>SVFD01000015.1 GCA_015057025.1 Lachnospiraceae bacterium | reverse complement strand
TTCTTGTCATAATGCTTGTCCGATACAGATAAATTATCCATCTGATTCGCCAACTTATTCTTGGCACCGATGACCTGCTTTAACCGCTCCTGTAAGCCTGTGTGCTCTTTGTCCAGCTCCTGTGTATCAATGCTTTGTCCGATGTGCTTCTGAATCTCTGTTTTGAACTTCGGATTATTCACCAGCTTACGGATAACCTCTTCCACGGCCGCATTGATTTTATCCTCACTCCACTGCTTGCGATAAGTACACTTGTGACCGTTCACAAAGGTTCTGTGCTTGCAGGCATAGTAAAAATAGTCTTTGTAATGTCCACCGTCCGGATGCTTTTTACGATTTACATTGCCATACATACCACTTCCGCAAATAGGACATTTGATAATTCCGGATAAAATATGTTCGTGATCCAAGCTGTGAGTTTTGATATTAGCAACACCGGTTTCCTGTCTCTTTTTATGCACCTGATCCCACAATTCTTCTGAAACAATCGCCTCATGAATACCATCATTCAGCATATACTTGTCCTGCTTTACAATGTGGTACTCATTCCTTGTTCCCGGAATCTTTTCATTCTTTCTTCTGCCAAAAGCAAGCTTGCCACAGTATACAGGATTATCCAATACACCTTTTACAAAGGATGTTGAGAAGCCTTCAATGGTATTGTTCTGGCGAAGTTTTTTCTTGTATCCGCTGTTGTTTAAGAATGTAGCAATGGCCGCAATTCCCATCGTGGTATTGGCAAACTTATCATAGATAATCCGAATAATCTCAGCCTCGTCCTCGGCAATGTGCAGTTCTCCGTTGATAAGCTGATAGCCGTAAGGAGCAAAACCACCGTTCCACTTACCTTCTCTGGCTTTCTGCCTGCGACCTTCCATAGTCTGTACCAATATATTCTCACGCTCGATTTCAGCCACCGCAGATAAAACAGAAATCATAAGTTTACCAGCATCCTTAGAACTATCGATACCATCTTCCACACAGATAAGATTAACTCCAAAATCCTGCATTCTCTGAAGGGATGATAAAACATCGGCTGCGTTTCGTCCGAATCGAGATAATTTGAATACAAGTACGAAATCGATGTTATCTTTACACGATTCAATGTCCTGAAGCATCTGCTGGAACTGCAGACGACCCTCCACACTTTTACCGGATTTACCTTCATCAGAATATTCTCCGGCGATAATCATATCCTGGTAATCGGCGTATTTATGCAATTTATCTTTTTGCGCATCTAAGCTGTAACCATCTACCTGCATGGAGGTGGATACACGGGTGTAGATGTAGCATCTGAGTTGTTTTTTCATATAGTTATCAGCCTCCTTCAGATTCTGTTATAATACCGAGTGAAATCTCTAGCAATTCTGCCGCTACCTGATGGTTTTTGATACGCATTAAATTGTCCCATATGTCTACCTTACCAAGCAGATTCATACCTCCATGCCATACCAATTCATCATCTATAACAGCAAATCGTTCTTCAACTTCTGCCTTCGTCACTACATTTATTCCCACTTGTTTCATCTCGTTAATCAAGCTATAACATACATCTGCACTACCATAAACCACTTCTTCCGGGTCTGTTGTGATGACAGTTACATGTACACCTTTTTCCTGTCGTTCTTTTACTAATGACAACAATCTGTCAATTTTGTCCTGTCGTATATCCGGGCTGGAAATCACAATTGATTTTTCCGCTTCCACAATATCCTGCTCAAATTTCTCCGTGTAATTACCGGAGTCATATATAGCATTAATTATCTGCTTAGTATGTTCATCACCCGTCCATATGGAAAATCCGGTTCGCTTGTATGTTTTCAACCTTTTGCCGTACATTTTATTAAAGAATCTCACATGAGCATCAATGTAATCATATACATAAACAGCTTCTTTCCCTTCGTAGTCACGATTTAATCTTCCTACATACTGCTCCAGACGTCCTTCAAAGGATACCGGCGCAGCAAGCATTAATACATCAAGTCTTGGGAAATCAAATCCCTCTCCTATCTTCTGTCCGGTTGCAACCAAAATAAGACTTTCATTTTTAGGAACCTGCTTTAACTTTACTCGTATCTCTGCATTTTCCTTGTCGGAATTGTCACCATACAAAAGAAATACATGGTCAGCTTCACTTTTCAGTGCATCATACAGAAGTTTTGCATGCTCCTTAAATCTGGTTAATATAACCGGAGTCTGATTCAGCTCAATACTTTTCTTTACATCACTTATAATCATCTCATTACGCACCTTACTGGTACTAATTAGGCTGTAAGCTTTGTTAATGTCATCCTTGCTGTCAGCAGTGTCTACAACTCTTGTATACCTTGGTACAAAATAATGACCTATTCCCTGCTCCTGTGCTCTCTCCAATGCCGTAAATCTATGGCGAAGCGGTCCAAGTAGCATATAGATAATTTTATCTAAGCTATCTCCACGCTTCGGCGTCGCAGAAACTCCATATACATATTTGGCATTGATTTTCTGCAATAATTCCACAGACGTATTGGATGCCGCATGATGACATTCGTCCATAATTACCATTCCATAAGAATTAATCAGGTCATTAAACTTACCTTTGCTATACATAGAGCCAACCATGGCAACATCTACAATACCTGTCAATGTATTTTTACTACCATGCAAAATACCTATAACACTGTCTCTCTTTTTCTTTCTGCCTGTTTTTGTTTCATACTCCGGTGGTTCTTCTTTAATGTCCAAGAATTTGTTCAGCTCATCCACCCACTGATTCAGTAAATCCTTACTTTGTAACAAAATAAGCGTATTTACTTTGCGCTCCGCAATCAGATAACTACACACAACTGTTTTACCAAATGCTGTTGCAGCACTTAATACTCCATCCGAATAGGTCAGTAACTTCTCTGCTGCCAGTTCCTGTTGCATCCGCAAATCTCCCTTAAAAGAAACTCTGATTGGACGTCCTTTTTCCGTTTGATCAGAGATATCAACAGCAATTCCGGCTTTATTACATTCCTCAATAATTCGTTCTTTTATCCCTCTTGGAACCTGTATGTACCCATCAACGTCTTTGCCCAAATATACAGCACTAAAATTATAGTAATTGGAATACCCCAGTCTCTTATTTTTATAAAATTCCGGATTATCAAAAGCAGCCAGACTGCGAATCTGATTTTGTATTCTCGGCATAAGATTTAGTGTGTCAATATAAACACCATTACTAAGTACCATGTGTAGCTTGCAAACAACATCCGCCTTAACAAACTCACATTTCTTCTTCCACGGCTTTGGTCTGTTATTTATATCGGTACCGGCAAGCATTCCCCGGCTTTCTGCCAACTCTGCCTGCCATTTCGCCATATATTTTTCAATATCCTCTATACCTAATTTTTCTGTTTTATTCAACAAAACATCCCACTGATTCGGATAGGCATTCCAATTTTCATCCACAAATGCACTGTTACCATTTTTAATTGCCTGTCCCTGCAAGGGCAATGCAATCAGATTCCCGATACTGCTTGCCACATCCTGAGACGGATACATTCTGTCATAGTAATGAAAGGATTTTAAATTAATAGATGCAGAACCCTTGTCCAATAACAAAAATCCGAAATTTCTTGCTACAGAAGCCGGTATTGCCTTCTTAAAGAAAATCCATACATGAGCACCTTTACCGGAACGAGAACGCTCAACTAACGGCTTAATACCATTTATCTCGCACATTTTCCTAAACGCATCTACTTCCTTATGCCATTCATTATCCGTATTGGCAAAATCTGTTGCCTCTGCGCCTTTTTCATGATTATCAAAATCAAATACAATAAATCTGCACATTCCATTCGGCAACAGCGGATATACACCTATTACATCTGAGCCGTCATCTTTATACCCTAATAGATGTGCAATAATCTTCTTAACATCCAGTCGTGTCCACTTGGTATTTTCACACTCATCACAGAAAACCTTTTCACCTCTTTGTTTCGGACAAAGTCTGGCATCCCATCTATTATCACATTGCGGAAAATAACCACCGTTCTTACCACGCTTTGCATAAACATCCTCCCGTCCCCAAAACATGGAAAAGAAGTGAGTTGCCATTTCCTCTGTTATATATGTTGGATTAATAATACGCTCTCCCTGATCAGGGTCATACTCTTCCACATTGTCTATCGTATCTTCGAAAGGATTAACCTCATCATACGGAATATTTTCTTTCTTTAGTTTGTCTTTCAATAATCTGTTCTCATATTCAAGAAGTCTGACGAGTTTCCTTAAAGACTCCGCATCATACGCTTCTATATTCACAAATATCACCTGCAATTCCTATGTACATAATACCTTCTGCTACCTATGCAAAAGAAAATCCACACTTTCTTTTAATTCAGCACTAAAACCTTCCAAATCTGCAGTTGTAATTACACCACTATTAATCAATGCCACAATATCAAAGACCATATTCCCTTTGCTTAATTCGAGCATTACTCCCGGATGTTTCTTATCCTTTTTTATTCGTTCTTCCAACTTCCAGAACTTGTCTGAAGCATTCTCTTCTCCAACTAATAAATCCATATATTCCTTAACCAAGCGTTCCATATATGTTTCCTGCCAATCACCAATGCGAGCTCTAAATAATTTCCAATCGCTTTTTGAAACATCCATGTAAACAACCTCCAATCTATATCGTAATTTTTTATATATTTTCTATGTCCCAACCAAATTATACATCTGTTCCAACTATAATTCAACATAAAAATAGACAGCCATCACTCTGACTGCCTACCCGCTAATGAGATATTTGGTTTCGGGCATTACCCTTGCCTCTCTACGGACATAAATAACATATTATGTATCTTATAAATTATAAATCCTTGAGAAAATCTACAATTCCTTTTGCGATAACTTCAATTTCATCGTCGAACCATCTTTGTCTGGATGTAGAAATAAGTTTCAAATAGTGCTTGTCCTTAAACGAATTCTCCACCCTTCTCACAATATCTA
>SVFD01000004.1 GCA_015057025.1 Lachnospiraceae bacterium | reverse complement strand
CAGGTTCGAGTCCTGCTTGGGGAGTTAGACGGGAAACCGTTTAGAAGCTGGCTCCGTGGTCAAGCGGTTAAGACATCGCCCTTTCACGGCGGTAACACGGGTTCGATTCCCGTCGGAGTCATTAAAAAAACTACTTGCAAAATGGATAAAGATATGGTATTATATCAGAGTTGGGTTAGACAGTAGTTTTTATAAAGTCCACATGCCGATGTGGCTCAATTGGCAGAGCAGCTGATTTGTAATCAGCAGGTTATCGGTTCGAGTCCGATCATCGGCTTTGTACCCTTCCTTAGGGGTTGGGACCTTTAGCTCAGTTGGTTAGAGCAACCGGCTCATAACCGGTCGGTCCAGGGTTCGAGTCCCCGAAGGTCCATTTTGGCCCAGTGGCTCAGTTGGTTAGAGCGCCGCCCTGTCACGGCGGAGGTCGTCGGTTCGAGTCCGATCTGGGTCGTTTTTTATTTTATGGAATCTTAGCTCAGCTGGGAGAGCATCTGCCTTACAAGCAGAGGGTCATAGGTTCGAGCCCTATAGGTTCCACTAACCGAATATCGGTTATGCCGGCGTGGCGGAACTGGCAGACGCACAGGACTTAAAATCCTGCGGGACTAACCTCCCGTACCGGTTCGATTCCGGTCGCCGGCAGTAAAAAGAAATGCTTCAAAGCTTTATGGATTAAGGCTTTGGAGCTTTTTTATTTTTGCCAATTTTGTTTGTATACACATTTTACATACAAAATTTCACATTAAAACTTGTATATTGGTAGGCAATGCCGTACGCAATTTATAAGGAATAAGAGTTGAAGGTAGTTATAATGGAAGTAAAAGAATCAGGAACGAAGAAAGCTTCCGGCATATATGAATATCCACCGTTTTTATGATAATATAAATATTTTGAGCAATTTGACGATACTAATTTTAACAGATATAATACTAATAAAGAATTTAGTATGTTATTTGAGTGTTTCAGAATAGGAGAGTTTGAGTATGGAAAAGTCAAAGTTGAGAAAAATTATTGTAACAATTTTAATTATTGCCGTTGTGCTTGGATATGATATTTCACCTCTGGATATTATACCTGATGTTATGGCAGGAGTTGGTCAGCTTGATGATGTGGTTATTACGGCATTGGGAGCTATTGGTGTTCTTGCTAATTTATTAATTGGAAAAAAGCCAAATGACAAAGCGGATTTTCGTGAAATTTAATATTACATAAAATTAAAAGTGCAATCTTTCATTGATTGCACTTTTTTATATCATTATAGTTTCGGAAAACGGGTCAAGTCGCCACCTCTGGAATTGCCGTGAATATCATAGCCACCACGGTCATAACCTGTATAGCGGTTAAAACCGGCGCGATTATAATCTTCACAATCATAGCCTTGTGAGTCAAAACCATCTACATCATATTCATCTTTATCATAAACCTGTATCGCGGTTAATAATGGATCAAATTCGTTGTTGCAATTGTCAACTTGATAATGCTTGAAACTTTCAGTATGGTTATCGGCTTTTTGTGAAGCCTGATATTCTTCATAAAGTCTTCTCTTGGCTAATCCCTGTTCATACGCTTCCAAAGCAGCAATATGTTTGAAATAGTCTCTGTACGGAATTCGTGTTGCACTTTCCAATTCGAATAATTCTCCGTCGCTGATATTTTCGATTTGTTTATCTGTATTTTCTTTTTCACTGTTGGATAAAATCATAATACTCTGCTTTCATATTTGATATAATGTTTATTTAAAATATATTATATCTCATTATTTTATAACTGGAAAGGAAAACAGGAGTTTATTAGACAATAAAATCATGTTATAATATGTGTGTAAACAATGAGCCCATAAACGTGTTATCATTAATAAAATGGAGAGTTATTTTATGACTTACGAGGAAATTAAAAAAAATGAAGAAGTAAATGCTTATATTAAGCGAGGAAACGATAATCTCGGAGTGCTGGGATTTACAGATCATTCCCAGGCACATACCGCCTTTGTTGCAGAGCGTGCAGCATATATTTTAGAAGAATTAGGTTATGATGAACACGAGATAGAGTTGGCGAAAATAGCGGGGTTTATGCATGATATCGGAAACGCAGTCAACCGTAAAAATCATGCGGAATATGGTGCATTGTTAGCCAATGATATTTTGCAGAAATCGGATATGTCGTTAGAAGACAGAGTAACGGTTATGTCTGCAATCGGTAATCATGATGAATCAACAGGCGGAGCTAAGGATGCAGTATCGGCAGCATTGATTATTGCGGATAAAACCGATGTTAGAAGAAGCCGCGTCCGTCCGCAGGACCGTTCTAATTTTGATATTCATGACCGTGTAAATTATGCGGTTACAAAGTCTGATATTACGGTAGATAAAGAAAAGAAGATTATTGTTTTGAATCTTTCTGTTGATGAGAATATTTGCAGCATGTATGAGTACTTTGATATTTTCCTAGCACGAATGATGATGTGCAGAGGCGCAGCAGAGATTTTAGATGCAGGATTTAAGTTGAGAGTGAACGGAGATAAAGTTCTTTAAAGTAAGCATATGAAACGGGAAAAACAAAAAAAGAAAAAAAGTAAAGTCAAATCGTTCATTTTAATTGCAATAATGTTTTTGTTGATTGTCTGGTTGGTATATGGGAATGTCAGTCTGCAAACTACGGTCTATGAGGTGCCTGTCAGCACGGAATATTCGGATATGAACGGATTTACCATTGTACAGATTTCGGACTTACATAATGCAAGGTTTGGTAAAGAACAGGCAAGGCTGCTTAAGGCAGTAGCAGAGCAGGAGCCTGACATAATTGCAGTGACAGGTGATTTGGTAGATTCATCACATACGGATTTGAATATAGCTATGGAATTCATGAAGCAGGCAGTTGGGATTGCCCCTGTGTATTATGTAACAGGTAATCATGAAGGATGGCTGGGAGCAACCTATGGTGAGTTAGAAAAACGTTTGGAAGAAGCCGGTGTATTTGTGCTAAATAATACTATGTACAGCGGACAGTTCGAAGGCATGGATTTAAATATTGCAGGTGTTCATGATCCGGATATGCCCGGAAATAATATCGTTTTAGCGAAGCAAGTGATACCGGAGCTGACAGCAGATGCAGAAGGCTATACCATTCTTTTATCTCATCGTCCGGA
Organism: Lachnospiraceae bacterium; assembly: GCA_015057025.1. Lineage (GTDB taxonomy): Bacteria > Bacillota > Clostridia > Lachnospirales > Lachnospiraceae > UBA3766. The sequence goes on along the minus strand of SVFD01000004.1, from coordinate 270,574 downwards.
GTTGTTTGATACATATGCAGAAAGCAATATCAATTTAGTATTGTCGGGACATTATCATGGAGGACAGTTTAGAATTCCTTTTATTGGTGGTGTAATCGCACCGGGAGCCGGGCTGTTTCCGGAGTATACGGAAGGAACTTTTACGAAGAGCGGAACCACGATGGTAGTCAGCCGTGGACTTGGCAATAGTGTGATTCCGGTGCGTATTAATAACAGACCGGAAGTGGTAGTTGTTCGACTGCAGGTTATTGATGAATAAGAGTGAATGAGAAAGTGTAAAAATGACAGAGTATACCGTTAAAGATATTAGAGAAAAGCTTTTTGAAATGCAGGATTTAGAATACAAAGCCTTTCACAGCCGCTTAATGCCCACAATCAGCCCTGAAACCATTATAGGGGTAAGAACCCCTGCCTTACGTAAATTTGCTAAGGAAATGGCCAAATACGGCGAAACAGAGGCATTCATGAATGAATTGCCCCATGAATTTTATGAAGAAAATAATTTACATGGATTTTTAATTGAGTCCATGAAGGATTTTGATAATTGTTTGAAAGAAATTAATCGCTTTTTACCATATGTGGATAATTGGGCAACCTGTGATATGATGCGACCGAAGGTTTTTAAGAAAAATCCTCAAAAGTTATTATCGAAGATTGAGGAATGGATGGCATCAGGAGAAATTTATGTGGTACGTTATGGCATAGGTATGCTAATGACATATTTTTTGGAAGACGAGTTTGATATCAAATATGTTGAAAGTGTGGCAGCCGTAGAGTCGGAAGAATATTATGTTAAAATGATGGTTGCATGGTATTTTGCCACGGCGCTTGCAAAGCAGTGGGATGCGGTGATTCCTTTTATCGAGGAAAAAAGATTGGAAAAGTGGACGCATAATAAGGCGATACAAAAGGCAATTGAAAGTTACCGCATTACGTCTTCGCAGAAGGAGTATTTGCGGGGGTTGAAACGGAGGGAGGTAAGTAGTGAAGCCCCGGCGGGGTACGAATGATGTTTTCGCAGGGACGCTTTCGCGCTGTAGCCCTTTGAATACATTCGTTCGTACCTCTGCCCGGGGCATTTCATGTACGGATGGCAGTGTTTCAACTTCGCAAATTTGGATATTACGTTTAAACGTATATTAGTTATTTTACTATCAGAAATATAATATTATAATTTGATTTCTATATGGAACTTTTTATCTTCGCACTTTATATTGAGCTTGAATTTGTGCAAATCCATAATGTTCTTGGCAATTGCCAAGCCTAAGCCGCTTCCGCCCTTGTTGCTGCGGTTTTCATTGCCTGTGACGAAAGGCTTGAGTAATTCATTCGCATTTTTTATTTCAGTACTGCATTGGTTTGAAATACCGATGCTTTTTTTATTTAATGTAAAAGTGATTTCAGAATCTTTATCAGCGTATTTTACTGCATTGCCAATGAGGTTATCTAAGGCTTCCGTAAAAAGTGTTTTATCCGCGCGAAGAGTTAGGGAACCGTTAATTACGGATTGCAATTTGCGTTCGCTCATTTGTAATTCGTATTTCTTTAAACATTCGCGGATTAATTCTTCTGTATTCAATTCAGTTTTATTTAAAACTACATTACTATCCTCTGTTTTGGAGAGGGAGAGAATGTCACTAATGATGCAGTTCATATGGTCTACGTTTTCCATGATGGCAGTCGCATAGTGTTCGCGTTTCTCAGAATGTACGGATTCTTTTAAATTCTCAGCATAACCTGAGATAGACATCAAAGGACTCTTTAAATCGTGGGCCATTGTGTTCATCAGAGTCTTGCGATAATCTTCCATATCATAGTGTGCTTTTAGACCTGCGTAAGTAATCTTAGCACTGATGAAGCATACCAGGCAGGATAGTACGATAAAAGCAACAATAAAGATAATAAAAGGAGTCATAGCATAATCCGCAACATCAAAATAGCAGACACTGCGTAAGGTGTAGTTTTCATTTTCAGAAAAATGCATTTGTGATTCGGTTACGATATGCAGAGTAGTACCTTCAAATGCTACAGTTACATAGTCTTCTTCCGAAGTCATCTTACCGGTATTTTCATTGTAGGTAAGGTGTAAGAAATCCCAGGCCTTTGCTACCGTTTCGGGATAGGTATAAAAGGAAGTTGCACTATAACCGGCAACCATAGGTCCGATTGTACTGTGGTAAGAATCGACTGAGCATTCCGTATAACCGCTTTCACTAGGAGTAAAGTCAAAAGAATAACTTTCTTTTGCATTTTGGTAATCTTCCTGTAATAATGTATCATTGTAGTACTCGAAAGGCATCACATAAGCAGTCATTTTGCCGGGACGGAATTCATCCCCTTTGATGTAAAAGGTTTCTATATCCGTTTCTATGTAATAATTGTAAAAGGTGGTTTCATCACCTGCAATACTTTCAAACACTGCCGTATATTCGGGAACTGCGGAAGCGGGGCAGGTATAGGCCCTGGCCGGTGCGTTTTCGCTTTCGCGCAGAATTAAGAAAAAGGTTTCATCGCAGTCAGCAATGATTTCGCCGGTTTCGGTGTCGTATAACATACATAGGTAAGTTTCGTCTGCAGAATATCCGGTAACACGGAATTTGGCGCGGTTTATAAATTCCTGTTCACGTTCTTCTTCCGGTATCAGGAGATTTCCGTCATAGACATTCTGATAAGCCTCTTCCAATGCATATTGCATATTAGACTCGGTTATGTAGAAAATGTTTTCCATTGCCATAAAAGCAACACTGATAAGCGGAGGAACCAAAATGGCCAATAGCAGGCCAAAGACAATTAATGAAATAATCCATCTTTTAAAAAATATACTTTTAAAAGTTTTGCGCTTGCCGAGGCGGGCAATACGACTTTTTTTATTATTTTTAGACATAAAAATAAATCCTTTCCGTTTATGATAAAAATAGCGGAAAACACATTAATCCGTAATTTTGTAGCCTTTGGTAATAACGGTCTTAATTTGCTTCTTGTAAGGACCAACCGCATGGCGGAGCTTCTTGATGTGGTTGTCTACCACGCGTTCACCGCCTTCGTAATCGTAGCCCCAGATTTTGACTAACAGGGTTTCGCGGGGAACGACGGTGTTTTTGTTCTCCATCAAATACTTAAGAAGTGCAAACTGCTTTGGTGGTAAATTAATGTAGTGTCCTTCCACGGATACAAGGTAGCGTGAAGGATTTATGGCAATTTCACCACATGATAACCAAGGTCCTGCCACCATACCCTTGGCGCGTTTTAAGAGCGCCTGGGTTTTGGCGTAGAACTCCGCAAGAGAGAACGGTTTTACCACATAGTCATCACAGCCTATCCGGTAGCCGTAGAGAACGTCTTCTTCACGGCCCCGAGCAGTGATAAATATGATAGGAACAATACTGTCTCTGCGGATGGTACGGCAGATTTCAAAGCCGTCTGCACCGGGTAACATGACATCCAAAATGCAAAGGTCGAATTCGTTTTCGTAAATAGCTTCTAAGGCGTCATCGCCGTTATCGTAGGCGTGAATTACCATTTCGCCTTCACTTTTATCCTGAAAGTAATCGCAGATTACTTCGCGGATTTGAGAATCGTCTTCCACCAATAAAATCTGATATGCCATGCTTACCTCCCAAGGTACAAATTAGGTTTATGTGTCCCTTTTATAAAGCTATCATAAAGGGAGGATTTATCCTTTGTGTATCCTTATTTAATTATTCACTGAAAATCTTACGATACCATTTTAAGGCGTCGCAATAAGCATTATATACACGGTCCATATCAATATTATCTACCAGCATTAAGCGGGAAACTTCCTGCCAGTTTGCATTTTCATATTGAAGGATGAAATTATAGGCGGAAGCTAATGGACCGGAGTGGTCAACAAGTGCTTTGCGGATATCTTTAGATACAATAACCATATCTAAAGCTTCATCCATAGGTTTATCCAGAATAATATCAAGTACAGAGAACAATCCCATTAAAAACAGTTCCTGTGACTTTATGGCCATGCTCAAAACCGGAGCCAAATTCTCGGCAAATTTAGCGCGAAGCAGAGATAAACGGGTCACTTCATTAGGTTTATCCAGGCAGAGCTGCTTTGTAACTGCAGTGGTAGTCCATTTCTTTAATTCACGTTGACCAAGCATGGCAGTAGCATGGCGAATAGACGTGATTTCTGAATTGATGGACATACGATTAACAATCTTAAGTAAAGAGATAACCAAAGCAGTATCACGGCCGATAACGTCAGCTGCGTCAGTTAAATCAAAATTCTCTTCGTTTACGATATTTAATAACTGGATATAATTGATTTTTAAGGGAGATACGTCTGTTTCACCCTGAGTTACCGGAGTACGATAGAACTCACCTTCATAAAAGGTGTAACCTCCATTTGCTTTTAACTGTTCAAATTCTTCGGTGGTTTTGATATTACCGGCAATCAGTTTGATGTTAGGATAAATCTTTGTGAAATATATCTGTGCCTTAGTGATATCAATTTTTTGATGATTGAGAAAAATATAGTCACACAATAGCAGAACCTGACGGTAGTCTTCAAAAGAAGCTACCGGGAGTTTGCGAATGGCAAAACGATAACCCTGGCTCTTTAACTCCTTCATACGGTTAATATACATGTCATTGGGAATGACAGAATTATCAATTAACAGGACAATGCGCTCGTGAGGAGCTTTACATTGTTCGGAAATGTCACTGAAAATTGCAATATTATTAATCGGTACAAATATTTCTTTATCGGTTGACAGAGTTTCAATGCCCATGCTGTCAATGATTTCAAGGCCGTTAATACGTCCGGCACCATCCAGTAACCCTGTAGAGGTATAGCTGGGCTGTAAGAAATAATTATTCTTCTGTGAGAACAGGGAATAAGCTTTGACAGACATGTTTTCGTCAAATAATGGAATCAGTGTTGCAAGCATAATGTTTTCCTCCTTTTGCGGGGGGCTCGAAGGCATAAATATGCATTCGGCTATATAAACTTATTTTACAATAAAATGTATATTTCTACAATCGAAAGTTGTATTTTACAATGGCAAGTGGTAAAATTTATAAGATAATAAAATATAAAAATAATGTAATGGACTATGAAGTTTGTTTTGAGATAAGTATGTAATTCGGAGGCGTTTATGTTTCAGGTAGAAAAGGTAACAGCGGAATTGATTAAGTGGATTCAGGATTGGTTTGAGGAAAACGGTAAAGGTTGTAATGCGGTTATCGGTATTTCAGGCGGCAAAGATTCCAGCATTGTGGCGGCTTTATGTGTGGAAGCTTTGGGAAAAGACCGGGTCGTGGGAATTTTAATGCCAAACGGTGAGCAGTGTGATATAGCGGATTCTAAACAGCTGGTAGAACATTTGGGAATCCGTAACTATACATCAAATATTAAAGAGGCATATGATAATACGTTGGCAAGTATAAAAGCGGCAGGTTTAGAACCCAGTGCCCAGGCAGTTTTAAATTTGGCACCTCGTCTTCGCATGACAACATTGTATGCTTTTTCACAGACATTAAACGGTCGTGTGGCAAATACCTGTAATTTATCTGAAGATTGGATTGGTTATTCTACACGTTACGGAGATTCTGCAGGAGATTTTGGTCCAGTGGCAGGGCTTACCGTTGATGAAGTATTGCAGGTTGGGGATTATCTTGGTGTACCACACAATTTAGTGCATAAGGTACCTTCTGATGGTTTAAGCGGTATGTCTGATGAAGATAAAATCGGTTTTACGTATGCGGTGCTTGATAAATATATTAGGACCGGTGTATGTGAGGATGAAGAAACAAAGGCAAAGATTGACCGAATGAATCGTATCAATGCTTTTAAATTAAAACCACTTCCCTTTTATAAACCGAGCGCGGAATTGTTATAGAGCATAACAATGGAAGGAGTATGTCGTGAGTAAAAAATGGTTAAAAAGACGACAGAGAGTTTTTCAGATTATAGAAGTCGGATATGACTTGGATTATGTAAGTCGCGCATATGATTTTATTAATGCAGGCGCAATTATACTGAATTTGATTGCCAGTATTTTATATACTTATGAGACAATTCGTGAACGATATGAGCCTATATTGGTGGCAGTTGAAATTGTAACGGTAGTCTTTTTTGTTGTGGACTTTATTTTAAGATTATTTACTGCAAGATTTTTACATAATGAGAAAAAAGAATGGAAGGCGATTTGTAAATATCTATGCTCTTTTATGGGTATTGTGGATTTGTTGTCATTTTTACCGTATTTTCTACCTATTATATTTCCGCAGGGAACGGTTGCATTCCGAATGTTACGAATTGTGCGTATTTTCCGTTTGTTTAGAATCAACGCATATAATGATTCATTAAGCGTCATAACTCATGTATTAAACAGTAAGAAACAACAATTGGTTTCGTCTGTCTTTATTATTCTTGTATTAATGGTGGCATCCAGTCTGTGTATGTATAGTCTGGAGCACGAGGCACAACCGGATGTGTTTACCAATGCATTTTCCGGGTTGTGGTGGGCAACATCTACACTGCTAACCATCGGGTACGGAGATATCTATCCGATTACCTTTTGGGGAAAGGCTTTGGGTATTTTTATATCCTTTTTGGGTGTGGGCATGGTTGCTATTCCTACCGGTATTATTTCAGCGGGATTCGTGGATCAGTATACCAATTTAAAAAAGAGAACGGAATACGGTTACGAAGCTGATATGAATTTCATTAAAGTTTATGTTGATGATAATGATGTGTGGGCCGGAAAACGTATTGCGGATTTAGATTTGCCGGTTAATGTTATTATTTCGGTTATCAAAAGAGGCGAAGAGTTTTTGATTCCGAATGGTGGCGCCGAATTGGAGGCAGGCGATGTAATTGTTCTGGGAGCAGAGCCTTTTGATGAGCATGAAAAGATTGAAATGAAGGAAATTGTTCTGAAGGCCGAACATCCTTGGGTGAATAAAAAGATTAAAGACTTGGATATCAGCCGTCATTCGGTAATTGTTTTAGTAAAGCGCCGAAACAAAGCATTAATTCCTAATGGTGATATGGTGCTTATGAAGAACGACAGAGTTTTTCTTCATACGCAAATGCATTTGCAGGATGCAAAATATATGGAAGTTTAGTATAAGAAAGCCACTTTTGTTTATAATATAAACGGGAGTGGCTTTTATGTATATTATTAATGGAAAAATTATAACAATGGAATCACAAAATTTTGAAAATGGTTTTGTGCAGATAAAAGGAAAGATAATTGAAGAAGTAGGAGATATGGCGACCTGTCCTGCGCAAAAAGATAGTGAGCAGGTAATTGATGCAAAGGGGGCCTGGGTAATGCCGGGTATCATTGAAGCCCACTGTCATATTGGAATTATCGAAGAGAAGCTGGGTGTAATGGGTGATGACTGTAATGAAATTACAAATCCTGTCACACCGGAATTACGTGCGATTGATGCGGTAAATCCTATGGACCCTGCATTTCATGATGCAATAGCGGCAGGAATTACTTCTGTTATGGTAGGTCCCGGAAGTGCAAATGTAGTAGGGGGTCAGTTCCTTTTTATGAAGACCCACGGACGCTGTATTGATGAAATGGTGATAAAACAACCTGCAGCAATGAAGGTGGCCTTTGGAGAAAATCCAAAGACTGCGTACGGAGACAAAGATATGTATCCGTCTACCAGAATGGCAACTGCAGCGATGCTTCGTCAAACGTTATTTGATGCAAGGCAATATTTAAATGACAAGATAAGCGGTGTGTTAGATAAAGAGGATTTTCAGATGGAACCTTGGATTCCTGTTTTAAATAGGGAAATTCCGCTAAAAGCCCATGCACACAGAGCAGATGATATTTTGACAGCTATTCGCATTGCAAAAGAGTTTAATGTGGATATTACAATAGATCATTGCACGGAGGGACATTTGATTGCGGAAGAAATTAAGGCGTCAGGCTTTCCTGCGATTGTAGGACCGGATTTAACTGCACGGTCTAAACCGGAAGTACAATATATGAATTTTAAAACCAATAAAGTACTTTGTGAGGCGGGGATAATGTCTGCAATTACAACAGATCATCCGGTATCGTTGATTCAATATTTGCCATTGTGTGCTGGGTTAGCGGTTAAATATGGAATGTCCATGGAAGAAGGCTTAAAAGCAATTACCATTAATGCGGCGAAAATCTGTCGTGTAGATGATAGAGTAGGTAGTATTAAGAAAGGGAAAGATGCGGATATTGCCATATTTTCAGGAAATCCATTGGAGGTCATGACAAGAACATTATGGACTGTTATCGACGGAAAAATTGTATATGGGGAATAACAGTAGTAAAATAAATAGGCTTATAGTTCCTTGAGAGTTATCAACAACTGTAGTATAATATTATGACTTTTATTATACTATTGTTTTTAAGAGGTACAAATGATATATCTATTGTTAATTGATACAGAAGAGGATAAACGAAAGTTTGTGCTTTTATATGAAAAGTACAGATACTTTATGTTTACAATCGCTGTAAGGATTGTTAAAAATTATCATGATGCAGAAGATATAGTGCATGAAGCATTTATTAAGATAGCAAAAAGTATGCATCATATTCATGATATCGATTCATATGAAACGAAAAGATTTTTAATTATTGTTACCAGAAGCGTGGCATTTGATTATTATCGTAAAAGGACGAGAAACATCGAGAATTTGTCTTATATAGATGAGATGGCAAATGATACGACTTCGGTTACATATATTGACAGTGAGTTAAATGGTGCGGTTCAAATTATGGAAATTATGATGAAGCTGTCGCCTAAATATAGGGACGTGTTGCTTTTAAAATATTCTTATCAGTATGATGTGAAAAAGATTGCGGACATTTTGAATATTACAGAAGGAAATGTCAGACAGGGATTGCTTAGAGGCAGACAGATGTTGGAGAAAGCATTGAATAAGTTGGAGGATAAATAAAAATGGGACAGATACAACTAACAGATGAATTTTTGTATCAATGTATGCCCATTATAGACGAAGCGATGATAAAGGCTTTAGAAGCGCAAGTAGATGATACTTATCAGTTTTCTGAGAAGTTTGAGAAGAAGATGAAGCGTGTCATATGGAAAGAGTCCCATATGTGGTTGAAAGATTTCTATCGTTTTGTCAGAAGGGCAGCAGTATTTGTAATTTGTATAATAGCGGCATTATTTATCTTAACAATGAGTGTGGATGCATACCGCGATAAGTTTTTCCGAACTGTGAAAGAGATTTGGGAAGATAGCATAATGTACCGATATTTTACGGATGAGAATAAATCGGGAGTGGGAGCGAAAGAACCATCTTATATACCGGAAGGTTATCAGGAGGTTGAAAGAGTAGTTTCTGATGAACTACTGAGTATTGTTTATGAGAACGAATCAGGAGAACAAATATTTTGGGACTGTATGCTGGCAGAAAATGACAGATATAATATTTTAGATTCTGAGTATGATGATGAAACGGTTGTAAAGATAAACGGAGAAAATCTAGTTATTTCCCTATATTCTGAGGGATATGCAACGGCATATTATGAGTACAATGAATATGTATTTATATTGAATGCAAGTAATCTGAATAATGAAGAGATATGTAATATGTTTATAAGTATTGCGGAATATGAATAAATGAAAATGCCGTCGGGACTATGAGAGATAGAACTGGCGGTGTTTTTGTATATAAGTTACAACATTTTTTAAATAATAGTTTACATTATTTGATATAAAAATGTAACAAATCCTATTTTTTATTCGTTTTATTTTTTAAGAATTTAAACAATAAAATGCATTGAAAATAAAGTATTATTTTATTTTTTCACCGAATTCAAAGCGAATATGTCGAAAAAATGTCATTTCGTGCAGATTGGCTTGTGTTTTTACATGGAAATGATAGAGTAAGGAAAAGAGAAGTTCGTTTGAACTGATAATGGTTTGGTAAGATATTTCATGAAACAAAGGAGGAGTTACCATGTCGGTAAATAAGATACATTATGATTATGAGCAATGCAGCCGCTGTGTGGAAAATTTACATGCATTGCAGGAAAAAATACATGTTCAGAAAAAGGAATTATCCGGTCTGCAAAGCAGGGGAGTACTGATGGATGAGGTTTGGGGACTGGCAGATGCCTATGAACAGCTTGAAAATACTTTTGACTTACTTGTGGGAAATACGGCTGCTTTTATTACGGCAGCGGTATCCGGAATTCAGGCTGTGGATGAAGCGGCAGTAGAAGAAAGGATGTAACAGAGTATGGAAGGAATGGAACAACTGGCTGAATGCGGACGACGCATTGCAGAGTGTGAAAATGAGATAAAAGGACTGAGAGAAAAAACAGAAACTTTAAAACTTCTTAAGGGTAAATTGTTAAGTGCAAAGGATGAATGTGGGTATCTGCAAAGTGATAACCTGATGTATGTTGGGAATGCTGAAAATGTGGAAGATAACTTAAAGGCAGTATACGTGTATTGCGAAGAACAGAGGGGGTATCTGAAGGGCGGCATGTATACGGCGCATATGACAGAATGTGAGGACATGATATACCGCATTGATGAGAAGATAAACTGGTACGAAAGTGAAGTCCAAGGTTTATATGCAAGCATCAGCAGAATCAACAGTCAAATGGAGAGCATCAGGACGCAGATGCAGGATCTGGAGGGGATGTAAATGGAAGAGAAACCAAAGATGTCCATAGAGGAATTAGAGGAAATCAAAGAATATTTTAATCAAAAGGGAAGCAACATGGAAGAGATGCTGGAAGAATATCAGATGTGTATTACCTCACTTCTTGAAAACGGCATTCCCGCAGGAGAGGTACATGATGCCATGGAAATCTTCCTTGAAAGTACGAAACATCTGAATCATAAGTTTCAGATGTTGTCAACGACTGCGCAAGAGGTAGTGACAGGAATACAAAATGTTGTAAACGAAAGCGATAATGCTATATTATATTAGGAGAGAGACATGAAAAATTTTTCACCGGAACGACTGGAATATCTGTTGTCAAACATGCCCACGGATATGAGTTTGTTTGAACAGAGAATCAAAGAAATCGGACTGTTTGATTATGACGGAATTTATGCTACGGATATCAGTGCAGGGATGCTTAGATATGCAAGGGAAGCGGAAGAGAGAAACCAATATGCCGCAGATAAGCTTCGCATAGCCTTTGAGAATGTATGGGAGGCGGAAGAAGCAGGAGTCGTTAAGTTAAGAGAGATACGGAAACAGTTAGGGGAGTATACGAAATACATTTACGGATTAGCTGAAAGCTTGGAAATAAGTAAATGTGGTAGTGAACAATATATTAATCATTTAATAAATGAATTATATGCGTTTAATGTAGGTTTATTGAAGGCAAATTATAGGGATAATAGTAATGAAGACATTAATAATGGAATAACAGTTTCGAATAAGACTTTACTTACCAGTGAAGATTATCCGTCAATTATTAATGAATTAATAATAATGAGCAACAATGGATGGCTCAGTAAAGAAGAGCAGAAAATGCTATTATTAGCCATAATTGCATATGCACATGCTTCTGATGACGAGAAGATTGAAATTTTAGTCAAGTTAAATAAAAAATATGAGCAAATCATATTAGGAAGAGATATGAAAGCCTGTATTACACAGTCCGGTAATGCATATTCTCATGATATCATTCAGCTATATAATGATGGATATTTAACAAAAGAAGATTACAATTATTTTCTACAGTGTATCAAAGAATATAAAAATGCATCTGATGAAGAAAAAGAGATGATTTTAAAAAAAATATTACAAAAATACGAAGAAATAAAACTTCAATATACGTTTAAGGCCTATTTAAAAGAAGCCGGAATAACGGATCCGGAAGAATGGCAAAGAATGTATGAGACCATTTTGAAATTGAATCCAAGTTTATTATATAATTTAAGAAATGTAGAGAAATATGGTAGTAATAGTGATACGTTAGCTTATGTAAAGCAAATGATTAGCTATTATGAAAATAATAAAAAGTTATATATTACGAAGGAGGATGTTAAAACACTTTGTTTCTTGGACGAAAATGGAACCTATTACTATTTGGACGAGCAACAACAGGAAGTATTTATTGAACTATGGTATACGTTAGTATCAATGGGCTTAACGTATGAGCAAATAGTCGGTGTTTTGGCAAACATATATGAAGAATCTAAATTTTCTTGTTATAATAGACAGGATACGAAAAATGATGCTGATTTATATGACTATGATTATGAATACAAAACAGATGATGAGGTAGGGTATGGACTTTTGCAATGGACACATTATTCGAGAAAAGAAAAATTAGAAGCAAAAGCAATAGAAATGAATGGACAAGTATCAGATTTGGATGTTCAAATTGAATATTTTAAAGATGAAATGTCAGGAGAATTTAAGAGTAAATGGTGTGAATTAATGCAAAAAGACACTATTTATGATGTTACAGAGTATTTTATGGAAAATATAGAAAAACCTGAAATTGAAAATATAGAAGACCGAATGCGATATGCAAACAGTATTGACGAATGGCATCAAAGAGAGGTAATGAAATGATTATGAAAAAGAAAAACATAATTCTATTGATAATAATACTGATTATATCAGTCATATCCGGGTGTGGAACCCCGGATAAAAAAGAAGAGGACATAGTAAATGGTGCAGTAAGTAATTTTATTATTGTAGAAAATATAAACGATGCACAGAAAACAGAAGAAATACCCCAGCCTTCTTATGAAGAGATAGAAGAACCTTCCGAGGAGATATTTGCTGTACCTGCACAGGAGGAAATAGATGCGTTAAACATTCCGGAGGACATGCTGGCATATTGGTTAGTGCTGAATGATAAAAAGCCGTTTATTGATACCAATCTTGGCGGTCAGGAGTTTTATCTTAGTGAATACCATTGGGATGGCGGTTGCGAGAATATAGAATACAATAAAGAAAGTGATCATTTTCTTTTACTGGATTTGGATGGTGATGGTGGAAAAGAGTTTATTACGTATACAGGTTTTCCCGAGAGAACACAGGTGTTTCACTATGAAGATGAAGAGGTGTATAGTTACAGTTTCCGCTTCAGGGGGATGAAGTGCTTCTATGAAAACGGTGTATATAATGGTGCTACTTCCGCATCGGAAGGCGGTTGGTATAGGATTACGGAATTCAGACCGGACGGATGTACAAAGGAAACATTGCTCTACCAGGATGATTACTATTATGAAGTAGATGGTCGGGAAGTCAGCCAGGAAGAATACGCTATAGCATATGACAATATTGTATGCGGGCCGGAGGCAGAAGATTACGAAATGAACGAAGATACATTAAACGTAATGTTATTAAACGGATTAAGTGATGAAGAAATTCGTTTGCTTCGGGGAATTGAAAAAGAGGAGTTGGCAGATAAGGATATTACGTATTCATTTGGAGATAAGGAAGCGGAAGCGTACCGAAGGGTTTTGCGGAATGAAGAAAGCTTCGTATTGGTTTCTGACACAAACAAAACCATATTTATGGATAAGTATCAGGAGCAATTAATATCACCGGATATTTTGTATTTTAATATCATTGATCTGGATAATGATGGAGTTATGGAGCTGATTCTAAACAGAGAGTTAAATAAAATACAGATTTTACATTATAACAATGGTATTGTATACAGTTATTCCGCGGAGAAGACCAAGGATATACTTGTTATAACAAAAGATGGTGTATGCAGCAGTACGCTCTATGAAGAGGAAGCACAGTTTAGAATTATATCTTTTAACGAAGACGGATATCAGACAGAGGTTGTAGATTATAATGGTAATCCTTATCACGATGCGGCAAGGTATCATTTCTATTCAGAGGAGAATATTGAACGGTATTTGAAATAATATTTAATATTTAAAATTAAAATACTTAAATAAAATTTAAATAAAATTGTAACATTAATACCTTTTTTTTCGTTTTATTATTAAAAGAAAAAGGAGGGATTTAATTATGAGAAGAATTAAATCAATTATTAATGTAACCGTTTTATGTATTTGTGTACTGTTTAGTGGATTGGCTATGCCGGTTGTAATTCATGCTGAGGAGCCTGCGGATGTCGCCCCTTACATGACATATATATCTACATATAGTACTGATGTTTCAATTTCGAGTTCGGGCGTAGCTTCTATTTACGGTTTGGTAAGAGCAAAAGACAATGTAACAACCTATGTAAAAGTAACATTACAGATTTATAAGGATGGTGCATGGAGAGATGTAAAATCATGGGAAGATAGCGGAAATATGGGTTCTACTGTTGCGGCAGATTACCAGTTATTTTCCAGAGGTTCTTATCGCACCTATATGGTTTGCAGTGCAAATACCGAAACCAAATCTGCAACTTCTGCAACAAGAGTATATTAAGTAGATATACAAATGTAAAAGTTAATATACCGAAAAGTGAAAACAGCTCATGGGGATATTTTAAATTTTATCTCAATGAGCTGTTCTTATTTTATTCTGCTATTTTACAATGTTGCACCAAAGTCTGCTACGAGTACCTGACCTGTGATTGCTCTGGATTCGTCGCTTGCTAAGAATAAAAGAATATTAGCAACGTCAGCCGGCATACAAGGCTGAACACTTAAGTTCATATGCTTTCTCATCTGACCCATCATATCCGGATTCAAAGATGCAGGATCTGTATGCATTGTCATAGGTGTTACAATGGTACTGGGATTTACTGAGTTACAACGGATACCTGTACCTGTAAAGCGAACAGCGGTATGCTTGGTTATACCGATAACAGCGGCTTTACTGGTAACGTAGGCAGCACCGCCTGTACCGAAATGACCTGCCACCGAGTCTAAGTTAATGATGGAACCGGAATTGTTCTTCATCATTTCTTTTACAACAGCGCGGGTGCAGTATAAGCAACCTTTTGTATTTACACCAAGAACTTTTTCTAAATCCTCTTCTGTAAAGCATTCAATGGGCTTTAAGCCTTCTTCCAAAACTCCGGCATTGTTTACAAGAATATCAATTTTGCCGAACTTTTCTACAGCTTTAGCTACAAGATTCTCTACATCTTCTACCTTGGAAACATCGGTAGGTACAGCAAGAACCTCACCGCCTGCTTCTGTAATCTTAGCAGCTACTTCTTCTAACTGAGGTAAACGACGTGCACTGATCACAACCTTTGCGCCCTCTTTGGCGAATAACTCTGCAGTTGCAGCACCTACGCCGGAATTACCACCTGTAATAATAGCTACTTTTCCATCTAAACGACCCATTTGTTTGCCCTCCCTATTTCAATTATATTGGTATGGAATCATACACCTATATTATAAAGGCAGGCTTGTTTACAGTCAACTAATGACCGGTAAAAATCAATTCTTTTATAATATAAAAAAGGCTCTCACTAAGTGAGAGCCCGATTTTAATTCGGTATTGTAATTATTCAGCTTTGGGCGCGTCCTTTTTAGGTGAGCGGACAAAGAAGAAACTCATAAGCAAAGCTATAATGTAAAGTGCAATTGTTACATAAAGCACTGTCTGGTAACCTACAGGATTTACCATATTGCCGCCGATTTCCACTTCTTCACCAAAGTGATTTACAATCCATGTAGCAAGCTGATTACCGGTAAGACCTGCAAACGCCCATGCAGATAAGGTAATACCGTGGATTGCACTGATGTTACTCATACCATAGTGGTCGGAGAGTAAAGTAGGAACGTTGGAGAAACCACCGCCGTAGCCTGCGTTTACAATCATAATCAGAGCAAGTACTAATACTGCGAGAATAATGCTGTCTGCACCATTTAAAATACCCTTGGTTAAAATTACAAGGCCGGTCAATGCAATAGATGCAATGA
The DNA here is from genome assembly GCA_015057025.1 of Lachnospiraceae bacterium. Lineage (GTDB taxonomy): Bacteria > Bacillota > Clostridia > Lachnospirales > Lachnospiraceae > UBA3766. The sequence goes on along the minus strand of SVFD01000004.1, from coordinate 254,734 downwards.
AGATAATCTTGTAGATAGTGTTACGGTCTTTCATTTTATCAGCCCATGCAGATAAACCTAAACGACCGCCAGCATTAAAGATAGCAGATACGGTAGAGATGATACCGACAAAAGCACCTAAGCCTAAACATTTAACAATCATCTTTTCCTGTGAGATAAGTGCAAGACCACAAGTGATGTTAATATAGAACATTAACCAGATACCGATGTAGTTAAGAAGCGGTTTGGTCTTAATAACAGACCAACTGCTTTTCTTTTGTGAAGCATCGGTAGGTTCGTGCCAACCATCGGGTTTCTTTAAAAGAAGGTGACCGATAAACATCATTACAAAATATACACCTGCCAAGATGAAGAACATCTTGTAGATACCGCCTTCGCCAAGACCTTTTAACATCCACTGCATAATAGGGCTTGCGATAGCCTTAGCTGCACCGAAGCCTGCAACTGCAAGGCCGGTTGCAAGACCTTTACGGTCTGAAAACCAAAGCATAAGTGTTTTAACGGGAGAAAGATATCCGGTACCAAGACCGATACCCATAATCAAACCATAGCATACATAAATACCGATTAAGGCAAGTAAACTGCCGGTGTGATTGCCGCCGTACCAGATAAAGAAACCTGTACCTGCCATACCTGCTGCGAAGCAGATGGTAGCGATTAAGGAAGACTTATGAATGTCTTTTTCTACAACGTTACCTAAGAAAGCAGCTGACATACCTAAGAAAAAGATAGCGAAGCTGAATGCCCACTCGGTAGCACCTTTGGTAAAGCCGATGTGATCAGCGATTTCCTGACTAAAAATTGACCAGCAGTAAACAGTACCGATACTGCAATGAAGCAATAATGCGGGAATTGCTGCACGAATCCATTTGTTAGTACGCCAACCACCGGTTTTCTTTTCATTGTTACTCATAATTTCATGCGTCCTTTCCAATGTTTTTCTTTTATTGTTATGTAAAAATCACGCTATTTCCATATTATCACACTAAATTCACAATTACAAGAAATGAAAGAATTATATGTGAATCAAATTTAGAAAAAATTGGACTTTTTATATAAAATATATTTTTTCCTTCGGGATATTCTAAAAGTAATGAATCTTTGAAGGGGGTTTTTTATGTTTTTTTATTTTGATCCAACCTGGTGGCTGGTTATTGCCGGTATTATTATTTCGCTAATTGCCTCCGGTAATGTAAATGCTACTTATAAAAAATACAGTAAAATAAATAATAACGGAGGGCTGACGGCAAGTGAAGTTGCAAAGCTGATTTTAAAAGACGCCGGAATTTATGAAGTGCGGATTGAGCATGTGGAAGGCGAATTAACAGACCATTATGATCCGAAAAATAAAGTAGTGAGGCTTTCGGATAGTGTATATGATTCTAAATCCGTTGCGGCCATCGGAGTTGCTGCTCATGAATGCGGACATGTGATTCAGCATTATAAGGGATATATTCCCATTCGTATAAGAAATGCCATTGTTCCGGTAGTAAATTTTGGCTCAAAATTGTCATGGCCTTTGATTTTGCTGGGAGTATTGTTTGGTTTGACTAATCTGGTCGATATTGGAATTATTCTTTTTTCATTGGTATTAGTCTTTCAGATTGTAACCTTGCCGGTAGAGTTTAATGCTTCAAAAAGGGCTGTTACTATTATCCGGGACAGCGGTATTTTGCTTGGAGAAGAAGTAAAAGCTGCGAAAAAGGTTTTAAATGCAGCAGCAATGACTTATGTGGCCGGTGCCATTGCAACAGCTTTGCAGGTATTGAGATTATTTCTTTTATTCGGAAGACAAAGAAGAAATTAGGTAAACAGTAAATTAGAAGTACAAACCAACAATTAAATATCGAAAACCTAAATAAAATATGATATACTGAACGGGTAATTAATTATTATGTATAATCACTGACAGATATATTTATGTGAATACGTTTAGTGAATGAAATGTAGGATTTTATAATATGAGAACTCGCGGAAAAGAAATTTTAATAAACAGCCTGAAAATTATCAGTGCGTCTTTAATTGCAATATCGTTGGCAATGTTGTTGCATTTGGAATTTGCTGTTTCGGCAGGAATCGTAGCCATTCTTACCATTATGCCTACCAAGAAGGAAACAATTAAAACTGCTGCGGGCCGACTGTTTGCATTTGCTGTTGCATTAGTAATTGCGTTTGCCTGTTACACGTTGATAGGTTTTCATATTTGGGCATTTGTGGTATTTCTGGTAATTTATATTATTGTGTGTCAAATTTTCGGTTGGTATAACGCCTTGACGGTGTGTGCAATGATTATGTCTCATTTCCTGACATTTGGTGATATGGGAATGAAGCATATTTTAAATGAAGTGCTGATTTTTGTTCTTGGAGTAGGAATGGGCGTGCTTGCAAATTTACATCTTCGCAAGGATGTAAATTACATAGAACAGTTAAAAGATGAAACGGATGCACAGATTAAGAAGATACTTGCCCGCATGTCAGAGCGTATTTTAGATAAGGATTTGTCGGATTATAATGGAGAGTGTCTGCATGAATTGCGAAAATCCATCCGCCATGCGAAAAATGTAGCAGACCGCAATTATAATAATCAGTTCAGAACCACAGACGTTTATGACATTGAGTACATACGTATGCGAGACAAGCAGTGTATGGTTCTTCATGAAATGTACAAAATAGTCAGACATATTGAGACAACGCCTAATACGGCACATTTGATTTCGGACTTTTTAAAATATATGGCAGAGACCTATCATAAAGACAATGACGGTAAGGTGACGTTGGAGAAATTTAGGGAAATGGACAAAGAAATGAAGTCCAGACCATTGCCGGTAGAACGCAAGGAATTTGAGGACAGAGCAATGTTATTTGGTCTTATGCGTAAGATAGAAGAGTTTGTTCTTTTAAAAATTGAATTTTCAGAGAAGTTTCCGACAAGTTAAAATATGAAATAAAAATAAACAAAGCAGATTTTGGTTTGCAAGCAGGCAAAAATATGATATTATTTTTATAGTTGAAAAAGGGGAATAAAATCCCCTTTTTTTACGGGGTAAAATAAAAGAAGGGATAGGTTACAAATGGATTTTTTAGTAAAATTCACCGGTTCCGTGAATGATTTTATGTACACATACATATTGATTATTCTTTTGATTGGTATTGGATTGTTCTATACTATTGGAACCAAGTTCGTACAGTTTCGTCTGTTACCGGACGGATTTAAGGCAATGCTTGAGAAAGGTTCTAAGGATGAAAATGGAAAGAAAAAAGTATCATCTTTTCAGGCATTGATGATTTCAACAGCCTCCCGTGTGGGTACCGGCAATATTGCAGGTATTGCAACAGCAATTGCTACAGGCGGTCCGGGTGCGGTATTCTGGATGTGGTTGATGGCGATTATAGGTGGTGCATCTGCTTTTGCAGAAAGTACATTGGCGCAGGTTTATAAGGTAAAAGATAAAAACGGTACATTCCGTGGAGGTCCTTCCTACTATATGGAGAAGGCACTGGGAATGCGTTGGATGGGTGTGTTGTTCTCCATTCTTCTGATTATTTGTTTTGCATATGGTTTTAACGGTTTGCAGTCCTATAATATGTCATCGGCATTGCAGTACTATTTCAAAGATTATGTAAATACTAATATTCCAATGATTGTTTCGATTGTACTGGGACTTGTGCTTGCAGCTATAACCGCCTGGGTTATTTGGGGCGGGGCTCACAGAATTGGTTTCGTATCTTCCGTAATGGTGCCTGTGATGGCATCCATTTATATCCTGATGAGTGTTATAGTTACAGTTATAAACATCAAAGAACTTCCTGCAATTTTCAGTATGATTTTTGAGAGTGCTTTTAATTTCCGGGCGATGGCAGGCGGTTTTGCCGGAAGTGCCATTGTAATCGGTATTAAGCGCGGACTTTTCTCAAATGAAGCAGGTATGGGTAGTGCGCCCAATGCATCTGCATCAGCGGATGTTTCACACCCTGTACAGCAGGGGCTTGTGCAGGTTATTTCTGTATTTATTGATACATTGCTTATTTGTACCAGTACTGCGATGCTGCTGTTTTGTTCCGGTGTGGAAGGGCAGAGTGGTGTACTTGACGGTATTCCGTTTGTGCAGGCTGCAATCAGTGCAAATGTAGGCGAGTGGGGCATTCATTTTATCACGGTATCTATCTTTGCTTTTGCATTCAGCAGTTTGATTGGTAATTACTTCTATGCAGAATCGAATATTCTTTTTATTAAGGATAGTAAGCTTTTGCTGAATTTATTCCGTGTGACCTGCTTGATGGCTGTTTTCTTAGGAGCTTTGGCAGACTTTGATTTGGCTTGGAACGTTGCGGATATTACCATGGGACTTATGGCAATTGTAAATATCGTGGCAATTTTCTTATTACGCAAGACGGTATTTAAGACTTTGAAAGATTATGAGATCCAGAAAAAAGAGGGGAAAGATCCGGTATTCTGCGAAGAAAACATTGGTTTGACAGATACGGTTTGGACCAAAGAAGAAGCAATCAAGAAAATGTGAGAGAGGTTTTGATAGGAAGAATATCTTGGATAAGCAAGTTGAAAAAGCAAATTGAAATATAAAATAATCCGCAGGTTTTAAAGCCTGCGGATTTATTTGTTTTAGTATTAAATTAATCTGTAAAGTTATCGAAGTAACCTTGGATGTGGATTACAGGTGTTCCCTTGTCACCGGAACCACTGGTTAAGTCACAGAGTGAACCGATAAGGTCTGTCAACTGTCTGGGTGTTGTACCCTGAGAAGCCATATTACCAACAAGGTTAGCATCCTTTTCCTTAATGCTCTTAGCAATTGCTTCTTTTAATTCAGCACCGCTTAAGTTCTTAAAGTCGTTATCAGCAAGATACTTTAACTTTAACTCGTTGGGAGTACCGATTAAGCCCTTTGTGAAAGCGGGAGATACAACGGGGTCTGCAAGTTCCCAAATCTTACCCTGGGGATCTTTGAAAGCACCGTCACCGTAAACCATTACTTCTACGTGCTTTCCGGTCTTTTCAAGTAACTGTGACTGAATGTCTTCTACTAAGTCTTGGCAGTCTCTGGGGAACAACTTGATTGTGTCCTCTGTAGACTTGTTAGAACCTAACAAACCATACTTCGCATTGTAGCCGCTACCGTTAATGGGAGCAGTCATAATATCGTCCATACCGCAAACTACCTTTGCACCGCCTTCTTTTAAGAGACGCTTGGTTCTTACTCTTGTATGGATATCGCAGTTGATTACGCAGTCGGTGTAGTTAAGAATTGTCTTTGCATTGTTTGCAAAAATGATTTCAACTTCTGCGCCTGCTTCCGTAATAATATCTGAATAGTACTGAACATAGTCAACGCCGGTAAATTCATGTTTGTTCTCACCAAAGAGTTCACGATACTTCTCTAAAGTTAAAACATCGCTGTAAGGATTAATACCTGCTTCGTCTAACTGATCATAGGTTAAAAGCGCGTTTCCTACTTCATCGCTGGGATAGCTTAACATAAGAACGACTTTCTTAGCCCCCATTGCCATACCTCTTAAGCAGATGGCAAAACGGTTACGGGATAAAATCGGGAAAATAATACCGATAGTGCCGCCGCCTAATTTAGCCTTTACATCATCAGCAATATTCTGTACGGATACGTAGTTACCCTGAGAACGAGCTACGATAGATTCTGTAAGAGCTATGACGTCGCGGTCACGAAATGCGTAACCTTCGCTTTCAGCTGCTTCGATTACACTGTTAACGGTAATGTCAACTAAGTTATCGCCTTCGCGGATAATCGGACAACGAATGCCACGTGATACAGTTCCAACTTTTCTTTCCATGTTGTGCACCTTCTTATTTTTAGATTTGTGGGAATTGGGAAGTTTAATAAGCTTCCCTAAAAAAACCCACGTCATATTATATAACTATCTTTTCTATGTTGCAAGAAAAATATAATTCCTAATTAAGATATTTTTAAAAAATGCAACTATTCAGAGCCGACGTTCGCAAAATCGTGCTTTCAGCACTTTACTTTTGCTCATGTGATGGCTTCGCCATATGAATTTATGAAAACAATCCTTTGTAAGTAAACTTGCACGGATTATGTTTCATAAATTCGCATGGCTCTGAATAGTCTTACAGATTAAAATATTTTTCAAATTCCGCAGGATGAGGAATTTTTGCCATTTCTGCAACTTCTTTACGTTTGTTTGCAATGAAGTTTTTGATTAAGTGCTCAGGGAATACTCCGCCTGCTGTTAAATAATCATGGTCTGCTTCCAATGCATCCAATGCATCGCCTAAATTGGTAGGGAGTGCAGATAATTTCGCTTTCTCTTCAGGAGAGAGAGAGTAGAGGTTCATATCGTAAGGTCCCCAACCGTTTGCATGAGGGTCGATTTTGTTCTTAATACCGTCAAGGCCGGCCATGAGAATAGCTGCATAGCAAAGATAAGGATTACAGGTTGCATCGGGGTTACGAAGTTCAAATCTTCTTAATTCCGGTGTCTTTGCATAAGCGGGAATACGAATAACCGCACTTCTGTTAGAGGTTGCATAACCTACGGTAACGGGGGCTTCAAAACCGGGCACCAGTCTCTTAAAGGAGTTGGTAGAGGGATTGGTTAATGCACAAAGTGATGAAATGTGTTTTAAAAGTCCGCCCATAAAGTAGTGTGCGGTTTCACTCAAGTGAGAGTATCCGTTATCATCGGAGAATACGGGTTGTCCGTCTTTTAAAAGGAGCATATGCACATGCATTCCGTTGCCGGCCTCGTTATATACAGGCTTAGGCATAAAAGTAGCAGTCTTTCCGTATTTCAATGCGGTGTTGTGAATAATATATTTAATCATCATGGTAGCGTCTGCCATTTTGGACATCTGTCCTAACATGGGTTCAATTTCAAACTGTCCTGCAGCGCCAACTTCGGGATGATGATATTTAATGGGAATGCCGGCTTTTTCCATTTCAAGAACCATTTCGGAACGGCATTCGTAAGAAGTATCAAGGGGCTTTGCTACGTGATAAGCCTTCTGGTGAGGTACAATCACGCCCTGACCCTGGTTATCGCTGTTCCAGTAAGCCTGTTCTGCATCAATGTTCATACTGATGGAATCGGGACGTACTGACCAGTCTACGTTGTCAAATAAATGGAATTCAAATTCCGGTAAAATAAGCATTGTATCGGCAATGCCGGTATCTTTCATGTATTGCTCAGCAGCCAGAACAATGTTTCTGGGATATTGGTCCAAAGGACGGTTGTTGGGATAATCAATAATCATGGCATTACCGGTAATAGATAACGTAGGAATTCCGCAGAACGGGTCTACTACTGCAGTATCTAAGTCGGGGATAAAAACCATATCACTTTTTTCAACTACAGCATAACCATAGTTAGAAGCATCAAAACCAATACCGTCTTTGATTGTTTCTTCCGTAAAATTGGATGCAGGAATGGTTACATGACGGTACTGACCATTGATATCAACGATTTTAAAGTCTACCATCTGAATACCGTTTTCCTGAATCATATTCATTAAATCCTGAGCACTTCTTGCCATCTTTGTTTTCCTCCATAGGTAAAATTTGTTGTTTGATTTACAGGTACAAACAACTACAGATTTATAATAATAAAAAATGCGGGATTGTGCAATATTAAAGTAAAAGAGGTATAAAAAATCCCCGACGGATATCCGCCGGGGATTTGAATTGCTTAAATTACTGTTCAGTTGAGTAAGAATCCTGATAGATTACTGTACCATCTGCATTGTAGTAGATGTATTCACAGGTAATTCCTGTTACACCGCATTCAGTTTCAACGTCAGCAACGATACCGCTCATCATTTCATCAGTCATAGCAGCTTCAAGCTGGGTAGCTGCTGTTTCAACATCTTCAATCTGAGTAGCAAACTGGAACCAGTATGTAAAAGTGTTACCTTCTACAGAGTAGCCAAGATCTGAATAAACAGATGTGCTATCATTTTTCAGTGAATCGATTTCGGCATCCAAAGCCTGTTTTACGATAGGCTGTGTGTAGTATTCTTCAACAGTAGCAGGCTTTCCGCAAGCTACTAAGCTGAGTACCATAGCCATTGCAGCGAATAAAATTACTAATCTCTTTTTCATTAGGATAATTCCCCTTTCAAAATTATATGTTTACGTACAATATCATAATATTCAAAAATAATTTTTTGTCAATCAAAAAATAAATTTTTTGTAAAATATGTATAAAAATAACTATTTTTAAAAGAAAAAATACTAAAATTGCACATGGCGCATTTTATATATAAGGAATCGTTGACGTAGGAAACGTGTGATTCTATAATGGAAATATGATGGGAGGGGTAGCAGTGAAGATAGAATCGTTAAAGATAAAAAATTATAAATTTATCAAAGAACTTGAAATCAAACAGATGGAAAATGCCTGTATTTTTATCGGAAAAAACAGTGTAGGTAAAACTGCCATTCTGGATGCGATTCTTACTGCATGCGGACAGAAGGAAGTATTGCCGAAACATTTTAATGAGGTAAGCAATAATATTGAAATTACAGTCAAAATGTCTTTATCTGATGAAGCACTTACGCTGTTGCACAGACAGGGGACCATCAGCCGTTTCAAAAAATACGAGCTTTTTTATCAGGATTTTTGCGAGAAATTTCCTTCTTATAAAGATGGCTTGCTTACTTTTACTTTTGTAGCCAATAAGGAAGGAAAAATACGTTACAGTGATGGTATCAAAAAAGACAATGAGTATATTCCGTTGATTTTACCTAAGATTTATTATATTGATCATCGCAGAGATATTGAAGAAATAGAAAATGACATTCTGCGTACAGGTATTCGCGAGAAGACGATTAATGCATTGGCAGAAAATAAGTGTATGTTTGATGAAAGCAGGCAATGTAATACCTGTTTTCAGTGCATGGGAAAAATTGAGAAAAAAGCTGTCAGTGAATTAACGGTATTTGAGACAGAAAAGCTTCTGGAGTATAAAATGCTTCATTTGGACAGTGATGACTTCATGGAACGGATGAATCAGTGTTTTCGCAGAAATTCCGGGCAGAGAGACCAATTGGTTACTCAGATGAATGTGGATATGTCGGCACTTATGGATGTGGAAGTGGTACGCTATCGTGAAAACAGCGATATTCCGGAATCCATTCATGACATGAGTGAAGGTATGAAAAGCATTTATATTTTGTCGCTGTTGGAAACCTACATGCAGGAAGAAGAGAAACTTCCCTGCATTCTAATGATGGAGGATCCGGAGTTGTTTCTGCATCCGGAATTGCAGAAGACTGCCAGTGAGACCTTGTATAAATTATCCGAGAAGAATCAGGTAATTTTTTCAACGCATTCGCCGACTATGATTTTTAACTTCAGTAAGAAACATATTAAGCAGGTGCAATTGAATGCAGAAGGTTGCCCTGTTATTCGCGAACAGAATGATATCGGGCGGATTCTGGATGATTTGGGCTTTAGTGCTAATGATTTTATGAATGTAAGTTTTGTATTCATTGTGGAAGGTAAGCAGGACAGAAACCGATTGCCTTTACTTTTGAATAAGTATTATTCAGAGGTTTATGACAGTGAAGGTAATTTACAACGTATTGCTATTGTGGCGACCAACAGTTGTACCAATATCCGAACCTATGCTAATTTAAAATATATGAATCAGTTGTATTTAAAAGATCATTTCTTAATGATTCGTGACGGTGACGGTAAGGATGCTGATGAATTAAAAGAGCAGCTGTGCACATACTACGCAAACCGGGAGAAACAGGATACCGGTGCATTACCCAGGGTGCAGGAGAAGAATGTTTTAATTTTAAAATACTATTCTTTTGAAAATTATTTTTTGAATCCGAAGGTAATGGCGAAGATTGGTGTTATCGAGAATGAAGAAGCTTTTTATGAGATTCTGTTTGATAAATATAATCAGTATTTGTACCGGATTAAGAGTTTTGTAAGAATGAGGGAAAAAACAGGTATTAACATTCGTTCCAAAGAAGATATTAAGCGTAACCTTGAGACAATATTAATCTATGGCAGAGGACATAACTTATTTGATATTTTTTACGGACGTTATCGTGGTGAAAAAGAAAATGAAATTCTAAAGAAATATATCGATGTAGCGGATAGAGATACGTTTAGAGATATTTTGGATACTATTGATTCATTTATGTTTTTTGACAGTCGAAAGATAGAATGAAAAGGTAAGTAATGATGAATCCCCCAATGTGTAAAGGCATTGGGGGAAAAGTTTGATTAAAGAAAGTGAACTATGAAGGAACTGTGAATATACCGATGGAAGGCGGATAAAGGCTGAAAATCATAAAAAGAATTGCGACAGCTGCAAAACTGAGGGCGCAAAGAACCGGAGTATTTTGGGTTTGTTCAGGATGTATCAGACGTTTGCAACTGAAGCAATAAGCGATTCCCATGGCGAGAAAATATACTACGATATTCAACCACTCAACAGTATTGCCCCATACGCCTACATAAGTATAGAAAATGATAACGGTGCTAATCATACCAATCCAAATTGAACGTATTTTGATACAAAGGAAATTATCCGGACGTATACCTGCAAGGTAATATTCTGCCACGGATACTAAGGCAATAGGATAAAAGACAAGTTTGAGATGTTCCCAAATAGATTCATTTACGGGAACAAAGAAACCGATGATGCGTATTTCACCGGTCCATCCATATACAAAATGAAAAAGTACACCTAAAATAGAGGCTATAATAAAGGCAATGAGTTCAGCAGTTTTGATTCGCTTTCGTTCTGCGGATGTGTATGTGGGATTCATATCGTACCTCGTAAGAAGTTTTTGGTATAGTATATGTAGAAAAGGAACGGATTATTTATTCATTATCGGAGCATGGAGGTTTTATATGAAAATAGCAGTTTTAAACGGAAGTCCCAAAGGCGATTACAGTGTAACTTTACAGACTGTATTGTTTTGGCAGAAAAAATTTCCGGAAATAGAATTTGAAATATTAAACGTGGGAGCCAAAATTAAGGCTCTGGAGAAAGATTTTTCGGAAGCGGCTAAGGTCTTACAATCTGCGGATGCTTTTTTATTCAGTTATCCGGTATATACTTTCATAGCACCCTGCCAATTGCACCGATTTTTTGAATTATGGAAAGAAAACGGAATAGAGGTAAAAGGAAAGTTTGCGACTCAGTTAAGTACTTCGATGCATTTTTATGATGTAACTGCTCACCGCTATGTCATGGAGAATTGTCAGGATTTAGGGTTAAAGTATGTAAAAGGATTGTCCGCCAATATGGATGATTTAACGAAAGAATCCGGACAAAAAGAAGCGGAACAATTCTTCCGATATTTTCTTTGGTGTGTACAACAGGACAAGTATGAAAGGGTCCCTGTGGCAGCAGATTTAAAACCATTGGTAGCGACAACAGTGCCAGTGAAGAACAGTGTCGGGGAAAAGTTTGAATGTACGGATGCAGAAAACAGGAATGGTGACGTTGCCTTTAATATATGTAGTAAAAAAGTAGTAATTGTAACCGACTGTGAACCTGAAAACAAGGCATTAAATGATATGATTTCCCGTTTTTGCAAAGTTTTTAAAGGATTAACTGAAGTGGTCAATATAAGAGAATATCCTTTAAAAGGCGGCTGTATAAGTTGTTTTAACTGTGCAACAGATGGCAAATGTATTTACAAGGATGGTTTTGATGAGTATCTTCGAAATAATATTCAGACAGGAGATGCCATTGTATATGCGTTTACGATAAAAGACCATTCCATGGGTGCACGTTTTAAAATGTATGATGACAGACAGTTTTGCAACGGACATCGTACTGTGACTATGGGAATGCCTTTTGGTTATTTGGTGAACGGACACTACAGCCGGGAAGAGAATCTTCGCATGATAATTGAGGGTCGTGCTGAGGTTGGCCATAATTTCCTGGCAGGCGTGGCAACCAATGAGTATAATCCGGATAGGGAAATTGATGAATTGGCTGCTACCTTGGAATATGCACTTGAGCACAGTTACGTGCAACCCCAGAATTTCTTAGGCGTGGGCGGCATGAAAATTTTCCGTGATTTAATTTATATGATGCGGGGAATGATGAGGGCGGATCACAAATTTTATAAAAAACACAAGCAGTATGACTTTCCGCAAAAGAAGAAAGGAACCATCATGGGAATGTACCTTGTGGGTATGATATTGTCCAATAAGAAGATTAAGACGAAGATGGGTAATAAAATGAATGAAGGTATGCTGATGCCTTATAAAAAGGTATTGGATAAGCTGGAGAAAGAAGAAGGTAAGAAATAAGAATATTAGGATAAGAAGCTATGTAAGAACCTCTTGTTAAGAGGTTCTTTTTTTGAAATTCAACATGAGACAATAAGTTGACATAATTCACAAATGTCAAATTAAGAAAATAAAATGTAAAATATACTTGACAAAAAGTAAGGCGAGTGATAAGGTGATGTTACAAAGAGATGACTTCGAGACCGAAAGCTATTTTTGTAAAAGATGCAGGATGAGTTTACTGAAAGAGGAGAATAAAAGAATGAAAAAGAAAATCACCATTATAGTATGCAGCATTTTGATTTTTGTCTTAATAGCGTTGGGTGTGGCTATGATTATTACAGATACTCCGGCAAAGGAACTTAGCTTTACCGGAACAGTGAACGTAGAAGACGGAGCGCCTAATCCGGCAGGAGAAAGTAAAGAGTTTGTGGTAGAAGAAGGCGGGGAATACTATTGGCGTTATGAATGGATGGGAGAGCCGGGAATGGTTACCGGCATGAGTGTGACATCTTCTGAGGGTGATATTGTGTTTGCCTGTACCGCAGAAGGATGTCTTGCGGAATCCGTTCCTATGGAATTACAGGCAGGGACTTATAATGTTGAAGTGACGTATCTTACAAATGCTGAATCAATGAATCAGTTTCTTGCAGAGCATGGTATTGATGAAGCAGGTGACGATTTTTATGAGTATAAAGAAAATGGTACATGGACTACAAATTATAGCATAGGCTTGGAAGAAGCCTCGGATTTGGGTATTGGTTTTAAAGTAGCAGTTGTTATCGGGTTTGCAATCGGACTATTGGTGGTGGCTATTTTACTTGCAATAACCAAGAAGGGGGACGAGACAAAAAATCAGTTTGATGAGCGTCAGGAACTGGTAAGAGGTAGAGGTTTCAAGTATGGCTTCTTTACTCTTATGATTAGTAATGCGGTATTATTGTTTTTGAAGATTCTTGAAATTCCCTTATTCAGTAACATGGAAGTGGCTATGACGGCAAGTATCATAGTTGGAGTTTCAGTATTTGCAAGTTATTGTATTTGGAATGACGGATACTTTGCGTTAAATGAGAATCGTAAAAGTTTATTGATTATGTTTGGTCTTATTGGTGCATTAAATCTGGTAATAGGAATCGGAAACATATTTGCCGGTGTTATTATGGAAAACGGAGCTTTCACATTCCGTAGCACGAATTTGTTCTGTTCTTTGATGTTTATTGTTGTGTTTATTGTTTTGCTGCTTAAGCAAATCAAAGACGGAAAGGAAGAGTAGCATGAAAAATTTAAGACTGAAATCTGCCCGTGCTGCCCTTGATATGTCACAGCAGGATTTGGCAGATAAGGTAGGAGTGTCAAGGCAGACCATCAATGCCATAGAGAAGGGTGATTACAATCCAACCATTAATCTGTGTCTTGCGATTTGTAAAACTCTTGGGAAGACGTTAGATGAATTATTCTGGGAAGAATGATATAATAATATTACAATATTATGTAAGGCTATGTTTACATACAATATAAGGAGGAGAATATGGGTAAAAAAGCAGACAGATTTATTGTAAAAGAAAAAGAAGGAGCTCAACTTTCGGATTCCGGTTTGATACAGGTAATTGTCGACAAGGAAACCGGAGTAAATTATCTCTGGATTAAAAGTGGTTACGCCGGCGGATTAACTGTACTTGTGGATGCAGAAGGAAAGCCGGTTGTATCTGCGGAAGAATGCTAAAAATATAGCTATATAAAGGATTAAGAAAAGAACAAGTTTAAAGAAGCTTGTTCTTTTTTTTATTTGTTAAATATTGTATAGTAAATCTATATGAATTAGTTAAAATTGACAGGCAGGTATCAAAATGGCGGAACATGAACAAAAGGAAAAGAAAAATTTCATATATACCAAACCGGGAGTAATCGTTTTAACTATTATAACCATTTTCCTCGTAATAGGTGCTGTAATAGCAATGGATTTCGGCTTTGGGTTTGGTTGGTTTTTCTAGATAAAATATTTGAAACGGAGACGGCGTTTAATGGGTAAATCGAAAATAAAATATGACAGAGACGATGGGAAATATCGATTAAAATTTCATCTGATGCCACCCACCGGGTGGATGAATGATCCCAACGGATTATGTTTTTATAAAGGTCTTTATCATGTGTTCTTTCAGTATGCACCCTCCGGCCCTTGTAATTATGAGAGATACTGGGGACATTATACGTCACCGGATTTATTGCAATGGAAATACGAAGGCATTGCGATTAAGAGTGATTGTGACTGGGACAGAAATGGTGCTTTTTCGGGTTGCGCTTTTACCGGGGATGGTTTGCTGGAACTCTTTTATACCGGTAATGTGGAAGAAGAGGGAGACTATGATTATATTCATACGGGGCGCGGCGCTAACGTAATTTATTTGTACAGTGAAGACGGAATACATTTTAGTGAAAAAAAGTTACTTTTAACAAATAATGATTATCCTGTGGATTATACCTGCCATGTGCGTGACCCTAAGGTATGGAAAGAAGCAGATACCTATCACATGGTTTTAGGCGGTCGGAAAAAAGATGATAAGGGAGCAATTCTTCATTATATTTCCGCAGATAAAATGACTTGGACATTAAAAGAAGAAATCACTTCCGATGAAGACTTTGGCTTTATGTGGGAGTGTCCGGATTTGTTTGAACTGGATGGGCAGCAGGTGTTGATATGTTGTCCGCAAGGTGTGAAAAGGGAAGAGTATCGATACCAGAATCCCCATCATGCCGGATACTGGATTGCAGCGGATGCAAAGGAAGGAGCTTCCGCTAAAATTTTATGCATCAATGAATTTTACGAATTGGACAAAGGTTTTGATTTCTATGCGCCTCAAACATTTCTTGCACCTGACGGACGTCGTATTCTTTTCGGCTGGGGCGGTGTGTCTGAGATGGATAAAGAATATCGAAACACACCAATTATTGAAGAGGGGTGGCAGCATTCTTTGACGGTTCCAAGGGAATTGAAGTTAGCAAATGGTGTTATCAGGCAATATCCGGTGGAAGAATTAAAAGCCTTGCGTTATGACGTGCAGGAATTGACGGACGGAGTGACAGAAGTGAGCGCCGATATGTTTGATATAGAAATTATGTATTCACAAGATTTAGTAAATGATAAGCTTTTGAATGCAGAAGTTTTGAAACATCAGGCAGACGGAAGCAATATGGAAAGGAAAGAAATTCAACTGTCGGAGGATATTCTTTTATCTTGGGAACGAGGTATATTTATTTTAGAATTTTCAAATAACAGCGGTTGCGGACGTAAGGTACACAAGGCAAAAATAGAAGTACTTCGCAATATCCGTATTTTAAAAGATGTTTCCATGCTGGAAATATATATTAATGATGGAGAGTGTGTTTTTACCACAAGATATTTCCCAAAGGATACAATGCGTACTACATTAAACATAAAAGGATGTAATCACGCAAAGCTTTGGAAAATGAAAGCTATGGAGGTGGATTTGACAAATGCAGAGCAATAATATTCAGAATAAAAAATTGATTGCCATTGGCGAGGCTTTGATTGATTTTATACCGGACTGTTCGGGCGGAGCAATTAAAGATGTCAATGCTTTTCTTCCGGCAGTAGGCGGTGCACCCGCTAATGTCTGCGGAGCTTTTACGAAATTAGGTGGAAGAAGCGAGATGATTACCCAACTTGGCATGGATGGGTTCGGTGATAAAATTCTGGAAGTTTTCAAGAATGCCGGAATTGGTAGCAACTACGTCAAGAGAACTAATAGGGCGAATACTTCCCTTGCATTTGTAGCCTTAAAAGAAGATGGTAATCGTGAGTTTTCCTTTTACCGAAATCCCGGAGCAGATATGTTGTTTGAGGCGGATGGTGTAAAGGAAGATTGGTTTGCGGATGCTTATGCTTTGCATTTCTGTTCTGTATCGTTGGGAGATTTTCCAATGAAGGAAGCTCATCGTCGTGCAGTTTGGTACGCGCAAGCGAATGAAGCGATTGTAAGCTTTGATCCGAATTTACGACCGGCGTTGTGGAAAGATGCGAAGCAAATGATTGAGACTGTAAAGGAATTTATTCCGTTGGCTGATATTGTTAAAATATCTGATGAAGAATTAGAAAGCATTACCGGTGAAAGCAATATAGATGCGGCTTTGGAGAATTTGTTTGTTGGTCGCGTGAAATTAGTAATTTATACTGAAGGTGCAAAAGGCGCTAAGGCTTTTACAAAGAGGACAAATGCAGCCGTATCCTGTGCCAAAGTTAAAGCAGTGGATACCACGGGTGCAGGAGATGGTTTTATCGGAGCCTTCCTTTGGTGTTTGCATAAAGACGGTGTGAGTGTAGATTCGCTGGAAGAAATCAGTAAAGAAAAATTAGAAGAATACTTGAAATTTGCCAATGCATTCTGCGGAATCAGCGTGCAGAAGAAGGGAGCAATTCCTTCGTATCCTACATTAGAGGACATGCAAAAAAAGTAAAAAATTAAAAAATTTAAAATAAACAGCATATAACAGTTGACAAAGTGTTATATGCTGTTTTATACTGTTTGTGTCGACAGCAATATAAGAGAGGTACCCAATGAATATTATTATCAGTAATTCGTCAATGCAACCCATCTATGAACAGGTGGTATCGCAGGTAAAACAGGAAATTCTTAACGGTAGTCTTGCACCGGAAAGTAAACTTCCTTCGGTAAGAGAACTCGCCGGTGAATTGCGTATCAGCGCCCTTACGGTTAAAAAAGCTTATGATACCTTAGAACAGGAAGGTTTTATCGTGACTGTTCACGGCAAAGGCAGTTTTGTGGCGGGTGTGAACCGTGATCTGGCTCTGGAAGCCCAGAAGAAGGAAGTGGAGAAAGAGTTGGACTCTGTGATTAAAAAGGCTAAGAGTTGCGGCATGACGGAGGAAGAAATCACACAATTATTCGAATTGTTGATGGAGGAGTAAAATGGTTATTCAATTGGAAAATGCAAAAAAGAAATATGGTAACTTTGAATTGGACTGTAGTCTGAAGTTAGAGCCCGGTTGTGTCACCGGATTGATTGGCAGAAACGGAGCCGGTAAGTCAACTGCTTTTAAATTAATCTTAGGATTAATTCACGGGGACGGTGGTGCGATTACAATCGATGGTAAAAACGCGTCAGATTTAGACAGTGACACTAAAAGAAAGCTGGGTGTGGTGTTGGCAGAGTCCGGTTTTAGCGGTTATTTGAAAATAAAGGATGTAGCAAAGATTTTAAAAGCAGCCTATCCTTCGTTTAAGGAAGATGACTTTATGAGTCAATGCGAAAAGCAGAGACTGCCTAAGGATAAGCAAATCAAGGAATTTTCTACTGGTATGAAGGCAAAATTAAAGATTCTTGCAGCATTGTCTCACGATGCAGAAGTGCTGATTCTGGATGAACCCACAGCAGGTCTTGACGTCATTGCAAGAGAAGAAATTTTGGATATGCTCCGTGAATATATGAAAAAAGAAGACAACAGTATTTTAATCAGCTCTCACATTGCATCTGACTTAGAGGGTTTATGCGATGACGTTTATATGATTGAAAACGGTCGGATTCTGCTTCACGAAGAGACCGGTGTAATCCTTGACGAATACGGCGTATTAAAAGTAACCGGGGAGCAGTATGGGAAATTAGAGAAAGAGTACCTTTTATGTGCTAAAGAAGAAAGTTACGGCTATGCGTGCCTTACTGCACAGAAAGCCTTTTATCGGGAGAATTATCCCGACATTACCATTGAAAAGGCAGGTATAGATCAGGTAATTACCCTTATGATTTCTGCAAACGGAAAGAAGGAGGCATAATATGAAAACGTTATTGGTAAAAGATTATAGAATTCTTTTGACACAGAAGAAAAGTCTTATTTTAATTCTTGCAATCGGCGTTTTGATGGTAATTTCCACCATGGAGATTGATTTCCTCGTAGGATATATGATGATGCTAGCCATGATTATGTCAGCAGGTACTATTAATTATGATGAGTTGGACAATGGTATGTCGTTTCTTATGACTTTGCCTGCCAGCCGCAAGGGTTATGCGATTGAGAAGTATGTGTTTACTTTTATAAATACCGTGTTGTGCGGTTTGGTGATGTTTATCTTATACCTTGTTACGAAAGGATTTATAAACTGGGGATTTGAAACGATTGAAATGTTATCGGTTAGCGTAGGATGGATATGCGGAATTATGCTGGCATCAGCGATACTTTTACCCCTGTATATGAAATTCAGCGCCGAAAAAAGAAGAGTGATTATACTGATTCTTTGGGGTGCTGTTGCGGCAATTATTTATAGCATTCAGAAAGTTGTGACTATGGCATCCAATGGTGTGGGCGGTGATAAAATGGCCGTTGTAAACGACTTGCTTGCTAAAATTGAGACATTTAATCCGATTGTGATAGTAGCAATTATAATTGGAATTGTAATACTTAGCATTGCGGTTTCTATGTTAATCAGCATCCGCATCATACAGAAAAAAGAGTACTAAGATTTATTTTGGCAGAATTGCATAATAGACTTTAAAAGTCCTCTTTTACATTGACAAAACTGTACAAAAAATGTATAGTTAATAATGTATATAACTATGCAAGTTAGGGGGCTTAGAGTATGAAATTAAGATTTAAAATTGCAATGTATGTATTGGTGCCATTGGTAGTTGTAGCAATTTTTGTAGCAACAATCGGGCGTGCGCAAACCGTAGATATCAGTGCAGGAACGGTTGAGCAGGGATTGAAAGCAACTGCAGTTTCAATTCAGGATACATTACATTTATTAGATGAGAGTGCGCCTTTTGAGGTAAAAGACGGTGAACTTTGGAAGGGACAGGTAAATGTAACCCAGCATACGGATATCGTAGACGATATTATGACAGAGTCTTCAGTTGCGGTTACTATCTTTTATGGTGATACCAGATATTCTACATCCTTAAAAGATGAAAATGGTAACCGTATGATTGGAACACAGGCCAAGCCTGAAATCGTCGAAGCGGTTATTACCAACGGCGGTGAGTACATAGATGAAAAGCTTGAAATTGCAGGCGTAGAGTATTACGGATATTACAGACCTTTATGGAATGATGAACATACTGAAATCATTGGTATGGTATTTGCAGGTATGGACAAAGGACACGCCGACAACGGCGCAAGAATCATCATTACCAATATGTTGGTTTTAATCGGTGGTATTTCACTGATTGCATTTATTATTTCATTCATTAGTATCAGCAAGATGACAAGAGACTTAGGATTAAGCGTAAAAGCTTTGGATTCACTTGCAAACGGTAATTTGAATGCAGATATTGACAGACGTGCATTAAAGAGAAGAGATGAAATCGGTAAGTTAATGCGTGCAGTTCTTAACCTTCGCGGACAGATGAAAGAAGTAATCGGTGCTATTATTGAAAAGGGTGATGCAGTACAGCTTGCTGCACAGCAGGTTGATGAGCAGACAAATGAAGCAGCAAAAGCAATCGGTCAGGTAGATATGGCGGTTTCTGAAATTTCAGAAGGCGCAACTTCCCAGGCAACTGAAACACAGAGTGCAACCGAAAACGTTATTATTATGGGTGAAATGGTTGAGCAGACCAGAGAAGAAGTAGAAACTTTACTTGCTCATGCAGAAGAAATGCAGGCGGCGGGTGATGTGGCTACCCAGGCTTTGGATGAATTGGATGAAATCAACGGTCAGACCAAAAAAGCAATTGATGTTATCTATGAACAGACACATACAACAAACGAATCAGCAATGCGTATCCGTGAAGTAACCAAGATGATCACCGGTATTGCAGAAGAAACCAATCTTCTTTCACTTAATGCTTCCATTGAAGCAGCAAGAGCCGGAGAACAGGGACGTGGTTTCGCAGTTGTAGCAGCACAGATTCAGAAACTGGCAGAGCAGTCAAATGCATCTACTAAGGAAATCGCTCAGATTATTAATGAGTTAATGGAAGACTCCGAAAAAGCAGTTGCTACCATGGATGAAGTGAAAGAAATTATGGATGCACAGAATGAAAAGGTAGTCCGTGCGGGTGAAGCCTTCAGCCAGGTTAAGGCCGGAATTGATGCGTCTATTAAGGGTGTTGAAGCAATTGAAGAGAAGACTATCCGCTTGGATGATGCAAGAGCAAATGTAATTGACATTGTTCAGAACTTAACAGCGATTGCAGAAGAAAATGCAGCAGCTACAGAAGAAACATCAGCATCTGTAACTGAGGTAACAGCAATTGTAGAAGATATTGCACAGAATGCTCAGAAGATGAACACATATGCAACAGAATTAAAAGACAAGACAAATGTATTTTATATGTAGCATGCATAAATAGTAATTTCTATTAGAAGAGAAAGCGCAACCGTTTGATTATGGTTGCGCTTTTTGTATATTATACAAATTCTTTTATAGTGTATTTGCTATTATAACATAGTGGTCCACTTGGAGCAGTCCCAAACTGCAGTGGCAAAATCGGCATAAAAGTCGGGTTCGTGGCATACCATAAGAATGCTGCCTTTGTACTCTTTTAAGGCTTTTGCAAGTGCTTCTTTGGCATCTACGTCCAAATGGTTGGTAGGCTCGTCCAATACCAGAATATTGCTTTCACGATTTAAGATTTTACAGAGGCGGACCTTGCTTTGCTCGCCACCGCTTAATACTTTTACCTTGCTTTCAATGTGTTTGGTGGTAAGACCGCACTTGGCAAGGGCAGAACGTACTTCATACTGGGTATAACCCGGGAATTCGTTCCATATTTCTTCGATACAGGTGGTTTCCGGCATGACGGACATTTCCTGTTCGTAATAACCAATTTCTAAATAATCACCTAAAGCAACACTTCCGCTTAAAGAAGGAATTAGGCCTAAGATACTTTTTAGAAGCGTAGATTTACCGATACCGTTGGCACCGGAGAGAACGATTTTACTGCCACGCTCCATTTCTAAGGTGAGAGGAGAAGACAGTGGTGTGTCATAGCCAATCACCAAATCCTTGGTCTGGAAAATATATCTTCCCGGTACACGAGCAGTTTTAAAGTGAAATTCCGGTTTGGGACGCTCTGCATTTAGTTCAATAATATCCATTTTATCTAACTTCTTCTGGCGGGACATTGCCATATTACGGGTGGCAACTCTGGCCTTGTTTCTGGCAACGAAATCTTTTAAGTCAGCAATTTCTTTCTGCTGTTTATTATAAGCAGCTTCCAGTTGAGCCTGCTTCATTTCGTAGACTTCCATAAACTTATCATAGTTACCTACATAACGGTTTAATTCCTGATGATCCATATGATAAATTAAATTGACTACCTCGTTCAAAAACGGAATATCGTGAGAAATTAAGATAAAAGCGTTCTCGTAGTCAATCAAATATCTCTTCAGCCACTCAATATGATTCACATCCAAATAATTGGTAGGCTCGTCAAGGAGCAAGATATCAGGCTTGGATAAAAGAAGTTTGCCAAGTAGCACTTTGGTTCTTTGACCACCGCTCAATTCAGTAACATCTCGTTCAATACCGATTTCAGTTAAGCCTAAAGCGGCTGCAACTTCTTCGACCTTGGAGTCGATTAAGTAAAAGTCGTGGGCATCCAGTAAGTCCTGAATAGTTCCCAGTTCTTCCATATAAGCGTCCATTTCGTTTTCATCGGCTGTACCCAGCAAGTCACAAATTTCATTCATTCTTGTTTCCCATGCGAAGAGGGAATCAAAGGCAGAAGCCAGTACATCCCGGACTGTCATACCTTGTTCAAGTACCGTGTGCTGGTCTAAGTAGCCGACCTGCACATTTTTGGACCATTCAACCTTACCTTCATCCGGCATTAATTTTCCGGTAATGATATTCATAAAAGTGGATTTACCTTCGCCGTTGGCACCAACTAAGCCAATATGTTCTCCTTTTAACAAACGGAACGATACATCCTGAAAAATGGCGCGGTCACCAAAGCCGTGGGATAGGTGTTCTACATTTAAAATACTCATAATTTATCCTTTCAATGAGGTTACGCGTAAGTTCGTGGGTAAGCGATATCAATGGATTGTGCGGTTGATGATGGACAATCCTGCAGTGAATTGCTGATAACGCACAGACTTGAATATTATCCTAAATTACGAGAGGATTGTCAAGATTGATGGGATGTAAAAGCATAATGTAATGCATATAAAAACTTAAGTTTTGGCTTAGATACAGAAGAAATTGTGGTAGTTTTATGAAAAAGGTATGCAGAATGCCTAAGTTTATGTTATACTCATTCGGTAAGCGTAACTGTTTCCGATAAGTATTTCTGTTTGTTCAGATAAATTGATGATAGGAAACTGATTAAATATGCAAAGGAAGTAAATAATGAATTCCCCGATTATTGAGTTGGATTTACACAATATGAATTGTGCTCAGGCGCAAGCTGAAATTGACAGGGTTTTAGTAAGTGCCGGTTCGGGTGTATATCGCATCCGTCTGATTCATGGCTTTCACGGTGGCACAGCTATTAAAAAAATGATTCAGGAGGAGTATGCGTATTACGGTCATAATAAGGTAAAAAGAGTTGTGCCAGGCACGAATCAGGGAATCACGGAGCTTGTTTTAAGAGAATATTAGGGAAACAGGCGGAAAGGAAAAAGAAATGGATTATACAAACGCGATTAATAATGATGAATTACTGAAGGCAATTGATGTTATGAAAAAGGACAATTCGCCTGAAAACCAGAGTCATATGCTTGATTTAATGGTAGAGGCGAAATTTTTAGCACCGGTATCCATTACACCGGCACCGGAAACTGATGGCAGAATGATGACAACGATTACGTTGCCGCCTGACTCCAAGATTCGTTTTCATATGATTGAGAATGGTAAGGGGCAGAGATTTTTCCTTGCATTTACATCATTTGAAGAGATGAGAAAATGGAGACCGAATCAGGATAATCAGACAATTATATCTAATTTTGATGATTATGCCCATTTGCTTAAAAATTCTGTGGGTGACGGTAAAATTGCCGGTTTTGTTATTGATCCTTTTGGCACAAATGTGATTTTTAGCAAAGAACAATCTATTATGATTAAAGAAGTAAAAGACGGAAGAAAAGAGGATGCCAATAAGCACCGTATTAAAGAAGGTGAGGAAGTGTATTTTGGTGAACCTCTCAATTACCCTACAGAGATGGTGGAAGCTGTTAAGAAGTATTTATCAAAGCAGAGTAATGTTCAGAGTGCTTATTTACAATTAATGTGTCAGGGTTCTGAAGAAAGTTATTTGATTGTTCTCGAATTTGTGGGAGAGCGTCAGGCTTTATTTGATGGTGTGGCAGAAGCTGCTAAGCCGTATCTTAATAATATGTGTCTGGATATTCTCAGTGTTGAGAATGAGTTGGGACGTAAGATTTATAACAGAACTAAACCTTTTTATGAAAAGCAGTAATTTAAATTAGGCAAAAGAGAGTAGTAAATAAAAGCCATGTGTCGAGTAAGTATATTACGGACACATGGCTTTCTTATTTTTGATAATATAAATTTTATGATTTTAACGCTCTCATAGCATTTAATATAGCCAGTACACATACGCCTACATCGGCAAATACCGCCGCCCACATATTGGCAAGTCCGAAGGCAATCAGAATCAAAATACCTATTTTTACAACAAGGGCAAAAATGATGTTCTGCATAGCGATGCCGTGGGTTTTCTTGGATATTTCCATGGCTTTGACAAGCTTTGAAGGTTCATCATTCATAATAACAATGTCTGCTGCTTCAATGGCAACATCGCTTCCCAAGGCACCCATTGCAATGCCGATATCGGCTCTTGCAAGGACCGGGGCATCGTTCATACCGTCACCTACGAAGACTACTTTTTTCTTGGACGACGATTTAGATAAAAGTTCTTCGACTTTGGCAACTTTATCGGTAGGAAGGAGTTGTGTATAGACTTCGTCCAAACCTAATTCTTTGCCTACCTTTTGACCAACGGAATCCACATCGCCGGTAAGCATTACCTGTTTGTCAACGTGCTTCTTTAATGACTTGATTGCATCAGCAGAATCTTTCTTAATCTGATCTGCAATTACAATGGAACCTGCAAACTTTTCATTAATTGCTACGTAGCAGATTGTGCCGATAGCATCAGCCTTTTCATACGCAATACCGCGCTCTTTCATAAGCTTTTCATTTCCTACAAGGATTGTATAGTCATCTACAAGAGCGCTTACGCCGAAACCTGAAATTTCTTCATAATTCTTAACACGTTCCAGTTCGATTTCTTTGCCGTAGGATTCTTTTAAGGATAAAGAAATCGGGTGTGAAGAGTAGCTTTCTGCATGAGCCGTGAATTCTAAAAGCGTATCTTCCGACATTTCCACAGCTTTGATTTCTTCTACAGCAAATTCACCGCGAGTTAAAGTTCCTGTTTTATCCCAGACAATAGTATTTGCCTGTGCAAGTGCTTCTAAGTAGTTGCTTCCTTTGATAAGGATACCTGCTTTGGAGGCACCGCCGATACCACCAAAGAAACTTAAAGGTACGGAGATTACCAAAGCGCAGGGGCAGGATACAACAAGGAAGGAAAGGGCGCGTTCTAACCAGAAAGAGAATGTCTCCAGCTTAAAAATAAAGGGAGGAATCACTGCCAGTAAAACGGCACAGCCAACTACGATAGGTGTATAAACCAAAGCAAATTTGGTAATAAAATTCTCGGAGTTTGATTTTTTATTACCGGCATTCTCAACAAGGTCAAGAATTTTATTTACGGTGGATTCGCCGAATTCTGACGTGACTTCTACTTTTAAGATACCATTTAAATTAATGGAGCCGCTTAAGACGGTATCGCCAACACCGACTTCTTTGGGAAGGGATTCGCCTGTAAGGGCAGAAGTATCTAACTGGGCATTGCCTTCGGTCACGATGCCATCCAGAGGAATTTTTTCACCGGGCCGGATGATGATGATATCACCGATTGCCACATCGTAAGGGTCAACTTTCTTGATTTCGCTGTCTACCATGATATTTGCGTAGTCCGGGCGTATATCCATCAGTTCTGCAATAGACTTACGGGACTTATTGACCGCATAAGCCTGAAACAATTCGCCTAACTGGAAGAAGAGCATGACCGCTACAGCTTCTGCGTATTCTTCGATAAAAAAGGCACCGATGGTTGCCACGGACATTAAGAAGTTCTCGTCGAATAATTTACCGCGGATGATATTACGCAAGGCGTTCCATACGACGTCGTAGCCTGCGATGATATATGCAATAATAAAAAGTGCCAGTGCCGGATAAAAGAAGTTACCGGACAAAATTAGGGCAACCGCAAACAAAACGGCACTGATAATAAAACGAATAAGTCTTTGTTTCATACTATGCTCCTACGCCCGCTTCAATACCACGCGGGGGTCAACGTCTTTCACCGCTGCTTCAATACCAGCGATAATTTCGTCTAAGTTTTCTTCTTCCAAATCCAGCATCATTTTGGTGGTGAGGAAGTTAATGCTTACTTCTTTTACACCTTTTACTTTGGATACGTTCTTTTCCATTTTGGCTGCACAGTGTGCACAATCAAGTCCGTCAATACGATAATTTCTTTTCATTTTAAAGTCTCCTTTTGGTTTGATAGTTATTCATTAATATGTTCAAATCCTGCCTCGAACAGTTTTTTAACATGATCATCAGATAGTGAATAGTAAATTGTCTTACCTTCTCTGCGGTTCTTTACCAGATTCGCCTGGCGAAGCAGGGCAAGTTGGTGTGAAATGGCAGATTTGGTCATATTTAACAATACGCACAAATCGCTTACGCACATTTCATGTTGTTCCAGTGCCCACATGATGCGGGTTCTTGTAGGATCCCCCAATACCTTAAAAAATAGTGCCAGTTCTGAAAAAGTCTCTAAAGGCGGAAAGTCTTCTTTGACGTGATTGACCACGTTTTCGTGGATGGCTGCGGTTTCGCAGGTACAGGTGTCTTCGTGTGTATGTATGTGATGTTCATGTGCCATTTTACATCCTCCAGACCAGGGTTTAAAGTTGAATAGTCGCTCAACTGTTGCTTATATTATAGTTGAATGATTATTCAACTGTCAATATCTTTTTCTAAATAATATGAAATAAAATTGATTCTTTCAAAATAAAGAGCAATGGAATATAATGGAAATAAAGCAACTAAGAGAAAAATTTTTATAAAAAAAGGAAACGCATATGCAGAATAGCACAAAACAAAAACTGCATAATAAAGGAGAAAAAGGCAAATTAAGGTATGTCCTTTTTCTTCTGGTTTGCTCACTGACCGTTTTTATGGGACTGGGTATATATTATTTATACCAAAGTAATCAAATCATGTACGCCGGTAGAGTGACGCCTATGGAAGAACGTGCCGGTATTGCGGTGGAAACACCGGCAGAGTGGCTTGCGCTAGAGGCGGAATTGATTATGGAAGTGCAGCAGAGCATATCCATTGTAATGGTTGGAGATATGTTAATGCATCTTCGTGTTACGGAGAGCGGGAGAATGGAAGACGGAACTTATAATTACGATCATATTTTTGAACATGTCAAAGATGATATAGAAGCTGCGGATATTGCTATTGTTAATCAGGAAGTGATTCTTGGAGGACCGGATTTGGGTTATTCGGGCTATCCTATTTTTAATACGGCTTATGAGTTGGGAGATGCCATTGATAAGGCAGGATTTGATATTGTTCTACATGCAACGAATCATACCATGGATAAAGGAAAAACGGGTTTGATGAATTGTCTTAATTATTGGAGTGATAATCATCCCCATATCAAAGTCCTTGGTGCAAACAAAACGCAGGAAGAATATGAAGAAGTATATATTTACGAGCAAGATGGTATGAAGATTGCGATTTTAAATTATACCTACGGGCTCAATGGTATGCCTATGCCTTCTGATATGCCTTTTGCAGTAGATATGATGGAAGAGGATAAAATGGCTGAGGACATTGCCAAAGCCGAGGCAGAAGCGGATTTTACCATTGTATGCCTTCATTGGGGAAATGAATACCAAACAAAGGCATCCAATAATCAGAAAATGTGGGCAGATTTTTTCCTGGAGCAGGGAGTAGATTTGATTATAGGTACACACCCGCATGTAATTCAACCTGTTGAGTGGGTGGAGGATGAAGAGGGTAACCGGATGCTGGTGTATTATTCCATTGGTAATTTTGTCAATTCTACAGCGGACAGCGGCAGAGGTATCGGTAAACGTGTTGTAGGAGCTATGGCAGAAGTGGAACTTGTGCGAGATGAAAGCGGTAAGGTAATAATTGGTACATACGGAGTAACTCCGTTGGTGACTCAAATCGAAGCCGGTCCGGGGAATATTACCACATATAAATTGGAAGACTATAGTCAGGAGCTGGCTGACAGAAATCAGATGTCCTATAAAGATCCGGGCTTTTCATATGAATTCTGTAAAGAACTATGCAGAGAAGTTTTTGGGGATTTGTATGTGGAAGAATAATAAAAAAGAATAACAAAAACCTTATGAAATGCTCTTGACAAAGAAAAAATTATAGAGTAAAATAGGCAGAGTGTTACGACAAAAGTCGCAACGGATGTGTGCTTAGCTCAGCTGGATAGAGCGTTTGGCTACGGACCAAAAGGTCGGGGGTTCGAATCCTCTAGCGCACGTACTAAGGGAAAGCAAAATATTGCTTTCCCTTTTTTGTTTATATTGTGAAACATATGACAAAGTGATATAATTCAGATGTGATACAAAAAAGATACACACCATATTTATGATGAGGATGGTAAGCGGAATGTTAATGTTTCGGGAACTGACGCAGGAAGAACATGATAAAATTGAAAAACTGCAATACATAAAAGGTCAGATATCAAATCTTGAATTGCAGAAACTGGAAAAACGCAAGGAAATTGAATACTTTGAAGAACGAAAAGGGATGGATTATGTACCGGTAATTATCTGGGGGCTCTTGTTCTTGGGAGAGATTGCGTTAATCGGATTGGATTTGTTTTTCGGATGGTTTGATATGAGTTTTAACTGGGCGATTATTTTTGCCTCCATGACCCCGTTTGTAGGAATCTTTTTTGGATATTTTTTTGTAAAATCTTTAAGGGAATATATTTATCGCAATTCCAAGAATCCGAAACATATGCAAAAGGCGGCAGAGAAAGGAATTGAAAACCGCTGGATGCGCTCTGCCAAACTGCATCACGAATTAGAGCAGATTAATGCCAGTCTGCGTGTTCTTAAGAAAGAGCAAAGTTACCTGAAGCTGGAAGTTCAGAAAATTGAAGAAGCTCAATATCAATAATGGATTTTGTGAATATAATATTTTTTCTTCTTCGTTTCTGTTAATGAAACTTTTTTACGCTTTGGATAATCTAAAAGAATAAGATTGCGTGATACATAATGAGTAAAAGGAATATGGAGGAGAAAAGGATGAAGAAATTTAAGTTTATTCACAAACGCAGTCTGACTGCATTTGTCTTAAGTACAGCTATGGTTTTAGGCGTGACCGGCTGTGGAAAAGATGGAGGTGTACAGGGAAACGGCGATAAGGACGGAAATACACCGGAGTATGTTTATGTGGCAGAATATTTGGATGTGCAAGGAATGGATGATGTTGTTAATATGAAAGAAGCAGACGGCACATTACATATGCTTACGGTAGAGTATGGAGAGTCTGAAATGTCATATAAGTTGTGCACGTTGAATTTGGAAGATTCAAGCACGACTGAAACGGATTTGGAGAGTGCAGCAGGCGGTTATTTCACTTCGACTTTTTTTAATGCAGACGGCAGTTTGGAAGTAATTGAAAGCAAAGAAGATTATGATGATGACTGGAATCTGCTTTCCAGGTCTTTGTATTTTAACAAGTATAGTGCAGACGGTAGTTTGATTTCTTCTGAGGATGTAATGGAAAAGTTACAATTTGAAGAGGATTTTTATGTTTCTCATTTTATACGAGATGCAGAAGGCAATTATTTGATTGGAAGCTGGGACTCACCGCTTATGGTGTATTCACAGGATTTAGTTAAAACCGGAGAAATTGCAAACGCTAATGCACAGATAGACGGTCTTTGCATAACAGAGAGCGGAAAGATTGTTGCTTCATGGTGGGGCAATATGGGTGGCGTTGAAGTGGCTTTGGTAGATGTGACCGGACAAAAGTTGGGAACAACCATAGAGACTAAAAAACAAAGCGGTTCTGCTACGGTATGGGCAGGATCCGGAGATACGATTTTATATATGAATGGCAGCGAGTTATACTCCTGTGATGTAGTAACCGGTGAAATAAAAGTAATTATGAATACCATGGATATGGATGTGAATGCAGACTATATTCAATCAATATATCCTTTAAGCGATGGCTGCTATTTGATGACTTGTTATGATTATTCTTCGGATAACTCCGGGATGGGAATGTTAATTGCCAAACCGGTAGACCCTTCAACGGTTGCAGAGCGTATCGAATTGACATTGGCAACTGTTTATGCCAATCAGGATGTAAATGATGCAGTCATTGAATTTAACAGAAATAATGATGAATATCGTATAAAAGTTATTGATTATGCTACAGATGATTATGATTGGAATGCTGCTGTAACGAATTTACAGAATGATATTGTCGCAGGTAATGTACCTGATATGATAGATTTAAGTTCCCTTAATATGCCTTGGAGAAATTGGGCGGCAAAAGGAATTTTAACAGATTTGTATCCTTTGATGGAAGCAGACGGAGAATTTGATAAAGAAGAACTTTTGCAGAATGTACGTACAGCTTATGAAGAAGAAGGGTCTTTGTATATTTTACCTTCTACTATCATGATAGATGGCGTTATGGTAAAAGAGAAGTTTGTGAATGGGGTTTCCTCTTTGACACCTTCTGTATTAATGGAAATGGAAAAGACATTGCCTGCCGATGCTAACCTGTTCTATTATAATTATCAAGACGAAGTAATGTATAACATGGTCTACGAGAATATGAATGCTTATGTGGATTATGAGAAGGGCGAGTGTTATTTTAATACAGATGAATTTAAGGCGGTATTAGCTTATGCTAAAGAACAGCCGGCAGAATTTGTATATGAGGAAGGTGTAAGTCTTCCGGGACTTTTAAAAGAAGATAAAGTACTTTTTTATAATATAAACATATCACAGATGCCCGATTATCAGTTCCATAAATTTGTATTTGGGGAAGATATAGCTTTCTTGGGTTATGGCGGAAGTGATAATGATGGTATCCGTATTGTGACCAGCGGTTGCGCATTATCCATTACGGAACAGTGCGAGCATAAAGATGTGGCGTGGCAGTTTTTAAAGACTTTTGTCAGCGAGGAGTATCAAACAAGAGAATATTTGTGGGGCATTCCTACGACACAGACCGGACTGGATAACTTTATTTATGAGGCTCAGCATATGGAAGATACGCATGGATATGGTTGGGATGATGTGAATATTGATATTACCAGTGCTACAGATGAAGAAGTGGATGAATTTCTTGCTATCTTAGAGAAGGCGGATGAGGTAAATTACCAGGATACGGCAATTATGGAAATCATAGAAGAAGAGGTTGCTCCTTACTTTGAAGGCCAAAAGAGTGCCGATGAGGTAGCGGATATTATTCAGAGCCGGGTTGACATTTATTTAAAAGAGAATTTGTAAAGTAAAAGAACGGAGGGGAAGTCATGAAGAATAAGACTTCGGAAGATAAAATAAAAAAAACTTCCGTACCCCGAAAAAAAGCAACAAAAAGAACATGGAAAACAAGAGCTAAGCTGGGTGCTTTTTTGGCACCCAGCCTTGGTGGTGTATCAGTATTTTATGCAATACCTTTTCTTGTAGTAATATTTTATGCTCTGGTGGATAATCCCATCAGCAAGCGTTTTGTTTTTTTGGACAATTTTATAAATGTATTTCAGAATCAGGCATTTCAGCTTGCTGCATGGAATACCCTTAAATTTTCACTGATAGCAGTTCCGCTTGCAGTGATTATTTCGCTTTTAATGGCTTTTTTGTTGGACGAGAGAATTCCTTTTGCAAGTAAGTTCCGTTCAATTTATTTAAGTCCCATGATGGTGCCGGTGGCATCTATTATCCTGGTATTTCAGGTACTGTTTAATTATAACGGTGTAATCAACGTGGTTATAGAATGGTTTGGCGGAAGTCAGACTGACTGGTTTAAATCCGATTGGGCACCGTTAGTGGTATTGCTATTGTTTTTATGGAAGAATTTAGGCTATAATATGATTCTTTTTCTGGCGGCACTTGGTACGATACCAAGAGAAGCCTTGGAGGTGGCTCTTCTTGAAAGCAACTCTGCGTGGAAGATGTTTTGGCATATTAAAATCAGATATCTTTCACCTACGATTTTGTTTGTTACGATTATGTCGTTAATCAGTTCTTTTAAGGTGTTTAGAGAGGTGTATTTATTAACAGGGGATTATCCTTACGACAGTTTGTATACCTTACAGCACTTTATGAATAATACATTCCGTCAGCTTGATTATCAGAAACTGTCTTCTGCGGCAATTATCATGTCAGTGGTAATGGTTGTGATTATTGGTGGCTTGTATATAGCAGAGAATCATTTTGGTAAGGACATGGAAGAATAAACAATCGGATTGATATGATAAAAGCAAAAAAGAATTGTGACAGAATTTATTCATTACAAAGTTTCGTTTTGTAATTGATAAGTAAGGATAGAAATATGGGAAGATTCGGTAAATATTCCGGCGAGAAAAAAGGCTGGAAGAAATTTAAAAAAGTTGTAAGATGTGTAGTATTAACTACGATTGCAACCATATTTGCAATACTGTTTCTTTTGCCGACGGTATTGACGATTACCAACTCTTTTATGAGTCAGTCGGAAATATCGGCAAACTATGGTAAAATATTTGAAACCACGGACAGTGGCGGTAAGGTATTCGTATCCGAAACGGTTAATTTGAAATTTGTGCCGGATATGGTTACTTTTAACCAGTACGTAACCGTGCTTTTAAAGAGCCCGGAGTATTTGTTTAAATTCTGGAATTCGGTGATTTACACGGTGGTAATTGTAGTATTCCAGCTGGTGGTAGCGGTGCTTGCTTCATATGCATTTATGAGGTATAAAGGAAGGCTTAAAGAAATTATATTTTTTCTGTATATTATAGTGACGCTAATGCCATATCAGGTTACGCTGGTTCCGAATTTCTTAGTGGCGGATTGGCTTGGTATTATTGATACCAGATGGGCAATATGGTTGCCGGGTATTTTTTCTCCTTTTGCGGTGTATCTTTTAACAAAATATATGAAAAGAATCCCTGCTTCCATTATTGAGGCGGCGAGAGTAGACGGCGCGGGTGAATGGCAGATTTTTAAGCATATTTGTCTTCCTTTGTGTAAGGGGGCATTGTATTCGGTAGCAATTCTTGTTTTTATTGATTTTTGGAATATGGTGGAACAACCATTGATTTTATTAACCAATGATGATTTACATCCGTTGTCAATTTTCTTATCAAAGATTAATGCAGGAGAAATCGGTTTGGCATTTGCAGTGGCAACGGTTTATATGATTCCAAGTTTATTGGTTTTCCTGTATGGAGAAGATTATCTGGTAGAGGGTATTACCTATCAGGGCGGAGTAAAAGGATAACGGAGGAATAGTAAGATGACGATGATAGAAAATGAACAAAAAGGAAGTCGGAAAAGAGAGTGGATTAAGAATATTGCTATTATCTTTTTGGCAATTATGCTGGTGTTGACTTTCTTTTCTAATACCATTATGAATTATTCTCTGCCACAGGTAGCAACCCAGTATGTTATGAGTGGTTCCATTTCTGCGCAGATTCGGGGGACCGGTATTGTAGAAGCAGTGGATCCTTATAATGTGGTGATAGATGAGTCCCGAGTTATTTCATCTGTTGCGGTTAAAGCAGAGTCCTATGTGGAAAAAGGCGATGTTTTGTATTATCTGGAAGATCAGGAAAGCGTAGAACTGGAAACTGCAAGAGAAGAACTGGCTACTGCAAATTTGGCTTATGAAAAGGCTATTTTAAATGCCGGGCTTACAAGAGCGGAGGTCCAGGCCATTGAAAATGGTGAAATAGAAACCTTAGAAGAAAGTCAGGCACGTTTGGAAGCGGCAGAAACGAAGATTGATGATTTGCAGGAGACTGTTGATACATATCAGGCAAATGTAAATTCACTTCAGGCACAGATTGATACCTTATCCTCTACCAATATTGATGCAACGGCAGAGTCTAACGCACTTGCTCAGGCAGAGATAAATTTAAATAACGGAAATGCTGAGCTTGCGCAGGCACAGATTGCTTATGATGCAGTCAAAGATTTGCCGGATGATAATCAAAGTAAAATTGATGCTCATACACAATTAATTGAAGCACAAAATAAAGTGGCACAGTTGACCGCAGCAGTAGATAATGCCAAGGTAGCGTTGGAATTAAAAACCGGAAGTGCCGAGATTACCAATAAAATAGCCGCATTAAGCAGACAGAAGGTAACGGAAAGCAATTCTCTTGCAGCTGCACAGACAAATCTTGATAATGCTATTTCGCAGAAAGATGAAATGTTGAATGACATCCTTACAAAGATGGATATTTCGGAAGCATACCAGTCTTTATTGGATAAAGAAGCTGAAGTGGCAGATTTGGAAGCAAAGTCAGTGGGTGCAACCATTGTAGCACCGGTATCCGGTACGGTAACAGCACTTTCTTATGCGGCCGGTGAAACTACTGTGGCAGGTGAGCCGGCAGCGGTTATTCAGATTGACGGAAAAGGATATACCATGACAATTTCCGTACCGAATAAGCAGGCGGCAACCGTAAAAGTGGGAGATCCCGTGGAATTGCAGAATGCGTGGTATTACGAAGATGTAAGCATTAATTTGGTTGCTATACGAAATGATAGAGATAATCCGGGACAGAATAAAATATTGGAATTTGAATTAACGGGAGAATCCATTGTACCCGGTCAGTCTTTAAACATCTCGGTAGGCCAGAAAAGTATGAATTATGATTTGATTGTACCTAACAGTGCAATCCGTGAGGATAATAACGGTAAGTTTATTTTGATTGTAGAATCTAAGTTTGCCCCTTTTGGAAACCGTTATGTGGCACAGCGTGTAGATGTAGAAGTCGTGGCAAGTGACGATACTCAAAGTGCGATTAAGGGTGGGTTATACGGTTATGAATATGTAATTACCACATCCACAAAACCTATTGAATCCGGCGACCAGATTCGCTTATCTGAGGAGATGAATTAATGATACAAAAAGTGTTTTTTAAGTTAAAAGAACGCTTTGTGGGAATGGGTCTTTATAATATCATCACATTATCATTAACGATTTGCATGTTGATTGCAATCCTTGTGTTGGGAATAGTTCTGCATATAGGAAAAAATGCACTCCCTGATCAGTTAATGGCAGGCAGGTGGTCTAAAGAGGGTGATGTTGCGCAAGTAAGCTGTTTTTATTCCAAGGAAGCTTATGTGACGGAAGATTCTATTGGACAGATGCGATACAATTTAGAGAGAAAAATGCAGGAGCAGGCATTGGTGCCTAATACGGATACTGCCAGATTGTATATTGATGCATATTCAGCAGAAGGAAACATAACCATACAAAGTGACAAAAAAAGCATAGAGGCTAATGTGATAGGCATTGGCGGTGATTTTTTCCTGTTTCATCCGGTTGAGTTGTTGAGCGGTATGTATTTTTCGGGAAATGATTTAATGCAGGACTCCGTTCTTTTAGATGAGGAAGCGGCCTGGCAATTATTCGGTTCTAATGATATTGCAGGAAAGACAGTGACTATCTACGGAATGCCATATCGTGTAGCCGGTGTATATAGTCGTGAACAAGGCGATTTGGAAACTATGGCAGGAAGTAAAGATACTACGATTTATATGTCTTATTCGGCGTTGGCAAGTCTAAACGGATGCAATATTACCTGCTATGAAGTGGTAATGCCTAACCCGGTGGAGGGTTTTGCCCTGGATAATATATCGGAAGTTAATGTTTCTTCTGAAGAAAATGTGAAAATGGTTGAAAATTCCAATCGTTTTTCGTATATTTCATTATATAATATATGGACAGAACGCGCATCAAGAAGCATGAAAACAGATGATATTGTATTCCCCTTCTGGGAGAATCTTGCCAGAGTAAAGGAAGAAAGCCTTATGGAAGTGGCCTTATGGCAGATTTGCATGATATGTATTCTGGCTATATATTGGAGTGTGCGGCTTATGATATTTATAATAAAACATAAGCCCAATGCGCAGACGTTTGTTAAAATATGGGAGTACTGTATTGAAAAGTTACGTCTGTGGCATAAAAAAGCAAAAGAGAAAAAAGCAGCTCGTAAAGAAAAGGAACTTAATACATATATTGAATTTTAGGTGATTTTATATAGCTGCTTAAATTATTGTAAAAGGAGGATGATTTTATGAAAGGAATGTTAAAAAGGGTAACATGCATGTTAATGGCGGGTTTAATGGTATTTTCGCTTACGGCATGTTTCGGAAAGGATAGAGGCGAAAGCAGTAATGCAATTGCGGATGCATCTGATCCGGAGGCTGCAAAACAGGCAGTATTTAAAGAAGTAGGAGTGTTGTCTACAGAAGATACTTATGTGGAGAATGTG
Source organism: Lachnospiraceae bacterium (assembly GCA_015057025.1). Taxonomy (GTDB): domain Bacteria; phylum Bacillota; class Clostridia; order Lachnospirales; family Lachnospiraceae; genus UBA3766. The sequence goes on along the minus strand of SVFD01000004.1, from coordinate 218,866 downwards.
CTTACATATGGCGAAGATCTTATTGTTGTGTGGTCTGAATATATTGACAACTATTCAGAAAATTATGAAGAACCTGTGGAAGATCCCATAACAGAGGAAGAAGGGATTGCAGAAGATGATGTTGCTGACGGAGAGGTCATGCCTGAAGTGGAATACTATCCGGAAGAGGAATATCATTATTATGTTAAAATGCACATTGGAAAGACGCAGTTTGGAGGGACTTCTTTATCGGTAATTGATATTACTTTGCCGGAGGATGAGTCCAATTACGGAATGACAATCGACCAAAATACCGGTAATTATATTATCTTATCGGAATACGGTGAGGAAGACTACAGCGATCCTAACAACTATATATATAAACAGCATTTCTTTTTGAATGTATATTCACAACAGGGAGAGTTGCTTAACAGAACCGAATTAGACCTTGGAAACGAGGATGAATGGTACGGAATAAACGGTTATGGTATTGCTGGAAACGGAGATATTTGTATTGTCGGTGGAAATAAAATTTATGTTTTTGACTCTTCTTTGCAGAAAGCCGGCGAAATTCATATGAGTGATACTGCATGGGTTGAAAACTTCTTTGTAACAAGTGAGGGCGTTCCTTATGTATCCGTATGGACAGAAGGGGCGGAATATTCAACAAATTCTTTTTATGAAGTGGATACCATGCAGTTAAGAGTAGGATCTGCAATAGAAGCACCAAAGGATTTCTGGGGTTCCCCCAAAGCAGGTGCAGGTCATGATATGTATTTCAGCACAGACAAAGGTGTTTATACCTATGATTTCGACACATTAGAAACTACGCTGATTTTGGACTTTATGGATTCGGATATAGATTATAATTATTTTAATTATTGTGTGCCTGTTGATGAAACACACATTGTTGCGATTATGAACAATCCGGAAACATGGCAACCTCAGATTGCTTTTATGGAGAAAGTTCCGCCTGAGGAAGTGGCAGATGAGATTATCATTACAATCGGTATGTTGTATGCAGACTATGACGTCCGTACCAAGGCAATTGAGTTTAATAAAGCAAATGATCAATATCGCATTCGAATGATTGAATATTATGGATATAATAATGAGTCGGATTGGAATGCAGGACAGAAGATGTTAAATAATGATATTATTACATCCAATGCACCGGATATTATTTTACTTAATTCACAAATGCCCATAGAAAGTTTTAAAGAAAAAGGTGTATTTTTGAATTTAAATCCTTACATCGAAGCAGATGAAGAGATTTCAAAAGAAGATATGGCTCCTAATATTCTTGCATTGGGTTCCGTTGGTGATGATACTTACTTTTTAACTGCAAGTTTTATGGTTTCAACCATGGCTATGAAAGCATCTTTGGTGCCCAATGGTTCTTCTATCAGTTTGAAGGAATTAATGAGTATAGAAGGTCAAAAAGGAAATATTTTGGCATATCAGGATGTTACACAGCAGGATATTATCCGTTATGCCATGGAAATGAATTACAGCCAGTTCCTTGATGTAAAGAGTGGAACTTGTGCGTTTAATACACAGGAATTTTATGAACTTTTAGAATATGCAAAAAAATATCCTGCAGAAATTGATTGGGAAAATATGGATGATGATTATTGGATGAATTCCCAATACGCAATGCGTGAAGAAAGAGCGTTGATTCAGTATTCCAGCATATCTTCTTTTAATGGCATCGCATATACAGAACAGGGAACTTTCGGTGAAGAAGTTGCCTTTGTGGGATTTCCCGGAAATAATGGCGTAACCGGTACAATATATCCGTATATTCAGATGGCAATTTCGGCAGATTGTGAAAATCCTGATGCCGCATGGGAATTTATGAGACAATTTTATACTTATGAGGCTCAGTCTGAATTGTCTTACGGATTGCCGGTAAACCTGGATGTTATGGATGAGTTGATTGAAAAAGCGCAGCAGAAACCTTATTGGATAGATGAAAACGGTGAAAAGATCGAATATGACGAAACCTATTGGATGTACGATCAGGAAATCATTATTGAGCCGCTGACAGAAGAACGTGCATTAGAGATTAAAGAATATGTACTTTCTGTGGATACAATGTATTTTTATGATTCGGCAATTGTTGATATTATTTTGGAAGAGGCAGCGCCTTACTTTGCAAATCAGAAATCGGCAGAACAGGTTGCGGACATTATACAGAGCCGTGTGCAAATTTATGTAAATGAAAACCAATAAGATGGCGGAGGAAAATATGGCAGAAGAAAATGTGTTTGAACGTTTTTCCAGTAACGGAAAGTCTAAAAGTAAAAAGGGCGGCAAAATACAGCCGCCGAAAAATATTGGAAAAATAATTCTTGCGATTGTGGCTGTAATAGCGGTTGTAATATTGATATCCCAAAGTACCTATACTATCAGAGAGCAGGAACAGGCAGTTCTTGTTACCTTTGGTAAGGCAGAGGCTGTGACAGAAGCGGGACTTCATTTTAAGATACCTTTTATACAGCAGGTTAAAAAGGTAAATACTACGATACAGGGATTTTCCATCGGATATTCTACTGACAGTAATGAAAGTAATTCGGATGAATCTCTTATGATTACATCAGATTATAATTTCGTAAACGTGGATTTCTTTGTGGAGTATCGTGTTTCAGATCCTGTTAAGGCTTTGTATGCGTCGGAAGAGCCTGTAGAAATCTTGAAAAAAGTGTCTCAGTCATGTATCAGAAATGTAATCGGAAGCTATACGGTAGACAGTGTTCTTACTACAGGAAAGAATGAAATTCAGGCACAAATTAAAGAGAATATCGTTGCAAAGCTTGAAGAACGTGATTTGGGCATTCAGTTGGTTAATATCACGATTCAGGATGCGGAACCGCCTACGGAAGAGGTTATGCAAGCATTTAAAGCGGTGGAGACGGCAAAGCAGGAAAGTGAAACTGCAGTAAACAATGCAAACAAGTATCGCAATGAGCAGATTCCGGCGGCGGAAGCGGAAGCTGACAGAATTATTCAGGAAGCAGAGGCGGATAAAACCGAGCGTATAAATGAGGCTTCTGCTGAGATAGCACGTTTTAATGCTTTATATGAGGAGTATATTAAATATCCTGAAGTGACAAAGGAAAGAATGTTTTATGAAACCATGGAAGATGTGTTGCCGGAATTGACGGTTATTATAGAAAGCGGAAATGGGCAGACCCAGACGATTGTACCGTTGAATCCTTTGTTTGGTACTGTTACATCAAATATAAATGCGCAGAACGGCGAAGGTTAGGAGGAATAATAATGAAAAAAGGAATTACATATACAATTCTTACAATTGTTGCTTTGTTTGTTGTTATTACTCTTGGTTCATCCGTTGTTGTGACACAGGAGAATGAGTATACACTTATTAAGCAGTTTGGAAAAGTTGACCGCATTATTGATGAGGCCGGATTAAGTTTTAAGATTCCGTTTGTGGAATCTACGTATACATTACCGAAAGAAATTCTTTTATACGATTTATCACCGTCAGATGTCATTACCAGTGATAAAAAAACTATGATTTGTGATTGTTATGTTTTATGGGAAATTACGGATGCACTCAAATTTTCACAGGCTTTAAATACTTCAATCAGTAATGCGGAAAGTAGAATTGATACGGTAGTATATAATGCAACAAAGAGTGTAATCAGTAGTATGACTCAGGAAGAAGTTATTTCGGGAAGAAGCGATTTGCTGCAGGATGCAATTATAGAAAATATCGGAACTTCCATGGATCAGTATGGTGTTGCTGTTCTTGAAGTAGAAACCATTAAGCTGGATTTACCAAACGATAATAAAGAGGCTGTTTATGAAAGAATGATTTCTGAACGCGATAATATTGCAGCAACCCATGTTGCGGAAGGTAATGCAGAAGCACAGATGATTCGTAATCAGACGGATAAGGAAGTTTCAATTATGCTTTCAGAGGCTGAAATGCAAGCTGAAATTATCAGAGCAGAAGGTGAAGCCGAATATATGAATATTCTTTCGGAAGCATATGCAGATGAAAGCAGAGCAGAGTTTTATGCATATATGAGAAGTTTAGATGCTGCTAAGGCTGCTTTACAGGGAGAGGATAAAATTTTGGTGCTTTCACCGGATTCTCCAATTGCACAGATTTTTTATTAAATCAAATCTTATGATGTTTGTATAAGAAGCTGTGTATAAAAGAGAGCAGATGAAAAAAATAATATGAAGGAGGACGCCAATGGTTAAGGTTGCAATTTTTCTGGCTACAGGCTTTGAAGAAATTGAAGCACTGACAGTGGTTGATTTATTAAGACGTGTTCACGTAGAGATTGATATGGTTTCCGTTACAGGAGAAAAGAAAGCGATTGGTTCTCATAATATTATAGTGGAAACGGATAAAACTATTAATCAGTTAAATTTCAACGAATATGATATGTTAATATTGCCCGGAGGCATGCCGGGAACCTTAAATTTAGAAGCATGCGAAGTATTAATGTCACAGGTAGATGCGTTTTATGCACAAGGTAAATTGTTGGCGGCGATTTGTGCGGCACCCAGCATTTTGGGACACCGGCATATGTTAGAGGGAAGACTTGCATGCTGCTATCCCGGTTTTGAAAAAGATTTATTAGGAGCAAACGTATCCTTGGAACCCGTTTGTGTGGATGGTAAAATCATTACTTCCAGAGGCATGGGATGTGCTGTGGAATTTGGTTTGAAGATTGTGGAAATTCTTCTTGGAGAAGAGGTAAGCAAAGATTTGGCCGGTAAAATCATATATGAATAAAAACTACAACCTGCTTTCATAAAGGGAAGCAGGTTGTTTTGGTTCAGAAAGATAATAGTCTTTCCAAATAAAAATGGAAGACCGAAGTCTTCCATAAAAAGTATTATATGTAATTACACGGATATATCAATATTACCACCGATGTGAGGTGTTACGGAACGTTGCATTGCCGCACCATCAATCATCTGTACAATCTGTGCACCTGCAGATTCTGCAGTTTCCATTGCCTTATCCAAAACGGCAACGCCAACTTTACTACCAATATTATTCTGTGCCATAGCCATAGATAAAGCTGCAATATCCATAGGTTCACATCCTTTCGTTTGTCTATCTAATATTATTATCTCTTTGTATATATTATAATAGTTTAGCGAACAAAAAGCAATCTAATTCTTTATAGTTTATTGTTAAAGCTTGATTTTTTAAACAGAAAATGCACCCAAGGGTATTTGCATACGCTTAAGTGCATTTTATCTCTGCACGAAAAGGTTCTATGTAGAACCCTTGGGTGCATGCTTAGGTCTTATAAACGAAGAACCGATTACTGCATAGATTCTTCCTGACGCTGGATCATTCTACGAACCATTTCACCACCGATAGAACCGGCTTCTTTAGAAGTAAGGTCACCGTTGTAACCATCCTTTAAGTTGATGCCTAATTCGCTTGCTACTTCAGTTTTGAAACGATCTAATGCTGCTCTGTGTGTTTTAGCTGTTGAGCTTGAATTACTATTGTTTTTTGACATAGTGTTTTCCTCCAAATTTTTTATCTTAGTTTATTTTTAGATAAGCAGTAACTTATCTTGGTGTTAGTATGACCGCAAAAAAATGAATTATGTTGGAAATTTTTAGCGAATGATATAATATCAATTTTATGCTTTTCTTTTATTATGATTTGTGCTATAATCGTAAAATGACTGTAAGTGTGGGTTTTTATACCTAAATCACTTAAAAACAATATAAAAGAAAAGATTTGTGCGCCGATGGCGATACATAAAGGAGGAAACAAAAAATGAGTTTTACAATCGAAAAATTAGAAAAGAATATGGCAAAGCTTACTATTGAAGTTTCAGTAGAAGATTTTGAAAAAGCAGTAGAAGCCGCATATCAGAAAAACAAAGGCAAAATCGAAGTCCCCGGTTTTCGTAAGGGTAAAGTACCCCGCAAGATGATTGAGCAGATGTACGGTAAGGAAATCTTTTTTGAAGATGCAGCAAACGAAGTAATTCCTGAAGCATATGAAAAGGCATATGATGAATGCGAAGAAGAAATCGTGTCTGCACCTAAGATTGAAGTAACACAGATTGAAGAAGGTAAGCCTTTTATTTTTACTGCAGAAGTAGCATTAAAGCCTGAAGTGAAATTAGGAAAGTACAAAGGAATCAAGGTTGATAAGGTTGCAGTTGAAGTTACCGAAGAGGAAGTAAATGAAGCAATCGAAACCGAAAGAAAGAACAGTGCTAGAACTGTATCTGTTGAAGACAGACCTGTTAAAGACGGAGATACAACAGTAATTGATTTTGAAGGTTTTGTTGATGGCGAGGCATTTGAAGGCGGCAAGGGTGAAAACTATCCTCTTACTATTGGTTCACACTCATTTATCGATAATTTTGAAGAGCAGTTAATCGGTAAGTCAATCAATGATGAGGTAGAAGTAAATGTTACTTTCCCTGAAGATTATCATGCAGAAAACTTAAAGGGTAAGCCTGCATTATTTAAGGTTACTATTAAGGAAATCAAGGAAAATCAGTTGCCTGAACTTGATGATGAATTTGCGGAAGAAGTAAGTGCATATGATACATTTGCAGAATACAAAGAAAGCGTTAAGAAGAATTTGGAAGAAAAGAAGGAAGCTGACGCTAAGAGTGCAAAGGAAGATGCTGTAGTAGATGCAATTATTGAAGAAGCTGAAATGGATATTCCCGAAGCTATGATTGCAACACAACAGAGACAGATGGTAGATGAGTTTGCACAGAGACTTGCTATGCAGGGACTTAGCATGGAACAGTATACTCAGTTTACCGGTGTGACAGCAGCTGCAATGATGGAACAGGTTAAGCCTCAGGCTGAAAAGAGAATCAAAGCAAGACTTGTATTGGAAGCAGTAGCTGTAGCTGAAAACATTGAAGTGAGTGATGCTGAGTATGAAGAAGAACTTGCAAAGATGGCAGAAGCTTACAAGATGGAAGTAGAGCAGATTAAGGAAATTATGGATGACGAAAGAGCTGCTGAAATGAAGAAAGATATGGCTATTCAGAAGGCGGTTGAATTTGTTGTAGCTAATGCAAAAGAGAAATAATTCAGTGAAGTAGCTGAGAATGAAATCTAGAAACAGGAGGAATTCAAATGAGCTTAGTACCTTATGTCGTTGAACAGACAAGCCGTGGAGAAAGATCCTATGATATTTATTCCAGACTTTTAAAAGATCGTATTATCTTCCTAGGTGAAGAAGTAAATGAAGTGACCGCGGGACTTGTAGTGGCGCAGCTTTTGTTTTTGGAGGCTGAGGATCCGGACAAGGATATTCAGCTTTATATTAACAGCCCCGGTGGTTCTGTGACTGCCGGCATGGCTATTTATGATACCATGCAGTACATTAAATGTGATGTGTCTACAATTTGTATCGGTATGGCCGCAAGCATGGGTGCATTTTTGCTTGCAGGCGGTACAAAAGGTAAGAGAATGGCGCTTCCCAATGCAGAAATCATGATTCACCAGCCTCTTGGCGGTGCGCAAGGTCAGGCAACTGAAATCGAAATTGCTGCGAAGCATATTTTGCATACCAAGGAAAAATTAAACAAAATTCTTGCGGCAAATACAGGTCAGCCCTTAGATGTAATTGCAGCAGATACAGATCGTGATAACTGGAAGACTGCCGAAGAAGCAAAAGAATACGGTTTAATTGACTGTGTCATTACTTCAAGAAGCGAACAGGAAGCATCAAAATAAAAAGAATATATTTGGAGGCTTAGAATGGCAGGAAAGCATTCAGACGACAAAATAAGATGTTCTTTCTGTAACAAGTCTCAGGATCAGGTTCGAAAGATGGTGGCCGGCCCTTCAGGAATTTATATTTGTGACGAATGCGTGGAAATATGTAACGATATCGTAACTGAGGAACTGGAGGATTATGATTATGAAGCGGCAGACTTCGACTTTAATCTTTTGAAGCCTCTTGAGATTAAAAGCTTTTTGGATGATTATGTAATCGGCCAGGAGGAGGCCAAAAAGGTTCTTTCTGTAGCAGTTTACAATCATTATAAAAGAATTATGGCACCTAAGGATTTGGGTGTGGAATTGCAGAAGAGCAATATTATTATGATAGGACCTACCGGTTCCGGTAAGACTTATCTTGCACAGACTCTTGCAAAAATCATCAATGTTCCGTTTGCGATTGCAGATGCAACTACATTGACAGAAGCAGGATATGTGGGTGAAGACGTAGAGAATATTCTGTTGAAACTGATTCAGGCAGCGGATTATGAAGTGGAGCGTGCTCAGTATGGTATTGTTTATATTGATGAAATCGATAAAATTACCAAGAAGAGCGAGAATGTATCTATTACCAGAGATGTGTCAGGTGAAGGTGTTCAGCAGGCACTTTTAAAAATTATTGAAGGAACAGTGGCATCCGTTCCGCCTCAGGGAGGAAGAAAACATCCTCATCAGGAATTGATTCAGATTGACACCAGCAATATTTTATTTATATGCGGTGGTGCATTTGACGGACTGGAAAAGATTGTTGAAAAGCGATTAAATCGAAAATCTATTGGTTTTAACGCAAACATTTCACATAATGCGGATAAAGAATTAAGTGAACTGTTAAAAGAGGTGACACCGCAGGATCTTATCAAATTTGGTTTGATTCCGGAATTTATCGGACGTGTACCTATCAACATTTCATTAGAGGGTTTGGATGAGGATGCATTGGTTCGTATCATGACAGAGCCCAAGAATGCACTTGTGAAGCAATATAAGGCATTGTTTGAATTAGATAATGTGCAGCTTGAGTTTGAAGATGATGCAATCCGGGAAATTGCAAAAGAAGCTCATGAGCGTAAAACCGGTGCAAGAGGACTTCGTTCTATTATGGAAAAGACAATGATGGACCTTATGTTCCGTATTCCTTCCGATGAAACGATGACAGAATGTATTATTACCAAGGAAGCTGTGCTGGGAGAGAGTGAGCCTATAGAGAAGCACATTCAGTTGGAAGCACCGAAGAAAAGAACAAATAAAAAGAAAGCTTAAGGGAAACGCCGCCATTCTTGGCGGCGTTTTTTAAAGTCGATGGATATTTGTTTTTGGGGTGTTATGAAAAAATATATTCCCGTCGGGCACGCTCTCGCTACGTGTCGTACGTAGCGGTACATAAGGTTCCAAAAAGCAGAACCTAAGTACCGACGACTCCCCAGTACCCGTCTATGGAATATATATTTTCATAACTCTCGCAAGAACAAATAAAGAATAAAAAAACTAAGCCAAGAAAGGCGGCGTAATATTATATGAATGATGGAAATAACATTGAGATGACAGATTGGATGCCGGCGGTTCCTTTGCGTGGAATGACTATTTTGCCGGGAGTGATGGCACATATTGATTTAAACAGAAAGAAGTCTATTACTGCTTTGGAAAGAGCGACTAAAGGCGGTAACAGAATGTTTTTAGTGACACAAAAGCAGGTGGATGTCGAAGACCCCGGTATTAATGATTTGCATGAAATGGGATGTATTGTAAGTATAAAGCAGGTAATTACTTTACAGAATAAGGTACTTCGCGTATTGGTTCAGGGTGAATCAAGAGGACGTCTTTTAGCAGTAGACGAAGAACAGGAAAAGTATCTTTTAGCAGAAGTAGAGGTTCAATTTTTGCAGAGAGAAAATTGGGATAAGGCAGAGGAAGAGGCCAGAGTTCGAATTTTAAAAGAACACATGCAGGAGTATCTTTTATATCAGCCGAATGTACCTAAAATTGTGCCGGTTACGATGGCAGAGTCAACAAATCTTTCAGAGTTGATTCAAATATGTATCAATCATTTAGTGTTTTCATATCAGATTCGTCAGGAATTTTTAGAAAATTTTCAAGAAGACAAGCTTTATGAAGTACTTTTAGAACGATTGACCAAAGAAGTCGATGTACTTCGCATTCGTGCTGATTTAAAAACGAAGTTAAAAAAGCAGGTGGATAAGCATCAGAAGGATTATATGCTTCGTGAGCAGATGCATATGATTAAAAAAGAACTTGGAGATGATGATACTGTTTCTGATGCAGATCGTTTTACGGAAGAATTAGATAAATTAGATGCAGATGATGCTATAAAAGAGAAGATTAAGAAAGAAATTACGCGTTTTAAAACCGTAAACGGAAGCAGTTCTGAAAGTGCGGTACAGAGAGCTTATATTGAGACACTTTTGGAATTGCCTTGGAATAAATCTTCCAAAGATAATGCAAATATTCATCGTGCAGAGAAAATATTAAATCGTGACCACTATGGTCTTACTCAGGTGAAGGAAAGAATCTTAGAGTTTCTTGCCGTGCGTACATTGACCAGTGAAGGTGAAAGTCCTATTGTGTGTCTGGTTGGACCACCGGGAACCGGAAAAACATCCATTGCCCGTTCCGTTGCAGAGTCTCTTGAAAAAGAGTATGTTCGTATCTGTCTTGGTGGTGTCAGAGATGAGGCGGAAATTCGCGGGCACAGAAGAACTTATGTGGGAGCTATGCCGGGACGTATTGCTAACGCGTTAAAAAACGCAGGGGTTAATAATCCATTAATGCTTTTGGATGAAATCGATAAATTAAGTAATGATTACAAGGGAGACCCTTCATCAGCACTTTTAGAGGTTTTGGACTCTAAGCAAAATCAGGCATTTCGCGACCACTATGTTGAGATTCCGTTAGATTTATCTAAGGTATTATTTCTTGCTACGGCCAATAACGTATCTGATATTCCGCGCCCTTTGCTGGACAGAATGGAGATTATCGAGCTAAACAGTTATACAGTGCAGGAAAAGTTCCATATTGCCAAAGAACATCTTTGGGGTAGAGCTTTAAAAAATAATGGTTTGACCGGAAAGAATTTAAGTATAACACCACAGGGATTGACCGACTTGATACTTTTATATACCAAAGAAGCCGGCGTTCGTGAATTAGAGCGAAAAATCGGTGAACTTTGTCGTAAAGTAGCAAAGCTCATTGTAAAAGGTGAAAAAACATCCGTGCGTGTTACCGAAAAAAATTTAGAACAGTATTTAGGAAAGCCGAAATACCGTCCTGATGCAAAGAATGAGAAAGATGAAATAGGTATTGTCAGAGGTCTGGCATGGACAGCCGTAGGTGGTGATACTTTACAAATTGAAGTTAATATTATGCCCGGTAAGGGTGTTGTGGAATTGACGGGACGTCTTGGTGATGTAATGAAAGAATCTGCATCTGCAGGTATCAGTTATATTCGTTCCGTTGCAGAACATTATAAAATCAGTGCAGAATTTTTTAAGAAGAAAGATATTCATATTCATATTCCCGAAGGTGCAGTTCCAAAGGATGGTCCGTCTGCAGGAATCACTATGGCAACAGCCGTGTTATCTGCTATTACAGAGATACCGGTATATGCAAACCTTGCCATGACGGGAGAGATTACCTTACGGGGACGCGTACTTCCTATCGGAGGTATAAAAGAAAAAATTTTGGCAGCAAAAATGGCGGGAATTACCAAAGTGTTATTGCCTAAAGAAAATGAACGTGATGTGATAAGACTGGAAGCTGAGATTACGAAGGATATGGAAGTGGTTTATGTAGAGACCATGGAAGATGTCATTGCCCATGCTTTTACAAAGAGCATTGAGAAAGGAAAGAAAACCAATGAAAATAAAAAGCGTTAATTTGGAAACAGTTATTGGTATTACCAGTAAATTGCCGGAAAATGCTTTGCCCGAATTTGCCTTTTCCGGTAAAAGTAATGTGGGAAAGTCTTCGTTGATTAATGCTATTATGAACCGTAAATCTTATGCAAGAACCAGTTCTCAACCGGGAAAGACACAGACTATTAATTTTTATAATATTAATGAGGAGTTTTATTTGGTGGATTTGCCCGGATACGGTTATGCTAAAGTTTCTCAGGAGACCAAAGCAAAATGGGGAAAGATGATTGAGAAGTATCTGCGCCGTTCAGAGCAGCTGAAGGCAGTATTTCTTTTAATTGATATCCGCCATGACCCGTCTGCAAATGATAAAGATATGTATGAGTGGATTGTGCATAATGGTTTTGAACCCATTATTATTGCGACTAAGTCTGATAAAATCAGTCGCGGGCAAATTGAAAAACATTTAAAAGCAATTCGTGTAGGTTTAAAAGTAAGGCCGGGAACCATAATGATACCATTTTCTTCTTTAAATAAAAATGGTTTAGATAAGGTCTATGAAGTATTGGAAGGGTATTTGAATCCGCAGAATGATATGGATATCAGAAAGAGTTTGGAATGAAAAATTATAAAATTATAATTCAATATGAAGGCACTCGTTTCCAGGGGTGGCAACGTCAGACTTCTACAGACAATACGATTCAGGGTAAAATCGAAGCAATTTTATCAAAGATGTGTGGAGAGCCTATAGAAATTAACGGCGCCGGGCGTACGGACGCAGGTGTACATGCCAAGGGGCAGGTTGCCAATTTCAAAATTGATACCGAGAAAAGTACGAAGGAGATTATGGATTACCTGAATATGTACTTGCCGGAGGATATTGCGGTAGTTGCTATTGAAGAGGTGGATGAGCGCTTTCATGCAAGACTGAATGCGAGGGGTAAGCATTATCAGTACCGTTTACGAACCATAGGCATACCGGATGTATTCAGCAGAAGATATGTCCATGTGCAGGAAGATGTTCTTGATGTGGAAGCTATGCGCAAGGCGGCTAAACTGCTTAGCGGCAAGCATGATTTCAAGGCATTTACCTCGAACCACAGAACGAAAAAAAACACGGAGAGAACCATCAGCATAGAGATAAAAGAAACACCGGAAGAATTGATATTTGATTATACCGGGGACGGTTTTCTTTATCATATGGTACGTATTTTGACCGGAACTTTAATTGAAGTTGGTACAGGTAAATGGGCACCTGAGAGCATGAAGGAAATTCTTGCCAGCAAAGAGCGTTCTAACGCCGGCACCTTGGTGCCTGCTAAGGGGCTGACATTGATTGAGGTGTTTTATAAATAATGATATGCTTGAAAGTAAATATGTGGTAATAATTAATATAATCACTTAAGGGTACTGGGGAGCCGCCGGTACTTGGGTTACGTATTTGGTAACCCTATGTACCGCTGTGTGCGACACGTAACGAAAGTGTGCCCGTAGTGATATATTAATTATTACTACATTTGTTATAAGTAATCTTTTTAACACAACCAAGTCGTGCAGCATACTTTAAAAGTATGATTGCACGACTTTTTCTATTGGAGAACGACTATGAAAGCATATCTGATTGGTGGCGACAGCAGAGAAAAGTACTTGGCATACCGATTAGAGAGAAAAGGGATTGAAATCTTACATCCGGAACAGGTAGGACGACTTAAGGATAAAAGAGTGGAGATGATTTTATTACCGATGCCGGTAACCATGGACCATTTTACCGTTAAGGCAACGGAAGGGCAGAAGAAAGTTAATTTAAAAGAGGTATTGGAAATTACAGAAAAAGGGATGCTGATTTTTGGTGGTATGTTCCCGGAAGACTTTAAAAAAGCTTTGGAAGAAAAAGGGGCTATTGTCCATGATTTTATGCAAATGGATGATATTGCCATACGGAATGCAGTAGCAACTGCAGAAGGGGCCATAGCAGAAGCAATATACATGAGTAATGAAGTTCTTCACGGACAGGAGGTTTTGGTTCTTGGCTATGGTCGATGCGCAGAAGTATTAGCTGATAAGCTAAAAGGAATGTCCGCAAAAGTGACGGTTATGGCAAGACGCGGGGAAGCAAGGTCAAGAGCATGGACTTTTGGAAATGAAATGTTGGAGTTTGGAGATATAAGGGAACTGGAGAAGTTTCATTATATTTTTAATACAGTGCCGGCCGTGTGTATTACAAGAGAATGGATTGACTGCATGAATCGATATTGCTGTATCATTGATATTGCAAGTAAGCCCGGCGGAACAGATTTTGACTATTGCAGTAAAAAAGGCATTCGTGCAAAACTTTGCAGCTCTCTTCCCGGACGCTATGCACCGAAAAGCTCAGGAGAACTTTTAGCAAGAAAGATTGAATCTATTATAAAAGAGACTATAGGAGAAGGGTATGAAGAGATGCCGTTTTAGGAAAATGAAAGCTTTATGGCAGAAGGAGTAGTATGGATTTTAAGGATATGAAAATCGGTTTCGCCCTAACGGGGTCTTTTTGTACTTTTACAAGGATTTTAGAAATTATGCAAGGATTAAGTGAAGAAGGAGCTGATATTCATCCTATCTTTTCCAAGCATGTGGCAGAGATGGATAGTCGTTTTTGGAAGTCGAGAGAATTTATTGCAAAGGTGCAGGAGATTACCGGCCGTCAGGGGATTTTTACCATTCAGGAGGCGGAGCCCATCGGTCCTAAAGGATATCTTGATGTAATGGTGATTGCGCCTTGTACCGGTAACACTATGGCAAAACTGGCAGCCGGTATTACGGATACGCCGGTGTTGATGGCTGCCAAGGCTCATCTTCGTAATGAAAAACCTTTAATTATTGCGGTATCCACCAACGATGCATTAGGTATGAATCTTAAAAATATCGGTTTGCTTATGAATACCAAAAATATTTATTTTGTGCCCTTTGGGCAGGATGATTATAAGAAAAAACCATTATCATTGGTGGCTCATATGGAAGAAATTCCTGCCACTATTGAGTCTGCACTGTGCAGAAGGCAAATACAGCCGGTGGTTAAGGAATATATAAAAAGAGATATGTAATTTTGTCGAAAAAAGCGATGAATCCTTCTTGCCTGCAGGGAGGATTCTTTGTTATTATTGAGACGGAAATCAAAATGAATTATGTTCTAATCTTTTTGTCAGGTCAAATCGACCGAAATTTTCAAGATTAATATAAATTGAAGTTTGTAAGAACACATATATAAGAGGAATTTTTCTTGTTTGTGCAATTTCGGCATTTTGCACATATACGTAATTTTTTTTGTTTGATAAAATTTTAATATGATAAAAGCATGTCTTAAATTCCATCTCATATTTACGTATCCTTACAATCATCAAAGGAGGGATTACGTGTCAGACGCAATATATGAAAATTTTTCAATTACTAACAGTTTTATTTTTGGCAAAGTGATGCAGGAACCAAAGCTTTGTAAGCAGTTTTTAGAGAAATTGTTAGGGATGAAAATCAAACAAATTAATTATCCTGAAAGAGAAAAAGAAATTGGGATACTACCGGAGAGTCATGATATCAGACTGGATGTTTATGCAGATGACGGTAATGATACCTTCTATGATGTTGAAATGCAGAGTTATCGTAAAAAAGATTTACCCCAAAGGAGTCGATATTATCAGGCTGTTCTGGATATTAATTATTTGGAGAGAGGAGACGATTATGACAAGTTGCCTAAGAGTTTTATTATTTTTGTATGCGATTACGATGTATTTGGTTGGGATATACCATTGTTAAGATTCAGATATTGTGATGAAAAATATTCGGATAAGGTTTTGAATGATGGTGCATATCGAATTTTTCTATGCAGGACACCACATTTTGAAGATGCAGATATAAATGATGATATAAAAGCATTTTTACGTTATATGAGTGGCGAAAAGAGTGATAATATTTTTGTTAAAGAGTTGGATCGGAAAGTACATGAAATTACTAAAAGTGAGAAATGGAGGCGCGATAAAATGGCAATTAGAGCAGAATTTATGGATGCAAGACGTGAAGGCAGAGAATTAGGGAGAGCAGAAGGGAGAGAAGAAGGGAGAGCAGAAGGGAGAGAAGAAGGGAGAGAAGAAGGGAGAGTAGAAGGAAGGCAGGAAGCCCAAAAAGAAATTGAAGCGGCTAAAGAGAGAGCGGGGTTATTTGAGAACCTAAAAAATATAGCTGAGAAGCGTGCGGAAGAAGCTGAATCGGAGAATCTGAGATTAAGACAGATTCTTGAGAATGCAGGACTTTTGCCTTTGCAAGGTTGAGCTGTCTGTTTTTGATATATCGGTTCGAATAAAAATAACCTACTGCAAATAAACAGTGGGTTATTTTCATTAATATTTATAAGGATAATTTAATATTATATTCATTTATCCAGAAATCAATCTGAATAAGATATGCCATCATTTGCGGTCCAGCCATTAACTGTCCGTACCATGGGGTTCCTAAATCTTTCTTTGCATCAATAAAAGAAAGAACAGCATCTTTTTCCACAAAGTTATGAAGAGGGCTTGAAGGGTCTGTAATAATTTCGCGTAAAGAATTTTGAAGCAACTCCTCATAAGCCGGATGATAGGTCTTCGGATAGGGAGATTTTTTGCGGAAGAGAACTTCATCAGGGACAATGCCGCGAAAACCTTCCCTTAAAAGATTTTTTACAACACCACCGCGCAACTTCATATCCCAAGGTGCATTATAAATGTATTCTGCCAGTGTACGGTCTGCGAATGGTACTCTTGCAGTCAGGTCAGCCTGTGCACTGCACCGTTCCATACGGTTTAAAAGGGTTACCATGAACCAATAAAGACTTAAATATCCATTGCGGCGTTTGGCTTTGCTGTCATCATTTTCTGACGGAAGATAATCAATCGCCTGTAAGGTTTTGTGGTATGCGTTTTGTACATAATCCTTCATGTTTAGCGCATCTATAAAGTCATTTTTTAGAAGGTTGGTACGGGGGGTTAAGGTTGATGTCCAAGGGAAGGTATCAAGTTTTAATAAATTTTCACGATGGAACCAAGGGTAACCACCAAAAACTTCATCAGCACATTCACCGGTGAGAACCACATCTGCTTCTTTTTTTACCTGTTTACAGAAATAAAGAAGAGAAGAATCTACATCTGCCATGGCAGGTAAGTCATGGGCCAGAACAGAAGCTTTTAAACCTTCAAAAAGAGTCTCTTGGGTACACTCTAAATATACGTGGTCCGTGTCTAACGCTTTTACCATGATATCTACATAAGGGCGGTCTAAGGAAGGCTGAAAAGAATTAGACTGAAAAAATTGCTTGTTATCGGTATAGTCAAAGGAGAAAGTTTTGAAATTTTCACCACGAGTGCGAATAAATTTAGAGCCTACAGCGGTTACGACACTGGAATCTATTCCGCCGGATAAAAGAGCTCCGATACTGTCACTGTGTGTACTCTGTTTATGCACGGCTTTAGTAACCATTTCAGTGGTTTTGGAAATGGTTTCTTCATAAGAGTCTTCATGGGGCTTTGCTTTCATACGCCAGTATATTTCTTTATATAATCCATAGGGAGAGGCACAAACCCATTCGCCGGGTTTAACTTCATGTACATTTTCAAACACACCATTACCTAAACTTCTTGCGGGGCCCAATGAAAAAATTTCATTTAAGCCGGATTTGGAAAGGACCGGCTTTACGTATGGGTGTGTCAGAATTGCTTTTAATTCTGTTGCAAAAATAAGGGTTTCATCCAAGTATGCATAAAAAAGCGGTTTACAGCCAAAGCTGTCTCTGACAAGATAAAGTCGTTGTGAATCCTCGTCTAATAAGGCAAAGGAAAATACTCCATCCAATCGTTTGAAGAATTCTGTGCCATAATGCAGAAAGCCATAAAGAATGGCTTCTTCGTCGGTATTTGTTTCAAATGTAAAAGTATTTAATTCTTTTGCTAATTCGTTTGTATTATACAATTCACCGGCAAAAACAATATGATAATTTTTACCATATAGTTTGCGGGTCAGAGGCAGGAATACTGTTTTATCGAAGCGGTTTTTAGAAAAATGATTATGTGCAAGACCGCAATTGGCAGTAAGTAACATTGCATCTTCTGCATCTCCGCGATGAAGTTGTGTGCGTCGCATTTTGTCAAGAAGCGAATAGTGATAATCATAATTGTTTAAAAAAGAAGAATGAGTTTGAAAAAATCCCGAAAAGCCACTCATAAAAATTCTCCTCATAAAGAATCATCGGTTTATTGTATGCAAAGATTTTTTTGACAATGCTTTTACAAAAATAAATTTTTATATTTATTATTCTTAATAATAAAGATGTAAAAGAAATTGGATAGGATTTCATATGTTTAAGATTCATAAATAATCCTAAAGTGTAAATACTACTTACTGAAGTTTTTTCGAAACAAAAAAGGAGGAACTTTTATGAGTAGAAGATTAAGTTTTATTTTGGAAATTATCGTGGCTATTGCTGTTTTTTGGATTGGTATTACGAATACAAATGTTCTTTTTATTACAGGTGTTCGTTCGGCAGCAATCACTTTAGGCATTATAGGTCTTTTGTTCTATAT
This sequence comes from Lachnospiraceae bacterium, assembly GCA_015057025.1. Lineage (GTDB taxonomy): Bacteria > Bacillota > Clostridia > Lachnospirales > Lachnospiraceae > UBA3766. The sequence goes on along the minus strand of SVFD01000004.1, from coordinate 200,664 downwards.
TACAAATACTGTGGGATATGTATTAAGAAATCCGGTTCATCCGATTTCGTTGATGGGAAGTATTTTTGCCATCATAGGTGTGATATTATTGGTCATACAAATTTTCGGAATTAATATTTGGATATTTGGAAATCCGTTATTGGCATTAACCTATTTTGCACTTGCTATGATTGCCAAAGCAGTGGTAGGTATGTTTATGCCGCTGTCAATTTATTGAAAAATCCCGTACCATTCAGGTACGGGATTTACATAGTATGTAGTATAAAATTATTCTTTATAGTTTACGATATCATCAATCAACGCTTTGATATTTGCATCCATTAATTCATCAGCAAACTGACAGGTCCCTACTGCTTTGTGACCACCGCCACCATATTTTAACATGAGGCTTCCTACATTAACATTAGATGTTCTGTTAAGAATACTGTATCCCACTGCGCAGGAGCAACCTTTGCCGCCTTTGCCATTTACAATCCAAATAGAAATATTCTGCTCAGGATACATGCTATAAATCATAAAACGATTGCCTGAATAAATCGGGTCTACACCACGTAAGTCGGAAACGATTAAATCACCGATTACTTTAGTATGCGCAGTTACCATTTCTTTGAATTTATCAGTTTGTTCAAAATAAACTTCTATACGTTCCTGTACATCAGGAAGCGCAAGAATTTCTTCTGTTGTCATGGTACGGCAGGCTTCAATCAATTTTTCCATTAACTGATAGTTGGAAATAGTGAATTCACGCCAACGTCCCAAGCCTGTACGGGGATCCATTAAGAATCCGATTAAAACCCAGCCTTTTGGATTCTGGATGTCATCAATGGTAAGGTTACCGGAGTCAACCTTGTCCACTGCTTCCATCATATCATCAAAATGAGAGAAGCGTTCTTTGCCACCATAGTAGTCATAAATAATTCGTGCGCAAGATGGTGTAATACGACTCTCACCTTTATACTTACCTGCCAATTCATTTCTTTCATGTTCACTGGAATGATGGTCAAACCATAAACCACAACCTTCAACGAAAGGTACATTTGCCAAACAGTCATTTTCGGTTACTTCAACCAAACCGTCCTGCAAATCCTTTGGATGAGCAAATTTCCAAGAATCAATGATGCCTGCTTCCTTCAATAAGGCACCACAAGCCAGACCATCAAAATCTGAACGTGTAATAAGTCTCATATTTCTTTCCCCCTCGGATACATTTTATAAAAATAACTCCACTTCAAATTATACTTTATTTCTTTCAAATACGCAAGAATTATACCGCCTATATTTGCAACTTTCCACATCTGTTTCCGGGGGAGGAAGGGCCAGGGCAGGGGCGGAGGTTTTATAAGAGGATTTGCCTTTTTGCACATTCCTTAGAAATTGCATATGTTTTTATTTTGCGATAAAGCCGCTACTTTTTCATTGTTTGAGGAAATTGTTTCTATCGCACAAGCGGTCTTCTTTCGACTTCACAAATATGGATTTTCTAAAAGTGTGCGGCAGACAATGCTGTTAATGCCGGGCTTCGGCAAAAAACTCGCTTCGCTCAAACAATTGACGAGTTTAGAAAAGGCAGCGGCAATCAAACATCGCAAAAGAAACATATAGCAATTTGTTGGAATGTGCAAACGCAAGACGATTATAAAACCCCCGCCCCTGCCCCTACCAATCGATGGGAGAACCTTGTGGAACATTGTAAATATAAGGACCAAAATTTTTAAAAGGAAGTCTTTATTATTTGGTGGGATTGTGATATTATGGAAATGTTGAAAATCAGAGAAAAGGCGAGATTTAGCGGCTTTTTAGAATGGAGTTAGAGTTATGGAAAAGAATGAAATGCTGGAACATGTGGAGAAAGAAGAGAAAGAAGTTGTTTCCCGCAATTTTATTGAGCAGATTATAGACAAGGATTTGGAGGAAGGTGTTTATGATACCGTGCATACCCGTTTTCCTCCTGAGCCTAACGGATATTTGCATATCGGACATGCCAAGAGTATTCTTTTGAATTATGGTTTGGCAGAGAAATATAATGGATTGTTTAACATGCGTTTTGACGATACCAATCCCACCAAGGAAAAGGTTGAGTTTGTAAATTCTCAGTTAGAAGATATTAAGTGGCTTGGTGCGAAGTGGGATGACAGACTGTTTTTTGCATCTGATTATTTCGGGCAGATGTATGAAGCTGCTGTTAAGTTGATTAAAAAGGGTAAGGCCTATGTGTCTGATTTGACAGCAGATGAAATCAGAGAATACAGAGGAACGCTGACGGAACCCGGTAAGGAAGATCCTTATGCAAACAGAAGTGTAGAAGAGAACTTAGAACTCTTTGAAAATATGAAGAGTGGTATGTATCAGGACGGAGAGAAGGTTCTTCGTGCAAGAATTGATATGGCCTCTCCCAATATGAACATGAGAGATCCGGTCATCTATCGCGTGGCACATATGACACATCATCGTACAGGAGATACCTGGTGTATTTATCCGATGTACGATTTTGCACATCCTATTGAAGATGCGATTGAAGGAATTACACATTCTATTTGTACTTTGGAATTCGAGGATCACAGACCCCTATATGATTGGGTTGTGACTGAGTTGGAATATCCTCATCCGCCTAAGCAGATTGAGTTTGCTAAGTTATATTTGAAGAATGTTGTTACCGGTAAAAGATATATTAAGAAGCTCGTAGAAGATGGTATTGCAGATGGTTGGGATGACCCTCGTCTGGTATCCGTGGCAGCACTTAGAAGAAGAGGTTATACGCCTGAATCCATCAAGAAGTTCGTAGAACTTTGCGGTGTATCAAAGGCTCAGTCGACAGCGGATATGGCAATGCTTGAGTATTGTATTCGTGAGGACTTGAAATTAAAGCGTCCTCGTATGATGGCAATTCTTGATCCGGTTAAGCTTGTAATTGATAACTGGGAAGACGGCAAGATTGAGATGTTGGATGCACCTAATAATTTAGAAAATGAATCATTGGGCAGCAGACAATTGCCTTTTGGTAAAGAGCTTTGGATTGAAAGAGAAGACTTTATGGAGGAGCCGCCTAAGAAATATTTCAGATTGTTCCCCGGTAATGAAGTGCGTCTCATGAATGCATATTTTGTAACCTGCACGGGGTGTGTGAAAGATGAAAATGGTAAGGTAGTTGAAATCCATTGTATTTACGACCCTGAGACTAAGTCCGGTTCTAATTTTAACGGACGTAAAGTAAAAGGTACGATTCACTGGGTAAATGCGTCTACGGCAATTCAGGCAGAAGTGCGTCTCTTTGAAAATATCATTGACGAAGAGAAAGGTGTATATAATGAGGAAGACGGTAGTATTAACGTAAATCCGAATTCCAAGACTGTAATTACAGCTTATTTGGAACCTGCCTTAAAAGATGCAAAGGCATACGAGAGCTTCCAGTTTGTAAGAAACGGCTTCTTCTGCGTGGATTATAAGGATTCTAAGGAAGGTGAGCCTGTATTTAACAGAATTGTATCACTTAAGAGTTCTTTTGTATTGCCGAAGAATAGCTAGTATAGTATACTGATATAAGAGACAGCAAAATGCAGTTTCGGGTGGAATACCGGGACTGCATTTTTCAACAATAAAACAGAATGGGGTAGTATTGTGGATTTATTTTCAGGATTAGAAAGCTTGGGGATTCAAGGATTTGATAATTTGGATATTTATGGTGATGATTCTGCAAAAAATGAGCAGGAAGACATTAAAAAGACTGAGAAGGTCAAAACACCGGAAGAATTGGAGGCAGAATATATTTTTGATAAAACCTATACCTGTCCGGTTTGTGATAATGCCTTTAAATGTAAAACCATGAAGTCAAACAAAGCCAAATTAATTAGTACTGATATGGATTTACGTCCGGTGCATCAGAATGTGGATATCGTAAAATATGATGTTGTAGCATGTCCGCATTGCGGATACGCGGTACTGAGCAGATATTTTGCTCCGCTCACGTCCATGCAGATTAAAAAGATTAAAGAGAGTATCAGTAAAAATTATAAAAAACAGGAAGAAAAACGGAAAGTTTATTCCTATGACGAAGCTATCGAACGAGGTAAACTGGCTCTTTTGTCGGCGGTTATTAAAGGATGTAAGGATAGTGAAAAAGCGTACGTATGCTTAAAGACTGCTTGGTTATTCCGTGGTAAAGCAGAGCATTTGCCGGAAAACGAGAAAGAAGAAATTAAAAGATGCCGGAAGGAAGAAGAGGTATTTCTTCAGAAAGCTTATGACGGACTGGTTTCGGCAAGACAGAAGGAATTGTTTCCTATTTGCGGCATGGATGAGTTAACCTTCGATTATTTGCTTGCGGCGTTGGCGTACCGTTTGGGTAACTTAGAAGTCAGTGCCAAACTAATTGGAGAGATATTGACAAAACCTACAGCGAATAACCGTATTAAAGAAAAAACCAGAATATTGAAAGAAGTGTTAAAGAAAGAGATTCAGGAACGAAAGCAAAATTCGTAATTATACTAAGTTGATTGCAGATAAGATGAAAAACAATTAAAAAACCGGACTGAGTGTCCGGTTTTTTATAAGAAAATTGAAAAAATAAAGTTTTATTCTGCTTTAGCTTCTTCTACAACTTCTTCCACAGCATCTACAGTTTCTTCAACTGCGGTTTCTGCTACTTCTGCTGCATCTTCCACGATTTCGGTAACGTCTTCAGCAACTTCTTTTTTGCTTTCTTTCATCTCTTCGATTTTATCTTCAACTTTTTCCCAAGTTTCTTTTGCTTTGTCTACAGTCTTCTTATAGGCTTCGCTAACCTTGGCTTTAGCATTGTCCATATCGAGAGGTACATAAGTACGCTTGATTTCTGTGGTGCCGTCAGGATTTACCACTTCTTCTGTTTTTACAAATTTTTCTTTGTTCTTGTATACGTAGTATGCACCGGCAGCGGCGGCAGCTACACCAATACCAAGTAAAAAGCCTTTGGTCTGTTTTTTCATGTTGATAATACTCCTTTCAAAATAGCCATTCACAAATGATATATCTATTTTAATACTATTTTGGGAAAATGAAAAGAGAATATGCAAAAAAATACAAAAATTCCTTTCATTATACGTTCTTTTCTTTCGATTTGGGATTGAATTGACCGCTAAGCTGTGATATGCTGATGGATAGACCCAATAAGTCAATTTATTTTATTGGAGGTTGTTAGGATGAATGAGAAATTTTTCGAATTAAAAAAAGACAAACAGGATCGAATGATAAACGGTGCAATGAAGGTGTTTGCACGTAACGGATACAAAAGAGCAAGTACGGATGATATGGTAAAAGAAGCAGGCATTAGTAAAGGACTGTGGTTTCATTATTTCGGAAATAAGCTGGGGCTGTATTCTTTTATTGCGGATTATGCCGTAAAATATATGAATATGGAATTGGCAACAATGTCAAACCGCCATCCGGAAGATTATTTTGAAACGACTTTGGCGGTAGAGAAGACTAAGCTGGCAGTAAGAAAATCATATCCGTACATACCATTGTTTCTTTCTTCCATGGAAAGAGAAAAGGATGAGGAAGCATTATCGGTTCTTGGTGAGTACAAGGATGCATATCGTCAGGCTCGTTTGAAAGCATACGAGAAGGTAAGTACAGATAATTTTAAGGATATTGTATCCATGAGCGTGCTGGCAAGGACATTGGGCCTTACTTTGGACGGTTTTTTAAGGGAAGAGTATGAAGAAGATACTTTTTCGGAGGAGAATTATAAAAAAGAAGTAGAAGACTATCTTCATATGATGTCGGCATTGGTTACAAATGAGGAAGAAACAGAATAATTCTTAGGAAAAGGGCTTGCAAAAGCCCTTTACTCATGTTACAATATCTCTCGCTGGAAGACAAATGTATGCGACAGAAAGACATTAGCAAGAAAATTCCACTGCAGAAAGACAAATGTTTGACAAGAGTGGAAAGAATATGCCTTTTAGGGTCGCGCGGAGGCAACAAATGAGCGAGAATAGTGGATATTTTGTTGTAAAAAAGAAAGCTTTACCGGAAGTGCTTCTGAAAGTTGTGGAGACACAGGCACTTTTACGGACCGGCAAGGCAGCAACCATTCAAGAAGCGGTAGACAGAACCGGTATCAGCCGAAGTTCGTTCTATAAATACAAAGATGATATTTTTCCGTTCCACGACAGTACGGAAGGAAAAACCCTTACCTTTACCTGTGAAATGGAGGATGAACCGGGAATTTTATCTGATGTGCTTAAAATTATTGCGGATTTTGGAGCCAATGTTTTAACCATACATCAAAGTATTCCCATTAATAATATGGCATCTTTAAGTATTAGTTTGCAGATACTGCCTTCTACCAAGGATGTTGGTGATATGGTGCATGCCATTGAGGGCAGACCCGGTGTGAAATATGTAAAAATTGTAGCGAAAGAATAGCAAAAACGCTTTTACAATAAAATAATAAAAGGAAAGCAGGAGGAAAAGACATGATTCAGATTGCAGTATTAGGGTATGGTACCGTAGGTAGCGGTGTAGTTGAAGTAATCAACAAAAATCAGAATGAAGTAAGTAAGAAGGCGGGCATTGGTATTGCCGTAAAATACATATTGGATTTAAGAGATTTTCCGGGGGATCCTATGGAAAAGCATGTCGTACACGACTATGATATTATTTTAAACGATCCTGAAGTGAAGATTATTTGTGAAACCATGGGTGGCGTGGAACCTGCATATACTTTCTCAAAGAAAGCACTTTTAGCAGGCAAGAGCGTTTGTACGTCCAATAAGGAATTGGTTGCAAACCATGGTCCGGAGCTTATTCAGATTGCAAAAGAGCATAACTGTAATTATTTATTTGAAGCAAGTGTTGGCGGTGGTATTCCCATCATCCGTCCTTTGAATGCTTCATTGACTCCGGAGAAAATTGATGGTATTACAGGTATCTTAAACGGAACTACCAATTATATGTTGACCAAGATGGACGATGAAGGAATGGACTATGCAGAAGTTCTTGCACAGGCTCAGGCAAAGGGATATGCAGAGCGTAATCCTGAAGCTGACGTAGAAGGATACGATGCATGCCGCAAAATTGCAATTCTTTCTTCTCTTGTTTACGGTAAAACAGTTCGCTATGAAGATATTTATACAGAAGGTATTACTAAGATTTCCAAGGAAGATTTTAAGTATGCAAAGGCTATGAAGAGAAGTATTAAGCTTCTTGCAATGAGTAAGGATATGGATGGAAAGTGTTTTGCAATGGTAGCACCTTTCTTAATCCGTTCAGATAATCCTTTGTATTGTGTAAAAGATGTATTCAACGCAGTATGCGTACATGGTAACATGCTTGGAAGCACTATGTACTATGGTAGAGGCGCAGGAAAACTTCCTACCGCTTCGGCAGTAGTATCTGACATTATTGACTGTGCAAAACATCAGGGCAAGTTTATTTTCTGTTTCTGGGATCAGGAAAAGGTAGAGCTTTCTTCTAAGGATGAAATGAGCTGGAAGTTCTTTGTAAGAGTAAAAGGAGATCTTGAAGAATCCGGAGTAAAAGAAGTTTTTGGTGAGACTGAGATTATTCAGTTACCTGAGTGCGCAGATGAATTTGCTTTTATTACAGATGAAGTAAGCGAAAAAGAATTTGATGAAATGATTAAGGGCGTGAAGAACGTTATTACAAGAATTCGTTTGGAGGGCTAATTTATGAAATATGTTGTTGTTTTATGCGACGGCATGGCAGATGAACCCATAGAACAGTTAGGCGGAAAAACACCATTGGAATATGCCAAGACGCCTAATATGGATGCTTTGGCACCTGCGGCAGAGGTTGGGATGGTTCATACCATTCCCGAAGGTATGTCACCGGGAAGTGATACTGCCAATCTGTCGGTTTTGGGTTATGATCCTAAGATTTATTATTCCGGACGTTCCCCGTTAGAGGCTTTAAGCATCGGTGTGGATATGGAAGATAACGATATCGCCATCCGTTGCAATATCGTTACTATTTCCGATGATGATGTGCCGTTTGAAGAAAAGACAATTATCGATCACAGTTCTTCCGAAATCAGTACAGAGGATGCAGCGGTGCTTTTGAATGCTGTACGTGAGGCGGTAGAAACAGATGAATATAAATTTTATGTAGGAACAAGTTATCGTCATTGTTTGATTTGGAAAGGCGGTAATGTGGAGAAACTTACACCGCCCCATGACGTGCTTGAAAGTGTGATTAAGCCGCATTTACCGACCAATGAAGTCTTTCTTGCAATGATGAAAAAGAGTTATGAAATTTTAAAAGATCATCCCATTAATGTGGCGCGTAAGGAAGCCGGCTTAAATCCTGCAAACTGTGTGTGGTTCTGGGGCGCAGGCACGAAACCTATGTTGTCTGATTTTACAGAAAAGACAGGTAAAAAGGGAGCCATGATTTCAGCAGTAGATCTTTTAAAAGGAATTGCTATCGGCGCAGGTATGAAGGTGATTGAAGTAGAAGGCGCTAACGGCGGACTTCATACTAACTATACAGGCAAAATGGAAGCTGCATACAAAGCAGTGACTGAAGACGGCAATGACTTTGTATATATTCATATTGAGGCTCCGGATGAGATGGGCCATCAGGGCAGTTACGAGCGCAAAGTAAAAGCCATTGAAAATATTGATGAAATGATTGTGGGACCTTTTGTAAAAAAGATGGAAGAAAAGGGTGAGGACTTTAGAATGTTGATTTTACCCGACCATCCCACGCCGGTACGTTTACGAACCCATACAGCAGACAGCGTACCTTATCTTTTATATGACAGTACAAAGAAGACCGGAGACGGTGTACTTTATTGTGAGAAATGTGCCGCGAAGACAGGACATTTTACGGCACAGGGTCATAATATAATCGAGAAGCTTTTTGAAGCTTAATACGATGGAGGTAGAAAGAATGTTAGTAGTTAAGAAATTCGGTGGAACATCGGTTGCCAACAAAGAACGAATCTATAATGTGGCAAGACGATGCATTGAAGAGTACCAGAAGGGTAATGATGTTGTGGTTGTTTTATCTGCTATGGGTAAAATGACAGACGAATTGATTGAACTTGCTAAAAGTGTAAATCCCAACCCTTCCAAGAGAGAAATGGATATGCTTTTTACAACCGGCGAGCAGACATCCGTAGCACTTATGGCTATGGCCATGGCAGCACTTGGTGTACCGGCAATTTCCTTAAATGCATTTCAGGTAGCAATGCATACTACATCAAATTACGGAAATGCCAGATTAAAAAGAATTGATACCGAGCGTATCCGTCATGAACTGGAATCCAGAAAGATTGTTATTGTAACAGGCTTTCAGGGTATCAATAAGTATGATGATTATACCACACTGGGTCGTGGCGGTTCCGATACTACTGCGGTAGCATTGGCAGCAGCACTTCGTGCCGATAAGTGTGAAATTTACACCGACGTTGATGGTGTATACACAGCAGATCCCCGTATTGTAAAAACAGCGAAAAAGTTGGATGAAATTACATACGATGAGATGCTTGACCTTGCAACTTTGGGAGCAGGCGTTTTGCATAACCGTTCAGTAGAAATGGCAAAGAAATACGGAGTTCAGTTAGTGGTACGTTCCAGTCTTACAAGTGAAGAAGGAACAGTAGTGAAGGAGGATGTTAAAGTGGAAAGAATGTTAGTAAGCGGTGTAGCCGTAGATAAGAGTGCAGAAAGAATTTCAGTGGTAGGATTGGCAGATAAGCCCGGTACCGCATTCCGTCTTTTTGACGCACTTGCAAAAGCCAATATTAACGTAGATATGATTTTACAGTCTGTTGGTCGTGACAACAGCAAGGATATTACTTTTACCGTTGATGGAAACTGCGGTGAAGAAGCCTTAAAGGTAATTGAAGATAATAAGACAAGATTAAATTATCAGCATGTTGAAATCGAAAAGAACGTATGTAAGGTATCCGTAGTGGGTGCAGGTATGATGTCTAATCCCGGTGTTGCAGCTAAGATGTTTGAGTGTCTATATAATGAACACATTAACATTAAGATGATTTCTACTTCAGAAATCCGTGTAACCGTTCTTATTGATGTAAATGAAGCAGAACGTGCTGCAAATGCAATCCATGATATCTTTGGGCTGGCGGAATAAGAGGACGCGAGTGCATAAAATCGTGTGATAAGAGGACGCGAGGAGATAAAACTATATTTTCGCGGGGACGTTTTCACTCTGTTGTCTTACGTAGCGGCACATAGGGTTGCAAAAGACGCAACCCAAATGCCGACGAAGACAAAAGCCCCTATGAAAATATATGTTTTATGCCTCGCTGTTTTTATGTTTAGAAGATTTAATGCACATGCTGTTTTTGTAAAGAAGATTATGACTGGCTAATATTTTATAAAAAATAAATAAAAAGGACAGTGAATAATATATGTCGCTGTCCTTTTTATATGCGTTGTAGTAAGTAATTTTTACTTGATAATTTAAGAGTATTTATTAAAATTTAATATCCTAAATTTTCAGCCACAAGAATAACCTTAATTCGTTTCGGCTGTGTGCTGCGTCTGGTTACCACAATCTGACTGCAGATGCTGTCCTGTGAATAGCAGTCGCCACATTTACCTGTAACGGAACAGGGGGTCTTGCGGTTTAAGCGTAAGGTGTTGGCGGGGCAGGCAACGTTACGGATTCGACCAACGGCAGCAGGAACGTCACAAACCAGCTTATTCATACCAACAATTACATAAACATTTTGAGGGCCGTGTAAAAGGCATGCAAGGCGGTTTGCGGCACCATCAATATTTACAAGTTCTCCGTTTTCGGTAATGGCGTTGGTGCTCATCAAAAAAGCATCAGCCATAACCACCTTGGAATAGAATTCACGATAGTCTTCGGGAGCTATGGTTGCACGGTCAAGAAGATTGTAATTACCGGCTTTGATGGCATCCATCAGTCCGCATTCCTTGATGGTTTCACTGCCGCCCCAGCTGATGGTTGCGTTTTCCGGAAGGAGAGAAAGTACAAGTTGTACAGCTTCTTTGCTGTTTTCGCAAAAATATCCTTCCATGTTTCTCTTTTCAAGTTCTTTTATGATGGATTTAGCAGTTAAAGCAAATCCTTCCTGTTGTTTGGTCATATGTAATCCTCCCTAAAAAAGTTGTTTCCGATTGCTTTTATTATAACATTTAAAAAACTGTAGTAGAAGTTTTTTTATATAATTACGGAAAAGTATCAAAGAAAAAGTATTTTTTTAGTGTAATAATATGTAGAAGAATATTGTAATTGCATGTGGTTGAATAAAAATATCAGATTTATGCTATGCTAAAAACAATAATCTGATAAAACGAGTAAAAATATATAAATTATCAGAAAAATATAAAATATTTTGCAAAATTGTATTGACAAATTAAATAAACCGCGTTATACTCAATACATAATAAAACTTCAGATAGATATCCTAAAGAAAAGGAGGTACGGACCACCCGAAACGTAAGTTAAATTCCCTGAAGTTTCAGGTACAAGACAAACAAGAACGGAGTATTCCAAGTCACATCTGATAAGTGGTGAGAGAGCATCGAAGGAAATGCCCACTACAGTATAATCAATACAAAGGAAAGAGTGGAAGGAATGCAGAAGAGAATTGGAGGTATGGTCCAATGGATCAAATAGTCGAGTAGGAAGCCCTGTGATCGAAATCGCGACGCAGGGCTTCTTACATTTTAATAAAAAATTTTAAAAAAGTTGTTGACAATTCATTTTACTTATAGTAATATAACTATTGTTCGCGGCGGACAGCTAAGAACGAAAACAGAATATGCGATAGTGGCGTAGTTGGTAACGCGCGACCTTGCCAAGGTCGAGACCGCGGGTTCGAGCCCCGTCTATCGCTCTAGAGAAACCCTTGATTTTCAAGGGTTTTTTCATATATATGCATCTTAATGACAGGGAGAAATATATTATGTCAGATTCAAAGAATAAAATAAAAAAAACATCCAAGCGCAAATTAAATATATATCGTTGCATGTCAGCCGGTTTGGGATTAGTTATTCTTATTATATCAGCAGTTATTATACTGACTGTTTTTATAAAAAGGACTTCCCGGGAACCTGCGGATAATTATCTTGTCAGCCAAGTAATAACAAAACTGTTGATAGAGATTGAAACAAAAGAGTATGTTGAGGATGAAGCGTTTATAGCGGAAGATGTATCAGAAGAGAATATGTCTGTTGAATCAGAAGTGCTTGCTGAGAATGAGGATGATGCATCAGAGGATATTATTACAGAAGATGTAAGTGAAGAAGATGCGGATACGAATCAAATAGATTTATCTGATCCGCCCTCCGTCATAGCCAACTGGGAAATCATCCCTGCAGGTACTATAATTGATGCATCTGTGATTGATTTTAACAATCTCTCACAGTATTTTGTGGCCTATGAAATTTCTGATGAAGTATTTTCTTTTATCAACGAAAAATCTTATCAGGAGAATCCGGATGTTGCATTATCTGATTTGCGTTATATGAAGCTTTTGCATTATAATTTTAATCATGAATTACAGGTTGGAGAACTGATTGTAGCAGCTGATTTGCAGTCAGACTTTATCGGTATTTTTACAGAGTTATTTCAGGCGGAATATGAAATACAATCTATGTATCTGCCGGACAATTATTGGACAGGAGATCCCACAAGTACGGACTCGGCATCTATTGATGTGAATAATACATCATGCTTTATGTATCGTCCGGCAACCGGTTCCGGAAATCTTTCCAAGCATGCATACGGCAGGGCAATTGACATTAATCCCCAGCAGAATCCTTATGTAAGTTACACATCAGGAAGCCCTAAATGGAGCCATGAAAATGCCAATGATTATATCGACCGTACCACGGGGTTGCCACATGTAATTACGGAGGAAGATATTTGTTATCAGGTATTTACAAAGTATGGATTTACCTGGGGTGGCTCTTGGGCAAATGTAAAAGATTATCAGCATTTTCAGAAATAGAATTGTAGAATTATTTATGCGTTTGAAATAGAGACTATAAAAACAAATGAAGTACTGAGTTGAAACCTTCACTTACATAGTGGAGGTTTTTCTTGTTTGCAGGCAAAAAAACGAGTATACTGACTGTGACGCAACCACAGGTTGCATAGTTTGCGAAAAAAGATAGCGGTGGTTGGTGGAAGAAGCCTGATAATTACAGTAAGATGTAGGAAAAGGAGGAAAAGTATGTTAAGTGAGAATATTCAAACATTACGTAAAATAAATGAAATGACCCAGGAACAGGTGGCGGAGGCAATCGGTGTTTCTAGACAGGCAGTGGCGAAGTATGAATCCGGAGAAGCACAGCCGGATTTGATAAAATGTGCGGCATTAGCAAAGCTTTTTGATGTTACACTGGATGAACTTGTCAATTACGATAGCAAAGAAGCCACAGGAGTGCCAATTGCGCCTAAAGGAAAGTATATGTTCGGTATGGTTTCGGTAGGCGACAAAGGGCAGATAGTTATTCCCGCCAAGGCAAGAAAGGTATTTGACATCAAACCCGGAGATAAATTAATTGTTCTGGGCGATATTGAGCAGGGGCTTGCCATGGTAAAAGCGGATTTTATAACAGCATTTTTTAATAAAAAGAGATAAAAGGAGATTGTTATGGAAAGTACACAAGTCAGAAAACATTACATAGATAACATACGTTGGACGACAGTGGTATTAGTAATTGTTTATCATATTATTTATATGTATAACTCGAATGGAATTATAACAAATTTGGCAGAGCCGGGCATTCCGGAGATGGATTTTTTTGCAGCACTTGTTTATCCTTGGTTTATGGTACTGCTTTTTGTGGTAGCCGGTATGAGTGCAAGATATTCTTTGGAGAAACGAAGCAGTAAGGAGTTTGCCAAGGACAGAACTTTTAAGTTATTGATTCCTTCCGTTGCCATTATTTTTATTTTCGGATGGGTAAACGGATGGATTACGGATTTGGAAGTGGATATGTTTGCAGCGGCACCTGTAAAAATCCCCTTTATTATAAAATATATTATTTACTGTATTTCCGGAATAGGACCTCTTTGGTTTGCACAGGAATTGTATCTTGGAAGCATGCTTTTTTTATTACTTCGTAAAATTGATAAAAAAGATAAGTTGTATCAGCTTGGAGGCAAAGTAAACATTATTGTATTGATTATAATGGCACTTGCAGTATGGATCAGCAGTTTTCTTTTTAATACTCCGGTGATTGAAGTATATCGTAACGGTATTTACCTTTTTACATTCTTTTTGGGATATTATGTTTTTTCTCATGAGAAAGTGACAGATAAGCTTGTAAAGTGGAAATGGCTTTTGTTTGGATTGGCAGTAGTTGCCGGTGTGGGTTATGGACTCCTTTTTTACGGGGAAAATTATACAACCCGATTCTGTTTACAACATATTGTAACCAATTTATACTGCTGGTTTGCCGTACTTGCTATCATAGGATGTTTTAAAGCATGGTTAAATAAGACAAACAAATTTGCAACATATATGACAAAAGCAAATTATGCCTTTTATGTATTGCATTATACTGTGATGCTGGTATATGCGTATTTGTGGGTAAGAAATACAGAGTTCCCTTTGATTTGGCATTATATTGTTCCTTTGTTGGCAACGTTTATAACACTACCGCTGTTATATGAATTGATTCGAAGAATACCGGTTTTGAGATTTTTGATATTGGGAATTTCAAAGCGCTAAACCTTATGATATAATTGTTCTATCGTGATAATTTATGCAGAATATGTACAAAAATGAAAGTTTTATTTCAATGTTTCTGTATAATGAAAAGCAGAAGATTATTTATGTCGAAGCGAGTATGATTATTTGCAGTGTATATATTGCAAATAAGAGCGCAGGGATATCATTAAGGAGGGTATACAAATGGTTAATGTAAAAGGAAAATGGGCATTTATAACAGGTGCGGCAAGAGGTATTGGTTACTTATCAGCACTTTATATGGCAGAGAGAGGATGCAATCTGATTCTTCACAGCAGAGATTTGGAGCATACAAAGAAAGTTGTAGACGAAGTAGAGAAGATGGGTGTGAAGGCATATGCCGTATCTGCAGAGCTGGTAAATCCCGACAGTGTGAAAGCAATGCTGGCGGAAATAGACGCATTAGGAGTGGATGTAGATATTGTTTTAAACAATGCTGGTATGCAGATTGCATATCGTACCGAGTATTTTGAAACCCCGGTATCGGATTATACGGATAGCTTCTTAATCAATACAATTGCTCCTGCGTTGATTTGTTATCATTTTATGCCGAAGATGAAGGAAAAAGGCTTTGGACGTATCGTAAATACCACAAGCGGTATCCGTCTTGATCCTTATCAGGCAGGATATTCCGCAAGTAAGGCTGCTTTAAATAAAATCACCGTGGATTTGGGTTATACTATGGATGGTACTGATGTGATTCTCAGTCTTGCTGATCCCGGTTGGTGCCGTACCGACCTTGGAGGAGATAAGGCGCCCAATGCTCCGGAAAGTGCATTGCCGGGCGTTTTAGTAGGCGCATTTGTAGATGATAAAAAATCGGGAAGATTGTTCTCGGCACAGGATTTTGCAGGGATGTCATTGGAAGAGGCTGTAAAAAAGGCAGAAGAGGAAGTGCAGCCCTTGGAAGAATATTAAGAATTCGTATAAAATAAAGCAGTTTCAGTCTTTGAAAACATTGACCGAAGCTGCTTTTAATGTTATATTATAAGTTGGACGCTTTAAAGCGTTAAATTGACAAAAGCAAAATTTGGAAGGGGATAAACATGCCTATTACAGAATTTTTGGAGAGAAATGCGAGGGAGTTTCCAAATGACGTATGTCTGGTGGAGATGAATCCCGAGATAAAAGAAGACCGTCGCGTGACTTGGAAAGAATATGAATTAATTGAACCTAGTGCCAAAACCAGTTACAGACGCGAAATCACCTGGAGCGTATTTAACGAGAAAGCAAATCGTTTTGCAAACCTTTTGATTCAGAGAGGAATTCAAAAAGGGGATAAAGTTGCGATCTTGATGATGAACTGTCTGGAGTGGTTGCCGATTTATTTTGGTATTTTAAAAACCGGTGCCTTGGCAGTGCCTTTGAACTTCCGTTATTCATCGGATGAAATAGAATACTGTGTGAATTTGGCAGAGGTAGATATTCTGGTATTTGGACCTTCTTTTATCGGACGTGTGGAAGAAATTGCAGACCGCATCAGCAAGGGAAGACTTCTGATGTATGTTGGCGAAGGTTGCCCCAGTTTTGCGGATGATTACAATTCACTTGCGGCAAACTGTTCCAGCCAGAGTCCTGACATTACCCTTGATGACCAAGATTATGCGGCAATTTACTTCTCATCAGGAACCACAGGTTTCCCGAAGGCTATTTTACATAAACATGAAAGTTTGGTGCATTCCTGCAAGGTTGAGCAGAACCACCACGGACAGCAGAAGGATGATGTATTCTTGTGTATTCCGCCTTTGTATCATACAGGTGCTAAAATGCACTGGTTCGGAAGTCTTTTATCAGGAAGCAAGGCGATTCTTCTCAAAGGAACCAAGCCGGAATTTATTTTGGATGCAGTATCCAAAGAAAAGTGTACCATTGTATGGTTGTTAGTGCCTTGGGCACAGGAAATCCTGGAATCCATTGAAAGTGGTAAAGTGAATTTAGATGACTACGAGTTAGACCAGTGGAGATTGATGCATATCGGTGCGCAGCCTGTTCCCCAGAGTTTGATTAAGAAATGGAAGAGTATTTTCCCGAAGCATGATTACGATACTAACTACGGTTTGTCAGAGTCCATCGGACCGGGTTGCGTACATCTTGGAGTTGAGAATATACATAAGGTTGGTGCCATCGGTAAAGCAGGCTATGGCTGGGAAGTTAAAATTGTGGATGAGAACCGTAATACAGTTGCCAAGGGCGAAGTTGGTGAACTTGCAGTCAAAGGCCCGGGTGTTATGACCTGTTACTACAGAGATGAAAAAGCAACTAATGAAGTATTGGCAGACGGCTGGTTATTTACCGGCGATATGGCCCAGGAAGATGAAGATGGTTTTATCTTCCTTGTAGACCGTAAAAAAGACGTTATTATTAGTGGTGGTGAGAATCTTTACCCTGTTCAGATTGAAGATTTTATCCGTACTAATGATAAGGTACACGATGTTGCTGTCATTGGTTTGCCGGATAAGCGTCTTGGTGAAATTGCAGCAGCTATTATCGAGTTAAAAGAAGGCATGGAAATGACCAAAGAAGAAATGGATGAGTTCTGTTTGGGACTTCCCAGATACAAGAGACCCAAAACCATTATTTTTGCGGATATCCCCAGAAATCCTACGGGTAAAATTGAAAAGCCTAAGCTTCGTGAGAAATACGGCGCAGGTAAATTGATTGCAGACCAAAACAATGGTTAAGAAAGGAAATACATATGAGCGAAGTGAAAATTATGTTAGGTAATGAGGCCATTGCCAGAGGTGCTTTTGAAGCAGGTGTAAAAGTATCTGCAGCATACCCCGGCACACCCAGTACCGAAATCAGTGAAAATATTGTAAAATATCCCGAGATTTACGCAGAGTGGTCACCCAATGAAAAGGTGGCAATGGAAGTAGCAATTGGTGCATCCATCAGCGGTGTACGTGCTATGGCATCCATGAAGCACGTTGGTGTTAACGTGGCTTCTGACCCTCTTTATACAATCTCATACGGTGGTGTAAACGGAGGACTTGTTCTTGTGGCAGCAGATGATCCCGGTCTTTATTCTTCACAGAATGAGCAGGATTCCAGATGCGTGGCAAGAGCGGCTATGGTGCCTGTTTTAGAGCCTTCTGATTCACAGGAAGCCAAAGATTTTATCAAATATGCTTTTGATTTGTCAGAGAAGTATGACACTCCTGTTATGGTGCGTACCACAACACGTTTGTCACATTCCCAGGGACCGGTTACTTTGGAAGAACGTTGTGAGCCTGTAGACATTACTTATGAAAGAAATGTAAGCAAGTTTGTTATGATGCCCGGTAATGCAAAGGGCAGACATGTATATGTGGAACAGCGTCTGAAGGCTATGGCAGAAGACGGCTGTGATATGCCCATCAACCGCGTGGAAATGAACGATACCAAGATTGGTTTTATCACCAGCGGTATCGCATATCAGTATGTAAAAGAAGCATGTCCCGAAGCTTCCGTGTTAAAGCTTGGTATGGTACATCCTTTACCCCGTAAAATGATTGAAGAGTTTGCATCCAAGGTTGAGACACTTTATATTTTTGAAGAGTTGGAACCTGTTTTTGAAGAGCAGATTAAGTCTTGGGGAATTAAGTGTATTGGTAAGGAAATTTTCACCGTACAGGGTGAATACAGTGCCAATATGATCCGTAAGGCAATTTTAAAAGAAGATGTAGACGGCAAGGCAGCAGCATCTGTGCCTGCACGTCCTCCCATTCTTTGCCCCGGATGCCCTCACAGAAGTGTATTCTCTGTATTGAATAAGTTAAAAATTCACGCAGCCGGCGATATCGGATGCTATACCTTAGGTGCGGTTGCACCACTTAGCGTGGTAGATACCACTGTTTGCATGGGGGCAAGTATTTCAACCCTTCACGGTATGGAAAAAGCTAAGGGTAAGGACTATATCAAGAACTGGGTAGCCGTAATCGGCGATTCTACTTTTATGCATACCGGTGTGAACTCACTTATGAATATGGTTTATAACCAGGGTACAGGAACCGTAATGATTCTTGATAACTCTACCACCGGTATGACCGGTCACCAAGACCATGCGGCAACCGGTAAAACCCTTATGGGTGAGGTTGTTCCTGCAATTAATATTTATGAGCTTTGTAAGGCTATGGGAATTAAGAATGTAATCGAAGTAAATGCATTTGATACCGTAGAACTTGAAAGAATTGTAAAAGAAGAGACTGCAAGAGAAGAGGTATCCGTTATTATTACCAAGTCTCCCTGTGTACTTCTTAAGGGTAACAAATTCCCTTATAAGTGTGTACCGGTAGCAGATAAGTGTAAAAAGTGCGGTATGTGCTTAAAGCCCGGATGTCCTGCGCTTACCAAGAATGCAGACGGCACAATCTCTATTGATACAACAATGTGTAACGGTTGCGGACTTTGCATGAATCTTTGTAAGTTTGGCGCAATCGAGAAAGTGGAGGTGTAGTCATGGCAAATACAACAAAGAATATTATGATTGTTGGCGTAGGCGGACAGGGTACACTTCTTACCAGCCGTATCTTAGGCGGTATTACCGTGGCGGCAGGATATGATGTGAAATTGTCCGAGGTGCACGGTATGGCACAGCGTGGCGGTAGTGTAGTAACATTTGTACGCTATGGTGAAAAGGTAGCGGAGCCCATTGTAGAAGAAGGTCAGGCTGATGTTTTGATTGCCTTTGAAAAATTAGAAGCATTGCGTTACGCACATTTCCTTAAAAAAGATGGTGCTATTGTGGTAAATGACCACAGAATCGATCCTATCACAGTTGTAACAGGCGTAGCACAGTATCCTGAAAATATTATTGAAAATTTGGAGAAAGAGTATAGTGTATATAAAGTAAATGCTATGGAAGAAGCACTTAAATTAGGAAATTCTAAGGTGTTTAACATTATCGTTCTCGGTGTGGCTGCTAAGCATATGGACTTTTCTAAGGAAGCATGGTTGGAAGTAATCGAGAAGACCGTTCCTCCTAAGACTGTGGAAATTAACAAAAAAGCGTTCCTCTTAGGATACGAAAGCTAGTTTTATATAAGAATTTTATAGTAAAAGAAATAATTTTCCTGCCGATTGCAGATAATGATTCTGCAAGGTCTATGTTTTATAAACATCGACAGCGGCAGGATATTATTGTTTTGTGGGAACGGCTGAAAATGATACTTTTATGTGAAAGCAAATTCTTTATAAAGAAGGTGATAAAATGATTATAGATTTTCATACACATATATTTCCGGATAAAATTGCAGCACGCACAATAGAAGCGTTAGAAGCAAAAGCAGGTCTTACTGCATCTACAGACGGTACGTTAAATGGACTTATTTCGTCTATGAAGACAGCCGGAGTAGATATGTCGGTTATTTTACCTGTGGTAACCAAACCCGGTCAATTTGAGAGTGTAAATACGTATGCGGCATGGGTGAATGAAAACCATTCTTCCAAACTTCTGTCTTTTGGCGGTATTCATCCTGATACGGAAGATTATAAAAAGGAACTGGACTGCATCAAAAAGTTGGGCTTAAAAGGTATTAAAATCCATCCGGATTATCAGGGGGTTATGATTGACGATGCGCGTTATATGAATATTATTGAATATGCTGATTCTCTGGATTTAATTATTTTGACCCATGCGGGCATTGATGTGGGTTTGCCTGACCCTGTGCATTGTCCGCCCGGTAAAATGCGCAAGGTTATGGATAAACTTCATCCGAAGAAAATGGTGGTAGCACATTATGGCGGATGGAATCAATGGGAAGAAGTGTACGAGTATCTGGCAGGAGAGGATCTGTATTTGGATACTGCATTTACATTTGATTATATAAAAGAAGATGTGTTTTATAAAATACTTGAAAAGCATGGAACGGATAAGGTTTTATTTGCAACGGATTGTCCTTGGGGACATCAGAAAAAGGACGTGGAAAGCTTAAAAAAATTAAGCTTGACTGCAGAAGTCAAAGAAAGTATCTTTTATAAAAACGCAAAAAAACTCCTTGAGCTATAATATTTTTTATAAAAACCCTTGCATTTTTTGTAAGGGTTTTGTATAATCATAGGTGCTTTAACGCTTTAAAGCGTCTAACTTCTAAAGTTTAAAGCGATAGTATAAAAGAAGAATGTATGAAATGCAATAATTATATATAATTGAGTAGCATATATTCTCAAGGAGGCAGATATGGCAGTTAAAATTATTTTTCTGGTTATTTTCTTCGCAGTTATGATTGGTGTAGGTTTATATTCCAGAAAGCATGCAACGAATGTGAATGATTTCGTACTGGGCGGAAGAAGTGTAGGTCCCTGGCTTACCGCTTTTGCGTATGGTACTTCGTATTTTTCGGCGGTTGTATTTGTTGGATATGCGGGACAGTTCGGTTATAAGTACGGTCTTGCTGCAACTTGGATTGGTATCGGTAATGCGGTAATCGGTTCGCTTCTTGCCTGGGTTTTATTAGGTAGAAGAACTCGTGTTATGACAAAGCATTTGTCAGCGGCAACCATGCCGGATTTCTTTGGTAAAAGATATGATTCCAATGCATTAAGAATTGCTGCATCCATGATTTCATTTATTTTCCTGATTCCCTATACGGCATCTGTATACAATGGCCTGTCAAGATTGTTCGAAATGGCATTTGATATTCCTTATGCAGTTTGTGTAATTGTAATGGCAGCATTGACTTGTGTATATGTAGTTCTTGGCGGTTATATGGCAACAGCCATTAATGATTTTATTCAGGGTATTGTTATGTTGTTTGGTATTGTTGCTGTTATTGTTGCGGTATTAAACGGACAAGGTGGCTTTTATGAGGCAGTCAGACAGTTGTCAACCTTTGAAAGTGATGTGCCTGTTACCATGGGGCAACAGGGGGTATTTGCCTCCTTCTTCGGACCGGACCTTCCAAACCTTTTGGGGGTTGTCGTTTTAACTTCTCTCGGAACTTGGGGATTACCTCAGATGGTACATAAATTCTATGCAATTAAAGATGAGAAGTCTATTAAAACCGGTACAATCATTTCTACAGTTTTTGCCATTGTTGTATCTGGCGGTTGCTATTTCCTTGGAGGTTTTGCAAGATTGTTTGATACAGAGGCAATTTATAATGCAGACGGAAAAATTGTATATGATGCGATTATTCCCAGTATGTTGTCTACTTTACCGGATATTTTAATCGGTATTGTAATTGTATTGGTATTGTCAGCGTCTATGTCTACCTTATCTTCATTAGTATTGACATCGAGCTCAACTTTGACGCTTGATTTTATCAAGGGTAATATTATTAAAGAAATGACAGAGAAGAAGCAACTTCTTTGTATGAGAATTTTTCTTGTGGTTTTCTTAGCAATCAGTGTTGTGATTGCATTGGATCCTCCTGATTTTATCGCGCAGCTTATGGGTATTTCATGGGGGGCATTGGCAGGTGCATTTCTTGCTCCTTTCATCTATGGCTTGCGTTGGAAAGGTGTTACCAAGGCTTCTGTATGGGCAAGTTTTGCATGCGGTGTGCTTCTTACTGTTGCAAATATGTTCTTTAAGTTTATTGCATCCCCTATCAATGCAGGCGCAATTGCCATGGTGGCAGGTCTTATTATCGTTCCCGTAGTCAGCCTGATTACACCGAAGATGAAGAAAGAAAAGATTGATGATATTTTCTCTTGTCTTGATGAAACCGTTGTGGTTCATAAAAGAAACTCTATTGAAGAGTAAAAAGGAATGTGCTAATATATTTGTGTAAAAGAGAAAATAGAGAGAATCCGGTGCTTTTACGGCACCGGATTTTTTATGATATTATGGCAAAGAGGATATAATTAAACTTGAGAGGTTGAAAATATGCAGTTTTATCTTGCACCTATGGAGGCAGTAACAGGCTTTGTATATCGAAATGTATATCATTCCATGTTTGGCGACATGGATAAGTATTTTGCACCTTTTATTACGCCTACGCAGAAGAAAATTCTTAAGACTCGAGAACGTAAGGATGTAGCACCGGAGAATAATGTAGGAATGTATATGGTGCCTCAGATTCTTACCAATCAAGCGGAACAGTTTATAGAGACTTGTGAGTTTCTGGGGCAGAAAGGATATAAAGAGATTAATTTAAATCTTGGTTGTCCTGCGGCCACTGTGGTAACTAAGGGGCGCGGTAGCGGTTTTCTTGGAGAAACCGTAAAATTAGAGAGATTCTTTGAGGAAGTATACCGTTGGAATAACGGATTGGAAGAAGATGAGCGTTTTGAAATCTCGGTTAAAACCAGACTGGGATTGGAGGATGCAGAAGAGTTTGAAGAGATTCTGCAGATTTATAATCAATACCCGTTAAAAGAAGTGATTATTCACCCCAGGGTGCGCAGAGACTTTTATAAAGGAAAACCGGACTTAGAAGCTTTTGCGAAGGCTCTGACGGATTGTAAACATCCCACATGTTACAACGGCGACATTTTTACAAAAGAAGATTATGAAAATTTGATTAAGCGTTTTCCAAACGTAGATAAGGTTATGCTTGGGCGCGGTGTGATTGCTAATCCGGGACTTGTACGGGAAATTAAGACAGGGCAGAAGATTAGCAAAACGGAATTACGACAGTATCATGATGCCTTATATGCAGGTTATCTCAAGGATTTGGGGGCAGAGGCAGATGTGCTTTTTAAAATGAAAGAGGTGTGGTTTTATCTGGGCACTAATTTCAGAGAGGCAGATAAAATCATTAAGATGGTGCATAAGGCAAAAAAAGCTGAAGAGTATAAGGCAGTTCAGGGAGAAATATGGACAGTTTTAGAATTGCTGTAGAGCAAAGTTATATGCAAACGGGAGAGTAACAGTATTATTTATGAAATACCTCATATCTTTATATTTTGAAGATATTTTCAATGTATTCCTTAGCTGAATCTTTACCATGACCTTTGATAATATTAAGTTACGTTAAAAATATATTATGAGGTATGGTGAGATGATTAATATTTTATATTATTTGATTGTTGCAATTATGTGTATTTTGGGTGTGGGTAGCGTTGTAGCAATCGTAGGCTATATGTTTATTATTATCATTCAGAAATTTTATCGTAAAATCAGATACGGCATTTCATTATTTGATTAAAAAATTGTATTAATGCTGTTATTGATATATGAAACATATATAACGGAAAATGCAGCCTCGGGTCCGGTTCTGACATAAGAACCGGGCTCGGGGCGATTTTTATGCACCAATGATGAATATTTTGTCATAAAAAGGTGATTCGCGGCTTTTACTTACTGAAAGTTTAATGTTATAATTTAATATATATGCCCTAAAAAGAAAGCGGTTAATATGAACAGTAAAAAGAAACTTATTTGGCAGCTTGGAATCGGAATTATCATCAGTGTGGGTATTACGTTGTATTTAGCACTTACTTCTTTTATCCCTACCGGTAATGATATTTTCGGTCATTTATACAAAGCCGAAATTTTATATGACAATTTAAAACAATGGAATCTGTATCCTTTATATACCACTGAGTGGTATAACGGCATACAGTTATTTAGATATTGGCCTATTTTTACATACTACATTATTGCTTTTATTAATTTTCTGACCCGAGATATTTTTATAGCATATTATGTATATGTGGGATTAACATTTTTTGTATCGTATTTAGGCTTTGTTTTGATTGCCAACAGGGAGAATAAAGGCATTTTTATTCTGATTGGTATTGTATATTGGTTTTTACCGGATTGCCTTCGTGTGCTTTTTGGTGAGGGTAATTTGTCGAGAGTTATGATTTATGCGCTTTTGCCGCTGTTCTTTTATTTTTATACTAATTTAATAGAACATAAAAAACATTTTGTCATAACTTCACTTTTGGTTGCATTGTTAGTATCTACTCACTTTATGCTGGCAGCCATGTGTGCAATTATTTTTACAATTTATGGATTTTTTAAAGGTTTAAAAAACAAAACTCAGTGGTATGGCTTTTTTGCTTTTGTAACAGGTATTCTGATTGCCGGAATTCTGCTTTTGCCGGGGTTGAGCGGCGGATTGGTATCGGATTCTTCTTCTGCGGCTGTAGATACCATCGAAGATTGGAGCCAGCCCTTATATCTTTCGCTTAGTCCGTTTAATCGTTTGAGGGATGACATTAACTGCTCGTTTGGCTTGGGTGTTCTTATTATGGGAATCGCAGGGCTGATTGTAGCAAAGCGAAATAAAGACGAGAAAAGCGGTATTATCGTAGGTTTAATATTTTTTATTCTATCCGATACAATTTTTACGGAAGTATTTAAGCAATTGCCGTTAAGTCAGGTATTCTGGATGTCGCGTTTTGTTCAGATGTGTTACATTTTGATTTTGTATGATTTTGCACGTCTGAATTGGAAGCCGTATTGGAAATACGCAGTTGTGGGAGTGGCAGTATTGGATTTGATTCCCTCTCTGGCATTCTTCAATGTAAAATCGGATCTGGCATACCAGGAGAATACATATTTACTGGAATCCGGTGTTGAAATTACACAAAACCGGTTAGGTTTGGTGGACGAAAGTTTATATGGCTCCTATCCTTCTTATTATGCTTTAAAAACTGATACTCCCTATATTCAGGGTTGGGCAATTCAGGGTGCTAAAACCAGTGAAAATATTATTACTATGACAGAGAGTATCCAACAGGGATATTATGGATATACCTTCCATCAATTGCTGGGGATGGGTGCTGACTCTGTTATTGTAAAAAAGACATTTGTGAAGGATACAGAAAGATTTATTCAAACTGCAGAAGAATACGGATATGTACTTGTGCAGGAGAGTTCAGATTCTTATTTGTTTGATTTGGAAGGTGTAGAGGGAAGTTTTGGCGTCAAGAGCCAATATAACAGTCTTGCCATAGGCTCGTCATCTATATATATTTCTTACTTATATCCCGGCTTTGAACAGGGATACAGTGACTGTCTTACGGATTATTCCATAGAAGAATTGTTGCAGTATGATAAAATATATTTATCTAATTTTGAATACGATGACGTAGAGCATGCAGAAGAAATCGTGCAGAAATTATCAGATTCCGGTGTTGAAATCTTCATTGATTGTACACATATGCCGATTAATGTATTATCCATATCGGAGTTTCTCGGTGTCGAAAGCCGGTTTTTAAGCATATCGGAATTCGATACGCTGTATTATGGCGATATGGAAGTTGACATTGAAATACCCTATGAATGGTATTCTACATATCTGTTACAGGTAGATGATGTTGAAATGGAGAGACATTCTTATCAATACGGTGAACAGACCATAGATTATCTGATAAAAAGAGACAATATCACCTTCGTAGGATTTAATTTGGTGTATTTATATTATGACACGCCTAATGAGGAATTGCTGGCAATCTTAGATGAGATCTTTGACATTGAAGATGCCGACAGACGAATTGCAGAAGAAATTGTACCGATTGAAGTAGAATATGGCATTAATCGTATTACAATTCATACGGACGAGAAAGTGAATACTACCATTGCATTTCAGGATAATTTCCGGTCTGACAGAGATATTTACGAACGTGATAATATGTTGGTTGTGGATGAAGGAACTACGGTTATTAAGATATATTACAAGCACTTTGTATTGGGCTTGCTATGCACATTAACAGGAATCGGTTTCATGATTATTCTGAATAAAAGAATGAAGAAGGAGCAGGAGGTAAAAGGATGAAAAAGAGTAGTAAGATAATATTATTATTTATATTATGTTTTGTATTTCTTTGGGGAAATGCATCTGTTATTTATGCTACTGACGGAACATACACGAATTCGTTTTCCTTGAGCAATGGTTCATCTATAGCCATTGACGGTGAATTCTCAGATTGGGACACTTTACCCTGTTCTTATGAATATAACTGGGATAATTCCCAAAACTGCTGGTATTGGGGTGTATGGATTAACGAAGAAGAATGTTATAAAACAGAGCCCGGTACCTACAGTACGGATGTGCGTCATAAGATGCAGATGTACTGCGACGGTGAATATGTATATTTACATATTATCTACGGAAGAAATTATATTAACAAAATAAACGGTGATGATTTCCGGTTTTATGTAGGCGGTGAAATGGCAGCGTTCCAAGTGGTAACGCAGGACGGAGAAGAGCTTGGAACTACGGTAGATGATGCACCGGGGATATATCCGGTTGAAATCAGACACAGGGATACTAAGTTGTCCTTCTTGGGAGCTGAAGGCACCAATGGTTATCTTCTCAGAACAGAGGATAATATCAATAACGAATTGGAGATTCGCATTCCACTCATTGAGTTACAGCGTCAGAATCCGAATATTAACGTGGAGACATTGGGGACAATAGAATTTCATACTCCGAATTTGATGTATCGCAGAATTTCAGCAGTAGGTACGTCTTCCGGACCGATTGCATTGGCTGCTATGTGTGGCGGTGTGGTATTGTGCGGTCTGCTTTTACGGAAGAGGAAAAAAGATGGGAACTTATAAATACAGTTATCGCTTCAATGCCAGACATAATACTTCAGGCAGAGAAGGTGCTGCACATACGCATTCTTTTGAAGTTGTATTTTATCTGCGTCAGGAAATTAAATTTTTTCATGAAGCAGAGAAGCTGATTAATGACTATATGGCAAAGTATGTAGGAGCTGATTTAAACGAAGTGCTTACTATTGTACCGACCATAGAGAATATGGCAGAGCAAATTTACGAAGAAATTAATATGCTTCATACGGATTTTGAAGTAGTCCGTCTGGAAATGAGTGATTCGCCGGTGCAGACTTATATTATAGGAGTGGAAGAATTTTGATTCTGAAAATTATTTTGTTTGTGCTATGGGTATATGCACTGACAGTTTTAAAAAGGGGAAAATTAGGCTTTTATTATTTTCTGGTAGGAAGCGTGGGTACATTTTTTGTTTTACTGAATTTTATGCCTTATGTAAAAGACTATTTTATTTATGGTTTTGTGTGGGTATTAGGCGGTATCGGCGATATTACGGGCATGTATGAAAGTTATGCCCAGTACGGCATGTTTTTTATCAATCATAACGATACGGTTATGTCCTTGTATGTAGATATGGAATGTTCGGGAATTATTGAAATGATGGTATATATTTCATTGTTGGCTTTCTTTCCGGCATATAAGCCCCTTCGTAAAATTATTACAGGTATTGTAGGTGTGTTGTATATATGCGTTTTTAACTTTATCCGTATCTATACGATTATCTGGATGATATTTTGTTTTGGAACTCCGGTATATTCGCTGGCCCATGCAATCGTAGGACGAATCGTATTTTATGTATTAACCTTATGTTTGTATTTCTATGTATTTACAAGACATCAGGTGATTGGTCAAAAGGTAGGAAAATTTAGTTATGAGAACTTGGATGATAAACAATGAAATATTGTTTTGGCTGGCATGGGTCATTCTGCCTCTTATCATTGAAATTATTCCGTCGGTTTGTAATTTCCTGCTTTTAATTGTAAAATACCTGCGGCGTAAAAAGATTGAAGACCCAATTCTGTTTCCTGAAATTACAATTATTATTCCGGTATATAATTCCGCAGATACGTTGCATAAATGCTTGGAATCCATACATTTATCCAATTATGATAATCGCTTGATTACGGTTTTCCTGGTAGATAACGGAAGTAAGGATAACAGTTTTGAAATCTTTGAACGTTGTCAGATGGAATATTCGGATTTGAGTATGCAGTGGATGGTTTCTAATCAGGGAAAGTCCAAAGCATTGAATAAAGCATTATTTAACAGCCGTGGTAAATACATTATCAACGTAGACAGCGACGGCAGATTTGAAAAAGACGCAATCCGTAATATTGTTAAACGTTTTGAAAAAGAAATGGATGTTAACAGTTTTACCGGTGTTATATTGACTGAATATAAGGAAATCGAGGAAACAGAAGGATTTTGGTTACGTCAGATACGTCGCTTGGAGTATCTGGAATATTGTCAGGCGTTTTTGGCCGGACGAAACTTTTCCTCTGAAATTAATGGTTTATATACCCTTTCAGGTGCTTTTTCGGCATTCCGTAAGTCTACGATTTTACAGACGCAGATGTATAACAGCGATACTATTTGCGAAGATACGCATATTACATTCCAAATTAAAAGACAAAAGAAACGTGTGGAATTGTGCGAGGATGCGATTTTTTACGTATCCCCCATTGATGATATGAATAAGCTGTATACTCAGAGGCAGCGTTGGCAGATTGGGGAATTGGAAGTTTTTAAAATGTTTTATGGTAAGAAGATGCATATGCATAATCTTTTTAAAGACATTGACTTTAGGGTAATTTTATTTGACCATACATTTGCATTTCCACGTCTGATTTGGTATTTTGCGTTGGTAGCATTGAGTATGCTTAATTATTCGCTTAAGACGGTTTTAACGGCATTGTTGTTGATTTATGTATTATATGTAATATGCACCATGTTATATTTCTTAAATGTGTGTATGTTTTTAAAAGATTTTAAAGACGATAAGAAGTATTACATATCGAAATTTTTATATGTATTAGTTTATCCGTTATATAATCTTTACACCTTTGTTTTACGATTTATGGGTATCATTAATTCCATAAATCGTGCAAGCTCTTGGAGAACATTTAATTTTAGGGAAGAAATAGAGATTGCTAAGGATATTGTAAAAAAGGATTTTCATATTAAGAAAGAGAATAAAGATGAGTGATATTTACAGACCGATTAAATACAGAGTATATCGTTACAAATTCTATTTGGATGCAAATCATTATATATTTACTCCCACAGGCGAGCCGGGAATGATACATCCCCATACATGGGAATTTGCCGTGGAGTTAAAAAATAAAAATGGTGATTTTGTTATGTTTCATGAAATAGAAGAATTGATCAATGGGGTATTGAAGCCTTTCCAGAATATTTGTCTTAATGATGTGGAACCGTTTAATCAGAAGGTGCCCACATTAGAAAATATCGGAGAACATTTTAAGGATATTATAAGGCAGAAAATGGATTTGATGAATTGGGAGCTTCTGCAGATGGAGATTAGTGAGACACCGAGCAGATCGTATATTTTATAATATGTTCAGATAAATTTATTATAAAAGCCTGAAGTTGGTATGTTTTTAACAACCAAGTTCAGGCTTTCTTTTTTTATTTGGTTTCGGAATTTCCTTTCTTGTGGAAAACACCTTCCCAGGTTCCGCGATGAAAGAGAATTAACAGCGGGAATAATTCCAAACGCCCGGCTATCATATCAAACATTAAAACATATTTAGAAAAGTTTGAAAAGAAGCCGAAATTACATGTAGGACCTACGGCATCCAAGCCGGGACCAATGTTATTAATGCAGGCAATAATTGCTGTAAAATTAGTTGTGAAGCTCTCCCCATCAAAGGAAATTGCAATCATGGATATACCATAAACCAGTAAAAAGGTTAACACATAAACTGCAACGGAGCGAACGGTTTCATCTTCTACTTCCTTATCATCCAGCTGAATCTTTCGAATACTCTTTGGATGAATATAAGAGTAGCATTCTTTGAATACGGATTTTACCATGATGATAAAACGTGATACTTTCAGACCGCCGCCTGTACTTCCGGCACAGGCTCCCACAAACATAATTAATACTAAAATCGTACGGCAGATAGCAGGCCATGCATCAAAATTAGCAGAGGCAAAACCGGTAGAAGATACCAGTGAAGCTACCTGGAAAGTAGCATCGGTTAATGCCTTAAAGAGGCTACCGGAAATTTCATAAATATTTATGGTGATGAGTCCGATTGCTGTTATTACAATGATAAAAAACCATCGTACTTCTTCATTATAAAATGCTTTTTTAAATTTCTTTAAAAGAATTAAATAGTAAACATTAAAGTTTACGGCAAATAAAAGCATAAATATAGCTGTTACCCATTGTAAATAGGGAGAATAACTTGTAAAACTGTCATTTTTTATACCGAATCCACCGGTACCGGCTGTTGCGAAGGCAGTATTTAATGCTTCAAAGAATGGCATACCGCCTAACAATAGCAGGATTAATTGAAGTACAGTCATTACAATATATATTAAATATAAAATTCGCGCTGTATGTTTGATCTTGGGAACTATTTTACCGACAGAAGGTCCGGGAGATTCTGCGCGCATCAAATTGATGTGGGAACCGCCGCTCATGGGAATAATGGCAAGTAAAAAAACCAATACACCCATACCGCCAATCCAGTGG
This sequence comes from Lachnospiraceae bacterium, assembly GCA_015057025.1. Classification (GTDB taxonomy): domain Bacteria; phylum Bacillota; class Clostridia; order Lachnospirales; family Lachnospiraceae; genus UBA3766. The sequence continues at coordinate 169,782 of SVFD01000004.1, read as the reverse complement.
GTAAAGCACCGCCATAAGGTGGAGCAATGTGATAAATATTCCACTTCACTTAAAATACTTGCTCCTGTAGTGGTAAAACCTGAAATGGTTTCAAAAAGTGCATCTGTAAATGAGGGAATTTCACCTGTAAACACAAAAGGAAGACAGCCGAAAATACTCATAAAAATCCAGCTTAATGAAGTTGCAACACAACCTTCCTTTAAATAAAAAACATTGCTCTTAGGCTTGCGGAAGGACATCAATTGTCCAAGTAATATACAAACCGCCGCGACAGCCAGATAAATAAAACCTTGTGATTCTTTGTATATCAGTGCTGTCAGGCAGGGAAGAAGCATAAAAGCACCTTCGATTTTGAGAATCCAGCCCAGAATATAGCGAATAATGGAAAAGTTCATGGCTACAAGCTTCCTCCTATTCCAAGATATCGTTGATATCGTTAAAACCGGTATGTGTGGTTACAATCATTACCGTATCACCGGGGTGGATACAGTCCTGACCGCTGGGGATAATGATGGAACCATTACGATTAATAAAAGCAATTAAAAGATTCTTTTTTAATGCTAATTCCATAAGAGGAACATTGATTACATGTGAATCCGGGCGTACTACAAATTCAATGGCTTCCACGCGGGAATCAAATAAGTGGTACAGAGTCTCAATATTGCTGCCCAAAGAGTCTTTTTTGGCACGTGCATATGCAATAATGGCTTCAGCAGTTAAATACCTGGGATAAATAACGCTACCTAAATCAAGATTATTTACTACATTTTTAAAGGTAATATGATTGATTTTGGTAATTACCTTGGCAGGAGAAACCTGTCTTGCGTATAAAGTCAGCATAATATTTTCTTCATCAATTCCGGTTAAAGGAACAAAAGATTCAATGCTTTCAATACCTTCCTCACGTAAAAGTTCTTCGTCCGTGCCGTCACCATTTATGATAATAGCCTTAGGAAGAAGAGTACTTAATTCCTGACAACGTTTTTTCTTTTTCTCAATAATTTTCACGCTGATACCGGCATGTAATAACTGGTCTGCCAAATAATGAGTGGTTTTACCGCCGCCGATAATCATGGCATTATGAACTCGTTTAACTTTAGAACCAAGAGCGATAAAGAACTTGCGCGCCTGCTTTCTTGTGGCGACAAAAGTAATGATATCGCCTTCTTTAATAATAAAATTACCGGAAGGTATATAAACTTCTCCGTCGCGTTCAATTGCACAAATTAATACCTGCTGTGATACAGCTTTGCCCAGATTCATAATAGCTAATTCGTTTAATGTACTTTCAGCCGGTACTTTATATTTAATCAATTCTGCCTGACCGTGTGCAAAGGAGTTTACTTCCAATGCAGAGGGAAGAGCAAGGATTCTTGCAATTTCTCTGGAAGCTTCCAAGTCGGGATTGATAATCATTGCAAGACCTAATTTTTCTTTCAGGTATGCGGCCTCTTTGCTGTATTCCGGTGTGCGGACTCTGGCAATTGCAGAACAGTTGCTGACACGTTTGGCAACGGTGCAACAAAGCAGATTTAATTCATCAGATTCCGTAACTGCAATGAAAAGGTCTGTGTTTTCAATGCCGGCTTCCATTTGGACACTGTAGGTGGCTCCGTTTCCAACAACGCCCATGACATCATATAAGTTGGTAAGGGATTCAATTACTTCAAAGTCTTTGTCAATAATAGTGATATTATTGCCTTCTTTGCTAAGCTGTTCCACGAGGGTGGAACCTACACGCCCGCAACCTACAATAATAATATTCATTTTTTCTTTTTTACTTGAATTATCGCCAAACATAAATACGCCTCTCGTATATTATTTAAAAATAACCAATCAAATTGAATATAACATATTTCCCATTAAATGAAAAGTAGAATTATAATGGACCAAAAGAGTGAAGGGTTATTGCGTACGGCAAGTGTATTTAAATTACAAATGTTAATTAGAGTATACAGTTGTAAGAAAATTTGATATAATTATTTCTTGCAAAACATTATACTTTTTTTACAGAATATAATTTAAGGGATAATAATGATAATGCAGAAGATAAGTTCAGGAGGAGTATATGGGAAATCGTTTTTTTGATAGCGTAAAAAAGAATTTCGGCTTTGGTTTTATGCGTCTGCCAATGAAAGACAATGAGGTAGATTACGAAGAAACCATTCAAATGGTAGATGCGTTTATGGAAAACGGATTTAATTATTTTGATACTGCTCACGGATATCTCGGAGGCAAGAGCGAAATTGCCTTAAGGGAATGTCTTGTAAAAAGATATCCGAGAGATACATATATTATTGCCAATAAACTTACTTCTAATTATTTTGAAAAGGAAGAAGATATTCTTCCTTGTTTTAATGCCCAGCTTGAGGCCTGTGGGGTGGAATATTTTGACTTTTATTTAATGCATGCCCAGAATGCGGATTTGTTTGAAATATATAAAAGTTGTAATGCCTATGAAACTGCCTTTGCATTAAAAGAGCAGGGACGTGTAAAAAATGTAGGTTTGTCATTTCATGATAAGGCAGAAGTATTGGATCGCATACTTACGGAATATCCGCAGATTGATGTTGTACAGATTCAGTTTAATTATGCGGATTATGATGACTCGGGTGTGGAAAGTAAGAAGTGCTACGAAGTATGTGTAAAGCATGATAAACCGGTGATTGTAATGGAGCCTGTAAAGGGAGGTAATCTGGTAAATCTTCCTGAAAGTGCCCAGTCTGTTTTTGATGAATTGAAAGGTGGCAGTAATGCAAGCTATGCACTTCGATTTGCGGCAAGTTATCAGAATGTCATGATGGTACTTTCGGGCATGAGTAATATGGAGCAGATGGAAGATAATATCAGTTTCATGAAAGATTTTAAACCGCTAACCGAGAAAGAATTTGAGGCAGTTTGGAAGGTTTGTGATATTTTTAAAGCTCAGGATTTGATTGCATGCACGTTTTGTAAGTATTGTGTAGACGGATGTCCCATGAGTATATCCATTCCCGATTTATTTTCGGATATGAATTGCATAAGAAGATATGTGGGATGGAACGGAGAGTGGCATTATAATATGCATACTGCAGGCAAGGGCAAAGCGTCTGATTGTATTGAGTGCGGATTATGTGAAGAAACATGTCCCCAGCATCTGCCTATTCGTAAACTTTTATCCGATGTAAAAGGCGTATTTGAAGCTTCATAGATTAAGGCATTAGGGATAAGTATGATAATATAAATGCAAAAATAAGGATTAGGTAAGTTATGCTAGTAGTTATTGAAAATGTAAATGCAACAGTAAATAATTTTGTATGGGGAATTCCGGCGATTATTTGTATTATCGGAGTCGGATTATATTTAAGCATTCGTACTAAATTTATTCAGGTTCGTAAGTTCCCGTTGGCAATGCAAAAGACTGTTGGTAAGGTGTTTGAAAAAAAGGAAGCAAAAAATGGTGCTATGACACCTTTTCAGGCGGTATGTACGGCACTTTCCGCAACGGTGGGAACCGGTAATATTGCAGGGGTTGCAGGTGCTATTGCAATCGGTGGTCCCGGTGCAGTGTTCTGGATGTGGGTATCAGCATTTCTCGGTATGTGTACTAAGTTTTCGGAAGTGACGCTGGCGGTACATTTCAGAGAAAAGAATGCACAGGGTGAATATGTGGGCGGACCTATGTATTACATCAAAAACGGTCTTGGTAAGAAGTGGCAGTGGCTTGCAATTCTTTTTTCTGTATTCGGCATTTTTACAGTGTTTGGCACCGGAAATGCAACTCAGGTCAATACGATTTCAACGGCAATTAATTCTGCATTATTAAATTACAATCTGATATCCAATGAGCATGTTGCCATGAGTAATTGGATTATAGGGATTATCATTATGATTCTTGTTGCCTGTGTTCTTTTGGGCGGAATCAAAAGAATTGGTAAGGTAACAGAAAAACTGGTTCCTTTTATGGCTATTTTTTATATTATATTAGCTTTGGGTGTGGTCATTTTAAATATTAAAAATGTACCGGGTGTATTTTATTCCATTATTTATGGAGCTTTCAATCCGGCAGCAGTTACGGGCGGTGTGGTAGGAAGCTTTTTTACCAGTATGACTAAGGGTGTATCCAGAGGTATTTTCTCAAATGAGGCAGGTCTTGGTACAGGGTCCATTGCTCATGCTTGCGCAGATACCGGTAAGCCTGTGGAGCAGGGATTCTTTGGAATCTTTGAAGTGTTTGCGGATACGATTATTATTTGTACGTTAACTGCATTGGTAATTCTTTGCAGTGGTGTACCTGTAGGGTTTGGTGCAGCAGCAGGTGCAGAGCTTACCATCAGCGGTTTTACGACTACATACGGTAACTGGGTATCTGTTTTTACTGCTGTGGCCATGTGTTGTTTTGCCTTCTCGACAATTATCGGTTGGGGATTATACGGTGCAAGGTGTGCAGAGTTTATCTTTTCATCCAAGGTAGTAAAACCTTTTATGGTGATTTACTCCATGGTGGCTATTGTAGGGGCAACTGTGGATTTGGGGCTTGTATGGAGTATTGCAGAGACCTTTAACGGATTGATGGTAATTCCGAACCTGATTGCGGTTTTGTTGTTGTCGGGTACGGTATTTAAATTGGTGAAGGAATATTTTAAGAGATAAGAACGAGTCGTTATAAGGGAAAAAGGAGGAGACTATGTCGCTGCTGATTCTTAGGGAAGAATTTGTTTGTCTTGTTGTAATTACCTTTATTCTGTGCTATACGGGTATTTACAGAATTAAGACAGAACATAACACTTTTTTCAGGATTCTGATTTATGCCCTGGGGCATGTGGTTTTCGATATTATTACAGTAATTACAGTAAATAATGTTTATACAGTGCCACCGAAATTAAACGCAATATGCCATATTCTGTTTTATGCTTTCAGTATTGCATTTACCATGGCATATTATGAGTATATTATGTTGTTGACTACCTCAAAAAAAGTAAGGAAGATTGCACAGATTTTTAAATGGATACCGGCCACCGTATTTGCCGTTTCTGCTTTTTTCTTTCCGGTAGAATATGTGATGGGAAATGGTACAAATTACAGTTATGGTCCGCTTATTTTTGTGGGGTATGGATGTTTTGTGGTATATTGCATTGTTTGTTTTATTTTGGTTGTTACAAACCACAATAAGCTGGAACGGAAGAAAAAAGCTACTCTTTATCCTATGACGGGGCTTATGATTCTTGTCATAGTGGTGCAAGCACTGATACCGGAACTCCTTATGACCAGTGCAGCTATTACGTTTGTCTGTTTGGGCTTGTTTGCTACTTTTAATAATCCGGCCAAAGAATATCGGGAGCAGGTATATTGGGATGCTGCAACGGGAATTAAGAATAAAAACGGATATAAAATGCAATTAGAACAGATGGAAAAGAAGTATAGCAAAAAGAAAACAAGGATTGGCTTTGTCATTTGTGATATGAATGGTTTGAAAGTTATAAATGATAAATACGGCCATATAGAGGGAGATAAATTGCTTCGTGCTGCAGCAGGAATTTTAAATACACATCTTGCGCATGCTCAAGACGTATATCGCGTAGGTGGTGACGAGTTTGTGGCAATTTATATTTCACCAAAAGATGAAGTTGTAAGAGCGGATATGGAAAGCGTACGGCGTGCTTGCGATGAATATAAGGATAGTCCGATTCTATTAAGTATTGCTATGGGATATGCTTCCGGTGAGTATTCTGTAAATTATAAAGAAATTTATAATCAGGCTGATGAAGAGATGTATCATAATAAGGCAGAGATAAAAAAAGAGCACCCGGAACTTTGCGGAAGATAATAAAATATTATATTTGTAATAAAATATTCAATTTTTATAAGACAAACTGAAAAAACTATGATATAATATCGGCATGGTATCCAAGTATGGGTATCATGCCAATATTAATGTTAAAGGGAGAGGGAAACATGTCAAACTATTTAGGTATTTTACACGGAGTAAGAGGACGTAGCATTTTAATTTACGATAATAAGTGTGAAGTTAAAGCTACATCAACAGTAGGAACTGTTTTAACAAGCAACATTACAAGTAATGCATCAGACAGTATTAAAACAATTTTTTATGCTGATTGTGTAGGCGTATTGTTTAAGAAAGCCGGAATAAAGATTGGATATCTTGAGTTAGAAACACCCGGTTTGAGACAGCACAGCGGCGGTAGCCAGTATTCAGAGAATACTTTCACATTTGAAGAAACAGATGTTTTATCAAATGAACTTATGCAGGAAGTATATACATATATTACAGAACGTATTGAGGGATATAAGTATGGTGATCAGCAGTTGTTGACCAAGCCTATTCCTCCTATGATGGCAGCGAAGTTTAAGAAACCCATCTTCTCTGATTATGAAGAGCAGGTAGAGGTTAAGAAGCAGAAAGAGCTTGAGCATGAAGCATTAAAGGCTGCTCAGGGCGATTTGGGTGATATTCTTGCAGAAGTAAACAGAGAATATGAAGAATTATTTGAAAAATACGGAATTGATGTATCCGTTAATACTCTTTCCGATATGGAGAAGACTATTATTAAGGCTGTAGCAGAAGGTGGTAAAGAAACTTCTGTTTCAGAAATCGCAAGAATGATGCCCAGAACCATTACTCCTGCTGAAGTAACTGAAATCATGAATGGTTTGGTTGCGAAGGGCGTTATGAAGGTTGAAGAAGACGGTGTATATAAGTTATAATCTATACATAGTGTAGAAACTGATTTGACTTTTAGAGATATTAATATGTAAATGAAGGGATGGTGCTTTGTAAGAAGTACCATCCTTTTTCAAAGAAGCAGTGAAAGAAGGAGGTAAAAGATGTATTTTGTACCGGACGGAACCCTGGTATGTGGTTTATATGAATGTGAAGATTGCGGCATGCGTTATCTGTCGCTGAAAATTGCCCCTGTTATGGTATGCCCGTATTGTGGAGAGGAAGTAGATATGGAATTAGGGCCTGACGATGCAATGCCGGAGAATACTGAGAAGGCGAAGCTGATTAGAGTAGTAGAAGGCGAAGAGATTGAGCTGATGGATGGTCTTCTAAGTCTGGCCATTACCGGCGGGGATGTTGATTGGATTTAGGGGGAGAAACATGGTAAATTAACTGGATTGTCTTTTGGGATTAGGTGTTCTGATCAAAGAGATGGTTGACAATCATATAGAAAAGAAATATTATATCTATATAAAAGTAAAATATGGAGGCGGTTGTAATGGAAATTAATCAGGTGATTATGAAAGAGATACAAAAGAATAATAATATAATTACAACTGCACAAGTGGTTGCATTAGGTTTTTCAAGAGCTATATTATCCAAATATGTAAAGGAGGGCTTATTAGAGCGCGGTCGACAGGGTATTTATATATTGCCGGATTCTGTTCATGATGATATGTATACATTAATGCTTAGGTCGGAAAAGATTATATTTTCACATGATACGGCATTATTTTTAAATGGATTATCTGAAAGAACACCGTTTACTCATTCGGTTACAATTCCAAGTAATTCAGTATTATCAAATACTTTAATGGAAGAATGCAATTGCTATTATATAAAGCCGGAGTTGCTTACATTGGGAGTGGTGTGGAAAAAGACAACTTTTGGCAATGAAGTAAGATGCTATGATGCGGAGCGTACCATATGTGATTTGATGCGTTCAAGAAACCGTATAGATGAGGAAACAGTAATAAGTGCGGTAAAAAATTATGCGGCATTTAATGATAAGGATTTGAACCGTTTGGCTGTATATGCGGAAAAATTCAGAGTGAGCAAGAGGTTAAAACAATATTTGGAGGTGTTGCTATGACTTCTAAAGCTATGAGTTTAAAGGGAAGAATTAAAAATTATGCAAAGAGTAATAACATAGCAGCACAGGTAGTTCTACAAAATTATATGTTTGAATGTTTTCTGACAAGGTTATCAGCATCCGAATACAGTGAGAAGTTTGTGGTAAAAGGTGGATTGCTGATAGCGGCCATTGTTGGATTGGATACCAGAAGCACGATGGATTTAGACACGACAATTCGTAATCTGCCGTTGACAGAAGAAAAAATAGCAGAAGCAGTTAATACAATTTGTAAAATCGATATGAGAGATGATGTTGCATTTGTCGTAAAATCTATTGAACCAATTCGCAAGGATGATATTTATGGTGGTTATTGTGTTAGGTTAGACGCAGTATACGACACAATAGTTACACCATTATCTATTGATGTTTCCACAGGCGATGTAATCACTCCTGATGCAGTAAAATATGAGTTTAGTGGTATTTTCGATGAAGATATTCGTATTAGCTTGTGGGGATATAATATTGAAACAGTTATAGCTGAAAAAATTGAGACAATTCTTCGCAGAGGCGTGTTTACTACAAGACCAAGAGATTATTATGATGTTTACATACTTGGAAAAACGCAAGAATATAATAAGGAAATTTACAAAGAAGCTTTGAAAGCTACAGCAGAGCATCGTGGAAGTACAGAACAGATTGCTGATGTAGAGGGTATTTTGAAACAGATTTCAGAGAATGTTGATCTTAAAAATATGTGGAGCAAATATCAGAAAAAATATGCATATGCCAGTGACATTTCATATGAAGAGGTATTGGAAGTGCTTAAAAAAATTATCATTTAAGTTGGACACGGTATATTTGCGTTAGAAGGCGATAATTATGATTTAGGGAACGAGCGTTTATGATTGTGTAAAAGTAGATAAGTATATGTGCAATAAATTTTAAGGGATATAAAAGTGTTGTGGTTTACCACAGCACTTTTTATATTTCTTACCGTTACCGCATGAACAGGGAGAATTTACATGTCTATCTAAAAATCACCGTGTAAATGCATAGTCAGATCATCACTTAGCAAAAAACAACCTACGCTTGACGAAAAACTATTTACTAAATTTGGAAATAAATTATTCTTAGCTTATCCGGATAATACAATAGTATATACGGAAAGGTAAGAGTAGTGGTTACTTTGATTCATGACCTCATTGCATATTTGTTTTGGGGTGTTTAATTAGTGCAGTTTCTTCTTTCCTAATTAGAGAATTTTTGTTATATTTTATATAGTAAAGAGGCTTTAATTGGGAGGGAGAAATGGCACTTATTATTTATGTGCTGGCAGACATTATACATCTTGTAAAGATTCTTGTATTGTGCAATATGTTTTTTGCGTTACAAAAGAGAGAGGGGTTATACAATAAGTGGATGATAATGCTTGCCGGTTGCGTTATGGCAATTACATCGGTTTTTATTTTCATACATGAAAATTATATAATAGAGACTTTGATATATGCGATAGTAATAATAGGGCTTATTTTTATGTTATATAGCGAGAAGCCATCGAGAGTTGTTATTGTTGCTGTTGGAATTATATTAGGTTTATCTATGATTGATACCATGACAGGCATTTTATTTAATGTAACGATGGAATTATTCAGTATCAATGGAGAGATATTATCTAATTTAGTAGCGTCTCTTATTTCTTGTATAATGATATATTTCGTGGGAAAGGTATATCAAAAGAATGCAGTAGCTTCACTAAATAGTATTGGAGTCGCTAATTTGATTGGTTTTATAATCCTTTTGGCGGTAGACACTTTTGTAGTTACAGTGATTGAGACACAGCCCAATGCTGATTTGTATACAGGAAGTAGGAGAAGTTTATATCTGGTTTCAATTGTTTTTGTCATCATCGGAATCTTCATCCAGTTAGCGGCAGTGATTCTACTTTTTACCCAGAGAAATGTGTATAAAGAGAAGAAAGAGCTCACCGACAGGTATTTAAATGAGCAAAAGAATCATTATGAGTATTTGGAAAACCGTGAGAAGGAAACAAAGAAATTCCGACATGATTTAAAGAGTCATATGGAGTTAATATCGAATTTGGCGAAGGAACGGCAGTACGAAAGAATGAATGCGTATCTGGAGCAGATGGATATTAAGATTGACGGTTTTGGTAAAATGGTAACGGTACAGAACGGAATTGTGGATGCCATTATTAACCAGTATTATGCGAAGGCAGGGCAATGCGGCGTAAGCATGGAAGTGAAGGGACGATTCCCGGTGGATTGTACCATTGATGCCTTTGACCTGTGTACGATATTTTCCAATGTGTTAAGCAATGCGTTGGAGGCGGCGGTTGAGACCGAAGAGAAATACATATCAGTGGAATGTGCATATACGGATGTGGCAATTATGATTATTGTGAGCAATTCGTACAAGCCGGATGCAACGAACGGCGGCGGACAGTGGAGAACACGTAAGTCCGATTTGGATTATCACGGCTACGGTTTGGAAAACATCAAAGATAGTGTGAAAAAGTATAAGGGTGATTTGGACATTGAAACAAAAGATAATATTTTTAATTTGAGAATATTATTTCAAAATATGGAGAAGCAGATTGATGAAAATAGCAATTGTGGATGATGATGCATTTTGGAGAGAGCGTATTGAACAGGAGATTCTGCGATATGCCGACAATTCCAAAATGCAGATTGATGTCTATGAAAGCGGCGAGCAGTATGTAAAGAGCCGTAAGCAATACGACATTTCTTTTATAGATATTGAGATGAACGGTATGGATGGATTTGATACCATTCTAAAAGCGAAGGAATATCAGCAGGACGGACTTTTTGTAATATTGACAACCCATGTGGAGATGAGCCGGAAAGGCTACCTTGTGAATGCTTTTCGATACATTGATAAAACAGAGCTTCATGAGTTGGAAGAGACAATTCGCTCGGCAAGTGTTGTGTTAGAGCGTAATGATAAAATTGACATAAATGTAATTGGAGATGGTCCGCGCAGACTCGCCTTTAAAAATATTATTTACGTTGAAACAGAGAAGCATTATATTGTGGTGCATACCACACAAGGAAACATTAAGTGTAAAGACAAAATGCAGGATATTGAAAGAGCGTTGCCGGGAAACTCTTTTAGCCGATGTCATAATGCCTACATTGTAAATTTGGATAAAATCAGTCACATCGATGATTGTAGGGCATATTTAGTTAATGGCGATAAAATTGAGATTTCACAACGTAGAATATGGCAAGTGAGAAAGGCGTATTTTAACAGACAATATGAATGCGCGAATAAGTAGAGAAGGGTTGCAAGTTTTTACGTCGTTGGTTATATTGATGTAGAAGGGTAGTGAGTAGAGATGATGAAGAAGGTAGGTTTGGTAATTCAAATTCTGCTTATTTTATTTTTATGTGGTTGCAATGAAAAGGAGATTGTAACGGAAGATGATTCTGTTTTGAGTTCGGAACAGATTATAACTGTGGATAGTAATGATACGTCAGAAAATAGAGATTTAATTGATGACTTCTTAAATGGTGACATTCCGGCATATTATGATGACGATAGGCCGTTATGGTTTAAGGATATGTTATTTGATGAAGCAGAGTGGGACAGCTATTCACTTGGAGTAAGGGCAGATTTTGATAATGATGGTGAAGATGAACAAAGTTTAAATGGGCCCTATGGTGGTATGTGTTTGGATATCCAGGGAGACTGTGTCCGAATTATGGCTCATGGTCAAGGGACAGCAATTGTCTTAGATTATGTTCTTGTGGATGATATCTATTGGATTGTTTATAAAGATACTACACATTCCGGGCGACAGCATTATCATTTTATAAGATATAACGGTGGTGAAAGTATAGAAGAAGAACATATTCTTGAATGGCACGAAGATGAGAATGGCGAACGCCGACATTATTATGATGATGAAGTAATTACAGAAGAGAGATATGAAGAGATTAGGATGCAATATTTTGAAGAAAAGTAGAGTGATGAACTAATATTAAGATAACAGACACTACAAAGACAGGTGAAGAACATTTCACCTGTCTTTTATATTTATGGGGTATTGGTCGGCACTTAAAGATAAATCACCATCACTTAGCGAAGAATCACTATCACTTAACGAAATCGACTTGTGGGGGTAGGAGTAGAAATATACTATTTAGATGGGAAAGTGTTACCTTTTGGTAATTACTTATAGAAAATGATGGATGAAGGTGTAACGACATGGATGCAAAAAGGCACATGCTTATTGTAAATGGAGAGATTCGGACAAAAGAAATTAAGTCATGTAAATACAACAGGGATACCGGTAAAAGAGATATTGTTTTTTACAGCAGTGATAAGGTCTATCCATATGCATATGACAGTGTTATTTGGTTAACGGCTCCGGAGGTTATGAATCACAGTGTATACAGATTTTATCGAAACGGCAACGAACTGACTCGTATCTATATCGTCTATGTTTTTACGGGGAAAGGTCATAACTATTATCATATCCGTTTTATGAATGGCAGCGAAGCAAGTTACAAAGATACAGAACTGGAGATTGTTGAATCATGTCTGACAGATGCAGAGACATCCAATGTTTTTGAATATATAAAGCAGGTATCGGCTTTGAGTAATTTGAAGGATGATAAGGGTGAAAAAATCCTTGCCAAAAAGTTTGAAACCATGTCTTTCGTAGGTGAGAATGTTGCTTTGGCGAAGTATCTGAATCCTTCAAGTGATAAAAGCAATCAGGATAAAAATTGGGCTCCCATCTTTCCGTTTGGTTGTAATAACAGCCAGTATAAGGCGGTTAAAGATGCAATGGAAAACCAAATTACGGTGATTCAGGGACCGCCGGGAACCGGTAAAACCCAGACCATATTAAATATTATTGCAAATATTCTGATACAGGGTAAAACGGTACAGATTGTGTCCAATAACAATTCTGCAACAGTGAATGTGTATGAGAAGCTTTCTTCGCCGAAATACGGCTTGGGCTTCATTGTGGCACAGCTTGGTTGCTCTGAGAATAAAAAGGCATTTATCCGCAAGCAGGATGAGAGATATCCGGATATGACGGGATGGAGAACGGATATCCCTTATGATAAGTTGCAAAAGGAAGTTGCTTATAAGGTGGTTTGGGCAAAGAAGGTTTTTGATGCGCAGGAAGAATTGGCAAGGCTTAAATATGAGCAATCACAGTTGGAAACTGAATTTGTGCATTTTAAAAGATATTTGGATGAAACCGGTGTAGATGCAGATCGGTTAAAAGTTAAGAAACAGAATTCTTCAAAAGCATGGATGGAGTTATGGCAGGCGTGTGAAAAGCTTAATAAAGAAAGTAAAGAAATAGGATTTTGGTTTAAGATAAAGGGTTATTTCAAGTATGGAATCCGTAGCTTTGACTTTTATAAGCAGGATATGGGAACGGTTATTACAACGTTTCAATATATGTATTATTGCGCCAAACAAAAGGAACTAAAGAAGCGGATTAAGGAGCTTGAGTCCGGAAAATTATTGTGCGGGAACACCCAGGGGTTAATAGATGATTTATGTAATCGTTCCATGGTTATTTTAAAAGATAAGCTGGCAAGGAAGTATGAAGGGAATGCACAAAGACCTATATTTACAGAAGAGGATTTGTGGCAGAACTCAAAGGATGTGTTAAAGGAATACCCGGTTATCTTAAGCACAACATTTTCATCCAGAAACAGTTTGAATAAAGATGTGATATACGATTATGTCATTATGGATGAAGCATCTCAGGTAGATATTGCAACCGGTGTGTTGGCAATGTCCTGTGCAAGAAATATCGTCATTGTGGGAGATACCAAACAGCTACCCAATGTAGTGAAAGATGGAGATAAGACCAAAGCGAAGGCGATTTTTGAAAGTTTTCATATTCACGATGGTTATCAGTTTACCAAGAGTTTTCTGCAATCCGTTTTAGAAGTTATGCCGGATGTAACCCAGACATTGTTGCGAGAACATTATCGCTGTCATCCGAAAATCATTAATTTCTGCAATCAGAAGTTTTACAATGGCGAGCTTGTGATTATGACGAAGGATGAAGGCGAAGAGGATGTGTTGGTTGCGATTAAAACCGTGCAGGGGAATCACGCACGAGAGCATTACAGTCAGAGGCAGATTGACGTTATCAGAAAAGAAGTTATGCCTAAGTATGTAACGAATCCGGAGGAAACCGGTATTATTACACCCTATAAAAACCAGGTAGCCGCATTGCAAAAAGAAATACCTGAGATAGACGCGGATACAGTACATAAATTCCAGGGAAAAGAAAAAGACACCATCATTATCTCGACAGTAGATGATGAAATCAGTGATTTTGCGGATGATAAGTATCTGATTAATGTGGCGGTTTCCAGAGCCAAGAACAAATTGATTCTGGTTGTGACCGGCAATGAGCAGACGCAGGAGCGCAACATTACGGATTTGGTTTCTTACATTCAGTACAATAATTTTGAAGTGGCAGAAAGTAAAGTATATTCAGTTTTTGATTACCTTTACAAGCAGTACACAGAAGAGCGAAAAGCATATTTACAGAAGCATCAAAATGTATCTGAATATCATTCTGAAAATCTGATGTTTGGGCTGCTGGAGGAAATTTTATCGGAAAGCAGATTCGCCGGTCTGGATGTAGTATATCAATTCCCTATGAATAAGTTAATTAGAGATTTTTCGCTACTTAATGAGCGAGAGTGTAAATATGTTAGAAATACCGCGACACATATTGACTTTCTTATTTTTAAACGTATCAGTAAGCAGCCGGTGCTTGCCGTAGAAGTGGATGGGTATGAATACCATAAGGTAGGGACCGAGCAGGCGGAACGAGATAGGATGAAGGATAGGATTATGGAGTTGTATGGTGTACCGTTGGTAAGATGCGCTACGAATGGTAGCGGGGAGAGGGAGAAGATTGTGGGGAGGTTGGTGGAGTAGATAATAGTAAAGTTTGTAATTTATTGAATAGTGGAGGAAAAAAGTATGTTTAAAAACTATAAAGAAGAAGGCCAAATTAAAGGCATTAGAGAGCAATATAACATAATGGCATTTATCGGAAATGGATTTGATATATCGGTATTAAAAAAGTATAGAGATGATAATCTAGTATCTTCATATACTAAGTTTTATGATTTTCTTGGTTATAAGGGGTTTAATGCTGATAATGTGTTATATAAAAAAATGAGAGAAGATAAGTGTAGTGGAAAAGAAAATTGGAGCGATTTTGAGTGTTCGCTTGGTGAATTATTACAAAGTAGTGCGTTGGCAAGTGAATTAGAAGATGCATTAAAAGAAATGCAAAGTATGTTCTTATTGTTTTTAAACGAAATTGTAACCCCCGATGTATTGTTAAAACTTAATGATGATATAGAGAAAAACAGATGGAGCAGAAGGTCGCTTTGTGGCTTTTTGGGAGATTTAGACCAGGAAGATTATGAAAGAATAGCTTTTCCGGAAAAGACATATCATTACGATATGTATAATTATCTTTTCGTTAATTTTAATTATACATCGCTATTTGATAATTACATATATCTGGATAAAATCCAGTTTGAACCGCGTCCGTACAAAACTGTTGATACAAATTTTACTTTTTATCCTAATCCGAATGGATTTTCAAAGAATGGCATAGATCAAAGAACAGTATGGTCTTCCTTTGTAATGGTTGATACGATTCATCCACATGGATATCAGAATATACCGAGATCTTTATTGTTCGGAGTAGAAAATAATGATTACAAAGCTGATCGTGTTCGGAATAGATTTAATAAATCCTATTGGGTACAAAGTAATCAAAAATATAAATCATATTTTAAAGATGTTAATTTATTTATTATTTACGGTACGTCAATAGGCGAAACAGATAATTGGTGGTGGAAGAATATCTATAATTGTTTATTAAGCGAGAATAGCGAGCTTATTATATATCATTATTGCATTGATTTTGTTGATAAAGGCGACGTAAAACAAAAATTTATTGAAGCCTGCAAAGTATCAGCGTCTGAAGAAGTAATTTCAAAGATAAAAGATAGAATATATGTCGTGTTGTATGATGAGAGGGATACTATAAAAATGTGTTCGTTGAGAAATGGTGAAGAAGTTTAAAATAATAATTGTAGTAGTTTGATATTAAAAATAGCGATTAGAAAATAAGGGGATATAAAAATGCAAAAGATGATTGGTTTGTTAGTTTCTACATCATTAGATATGATTATTAGATATTGTTTAAGAGATGAAGAAACATACATAGTTGATAATGTACTCGATTTTAAAAAATTAGCATCAAGATTAGGATGTGACTATTTTTCACAGATGGCTCTTGAGTCTAATTTAAGTGATTATATTAGAGTAATGTCTGAAAAACTTTATCAATCGCACATTTTAGAAGGAATTGAAGAAGAGAGAAAAAAAGTAATTATTAATCAAATTTGCGATGATATAAAAAGTTTAAATATATCAGATAAAAAATTAATCGAAATGATATTAAAGGCGCAGGATATTAAGGTGTTAATTGAAAAAGAATCAGAAGAAGCAAGAAATTCATGGAGTGAAAAAGAAAAAGGTATATATAATAATTGTGTCAGATATATATCAGATGCAATTATAAACTTTGAATCTTCTTTGCCTAATTTTACTATGGATGCAATAAAAATACTGTATCATAGGGATGAAGAGGCATTTGCAAATTTTTCTCAACAGCTTGAACAGATTATTAAGTTACTTAAGACTGAAAGAGGGACTCAAGATGAATATAGAGATTTTGAAACAGATTATTTGAGGAAAGTTGAGAGAACATATAAGAAAATAGAGTTATTTGGTTCTAATATATCCGAAAGAAATATTAAGAGATATAATATATCAACATCGTATATAGAACTAAGTTGTGCGGAAAATGATTATGATGAAATTACGGATACAACGATAAATATGTCAAATATTTTTAATTCTGATAATATAGTATGGATAAGCGGTGAGGCAGGGGGTGGAAAGACTACCTTTATTCAGTGGTTAGCAACAACATCTGCAATGCGAAACAGTGATATTGAAGATATTAATTCATTGATACCAATTGTTTTAAAACTTAGAAATGTTAGTTTCCCATTAAATTTAAAAAGTGAAATTGAAAAAGTTGTAGAGTCAGAATGCCCTAATGGTTGGGTAGAATACTTATATAAATACGATAAAATATTATTGCTCTTTGATGGTATAGATGAGATATCTAATAATGATAGAGAAAGTTTGTATAATTATATTGAAGATATTGCAGATGAGTGGAAAAAAAGGTATGGAGATACCCACTTTAAGAGTAAGATTGTTATTACTGCTAGAACATATGTAGAAGATACTTTTTTGTTTCAACATGCAAATTATAAAATATTAAGAATGAAAATGAATAATATTAAAAAATTTGTATTGTATTGGCATAAAACAGTTTTAGCGGATAAAGAAGACGAAATAAAAAATAGAGTAGATCGGCTTATTGAAAATATAAGTAGTATGGAATCAATTAGAAATATTGCGGGCACACCATTGTTGTGTGCAATGATTTGTGCCTTGAGTTATGTTAATAATGAGTCTATTCCAACTAATAGAGTTGAATTGTATGAAAAATGTTGTCACATGTTGATAGAAGACCGTGATAGAGAAAGAAAAATAATTTCTGCTGATCGGATTGCACTAATTAATCTTGATTATTCAAAAAAAGTTAGAATTCTAGAGAATATAGCATTATATATGCTTGAAAGTCAGCGTGCAGAAATGGATAAAAAATATATTGTAGATTATATAAGAGTTTTTTTGAAAGACAGCACAATTATTGAAGTTTCGGAAATAAAAGAAAAGCCGGAATTATTAATTGATTATTTAATTCAAAGAACAGGTATTCTTAGGCAGCCAACTGTTGGAAATATTGATTTTGTTCATAAAACATTCTTAGAATATCTTGCAGCAAATGCAATAAACAAACAATGTAAGTGGAATGTTATTCTTGCAAATATAGTGAACCCTTTTTGGAAAGAGACAATAATAATGTGCTTTTCTCAGATTGATAGACAACAGGGGAGTGAACTACTATATAATATGTTGGAAAAATATAAAAATACAAAAGAACAAGAATACATATTTATGGCATCTTTGTGTGCAAATAGTGCTAGTGATATTGAAGTTAGTGTTCGTGATAAAATAAATGAAAAGATTAAAATGCTTATTCCGCCCCAAAGAGATAGTTTTCTACATTTGGCAGAAGCTGGACAATATATTCTTCCTTTCTTATATGATAAGGATGTGTATGGTTTTTACGAAAAAAGTAGATGCATCAACTTATTGTCACGAATTTTAGAGGATAATTATTACACGGAAGAAATTCCTGTATTATTATCGTATATGTTTGGAAATGCTGATTTTCAAACGAAAAATCGTGTAGCAGAAATGTTAGTGACATATCCAGAAAATTTTATAGATGAAAATAATGTTAAGGAGAAAATGTACCAAAGTATATGTAAAACTTTAGTGAGAGAACAAAAATGTATATTATCAATTCAAATGCTGCGCTTGTTACGCAATCCATTAAGGGGACAAAGTGGTACTCTTGATAATGTAAAAAAATTACAGCTTATATTTGGTTATAAGTATATAAAAGGTCGTTATGAAACTGATGCATATAATTTAATTGATAGAAATGTATATAAATATTTTCATTCATTAGAAGAACTTGAATTATTAAATATTGCAACAATACAAGATATATTTATCTTACATGAGACTAAAAATTTAAAAATATTGCATATGATTGTATTTTCGGATCAGGATATGATATTAGACAAACTTGCTGAATTTTCATGTACAAAAAGTCTAAATCAATTATATTATTATTCGAACGATACAGATTATATTTGTGATAATGATTTGAGAAAATTAAAGGAATTAGAAGAGCTGACTTTATATTTAAAATCTCCGAATCTTGAAATTCATATAGAAAATTGGAAGTTTTCTGGAAAATTGAATAAAGTTAGTATTATAGTTGGACAATTGATTTTCGAGGAAAATCATGAAAAATTTAAAATGTGGAGGAAAGAATATCCTAATATAGATTTTTCATTTTTTAAAATTGGAAAAATAGATTAAAGTATATGATTAATAATATAATAAAATTTTTCATGAGTATATGTTCGTGCAAAGGAGAAACAATGTTTAATAATTCTGAAAAAAAAGATTTTATAAATATAATTATTGCAAATCAGTTTGGGGATATAAATTGTCATGAATTGAAAAGTCAAATTCTAAATAAATTATATGCAGAAACAAATAATGGAAAAATGTATAAATATAGATGTGTAAATGAATATTCGCTTGCTAATTTGAAGGATGAAACTTTATATTGTGCGGTCCCCAGTTCATTTAATGATCCGTTTGATTGTAAATTTGGTATTGAGTTAGAGACATTAGTTTCCGAGAAATATGGATCTGTCTTTATGGATACAACATTATGTTTTAAAAAATTTTTAGACATATATAAAGGTGGAGCATCGTTAGAAGAATGTACTGAAAGGGAAAGGCAAGTTATAAGTCGATGGTTAAGTAATAAAGAATTATGCAGATTTGTAGAACAACAAATTGCTTTAAAAAATGAAAAATTATTAATAGAATCAATTGACGAAAATATAGATATTATTTTAAATATATTTAATACATGTTCTAAGAATGATGATTTTATAAAGCAAATAGAATGTGCCAAGCCAATTATTGGTGAGATATTTGAACATATGAATGAAGAGCAAAAATTAGAAATGTTGAAAGGTGATTCTTCGCTGAAAGATTTTGCTTGGAAAATGGGAATAAAGGAAGATGTTGATGAAATAACAAGGCTCTCATTACTTAATCAGCGCTTATGTCCTTCACAAGTAGAAAATGCAGAATTATCAGATAAAAAGTTGGGGGATATTTATCGCAACTTGGCACAGATTATAGATAATACATACAGGGTGGGGTGTCTATGTACTGACAACAAAAATAATTTGATGTGGTCTCATTATGCAAATGGACATCGAGGTTTTTGTATAGAATATGATTTTAATAGTCCTTGTGATGAAAAAAATGAGCTTTGTATTTTGCCTGTTATATACTCTAGCGAACGAATGAGGTTTCCATGGAAACTAGTGTTAGAGATTCAAAAAGAAAAAACTGATATACATCGCGAGATAGCTTATGCAGTTATGGAAGCATTAGTGACGAAAGATATTTTATGGAGCTATGAAAATGAATGGCGCATTATTATATCAGAAAAGACGGGAATTAAAAATGTTAAAATGCCTCCTATTACATGTATATACATTGGTGCTTTGTGTAGTGAAGAGGATAGAATATTACTTAAGGATATTGCAAAGGAAATAAGTGTACCAATTAAGCAAATGGTTGTTGATCGTGGTGAATATACATTACATGCTATAGATTGTTAAATAAAAAATTTTTATTTGCACAGTGTTTTTATATTAATATACATTAAAAGCTTTTATTAATAACGTTATAATCAAAACAGTATTTATCTAGAAAAAGACATTGCAAACTAAGGAGAAACTCATGAACGCAGGTGCAATTTTAATTAGTGGAATTTTTAATGGTTCAAGATTATTGGAAGTGCCGTTTTATCAGCGCGCATATGTATGGAAAGAAGAACAATGGGATAGATTCTTGGAAGATATGGAATTTATCACAAACACTAATCGGCAGTATTTTTTAGGGTCTATTATATTGAAAAATGGTGAAACGCCCAGTATGGCAGATATCTTTTCAGATAGAAAAATTATTATCGATGGGCAGCAGAGACTTACTACACTTATGATATTCTTTAAGGTGTATTGTTTAAAGCGCAACGATCATATTCTTTTTGATAGAACGTTTAAATTAAGAGATGATAGTTTATCCTTGATACATGGTAAAAATGATGCAAGCGCATTTCAACAAGTGATGCGTCAGGAACAGGCGGAAATAATACCTAATACTGTACCTGAATCGCAAGTGATTTCTGCGTATAACTATTTTGTTAAATATCTTAATCCGGAGAAACTCAATATTAATATTATTAATCAAAAAATACAGTTTGTATATATTGAGTTGGATGAAAACGAAGATGAGCAGCAGGTATTTGATACGATTAATTCTCTTGGCGTACGTTTGACAACATCTGAATTATTAAAGAATTATTTCTTTCAGAGAAATAATGTGGATGACTATGAGACAAGTTGGGTTTCTATTTTTGAGAATGATGATGAAACTCGCTTATATTGGGAGCAGGAGTTAGAGACTGGCCGATTAAAACGTTCATTAATTGATATTTTCTTTGACGCGTTCTTTCAGATATTTATTCAGAGTAAACAGTACAATGTTGTTAGTGAAGATAAGATTGTATACTCACGTGTTGATCACTTGTCAAAATCATATCAGGATTTTATAAATAAATATTGTGATGGTAATAAAGACGTTGTTTTGTCACTCTTGCCTACATATGCAAAATGTTTTGCCAAAGCGTTCAAACCGGAAATATGTAATATGGCATTAACAGCAAGTGCCGGAATTGAAAGAATGAATGTTATTATTTTTGGATTGAACAATACTACGTTAATACCATACATATTATATCTTGAGCATAACGTTGAAGATATTAATGAGCGAAATAAAATGTATGGTATGCTTGAAAGTTACATTATGCGTAGAATGGTAGTACATGCATCTACAAAGAATTATAACAATTTGTTTACATCATTGATTTTAAATAATGTCTGTGATTCTGAGACTCTAAAAATGCGTTTATCAAAAGGCAAAGATGCAACTACCTATATGCCGAGCGATGACGAATTGTTGAATGGATTTAGAAAATCAAAATTAGTCAATTTACAGACGAAAGGTATTTTGTATTTTATTGAAAGTGGTATTAGATCTGCTAGAAGTTCAACAGTTATTTTAGGCTTTAATAATTATAGTTTGGAACATTTAATGCCTAAGAAGTGGAGAAATAATTGGACACCGTGTGCAACTGAAGAATTAGAGCGAAATAGAGATTCGAAGTTGCTCACATTGGGAAATTTGGCGATTATTACGCAATCCTTAAATTCGTCAATTCGTGATAGTAATTGGGCGACTAAAAAAGCTGGTCGAAATGATAGAAATCCCGGTTTAAAAGATTGTGCCTCCGGCTTAATTACTTTGCAAGGTGCTTTGCAAAAAGAAGAGTGGAACGAGTTCGAAATTGACGCTCGTGCAGAATGGCTTTATCAACAGGCTAAAACCTTGTGGGATTATGATATGGTATCAGAGATAACGCAAGAAGTAATTGAAGAGGATGAAGAAGTTCAGGAAAGTAATATAAGTGTTACATCTCAGCAGCAAAAGATGACTGACGAAATGATAATGATATGTTATGAGTATGGTAAAAGATTTTTTGCTGGAGAGAATGCAGGAACTCTTGCGGATAAAATTGTATATGAGGTGGGCATGAAGCGAAGTTCAGCAATTATGTACTTGTATGCTGTATGCGCAATGTTAGAGGGTGTTGTATATAAGAGGGCTATCAATACAAAAGCGATCAAGCGATATTTTGATATGATATTAGCCGAATATGGACGCGTTGGTTTAGAAAAAGCTATTAGAGCTACCAGAGAACATGTTAAATTTAGGAGAAGTTGTGGACATATGGTAGATTCAATTGAGATGCTTTGCGATGAATATCAGATGAGAATTTAAATAAAAAGATAGTCAATCTAAAATATTGGTTGACTATCTTTCTAATTGGGAGAATTATTGGACAGATAATGTGTATAATTAGTGTTGCAACGAGTAAGAGCCAAACTAAAATACTTTTTGAAGAGCAATTAAATACTTGATTGCTTTTGTTCGTCCCGTGGAATATAATAGAATACAAAGGAGATAAAATATGGGATACATAACAGCAAGTCAAGCGGCAAAAAAATGGAATATATCACAAAGAAGAGTACAGATACTCTGTGCAGAGGAACGTATAGAAGGTGTTTTTAAATTAGGTGAAAACTGGGCTATACCAGACGATGCAGAGAAGCCGAAGGATTCTCGAAAAAGAGAGAAAGAGGAAGAATAAAATGGAACTGAATGCGATAGATTTGTTTTGTGGTTGTGGCGGATTGTCATACGGTTTCGAACGAGCTGGCTATAATATTTTGCTTGGAATAGATAATGATAAGAAGGCATTAGAAACATTTGAATTAAATCATAAGGGTTCAAAATCAATATGCGGTGATATTACAGAAATTACATATGAAGAACATATAAAACCTTTGATTGATGGAAAGAAAATTGATGTTATTATAGGAGGACCGCCATGTCAAGGTATGTCTTTATCAGGACCGAGAAAATTTGATGACCCGAGAAATAAGTTATATTTATCCTATATACGTCTTGTGAATGAGATAAGACCAAAAGCGTTTGTGATTGAAAATGTGCCTGGATTAGTGGGACTATTTGGAGGTCAAATTAAAGATAGTATTATAAGCAAATTTACCGAAATGGGTTATTCGATACAATATAGAATAATGTGTGCTGCGGATTATGGAGTACCACAGAATAGGAGAAGGGTTGTTTTTGTTGGCCTCAAAGAAGGAGAATTTGAGTATCCAGAACCATTGAAGGACATTGTTACGTGTAGTATGGCATTATCTGATTTGCCGCCATTGATAGATGAATTAGGGGAAGAAAATGCAACGTATGCAGAGGCACCATCTAATGATTATCAAAGAGTGATGAGGCAACGTTCAAATGTTGTAAAGAACCATGTTGCAGCAAGTCATTCTGAAAAAGTAAAACATATTATTTCTTTAGTTCCGGATGGGGGAAACTATAAAGATTTACCAGAAGAATATAGAGAAAGTAGAAATTTTCATGTCGCGTGGACAAGATTTGCCAGTGATAAACCTGCACCAACAATAGATACAGGACATAGACATCATTTTCATTATAAGTATAATAGAGTGCCTACTGTAAGAGAATGTGCAAGATTGCAATCGTTTCCAGATGATTTTATTTTCTTAGGGAATAAGACACAGCAGTTTAGACAAGTTGGTAATGCGGTTCCACCGATTATGGCGCAATGTATTGCTAAACAGTTGAAAAAGCATTTAGGAGAGAGTTAATGGCAGAATACAGGATACCAGACGAATACTATTTTAGAATTCATCATGTTAGACCGCGTTTTAAAGGTGATATTGAGAATGTTTTGATTTATATGGCGGAAGAGATTAGCAAAATAGGTGAATGTGAGACGTCAGAGTTTGTTAGTAAGATTAATGCGGCAATTTACAGATATCCAGGAAATGCTCATCGTGAATTAAAAACTATTAATAATTGGCGTACTGAGATTTCTGCTTTGTTCGGGTTTATAGAGCACACAGAGAATACAGATAGACCGGGATTAAGGGCAATTGAACTGGCTAATAATCAGGACTTGGTAGAATGCTTTAAAGTTTTTCTTTATAATTTTCAGTACCCAGGCGCACATATAAAGCCTAACAAAGTTGTAGAGCAAATAGAGGCTGGTATTCATTTTAAACCGGCACAATATATTTTAAGATTGTTAAGATATGCGTCAGAAGTAGAAATCGGAAGTGTGGGAATTACTAAATTCGAAGTGTGCCATTGTATTTTTAACGATCTTCGAGTAACTAGAGATAACGAAGGTGTTGAGAAAACGTGGGAAAGAATTAAGCATAATAGAGAGAATAGATTTGAATATGACCAGACAGGCGATGTGGTTCGCTATGCGGGTGATATTGTTGATTATTTAGAAATTGCGAATTTACTAAAAACCTATGATAGTCGTACCTATTATTTAAACACATTGGAAGAAGATTCTATAATTAAATTTTGTGAATCAACAGAGTGGTTTACAGAGTACGATGCAATGATAGAATCTTGCGTGGGCGATATAGAAGCTGTAAAAGCGGTAACAGATAATTGGTTTGCATATGTTAATAGAGATATAGAAGATACAGATTTTTCGACGGATATATTGGCATATATTGCTAGTGATGAAGAAGAGTTGAAATCCTTGCAAGATAATGCGTCATATCTTGGCAGGGAGAACATTCATATTGAACTTGTGGAAAGAGACGAAGTTCTTGATGAGCGCATCAGGATGGACTATGACGTGTTTACTACAAAAGATATTGGCGATATAGGTGAGAGTTTAATACATGGACACGAATGTATGCGCATTAAAATGGGTGGAAGAGAAGATTTAATTCATCTTATAAAGCGTATACCAACACAGTTTGCAGTTGGATATGATATTAGTTCAGTGGAACTTGATGAACGAAAACGCTATATAGAAGTAAAAACAACGATTAGTTCGAAACCGTTGCATTTTAATAGAATACACCTTACAAAAAATGAATGGAATACAGCAAGCAGTACGCATGATAGATATTATGTATATCGTTTGATGCTTAGTAAGACTGAGCGTAAATTGTTTTTATTACAAGACCCAGTAGGTTTGTATAAGAAAGATTTAATAGAAATGATACCTAGCGATGGCGCAGATATAATATTTGACCCTAAAAAAGTAGGAGAATTTGAGGAGTTATTAACATGGAAAAATTAAAAGTAGCATCATTGTTCTGTGGATGTGGTGGTACAGATGTTGGCTTGTTGGGCGATTTTGAATTTCTAGGAAAGAAATATTCGTCCAATGGGTTAGAGATTGTATATGCCAATGACATTGACGATAATGCTTGTGACATTTTCAGAGAGAATTTTGGAATAGAACCAGATAATAGAGATATCCGTGAAGTCGAATCTATAGAAATCCCCGATTTTGATATTTTGACGGGGGGTTTTCCCTGTCAATCGTTTTCTATCATTGCACAGAATCCTAAAAGATTAGGTGTAAAGGATGAAAGAGGGAAATTGTTTTTTGAAATGTGTCGTATTTTACGTGAGAAGAAACCTAAGTGTTTTATTGCTGAAAACGTAAAGGGGATTCTTACTGCTAATAAAAAAAGTGCTTTTCCTCTCATCATAAAGGAGTTTGAAGACAGTGGATATGACGTTACATATGCGGTTTTGAACTCCGCAAATTATGGCGTCCCACAGAAAAGAGAGCGTGTAATTATTGTAGGTTTTAGAAAAGACCTAGGTATTAATTTTAAGTTTCCGGACGAAGTAATAAAAAATGAAACAGAGTTTATTCCACTGTCTGCAGTAATTGAAGAGAATGTTGATGAAAAATACTTTTTTAGTCAGTGTGCAGTTGATGGCATGATGAAAAAAAGAGCTAGTATGAACAAAGGTAGAGCACAGGATGTTACTAAACCTTGTAATACTGTAGGAGCTCATTTGGCAAAAGTGTCACTAAACAGTACAGACCCTGTTTTGCTGGTTAATGAGAGATATAGAAGATTTATTCCTAGAGAAGTAGCAAGAATACAATCATTTCCGGAATCGTTTAAACTTGTGGGAAGTGAGGCGGCACAATACCGAGCATTAGGTAATGCGATTCCACCGGTTATGTTTTGGTATGTTGCAAAAGCAGTGAGAGAAGAGCTAGAAAAGAAGGTAGAGTAACTATACTTAGCAAAGTTCTATGGCAAAAGTGTATTGATATTATGCTGACAAAATATATGTTAGTAATCTTTTTTAAAGGAGATTTTTTGGAAAGAAAAATGGGATAATAATTAAGAATATAAACAGTAGTAACTGATAATTAAGGATTAGTAAGTTAGCTCGATAAAGAGAGTGAGATGATGAAAAAACATAATAGAGTATTGCTCGAAAAATGAACAGATAATCGGTTCTTGAGGGATTATGTATGGCAGCATGCGGATGAGCGTATAGATGTTTTGAGGAAATAATATTTAAAATTAAAATAAAAAAATTATAGAAGGAAATTAGGCTAATGAATTTTAAGATATTTTCATTCTTTTCTGGTGCGGGATTTTTAGACCTTGGATTTGAAAAAGAAGGATACGAAGTGGTTTTAGTTAATGAATTTAATAAAGAGTTTTTACATGCGTATCAATATGCTCATAAAAAAATGAACATGCAAGAACCACAGTTGGGGTATTACTGTGGAGATATAAATGATTTTTTGCGTGGAGACTTAAAAAAACATTTAAAGAAAAACATAATAAAATTTAAAGCGGATAGTTTGGTTGGCTTTATTGGAGGACCACCATGTCCTGATTTCTCAGTGGCAGGTAAAAATATGGGTATTGATGGCAAGAATGGTATGTTGACCACAAGTTATAAACGCATGATTTTGGAATATGAACCAGATTTTTTTGTATTTGAAAATGTAAAAGGGTTATGGTCGACAAAGAAACATCGTTTAGAGTATGAGAAAATAAAAGCGGCATTTAGAAGGAAAGGTTACATTTTAATCGATAAATTGGTTAATTCATTAGACTATGGAGTACCGCAAGAAAGAGAGCGAGTTATTTTGTTTGGGGTCAAGAGTGTGCTTATTGATGATGACAAAAAAAATGCCACAAAAAAATTGAAAGAGAAGTTTGATTTTGGAGAAAACAAGGAGTATACCAAGAGCAAAAGAGATATATGTGAATGGCCGAATGTAGATATTTTTCGAGAAAATTTTGAAAGACAGCAACCTATAGATATTATTCCAGAGCTTACAATTGAGTATTGGTTTAAATTAAATGATGTATACAATCATTATAATAGTGATGATTTCTTTTTGCCGCGTTCCATTGATAGGTTTAACACAATAAATGAAGGAGATGTAAGTAAAAAATCTTTTAAGCGATTACACAGATGGCGATATTCACCTACAGCAGCATACGGCAATAATGAGGTTCATTTACATCCATATAAGGCTCGGCGTATATCTGTGGCAGAAGCATTGGCTATTCAATCTTTACCGAAAGAATATGTAATCAGCAAAGAATTGTCAAAAAGTGATATGTTTAAGACAATAGGAAATGGGGTTCCCTATTTGATGTCTAAAGGATTGGCAAAATCAATTAATTGTTTTTTGAGTACAGAAGTTAAAGAAAGGTAATATATAATGATATATACGCTTGATGAAATAATACATGATTTATGTGAATTGACAGACAAGCAATTCTATACAAAGCATATTGTTAGGTCTGATAATTGGTATATTGAATCTTATCTGGGAAAAACGTCAGATGAAATTATTAAAATAATGGATGATTATCGTTTGATAATTAGTGAGAATATGGGAGTGAGTTTTAATTCGGTGATGATGGTGGGGAGTGGAAAAATAGGCTTTAGTTTATCGCCACCAGACTCTGCGAGACCAGAACATTCAAAAATGTTTCTTCCTTTTAACGATAACGAAAAGATTCGAAAGATATCTGATTTGGACATTGCGATTATTTCGAGTGATATCTTTCATGCATATTGGAAATTATTTAGAAAATCTTTTAAGATGAAATATATGAGTACATATTCGCATTTATATCAAGAACTCTATAGAGGGTATATAAATGAGCGTAATATATTAGAAGTAGAAGAATGCAGAAAAGAATGGAATAAGACAGCAGCAATATCGAAAAAGAAAATATACGAGCAGCTTTATTTTAAACATAATATAACGTATCGAATATATAGAAGTTGGGAAGATTTTGAGGATTATAATATTCAGAATATTAATAGGTTAAAAAGGAGTATAAAGAGTGAAGTATAATTTTAATAGAACAAATAGAGATATACAAAAAATAAATAAAGAGTTTGTTGAAGGTAAATTGTTTGCAGATTCTAGTTATCAAAGAAGAAAGGTTTGGAATGAACAAGACAAAGTTCGTTTGATTGAAACGATACTAATGGAATATGTAATGCCGGAAGTATTTTTTTGGACGGCGGAAAGAGATCCTCAAACTGGTGACGCATCGACTCATATTGTAGATGGACAACAGAGAATTAATACGATTGTTGAATATATTAATAACGAATTTAAGTTGAGCAAAAAGTATTTATTGAATGAAAAAATAAAAAATGATTGTGCGGACAAAAATTTTTCGGATTTAGCAGAGAACTACAAAACGATAATATGGGATTACCCTATTTCCATCGTAGAAATAGATAGAGATTGTACAAGAGAAGACATAAAACAGATGTTTTATAGATTGAATTTAACAAATTATGATTTGAACCAGCAGGAAAAAAGAAATAGTAAGGATAGTAAATTTGGTGATAAGAGTGAAGCACTTTCGATGTATGATTTTTGGAGAAAAGTGAGGATCTTTAGTTCTGTAGATGCAAAACGAATGAAAGATGTTGAGTATTGTTGCGGAATATATATATTGGCAAATGAAGGGATCGTAGATCAAACAAATGGTAAAAAAATAAATGATTACTATGATGATTACAAAGATTCGTTTGACGAAGATAATACTTTACAAAATAAAATACTGTTTGCGATGGAAATAATAGAGAGCATGATTGATAAATCAACAATCACATTTATATCCAAAAAAGCACAGATTTACACTTTGTTTTGTGTTATTTTTAGAATGATGGAGAATAATCAGGATAATTACGAGCAATTAAGTTCAAAATTTGTACATTTTGTTGCGGCGTATAATAAATTTCGTAATGAATTTGATGTTAACTATGAAGATGAAAAAATGGCAGCAATGTATGCGGAGATAAAAAAATATAAATTGGCATCGTCAGAGGGTATTAATAAGTTATCAAATAGAATAATAAGATTTGAGACATTATATAAAATATGTGTAGATAGCGATGATGATGTTAAAGAATTGTTGCTGAGACTTGAACATGACTTCGCTGAGAAATTAAAATTAAAAAACAAAAAGGATAATCTTGAACAAGATGATCTTGTGGATATGAAAGAAGAATGATTCTGTTAATGTGTTAAAGAGATATAGTAATACGCTATTTGGGTTATGACCAAAAGTTACAAATCAACATTCTACGATACTTTTGCTCATGATATTATAAGCAAAAAAGTATTTTTATATAATAGAATAACAGAGATATATAAGTGTACATTGAATTTTCAAGGAATTATACCTCAAAATTTTTACAAGGAACCCACCATGCCTACACTCCGCGTCACCGCCGCCATCATCAAATCCTACACCTCAGACAACCAACCCATCATTTTCGCCACCCAGCGCGGTTACGGCGATTTTGCAGGCGGTTGGGAATTTCCCGGTGGTAAAATCGAAGAAGGTGAAACACCGCAGGAAGCTTTGGTGCGTGAAATCAAAGAGGAATTGGATACGGAAATCAAGGTTGGCGATTTGATTGATACAATTGAATATGATTATCCCACCTTCCATCTCTCTATGGATTGTTTTTGGTGTGAGATTGTATTCGGTGATTTGGTTTTAAAGGTGCATGAGGCGGCAAAGTGGCTTACGAAGGACGAATTGGATTCTGTGGAGTGGTTGCCGGCGGATGTGGAGTTAATTGGGAAGATTAAATTAGTTATTTAGGTACTTTAAGATGAATTGGATAAATGTACGGAGGCATTGTTGTGGATAAAAATAATGATAAATTGAATTATGTAGAAGATAACAAAGATGAAGTTCAAATTTTACTGGACAGTTATCAACTTGCTGATAGTCAACTTCAAATGAGAATTCAGCAAAGAGACAATTTTGCAATTCAATTAATGGTTGCACTTGGCGTTATCATTGGTGTAATTACAGCGACTAAAGATTTGATTATTGTAAGATTAGCTATATTGCTTACACCTATAATTTGTAGTTATTTTTGTAATCAAATTTTATCCAGTTATGAGGTACATCATAGATTATCATTTTATATGAAAAATGTGATAGAAAAAACTTTGGAAAAAAGATTATCTAATAATTTAATTTTGTGGGAAAACTTTTGTCAATTTGATAGAGATATAATAAAGAAAACTAAAATTGGCGGGCGCGAGGATTTTTTTAAAAAAATAAATTTAGTGGTTCCTGTATTAGCATTAATTAGTAATATAGCAATTATCATTTGTTCAGAACAATATTCTCGGCTTGGTTCTTTATTGTTATTTGAATGGTATGATTATCTTATTTGTATGGGAGGATTATTATCAATTGTATGGGCATGTAAAATTCATAAGAGATATAGTTGCAAGGAGGGGTATGAGAATACAATGAGTAACAAAATTGCTTTATGTGGATATATTAACAAGAAGAGAACTGATTATATGCAAAAGAAGCGAGCAGTTTTTTTGGACAGGGATGGAACAATAATTGTTGATAAATTTGAGACAAGAAAAATTGAAGACTTGGAGTTTTTTAATGATATTGATTGCCTAAAGAAACTTAAGGATGCAGGGTTTTTATTAATAATTATAACGAATCAAAGTGGTATAGGAAAAGGTAATTATACAGTAGAAGAAATGCAAAAATTTAATGATCATATGATCTCTGAACTTAGTAAAAAGAAGATTTTGATTGATGCATTGTATTACTGTCCACACAAATCAGAAGATAATTGTCAATGTAAAAAACCAAAAGATGGTATGATAAGAAGAGCGCAAATGGATTTAAATATTGATTTGAGCAAATCTGTTTTAATTGGTGATCAGAATTCAGATATTATGGCAGGAATAAATGCGGGTTTGATGAGCTGTTATGCCGTGACGACAGGGTTATATCCTCAAAATAAGACAAGCAGATATCAAGTTGATTATGCTATTGCAGATAAAACGATTGTATGTGATAATTTGCAAGAGGCAACCAAAAAAATATTGGCAAATGAATTCTGTGTTAATGACGATTAGAGAATGGTATTATAATTTCATTAATATTTTTAATGGGTATAAAAGGTTTTAGTGCATGTTACTTATGCATTAAAACCTTTTTTATAGTTTTTAATTGACAATTCTCCAAATCATGCTATACTAAAATTAAAGATACGATTTTTAAATAAAAGATAAAAACGTATCAAATAATAAAATAAAGGAGGAAGCCTATGGCAGAAGAACATCATAGGCATCTATTGAAATTGCCAATAGGTGCCATAAAACAAAAAGTGGTAGCAAGACCGCAAGTACCCTGTTCGAGCACAGAGCTTGCAGAGATGTTGCAGGATTTGCATAAGGCTGTAAAGAACAAAGAATATGTTCGAGCAAAATCAACCCCGGATAATCCGGCATTATCAGATGATTATATCTTCACAACAGAAGACGAGTGTTTTATTTTAAAGGATTTATGGGAAGAAAATTTTGTTGGCAAGGTTTTGGATGTAGGCAAAGGTGCTGCTAAGCGAAAGAAACAGGGATTACCGCAGGAATACTTATATGTCTTTCAATATCCCTGCAGATTACGTAGAAAAGATGTTGAAGAAAGCGGAATTGAATCAGAAGATGTATTAATCTATATCAAGATTAATAATCGTAAAGTTCCATATCAGAAAGTTATAGTGATATCTTTTCATAAGAATAGAGAGAAATCTGCTTGAATAGTAGATGATAGAACAATAATGAAATAGTGGAAAAATACAATTTACTAAAAAATACTAAAGATGCTAAATAATATCTCCGTATACAGATAATCTGTATACGGAGGAGTTGAGAATATATTGAGATTACTTGAGGGAGAGAAGTAGGTGATAATATGAATAATCAAAAATTTGCTTACTGTAATGAATGCGAGGATTTAGTAGAATTTGAAGTTTTTGAAGAAATGCTTGCAGAAGAGTACAAAGGAGAAGAAGTTCAATTCCGGTTTCGAATTGGACGATGTAAATGCTGTGGTTGTGAAGTAGCAACCGATATTGATTATAATACCCGGAAATCAGAGACCAAAATTGAGGCATATAAGAAGAAAAAGGGTATTATAAGTCTTGAGGAAATATCAGAAATATTAGAAAAATATGATATTGGAAAGGAGGTTTTAGCCGATATTGCAGGGTTTGGTAAGGTTACGATAAAAAGGTATTATGATGGAGTGATTCCGGCAAAAGAGTATTCGGATGTTTTATTACGGATTTTGGATGATGAGATTTTTTATGGTGGTTTATTAGAGCGAAATAAAGATAAATTAAAAAATATTGCATACCAAAAAGCGATTTCACGATATGAAAGATTAAAAGAGATTGGTAATTCTAAAATTGATCAAATTTCAAATTATATCATTACACAATTAGGAGAGGTTACTCCATTAGCCTTAGAGAAACTATTAGCTTTTTCCAATGGAGTAAATTATGCATTGAACGGAAAACAATTAATTCACGATGAATGCCAGGCATGGGCACACGGACCGGTATATCCGTATATATATGCCCAATATAAGAAATATGGCTATAAACCGATTGATAATGGTATATATAGCAGTCACGGTTGTATGCTATCGAAATTATCAGAGGAGGAGATAAAAGCTATCGATATGGTAATCAAAACCTTCGGACTATATTCGCCTAAAATATTAGAGATGATAAGTCACAGCCAAACACCATGGAGAGAAAAGCGTGTAGGATATGATTCGGATGAAAAATGTCAATTGCCCATAAATGAAAAGTCTATAGAAAATTTTTATATTGAAAACGAACTGAATTCTGAAGAAAAAATATTGAGTTATATATGGAAGTGTATTCAAAATATGCAATTTAATTACTGAAAACATCATTTCTTCCCCGACATTTTTGTGTCGGGGATTTTTCTTTTCTATACCCAAATCCCCCCACATATGTTAAAATAATACCAACCGAAAACTTTCAAAGTGCAAATTTAACACCTCCAAAGTGCAAAAGTTGCACTTTAGATAATTTTTTTAACACAAAGGACAATAACCTATGTTCAATTTTTTAGTTACAATACAAATTATAGGAATCATCTCTCTCGTATGCGCCCTGGTATATATTTTCCGCGGAGGCTCCACCTATACCCAGCGCCTCATGCTTTCTTTTACCATTGCAGAGCTGGTACATAACGTGGGCTTCTTATTTGAGCTTTTAGCTAAGACCGGGCAGGAGGCTATGCTTGCCATTAAAGTGGAATATCTGGGTGGTGCTGCGGTTGCTATCTTTTTTATGATGTTTATCTTTAATTACTGTGGCAAGAAAGAGCATAAAATCTTCGAACGCATTTTGCTTTTGTGTGCCGTGGCGGTCATTGTTATGTTGTGGACCGGAGATTTGCATACTTTGTATTACAGTGATGTGGAGTTTGTAAATACCGGTGCTTATCCACACGTAAAACTGACCTATGGTCCCGGTTTTTACTTTTATGTGTTGACCTGTACGGCTACTCCGTGGGCAGTATCCATATGGACACTGATTCAGAGCATTCGCAAGGAAAAGAGTTCAAAAAGAGTAAGAAAGCTTTGGTTTATCATTGGTGGTGCGACGTTTTCCTTTAGCGTGTTGGTTTTATACCTGTTTAGGTTATTCCCGGAAGGATATGATCCTACCCCTTTGGCCATGGCGTTTATGTTTTCGGTTTTGGTCTTTTTGGTATGGAACCGCAAGGACTTTGATCTTAACAGAACCGCTACCGAAACCGTGTTCAATTCCCTTGGGGATTGCATGATTACATTAAACGAAAACCATGAAGTTATGATGTATAACGACGTGGCAAAGCAGATGTTTCCCGAACTTGAGATGTATCGTAAAGTACAGACGGTTGAGAAGTTTCCGGTGCATATTTTAGAAGCCGAAGAGCCGGAAAGTCTTAAAATGAACGGCAAGCATTACGAGGGGCGTTTGCGTACCGTGTTAGACCCTGAACAGATTGTTCGCGGTTATACCATATTGATCACGGATGTCACCGATACTTACGAATATATCAGGGAATTAAGTGAGATGCGTAAAAAGGCTGAGGAAGCCAACCAATCCAAATCCAACTTCCTTGCCAACATGTCTCACGAAATCCGTACTCCCATGAATGCTATTGTCGGTATGAGTGATTTGTTGATTGAAAAAAGTCATGGACGTGAGATATATGATTATGCCTGCGATATTAAAACAGCGGCGTTGAATCTTTTATCCATTATCAATGATATTCTGGACTTATCTAAAGTAGAAGCCGGCAAAATGGAGTTGGCTGAGGATGAGTATTTCGTGGAGGAGTTAGTCCGTGATACCGTTAACCTGGTTAAAATGTCGGCGGAGCAAAAAGGTCTGCAGTTTCAGGTAAATGTGGCAGAGGATATTCCTCGTCAGCTGTATGGCGATGAGGGCAGAATCCGCCAGATTTTAATTAACATCATTAACAATGCAGTGAAATTTACGAAGGAAGGCTATGTTCGCCTGGATGTATCCGGCCGGTATAAGGACGAAGAGAACATTGCCCTTCAGTTTGTGGTTGAAGATACGGGAATCGGCATCAAAGAAGAAGACATTGCTGTTATTTTTGAGGCATTCCGACAGCTTGATATGAATAGAAACCGTAAAACGGAAGGAACCGGACTTGGCCTTGCCATTACGAAGCAGCTGGTTACTTTAATGGATGGTGATATTCAGCTGGAAAGCGAATACGGCAAGGGCACACGTTTTATCATACGCATCAAACAGCGTGTGGTTGATAAACGCTCCATAAAAGAAGAGCCTGCGGTACATCGGGTTGAAACCGTTAAAGAAACACGGATGTTTGTTGCAAAAGAGTATCGTGTTTTACTGGTAGATGATAATGCCATGAACCGCAAAGTTGCATGTGCGATGCTGAAACCCTATGGATTTCAGCTTGCTGAGGCAAGCTGCGGAAGTGCTGCCATTGAAAGGGTAAAAAGAGTGGAGTACGATATGATTCTTATGGACCACATGATGCCGGAAATGGATGGTGTGGAGGCAACTAAGATTATTCGTTCCGAATGTGGTGAAAATGGTAAAAAAGCCGTTATCATTGCTTTAACTGCCAATGCTATTCAGGGAGCCCGTGAAATGTATTTAGAAAATGGTTTTGATGACTTTTTATCGAAGCCTTTTGACCGCAGTCAGATGCATGAATTGCTGGATAAATGGGTTCCGGAGGAGCAAAAGAGGTAAGATTTACTATTTTGCAGACGAAAAATTTAATAGAGCTCAAACACACAGATGGCGTCTCGGCAAATAAGGCTGTTGGGATGCCATTTTTTTTGTATATTATAATCGAAGTGGTGATATGAATACATTTTTGATAAAAAAACAGTAACGGAAGAAATTATTAAAATGGCAGAGAGAAACAATTAAAAGTTTACCTGTAAATGAAGATATTATTTGCCATATGTTTGATGAAATTTGCAAAATAGAGCGGATGATGATGTGACTTTTACATTTTAAAACATTGGTGAAATTCGAGAAGGTGATGAAAATTCGTACTAAGATTAAGACGTTATATAACAATGTTAAGCTAAAGAGTCCAACCGTATATTTTGTATGATGGCCGTGCAATTCAGAATGAGTTGTCTCAGTTTTTTTTATAGATATATTTGTAAATGGGTAGTCAAATATTGCAAATTAAACTTTAGAAATACACAACGAAATATTTACAACCGGCATTTAGAAGGTCAAAAAATAAGTACGTTTGTGCATATGAAAATATGGCGATTATTGAAAAATAAAAAAAGTAATTGTAATTTACAATTGTGTAATTTCTACCAAAAATTATCGCAATATTTGACAAAAAACTACAAATATCTTTTTGATTTGACAAAATACACTGGAAAATGACATGAAATTATGTATTATAATAAATTGAGTTATAGCAAATTGCTTACACTATTCGATATGAAATATCATAAATATGTAATGTATTTATTTTGATGTCGAAGTAAAAATATTGTGAAATTGAGAACAATATAGTAAAATGCATTTGATTTATATGATGTAATTTGGGATTTTGGAAGGAGAATTTATTATGAAAAAAAGAAAGGGAATTAAAAAAAGATTCGCGGCACTTACTATGGCGGTAATCCTTGCATGGGCTACCATAGATGCGCCGATTATTGCAGCCGGTAGTCAGGAAGTTCCTTGTGAGCATCATATGGAGCATAATGAAGACTGTGGTTACACTGAAGGAGTAGATTTTTCACCTTGTACGCACGAACATGGGCAAGAATGTTACAGTGAAGTGACAAGTTGCTTACATAGCCATGATGAAAATTGCGGTTATGTGGAGGGAGAAGAGGATTCTTGTTCGCATGAATGTAATGTGGAAAACGGATGCATTATATCTGCATTAAACTGTACTCATGAGCATGATGAAGAGTGTGGCTATCAAACAGCAGTAGAGGGAACTCCATGTATTTATGAATGCGAGGAATGTGCAAATGCTTCTAATGAGGGTTTAGATACAGTATCGGGAAATGAAGTGTCTGAAGAAACTACAGAATGCACCTGCGAAACCGATGACCCGGCATTCCATGCAACTAACTGTCCGGCATATATCGCATCGGAAAATCCGCAGTGCTTTTGTGCAGAAAAATGTACGGATGACACTTTAAATGTATGGTGTGATGTCTGCGGTGTACAAGGAGTAAGTGCATGTCAGGGCGAGGATACAGTAACTGCATATGAAATTTTGGCGAGCGGTAACTGCGGTGCAGAGGGCGATGGAAGCAACGTAACCTGGACATTAGACAGCGAAGGCACCCTTACCATCAGCGGAACGGGCGCTATGGCGGATTATGAGCTGGTTCTAGAATACCCCTATCATTATACTACGCCATGGCATGATACTGATAATGATGGAGAATATCAAAATAGCAACATTAAAAAAGTTGTAGTAAACGAAGGTATAACACATATTGGAAACGCTGCATTTAGAGACTTTACAGAATTAACTTCCATATCCATACCGAATACAGTAAAAAGCATAGGTAATGGTTCTGTTTCATATTGTAGTAAATTGGAATCTTTAGTAATACCGGATAGTGTGACAAGTATAGGAAAAGAAGCTTTTGATTATAATAGAATGTTAACTTCTGTAACTATAGGTAATAGTGTAGAATCTATTGGAGCTTACGCGTTTAGCAATGTGGGGTGGGATGCAGGCACAAATTTTACAATAACACTGCCGAAAAGCGTGACATATATAGATTCTAGAGCGTTCTCAAGTATTTCTAGAGGTGCTACAATACGATATAGTTGTAGTTATAATGAGGGTAATGGTTACAGCACAGAGAATACCAATGCAACATTAGAACAATATCATTTGTATGAGTATAGCAGTTCGGGAAATAAAATTAATTGCTCCGGATGTACCTGTGGAGAATACAGTAGCAGTACAGCAACTCTCAGCTTAAGCTCTGATGAGCCTATATATTATACAGGTGAAGAAATAAAACCTGCTGTAACCGTAACTTATTCTGATGACTGGGTCGGAGATGAGATAGAGCCAAATGAAAGTAACTGTACCTATTCAGATAATATCAATGCAGGAACAGCAACCTGTACATTCAAATATGCAGAAGGTGTTGAGGCAAGTCTTGATTTTACCATTGAAAAGGCAGACTCTGTAATTACAGCAGCTCCGACACCTGCAGACCTTGTATATGACGGTACTGCACAGAACCTAATAAATGCAGGAACAACAACAGATGGTGAAATGCAGTATAGCCTTGATGGTACAAACTATTCATCTACAATTCCAACAGGAACAGACGCAGGCGATTACACCGTATGGTATAAGGTAGACGGTAACGAAAATCATGGCGATACTACTCCTGAAAGTGTTAAAGTAACAATTGCTCCAAAACCTTTGGTAATCGGCACTGTTACTGCAAGCGATAGAGTGTTCGACGGAACAGATAAGGTTGAGATTCTAAGTGCAGATATTGGAGCATATGATGGCGATGATGTATCTGTACGTGCTACTGCGACAATTGACAGTATGAATGTAGGTGAATACAGTACGGCTGACTTGTCAAACATTACATTGACAGGAAGTGATGCCTCAAATTATTCCATTGAAGCAAGTGCTGAAGATGTTTTTCTAATGCCTGGGGTTATTATTAGTAAGGCAGATGTCCCTGTTTTACCAAGAGGGAGTAAAACATATGCATCCAACAAAAGCTATGAAGGTGAGAGCATTAGCATTACCGGCCTTCCGGCAGATTGTGGCGAAGTGGAATATGTTTTGCTTAGTGTATCAGGCGATATGCTTGAGAATATTTCACTAGATGCGAATGGAAAGATTACATATGACCTGAAAGCATTGAATAGCGATACAGAAGATTTACAAGCAACGATTGATATTAATATTAATATGGATAATTATAACACGGTATTCTATAAACTTACTATTACAAGAACAGAAAAGCTTCCGCAGAATATCAGTGCACAGAATCTTTCGCTTACCTATGGTGATGCGGATGCCAAAATTTCCGTAACAGGAGCAAAAACCGATCTTACTTATGAAGTAATAAGTGATTCAAATAATAACGGTGATGTTATAACGGTAGATGCAAATGGTAAAGTCAGCATAAAAAATGCAGGAACGGCGGTAATAAAAATTACTGCAAAAGAGTCTGATACTTATGCAGAAGTAGGGCATGAAATTACAGTGACTGTAGATAAGCGTCCTGTTAATGTACCGGCAAAGGATAGTACCGTGTACACTTATACAGGTAAGGAACAGACCTACAGTATAGCAAGCAGTCCTTATTATACAATTGCGAACGCAACACATACGAATGCAGGAAAATATGAGGTTTTCGTGACTTTAAATGATAACTGCGTATGGAATGGCGATTTACCGATATACGAGTTTGTAATTAAGCCTGCAACTGTTACAATTACGGCAAAAAGCTATACTGTGGAAAAGGGAGATACACTACCTACTTTTTACTATGATGTAACAGGTTTGGTCAATAATGAGACACTTCCGATTACGGTAAGTATAGCTTGTACCGCGTTGGATACAAAGACAGTAGGAACCTATGACATCACTGTTTCTGGTGTTGCAAGCTCGGAAAACTATACCTACACATATAAAAAAGGTGTGTTGGAAATATGGACATCTGATGAGGCTCCATTTATCATGGGCGATGATGGTAAAATGGGTTGGGATGCTATCAGTGATGAAATCGAAGATGCTAATACAGGAGACACTATTGTAGTAGATATGAATGGTGCAACCGTTGTGCCGGGAGATATCATCGAAGAGGCAAGAGATAGTGGTGTTACTATTACTTTTGTACTGGATAATGGATTGACATGGACAATAGATGGAAGTACTGTAACAGATGAGGGATATAATATTAGCGATATCAATTTTGATGTGACAGTAGAAGATGATAATAATCCGCTAAATAATATTCCGCTGGATGTTATTAACAATGTAACCGGAGAGAGAGAAACGATAGAAGTAAACCTTGCATATTCCGGTAATTTCGGTTTTGAGGCGGTGCTTACGGCAAACCTGGGAAGTGATAATGCAGGTTACTATGCAAATCTGTATTATTATAATCCGACTACAGGTAAACTTGAGTACATTTGTGCGGATGTGATTGCTTCAAATGGTGAAGCAGAATTAGCCTTTACCCATGCGTCAGACTATCTTGTTGTGA
This sequence comes from Lachnospiraceae bacterium, assembly GCA_015057025.1. Taxonomy (GTDB): domain Bacteria; phylum Bacillota; class Clostridia; order Lachnospirales; family Lachnospiraceae; genus UBA3766. The sequence goes on along the minus strand of SVFD01000004.1, from coordinate 129,488 downwards.
TTGATGATGTAGATTTAGGTAAAGCACCTACAGGTGGCGGCCAGGGAAGCAGTAATGCGGAAAATAGTACTGTGAATAAGGTTGATACCGGTAAAGACGAAGCGCCTGATACCGGAGACACCGGAACACTCTATCTGTGGGTAATTATGCTTTGTTCGATATTTGGTATGGCAGGAATAACCTGTTATGAAAGAATAGCTAGGAAAAAGAAATGAGAAAAGGTAAAATAAGCAGTAAAAAACTGTTGCTGGTTTTACAACGAGTGGGTGGCTTTTTATTGAGGATACGGTAATAGATTATCCGGTAATGCAGACCCCGGAGGATGAAAATTACTATTTGACGCGTGACTTTTATCATAATGAAAACACCAATGGTACACTGATTATGGATAAAGATTCTAATGTTGGTGTTGGCGTTGCATATAATGATTATTCAAATGGGAAGAAACCATCAACAAACCTTATCATTCATGGTCATACTATGCGAAATGGTGATATGTTTGGCTCTCTTGATTTGTATGCGGATGAGGAGTATGGCAGAAGTCATAATATTATCTGTTTCGATTCCTTGTATGAAGAGAGGGAGTATGAGTTGCCTGCGGTTTTCTACTCTCAGGTATATAACAAGAGTGACGATGTGTTTAAGTATTACAAGTTTTTCCAAGCAGATACGCAAGAGGAGTTTGATGCTTGGTACAACAATATTAAATTAATGTCTTTGTATGATACCGGAGTTGAAGCAGAGTATGGAGATGAGTTTATTACTTTAAGCTGTTGTGCTTACCATGTGGAAGATGGAAGGTTTGTTGTAGTGGGGGAGAAGAATTAAGTAATAGGGTAAAGCGATGCAGTTGTGGGGCTGCCGGATAGAATGTGGGATAGCGATAGAAATGTGTGATTGAGTAAAAATGTCATATATGTCAAAAAAATCATTGAAAGGAAAAATAGAATAATGATAAAAATCTTATTCATCTGCCACGGCAACATCTGCCGTTCCCCAATGGCAGAATTTATTATGAAATACCTCGTAGACCAACGTGGTCTCACCAATCAGTTTCACATTGCTTCCGCATCCACAAGCACGGAAGAAATCGGTAGTCGTGTCCATCACGGAACAGCAGCTGTTTTAGATCGTCTAGGCATTGACTATTCTGAGAAACGCGCCCGTCAGATGACAAGAAAGGATTATCAGGATTATGATATGCTAATCGGTATGGATGACTGGAATATGCGCAATATGAATCGTATTGCAGGTGGGGATCCCGAAGGTAAACTTTATCTTCTTATGGATTTTACGGACAGGCCGGGAGAAGTAGCAGACCCTTGGTATACCCGTAATTTTGAAGTGACTTATCGAGATGTAATGGATGGATGTGAAGGCTTGTTGGCATATTTAGAAGAGAATGGTATGATATAAAAACAGGCTATCATTATTTTGAAATTTGTGATATACTATATTCTAATAAAATGACAAAGCGAAGGAGGGCCGATATGACCAGAGATGAAATGATACAGGCAGTTTCAGATACCGCTTTTGTAGAGAAAGACGATTGTGACAGAGTGGTAACCTCTTACCATCGTGTCGTTAAGAAAGAAGTAGAGAAACAGGTAAAGAAGTATGCGATTATTGTCGGGGCTGTGACAGCGTTTCTTGGTATTTTTGCATTAATCTTTTATTTGTTAGGCAAGAGCTCTCGCAGCTCGGATGATGAGTAAATAATAACACCCTGCATACTATTATGCAGGGTGTTTTCATATTATGACATATTTTGTAATTTGATATAGATGGAAGACGTTCACAATTCTATTAAGGACCGTTTTAGCTCGTCGGTGCTTAATGAGTGCGAATAAACATGAAGCACGAATTTAGCATCCGTTACGTAGATAAATCGAGCGGAAGCGTGTCTGTATGGAATGTGAAGCGTCTTCCATCGTACATATACAAAGACTATTCTATGCCTTCTTTGCAAATGCAGCACGTTTTCTTAACGTCGGATCCAAAATCTTTTTACGAATTCTTAAATTTTCCGGAGTTACTTCCAACAATTCATCCGTATCAATAAAATCCAATGCCTGCTCAAGACTTAAAATTCTCGGCGGTGTTAAGCGCAAGGCTTCGTCAGCGCTGGAAGAGCGGGTATTGGTCAGCTGTTTTTTCTTACATACGTTTAATTCTATATCCTCTGCCTTAGGATTCTGTCCGATTACCATACCGGAATAAACGGTTTCGCCGGGGCCGATAAAAAGAGTTCCGCGCTCCTGGGCGTTGAACAGACCGTAAGTAACGGATTCACCGCTTTCAAAAGCGATGAGAGAGCCTTGCTTACGATACTGGATATCTCCTTTGTAAGGACCGTAGCCGTTAAAAATACTGTTGATGATTCCGTTTCCTTTGGTATCGGTCATAAAATCGCCTCTGTAGCCAATTAAGCCTCTGGAAGGAATGGAGAACTCCAGTCGGGTATAGCCGCCTGTGCCTGCTCCCATATTAAGAAGCTCGCCTTTTCGCTGGCTTAACTTCTCGATGACCGTGCCGCTGAATTCTTCCGGAACATCAATATAGGTCAATTCCATAGGTTCTAACTGTTTTCCGTTCTCGTCTTCCTTATAAAGTACTTCTGCTTTGCTGACCGCGAATTCGTATCCCTCACGGCGCATATTTTCGATTAATACCGATAAATGCAATTCGCCGCGGCCTGATACTTTAAAGCTTTCCGTACTGTCAGTTTCTTCCACACGTAAAGATACGTCTGTATTTAATTCACGGAACAGTCTGTCACGTAAATGACGGCTGGTTACGTACTTACCTTCTTTACCGGCTAAGGGCGAGTCATTTACCATAAAATGCATAGCGATGGTAGGCTCTGATATTTTCTGAAAAGGAATGGGTTCCACGGCATCGGGAGCACATAAGGTATCACCGATATGAATATCTGCAATGCCGGAGATTGCCACGATGGAACCGATACCTGCCTCTTTGACCTCCGTTTTAGCCAGACCGTCAAATTCATAGAGCTTACTTACCTTTACCTTTTTCTGCTTTTCAGGTTCGTGGGCATTTACAATTACCACTTCCTGATTTACACTGATTTTACCGTTATCTACTTTACCAACGCCGATGCGACCTACATATTCATTGTAGTCAATCGTACTAATTAATACCTGTGTGCCTGCTTCCGGGTCACCCTCCGGTGCAGGAATATAATCGATGATGGTTTCAAAAAGAGGTGCCATATTAACCGCTGTATCACCTAATTCACGTACTGCGGTTCCTGCCTTGGCAGAAGCGAAGACGAAGGGACAGTCAAGCTGGGCATCGTCGGCTTCCAATTCTAAGAAAAGCTCTAAAACTTCATCAATGACTTCTTCCGGTCTTGCTTCGGGACGGTCAATTTTATTCACACATACAATAACCGGCAATTTCAACTCCAGGGCTTTACGAAGAACAAATTTAGTCTGGGGCATTGCGCCTTCGAAGGCATCTACTACAAGGATTACGCCATTTACCATTTTTAACACACGTTCTACTTCACCGCCGAAATCTGCATGTCCCGGGGTGTCGATAATGTTAATTTTGATGTCGTTATACATAACGGCAGTATTTTTAGAAAGAATTGTGATGCCTCGTTCTCGCTCAATATCGTTTGAGTCCATAACACGTTCAGCAACTTCCTGGTTCTCACGAAAAACACCGCTTTGTTTTAATAAACTGTCTACCAGGGTTGTTTTGCCATGGTCTACATGAGCGATAATCGCCACATTTCTGATATCATCTCTTGTCTGTTTCATATTTTACTCCAATCATATTCCATGTTCACATCTCAAAACTTAAACAGTATAGCACCATGGAAGCGGGTTTGCAAGGCATAGTCCTAATAATAAATACAATAATTTCATGGAAATATTATAAAAAATATTGTATAATATATATTCGGTAATGTTTGTTGGTACAAATATATTTTATTGAGTGATGCAAAAGGAAAGATATTGATATCAAAAGGGGATATATCAATGAGTGAAGCAAAGAAAAAAGAACTATTGGGAATTATAAGTATCATCATTGGCGGCATTTTTGTAATAGCAGGATTGGTGTTGTTTATTTTATCCAACCATATCAATTTTCAAATGAAGAAAGTTGATGCAACAGTAATTGCCATGTATGATATTACAAAAGATGATGGTTTCAGACATACCATGGTAGAACTGTCGTATCGTGTAGGCGATGAACTGATATATGCCAATTATGAATATCCGGGAATCTTGGATGAAGAAACCAATGTATTGGAGGTATATTATAATATCAAAGAGCCGGGGATGGTATTGGAAGGAGGCTGGTCCTTTGAATCATTACTGGTATTGCTGTTAGGTGTGTTAATATTGGTTCCGGGTCTTTTTCTAAAAGGAGTCATTGATACCGATATACTCAAGCTTGCAGAGCCGGAACAGAATGCGGCTAAAATCACCAAACAGATATATGAAGCAAAGCGTCAGGTATTAGAAGGAGCACTTCCGATGTTGGCAGGGATTTTGTTTGTCGGTTTTGGCATTATTATGGCAATCGGCGGAAACGGTTGGTGGCCATGGATGTTTGTTGTGGTAGGTTGTATTGAACTTCTCTACATAGGATGGGAGTTTGTTCCCGCAGCAATAAAATGGTCCAAACTAGTTAAAGTTAATAAGTATAAGGGTAAGATAAAGGTTTACGATGTTGAGGCTGATGACGAACTGATACCGGAGAAAAAAGAAAAGAAGGAAAATACAAAGAGAAAATAGTAAAAGACATAAGATTCCTTATTTTATAATAAAAACAGGCTTATATCACAAAGTACATCCAGATATGCAAAATATTGGGATAACTTGTGATATGAGCTTTTTTGTTTCAAGAATTTAAGCAGGGGCCTATCGTGAACAAAATGTAAAAAAATAAGAAAAAAATGAAAATTATTAAAATTTTATAAAATCGCCCTTGACATTTATGTATATAGTGATATACTTTGACTTGCAAATGGTTTTAAAATAAAACAATTTCAAAATAAAAATAATTTACATAAAGTTAACATTTCTATGCTAGAGTGCTTTTAGCAGTAAATTATATTGAATTAGACAAAGGGAAACATCATGACAGGGAGAATAATTGGAACAGGGGCGAGTTGCCCGGAACTTGTTTGGGATAATAACAAGCTGGCAGAAATGGTAGAGACCAGTGATGAATGGATTCGGGAAAGAACCGGTATTGCCAGAAGACATATTGAGAAAGATAGGGCAGCTTCGGCAATGGCCATTGAAGCGGCAAAGAAGGCAATGGATAGTTGTAAGGAACTGGATGCGGAGGATATCGGAGCTATCATCGTATGCTCAATTGCCCAGGAAGAAGTACTTCCTTCCGTATCCTGTCAGATACAGGCAGCAATTGGTGCGAAGAATGCTTTTTGCTTTGATTTAAAAGCTGCATGCTCAGGGTTCGTATTTGCATATAACACATGTATTGCATACATGAATATGGGTCTTATAAAAAATGCTTTAATCGTAGGCGTAGAGAAATTGTCTTCCATAACGGATTGGACTGACAGAAGTAGCTGCATTCTTTTTGGTGATGGTGCGGGAGCGGCAGTAATTACGGCTTGTGAGGAAGATAGTGCCATGATGATGAAGTGTGACGGTAGTCGGGGAGATGTGCTTACCTGCCCGGCAGGAAGTACCTTGATTATGGATGGTCAGGAAGTATTTAAATTCGCAGTAAGAAGCGTGCCGGAAGCCATCAATGAAGTATTAGACCAAAAGAAGCTTGCAAAAGAAGACGTAGATTACTATATTCTGCATCAGGCGAACAGAAGAATTGTAGAATCGGTGGCAAAGAGACTTGGAGAACCTATCGAGAAGTTTCCCATGAATCTGGAAGAGTATGGAAACACTTCTTCTGCAAGTATTCCGATTCTTTTGGATGAATTATACAGATGCGGTAAACTTCCTAAAGGAAGCCGTCTGATTATGGCAGGCTTTGGCGCAGGACTTTCCTGGGGCGCATCCTATGTAACGGTGTAGTATGCACAATTAAACTTTGGTAATTCCCGGCATGCCGGATTACATATTTAAATTTATTTTGAACAGTAGTTTTCTCTTTGAATGAGCAGCAAAAAGTATATTCCGACAGCAGAATTTTATATTTCGATTAAGGACCGTTGTCAGCCCGTTGGTGCTTAATGAGAAGGATTGTTTACAAGACTTCGAATTTAGCAACCGTTACGTGGCTGAATCGAGCGGAAGCGTGTCCGTAGCGAAAATAAAATATCTGCGGTGGATTGAATGAATCGATGGCTCAGGCGAAGAGAACTAAAAACAAAAAACGGAGGATTAACAAAATGTTAGAAAAAATTCAGAGTTTAGTAGCAGAAGGTTTAGGAGTAGACGCAGACAAGGTCGTGCCCGAGGCATCTTTTAAGGATGATTTAGGTGCAGACTCTCTTGATTTATTTGAGCTTGTTATGAGCTTCGAAGATGAATTCGGTGTATCAATTCCTTCAGAAGAACTTGAAAAAATGGTAACAGTTCAGGATGTTATGACTTATATTGAAAACAACAAGGAAGCGTAATTTTTATAAAAGAGACACAAACAAATTCAGTGACAAAGAATAGGAAGTGGATGACGTGAAAACAGAAATAACCAAACTTTTAGGTATTGAATATCCCATTATTCAGGGTGGTATGGCATGGGTTGCTGAATATCATCTTGCGGCAGCAGTATCCAACGCAGGCGGTCTTGGTATCATCGCAGCAGGTGCTGCACCGGCAGAATGGGTGCGTGAACAGATTCGCGAGGCAAAGAAGCTTACCGATAAGCCTTTTGGTGTAAACATTATGCTTATGAACCCTTCGGCAGATGAAATTGCAAAGGTAGTAGTGGAAGAAGGCGTAAAAGTAGTAACTACAGGTGCAGGTAATCCTGAGAAATATATGAAAGATTGGAAGGAAGCCGGAATCAAGGTGATTCCTGTTGTAGCTTCTGTAGCTCTTGCAAAGCGTATGGAAAAATGTGGTGCAGATGCGGTTGTGGCAGAGGGGACCGAAGCCGGCGGACATATCGGTGAACTTACCACTATGGTATTGGTTCCCCAGGTGCGTGATGCAGTAAGCATTCCCGTAATTGCAGCAGGTGGTGTAGCAGACGGACGCGGAATGGCAGCGGCTTTTATGCTTGGAGCTGACGGTGTACAGATTGGTACTCACTTTGTGGTAACCAAGGAATGTATTGTACATCAGAACTACAAAGATTGTATTTTAAAAGCAAAAGATATCGATACCAGAGTAACCGGACGTAGTACAGGTCATCCCGTAAGAGCGTTAAGAAACAACCTTACCATGGAGTATTTAAAGAAAGAAGCAGAAGGTGCGTCAGCAGAAGAATTGGAAATGCTGGCAGCAGGTGGTCTTCGCAAGGCTGTAGTTGATGGCGACACCAGAACCGGCAGCTTAATGGCAGGACAGAGCGCCGGCCTTGTAAAAGAAGAATGTACCTGTCAGGAATTTATTGAAAGAATTACTGCAGAGGCATGCGCTCTCATGGGAAAGAAGGTTGACTAATGGGTAAAATTGCTTTTATTTATCCCGGTCAGGGAGCCCAGAAATGTTTCATGGGTCAGGACTTTTATAATATGTATCCCAAGTGCGCCGAGATTTTTGATAAAGCAGAGGATGCTTTGGATATAAGCGTGAAAGATTTATGTTTTCGTGAAAATCCTTTGCTTGATCAAACACAGTATACACAACCGGCAATGGTAACTACCTGTCTGGGAATTACTGCAGTTTTGCAGGATATGGGTATTGAGCCGGATGTAACAGCCGGTTTAAGTCTTGGCGAGTATGCAGCAATTGCAGCTGCCGGTGGCATGGATTATATTGATGCCATCCGTTTGGTAAGACGGCGTGGTGTGTTTATGGAAGAAGCAGTTCCTTCAGGGAAAGGAGCCATGACAGCTGTGCTTGGTATGGACGCAGGTGCAATTGAAAAGGTTTTGGAAGAGTTTGAAAATGTATTTATTGCAAACTATAACTGCCCGGGACAGATTGTAATTACGGGTATGAAGGAAGGTGTGGAGGCTGCAGGCGTTAAGCTTACAGAAGCTGGTGCCAAGCGTTGCATTCCTTTGGTGGTGAGCGGACCGTTCCATTCTATCTATTTAAAAGAAGCCGGAGCGAAATTACGTAAGCATATGGAAGAGATAACGTTTAATGAGTTAGCAATTCCTTATATTACCAATGTCACCGCTACTTACGTCAGCGATAAAGATGACATTCCTTCGCTTTTAGAGAAGCAGATTTGTTCATCGGTAAGATGGCAGCAGAGTGTGGAAACCATGATTGCTGACGGTGTAGATACTTTTATCGAAATTGGCCCCGGTAAAACTTTGGCAGGCTTTATTAAGAAGATTGACAGAGAGGTAAAGGTGATTAACGTAAGCTGTGTGGAAGATATTGAAACAGTAAAAGAACTTGTTTAAAAGCAACGAAAGTGTAAAAGGAAATAAATAAAAGTTCGCATTATTGAAAGATGCGGGAAAGAGAAAGAATATGGCACAGGAAAGAATTGCCCTGGTAACAGGAGCATCAGGCGGCATCGGAAGGGCCATTGCAATTGCTTTGGCAGAAACGGGTGCTTATGTATATGTAAATTATAACGGTTCACAGGGAAAGGCCGAGGAAACCGTTCGCTTGATTGAAGAAAAAGGCGGTCAGGCTGAAATCTGTAAGTTTAATGTGGGTGATTTTGAAGAGACCGGTAAGGCAATTGCAGATATCCTTGCAACAAAAGGAAGACTGGATATTCTTGTAAACAATGCAGGAATTACCAAGGATGGCTTGATGATGATGATGACAGAAGCGCAGTTCGATGATGTCATTAATATTAATTTGAAAGGTGCTTTTAACACTATTAAGGCAGCTACCCGTGCCATGGTAAAACAGCGTGGCGGAAGAATCATCAATATTACTTCCGTATCCGGTGTAATGGGGAATGCAGGTCAGGCAAATTATTCGGCTTCCAAAGCAGGTATGATTGGTCTTACTAAATCTATGGCAAGAGAACTTGCTTCCAGAAACATTACGGTAAATGCAGTTGCTCCCGGATTTATCGAAACTGAAATGACAGCAGTTTTATCAGATGCCGTAAAAGAGGCGGCTGTAAAGCAGATTCCTGTCGGACGCTTTGGAAGTCCTACAGATATTGCAAATATGGTAAAATACCTTGCTTCCGATGAGGCTGCATATATTACCGGTCAGGTGATTTGTGTAGACGGCGGAATGGCAATGTAGAAAGGTGAAGAGGATGAAGAGACGTGTAGTAGTTACCGGTATGGGTGCCATCACTCCTATTGGGAATACAGTAGAGGAATTTTGGAATTCAATCAAAGAAGAGAAGGTGGGAATCGGCCCCATTACAAAGTTTGATACAACCGATTACAAGGTAAAAATCGCGGCAGAGGTAAAAGACTTCGTAGCAAAAGAAAGAATGGATTTTAAGGCTGCTAAAAGAATGGATACGTTCTCACAGTATGCTGTGGTTGCGGCAAAGGAAGCGTTCCAACAGTCAGGACTTGATATGGAGAAAGAAGATCCTTACCGTGTAGGTGTTATTATCGGTTCCGGTATCGGCGGTATGACCAGTTTCGAAAACGAGCATGGTAAGCTCTTGGAAAAAGGACCTACCAGAGTAAGTCCAATGTTTATTCCTATGATGATTTCCAATATGGCAGCAGGTAATGTGGCAATTGCCCTTGGTTTAAAAGGAAAATGTACGAATGTGGTAACTGCATGTGCTACCGGCTCTCATTGTATCGGTGATGCATTCCGTGCCATACAGTACGGAGATGCTGAGGTAATTCTTGCAGGTGGTACCGAAGGTGCAATTTGTCCTTTGGGCGTGGCAGGATTTACCACTTTAACAGCCTTGAATGAAACAGAAGATGTAAATAAGGCATCTATTCCTTTTGATAAAGAACGTAACGGTTTCGTTATGGGTGAAGGTGCAGGTGTGCTTGTTCTGGAAGAATTAGAGCATGCAAAGAAGAGAGGAGCGGAAATTCTTGCAGAAGTTGTAGGTTATGGTGCAACCTGTGATGCATTCCACATTACTTCTCCTGCTGAGGATGGAAGCGGTGCGGCAACTGCAATGAAGTTTGCCATGCAGGATGCAGGCATCGAACCCACAGAGGTTACATATATCAATGCTCACGGAACCAGTACACATCACAATGATTTATTTGAAACCAGAGCCATTAAAATGGCCTTTGGAGAGCATGCGAAGAACCTATACATTAACTCTACCAAGTCTATGATTGGTCACCTTCTTGGTGCAGCAGGAGGCGTAGAAGCAATTGTATGTGTGAAGTCATTACAGGAGGGTTATATTCACCCTACCGTGAATTCCAAAGAAGCAGATGAAGAGTGCGATTTGAATTACGTATTCGGAGCTCCCGTACAGAAAGATTTCAAGTATGCTATCAGCAATTCATTAGGATTTGGCGGACACAACGCATCATTGCTTTTGGCAAAGTATGAGGCGTAACCGGAAAGGATAAACATGGAATATAATCATATTTTAGAACTTATTAAAACAGTTTCAGAATCGAATCTTACTAACTTTCATTATGAAGAAGGAAATGTTAAAATACATATGTCTTCCGGCGATGTAGTGATGATGGAACCGGGGGTTACGACCAATGCGAGTGCGGTGAATTGTACTGAGAGCGGAGTACCTGTAGTGCAGAATGTATCAGGTACGGGATTTGCAGAGATTTCAACTGTACAGGCAGACTGCGAAAGTGCGACAGCGGCTCCTGCAGTTGATAAAAAAGCTATTGAAACAAATGGCAAGACCATTAACTCTCCTTTGGTAGGTACTTTTTATGCGGCTCCTTCCGAGGATGCTGAACCTTTCGTGAAAGTGGGCGACAGAGTAAAAAAGGGACAGATTATTGCCATCGTGGAAGCAATGAAACTGATGAACGAGATCGAATCCGAGTATGACGGCGTCATTACAGAGATTTTAGTTAACAATGCTACAGGCGTTGAATACGGCGAAGCATTGTTCGTTGTAGAGTAAGAAGGAGACTAGTGTGAAAAATTGCATTGATATGCCAATTTTTCACACGGCTATTTGTTTCTGAGCGAAAGCAAATAGCCATGATGGCAGACGCAAATTTGATATTTGCGTCGCCACTTCGCGGTAAAACGCTCAGAAAAGAGGATTAGTATGAAATTAGGTATTAAAGAAATTGAACAGATTATCCCCCACAGACATCCTTTTCTTCTTGTGGATTATATTGAAGATATGGTGCCCGGGGAGTACGCAATTGGTTATAAGTGTGTGACATTTCGCGAAGATTTCTTCAAAGGACATTTTCCGCAGGAGCCTGTAATGCCGGGGGTTCTCATTATTGAGGCCCTGGCGCAGACCGGTGCGGTAGCAGCGTTGAGTCTGGAAGAAAATAAGGGAAAGATTGCATATTTTGCGGGAATTAACAAGTGCAAATTCAAAGGTAAAGTTGTTCCCGGAGATAAATTGAAACTGGAAACCCGTATCGTTCGCAGCAAAGGACCCTTAGGTGTGGGCGAAGCGGTTGCCAGTGTTGACGGCAAAGTGGTAGTAAGCGCTGAGCTTTCATTTATGATTGGATAATAAGGCGGATTAATCAATGATTCATAAAATTTTGATTGCAAACAGAGGAGAAATCGCAGTGCGGATTATCAGGGCCTGTCGAGAACTGGGAATTCAGTCTGTAGCGGTATACTCTGAAGCAGATAAGGATGCCCTTCATACCCAGCTTGCAGATGAAGCGATTTGTATCGGACCGGCACCTTCCAAGGACAGCTATCTTAATATGGAGAATATCATCAGCGCAACCATCAATACCGGTGCTGAGGCGATTCATCCGGGATTTGGATTTTTATCCGAGAATCAAAAGTTTGCGAAATTATGTGAAGAGTGCAACATTACTTTTATCGGACCTTCTTCAGAAATTATCCGTAAAATGGGTAATAAGACAGAAGCGCGAAATACTATGATTGAAGCTGGGGTTACGGTAATTCCCGGTTGGAATCAGAATGTGGAGAGCGTGGAAGAAGGAAAAGAAATCGCTGCAAAATTAGGCTATCCCGTAATTGTAAAAGCGGCTCTTGGCGGTGGTGGTAAGGGTATGCGTGTTGCACAGAACTCCGAAGAATTTGAGAATGCATATTTGACCGCAAGAAAAGAAGCCGGTGCTGCATTCGGTGATGATTCAGTATATATGGAACATTTTATTGAGAATCCCCGTCATGTGGAAGTACAGATTCTGGCAGATTCTTACGGCAATGTGGTGCATCTCGGGGAGCGCGACTGTTCCATCCAGCGTAACCATCAGAAATTCATAGAGGAAGCACCCTGTAAGGCGATTTCCGAGGAACTTCGTGCCCGTATGGGCGAGCAGGCTGTTAAAGCAGCCAAAGCAGTAGGTTATGAAAATGCGGGTACTATTGAATTTCTTTTGGAAAACGAAAAAGATTTTTACTTTATGGAGATGAATACAAGAATACAGGTAGAGCATCCTGTAACGGAGTGGATTACCGGAGTGGATTTGATTAAGGAGCAGATTAAAATTGCTTCCAAAGAAAAGCTTTCTTTTACGCAAGAGGAAGTAAAGATGGAAGGTCATTCCATCGAGTGCAGAATTAATGCGGAGAATCCGGAGAAAAACTTCCGTCCTTCTCCCGGTAAGATTGAGAATCTTTATCTGCCGGGTGGTAAAGGAATCCGTATGGATACTGCCATTTACAGCGGATACGAGATTCCGCCCTACTATGACTCCATGATTGCAAAATTAATCGTACACGGAACCACTAGAGAAGAGGCTTTGCGTAAGATGCGCAGTGCTTTGGGTGAAGTAATTATAGAGGGAATCGACACCAATGTGGACTATTTATATGACATGATTAGTGATATGGCGGAGAATGAAATTCTTGGTGCTAAGTAGGCGTATGCTTGATAGAGAAACTTTGTGTTTTATAACGCATATAAAGTGAATTTATAACTTTAAGCAGTGATGAATATATGATACTGTCATATCTTGGAGGCGAAATATGAAGCTTGGTTCAATGTTTAAAAAACAAGACGGACGGTTAGAGAATACAGCGAAGCAGAAGCAGGCGGCTGAGGTGCCCGAAGGACTTTTTAAAAAATGTAATATGTGTAAAGCACCTGTTTATGTAGAAGAGGTAAAAGAAAATCTTTACATCTGCCCGAAGTGTCACGGATACTTCCGAATGAGTGCATATAAAAGAATTACCTCGGTGGTAGAGCCCGGAACCTTTGAAAAATGGGATGAAGGATTAAAGACAAATAATCCTTTAGATTATAAAGGTTACGAAGATAAAATTGCCGCATTGCAGGAAAAGACCGGTTTGGATGAAGCTGTAATTACCGGTACCGGTTTGATTGGTGCCAATAAGGTAGCGCTTGGAGTTTGCGACGGTCGTTTTATGATGGCGAGTATGGGACATGTAGTAGGTGAAAAAATCACCCGTATGGTAGAGCGTGCTACAGAAGAGAAACTTCCGGTAATTATTTTTGCCTGCTCCGGCGGAGCAAGAATGCAGGAGGGAATCATTTCACTTATGCAGATGGCGAAAACCTCTGCGGCCTTAAAGCGTCACAGTGACGAGGGAAATCTTTATATTTCAGTGTTGACAGACCCCACAACAGGCGGTGTAACGGCAAGCTTTGCAATGCTTGGCGATATTATTTTGGCAGAACCCAATGCATTGATTGGTTTTGCAGGCCCCAGAGTAATCGAGCAGACTATCGGTCAGAAATTACCGAAGGGATTTCAGCGAGCAGAGTTTTTATTGGATCACGGTTTTGTGGATGCCATTGTCAAAAGAGAAGAAATGCACGATACCCTAAAAAGTATTTTAGATATGCACAGATTAGGTGCAGTAGAGTTGCAGGAACAGTCTGTAGATACTGAAATTAAGAAAAGCAATATGAGTGCCTGGGATAAGGTTTTGCTTTCCAGGAGAAAAGACCGTCCTGTAGGCATGGATTATATTGAAAACTGTTTTATGGATTTTATCGAGTTTCACGGTGACAGATATTTTAGTGACGATCATTGTATCGTAGGAGGTATTGCTTATTTTAAGGGAATACCCGTTACGGTCATTGCTCAGTGTAAGGGTAAAACCACAAAAGATAATGTGTTCCGCAATTTCGGTATGCCTTCTCCGGACGGCTATCGTAAGGCATTGCGTCTGATGAAGCAGGCGGAGAAGTTTAACAGACCTGTAATTTGTTTTGTGGATACGCCCGGAGCGTTCTGCGGATTGGAAGCAGAAGAGAGAGGACAAGGGGAAGCGATTGCAAGAAATCTTTATGAAATGTCGGCCTTGAAAGTGCCTGTATTTACATTGATTATCGGCGAAGGCGGCAGTGGAGGTGCGCTTGCTATGGCAGTGTCGGATGAAGTGTGGATGTTAGAGAATTCCGTGTATTCGATTTTGTCACCGGAAGGCTATGCATCCATTCTTTGGAAGGATAGTTCTCTTGCCAAAGATGCGGCACGTGTTATGAAAATGACTGCACAGGATTTATATGAGATGAAGGTTATCGATGGCATTATCAAGGAACCTGAGAAGTTTAACGATGACCACTTTTATAAGGTGGCAACGCAGGTGAAAAATGCCATTGAAGGATTTCTGTTCAGACAGTGCAGTAAATCTAAGGAAGAGCTTATAAAGGCACGATATGAAAGATTCCGAAAATTTTAACTTTATATTAATTTATTTTTATGTTAAAATTGTTTAAAAGGGAAACAATCATAGTTGTGCGATACATTTATAAGTTGGCACGAGAAGATAAGGAGTCATCGATTTGAATATACATGATACAGTAAATGATATTTTAGTTAATTTATTTCGGGAAATACTTGTTGTGGAAGAGAATGCTATTATTACAGGTGAGTTTAAAAACATCACGGTAAATGATATGCATATTATCGAAGCTGTTGGGTTAGAAGGAAGGAACATGTCTGCCATTGCCAAGTCTCTTGGCATTACAGTAGGTTCACTTACCACATCCATGAATGGTCTTGTTAAGAAGGAATATGTTCTTCGTGAACGCAGTGAGGAAGACAGACGTATTGTAATGATTCGCTTGACCGAAAAAGGAGAGAGGGCTTATGCAGCGCATAAGGTATTTCATGATGAGATGACAGAGGCGGTTATTGCAAGTATTGACAAAGAGGATATTCCTACTTTAACAAATGTGTTGCAAGGATTAATTAAGTTCTTTCGCGAGTATAATCCGGGTAGTAAAGGTTAAAAGAAAGATGAGCGGTTGGCAGTTGCTGACCGCTTTTTAGTATTGACTTTTTAGAACAATATGCGAAAATAGAAAAGGATGTTTGAACGAAGATTAAAGTAATCGGAGAGTACAAATGAAGAAAATTATAAGTGATAAATATACACAAATTGCTATTATAATGCTGGGAGTTTTAATAGTTTCCCTGATTCCTCTTTTGCATATCGGAATGTATGCACATCCTTGTGCGGATGATTTTTCATATGGTTATTATACCCATGCATTTTGGACAACTACTCATTCTTTAAGTGAAACATTAAAGTGGGCGTTTCAGCAGGTAAAAGACAGCTATTATACGTGGCAGGGTACTTTTTCGTCTATTTTTATTATGACCTTGTCTCCCGCTATTTGGGGCGAAGGCTTTTATTTTCTTACGCCGATTATTATGTTAAGTATGCTGTTGGTATCTCACTTTTATCTGCTTTATGTAATTGTTGTAAAACTGCTAAAAGGACCTAAAAGTATTTGGATTACAGCAAGCAGTGTAGTTACATTTTTGATGATTCAGACCGTATATTCTCCGGTAAATGCATTCTTTTGGTTTAACGGTTCTGTACATTACAATTTTATGCACGCGTGTATGATTTTGCTTTTTGGTTTTGCCTTACATATGAATGCAACAGATAAAGTATATAAAGAAGTCTTATTATGTATTGGAGCCTGCTTAATGGCTGTGCTGTGTGGCGGCTCAAATTATTCTACTGCTTTATTGGGAATTTTGGGCAGTGCCGTAATTTTGATAGGGCAATGGATTAAAAGAAAAAAAGCCTTCTGGTATTTCTTGCCGCTTGTGGTTTATGGTATTTGCTTTTATATTAATGTATCAGCACCGGGAAATCAGGTCAGACAGACTAATTTCAATAAGAATACTCCATTGAATGCAATTATTCAGTCTTTTACCAATGAGAACGGTTATATCAAAGACTGTATGTCAATTCAGATTATTTTATTTATGTTATTGATGATTCCGGCATTGTGGAAACTGACAGAGAAATTGAAATATAAGTTGTGGTTGCCGGTTGTTATTACTATTTTGTCATATTGCTCTGTTGCATGTATGTTTACGCCAAGTTGTTATGCCATGAGCAGTGCCGGCCCGGAACGTTTATTGAATATTATAAAATTCTGGTTTATATTATTACTCTTTATAAATGAAGGATGTTGGATTGGATATATCAGACAGAAATTAAATGGTAAAAAAACGAAGATAAAAATAGATGCCAGAGTTTATGTGGCAATTATTTTGATTTGCATTCTTGCAGCTTTTATATTACAACCCGGCAAGCGTATGTTTGATTATTCTTCATACGGAGCATTTGTTTCACTGAGGGCCGGAGAAGCCCAGAAGTACCACCAGGAATATTTGGCACGAGTGGAAATCTTGGAAAGTGATGAACCGGTTGTTGTTTTAACCGAATTTATGTGGAAGCCCCGTTTATTATATTTTGACGATATTACTACAGACCGTTATAACTGGAAAAATAATGCAATGTGTCGCTGGTATCAAAAAGAAGGAGTTATTTTACAGGAATTGCCATAGAATGTATTATAATATTTTATAATGCAGGAGCCTGTATGGACAGCCAAAAAATTGAAAATCTTTTAAATTTATCCCTCTCTGTAGATGTGGCAGAACGTGAGCAGTCTGCCCTTTTACGGGAGGGATTTGATTTACTAAACAATACCTGGGAAATTATCATAAAATATCAGGGTGACATTGAGCGCTACGAATCGGATTTGATTAAGATTGAACCGCTGATTGCAGGATATGCAATTGTTACGTTACCGGATGCTTTATTGGAGGATTTTGTGGCATTGCCGGAAATTGAATATGTGGAAAAGCCGAAGCCTTTTTATTTTCAGGATATTACGGCGCTAAGAGAGAGCTGTATCAGTGCAGTGACCGAAGCAGAACCTTTTCTCACGGGAAGAGGTGTGTTGGTTGCGATTTTGGACAGCTCTATTGATTTTTATAACGAGAATTTTAGAAATGAGGACGGGAGTACCAGAATTGAAGCGCTTTGGGATCAGTCTCTGGAAGCGGATGCGGAGGCAGGATTCTTACCACCGGAAGGGTTTGAAACCGGAGTGGAATTTACGAAAGAGCAGATAGATGAGGCTTTGTCAGGCGGAAGTGAAACGGAGGTGAGACGGCTGATTCCTACCATAGATGTTAGTGGACATGGAACAGCGGTTGCAGGAATTCTGGCGGCAGGAGGAACCGCAGATGAGCCTTTCCGCAAAGGTGTAGCACCGGAAAGTTCTTTGTTAATTGTAAAATTGGGCGCACAAAGGGAGAATGCTTTTCCTAAGACTACAGAAATTATGAGAGGCGTGACTTACGCATTACGCAAGGCGCAGGAATTGCAGATGCCGTTGGTAATTAATTTAAGCTTTGGAAATACATATGGAGATCACCGTGGAAATTCCCTCTTGGAGCGTTTTTTGGATAATGCGGCAGAGATTGGAAGGACATCCGTTGTGGTAGGAAGCGGTAATGAGGGGGCTGCAGGCGGGCATGCGGAAGGTTTGCTACAAAACGGACAGACAGAGCGTGTGGAATTAGCAGTTTCGGAATATGAGAGTTCATTAAATGTACAGCTTTGGAAGTACTATCAGGATGTATTTGATGTAATTCTGATTACCCCTACGGGAGATCGAATAGAAATCCCTATGGATATGGTAGGAGCATATCGGTATCAGACAAATGGAATGACGCTGTTAATTTATGTAGGTCAGCCTTTGCCCTATATGGTGTTTCAGGAGTTGTATATTGATTTTATACCGGAAGGAAGTAGTGTTTCAGGAGGTTTTATTCTGCCTGGGGTATGGACTTTCGAATTGATACCACGAAATATTGAATACGGCGGTTATCAGTTCTTCTTACCAAGCAGTGCCACACGGAGCAAAGGCACAAGATTTTTTCGGGAGAGTCCGCAAGTGACGCTTACAGTACCTTCTACGGCATCAAGAGTGATTACGGTAGGAGCATATGACATATATACGGGTGGTGTGGCGGACTTTAGCGGTAGAGGTTATGTGTTTCGACAGTTAATGGGGAATCCGGGGAACAGTTTAGAAACAGATTCCGGGGCGATGACGCCGGGAGATACGGAATTGCCCACATTGATTAATACAGTAAAACCTGATTTGGTGGCACCGGGCGTTGATATTGAAACCGTATCTGTTCGTGGAGGTTATACAAGGGTCAGCGGAACATCCTATGCTACACCTATGGTGTCAGGTGCGGCAGCACTGCTTATGGAGTGGGGAATTGTTCGTGGGAATGACCCGTATTTATATGGTGAGAAAATGAAAGCATATCTGATAAAAGGTGCAAAAGGAATTCAGGGGGAGCTGGATTTGCCCGATGACAGAGCAGGGTGGGGAGCGCTGTGTGTGGAAAACAGTATTCCCGGATAGAAAGATTGCTAAATAGTATTATTGCGTGTAAAATAAAAGTAATATTGCAAAAAATGTAATGTATACAGATAAGATATAAATTGTATTGTAAAACAAGGAGATATTATGAATACAATTAAAGCCAGTAATGTATGGGATGATGATTACATTGCACCAGAGGAAAAGGATAGGCTTAGAGGCGAATGTGCAAAATTGTACATGGAATTAAGGGATATTGATGTTCGGTTGCAAGACTTAAAATATCGTCAGGTGAGATGCAGACGGATTTATTCCGTGTGTGTAATTATGGCGGTGGTTATATTGCTTATTGCGCTAGTGATTGGCGGAGTACAGTTATTTTATTGGAGAGAGCCAATATACGGATTAATAGCAACCATTGTGAATGGAGGAATTATGATATCAACCCTGCTTGCAGGAATTGCTTCTGTAATTTTCTTCAGTGCCATGTCTGTGCACTCGTTTTGGGCCCGGTGCGCTAATTTTTTACGAATTGATAAATTGGAAATACAGAGACTTGGTTGCATCCGTGAGAAAAGTGCCATAGAAACAAGGCTGGAAGAATTGGAAGAAAAAATTTTAAAGGATGAATAATGTACTTGCCTTTTTAGCATAAATGATTTATTCTTTTGTTACAGGTTTTGTTCCTCTGTCAAGAGGAGACATTTCTATGAACAAATCTAAATCTTTACAAGAGCTAAATCTAATTGATTCTTTTTTATTCAGTGCTTTTACTGAAAATACCCATAATGCAAAGTTAATTGCTAAATTGATTATTGAAAGAGCTACGGGTAAAAAATTAGGAGATGTTTCGGTTTTATCTGAGAAACAAATACTTGGTATTGATCCAAAGCATCATGGTATTCGTATGGATTTATATATTATGGAATACGAGGATCATAATATTGCCAGAGTATATGATATTGAGCCTAACAAGTACAATATTTCGGAATTGCCGAAACGAAGTCGATATAATCAAGATATAACAGATGTAAATTTACTTGATGCAGGGAAGCATTACAAAGATTTGCCGGATTATATTTCTATATGGATTGTATCGGAAGATCCTTTTGGTAAAAACAGAATGGTATATACTGTTCAGAATAAAGTGATTGAAGATAATGAAATACAGTATGATGATGGTGTCACTAAATTATTTCTTTATGTGAATGGAGAAAATGGTGGGACGGATGACTTGCGAAAATTATTACAGTATTTTTGTCAGTCAGAGGAAAAGAACGCAACAGATAAAGAATTGGCAGAGCTTCATACTATGGTTGAAAATATGAAGCATAGCAGAGAAATGGGGGAACGCTACATGACACTGCAGGAATGGATTGAATACGAAAAAGAAGAAGGATATCAGGAGGGAAAAGAAGAAGGATATCAGGAGGGAAAAGAAAAAGGATATCAAGAAGGAAAAGAAAAAGGATATCAAGAAGGAAAAGAGAAAGGATATTTAGAAGGAACCAAGGAAGGGATGCGAGTAGGAATTGAGCAAGGAATTGAGCAAGGAATTGAGCAGACAATTAAAACTTTTATTGCATCTTTAAGGCAATGTAATATGCCGGAAGATGAAATAAGGGCAATGATAGTTGAAAATTTTAAACTGTCGGATGAAAGAATTAATATTTTATTAAAACAGTAACTCATACATTTCTATCATCTAAAAATGAGGAACAAACCTGTATTAGTTTATAAGCATCGTTTAGGCGGTGCTTTTTCTTTTATAAATATTTTTATATAATGTATTGACAAGGTGTGCATATTGTATATATTATATATATACAATGTTACGATGCAAAATGTAACGATTGTAAGCATGCATAAAATAATTACATTTAAAACAACGCGCGAGGTAACAAATGGACATTATTATCACAAACCAGTCGGACAGACCGATTTATGAGCAGATTATGGACCAGATCAAAGCCCAGATTATGAGCGGCGAGTTGAAAGAAGGGGACGCCCTTCCGTCAATGCGACTTCTGGCCAAAGAACTGCGAATCAGTATTATTACAACCAAGAGAGCCTACGAGGAATTAGAGCGGGAAGGCTACATCGAATCCTACACGGGCAAGGGGAGTTTCGTCAAAGGCGTAAATCACGAAATGGTGAAGGAAAGCGTTATGTTCGAAATTGAGAACCTGATGGAAGAGGTGCTTGAGAAGGCGGCGCTTGCCAAGGTGCCTTTTGACGAACTTGTGGAGCGAATGAAGCTTTTATACGAAGAGAAGGAGAGTCAGAGCGATGAATAAGGAAGATAGAATGGAAGCGACAGCAGATGTTGCGGTACATACAGAGAACGACTATGTGATTGAGTTAAAAGATGTCACCAAGGATTACGGCGACTTCGTTTTGAATAAGGTGAGTTTTAACATTCCCAGAGGCTGTATTTGCGGTTTCGTAGGGCAGAACGGTGCCGGTAAAACTACCACAATCCGTTTGATTATGGATATTATTGCTGCAAATTCCGGTGAGATGAAGGTGTTTGGCAAGGATATGCATACAGAGGGTAAAACCTTAAAAGATGATATCGGCGTGGTATTTGACGAAATGGGCTTCCACGACTTCTTAACCGGCGTGCAGATTAATAAAATTATGAGCAAAATGTACACTAACTGGAGCGAAGAAGTGTTTACCGGATATATGAAGAAATTCGGTCTTCCCATGAAGAAAAAGTGCGGTAAGTTCTCCCGTGGTATGCGTATGAAAATTCAGATTGCAGTGGCAATGTCCCACGGTGCGAAATTACTGATTATGGATGAACCTACCAGCGGTTTGGACCCCATCGTTCGTAATGAAATTCTGGAAATTTTCCAGGAGTTTGTTATGGAAGAGGACCACACGATTCTTTTATCTTCTCATATCACAGGGGATATTGAGCGAATTGCGGATATGGTTGTATTTATCGACAAGGGCCGTATCGTGTTAAGCGGTGAAAAGGATGTAATCCTTGAAAATCATGCTATGATTAAATGCAGTAAAAAAGATGCGGATACAATCGCGAAAGAAGACATTGTATCCGTAAGACAGTCTGCTTTTGGCGTAGATGTTTTGGTATATGATAAAAAGGCCTGCGCAAGAAAATACGAGAAACTTACTATGGAGCAGTGTACTTTGGAAGAAATTATGATACATTATGTAAACCGCGCAAATAACGAAAGCAAAGAAGCGTAGAAGGAGGTATCTTATGAAAGGATTGATTTTAAAAGATATCTATTGCCTGCGTACGCGCATTATGACTTATGTTTTGACATTGGTTGCCGCCTTGGTAATCGGAATTCTGATTTCTCTTAGCAGTGAATACGGAAACTTAAAGTTGGACGTATTTATGGGGGAAGATACATCGGTATCCGAAGATGATATGGCAGCTTATGAAATGATTCTCGGAGGTGCTACTTTTTTGGCTATTTTACTTCCTTTGGGAGTGGGCTTTGACGGCATTATGACCTTTCATATGGATGAAAAGGCAAATTTTGGGGATGTACTTCGCACTATGCCGGTAAAACCTTTGGAAATTGTACTGGCAAGATTTAGTACTGCTTACGGCTTCCTTCTGACCGGTTATATATCGTCTGTTTTGATTGCTTTATTGATTTCGCCGGTGGTTGAGGTGTTTACATTGGGTGAGATGATTCATGCGGGAACTGTAATGACCTGTGCACTGGCAGTCGGTCTTGGAGTGGTATGTTGTGCCCTTTTTATGTGGAAAAAGAAGACCTGTGAGTATATTTTTATCGGTGTTTTTTTAGGGGCATATGCGATATTTGCAATTGCGATTGTAACATTAAGCAACCGTTACGGAGACCAGGTAGATGCTATTATGAACACATTTATGGATAAGGTCAAAATCCTTTTTGAGAATAGCCTGGTTTGGTTAATTCCGGTGGCTTTACTTATGACTGTGGTATGTTTCTTCGTATCTGTGTTGATTGTAAAAAGAAAGGGGCGAGGTGTGCGATGAAATCATTATTATATAAAGATTATGTGGCTACGAACGGCCCTATTGTGATAGGCGGATTTGGACTTCTTACAGTGTTTATTTGTGTATTTACGGTGTGGAGTACCGTAGACAGTGATATGGAAGTGTTGTTGGGCTTGTGGACCCCCATGTTGTTTATGGGTGGATGCGCATATTTGCTGGTATTGATGTCTCAGTTGTTCCAGGCAGATTCCGGTAAAAACTGCCGTGATTACCTGCTTACCATGCCTGTAGATAAAAAAGAATATTTGCTTTCTAAATATATCTATTACCTGGTGGCAAATTATCTGGTTTTATCCTGGGGCGTTTTCTTAAGTATGATTGCGGCAACGGCGGTAAAAACAGAGGGTATGATGATGATGGTATCCACCATTCAGTTAATGGGCCCCATTGTGATTCCGGTCATGTTAATTATGGCTGCCATAACTTTTCCCTTGTACATACTGTATGGAAAGAAAAAGGGAGATATGATTTTTAGCGGATTTTCCGTTACGCTATGCATTCTGTTTTTTATTTGGCTGTTGTTTGGCGATATTTCCGGTCTTGCAAATATGGATATTGAAAGCAATATGAAGTGGGTGGAAGAACATACCGGACTGATGGTGATTTTAACCACGGTATTTCCCATAGTGACAGGTGTTATTTATTATCTGTCATACAGAATCACTGCGGGCATTTATGTAAGAAAGGAGCGTGACATCGATGAATAAAAAGAAAGATTTGACGGTAATGCTTGTGTTTTTATTCTTTGCATTTGCGCCCCTTTGGATTGCGGCATTTGCTTACTATGGAAGCGGACATGTGTACGAGGATCCGGGCACACAATTGTTATGTTCTGTAGCGATGCTTCTGCCTACAGCTTCCGTGTTTATCACCGGAGCAATTTGTAAAGAAAAGATTGACTTTACCGGGGAGAATTCCCTGAAATTGGGTATCTATTTCAAAGATAAAAAGTGGGTTTGGATGCTGGTGGCAATCTTTCTACCCATTATTTATACGGAACTTGGCGGATGGTTATTTATTGCATTGAAACCGGAATGTTTTGATGCGACTGTTTTTACGGAAGATATGGGAATGGATCCCGCTATGATTGCAGTTATGCCTTTGTATTCCGTTGTGAACGCAATGATGTTTTCTATTGGCGGTCTTGGTGAAGAAATCGGTTGGCGTGGTTTTATGATGCCCAGACTTGAGAAGAAGATGGGTATCGGTCCGGCCATTCTCGTTGGCGGTATCATTTGGGGTGTATGGCATTATCCCATTAATTATTATGGTCATAATTTTGGTACCGGTTACTGGGGCGAACCCTGGCTTGGATTTATTCTTTTTACCATATTTACGATTTCCATGAATGCCTTGCTTACTTTGGCGGTAAAAAAGACAAATTCCGTGTGGTCGGCTGCTTTTATGCATGCGGTGAATAATGGTGCGGCGACATTTTCCCGAATGTTAATGAATGGAGAGAATCTGACCGGTTTCTGGACGGAAAGTACGGTGCAGTTTGTAATTATGATGGGACCGTCTCTGGTGTTTGGTATCATTGCATATATCTGGCTGATTAAGTTAGAAAGACAAGAAAAGGCGGAGATTGAAAAATGAAGAAGAGTATAAAGAAAATGTTGGCGGCCTTAATGGTAGTAATGTTTCTGATAAATATTCCGCTTACCGTGCAGGCGACGCCGAATGATGTTACACCTTCCGGTGTACCGTTTGATGAAATCGGAAGTGAAATAGAGAAGTGGGCGGCAGAGAATCCGGAGGCGTATGTATCCTTTTCTACAGCGGTTTTTAAAGAAGATGAAATTGTGTATGAGGGTGCATTTGGTTATGCTGACCGTGAGAACGGAATTGTAGCAGACGCTGATACAGTGTATGAGTGGGGAAGTATTTCCAAGACGCTGGTCTGGGTTAGTGTAATGCAGTTGTGGGAGAGAGGAGAGATTGACCTTGAGAAGGATATCAGGGAATATCTTCCGGATAATTTTCTTCGTAAGTTAAAATATGATGACCCTATCACAATGTTAAATCTTATGAATCACAATGCGGGCTGGAGCGAGAATGTATGGGCGTTTCAAACCGATAATGAGGAAGAGATAAAATCGTTGGGTGAAATTTTGCAGGAAACAGAGCCGGTGCAGGTTTATCGTCCGGGAGAAGTTTCTTCTTACAGTAATTATGGTGCGGCTTTAGCAGGTTACGTTGTGGAATGTATTACGGAACAGCCTTTCCACGAATATGTGCATGAGAATATTTTTGAACCCTTGGGTATGGAGCATACTTCTTTACTTCCTGCACACAATGATAATGAGTGGGTTTATGCACAGAGACCGAAGACTGTTTGTTATGTGGACACCGGTGCAGGTTGGGAATCTGTGGGACCGCAGCTTATGTATGTCATGCCGTATCCGGCAGGTGCGGCAACCGGTACAATTTCTGACATGGCAATCTATGCAGGTAGTCTGGCACGTGAGGACTGTCCGCTATTTGAGAATCCTGAAACAAGAGAGTTTCTGTTTTCACCTTCTGCGACATATAGGGGTACGGATATGGGATACAGTTATCATGGATTTTTGTCTTCTATGTATGGCGAAAATATAGTGCTGGGACATAACGGATCGACGAACGGATTCTGTTCACAGATGTTTTTTGATGTGGAAACAGGTGTCGGAACCGTAGTGATGATGACCGGTATGGGACTTCCAATTATGGAAATTCCGGAGATTGTGTTTGGAGAAACTTCTGCAGAGATACCTGCTGATTTTGTGTCAAACGAGGCTGTGGGAGACGACATATCCGGCATGTATATTGGTGCCCGTTCCATGCGTCACGGTCCCTTGAAGTTGATTTCTTTATTGGGACTGTTACCGATTGCGTCTACCGGAGAGGGAGAGTATGATGTGGCAGGCATTGCCACAATCCAAAATGTGTCAGGAGATTTATATTGGATTGTTCAGGAAGGTCAGGGACTACCGGCGGAAGGATATCAGTTAGAAGATGGTAACGGAGTATTGAATCTCGGTTTGCAGAGTTATGTGGAAGAACCGGCATTGGTCGCATATCTTGCGTTGATGATTTTCTATGTGATATGTGTGCCTGTTGCAGCTGTATTGTTGCTCATTAAATTGATTCTTCTTATTGTTAAGAAGTTTAAGAAATATGAGGGTGCAGCCTTGATTGCAGTTGCGCAATTTGCTAAAATAATATCAGTGGGAGTTGTGATATTCTGGATTTCGGTATACAGTACGCAGTACGGACTTACACCGGCGCAAGGAATCATTGGTTGTCTGATTCAGATATTATGTATGTTGGCATTTTTGGCATCTGCAGGAATTTCTGTGAAAGCATTGTTCGCCAAAGATGTGAAAGTAATACGCAGGATACAATATGTAATCAATATTCTTGCAAATGTAATTTGTGTTGTCGCAATGATCTCACTGGAACTGATACGATTCTGGAATGTATAAAATTTTAGGGGGTATTTTACAATGACTTATCAGGAAGTATTTCAGGCAGTAAAAGACAAGTTTAAAGATGCGGAGTGGAAGGCGATATCGGCAAAGCTTTAAGACTGAAAGAAATGATTAAATAAAATATGAATGAAATGAGAGCAGTATGTTTTATCGAAAAGGATAGAACATACTGTTTTTTATTGTGAAAAATTCAAAAGACATATTT
Source organism: Lachnospiraceae bacterium (assembly GCA_015057025.1). Classification (GTDB taxonomy): domain Bacteria; phylum Bacillota; class Clostridia; order Lachnospirales; family Lachnospiraceae; genus UBA3766. The sequence continues at coordinate 103,024 of SVFD01000004.1, read as the reverse complement.
TTTTCACTGTTTTTTCAAGCATATTTTAAAAATCGTGTACAAAATAAAGTATGGAATATTTTGGATATTAAAACAGCAGGGTGAGTGAAAAGTATGTTAAAGCAAAGAATAAAGACCGGATTATTGATTTTACTGATAACGATTGGTGTTTTATGGTTTTCTCATATGGAGTGGTTTTTATGTAGTGTCATTGCCATATTGAGTGTAATATCCATAACAGAATTATATAAGGCAACCGGCATGAAAGCGAAAGGAAAAAATATAACATACATAATAATCTGTTTAGGGGCAGTATTGCTTTCTTATATTAGCATTCCGGGTTATGAATATTTTACCATCGTATTATTTGCCGGTGTGAGTGTGTTATTTGTGGTTCTTATGAAACAGGTAAAAAGAAATATGGCTCTAAAGCCGTGGATGACAATGTTGGTCGCGATTGCCATTGTGAGCTTTTATAAAATGATGCATTATATCAGAATCACAGAGGGAGGACTGTATTATTTATTATTTGCGATTGCTATCAGTATGCTTACGGATGTGATGGCATTCTGTGTGGGAAAGTGCATCGGAAAGCACAAACTTGCATCCAATATCAGCCCGAAGAAAACCATAGAAGGAAGCGTGGGAGGTGCTTTGCTTGCGGTAGCTATTTGTATGGCAATTGCATACATATTACAGAGAAACGGTTTAATAGAAGTACATTACGGGGTATTGTTTGGTTATCTGACTTTGGCTTCTGCTGTAGGTCAGTTTGGAGATCTGGCTTTTTCGGCTGTAAAAAGAATTGTAGGGGTAAAAGACTACGGTAATCTGTTGCCGGGGCATGGCGGCGTGCTGGACCGATGTGACAGTTTGATATTTGTTTTGCCTTTTACGTGGATTTTTTGTTTGAGGAAAGTGCCGATTATAATATTATAAAAATATGTTTGACGGGAGAATAACGCCTGTTTCGGGAAAAAAGAAGTTAATACAAAGTGACAAACTTGTGCAAAAAGATTATAATAAGGTTGGATTTGCGGAACAATATGCATAAATCATATGCAGGAGAGAAAAACTACAATGGATAAGGCAGATGTGAAAGTCAAACGAACGCCAAAAGAATATTTTACGCTGTTTCTGACGTTTTTTAAGATAGGTGCTTTTACCTTCGGTGGCGGTTACGCCATGATTCCGCTGATTCAGAAGGAAGTGGTGGACAATCATAAATGGGTAACGGCAGACGATATCCTGGAAGTGATTGCCATTGCGGAAAGTACGCCGGGACCCATTGCGGTAAATGCGGCGACTTTTGTGGGATATAAGTTTGGTGGTTTCCTTGGGGCATTTATGGCGACCCTGGGTGTGGTTACACCATCGTTTTTCATTATTGTTTTATTATCGTCGGTTATCAGCCGCTTTCAGGATAACAAGGTGGTGCAATATGCCTTCTTTGGCATTCGTGCCGGTGTACTTGCTTTGATTGTAAAAGCATTGATTAATATGTATCGAAAGTGTCCGAAAAGCCCTGTGGCATATTTTATCTTTGCCTTTTCTTTTATTATGGTGGCTTTGCTTAATATTAAGGCAATCTACGTGCTGATTGGCTGTGCGCTGATTGGTCTGACGGCTTCCTTTGTTGCAAAGAGAAAGGAGGCGAAGAAATGATTTATCTGGAATTGTTTTTAATCTTCCTTGGGATAGGTGCCTTTACCTTCGGCGGCGGTTATGCGATGCTTCCGTTAATTCAGGATGCAGTGGCGGCCAAGGGGTGGCTTACGGAAGAAGAACTGGTGAATTTTATGGCGGTCAGTGAAAGCACGCCGGGGCCTTTTGCCATTAATATGTCCACGTATGTGGGTATGGAAGTGGGCGGTTTGCCGGGAGCAGTGATTGCAACCACAGGCGTTGTTTTGCCTTCTTTTATCATTATTCTGATAGTGGCGAAGTTCTTTGCGAAATTTAAAGACAGTTTCGTGGTCAAAGGCTGTATGTCCGGTTTGAAGCCGGCAGTAATCGGTATGATAGCTACCGCAGTATTATCTACGGGAATGACGGTGCTCTTCCCGGCAGGATTTGCGCTTGCAACTTTTACTACGGTAAGTTTCCTTGGGGCACTTGTAATTTTTGGCGGAAGCCTTATTATGGCATTAAAGAAGGTGCATCCGATTGTGATTATTCTGATTTCGGCGGTGACCGGAATAATAGTGGGATTTGTATTTAAATTGTAGATATATAACAGTTATGCAAATCAATAATAATCAAATGGGACTTGCATAAACAGTAAGAATAGAAATATATAGATAATTAAAAAACTACTATGCAAAGTATTGAAAAAAAACAAATGAAAAAACCTTCAGATTTGAGCAAAAAACAACAGAAAATATTGGCAGCATTGGCAATTGCTGTATATATAATGGTGATGCTGGCTGTCGGCGTTGTAATCGGGATTCCGATTCTGCGATTTGTGTCCGAACCGGAGCAGTTTCGTCTCTGGGTGGACAGTCACGGCATTTGGGGGCCGATTTTATATGTAGCCTTTGTGTTTTTGCAGGTAGTGGTTGCATTAATTCCCGGTGAAGTGTTTGAAATAGTGGGCGGATATGCTTTTGGTACATGGATGGGAACATTCTTATGTCTTCTTGGTTCGACCTTGGGAAGCGTGTCAGTGTTTGCATTGGTACGTCGGTATGGCGTCAAACTGGTGCAGGTTTTCTTTTCTCTCGATAAACTGAAAGCTTTACATTTTTTAAAGAAATCCCCTAAGAGAATCTTTTTATTTTGGATTATTTTTATGATACCGGGAACACCTAAGGATTTGCTATGTTATTATGCAGGACTTACAGATATGAAATGGAAGACATTTATACTGATTGCCTCTTTGGGTAGAATTCCGGCTATGATAACCTCTACGGTAGGAGGAGATGCGTTGGGGCTTCAGAATTATGTATTTGCTATTGTTATTTTGGTTATAGCCGTAGCTATCAGTGGGATAGGTTTATTCATCTATAATCGTATATGTGATAAAGAAGAGAAGGAAATTGAGACACATAAGAAATAGTCGCTTTTAATATTTGCATAATACTTTTGTACCAATTGTCACATTGACAATGTTAACTTTGAACGTATATAATTACTACGTTTTAAACGTAAATGATGATGGTTGGGATAAAAGGGGATATACTATTGCATGAAAAAACGCATTTGTTTAAAAGTCAAAGTGTCGGATATGGAGCATATGGGAGCTGTTATTCGCAATGATAAGTTGATTGAGCAAACATTATTGTCCAGAAAATATGAAAGCAGAATGTTATTTGAAGATACACTATATTATATCTATGTACGATATGGTTTTTATAGTGGCGCCAGAATCAGTGGCATTGCCCTTCCGTTATATACCAGCAGAGAATATGCCTTGTTAGCTTGTAAAAGGTTGAATGAGAGTTATCAAGGCGCATTAAAAAGAAATCAGAATAATATTCGTTTAAAGCAACGAAAATGTTTGTGGGGAGAATTGGCATCGCATGCCATTTTTTTTATGGTGACTATTTTGCTTTTCCATCGTATGATTTTTATAATGAATACCGGATTATCAGACACCTCTTTTATTGTGAGCTTAATATATTCGTTTGTTATAGCTTTATGTTATGTGATACATTATCGTCTGAGATAAAAGCAGTGATAAAAATTTAATTACCATGTATAGAACTGGAAGATTCCACCATACTAATAACATCATTAATAAGAGAGGTGTTTAGTATGGCTTTAAAAGAAAAAGAAATTCAGGCAATTGAAGATTTATGTACTCAGGAGCAGTGTTGTATTGAAAAGTACACAAAGTACAGCAATGAAGCAAAAGACCCTGTATTAAAAGATCTTTGCAAACAAATTGCAAGTAAGGAAAGAGAGCATTTGCAGTCCTTAAATCAGGTATTACAGGGAAAAACTCCCCAGTGCGACTGTAATGATAACAGCGGTGCACAGTATCAGCCTAGTGCAACTTATAATCCTATGACAGAGACTGAAGATAAAAAGTCTGATAATTTTTTGGTAACAGATTTAATTGCTACAGAAAAGTTGGTTTCTTCAGAGTACAATACCAATGTGTTTATATTTGCAGATGCGGCAATTCGTAAGCTTCTTGCGGATATTCAGATTGAAGAACAAAATCATGCAGAAATGCTTTATAAGTATAAAACAGCTAATGGAATGGCATAAAAGTATTGAATTATTTCTTCTCTATTTAAAAAAAATGTGTTAAAATAAGCTTTGTGATGTGTAGACGAGGGCGTCGGATAACACCGGTGCCCTTTGTTTTTGCCGGGGTTTAAGAAGCCGGAGGAACTTCATGATAAGGAGAGAAGTGCATGAACAATTCAGATGTTTTGGAAATCAGAAAACGTTTTAAGAAAGAGAAGACTACGATTGGTCGTATTACCGGCTGCTATGTTACCGGTGCCGATAAGAAAATCCAGACTTACATAGATTCAGATTTTGTTGATTTGGAAGAAGCGGAACAGTTTAAATATATTGAAATTATAAAGAAGGGGCTTTCCGGTGTTTTAAACAAAAATCTTTTAAGCCTCAGTTTTAAAGAAGAGGCGCAGGAAAACGGAGGACAACAGCAGTCGCTTTTGGCATTAAAGAATTCCGAATTAAAAAATAAGGACATGTTAGAAGCCTTTTATCAGCAAATTATTGATACATACTATTTTGTGGGGAATTATCTGATTCTTTTGATTCATGATGTGTATGATGTTATAACCAAAACGGAAGATAAAATGGCATTGGATGAATCCGAGGAAGTATACAGCTATATTTTATGTTGTATCTGTCCCGTTAATTTGTCAAAGCCGGGTCTTAGCTATCATGAAGAAGAAAACATTATTGCAAACCGCAACCGTGATTGGGTTGTAGATATGCCGGATGCTGCATTTTTATATCCGGCCTTTAATGACAGAAGTTCTGATGTGAATGAAGTTTTATATTATGTAAAAAATATTGAAGAAATGCATAGCGAGTTCATTGATAATGTGTTAGGATGTAATGAAGCGGTGCCTTCTACAGTGGAAAAAGAAATTTTTAACCAGATAGTGGAAGAGGTAATTAATGATGCACCGGGCTATGATACTTTTGAGGTAGTCCGTTCCATCAACAGTCAGTTAAATGATATGGTAGAGAATATGGTATTTTCCGAGCCTATGACCATTCAGAAGGAAGATATGGTTGATCTTATGGTTAAGAGTGGTCTTAAGGAAGAGCATATCCCCATTGTAGAAGAGAAATTCGAAAAAGCTACGGGTGATGATGTGAAGCTCCACATTGATAATATCCGTGAAAAAAAGAACTTTGAAGTAAAATCCGACGATATGCAGATTAAGGTAAAATCCGAATCTGCGGATATTGTGGAAATCAGAGTGATTGACGGGCGTAAATGTCTTGTCATTCCTATGAATTCTGATATCGAGGTAAATGGTATTGTAAAAAGGATTGTACAGGAATTAAATGAGTCCGAGGATATGGAATAAAATATAACGTTTAATTTTGTAAGCGAGAATGATTCGCGGAAAGGTATAAGAAATGGAAGCATTATTTGTGGTGGCAGGTATTTTTGGTATTGCGATTATTGTTGCGATTATTGCAGCAATTTCAACAGTGGTTTCTACGGCAGCTGCAATTCAGAAACCGGATGATGAAGAGTAAGTTTCTCCGATTTTATAAAGAGTGTAGAGCGGAGTAGAAGAATGCTTAGAGAATGTGATATTAATGAAATATCAGACGGAAAGCGGTATTGTGCAAATGATATGGTGAAATTAGGCTGTAATGATTGTAGGGGATGTCATTCCTGCTGTGAAGGGATGGAGGATACGATTGTATTGGATCCTTACGATATATACAGGCTGACGAGAAATTTGGACCTTGATTTTCAGATATTGATGCAGGAGCGCATTGCCCTTCATGTAGAGGAAGGCTTAATTTTACCGCATTTGGCTATGTCTGAATTGACCGGAGCATGTTCTTTTCTAAACGAAGAAGGCCGGTGTAGTATTCATGCACACAGACCGGGGATTTGCCGTCTTTTTCCTTTGGGACGAATTTATGAGAATGGCGGATTTTCATATTTTTTGCAGGTGAATGAATGTGTCAGGGAGAGTAGAACCAAAGAGAAAGTGAAGAATTGGATTGATACTCCCCGACTAAGGGAATATGAAGCATTTATTTTAAAGTGGCATAATTATATCAAAGAAATGCAGTCTTTCCTTAAAGACAAGGCGGATGCCAAGGATTGGAACATGCTTCATTTACAGATGTTTTATATATTGCCCTATGAATCAGAAGATTTTTACCTTGAGTTTGAGGAAAGGCTTGTGGATATGAAGCGTCGCATGTCAGTGTAAAAAATAATATATTGGCGTAGATAAGAGAAAGCAGTAGATTTATATATTGTATAAAAGATACAAAAAGATAGTGATTGGAGATAAATATGAAAGAGCAAAGAAGTAATTTTTCTGGCAAGATGGGATTCATTCTTGCAGCAGCCGGAAGTGCGGTAGGTTTGGGTAATCTTTGGAGATTCCCTTATTTGGCAGCTCAACATGGTGGCGGTATTTTCATTTTTGTTTATTTGATTCTGGTAGTAACCTTTGGTTTTTCCATGTTGATTATGGAACTTGCCATCGGACGTAAAACCAAGCAGAGTTCTATTACTGCTTATACAAAGTTAAATAAAAAGTTTGGTTTCCTTGGAGTGCTTGCTGCTATAGTTCCTATTATTATTTTACCGTATTACTGTGTAATAGGCGGTTGGGTAATTAAGTACATGATTGTATTTATGAGCGGTCAGGGAAAAGCTGCAGCAGCAGATACTTATTTTGGCGCGTTTACCGGCGGAACCATAGAACCTTTGGTATTTTTTGTTGTTTTCTTATTGGCTACTATGGCAATTGTACTTGGCGGCGTGCAAAAAGGTGTAGAGCGTGTCAGTAAAATTCTTATGCCGGTATTATTGATTCTTACTGTCGGAATTTCTGTATATGTAGCGACTATTGATGGTGCTTGGGAAGGCATTAAATATTATTTATGGCCTGATTTTTCTAATTTCTCAATGTCAACCGTATGTGCCGCTATGGGACAGTTATTTTTCTCAATGAGTATTGCCATGGGTATTATGGTATCTTATGGTTCATATGTAAAAGATGATATTGATTTGAATGGTTGTGTAAACCATATTGAAATATTTGATACGGCAGTAGCGTTTTTGTCAGGCTTTATGATTGTGCCTGCAGTATTTGTATTCCAACCGGATAAATTAAATACAGGCGGCCCGGGGCTTATGTTTGCTACTCTACCGTTAGTATTTGAAAAAATGCCATTTGGTCAGGTGATAGGTGCAGTTTTCTTTGTTCTTGTATTGCTTGCGGCTTTGACCAGTTCCATTTCCATTATGGAGGCTATTGTATCTATGGTAATGGATAAGTTTAAGATGAAAAGATGGATGGCGGTAGTCGGTGTTACCGCATTCTCGGTTGTTCTTGGTATTCCTTCTGCATGGGGCTTTGGTTTGTGGGGAGATGTGAAGATTCTTGGTATGGATTTCTTAACCTTCTTTGATTTTGTGGCAAACAGTATTTTGATGCCTATTGTAGCCCTTGCAACTTGTATTTTAGTTGGATGGGTCCTTAAGACGAAAACTATTGAAGAAGAAATTACCAAAAATGGCGAGAAGTTTGCGCGAAAAGGAATTTTCCACGTGATGATTAGATATATTGCACCGGTGTTTCTTATTATGATACTTGTATTCTATACATTGGCTCAGTTTGGATTGGTAAAATATTAATCATATGTTATAATGAAATGGCTTATGTTTACATAGGCCATTTTTTGTAAAGAAAAGAGATAATTATGCGTTATAAACAAATTGTAAAAGGCAAATTTCACAGTCGTCCCAATCGATTTATTGCTAATGTTTTTATAGAAGATAAAATAGAAACGGTTCATGTCAAAAATACCGGGCGATGTAAGGAATTACTGCTTCCGGGGGCGGATGTTATTTTAGAAGCCGGCGATAATCCGAATCGAAAAACGGCCTATGATTTGATTGCGGTATATAAAGAGAAAATAGGACTTGTAAATATAGATAGTCAGGCGCCTAACAAAGTAGTGGCTGAATGGCTGGCAAAGCAAGATTTTACTTATGTAAAACCGGAATATACTTACGGTAAATCAAGATTTGATTTTTATATGGAACGCGGTGAAAAAAAGTTTCTTATGGAGGTAAAGGGATGCACCTTGGAAATTGACGGTTTGGGTTATTTCCCTGATGCACCTACGGAACGCGGTGTAAAGCATTTACGGGAATTGGCAAAAGCATCTTTAGAAGGATATCAATGCTATTTGGCTTTTGTAATTCAGATGGAAGGGGTTAAAGAAGTGTTACCCTATACCGTTACCCATCCGGAGTTCGGTGATGCCCTGAATGAAGCGAAAGATGCCGGTGTTAAGATATTATATTTACAGTGTAGGGTGGAACCGGATATGTTGGAGATTAAGTCGGATGCATCCGCAAAATTATTGGAGGGATTTTTATGAGCAGAATACTGGATTGGAAACATTATGAAAATACAGCGAGACAGGCCGTGGCAGAGGGGGCTGTTTTGTTGCGCAACGAAAAAAATGTTTTACCATTGGATAAAGGATGTACAGTAGCACTTTGGGGACGTATGCAGAACCATTATTATAAAAGTGGTACGGGTTCCGGAGGTTTGGTAAATGTGGACCATGTTGTTGATATTGTGGAAGGGTTACAGTTGAGTGGTCAAGTTACCTTAAATAAAAAAGTCAGAGACTTTTACGAAGAATGGGAGCAGTCTCACCCTGTTGTAGAGGGCTTAGGTTGGGGGCAGGAACCCTGGTCTCAGGAGGAAGCTGAAGTTTCAGAAGAATTTGTGAAAGAAGTAGCGATGGAAAGCGATACAGCAGTTGTTGTAATTGCAAGAACAGCAGGCGAAGACCGTGACAATCAGAATATGAAGGGAGCATATTGTCTTACTGATGTTGAAATGGATTTGCTTTCTAAAGTTCGAGCTTCTTTTGAAAGGATGGTTGTGATTCTGAATGTAGGTAATATTATGGATTTTTCCTTTGTGGATAAGACAAATCCGGATGCGGTTTTATTGGCTTGGCAAGGTGGCATTATGGGCGGTCACGGAATTGCAGATGTACTTACGGGTAAGGTTTCGCCTTCGGGACGATTAACGGATACGGTTGCTGAATCAATCGAAGATTATTCGTCTCATAAGAATTTCGGCATGGGGCTTGAGGATGTGTATTGTGAAGATATTTACGTGGGTTACCGTTATTTTGAAACTTTTGCAAAGGATAAGGTAAAATATCCCTTTGGCTTTGGTTTGTCCTATACGGAATTTGCAATTTGCAATGTGGAATTGAATTATACCGTGGAGGATATTTATGTAACAGCAACCATTACTAATACAGGGAAAGTTCCGGGGAAGGAAGTGGTACAGGTCTACGTATCTCCGGCACAGGGAAAGCTTGGAAGACCGATGAGGGAATTGGTTGGCTTTGCAAAGACAGATTTAATAGAACCCGGACAGTCGGAAGTTGTGGAAATAATAATTCCGTATAAGGCTTTTGTTGCTTTTGATGACAGTGGTGCAACAGGTTATGCCCATTGTGAAGTTTTGGAAGCAGGCACATACGAATTTTACATTGGTAAAAATGTGAGAGATTGTGAGATGGCCGGCGTTTTAGAAATCGAAGAAACAGAAGTGATAAAAGAATGTAAAGATATTTTAATGCCGGTACAGGAGTTTAAACGAATACGACCGGAAATAAGGGATGGAAGGGTTCAGATATCCGAAGAAGCAGTACCTGTTGCGGCTAAAACCATGAAGGAACGTCGTATGGAAAATATTCCGACGGTATTAGAGATTACCGGTGATAAGGGGTATACGCTTGAGGACGTGGCTGATAACAAAATTACAATTAAAGAATTTGTTTCTCAGCTGGATGCAGAGACATTGGCTTGCTTATGCCGCGGTGAGGGGATGGGAAGTCCCAGAGTAACACCGGGAACGGCAGCGGCATTTGCGGGAGTCTCAGATAAATTATGTGCTTATAAGGTTCCGGCTGTATGTTGTTCCGATGGTCCTTCCGGTATGCGATTGGATTGTGGGCGTAAGGCATTTAGCCTTCCGAACGGAACACTTCTTGCATGTACTTTTAATGAAAAATTAAATGAAGAATTATTTGCACTTCTTGGTATGGAAATGATATCTAACGAAGTGGATGTGCTTTTAGGACCGGGAATGAATATTCACAGACATCCCTTAAACGGACGTAATTTTGAATATTTCAGTGAAGATCCTTTTGTGACAGGTAAAATAGCAGCTGCTCAGCTTCGCGGACTTCATGCAAGTAAAGTTACCGGAGCAATCAAGCATTTCTGTGCCAATAACAGGGAATATATCCGCAGAGAAATGGATAGCGTAGTTTCGGCCAGAGCATTAAGGGAAATTTATTTAAAAGGTTTTAAAATTGCTACAGAAGAAGGCAATGCAGACGCCATTATGACTACGTATGGAGCATTAAACGGTGTATGGACAGCCGGACATTATGATTTGGTGACTGCCCTTTTGCGTGATGAATGGGGATTTGAAGGCTTTGTTATGACCGACTGGTGGGCAATGGTGAATGAAGAGGGGAAAGCACCTGCATTAAACGACTTTGCATCCATGGTTCGTGCTCAGAATGATGTTTATATGGTGTGTCCCGATGCTTCCGTAAATTCTTCCGGGGATAATCTCATGGCCGAGTTAGGGACCGGTGAGCTGACCTTGGGAGAAATGCAAAGATGTGCAATAAATGTATTGAAGTTTGCTATGAAAACCACAGCTTTTGCAAGGGTGCGTGGAATGCTTGATAAAATAGAAGTGGTTGACGGGCCGAAACAGGATATAGAAGATTTTGATTCGGTAGAGTATTACGAACTGGGTGAAGAATATGTGGTTAATATGGAAGATGCAGATACTTCCAAGGGGAAGAGTTTTGTATTTGCGGTGGACGCACAAGCCGGCACTGAGTATGAGGTAGAATATATTGCAAAGTCAGACTTGGGTGAACTGGCACAGCTTCCGGTTACGCTTTTTTATCAGGGTTTTCCTATTCAGAGCTTTGCATTTCAAGGTAGTGGAGGTAAGGCAACCTGTGTAAAGCGTAAAATACAGTTTCGCCACCGTTATGCAGTATATCGTTTGTATTTTCCGCAGAACGGTTTGCAGATGTTATCCATGAGATTTCGCTATTTAGGACGCATGCAGGAAAATAAGGAAAAGATTATCACTTAAATTATAAACTGAGGTTTGACAAAAACCTTACATTTGATTAGTATAGAAAAATAGGCTGTCAGATAAAATATCTAACAAGGAGTTGTTGGTTTATGAAATCAAGAGTTGCAATTTTAACAGATACAAATAGTGGAATTACAATAAAAGAAGCAGCAGATTTAGGTGTTTATTTAATTCTTATGCCTGTTCTGATTGACGGGAAAACATATTTGGAAGAAAAAGAAATTAGCAAAGATATGTTTTTTGAACAATTAAATGCAGATGCAGATGTGACTACTTCCCAGCCTTCTCCGGGAGATATTCTTGATATGTTCGATAAACTTTTGCTTGAATATGAGGAGATTGTTTATATTCCTATGTCAAGCGGCCTTTCAGGAACTTGTGAGACTGCCACTATGCTTGCGCAGGACTATAACGGAAGAGTGTATGTGGTGGATAATCAAAGAATTTCTGTTACTATGCGACAATCGGTAATAGATGCTCTTGTACTTAGCAAGGCTGGTAAAAGTGCAGCAGAAATTGCAGATTATTTAAAGAAGGATGCACTGAATGCATCAATTTATATTTCAGTTGACACCTTGAAATATTTAAAAAAAGGCGGACGTGTAACAGCGGCAGGCGCGGCAATCGGTACGGCATTGAATATTAAACCGGTGTTGCAGATTCAGGGCGGAAAACTGGATGCTTTTGCGAAGGTACGCGGTACTAAAACTGCGATGAAAACCATGTTGCAGGCAATTGATAAAGATATTGAAACTCGTTTTGCCGGCCAGAAATATATGATTCTGTCTGCTTATGCCGGTGAGGATTCTTTAAAAGACAGTTGGCAAACTGCTGTGAGAGAATACTTTAAGGATGAAAAGATTCCCTGTTATCATTTGCCGCTTTCTGTTTCAACTCATGTCGGACCGGGCTCTTTTGGTCTTGGGGTTATGTCTTATGTGGATGAACAATAGACGAATATGGAAGGAGTCGGAAATGACTTTTGATTTTCAAAGTCATTAGAATTTTTTATGAAGATGAAAGGTAAGAAGTTTTTTTCAAAAATAATAGGTGTTTTATTGCTGATAGGTATGGCAGTGTTTGCCGGCTGTGGGGAGGATGAAGAAGCTGTGCCCGCAGAACCTTTGGAGACTTACGAGATTACCGTGGGAGAAGTTTCTTTAAGTGACTATACAATTGTCAGCAAGGCTTCTTTGGAAGAACAGGCGACACTTTTACAACAATATATCTATAACATCAGCGGAGATACGGTAGAAATATCTTCAGCAGAACCGGAAGGAAAATATATTGAGCTTTCTGTGGATGATGAATTGAACAAAATTGATATTGCCATCAATGAAGGCTATATTTATATTCAGGCACCACAGAAAGAAGATTTAACGAAAGCAATTTATGTTTTTGCTAATACTTATTTAGGATATGCATTTGCGGGAGAGGACAGGGAATGGATTTTACAGACGCAAGATTCCATCCGTATTCCTGAAAATGTTATGGCTGTTGACGAAGCATGGATGCCGGAGAGAGAACCGATTATCTGCTTGTGGAAGACAGATGATGCCAGAGGACTTTATTCTGATAACAATGTTTCGTTAAAAAGTGATGTACTGTCATATTCGGATGATCAGTTATATGAATATATAAAAATGATGAGACATTGCGGTTTTACAGGTATTCAGGTGACGGATATGTGTTCTGCGTGGGCAGGATACAGCGGATATGAATTTGTTCACCAGAGATTGCGTTTTATGGCGGATGTTGCTCATTCCATGGATATGAAATTTACTTTATGGGTATGGGGAGCGGAATTTAACGGATACGGATGGGTAGATGATACGGTTGTATACCATAATTATAATGAGTATACATATGCCCGTGAGTGCCCGGAAGCTTTGGCTACTTTTGAGAAGTATTATACTATTTATGCGGAATTGGCAGATTGCAGTGACAGGGTAATTATGCATTTTAATGACCCGGGTAACTTACATGACAGCGGTGATATCGGATTTTATGCACAAATGTTTCGTACCATGTGCCTTGAGAAAAATCCTGATATTGATTTTGGGATTAATTGTTATACACAACAGATTGATTTGGCTGCAGTAAAAGAATTTACGGGTGAAGGAATTACCGTATATTCGTCAGCTGTACATGATGAAACGGAGTTACAGACCAGAAGAGATTTCAGACAATATTCCAGAGATTTAGGATATGAAGTGGCGATTTGGTCATGGAATTTATGTGAAATGGAAATTGACCAGATTGCGGAGATGAACGTAAATGCTAAGTTGATTTCCAAATGTTATCAATATACAAGAACCAATGATGATATGTTAAAACCGACATATTGGAGTGAGATGGATTCTTATCATATGTTAAACATGTTTTCGTTGTACGTATCAGGACATCTTTTGCAGAATCCGGATTTGGATCCTCAGGTAATTTTGGAAGAATGTGCCGTTCGTGTGGTCGGTGAGGAATATTCACAGGATTTGCTTGAAGTTTTAAATATTATTCAAGATGCCAGAACCGGCGAGAGCTGGGGAGAATTTAAGTTTGGCTATCCGGAATATTTGTTAACCGGTGATGAATATCCGGCAGAAGAACTTCTGGAAAGATGTAATCAGGCAATTCCTAAATTAGAAACAATGATAGCGGCTTCCCTGGAGGAAAACAGCATACCTTTAGCAATATCCACAACCGATTTGCTTTCCTTGATTTTACCGCACCTGGTTCAGATTAGAGATTTTGCGCAGTTCCGTGTTGACTTGGCTTCTCTTGAGGTACAGGCTGCAAATGGTATGAGTGGTGAAGAACTTAGAGCGGCATTAGACGAAATCTACACTCCGGTTAGTGAATTTAACGTGGTTGTAGGTGCATGGGGACAGCCGGAAGCGAATGCTCAATATGTGTTAGTTACTAATTTCTGTTTGGAAAATAATTTGGAAGTGATTCACGATCCGGTGTTTGATTATTACAGAAAGCAAAGAATTTACGGTGAGATGATTGCTTTTCAGAAGAAAACCATAGGATGCTATATGGCACCGAAAAGTATTGTTTTCCAAGGCGGAAATGCTTTCGGACCGGAGGAAACTGCCAGACTGGTAGACTTATTAATTGAAGACGGTTTGGTTTTGGAAGATGAAAACGGCAATGTATATCTTGCAAATTGGGAAAGCTATAATTATCGATAAATTATAAAATATTATAGAAAGGATAAAAGGATTATCCGAGGATAATCCCTGAGAGATTATTATGGAAAAATTAGCGTTAAAAACATTGTTACAGGAAAATGCGTATCCCGGCAGAGGAATTGTAATCGGCAAGTCGGAAGACGGAACCAAGGCAGTTTGCGCATATTTTATTATGGGTAGAAGCGTAAACAGCAGAAATCGTGTTTTTGTGGAAGAAGGAGAAGGTATCCGTACACAGGCTTTTGATCCTTCAAAGCTGACAGATCCCAGTCTGATTATTTATGCACCTGTACGTGTTCTTGGAAATAAAACCATCGTAACAAACGGTGACCAGACGGATACCATTTATGAAGGAATGGATAAGCAGCTTACATTCGAACAGTCATTAAGAAGCCGCGAGTTTGAACCGGATGCTCCCAATTATACACCGAGAATTTCCGGCGTTATGCATGTGGAAGGTGGCGTATATAACTATGCATTGTCAATTTTAAAGAGTAACAATGGTCGCCCTGAGGGATGTAACCGTTATACATTTGCTTACGAGAATCCTATGGCGGGTGAGGGGCACTTTATTCATACATACAAGAATGACGGAAATCCGCTTCCCAGCTTTGAAGGTGAGCCTAAGTGGGTGGGTATCGGCAACGATATTGATGCTTTTACCAATGACGTATGGACAAGTTTAAATGAAGAGAATAAGGTTTCTTTGTTTGTTCGTTTTATTGATATTGCAACAGGCAAATATGAAACAAGAATTGTTAATAAAAATCAGTAAAATATTAAAAGAAGGATGAGAAGCGGGGCCTCGTAACTTATCCTTCAAGATATTTATAAATAAAACATAAACGGAGAGATAAAATGAAAACATTAGAATTGAAATACGGATGTAACCCTAATCAGAAACCGGCAAGTATTTTTGTGAATGACGGAAGAGAGTTGCCTATTAAGGTGCTTTGCGGAAAGCCCGGTTATATTAACTTTATGGATGCTTTTAACGGTTGGCAGCTTGTAAAAGAATTAAAGCAGGCAACAGGACTTCCGGCAGCTACTTCTTTTAAGCATGTATCACCTGCAGGTGCAGCGGTAGGTCTTCCTTTAGATGATACTTTGGCTAAGATTTACTGGGTAGATGATTTAGGTGAACTATCTCCTTTGGCTTGTGCCTATGCCAGAGCAAGAGGTGCAGACAGAATGTCATCTTTCGGTGACTTTATTGCACTTTCTGATGTGTGTGACGTGGCAACTGCAAAGATTATTAAGAGAGAAGTATCAGATGGTGTGATTGCTCCCGGATATGAGCCGGAAGCTTTGGAAATCCTTTCTGCAAAGAAGGGCGGAAAGTATAATGTGATTGAAATCGATCCAGAATATGTACCTCAGGAAATCGAACATAAGGATGTATTCGGTATTACTTTTGAACAGGGTAGAAATAATCTTCCTATGAACAAGGATTTGTTAAAGAATATTGTAACTGCCAATAAGGATATTCCCGAACTTGCGGCAATCGACTTAATCATTGCATTAATTACTTTAAAATATACACAGTCTAACTCCGTATGCTACGCAAAAGGCGGACAAGCAATCGGTATCGGTGCAGGACAGCAGTCACGTATCCATTGTACAAGACTTGCAGGAACTAAGGCAGATAACTGGATGCTTCGTCAGTCACCTCAGGTACTCGGTCTTCAGTTTGTAGACGGTATCGGCCGTGCGGACAGAGATAATGCAATCGATAACTATATTGGTGAAGATTATATGGATGTACTTGCAGAAGGTGCATGGCAGAGAATCTTTAAGGTAAAACCTGAAGTGTTTACAAGAGAAGAAAAGAGAGCTTGGCTTGATAAGATGGAAGATGTAGCTCTTGGTTCCGATGCATTCTTCCCCTTTAGTGATAACATTGAAAGAGCAAAGAAGAGTGGTGTAAAATATATTGCACAGCCCGGCGGTTCCGTACGTGACGATTTGGTAATCGAATGTGCAGATAAGTATGGTATGGCAATGGCATTTACAGAGATTCGTTTATTCCATCACTAAGTATAAATAAAAGAGAACGTTATTATGAACAACTTTAAAAAAGGTTTTTTGGACGGCGTTCCCATTGGTTTAGGATACTTTTCAGTATCCTTTACTTTTGGCATTTTGGCAGTGGCAAACGGATTTTATATCTGGGAAGCAGTTTTGATTTCCATGACGAATTTAACTTCGGCAGGTCAGTTTGCGGGACTTACGGTAATGGCGCAAGCGGGAAGTCTTCTGGAAATGGCATTGACGCAGTTTGTTATTAATCTCAGATATTCGCTGATGTCACTATCGCTGTCGCAAAAAGTAGATGATAAAATGAATACGGGGCGAAGACTCTTTTTCGGTATGTTTCATACAGATGAAATATATGCGGTGGCAATTGGTCAGAAAGGAAAAATAGGAGCAAAATATTTTATGGGATTGATTATTGCACCTTATTTTGGCTGGACCCTGGGAACTTTGGCAGGTGCAGTGCTTGGCAATGTACTCCCCGCGATTATTTGCAATGCCTTAGGTGTAGCTTTATATGCTATGTTTATTGCTATTGTAGTGCCGGAAATGAAAAAAGCACGTCCGATGTTTTTAATTGTAAGTCTTGCAGTAATGATTCGATGTGCTTTTTATTGGATACCTTTTTTGAAGGAATATATATCCGATGGTTTTGCCGTGATTATTTGTGCAGTGGTGGCATCCTTAATCGGTGCCGGTTTTTTTCCGTTGGAAGAAAAAGAAGAAACCAAGCAGGAGGTGGTATAATATGGAAGCGAAAACTTTTTTTATATACCTTCTGGTAATGGCATTGGTAACTTATGCTATTCGTGTAATTCCTTATGTTTGTATGCGTAAGGAAGTAAAAAATAAGTTTTTTAAGTCCTTTTTAGGTTATATTCCATATACGGTATTGGCTTCTATGACCTTTCCGGTAATACTGGATGCAACATCCACTCCTATTACAGCTGTTGCGGGTTTTGTAATCGCTGTTATTGTGGCATATTTTGAGAAAGGCTTACTTCAGGTAGCACTTTGGGCATGTTCTGCTGTATTGATTATGGAATTAATTTTAAAATATTTATTTTAAAAAAATTGTGAACCGATAAGAAAAAACTATGCTGATGACAAAAAGTGTGGTATGATGTTATTTGGAGATTTCCGATATACGTAAGATGTCATTTTGACATCAGGAGGAAGTATGTTAGGTTTTTATGATTATACGGTTATACTTACATATCTTGGAGTTTGTTCTTCGATTGCAGGTATGTGTTTTGCAGTAAATCAGGATTATCTGTATGCAATCATCTGCTTGTTGATTTCAGGACTCTGTGATATGTTTGATGGTATGGTGGCAAGAACCAAAAAAAACAGAACAGAAATGGAAAAGAAGAATGGTATTCAGTTGGATTCCCTGGCTGATGTGGTTTGCTTCGGAGCATTTCCGGCAGTGATAGGATATTGTCTTGGAATGGAATGCCGGTATAATTTTCTTTTCGCTGTCATAGGAGCAGTTTATGTACTTTGCGCAATCATTCGTTTAGCATATTTTAATGTTACGGAGGAAGAACGCCAGAAGAGTACAGATGGGAAAAGAAGGTTCTACCAGGGACTTCCGGTTACAACTGCAGCGCTTATTTTTCCGTTAACATTCTGTTTCAGAGGTTTGCTGGCCTCGGCATTCCCTTTTGTTTATGCCATTGTTCTTATTTTGACGGCGGTGTGTTTTATTACCAATTTCAAAGTGAAGAAATTCGGATTTAAGGGGAATATGTTCCTGATAGGAATCGGCATGTTAATATTTGCGGTTCTGTTGGCATTAAAATTAAACGGTATTTAAAAGAAAGGAAAGGGTGAAACCCCGGAGGAGTAAAATGAAGAAAAGAATTATAGCACTGGCTTTAGCTGTTTTATGTTGCTTTACTATGGTAGCTTGCAGCGACGAAGGAAAAGAATTAAAAGATATGAAACTTTCAAAGTATATGGAATTGGGAGAATATACTAATGTTGAAGTATCGCCTGTTATGTTTCAGATGAGTGAAGTAAGAGTACAGGAACAGATGCAGGAACTTTTTAATTCACAGGTAGTGGATTACGGAATTACGGATCGTGCCGTGGCAGTAGGTGATATTGTTAATATTGATTTTGTGGGCTATATTGATGGTGTAGAATTTGAAGGCGGTAGCGGTCAGTATAATCTTGAGATTGGTTCGGGTGACTTTATCGATGGTTTTGAAGATGGTCTTATTGATGCAATGCCGGGAGATGTTGTGGAATTAAATCTTTCCTTCCCCGCGGATTACAACAGTTCCGATTTGGCCGGAAAAGCTGTTGTCTTTGATGTTAGAGTAAACTATATTATTCCGGAAATGACAGATGAGGTAATAGCTCAGTTTAATAATGAAAATTATTCCAACTATGCGGAAATGGAAGAATTTGTAAAAGGCCTTGTGCAGGCAGAAGTTGATTTGGAAAATAAAGATCGTATTATAAAAGCTGCAATGCAGAAGATTATTGCAAACACAACATTTAAAGAGATTCCTGAATTTTTAATTGAACAGCAGAAGACAATTATTAAAAATAAACTTGCCCCTACACTGGAAGGTACAGGTATTGATGTAGAAACATATCTTACTGTTATATATGGTACTACATTGGAGCAGACTGCTGAAGCTAATGTAAAGGAACGTATGGTAATTCAAGCAATTGCTAATGAAGCAGGTATCGAAGTGACAGATGAAGAACTGAATTCTGCATTGGAAGAAGTAGGCGCTAATTATGGTGTTACAGGTGAAGAAATGCTTGCTATGATGGGATATGACCGGTCTTATTACAGAGAATTCTTAATTGGTATGGAAGTATATGAATATGTCTATGAGAATGCGGTAGTGGTAGAAGCAGAGTAGTGAATTTGAATTGCGAGGGGATTTCGTGAAAAGTACAATCAGAAGAATGGGGTGTTTGATAGCACTTAGTCTGGCAACCGTTTTGATAAGCGGATGTGGTGATAATAAACCGGGCGAAAATACCGAACTTGGAATGAATGCTGTAGAACAATTACAGTATGAGGAAGCGCTTACGTATTTTGAGGCAGCATCGGAAGCCGAAGAAAACATTGTATATGTACAACGTGGTATGGGACTTGCTTATATGGGCCAGAATAATTACGAAGCTGCGTTATTATGTTTTCAAACTGCCTTGGAAAACGGCGGAAACAAGCCGGAGGATATCGATTATGATATCAATTATTATATGGCGGTATGCTATTATAAGCTTGAGAAATATGATGAGGCTTTAGAACGATATGATGCTATTTTAGCACTTCGGAACAAAGAAGTAGATGCATATGTGCAAAGAGGCATTGTGAAGCTAAAATTAAATAAGCATGATGAAGCAATTGCGGATTTTAATGAGGCATTATCGCTGGATGATGAGGACTACAGTTTATATATTGATATTTATAGTGCATTAAAGGATAACGGATACGAAATGGAAGGTATCGAATATCTTAATGTGGCTATGGAAAAAGATGATAAGAAGATGTCCAGTTATGATAAAGGTCGTTTGTATTTTTATCTTGGCAATTATACCTATGCCAGAAATTATCTGGAGCAGGCAAGAAGCGACGGGAATAAGACAGAGGAAGTGCTGCTTCTTTTGGGACAATCTTATGAAGCATTAAATGACAGTAATTATGCCTTAACCTTGTATGGTGAGTATGTTGCAGAAAATCCCAGTGCGGCAATCTATAATCAAATGGGTATGTGTTATGCGTCAATAGATGATTATGAAAATGCTTTGGCATCTTTTCAGAAAGGTTTAAGCGTGGAAGGAAATGCTTACAAGCAGGAATTGAGTTATAATCAGATTGTTGCATATGAGAATCTTGGAGATTTTGACAATGCTAAAAAGCTGATGAAAGATTATTTGGAAGCCTATCCGGACGATGAAAGAGCGCAGCGTGAATATGAATTTTTGCAAACCAGATAACAAATAAATATATTGTAAATGGAGCCGAAATGATTGTAAGTCATTTCGGCTTTTGGTTTGCATAAAACATAAAAATATTATTATTCCAAGGAAATAGGCACTTTTGAGATAAAGTTATGTAAACTTTTAAAATCAAAATAAAACCACAATATATTGTATTTTGTAAAAAAATATACAGAATATCTTGTGTTTTTACGTTGACTTTTATATGACACAGTGATACAATGATTTTACATCGCCGTTTATCGGCGAAACACCCGGTGGTGTGTAACAAACGAGGATTATATAGGTGTATGGAGGGAGTACAGAGATGTTTGGGGTTATCAAACGAGACGGAGAAAAGTCGGAATTTAATTTGGCGAAAATCAGCGATGCCATTATGAAGGCATTTAATGCAACAGAAGTACAATATAACAAGGATATTGTTGATTTACTTTCTCTGCGTGTAACAGCAGATTTTCAGAGTAAAGTAAAAGACGGTTATGTACATGTGGAAGATATTCAGGACAGCGTGGAGAAGATTTTGGAGCAGTCCGGTTATGTAGAAACTGCAAAAGCGTTTATTTTATATCGTAAGCAACGTGAAAAAATGCGTAATATGAAGTCTACCATTTTGGATTACAAGGACGTCGTAAACAGCTATGTTAAGGTAGAAGACTGGCGAGTTAAAGAAAACTCAACCGTAACCTATTCTGTTGGTGGTTTGATTCTTAGTAATTCCGGTGCTGTAACCGCAAATTATTGGTTGTCCGAAATTTACGATCAGGAAATAGCGGAAGCACATAGAAATGCAGATATCCATATTCATGACTTGTCTATGTTGACAGGATATTGTGCAGGATGGTCCTTAAAGCAGTTGATTCAGGAAGGTTTAGGCGGTATTACCGGTAAAATTACTTCTGCACCTGCAGCACATCTTTCCGTATTGTGTAACCAGATGGTTAACTTCCTTGGTATTATGCAGAATGAATGGGCAGGTGCACAGGCATTTTCTTCGTTTGATACCTACCTTGCACCCTTTGTTAAAGTAGATAATCTTTCTTATGGCGAAGTTAAGAAATGTATCGAAGCTTTTGTATATGGTGTAAATACTCCAAGCCGTTGGGGAACACAGGCTCCTTTTACAAATATTACTTTGGACTGGACCGTTCCTAATGACTTGGCAGAACTTCCTGCATTAGTTGGCGGTAAGGAAATGGATTTCTGCTATAAAGATTGTAAAAAAGAAATGGATATGGTTAACCGTGCGTTCTTAGAGACTATGATCGAAGGTGATGCCAACGGTCGTGGTTTCCAGTATCCGATTCCTACATATTCTATTACCAGTGATTTTGACTGGTCTGATAATTTGAACAATCAGTTATTGTTTGATATGACAGCGAAGTATGGTACGCCTTACTTCTCAAACTACATTAATTCCGATATGGAACCCAGTGACGTTCGCTCCATGTGTTGTCGTCTTCGCCTTGATTTAAGAGAACTTCGTAAAAAGAGTGGTGGTTTCTTCGGCTCAGGCGAAAGTACAGGTAGTGTAGGTGTTGTTACCATTAACATGCCAAGAATTGCTTATCTTTCCGCAAACAAAGATGATTTTTATAAGAGATTGAATCGTTTGATGGATATTTCTGCGCGAAGCTTAAAGATTAAGCGTGGTGTTATTTCCAAGCTTTTGGATGAAGGATTATATCCGTATACCAAGCGTTATTTAGGTCATTTTAACAACCATTTCTCTACCATCGGTTTGATTGGTATGAATGAAGTTGGTTTGAATGCGAATTGGCTTAGAGCAGATATGACTGCTAAAGAAACCCAGGAATTTACTAAAGAAGTATTGAATCATATGAGAAACCGCCTTTCTGATTATCAGGAAGAATACGGTGATTTATATAACTTGGAAGCAACCCCTGCAGAAAGTACAACTTATCGTCTTGCAAAGCATGACCGTAAGAGATGGCCGGATATTAAGACAGCAGGTAAGCAGGGTGATGTACCTTATTACACCAACTCTTCACACTTGCCTGTAGATTATACAACAGATATTTTTGATGCTTTGGATATTCAGGATGAATTGCAGACCCTTTATACTTCAGGTACTGTATTCCACGCATTCTTAGGCGAGAAACTTCCGGATTGGAAGGCTGCTGCAAAGCTGGTAAGAACCATTGCAGAGAATTATAAGTTACCTTACTATACAATGTCACCTACCTACTCAATCTGTAAGAATCACGGATACCTGGCAGGCGAGCAGACCACCTGTCCTGAATGTGGTGCAAAGACTGAAATTTACAGCCGTATCACAGGTTACTATAGACCTGTTCAGAACTGGAATGATGGTAAGTTACAGGAATACAAGAATCGTACCGAGTATGATATTCAAAATTCTAAAATGAAAGTACCCGTACAGCAGGCTGTAAACCTAACCAATTACGAAAAGGTGAACGATATTACCCTTGAACCGGCAGGAGAGATGAAGTATCTTTTTACAACAAAGACTTGTCCTAATTGTAAGATTGCAAAAGAATACCTTCAGGGTGAGCAGTATATTGTAATGGATGCGGCGGAGCATCCTGAATTGGTACAGAAGTATGGTATTATGACCGCACCTACGCTGGTTGTTGTTAACGGAACTGAAGCTAAGAAATATGTAAATGCATCCAATATCAAGAGATATGTGGATGAAAAAGCAACCGTTTCCGTATAAAAACAGATTATTGCTTGAAAGCGTAATCGAAACGTGATAGGATGAAAAAGCAAACTGATTTATGAGTTCGCTTGCATAAGAAACAAGAAAAAGCGTCAGACTTTGCGGTTCGACGCTTTTTACTTCATAGGAAATACCTATAAAGCAAAATATAATGCGCAGCTCGTGAAATGGAAATTTATTGCTACGCAATATCGCTCGCGCACGTAAGAATGTGCAAAACACATTCTTTATTTAAGATAAGAAAGGAAATCGATTATGATTCAAAAATTAACCGACAAAATTCAGAAAACCAATGCCCCCATCGTAGTTGGTCTTGACCCTATGATGAAGTTTATTCCCGAAAGTATTAAGAAGAACGCTTTTGCCGAATATGGGGAGACTTTACAGGGTGCGGCAGAGGCAATTTGGCAGTACAATAAAGGACTTATTGATGCTATTTATGATTTGATTCCTGCAGTAAAGCCTCAGATTGCCATGTATGAGCAGTTTGGTGTGGAAGGTTTGATTGCTTATAAGAAGACTTTAGATTACTGTAAAGAGAAAGACCTTGTGATTATCGGTGATATTAAGAGAGGTGATATTGGTTCTACTTCCAGTGCTTATGCAACCGGACATTTAGGTAAAATTACTATTGGTAATAACACGTATGCTCCTTTTGACGAAGATTTTGCAACCGTAAATCCTTATCTTGGTTCAGATGGTGTAAAGCCTTTCATTGATGTATGTAAGGAAGAAAAGAAAGGTATTTTTATCTTAGTTAAGACATCGAACCCCAGTAGCGGTGAATTCCAGGATCGTTTGATTGACGGTAAGCCTTTGTATGAATGGGTTGGTCAGAAGGTTGATGAATGGGGTGCTGACTGTATGGGAAACAACGGCTACAGTTATGTGGGTGCCGTTGTAGGTGCCACCTATCCTGAAATGGGTAAGATTCTTAGAGATATTATGCCCAAGTCTTATATTTTAGTACCCGGTTACGGTGCGCAGGGTGGTAAGGGTGCTGATTTAGTACACTTCTTCAATAAAGATGGTCTTGGCGCAATTGTTAACTCATCAAGAGGTATTATTGCGGCTTACCAGAGCGAGAAGTATGCATCTTTTGGTGAAGCAGGTTATGCTGATGCTGCACGTCAGGCTGTTATTGATATGAGAGAAGATATTGCAGGAGCATTAGGTACAAAATAACTTTGTCTATATTGTAAGAGGTGTAAAATGTTAAAAAGTTATAAAACTCTGTCTATAGTAACTGTTGTCTTTGCACTATTTGCGGTAATATCTTTTGTTTTTAAAATTGATTATCTGACGAGTGTTTCATTTTGGGGAATTTTTATATATTTACTCATTATTTGCAATAAAAAATCAATCTTAAGAACTACTACTATTGAAACAGCCGGAGCAAAAGAGAAAGCGGTTATAGTTGTTGTTTGTATTTTGCTTATTCTGCTGTGTATTCTCCCCATGGAACTTGCTCCTTTCTGGAATGGTCGCATTCCGATGCACAGAAACCAGTATGAGCTACTTGCAGATTCCATGCTGAATGGGCATATTTATATTGATTATGATGATATAGACCCCAAATTACTTACTATGGATAATCCATATAGCTGGCAGGAGAGAATCGATAATGAAGTAATATATCATTGGGATCATGCATTTTATAATGGCCATTATTATATGTATTTTGGTGTTGTGCCTGTTTTTTTACTTTTTATTCCTTTTAAATTGATAACGGGAAAAACGCTTGTAACATTTCATGCAACCCAGTTTTTTGTTATGATGGCTATAATTGCTTTTTTCATATTGTTCTATCTGATAGCAAAAAAATATTTTTCAAAGCTTCCGCTTTGTGTTTATATTTTGGTTACTTCTGCAATTTGTTTGATAACTCTAGGATATTGCGTTCAGGCTCCGGCACTTTATTGTACGGCAATTTCCGGTGGGGTTTGCTTCATGCTTTGGAGTATTCTCTTTTATTTTTGTGCAGTTATGTATGCTAAAAAAACTATATGGCAAGTGAGTCTTGCAACACTTGGTGCTTTAGCAGGAGCACTTGCTTTTGGATGTCGTCCGCCGGCCGCTTTGGGGAATCTTCTTGCTATTCCGCTTGCTATTTATTATGCAAAGAATAATAAAGGAAAGCATCTCGTAAGTAAGTTTATAATTATAGCAATCCCCTACGTTATAGTAGGTGCATTGCTTATGTTGTATAATTATTTAAGATTTGAAAATCCTTTTGAGTTTGGGCAGGCTTATCAGCTTACATCGGCAGATCAAACTGTATATACAAGCTTTTGGGATAATTTGGATGTAGCTTCATTACTGTCAGGGTTAAACTATAATTTTTTGTATACAGCACCAATCAGCAATACTTTTCCCTATTTTAATTATGGTGGATTTTTAGTCACATATCCGCTGATGTGGTTGATGGTTTTGTATCTTGTTCAGGATAAAGTTAGGGAAGCGGTTAAAAATGACGGTATTAAGATGATGGTATGGTTTACTGCATTGGTACCGGTAATTATAACTTTGGTTGATTCGTTTTGGGCACCGGGATTATGTGAAAGATATAGATTAGATGCATATTATATTGTGGGTATTTTGGCATTCTTAGCAATCGGTTACAGAATTAAGACTGTAGGTAATAAAGAAACAACAATATCTTTAGTGTGTATTTTTTCTGTAATTTCGATATTAATTACGTTTCTCCTCTTTATGCAACCATGTGATGCAAATTTTGCGGAGTATTTACCGGAGGCTGCAGAAAATGTGAGAAAAGCAATAATGTTTGAACGTTTTTGATGAAATAGAAAAGCCGTATTGTAGGTTTATAACAAAATCAAAAAGCAGAATGTCTTGAAAATAGGAGGATTTAAGAGAAAATGGAACAGTACAAAAAAGAGTTCATAGAATTTATGGTAGATTGTAAAGTATTAAAATTCGGCGATTTCACATTGAAGAGTGGTCGTAAGTCACCGTTTTTTATGAATGCCGGTGGATATGTAACAGGAAGCCAGTTGATGGGGCTTGGAGAATATTATGCTAAGGCAATTCACGATACCTATGGAGATGATTTTGATGTATTATTTGGACCGGCTTACAAGGGAATTCCTATCAGTGTCGTAACAGCAATTGCTTACAGCAAGTTATATGGTAAAGAAGTTCGTTACTGTTCAGACCGTAAGGAAGAGAAGGATCACGGTGCGGATAAGGGAAGCTTCCTTGGCAGTAAATTACAGGATGGCGACAGAGTTATCATGATTGAAGATGTTACAACTTCCGGCAAGTCTATGGAAGAGACCGTACCCAAAGTAAAAGGAGCGGCAGATGTGGAAATCGTTGGTTTGATGGTTTCTTTAAATCGTATGGAAAAAGGTTTGAACTCCGACAAGTGTGCATTGGACGAAATCAAGGAAACTTATGGGTTTAATACTGCAGCGATTGTTGATATGAGTGATGTGGTGGAACATCTGTATAATAAGCCTTATAAGGGAGAAATTTATATTGACGACACCTTAAAAGCAGCAATTGATGCATATTATGAGCAGTATGGAGCAAAATGAGAAGAAGAAAACCATATAAATTTACAATAAAACAAATTTCTCCATGGAGTGTAATGTCAACGATATTAGGTATTGTGTCATTATTTTTTATGTTGTTGGCAGTAATTATGACATTCCGAAATCAGGGAGAGGCCAGGGTGAGCTATGGAATGACTTCCATACTTGCTTTGATATTTTCGGGTATAGGTATGGGACTTGGCATTAAAACCAGATTGGAAAAAGATATGTATTATATCTTTGCCAATACCGGGATCATATTGAATGGATTGATGTTGGCATTTTTAATATATATACTCGTACTCGGGATTATGTAAAAGTAAAGCAAAGAAGGGTTATAGTCTATGAGAGAACGTTTTGAATTGGCAATGTTAAGAATTACGCAGATTCAGAAGGAAGACAAGGGTCTGATGGAGTATCAGCCCTTTTTTTGTCGTATAGCTGAATTTATTTGCATGTGTGCAGAACAGCTTCAATGGCTGGAAAAGAATGGTATGGAAGATGCAACTATAGAAGAACTGCAAGCAAAAAATGATGCTTTATACGAAGATGTTTTAGGTGAAAATTATGAAAACAGCTATGCAAATCCGGCATATGCAGTGAAAATGCTCGGAAAAGAAAATGGCAGTTTGTGCAGTGCTTTTTATGCGGAGATGCGAAGCATTATCCCTTTTGTATATGAGAGAAATATTACAGAAATTACGCTTCGTCTGGAGTTATTTCTGGAATTGTATATGTTATTTGACTGCAAGATAAGTGAGGATAAGGTTAAGCCTTCAGCAGAGGAAATCAGAGAAATTATGTATTGGTATATTAGCGATTACTCTGATGTGGAAACTGAACGTAGAGTTCGCGAGCAGGTAGACAGTGAACTGACTTTTGCCGTAAATATTATCATGAATAATGAATATAAAGATTTACGCTATTTATATGCTTACGGGGAAAGAGTAACAGAGAATGAACTAAAAACAGCTAAATTTATTCATTCTTTATCGGAGGAAACCATTGATAAAATGGCGTTTACTTTTACGGAGGGGTATCGTAAGGGTTTTGTTGCAGCGGGAAAAGATTTGTCAAAGAAGGATACGGTAAATATCAGATACCGTTTGGGCTTCGAGCGTGTGATTCGTAAGGCAATCATGCATTTTGAAGTCATGGGTTTAAAACCGGTTATTTATCGTGCAGGTGCAGATATTTTTACCAGAAAAGCAGCCGGCAAAATCGGTTATTACGGTGCAGTGGCAAATCCTCAGTATGATTATGATCACAGAGAGGATATGGCGCTTTTCTTTGACGGTCATATGGTAACAAGACGTCTGGAATGTTTAAATGCAGCCTTTGAGGAGTTTAAAGAAAAGGCTGCTAAACATGCAGGTCCTGCCTGCATGGAAGTGTTCGGAGAAGAGATTTTTGAACCGATACCGAAGGAGGAAAATCCTCGTTACAGTGATGAGCAACAGAAGCTGGTAGTGGATTATAATGCCCAAGCCGGAATGATTACCAATACCTATATCAAAAGAGAAGAGAGAAGTTTTACGATTATTGCTTTTCCGGTAGCAGAAATAGGAGAGAATTTTGAAGCGATTTTCGAAGAGGTTATCGCGTTAAATACGTTAGATTACACTTTATATCAAAATATTCAGCAAACACTTATTGATACCTTGGATATGGCAGAATATGTGCATATTAGGGGCTGTGGAAACAACAGAACCAATTTGAATATCCAATTGGTAAAGCTTGATGATGCTGCAAAGCAGACTAAATTTGAAAATTGCGTGGCAGATGTAAATATTCCCGTGGGTGAGGTGTTTACATCCCCTGTTTTAAAAGGAACATCAGGTGTTCTTCATGTTTCAAAAGTATTTTTAAATGATTATGAGTATCGTAATTTAGAACTTACATTTGAGAATGGTATTATAAAAGAGTATGGTTGTGAAAATTTTGATACGGAAGAGAAGAATAAAAAATTTATCGAAGAGAACCTTTTATTCCACCACCCTACACTTCCTATTGGGGAATTTGCCATCGGAACCAATACCACAGCCTATGTTATGGCGCAAAAATACGATATAGCGGCAAAACTTCCTATTCTGATTGCAGAAAAAATGGGACCTCATTTTGCAGTGGGAGATACCTGTTATTCTCATGAGGAAGAGGTAAGGGTATATAATCCGGATGGTAAAGAGATTATTGCCAAAGAGAATGCTTATTCCAAACTTCGTAAAACAGAGCCGAAGAAGGCATATTTTAATTGTCATACGGATATTACCATTCCTTATGATGAAATCGGGCTTTTGGAAGCGGTTCGTCCGGATGGTACAGGTATTGCTGTTATCAAAGAAGGGCGCTTTGTTTTAGATGGTTGTGAGGCATTAAATCTACCTTTTCAAGATTGATTTTGGGCATTTTGCATAAAAAACAACGCCTTAGTAGTTAAAAACTAATATGTATTGACGAAATTGAAAAAAACACTTGGTATTCTTTTGATACTATGTTATGATGGCATTGTAAAAGGAGGTTGAGACCTATGAAAAAGAAATTTTTATTGAGTGCAATTTTAATATCTGCCCTTTGTCTGTGCGGATGCAATACACAGATTACATTCGGTGAGAATACGGAGCAGGGTAGCCAGAACGAACAGGTGAGCGAATCGCAGAACGATTCTGTTGAAAATTCCCAGGATAGCAGTCAGGATAATGATACAGTAGATGTTCAGCAGGAGTCACAGTATTTGAATGTATCGGTTGGTAAATTGCATGACAGTGAAATTGACCAGATATCGTTAATGTATGGTAATTGTTGTTTGTTTGAATTGGATGCGCCTGAGTATCCGGCATTGGAAGAGGCGGTTGCGCAGTACAATACTGAAACAGAGCAAAATTGGATTACTTCCATGAACGATTTGAAGAGCTGGGCCAGAGAAGATTATGACGCTGCTGTTGCAGAGGGATATGAATTTTATGGACCTTATGTCAGTGAAGACGAGATGTACATTACCAGAGCGGATGATAAGGCATTGTCGGCAGTAACCACGAACTATTGGTATAGTGGCGGAGCCCATGGTATGAGTGGCTTCAGTGCTGTGAATTTTGATACTCAGACCGGCAGAAAGCTTGCAATTGAGGATGTCATTGCTGATACCAATGCACTTCCTAATGTATTGGCTACCGAAATGTTAGAGCAGTATCCTCATTTGGCAACCACAGTCCAGGATATGTGGAGTATGAGTTTGGAGGATTATCTTGCAAGTTACTTAACACCTGAGGAAGTTGATGATATTACTCCTGAATTTACATGGACATTGGGTTATGAGGGTGTAACGTTCTATTTTGGTGCCTATGAAATCGGTTCTTATGCAGATGGTAATCAGGTGGTTGTTTTGACATATAATGAATATCCCGAGCTTTTTAACAAGGAATATTTCACAAGCGTTACACAGGATTATGCAGTTCGTATTGCGCCTTTCTGGTACGGCGAAGAAGGTTTTACGGATATTAACAGTGACGGTGTTATGGATGTGATTAACGTAGATGGCGATTATGCAGCAGAATTTGAAATGTATTCATCTCTTAACGTAACCGTAAATGGTAATACTTACAGACACGAGGCATATTATTATGAGTTAACTTCTTATCTGGTAAAAGCAAACGGTAATACCTATATTTATGTAGAGCGTTTGGGGAATAGTGATTTCAGGACAGTATCCGTATTTAAAATCACGGAAGCTTCAGTGGAATACGTTGGTGATGTAGATGGTGGCATTGTGGATTTAAACAACAGCGCAGATTTTGGTTTAACAAAGCGTTTTGATATGTTGAGTACGTTTTGGTGCATAGCAAAATGTTACGTTGGTGATGATGGTATGCCTGTAGAAAAAGCCGGTGCTTATGAGATAATGGGTGAAGGTACTATCACTTCTACGGTTGAAATTACCGCAGAACTGGTTGATGAAAACGGAAATCTTTTGGGTGAAAGTAAAGCTTTCCCGGCAGGAACTATTTATGACTTTGAAAGAACTGACGGTATGACTTATGTTGATATGTTAACAAATGACGGTTCACGTTGCAGATTATATACAACGAATCAATGGCCGCCTACCGTAAACGGTATGGATGCACAGAACTGCTTTGAAATGCTTGGGTTTGCTGGCTAAAAGATAATTTAAGGATAGAGTGCAGATAGTCTATGTACTCTATCCTTTTTGTATATTGTGGGGATTGTTTATTTTATATAAAAGATAGATGTGTTATTTGTTGAATTTCGTAATATTTCCTTGGTA
Organism: Lachnospiraceae bacterium; assembly: GCA_015057025.1. GTDB lineage: Bacteria > Bacillota > Clostridia > Lachnospirales > Lachnospiraceae > UBA3766. The sequence goes on along the minus strand of SVFD01000004.1, from coordinate 71,945 downwards.
AAATGCTTGCGCGAACAGCATCTTTTTAGTAGAATAAACTTGTATGCGTATGTGCAAATACGGATATAGAAATAAAAATGACAATAACGGAGGTTAGGACAGTGGCACAGGTTGGTATTGTAATGGGTAGCGATTCAGATATGCCCGTAATGGCGAAAGCCGCAGAAATGTTGGAGGAGTTTGGTATTTCTTATGAAATGACCATTATTTCCGCGCACAGAGAACCGGACGTATTTTTTGAATATGCAAAGACCGCAGAGGAAAAAGGTTTTAAGGTAATTATCGCAGGAGCAGGTATGGCAGCACATTTGCCCGGTATGTGTGCAGCAATTTTCCCTATGCCTGTAATCGGTATTCCCATGCATACAACATCTTTGGGAGGAAGAGATTCATTGTACTCAATCGTACAGATGCCTTCCGGAATTCCTGTGGCAACCGTTGCAATTAACGGTGGTGCTAACGCAGGTATTCTTGCGGCAAAGATTCTCGCAACTTCAAACCCCGAATTATTAGATAAAGTAAAAGCTTACGCACAGTCTTTGAAAGAAGGCGTACAGAAGAAAGATGCAAAGTTACAGGAAGTAGGATTCCGTAATTACAGCAAGTAATTAGGAAACTAATTAAAATAATAATCCGTCAGGTATGATTATTATTTTTTAAAGAATTAAACCAGTTAAAATAAAAGATTAATGAGAAATGAAAATAATCTCACATAAAACGGAGGCAGACAAAATGGATTACAAGACAGCAGGCGTTGATATTGAAGCCGGATACAAATCAGTAGAATTAATGAAGGAGCATGTTAAAGGCACTATGAGACCTGAGGTATTAGGTGGTCTTGGAGGATTTTCCGGTGCATTTTCTCTTAGTTCCATTAAGGATATGGAAGAACCGGTTCTTTTATCCGGTACTGACGGATGCGGAACGAAGGTAAAGTTAGCAATCATTATGGACAAGCATGATACCATCGGTATCGATGCGGTTGCAATGTGTGTAAATGACGTGGCATGTGCAGGCGGAGAACCTTTATTTTTCTTGGATTATATTGCATGCGGCAAGAATATTCCTGAGAAAATTGCAACCATTGTAAGTGGTGTGGCAGAAGGCTGTAAGCAGTCAGGCTGTGCATTAATCGGTGGTGAAACTGCAGAACATCCGGGAATGATGCCGGAAGAAGATTACGATTTGGCAGGATTTGCTGTTGGTGTAATTGATAAGAAAGATATTATTACCGGGGCAGAAATAAAGCCCGGTGATGTTTTGGTCGGTATTGCATCTTCCGGTGTACATAGTAACGGATTTTCTTTGGTAAGAAAGATATTTGAGAAGGAGTTAACCAAAGAAGGTCTTAGCACTTATTATGATGAACTCGGAACTACATTAGGCGAGGCACTTTTAGCACCTACCAGAATTTATGTAAAAGCTTTAAAAGCCGTAAAAGATGCAGGTGTAAGAATTCATGGTTGCAGTCATATTACAGGCGGTGGTTTCCAGGAAAACATTCCCAGAATGCTTCCTGATGGAATTCGTGCTATAGTAGAGAAGGACAGCTATGAAGTACCTGCAATTTTTAAGCTTATGCAGAAGAAAGGCAATATTGCAGACGATATGATGTACAATACCTATAATATGGGTCTTGGTATGGTTGTTGCTGTAGACCCGGCGGATGTAGATAAGACAATGGCTGCTATTGCAACGGCAGGCGATACTGCTTATGTGGTAGGTAGAATTGAAGCCGGAGAAAAGGGAGTAACATTATGCTAAAAGTATTGGTATGTGTATCCGGTGGCGGAACCAATTTACAGGCAATTTTAGATAAAGCAAAAGCAAAAGAGCTGGGTGATGTTGAAATAGTCCGTGTCATCAGTAACAACGCAAATGCTTATGCTTTGACGAGAGCGGCAGAAGCAGGTGTTTCCGGTGTTTGCGTATCTCCCAAAGATTATGCCACCAGAGACGAGTTTCATAAAGCTTTTTTGCAGGCAATTGATGAAGTAAGCCCTGATTTGGTTGTTTTGGCAGGTTTCCTTGTTGTGATTCCGGAAGAAGTGATTATAAAATATCGTAACCGAATTATTAATATTCACCCTTCTTTGATTCCTTCTTTTTGTGGAACCGGTTATTATGGTTTGAAGGTACACGAGGCGGCTTTGGAACGTGGTGTAAAAGTAACCGGTGCTACCGTGCATTTTGTGGATGAAGGAACTGATACAGGTCCGATTATTTTACAGAAGGCGGTATACGTGAAAGAGGGCGATACACCCAAGGACTTACAGCTTCGTGTGATGGAAGAGGCTGAGTGGGAGATTCTTCCCAAGGCAATTCGCATGATTGCAGACGGTGAAGTAAAACTGGGATAAATGGAGGAAAATACATGAAAGTTTTAATCGTGGGAAGCGGCGGTAGAGAGCACGCAATTGCAACTTGTGTTGCGAAGAGTAAAAGAGTAAGCAAGATTTATTGTGCACCCGGTAATGCAGGTATAGCAAAGCTTGCAGAATGTGAACCTATCGGTGTAATGGATTTTGATAAAATTGTGGCTTTTGCCAAGGAAAAGGAAATTGACCTTACCATCGTAGCTCCGGATGATCCATTGGTTGCCGGTCTTGTAGATGAATTGGAAATAGCCGGTTTGAGAGCGTTCGGACCGAATAAAGCAGCTGCAATTCTGGAAGGGAGCAAGGCTTTTTCTAAGGATTTGATGAAAAAGTATAATATTCCTACAGCGAAGTATGAGAATTTCAAAGATGCGGATGCTGCAATTGAATATTTGAAAAATTCTAAATTCCCTATTGTATTAAAGGCAGACGGTCTTGCTTTGGGTAAGGGTGTGTTGATTTGTAATTCTTATGAAGAAGCAGTAGACGGCGTTAAAGAAATCATGCTGGATAAAAAATTCGGTACAGCAGGTAACTGTATGGTTATCGAAGAATTTATGACAGGACGTGAAGTTTCTGTTTTAACCTTTGTGGATGGCAAAACAATTCGTGTTATGACTTCTGCACAGGACCATAAGAGAGCAAAGGACGGAGACCAGGGCTTAAATACCGGAGGTATGGGAACCTTTTCTCCCAGTCCCTTTTATACTGATGAAGTGGATGAATACTGTCGTAAGTACATTTATCAGGCAACCGTAGATGCTATGCGAGCAGAAGGCAGAGAATTTAAGGGTGTTATCTTCTTTGGACTTATGTTAACTCCTGACGGACCCAGAGTATTGGAATACAATGCAAGATTCGGTGATCCTGAGGCTCAGGTAGTTTTGTCCAGAATGAAGAATGATATCATTGATGTGATGGAAGCGTGTATCGACCAGACTTTGGATAAAATTGAGTTGGAATTTGAAGACAATGCGGCGGTTTGTGTTATTTTAGCTTCTGACGGATATCCCTTAAGCTATGAAAAGGGATTTGAAATCAAAGGACTTGAGAATTTCGATAATAAAGATGATTACTTTTGCTTCCATGCAGGAAGTAAGTTTGAAGATGGTAAGATTGTTACCAACGGTGGTCGCGTATTAGGAGTAACTGCTAAGGGCACAAGCTTAAAAGAAGCAAGACAGAAAGCATATGATGCTACCGAGTGGGTTTCTTTTGAAAATAAGTATATGAGACATGATATCGGTAAGGCAATTGATGAAGCTTAAGTGAAGTTTTTATGTAAACCATGTATTTTTACAATGGATAGGAGACAAACATGAAAAAACACATTAAATTTGTTGCAGAGAGAATATGGGCATTGAGAGGTCTTTTGACTGTATTTTGCATGATTGCCGTATTATACGGTGTATCATTTGTCAGTCATGCGGACGAAAAGGGAAGAATTACTGCTTCCAATGTAAATGTACGTGAATCGGCCAGTACAACGGCAACTGCAGTAGCAACCTTGTCAACGGATGATTTAGTAGATGTTTTGGCAGAAACCACAGGTACCGATAATATGAAATGGTATAAGATTACTACGGAATCAGGGGTTACAGGCTACGTACGCTCCGATTTTGTAACCAAAGCAACTGTTACGGTAGATGTAACAGTTACTGATGCCAAGACGGTTTACATTGCAGGAAACAGTGCCAATATCCGTCAGGATGCCAGTACCTCCAGTGCACGTGTGGCTACCGCTCAGGGCGGTTCTAAGGTGACAATTACCGGAGAAGCGACAGGTAGCGATGGAAATAAATGGTATCAGATTTCATTTGATGCCAACGGAACTACATTAACAGGGTTCATTCGTTCCGATCTTGTTACTACTGAGGCTCCTACGCAGGATCCGGAGGTGACGGTAATTGAAGGCGGTGAAGGAAATGAGCCGGAAGGAGGTACCGAAGAAATTCCTTCTGAGGAACCCGGTCAAGTACCTTCCGAGTCTGAGGATACGCAGATACCGGTGGCTTCCGATACAAATGTACTTACCATCATGGAACCGGCATCTGTTGTTGAAATTTTACCTGTAGGTTTTGAACAGACGGAATTATTGTTAAATGAAGAGGTGTTTACCGTATGGGGCAGAGATAATTTTTATATCATGTATGCCTCTGTAAATGGTGGTGAGCCCCAGTACTATTTATACGATACCGAGAATAAGAGTTATATTTCCTATACCGGGCTTTTAACGGAGGAGGATGTGGCTGTTCCGGAAGCAGAAGAAGGATTAAATTATAAATTAATTGCTATTATTTGTATTGCTGTAATTGCTGTTTTGGTTATTGTAATTGGTATCTTAGGTTTCAAGCTTGCAAATGCGGGTTACAGAGATGATGAAGATGATGATTATGAAGACGAAGACGATTATGATGATGAAGATGAAGTATATGTAGATGATGAAGATGAAGATTTTATTGATTTGTCAGATGATGAGGAAGTTACGGTTGAAGGAGCAACAGGCAACATAGCAACACAGATAGTACCGGAGGAAGTTTCTTACGAATTTTCTGAAGCAGAAAGCCGGAACTACATGGATGTTAATCCGGAAGTGTCTGCGGCAGAAAATATGGTTTATGAAGTGCAAATGGAAACTCCGGAAGTATATGAGGAGCAGGTTTATACAGTACCTACAGATGAGGGCAGCTTAGATGAGGCGGCAGAGTCTTCTTATGAGCCGGAAGAATCTGTTTTGGAAGAGGATTCTTTTGAGGAAGCCTTTGAGGAAGAAGAGTACGAAGAACCTAATAAAAAGCGCAAAGAAAAGAAAACAAAGAAGGAAAAGAAAAAATTATCGCAACGTTTTCTTGACTATTTCACCGTAGAAGTAGATGAAGAAGATGATGATATTTATGAAGACGACGATGACGAGAATGATGCCCCGGTTGATATTGAGCCTGAGATAAATACCCGATCATCTAAGTACATTGACGAAGACGACGATGATGATTTGAATTTTATCGACTTATAAAAGGTTTTATGGCTTGCATAAGTTGACAATAAAAGACATCTGTTATATTATTTGTATAACAGGTGTCTTTTTGTGTGATAATAATATGTAATGTAAAAGAAGAGCCCGGATGAACAGGGGAGATAATATGTATTGGCAGATTGATTTTAACAGTGAAGAAGCATTGTATATGCAATTGCATAATCAAATTATTATAGGAATTGCAACGGAGGTTTATCGTGAGGGGGATGCTTTGCCTTCTGTTCGGCAATTGGCAGAAGAAATAGGCATTAATATGCATACCGTTAATAAAGCATATAATGTATTAAGGCAGGAGGGCTTTGTTAAGGTTGACAGAAGAAAAGGCGCTGTCATTGCCATTGATGTAGATAAAATCAGGGCTTTGGAAGCGATGAAGAAGGATTTAAGAGTGCTATTGGCAGTTGGTGCATGCAAAAATATTTCCAGGGAGGAAGTGCATGCGTTAATTGATGAGATTTATTTGGAATATGGAGGAGTGTAACATGCAGGAGCAGTTTACAAAAAAAGCAGAAAATGCTTTACGCCATGCAGAAGAAATTGCGAGAAAATTGCATCAGAATTATATAGGAACGGAACATATTTTATATGGTCTTGCCAAAGAGGCGGAAGGTGTGGCAGGTGCAGTATTAAATGCCAACGGAGTATCGACGAAGGAATTACAGGAATTGTTGAAAGCATATGGTGTTCCGGGGAGTTCTACTGTAACGAAAGGTGGTAATAAATATACACCAAGGGCCTTGGGTGTTATCAATGACAGTCATAATCAGGCAGCATTTTTCCATGGAGGGCAGACAGGAACGGAGCATATTCTAATTGCATTATTGCGTGACGGAGATAATATGGCAGGCAAAATGCTTGGTATTATGAAAGTCAATATTAAGAAAGTATATATGGACGTGATTCTTGCTATGGGTGAGGACACTAATGCTGTAAAAGAGAAATTAAGCCAGCGCAATATCAAAAAGAAGAAAAATGCACCGGATATGTTATCTCAATATTCCAGAGATATGACGGAGCTTGCAAAAAAAGGGAAATTAGACCCTGTTATCGGTAGAGAGGATGAGATTCAGCGCCTGATTCAGATTGTTTCAAGAAGAACCAAAAACAATCCCTGTTTAATCGGTGAACCCGGTGTGGGTAAAACTGCTATTGTAGAAGGTTTTGCCTCACGTATTGTAAACGGAGATGTTCCTGAAAACTTAAAAAATAAGAGAATTCTTTCCTTGGATTTATCGGCTATGGTTGCAGGAAGTAAATACAGGGGCGAATTCGAGGAACGTATTAAAACCGTAATGCGTGAAGTAATGGAAGATGGCAATATTATTCTTTTTATGGATGAAATTCATACCATGATAGGTGCCGGTGGGGCGGAAGGTTCTATTGATGCTTCCAGTATTTTAAAGCCTGCATTGTCAAGAGGAGAGGTGCAGTTAATCGGAGCTACTACCATTACGGAATATCGTAAATATATTGAGAAGGATGCCGCTTTGGAGCGTCGTTTTCAGACGGTTACGGTGGAAGAACCCACGGTGGAAGAAGCAATTGACATTTTAAATGGTATAGTACACAAGTATGAGCAATATCATAAGGTAAAAATTTCCAAAGAGGCTATTGAAGCTGCGGTAAGACTTGCAGACCGATATATTTCAGACCGCAATCTGCCGGATAAGGCCATTGATGTGATTGATGAGGCTGCTGCAAGTGTCCGTTTGTCAGATAAAGCGGTATCGAAGACCTGTCAGAAACTTCAGGATGAAATTTCTAAGGCTGATGAGGCAATTGAGAAGGCGATACAGGCACTTGATTTTGAAGAAGCCGGTAAGATTAAGGCAGAGCAGGATGTTTTATTTAAAAAGTTGCAAAGAGCAGAGGCTGCTTATGAAAAGAAACTGATGCAGGATGCTTGTCAAATCGGGGAAGCAGATATTGAAAAGATTGTATCAGTATGGACGAAGATTCCGGTAACGAAGCTTGCAGAAAAGGAATCGGAGCGGTTGTTAAAATTAGAAAAAGTGCTCCATAAACGTGTTATTGGTCAGCAGGAAGCGGTAAGTGCAGTGGCAAGGGCTATCCGAAGAGGTCGCGTAGGCTTACAGGATCCGAACCGACCAATAGGCAGTTTCCTGTTTTTGGGTCCGACCGGTGTGGGTAAAACTGAGCTTAGTAAGGCTTTGGCAGAGGCGTTGTTCGGCTCGGAAAGTTCTTTGATCCGTGTAGACATGTCAGAGTATATGGAGCAGCATTCTGTTTCCAAGATGATTGGTTCACCGCCGGGCTATGTAGGCTTTGAAGACGGCGGACAGTTAAGTGAAAAGATTCGCCGTAATCCCTATTCTGTAGTGCTTTTTGATGAAATTGAAAAAGCGCATCCTGATGTATTTAATGTACTTTTACAGGTATTGGATGACGGTCATATTACCGATGCCAAAGGGCGGAAGGTAAGCTTTAAGAATACGGTTCTGATTATGACTTCCAATGCAGGTGCACAGCGAATAGTGGACCCTAAGAATTTAGGTTTTGCAGGAACTACTACTGAAAAACAGAATTACGAAAAGATGAAGGACGGTGTAATGGAGGAAGTAAAACGTATCTTCAAACCGGAGTTTATTAATCGTATTGATGATATTATCGTATTCCATCAGTTAAATAACGATAATATGAAGGAAATCATTCAGTTATTAACTTCAAAGCTTAGTGCAAGATGTAAAGAGCAGATGGACATTACACTCACGGTATCTTCTGCCTTAAAAGAGCATTTGGTTAAGGAATACAGCAATGCCAAGATGGGCGCCCGCCCGTTGAAACGTGCTGTGCAGTCTGTGATTGAAGATGCTTTGGCTGAAGAACTTTTAAGCGGACGAATTCAGGCAGGTGATAAGGTGCTTGCAGGTATTAAAAATAAAAAGGTAACCTTTCAGAAGAAGTAATATATTTTAATGTGTGAACATGTAAGATACGATGAATGAAAATTATTTTATGAAACTTGTCTGAAACAGTAGAAAAAAGATGAAAAATTTAGTATACTAAAAGAGTGGAAATAAGGAAGTAATACTTATTTCCCGACGGGCATTTATGATAAATTGGGAGGATACACAAATGGCTGTAGTGGAAGAATTACTCCGTGAAGAAGCGGACGGAACAATCAGTTTTGGAAACCATACTTTGGCAGACAAAGCAAAGGTAGAGGATTTTCCTCATGACGGAGACCTTTACAAGGTAAAAACATTCCAGACAATGACAAAGTTAGAGAAGAATGGTATGTTTTTATATGAATCTGTTCCCGGAACCAGTGTTACTCATTTTGATGAAAAGGAAGATGGTGTTTCATTTATCGTGGACGGCGATAATGATGCACAGCTTACCATCGGTTTGGCTGAAAATACGGAATATGAAGTTTGGATCGGCGATGAGAACATGGGTGTGCTTAAGAGTAATATCAGCGGTAAAATGAATATCAGTGTAGAACTGGCAGATGCATCCGAGTTAAAGGTGCAGATTAAAAAATAATAAAGATTAAACATAAGAGAAACAGCATGCCGGATTGGCATGTTGTTTTTTCAATAAAAGATGATTTAATGGGAATGTACATTTGATGTAGCGTACATTGTATGGAGTGTATAAATGGCAAAAGGTAAGGAAAAATCAGTTTTTTACTGTAAAGAGTGCGGTTATGAGTCTGCAAAATGGATGGGGCAGTGTCCCGGTTGCAGACAATGGAATACCATGTCGGAAGAGAAAATTACAGTGAGCAGTAAGGGAAGTATGAGGGCATCGGAACGTAAAGAAGCCGTTTTAAGCAAAATGCCTGAAATATCTACAGCTAAAGAAGAAAGAATTGCTACCGGCATGAAGGAGTTGGATCGTGTGCTTGGAGGCGGCATTGTACCGGGGTCTCTTACCTTGGTAGGCGGTGATCCCGGTATCGGCAAATCAACCATTCTTTTACAGACATGCAGATTCTTAGGAAGTGCCGGACATTCGGTTCTTTATATTTCCGGGGAGGAATCCTTAAAGCAGATTAAACTGCGTGCAGAACGTATCGGAGAGTTTACGGATGAGGTTCAATTGCTGTGTGAGACCAATCTGGATATCATTGAAGAAGTATTAAAGAAAGTAAAACCGGAAGTGGTGATTATTGACTCTATCCAGACCATGTATTCTGAGGATGTAGGTTCTGCACCGGGGAGCGTTTCTCAGGTAAGGGAAGCTACATCAGTTCTTATGCAGATTGCCAAAGGTCTTGAGATTTCTGTTTTTATTGTAGGTCATGTAACCAAGGAAGGCACTGTGGCCGGTCCCAGGGTATTAGAGCATATGGTGGATACCGTACTTTATTTCGAGGGTGACAGGCATGCATCTTACCGCATTTTAAGAGGTGTAAAGAATCGTTTCGGTTCTACCAATGAAATCGGTGTGTTTGAAATGAGAGAGCAGGGATTGGTAGAAGTAGAGAATCCCTCGGAGTTTATGCTAAGCGGCAGACCTGAAGGGGAGAACGGTTGCATTGTCACCTGTTCCGTGGAAGGCACCAGACCGATTCTTATAGAAATACAGGCACTGGTATGCCGTACGAATTTCGGCATTCCGCGTCGTCAGGCAATCGGTACGGACTTAAACAGATTAAATCTTTTAATGGCGGTATTGGAGAAGAGGCTGGGGATGTCCATGGGTGACTGTGATGCATATGTGAATATTGCAGGAGGTATGCGTATTACAGAACCGGCCATAGATTTGGGTATCGTATTGGCCTTGGTATCCAGCTTCCGTAATCGGGCTATCGGAGAAGATGTGATGGCATTTGGAGAGGTTGGTTTGTCGGGAGAGGTAAGAGCTGTAAGTCAAATGCAGACCAGAGTCAGTGAGGCAAAGAAACTTGGTTTTAAGACCTGTATTGTGCCTGCAAGTTGCAAAGACAGCTTACAGGATGTAAAAGGAGTGAATTTGATTTACGTATCTTCCGTAACGGATGCGATTGACAGTATTTTGTCATGATACAGATATACATAAAAGAAAAACCTTGATACGCTTGTATCAAGGTTTTTTAGCAGGGGAAGAGGGATTCGAACCCCCATGAACGGTTTTGGAGACCGTCATACTGCCATTGTATGATTCCCCTATTTCATTATGTTGCTTTCGCCACCGAGGGTTATTATAGCATAAGACATAATAAAATAGCAAGCATTATTTTGAATAAAGTAAAATTAAGTAATATTATTGGCAAATATGATGATACGGAAGCAAACAAAAAACCGGATGGCTTATACCATCCGGCTTTTTGTTTTGTGTAAAAGGGGAATTCTTTCGGAATTGTTAATCAATGCTTGTCGTTCACTGACTAACTTTAATGAAATTATATTACTTGCAGAGGTGAAAATCTATAATTATTTTGCGTAAAATTAACAATATATTAGCTTAAAGCTTATATTTTGACACTTTAGTCTGTTTTTCGTATAATAAAAGCGTTAGGGGTGGTGTGTATGAATTACATTGTTATAGCACATATTGTGTGTATTCTTATTATAGGTATTATATGTTTCTTAGTGTATAATGAGAAATTTTCTGATAATCAGAAATATCTTGGTCTTGTTTGTGTATCCTCATTTATTTGCATGATAGGATGCTTTTTGAGTGACCTGGCGTCTTCCGGCGGCGAGTTGGTTGTTGCGGTCAAAATACAATATTTCGGTGTGGCATATCTTTATACATTTTTGTTGTTGTTAATTATGCGTACATGTAATACTAAGGTATATACATCTATTGCGGTAATACTTTTACTTATTGACACCGTGATGCTTACCGGTGTTTTGTTATTAGATTATCATGATTTGTTTTTTGAACAGTATGATGCACAAAAAACAGGCTATTTTTACCAGTTGGAGTATACTCCGGGTAGACTTATGATATTTTGGTACGTATATCATTTTGCGCTTTTACTCACTTCATTTATTATTACCATTCGTAATCAGATTACCTATAAAACAAAGAATTCCAAGTTTATAATCTTCTTACCGGTAGGCTTTTTTATATTTTGGCTTTGTACTGTTATGGAGAATTTTCATATTCATCCCTATGCCAGATATTCGGAGTTTATCCTGGTTGCAGCCTTAATTATTGTAGCAATTATTATTTTTAAATATCGTATTTTTGATACGGTTCAAATCGCTAAGGAAGATGTAGTTCAAACCATTGACGAAGGATTTTTTGTAATTGATATCGGTAAGAATCTTTTATTTGCAAATGATGTGGCATTGGAGATTTTACCGGAGTTGAAACTGCCTAATCAACAGAGCCGTATTATCAATCAGATATATCGCAGTAATAAAAAGATAATTCATCTGGGAAGTAAACAGTACAGTATATCGGTTGTTCCCTTTTATGATAAAAATACCTTAAAGGGGTATAATCTTTGGCTTTTCGATAAGACAGAGGAGCAGGAGTATAATAAGCGTTTGCTTGAGTTGAAAGAGCAGGCAGAAGAAGCAAATAAAGCAAAAACAATGTTCCTTGCCAATATGTCCCACGAAATCAGAACACCTATGAATGCCATTATGGGTACCACGGAGATGATTCTTCGCGAGAATACTTCTGAAGCGGTGGAGAATCATGCAAACAGCATTAAAAACGCCGGAAACATTCTGATTTCCATTATCAATGATATTTTGGATTTTTCTAAAATTGAATCCGGGAAAATGAATGTAAATGATGTAAATTACAAGCCGGGATTTCTTATTAAGGATATTACGGATTCCATAAGACCTAAGTTGGAAGAAAAGGGTGTTATGTTTGAAATCCATGTAAAAGAAACTCTTCCAAAAGTATTGCACGGTGATGAGACCCATGTAAGACAGGTCTTTACCAATATCCTTACTAATGCAGTAAAATATACCCAGCGCGGATATGTAGCAATGAATGTGGACTGGGAATTGCAAAACGGTCTGGCGTTGTTGCGTGTTTCTGTGGAAGATACCGGTTGCGGCATTAGTGAAGAGAATATAAAGACTCTATTTAACAGTTTCGAGCGTGCAGATATGATTAAGAATCAGACCATTGAGGGTACAGGTCTTGGCCTTGCCATTACAAAGCGTTTGATTGAAAGTATGGGCGGTGCCATTTCTGTAAAAAGTACGTATGGTGAAGGAAGCATTTTTTCATTTTACTTTTATCAGGGAATCGTAGATTATGCACCTACCGGCGATTACAATGTTTTAACAGAGAAGGAAGAAGAGGAATTAAAGAGCAGTAATGAAACCTTCATTGCACCTATGGCAAAGGTGTTGGCTGTAGATGATAATGTGACAAATATTAAGGTGATACAAGGTATTCTTTCCATGTATCAGATTCGTGTGGACACAGCCACCAGCGGTCAGGAGTGTTTGGAAAAATTGAAAAAAAATCATTATCATATGATTTTAATGGATCAGATGATGCCGATTATGGACGGTATTGAAACTACCAAAAAAATTAGAGAATTTCCGGATAAAGATGTGCGAAGTATACCGGTAATTGCTTTGACGGCCAATGCAATTCGCGGAGCAAGAGAAATGTTTTTGGAGAATGGTTTTCAGGATTATATTTCAAAACCCATGGATATTAATGTTTTGGAAAAAATATTGAGAAAACATCTTCCTACGGAATTTATTCATTTGGTAGATAAAAAGAATCCCAAAGTCAGTCTTGGTAAGCCCATTGTAATTCCACAGGTGGATGTGGATGCAGGTATTGCCAATTACGGAAACAGCCGTCAACGATATATTCAGATTTTGCGTTATATTTATGATGATGGCGAAGAGCAGATTGTACGGATGAAGAAACAGGTGCGCGAAAAGAGATACGATGATTATCTGTTTGAAGCACATGCATTAAAAGGGCTTGCTAAAGGAATCGGTGCCATGGAATTGTCCGAAAATGCAAAAAAGCAGGAAATGGCGGCAAGAGAAAAGCAGTATGACGTGATAAAAGATGGTGCAGAGCATTTATTCGAACAGTATCAGATGTTGCTTGCCAATATTAAGTTTGTATTCCAGGATAACGGCATAGCTCTGACAGAAGACGTAAAAGTACAGGATGTGGAATTGACTCCCAGCGAATATACGGCACAACTTTTATCCATGATTGGCAGCCTTGATATGCTTGAGCAACAGGAAGCAGAAAAGAAGGTAAATGCCATGTTGTCGTTTAGGATGGACGATAATAAAAGAAAGTTATTGGAAGAAGTAAAACGCAGTATAAAAAATTTCGACTATGAAGAAGCAAAAGTGCAGGTGCAGAAATTGTTGCAAATGTAAAAATGTGTGAAAAATATAGTGGATTTTTTGACTGTGTGTGGTATGATATTTTTATTGAGGGGCATGTTTAAGGAGGGTGAAAACCTATGTTTGAAAATGAAAAATTAACTACCGGACAATTTGTGGCAGAATATAAAGACGAAGTTGCTGTTTTATTAAAATATCTTCCGTGGCTGGAAGCAAAACAAGGTAAAAATGTAGTTTCTCAGTATACTCCGGATTCTGCAACGGATAGTACCATGAGAATTCCTACTTATGACGGTACTTTATTAGCATTTGTAAAATGTGCGGATAAAACTAAGTTTATTAATCGTAATTATGATTATATTTATCGCAAGTATCGGATGGTCAACTATGAGGATGAGCTTCGTATGATTGCCCGTGCGCGCATCCAGGATATGGATATGCTTGGAGCGATTCTTTCGAAATACATCATTAAAGGTCGAACCAAAGGTATGATGTGGAAGGAAGGTGTAGAGACAGGTGTCTTTTATGCACTGATTTCCAAGATGAAAGAATTGATTGAATTTTGGGATGTTCCCTATGCACAAGAGAGTACAGAGGAGTAAATGATGGGAAGTAAGTCAGAACAAAAGAAATTATATATTTTAGAGACTGCTAGAAAAGTATTTGTTTCTAAAGGATTTCGTACGGTGACCATGAAGGATATTGTAGAAGCCTGTGATATCAGCCGTGGCGGATTATATTTGTATTATAATAATACGGCAGAAATTTTTAGGGATGTATTACAGTTGGAAGCTAAGCAGACAGACGCTTCTTTAGAAGAGAAGTTTTCAGAAGATGCAACCGCGGCAGAAATCCTTATGGTGTTCTTTAAAGCGCAGAAAGCCGATATTCTTGCCAAAGGCGGAAGCCTGATTATGGCAATTTATGAATATTATTTCGAGAATAAAGACAATAGTTTGGATAATACGTTGCAGAAGCAATTTGAAGTGGGTGCAGAGATTATTAAGAATTTGATTGAAATCGGTATTGAGAACGGTGAGTTTGTTTGTGCATATCCTGAATTGGAAGCAAAGAATATGATGTATGCCATGGAAGGTTTAAAAATTATGGCACAGACTACCGAGGTGGAAGCTGCTGAAATCGATCAGGAAATGGCATACTTATTGAGCCGCATTGCAGTTGAAGAATAGTATATAATAAAAAGTAAGCATTTTTAAAGCTCTTGAAAGAATTTTTATTTCTTTCAAGAGCTTTCTGTTTGTCATGAATCCTAAAGAACAGTTATTTCTTTGCATCTTTCTTGGTTCCGCTTTTGATGCGGGGAGAAGATGAGGTTGTTTTTTTTGCGGGGACAGTAACTTCCTTGGGGGGAGCCGTTAAAGTAACGGTTTTATTAAAGGCTCCGATTTTAACACTTTCGAAATCGGAAAGTAATTTGCTGAATCGTGAATAGCCGTAATTATGAATGTTAAATGAGGGATATTTTTTGCAAAGTACCTGATTTAACTGGCTTAAGTACATCGTTTTTTTGTCGCATTTATCCAAAATGGCAATGACTTCAGCTTCAATGGCATCCAAAGGAATATCAGATTCCAGTAAATGTGCGGTAACTGTGGTTTCGGTATAGTCCAATTTAATGGAGGGGAACTGCTCCAAAAACTTGGAAAATTTATTATAACCATAGTTACGCATATCAAATGCAGAATAAAACTTGGTAATGCGGCTTCCTAATTCGCCGATATCCATGGAATTGCCGTTAATACCGTTTTCCATAATGATTTTAATAATAATTGCTTCAATGGCAGAAAGAGGTGTGATTGCTTCCTCGTCTTTGGCTTCTGTATTTTCTTCATCGGTAGCATTATCTGCAAGTAAATCAAGATATACGAAACGTTCGCAGGAATCGCGGAATGCTTCAGGAGTCTTACGTTCTCCCATGCCGATAACTGTCATGCCCGATTCTCTGAGTCTCATGGCGAGTCTTGTAAAATCACTGTCACTGCTTGCTAAGCAAAAGCCGTCAACATGTCCGGAATAAAGGATGTCCATGGCATCAATAATCATGGCAGAGTCTGTGGAATTTTTTCCCGTAGTGTAATTAAACTGCTGCATGGGAATGATGGAATGGCTTAAAAGGGCATCGCGCCAGCTTTTATTATTGGTTCTTGTCAAATCGCCGTATAATCTTTTGTATGTTACCGTACCGTATTTTGCAAGTTCATCAAGAATAATCTTAATGTACTTGGAGGATACGTTATCTGCATCAATTAAAAGCGCAAATTTTTTATCGTCCATAAAAATCTCCGTTCTGAAATATTATACATTATTAAATATAACATAAATATTTTTAGGATAAAAGAAAATTTTGTACAAGAAAACGAAAATACGAAAAATAAGTTTTTTTACAGCATTCGACATTGAAAACTTGTCACAAACCATATATAATTGAATATGTGTGACTATGCGCACAAAGGATAGTTTGTTGGAGGATAAACCTATATGGGAAATGTAAAACGTATTTATGTTGAGAAAAAGGCTGACTTTGCAGTCAAAGCAAGTGAGTTAAAAGAAGACCTTAAGAATTACCTTGGTTTAAACAGTGTAGAAGAGGTCAGAGTTTTTATACGTTATGATGTGGAAAATTTATCGGAGGAGATTTTTGACAGAGCGTGCAAGACTGTATTTTCAGAGCCGCCTGTTGACAAGCTTTTCTTAGAGACAATAGAAGTGCCTGCAAACGGACGTGTATTCTCAGTAGAATATCTGCCCGGACAGTACGACCAGCGTGCAGACTCCGCAGTGCAGTGTATCCAGTTCTTAAAAGAGGATGAGGAGCCTATCATTAAGACTGCAACCACATATTTAATCTGTGGTGAATTAAGCGATGCGGATTTCGACAGAATTAAGGCATATTGTATCAACCCTGTAGATTCCAGAGAAACAGGTATGGTGAAACCTGATACTTTGGTAACAGAATTTGACGTGCCTGCTGATGTTGCAATTATGGATGATTTTATCACAATGTCAGATGCGGATTTGAAGGCGTTATATGACAGCCTTGGTCTTGCCATGACTTTTACGGACTTTTGCTTTATCCGTGACCATTTCAAAGAGGATGCAAAGCGTAATCCTTCCATGACTGAAATTAAGGTACTTGATACCTATTGGTCAGATCACTGCCGTCATACTACATTCTCTACCGAGTTGGAAGATGTGAAGTTTGACGAAGGTTTTTATAAGCCTGTTTTGGAGAAAACATACAACAACTATCTTGAAACCAGAGAGGAAATTTTTGCCGGTCGAACCGACAAGTTCGTTTGTCTTATGGACCTTGCCCTTATGGCAATGCGTAAGCTTAAGAAAGACGGCAAATTGGAAGATATGGAGAAGTCTGATGAAATCAATGCCTGCTCTATCGTAGTGCCTTTGGAAGTGGACTACAACGATGGCAAGGGCGTAATTACCGAAGAATGGTTAATCAGCTTTAAGAATGAGACACACAACCATCCTACCGAAATTGAACCTTTTGGTGGTGCGGCAACCTGTCTTGGCGGTGCAATCCGCGATCCCTTATCAGGACGTTCTTATGTATATCAGGCAATGCGTGTGACCGGTGCAGCAGATCCTACTGTGCCTATCGCAGAAACCATGCAGGGCAAGCTTTCACAGAAGAAGCTTGTAAAAGGCGCAGCAAGCGGTTATTCATCTTACGGTAACCAGATTGGTCTTGCTACCGGCCTTGTAAAGGAAATTTATCATCCTAACTACGTTGCAAAACGTATGGAAATCGGTGCTGTTATGGGTGCAGCTCCCAGACGTAACGTTATTCGTGAAAATTCCGATCCCGGTGATATCATCATCTTACTTGGTGGTCGTACGGGCCGTGACGGTTGCGGTGGTGCTACCGGCTCTTCCAAGGTACACACAGTATCCTCTATCGAGACCTGCGGTGCGGAAGTACAGAAGGGTAATCCTCCTACAGAGCGTAAAATCCAGAGATTGTTCCGTAGAGAAGAAGTCAGCAAGTTGATTAAGAAGTGTAATGACTTCGGTGCCGGCGGTGTTTCCGTTGCTATTGGTGAATTGGCTGACGGCCTTAGAGTAGAGCTTGACAAGGTACCTAAGAAGTACGAAGGTCTTGACGGTACAGAATTGTCTATTTCCGAATCACAGGAAAGAATGGCTGTAGTAGTTGATCCTAAGGATGTAGATGCATTCCTTGCATATGCTGCAGAAGAAAACTTAGAGGCAGTTTGCGTAGCAACTGTAACAGAAGAGAAGCGTCTTGTACTTGTATGGCGAGGCAAGGAAATCGTTAATATTAAGCGTTCATTCCTGGATACTAACGGTGCACATCAGTCTACCAAGGTAGCTGTAGATATGCCGGATGAAAAGGACAATTACTTAAATAAAATTGCCTGCGATGCAGTAGCAGATGCAGTTGCAAAAGACGATGTAAAGAAAGCATGGATGGAAAGTGTTCATGATTTGAATACCTGTTCTCAGAAGGGACTTGTGGAAATGTTTGACTCGTCCATCGGTGCAGGCACAGTACTTATGCCTTATGGTGGTAAGCATCAGTTGACAGAGACCCAGACTATGGTAGCTAAGGTACCTGTTCTTGGCGGTAAGTCGGATGCGGTAACTATGATGAGCTATGGTTTTAACCCTTACCTTTCAAGCTGGAGTCCTTACCATGGTGCGGTTTATGCAGTTACCGAATCTATGGCAAAGATTGTGGCAACAGGCGGCGATTACAAGAAGATTCGTTTTACTTTCCAGGAATATTTCCGTCGTATGACAGAAGATCCTTACAGATGGAGCCAGCCTTTTGCAGCATTGCTTGGAGCTTTCGATGCCCAGATGGGTTACGGACTTCCTTCCATCGGCGGTAAAGACAGTATGTCAGGTACTTTCCAGGATATTGACGTACCTCCTACATTAGTATCTTTTGCAGTGGATG
Organism: Lachnospiraceae bacterium; assembly: GCA_015057025.1. GTDB lineage: Bacteria > Bacillota > Clostridia > Lachnospirales > Lachnospiraceae > UBA3766. The sequence goes on along the minus strand of SVFD01000004.1, from coordinate 53,318 downwards.
TGGCTAAGGCACAGGATGTCATTACACCTGAGCTTAAGAAAGCTGGCAACAAGCTTGTAAAATTCTCTATTGAAAAGGATGAATATGACGTTCCTAAGTACGATAAGGTTATGGCACTTTATGATGCAATTCATGGTATGATGCAGGCCGGAATCGTAGAATCGGCATATGCTTTGGATGCTTACGGTTTGGTACCTGCAGTAAGTAAAATGGCCTTTGGTAATGGTCTTGGTGTAGCAATGGATGATGCCTTAGAATTACCTGCATTGTTCGCTAACGAATTGGGTAATATTATTGTAGAAGTTGCTCCTGAGAATGTAGCTAAGATTAACTGTGATTATACATTGGTTGGTACCGTAACAGAAGGCGACTTCTCTTACAAGGGAATTGTAATTTCTCATGCTGAAATTTTAGATTCCTTTAAGTCTAAATTGGAGAAGGTATTCCCCAGCCGTGTTACTTTTGATGATACTAAAATTGATATTCCTGAATACAATGCTAAGGAAATTTATATTTGCAAGAATAAGGTGGCAAAACCTCACGTATTCATTCCGGTAATGCCCGGAACCAATTGTGAGTATGATAGTACTGCAGCATTTGAGCGCGCAGGTGCAACCGTAACAACAGGTATCTTTAGAAACTTAAGCGCAAGCGATATCAGAGAATCTGTTGATATGTATGTCAAAGAAATCGGTAAGGCACAGATTATTATGTTCCCCGGCGGTTTCTCAGCAGGTGATGAACCGGATGGTAGTGCTAAGTTCTTTGCGACTGCATTCCAGAATGAAGCTTTAAAAGAAGCTGTTATGAAACTGTTAAATGAAAGAGACGGTTTGGCATTAGGTATCTGTAACGGTTTCCAGGCTCTCATTAAGTTAGGTCTTGTACCTTTCGGTGAGATTGTGGGACAGACAGAAGATTCACCTACCTTAACATTCAACACTATTAACCGTCACATCTCTAAGATGGCTTATACTAAGGTTGTTTCTAATAAGTCACCCTGGTTACAGCTTGCAGAGGTTGGTAAGACATATACAAGCCCTGCATCCCATGGTGAAGGACGCTTCGTAGCTCCTAAAGAGTGGATTGAGAAGTTGGCCGCTAACGGGCAGATTGCAACCCAGTATGCTGATCCCGATGGTAACGTAAGCATGGATGAAGAATACAATATCAATGGTTCTTACGCATCTATCGAAGGTATTACATCTCCTGACGGCAGATGTTTCGGTAAGATGGCACATGCTGAACGTCGCGGCGACGGTGTGGCAATTAATATTTACGGTGAACAGGATCTTAAGATCTTTGAATCCGGTGTGAAGTACTTTATGTAAAATAAAAAGGTATTGGCCTTATCTAAATGAAAAAATAAAATCCGGGCAATTGAGTATATCTCAAGAACCCGGATTTTTTAGTTCATTAAAAGGTTTAAAGTTATTTTTTATTTTTTGGTACTTTATATTCTTTTACAATTTGCATTGCCTGTTTGTAAAGATTTTCATAGAGTGTATATTCTTCATCAGTAATTCCATCCGGAGAATATAAAGCCTTTTCTGTTAAGTTGAATAAAGTAATTAAGTCGTTGCGATATTTATCATGCTGTTGGTTATCTGACGTTGCAGATAACATATTTTCTATTTGTCTGCTTAATTCGTCCGGCAAAGGATTTATCAGAGAAGTGCTTGATTTCTTTGCTACTTTTTTACATAACGCTTCATAACGGATGTAGATTAAGTCGGCATATTTTTTTGTTTTTAGTAACTTGAACAGTTTGTATTGTTTTAATAATATGTTGCCGATAACAATCAGAATTCCTATACCAATCAGAGTACCTATCATAATTAAAACCGGAGCCAATGAGTTGCCGAAGGAGAAAGAAAACAATGATAATTCGTTGCGTTCAAATTCAATATCGGCAGTGTTATTGTTGGATAAGTTTCCCGTGGATAAGTCCATTGAAAATAAACCGTCAAATAAATTTCCGAAGTTAAAGTTAGTCGGATTATCTTCCAAAAAATCAGGAGGAGTCATTTCAAAAGGAACGAATCCGTAACCTTCCAGATAGATTTCCACCCAGGCATGAGCCTGAGCATCGGTAACATCTACACTTAATACACCTTCTTCAGCGACCAGTGAGGGACCTTGATACCATTGGTTATATTCTGCCTGGATTGGTTGTCCGTCAGACATAACAGATAAAGGGATACAGTAGCCTTCCACATATCTGGCAGGAATTCCCATGCTACGAAGCAACATGGTGGCAGAAGCTGCGAAATGAGCACATACACCGCGTTTTTGTGTCGTTAAAAAGTATTCCACAAAGTCTTGACGATAAGGTGTAGTACCCGGTGACATGGTATAGTCAAATTCTTTTACAAAGTGATTATAAATTGTCTGTGCCACTTCCAAACGATAAGCATTGATATTTTCAGGGTCTGTGGGGGCATCCGTAAACTCTGAGGATGCAATACCGGGAAAATTTTGTTCGGCACAATATTCTTCCAATACCGGGCGTAATTCCTCCGGAATTTGTAAGCAGAATTCATTGACATATAAATCATAATAAAGAGGTAAATCAAAGGGCTCTACATTTTCATCATAATGTCCTAAATAAGGTGAATAATTAATGGTTGCTAATGGAGGTTCTGTTACAGAGCCGGTTGCGTTTCCAAAATCAAGACTCATATCATCGGCGGAAGAATAGTAGGGAAGATAATAAAAGTCGGAATCTGCACCTACATTATCAATTACCATTTTGCCGGCTGAATCTGTATCCGGTTGATACATGGCATCAAATTCTTGAATTGTTTCGCTGTTCATATAAATCATAGCGCTGGAAGAAATCGTAGGATCTTGAGAAGAAAAAGGAATTCCGATTTCTTCGGGAACCAATTCTAACGCTTCCGGATATGCATCCAGATAGGTATGTTCCATCCATTGATTGCTCGTATAATAACTTCCCGTAAATCCTTTCAGATAGACTGTTTCATAGGAGTAGGGAGCGAAGGTGACTGTCAAATCGGTTTCAAAATCGGGACGGATAGAACTTACGCCGCCTAAACGTCCATGGCTTAAGCCACCGGTAGAATCGTATCGGTCTAACAAACCTGTAAAACCGCTTTGGACAAAAATTTTCACATAATTATCGGTGGTTTCCTTAATAGCATTGGTAGGTTGAATGGGTACCTCGGAGTAGTATGAGGTATAAAAGCCAAGTCCTACAAGCGAGGAAAGAATCAAAGAAAACAATAACGTCTGCAGGGTTCCTTTTGCAGAACTTTGATAAACATAGGTAGTAGTTTTTTTTCGGCGGAACCTTAGATATTCAGGTGTGTGTTTTCCTTTTACTGACATTTTAAAATGTTTGCTGGCTTGTTGTAAACCGACACAGATGTAAACTGCAAGTAACATAATAACGCAATACAAAGGAGGACGCTTTTCAACATAAAATGCAATCTCAAGAAACGGAAAAGTGATTAAAATGGTTTCAAGCAGATTCATATAGCCGGAAATCGTTACATTTAAAAGAATTGCCAGTAAGATACCTACAAAAATCATAGCAACGGTAACCGTTGTATAGCGGTCTGTAATATATTCGTGAGCCTCACGAAGTGTTAGTAAATTAAAGTAGTCCGAATACTCTTCATAAATAATATTTATAACTGCCTGATAACCACTGTTTGCATAGCGGTAATAACGAACCAATTCATAAGTAAAGCCCACTAGGAGAATGACGTAACCGATATAAAAAATTGGTTTGTTATAATAGAGGAATGAAGCAAATAAAGATATGACAAATAAAAAAATAGTTACAATACTGCGATTATAAGCAATATCAAAAGCTTCCACTAAACCGACAACTGCTCCGTAACATGCAAAGAAGACCATAAGTCCTCTTAAAAGACAAATGGCTAAGCGTTTCAGACCGTCCGGATTATGAACCGCACCGATATATAGTCCGTTTTGCTCTAATTCTTTTTTTCTTTTTCCGGATTCCAGAAAAGGAAACATAAGCATTCTCCTTTTTATGTCAACCAATAATGTTTTCGCTGTCTAATCGTTTCAAATCCGTGCCGCAAATATGAAGGATGGTTGCGGCCTTTTGTGAAGAGGCAAAGTATGCTTCTTTTGCTTCATTTGTGCCGTCATAAAGAGGCAAATAAAAGAAATGTATTAAACATTCCGTAATTTCGAATTCATCCGTAATCAAAAAATATGAAAATTCACAGGCTGTATGATGATACAGGCATACTTCAAAACGTTCTTCACGTTTTAAAAGCTCTGTCATGACGGAACGGAGCATGCGTGAGGTATCTTCAATTGTTTCGCGATTACATTCCGGCAAAATGATCAGAGAGAGAATGGTAGTATGAGCCATTTCCTTGACTAACAATTCATCTAACTTAGCAGAAAGTTTCCAATGGATTCTCTGTAATCTGTCACCGGGACGATATTCGCGGATTTCTTTAATATCAGAGGATAAATTTCCTTTGTTATCCGATTCCGTAAATTCCTCCATGCCATCTGCAACAGGAGCAGTAGAAGGAAGGATGACTTCTGTTAAGGAAGGAAGAATAGGAATCTGTACTTTAATAGATAAGGGTATTTCTTTCGTTAAAAAATATAAATAGTCAGAAATCTGCAGTGATGTAATTTCTAAGGAAAGCATACCGGAAGCGGCTGTTTCCACAGGAATCTCCACGCGGTTGTTCCGACGGGGAAGCAGAGGTGTCGATAACTTATGTTGTATGGGATTTGGCTTATATAAATTCTGTAATGTAAAAACATATTCGCAATGGAATAATGGAAAGAAAGATTTGTTTTCACATTCAACAAATATGCCCACATTATTACCGGTTTCTACAGCAGGTACTTTGCTGTAGGCGTTTATTTTAAGATTTGAAACTGCTAAATGAAAGAACCAGACACTTAAGGCTGGCAGAATCAGCATAAGAAATAAAAACATAAGAAGAAAGGGCTGTTGAAAAATTACAATACACGCCCATACAAGGAAAATACCCAATAGATATCCTATTATGCTAAACCAGTGTTTCTTCATGTTGTTTTATGCCTTTCTATGCCTTGGGAAGTTTAACGCTTTCAAAAGCCTGTTTTAGGGCATCGGATACGGACATGCCGCTGGCTTTGGCTTTGGTAGATAGAAGCACACGATGGTTGCCTACCGCTTCGAAGACATCGCGAAAATCTTCCGGAACAACATAATTACGGTCTGCAAGATAAGCATGGGCTTTAGCCATTTTAAGAAGAGCAATACTTCCTCTGGGGCTTAATCCTAATGTAAAATATTCAGGGTTACGGGTCGCTTCTGTCAGAGAAACGGCATACTCGTATAAAGCTTCAGAAACATGTGTTTCCAAAACTTCTTTCTGCATGGAAAGAATATCGTCTTTTTCAAGAACGGCATTCATTTCACGAATAGTTTCATGGGAATCACCTTTTAAAATATCAACGGCACTTTCGTGATTGGGATATCCCATGGAAAGACGGACCATAAAACGATCCAGCTGTGAATCGGGAAGCTTTTGTGTTCCGGAAGCACCGATTGGATTCTGTGTTGCAATGACAAGGAAAGGGCGGGGTAAATCTCTTGTGACACCATCTACGGTAACATGTCCTTCTTCCATAACCTCCAATAGCGCTGACTGGGTTTTGGGAGAGGTACGATTGATTTCGTCTGCAAGAAAAAGGTTGGTATAAATTCCACCTTCGTGAAAGGTAAAATTGCCGGTATTTTTATCATACATGGTAAAACCGGTTAAATCACTGGGGAGAACATCAGGAGTAAACTGAATTCTTTTATAATCCAAAGACATAACTTTTGCCAGTGCGGTAACAAGGGTTGTTTTCCCTACACCGGGGATATCTTCCAGTAATATATGTCCGCCTGCCAACAGGGCACAAATAACAGTATCGATAACATTATCTTTACCATGAATTGCTTTACGGATTGTTTGTTTCATCTGTTCGGTTTTAGATGCCATTTGTCTGTTTCCTTTCCACGTACATAAAATGTCTTTTTTGCTTCTTACTATCATACTATTTTTTTCCTCGTTGTGCAATGTTTATCCGTATTTAAGATGGTGATTTTGACTTGTATTGGGAGTAGAGGAAAAGGGGGAAAAAGGTTGTTTGATACGTGTTTCTGTGTTATAATTTTCCATGTATGCACAAAAAGGGGGGATAAAATGAGTCCGAATAAAAAATTTAATCCGGTTACCGCGAAAATTTTGACCACGGGACTTTTTATCCTGATTGGCTGCTTGTTGGCGTGTGCAATTCATATGGTGAGTCTCGGTAAAATTTATGAGCAGAAGGCAGAGGATGAGTTGCTGGGACATATGCAGGTGGCGGTTGAAGTGATAAATCATGATGTGGATGCACAGATGGTTGCAACGCAAGCGTGCGCAGATGCTATTTTTTTTCATGAAGATGATACGAAGTTAAGTACTATTTTAAAAGAATATACCGATGAATATGATGAGTATGAATTTTATTATGCTGCTCCCGATGGTATGACATATTATGCAAACGGAACAGCGGTAGAAGACGGTGCATTTGAACAATTGTCTGAAATTCATGGGTACGAGTTCCAGAATGATTTTATTTGTATTACCCAAGAAGGAAATAATGTAAAAGGTGAAAAAGAGTCCTATTGGATAGGAATCTGCCGCTTGCAGTTGAAAGAGTATGATGAACCCGGTTTTCTTATGAGTCGAAGGGATAATAACGACTTATTTAAAGATGAATGTTTCGATTATCTTTGTGAATTGGGTATTTGCAGTCTTGTTGATAAAAAGGGAACTGTCATCACGACGGACAGTAACTATGTAAAAGAATTAGGACTGGGTGATAATTTTTATGAGGCATTAAAAGAATATAGTAATGGTAGCAACCATAGTGAATCCCAGATTAATCAGATGCGTAGTGAAATTCCTTCGCAACAGGAAGGAAATATGGAATTTGTATCATCTGCAGGCAGGAATGTCTTTGTGGCTTATGAAGAGATAAACGGAACCAGAGACAGGTATCTGATGGTTGTTTTCCATGAGGATGCAGTTTATGAAATGGTGCAACCGGTACTTTTCAGAAGTTTTTTGTTATGGACCATTATTTTGATAATTATGCTGGTAACCATAGGATTTGTATGGAATTCGGGAAGAGTGGCACGTCGAACGGTAGAGAGGTTGGCATTTGAAGATAGTGTTACCGGAGGTAAAAACTTAAACTTTTTCCGTAAAAAGGCGGCAGAAATTATTAATCAGAACAGAGAAACACCTTTTTTGATATATCGTTTTGATATTTTGAATTTCAGATATATTAATGAAGCTTATGGGCATGATAAAGCGGATTTGATTTTGAAAGCCTGTGTGCAGGAGTTTATGCGCATTTACAGTAAAAATGAATTATGTGTACGTATCAATTCCGATCATTTTCTGGCATTGATTATTAATAACACAGATACAAAGCAGAATTATCAAAGTTATATGAAAGCCATCGGGGAAGCAGCAAGAACCAATGGTGTCAGGTATCCTATCAGACTTCGTACCGGCGTATATCAGGTGCGAAAAGATGATTACAATATTGATATTATGATTGACCATGCTAACGCGGCAAGAAAGTCGTTAAGCGGAACCGAAAAGGTTCAGGAAGCTATGTATTCCGAGAAAATTGTATCCAATATGAAAAAAGTGGATGCTATTGAATCACAAATGCAGCCGGCTATAGTTAATGATGAATTTAAGATTTTTTTGCAGCCGAAGTGGGATATTGTAAATGACCGTCTCGTGGGTGCGGAAGCACTGGTGCGTTGGATAAAAGATGATGGTTCCATGATATATCCTTCAGATTTTATTCCGTTATTTGAAACAAACGGATTTATTGAAAAACTGGACTTTCATATGTTGGAGAAGTTATGTAAGAGAATTCGTGAAATAGAGCTCGAGGACAAGTACGTTCTTGTACCTATTTCCGTAAACCAGTCCAGAATATTAATCAATAATCCGGATTATGTTAAAAATGTGGAAAAGGTTATTTCTCGATTTAACATTGATGTAGAGCATTTGCAAATAGAAATTACGGAAACTGTATTTTTTGATGAAAAGAACAAGATGATAGAAGTGGTAAATCAGTTAAAGAAGTTGGGTTTAAGCCTGGCTATGGATGATTTTGGTTCCGGTTATTCATCTTTAAATATTTTAAGGGATATTCCGTTTGACGTATTAAAGATTGACCGGGAATTTGTGAGTGAATCGGTTGCGTCTAAGTCATCCATCGTTATTATGCAAAAAATTATTGAAATGGCAAAAGGTCTAAATATTAAGGTTATTTGCGAAGGTGTGGAAACGAAAGAGCAGATTATAACTTTGCGTGAATTAGGTTGTACTATGGTACAGGGTTATTATTATGATAAACCCATACCTATGGATGAATTTTTAGACAAGTACTGCAGACCTAAAACTAATATCAGTAAAAGATAGCGTCAATAAAAAGGAATCAGGCAGAGAATATTTCGTAGTAAGATATTGAGGAAGCGTAGGTATGAATTATCAGTCAGAACTTGAAAAAATACTGGCAAGGGAAAGTGAGCATGGGAAGAGTGTATTATTACACAGCTGTTGCGCACCCTGTAGCAGTTATGTCTTAACATATTTAAGACAGTATTTTAAGGTGACGGTTTTTTATTTCAATCCAAATATTACTGCAGATGAGGAATATTATAAGCGGGTAGAAGAACAGAAACGTTTGATTGCAGAGTTGAATAAGGAAAATGACGGTTATCAAATCCAATGCATAGAAGGTGATTACGAACCAAAGAGTTTTCTGGAAACGGTAAAAGGATATGAATCCTTTCCGGAAGGCGGTGAGCGATGTAAATTATGCTTCCGACAGCGTTTGGAAGCAACAGCGTTGCTTGCAAGGAAGGACGGGTTTGATTATTTTGCTACTACATTAACGGTAAGCCCCCTTAAAAACGCTACGGTTTTAAATGAATTGGGACTGGCTCTGGCAGAGGAATATAATGTATCATATCTTATGTCGGATTTTAAAAAGAAGAATGGCTATAAGCAAAGTATTGAACTTTCAAAAAAATATGATTTATACCGACAGGATTATTGCGGTTGTGCTTTTTCCAAGGCGGAGAGAGAATTGCAGAAGCAGAAGAATGCAGAGTAAATAATTTTATAAAAAACACCGCAAATGCGGAAACGGAGGAACAAAGTAAAATGAAAAAGTTTTTGGACTTGTTATCAAATGAAGTAGGGAAGGCTTTTGAACAGGCCGGTTACGAGAAGGAGTTGGGAAGAGTAACGATTTCTAACAGACCGGATCTTTGTGAGTACCAGTGTAACGGTGCAATGGCAGGAGCAAAGAAGTATAAAAAAGCCCCTGTTATGATTGCTAATGAAGTGGCAGAATTTCTTAAAAGTTCAGAGGTGTTCGAAAAGGCGGAAGTAGTACCTCCCGGATTTCTTAACTTAAATGTCAGTGCTGAAATGATTCAGAAGTACTTAAACGATATGGCATCTTCGGATAAATTTGGAGTAGAAGCACCGGCACAGCCTAAAAAAATCATGATTGATTATGGTGGACCTAATGTAGCAAAGCCTCTTCATGTAGGTCATTTGCGTTCTGCGGTTATCGGTGAGAGTATTAAGCGTATTGCAAGATATATGGGACATAATGTTATCGGTGATATTCATCTGGGAGACTGGGGCTTACAGATGGGGCTTATTATTACAGAGTTAAAATTACGTCAGCCGGATTTGGTTTATTTTGATGAAAGTTATGAGGGAGAATATCCCGAAGAAGCACCTTTTACTATCTCTGAATTGGAAGAAATTTATCCTACAGCCAGCGGTAAGTCTAAGGAAGATGCTGCATACAAAGAAGAAGCGATGCAGAATACCTTTAAGCTTCAGAATGGTGTAAGAGGGTATCGTGCTCTTTGGAAGCATATTTTGAATGTATCCGTAACCGACTTGAAAAAGAATTATGAGAATCTTTCCGTAGAATTCGATTTATGGAAGGGCGAGTCTGATGTTCATGATGTAATTCCGGAAATGGTAGATTATATGAAAAAGGAAGGCTATGCCCATGAGAGCGAAGGCGCTTTGGTAGTAGATGTAAAAGAAGAAACCGACACCAAGGAAATTCCTCCTTGTATGATTTTAAAATCTGACGGGGCAGCACTTTACAATACTACAGACCTTGCGACTATTATGGTGCGTATGAGGGAGTATAAGCCCGATGAAATTATTTACGTGGTAGATAAGCGTCAGGATTTGTATTTTGAACAGGTATTCCGTTGTGCAAGAAAGACTAAATTGGTAGATGAGAATACTTCATTGAAGTTCTTAGGCTTCGGTACTATGAACGGTAAGGACGGAAAGCCTTTTAAAACCCGTCAGGGTGGCGTTATGCGCTTAGAGCACCTGATTGCGGATATCAACGAGGAAATGCTTAAGAAAATTCTTTCCGGCCGTGAAATGGAAGCGAAGGAGGCGGAAGAGACCTCTAAGGTTATTGCGTTATCTGCCTTAAAATATGGCGATTTATCAAATCAGGCAAGCAAGGACTATGTTTTTGATATTGACCGCTTTACTTCCTTTGAAGGTGATACCGGCCCCTATTTGCTTTACACAGTAGTACGTATTAAGTCTATCTTGAAACGCTATGCAGAAAATGGTGGTTCATTGGAAGGTTTGGCTTGTAAGAATTACAGCAATACTTCCGAAAAGAACTTAATGATGCAGTTGGTATTGTTTAACAGCGTGATGGAAAGTGCTTATGAAGAAATTGCACCCCATAAAATCTGTGCATACCTTTATGATTTGGCAAATGCATTTAACAGCTTTTATCATGAGACAAAGATTCTTTCCGAAGAAGACGAGGCAAAGAAAGCAGGCTGGATTGCTCTCTTGAGTCTTACCAAAGATGTGGCAGAAAGCTGTATGGATGTACTTGGTTTCAGTGCACCTGAAAGAATGTAAGAAATATTTTTCAAAAAATGCTTGACACTTGTCCGCGTTTTTTGTATATTAATAAGGCAGTCGCAAAAAGGCAATATGGAATCTTAGCTCAGCTGGGAGAGCATCTGCCTTACAAGCAGAGGGTCACAGGTTCGAGCCCTGTAGGTTCCACTCATACTTTTTGCGACTACCATATGGCGAGATAGCTCAGTTGGCTAGAGCACACGGTTCATACCCGTGGTGTCGAGGGTTCGAATCCCCCTCTCGCTACGACAAGAAAAGGAATCCAAATGGATTCCTTTTTTTGTCGTACAGGAAGAATGTGAACCATCGACACCAGGTCGTGGTGGAGAGGGCGCACGAGGTCCGGGGGACCTCGGCTTTGCGCCGACCGGAGCGAAGCGTAGACCCGAATCCCCCTCTCGCTACTTTTATAAAGGTACTTCCGATATACGGAAAGTACCTTTTTTCTATTGTGATAAAATCTTTTTTTGTGTATAATTTTATTATCTATGTGCACTTAAAAGAGTCATAAAAAGATTTTTGGCGAATTCATAGAAATAATCACGACAGGAGGAAAAGTATGCATTCTAAAAATACCAAGCATTTGGAATGGTTGAAACCGGACAATACGGCAAATTTTTGTACCATGGTTACTACCAAAAAATTTGCGCATATTTTTCGACTGTCAGTGGAATTGGAAGAAGAAATTGACCCTGTGGTTCTGGATAACGCATTACAGGTAGTTTTAAAAAGAATTCCTTCCTTTGCCTTGAAACTCCGTTATGGTTTGTTCTGGAATTATCTGGAACTTGCCAAGGATAAGCCGGAAGTAGAAGAGGACGTGCGTAATCCTATGGTGCGAAGAAGCTGGAAGCTAAACAAACACTTCCTGTTCCGTGTCCGTTATTTCGGTAAAAGAATTTCCTTGGAAGTATTTCACGCCTTGGCAGATGGTACCGGCGGAATGACTTTTATGATGACTTTGGTAGCAGAATATCTTCATCAGAAATATGGCTATGAGATAGAGGAGAGCCGATGGATTCTGAATCCTGACGAGGAACCCAAACCGGAAGAATATGAAGATTCCTACAGTAAGGTGGCAAGACGACAGAAGTTTAAGAGAAAGAGCCCCAAGGCTTATCAGGCAAAGGGAAGCAAAGAAAACGAGGGCTATTTAAATATTGTGACGGGGCATATGCCTGTGGAGGCAGTAAAGGCCAAGTCGAAAGAGTATAACTGTACCGTAACCGCTTTTTTGACGGCGGTTCTGATGGATGCTTTTCAGGATATTCAAGAGAAAGAAAAGAAACGTAAAATCCGTCAGATGCCCATTGTTATTAATATTCCCGTGGATTTGCGCAAGTTTTATCCTTCTAAAACCGTGAGTAATTTTTTTGCAAATATTAATATCGGTCTGGATCGTGCTTTGGGACATTATTCTTTTTCAGAGATTGTGGAGCAGGTAAAGCATGGTATGGCTCTTAATATTACAGAGAAGCGATTAAACAACCTGATAGCAGGCAATATTGCCAGTTATCAGTTGAAGGTATATAAGGTCATCCCTATGTTTATCAAGAAACCGTTTGTGATTCTTGGAAATTATATGGGTGGTGAAATCAAGTCCACCTGTACTATGTCGAATCTTGGGAATATGGTATTGCCGCCGAAAATGTCAGAATATGTAAAAGGTATCCAAGCTGTAGCAGGTAAAAATTTCGGTCGGGTAACAAGTTGTATGGGGGTAAGTTATTTAGATACCATGTCTGTTACTTTTACCCGTAAAATTAAGGAGGCCGAGATTGAACGTCTTTTTTATACAAAGCTTGTGGAGATGGGGATTCCTGTAGAGATTGAGAGTAATCAGGCATGATGAAACAAAAGAAAGTTATGTAAACTTACAGCTGTATGTTAGATAAAAGCAGAGGTGTTTAATAAAAGGAGTATTATAATGTCATATTGCGTAAACTGCGGTGTAAAGCTTGCCGCATCTGAAGAAAAATGTCCACTATGCAATACTGTGGTAATAAATCCAAATATAACAGGGGAAGCTAAGAAAGAGGCAGTGTATTCCCATCGTTACGAAGATTATCCGAGACGAAAAATCAATTTAAAATATCTTTCTCAAATCATTTTGGTGGTTATTGCGGTAGGTGTAGTGGTACAGACTTTATGCGATTTTTTAATTTCATTTAGTTTGAGCTGGTCTTTATATGCCATCGGGGCATTCGGGTTGTTGGTGTGTTTTGCTCTGCCGGTATTGACGAAGATAAAATCGCCTTATATTGCTACAATGATCGACCTTGTGGCACTGGCGCTGTATATTTTTATGATTGCATGGATAACAGGCGGAGAATTGTGGTATTTTGAGTTTTTCCTGCCGCTACACGTTCTGACAAGCATTTATACTTTTTGTATGGTTATTTTTCTTCGTAAAAAAAGGAGAAACTATTTTAGAGCCGGTGGCATTAGTTTATTGTTTGTGTGTTTTCTGTTGATTTTGATTGAGTTTTTGCTGGATATTTTTATTGTTGGAAAAGTGTATTTAATTTGGTCGTTATGTTGTGCACCATTGTTGCTTGCTATTGCAACACTGTTATTGATTATTGCGGCAAGACCAAAATTACGCGAAGAGATGAGCAGAAGATTGTATATGAATTATTAAGGACTGAGAGAAAATAAAATTGTTTAAATAAGATAAAAAAGATTGGAATCGGTGATTCTTATGAGTGATAAAAAAAGAGCGTTGATTGCTATGAGCGGAGGTGTAGATTCTTCCGTGGCAGTGCATTTAATGCAGAAGGCCGGATATGATTGCATAGGTGCTACCATGTGCTTATATGAAGGTACTCAATGTGAAAACAAAGCAGAAGATACAACCTGTGGCAGCAGTAGTGCGGTAAAAGATGCCGAGGCTGTGGCGAAGCATTTTGATATTCCGTTTCGTGCCTACGATTACCGCGAAGATTTTAAGGATGAAGTAATCTGTCGTTTTGTTAATACCTATATTGTGGGCGGAACGCCTAATCCCTGTGTGGAGTGTAACCGTTATATGAAGTTTGGCCGCCTTATGGATAAAATGCGAAAAGAAGACTGTGATTATGTGGTGACGGGACATTATGTGCGTGTGGAATATGATGAGTTTCGTGGTCAGTATATTCTTAAAAAGGGCAGGGACGAAAGCAAGGACCAAAGCTATGTTTTATATAATTTGACTAAGGAACAGCTGGCTCATTGTAAGTTTCCTTTGGGAGAATACAGTAAGGAAGAAATTCGTGAAATTGCGGAACAACTGGGTCTTTTAAATGCAAAGAAAAAGGACAGTCAGGATATATGTTTTGTGCCGGATGGAGATTATGCGTCTTTTATTGAAGAATATACGGGACAGTCTTTTGAAGAAGGCAATTTCGTAAGTCGTGACGGTAAGGTGTTAGGCCGTCATAAAGGTATGATTCGATATACCATAGGACAACGTAAAGGCTTAGGTCTTTCATTGCAGGAACCAATGTACGTATATGAGAAACGTATGGATACCAATGAAGTGGTTTTGTGTAGGAATGATGAATTGTTCAGTTCTGTTTTGGAAGCGGAGGATGTTAATTGGATAGTAGAGCCGGAAAAGGGAAAAACTGTACACTGTAAGGCAAAAGCACGCTATAAGCAGAAGGAAGCCGATGCTGTAGTGGAGTGTCTTGATAATGGTAAAGTCAGAGTGACATTTGAAGAACCCCAGAGAGGAATTACGACGGGGCAGTCGGTGGTTTTTTATGACGGGGACACGGTGCTTGGTGGCGGAAGAATTCTGTAAGATGATATAATATTATGGATTCTTACGTCCTTATACAAAATATAAGTCGAAGAAATATGGAGTGAAGGATATGAAGAATATTGTAAACAGTGCAATAGAATTAGTGGGAAACACACCACTTATGTGTGTGGACAGATATAAGGCAGCAGCAGGAATTTGCGATATTACTTTACTTGCAAAAATGGAATATCTCAATCCTGCAGGCAGTGTAAAGGACAGAGTTGCTCTTTCGATGATTGAAGATGCTGAAAATAAAGGGATTTTAAAACCGGGTGCGACAATCATTGAGCCGACCAGCGGAAATACAGGCATCGGCTTGGCAGCAGTAGCGGCCATTAAGGGATATAAGACTATTTTGACATTGCCGGATACCATGAGTGTGGAGAGAAGAAATCTTCTTGGAGCTTATGGCGCGCAGCTTGTACTTACGGAAGGTGTTAAGGGTATGGCAGGTGCCGTTGCAAAAGCTGAGGAGCTAAGAGACAGTATTCCCGGGGCAGTGATTCTCGGACAGTTTGAAAATCCTGCCAATGCTGAAGCGCACAGACAAACTACAGGACCTGAAATCTGGGAACAGACAGAAGGTAAAATAGATATATTTGTAGCAGGTGTAGGTACCGGCGGAACGATTACCGGCGTTGGTGAGTATTTAAAAGCTCAAAATTCCAATATAAAAATCGTAGCGGTGGAACCGGCCGGAAGTCCGCTTTTATCTAAAGGTAAAGCCGGTGCGCATAAATTGCAGGGAATCGGTGCAAATTTTGTGCCGGAAGTATTGAATACGGAAATCTATGATGAGATTATTTGTATTGAAAATGAGGATGCCTTTGCGGAAGGAAAGCGATTTGCTGTGACGGAGGGAGTTCTGGTGGGAATTACATCCGGTGCGGCATTGAAGGCGGCTGAAATTCTTGCTGCCAGAGAAGAAAACAAAGGAAAAGTA
Organism: Lachnospiraceae bacterium; assembly: GCA_015057025.1. Lineage (GTDB taxonomy): Bacteria > Bacillota > Clostridia > Lachnospirales > Lachnospiraceae > UBA3766. The sequence continues at coordinate 37,579 of SVFD01000004.1, read as the reverse complement.
ATAGTTGCATTGTTACCGGATTCCGGCGACAGATATTTGTCAACTCCGATGTTTTCACAGGAATAATAGTTTACTATAATCACGAAGTTATGTAAACAAATGTAAAGCCTGATTTGAAGAGGATAACAGATGAGCGAAAGATTTAGCCGTACCAGGATGCTTCTTGGGGCGGATGCGATGGAACAATTAAAAAAAGCCCATGTGGCAGTCTTTGGTATTGGCGGTGTAGGCGGATATACTGCGGAAGCGTTAGTGCGAAGCGGAATCGGTAAAATTACTTTAGTAGACAGTGATACAGTATCGGAAAGTAATATTAACCGACAGATTATTGCTACAACCAAAACTATTGGCAGATTCAAAACCGAGGTGATGAAGGAGAGGGCTTTGGACATCAATCCGGATATCCTGGTAGAAGAGCGAAGATGTTTCTTTTTGCCGGAAAATGCTTCGGAATTTGATTTTACCAAGTATGATTATGTGGTGGATGCGGTGGATACGGTAACAGCAAAGCTTGCATTGGTGGAAGCGGCAAATGATGCAGGTGTACCGATTATCAGTTGCATGGGGGCCGGAAATAAGTTAAATCCGGGAGCTTTTGAAATTGCGGATATTTATAAAACTTCAGTTTGCCCTTTGGCTAAAGTGATGCGTCGCGAATTAAAGCAACGCGGTATTAAAAAACTTAAGGTTTTATATTCTAAGGAAGAAGCATTGAAGCCTCAAGCAGATATAGCGCCACAGGAAGGAAGAAGGGCTACGCCCGGTTCTGTGGCATTTGTGCCTTCTGTGGCAGGGCTTATGATTGCAGGAGAAGTGATTAAGGATTTGGCAGAAACATAGATGATGATTAAAATATAATGATGATTGTCACGGACATGGAAAGTAAAACGGGAGGATATACCATGAGAATAGGAATGGGTTATGATGTACATCGTTTGGTGGAAGGAAGAGATTTGATTATCGGTGGAGTAAAAATTCCCCACGAAACAGGTTTACTTGGACATTCGGATGCGGATGTTTTGGTACATGCGATTATGGATGCTCTGCTGGGCGCAGCCGCATTAGGTGATATAGGAAAGCATTTTCCTGATACTGCAGAAGAATATAAGGGTGCAGACAGTATGAAGCTTCTTGCCAAGGTAAAAGAAATTTTGGATGATAACTTATATTTTATTGAGAATATCGATGCAACCATTATTGCTCAGGCACCTAAGATGCGTCCGCATATTGATACCATGCGTGCTAATATCGCAGGTGTTTTGGGAATTGACATTTCACAGGTAAATATCAAAGCAACAACGGAAGAAGGATTAGGTTTTACAGGAAGTAAGGATGGTATCAGTTCACAGGCAATCTGCCTCTTGTCTACACCGGATGAGATGCCGGGAGTAACCTATGGCAATTGTGAAAACTGTGGCGGTTGCAGTAAGCAATAGATAGGAGAAAGAATGGAATCAGGTTTTCTGGCAGAGAAAGAAGTGCATAATATACGCCCTTTGTGGGAAAAAGTTTTTGCGGAGGACAGTAAGGCTTTTACGGAGTATTATTTTGCCAATAAAGCGGAGCATAATTTGGTTTTTACCAGAATGGACGGCGAGCAAATTGTCAGTATGTTGCATTTGGCACCTTATTTGACAGATAAAATGGAGCCGGTGTGTTATATTGTAGGTGTGGCAACAGAAGAAGAATACCGCAGACAGGGGCTGATGGCGGATATGATGAAGGAAGCCTTACATTTTATGTGGGAAGAAGGACAGCCGTTTGCCTTTTTAATGCCTGCTAATCCGGCATATTATACACCTTTTCAGTTTACATATATTTACGATAAACCGGTGTGGAAATTGAATGAGACTGTGCTTCCGCCCCGTTATTTGGATGCGGCGGCAAAGTATGGTGCGGAGTTTCATTTAGTAATTAAAGAGAAGGGGACGCTTCAAATTAAAGTTGCCAAAGATGCAGACTTTATAAAGATTGCAGAATTTGCAAACAAAATGCTAAAGCAGAATTCGGATTGTTACATGTTTCGTAATTCTCATTATTATAAAATTTTAAAAAAAGAGCTTGTCGCACAAAACGGAAACCTTTTTATGATAGAAAAAGACGGTGTATTGAAAGCTATTCTTGCTTATGTCAAAGAGAATGAAAAGCCGGGAGCGCAGGAAGTTATTATGAATGAAGATTTGTCTGAGTGGCAGTTAATTGATGCAGATACATATAAGCCCGCAATTATGGCAAGAATACTTCGTATTGAAGAAATGTTTGCTTCGATGCAAAGCATGGGACAAGTGGATTTGCTTGTGGAAATAAGCGATGATATTTTAGAAAAAAATAATGGTTTATACCATTTGTATTCCCTTGAGAACGGGGAAATGGTCTGCAAAAAGAGAAAAAGTGTTAAAGCAGATTGTAAGGTTTCCATTGATGATTTGACTGCTTTTATTTTTGGATATAAAAGTGCAGAAGAATGTTTTGAAATTTCAAATGAGACTGCCCGCAGTGAAATTATAAAAAGTCTTGAACAAATTATGGTTTTAAAAAGAGTTTTTATTACTGAGATAGTATAATGTTGAATATGGAAGAAAAAAACAAGGATTTTATAACGGTTTTTATTGACAAAAAAGCAAAAAACGCATATTTTATAAGAGGAATATGACAAAGGCGATGAACGAAAAGAGTACATCAAAGGAAGCTAACAGAGAGAAGCAGTCACCGGCTGAAAGCTGCTTTTATGTATGAGTTTGATGGAAGTGCATTCGGGAGCTGATATGGGGAACTGTAAGTATCCGTATCCGGGGCGTACGTTATACGTGATGTGAATAAGGCATATGTCTTTGACATTAAGAGTGGAATAGCGATGAACTCGTCTCTTTTTTGAGGCGGGTTTTTTATTTTTTAGAGAAATTTTATTATATGAAAGTTGTAAACAGGTCTCTGTAAGGAGTAGAATATTCAATGGGCATTATCAAACGTATCAGAAATGAAATAGCCATTGTAAAGGAACGTGACCCGGCAATCCATAACTCTATGGAGGTTTTGCTGTATCCCAGTTTCAAGGTTATGTTGCATTACAGATTGGCTCATAAATTTTACAATCGAAAAATGTATTTTTTGGCCCGCCTTATTTCACAACGTGGGGCGCGAAAAACAGGTATTGAGATTCATCCGGGAGCAACCATAGGTGAAGGACTTTTTATTGATCATGGTAACGGTGTAATCATTGGAGAGACTACCATTATCGGAAATAATGTAACCTTGTATCAGGGTGTTACATTAGGCGGTACCGGTAAGGAACAGGGAAAACGCCATCCGACCATTTGTGATAATGTTATGATTAGTGCGGGAGCCAAGGTTTTAGGTTCTTTTACAGTGGGAGAAAACTCCAAAATCGGAGCCGGAAGTGTGGTATTGGAAGAAGTACCTCCCAATTGTACGGTAGTAGGTGTGCCCGGGCGAATAGTAAAGAGGGATAACATTGCAATTCCCAGGGATACCATGGATCAGGTACATTTGCCTGACCCTGTCAAAGAGGACATCAATCGTCTGCAATCTGCGAATGTAAGACTTCTTGAAAAATTAGAGGCTCTGGAAACGGAAATGGCAGAATTAAAAGAAAAGGTAAAAGAATAGAAAGAATTTTAGTTAACATAATTTACGGTAAAGTTTTTAATAAAATATAGAGCAGTAGGAGAAGAAAAATGAAGATTTACAACACATTAACCAAGAGAAAAGAAGAGTTTGTGCCTATCGAAGAGGGGAAGGTGCGTATGTATGTGTGCGGACCTACCGTATACAATTTGATTCATATAGGTAATGCACGTCCCATGATTGTATTTGATACCGTAAGACGTTATATGGAATATAAGGGATATGAAGTAAACTACGTATCTAACTTTACAGACGTAGATGATAAAATTATCAAGGCTGCAATTGCAGAAGGCGTAGATTCATCTGTAATTTCTGAGCGTTACATTGAAGAATGTAAGAAGGATATGAAGGCTTTGAATGTAAAAGAAGCAACTACACATCCCAAGGCAACCGAAGAAATTGAAGGTATGCTTGAAATGATTGGAACATTGATTAATAAGAACCATGCTTATGTGGGGGGCGACGGTACGGTTTACTTTAAAACAAGAAGTTTTAAGGAATACGGTAAGTTGTCTCACAAGAATCTGGATGATTTACAGGGAGGTAATCGTTCACTCCTTGTAACCGGTGAAGACCAGAAGGAAGACCCCTTGGATTTCGTTCTTTGGAAACCTAAAAAGGAAGGCGAGCCTTATTGGTGCTCACCCTGGTGTAACGGTCGTCCGGGCTGGCATATTGAATGTTCTGTTATGAGTAAAAAATACTTGGGCGAAGAAATTGATATCCACGCAGGTGGAGAAGATTTGGTATTCCCCCATCATGAGAATGAAATTGCACAGAGTGAGGCAGCAAACGGCAAAACTTTTGCCCGTTACTGGATGCATAACGCCTTTTTAAATATTGATAATAAAAAGATGAGTAAGTCTCTCGGTAACTTTTTTACCGTGCGTGACATCGCGGAAAAATATGATTTACAGGTGCTTCGTTTCTTTATGCTTTCTGCACACTACAGAAGCCAGTTAAACTTCAGCGCTGACCTTATGGAAGCGGCTAAGAACTCTCTGGAGCGTATTTTAAATGCGGCAGAAAGAATGCAGGGATTGATTGCAAATGCCACAGGCGAAGCTATGAGCGACGCCGAGAAGGAATTGCTTGCAACCGCTAAGTCTTTGATGGATAAGTATGAAGCAGCCATGGAGGATGACTTCAATACAGCGGATGCCATTTCGGCAATCTTTGAATTGGTGAAGTTTATGAATACCAATACAGATGAGAACAGTAGTAAGGCATATTTAGAGGCTGTAAATGCATTCTTTAAGACAATGACCGATGTCTGCGGTATCATTACCGAGAAGAAGGCAGAGATATTAGACGCCGAAATCGAGCAGATGATTGCAGACCGTCAGGCAGCAAGAAAGGCTAAGGATTTTGCCAAGGCTGATGAAATCCGTAATAAGCTTCTGGAGATGGGGATTGTTTTGGAAGACACAAGAGAAGGAGTTAAGTGGAAACGTGCATAACGAGACGCTGTTTTTGGATAAAATAAAAGAAGAATTCGGGCTGGGGGAAGTAGATATCAGAACATACTCCCCTCTGACCCTGGCTTTTATCGGGGATTGTGTGTACGACCTTGTTATTCGCAGTATTCTTGTTGGTGAGGGAAATCGTAATGTAAATGGTTTACATAAAGATAAAAGTAATCTGGTAAAAGCTGAGACGCAGGCACAGATGGCAGAAGCCTTAAAAGAACATTTAACGGAAGAAGAAGCAGATGTTTATAAAAGAGGACGTAATGCCAAGACCGTATCTCATGCCAAGAATGCCGGAATCGGACAGTATCATAAAGCTACCGGGTTTGAGACCTTAATAGGATACCTGTATTTGAAGGGTGAAGAGGACAGAATTCTTCAGTTGATTAAGTTGGTTTTACCAAGATAAAAATGATATATTTGTACATGCAGATGAAGTATGTGCGGTTTAAAATGCTAGAGTGATAAGATATTAAGTTGGCAAAGGAAAGCAGGTTTATTTATGGGATATCATGAATTTACAATAGAGGGTAGAAATGCAGTAATGGAAGCGTTTCGTTCAGGTAAATGTATAGACAAGCTGTTTGTTTTGGATGGCTGTCAGGACGGACCGGTTTTAAGTATTAAAAGAGAAGCGAAGAAGCAGGATACATTGATACGTTATGTAAACAAGGAACGTTTGGACCAAATGTCCGAAACAGGTAAGCATCAAGGCGTAATTGCTTATGCGGCGGCCTATGATTATGCTGAGGTAGAAGATATTATGCAGGCAGCAAAAGACAAGGGGGAAGATCCTTTTATCTTTCTTTTAGACAATATCGAAGACCCTCATAATCTCGGAGCTATGATTCGTACTGCACATTTGGCAGGTGCTCATGGAGTGATTATTCCGAAGAACAGAGCAGTAGGCCTGACTGCAACGGTAGCAAGAACTTCGGCGGGTGCTTTGAACTACTTACCGGTTGCCAAGGTAACAAATCTTGCAAAGACAATTGAAGATTTGAAGAAGGAAGGGCTTTGGTTTGTTTGTGCGGATATGGATGGAACCGTAATGTACGACCTTAATTTAAAAGGACCTATCGGTTTGGTTATTGGTAGTGAAGGCGAAGGCGTAGGAAGACTTGTAAAAGAAAAGTGCGACTTGATTGCATCAATTCCAATGAAAGGTCAAATCGATTCTTTAAACGCTTCAGTGGCAGCGGGTGTATTGGCTTACGAAATCGTAAGACAGAGATTGCAGTAAAAAAGTATTGGAAGATAGCTATGTTACAACATTATGAGAATTCTACGGATGAAGAACTTATAGAACGTCTTCGCGATGGTGAAGAGCAGATTATGGAATACCTTCTGGATAAGTATAAAAATCTTGTACGAAGCAAAGCAAAATCCATGTATATTTTAGGCGGAGATACGCAGGATTTGGTGCAGGAAGGAATGATTGGTCTTTTTAAAGCAATCAGGGATTATGATGCCGGAAGGGATGCATCCTTTTATACCTTTGCGCAACTGTGTGTATCCAGGAATATTTATTCTGCCGTACAGAAGTCGGGACGCCAAAAACATGCACCGTTAAATTTTTATATTTCTATTTATGGTTCAGAAGGCAGCAGGGATGGAGACGGCAACTTGGAAAGCTCGTTTAACGGGGCGATAGATTTATTGGCAGATGGTGAAACATCTAATCCGGAAGAAATTTTTATCAGCCAGGAAAATATGGAGCAGTTGCAGAAATATATTGAAGAAGAGTTAAGTGCGTTTGAAACGCAAGTATTAGAGCTTCATATTACAGGAATGGGTTATGTGGAAATTGCCAAGGTTCTTGGAAGAGATGAAAAGTCAACAGATAATGCACTTCAACGTATCAGGACAAAGTTGAAGAAATATGTCAGGTGTTAAAAATAAATATAAATAGTTATAGGAGGCAAAGCAATGATTAGAGTAGGAATTTTAGGTTATGGAAATTTGGGAAAAGGAATCGAATGTGCGGTAAAAAACAATCCGGATATGGAGCTTAAGGCTGTTTTTACCCGTCGAAATCCGGAAGATGTAAAGATTCTTACGGAAGGTGTAAATGTATATCATGTAGATGACGCTGTCAGTAAGAAGGATGAGATTGATGTTTTGATTCTTTGCGGAGGAAGTGCAACGGACTTACCTAAACAGACTCAGGAGTATGCGAAATATTTTACGGTAGTAGACAGTTTTGATACCCATGCGAGAATTCCGGAACATTTTGCAAATGTAGATAAAAGCGCAAAAGAAAACGGTAATGTTGCAATTATTTCCTGTGGTTGGGATCCGGGAATGTTTTCATTAAACCGTTTATATGCCAATGCAATTCTGCCCGGAGGAAATGATTATACCTTCTGGGGAAAAGGTGTAAGTCAGGGACATTCTGATGCTATAAGACGTGTAGAAGGTGTGAAAAACGGTAAGCAGTATACCATTCCTGTACAGGCGGCACTGGATGCAGTAAGAAATGGTGAGAATCCTGAACTTACCACAAGACAGAAACATTTAAGAGAATGTTTTGTTGTGGCAGAAGAAGGTGCTGACAAAGCTAAGATTGAAGCCGAAATTAAAAATATGCCCAATTATTTTGCGGATTATGATACAACTGTTCATTTTATTACAGAAGAAGAATTACAGCGTGACCATGCAGGTATTCCTCACGGAGGTTTTGTATTCCGTACGGGAAAAACAGGCTGGAATCAGGAAAACAGTCATGTCATTGAATATAGCTTAAAACTTGATTCAAATCCTGAATTTACGGCATCTGTTATTGCTGCTTATGCGCGAGCTGCCGTAAAGATGCAAAAAGAGGGCATGTCAGGTTGCAAAACAGTATTTGATATTGCACCGGCATATTTAACACATTTAAGTGGTGAAGAGATTAGAGAGCATTTATTATAAAATATAGGAACCTGCTTTAAGAACTTAACTTAAAGTAGGTTCTTTTCTGTTTTTATGATTGACAAAGTCAATTCCAATGTGGTAATATAGCACACGGTGACACAATCACTTGCTGCTATGGCTCAGTCGGTAGAGCGTCGCATTGGTAGTGCGGAGGTCACGGGTCCGATTCCCGTTAGCAGCTCTTAAAAACCCTTAATTATTTAAGGGTTTTTTGTTCATTCGAATAGTATGAACAGATATACTAAATTTTTATAGAAATGAGTTTATTCATTTCAGTGTGTAAAAAGAGGAGGATTAATATGTTTTGTACAGAATGCGGAACAAAGTTACCTGATAATGCATCATTTTGTACCAACTGCGGATACAAGATGCCGGAAGCAGCAGGCATGGCGATGGAAACCCAAGAGGCGGCAACGATGGTAAATGAGCCTGTGCAGCCCTTGTATACAGAACCTGCAAGCAGTTCTTTATATAATGAATCATCATCACAGACCATGGGAACCACAGGTGCTGTGGGAGGTGCTTCTTATGGTGCAACACAAGGTGTATATGGTGCAACCCAGAATGCATACGATACAACACAGAATATGTACGGTGCAGAGCAAAATATGTACGGCGGAAATCCTACATATAATTATAATGTGCAACAACCCAAGAAAAAGGGGAAAGGATGCTTAATTGCAGTAATTATTGCATCTGTTGTTGGTATTCTTGCGGTACTTCTTGTAGTGATTTTGATTATATTTGGTGCTACTTTGTTTGGCGGTGGAAGTGGTGTTGAAGATATTTACGGCTATTGGACAGGTACTGCTGATTTGGTATCTGTAAGCGGTGAGGATGAGCTGCAGGAATATTTGGAAGACTTGTATGGCCGTCCTTTGAGTGATAGTGAAATAGAAGGTCTTTCTGAACTGGTTTATGATGAGTTTATGCAGATTGACATTTATGAGTATGTGGATGACTATGGGAATGAGTATCCCGGTTCATGGAATATGGATATATATATGGGTTCATTCTTTGGAACACAGAATTGGGATGATTGGGATGCTTTGACCTATTGGGAATTTGATAATGATCCGGGAGCCGGATGCATTGAATTGAACAGTGGTGATAAATTTGAAGTGGGTTGTACAGAAACCGATTATCTTGGAGAGTACGGTAGCATATTCTTTGATTCTTATGATTATGATGTAGAAGACTGGGAAGTGGCTGAAGATGGTGAATACGGTATTACTTTCACAGGAGAAGTAACTGAAAATTCATATGGTGAGAAACAGATTGAAGGTACAATTGTCATCACTTTTGAGTATGGCGATATGTCAAAACCTTATGTCATGGAATTTGAATATGTATTAGACGACTGTTCAGAATATTAAAATGAAGTGTATATATAGTACAGACGGCTCTTGCAATTAGCAAGGGTCGTTTTGTGCGTAATTAAATATTTTTCGGATAAAAAGACGAGGGAGGTATTTTATATGAAACCGGTTAATAAGAATGCTACTAAGGAAGCAGTTGCTTTATTGAATTATTTATATAAGACTGTAGAACAGGGGAAAATGATTACAGGTCAGCATACGCAGACAAACCCTATGGAAGAAGTGGATTATATTTATCAGGTTACAGGTAAAAAACCTAAATTGCAGGGATTTGAATTACTTAGCTATTCACCGAATATTAATTGGGATGATGCCGATGAGGCATGTTTAACAGAAATCAAAGAGAATCAGGGGACGGTGGAAACTGCAATTAAATGGGCAAAAGAAACAGGAGGTATTGTATCTATTTGTTTCCATTGGTATTCGCCGGTTGGCGGAAGGGATAAAAGCTTTTATCAGAAGAATACTGACTTTGATGCCCGTAAAATTTTAGAAGAAGGAACGGAGGAGAGAAAAGCTTTTTATTCAGATATGGATGTGATTGCAGAGGAATTGAGAAAGTTTCAGAATGAAAATATTCCTATTCTTTGGAGACCTTTTCATGAAGCTGATGGTGACTGGTTCTGGTGGGGAGCAAGAGGTCATGAAACCGGAAAGCAGTTATATCGCATGATGTATGAATATTATGTAAACGTTAAGCATTTGGATCATTTAATCTGGGTGTGGAATTCACCGGCACCGGAAGGCTATCCCGGAGATGAATATTGTGATGTCATTTCCAGAGATGTATATTTGGAAAAAGGAACTAAAACAGACTATGCTAAGGAGTATGACGAGCTTCGAAGAATTACGGATGCCCCTAAAGTGGCGGCTCTTGGCGAAGTCGGTTTGATTCCGGATATGGAGATATGGGAAGAGAGCAAAGTTCCTTGGTCATATTATATGACATGGTCAAAGGAATTCTGTATGACAGAGGAATATAATGCAAAAGAGATTGTAAAAAGAATGTATGATTCTAAAGATGCAATTACTTTGTAATAATAACTAATTTACGGATGCTCAATTTGGTTAAAATGCTGAAAATAAAAACGAATTCTTGACAATCAATTGATAGTTGACATAAAGAGGTTTATACTTAAAATAGCCTAACTAGGATGAGGTTTATTAGATGAAAAAAAGTACGTTAAATGCCATTATGCAAGGTGTTATCATTGTACTGGTAATTGCCATTGTGTTTGTTACGATAAAACTGATAATCAGACCGGAAGAAGTACCGGTTGTGGAGCTGCCCAGCGAAGAGGTTTCTGAGGTGGAATCTGTTGTAGAAGAGATTTCGGAACCTGAGCCGGAAGTGGTTATTGAAGAGCGTGTACGAATTGTAAACGATAATATTAATGTGCGTAGCGGTCCGGGTACAGATTATGAGCGTCTGGGTTCTGCTTATACGGGATATGATTTTGAATTTGTGGAACAGTTGGATGAAGGCTGGACCAAGATTGTATATGACGGACAGATGGCTTATGTATACAGCGAATATGTTGAAATTATTCCCATGGTATTGGAAGAAGACGGAAGCTATTCCGAGTATGTGGATTTGGAGGATGAATCTGCACCGGATGGTACAGAGACCTCGGAAGAAACTACGGATGATGAAACTGCAGATGATGTAGCAGAATAGTCGAAGATTAGTATTGATGAAATAAATAATATGCCGAAATATATACGAGGAGAGAAAAATGCGCAAGAAAAAAGTGTTACTTACCTGCTTGACGGTTTTCTTTGCTTTGTTATTTTGCGTTTCGGGGGGAGTTTTGGTCAAGGAACTGATACAGCGTAAAATTGATTCTAACAATTTCGATAAAGTAACGGAATTGGCAGGGCTGAATATTAATTCTTTGGATAATTCCGATGTTCACATGGTAACGGAAGGCGAAAGTGTGAGTGGCGATGAAGAACAGAATCATACCCGGAATATCAGAATTTTAAAAAGTGAAAATGAAGATTGTATCGGATGGATATATATTGAGGGTACCCGTGTAAATTATCCGGTCATGCATACACCGGATGACCCGGAAAAATATCTGCGACGTAATTTCTACGGGGATTACAGTGTGTCCGGGGTGCCTTTTATGGATGGAAGCCATAGATTAACGGATATGCATGTCATTCTGTACGGACATAATATGAGAAATGATACCATGTTTGCTGATATTGTGGAATATGCAGATCATTATTATAGGGATGAACATCCTTTTATAGAATTTGAAACAGAAGAGGGCTGTACGGTTTATGAGGTTTTTGCGGTAGCCGTGGTAGACGCTACAGACGATTGGTATTTTACCAATCCGGCAGACCAGCCTGAAAATTATGCGGAGAAAATAGCATACATACAGGAGAAAGCACTGTATGATACCGGAATTGTTCCGGAGTACGGACAGAAGTTAATTACATTATCAACCTGTTACGGAAACGATGATGATGCCAGACTGATTGTTGTGGCAGTAGAGCGAAAGTAGAATGGTAAAACCATTTTATATAAAACCCAATATCATACAAATAACATACGAAAGGGAGTAGAAATGATGAAGGGCTATAGGAAAAAATTGAAAGCAAAAAGAATGTTGGCCGCATTTCTGACAGCATTAATGGTGTTGACGATTTGCATGCCACAGACTGTTTCGGCTGCATCTGCGGATGACAGATATACAGGCGGAACTACCATTACGGACATTTTGACGAATTATCAGTATTTTATTCAGAATGATGCCTCGTTAAAGAACCATACAGTAGGTGCTGTTGCGGTCGGTGGATCTTTGGCTGCATTGAATACAATAGGTGATGGTGCACAGAGTCCCTCTTATGCTGAGCAGATTAATGAAGCAAGCATTGGTAATGGTGCCGGCTATGGTGCAACTACAAGAGACTTCTATTACAATACAGGAGCTTCTACTTTGCCACAGGCCGGATTTACCCAGAATGCTAATTTCTTTGCAAATCAGGGCGGAATTGATGGTATTTTTGGTAGCACATCCTCCGGTTTGATTGGGGAGTCTATCAGCCTTGCGACACAGGCAACAGAAGTATATACCTGTGATGAGAATTCCAGCATGGGATATCCTGTAATTGATATTACATTGAAGAATCAGGATATGAATATTGAAATTCCTTATGAAGAATTTAAGAAGGCGAAAGCAATTAATTTAAATATCTCAGATATAGATAATTTCAGTAAATATGAATATACCATAAACATTACAGGAGTAGGTAGTCAAAGTATTACTTTGGATGGCGAAGCATGGAAGGGTGCAGCTAACTCCAATTCTACCGATGTCTGGGTTAATGGAAAGCAGTATGCCTTTCTTGGTGATATGAGCGGACAGGTACATGGTATTGAATGTAACTTATCCGGTATGAAGTTAATGTGGAACTTCCCTGATGCAGTAGATAATACCATATACTGGAATGCGATGGGTGGTCATTTGGTAGCACCCAGAGCAGGTGTTGAAGTTACTTCCGGTCGTTTTCAGGGCGGTATCATCGCAAAAGGTTTTGATGGTACAGGTGAATCTCACTATTATCCCTATAACGCAGTTTCAGGAACTCCCCAGGATTTGGTAATTACCAAGAAGTTTGTAAAGGAAGATGGTACCCATACAACCGTTACAACCGGTAGTGCAATTTTTGGTTTGTACACAGATTCTGCCTGTGCTACAACGCCGATTGCAACGGCAACAGCAACAGATATTGATGCTGCTACAGGTATCGGTACTGTTAGATTTGAGAGTGAAACCATTCCTGAAGTTGTTAACAATGGTACATATTATATTAAAGAAATTTCTGCTCCCGACGGATTTTCTATAAATAAAACAATTTATGCATGTCAGGTTTCTGATGGTGGTTTAATTACTTATTGTGAACAAGGTAAAGATGCAAATCCTGTATACAGTAGTGCATCTCCTGTTTGCGAGAACTTGGTAGATAAGACAACAGATTCTACCGGTGTTTTGACTGTATATGTAGAAGATAAGGATACTCGTAAAAGAATTGAAAACATTCAAATTACGGTAAAAGATCCTGACGGAAATATTGTTGATTTAGACAATGACCCGAATACAACTACAAATACATTTACCAATGAAAAAGGTATGATTACCTTTACCGGATTGGAACGTGGTGATTATACTGTAACAATCGGAGAGATTCCCAAAGGTTATCAGACACCTACAGAATATCATGTAGAAGTTGAAGTTAAGGAAACCGGATATCATCTTTTCGAATTAGAGCAGGTAAAAGAATCGATTACCATTAACTTTGTTGATACACAGGATAATCCCGTTGAAGTGGGCGGTTGGGTAACTGTTCAGAATATTACAGATTTGGATTCTAATAATGATCCGTTAGAAGCAATGAGTGCGTGGATTACTACAGGCGGAACCACTACTTTTAAGAATAACTTATCTGCAACTTATGCGGTAGAAGTAACATCTATTCCGGAAGGTTATGCTTTTGCAGATACAGACTTAAATGGTGTAGCACGGGATGGTAAAGCAACCATTATCGTATCAGCAACAGATGGAACTGACGATAATTCACATACCTTTGTATTCGAAAAACAGGTAGGTAGTGTGGAAGTAACTGTCAAGGATAAGACGACAGGTAATCCTATTTCTAATGCAACGGTTGAAATTACATATCCTGATGGAACAACAGAAGAGAAAACAACCGATGCAACAGGAAAGGTTACATACACAGATGTACCCGTTGGAGATGTTAAGGTTGAAATTATCGGTGCTCCCGGTTATATAATTCCAACGGATGGAACAGAAGAAAAAGATCCTCTTACTGTAAATAAGAATACGACAGCAACTCATACTTTTGAGTTAGCAAAACTTCCTGATGATGCAAAAGGTGATTTGACGATTACTATAACAACACCTTCTGATACCCCCAATACTACAACAGGTGTGGATATTATTGTGACAGATTCAGAAGGAAATGATGTAGCAGAATACACTGATAAGAAAGTAAATGATGAGATTGAATTAAAAGATCTTGCAGCAGGCACTTATACGGTAAAGTTAGAAAAGACTCCAGGCGAGGATTGGAAAACTACCAGCAAAGAGATTCAGGTAGTAAATGTACCGAAAGATGGTGAAGGTACTGCAGAATATGTATTAGTGCCTTATGGTGGTTTAAAGATTACTGTACAGGAGACAGGTACAGCAACATCTATAACAGGTGCAAATGTAACCGTTAAAAACTCAAATAATGAAGTTGTATATACCGGAAAGACTACAGGTACAGATATTACAATCAATAATTTGCCGGTAGGTGATTATACTGTTACGGTAACACCTCCTATTAATAGTAATTATGATGAAGATTCAGTAAGTGCTACCCCTTCTGTTACAGTAGGAACTAAAACTCCTGCTGTATTAGAATTAACTCCGATTCGAAATCTTACTGTTATTGTAGTGGATGCTGATAACGAGGCAATTAAGATTCCCGGTGTTGAATATTCGACGACAGTTATCAAAGAAGGCTCTGTTACACCGGAACCATTTTATGGCGGAACAACCGATTCTACAGGTTCTAATGTACACAGCATTGTAGATTGGGGTACATATGAAGTAACTATTACTAAGATTCCTGAGGGTTATGAAAACAGTGGAAATGCAGTTGGAACAACAACAGCAACTGTAACTGCCGGTCAGGATGGCACAGCCGTATTAAAATTGACAAAGACGCCTGTAGTTGAGAAGGCGACATTAAATATTCAGATTGAGGATGAAAATGGTAATATATTAGATAGTCTCGCAACGGATCCTCAGGTAACCATAACATACCCTAATGCATCTGTTGGTCCAGAAATTGTAACCGACGGTAAGATTACCAAAGCTGACACAGAGGTTGGTACTTATACAGTAGTACTTGATAAAACAACAATTCCTTCCGGATATGAGTTGGATGCAAGTACTGCAGCATCACAGTCGAAAACTTTAGCTGATGGTGATGAAAAAACAATCACTTTTATGTTGAAGGAAATTCCGCCTGCACCTACTACCGGCGATTTGAAAGTTGAGATTTTATACGAGAATGGTAATAATGTCACATTTGATGTGGATGTAACCGCAACAGATACAACCGATTCAAATAATAGCGTTAATATTTCAGTTACAAATGGTGAAACAACAAAGACCGATTTAGAACCGGCTACATATGCGGTTACGATTGATACAACAAATATTGAAGCTGAAGGTTATGAGTTGGATACTTCCAAATCGGGAAGTACTATAAATAAAGGCGTTGTTGCAGGAAGTACATCAACAGTTACTTTCTATGTAAAAGAAAAAGCAGCGGTAGCTGCAGATCCTGAACTTACTATTGAGGTGGTAGATAAGGATGGCAATAAGGTAAACGGTGCAAAGGTTACTATGACATATCCAAGTTCAAGCAGTACTGAAGAATTGATTCGCGATGGTGAAATAACAATTGTTGCCTTACCTACAGGTGATTATTCATTAGACATCACAACCATTCCTAACGGATATATTTTAAAGCCGGATTGTGATAAGGTACAGGAAAAAACTCTTGAAGTAAATGATTCTGAGACTGTAACATATGTACTTTTACAGACAGCTGAAGTGAAGGTAACCGTAACGGAAGAAGGAACAGATGAACCTATTCCGAATGCTAAGGTAGAGGTTAAAATCGGAACCGATACAAACCATGATCCCGTAGTTATTACCGGAACCACGGATTCCAATGGCGAAGTAACTCTTGAGTTACCGATTGGTAATAATACAATTGAAATTAAAGATTTACCGGACGGATATGAAGATCCTACACCGAGCAATCCTATGGAGAAAGTAGTTGATGTTACGCCGTTGCCGGAAACCAATGAAGTGCTTTTCGAGGTTGTGCCTCCGGCAGTAACTCCTACAGGAACCATTAATGTAATTGTTAAGGATAAAACAACCGGAGATATTCTTCCCGGAGCAACTGTAGAATTACAGGATGGAAGCGGCAATGCAATCAAAGATGCATCCAATAATCCGATCCGCAAGGTCACAAGCAATACAGGTGAGGTTACATTCAGTAACTTAGCAGATGGAACATATGAAGTAGAAGTAGTAGCAGTTCCCAACACTTACAAATTGCCTATTGCAGTTCCGGGTGATGATACAGCTGTGATTTTAAACGGTAATACAGTGAATGAAGAACGTGAAGTATACGGTACCGGTGATATTGCAATTACAGTATATGATAAGACCAATGGTAAGGTTGTTACTAATGCAGAAGTCACCATTACAGGTCCTGCGGACAGTGATTATGCAAGCGAAACACAGTTAAATACAGGTGCTACCGGAACCTTAACTTTGAAAGACCAGATTGTTGGTACTTATGCAATTAAAACTAACGGTGTTGCAAATTATGAGATTTATGGTGCAAGTAACGGTAATGTAACCGTGTCAAGAGGTCAGAAATCCGAGCAGAAGTTTGAAGTGGTTCAGACAGCAGACGTAACCGTTAAGGTTACAGATGAGACAGATCCTACTAAGCCTATTGTAGGTGCAGATGTTACTATTACAGATCCTTATGGAAACGAAAAGAACGGAACAACAGGTAATGATGGTACTGTGACATTCCAGAAGCAACCCATAGGCCAGCAGCAGGTTACTATTGATAGTGTTCCTTCTAATTCCGATAATGTATTGCCGGATGAAACGGATAAGAAAGTTACTATTTCAACAGGTAACAACGGAGAGGTAGAATTTAAACTTCCTGCACTTGATACATCAGGTCAGCCGGGCGATTTAGTCATTACAGTAGTAGATGAAAAGACCGGTGCCAAGGTACCCGGTGCAACCGTAACCGTAAAAGACCCTCAGGGTAACGTAGTATCGAATCCTCAAGGCGGTAATGAATTTACAACAGACGGCGATGGTAAAATTGAATTACCTAATCTTACACCCGTAGGAAACTATTCGGTAATCGTAAATACTGTTCCTAGCGGATATACACAGCCTAGTGGTACACCTACCAAGGTTACCGTTGTTGCAGGACAGAGTACATCACTTCAGGTGACTATTAAGAAGCCTGTAACAGGTGGTGCAACAAATAATAATCCACCGGCAAGCAATAACAGTAATACTTCAAATAATTCGATTACCAAAGCTCCTAAGACAGGTGATATCACATATATCCCTGTAGCAGTAATAGTGATGATTCTCTCAGCATTAGGTTTTACCGGTGTTATGGTATACAGAAAGAAAACAGAGAACGAGAGATAAGAGTTATATAAAAATAGGCGATTACCAAAGGTAATCGCTTATTTTTTAGAAGTTATATTTTATAGGTTTATATAGTAAATGCCCCCCTTACATGCAGTAAGGAGGGCATTATCATTTCTGAATACATATATTAATTATTATTGCGGTTGTTGTGCCGCAGCGGCCGCTGCAGCGGCACGTCTTTGTTCCAGTTCAACAGTCTGTTGATTAATAACATTCTGATAATCCGGATTCAGATAAAATTCTATGTTATGAGGACACATATTTGTAGAAGCACCTTGGGAAATGACATTTCCAGCCGCATCTGTAATTTGTGAACCGCTTTGAATAGAAGGGTGTTCTACTAAAGGTAATTCTGCAACACCATTTACTTTAAACGGACAGTTTTCACAAGCAACTAAACCGCTATACTCACATATGATACCGCTATAATGTACATCACAGCTTTCTGTAGGTATATTATTGGTTGAGAAGTAATCTGTTGTTAAAGTGTTATCACATAAACCGGCAATTGGAAGTTTTCCTGAACGGCTACATACTGTAGCTGTAACAATACCGTTTGGCATTGTAAAGGCTTTATTCGGTAAATCTTCATGAATACGCGACATTACTGCACGCCATAAGGTTTTAGCCAAAGCTCTTTCATCACCTTTACGAAGTTTGGTATTATTATCATAGCCGGCCCAAACAGTAGCAGTGTAGTAAGGGGTATATCCGGCAAACCAAACATCATTGTAGGCTTGTGTTGTACCTGTTTTACCGGCAATTGCCATTCCACCGAAGTTTACAGAAGCACCCGTACCTACAGTTACTACGTCAACCATAGCGCTTGTTAAGAGATATGAGGTGGATTCCTGGATTACTCTGTGGCTTTCGGGTACTGTTTTATCAATTAAAACATTGCCCTCGTTATCTAAAATCTTGGTATATAGAGTAGGTTCAATATATACACCGCCGTTTGCGATAGAAGCGTATGCCGCATTTAATTCCATATTTGTTACACCATAAGTAGGTGAACCTAAGGCGATGGATTGATTAATATCACTGTAAACAGTACCGTCATTTCTGACTTCACGTTCGATTAATGTTGTAAAACCAAAATTTGTAAGATAGTCAAAAGCCAGCTGAGGTGTAATCTGAGTAATGGTTTTAACCGCTACGATATTTAAGGAATCTGCAATACCCTGACGGACATTTTGGATGCCTCGATATGATTCACCATACCAGTTACCCACCGGTTTGCCATCGTTATAATTAAAAGGCGCATCTAAATATACATCGGTAAGTGATACACCTGCTGCATCGAGGGCGGGAGCATAAGCAGCCAGAATCTTAAAGGTTGAACCGGGCTGACGCATGGTATTGGTTGCTCGATTCAAGGTACGGCTACCGGTTTTAACACCTCGTCCACCCACCAATGCTACAACATATCCTGTACTTTGATCCTGTACGGTAATAGAAACCTGAGGCTGAATAACAAGGCTGACATTCTCGGCACGGACTTCATCGCCTTCTTCCATATGAGCCGCTTTGTAGGCCTCAATAGCTTCATAAGCTTCTTCTTGTGTATCATAAAGAAGATTAAAAGAAGGATTCTGTTCTTTATAATATGCCTGATACATTTCCGTACTATGATTTTCTAAATCACCATTAGCCTTTTCAATGGTTAATGCGTAGCTTAACTGCCAGCGGGCATTGTCGGGGTAGTTTTCTTCGTTTGTAAATACTTCGTTACAGATAGCCTGAATCTGCGGGTCCTGTGTTGTAAAAATGCTAAGACCGCCGCTGTATAACATTCGATATGCCTGTTGTGAATCATATCCGCAGTATTCCTGCAAATCTTCCACAACCTGTTCTGTTAATTCGTCTACAAAGTAGGTATAAACTGAATTAGTAATGGTTTCATTATTAACCTCCTGAATTCGGGAGTAAACGTCATCTGCCATAGCTTCATCATATTCAGCCTGAGTAATGTAACCCTGGTCTAACATATGATCAAGTACTTTGGTACGTCTTTCTGCATTATCTTCCGGATGGGAGATAGGATTATATTTGGAAGGGTTCTGGGTGATGCCGGCAATTACCGCACATTCGGAAAGCGTTAACTGATATACCGGTTTGTCAAAGTATCTTAGAGATGCAGCTTGTACACCTAAAGTACCCTGCCCTAAGTTGATGGAATTCATGTATAATTCAAGAATTTCTTCCTTGGTAAGTTTCTTTTCGATTTCAATGGCCAAATATTGTTCCTGAATCTTTCGTTTGATTTTGGCCATATCGTCTTCTTCGTTTACCCAGCCTTCAAAGACATTATTTTTTAATAGCTGCTGGGTAATGGTACTTGCACCCTGAGTTAATTCGCCGCTTTCAAGAACTGCAAAACCTGCACGTAAGATGCCATAGATATCAATACCATTATGTGAATAGAAACGTTCATCTTCAATGGCAACAAATGCGTCTGCCAAATCCTGAGGAATCTTATCCATGGTAACGTAGCTTCGGTTGGAATTTTCAGCAACCAGTTTTGTCATTTCATGTCCTTCGCAGTCATACACCACAGTAGCGTAGCCATCGGGGACAACATCTAATGTAGAAATATCCGGTGCTGAGTTTAAAATACCTTTAAACATACCTAACCCCATGCAACCAACCAGGATAATGGCGGATACGGCACAGATGCAGAGTGCTTTTAGGAAATAAACCTTTCCCATTTTTTTGAATTTTATTTCTTTTGAGTTCAGGGTCTGTTGTTTTTTTCGGACACCCTTAATTCCATAGTTCATATTATTTACCAGCCTTTCATATGTTTGCGCTCAAAAATGATTTTTTGCACATAATAAGCCATAATACAAATACATTATACCAAAAAATGAATGGTAAATAAAGGTTTTTCTTATATTGTTCACACAAAATTATAGTTTATACAGAAAGCACTTTTTCTTTTTTATAAAACTATGTTATAATAAACAACGTGATAAATATAAAATTGTCTTCATCTACAAGAATGTTGATTTTTTTAAGGAGTTTTATTTATGAAAATACTTCTGGAGGCCGGAAATGCGGAACTGGTAGAGAAGAAATCACGTTTTATTGCTTCTGTATGTTCTGTTTCCACACCGGAGGAAGCTCAAAGTTTTATTGAGCAGATAAAAAAGAAATATTGGGATGCAAAGCACAACTGTTCTGCATATGTAATAGGGAAGGACGCGCAATATACCAGATGTAATGACGACGGAGAACCGGCACAAACGGCGGGGCTTCCGATGCTGGAGGTATTATTACATTCTGAAGTAAGAAATATTGTAGTGGTAGTTACCAGATATTTTGGAGGAACACTGCTTGGTACGGGCGGCTTGATTCGCGCTTACGGACAGACGGTAAAGCAGGCGCTTGAGAACAGTGTTATAGGAGAAGAAGTCGAGGGCTATGAAGTTATCATAGAAACGGATTATTCTGATGTGGGTAAGGTGCAGTATCTTCTGACACAGAAGCAGATTACGGTATTAAATTCCGTATATGCGCAGAATGTAACTTTTGAGTTACAGATGCAGAAGGAACTTTTGCAGGAAGTTACGGATGCGTTGGTGGAAGCTACTTGCGGACGCATTCTTATAAAAGATAAGAAGGAATGTACCTTTGTTGCCAAAACAGAGATATAAAAAGAACAAATATAAGGGGGAACTATGAGCTACGCAGATCAAATTTTTATCAATATGTGTAAGGATATCCTTGAAAACGGCACCAGTACCGAAGGGGAAAAGGTAAGACCGAAGTGGGAAGACGGCACCAGTGCATATACCATTAAGAAATTCGGTGTAGTAAACCGTTATGATTTATCCAAAGAATTTCCTTTGATTACATTAAGAAAAACTGCATTAAAGAGTGCTACCGACGAAATGCTTTGGATTTGGCAGCAAAAATCCAATAATGTGAATGATTTACACAGTCATATCTGGGATGAGTGGGCAGATGAAAATGGTTCTATCGGTAAGGCATATGGTTACCAGATGAGTGTAAAGCATCAATATAAAGAAGGTATGATGGACCAAGTAGATAGAGTGATT
Source organism: Lachnospiraceae bacterium (assembly GCA_015057025.1). GTDB lineage: Bacteria > Bacillota > Clostridia > Lachnospirales > Lachnospiraceae > UBA3766. Next base: position 15,812 of record SVFD01000004.1, on the reverse strand, counting down.
TATGATTTGAAGAATAATCCTTTCAGTCGCCGAATTATGACGAATATTTATGTACATCAGGATTTGCACGAGATGAATTTATATCCTTGTGCTTACAGCATGACATTTAACGTAACGCAGAAACCGGGAGATGATAAACTTACCTTAAACGGTATTTTAAATCAGCGTTCCCAAGACGTGCTGGCAGCAAATAACTGGAATGTGGTGCAGTATTCCGTTCTTTTACATATGCTTGCTCAGGTGTGTGATATGAAGGTGGGAGAATTGGTACATGTTATTGCAGATGCACATATATACGACAGACATATTCCTATTATTAAGGAATTGATTGAACGACCTACTTATGATGCACCACAGTTTTGGTTAAATCCGGAGATAAAAGATTTTTATCAGTTTACCAGACATGATGTTAAGGTTGAAAATTATGTTACGGGACCTCAGATTGAGAATATTCCTATTGCGATATAATTATGTAAACTACAAAATAAGAAAGTCCAACAACAGAAGGAGGAGGTCCGTTATATGGCGGTACCGAAGTATAGAATGAAGTTAATTGTAGCCGTGGATGCCAATTGGGGCATCGGATGTAAAAATGAATTATTGGTGCGTATCCCTGCAGACCAGAGATTCTTTCGCGAGAAAACTACGGGAAATGTAGTAGTAATGGGAAGAAAGACATTAGAGTCATTTCCGGGCAGTAAGCCCCTAAAAGATAGAGTAAATATTGTAATGACGAAAGAACACCGTGAAAGTTTAAATGGCGAAATTATTGTTCACAGTGTTGAAGAAGTCTTGGAAGAGATTAAAAAATATGATGAAGAGAGTATCTATATCATTGGTGGAGAAACAGTATATCGTCAATTTTTACCTTATTGCAAAGAGGCTTATATTACCAAAATAGAACACCAATACGAGGCGGATGCATATTTTCCCAATTTGGATGAGGATGCAGAATGGAAGCTTGTGGAAGAAAGTGAAGAACAGACCTATTTTGATATCACATATACATTTACAAAGTATGAACGGGTAAAATAATATTTTATAAAGTAAAAAACAGGCAAAGTTATGTAAACAATGCCTGTTTTTCTTATTTCTTAATTCAAATTAATAAACAACCTGATTTCGTCCGTTACTCTTACCTTCATAAAGCTTCCCATCTGCTTTGGAAATCGCTGCTTCTATCCCGATAATCTGAGAATATTCTTCCAAGCCAAAGGTCATTGTAAGTTTGAGATTCTGATCTTTAAACTGAAAGTTGTATTTTTCAATTTGTAAACGAAGAACTTCCAGGGCGGCACGAGCCTGTTGGACATTCATCCCTTCGAAACAGAAGAGAAATTCTTCCCCACCCCAACGTGCTACTTTGCCACGGCCTTTTACAATGTTTTGGAACATTTGGGCAAGGGTAGTAAGAACATAGTCACCGGTGTCGTGTCCGTAGGTATCGTTGACGCGCTTAAAAAAGTCCACATCGCCGATTGCTATACAAAAAGGTTTGCCGGTGCGGTCATTTTCATAAACTAAAACGTTTAAATGCTCTGTCATGCTTCGGCGATTTGGTAATTGTGTCAGGGCATCTAAAGAGGCCATCTCGATTAACTTTTTATTAGACTGTCGGAGTTTGTCTTCCGCAAGATTAAATTTGGTACAATAACAATAAGCAAGGGTACAAAGCATACCACCATAGAAGAAGGCATGTATGGTTTGGAAAAAGAAAGAAAACAATTCACTTCCCTGTCTGTAGGGTGGTGCCATGTGTGTAAAAACAGCCAGAGCTACGATTAGTGTAAACAAAAGCTTCATATATCGTAATTTTTGACTCATTTTAATTTCCAGACTGTAGAAGAGAACCAAAATAGAAATTAATATATTCCATTGGAAGTTCATAGACCAACCTGTTGCTAAAGTAAAATAAGAAGCACTGGCGATGGTAACCACATTAAACAGTCTTAAAGCTAATCTGGTTTGATTATCATAGGTACTGATAAAACATCCGCTGAGCAGTCCTGCACAAATTAAAGCGATAAAAGCATGCGTATAGTGGAATAAAAGAGCTAAAAAAATAGCAGCAAATATGTAATATGCAATATAAACAAGAGAGAGAACGCGAAGCAGAACCGCTAAGTCTTTGGTTTCTTTTTCGTCACTGACGTCTTTTACAATTAATAAACGCAATTTTTGAATAAGACGATTCATTTCTAACCTCCTGTTCTAATAATAACATATATTTTATCATATCCTTTCAAAATATTCTATATAAAAGAAGAAATAGAAGAGGTTGACTTTTGGGACGAGAAGAATATAATAAAAAAATAATATAACATGTTTAAATGTTAATAAAGAGAGCGTATCAGACACTCGAAGGGAGAGAAAAATGAATATCAGATATGAATTAACACAGACACCCAAAGAAAAACCCGGAAAAGATAATCCGTTAACATTCGGTACAATTTTTACGGACCATATGTTTGTAATGGACTATAGTGTTGAAAAGGGTTGGAATGATGCAAGAATCGTACCTTATGCTCCTATTTCATTAGAGCCTTCTGCAATGGTATTTCATTACGGACAGGAAATGTTTGAGGGTATGAAAGCATATAAGTCAGAAGAAGGAAAGGTATTGCTTTTCAGACCTGACAAGAATATTGAAAGAGCGAATAATACAAATGAAAGAATCTGTATTCCTACCATTCCTGCAGAAGATTTTCTTCAGGCAATCAAGGAACTTGTTAAGGTAGATAAAGATTGGATTCCCACTAAGCCCGGAACCTCTCTTTATATCAGACCTTTTATTATTGCAACAGATCCGTTCCTCGGTGTGCGTCCTTCTTCTACATATAAGTTTATTATTATTTTGTCACCGGTTGGTGCTTATTATCCTGAAGGTCTCAACCCTGTTAAGATTTGGATTGAAGATGAATATGTAAGAGCAGTACGCGGCGGGCTTGGTGAAGCTAAGGCAGGTGCTAACTATGTGGCAAGCTTGAAGGCTCAGGTTAAGGCTCATGATGAGGGTTATTCACAGGTTCTTTGGCTTGACGGCGTAGAAAGAAAGTACATCGAAGAAGTTGGTGCCATGAATATCTTCTTTAAGATTAACGGAACTGTTATTACTCCTGCATTAAACGGCAGTATTTTACCCGGTGTAACCAGAAGAAGCTGTATTGAACTTTGTCAGTCATGGGGTTATCCTGTAGAAGAAAGAAAGATTTCTGCTGATGAACTCTTTGAAGCGGCACAGAACGGAACCTTGGAAGAAGTTTGGGGTACCGGTACGGCAGCTGTTATTTCTCCTGTAGGTCACTTAAGAAAAGGTGATGAAGTAGTTCAGATTAAAGATGGCGGTATTGGAGAATTAAGCCAGAAGCTTTATGATACCGTAACAGGCATTCAGTTAGGTAAAATTGAAGGTCCTGAAGGCTGGGTAGTAGTTGTAGAATAATCTTAAATAGTAAAATATATTTGCGCAGATTGTTTAGGCAGTCTGCGCTTTTTTTATGTAAAAATAAAAAATAACGGGTTTACCCATTAAAAATTCACAAACAATTGTTACCATTAGGGGAGTGTTATTGAAAAAATCCTTCGCATAAAATATTTGAGGACGAAAAAGCGTTGGCGATTTATGCGATTTTTACATAAGCAACGTTTACAAAAAACAGTCATTTCATGCACGGTAGATGAATATATATATTAGTGCATGATAGAAAAAATTCTTTTGTGAAAGAAACAAAGAAGGGAGAACAGAAATGACAGATAAGGTAATTGAAAACAATCAGGTGGTGATTATGGGAGAAATCGTTGGCGAATTCTCATTTAGCCACGAGATTTACGGAGAAGGGTTTTATATGGTGGATGTGCTTGTAACACGTTTAAGCGAGTCTGCTGATGTAATTCCCCTTATGGTATCAGAAAGATTACTGGATGTCACAAAAGATTATCGCGGCACTAAAATCATGGTGACCGGACAGTTTCGTTCCTACAACAGACATGAGGAGCGCAAGAATAAACTGGTATTGTCTGTATTTGCACGAGAGATAGAATTTATTGAAGAGATAGGTGAGAGCAGTAAAACAAATCAGATTTTCTTAGATGGTTATATCTGTAAGGCACCCATTTACCGGAAGACCCCTTTGGGGAGAGAAATTGCAGACCTTTTATTAGCGGTAAACAGACCATACGGAAAGTCAGATTACATACCTTGTATTTGTTGGGGAAGAAATGCCCGTTTTGCTTCCGGTTTTGAGGTTGGTACCCGTTGTGCCATTTGGGGAAGAATCCAAAGCAGGGAATATGTGAAGAAGATTTCGGACACGGAAGCGGAGAGAAGAGTAGCTTATGAAGTATCCGTCAGTAAATTAGAAGAATTAGAGGATGATTCTGAAATTGAAGTATAAATCCACAAAGGCATTTTTTATAACACTGCGCGTTGACATAATCGACGCGTAGTGTTATGATTATACGCAGAAAAATGCCTTTTACATAGGTATATCAGACTAGTCAGGAGGAGACGTATATGTCAGTTTTTACCGGAGCAGGTGTTGCTATTATAACTCCCTTTAAAGAAAACGGGGAAGTGGATTACGAGAAATTTGCAGAGAATATAGAGCTTCAGATTGCAGGTGGAACAGATGCTATTTTGGTTTGCGGAACCACAGGTGAAGCATCTACTTTATCTCATGAAGAACATTTGGAAGTTGTTGGTTTTTGTGTGAAGCAGGTTGCAGGAAGACTTCCGGTTATTGCAGGAACAGGTTCTAACTGTACCGCTACCGCTATTTATCTTTCACAGGAAGCTGAGAAGCTTGGCGCAGATGCTGTTTTGGTTGTTTCACCTTATTATAATAAGGCAACACAGCAGGGCTTGTATGAGCATTTTAAGATGATTGCGGATTCTATTAAGATTCCTGTGATTCTTTATAACATTCCCGGAAGAACCGGCGTTAACATTCAGCCTAAGACTATCGTAAGACTTTGCAAGGACGTTCCCAACATCGTTGGTGTTAAGGATGCTACCGGTGATTTATCACAGACAGCTCATCTTCTTGCATTGGCAGATGGTTGTGTAGATGTATACAGCGGTAATGATGACCAGATTGTTCCCATGCTTGCATTGGGCGGCAAAGGTGTTCTTTCCGTATTATCCAATGTTGCCCCCAGACAGACTCACGAAATCTGCGCAAAGTACTTTGAAGGCGATGTGGAAGGTTCACGTAAGATGCAGTTAGAAGCAATTCCCTTGATTGATGCATTGTTCTGTGAAGTAAATCCTATCCCGGTTAAGAAGGCTATGAATCTTCTTGGTAACAAGGGTGGCACTGTAAGACGACCTTTGACAGAGATGGAACCTGAACATGCTAAGGTTTTAGAAGAAGAAATGAAGAAATACGGCTTAATCTAAGCTGAATTAATAAGGATAAGAGAAAAGGCAGAGTCGTCTCTGCCTTTTTATAAAATATAGTGAGGAGATAAAAGAATGATTAAAGTAATTATGCATGGTTGCAACGGTAAAATGGGACAGGTTATTACCAGACTGATTGCACAGGAAAATGATATGGAAATTGTGGCAGGCATTGATCCTTTTGACGGAATTAAGAATACATATCCGGTATTCAAGACAATCTCTGACTGCGATGTTAAAGCAGACGTTATTATTGACTTTGCATCAGCAACAGCGGTAAACGGTCTTTTAGATTATTGTGTTAAAACACAGACTCCGGTAGTACTTTGTACAACAGGTCTTGACGAAAGCCAGATTCGTCTGGTGGAAGAGACATCTAAGAAAGTAGCAGTTTTAAAATCTGCAAATATGTCTCTCGGTATTAATCTTTTATTAAAAATGTTAAAAACAGCGGCAGGCACTTTAGCACCTGCGGGCTATGATATTGAAGTAGTAGAGAAGCACCATAATCTTAAAAAAGATGCTCCCAGCGGAACTGCACTTGCATTGGCGGATTCCATTAATGAAGAGTTGGATAACCGCTATGAATATGTATTTGACAGAAGTCAGAAGAGAGAAGCTCGTTCCCAGAATGAAATCGGTTTTGCTGTTGTTCGCGGAGGCACTATAGTAGGTGATCACGATGTTATTTTTGCGGGTGAAGATGAGGTAATAACCTTTAGCCATACTGCATATTCCAAGGCTGTATTCGGTAAAGGTGCCGTACAGGCGGCAAAATTCCTTGCAGGCAAAGAAGCAGGCTTGTATAATATGCAGGATGTAATTGAAGGATAGTGATATTGATAATGGAGCCCATATAAAGGCTCCATTGTTGATAAAAGAATGTTTTATGGAGAGTATCATGGAATTCAGACCTTGTATTGATATACATAACGGTAAAGTAAAACAGATTGTGGGAAGCAGTTTAAAAGATGAGGGAAATCAGGCAAAAGAAAATTTTGTATCTGAAAAAGGCTCTGCTTTTTATGCTGAATTATATTGTAAAAATGGTTTAAAGGGCGGTCACATTATTCTTTTAAATAAATCCGACAGTGAATATTATGAGGCAACCAAACAGGCTGCTATAGATGCTTTAAAGGCATATCCCGGAGGAATGCAGGTCGGTGGAGGAATTCATAACGGAAATGCTAAGGAATTTATTGATGCCGGCGCTTCTCATGTTATTGTAACCTCATATTTGTTTGAAGGAGATATTCTTTCAAGAAACAAAATGAAGACATTATGTAAGGCGGTAGGACGTGAACACATAGTATTTGATTTGAGTTGTAAAAAGACTGCAGAGGGTTATTGTATTATGACCAACCGCTGGCAGACTGCAACGTCTGAGTATGTAACCGTTGAGTTATTGCAAGAATTAGAGAAGTATTGTGATGAATTCCTAATCCATGCTGTGGATGTGGAAGGCAAAGCAGAAGGGATTGAGCAGGAGTTGGTAAAATTGCTTGGAACTTATGAAGGCAATGCAGTCACTTATGCCGGAGGAATCCATTCCATGGAAGATTTATCACTTTTAAGAGAGCTGGGAAACGGAAGAGTACATGCCACTATCGGAAGTGCATTAGACTTATTCGGGGGATACTTGCCCTTTGAAGATATTGTAAAGTTCTGTAATTTCAATTCATAGACGGAATTGTTTCAAGGCGAGGAAGTATACTTATATTGACATAATACGGTGTGGATATTTTTATTCCGAAAGAACCCTTTGACTACGTCAGCACTTAACGAGCAGAAATGTAATGCACTGCGAGTTTAGTACTGTTACGTAGGAAATCGAGCGAGAGCGCGTTCTGTAGAAATATAAAATATAACACACCGTTTTTCTATCTAAACCCCCTTCCTCGCTTTGAAACTTCACACAACCAAATGAAAAAAGGAACCTTTACAGGTTCCTTTTTGAATCTTAGCGTTAGAACGTAATGTTCGTTAATCTGTTAAAACAATACTGCTTTTTTCTAAATAAAACTTATATATTTAAGAATAGGCACATCGATAAAACTGATTAATTATAACTTGGTTACGTTTACTGCCTGAGGTCCTTTTTCGCCGTTAACTACTTCAAATTCAACAGCAGCGCCTTCTTCCAATGTCTTGAAGCCTTCCATGTTGAGTCCTGAGTAGTGTACGAATACGTCATTTCCTGATTCGTCAGAAATGAAGCCGTAACCCTTCTGGTTGTTAAACCACTTAACTGTACCTTTGTTCATTGTAGATACCTCCAAAAAAAATATAACTGTTGTAAATATTTTACAACACACATAGAATAGCACAACCATAGTAAAATGTAAAGATAAATTGAAAGGTTTTCTTGATAAAATGAGGGGCTTGTGTTACGCTCTTAAAAGATAAAAAACTACTGTTTTTACAGAAGAAAGGCCGGATAATTTCAGAATCCGAACAAGGTGATAATATGAAAAAAATAGGTGAATTCCTAAAAGAATTTTTTATCGATGGTTTAACAGGAATGGCGCAGGGGCTTTTTGCAACTTTAATTATAGGCACCATTATTGTACAAATCGGTTCATGGATTCCGGGGCAATTTGGCGGTTATATTTTGTTGATTGGTAAAGTTGCAACTGCGTTGACCGGTGCAGGTATCGGTTGCGGTGTTGCAGTGAAGTTTAAAGCGAGTCCTTTGGTCACATTATCTGCGGTAGTGACCGGTATGACAGGAGCGTTTGCATCCCAGATACTGTCAGGAAGTGTATTGGCAGATGGTGTGGTGCATTTTAGCGGACCCGGGGAGCCATTGGGAGCTTTTCTTGCGGCAGTAAGCGGAATATATATAGGACGATTAATATCAGGCAAGACCAAGTTGGATATTATTTTAACTCCTTTTGTATGTATTATGACAGGCGCTACAGTAGGACTTCTTTTGGGACCTACCATTAGTGCGTTTATGAATAAAATCGGCGAGTTGATTGCATTTGGAACCCAGCAGGCACCCTTCCTTATGGGTATCGTGGTTTCAGTGCTTATGGGTATGGCATTGACGTTGCCTATCAGTTCCGCAGCTTTGGGTGTGATACTGAATTTATCCGGTATTGCGGCAGGTGCTGCAACGGTAGGATGTTGTGCCAATATGGTGGGATTTGCGGTTGCAAGTTATCAGGATAATAAATGGAATGGTTTACTGGCGCAGGGACTTGGAACAAGTATGTTACAGATGGGTAATATTGTAAAGAAACCTACAATTTGGCTTCCGGCGATTATTTCCAGTGCAGTCATGGGACCGATAGCCACTATGATTTTTAAATTCCAAAATAATGCGGTAGGCTCCGGTATGGGAACTGCAGGTTTGGTAGGCCCGCTTAATGCATACCATGTTATGGTTGAAACAGGTTTGGATCCGGCATTGGCAATTCTTGAGGTAATATTATTGTGCTTTGTTTTGCCGGGACTAATTGCCTGGGGAGTAGCAGTTTTGATGCGCAGATTAAAGTGGTTAAAGCCGGGAGATATGAAACTTGAATCATAATGTATCTGTAGGAGAGCTTTATGAAGAATATTAAAATAAGTATTCAAAATAAACAGATAATTATATATTTCTTTGCTGCCCTGCTGGCATGTTTTGCTTTCTTACAGGTAATTCCTTCTTATGGAGCATACACTGTTTTCATGGCAGTGGAAGGAATATGTGGTGTAATCGGATATTATATTTATGAACGCTGTATGATTAAAAAAGAGAAGAAGCCATCGGTTATGGTGCCGGTTATTATGATTGGCGTTTTTGTTATGCAGTGTCTGTTTGTAGTTGTTGGTGAAATGATTAATTGTTTCTTTGTAGATAACAAAGTGCAATGGCCGTTTACCGTACTTTTGTTTTTGGGAATATTAATTGTTTTTTTCTTTTTATTTAAAGCATATAACCAAAATAAAATAACCGCGGAACAGACAATATCCATTTTAATTTTTATAGCGTTTTTGTTTCATTTGCTATATGCACAGTTTACGGGGATTGCTAATCTTGCAAGACAAAATGATACCATTCAGTTTACCAACGGCGGCGGTCATCTTGGATATATATGGCACGTATGGGCATATGGTACATTGCCTGATGTTGACCCGAGAACCATGTGGGAATTTTCGCAACCGCCCCTTTATTATCTGCTTAGCGGATATTGGATTAAAATAAGCTCGGTTTTGGGTGTGCCTATCCTTAAAACCTCAGAAAATATTCAGTTTTTTTCGGTATTGTGTGTAACGCTTACGACGATTTATCTGGATAAAATCATGAAATTGATGGGATTTGAGGCAGAAAAGAGAATCTGGGCTGTATTGTTTTTATCTTGTATTCCTTACACAACATATTTATCCGGTGCGGTCAACAATGATGTTTTATTAGTGTTGTTAACAGTGATGGCATTTTATTATGCATTAAAATGGTATGAAAATCCTAAATTACCTGTTTTGATTATTGATGCGGTGATTACAGGTCTTTTGGTAATGAGTAAATCTTCCGGAGCTCTGGTAGCACCGGCAATAGCTGCAATTTTTATAATGCGTCTTTTAAAAGATAGAGGAAGCAGAGGAAAAAGGATAGTGGAATATCTGCTTTATGGGGCAATATCCCTGCCGTTAGGCCTTTGGTGGAATATAAGAAACGTAATCCGCTTTGGAATGCCTTTTTTATACGTAAATGAACCCAGTACGGATTCCATACAGTATATTCCGGAATACAGCATATGGGAACGTTTATTTGACACCAGAAATCAATTGAACCACCTGTACATAGAACTTTTTAATACCAGTGAAAATGTAGACCATAATATTATTATCAGTACCCTAAAAACATTGACCTTTACCCACAGTGCAGAAATGATGAGTACGGATGTAACATTGTTTTGGGGCAGTATTTTATATGTGTTTACAATTCTTTTTGCAGTATTAATGATTATATTCGGTTTTATCGGTTTATGGAAAGGCAAGATAAATATGCATCATAAAATAGCATGGGCGGTTTTGGTGTTCAGTTACCTTGTTTTTTACCTGTACTTTAATGTGCAATATCCTTTTGTACATACCATGCATGCGCGATATATTCTGCCGGTAATTTATCTTGGAATACCTTGGATGCTTGCCGGAATGAAATGGTTGTGGACGCATGGAAAGTTTGAAAATGTGCGGGGAAAGAAGGTTTTAAAGTATCTGTTTGGCGGATATGCTATAGGTTATTTTGCGGTTTTGCAGTGCTATATGCTGGAAATTGTTATTCAGGCCGGAGAGCGAATTTAAAAGCAGTAGGTTTATAGATGCTTTATTGGATTGCAGTGATAAAAAAATAAAGAAAAAACTATTGACATTCGAAATGATAGTGCTATAATGAACACGAATAAATCTTGAAGGAGACAGAAAATGAGTAGATTTGTAAATTTCTTTTTTACATACTTTTACTTTTACTTTATTAAGCAATTTAATAAGGTTTCTCTGTCGTGCAACTAACAAGGTTTTTATAAAAAGTAAGGTAAACCGGTGTTTCGCAGAGAAATGCCGGTTTTTTGTATGATTGGAAAGAAAAGATGAAAAGGAGAACACAAAAATGATTATCGTATTAAAATCAAACCCCAATCCCGAACAGTATGAACAGTTAAAGAAATGGTTAGAAGACAAAGGTCTTGATATCCATAAAACACAGGGTATCCATTCCACTATTTTAGGTCTTGTAGGTGATACTTCTAAAGTAGATATCGATTTGGTATCCGCTATGGAAATTGTTGATACCGTTAAGCGTATTCAGGAGCCGTATAAAGCTGCAAACCGTAAGTTCCATCCTTTGGATACGGAAATCACTGTTGAAAATACCAAAATCGGTGCCGGACATTTTGCAATGATTGCAGGTCCCTGTTCCGTTGAGACAGAAGAGCAGATTATCGGCATTGCAAAGGCAGTAAAAGCGGCAGGAGCAACTATGCTTCGCGGCGGTGCATTCAAGCCTCGTACTTCACCTTATGCATTCCAGGGCTTGGGTGGCGATGGTATCAAGCTTTTATTAGAAGCAAAGAAAGAAACAGGACTTCCCATTGTTACCGAAATTATGGATTTATCCCAGCTTGATTTATTCGAAGAGGTAGACGTAATTCAGGTTGGTGCAAGAAATATGCAGAACTTCCAGTTGTTAAAAGAACTTGGCCATACCAAGAAACCCATTCTTTTAAAGAGAGGTTTATCCAGCACAATCCAGGAATTGTTGATGAGTGCGGAATACATTATGGCGGGCGGCAACGAAGACGTTATTCTTTGCGAAAGAGGTATCAGAACCTTTGAAACCGCAACCAGAAATACCCTTGATATTTCCGCAGTACCTGTTTTGAAAGAAAAGACACATTTACCGATTGTCATTGACCCTTCACATTCTACGGGTTATTCTAAATATGTGAAATCAATGTGCTATGCTTCTACGGCAGCCGGAGCTGACGGTTTGATTATTGAAGTACACAATGACCCTGCCAAGGCATGGTGCGATGGTCAGCAGTCCATTACACCGGCAGCATTCGAAGAAATTAATCGCGGTGTTCAGATGATTAGAGAGGACATTATGAAATTATGATAAAAACAGTAGGAATTGTTGGCCTGGGCCTTATCGGAGGGTCCATGGCTAAAACGGTTCGTGAAACCACTACCTGTAAAATTTATGCCTGCAACAGAAGTAAAAATATTGTGGAACAGGCAATTGCCGAGGATGTTATCCATGGCGAGTTAAATGCAGATACTTTAAAAGAATGCGATTTGCTGATTTTAAATTTGTATGCGCGAAGAAATATTGAGTATGTAAAAGAAAATATTTCTTTTATGAAGAAGGGCGCGGTTTTGGTGGACAGCACCGGAATCAAAGGAAGCATATGTGAAGAACTTTCGGATTTCTGCGAGGAAAACGGCGTACATTTCATCGGTGGACATCCGATGGCCGGTATTGAGAAGTCAGGATATCAGTATTCGTTCTTTGGGTTGTTTAATAACGCGACTATGATTTTGTGTAAGGATCATAATACGGATGAAGCATTGTTTGAGGAAACAAAGGAATTCTTTCTTAAACTTGGCTTTGGCAAGATTAGGGTTACCACAGCTGCAGAGCATGATGCAGTGATTGCCTATACATCCCAGATGGCTCATTTGGTATCCAGTGCATATATTAAGAGTCCTACCTGTGAAAAAAGATATGGTTTTTCGGCAGGAAGTTTTAAGGATTTGACCAGGGTTGCATACTTAAATGAAGATATGTGGACGGAGCTGTTTGCAGAGAATCGTGAGCATTTGTTGGCAGAGTTGGATGTCTTCATTAAGAATGTTCAGGATTACAGGGATGTGCTTGCGGCAGAGGATTACAATGGTCTACATAAAATGCTTGCTGAGGGGCGTATCTGTAAGGAGAATGATAATCGCAGGGAAGAAGAGTATAAGGCTACATTCGAAAAGTTAACATAATATTGAAAAAACTAAAAAGTATTGCGTGATAACGCGAGCAATGCAAGATATAAGTTTACATAACAAGGAAGATAATTATGGAGCAAATTGTAAAAGTAACAACCAGCACAAAAGAATATGAAGTCATCATCGGTGGCGGACTTCACTACGGCGAAGAGATTGCTAAGGTAAAAAAGCCTTGTAAAGTAGTTGTAGTCAGCGATGATATTGTATTTTCATTGTATGGAGATAAGTGCGTCAACGAATTAAAGGAATGCGGATTTGAAGTATTGTCTTTCGTATTTCCTAATGGTGAGAAATCAAAGAACTTGAGTACAGCCGAAAAGGTACTTTCCTTTTGTGCCGAAAACGGCATCTCCAAGTCTGACCTTTTGGTGGCATTGGGCGGTGGAGTAACCGGAGATTTAACAGGTTTTGTGGCATCGGTATTTTTACGTGGAATAGAGTATGTACAGTGTCCTACAACGCTTTTAGCGGCTATTGATTCTTCCGTAGGCGGCAAGACTGCAGTGGATTTACCCCAGGGCAAAAACCTGGTGGGAGCTTTCCATCAGCCTTTGAGAGTTGTATGCGATACCGATACTTTTAAGACTTTACCGGCGGAAGTGTTTTCGGATGGTATGGCAGAGGCTGTAAAATACGGTATGATTCGTGATTTGGAGTTATTTGAACAGTTTGAAAAGAAGGAATTCGATATTGCTGCCATGGTACAAAGATGCGTGCAGATTAAGGCAGATATCGTAGGAGAAGATGAATTTGATACCGGCGTGCGTAAGCTTCTTAATTTCGGTCACACAGTCGGTCATTCCATTGAGAAATTAAGCAATTACGAAGTGCCCCACGGTAGTGCGGTTGCCATTGGTATGGTAGTGGTAACCAAGGCATATGAGAAGGCGAACGGATTGGATGATACTATGTCCAAGCGTTTAATTGCGACTTTGCAGAATTATAATTTGCCCATTTCCTGCGAATATACCCTTGTGGATTTGGCAGAGCAGGCGATTTCCGATAAAAAGCGTGCCGGTAAGAAGATTAGCGTATTGTTGCCGGAGACTATCGGTAATTCCATTATTCAGGATATGACCATGGATGAGTGGATTGCGTATATTGTGAACAGTGGAGTTTAGAAAGGTACTAATATGGATATTACATTATCACCTGCAAAAAAATGCATAAGTGAAATAGAGGCCATATCCTCTAAGTCTTATGTACATAGACTGCTGATTGCGGCGGCGTTGTCGGAACAGGCATCTACCGTCAGAACGAATATTTTATCGGAAGATATGAAGGCCACCATTGATTGTCTAAACGCAATGGGCGCAGATATCAAAGTAGAAAATAAGATTATTTATGTAAACCCTATTACAGGAATTTTATCGGGTAAAAAACGTGAAAATGCCCACTTAAATCCTAACGAAAGCGGTTCGACGGCGAGATTTCTTTTACCGGTAGCGTCAGTTTTATGTAAACAATTCACTATGGAGGGACATGGCAAGTTGCCTCAGCGTCCTTTCGGTCCGGTGTGCGAGTGTATGAGAGCAAACGGTGCTGTGATTTCAAGCGATTTTATCCCTTTGGAAGTGAGCGGAGAGTTAAGGCCGGGGACTTACGAATTGCCCGGAAATATATCATCCCAGTATATTACGGGGTTGATGTATGCCTTGCCTATGTTACAAGGCGATAGTGATATTATGTTAACTACAGAACTGGAATCCAAGGCATATATCGATATTACTTTGGATGTGTTAAATATGTTTGGCATTCGGGTGGAGCCTACTGAAAACGGCTATCACATTCCCGGAAATCAGAAGTATGTTGCGCCGGATAAAATGCAGGCCCAGGGAGACTGGTCCAATGCGGCGTTTTTCTTGTGTATGGGTGCTATAGCAGGTGAGATGACAGTAACGGAGATTGATGCCACATCCCCTCAAGGCGATAAGGAAATCCTAAATATATTGAAGAAATTTGGTGCAGAAGTTACAATAGGAGAGAGTGCGGTTACCGTAAAAAAGAAAGAATTAAAAGCAATCCGTGCAGAAGTATCCGAGATTCCCGATTTGGTTCCGGTTATGTGCGTGGTAGCGGCCTTGGCAGAAGGTACTACTGTGTTTGAAAATGCAGGGCGACTTCGTATTAAGGAAAGTGATCGTATCGAAACCACCAAGGCTTTGTTACAGGCCCTTGGTGCGGATTTAAGAGCCGTAGAAGAAGACGGAAAGGTAAACTTATACATTGACGGTGTGAAAGAATATACCGGCGGTGAAGTGGACAGCGCAGGAGATCATCGTATTGCAATGTCAGCTGCAGTAGCGGCGGTAAGGGCAATGACACCTGTGACAATTCGTGGTGCAGAAGCGGTAAATAAGTCGTATCCGGGATTCTTTGAGGATTATAAAAGGGTTTTAATGTATGAAAACTGAAATTGCGAAACAAATAATGCTTGATAATTACAAAATAGAAAATAACAGTTTTATGTTTTTTCTTCATGAAAAGAATTACTTTTCTGAGGAAGCATTTTGGGAGTTTTATGAAAGCATAACTGCATTGACTTTATGTGTTGAAGAACGGTCAATGGAAATAGCAGAACAAATCACGCAAAATTATCAAAGACTATTGAAGTATATTGTTTTTCACTTTGATCCGAATGATGATTTCACTTTAGAGAATTTTCCGGAGAACTATGTTGATTACTTGGAAAGAATTGAGTACGCATTGATGGCGTATTTTAGGGGAAATGTCAAATTGATAGATAATGATATTTTTGAGTTGCAGAAGCCGGAATAGAAGTCAAGTTTTGTTTACAAAGACAAATTTGAATTTGGCGAGGAGAATATGCGATGAAAGTCTATGATATTTCTCAAGAAGTTTTTAGTTGTGAAGTATATCCTGGTGACCCTATACCGGAGAAAAACGTGTTGAAATCAATGCAAAAAGG
>SVFD01000008.1 GCA_015057025.1 Lachnospiraceae bacterium | reverse complement strand
CGAAAATGTGGTAGCGTACGTAGTACGCGTTTCATTTGTTTAAGTTCATCCGTTCAAAATCAACATCTAGCTAATTTTTCCGTTTTACTTTGTTTAGGTTTCTTTCTCTGAATTAATTCTCTTTGCATTTGCAGTAAACTCGCAGTGCACCAACTCGTAAACACTTCGTGTTTACTTCGTCACGTGCGTCGCACTATGAATTCAAAATCTGTGCCACAAATTTATGCAAGCATAATTTGTGCCCCATCTTTTGTCTTCGCACTGCTCGTGCATTCTTGAACTTTCAGGGTTGGATTGCTGTTTATTTGTCAAGGTTCTTTGTCGTCGAATTTTGTTCTTTATTCGCGACAGCTTTGTTAGAATAACACTAAAAAAAAGAAATGTCAACAGCTTTTTTAAAAATATTTTTAGTTTTTTTAGAACGATTTTTGTCGCTGATAAATATAACCAAATTATCTTCAAAACAACTGTTTTTATTAGACATTATTCCCTATATACATTGCATCTCCAAAGGAGAAGAAACGATATCTCTCTCTAATTGCCTCTTCATAGGCTGCCAAAACATTTTCTCTTCCGGCCAAAGCGGAAACCAACATAATCAACGTAGATTCCGGTAAATGGAAGTTGGTAATCAATGCATCAAGGATTTTAAATTTATATCCGGGATAAATAAAAATCTCCGTATTATTACAGCAGGCTTTTAATCTGCCGTTTTCATCCGCTGCGCTTTCCACGGTTCGACAACTTGTGGTGCCGACACAAACCACTCTCCCGCCACGTTCCTTGCAAGCATTGATTTTATCAGCTGCTTCTTCTGTGATTTCATAATATTCCGAATGCATATGGTGTTCTAGAATATTATCTTCTTTTACAGGACGAAAAGTGCCAAGTCCTACGTGTAAAGTTACATATGCCACATCTACGCCTTTATCTGCAATCTGTTTTAGTAACTCATTTGTAAAATGTAACCCTGCAGTAGGAGCTGCAGCAGAACCTTCGTATTTTGCATAAACCGTCTGGTAACGGCTTTTATCTTCTAACTTGTGTGTGATATATGGAGGCAACGGCATCTCACCCAAGGTATCAAGTATCTCTTCCCAAATTCCTTCATACTCAAAATGCACCAAACGTTTACCTTCTTCCGCCAGTCCGACAATCTCACACTTGAGTTGTCCGTCACCGAATGAGAAACGCATTCCGGGGCGAGCTTTTTTGCCGGGCTTAACCAAAGTCTCCCACACATCGTTTTCTTTTCTTTTTAAAAGAAGAAACTCCACAACCGCGCCGGTCTCTTCTTTTACACCAAAAAGTCGTGCCGGAATTACCTTCGTGTTATTTAAAACCAGGCAATCGCCGGGATTTAAGTAATCTACGATATCCTTAAAAATATGATGCTCAAAATTGCCGTCATTCTTATTTAATGTAAGAAGCCTTGATGAACTTCTGTCAAGAAGCGGGTCCTGTGCAATTAATTCTTCAGGTAAATCGAAATAAAAATCTGATTTGGTCAGTTGTGTCATAGTTATTTCCTTCTTTTATATATAGTAAAAAGATTATTTGCAAAATGCTTTATTATTCTAGCATTGAGATTAAAAAAAGACAAGATGTTCGTCACCTTTCACAAACTTTCTCCAATTCCATTCCCTAAAAATCACCCCAACGCCTTGCAATCACTAACTTTCCACTTGTCAAAAACCTTTCTCTACCACATTTGACATTTCATCGCGCAACTATATCTTTTTCATTATAAAAATGCTATATTACCTTCAAGTGGGAACGGTTGCCCCTTGGGAAAGGGGGTGTTGCCTATGAATTTTGTTACATATAATGATTTAATTCAACTTGGATTACTTATAGTAGCTATCATAGGTCTGGTCATCCAGATATGTTATAAAAAAACAAAATAACCGCCCCTGTGGAAAGTGTGCGGTTATTTTGACCTTATACATATAAGCAAGGGGTACAACTTAGTACCACTCTTTTGTTAAACATATTCTAACATAGTAATTCCAAATTGACAATCTCTACTTACGCATTCTTAATGAAACTGATATACCCTCTGTAAGTCTCATACACGTCAGCCTTGCTGGTTACTTCATAAGGCGCATGCATATTAAGCACAGCCACACCACAGTCGATGACATTCATACCATACTTTGCAAGAATGTATGCGATGGTTCCGCCACCGCCCAAATCAACCTTGCCAAGCTCTGCAAGCTGGAAAGCAACCTTATCCTTATCAAAAATACCGCGAAGTTTGCCTAAATACTCCGCATTGGCATCATTAGAGCCGGATTTTCCTCTCGCACCGGTAAACTTACAAAGTACCATACCTTTGCCTAAATATGCCACATTCTTTTTATCAAAGCTTGATGCATAAGAAGGATCAAAAGCAGAGCTTACGTCAGAAGAAAGCATATTGGAATTTGCTAAACATCTACGAAGTTTTAATTCATTGTAATCACCGCAGAGATTCATCACTTCTGCCATGGTGTTTTCAAAGAACATAGACTGCATACCGGTCGCACCCACACTACCGATTTCTTCCTTATCTACTAAAATACAGCAAGCAGTTTTCTCTAACTCTTCCACTGCAAACATTGCGCGGTACGAAGGAAATGCGCACACTCTGTCGTCCTGGCCGTATGCCATAATCATACTGCGGTCAAAACCAGCCTCGTATGCTTTGCCGGCAGGAACCACTTCCAATTCTGCTGAAAGGAAGTCTTCTTCCTCCATATCATAGTAATCTTTTAAGATTTTTAAGATGCTCTTCTTAACGGCTTCTTTCTCAGCCTTATCTTCTTTGTCTTTTTTCTTCTTGTCTTCGTCTACGTAAGGTCTGCTTCCGATTACAATATCCAAAGCCTCACCCTCGATTACCTTCGCAGCCTTCTTTTCAAGCTGTTCTGCAGACAAGTGAATCAATAAATCTGAGATAAAAAATACGGGGTCGCCTTCTTTATCGCCTACATTAATTAAAATGGTTGTGCCGTCCTTTTTTACTACCACACCGTGCAAAGCTAAAGGAATGGTTACCCACTGATACTTCTTAATGCCGCCGTAGTAATGGGTATCCAAATAAGCCAAACCACCATCTTCATACAAAGGATTCTGCTTAATGTCCATACGGGGAGAATCGATATGTGCGCCGAGAATATTGATACCCTCTTCTAAAGGTGCCTTACCGATGTGCAACATAATCAGGGACTTGTTCATGTTTACTGTATAAATCTTATCTCCGGGCTGCAAAGTCTTGTTTTCTTTAATTAATTTGCCCAGTTCCACATAGCCCTGTTCTTCGATTTCGGTTACAATGTAATCCACGCATTCGCGCTCTGTCTTGCATTCAGTCAAAAACTTCATATAGTCAGCATTTAATGCTTCCAATTCTTTTAACTGACGCTTATTGTAAGTAGTCCAAACATTTTTATTTTCCATATTTTAAATCAGACGTCGAAACGTCGCTCCTTTCTTAAACTTTCACTGTTTTATATTATAGCCTAAAATGGGTAAAATTAGCAATGAAAGAATTGATTTTCAACTATGAGATTAAAAAAAGACAAGTTGCCTTGTCTCTTTCTAATAGTTTTTACAATTATATCTTATTATCTTTTATACCTATACCTTAACAAAAAAGCATTTTCCTTTTTCGGTTCTAATTTCTCCATAAAAGAAAAGACTTCATCTGCTTTATCGTATTCGTCAGGATATTGCGTATCATATATATCCTGCACTGTATAGGAAAAATCAGCTTTTGCAAATATATTTTCTACCCATTTTTCTTTTAATTCTACATCTAACGAATCTCTGGATACAATTCCGTTATATTCTAAAATCTCCAACTTTAACTCTGCTAATTTATCCTGCAAATAATCTGTTAATTTATCAATTTCTTTTTCACTATAATCTTTACTATCTATGTTTTTCCCAATATTAACCAAAAACTTATTCTCGTATTGTTCAATAGCCAATGGCACAATCGTCACGTCGGTTTTAATTGCCATAGAAGCCGTTCCTTTAAATATTCTATTTACAAGTATGTTTTCGGATATATTCCATACGCCTTCCGGATAAATCAAAAGATTCCCTCCACGCTTTAATATCTCAATTGCGGTTTCTTTTGCAATTTTCCTATCATACTTATTTCTTGTCTCCAAGCAAATCACCCCATTTAAATAAAGTAAAATGCCTGAAGCATTGCGGTATATTTCTTTTGGATCTCCTAAAAATAAAAATGCATGCTTTTTTATTGCCTCAAAACAACGTTCTACATCATGCCCACCGATATGTGTCGCAGCATATATAATTGGTCCCTTTACTTTAGTATGTTCATTCTTAATAATGATTAACTTTTCTTTTAATATTAACCTCTCAATTTTCACAATTGTAAGTAAGATTGGATGTATTAATTTCCTTCCATATATGTTAATTTTATTTATTCCACGCTCATATCTGTCAATTCGGTAATTTAGCCAATACTCATCTAATTGTTCTTGAGATAATTTCATTCTTTTCCGTCTTGATAATTTACAAAATGATGCAGTTTTATCATTCATACCGCTTAATTTACCTAATCCTGTAGAAAGTATCATTTTTTTCTAAACAAAAAGGCATTTTCCTTACAAGGAATTAATTTGTTCAGATATGAAAAAGCTTCTGTAGGCGTGACAACATTCTTTGGTTTAAATATCAACTCGTTAATATATGTTTGATTAAAATATGGCCATTCTTTAAAACGTTCTTCAACATACTTCTCCCATTCATTTCCGCATAGTGTTTTTCTCTTAAGACGTGGTTCACTTTCCCAGATTTCATACTTTAGTGTCGACATAACATCTCGCAATTTCGAAATTGCTTTTGCTTTCTCTTTATTATTATTTCCAAAATGTTTCATATCGAAATTATTGCCAATATTAATTTTAAAATGTTTCTGATATTGCTCAACTGCTACAGGAATAATAATTGAATTACTTTTTTGAGCAATTTCGACAATTCCCCAATAGCAAGGTAACATTGGCAAATTAGGTGATAAATTCCACGTACCCTCTGGAAAATACATTATATTTCCTCCAGCTTTTAAATGAGCAATCATTTTATTAGTGACTGCACTGCGATCGGCCTTTATCTTTTCATTAAAATATATCACACCATTTAAAAGTAGAAATGGGGCATCAATAGTACCTTGAATATGTTCATAATCTCCAGATAGCAGATAACAATGTTCTTTTATTGCTTCACTTGTAACCTCAATATCAAATTTTCCCACATGAGTAATAGCATATATGATGGGTCTATTCGTCTTCATACGTCCATCATGTATAATTTCATAACTAAAACCACCCAAACGGTTTTTTAAAGTATAAATAAACAATATTAACCAATGCAGCTTTTTCCGTGCTTCAAGTGACATTGACCCTAACAAACCATTCTCATCTTTGTTGCGAAGCTGATAATATAATTTATTAAATTCTTCCTCGCGTAATTGCCTTTCAACTTCACATATTGATGGTTCAAATACCTTTAATTGTTTTTCAGCTAATACATTCATTGCTTATTCTCCCAACATGCATCTTTATCTTTCCTTTTTCCTAATCTTTTTTGTTCTAATCCACATTAAGATTTTTTTTATATCTTTATTTAACTCCTTCATTAAGTCATCAGGTTCCTTTATTGCAAATTCCACTAATCCTCTATCCATATCATTTAGTGTTTTTACCAGTTTCTGTAGCTTTCTAAAATATACATCTGCCACATCATACTCACCGTTATAGCAAGCCAAAATTACCAAATCGCGAATGATACAGGCTTTACATTTTACAAAATAATGATTGGTTGGATATCTGCGTTCTGCCTCTCTAGCATAAAATAACATTCCTTTTGAAAATTCCAACATTCCTCGTTTATCAAACCTTAGCTTACCACTTCTTACATTCAACAGACTCCTAATTTGATATTCTTCCATCACCTTATTATAGAAACCTAAAAGTGTAGAAAACGCCTTGTATCTTGGTACATCATTTTTACCACATAATTCAATGTCCGCAGCTTTAATGAACAACTGCATTACCTTACCATTTCTGTCAAATGTATCTTTTTTATTTTTCTCAATATTTGTTCCAATTCGTTCCAATGCTTTCGCATAATTTCGATAATAAGTTTCTCTTACGATACGCTTTCGCTCTTTTACAGGCACAGTCCCTGCATCCTGAATAAAAGAATCCATTACCGAAAAGTAATTTTGGGCTTGTTCAGCACGTTTTCGCATATTATCAGATACAACATCAGGCTCACCATAACTCTCAATTATTTTACTGTGTGCTTCTCCTAATGTATTTAACATATATACAGTCAGATAAATATTTTTATCAAGATATTTTTTCTCTTTTTCTAAACTCTGCGGATTTTTCAAGTCATGAAAAATTTTCAGAAAACCTTTAATAACATTGTTGTAACATTCCTCTACTTCTCCACTATTCTTCGACTGATCCGTATATCCCTTATAGAAATAAAATTCCAGAATACGAATATCCAAATATTCCTGAAACACATCTGCATTATGTATTTTCTTTCCTATAAATAGCTTAATTTTCTTACACTTTTTGATTGCATTATTAAAATAATCATTATCCAGAGTTCTTTGTACTAAAAGTTGCTCCTTATACGCTAACTGGAACATTTCTTCTATCTGATTTAATTCAAAGTACATCTCCGGCGTTACTTCATCCTCATCCTCATCAGCACATGCTGACAACTTGGCATAAATATAACGATTTAATTCATTCTGTTCTGATTTCACACTTCTTAAGAAAAGTGTTTTATTCGTAACATATCTTTCGTGCTTATATTGTGTAACCTGTTTCTCCAGTTCGAGTAACTTATCCTTCTCTAAAACCTGTATGATGTTCAAGCCTGCCCATACTGAAATAGCGATACCGATGATAGCAAGTCCGGAAGCAAGTAATGTACTTTCTACGATTTCTGTTTTATTATTCTCTTGTTCAGATACCTCTTCACTACTGTCATCTTGCACACCATCTTCGTCATAGTCAGTTATCGTTTGTGCTTCACTATTATTATCATCATGATATATGTAACATATCGTTCCGAAAGTTAATATCAACACTAAAAATATTGAAACAAAGATACCTACAATTAATAGTTTTACTGAACCAGAGCCTGTACGCTTTCTCATTTAATATTTTCTCCCTATGTGCATTATTCGTTCATTTATAATAAATGAAAACAATGTTTATCCATTACCCTTCCCATACATCTCTTCCAACTTCTTAATATCCACTTTACCAATCATTGTAAGAGGCAACTCATCCGTAAAAATATATTCTTCAGCCACATCTCTTGGTGGCAATTTTATACTTTGTATATTAATAAGTTCTTCTCTAACCTTATCTTCTAATCCCACTTCTTTCCTATTCAGTACAATTACAGCAGTCGGAATTTTACCATTAATACTTGTTTTGCTATCTATACCGATAACAACCGAATTTTTTACATCCTTATGCTCATTGATAATATCTTCAATGACACTCGGAAAAACATTATGACCATCAGGACGTACAATCATTCTCTTAATACGTCCGCATATCGTAAGATTTCCCTTTTCATCTACGCTTCCTATGTCACCGGTTTTAATCCATGTATGTCCATATTCATCTGTAGCAAAAACCTTTTTCTCCTCATCCGAGTTATTCACATATCCTGCCATCATACTGGGTGTTGAAACATATATTTCTCCAATCTGATTGCACGTCAAATAAGCACCGGTATCCGGATCTAACACTTTTACATCATTATTTATAAATGCAGTGCCTACACTACCGTGCTTATTCATATCATTAGAAGGTGTAAGAAAAGCCGCCGAACTTAGTTCTGTCATTCCATAGCCTTTCAATATATTTATCTTTCCGCCCCTTTCTTGTAAGAAGCGATTAATTTCTTTTTCAGTTTCAACGTTCATTTTATCGCCGCCAACAATACAGCATCCGATAAAAGATAAATCCATTTTTTGTAATTTAGGACTTTTAGTCAAACTTTCAAAAAATGACGGCACTCCCAACATATGATTCGGTTTATACTTTGCGATAATATCCGGAAACTCCTGCGGTGTAAATTTAGGAATCAATATCATCTGCTGTTCCATATATACAGGGCAACACAATCCACACACCAAGCCATAAGCAATAAATGGCGGCATAATCACCAAATATTTATGATTTCTTTGAATCGGCTTCAGAACCGGTTTTATATGAAAAGCAATCGAATTAATATTATCGTTTGTAATCATTACCCCCTTCGGAACACCTGTTGTACCACTGGAATAAACAATCGCCGCAACCATATTTTTTTCGTATGCAATCGGTTTTACTTCACAATGAGATTTTTCATTTTTTCCTTTTACAAATGATTTAAAGCTAATAAATCTATCAATCGCTTTAATCTTTGTCTTCTTTTTATAAACAGCCTTCATAAAACCACTTAATGACTCCGCTGCAGAAATAGATACCACATCAACATTTAATTTCTTTGTTACGTTATCAATTTTTTCGCCATATGTATCAATTGCAAAGATTAGTTTATTATTCTCCCCTAAACAATCTTTAATTCTTTCTTCATTGATTCGCGGGTCAATCAAATTTGCTATTGCACCAATCTTATTTAAAGCAAAAAATATATAATACGTCTCAGGAATCGTCGGCAAAAGAAGAGATACTTTATCTCCTTTTCCTACGCAATAATCATTTGTTAAAACTTCAGCTACAGCATCTATCATTTTTAATACATACTGTTTTTTAATCTTTTTGTTATAGAAAATAAACATAACATTATTTTCTTCATTTTTATGTAAGCAAAAATCATATACTGTCTTTTCCGGTAGTGAAACAGAGAGTTCTTCATCCGTATAATATGCCAAATGATTTCTATCAATCTCCGGATAACCTGTTTGTGGACCGTATATTTCGCCCATCGAAAGTTTTTTGAGATACAAATTTCTTTTATCTGTCTCTGAATGAGACAATAGGTTGATTTTGGCTCTATATTTATTTAAATTCTCGTTAGCACAACTGCTACTCATTTGTACTCCTCCTGAATAAAATTAATTACTCTATATTACTATATATATAGTAACTATATTAAAGGGATTCGTCAAGGAATAACAATTTGGATAGTATATTGTTAGAGGTGAAAAACAATGAAAAAAGAAATCTATACCTTAAATCAATATGGTTCCATTGAAATTAATTTGCGGGAAATGATGGACAAAAAGAATATCACGCGAAACGCCTTGGCTCGCGCCATCAATGCACGTTTTGAAGTCATCGACAAATGGTATAACGGCCACGTCGAAAAAATAGATGCCGATGTATTAGCAAGAATTTGTTATGTTTTAGAATGTACTCCGGCAGATATTATCATCTATAAAACAACTGAATAACAAAATAAAAAAAGCACTCCAAATATTATTTTACTAATATCTGAAGTGCTTTTATCTTGTTATAAATAATCATACACAGTGGATTGACAATGCTTTCCGTACGGGGTGCTGGGGAATCGCCGGCATTTGGGTTCTGTATTTCAGAACCCTATGTGCCGTTGCGTATGACACGCAGCGAGAGCGTGCCCCGCAGGAAACATTGTCAATCCACGTCCTCTTATTATTTTCTCAACTCAATTCCCAAACTTGTCAGTCCGTTCATAATCTTCTTCATTGCGCCTGCAACTTCTTCTTCCTGTAAAGTCTTTGTCTTATCGCGGAAGCTAAGTGCATATGCCATAGACTTAAAGCCGGCTTCAATCTGCTCACCTTCGTAAATATCGAAGAGTCTGTAGCTTTCAAGGATTTTACCGCCGCGCTGCGCAAGCATCTTTTCGATATCACCCGCAAGAATATTCTTGGGCACTACCATACTGATGTCACGTGTCACTGCGGGGAATTTCGCAATGCCTTCATACTTTCTGTCGTAGGTTGTAAAAGGAATTACGTTGGGCATATCAAGTACTGCCACATAAACCTTGCCCTTTAAGTCATAGTTTGCACAAACCATAGGATGTACTTCACCTAAGTAACCAAGCACTACGCCCTTGTAAATCACGCTTGCCTGACGGCCGGGATGTAAGAAGCTCTTGCCTGCGTTCGGATCGTATTCTACCTTTTCTTTCATACCAACTGACTCAAAGAAGGTTTCCAATACACCCTTCATGCTGAAGAAATCGCCTTCGCCGTAAGAACCGAAGGTCATCTGCATTCTTTCTTCAGGAAGCTCTGTCAAAGGTAAGCTCTTCGCAATGTAGATATTGCCCTGCTCATATAATTTAACATCTTTGTTTCTTCTGTTATAGTTGGTTGCCAAAGAAGTAAGCATTCCGTTTAAGGAAATCGTTCTCATAATTGAGAAGTCTTCACCCAAAGGATTTGAAATTGTGATTGCTTCTCTTTCTTTTGCATCTGCAGAAAGTAAAAGCTTGTCAAACACCTTGGGGCTTTCGAAGGAATATGTCATACCCTGTGAGAAACCACAGAACTCTGCAATTTCACGTGCCTTCTGTTCAATACGAAGCTTATAGGATAATTTACCTGCTGTTGCTTCACCCTTAGGAAGAGATACGGGAATCTTATCATAACCGAAGAATCTTGCAATTTCTTCCGCGATATCCGCAAAACCTTCCAAATCCTGACGGAAGGAAGGAATAACCAACTCATTTGTTGCCTCGTCCAATGTCAATTCAATGCGGGCAAAAATTTCCTTCATTTCTTCTACGGATACATCTGTACCAAGTAATCCGTTGATTCTTTCCGGCTCAAAAGCAATTCTTCTTGCAGCCGGTAATTCTACGCTTACATCAATCATACCGCTTACAACTTCACCACAGCCCAATTCCTGAACCAACTGGCATGCTCTGTTAATTGCAGCTTCTGCATTGTAAGGATCTACACCCTTTTCAAACTTACCGCTGGCATCGGTTCTTAAACCAAGTCTCTTAGCAGACTTACGGATATTGGGACCGTTAAAAGCAGCCGCCTCAAATACAACAGTCTTTACATCATCAGAAATCTTGGAATTCTCGCCACCCATGATACCTGCAATACCGATAGCTCTGTTTGCATCGTTAATCATAAGCATTTCTGAATCCAAAGTTCTCATCTGACCGTCTAAAGTCTGGAATTCTTCACCGTCTTTTGCTCTTTTTACAATGATGGTGTTGCCTTCGATTGTCGATAAGTCAAAAGCATGCATGGGCTGTCCGTATTCTTCCATAACATAGTTTGTTATGTCAACCAAGTTGTTGATAGGACGGATTCCGCTTGCTGCCAATCTTCTCTGCATCCACTTGGGAGAAGGTCCGATTTTAATATTGGTACAAACTCTTGCACAGTATCTGGGGCAAAGGTCTGTATCTTCTACTTTTACGCTGATGTAATCTTCAATCTTTTCGCCATTTTCTTTTACCACTACTTCAGGTGCAACAAAAGGCTTTCTGAAAGTTGCTGCCGCTTCTCTTGCAATACCAAGAACGCTGTAGCAGTCTACACGGTTTGAAGTAATTTCGTATTCAAAAACAGTATCACGAAGACCTAATTCTTCAATGGCATCAGCACCTACCTTAGTATCGGCAGGGAAAATATAGATACCATATTCCGGTGCTTCAGGGTACATATTTCTGTCGCTTCCAAGTTCTTCAATGGAACACATCATACCGTAAGAATCGATTCCGCGAAGCTTACCGTTCTTAATCACAATACCTTCTTCAGGCAAAGGACCGCCGTCATGACCGCCTGCCACTTTACCGCCGTCGATAACAACAGGCACCTTGTCTCCTACTTTTACATTGGGTGCACCGGTTACAATCTGTAACTTCTCGAATCCGAGGTCCACCTGACAAATAATCAACTTGTCTGCATCGGGATGTCTTTCAATCGAAAGAATTTCACCAACATAAATTTTATCAAGGTTCTTGTCCAAACGTTCAAAACCTTCTACTTTGGTTCCGCTTAAAGTCATTGCATCGCAGTACTCCTGGTCGGTGCACTCTAACTCGGGAACATATGCTTTAATCCACGAAAGGGCTGTATTCATCTTTTTTCCTCCTTTTATCCATTAAAACTGCTTTAAGAAACGGATATCGTTTTCATATAAAAGACGCATATCGTCGATTTCATATTTTAACAGAGCGATTCGTTCCAAACCTACACCGAATGCAAAACCGGTATATTCCTTGGGGTCAATGCCACACATAGTAAGAACTCTGGGGTGTACCATACCGCAACCAAGAATCTCAATCCAGCCGGAACCTTTACAAAAACGGCAACCGGAACCACCGCATTTAAAGCAGGTAACGTCCATTTCCGCTGAGGGCTCTGTGAAGGGGAAATGATGAGGTCTGAACTTAACCTTAGTTTCCTCTCCGAATAATTCCTTAGCAAATTCAGCAAGTGTACCCTTCAAATCTGCAAATGTTACATTTTTATCAATTACAAGACCTTCAATCTGATGGAAGGAAGGTGAATGGGTTGCATCCACTTCATCGGCACGGAATACTCTGCCGGGTGCAATCATACGAATGGGAGGCTTCTGATTCTCCATTACGTGCACCTGAACAGATGAAGTCTGTGTACGAAGAAGGATATCAGAATTGATATAAAAGGTGTCCTGTTCATCCTTTGCGGGATGATCTGCAGGAATATTTAACGCTTCAAAGTTATAGTAATCCTTCTCGATTTCGGGACCTTCCACAACTTCATAACCCATACCAACGAAGATACGCTCTACTTCTTCCAATGCAATGGTGTTAGGATGTCTGTGACCGATTTCCGGCTTCTTTGCAGGAAGTGTTACATCGATTACTTCTTCCTTTAACTTCGCTTCCATAAGCTCTGCTTCCAATGCCTTAATCGCTTTGTCCAAAGCTTCTTCAATAACAGCTCTGGTGTCATTCACCATCTGACCAACCTTAGGTCGCTCTTCCGGGGATACATCCTTCATACCTTTTAAAACAGCTGTTAATTCACCTTTTTTACCAAGATAAGCAACTTTAACTTCGTTTAACTTATCCAAGGTGTCGCCCTGTGCAATCTGTTCCAGAGCTTTGGCTTCAATTGCCTGTAATGTTTCTTTCATTTTTCTTCCTCCATATATTAATTCGTCACTAAATATACTTGCAAACTACTTCTTTTTCACTTGTTTCATTTTTATTGGCAATCAATCTTTATCTGCGATGTGGATATTTTATATTTCATAAGAGTCCGTTTAACATCGTCGGTACTTAGTGAGGAAGGAATGCAATTCATTCCGAACTTAGTTCCGCTACGTATGTTAACCGAGCGAGAGCGTGTCTCGTTGGAATATAAAATAATACACATCGTTTTTAAAAAAATTGCATAAAAATGAAACAAAAAAAGTCCCCTGCAATTATGCAAGGGACGAAACTTCAATTCCGCGGTACCACCCAATTTTCCAATTAAGGACACTCATTTCAACTTAACGCGTCTTACACGGGTTTTCTTACTCACTTACGCTTCAGAAAACCGGCTCCGGCGGGAACTTCAATCACTTCCTGAACGTAAGGGGGCTTCCAGCCGCCGGCCTCCTCTCTCTGTACGAAACAAGTAATCTACTTAACACCTTCACTGCCTTTTTCTTTACTTCTAAATCCATATTTTAATGAAAGTTTAGCGTTCTGTCAACTTAAAAAAGCCGAAAATCTTAAGCATCTTCGGCTTTTTTATCACTTTCTTCAAAAAATACATTAATTAACGCACCCAAAAACAATATATTCATTGCTACAAACAACCAAAACATGGTAATAATAACCGTCGTAAGACTTCCGTAAATGGAAAAGGCCGGAAAAATACTCAAATACAATGAAAATGCATAAGAAAATAAGGTCCATGTTACTCCGGTAAATGCCGCGCCTCTCCACTGGGTATGAGGGCGTGTTCTTCGGTTCGGAACCCATGCATAAAGAAATGCAATCGGTATTGCATAAAAAATCCACTCAACCAGAAATCTCCAATCTACCAGTACCTGATAAATTTTATCTACATGCATCCATAATACCAAATGGTCTATGATAAAACTTCCAAAAACAAATAAACCCAATGAAATAATCATTAAAACCAGTAAAATCACCGTATATAAACATGCTTCCAAGCGTAAAAGAAAAAAATTTCTGGTTTCTTTTACTCCGTTTATAGAATTTAATCCCAACGTAATCGCCTGCATTCCTTTAGATGCGGACCAAAGTAAAATCACTGCCGAAACAGACAATATTGCTACATTTTTATCATATACTTCAGCTACAATACCTGTAGTAAATGCATCAAGTGAATCCGGAAGTATTTCCAATAAAACTTTTAATACACCTTCTTGCGTAAGAGGTGTATACGGAATAATTGTAAATAACAGTACAATTATGGGAATAATGGATAAAAATATGTAAAAAGCCGCACTGGAGGCATAGGTAGACACTCTGGCAATTTTAAAAGTCTTTGAAAAACTTCTTATTTTACTGATTGCCGCTTTTAAACTATTTTTCATCCTGCTTTCCTTTCTGTATATTATTTCTTTATCCCCGAAATCACTTCACTTCCACAAGTTCTAAATCACTATAAAACAAAGAAAGTATTTCATTACAAGTCATTCCCTTAAGTGCAGCCTGTTTTGCTCCGTTTTGAGACATACCGACACCATGACCGTAACCGCCGCCAATCAGAGAAATCTGCGTTATTTCTTCGGAAGACGTCATTTCAGGTTCTATGGTAAAGTATGCACTTGGAAGCAAATATGATACAGTTACAGAAGAACCATCATTCCTTATAACCTCTGAAACTCCATCTGATAATACATAGCGGATATTGTATTCTCCTATTACAAGATAGGTATCTTTTGTTGTTTCGATTAAAAGTTCATCCGCCACTCCACCGCTCAGTCGTTTTACAACTTCTATATTAGTTACATTCCCTATGTCACTGATTGGCTGGTTTATATAATAGCTCTTTTCTTCATCTAAGGTCAAAATCAAATCCGGTCTTACTGCATATCTTTCCATTAATCGTTCCTGTATCTGCAAAGGAGTAATTGTTCCCGTATAAGTCCAACGATACCACTGTTCCTCTGCTTCCAGAAAGTCAGAAGCATCCGACTGGATATATGCATTAAAATTCTTATTTTCTGCCAAAGCAGGTGCACTATATAAAATACCAATCCCGGAATCTGTGCTGATTGTCTCTACCGCCTGTCGTTCTGCCACTGCAACAGACGCAAACATAACATCATTCACTTCTTCTTTGTCCCCTGCTTGGTGCACAATAAAAGGCTCCTCACCTTCATCAAATTCTTCACCGTTAAAATATTCCTTCCAAATAGTTTCATTGGTGGTAAAACCGCAGGATGTAGAGAAAAAATAGGTTTGAACAGGCATGCCGTTCTTAGTAAGAAGTATTCCTTCTGTCTCTTTTACCGCCTGATTAGTAATTTCCGTTTCTTGAATATTATTATACACCTGATAATCTGTGCTGTCATTCATATTTGCTTCATAGGGAAGGCCCGATGTATTTAAAACACAATAATACGCATAACTTCTGGCACAAATTGCCTGAGCCTTTAAGGCTTCCAAAGGATATGTGGAAGGCATTTCACTAGGCACAACCGTTAAAAGATATTCTTCCATGGACACTACATTAATAATAGTATAACCGCTTTCTTCCTTGTATATTTGAAGTTTTCCGTAATATGCCGGCGTTCCTTGTGCTCTGCTCAGTGACGGAATGGATATCTTACCTTCACTCTCAAAAATAAGATAATCACCTTTTCTCATATTAAGATTATCAAGATTCATTTCTACCCATGCATTATATTCATTTAAAAGAACACCCTCTTGATTAAATATTTTATAATCCTTGTTGGAAGTAACTCTTACCTCTTTGTGAATATCTTCCATAAAATCATTGGTTTTAATCAAGATACGCAGTTCCGGATTCTGTACCAATTCAATCTTTTCCAAATCCTCCGAAGTATCTTCCGTTTCTTTAGGATTTTCTTCCGAAGTGATAACTTCATCTGTTATCTCTTCATTTTGAAACTGCTTATCTTCCGAAATGCTTTCGGCTCCTTTTATCGCCACCAACAGAACAAAAGCAAAACATATGATAATAATAAATATCTTATATATTTTATTTCTCATTTCTCACCCGGTTCGTCCAATTTATACATTGTACTGCTAAAATGTGATTTTTATGCTAACAAAGTTGCAACTTATCACACAAATCACAAAGGCGACCCGCAAGGAGCCGCCATTTTCTCTGAAAGTATACCCAAAATGCCGTTTCCCGTATTTTGACTCCTAGCTACAGCTAGGTGGGCGACCGCAACTTTACTTCTGCCTTCCACTGATATCTGATGAGGCCTGACATCCACAAAGCAATATAGGAATCCCGTTTAAAGTATTGTAGGTTCAAAATGACGAGAGTTCTCGAACATTTCAGGATGATATTATTATACTCGAAAACAAAGAAAAGTGCAATGTATATTGCACTTTCCTAACTTGTAATTTTTAGAAATTCTATTATTTAAAGCTTTAATTCACTTCAATATCCGTCCCCGGAATTTGAACATTAACATCGCTATAAGATTCGATAGAAAACTCTATGGTATGTGCTCCGTCAGATTGCAGATTATCACATAAATCTTCATAGCTGTCACATCCTATCAACTCTCTGAATGCTTCCGTAAATTCATTATCTTCGGCATACATAACATAGATATCATAATAATCTCCGTCAGAATAATCCTCAATAAAATCTACTGCATCTTCATCACCTAAGACACTCGGATCCAACATACAGGTAATAATTGCGGTTCTTACGGTATCACATAACTGTGTATCGCTTGAAATATTGGTTTTATCAATATAATTAAGCATTTGAGGTGCCATAAGGCCTGACATCATAGCTATAATTAATATTGTTCCCACAATGGAAATTGCCACACCGATAATACCCATAACCATACCGGCCGTACCTCTGGTTTTGCCGCTCTTCTTTCTTGCATTGGCACCCACAAAAATAGCGATGATACCACAGATAAAAGCAATCGGTCCCAAACAACCCAATAAAGAAACAATACCCAAAATTGTTGCTGCAACACCTTTGCCTTTATGTAATTCTTTTAATGCCACCAAATCATGTAACTCTTGTGAATTCATTGTCTGATTACTCATTTGTATTCTCCTTTTACACATATTATCAATAATAATATATTATTTTCTACATTGTACCATACTTTTCTGTTTTTTCAATTAGAATGAGCATAATAAACTTTATTTTTACTGACAATCTGTCTCTTTTTTTAGCCATCTGCGCTCTTCATCCGATAAAAGCGGTGAAACCTTCTCGTACACAGATTGCTGGTAACAGACAAGCCGGATCCATTCCTTTGGTTCCATCTCCTCTTTATTGATCAAACGCATATCCACCGGAACATAAGTTAACGGTACAAACTTCAAGAAAATACCATCATGATTCTCACATGCTTCCTCGCACAGCAAAATATTTTCCATGCGGATACCATATTTTCCTTCAAGATAAATCCCCGGTTCATCAGAAACAATCATACCCGGTGCTATTTCTGTTTGACCGGCAATGCCGCTTCCACGCATACGGATTGCCTGCGGCCCTTCATGGACATTTAACATATAACCGATACCATGACCGGTACCGCATTTATAATCCATATAAACTTCCCACATAGGTTCTCTTGCCAGAATATCCAGATTCATTCCGATACAGCCTTTCATAAAAACTGCATTCTGAAGAGCAAGCATTCCTCTTACCACCCTTGTAAAATTCTGCTTCATTTCCTCAGTCGGCTCACCGATTACAACCGTTCTTGTTACATCAGTAGTACCACCATCATACTGACCACCGGAATCTAAAAGGAATACATTACCATTCTCCAAGGTTGCACAATCATTTTCTTTAGTCTCATAATGCATCATCGCCGCATTAGCTCCATATGCAGAAATTGTGTTAAAAGATAAGCCTCTGTTTTCAGGAATCTCCTTCCGTAAAGCATCCATTTTACAAGCCGCAGCATATTCTGTAATAGTACCGGGTGTCTGCCTTGATAACCAATAAAAAAACTTACAAACCGCAGCACTGTCTTTTATATAAATGTTTTTTATC
This sequence comes from Lachnospiraceae bacterium, assembly GCA_015057025.1. Lineage (GTDB taxonomy): Bacteria > Bacillota > Clostridia > Lachnospirales > Lachnospiraceae > UBA3766. Next base: position 103,020 of record SVFD01000008.1, on the reverse strand, counting down.
AATTCGATTTCTTTCTTGCTTTTTATCGCCTGTAATAAAGCAACTCCGCAATCACCTTCCACTACTTCTGCATTATTTACAGTCAATACCTCATGGGCTTTGGCACTTAAGGACTGAAACTCTGTCACTACTGTTTTCCCGGTTGTATAAAAAGTTAATTTTTTTTCAAAGCAATTGTAATTCTCAAGCCGGATATTGTGTTGCTTTGCATATGCTTTTAATTCGTCGGTCATTGCCTCTTCTTTTACAAATAAAACCACGTTCTTGTCACTAACCAAAACATAAGAAAAGGCCACAGGATTGTAGGTAATATCTTCGCCTCTGATATTTAAAAGATACATGTTAGTGTCAAGTTTTGCAGACAAAAATACATCTGCCCTGACTTTAATCAACGCATCCCGAATTGATTGAATATTATTATCAATGCATTTTCCCTGTAATGGCTCCGGCAATACACGAATTTTACTGCTTTTAAATTGAAAATATTTCTCTTGGGCACCGGTTTCTTTCAGAATATCTCTGGCAAGATTTGAATCATAATAAAATTGCACATTCTTGCCGACTTTCGCAAAAGCATCCCTGATTTCGTCCATAGCTCCTTTCATCATACAACTGCCGTCACAGCCAATGGTTACAGACATTTTCTCCGACTCCGTTTCATAGCGTTTTGCTAAAAACTCCCGTATTGTAGGTACGCTTTTTTCACCCATACGCATCAGTATAATATCACTGCCCTTAAGTTCCTTCTCCGCTTGAATAAAATATCTTCCGTCTGTCCAAAGATAAGCATCTTCTCTTCCAACAAGCAAAGTTCCGTTAGAACCTGTAAACCCACAGAAAGCACTGCGTATTTTATAATAATCACACACGTACTCCGAATGATGGGAATCTGCGTCGCTGATAATAAAATAGTCGATATTGCGTTCTTTTAATTTGTGTTGCAATATATTAATTCTGGTTTTATAAATTGTAGCCATTTCTATGCTCCCCTCAGTTCAAATCACGTTGAACGCTTTCATTCTACCATAGAATGTGTACATTTTGTGTTGAAATTATTAACTTTTTGCATATTATGGAATTTTTACTTGTCATTGCGGTTTACCACATGATAATATATATTTGGTTGCATTTTATGTAAACACTAGACAGACAAAGAAAGGTGGTAAAAGAATGGAATACAATAAGTACTGTGAAATCACACCCGATATTATCCGTTTAGCGAATATGTGTAGTGAGAACGGAGTCATTGACTCTGAACTTTTTACGAAATATGAAGTAAAACGTGGATTAAGAGATTTAAACGGCAAAGGAGTTCTTGCCGGTCTTACCCATATATCAGATGTACGTGCAAACAAACTGGTTAACGGTGAACAGGTTCCGACTCACGGGGAACTTTTTTATCGAGGATATAATGTTAAGGATTTGGTAAAAGGTTTTGCCGAGCAGAACCGCTTCGGCTTTGAAGAAGTAACCTATTTACTTCTTTTTGATAAATTACCCAATGCCGAGGAACTTGCAAACTTCAAAAAGATGTTGGCCGGTTATCGTACGCTTCCTACAAGCTTTGTTCGCGATATTATTATGAAAGCTCCCAGCAAGGATATGATGAATACCTTGGCTCGAAGTGTTTTAACTCTCTACTCTTATGATGACAGAGCAGATGACACTTCCCTTCCTAACGTATTAAGACAATCATTACAGTTGATTAGTATGTTCCCCATGTTATCCATTTACGGTTATCATGCATACAATCATTATCATGATGGTAAAAGTATGTACATACATAATCCCAATCCCGAATTGTCAACTGCCGAAAACATTCTGCATATGTTAAGACCGGATAGCAAGTATACTCCCTTAGAAGCTCAGTTACTTGACATTGCTCTTGTACTTCATATGGAACACGGCGGCGGTAATAACTCAACATTTACAACCCACGTTGTTACATCAACCTTAACCGATACCTACTCTGCTATTGCCGCAGCTATCGGTTCTTTAAAAGGTCCCCGTCACGGCGGTGCCAACATTAAGGTTGTTCAAATGTTTGAAGATATGAAGAAAGAAGTAAAAGATTGGAAAGATGAAGATGAAGTAAGCAACTACTTAAAGAAACTTCTTCATAAGGAAGCCTTTGACCATGCCGGATTGATTTATGGTGTCGGCCATGCAATTTATTCCAAATCAGATCCCCGTTCCATTATTTTGAAGCAGTATGTTGATGACCTTTCTGCTGAAAAGGGACTTATGGCAGAGTTTGAATTATATTCATTGGTAGAACGCCTTGCTCCCGAAATCATTGCTGCTGAGCGCAAAATGTATAAGGGTGTAAGTATTAACGTAGACTTCTACTCAGGCTTTATTTACAATATGTTAGGATTGCCGCACGAACTCTATACTCCCATGTTTGCAATGGCAAGAATCGTTGGTTGGTCTGCTCACCGCTTGGAAGAGCTTGCAAACAATGGTAAAATTATTCGTCCTGCATACAAACCCATTCATGATGATATGATATATACTCCTTTAGAGAACAGATAGTATTAGCGCAGATAAAATAAGGGTGTTCGACATATAAATCGAACACCCTTGCTTTATCATAATTCACATCAAAAACTACTTCGTTCTTGCTTCTACCTGCTTAATTGCGTAATCTAACTGAATTCCCTCATATTCATTCATTTGTTCCCAAGTATCCAGAATTCTTCTTACCACTTTTTCACCATTTTCTTCGTTCGCACTCATTAAAAGTACAACATACTGAAAACTACTGTACTGAGTAGTAACATCACCCTGTCTTAAAGATACAATAATGGCTCGCTCTAATTCCTTCATAGCTTTGTGAAGAATTTCCGGCGTAATTCCCATACTTTTAATATAATTTAACGTAAATAGCGCCATCTGTACGGTTTGACCATTACGCCCCAAGCCTCTTGATACAAAGTGATAAATATGTTTAAATCCTTCGTACTCTACACGATATGCACCTTCCGCTTCGTTACGTTCCGCTACAAACTGCTCCAGCTTTTCCATATCGACAGAGCTGTTTTCTGCCTTATTCAAGACCACTTTCGTCGCCTCATCTTCTTTTTGACGGAATAAATGATAGTCGTTTTTACCGTTTTGCTTCACATAATATAATGCTTTGTCTGCCTTGGAATATAAACCGACAAAATCATATGCATCTAAAGGAACCTGTGCAATACCCATTGACACGGTCACAATATCTTTACTGCCGATAACATCTGCCATCTCATTTTCTAATTCAGTAATAAGCATTCTGCAATATTCCCGAATTTCTTCATCGCTGTAATCACCTTTCAAGAAAACAGCAAACTCATCACCACCGATTCTTGCTGCAATATCTCTGGGACCCACACTGCTTTGTAAAATGCGACCGATACACTCTAATACCGCATCACCCATAATATGACCATGGGTATCATTAATCTGTTTGAAATTATCGACATCCATTATCATAAAAACAGCCTTCTGTCCGTTTTCATCCAGGAAACGTTCTACCTCATCCTCCAAATGTTTCCGATTCCACAACCCTGTTAATACATCTTTGCGGGCACTAATGGATAAATTTTTACGCAAATCTTCAATTTGAAGAATCTTATCAATTCTGCTAAGCATAACCCCGGGTTCAAAGGGCTTCAAAATAAAATCCATTGCTCCCATCTTAAGGCCTTTGATTTCACTTTCCCTCTGGTCATCTACTGTTAAAAACACTACCGGAATATTGGCAGTAGCAGGATTTGACTTAATAATCTCTAAAGTCTGATATCCGTCCATTTCAGGCATTCTGATATCCAAAAGAATCAAATCAGGTTTTGCTTTCTGTAAAAATTGAATTGCCTGTTCACCGGATTTAGCCATAGATAACTTATATTGTTCCTGTAAAACCTCAGCAGCCAATTTTAAATTTGTGGTAACATCATCTACAATCAGAATATGTTTTGCTTTCTCCATTACCTTCTCCAATACTACAGGCCCAAGAATTTCTTTACCTGTACTTTCATATCCTCTTTGTCACATACTGTATCGTGTAAAACTTCTGCGCTTCTGATTTCCTCAATGGCCTTAGGAATCTTTACATTTGCAATCTCAGAAAGTTTATCAATCAGTTCAAAGTCGCTCTTGTCATCAATTGCCCCCACAATTGCTTCCATTACGCTTCTTGTAAATTTAAAAGGACTTGCCGTTGAAACAATTACGGTAGGTGTTTCATCCTTGGACGATTCACGATACTTTTCATATACCGTAGATGCCACTGCCGTATGAGTATCAATGACATAACCTGTTTTCTCGTAAATTCGACGAATGGTAGCTGCAACTTCTGCTTCATTAGCGTATCCACCGTTAAAATCTTTTAACCTGTTTTTCATTTCATCTGTAATTGTATACTTGCCGGTAGTGGCTAATTCCTGCATCAGTTCACGATTTTTATCTGCATCACTACCTGCAATCAGATAAATCAATCTCTCAAGATTACTTGAAATCAGAATATCCATGGACGGTGAACTTGTCAGAATAAATTCTCTGTTTCTGTCGTAACATCCTGATTCAAAGAAATCAAACAATACTTTATTTTCATTGGATGCACAAATCAGCTTCTGAATAGGCACACCAATCTGCTTTGCATAATATCCTGCAAGAATATTTCCGAAATTACCGGTAGGTACGGTTACATTAATGGGATCACCAGCTTTAATTCTGCCTTCCTTTACCAGTTTCGCATATGCATATACATAGTAAACTACCTGCGGTACCAAACGGCCTATATTAATAGAGTTGGCAGATGAAAAACAAAAGCCTGCTTTTGCAAGTTCTTCTTCCATCTCCCTATCGCCGAAAATATTTTTTACACCTGTCTGCGCATCATCAAAATTACCGGTAATACCGATTACTTTTACATTTGAGCCCTTCTGGGTAACCATCTGCTTTTCCTGAATGGCTGATACACCGTTCTTAGGATAAAAAACAACAATTCTTGTCCCTTCAACTCCTGCAAAACCTGCCAATGCGGCCTTCCCGGTATCTCCGGAAGTTGCAGTTAAGATTACTATTTCCTGCTCAACATTATTCTTCTTCGCTGCTGTTGTCATTAAATGAGGTAAAATGGATAACGCCATATCTTTAAAAGCAATGGTAGCACCATGGAATAATTCCAAATAATATGCTTTATCTACTTCTGCCAAAGGTGCAATTTCTTCCGTATCAAATTTCTCATCATACGCTCTTTCAATGCACAGTTTTAACTCTTCCTCCGTAAAATCTGATAAGAAAAGTTTCATTACTTCATAAGCAAGTTCTTTATATTCTAAATTCGCACATTCTTCTAAGCTTTTCTCTAATTTCGGAAAATGACTCGGTACAAAAAGACCTCCGTCCTCCGCAAGTCCTTTGATAATCGCTTCGGATGCACTAACGTTTTCTTGTCCACCTCGCGAACTTCTGTATTGTACGTTCATAATTTCGACCTTTCCTCGTAACTGTATAAATAAGCAGACTACGACCAAATTACATTATTGTAAATATTATAGCACAGTCTTTTTTTATATGCAAATCATAAAAAGTTCGTAACCAAAGCTATTATTTATCGGTAAAACTCATGTCCTCCGTGTTCTACCACCTTCGTAAGCGCTTTGTCAAACCACTCCATATTGCTGTCATCCGCATATTGTCTTGCTGCAAAATATAATGCACCTTCCGAATAATCTTCTCCTGCCAATGCCGCATCAACAGCCTCAATGGTATTCTCCTTCGGTACTGCCTTTTCAAAGCTTCCGTTTGCCACCGGCGAAAACTGCGTTACTCCATCTTCCTGTTGATATACAACCTCTTCAATTGTATCCGGAAAACCATCATCTTCCAGACGATTCAAGATTACGTTGGCAACCAGAATTTTTCCCTTCCTGTCTTCTGCTCCGGCCTCGGCCTCTACAATTTTATAAAGAATCATTCTATCCTCCGGACTTAAAGCAATTTCCTCAGGACGTTGTATGGATAGCACTTCCAAAACAGGCTGATTTCCTGAAATTTTCTCTTCTGTATTAATGACTTTTTCTATGTCAATAACAACTTCTTCTTTCTTTGATTCCTGTTCATGAATTTTACTTAAAGCCAAAAGAAAATTTCTTTCCTCCAAATTTATGGCCGCCACTCCCATTATCATATTAATCAATAATAAAAGCACTGCATATTTTTTATACATGATACCTCCTGCCTTGCCCGAAGCTTTTCTTTTATGAAACCTGTCAGGCTTGTACTCTGCTAAACGCATATCTGTATCATTTTATGCAGAAATCAATCTAAAAATTACCAATTACCGAAAAGTAACAAAAATCGCCTTTTTTTAAGCTACTTTTTATGCTATGATGAATCTATGGAAAAGCATGTAACCGGCGTTTATTGCGCACATAAAAAAGACAATTCCATATATTACCGTGCTTCCCTGACACATCGTGGAAAACACATTAGTCTTGGAAGTTTTGATGACCAAAGCACAGCAAACAGCTGTTATCTTTTGGCTCGTAACATTCTTGAAAATTCATCTACTCATCCGGAAGATTATCCCTCTGACTGTGCCATATCTTTCGAAAAATGGATTATTCTTCATAACCTCCGGGATAACGGAATTTATTTCCCCACCCCAATTTATTTACGCCCCAGTTTCTTTCTGTACTATTTGTCACAGGAGCGCGTACTGAAATTTGACAAAGATGATTTATTTTACTACTCCTCCCATAAAATTATGGCAAGAGGAAAACATCTTTTTGTATCAGATTACGGCATGCAGGTTAATATTTTAAATCGCTACGGCATTATGAATTATGCAGTCCCCGGAAGAGACTACCATTTTATCAATAAAGATGAAAATGATTTTCGCTATGCGAATATCAGTATTGTAAATCGCTACCGTGGTGTTACGGAACAACCCGGCTTACAGCATGGTACCTATATAACCCGCATTCATATCAAAGGCCATGTTAAAGTAGGCTCCTATCCTACCGAGACAGAAGCTGCGATTGCATATAATAAAGCCATTGATATTCTTCGTAAAAACGGAATCACCAAACAATACACTCCGAACTTTATTGAAGATATTTCACCAAAAGAATATGCGGAGATTTATTCCTCCCTGGAAATCAGTCCCCGCATACTAAATTATTTTTTATAAAATTATGTCAACCTATTTTATAGTATAATCAATAAAACAAATATTCAAGGGAACCTCACCGGAAATACCGTCAACGGTTCCTTTTTGTGTATACTGCCACATATAAAAGCGGTAAGGATAATCCGGCAAATCCTCTTGTTGTTCCAATCGTACATCATAAGATGAAAGTGCCGCATAATTAATATCTGCAAACAACCATGCCTTATCTCCGGAAAACATTGCATTATATCCAGCCGCCTCAATATCTTCCAAAAATGCCTTAGTAATCTGCGTTTTATCTTCCTTGGTCAGTGTATCAATTCTGGCTGTATCATTCACCACATGTTCCATTTCAAAAATAACCGGATAAGAAATATCATAATCCTGCAAATACTGTAACACAAATGCTGCTTCTTCTTTTGCCTCATCTACGGTAATCGCCTGAGAACTAAAAGATACTCCTACTTCCAATCCTGCATCCGTTGCTCTTTTGATATTATCCTGAAAATAATCATCCAAGGTAAGCTGTCCGGTACTATAGCCTCTGGAACCTAACTTAATAATCACAAAATCAACACCGTCTTTTTTGACTTCATTGAAATCAATATAGCCTTGGTACTTGGAAATATCGATACCCACATAGGACTCTTTATTTCCTTCCACATAATATGCCATACGCCCGTTTCCCATAACAAAACCGGTCTCGTCATACTCATTCTGCGGAAGATATTTGCTGATACTGTACCACTGTTCCCTGCCGTCTACAAAGGTAACCAGAGTCTTCGTTCCTCCCTCACTGGGGTCATCCTCACTTGTAGTTTCGGAAGTTACCTCAGAAACGCCTTCGCTGTCTTCCTCTTCTTCTATAGGATAATCATCCCAAATATCCAAATCATCAGATACCAATGTACTTCCGCTGATTACAGAGTCTGTAGCTTCTTCGGAAGGATTTATTTGTGCTGGATTATTCTGTCCCCGGTTATTTTCAAATAATGTATCTCTGTTTACAAATAAAACGATACCAAGCACCAGCACCAGAAATGTTCCTACTCCGATTACAGCAGTTAACATAAAACTTGCTCCTTTTGCTGCGCTCTCTTCTTCAAAATTATCGTCTAAACGCATTTTTATCTCCTTCGTTCTTTTCTGTAACACATGTTTACAAAAAACATATTTCCCGAATGTCCAAAAGACTGTTACAAACATATGGGTTTGTTATATAATGATAATATATTTTAATATAAATAATCCTTTTACGAAAGGTATCAGTCTATGAAAAAAAAATTTTTAATAATGATAAATAAAAAAGCTTTTATTTTATTTTTAATCAGCATGTTCCTTACCACATGCCTATCCTGTACTGGCCAAAATCAGCCGCTTACTTACACCGGTTACTATTTTGATACAATTGTAAATCTGACCTTTTATAATAACAAAGACGCTAAATTAGCAGAAGAATGCTTTGACCTTTGCCAATCTTACGAAAATCTGTTAAGCCGTACCGTAGAAGGCAGTGATATCTGGAATATCAATCACAGTAATGGTGTAGCTGTAACCGTATCCCCTGAAACTTATGCCTTACTGGAAGAAGCTCTGTTTTACTGCGAATTATCCCGGGACAAAATCGATATAACCGTAGCCCCTTTAATGGATTTATGGAATTTCACGGATGCCACAAAAGAACAAACTCCACCTACTCAGGGAGAAATTGATGCCTTACTTACCCATGTGGATTATCGTTTAATAGAACTTGAAAATAACACTGTCACACTTAAAGACCCCAAAGCAGCCATTGATTTAGGCTTTATCGCTAAAGGCTATATTGCGGACAGAATAAAAGAATATCTTATCTCTCAGGGCGTAGAATCTGCTTTGATTAATCTTGGCGGAAACATCTGTGCCATCGGGAATAAGCCTGATGGCACGGCTTACACCATTGGCATTCAAGAACCCTTTGCCCCCGGCGGAACCACTTTGGATACCATTGAAATCACAAATACATCCGTTGTGACTTCCGGCACCTATGAGCGCTACTTTACATATAATAACACAATCTATCACCATATTTTAGATGCTACAACAGGCTATCCGTCCGATAGTTCCTTAACCAGCGTAACCATTATCTGCACTTCCGCTCTGCAAGCAGATGCTTTAAGTACTACCTGCTTTGTTTTGGGTAAGGATAAGGCCTTGGAATATATTAATTCTTTGGATGGTGCAGAATGTATCTTAGTAGATACACAAGGGAATCTTTACTATTCCCACAATATAAATCTCGGCAATTAATAATAATAAACCTCTCTTCCAAATGCCTCATAAAAGTTTATACAAATATTATCTAAAGTGACATTATAGTAATGAACGCCTATCCAACCGGATGTATAACCGCTTACCATGGCAATCAGATTACCTTCTGAATCAAATACTGCAGAACCTGAAGATCCCGGGTAATTCACTGATGTTGTTTCACAGACAGTTGTATTTCTTCCATTCATATTCACTAAAGATTCTGTCTCCTTGTATACCAATTCTCCTGTCTGATCCTGCCATAACTTGCCATCTTCCTTGATGGTACGAGTTCCCACATCAATCTCAGCTGTGTTGTCTAATTCATCCCAATATTCTTTATTGATATGTACCGTATATACTTGTTCCATTAAATCTTCCGGCACATGATTTCTTGCTATGGTTACAAATGCAACATCATCTACATAATTGGCATAGGCTACCCTGCCTTCCAATTCTGTCCCATCAAAGAAATGTATTTCTACCTTTTCATTATCACCAACAACATGTTGATTCGTACAAACAATCAATTCATCCTCTGTAATCTGAATAATAAAACCGCTACCGACGCCCAATCCCGGCACTCTGACACGAATGATACAAGGTAGTACTTCCTCCAGAACATCTTCCATCTCAATATCGGTATAATACCCTCTGTCATATAAATTATATGCACCTATAATGGTGTCTTCATTTCTGTCAATTTCTCTGGTATTAATCAATTCCTGGATATCATCAGCCGGCATAACATTCACGGAAACATTAGTCTGTGTAATAAATCCTCTGCTGTCTGAAACAGAATAAACAACCTCATATACACCTTCTGTATCCAAATCAATATTTGCATTGTCTACTTCAATATCGGATGTCACATCACCATCTTCTTCGTCTATCGCTGTGACGCCTTCCATAAAATCAATTTCACTTCCGGCTACGACATAGTAGTCTTTAACCTCACACAATTCCGGTGATGTATCTACATTTATTGTTATGGTTTCTGATTTGGTATTCTCTTCTCCGTCGGTTGCATAAACAACCAGCTTATATTCGCCTCTTTCGCTTAATACAATATTATCCTTGGCATTCTCTGAACCACCTTTTTCTTCCACCGTTAATTCCACATCCCCCGATGCATCAAATGTCTCTTCCACAAAGTAGGACGCCGGATACTCCACGTCTGCCTGAATATAAATATCATCCTCTATCAATGTCAACTCCGGAGCTACCGTATCCTCTACAAGTACAGTATAATGCAACGTCTGAAAACAGTGTTTAATAGTTGCTTTATACTCTCCTACTTTCATATAATCTACTTCTGAATAATCAATTTTACTTACCCACATGGCCGGCGCCAGACCTGTAACATAATTTTTTACATTATTATCCGGCTCATTCCCCAACTCCACAACTATAATTTCTTCTTTTTGCGAGATTGGAAACATAAAAGGAATTGCAATAATAATCATACAAAAAGTCGCTAAAATGCTTAATCCTACGGCAACACCTGTTTTAATATAAAATTTCTTTTGCATCTCTTTATTTTGTCCGTTTTGTTTTTTCATTGTCCTATTACCTTTTCTTATTTTCTAACTATACTCTTCTTCGGACATTTGTCCGAACAAACACCACAGGCTACACATTTCTCATAATCAATCCGTGCCAGAAAATCATCCACCGCAATTGCTCCTGCCTCACAATTTTTCTTACATAGTCCGCAACCGATACAGCCGATGGTACAGGATTTCGTAGTTGCCGGTCCTTTCTCTTTAGAAGAGCATGCTACCAGATATTTGGCATCATAAGGCACCATCTCAATTAGTTTTCTCGGGCAAACCGCAAGACACTTACCACAGGCCTTACATTTCTCTTTATCCACAATCGCGACACCATTTATCACATGTATGGCATCAAAAGGACAAACTTTTTCACAACTTCCGTATCCCTGACACCCGAAATTGCAGCTCTTAGGTCCCTGATTCGGAACAAAGTTAAGCATCTGACAATCATTTTGTCCGGTATAATTGTAATCCAAATGTGTATGCTCACAATCTCCCTGACACTTAACAAAAGCCACCATTCTTTTATTTAAAGATGCTTCCACACCCATAATTTTACCTACCGCCTTAGCCGTTGCTTCTCCGCCTACAGGACAGGCATTAACGGAAGCCTCACCTTTTACAATAGCTGCTGCCAGACCGCTACAACCGGGATATCCGCATCCACCGCAATTATTACCGGGAAGTGCTGACAACACCTTCTCTTCCCGCTCATCCGTTTTCACCTTAAAAGCAATGGAAGCCACCCCTAAAAAGATGCCGATAAACAAACCTATTGCCGCCACAACAGCTACAGCAATCAATATATTGATATAGTTCATCTTCTCCTCCTTTGCTTAAATCAATCCGGCAAAACCGCAGAATGCAATTGCCATAAGCCCTGCAGTTACAAGAACGATGGGCATACCCTGAAAAGGTTTCGGAATATCATTAAACTCAATTTTTTCACGAATGCCTGCAAGGATAATAATAGCAATAGCAAATCCTATACTGGTAGCAAAACCGTTTACCACACTTGTTAAAAGATCATACTCCAAATTAACATTGGTAATTGCTACACCGAGTACGGCACAGTTGGTTGTAATCAACGGCAGGAATACGCCTAATGCCTGATACAGTGTTTTCATATATCGTTTTAAAAACAACTCTACAAACTGTACCAAGGCTGCAATCACCAGTATAAAAACAATAGTTTTTAAAAAGGTCATATCCAAAGGTACCAACACAAACTCATATAAAAGTCCGGCTACCAGGGACGCCAACGTAATTACAAAAATTACGGCACCACCCATACCGGCAGCAGTTTTCACTTTTTTGGAAACACCAAGAAAAGGACATAAGCCCAAAAACTGACTCAGCACTACATTGGATACCAAAGAAGACCCCAGGGCAATTACAATTAGTTGAACAATATAATTACTCATCTGCTTTGCCCTCCTCTTTTTCCTCTTCACCAAGTAACTCTTCCAATTCAACGATATCTATTTCCTGCGTTGCCTCCAGAAGCGTCATCTTATACTTCTTTTCTTTCTCTTTTGGTAAGTTATCTTCTTTTACATCCTCCGGCTCTTTCTCTTCCGATAAACTTCTTTCTATATCAGTGTCTGCGTCTTCTACCGCCAAATTCTCTTCTGCTTTAGCATCTGCGTCTTTTTCCTCTGATGTATTTTCTTCTGCTTCTAAATCTGTCTCTTTCTCTGTTTTTAATTTTTCTTTCGCTTCTGCTTCTTTCTCTTCTTCTAAACTTTCTTCCGTTTCACTTAAAACTTCTGTCCTATTCTCCTCTGAAGAATCTTCCTTTATATCAGAGTCTGCTGTTTTCTCTTCTTTACTGTCGGTCTCAACAAGACGCTTAGCACAACCGCTGTCGGTACAATTCATACAATCACTGCTGCAACCGGATTGAATTTTACTGACATCCTTGCCGGCTTTCTTTCCTTTTTCTTTCATTACGTTCTGAATTGCTGTCAGAATTGCAAGGATAAAGAATGCTCCAGGAGCCAAAACCATAATACCCATCGGACCAAAGCTTTCAATTTCATCTGTCAGTAACGTATTAAACATACGCACTACTTCCGATGTGCTTTCCGGATTCAGCCATTTATTAACAAGACCGATAAGAAGTTCCGGTAAAGGAGTTCCGTAAATATCAGAACCCGAAAATCCAAATACGGTTCCCGCGCCCAAAAATTCTCTTACCAAACCGATTAAAGTAAGCGCCAGCGTAAAACCAAGGCCCATACCGATTCCGTCAAAAAGCGAAGGTAAAATTTTATTTTTGGAAGCGTAACTTTCCGCACGACCAAGAATAATACAATTTACAACAATTAGACTGATATATATACCAAGCGATTCATGTAATGAGGGGATATATGCATGCAACAAAAGTTCCACAAGGGTTACAAAAGTCGCAATAATTACAATATAAGCAGGGATTCTTACTTTGTCAGGAATCACCTTACGCAATGCCGAAATCAACAAATTGCTCAGTGCCAGTACCACCATGGTGGACAAGCCCATACCAAGGCCGTTTATTGCAGAGGTTGTTACCGCTAACGTGGGACACATACCCAACATTAAAACAAAGGTAGGATTCTCTTTTATGATACCGTTATACAAACGTTCCGTACACTGTTTCATGACGCTTCTCCTCCCTGTAAAATAACAAAGCACTCATATGCCGCATTCACACCGCCTGTAATGGCTTCGGAAGTAATTGTGGCACCGGAAATTGCATCAATCTCATCAAGCCCCTGCGCTCCTGTTTTAACCACCTTAAAAGTTCCGGCTTCCACATCACGAAACTGAGGAAGCAGAACATCTTCTGCATTCATTCCAAGCCCCGGAGTTTCGGCAATATCAAGCAAAGACACACCTTTTAATCTGCCTTCTGACGTAATTCCTACATAAAATGATATCTCTCCGTTATAACCTTCCTTGGTTGTAATACCAAATACATAACCATAGAGATATTCCGGTGCCACATAAGCATGATATACTTCTTCAATCACAATATTTCCTAAATCTTTTTTTATAAGAGCCGCATTTAATTCCGCGATTCCGGCATCTGTTAAAGGCTCAAAAATCAAATCTTTTACTGCAACAAGATTACCATTTTCATCTTCTTCGTAAAAAACTTCACTGCAGGCTATTTCCTTTTTTTCTGCTTCGTACTCGGCAATAGGCTCTTTTGTTAACTCATTTACAAATCCCAATAATCCACCGGCTACTAATGTTATGACAAACAAAATAAGGGTATCTTTAATCAAATGTTTCATACACTTTCTCCCCCTTTTCCGAAGGCCTTGGGAAGTGTTATTTTCTCAATCAAAGGCACCAAAAGATTGCCAATGATAATTGCATAAGAAACACCTTCCGCTCCCGGTCCGAACAAGCGGAAAATACCGGTAAGCACACCCAAAAGAACACCATACAAATACTGACCTTTCTTTGTAATAGGTCTGGTTGCGTAATCTGTTGCCATAAAGAAAGCCCCCAGCATCAAACCGCCACCTGCAAGATTTGCGGCTATGTAAGATACATCCACTCCATGACCGCCGAAAATACTGATAAACGTTACAAAGCTTAGAAGATACATGCCGGGAATTTTTAAATCAATGACACCTCGTGCAATTAAAAAGCAGGCTCCCAAAACAATGGCAATCATAGAAGTTTCTCCGATAGTTCCGCCGGTTCTTCCGATTACCATATCCAAAATATTAACACTGTTTCCTGCTTTCATGGCAGCCAAAGGCGTTGCCCCCGTATATGCATCACAGTTAAAATCCGTCATATAGCGGGCGAAGGATATCATAAGAAAACATCTGGCCCCAAGGGCGGGATTCATAAAATTCTGTCCCAAACCGCCAAACAGCATTTTAACCACAACAATAGCGAATACAGAACCTAATGCCGCCATCCACATAGGAAAATGAGGCGGTAAATTAAGTGCAAGTAAAAGTCCCGTTACTACGGCACTCATATCAGCTATCGTAGATTTCTTTTTACAGATTTTGCAAAAAATATGCTCTGATATAACAGCAGTAAAAACTGTTACTAAAATTAAAACTGCCGCGTACCACCCGAAATTCCATACGCCAAAAAGCGTGGCCGGCATAAGCGCAATCACAACAGACAGCATAATATTATCCGTACTGTCTTTTACACGAATATGCGGATTGGAAGATACTTCCATTCTATCTTTCATACCATTTCTCCTACTTCTTTTTCCTATCTGCAAGAATCATGCGTCGCATGGATTTAATGGATTGAGTCAGTTGTCGTTTTGCCGGGCAGATATAACTGCAACAACCGCATTCACAACATTCCATGCCATTCATTTTCTCAAAGGCTTCCTTTTCGCCTCGGTCTGCCAAAACAGCCAGACGACTGGGCACGACACGCCCCGGACAGACTTCAACGCATCTGCCGCAGTTAATACATGCGGTCTGCTTTGAAGCTGATACCTCATCCTTACTTAAGCACAATAGCGCTGAGGATGTTTTGGTTGCCGGCACATTTACATCAAACAAAGCAAAACCCATCATGGGACCGCCGGAAACAATCTTTTCCGGTTCTTTCACAAATCCTCCGGACGCTTCAATTAATTCCCCATAATTTGTACCGATGCGAACCATATAATTGCATGGTTCCTTAATACAATCGCCGGTTACCGTAACTACGCGATGCATTACAGGTTTTCCCTCTTTGACGGCATGATAAACGGATACCACAGTATCCACATTGTTTACAACACAGCCCACGTCAGCCGGAAGCATGGAAGAATTGATTGCTCTACCTGTTACAGCATAAATCAAATGACGTTCTGACCCCTGCGGATATTTTGTTTTTAAGGAAACAACCGATATTTTTTCTTCCGGTTGCGTAATCTTTCTTAAAAGTTTTATGCAATCCTGCTTATTGTCTTCCACAGCAAGAATACCACGTGCATTGGGAAACAATCTTAAAATAATTTTTAACCCTTCAA
Organism: Lachnospiraceae bacterium; assembly: GCA_015057025.1. Taxonomy (GTDB): domain Bacteria; phylum Bacillota; class Clostridia; order Lachnospirales; family Lachnospiraceae; genus UBA3766. The sequence goes on along the minus strand of SVFD01000008.1, from coordinate 87,032 downwards.
TTAATTTCTCAGGTTCTTCCATCATTCTGCGATAATCACTGGTTAAATACGGCTCACATTCCGCACAATTAACCACCACAAACTCTATTTTCTCCGGCTCCTTTGGAGACAATTTTACATGGGTAGGAAATCCTGCGCCACCCATACCTACTACGCCTGCCTCTTGTATCAGTTTAATGATATCTTCAGGTAAAAGTACTTCAACAGGCTTAGGTTGCTGAAATATTACCTCGTTGTACTCCTGATCATTTTCTACAACAATGGACATAACGCCATCACCGGTCACCACACGCCTTTGTTCAATTGCTTTTACGGTGCCGGAAACGCTGGCATAAATCGGTGCCGAAACATAACCATCTGCCTCCGCAATCTTCTGTCCTGCCAAAACCTTATCCCCTTTTTGTACAATAGGTTTCGCAGGTGCTCCGATATGCTGTGATAACGGATATATCAAATCTCCCTTCGGAAGATATTCTTTTATCGGTTTATCCTTGGACAGCCTTTTACCGTCATCCGGGTGAATACCACCGGTAAATGTAAACTTAACCATTAAAGCCTCCCTGTTTCTCTTTTTGTTTTCCCTTTATTTCCAATCTTAATTTAAGATAATACCTCACATATAAATGTACTATATTTTCATAAAAATTACTACTTTATTTTAGGATTTATGCTATAATATCCTAAGATAATTTATATTTATAAAATAGCAATAAAAATATCGTAATTGTATTCATTTTATGGTATAATTATTATGTTTATGGTATTCGGTTCTCCACAGGAACCAAAAATGTATTGTAAGGGTGAATGACTATGAAGACGATTGTAAAAAATCTGGGCAACAAAAAACCGAACTATCCTATCGAAAATCTTGCCAAGCCGGAAGAAATCCTGTTTCTTGATATTGAAACAACCGGATTTACCGCACAGAATTCCAACCTTTATCTGATTGGCTGTGCATATTATAAAGAGGATGAATGGCACACCATTCAATGGCTTGCAGAGAATTATGAAGAAGAAACCGTAGTGTTGCAGGCATTTCTTGAATTCTGCTTAAATTATACGTTTTTAATTCACTTCAACGGTAATCGTTTTGATATTCCGTATTTACAGCAGAAATGTGCCATGTACGAAATCCCTTTTATGTTTGAAGTGTATCAGGGAATTGATTTATATAAGAGAATCAAACCTTATAAGAGCTTCTTAAAATTGAATGACTTAAAGCAGAAAACAATCGAACAGTTTTTAGGACTCCAGAGAGATGATAAATTTTCCGGCGGCGAGTTGATTAACTACTATCACGATTATGTCTGCTCTCAGGATGAGGAACTAATGAACGCCATCCTTTTACATAATCAGGAAGATGTGGAAGGCATGCTTGATTTAACAGCCATCCTTGCATTCACTGACTTATTTAATCTTCCTTTGCGTGTTATGAAGGTACAGGCGAATTATTATAATGATTATGAGAACAAGAAACGTCAGGAGCTTGTATTAAACTTACGTTTTATGACTCCTCTTCCTGTTCCCGTATCTTACGCTTCCATGGGATGTTATTTTACCGGAAACGAATTAAACGGCATTATTAAAGTACCTCTTTACGAAGAAGAAATGAAGTATTTCTATTCTAACTACAGAGACTACTACTATCTTCCCGAAGAAGATATTGCCATTCATAAATCCGTAGCAAACTTCGTGGACAAAGAACATCGTGAGCAGGCTACCGCAGCCAATTGCTATACCAGAAAATATGCTTCATACCTCCCTCAGTGGGAAATGCTTTTTACACCCTTTTATAAAAGAGGTTATCGCGAAAGAGACATGTTCTTTGAATTAACGGATGAGTTTAAAACAAGCCGTGCATCTTTTAACCAGTATGCAGAGCATATTTTACAGACTATGTTGATGTCGGATTATATGTAGGATTTCAAACACAAAGCCCGGTAAACGCTCCGGGCTTTTATAATACATTTATGACGTAAAAAAGCACCTTCGATTACCGAAAGTGCTTTTATTTTTACTTCTGCGGTTTCGAGAAGAAGAACGATGCCTTTCTCTCATATCCAACTTCTTTGTAATTCATCATCTGCTCTGTGCTACCCAAGAAAAGCATACCACCGGGCGCCAATGAATTAAAATATTTACGAAAGATATCTTCCTTTGCTTCCTCTGTGAAATAGATAAGTACATTTCTGCACACAATCAAATTCACATTGGTGGGATAAGGATCTCTTAAAAGATTATGTTCTCTGAATTCAACCCTTGATTTAATTTCATCAGAAATTCGATACGAGGCACCAACCTTCGTAAAGTATTTCGCTTTAAGGTCTGCAGGTACACCTACAAGACTCTTCTCCGCATAAATACCATTTTTTGCAGCTGCTAATACCTGTTTATCAATGTCGGTTGCCACAATCTTAATCTTAGATAAAGGGACATGTCTGGAAAGTGCCATAACCAATGAATAAGGCTCATCACCAGTGGAACAAGCTGCACTCCATATAGTTAACTGCTGTCCGAATTTCTTAATCAATTCAGGAAAGACTTCTTTATCTAAAAACTGCCACTGGTCAGGATTACGATAGAACTCAGAAACATTAATGGTTAAGTAATTTACAAACTCTTCCAACAATGCCGCATCGGTTTTTAACTTTCCCAAGAAAGCTTCATATCCTTCCAGATTATGTCTGCCAATCAAAGTATCAATTCTGCGCTTCATCTGCTTCTCTTTGTAGCAGTTTAAATCTATCTTAGTTAATGCAAGCACCTGTTTCTTGAAATATTCGTAATCATACACCATGTCAGAATTTTCCTTGCTTTTATTCTTCTACAGGAGTTGCTTCATCAACAACTTCCTCTACTGCTTCGGTAACTTCTTCTGCATCAGGAAGAAGAGCCTTAACGCTTAAGCTAATCTTCTGGTCAGCTTCATTGAAATCAACAACCTTTGCAGTTACTTCATCACCAATCTTTAATGCATCAGCGGGCTTCTCAATATGTTCCTTAGAAATCTGTGAAACATGAAGAAGTGCATCTACACCGGCTTCCAATTCAACAAATGCACCAAAATCAGTCATTCTTGCAACCTTACCGGTTACTACATTACCAATTGCATACTTTTCTGCTGCATCCTTCCAAGGATTTGCATCATCAAACTTAGTGCTTAATGCAATCTTGGTTCCGTTGATTTCTTTAATCATAACCTTAACTGCATCGCCGGTCTTGAAGAGTTTCTTAGGATGTTCAATTCTTCCCCAGCTCATTTCTGAAATGTGAAGCAATCCGTCAACACCGCCCAAATCAATGAATGCACCGAAATCTGTAACATTCTTAACTGTACCGTCAACCACATCGCCTTCTTTTACCTTAGAAAGAAGTTCTTCCTGAGCTTTTGCCTTTTCAGCAACGATTAACTGCTTACGGTCACCAATATATCTTCTCTTCTTAGGATTGTATTCTGTTACAACAAACTGGATTTCCTGATCAGCATACTTGCTTAAATCCTTCTCATATACATCAGATACAAGACTTGCAGGAATAAAGATTCTTACTTCATCCACAACAACTGATAAACCACCGTTTAAAAGCTGAGCAACCTTTGCTGTAAGTACTTCCTGATTGTTAAATGCTTCTTCAATTCTCTTGCTACCCCTGTCAGCAACCAGTCTCTTATATGTAAGAGCAACCTGTCCGTCACCGTCATTCACCTTAACGACTTTGACATCAAGCTTGTCCCCCACCTTAACTGCTTCTGTCAAATCGATTGTAGAATCATTGGTATATTCAGACTTAGGTAAAATACCATCTGACTTGTAGCCGATGTTGAGAATAATCTCATCAGGCTTAACGTCGATAACTGTACCTTCAACTACCTCTCCTGTATGAATAGTTTTCAATGATTCTTCAAGCATTTGTTCAAAAGTTAATTCTGACATAATTTTGAACCTCCTCAATAATATTATTTGGGGTTGATGCCCCTGCTGTAATTCCCACTAGTTCCACAGATTTAGGTAAGTCTAAATGCAAGTCATCCAGTGTCTGAATAAAGTGAGTATTCTCACACTCCTTCGCACATATCTCATATAACTTACGTGTATTTGAACTATGAGCCCCACCAATGACAATCATTACATCAGCTTCCTGCGCGATTTCCCGGGCTTCTTTCTGACGTACTTCTGTCGCATTGCAAATAGTATTCGCAATACTAATATCATACCCTTTTTTTTGGAAAATTTCAACAAGTTCTTGAAATTTCCTGTAATTAAATGTCGTTTGTGATACAATACAAACTTTTTGTTCTTTTTCTAATAAAATTTCTTCTGCCTGTTCATGAGATTCCACCACTATTGCAGGGGTACTTGACCACCCTTGAATGCCTTCCACTTCAGGGTGTCCCTCATTGCCGATAATGATGATTTGCTTCCCCTCCGCACTCTCTTTTTCCACAATGGAATGAATTCTTTTTACAAACGGACAGGTGGCATCCACATACTCTAATCCGTTCTCTTCAATGATGTGATAAATATCCTTGGCAACACCGTGAGAACGAATGATGACAGTACCTTCTTTTAAGTTCTTTAATTCCTCTTCATCTTCGATGACAAGAACACCTTTGCTTGCTAAATCTTTGACCACTTCTTCATTGTGAATAATCGGTCCGTAGGTATAGATTTTTTTACCGGTTTCAATCTGTTCGTAAACCTTGTCTACCGCACGCTTAACTCCAAAACAAAAGCCCGCGGATTTTGCCAGTTTTACTTCCATTTTCAGCTCCTCTTTTACAACATTCTTATTTAAGCCGCCGTAACGATTTGTAACTCAAATTATGGCTTCGTCTACTGTCTTTTAGCACGAATCAACTCGATAATTGCATTCTTTACTTCCTCAATACTCATATCAGAAGTATCCAAAAATATCGCATCTTCTGCCTGCTTTAAAGGTGCAATCTCTCGGTTCATGTCACGCTCATCACGCTCTGCAATATCCTTCTCGATTTCTTTCAAATCGCAATCCATACCCTTGGCAATAAGTTCATTGTAGCGGCGCTTTGCTCGAACTTCGATACTGGCGGTTAGGTAAATCTTTACCTGGGCATTGGGTAAAATATTGGTGCCGATGTCTCTGCCATCCATAATTACATCATTCTTTGCTGCCAAATCACGCTGCAAATCAAGAAGCTGGGCTCTTACATCCGGATTGGTTGAACTTGCCGATGCCATACCGCCTACTTCTTCTGTTCTGATATAAGGATTGACATCCTCTCCGTTTAAAAGCACCACCTGTTTACCATCCACATACTGAATGGACACCTGTGCCTCTTTACATCTTGCAGAAATCTGTGCATTATCATCTGCCGCAATACCATTACGAAGCAGGTAAAGCGCTATAGCACGATACATCGCTCCGGTATCCACATAGATAAAACTCATTTCTGCCGCTACACTTTTGGCAATGGTACTTTTGCCGGCTCCCGCAGGACCGTCAATCGCTACATTAAAAGCCATTTTTATATATCCCCCTTTTATGAAAAATAATCATATTATATTTCTGATTTAGCAGAATACTTACAAATTTCTTCCCGGATTTCCTCAGAAATCTCCTGCACTATTTCCGCACCCGGTCTTGCAGTATAGTAGCCCTGAATCAAATCCACACCAAGAGAAATTACAGTTTCTAATTCCTGAGTAGTTTCTACACCTTCCGCCAATGCCTTGAAATTGTTTTCATGGGCAAAACCGATAATACTCTTAACAAAATGCTGTTTCTGCAAATTGTCCTGAATACCGGTTAAAAGCATGCGGTCAATTTTAACATAATTGGGTGCATAGCGTAAAAGATTAATGATATTGGAATAACCGGTTCCGTAATCATCAACTGCGGTTTCCACACCCATACTGCGGAAACCGTCTTTCATGCGCTCTAACGCTTCATCATCCGCTTCTGTCTGCTCTGTCAGTTCCACAACTACAGATGAACTGAATTTACGTAATTTGACAGCTAAATGATTGGCATCTTCACCTTCCAACTGTTTGCCCGGTATACTGTTAATAAATACTTTTTTACCGTCAAACAATTCTTTGTTATCCTCAATACAACTCATTACATTGAAAAAAGTTGCTTTTTCCACATCATAAAGACGTCCTAAATGCTCAGCATACTTAATTACCTGTAAAGGTGATACTCTCGGTTCAACATTGGTACGCATTAAAGCTTCATACGCATATATACTACCATCCTTTGCCCTGACAATGGGTTGGAAATGATAGGTAAATAAATTATTATCAAGAATTGCCCCCACAACTTTGGCTTCCTGCAGCTCTTCTTCCGATAATTTTTTACCGATACGAACCTGTAAAGCCTTCGCCTTATTACCATTTTTCCGGCTCACGGCAATATTCATGATATTTTCCAAATCCGGCCAACTGACTACACGACCGGTTTTGGTTCCCGCATTGATTTCAATATGCGCTACCGCATCAGGTCTTGCATTGTATGTAAATAACGCTTCTAACAGACGTTCACTGATTCTGCGGGTCATATCCGCACTATCATCCGGCGAAATCTGTGCAACCACAAACTCATCATTACCGAGTCGGCAACACATAGCACCTTCACCTGCAGATTCTTTTAACATTCTTGCCAGTTCAACCAATACTTTATCTCCGGCTTCACGACCCTTTTTACTGTTAATATCTCCAATCTCACAAACATCAATCGCCAAAACACCTACATACTGATTGGTAGATTTTACACGTTCTATCATGGGTTTCGCATGTTTTACGAAACCGTTATAATCAAACAGTCCTGTTAAAGAGTCCATTATTTTCTGCTCTTCAATAATCTGGTTTTGGGCACGCAATGCCGCAATTCTACGATAATATTCCAGTCCCAGCATTACATTACGAAGCCACATATAGTAATTTTCTCCGTAAAATTTTGCTTCATTACCATAACTGATTACCGCATAGCCGAAACAAACATCTTCGAAATGTAAAGGCGAGAAAATATATGCCTTGGGAATGTCCCTGTCTTTATTCATGTGCGGCAACATTTCCCCTACCGGAAATTTTTCGGTAAAGTTCAACTGGTCTTCACCTTTTCCGGAAGGACCGCACTTAAGTACGGGAATAATTTCATCCGCATAACCGGATCTGATTAAATTACTGTCATCTTTCTTTGTATTATCCCACGATGCATTGAGGCAAATGTGGAAACTGTCGAACTCTCGAATCTGGTATGTATAAGTCTGAATGGTGTCCATAAGTCCCCTGAAATTATTGCGGGACAACATATCCTCCAAAAGGTAATCCACATTGGTATGTAAAATTCCTTTGGTGGCGTAAATAGGCCACACTGCACGCACAGGTGCTACCGGAATGACACTCTCATTATGACAGCCGCAACTACTTCCGGTGAAAAACTCATACTCAGGCTTAAATACAGGCATATTACTGTTATTTAAAAGTGCATAAACACAATCTGCTCCGTAAACACCAAAAGCCTCTGCCGGCATATATACAGATGTAATCGGCTGAGGACTGGTTCTTCCTTCCTCCGTGCATCCGTAGCCGGTTACCGCAACATCTTCCGGAACACGGTAGCCTTTACGGGTCAAACCATCTGCAACACCAATCGCCATATAATCATTGGCACAGGCGATTGCTCTGGGAAGTTTTCCATTCATCTGCAGTAATCTCTCAACTGCTTTCACTCCGCTGTCATACCAATAATCACCATATAAAACATAATTTTCCTGCACTTCCAGCCCATATTCTTTCATACAATCCATATAAGCCTGAAGTCTTTCCGCAGAATGAGCATGCCACTTTGTACCGGTAAGGAAGGCAATATCCGTAATTCCGTGCTTTTCAATCAAATGTGATACCAGCTGTATAATAGGTGTACGATGGTCCATTTTGATTGCAGGGAAATTTACGCTGGCTTTATCTACACAAAGAACAACTCCTTTGTAAGTCTCTTTTAATTTCTTTTCGATATTGTATAAAACACCCGGTGTCTGAATAGTATCACCCATAATTACCACGGCATCAAAGGAATCATACTGAATCAAGTTAAAAATATTAGATTCACCTACTTCACGGGGTTTTGACTCCTGTATCTTATGATACATGGTAAATACACAGACATCATAATTATATAAAAATGCCTGCTTCATGAAACCAGTTATAAAATTTTTCTGATAATCCTCACCCGGTTGTCCAAGTAACAAAGCAATACGCTTTCTTTGGCTCATGGCAATACCTCCAACCTTTTTATTCCACACTGTCTCCGGCTAAATATCCCGTAGACCAGGCAATCTGTAAATTATATCCGCCTGTATGAGCATCTAAATTCAGTAACTCACCTGCAACATATAATCCCTTAATCTTTTTACTCTCCATAGTCGATGGATTAATTTCTTTTAAATCAACACCACCACTGGTAATAATCGCTTCCGTAAAACCTCTGGTTCCCGTCACAGTCAATTTCAGCTCTTTCGTACACTTAACAAGTCGTTCTCTTTCTTCTCTTGTAACAGAATGAACCGGTTTAGTTTCTTCTATTCCTGCCAACTCCGGCATTAAATCGGCGAGGCTGGACGGATAAACCGCCGGAAGAATATTCTTTAACTGCTTATTACTTGCTTCCTCAAACTCCCGTAGCAGACGCTTGTCAAATTGTTCCGTAGTCAATGCCGGCTTTAAATCTATAGTTAACATAACATCTTTATAATTCTTCTTTTGTGCCAAAACACTGCTGGCAGTCAAAATCAACGGACCACTGACACCAAAATGGGTAAATAATAATTCTCCCTGCTGTAAAAAAACTCTTTTACCGTCTACATACAAAGTAGCAGTAACATTTTTTAAAGCAAGCCCCTGCAAACGCTCACACCATTTTTCTTTTATTTCAAAAGGCACAAGGGAAGGCTTTAATTCCGTGACCAGTAACCCTAATTTCTTCGCAAAAGAATGACCGTCTCCCGTAGAACCGGTAGATGGATAAGAGATGCCTCCGGTTGCCAAAATCACATTATCATACAGTTCTCTTTTACCATCCTCGGTAATAACACCAATTATTTGCTTCTCGTATTTATTTTTCTTTTTAGAAGCACTATTCTTTGCTTCTTCTTCCGAAAAAACTGTCTCTATGATTTCTTCCTCATACGCTTTGGTAATGAGTTCTTTTATGGCTGTTTTATAACGGATATGGCATCCTAATTGCTCCATACGCACCCTTAATGCCTTTATAACATCCGACGAATGGTCTGAAACCGGAAACACGCGGTTTCCCCGCTCTGTTTTTAGAGGGCATCCCGCATTCTCAATCAGTTCCATTACAGCTTTATTGTCAAATCCGTAAAAAGCGCTGTAGAAGAATTTGACATTTCCCGTAACATGCTCAAAAAATTCTTCCGCATCACAGGCATTGGTAACATTGCAACGCCCTTTCCCAGTTATGTAAACCTTTTTGCCCAACTTTTCATTCTTTTCATATACCGTTACCTTATGACCGCATTCCGCTGCGCGGATTGCTGCCAACATGCCGGCGGCACCTCCGCCTACAACTGCTACATTGCTCATACTCTAATCCTATTTTACGCTACAAATCACACAATTTTATACTATTGTATAGTATACCATATATTTCCTAAATTAAAAAGCAATTTAGTAATACAATCATACAAAAATATATCATTATCTTATATTCCTGAAAAAAAGTGTATCTTCATACAAAAAACTCCCTTTCCGATTCTTCGAAAAAGGAGTTTTTATCATTTTATTATTATATAAAATTATACAGGGTATGCACCATTCTTGGTATCAGCCTGAGCAAGGTCAACCTTTTCCTGCTGAGCAAGACGATACTTAAAGAAGTCAACAGCAACCTGAGGGAATAAAGCGTATGATAATACGTCTTCATCCTGCTGCTTCCATTCCTTCATTTCTGCTTCAATCTTATCTAATTCGTTAGGAAGCAAATCTGCGGGACGGCAGGTAATGATTTCTTCACCGGGGATAACCTTATCCTGAACTTCTTTGTTGAAAGGCTTAACGGTCTGACCATATTCGCCACGAAGAACAGCCTTGGTTTCCTTAGTTGCCATCTTATATCTTTCACCCATAAGTACGTTGAATACAGCCTGTGTACCAACAATCTGTGAAGAAGGTGTAACCAAAGGAGGCTCACCCAAATCCTTACGAACTTCGGGAATTTCTTTTAATACATCATAGTACTTATCTTCTGCGTTCTGCTCTTTTAACTGGCTAACCATGTTAGAAAGCATACCGCCGGGTACCTGATATAATAATGTCTTAATATCAACACCCATAACCTTAGGATTAAGAAGTCCGTTTGCAAGACATTCATCTCTGTAAGGTCTGAAGTAGTCTGCAATTTCTGCAAGAAGGTTCTGATCGTAACCGGTATCAAAAGGAGTTCCTTTGAAGGTTTCAACCATAACTTCAGTAGCAGGCTGTGATGTACCTAATGCAAGAGGTGACATAGCACAGTCGATTACGTCTACACCTGCTTCTACAGCCTTTAAGTATGTCATACTACCAACACCTGAGGTATAGTGTGTATGAAGCTGGATAGGAAGATTTGTAGCACTCTTCATAGCCTTAACAAGTTCTTCTGCTTTATAAGGTACAAGGAGACCTGCCATATCCTTGATACAGATGGAATCTGCACCCATATTTTCAATGTCTTTTGCCATCTTCATCCAGTAATCCAAAGTATATGCATCACCTAAGGTATAAGAAAGGGCAATCTGAGCATGTCCGCGGCCTTCCTGCTGTTTTGCCTTATTTGTAGCATCTACTGCAGCCTGTAAGTTTCTTAAGTCATTCAAGCAGTCAAAAATTCTGATAATATCAATACCGTTAGAGATAGACTTCTGTACGAACTGATCTACCACATCATCGGCATAATGACGATATCCAAGAATATTCTGGCCTCTGAAAAGCATCTGAAGCTTTGTATTCTTAAATCCGTCTCTTAATTTACGAAGTCTCTCCCAGGGATCTTCTTTTAAGAATCTAAGAGAAGCATCGAATGTTGCACCTCCCCAGCATTCTACGGAATGGTATCCAACTTTGTCCATCTTATCAACGATGGGTAACATGAATTCAGTCGGCATTCTGGTTGCAAGCAAAGACTGATGTGCATCACGCAGAACGGTTTCTGTAATTCCAATGGGTTTTTTAACCACTTTATTTTCAGCGTTATCCATTATTTTTTCCTCCTAATTTACTAAATAAAATGCATTACATGACTCCGAAAATAGCCATAAATGTACCGGCTGCTACTGCAGTACCGATAACACCTGCAACGTTGGGTCCCATAGCATGCATCAATAAGAAGTTTGTAGGATCTTCTTCTGCACCAACCTTCTGGGATACACGGGCTGCCATAGGAACCGCAGATACACCTGCTGAACCGATAAGCGGATTAACCTTACCCTTGGTTGCCCAACACATAATCTTACCGAATACAACACCTGCCGCAGTACCAAATGCAAATGCCACAAGACCTAAAACTACGATACAGATAGTATCCAGTTTTAAGAACGCTTCCGCACTTGTGGTAGCACCTACAGATGTACCAAGCAAAATAACTACGATGTACATTAATGCATTGGATGCTGTTTCTGTTAACTGTCTAACTACGCCTGATTCACGGAACAAGTTACCTAACATAAGCATACCGATAAGAGGCGCTGTAGTAGGCAGAATCAAACATACAACAATTGTAACAACGATAGGGAAAAGAATCTTTTCAAGCTTGGATACAGGACGAAGCTGTTCCATCTTAATTGCTCTTTCCTTCTTAGTTGTTAAAAGTTTCATAATAGGCGGCTGAATAATAGGTACCAATGACATATAAGAATATGCCGCAACTGCAATAGGTCCGAGTAATGCAGTCTGTCCAAGCTTACCTGCAAGGAAAATGGAGGTCGGTCCGTCTGCACCACCGATAATAGAGATAGCTGCAGCAGCCTTATCATTAAAGTCTACCAAGCCGGTCTCATTAAATAACAATGCTCCGAAATATGCAGCGAAAATACCAAACTGTGCCGCTGCACCAAGTAAAAAGCTCTTAGGATTGGCAATCAAAGGACCAAAGTCTGTCATAGCACCTACACCCATGAAAATAAGGGAAGGTAAAATTGCCCATTCATCCAATAAGTAAAAGTAATAGAGTAATCCGCCCGCATGTCCGTCTTCGCCGATAGGTGCCATAATATCCGGATAGATATTAACCAACAACATACCAAAAGCGATAGGTAACAAAAGCAACGGTTCGTATTCTTTCTTAATTGCAAGGTATAAAAATACACATGCAACCGCGATCATAACATAGTTTCCCCAAGTCAGATTAAAGAAAGCTGTCTGTTCAAGCAGATTACCCAGCGTATTAATAATATAATCCATCTTTTAGAAACCTCCTGTTAATTTTCATCCTAGATACGTGATTAGTTCAAGGTTGCAAGAACTGCACCTGCTTCTACAGGATCACCTACAGCAACATCAATACTTGCTACTGTACCATCTTCGGGAGCAACAACAGGGATTTCCATCTTCATAGCTTCGAGAATAACAACAGCGTCACCCTTCTTTACAGCCTGTCCAACCTTAGCTTCAATCTTAAAGATCTTACCAGCTGCACCTGCTTCTACTTTAATACTTCCTGCACCGCCTGCAGCAGGAGCTGCTGCGGGAGCTGCTGCAACCACGGGAGCTGCTTTCTTTACTACAGGAGCTGCCACGGGAGCTACACCACTTCCTGCGCCTTCTTCTACAACAACGTCATATACGTTTCCATTAACGGTAATTGTATAATTTTTCATCTTTTATTTCCTCCTAATTAAGCGTGCTTTTCCAGCTTCTTTTATTTGACTTCTTAATACTTCTCACAACAAAGCCTTCTGTTGAAGTGCTTCCTTCATATGCAGCAATTGCAGCACTGATAACAGCTACCAATTCCAAATCATCGGCAAGTTCGGTTTCTTCCTTTTCGATAATCTGTGCAATGGTATTATCAACAGCATCACCTGTTGCCTTTGCCGCTTTCTTTGCAGCCTTCTTTTCTTTTCTCTTAGCAGCCGCTTTTTCAAACTTAGCAATAAGTGAAAAGCTTGAAATAATCAACATAATAAGAATCAAGATTGCAAATACGGTTCCCATACCAAGAAGCGTATTTAACGCTGCTCTTTCCATGTTTTCACCTACAGTGTATACCGGATTAAAAGATACACTTGTGATATACATGTCTTCATCATATAAAACAACCATTTCAACGTTTCTTACATCTGTTACAAGAGTAGCAGTTGCTGTAAAACCATCTTCAGAGGGAGCATATGAAAGACCTTCAACAAGACCTGTAGGAGTACCATTCTCTGCTTCCGAACTAAGGTAAGAAGTAATTGCACTCTCATATACACCCTGAGATTCGATCTTTAAGTTGTTTTCTTTTTTCCATTTTGTCTGCATTTCATCCCACAGTTCTTCTGACAGGTTCAACTGTGCCTCACGGTCAGCTTCACTATAAGCTGTCCATGTACCGTCTGCACCTTCATCGGGAAGTTCCACCACAATCAGGCTGATTAATGAATTAACATTATATTCAACCTGCTGTTTTTCTGCATCTTCCAGATTCACTTCCTGTGCAGCACAACCGGTCAAAAGCAGCATGGAGAAAAGCACACAACAAATCAAAGTAATTATTTTTTTCATAGTTGTGTTATCCTTTCCGAATTATACTGTACCATGCTTCTTTGCAGGACGATCTTCTCTCTTGCTGTAAAGCATTTCAAAAGCTCCGATAACATACTTTCTTGTTTCTGCAGCAGAGATAATATAATCTACATATCCTCTCTTAGCAGCACTTAATGCACTGTTCTGTAATGCTGCATACTCTTTTGCCTTCTCATCTACAACATCAGCGCCTTCGCCATCATACATAATCTTAGCTGCAAGTTTTGCATCCATTGTACCGATTTCAGCCTTGTCCCACGCAAAAGTAACATCTGCACCGATTGCCTTGGAGTTCATAGCCACATAAGCACTACCAAATGCCTTCTTGGTAATAACATTTACCTTAGGAACTGTTGCGTTTGCAAATGCATATGTAAGTTTTGCAACAGCCTTAGCCATACCTTTTTCAGCACATTTTGTAGCCTTAAAGCCTTTTACATTAGTAAGGGACAATACCGGGATTGAAAATGCATCACAGAAATTAATAAAATCTGCTGCTTTTTCGCATCCACGAACTGAAAGTTCTTCACCCAACTTCTCAGCCACCTTACCATCTTCACCGTAGATTTCGCTTCTGTTTGCAACAGCACCTACGGTCATTCCGTTTAATTTCATTAAGCCGACTACCATATCTTTGCCATAGTTTGCTTTTACTTCTACAAACAATCCGTCATCGGCAATATCGCTTAATGCAATCACGGTATCGCCCGCACCGGCTTCTACCTGTCCGCATAAACGATTTAAGTCATCTGCACACTCTGTAAATTCAGCTTCTTCTTCATTGTTTCCGGGAAGAAGAGATACAAGCTGACGAATCTGTCCCATAATTTCTGCTTCTGAACCTACGAAATCAACCAATCCGCTCTCTTCTGACTGGAACTGTGCAGAAGATGTATCGCACTTTCCAATTTCATTACCCTCTAACGCATTGGGAGAGTTTACAAACAATTTTGCTTTCTTTTCTTCCATAAAAGTAAAATCTGTTAAGGAAGGAACGATAGCAAGTCCACCGCCGCAGGTACCAAAGATTGCTGTAATCTGAGGAATTACGCCACTAGCTAAAGACTGCTTTAAATAAATTTCACCGAATGCATTCAGCGCATCAGTAGCCTCCTGTAATCTTAAGCCGGCAGAATCGATGAGACCGATTACCGGTGCACCCATCTTCATAGCCAAATCATAAAGATTTGCAATTTTCTTGGCATGCATTTCACCAACGGTGCCGTTGATTACGGACGCATCCTGGCTGTAAACATACACAAGACTATCGTTGATAACACCATAGCCGGTAATTACACCGTCTGAAGGAGTATCCAGCTGCTTCAGATTGAAATCAGTAGCTCTTGCGCTTACAAGTGCCCCTATTTCAACGAAACTGTTTTCGTCGAGCAAAGCATTAATTCTCTGTCTCGCTTCACTTGTTGAAGTAGTACTCATTTTGTTGACCTCCATTTATGATTTTAATAAAAATTATACTATTCACGGTGAATTTTATAAAAAACCCACACACCTTAAAAGTATAACATAAGTCTGTCAAATCATCTAGCATTATTTAACATTTTTTTACTTTTAAATCAAAAATTTTTTAACAATTTCAACAAAGCAATAACTTAAAGTGATTTTATTCACTTTTTCAACAGTTACAATAGGAAATTCAGCAAGTATTTTTCCATCCAATACATACATTTCACAGCCTACAACCTGCCCTGCTTCCACCGGTGCCTCTACTTCCGACAGTAATTCGTACTCTATTTTGATTTGTTCCTCAGCCCTTAGCAACAGTCCGATTTCTTCGCGTCGTACAGACACCGCAACCTGTTCTTTGATGCCATTTTCAACCGTAATTGCTCCGTATTGCTTTTCGCTGATAAAAGTTTCATAAAAAAAATTCTGCGTTCCGTAATTCATTAGTGTCTTGGTATCTGCCCATTTCCAGCTTTTATTTGGCGGCCAGCCGCAAGCCAAAACCACAGAAATAAATCTTGCATCTCCCTGTTCTACTGCGCCAACGAAACAATAGCCCGCTCCATTGGTAAATCCGGTTTTTACTCCCAAGGCACCTTCATACATATTCAGAAAAGCATCTTTATTATATACTGTATATTGTTTTGTACCGCTCTTCTCCATAAAAGTATGCGAAGTTGTGGCAATAAGGTCGCAAAACGCTTCATTTTCAAGAGCATAAGCTGTAATCAAAGCCATGTCATAAGCTGTACTACTGTGCTGCTTCCCGTCCTTTGCCGCATCCAGACCGTTTGGTGTGATAAAATATGTATTTTCACAACCCAATTCCTCTGCCTTGGCGTTCATCATCTCCGCAAAACCTTCTACACTTCCGCCAATGAATTCCGCGATTGCCACTGCTGTATCGTTATGTGATTCTAACATTAGCGAATATAATAAATCTTCTAATTTGTACGCTTCACCTTCTTTGATGCCAAGCCTTACCTTTGGTTGCCCCTGAGCATTACGGGACACTGTTACATACTCATCCAATTTATCAGTCTCCAAAGCAAGAATACATGTCATAATCTTGGTTGTACTGGCCATAGGCATAACAGCATACCCGTTTTCTTCATACAAAACACGCCCTGAATCAGCATCCATTAAAAGAGCCGAACGGGCGTGTAATTTTAAGTCTGTCTCATCCTCGGCAAATACAACTGCCGAACAATTTAAAAATATAACAATTGATACACATATAAAAATAAATGAACGTATAAATTGCTTCAAAATTTCACCTTAATATTTACTTAGTTACTATCATCTATATGTGTTCTTTTATCCTGAAATCACTAATAAATTCAAAATATTTTTTACAATCAAATATCTAACTTTAACTGAATCTCCTGCTCCGCCTGAACCTTAAAATCTTCCAACAAATCTCTGCTCATCTCCGGCAAATCATCAATAGATTTTACACCGAAGCTTCGAAGGAACTGTTCCGTAGTTCCGAAAAGTAACGGTCTTCCGGGGGCATCTAGGCGTCCCAATTCTTTTACCAATCCGAGTTCTACCAAACGGCTGATACCATGATCACTGTTTACACCACGTATTTTTTCCACATCCAATCGGGTAACAGGTTGTTTATATGCAATGATGGAAAGTGTCTCTAACAACGCATCCGTTAAAGTCTGTTTTTTCGGTGCTTGGGCTACTTTAATCAATTCCTCATAAAACTCATCCTTGGTACGAAGTTGGACCGCATCCTCAAGTTCAACAAGCTGGATACCGCGGTTGCTTTCAGCATAAAACACCTTCATTTCTTCCAATATTTCTTTTACAAATTTCTCGCTTTCATCTACAGCAAGTGCCAAATCCGAAATACTTACGGAATCTCCCATGGCAAACAAAACCGCTTCGATAATCGCCTGTGCTCTTTCTCGTTCCACTTATAGTCTCCTTTGTTTAAGAATCCGCCACCGGCAGAATACCTGCCAAAGGGTCATCTTTTTCCTCGTCTTTTTTATTTTCAGATAAATCAATCACACCTGTAAACGGTGCTTTATAAGTAATATTAATTTCACCAAATGTATCGTCCTGCTCCACGTCGACGCTACCTACTTTTATCAATTCAAGAATAATCAGAAAGGTAACGATAACCTCCATCTTACTCTTTTGCTTTTCAAGCAATTGTCTAAAACTACATTTCCGGTTTTTTTCTATGTAATCAAAAATATAGGTCTGCTTTCTTTCCAAATCAACTTCTTCTTTTTGAATTTTACCAAAAGTACTTCTTACCGGGTCGATTTTATCTTCCTGACGCTTCATAATTGTCTGGAATAATTCATTTAAAAGTTGCAGAGTGGAATCTCCAACCAATTCTTCATAATCAATAGGCGCCTGATACTCCAATACTTCTTTAGGAATAGTAGGCTTCTTGTAAAGATATTTTTCCGCTTCCATCTGCATGTCTTTTAATTCATATGACATGTACTTATACATTTTATATTCCAACAGTTTCTGAACCAATTCAGCTCTGGGATCTTCTTCCTCTCCGTCCTCATTAACCTCCGGCGGAAGAAGCATTTTACACTTGATATCCAAAAGTGTAGCTGCCATAACCAAAAACTCACTCATGATATTCATATCATCCGTTTGCATCTGATTGATATACTCCAAATACTGCTGCGTAATTTCCACAATAGGAATATCATATATATCCACTTTATTCTTTTCAATTAAATGAAGCAGAAGGTCTAAGGGGCCCTCAAACACCTCTAACTTAACAGGTATTGCCATAATCTATCTCCGTTTTTTACAAATCCACTCTATTTTATCTGTTTTTCTTGTTCTTTGCAAGCAGGCTTTAAATGAATTACCACCAATTCCGCCGGATTAAAAATTCGTACAGGCAAAGTGTGAGTTCCCAAACCACGACTTACCACCATATTGGATTTCTCCTTAGTAAAAAGACCGCCATCGTATTTTGGAAAAAAACGTACCGCCGGTGATGCAATTCCACCAAAAAACGGCATCCGAACCAAACCGCCATGTACATGCCCCGAAAGTGTTAAATCAGCGCCGTAATCCTTATACTGCTTAAAATAATCCGGATTATGAGCCAAAAGAATTTCATAGTGTGTACCTTCGTTTTTGCCAAGAATCTCTTCCATGTAACTGTCATCCATATGGCGCACGGTAAACCTTTTATAATATTTACGGTCAATTTCCACACCACAAATCTCAATATTATGTTCCGCCAGTAAAACCGCCTTATTTCGAAGAAAAATAACACCACGTTCCATTAAGGGCTTACTATACTCATCATACATTTCGCCATACTTCTCCCGATAAAGGTCAGAACGATACTCATGATTCCCCATACCATGATATACAGTATACTTTTGAGCCAAAGTATTCATAAGTTCCTTCGCATTAGTATTGGTCTCTTCAGGGCTTGCCACTATCATATCTCCGCCCACCAAAAGTGCATCCGGCTTCACTTTATCAATGGCGTCTAAAAGCTTGGAATTATTTTTACCATATTTTTTATCATGTAAATCGCTTAAAAAGGCAAATGTAATTTCCTTTTTGACCTTATCGGAAGAAAAGGTATATTTACGTACCACAAAACGATTCATGTCGCATATATTCACAATTAAAAAGAATAAAATCAAGGCAATGACAATGCATAAAATGATATACTCCATACTTTTCTCCCAAAACCCTATCTAAAAAAACAAATCAGGTATGGTTAATCTGTCAATAATCAGTATTCTTATTTATGAATACTATCTTACCAACATTTTGCCATACCTAACCAGTTTAACATATCTTACTCAATTACAAAAGATATTTTGAAAAAAGCTTTCCGTAATAGTCCCAAATGCCGGCTTTCTCTACCATTGCCAATGACACAATCGGTACACTGCCAAGCTGTTTTCCGTCACAGGTATATACAATCTCGCCTACCACCTGGCCCATTTGAATCGGTGCTTCTATTTCCTCCTGCACCATAACTTTGCGTTCCACATTAGCAAAATCCATACCGGTAATATCCAGATACGAAAACTGTTCTTTACATGCAACCGGTATTTCCTCAACAATTGCCCCCTTCACCGGAAGGCTGTCGCAACCCAGACTTCTAGTGTCTTGATATAACCGGCTCACAGAAAAGCCATAATTAAATAAACTGATGGCGTCCTGATTTCTTAAATCGGAAGTTTCCGCTGCCATTACTACCGCAATTAAAGATATATTCTCTTTTTGTGCAGTTGCACTAACGCAATATTTTGCCGTACTTGTAAAACCGGTTTTTAAGCCGGTGGTATAAGGATACTGTTTTAACAGTTTATTGGTACTGGATAATGTAAATACAGAATCTCCCTGATTGGTAGAATGTACAATATCCTCCATCCAAATTGTAGTAAAATCATAAACTTCCGGATAATTGTGAATCAGATATCTGGACATAACCGCAATATCTCTTGCTGTAGTATAATGCTCCGGTGAATCCGTCAATCCGCAACAATCCACGAAATGAGTATTATCCATACCAAGTTCTGTCGCTTTCTCATTCATACGGACAACAAATTCTTCTTCCGTTCCGGCTACAAACTCTGCCAAAGCCACACTGGCATCATTACCGCTGGCTACTGCCACACATTTCAAGAGTGTCTCTACCGTCTGTATTTCTCCTTCTTCCAGAAAAACCTGAGAACCACCCATAGATTTAGCATGAGCACTGGTTACCACCTCATCTGTCATGGTGATATTACCGTTTTCTATTGCTTCAAATACTAAAATCATAGTCATGACCTTGGTAATACTTGCAGGACTTCGCCTTTCATCTGCATTTACTTCGTAAATAACCTGACCTGTTGTCTCTTCCATTAATATGACAGAAGATGAATTCAAGGTTGGGGCTGCCGCATAAACCGTAGGTGCAACATGTATGATAATACATGCAAACAAAAACACCGCCAAAAGACTTCTCACTATTCTGAAACATCTGATTTGCCTCATATGTAACCTCATATAAAGTTGTTACTATATTGTATTTACAAATCCTTCAAAATAGACATTATTACGTTTAATCCCAACTAACTGCCGGCTTCCGTTTCTTCATTTTGCTCTATCCTTTTTACGTAAGACTCTAAATCTTTTTTTGCTTTGCGGAAACATTCCAAAAGCTTATATGAAAACATTCCGCATTCCCCCTGAAGAATCATATTATATGCCTCTTCAAAAGGAATTGCTCCTTTATATACACTTTCCGAAAGCAATGATTCAAAGCAATCCGCAATGGATACCAACTGCGCCGAAATGGGAATCTCATCTTTTTTTAATCCGTCCGGATATCCTGAACCGTCGTATTTTTCATGATGCCATCTTACAATTTCCCTGCTGTATTTTGCATATTCTTCATCTAACATGTCTGCAATACTGTCGATAATATCATACCCTTTTATGGAATGTGATTTTACATATTCAAACTCTTCTTCTGTTAATTTTCCGGGTTTAAGCAGTACCTCATCGGAGAGCATTACTTTTCCCACATCATGGAGAACACTGGCCGCAGCTATAACGTTAATCTTTGCTCCGTTCAACTCATATTCGGGATATAATTTCATCATATAAATACCAAGAATCTTAGTAAATCCTTTGACTCTGGTAGTATGCAACCTGCCTTCCAGGTTACGATATTCTACCACCGTTCCCAATATATTAATAATATTTTCCTGGTTTTTCTTTAATTTTATCGCCTGTTGCTTTAACAAACGATATTGCGAACGTATCGCCAGCGTCTGCTTGTCCAATCGTTCTTTGAACTCGTTCTTTTGTTCAAACAACTCTAATAATTTATGTAGTCTTTGTAACACAAACTCTTTGTTCACCGGCTTACGTATATAATCTGATGCACCATATTCAAAACACTCTGCAACCTGTTCCACAGACTGTTCACTGGTCACAACAAGCACCGGAAATGCACCTAAACACTCCTTTTCAGACATGTTTTTCAGAAAAGCAATTCCGTCCATTTCAGGCATATTAATATCAAGAAATATAGCCGCAATCTCCTCCATCTCTTCCTCAACAATTTGAAGAGCCTGCAAACCGTTTTCTGCTTCTTCAACAGTATAATTATTCTGTAATATATCAATTAAAACCTGGCGATTCAGCCTGGAGTCATCCACAACCAATATTTTGTTTCTCATTCTGCTTCCCCCTTGTCTTTTTTAATTGTTATATACCGAAATCTCACTATCCTGTTGTTTAATAGTGATATTGTACTGATCTTTTGCTTCCCATCTGCCGCTTCCGATTTCAACCACGGTACCTTCATAAGCATTGCCACTGATTACTACACTGACAAGTTTTTGCCTGTCAATCACTTTCTTCAGTTTTAATGCCAGTTCCTTCATCTTATCCAACTGTTTTTGTTTTAAAAAAACAGCATGTTCAATCTTTTGGAAAAGCTCCATTTCACTACGTTCTTCAGCCGTGTGTTTTTCCATAAGTTCAGTATGGTTTTTCTTTAATACTTCTAACTGGCGCGTCACATCCCTCAGATTAAAAAGAATATTGTGATAATCATTCCGGGCTGTTTCATCGGTTTGTACTTTTAATACAGTCTTAAGTCCGGCATGATTGCCTACATTGTTAAGATGAAAACCGGATTCCGAACTTGCAATCCCCCCGGCAAAAATTCTGTTAGCGGTAATCATACCCTTCGCATATAATTGACTGTTTAAACACTTATCTACCTCTATGTTACCGCCGGCTTCTACCGTAGTTGCATCAAAAAATCTGCTAAACACATCTTTGCCTGCTTTTACCATTCCGTTTCCGGATGCATTCATGCCTTTCTTAAGCATAACACTGCCATCGGTTTCTATGGTTGCCATCTCCACATTACCGTCAATCATAATATCACCTGTGGCTTTTACCGTCATTCCGCTGCTGACATTTCCACGGATATGAATACTTCCGTCAAAGAAAATATTACCCGTAGTCATATTAATTTCATCCAATTCCACATGATTAATGACCGATAATTCTTCATCTTCCAAACGAATCATTCCGTTAAACATTGCGGTATAGGTCTTCTTATCCTCTTCCAACCGAAAACCTTTGCCTTTTAAGACTCTCTTTTCTGCACCTTTTCGGCCTTTGATTATGGTGCCGAATACATCATATCCGTCCGTTCCCTCTTTGGCCTCATGGTAATATGCTATTTTCTGACCTTCTTTTACTACCTCAAACCATTCAATATCTTTGTAATCTGCACTTCCGTCTTCCAAAACCTTAGGTTTCTTTTGGACATCCGTACGGAAAAAGTACTCATACCAACCATCTTCACCCTTTTGAGGAATCTTACCTTGGGCAATCAAAACAGGTCCCTGTCCGTATTCGCCGTTGCACAAACAATCCATTGCTTTATCGGATATACCTTTTTTCACACGATTCTCATTCAATAATTCCATTAGAACATCTCGAGGAATTATGCCACCCGGAATTTCTGCACTGACATATGCTTCCATATTGTTGGCACGCAAATCTAATTTCAAATGTTCTTTGTCGAGTCTAAGTTTAACATTATTATCGTTATGTAAACCTTTTTCTTTTGCAGTATCAACCGGAAAATTGTGTACTTCAATACTATGTTCTGCAGATAATATATTCGATACCGACGCTTCCATCTGTTTATAAAATGCTTGCCCGTTTACATGCGTCTGTAATAAAAGATCCAGTCTCTTTTTATGCATTTCTTTTGCAGAATATTTCACCGAGGAGAAACTGTCCACATCTACGCCGGCTTTTAATCCCAGTCGGATTTCTCTCATCTGTTCCCAGTCATAGAACTTTCCGCTATATTTGGAAACATCCAACTGATTCTCCAAACCAAGACGAAGTTCTCGCATTTTACGCCAGCTGTACATCTTCTTTGCATACAGCGACACATCCACACCGTTTTCCAACCCCTTGCGTATTTCTGCAATGGATGCGGCCCTATACTCTTTATCAATATAGGGTTCCAACGTGATGCCCTGTTCCAAAGCCTTTCGGATTTCTCCAAGTTGTTGCGCATCATACCCTTGCTTAATATATGCAGACAAATCAATGTCTTTTAATTTCGCCAAACGAAATTCTTTCAAAACGCCTGCATTCCAATCTACATAAGGCATAAGATTCATACCATCTTGTAATCCCTTACGAATTTGACGCATCTTTTCATAGGGAATCTCTGAACGGGCGTAAAGAGAGGCATCTATCTTTGCTTTTAAACCCTTACGGATTTCTTCCATTTGAAACCAGTCAAACTCGGATTTGGCATAAATTTCAACAGGTAAGCCTTCCGACAAACCCAACTTAATCTGGTGCAACTGAATGTCCATAAAGCCCTTTTTCTTTAATTTGTCTACAACCTCATTTCCCATACAAAATCCCCATTCTGTAAAAGATGCCACAATAGGCGAAACCATATGTCTTTTCTTACTTTTATTATAACTTAAAAATGTAGTTTTGGAAACAAAAAAAGAGAAGCCTCCGCCTCTCTTTTAGTCAACTCTTTCTGCTTTGTAACTTTGGTCTCCTGTTACAATATACAAAATATGATTCAGAATCTCTGTATCACTCCAACCTTTTGCTCTAAGGTCTAATATCAATCTTGCTGTTTCTGTCATGTTCATATCATCCATGGCCTATACCTCCTCTTAAAAGAATTATAGGCTTCCCCCTCCTTCCCTGTCAATTTGTACATTTTACTAAAAATTTGAAATTTTGGTCGATTTGACCGGATAAAAAAAGGGGGAGGACGCAAGGGGAGGATTGGTATTTGCTTTCTTAGGGACGCTCTCGCTTGGTTGTCCTACGCAGCGGTACATAAGGTTGTAAAAAACACAACCTAAGTACCGGCAAGAACAAACACCCTTCGAACTGCAAATACCAATCCTCCCCTTGCTGTGCTATGAAAGAGTATATTCATTGTTGGGATTATTGATTAGAATGTTCATTAACAACATTGAATACATTATTAAACGATTCAGAATAAACGCCATCCAAATATAAATCTTGATCATATTCCATAAGATCATTCATTATAAGACTTAATGCGATTAATTGCAAAGAAGTTAACCCTGAACCTTGTAATCTTTCATCATCACAATCAAAAGTAAATAAGTTGTTTTCATTATAGAATAGATAATTCATAATAATATCATAAAATTCTTTAGAATTTTCAGTATCTGTTTGATACATATCAATTAAATAATGTATTTGTTCTGCTTGATTTATTAAATATTCATCAAACAATAATTCTTCCGGTACGACTGATAAACCATTACCATAAACACCATCATCATCTTTCAAATATCCAAGATAATCACCAAAATATCCTCTAAGTCCATCCGTTCCACCAAAATGTTCGTTTACTAAAGCATTAAATTCAGATGGTTCCATATAAGAACAATTTAATACTAAAAGGCCTGCCAAATTCATATCATTAATTATTTCAGCATATTCACCCTCTGTCACCTTAATTTCTTCCCATCTTCCTATAATTTGCTCTGCTGTTACCGTTTCCGGCACAATGATTTCATCTTCTCCCACTTCTAACTTTGCAGGCATCTCTGCTGCTATTTTTTCTTCCAATGTCATTTCCAATACTTCTTCTGAAATAATTTCTTCTGAATCAAGCGCCAACTCCGCCTCTGTATTTTGGCCTGTTGCTTCTCCGTTTGCATTTGTATTACATCCTGCCAGCATCGCCACACTCATTGTAACTACCAGCATCATTACCAATAACTTTTTCATCTTTTACCTCCTAATATGTAAGATAAAAAAATTATACTACAGTCGTCTCCCCTCAAGAGTTTTTTGTATTTTTTCAATTTTTAGTTTATATAAATCAAATTACCCACAACACAAGTATAAAATAATCTCTCTTTCCTCAATATCGCCGTTTCTTTTCATATGAGCATCAGGAAATCAGCAGATGTTTCTTTCAAGGTCCTGTATATGCGAAAATTGATATCTATTCGTTCGGAAGACCTTTGCATCCGTCGGCGTTTGGATTGCGTCTTATGCAATCCTATGCGCCGTTACGTGAGGCAACGGAGCGAAATCGTCCTGTAGAACGTTAGATATCAATTTTCGCATTTCAAAACACACCAAAACATCTGCTGATTTTCGTCCCCACAAAAAAGACCGACGATAAACGCCGGTCTGTAATCTCTTGTGTTGCAACCCTTACATGGGAGCGTATACACCTCTTAAACCTAACTTCTGAATCATGCCGTCAGGATCCTGTGCATACTGAACAACCATTTCCTTATCAATTTTACCTTCTAAGTAAAGCTGAGTTAAAGCTTCGTCCATGGTAATCATACCCATCTTACGGTTAGTCTGCATGGTTGACTGTAACTGATGTGACTTACCTTCACGAATCAGGTTACGTACCGCATGGTTTGCATGCATTACCTCGAATGCAGCCACTCGACCTCTACCGTCAGCGGTAGGAATAAGCTGCTGAGAAATAACTGCCTCTAATACGTTAGCAAGCTGTACACGAATCTGCTGCTGCTGATGAGGCGGGAAAACGTCGATGATACGGTCGATTGTACTTGCAGCACCGATGGTATGCAGTGTAGAAAGCACCAAGTGACCTGTTTCGGCTGCGGTGATAGCTACGGAAATAGTTTCGTAGTCACGCATTTCACCTACGAGGATGATATCGGGATCTTCTCGAAGGGCAGCTCTTAAGGCTCTTTCATAGCTCATAGAGTCAAAACCGATTTCTCGCTGGTTAACCATTGACATTTTATGTAAGTGCAGATACTCGATAGGGTCTTCCAGTGTAATGATATGGGCGTCACGGTTATTATTAGCCTTATCAATAATGGAAGCAAGTGTGGTTGACTTACCGGAACCGGTAGGACCTGTTACAAGTACAAGACCTCTCTTACGGTTGTAAAGTTCAACTACGGAATTGGGAACACCCAACTGTGCAGGAGAAGGAATTACTGTATTAACGGCACGAAGTGCCATAGCAACAGAACCTCTCTGGCGGAATGCATTAACACGGTAACGACCAAGATTGGTAACCGCGAAAGACATATCCAATTCTCCTCGTTCTTCGAACATCTGCTTCTGATGGTCTGTCATAATCTGAGCAACAATTGCTAAGGTATCATCCGGTTTCATAATCGGAAAATCCATGTTAAGCAAATGGCCGTTTACACGCATCTTAGGCGGTAAACCTGCTGTCAAATGAATATCGGATGCTCTGGCATCCATTGCAACCTGTAATATTTCTTCAATACGTGGCATAGTTTTTCCCCTTTTCTTATTCGGTACTTTATTAGGATAAAGGTACACTATTTTGTATGGTCAAAGCTCTCTCTTAATTTCTTCAAAGCCTTTTTCTCAATTCGGGAAACATAGCTTCTTGAAATCCCGAGGGCCATTCCAACCTCTCTCTGGGTCATTTCCTTCTCATTCAACAACCCGTAACGCATATAAATGATTTCTCGTTCCCGCGGTGTAAGGCATGCTGTAAGCAATTCTCCCAGTTTCTGTAAGTGGTCATGCCGATACATCTCTTCCACCACATCAACCTGTTCACTCTCTACAATATCTAAAAGACTGATTTCATTTCCTTCCGTATCAGTTCCTATGGGCTCATACAGAGAGACTTCCCTTGACGTTTTTTTCTTAGCACGAAACATCATCAAAAGTTCATTCTCTATACAACGTGCCGCATAGGTTGCCAACCGATTTCCTTTACCGGAATCGAATGTTGCAATGGCTTTCATCAGGCCTATGGTGCCTACCGAAATCAAGTCCTCCATACTCTCATCGCTTCCCTGATACTTCTTGGCAATATGCGCCACCAGTCTCAGATTTCTCTCAATAAGAATATTGCGTGCCTCCAGTCCTTTCTCCCCGTTTCCCTCTTCTTGCATCAGCCTTATATAAAAGGCTTCTTCGTCTGAAGTAAGCGGTTGCTGAAAAGTTTTCAAAAGAAGCCTCCAAGAACTCTTTATCACATTCTATGTGAGGACGATTTCAATTGTGCCTTTCCACGCGTCTACAAAATATTATACAGATTAGGGCCAATCCTTGCAAGTAATTTTGCGTTTTTTTCAGGATAAAAATGCTAATTTTACTTCCTTTTTACTCCATTCATATTAAAAAACTCTCTAAAGCAGAAAATCAGCCATAACATAATTGCTCACATCCCGACCTTTTTCGGTCAGTCTAATATAATTCTTCTCATTCTGAAGCAGACCGTTTTGTATATGTTTCTCGATTACTGCACCATACTTTTCTTCCAATGCAATACCAAAACGCTCCCGAAATTCTGCCTTTGAAACACCACAATTCATTCTAAGCCCCATAAACATAAATTCTGAATACATATCCTCAGAAGTGAGAATTTCTTTTTCGCAACACATATCTTCATCTTGCATGTTTGTAACTGCTTTTTCATCTTGCATATATTTTATATATTGATTTGTATCCTCTGTATTCTTCCAGCGTACTCCGTTCAAAAAAGATGCCGCGGCCACCCCAAAACCAATATACTCATCACATCGCCAATAACGGATATTATGTCTGCATTCCTTGCCCGGTTGTGCATAATTAGAGATTTCATATCGTTCATAGCCGTATTCCTTCAGAATTTGACCGGTTTTATAATAAATCTGACGCTCTGTATCCTCATCCGGAAGATTTAAATCCATTTCATAAAAGGGAGTCCCCTCTTCTACTATCAGACTATAAACAGAAATATGCTCAGGATTCAATTCTGTAATTCTATTTAATGAATCACAAAAACTTTCTTCTGTTTGTTCCGGTATGGATGACATCAAATCGATATTAATATTCTCAAACCCTGCTTTTCTTGCCCTCCGATATGTATCCTCAAAGGTATCATAATCGTGTATTCTTCCTAACGCTTTTAATTCGTTGTCATTACAGGACTGTAATCCTATACTCAAGCGATTGATTCCTGCGTTTCGATACGCTTCCAACTTATTCGAATTCACGGTTCCCGGATTCACTTCAATACTGCATTCACAATCTTTTGAAATCTCAAACTGTTCTTTTAGTTTACATAATATTAATTTTATATATTCTGCATCCAAGACGGAAGGAGTTCCGCCACCAATAAAAATCGTATCCACTATGTATTCACCGGATAATTTTTTTGCCCTCATTTCAATTTCTTTCAGCAAGCAGTTTACATAATCCTTTTTCACTTCAAAAGATGCACGTCCGGAAACAAAATCACAATATAAACATTTCTGCACACAAAAAGGGATATGAATGTAGATACCAAGTGACTTACGGTTCATATTCACACCCCTTTCATTTTAAGTTTACATAATTTCGTGCATTATGTTTACTATTGCTTTTTAATTATTTTTTATCATCCAACTTCAAAACACTCATAAATGCCTGCTGTGGAATTTCCACGTTACCCACCTGACGCATACGTTTCTTACCTTCCTTCTGTTTCTCAAGAAGTTTCTTTTTACGGGTAATATCACCGCCGTAACACTTGGCAAGCACGTCCTTACGCATTGCCTTAACCGTTTCTCGTGCAATAATCTTCCCCCCAACTGCTGCCTGAATGGGAATCTCAAACAGGTGTCTGGGAATCTCGTCTTTTAACTTCTCGCACATTTTACGTCCACGTTCGTAAGCGGTATCTTTATGAACAATAAACGATAATGCATCCACTTCTTCACGATTTACCAGAATATCCAGCTTTACAAGTTCTGATTGTTCATACCCTTTCAAATCATAGTCAAAAGAAGCGTATCCTCTGGAACGTGACTTTAAGGCATCAAAGAAGTCATAAATAATTTCATTCAAAGGCAATTCATATTTTAAAAGTGCTCTGGTCTCTTCCATATAATCCATACCCAAATAACGGCCACGGCGCTCCTGACACAATTCCATAATGGAGCCGATGTATTCGGTAGTAACCATAATTTCCGCGGTTACAATGGGTTCTTCCATAAATTCAATTTCAGATGGGTCAGGCAAATTACTGGGATTGGTCAATTCAATAACTTCCCCATCGGTCTTGTGAACCTTATATACTACGCCGGGAGCTGTGGTTACCAAATCAAGATTATATTCTCTCTCTAAACGTTCCTGAATAATTTCTAAATGTAAAAGTCCTAAAAAACCGCAACGGAAACCAAACCCCAAAGCGATGGATGTTTCCGGCTCATAATTTAAAGCTGCATCGTTTAACTGCAATTTTTCTAACGCATCTCTTAAATCAGGATATTTTGCTCCGTCTGCCGGATACACACCGCAATATACCATAGAGCGCACTTTTTTATATCCGGGCAAGGGCTCTGCACAAGGTCTGTTAAAATCAGTTACCGTATCACCAACGGCAGTATCTTTTACGTTTTTAATAGATGCGGTAATATAGCCTACCATACCTGCCGATAATTCTTCGCAAGGGATAAACTGACCGGCTCCAAAAGTTCCTACTTCCACAACATCTGCTTTAGCCTTGGTTGCCATCATCTGGATGGTTGTCCCTTTTTTAACTGTACCTTCCATCACTCGGCAAAATACAATAACACCCTTATAAGAATCATATAAAGAGTCAAAAATCAATGCCTGCAAAGGTGCATCCGCATTTCCCTCGGGAGCAGGAATTTTATTCACAATCGCTTCCAAAACTTCTTCAATACCAATACCGTTCTTTGCCGAAATCAAAGGTGCATCCTGTGCTTCCAAGCCAATAACATCTTCAATCTCATCTTTTACACGCTGGGGATCTGCACTGGGCAAATCAATTTTATTGATTACCGGAAAAACATCCAGATTATGATCCAATGCCAAGTACACATTAGCAAGAGTCTGTGCCTCTATACCTTGTGCTGCGTCTACAACAAGAATCGCACCATCACAGGCTGCAAGACTTCGGCTTACTTCGTAATTAAAATCCACATGTCCCGGAGTATCAATCAAATTGAAAATATACTCTCCCCCATCCTGTGCCTTATAAACCGTACGCACAGCCTGAGACTTAATGGTAATACCTCTTTCACGTTCCAAATCCATATTATCAAGGACCTGCGCCTGCATTTCACGGCTGGTTAATAGACCTGTATGCTCAATAATACGGTCTGCAAGGGTAGATTTACCGTGATCAATATGTGCTACAATACAAAAGTTTCTGATTTTACTTTGTTCTATCTTTGACATCCTACTGCAGTACGTTAAACGTACTCTCCTCCCTGAATGTATATTTTCGCTAATGTTTCAACGATTTATTATAATCTACTTTCAAATTTCTGTAAATGCTTTTATGTAAACCACTCGTTCATTTTATTCCCCGGAAAAGACCATATCAAGAATATGTGCCAAGGGCTCACAAGCACTCATAACTTCATTCACGGTATTAGTCTGAGCCCCCAACTCAATCAACATGGTTTTCTCCCTATAATGCATATTGTAACGATATCCGTTTAAATAAGTTCTTCTTGCCAGCCCGGGATAATATTCATTTGCCGTAACAGTAGCCTGAAAGGATAATGCAAGATTCCCCTGCAAATATGGATTGGGCAGATAATCAATACTTCCCTTACTATTTAAATAACTTAAACCATTAAAAAACATAAACTGTGCAATTTGCCTTCCTTCCCATTCCGCTACCAAATGTCTGCTCTCATCCACACCATCTCTATGCAAATCAATAATTACCTGAATCTGCGGATATTGTTCCAGAATTTCTTCCAATGCCGGTGCAGCTTTGGCATATGCATCATCCCGAGTATCTATATCATATTCTCCGGTATGATGATAAACCTCATAGCCATATTCCTCTCGCAATAATTCTGTCAGTTTTTCTCCCACTCCCACAATAGTGGTAGACTTATCTCCCGGCACACTGTCAATAAATGCTTCCTGTGAATGAGTATGGTAAATTAAAATATGCGGTCCCGGCTGTGATTTATCAATTGTTGCATTGTATTCCAAAAAATCCTTCGGCTTTAAAATATCCGGTCCTGCAGAAGTACAGGAATCCACCGTGTAAAAATTTTCCATTACAAATTCATAATCACTAAGTTTACTTTCATCATACTCCACGGTTTTATTACTTGCTTTTATAAATTCCGTTACCCATGTAGTCGATAACTCACTGACATATCCTGCTCCGCTTGTAAAAAAATCAGTATCTGTTGCAAAAAGCACAGCATGTTCATTTTCGCTCATCATTTCATTATAGTATTCAGGTGTCGTCAATATTCCTTCCGTATTTTCAGTAATATGGACCAGTTCCTCTTTCTGTAAAGCGGTAAGTTGCATTATCGTTTCTGCATCTTCATTTGCTGACTTCATATTGATTTCTTCATTCAAATAATCAAACAAAGGCATTTCGCTATAAAATAGCTCTTCCTCAAACGTTGTTTCTTCTGCCCACATCACTTCACCTGCATATCCGAATATCGGAAATACATCATATATCATTCCTCTTTGAATGCAATATATGGTTCTGTGTCTGAATACATCAGCTTCGAATTCCGTAAAACCGACATTTTCAATCCAGGCAGCAATACCCAGAAATACCAAAAACATAATGACACATATTATAGTTACTTTTCCGGTTTTCTCGCCACTCATATTCTGTCTCCTTATGGTTTTATCCAGACAAGACTTGTCTGAATTATAACCTTTACATTATATGAGTCTTTCTTAGGCTTAATGACTGCATTTTAATGCAATATTAATTCCTTCAGATATGGTATAAGACAATCGTTTTATAATCTCATCAATATCTTTACCGGTAACATACATATTGGCTAATTCAGTCATATTGGACAAATGCATATCTTCGTATTGTCTTCCTACTGCATCATTTACTATGGTAGCCGCATCCACTACAGTTGGAATTCCGATAGCAATAACCGGTTTTCCAAGAGTTTCTTCATTTAGGGTACTTCTATGGTTTCCCACACCGGACCCCGGATGAATACCTGTATTGGTGATCTGAATAGTACGATTTAAACGTTTGGTAGACCGTGCAGCAAGAGCATCTACCACAATAATTACATCCGGTTCCGTACTACCCACAACCCCTCTGACAATCTCCATACTTTCCATTCCCGTTTTGGCCATAACACCCGGAACAATTCCACTAATCATATTGGTAGTATTCTCATAAGCGGCAGAACCGTATTCTAACAATACATGTCTTGTTACATGCAGATTATCAATAACCAAAGGCCCCAAGGAATCTGCCGTTACTGCTCTGTTGCCCAAGCCGACCACAAGCACTGCCAATTCATTTTCTTTTTGTGGTAAAAGCTTGCAAATACAATCAGCTAATTCCTTCGAGATTTCTCTATGATATTCTTCATCATCCTCGTGCATTGCAGGTGCTTCCAGCGTAATATAAGTTCCGTTGGGTTTTCCAAGACGTTTGGATGCATTTTTACTCTCAATAACTACCGTAGTAACCGTTACATCCGTTCTTGCATGATATTCTTCCGTCATGGATACACCATTCATTTCACTTTTTGGTCCCTGCATACTTTCTGCCGATTCCAAAGCCAGGTCCGTTCTGACACGACATACTTCCATTTCTTTTTCCTCTACATCAAAGTTTTTCTCTTAGTTTTCGCAAAAATATTAATTTTATGTATTGACAGATTGCTTTTCGACAGCTAAAATAACATCGTATGTTTACATTAGAACGTCCGTGTCCGGCTTTAATGGAACATTTTCACAATAATGATTGAAGAAAATGGGAGGTGTGAGTCTTGGCTAACATCAAATCTGCAAAAAAGAGAATCCTTGTAACTGAGGTTAGAACTGAAAGAAACAAAGCTATTCGTTCAGGTGTTAAAACCGCTGTAAAGAAGGTTTACGCAGCTATTGATGCAAACGACAAGGAAGCTGCAAAGGCTGCTTTACTTGCTGCAACAAGTACTATTGATAAAGCTACTTCTAAGGGCGTTTATCATAAGAACTATGCTTCAAGAAAGATTTCTCGTCTTAGCATCGCTGTTAACAAAATGGACTAATTATTTTGTTTATAGTATATAAGAACAAAAACAAAACCTCTTCGATACCGTCATGTCGAAGAGGTTCTTTTTTATGTTTTTAAGAAGCGGGAGTTAATTAAGTACCTGTGCCATAAGCATTAACAATGCTGAGTTCCAGTAAATGGTTACCTCGTTAGTAGAATAGCTTAAAAGTTTATCCGTATAGCACTTTGCAGGTGCAAGTCCCATACAGTCTCTTACCGCATCGGGATCATGAAGACCACTATCCGGTCCTCCGATTAACATACCCGGCATTGCCTGCTTGGTTGCCGCGGAAGGACGATGATGAGGATTGAGTACCTGATTTGTACCAAAACCGGTAATAAAGCATACATTACAAGGATTCTTTCCAAAAATATAATGCACATGCTCCTTTGCCGCTACCAAATACTTTTCTTCTCCCGTAATCTTATATGCATCAAATAAATGGCTTCCGTTTTCTGCAATATACATATTACTTCCCCAGATATAATCATTCTCATCAAAAGAAATCTCATAGCTGTTGGCATTACACTTCTGCATTAATGCATCTGCTTTTTCCGTCATGGCATTGCGAAGCTTATCTGCAATCTTTTCATCCGTAGGATACGAAGTAGAAAGATATGCCAAATTACCAAAGCTTGCTACATCTTCCCATCCATATCCGTGCATAACTTCTTGGTTTACATAATTCTCAAACTCATTTTTGTATAATTCGTCACCAAATGCTTTATACATTTCAGCAGCTGCCCAATACTGTTCATCCAATTCATTTTTATCTTCATAAGTACCTGTCACAACACCTTCAGGATTTAAAAATCCTCCGGGCACTTGAATCTCACGCATAACCGCATAGGCACGCTTAGCCGCTTTCGCCATTTTATCCGCGAAAGCTTTATCGTACGGCTCATAAAATTTTACTGCCATAGCCATACATGCCGCAAAATCTGCTGTTGCAGTCAATGAGAAAGGACAAATAATCAACTCTTCCGTTTCATGTTCAGGCATTACAAAATCGCAGAAGTTTGCACAGGTTACCTTATGATATACTTTACCGGTAGCTTTATCCTGCATTTTTAACATCCATTCCAGCTCATATCGGATTTCCGTTAAAATATCCGGCATAGCCTGTCCGCTTTCCGGAATCTGCATATCTACTTTTAAAAGGCTCTCGTCATTCTCAATGGCATGGAATAAAGCTGCAAGCGTCACTGCGGCTGCAACGATATATCTTCCATAATCTCCGGCATCATGCCATCCCCCGTTCACCTCTAAAAATTCATCCGTTCCGTATATGCGGGCTTTTGTATTATGACAGGCAGGATGTGCATATACCCCTGCATATTCCTTTGTCAATTCAGTTCCGCATCTTTGAAGGAAAAAAAAGCGCATTAAACTCTTTCTCACATCATCATAAATGTTTTCCTGAATACTGAAGGTTACTGATTTTTCATTTTCGACTGAAATGGTATAAGTTCCATTTTCCTTAACTTCTGAAAAATCCAATTTTATTTCTTCATCTCCGGTTGCAGAATTTAATATTCCTGCCTGGCTCATTTTTTCAAGGACACATTCTCCTGCTTCATTAAACACCTTATATTTTACGGCATCCTTTCCGCAAAATACTGCTACTTTTTTGTCGTCAGGGCGATAACCAATTTCATTTACATAGATTTTACTCTTCATAAATTAAACCTCTTTTTCTCTCTACATATATTTTATTTTTTATCTATTACAAAGTCTGTCGGAATCGTATGTACCAACCTGTTTCTGCCATTTTGTTTTCCGTAATATAACTTTTTATCCGCCTGATTGATAATTGCGTCAATCGTTTTATCATTATCATATTCTGAAATACCAAAGGTCATTGTAACGCGAAGTTCTTCCCCACCATATCGGATATTCATAAGACGGATTCTATGAAGTAATTTATCCATATACTCAATTCCGCGATTCATGTCACAATCGTTAAATACCAATAAAAATTCTTCACCACCCCATCTTGCAACTTCACCTTTATCCTCCATGAAGTCCATAAACAAAGCCGCCAATTCAACCAAAACCTCATCTCCGCAAGCGTGTCCGTAACGATCGTTAAAGCGCTTAAAGAAATCAATATCTCCTATGGCAATAACCGCATTGCCTACTTCCTTACCATTGGTACTCTCCACATTTTCTTTTAAGTAATTCATCATACAACGACGATTTTTAAGACCGGTAAGCGGATCTACATTTGCCAGACGCTTCAAATTTGCATTATAGCCTTTTAACTTTGCTTCCATGCTGATTGAATTATGTGAAAACGTAACTACTACCGCAATAATGGTGCCAAAACAAAATACAATACTAATAATATGGGTATATAACATTTCCCAGAAACTTTGAGCATAAAAGGCTACATTGGTGGTCATAAATAAATGCAGGCCCACATGTATCAGAATTAAAAGTATAGAATATTCTACCTTTATTCTTCTCTCTACATAACTGGTCATAAATATAGATACCAAAAGCAACGTAACAAACTGTTGGGCACCGCATTCCCAACCCAAATACAATATCGCCAAAAATATCCATATAATAATTCCTATATGAGATAATAAAACAGCTAATGAATATTTTTCTTTATATGTTAAAAGAAAAGATGCACATAATAAAATAATGCAAATTACATTAATAATTACCGGCACCATAAGGCTTATATCAATTAAATATACAAGCATCAACAAAAAATACAAAATCATGGATACGGATATGATTCTTAACATAACCGGAACCGTTTTGGTTTCGTTTTCATTATCAACATCTTTATTTATTAAATTAATGAAATTCTGAAAAAGTTTCATTTCCGCCTCTTACATATACCAAACAACTTTTACATTATCCTCTTTCCATACGCGTACTATTTTATACTGCTTTCATTATCAACGCAAGTACTAAAGTATTACCAAATCCTACAAACTACTTTTCTACATCTTTGGCAAAATAGTGAAAAAAGAATTTCTGCTCTGCATCTATGGCAACAAAATTAGCAAACTCCTGTCCACTCTCTACATCCCAACCATTTGGTCCGTCTCCGCCTAAAGTATATAAATAATCCTCCATAGGATTATCCAATCCGTATAATGCTACCTGTCTTGCTCCACGATAAAACTCTACCACCGGGGTAATACTTCCCAATAGAAGTGTCACAATCAATATGATATATAACATTCTTTGTGTACTACCTTTTTTCTTAAGCCAAAGTTTCTCTTCCATAAGGAACTTCATAATAAAACAATACAGAAGGAACAATGCCGGAATGGATGCTCTCATAGGAAAATCACTTCCTCCTCCTATTTTCAAAAAGGGAAAAATAAAAAGAGGTACAATTGTTACATAAAAAAGCGGCTCCTTATAATATTTCCGGGCAATCAGTGCCGCATAAATACCAAATTCAAATAAAACAAACAAAACATAGTTTTTCAGCTGAGATAAGTTGACTTGATCCGCTTCCGTACCAACCGCCATTTCACTCTGTACGATTGTCGCATCCTGATCAATTCTTAATGCTCCCCCTCCGGAAAGCGCCGCATTACTTAACAAAAAAGCAGCAATAAATATAAAAACAAAAAATACGGCAAGCATATTGGATACGGAAACAATATCTTTAAAAAATGTCCCTGCCTGCTTATTTCGAATTGCTTTTATGCCTTTTTGTATTCCAAGTGCAATGCAGAAGATAAAATATCCGATAAAAGGCAAAGGTCCCGAAAACAAACACATCATACCTAAGAATACATAATTTTTAATGGTTTTCTCCTGTAAAAGACATGCAAATGCAATCCAGGGAATCATACTTTGATTAAAAACCCAAAAAAGGCAGGTAGTAAAGGAACTGTACTGATAATAATCTGCCCACCATTCCAAATGATATAAATTGGCACCCAGCGGTTCAATGGAACCTAAAATATCCAAACCGCTAAAGAATACAAATCCTAAAACTATCAAAAGCTGTTTCTTAGAGGTATCTGCACGAAGCAAGGTTATAAGCAACCCAAACAATAACACAATCAGCAATACTGACCAAATATAAATAGCAACAGATGCCACCCCAAAGGCAGTTACATCATTTGCACCAAATAACAATGCCAGCTTACCAAACAATGCAGGAACCAGCCAATAACCGATATAATATACCAAAGCACCACCATATACATCATAAAATACTGGCCAGTCTCTTAAAACGATATCCCTGTAAATTGCGTTTCTCCAGGGATAATCTTTACTCTGCGCCCAAAATCCCCCAATACCGGATTGCCATACCCATATCATTGCAATCGCAATAATCAGTATTACAAAAAGATATTTGACAGAGACTTTATGTTCTGCTTCCGAAAGTTCGACCACCTTATTTTCTGCGTTTTTTCTCTTTCTAAAAGCTCCGAAATAAATACAAAGTAAGGTCGCACCTGCAGCAATGACAGCCCAATACCACTTCATCCAGCCGATTGCAAATACGATAAACGGCAGACCAAGGATACAAAATGCAAACTTCTTTAATTTGGAATAAGAAAGTGTTATCATACAAACCTTCTCCCATGTTTATTTTTGTGACATATATTCTTTCATTTGTTTTTGCATACAAACGGACACATCTTTTCCTTTAAGATAATACTGCATCCATTCTATACTTTTATAAACAGCTTCATAAGCATTCCACTTTGGCTTCCAGCTAAAATTACTTTTAAGTTTATCGCAGTTCAAACTAAGCATTGCTGATTCATGAGGTGCATTTTCTTCTTCTGAATAAGACCAGTCAAAGGGAGTATTTTTACCAAACTCACCACCATTCCAAATGGTCTGAAAATGCATCAGCATTTCACTTACA
The DNA here is from genome assembly GCA_015057025.1 of Lachnospiraceae bacterium. Taxonomy (GTDB): domain Bacteria; phylum Bacillota; class Clostridia; order Lachnospirales; family Lachnospiraceae; genus UBA3766. The sequence goes on along the minus strand of SVFD01000008.1, from coordinate 48,900 downwards.
CTTTGAACGTCTGTTTCATCCGGACCAATATTATATGCCCCTGCCAATTCCGGCTTATTTATCTGTCTTTCTGCAATCATAAGATAAACCATTAAGGGCTCTAATACATGTTGAAAAGGTCTGGTAGACCTTGGATTTCGAATCATAACCTTACTGTTAGTCTGAATGGCACGAAAACAATCCGGAACAAGCCTGTCTTTTGCAAAATCGCCGCCGCCTATCACATTGCCGGCGCGCAAAACGGAAACCGGTATATTTTTATTTCGCAAAAATGAGTTTACATAACTATCTGTCAATATATCGGCACAGGACTTGGAATTGGAATACGGATCATAACCGTTTAAAATATCCGCCTCCACATATCCTTTAACACGGTTATCATTCCGGTACACCTTGTCCGTAGTGACTATAATCACCGACTGAACCGTATCAGAATTTCTAACACACTCTAATACATTCACAGTTCCCATAACATTGATTTCATAAGTTTCCCGCGGTGAAACATATGACTCCCTAACCAATGGCTGGGCAGCAAGATGAAAAACCACTTCCGGTCTTGCCTCATCAAATTCCTTCTTTAGTTGCTTATAATCCCTCACATCTCCAATTACGGATTTCATTTGTTTTTCAAGTTTACATAACTTATACAAAGAAGGGGTTGTCGGCGGATTTAGTGCATAACCTGTCACTTCGGCTCCGGCTTCCAACAAAAGAAAGGATAGCCAGGCTCCCTTGAAGCCTGTATGTCCGGTAACAAAAACCCTTTTATTTTTATAAAAACTTAAATCCATACACTACCTCACTTCCATACCATCCATGGGGCACTGTTTGCCCTGCACATATTGTCCAGATACATTTGCTCTTTTAAGGTATCCATCGGTGACCAGAAACCATTATGTGTAAAAGCTGCCATTTCTCCGGCTCCGGATAAGGCTTCAAAGGGTCCGTCCTCCAACATTTCACTTCCATTACCTAGATAATCAAATACCTCTTTATTCATTACCATAAATCCGGCATTGATTAATGCTGCTTCCGCTTTGTTCTTTTCATGAAAACTTTCCACTTCAGACAAATTTTCCTTTAATTTCAAACATCCGAAACGTTCTTCCTTAGGATAGGTAGTAATGGTAACACACTTACCCTGCTTTCTGTGAAATTCCAGCAATTTGCTAATATCTACATCACTGACTCCGTCCCCATAGGTCAAAAAGAATTCCTCTTCACCATCAAGGTAAGGCTTAATTTTTTGAAGTCGACCTGCAGTTAAGGTTTCAAGTCCGGTATCCACTAAAGTCACCTTAAACTTCTCTTCCGCATCTATAGAAGTCTGCATCTTCTCCAAATCAAAATAACTTACCCGACCGGTATTATTGTAATTCACAAAATATTCTTTTATTAAATGTCCCTTATATCCGCAACAGATTATAAATTCATTCACACCATAATGCGAATATAATTTCATAATATGCCACAAAATAGGTCTTCCTCCGATTTCCACCAACGGTTTTGGTTTAAATCGGGATTCTTCACTAATTCGGCTACCTTTTCCGCCTGCAAGAATAACTGCTTTCATCTAGTTCTCCCATACTTTCCAAGGGGCACATCCCTCTTCCCACATTTCTTCCAAGGCTACACTTTCTCTCATGGTTTCCACCGGAGACCAGAAACCTTTATGTCTGTATATATGTACTTTCTCGCGCTCTGCCATTTTACGCATAAAAGCTTCATTTAATTCTTCTCCCGACAGAGCCTCTACTGCTTTCGGCGAAAGAATATAGCAGCTGGCATTTACCCATGCTTCATCCGAAGTTAATACATTTTCCTTTGCATTAACCAACGTATCATCATTTCCGATAGGAAGCACGGAATGGCGTCCTGTGGGCTTTGCAACAGCCATAGTTAAAAATGAACTTTTTTCCTTATGGACATTTGCCAATTCCAATAAATTCATGTTTGATAAACAATCACCATAGGTTACAAAAAAATCCTCGCCTTTAACAAATTCTTTTACCTGTAAAATTCGCTCACTGGTAGTTGCTTCCAACCCGGTATCTACCACCGTCACCTTCCAGTCTTCCGTTCTTTTATTATGAATGGTAATTTCATTACTGGCCAAATCTACGGTAATGTCAGACTGATAGATATAAAAATCCTTAAAATATTCCTTAATTATGTTAACCTTATATCCGCCACATATAATAAATTCACGAAAACCATAGTGTGAGTACAGCTTCATAATATGCCATAATAAGGGCCGTCCTCCGATTTCAGCCATAGGCTTTGGAATACCGCTTTTCACATCACTGATTGTACTGGGAAGACCTCCCGCCAGAATTACTGCTTTCATATGATTCCCTCTTTTAATTTCTGCTGAATTTTATTTTGCTTACCACACATTATAAATGATATTTCACACAAACACCATCATTATCATACAAGTTTACGGACTTTTCCAATTAGGTTATTTCTTAAAGAATCCCCATCACTTTCGTACTGCATTTATCCTGCGCATTATGGCTTGTATAATATACCGACGCTCCTGTTTATTTAGGATAAACATACCTTGAATCACAAGACTTGCTATCCCCATTACTAAAACAGCCAAAACAAAGCTTCCCCAACCGTTTTGAGGTATATAAAAGGTAACTGCCAGACCTGCTACCACCAAAACAATGGTACTTACTACCGTAAGCCCCACTCTTGCATAGAAGTGCTTGGCCGGCACTCCAAGATATTTCGCAGTAGCCGGTACCGTAAACAGCATATTACGCAATAAACATACAATCTCACTCACAAGCATAATCGCCCAAATACCCAAATCCGTAAAACACAAAAGAAGAATCGTTAAAATTACGGAAATCACACCGCTTATCAATAAAGCAAGGGCATTCTCTTTTACTTTGTTAACCGTAGGAAACACTGTATATAAAATCTGGATTCCGCCTGTAAAAATATATCCTCCTATACTAATGCAAGCAAGCATATGTAAAAGTTGGGCATCCTGTGAGGGAACCCATAATGCAAAAAACCTACCGCCTAAAACAATAATTCCTGCAACCGGTATTGTCACAAATACGGAGGTGATTTTCATGGCACGCTTTAATTCTGTCATCATTGTATCCATATCACCCTTACCATAGTGTATGGTAAGTCCCGGGGCCAATGCATTCCTTACTGCCATTGACAGTTGTCCCACATATTCTCCAAGTACCTTGGCAAGTGTAGCGATTCCCATAACTGTAGGTCCCAGTAAAAGATTGCAAAGCAACAAATCCAAACCATCCAGCATCATAACTCCGGCATTGGATACGGAATTCCAAATACCGGATCCTACCAATTCCCTGATAGCCACTTTGGAACAAATAATCTTGCCTGGTTTCAACACAATACCTAATTCAGGCGTCAGCTTATGGGTATTATAGGCATTGGCTCCCAAACAAATTAAACATACCAGACTTGCCGCCAACCCGATATACCAAACCTTAGGTACAAAAATCATAAATACAATTAATAAAAAAATACTTCGAAATACGGTGGCAATCATCTCCGGAATATACATCCGATCCAACCGGTTAGTTGCATAGGTTCCGCAATCCCAATTAGGCATTGCCGTTCCTATAAAAAAGTTAAAAAACACAAAGGAGAACAGAATTTTTACATCCATTACCAAATCCGGCGGAATCTGAAGAAATAACTCCATAAAAACAATAAAAAGGGAAGCCGGCAAAATCAAAACCGCAACGATAATTAAATTCCCCCAAAAGACGGAATTATAATAAATCTGCGCTTTTTTATAATCCTTCTGCACATAACTCATGGTAATATATCTTGCCGCCATACTGTTTAGTGCTGCCACAATGATTTGGGCATACATTACAAAAGAATTGGCCAACATTACAAAACCATTGGCTTCCACACCAATTTTTTCTACAATAAAAGGTGAAAGAAAAAAACTAATGACTAAATTTAATACCAGTGTTATCACACTGCATGCCACGTTCACAAGTGCCCTGTTATATGTTTTTTCGGGTTTGAAATCATAAAACCATCGAAGGGATTTGGTTATCTCTTCCTTTGCATATTTTTCCCTCATCCTGTCCCGAATTTCTTTATACATGGGATAATACACCGAATCTATCTTAATTTCTTTTCCTCTGCGAATCTGTTTCGATAAAGTACCTAATTTATCTACAGAACAATCAAAACCATAATTTTGAGGTAATTCACCTTCCGCATAAATGCCAAGCATGGTACGAAAACACTTTTCACATTGACAGCAATTCTTTCCGCCCGGTGCTTCCCAACATACTCTAAGCGTAATATTCCTTTTTTCTTCCTTAGCATATGAAACAAGTTTCTGAATCTTCTGCTGTCTTGTTACATCATATCCGTCATGCCAAACGTTACAACCACAAAACTGCATGGCATTATCAATCGTAGGATCAGAAGCACAGGTAACAATACCCTTATCTGCTAACGTTAAGGAAGCCGCCAGATAAATCATCTTCTTTTGTTGTAAATATGCAATGGGTGCACTGTGGGTAATAATCCCGATTCCATGTTGAAAGCCATGCCACCAATTATCCTTAGATATTTGAATCTTTGCTCCCAGTACATCATAATTTAAGAAATCACGAAAACCGCTTTTAACCGTAATCCAATCCGCATGATATTCTTCTGCCGTTTGCTTTAACAGATTCTCTACCTGCTTAAAACCCACTTCATCATCCGTGGCTATGTCAGCCCCCCATATGGACATCAGCACAGGCTTTTCATCCTTATGTCGAATTAGGGTATCGTAAGAATCAACCCCGCCTGAAAAGAAAGCAATACTTCCCTCTTTAGCACGGTTATTGCACAGCTTTACATTCTTTACCTGTAAAGAACCTTTCCAATCAAGCATGGGATACATATCTGCATATCCTTTTTTTATCCCATCCAAACTGTCATAAAAATCGCTGTCACATTCCTCTGCTTCCACAACTGCATCATATACCCATGCAACAGGCATTACATTCGCAAGAAAAGGAAGGATTGCTACAGCCTCAGGCACCATAGTAACATCCGTACTGTATTGAAGTTCAAAGGCACGCATGTCCGTAAAAGCTTCCTGCCAGGGCCCTGTAATCTCATAATGATATTTTATTGTATTGCCGCTAATCTGCGGTTTTTCCACAATTATTTTATTTTCCATATCATTACCTTACAGAATAATAAGAATCTTTAATCTCTTTTTTTAATATTTCATAATAGGGTTGTAACACTTGGTTGCTATATTCAAACCCGGTATCCGGACTTTCAAATTCTTTTATTTTATCAAACAGTTCCTCTGCACCCTTCACCGCCGTAATGTAACTTAAATCCTTCAGCCATTCTGCCTGTCCGCTTACTTTTCCGCTTATATTATCCATGTACAAACACGGTGTTTGGTTGATTGCTGCAAAAAGCATTCCGTGGAGCCTGTCTGTCACTACCAGACGGGCCTGTGCAAATTGTTGCCACTTCTTATGAAGTACACTTTCTCTTGCCTTTTTATCAATTCCATACTGTTCCACGGTGGAGCATATTATGACATCATAACCCTTTTCTGATAGCGCCTCCAATAAATGTTTTCTTTCTGTTGTAGATAAAATACTTTCTTTATCATCCCGCATACAAATCAAACAACTTCCCGTTTTGCAGAAAGAAGGTTTCAGTGTCATATAAGTTACCATATCCGGTACCAAATAGTTTCGTACCATTGGAAATTCAGAAGAAAAAATTTTATAAGACTTTTGGTCCCGAAGGAATACTTTCAGCTTACCGGCCTTGGAATAAATGATACGGTTTCTTAACATACGTTGCTTCGCCATATCATTTTCATCATAAAAACAGGTCTGCGGAAAGACAATTATCGGATTATTCCGATAGGTATCAACAATTTCCGAAATCACATTATCTTCTGCCGGCCAAAGAGTTCCCAAATGACCGCCGCCGCAAAGTAAAATCATATCAGAAGATTGAATTCGTTCCTTTAACACTTCCTTATATGTCTTATACTCTTCCATAGAAATTTCTATCAGATAATCTTGCAACTGAAGATCCTGCAGTAATTTCTTTTGCGCATATACTATAGCATGGTCTCCAAGATTCCCGTGCACAGGAGTTGCCATGAGAAAAATGCAATTTTGTCCGGCTTTACGGATTTTATTTATATTTTTACAAATCTTTTTATCAAACCGATTCTTTTTTCTTTTAATGTTATTGTTATGGATATTGTGTAACCACTTAACATTGATACAAAAAGTCATATACCGGATTTTCTCCGTTATAGGAAGCGGTGATAAAAGTACCTGAAGGGTGTTCTTTCTGCACTTTTTTTGTAGTTTTTTTATTTCCTCACCATATCTGTTATCATCCTTATTTCCGTAACATTCATAAATATTATGAATCATGACATCCAAAGAAACCCTTGATAAGGCATCGTACCCTTTATCCATTGCAAAAACTGCTCTTTCAAGCATTGCATTTGCTTCATCCAAGTGATGTTTCAAGCTAATTGTGTCGGTTATACTTCCTTCTCGCTGTACATAAAAATACAACGTATCGCTTATAAAAGATACTTTTTGACATTTATGATAAATGATGTGGGCAATATATTCATCTTCATGAAATCTGCCCTGTGGGAATTTAATGTCATCAAACAAACATCTGCTGTACAATTTATTCCAGGCCACCGAAAAATACCACTTCTTCACATACTCCAGTTTTCGTACAGCACCAACTCTATCAACAGTCTCATCCGATATTGGATTTTCTTCATTTTCACTAACTAAAGCTTCGCCTTTTTCATTTACAAAAAGGAAACTGCAGACTGCCATATCCGATACATCCTGCTTTATCCTTTCGTACATAATTCGAAACATATCCGGAGCAATATAATCATCTGCATCCACAAATGCCAAATACTCCCCTTTCGCTTCTGCAATTCCACAATTCCTTGCATCCGAAAGTCCGCCGTTTTTTTTATGTATTACCCGGATTCTTGCATCCTTTTTTGCATAGGAATCACAGATTGCCCCACTATCATCCGTAGAACCGTCATTCACCAAAATAATCTCCAAATTGGAATAAGCTTGATGAATTACACTCTCCACACATTTGGGCAAATGAGCCTCTACATTATAGACCGGTATAATTACACTTATTTTGTCCATGCTGTCATACCCTTTATATCTGCTTTTCCACACAATCCAAAGCAGCTTCAATTACCTTATCCATATCATAATAACGATACAATCCCAGACGCCCGCCAAAAATCACATTTTCCTGCTTTGCTGCCAGTTCCATATACTTTTGCAATAATACAGTATTCTTATCATCATTAATGGGATAATAAGGCTCTGCTCCCGGCTTCCATTCTTCCGAGTACTCCCTGCTGATTACGGTTTTACTTCCTTCCTGAAAAGCAAAATGCTTATGCTCAATAATCCTCGTATACGGCACCTCACAGTCCGTATAATTCACCACTGCATTGCCTTGATAATTCTCACAATCTAATACTTCCGATTCAAAACGTACGGAGCGATACTGTAAATGTCCGTAACAGAAATCAAAAAATTCATCAATCATACCGGTATAAACCGTTTTATTGGCAATATTGGGATTTTCCCTGATAAACCGAAAATAATCCGTATTCGTTCTTACTTCAATTCCCTCCAACATCTTTTCCACCATTGCAGTATATCCATCAATCGGAATTCCCTGATAGCGGTCATTGAAATAATTATTATCATAACGGAAACGTAGCGGAAGTCTTTTAATGATAAAAGAAGGTAATTCACTACAGGGACGTCCCCACTGTTTCTCTGTATAACCTTTAATCAGTTTCTCGTATACATCCCTTCCCGCTAACTTTAATGCCTGCTCTTCCAGATTCTTCGGTTCTTCTATATCCAAATCCGCAATCTGGGATGCAATCATATCTTTTGCTTCCTGCGGAGTCTTAATGCCCCACATTTTACTAAATGTATTCATGTTAAAAGGAAGGTTATATAATTCATCTTTATATACTGCCACAGGCTGATTTACATAATTGTTGAACTCCGTAAATTGATTTACATAATTCCATACCTTTTTATTTGATGTATGAAAAATGTGCGCACCGTATTTGTGAACATGAATGCCTTCCACATCTTCGGTGTATACATTACCACCAATATGCGAACGCTTGTCTATTAAAAGACACTTTTTTCCTTTTTTTGTTGCTTCATGTGCAAAAACCGCCCCGAAAAGACCGGCTCCTACAATTAGGTAGTCATACATATTTTTTGTCAAACCTTCCTTACACGCTTATTTTTTACGTATAATTTCACATACTTTATCAATAACATCAAATTCCAAATCTGCATACAGGGGTAATGTTAATATCCTCTTACTGATATCCAAAGCAATCGGGGTCTTATTTGCATCGTACATGCCCGAATAACAATCAAACATATTTGTTAAAGGATAAAAATATTTTCTGGCATGAATATTTTGCTCTGCTAATTTATTGAAAACATCGTCCCTGGACATCCCATACTCATCATAAAAAACAACCGGAAAATATGAATAATTAGATTCTACTTCTGCTTGAATCGAATTCAGATCAATGCCATCCACATCCCGCAACTGATTCATATATCTTTCATAACATGCCTTGCGTTTATTTATCTGTTCCGGTATGTGACGCAAGTTACAAATTCCCATTGCTGCCGCAAATTCATTCATTTTGGCATTAGCACCGATACCATCCACAACCTCCGGACCTCTAATACCGAAATTTTTAAGCCGGTATATCTCTAAACCAAGCTCTTTATCCCGAAAACATGCAGCTCCGCCTTCTATTGTATTAAATACCTTTGTTGCATGAAAACTGAAACATGAAACATCTCCAAAGTTTCCAACAGCCTTATTTTTATATCGTTCTCCAAAACTATGAGCCGCATCATAAATCACTTTTAAATTATGTTTCTTGGCAATGTTTTCAATTGCTTCAATATTGCAAATGTTTCCATAAACATGCACAGGAACAATGGCTGATGTTTTATCCGTAATCAGTTCTTCTATTTTCGTTTCATCTATCGTAAAATCCGATGCTTTTATATCACAAAAAACAGGTTTCAATCCATTACGTACAATAGAATGTGTCGTTGACGCAAACGTAAAAGGAGTGGTAATGACTTCTCCCTCCAGTTTCAATGCCTGCAACGATAATTCCAACGCCATATGACCATTTGATAATAATTCTATATTGTCCACATCCAAATAAGATTTTAACTCATCACTAAGCTTAACATGCTTTTCTCCCATATTGGTTAATCTGCGGGATTGCCATATATCACTTATTTCCTGTATGTATTCTTCAAATGGTGGCAGTGAAGCCTGTGTAACATAAATGTTTTTGTTTACCATTTTTTATCCTCTTCTTTAAGTAGATGTTGTATATTCCTGCCGTTTTTACGATAATTCGTATTCATAACTGCATTTGCCAAATCAATAATCAAAGAAATGTTGAGAGTTGAAACTCCGAGCTGTTTTCCCAGTGCTTCAATCGGTACTAATCCGTTAGGCACATCCTCTTCAATATATCTATGATGAATACTTAATGGAGCATCAATATCCTTATAAAAAATATTACTTCTTAAATGTTCATATAGGTTTTCGCCTTCAGTAGAATATGTATGTTGCAACCATTCTTTTACAGATAATACAGTTATTCCCATTTTATGCGCCACTTCTATGCGCTCATTGTCCATTTTTTCTAAAAAAGCCGCCACAGATGGAGATATTCCCTCGTAATAATATTTGAAATCCACCTTGTCATTTTCTATCCAACCAATATTCATCAGCACCGGAGCACAGTGAAGAATCATTCCTATATTACTTAGAGAAGTCTGATAGTAAGAATTTACCGGGATAAATGCTTCTGATAAACATTCGGGCATATAATCAAACACTCTATGCACATCTGCACTTTTATAAGTTGCAATTGGAATCCCTTTCTTTAATGCATATATATATACTATATTCTTCTTTTCTCTTCTACAGGTATATGCAATTGTCTGTGTCTCTGCAACAATAGGAAGCTTAGTGCATCCGTTTTCCTTCAAAGTTCTGATAAATTCTACTGCTCCAAATGTTCTGCCCGGATTCAATATAATACAAAATGAATCATCCACATATTTTGCAAGCATTGCAGCCACATCCTTATGTGCTGTAGATGGTGTAGTAACCATAATTGTTTTCTGTAAAACATCCTGAATATTACCTGACGCACATTCTATTTTTAATGTTTCCTCATAGATACCCTTGCAAATAATCTCCTTATCTTTCACGATATCTTTAATATTTTCCACAGTCCTGTTCCACAAATAGCACTTAACTCCGTGTTTTGTTAAATGCGCAGCCATTGCTAATCCCTGATGTCCGCCGCCAATTATTGTTACCTTTTCATTCATATTATTTTCCGTTTCCTTTAAACCGTTCGTGAATTTGCTTTAATCTTTGCGCTTCTGTCATGGGTTCCTGCGTAATCGGATCAATGGCTACACATTTCCCTTCACAAACAGATGTCTTAAGCTTTCCCATAAACTTATCATTTTTTAAAATGTGCACAGCATCAATATATCCCTTTTTAATACAATCGGATAAAACCTCCGAATTTGCTAAAGGATCATCATATTCTTTATATTCTTTGCAAATAAAATCTAATAAAAACTTTGCCTCTGAAATCAATTCTTCTTTTCTTCTTATGATAGATTCATCCTTTTCAATCGAAAAATTATCTTCCAGGCAATGTCGTATAACACCTTTTACTATACGACAGCTTTCAATTACTTCTTCCGCACTTGCAGCGTGATCTGCCTCACAAAATCCTACCACATGAATAATATGCGGTTTTACCACCATCTGCATAAAAGTTGATGCTGAAAGCTGGCCTTTTGCAACATACATATCTGCATTCAACAAAGCCAACCCTGTACGTACTTCGCGGTATGATGTAAACTCAGAATCATGTAAACTTTCAACCATCTCTATCATTGCCAAAATTTTAGCTAAATCCATCGAAAAAGAAAGGCCGTTAGGATTATTAAACATGTACTGTGCAATATAATTTTTGACTCCTAATTTTTTCGCATTATATGCGCTAATATAAGCCATGGCAACCGCAATAACATCATGCGAATCTCTTAATCCCCAATGATGCGGTTCATTTATTTCTACAGTAACTTCTTTCTTTGCATGCCAGTGAATCAGTTCCTGTGCTTCTTTCATCGCTACTTCTATTGCTCTTTTGCCTCTGCCGTCCAATTCGTTATACCAACACAATGGAATTGCAGTCCATGCATTATCTATAGTTTCTAAAAGCATCTGGGCATAGTCAAAAACATCTTCAGTTCCGCTATAGCATCTCATTAATGGATAATTTCCGCATTGGGATGCTTCTTTCAATTTTATAAAATCTTCTCTTGTTCTAACCGGAACTCCTCCGGCCCCGGTAAACTCATTCTTCATTTGCTCGGGATGAAAGAAAAACTCTTGTGCATTCTGATCCGGTCCCAATGAAATCACATCCAAAACCTTTGCTTCTGCTATCTTTCTTACACCTTCTACCGTTTCCTCCAAAGACGGTCTTCCGTAGTGATGTCTTAATACGGGATATGGATAATTTTCATGAATTCTATCAATAATGTTATTCGCATAGCTTTCTTTTGAATCCTTCTGCTCTTTTCCCCGTAAAAAACGGATGCTGTCATTAATATCATCAAAACCATCTGAAATAAAAGAAAAAAATCCGTATTTTTTTGCCACATCTGCTACGGGTTTTGTTCCACCAAATACCCATTTAATATCCCAAGAAACTTCTTTTCTTTTCTTATCAATTGCATCCAGTAATGGAATAACATTGTCCGGCGTTAAACGATAACTTACTCCAACTATGGAAGGCTTTTTTTCAATAATTTGTTGAAATAAATATTCTACTGATACAGCAGGACCTAAAAAGTCCGTAATATATCCTTCCTTTTCAGCCAAATTTAAAAAATGAACAACACCGGCAACGTGAACACAATTTCCGATGGAAGCTCCCATTACCAGACCTTTTTTCTCACACATGATATATCATTCTCCTATACTTTCTTTTATCATCATGCTCTCTTTATTGATATCCCATATATCTGCTCTATGAAGAAATTCCTGCTTTTTTTTCAGTAATTCTTCTTGATTAGTTGCCGAAATAATAACACCTGAGATTCTGTCGCTACTGGTTTTGGCAGATTTTATCTCTGTCCCCGGTGTCTTATATAAAAAATAGTCATCAATAATCTTTTCTTTTTTACAATCTTCAAAACCAAGCAATTTACAGAAAACCCCATCCCTCGCATAAATATATATCATCTCTATGCTTTTAGTTGTTTTTTTAGGTTCTACGCTTTTCACCATATTATCCAACACTAATTGCGTGTATACTTCCATAATGTCAACGCCTGAAATCAACTCAATCAATTCATATTTAGTGCCGCCACCCATACGGGCGCTAAATTCTATCACCTTAATACCATTCTTGGTTTTTATTGCCTGAATTAATACTGGTCCTTTCGGCAATTCGAATCCATTTATAATTCTTTCAGCAATATCATATATCTGTTTTTCATCATCCTGATTAATCCCTGCCGGATATACGCTTCCGCAAATAGTAAAATCATTTTCACTATCTTTTCGTTTGATTGTTTCGGTAACAGATAGGATTTTTATTTCATCATTGCCGTTCCAAATATCAATAGAAAGTTCAATACCTTCCATAAATTCTTCAACAATAACCTGATGCGAACGACTCAACTCAAATGCATCTTGTACTGCTTTTTTTAACTTTTCAAAAGATTGTACCTTTACAACACCTTTTGAACTGTTGCAATCACAAGGTTTAATAACTAACGGATATGTTCCTTCAAACAAATTATAATTTATTTCTTCTGTTCTTTTAAATATATAACTGAATGCAGTTGGTACATTACAATCGTTTAACAGCTTTTTCATATTGCTTTTATTCGTTACATTCAACGCAGTCATTTTCGAAAGATAGGTGGGCAACCCCAGTCTGTCGGATACCGATGCAACCGTCATTAAAGCCTGGTCCGTACATGCGGTTACTATCATATCAACCTGTTCATCCTCGGCCACCCTGCAAACAGCATCCTCATCCAATGTACTGATTTGATAATGCATATCTGCCACATCTTTTGCCGGTGGATTCTTATAATAATCTGCTAAAATTACATAATGACCGCGCTTTTTTATTTTTTGAATTAAGGCAATTTGATCATATCCGCCTGCCAAAACCAGTATTTTCAACTTTATTTCCTCACTATACTTAACGCTAACTGAATAATATCTTTTTTAAAACTGTAAATCATAATACAATATGTTACTATGCCTAAAAGAATCTGCAATCCAAATTTAATGTAAATATTGATATTTAAAAATGACAATAAAAAGACAACCCCAAACTCTATGATTGCCATTCCCAATGCCGGTAAAATGTCTTTGATTTGCTCCCAAAATCTATAAGAAATATTCTTTCTGTTGGGAAACCAGTTTATGAAAGCACTGATTGGTGCTGTAATAAGTACCGACAAAGCGATTGCGTGTACTCCTTTATTAAAAACAAGAAGCAAAACAGTGATACCAATTGTTTTTTTCATAATTTCCTGTATCAAAAAGGTTCCGCTTTTACCGTAAGCTTTAATGGCATTCAAATTGGCCGTGTGTATGGGCCACAAAGCATAAGAAATGCAAAATACTCTTAAAAAGAATACACTGTCAATCCACTTATCCGTTAATAAAACCGAAATCATTTGCGGTGCACTGGCAATAACTGCTGCTAAAATAGGCCATAATAAAGTAGTACTTGTAGAAATAGCTTTTCTCGTCATACTCTTTAATCTTGGGATATCATCCTGTACATCTGACATAATCGGGAACAGTACACTATCTAGTGTAGCATTTATATTTGCTACCAAAAAATCAGGTATTTGTTTACCCTTCGTATAATATGCCAAATCTGCTTCTGTATAAAATTTACCGATAAACAGACTCTGGAAATTATTATAAACCGTATCTATCAAAGCAGAAAACAGCAACTTGCTTCCATATGACAGTAAGTTTTTAATTCTTTGAAAAGAAAAATATTTTTCCGGCCGCCATTTTACAATTAACCATAAAATCAACGTGTCTATCAATTGATTTATAATGTTTTGGGTAATTAATGCCCACACACCATATCCGTTACAAGCCATCCAAATTCCGACAACGCTGGATACGACAGTTCCCCCCAGCGTAGCCCAGAAAAACTTCTGAAACATCAACTTTTTGGAAACATATGCCTGTTGTATGTTTTTTACACTGGATATTAATAAGACCAAACCGGCAACTCTTAACATTGCTGTCAATTCAGTATTATTAAAAAATCCGGCAATCAAAGGCGCACTCAAATATAAAAGGATATAAATGACAACACCTTGAAATATATTAAAATAAAATACGGATGAAAAATCTTTGTTATCAACATTCTTCTTTTGAATTAATGCATTAGCCATTCCGCTATCAACAAAGACATTGAAAACAACAATAAAAACATTAATAATGGCAACGGTTCCGAAATCATCCGGAAGCAAAATTCTTGCCAACACAATGGTTATAATAAGATTAACAAACTGTGCCCCACATCGTTCTGCAAATCTCCATATAATATTTTTTACGGCTCTTTTTTTGAGTGACTCATCCTGCATAAATAAAACTCTTTTCTTATATCATCTAAGATGTTTACATTTTATTTCCGTACCTTAATCCGGCATAAAATGCATATAACTTAGGTGTAATATTGGTTAGAAACTCATAACATACAAATCTGACACCTGCATTTTTGATATTCTTCCATTTCATCAATTCAAAAGCATATTTGTATTTTTTTTGTTTTTTACCGAATTGAAACAACTCTTCCCTCGTGATTTTTTTAATAACATGGGAATGATACTGTTCATCAGTCATTTCATCAAAATCCTTCAAGGCCTTTACCAGCATCTCAGAATGCTTAAGTGCCACTTGCGGATTGGCTTTGATAAAAGAATTGTAACCTCCGGAAAATGTACGGTAACAACTCATAGTTTCAGTAAGAAAATATCCGTTTCCATGCATTAATAAATAGATAATTAACGGCATGTCTCCATAAGGAAAATGCTTTAACTCGTTCTCCCATGCACGATAAAACGGCTCATTATAACAGGCACGATAAAAGAAACTTGAAGTATGAAACGTCCATTGTCCTATATTATATTCCTCTCTGGTATAATCCTCTAACGTTACAATACTTTTTTCTAACGTGCCTTTTTCCGGTGCGGTTCTTCGTATTACATTTCCATCCTTTTCTATGAATTGTACTCTGCACAATGCTACCGAACACTCCGGATGACTTTCCAATGCATCTGCCTGTTTTTGCAACTTACTTTTATCACACCAGAAATCATCCCCTTCGCATACCGCAATATATTTTCCGTGCATATGGGCCTGAATAATAGTATTCATTCCTTTTTTATCTTTTGAATACAGATTCTCATCCTCATAGATTGGTTTTATAATGAGCGGATACGCCTTCTCATATTCACGAATTATTTCTGCAGTTCTGTCAGTAGACGCATCATCATGTACTACTACCTCAAATGGAAAATTCGTCTCCTGCATCAAAAAACTGTCTAATGCATTTTCAATATAATTTTCATGATTATATGCGGTACATTTAATGGAAACCAACGGCTTAGAGAAATCGCAATCTCCCCAATGTGTAATGATTTCTTCCTGCGTTTTTTTCAACATGATTACTACGCCCTTCTATCCCTTCCATCCCGGCTTATATACCGGGTGAATTCCTGTTTTCTCTGCTTTTCCGTCAGCAATCGCTTCCTTGATTACTTTTATCTTCATTTTATTCCCGGAGGAATATGCCGCTAATAGACGTCTTAAGATTCTTAATCGCAAGGACTTTTTATCTATATGTGTCTTATATAAAATTACGATGTTTCTTGTGGCATAATAATCGCGCCATGAAACTTCACGGTTATACATATAATTATCTTTATGGTGAATCAAAATCTCAGGTACACAAAGTAATTTCCCTTGCTTGCCCATACGTACCGCATGCTCATAATCGTCCTGGTAAATAAAAAAATCCTCTCTGGGAAGACCTGCCTTTAACAGTGCATCCCTACGTAAAAATGTTCCGACAAAGGAATATAAATCAATCTCAAAAAACTCTTTTGTACGATATTCGCTCTCTTTAATAGGAACTTCATGCCTACCTAAAACAGTCTTGGAAAAGCGGGCCCGTTGTACGGAGGCCACCCTTCCCTCATATTCGCACATTCCGCAAAAAGCAGACACTTCTTTCATTAATTCAGCATGGTTCTCGACAAACAACTCCGCTTTTTCAAAATCATATAATTCAGGGAAAGCATCATCATCTGCTACCCATATCCAGTCTGCATCTGTTCTTACCGATGCTTCCTTTAAACCGGCATAAAAACCGCCGCTTCCGCCACGGTTTTCCGGCAATGTAATAACCTTTTTGATAATTCCGCAATCCTCGTTTTCCCATTTTTCAAGAAATTCTTTGGTTCCGTCATTACTGCAATTATCAACCACAATCATATACACCGGCTTCTTCGTCTGCTTCTCATAACAGGGCAATGATTTTTTAAGTTCCTGCAATCGGTTATAGGTAACCAATACAACGCCTGCCTTAAAGTTACTCATCAAAATTTATCCTCTTCTCTTCCACAACCAAAGGTCTGTGAATGACTCGACTGTTAATATTTAAAATATATTCTCCCAGCAATCCGATAAAAAACAATTGTAGGGAACCCAACACATATATACCGATAATCATTGGTGCATAACCGGCCTGGAAATCGTACCAGTTCACCAATTTAAGAATCAAATAAACCAACGCAATTAACAGACTCAATCCGGAAGATACAAATCCAAGAATCGTTGCAAGACGTAAACCAACCTTGGTATAGGATGTAATACTCAACATTGCTGCATCATACAACGTATAAAAATTATTCTTTGTTTTGCCGGCCCTTCTTTTGGCCTGCTGATACTCGATTTCTTTCCTGCTAAAACCATACTCCGCTACAATACCGCGCAAAAAGGGCATCGGATCGTCTAACTGTTTTAACAGTTCGATAAAAGTCCTGTCATATAATCCAAAACCGGTAAAATGCTCAATCATTTTAACATTTGACATATTGCGAATCATTTTATAATAAATTGTTCTGAGTAATCTTATAAAAGGATTTTCTTTGCTGGAGGTTTTAATGGCACTGACAATTTTATAGCCGCTTTCCCATTCTTTTACAAACTGCGGTAGCATCTCTACCGGGTCCTGAAAATCACAACACATGGATATTGTGCAATCTCCCGTAGTCTGACACATTCCGTAAAAAGGCGAATTAAACTGTCCGAAATTAGTCACATTGAAAATTGCCTTGACTTTTTTATTGTTTTCACAGATTTCTTCCAGTTTATCTCTGGTTCCGTCCGTAGAACAATTATCTATGAATACAAGCTCATAATCGTATTGTG
Organism: Lachnospiraceae bacterium; assembly: GCA_015057025.1. Taxonomy (GTDB): domain Bacteria; phylum Bacillota; class Clostridia; order Lachnospirales; family Lachnospiraceae; genus UBA3766. The sequence goes on along the minus strand of SVFD01000008.1, from coordinate 31,239 downwards.
ACAGTTCTTCCGTAAGAATTTTGACTACAGCTTCACTCATGGGAACTACATTTTCCACCTCGTTATAACAGGGAATTAACACACTTATTTTTTTCATGACGAAGTTCTCCCTTCGCTTTTTATTTTTGTTTTTCTTTCAGTTGCTTTTTACTTATTATCTTTTTCATAAATTGATAACCTGCTGCAATGAGAGTTGCGATTAATAATGTAACAACACTGATACCTACACTCCAAATATCCAACCTCATGGATTGTCCGGCAAAGCTTTTATCAAACCACAAGTTTACATAATTAATTATCAAAATATAAATTACTTCATGGGCTAAAAATATAATTAACGTATTTCTTCCCATAAACTGAAGCAGTCTGCTTTTTTTTAGAATTTGTCCGAGGCCAAACAGCATAATACTTCCTGCCACCGCTGCTATGATATAATTATATTCTCTTGCATAATCACAATCCGCAAGGTTTACATAATAGTTCCACTTGCATCCGAAAAGCCATGTAAAAAAACACCCTGCCAATACCAAAACAACAGACAAATACCATTTTCCTTTTTCCAAAAGTTTTGTCTTTTTTAAAAGAACACCGATACCGATAAATACGGTAGCCATAAAAGCTGAATCCAGTTTAAGAGGTAATCTTTCAAATACCGGTATACTGCTGAATATGCTTTTTGAAAAAACAGCTAAAAGAACGAAAACAATCCAAATTAAAATCGTTATGTATTTCTTTGACTTCTCACCAATTTTTATTAAGCCCCAAAACATAAGCTGCGCCCAAAACATGGCAAGTAAAAACCAAGCTGAACCAAAATAAGAATAATTCGGCAAACCACCGTAAAATGATTTCTCCAAAACTTCAGGATTGCAAAGAGTCTTTAAATTATGGGCAGAGGTCGGAAGCAAAATACATTGCAATAATCCCAACACTAAAATCACAAGATATGGGATTAAATAGTATTTACAACACTTTCCCAAATATTTTTTAAAGTCTGCCGGTTTCTTCCATACATACCCTGCTGCAATAAAGAAAAAAGGCATATGAAACGCAAAAATAAACCGAAATGTATGAAAATTAAATATAACCAGGTGACCAAGAATTACCAGATATACGCCCAATGCCTTTGCCACATCCAGCCATTCTAAGCGTCTTTTATTTTCCATTTCTTTTAAGAATTCTCCTTATTTTTTCATTCATAATATATATATCATTTACTAATAAATTATTTTATCTGATATACATCGTTTTGTATAATCCAATCCTTAGTACGTCGTATTCCCTCTTCAAAGGATACAGACGGACTGAAGCCGGTATCTGCCTTTAATGCAGAAATATCTGCATATAATTCCATAATCTGATTAGGGCCATAGGGAATTTCTCCAATACCGAGAGGAATTTCGGGATTTACGATATGACCGATAATTTTTACATAATCAATTAACGGAACAGCTCTTCCACTGCCGATACAGTAAATCTGTCCGCTTTTTCCGTATTCTGCCAGTAATAACATAGCCCTTGCCGCATCATCACTATACATATAATCCCACAATTGCTCACCTTTGGTTAACATAGGAGTTTTTCCTTGCAACAAATGAATAATAGTTGACATAATCATAGTTTCATTATCATTACAAGGACCATATACGCTCAATATTCTTGTATATATATGTCTCATTCCATATTGTTTACATAACTCTTGTGTTTCTTTACCGGCACATAATTTTGCCTTACCATATTCGCTTATGGGGTTCGCCGGTAAATCCGGTGTCAAACCACCTTCAAGTCTGCCGTATTCAGCCTGACTTCCGGCAAACATAAACGCGGAACACCCCAGTTTGTATGCCGCCTCACAAGCTTTCCTTGTATATTCAATATTTCTTTTCTGAACTTCCTCTTTTTCACGCTCTTCCCTTTTTGTTCCTATCCAACCAAGATGAATAAAATAATCCGCATTTTGGCATAAGGCATTATCCGCAACAGACTCTATCTTCTGTAAATCACAGCAAATCAAATTTGCTCCGTACCCCTCAATATATTTATTTTTAGGTGATTCCGGTCTTACAATTGCACAGACCTCCCAACCTAAATTCATACATTCTCTTATAATTGCGGCTCCGATGACTCCGGTAGCACCTGTCAGTATAATCTTTTTTTTACTGTTTGTTTCCTGCATATGCAAGCCTCTTTCTCCATAGTTGATTTTCTACCCATCAATTACTATAATAATTGTAACTGTTTTACACACCCGATAGAGGGTTTAATATCATTCCGGGAGTATCCTATGAAATTTACTGTTATTATTCCGACACTCAACGCCGAATCACAATTGCATACCACATTAGAATCTCTTTCCTGCCAAACCTATGATGATTTTGAATGTTTGATAATGGATGGCGGCTCTACGGATGCCACTGTCGGTATCGTTAAAAAGTATCAATCTCATATCCCGGCATTACGATATTTTTCTGAAAAAGATGCCGGAATTTATGATGCCATGAACAAAGGCGTCACTCTATCCCAAGGCGAATATATCTTCTTTCTCGGCGCCGGAGATAGTTTACATAACAATTTAGTTTTAGAAACAGTTTCTAAACATCTAATGGCACAGGACGTAGATATTCTGTATGGTAATATACTACTTCTTCCCGACCAATTATTAAAGCATCCGGAAAAACTTACCAATAGTTATTTCCGCTCCGGAAAAATGATTTGCCACCAGAGTATTTTTGCCAGAAAAAGTACTCTGACCGATTATCCTTTTTCTCTCAGCTATACTTACGCTTCTGACAAAGACTGGCTGATTCATTGTTTAAAAAGCCATAAATCCTTTGCCTATATTCCAGAAACAATTGCCAACTACGATACCAAAGGCATTTCAAGCAATATAAAAAATCGCAAAGCCCTATGGATGGAATCCGGGAAAATTCTACGCAATCATTATGGTTTTCTTATGCTTCCTGTTACATTCTTAAAGTATTATCTGGTTATCAAATGGAGTTAGAGCATACCAGTTTTTTAAGCTTCGTATATATCAAAAAAGCAATTGGAAAATGAAGAAACATTTTATAACGTATTTTCCCGTGAAAAGGTAATAACTTTTCCATTTGGAATTTATCGAAAACCAACTTTACATCCTTACGGATTATCATACGAATTCTGTTCTTTTTATTTGGACACTCTGCAGCCCTGTCATACCACTCATATGCCTTGTACAAATACATATGCATAGCATTCTCTAAATCCCTATTATATCTTTTATGATAATAGTATTTAATTCTTTCTCCATATGCCCATAATCCGTCTTCTACCTTCTTTTCGGAAATCTTCAAAACGGTTCCCTTGGGATTCTGATAGTAGAAATATAATTTTTTATCACTCCACACAATCCTTTGGGCTTTGTCAAATAAGACATGCATAAGAGCGGTATCTTCATAGTATCTGTTGCTCTCGAATTTAACCTGTCCAAACAAATCTTTATGATATAATTTATTCCACAAAAAAACGTTACTTTTTTTCGTGATTTCATTTTGTGTTCTGCTGTCATGGTTCAAAGAAGTTACTTCACAAATCCCATCAGATATGTTCTTTCTTTTACATAAGTCCTTTTTAGAAGTTGCAAAATCAACCACAGCCATATCTGCCTGATAGGAAACAATATTTCCATATAGAACATTCAGCATATCAGGATGCATATAATCATCGGCATCCAAAAAAGCAATATACTTGCCTTTTGCATTTTCTAATCCTAAGTTTCTTGCCGCAGCCTGTCCTGAATGTTTTTGGGTAAAAAGGCGAATCCTATTATCATGCATTGCTAAACTCTTGCATATCTCAAGACTATCATCTCTTGAACCATCATCAATTATTAAAAGCTCCCAATCAGAATAACTTTGCTTTAAAACAGATTTTATACTTCTGTATAAATATTTTTCTGCGTTATAAACCGGCATAATTATACTTATTTCCATTATGCTTCTCCATTACTTTGATTCATTTCAGACCTTACCGAAATAAAAATAATAACTTCTCCCTTACATACAGCTCTACGGATAACAAATCAAATGACTGTTGTACACAAGCAAATCTGTACAATCGTTCTTTCATATTTGCATGCTTAATTTTACGTATTACCTTTTGATATAACTTATCTTTTATAACAGTGTTTACAGCATACTTTGCTATAGGATTTTTATAGCCAAGCCGCCCTGCTTCTTCAAAAATATAAGTATACACACCATAAAAGAAAACCTTATATATATGCTGAAAACAGTTTTCTCTTTTTACTCTGTCTTTTATATTTCCTGCTAATTTCCAATTGCAATATAAATATTTTTTTATCCCCGGATAGCCAAAAATTCGTTGTATGCGTGGGTTACATTTCTTTGTTTCATTATGATATTTGTATAAAATACAAGGGCAAAGCGCCACGGAATGATTATCCATAAAATATCGTGTACAAAATACACTGTCTTCACAAAGAATCAGAGTCTCATCATATAAATGACGTATCTTGTCCTTTTGGTATAATTTATTCCATGTAACACTCAACACATTCTTTTGAAAGATAAAATATACATCATCATCCCTGTTTCGGTACAACACTTTATGTTCTTTAGATAAACACTCCTTACGAATTTGATTCGCTTCAATAATCTCATAGTTACAGACTGCCATATCTGCCTGCTTTGCTTCCAAGGTCTTTACCAATTCTTCAATCAATTTAGGCATTGGTTCATCATCTGCGTCCGTAAACTGGATATACTTACCATTTGCTTCACGAATTCCTAAATTTCTAGCTGCAGAAACGCCCTGATGCCTCTGATGAAATGCCCTTATCTCTTTATATTTTTCTGCATAAAAGTCGCAAATAATGCCACTCATATCAGTAGAGCCGTCATCCACCAATATAATTTCCAACGGACGATAGGTCTGTGCAAGAAGAGCTTTTATGGTTCTTTTAATACTTGTCTCGCATTGATATACCGGTACTACGATACTAACCAATGATTTCACCATAACCGCCTCCTTTCATAACCCTCATATTTTATCTGTACTTTTCTAAATGTGCATCCCATTTTACTATAATCCAACCACACAAATACGGACAAAAACGTCCAAATTCAAAAACTGTTGCCACTTTAAAGGGAAGTGCTTTTTTCCATTGCCATCCCTTCAAAAAGTTTTTTTGCGCATTTCTAAGCTCCTCTATTTCCGCCTTACAGTCAGCCTCGTACTTCTTCATTAAATAATAATGTTTTAACAACATTAAGCAATATTGCTTTTTTGCTAAAACATATAGTTCTTGCTGATTTTTTTCTTCAAAAAACAACATCCTTTGCTTTGAATGTTCCACTTCATCCAGTTTCTGCTTTGTATAAGCAGAACGGGTAATACCAATTGTTTCACGATGATATAAGTATAACTTACGATCTGTCTCTACAAGCACGGAAGCTCTGCTTATCACATCTTGTAGCATTGCCGAATCCTCATATATTTTTCCTTCCGGGAACTTAAGCTCTGTAAAAAGACATTTTTTATACAGCTTATTACAACAAATTGTTGTCAGCTCATAGCGAAACGGTTCCTCCATCCTCTTTAAGAAATCCGTAGGATTCATAACTTCATAATTTCCCAAATCGCAGACATCGGACTCTTTCAAGGGAAGTGCGGATTCTTCCGTTCTTACATGTTGTAAACCGCATACGGAAACAGATGCCTTATACATAATTAGTAGTTGATATAAAACCTCAAGATACTCCGGAAATATTTCATCATCAGAATCTACAAAAGCAATTAGATTTCCCAATGCATTCTGTATTCCTGTATTCCTTGCATGGGATACCCCTTTATGAGGAGTCCATATAACCCGTAAATCCTCATATTTCTTTTGATACATTTCCAAAACAGTTGCCGTTTCATCTGTGGAACCGTCATCTATAACCAATACTTCATAGCAAGAATATATCTGTGCAAAAAGAGAATCCAAACAACGGGCAATATGCTTCTCTCCGTTATACACGGGCACAATGATTGTAATAAGTTCTTTTTCCTGCATATAACGCCTCCGCAAATTTTACCAAATCATTAAGATATATTTTTTTTATTTAACAAACGATATCCGGCCCTTAAAATTTTATAATGAATACAAAGAGCCACGGCACCGACTTTAAATTTAATATCCACATCCCTGCCAAATAATAATAGATGCAAATGCTTCCTTACGTTCTTCGTAACTTCTTTACGTATCTCATGGTCATACAAGTCATTTTTAAACATGGAAACCACTATAGCCATCTGCTCAATCAGATGATATCGCTTTATATCTTTACCATACTGCGGATATTTTTCTAAAAGATACGGTTCATACTCTTTATAATTATAAAAACCGTTTTTATAAAAATCACTGTAACCGGTATTTAGGGAACTGCCCTTTCGGAAGCAATAATGGTAATACGGCTTATCCGTCTGCACTACAACCGAAACCTTTTCAAACAGTTGAATCATCATACCATAATCTTCTGCCACCATTTTGGTTTTGGCAAACATATTATCTTCCAACAACGTCCGCTCGTACATTTTATTCCAGGTAGAAGATCTTATATTTTTGCAACAATGCATTTCACCCAAAGCTTCATCGCCCGTGTAAATGACAACACCTTTATCTTTAAAAGGAATTCTTTTACTGCAATTATCATATTCTTCATAACGGGCAAAACAGCCGACTTGCGCCTTGGTTTCCTTTATCAGGTTATATACCTCTTCCAAGGTTTCCGGCTCAACCCAATCATCCGCATCAAAAAAGCAAACATATTCACCTACTGCACATTTTAAGCCGGTGGCTCTTGCCATGGCCGCTCCTAAATTGTGCTCATGGTAAATCGTTTTTATACGAGAATCTGCTTTTACATAAGATTCCAAAAGGTCTCTGACATCATCTGTAGAGCAATCATCTACTAAAATTAGTTCCCACTCTGTTATGGTCTGTGCAATAATGCTTTTTATTTGCCTGTCTATGTAGTTTTTAACATTATAAATGGGTATAACCACACTAACCTTAATCATCACATCTTCCGATTATTTAATAATCGTTTTTACTCCCTCATACTCTTCCCTATCCAAAAAAGGATACATATCATCAATTGGCGGAGAAACCATAGTTCCGTCCGGTAATACCTTTGACGAAAGTTTCGGTTCAAAATTCTGCTCCTCGTCAACAACTGCCTCAATCAGAACCGGTCCTTCCATGGAAAGTGCATCGTCTAATTTATCTTCACACGCCTTAATATTTGCAATCCGTACATACGGAACATCATACGCATATGCCAGTTTCTCAAAGTTCGGAAAGCTGATACCATTTGCTTCAGAAACACCTACCAATTCTCTTCCCTTAAATAAATTGGTCTGGGTCTGACGGATGGAATGATAACCGTTATTATTTAAAATTACTATTTTTAAAGGTAACTTGTTCTGTACAACCGTCTGTAATTCCTGTAAATTCATTTGAAAGCTTCCGTCACCGTCTATACATATAACATTATGTAAACTTCCATCCACACAAGCACCAATTGCTGCCGGAAAGCCGTATCCCATTGCCGCACATCCGGAATTTGTAAAATACCTCTGCCCTTTTTTTATAAGAGCTGCCTGAAATGTAACAACGCAGGCACTTCCGTTTCCGCAGACAATTGCCGTATCTTCGGCAAGGCGACTTGTTAATTCTTTTATAAAAACATAAGGATTCAGTTTCTCGCTCTGATAATATTCCTTTCGCACCGCAGGATATTTTATATTAATATTTCTACACCATGCAAGCCAATCAGGCTGCATATTAGATAAAATATCTTTTTCTTCCGTTAGCTTTTGATTTAAGTGTAAAAGAAAAGTTTTAACATCTGCGTGAATTGCAATATCCGGTTTTAATGTTGGTTTACATAATTCATTCTTGTCAACTTCTACCCAGGCTTTCACTGCATCCTTAGCAAAGTACTCCCATTGATAACTGATCATACGGATATTCATGCGACACGCCAGAATCAATACAAAATCAGCACTCTGAATCACAAAATTTCCGCCTCTGGTTCCTACCGTACCTGGTCTTCCGCAATCAAAAGCATGTCCCTCCCATAAAAGATCGTGGGCATTCCATGCCGTCACTACCGGAATCTTTAAGGTATCTATCAGTTGAAGCAATTCTTCATGGGCGTCTGCCAACCTTATCCCTGTTCCTGCAAGAATAACCGGACGCTTAGCCTTTTTTAATGCTGCAATCACAGTTTCTGCATATTCATCTTTCCATTCGGGTGCATCTGCGGATAAAACCTTCTGTAACTTTGTATCTTTTTCCTGTGCAGAACCCGACCAGAAGTTTACATAATCTTTTTTATTATTGTTTTCTTTTCCGAAACAGCATCTGACATATTTATCATACTCTGCTTCATCAAAATGGCGCAGTGTCTCAATTTCTACCTCAGCAGCCTGAATATCTAAAGGAACATCTACCCAAACCGGACCCTTTCGACCATGATTAGCGAGAAACCACGCCTTCTCCAAATGATACAAAGCATCTTTTGCATCGGTTAACATAACTGCATATTTTGTCATATTGGCTACGCAGTCCGTAATCTGAAATTCCTGATCGCCAAGCTGACGCACTGGTATATCCATATATTCGGTTGTGGTAATTCTTTTAACCTGACCGGATACCACAAACATAGGAACAGAATCCTGCCATCCTCCTAAAACACCTGTAATGGCATTGGTTCCGCCGGGACCGCTGGTTACACAAACGCAGGCAATTTTACCGCTTAATCTTGCATAACCTTCTGCCGCTATGGAACACGCCTGCTCATGATGGTTATAAATACATTTTAATTTAGGATGATGTCCAAATGCATCATTTAAATGCATTGCACCTCCGCCGGTTACGGTAAACACATGACGTACGCCCTGCTTCGCCATAAAATCTGCAATAATTGCAGAAACCTTTTTCTTCATATCAATTTAAATACCTTTCATACAAGCTTTCGGTAATAAAATGTATCGGACAGGGCATTTGTGCACGTACAATTCCGCTTGCCGTATCCTCGTTTAAAACTTCCGCTTTTTCTTTACTGAAGACATATTCCATATTTGGATTTACATAATTTGTGTCTACACTTTTTTCATATCCGTCAAACCCAGCCAGCGCAACACTTTTAACCCCAATTTGTTTACATAACTTCAACAACATAAACAACGGATTATCTTTAATCAGGGCCTCTTCATCCAAAAGATTTCCATAGGCCAAAACGTAATCAAATCTTCCCTTTGCCCGGGTGACATTGGATGTGGCAATCGTCTTTAAATTTTCCTGTCGGCTCATGGCATCTGCAAGATACCCTGCAAGCTTCACATAACGCTTCGCATTACTCATAAAGACATAATTCACCATGATATTTTCAGGTATAAAGTTTACGGAAACTACAATACTGTTATTCTTTTTACAATATTCATGAATACGTGAACTCTCCTGCCCTTTTTTCCCGGGACCTATTAACAATATATTCCGTTCTTCCCATTCCCTGGCAAGTTTTACAATATCACTGCTGTCATCACATGATATTGCTTGATATTCTTCATATAATTCCGCTATCAATCCACTATCATATAAAAGCTTCTTTTCCTTAGGAATAGTTTGCAAAATTTCATTAATGGATTTTACGGATAATTTTTTCTTTTCCATCAGTGCTGCCACGTAATTCGGATGACAGTCATTGGATGCTGCAATAAAAAATTTAAGGCCATATCCCCAAGGGGTAGTGCGGTAACAGTCCATAATCGTCACATCGATTGCTTCCAATAACTGGCTTAAATGATATCCTGCACCGTAATTCTCTCTCATATACATGGCAAGCAGTTCTATGGGGGTGTTTCCTGCCCCTTTTCCCATACCGTAAAGAGAACCATCTAATAAGAGATTCCTACTTATTTTTTTCTCTGTCAACTCAATACAATTTGCATATCCCAACTGAAAATTATTATGCGAATGATACCCTAAGGATATCTCTTCCACCAAAGCTTTATCAGCCAGTTCAAAATAGTGAATCAACTGATTTTTATGCAACAAACCATAGGTGTCAACAATGGAAAAGGCATAGGGAACTACTTCATTCACTCTATTTAAAAGTATTGCAAATTCTTCGTCATTATAGCTGGTAACGGATACCGCCTGCACAAAGACTTTGTATCCTAACCCTTTTAGCTGTGAACAAAAATCCAATGCCTCATTCATAATATGCTTTTTAAAAATAACACGAATTCCATCAAGAAAGCTGTCTTTTTGGGGAATCACTTTCTCAATGGAACAGGTTCCGTAGTCAATCATACCGACTACCATAGCATCTTTTTTATCCATTCCGTCAAATGTGCGGTTTACAGACAACACATCCGGCAGAATGGTTCTATTTTTATCATAGGTTCTTCGCTCATCCAAAAAACCGATTTCTATAACATCAATACCTGCACTTACAAGGCGTTCAAATACGGTTATAATTTCATCATATCCGAATTTCCAATCATTTAAGTATCCGCCATCTCGTAAAGTACAGTCCAACAATTTAATCGTTGCCATATTAACGCTCTCCTGCGCATCATTATTCTAAGGCTTTCTTTACCCCTTCCCGAATACATTTTGCCATGAATTTAAGCTTTTCTTCCGTCATTCCCGGATAAACTCCAATCCAGAATGTTCTTTCCATTGCTACATCCGTATTGGTAAGTTCGCCCACAATGCGATAATCATCCTTACCTCCATTGGGACGCTTGGTAAAACAGGGATGTTTTATCAAATTACCTGCAAACAGCATTCGCGTCTGTACCTTATTGTTTTCCAGCACATTAACAATATCTGCTCTTTTTATCGTTTCCTTACAGGTAATCGGAAAACCGAACCAACTGGGATTAGAATTCTTTTGTGCCTTGGGCAGTATTAAATATTCTTCCAAGTCTTCCAATTCATGATACAAAAATTCATAATTCTCTCTTCTGCGTTTTGCAAAATCCGGCATTTTTTTAAGCTGGGCACAGCCGATAGCCGCCTGCATATCTGTTGCTTTTAAATTATAACCAAGATGAGAATATACATATTTATGATCATAACCAACCGGCAGTTCTCCAAACTGTCCGTCGAAACGATGTCCGCACAAATTATCTACACCTGAGGGACAACTGCATTCCCTTCCCCAATCACGCATAGAACGAATGATTTTATGAAGCAATGCATTATTTGTATAAACCGCACCGCCTTCTCCCATCGTCATATGATGAGGCGGATAAAAGCTTGAAGTGCCGATATCTCCAATGGTGCCGGTCTTCTTCCATTCTCCGTCAATCCATACTTCCGTACCCAATGCATCACAGTTATCTTCCACAAGCCATAAATGATATTTCTCACAAAATGCTTTTACCACTGCTATGTTAAAAGGATTTCCTAAAGTATGTGCAAGCATAACCGCTTTTGTTTTGGACGAATATGCCTCTTCCAACATACCTGCATTGATATTAAGAGTTTCAATATCAATATCCACAAATACCGGTACTGCACCATACTGCACAATGGGCGCAACCGTAGTCGGAAAACCTGCTGCCACGGTAATAACTTCATCGCCCCTTACAATACTTCTTTCGCCTAAAAGCGGAGATGTTAATGCCATAAAAGCTAATAAATTAGCAGAGGAGCCGGAATTCACTACGGAACAATGCTTTACGCCTAAGTACTTGGCAAATTCTTTCTCAAACTCATCCGTATAATGTCCCGAAGTCAACCAAAAATCAAGACAACTGTCTACCAAATTAGTCATTTCTTCACTGTCATATACTCTGGATGCATAAGATATTCTGTCTCCTTCTTTAAACTCAGTCTGAGGCATATGATATTTATCACAATACTCTTTTACGGCTTCTAAAATCCGTGCCTTATCCTGTTCCTTGGACATATCCGAATCTCTCCGTTCTTCTTATTTATCTTCGTCCGCTTCTTCCGTTAGAACTCTTTTTTTCGTCTTCAGGTGTTTTCTGAATGACGTTTGCTTTAATTACAGTTCCTTTCATATTTCCAACTACCGCTTCTTTACCGATATTGGAAACTTTCTTTTCGCTTGCTTCTGCTTTTGTTCTGGAAGATACTTTTCTGTTAGAAGACGCTCTGTGAGACGCTGTTCTTCCGGCTATCGTCTTGCCTGATGCAGATCTGGAAACTGTTTTTTCTTCTTTAGCTGTTTCATCAGTTTTAACTGCTTCTTCTGCTTTCTTCTCTGCTACTTCCTCTTTTTTCTCTTCCTTCACCTTTCTTTTGGTTCTTTTAGGCTTCTCAGTTTCCGGTTCAGAGTCTTCTGTTATCTCTTTTACAGCCTCTACCACAGGTTCTTCTTTGATTTTTTCTTCGACCTCTGTAACAGGTTCTTCTTTGTTCTCTTCTACGATTTCTGTAACAGATTCTTCTTTTACTTCTTCTATGACCTCTGCAACAGGCTCTTCTTTGATTTCCTCTACAACTTCTGCAACAGATTCTTCTTTTACTTCTTCAACCGTCACTGCTATTTTTTCTTCTTTTACTTCTACTGCAGAAGTTGATTTCTTTCTTCTGGTTCGTGTAGTTTTCTTCTCTTCCACAGTAGCCTGTTCCGCTTCAACTACAGGCTTTTCTTCTGATGTAACTTCTACGTTGGAAGAATCTTTTTCTTCTACCTTTTCTTCCGCAACTTCCGCTTTCTTTCTTCTGGTTCGTTTCGGCTTCTTCTCTTCTGCAGCATTAGTAACTTCTGCTACCGTTTCTTCTTTTATCGCATCTGTTTCTGCAACAGGCTCTGCCTTGGATTCCGCAGGCAAAACTTCTTCTTTGACTTCTGTAACAGTTTTTTCAATTGCCTCTTCCATAACAGCAGGTTTCACAACAATCGGTGCTGTTTTAACAGGTGCCTCCGCCTCCGCAATCGCCACATCATCCCAAATACTTCTGGACTTGGACACATGAATTTCGGCTTCAGGAACTACGGTTTCTGTTTCTATTACCGTTTGTTCTTTCACAGGCTCGGCATCGGTCTCTTTTGATACAACATCTTCAACAGTTTCAGATGGTATCACCTTTTCTTCTGCTACTGTTTGTTCAACCTTAGGATTTCTTCGAATCTGTTTTCTCACCGGTGGTGCGGGTACTTCCTGAACCATGGCCTTTAACTCTTCTTCCTTAACAGCTTCTTCCTTTTCCTGTACTTGTTTTACAGGAGGAACGGGAGTCGCTGTTACTGTAGTTTTTTCTTCCGCTACAGACGATTCTGACTGTGTTACAATAACATCTTCTGCCTTTTTAACAGAGTTTTCAGTTGATTCCTTCTTAATTACTTTTTCTTCGTGATATTCTTTCTCTGTATTTACATTCCAAATATTGGATTTATCTTTTACTCCACCCAAAATATTTTTTACGGTTTCAAATGCTGTTATCATGGAGTGATCCATATTATTATATCTGTGTTGCCCGTTACGTCCTACACAATAAAGATTATCATATCCGTCCAAATATGTACGTACCTCTTCAAAGCGTGAATACGTATCAAAATATGCCGGATATGCTTTTTTTACGGCAACCTTATGCGAATCCAAAATTTTGGCGCTTTCTGATAAAATACCCATCTGAATCAATTCTTTGGTTGCAAACTGAACCCATTCTTCATCTGTCATATTCCAGTAACGGTCTCCTTCATTACAGAAATATTCTAAACCTACCCATACTGTTTTTTCAGGATTCACCAAAAGATATGGCGACCAGTTGTTAAATATTTGAATACGTCCCATTTTAACTCCGGTATCCTGCACATAAATCCATGTATCAGGAATTACATTTCCCAAAGTCTTTACATAGGTCGTATTATTAATTCTAAGCTTAGGTACTAACAAACCAACCGTAACAAAATCACGGTAAGGAAGCTTCCTTGCAACTTCGGTCACATTGGGAGGCACATTGGTCATACCTATAATTAAATCTTTAATCGGCATGGAAGAGATTACAATATCTGCCTTTTCCTCTATCGTAATACCATCCACTGCACAGGTAACACTTTCAACCATATTTCCATCAGTGTTAATGCGGATAACACGACAGTTTGTATGTATGGAACCGCCCATTGCTTCAAAGTCGGCAGCCGCAGCTTCCCACAACTGTCCCGGCCCCAACTTGGGATATTTAAAAGCTTCAATGAGAGAAGTATTTACCTCTTTATTCTCTTTATGGAATACTTTTCTTGTAGCGTCCTTTACAATTTCTGTAATAGAAAGCCCCTTAGTTCTCTGTGCGCCCCAGGAAGGGTCAATTTCTCTGGGATGACGTCCCCAAAGTTTCTCTGTATATCCTTCAAAGAACATGGAATATAACTTTTTACCGAATTGATTAATATAAAAATTTTCCAAACTGCTCTCCGGCTTTTTAGCAACCATACTTCCCAAATAACTGAAGCCGGCCTGCATAGTAGTACCGAATCCCATATTTTTAAATGTATTCATATTCATTTTAACAGGATATTCAAAAAACTTTCTGTTATAGTAGATATGAGATACGCGGCTTCGATTAAGCATAACTCGCTCTTCCTTCTCAGGATTTGGTCCCCCTTTCGCCAAAGGAACATCTCTTCCCAGTTTATCATCATCATAAGCCGGTGCCCCCTGCATAGGCATAATCTTTTCCCACCAATCATTTACCTCCTGAGATTTAGAGAAGAACCGATGACCACCGATATCCATGCGATGTCCGTTGTATACTTCAGTTCTGGAAATACCGCCAATATACGGTGTTTCCTCCAAAATAGTAACTTCATATTCATTGGACTGTTTTAAAAGTTCATATCCTGCTGTAATACCTGCCGGTCCTGCACCGATAATGATAACTTTCTTCATTGTTAATTGCTCCTTTCTAAAAACCCCTATACCTTCTATTACTTGTCTGTAACCTTATTCTTCCTATCACGCTTTGCCTCTTCTTTTTCGCGTTTTTGTACTTCTTTTTCACGCTTTTGGTCTTCTTTTTCGCGTTTTTGTTGTTCCTCTTTCTCCCGCTTTAATGCTTCTTCTTTATCCTGCCTCTTCATACTGACTTCGTCTAAAAGTCTTTCTATCAGCATCTTTTTTACAAAAACATCATAGCTGAGGAAACAAATATAAGAGAACAATCGCAAATAATCGGCATCCTCTTGAGGCACATTCCGAAAAGTCTTCTCTGCCGCCTCATAAGTCCCCCGCAAATCCGCCTCTAACTTCGGCATTTCCTCTCCTGCCTGCTTAAGAATTTCTTCATAGATGTCCGTTATCTTTAATTCACTTTCATCCCCAAAATACTCTTCTGTAATAGGATTTAATAAGGTTCCTATATCGTTAATCGTAAGAAAACTCTTAAAATAATAAACAAAAATCAGAACCATTATATGTTCCCGAGAATATTTCTTCTTTACAGGCGGCGGCAACAAATCATTCTTTGCATAATTATTAATCATGGTTTTGGTTAAGATATTCTCCTCAGCCTCTCCCTTACGGACACTGCTACGAAGTTTCTCATCCATGAATGTGGTTACCTGATCCATGTATAAATCAATATTCGGGATATCATTGGCTCTGATTTTCATGACATCCTGCATCTTATCTATTATTTCATTTAAGATTTCTTCAGTATTAATTTTCATTGTAATTCCGCCCCTTTATCGCATCGCATAGATACTCTATTTAATTATATAGTAATTAAAACTACTTGTAAAGTCTTGATAGTGACACTATATTACTGGTTTATGCATTTTTATGGTATTTTGCTTTTCTTTTTTGGTTACTTTTTATATATTCAAAATACAAAACCGGAAAAGAATTTATTTTACACTTTACTTTAATACTTTAGTATGTTAAAATCTTATAAGATTAAAGTATAAATTTTTAAAGTATAAAAACAAAAATTAATAACTTTCATATGAAAAGGGGTAGGGATTATGAATAAAAAATTAAAAACAGAGGCAGTCGATCAACTCTTTGACGCTATCCTGTGCTTAGAAAACAAAGAAGAATGTTATAACTTTTTTGAAGATTTATGCACCGTAAACGAATTGCTTTCATTGTCACAACGACTGGCAGTTGCCACTATGCTTCGTGATGGTAAAACCTATATGGATATTGCAGAGAAAACCGGTGCTTCCACTGCTACCATCAGTCGTGTCAATCGTTCATTAAATTACGGTTGCGATGGATATGAATTAATATTTGAAAGAACGAAAAATAAAGCTGAATAATACTGTAAAAGCCCACAACTCCAGGTTGCGGGCTTTCTCTTTATCCTCTAATCTCCATTAAATCCATAGGATTTACATACTCTCCATCCTGAAGGACCTGGAAGGAAAACTTTGCATTATTACTTGTTACCTCAAACAACAGAGTGCCGCGAAGTACTTCGTCTCCCGCTTTTACCTTAGGATTCCCCTTAAACAGATATATTGATACATATCCGTTTCCGTGATCAATTTTAACTGAGGTTCCTTCCTCAATCTGTTCTACACTATCAACCGTTCCTGCACCGGCAGCAACAATTTGTGTTTCCTTTTTTACCCCAAAAACAACTGTGGGAATTTCCTGCTCGACAATATTTTCATCTGTATCTTCATCATTTTCTGCGTCATTCTCGTTTTCAATTGCATCATCTGCAATCTCGTCACCTTCCGCTTCTGTTGCAATAATAATCGGCTCTGACTCTATTGTAATAATCTTACCGCTTACCGGAAGACCACTGGGCACTTTCTTCTGCGCCTCTTCTTCCTCTGCTTCTATACGTACGGCAAGCTGATTGCTAAGAAGTGTTACCTTTTCACTTAATTCTTTTTTCTCTAAATCAAATTCAGTTTGCATTTCTGTTTTTTCAGTCTGTAATGTTTCGTTTTCCTTCACTAAATTCATAATACAAATTAACATTACAACTATGCAAGCCGCACATACTGCAAGACAAATCGATAAAATATTAATTACTTGTTTCTCAGTTAATTTCTTCTTCTCTTTTTCCATTGTAACCCTCATTTCTAAAATAACGCGCAGCCGGATAATTTTTCCAACTACGCGTCTATCATATCATATAATTACTAATTTGTCTTTATATTTTATCATCACTCCCATGATACGCAATTCGAATGATATCATCAATACTTGCTTCTTCTATGGAAACATCCTTTATTGCCCGCTTCGAAGAAATCTCTTCAATAAGCTGCGCCGCCGTAATATCGGCTTTTTGAAACCGGTACTTAGCAATATTTCCTTCATGATAAAACTGTTCCGCTTTAGGATGATTGGTTGCTTCTCCATCATAAAATTCCACCACCAACGTTTTAAAAGGAGCAATTCGTTCAGTCACTTCCTGCAAAGGACCATCTTCCATCAATTCTCCGTTGTTAATAATAATCAAACGTTCACACAGTTCTTGAATATCCCCTAAGTCATGTGTGGTTAAAATAACCGTAGTTCCTTTTACCCGATTGATTTCTTTAATAAATTTGCGAATAGCGTATTTACCGTCTACATCCAATCCGATAGTAGGCTCATCCAAAAATAATACCGAAGGCGAATGCAGCATAGCCGCCACCAAATCCCCTCGCATACGCTGTCCCAAAGACAACTGGCGCACCGGAATATCAATAATTTCATTGATTCCCAAGATTTCATCCATCACCTTTAAATTCTCTTCATAGCGTTCATCTGGAATTTGATAAATACGTTTTAACAATTCAAAACTCTCTCCAAGACGCAAGTCCCAGTTTAACTGGGTACGCTGACCGAATACCACTCCTAAATCCATTACTACCTCTTTGCGCTTTTTAGCTACATCCTTGCCATTTATCAGTACCTGTCCGCTTGTAGGATTTAAGATACCGGACATCATTTTAACCGTGGTTGATTTACCGGCACCGTTCGGTCCGATAAACGCAACAATCTCTCCGCTTTCAATATTAAAACTTAAATCTTTCACCGCATGAACTATGGTTTTCTCTCTAAAAAAAAGATTCTTGATTGCACCGCCGAGCCCTTTACCTTTTTTGTTAATTATATAATCTTTCTTTAAATTTTTTACTTCTATGACCAACATATATTTACTCCTGTTTCACTTCACAACATAGCTGTCTTTCAAATCTCTTTTAAAATTAAATCTCACATTTTACAAACATCTTCTCTCACTAACTTCCCGCACTTTCATATCGCTTCAAACCGGTATAAAAAACTACCGCTGCCACGGCAAAAACTACAACTCCGGCTCCCAAGGATATAAGCGGTGCAGCCCCCGGCATAAACACATCTTTAGAAATGCCCATAAGCTCTGCTGCCGGATAAAAGCTTACCCAACCAATGGGTATAATAAAAGTCAACAGAAACTGTACGCTTTCCGGATACATGGATAAGGGATACATGGTTGTTTTGTCAAAAAACTCCTGAGTATATCCGCCAAAATCCACAATACTTTTAGTCCAAAAGCTGCTGCTTCCGATGATAATATACACTCCGCCTCTGATAAAAGTTGCTCCCACCAGAATTGCCAATAACGCTAATATATTCCGCAGGTTAAAAACAAAGCCAACCTGTACGCATCCGTAAAGAAACACACAAATACCCGGTATCAAATCCGTAATACCGATTAAATTAAATTGTGTAAAACAAAACTGATATAATACACTCATAGGCCGAAGCATATATCGGTCAAAGTCTCCTTCGATTACAAAATATCCCATAAACCAGCCCTGTACAAAAAATATCATGGACAGCGCATGAGATATAATTGCCAATCCGTAAAGAAATGCCAACTGTCCGTAATTCCAACCGGCAACATCGCCAAATTCTTTCACTACAAATTGAATAGTGGCAAATCCCACAATAAACTGTAAGGGATTGGATATCAACCACCCAATCATATTGGCAGGATATTCAAACACTGTTAAAATACTTAATTTTAAATATTCTAATGTTACGCTTGTATAATGTTTTATGCTTGCTAACATTCTGTTTCCTTTCTCTATTTGTTTCACATATAAATTTCTCAATGATTCAACCATTTTTATCCTACATAGTATGTATGAAATCACTTCTCAAAGCATATATTATGTCAACCGCCCTGTATCATGACTTTTTTTAATACATTTTTCTGTAAAATCGTAAATAAAACAAATAAAACCATAACCCAAGCTACCTGAATTCCCATTCGCGGCAAAAGATTAGTCATATCTTCTTTGCCTATAAAAATATCCAAAGGCAACTGATAAATATACACAAATGGCAAACAGTTTAATATTGATGCCAGCCAATCCGGAAAGAACCATAAAGGTATAATGCTTCCGGACAACAGTCTGATTAAATGCTTCTTTACCTGCAATAGCGGTGTCATATTGATTGTCACAAATGCCCACATGGAAAAGCAGGCTGCCAACAGCCAATGTATCAGATAAGCCATTACAAGGCTTACAATAAATAAAAGAAATGCTGACGTACTTACAGGTTTGGGCGCTGCAATAAAAATACTTCCAATCAACACTATCGGTATCAGATTTTGAAAAAGCAAAGCCGTTAGTTTCCCCAAATCTTCAAAAAAGAAAATACCGTATAAGTTAATGGGTTTTAACATTTCCACAGCAATTGTCCCCTTCTCCACACTGCGCATAACTCTTTGTTCCACATCATTCATAAAAAAGACTGACATAGCCGTAGAAACCACGGTATAGATATACATTTGCTCTGCTGCAACACCTTGTACTACTGTTTGTCCCGCATACAAAGCCCGCCAAAAGAAAGCAGCCGCAAACATAATAATACACTGCATCAGAATATTGCCATACACATCATAGTGATATGCCAGACTCTTCTGAATACGAATTTTATAAACATAAAAATATGCAGTTATATTTTTACGTATGTTCATACGTCAGCGTCTCCTTTCTTGCTTAACTTAAGACTGCATAATACTTACAAATAATGATTATTCAAAAATACGCCTCTATTCTGTCCCTTTACGTATCTGCGTCGGTGTACATCCCCTGCACATACGCAGTGATTCCGCAAAATAACTAGCGCCGGACATTCCTACCTCATAGGAAATCTCCGTCACGGACAGGTCCGTATCTTTTAACAGTTGCACGCCCTTCTCCACACGATAATTTCGCAAATATTCCATAGGCGACATATTAGTGTATCTTCGAAACAACTCCGTGCACTTATTCTTGCCGATGCCTGCATTTAAACAGATATCATTCAAAGTAATTTTTTGATCATAATTTTTGTATAAATAATCAAGCATCTTTTTGATTAAAATCAGATTCTCATCCTTATGGGACTCTTCTGCTTTTACGGCAACATTTCTGTATAATTCTCCCCACAAACGATAGATTGCCGATAAAATGTCCGCCTCACCATTCTCCTGCAATGAATAATCGTATATGTCTTTGACACCTGCAAGTACTGAACGCTGCCAGGACACCCGCTCACTCAACAACATATAAGCCAATTCCTTGGCATTCAGTATAGGATTCACCATTTTAGATGCCATATACTCCGTAGAGCAAAGAACAGTAGGCGGAAAAATCACGCATAAAAGCGTACAACCCAAATTAGCATTGCAAATCAAATGCATATGTTTTGCATTTACAAAGATACCTTCGCCGGCCTTCATTACAATATGCTCACCGTCCACCCAGTATCCAATATCACCCGAAAGCACGTAAATAAACTCCAGTTCATCATGCCAATGTAAAGAAATATCCGAAAAACAGCAATTGGCCGGAATTGTATTTTTTCTAATAAAAACAGGGAATTCCGGATTGTCATAATGTAATACTTCCGAGCCGTCGCTTTTTATATCTGCCATAGTTTCGCCCTTTCCTTTTATGTCTAATGCTTGTTAAAACATCCGCCGCCTCATTAAATACCAAACCATACCGCTTTATTTGTGAATATACATTCTTGATAATTCCGGCTCATCGTCACCTTGCACCATACAGAAAAACTCCCAACCATATCTTTCATAAAAGTTTATATGGTCCGTCAACAAATAAACCGGCGTAATCCCTTTACTTCTCATATCCTCAACTACCATATCTAAAAGTCGTCCTGCGATACCTTGTCCTCTATATGCTTTTTCTGTATATACGGCACACACGTTGGGCGTCAAATCTTTTCTGTCATGAAAATCATTCTCAATCACACCCATACCTGCAATGATGGTATCGTCATCCAAACACAAATACCATCCCAATTCTGTTTCTTCTTTCAAATACGCATTCATACATTCCAGATATGCATCTGTAGGAACTCCCCATTTTTCGTGGAACCATAAAGCCGCCTTATCTTTTAATTCCGGTTTCTCTCTTAATGTAATGTATCTGTATTCTCCCATCTCATTCTCCCCAAAACAACTCGCAATCTGTTCTTATATTAACAAATTTCTTCTTTCATTCCTATAGATATAATCATAAAATCTATAACAATCTTCCCCTGAAATAAAGAAAAGGCGCATTATACAAATACGCCTTTTCACATACTGCTTATCTCTTTACTAATTCCTCAATCGCCATACGGTATCCGTCAAAACCATAACCGTAGAAGGTTGCCACGCAAGCACTTCTTACATAAGAAATCTTGCGGAATTCTTCCCTTTCGTCCACATTGGACAAATGAACCTCTACCGTAGGTATTGACACCGCTTTGATTGCGTCAAGAATTGCTACACTGGTATGTGTATAGGCCGCAGGATTGATTACGATACCATCATAAACGCCGTAAGCTTCCTGGATTTTATCTACGATACTTCCTTCGTGGTTGGACTGAAAACAGGTAATTTCCACACCGTTATCTGCACCTGCCTTTTCACAAAATTCCACCAAAGCTTTATAATCCTGTGTTCCGTATATATTCTTTTCACGAATGCCCAGCATATTTAAGTTTGGGCCATTGATGACTAAAATTTTCATTGTGCTTCTCCTTTTATAATTGCATCTACCAATCCGTCTATATTATCTTCTTCAACCTTCAAATGCACGTCCGCCAAGTTTACATAAATAGGATATCTTGTTTCATACAGCTTTTGCATTTTATCCATACTCCCGGACAAAGGTCGGCCATCGGTCGCAAGTTTACATAACTCTCTATCAAGAAATACAATTAAGCTGTTTTGCATCATTGCATCCCTATTTTCTTCCCGTAAAATACTTCCGCCACCGGTAGCAATCACAAGACTTTTCTCTTTGGCAAATTCTTTTACCACACGACTCTCCGCATCGCGGAATGCCACCTCGCCAAACTGCTCAATATATGCACCGGCAAGCATGCCCTCTTTCTTTGCAAACTCCGCATCCGTATCCACAAAAGTTCTGCCGAGTTTCTCTGCCAAAGACTTACCCACGGTAGACTTACCGCTTCCCGGCATACCGATTAACACAATGTTACGCACCTGTGCTTCAATATCTGCAATCACCTTTTTTAATAAAGCCTCATCTCCGGGCTTCACCTTAGGCTCCTCATTATAAAAATAGCGTTGCGCAAAATACGCCTGAGCTACCAACATCGGCAAGCCGTTCACATATTTTAAGCCCTTCTTCTTTGCCTGCAAGGTAAGTGCCGTAAGTAAAGGATTATAAACCACATCCACTACCGCCTCTGCCTTGGCAAACACGTCCAAATCTACAGCCTGTGACTGCACATTAGGATACATTCCCAAAGGCGTGGTATTCACGATAATCTGTGCATCCTTATAAGCTTCCGTCTGTGTATAATCCGCAGTTTTAACATCGCCGAATACTTCGCTGATATTGGCACCGCTTCTGGATACCACAACAATCTCAGAAGCCCTTTCCTGCCTTGCCACATATACTGCCGTCTTAGCGGTACCTCCGCTTCCCAAGACAACCACTTTTTTATCCGTAAAAGTAATACCGGCTTCGGTGGCCATATAAAGAAATCCCAGGCAATCCGTATTATAGGCATATAATGTACCCTCTCGATTCACCACCGTATTCACACTGCCGATTGCCTTGGACACCTCATCCTGCACACAGTACGGGATGACCGCTTCTTTGTATGGAATGGTAACATTCATTGCCGTAAAATCTTTGGCCTTCATAAAAGCATCGATTTCTTCTCTCGGCACCTCTTTTAAAATATAATCATCAATGCCAAAAGCATTGTGTATCTGCGGTGAAAAACTATGTTTTAATTTTTCTCCCAAAAGTCCGTATTTCATATTGGTGTATAATACTCCTTAAAACTGATTCTACACTTCCGTATAGCATCCCATAAATTCAAATTCTTCAGTACCGTGTTCAAGCTGGGCAAACAAATTAAATACCGCCTGATCGTATACCGATATATCCAAGTCAAAATAGAACATAAACTCAAAATCCTTATTGGGAATCGGTCTGCTCTCCAACTTGGTTAAGTTAATTCCCAAAGCAGAGAATTTAGCAATCATCTCATACAAAGAACCGGGCTTGTGGGGCAAGGTCATCATAAGGCTGATTTTCTTTGCTCCGGGATAAATCTCCAGTTTCTTTGAAATACAGATAAACTTGGTGTAATTGTTCTCGTTATTCTGGGTGTTTTCTTCCAAAATCTCTAACTGGTAAAGTTCTGCACACTGTTTGGAAGAAAGTGCCGCCACGGAATTGTCTGCACTCTCAGATACCATTCTTGCTGCAACCGCAGTATTCTCGCAGGGAATCACTTTGACATCCATATTGGCAAGCATTTCACTGCACTGTCCCAAGGCCTGCTCGTGAGAATAAATTACCTTGATATCACTTTTCTTGGTGCCGGGCTTTGCCATTAAACAATGGTTAATCTTTATTTTTACACTGTTTACAATATAAAAATGATGCTTACTCATCAAGTCATAGTTGGCAATCACGGAACCGCGAAGGCTGTTTTCGATGGGTAAAATGCCGTACTGACAAAGTCCCTGCTCTACCGCAGAAAATACGCCTTCAAAGGAATTAAAATATACGATGGAAGGTCTTTCAAACAACTTCTCACAGGCTGACATGGAATTAGCACCTTCGATGCCCTGGCATGCTACGGTTGCACGTTTAGGGAACACCTTCGGTGTCTCTTCCAAAGCCTTTTTAATTTTATCGCCGATTTCAGATGTCTGATAAAGATAATCAGCCTGATAAGCCCTGGATACATCAAACAATGTGGTATAGAGAATCTTAATATAGCCAGCCATATCGTCGTTTTCGTTCTCAGTGAGACGATTGATAATCGCACGCTCTCTTGCTGTGTTCAAAATGGGAAGATTCTCACTTTTTTTCACCTTAGCCACATCCATAGCCAGGTCCATACGCTTTTTGAACAAATCCACCAATTGATCGTCCAACTCGTCAATTTTTACTCTTACATCACTTAAATCCATTGTTGCTTCCTCGCTTTATGCTTTTAGTTTTATGTAAACCATATGCCATAGTCATATTGTTTTACTTTAAACATTCATCTATGCCCGAATTGCCCACCGCAACTTGGTTGACTTCGCTCTGGGATTTCTTGCACATTCCGCAGCCGTCGGTCGTATGACTTCATCAGAAATCTCACTGTAAATCCCTTCCCTGGCAAGCTGTTTAAAAGACTTCTTTACCAATCTGTCCTCACCGGAATGGAAGGTAAGAATCGCAACTCTTCCGCCGGGATTCAATATGTCAGGAAGTTTTTCTAAGAATTCGTATAAAACTTCAAACTCACTGTTTACATCAATGCGCAATGCCTGAAAAACTCTAGCACAAGACTTCTTTACCGCTTCCGTGCGCTCCTTTGCCGGAACATATACCAAAGCCTTCTCTATGGCCTTTCTCAAGTCGGTTGTTGTCTCGATATACTTTCCTCTTCGCATATCATCAAACACCACCTTGGCAATTTCAACCGCATAAGGCTCGTCAGAATTCTCCTGCATCATATATACAAATTCTTCACGGGTGATATTCTTAAGACGCTCGGCCGCAGACTCACCCTGTTCCGGATTCAGGCGCAAATCCAAGGGACCGTCCACCTTATAAGAAAAACCTCTCTCCGGATTGTCGATCTGCATAGATGATACGCCCAAATCTGCCAGTACAAAATCGAATTTTCCGGCTTCTTTGCTCACTTCATCAATTTTAGCAAAATTAATTTGTTTAATGGTTAAAATATCTTCGCCAAATCCCTGGACTTCAAGACGCGCCTTGGTTTTCACGCTTTCTATGGGGTCGATGTCCAATGCATACATATGTCCGTTTCCGTTCAGGCATTGTAGCATTGCTTTGGTGTGTCCGCCGTAACCTAATGTCGCATCCAAGCCCCGTTCTCCGGGCTGAACTTTTAACACCTCAAGAATTTCATCCACCATAATGGAAATATGCATTCCTGCAGGCGTGCTTCCCTTGGCAATAACCTTTTCAATGGTATCGGCATACTTCTCAGGATTGGCCTCTTTATATTTTTCATGAAATTTTTTAGGATGGGTACCTTTATAGCGTACTCTTCGCTTGTGCGGAACTGCATCATTTTGTTGATTATTCATGTAATGTTTCCTTTTTTGCTTTACATAACATTTACATTATGTAAACTATATTTTATCGTCTTTCGCGTCTTAGGTTGACATAAATTCATATCGTTATGTAGACTATATTACTTCTGCAATAACAAATCATACAACGCCACTGCCGCAGCCGCCTCTACACAAGGCAAAGCTCTGGGCACGATACAAGGGTCGTGACGGCCTTCAATTTGGAAGTTTACTTCTTTTTTGTCGCGGAAATTCACGGTATCCTGTGCCTTGTAGATAGAGGGCGTAGGTTTCAATGCCACGCGGAATACCACAGGCATACCATTGGTAATACCGCCCTGAATACCGCCGGAATTGTTGGTTTTGGTTTTCACGGTATCACCATCTAAATAAAAGGCATCATTGCACTGGCTTCCACGCTGTTTCACGCCATCAAAGCCCATACCGAACTCAATACCTTTTACCGCAGGCACACCAAACATCACATGAGAAATGCAACTCTCCACATTGTCGTAGATGGGCTCGCCTACACCAACAGGCATACCTGTAAAAGCACACTCCACAATACCGCCTACGGAATCCCCTTCTTTGGCAACCTGTGTCATAAAATCTACCATCCGTACTCCTACTTCCGAACTCAATGTAGGAAACTCTCCCGGCTCATAGGTTTTAGAATTTATGTTAACTAAATCATATTTTTCATCCTGGATTTCACCAATGGATAAAATGTGCGAATATACATTGATTCCCTGCTGTCTTAGCAACTGGATACATACCGCTCCCGCAAAACACAAAGGCAAAGTCAAGCGACCTGAAAACTGTCCGCCACCACTTTTATCCTGAAAACCGTTATATTTTACCCAAGCCGCATAATCTGCGTGAGAAGGTCTTAAATTCCCCTGTAACTTATCATAGTCTCCTGAACGGGTATTGGCATTCTCAAAAATTGCACAAAGAGGTGCGCCGCAGGTGGTATCTCCTACCAAACCACTTAGTATAGTCGGAGTATCTGCTTCTTTTCTTGCTGTCGAATATGCATTTTTTCCGCCGGCGCGACGGTCAAGAAATCTCTGCACTTCCTCCAGATCAATTTTTAATCCTGCCGGAATACCGTCCATTACCACACCAAGACCTTTAGCATGGGACTGACCGAAAATCTGTACTTTTAATTTGCTTCCAAACATGGATGACATAGACTCACCTCTTCAACATTATGTAAACTATTTATTAAAATTAAATGAATGCTATTCATTCATAATTCCCGTGTAATCCATAAATTCCTGACATTTTCCGCTCCACTTACTGTTATACCACTGTATAAACTGTTCAAAGACATCTTCAGATGTCTGGGATTTAATAATTTCAATCATTTGAATCGTATCCTCTTTCATGCTTTCTTCTTCATTTTCAGCATCGTAAGAGTTATTAAATCCTTGCTCGGTTGCTTCATTTAAAATATTAATATAGACATCCTCACCATAGGTATCCATCAAGAAAGATACAAATCTAAAACCATACTGGTAAGGAATTTCACGGTCATTATATGCGTGATGGAAACTGCTTTCGCCTCCGAAAATCACAGAATCATCAAAATCATAGGGATAATAGTATTGCATTGCACTCCAAGGAACGATTCCGTCAGCCTGCTGTGCCTTTGCAGATACATAAGTCGCATATCCTTCATCCAGAGTAGACCCTAAAGCAACTCCGTTTCGGAACTGAAGCACATGGGTCAATTCATGATAAATAGCCTGATAACCCGTAAGTTCAAAGTCATAATCTTCATCATCTAAAATTGCATTATTTTCCCATGCCCAAGGTACTGCACCGTCTTCCAAGTTGACAATCATTACGTTCACTTTCGTTGCATCCTCATTCAAACCGGTAAAAGCACCCTCTTCAAAATACATATCTCTGGAACTCATATCCGAATCCGGCTCAAATTTCTTGTCAAAAGAAAGACCTGTAGCTTCACACAGACTTGCCATAATGTCCTCTGTCACTGTAAGAACATCCTGGTTAATTGTTACGCCACTCTGAATGTATATTATAACCTGTTCGCCTTCTACATAGCAATCCTCTTCTGCCGTAAAACTTTCCTCGGCTTTTCCGCTCAACTCCACTTTCAATGCATTAGGGCTCGGTGATACACTCTCTTCTTCAGAAACGACTTCTTCGCTTTCATTTTCCACCAATTCGCTGTTTCCAGCCGAAGAAACCACCTCAGATTCCGTATTTTCTTCCGTTACGGTTTCACTGCAGGCAACGCACAACACAGAAACCACCAAAATAATTAATAATCCAATATACTTTTTCATAAATTTTACTCTCCTATTCTTTTATAAATATTGGTCTATTAATTATTTTCATATGAAATACGGAAAGTTCATTATTTATGTGAATTTTTTCTCTTATCTATGAAGTATCCAAGTACTCCCAACAAAACACAAATTACTAAATATGTAATGTAAACAACATCTGAAAATTCATATACGAATCTTGTTATAATCGCACCTGCCAGCATAAAAACCCATGCAGTATACAATAAAAATTTTCCCATAAATGCTCCCTCTAATGAATGTTCTTTATATTTGGTCCCAAATTCTTGTCAATTTTTATCTTACTTTTCGCATAATTTCATAAACCATCACTTCGCCGTCACCAGGACATCACTTCTTCCTTTATCGATATCTTTTCTAATATTATCAATACTATGTAATCTTCCGAAGAAATCTATCACTGCCTGCGTATAATAGTGCAGATATATTTTATCTCAATAAAGTTTCTGCAAATATCCTTTTTAAAACCTCCGCAGGTACTTCCTGCTTTAAGTATAGTTGCAACATTCCCTTAGGGGTAATTTTATATCCGGCCAATTCATTCGCATGTTTCATAATTGCCTGCGCCTCAATATTAATATGATCCTTAAACGGAATAAGCCTGATAAAATTATCTGCAACATAAAAGCTTGGTAACTTCGCCCACAACTTTTCTTCCGGCTCACAGGTCACGCTCTCAAGAATCAAGTCTCTGAGACAAGCGTACATAGCAACAATTTCTTCCGGATATTTGTCCATATATTCTTTTACCTGTACATCCATATAAATTGTCTCCATCAATTCTCTACTCTTTATAATACCCTAAACCTTCTACCAAATCCCTGATTTCATACATATCTTCCTTTGGCCCGGTTACATGAAGCAACGTATTATCAACCCGGACAAATAAAGAATAATTTGTGTCTGTATAGACTTCCGAAATCGTATAATTAGACTTTTTTACTTCTGTTGTTACGGTGAATTCTGCCAACGTACCTTCATATATAGTTTCAAAGTCTTCCTTACGATTACCATAATCATAAAATAACAATGTCCACTTATTTGTTAAAAAATCAACACAAGCACTGACACCATCCAGTTGGGCACTTGAATAATATTTTTCATCATAATATCCGTTTTGAACCAGATAGTCTTTCACACCATCCACAGTCTGCGGCGTCATTTTCGAACAGCCGCAAAGCATAGTAAGCATGAATAAAAATATGCCTAAAATTTTAATTTGCTTTTTCACACAACAGCACTCCTTCTAAACTATTCTTCACATACTCCGACAATGCTGTTTATATCCGCAACCACATCATCAAAATACTTATACTTCACAATCCAAGCAATTACAACAAACACAACAGCAAAGATAGCAAAAAAGTACTTACTTGATAACAATGCAATTAATACAAACCAAACGGCAAGTGCATAAATAACATAATATGATGGTTTATTTATTACTTTGAGATAAATCTCAGAATTTTCTTGGTCTTTTTCAACGATTTCTCCTTTAATCCTTAAAAAGTTATTCACATTTCTCGCGCTGTCCCATACAAAAGTATTCTGCGAAATTTTATCTCCCCAGAAATAATATTCAGTCACTCCAAGCTTGTCTTCTATTTTCACTTTAGTTCTGACTTTTTGATTCAATTTTTCGATGATAATGTCTACCGAACTGTTCACCGAAATCACTTTTTTCATTGATTATCTCTCCACTCTTTTATTGGATAAACTCTCTTTATACGCCATCTTTTTAACATCCGATGGGGCATATCGCCCCACCGGTGTATGTTTGGAATCTTTACACAAGTTTTCCCGGTAATTTCAATTTCTCTTTGTACGGATACTGCTTATCAAACTCCTCGGCTTTGGCTTCATCAATAAGATATCCTGCAGGCGGTCCGTACTCGCCGGTAATTCCTGCCAAATATCCCGGAATCAGTTCCTTGCACAAGAAGAATGATGCGTCTACATCTTCCGGCAATCCGCGATAGCGAAGTCCGAATTCCGATGCGTAAGTAAAACCACTCTTTCCGTAAAAATCAATATTACCTTCAAAACACAACGCACCTGCGCCCATTTCTTTGGCTTTTTCGATAGTGTAGTCCAAAAGAATCTTACCGTAACCCCGACGCTTCAATTCATTTGCAATGCAAATAGGCCCCATGGTCATAATAGAAATATCTCTGCCGTCATCTGCCTGAATGCTTGCACGCACAAAGACATTCTGACCAATAATCCGGCCATCCTTCTCCATTACAAAATCAAGTTCCTGAACAAAGTCCTTATCGTCTCGAAGACAACGAAGCAGGTAATGCTCGTAGCATCCCGGGCGATATACATTCCAAAAAGATTCTCTTACTAAATTTTCTACCTCTGCATGGTCTGCAGGTGTTTCCAAACGGATGATATAGTCATTTTTATTCATTATTTAATCCTTCTCCGTTCCACTCCGGTCGGCGCTAAACGGATGTCCCCCGGACATCCAGCGCCCTCCTGATGATTGTTGACTGCAATGCTGGGAGGTTACGATTTGATTGTCTTCATAATCTCCCGGTTATTCCACAATCTCTAAGGTGTTGTTCTTTCTCAAACAGCAATCTCCTTTAAATAAAATATTTATAATCAAGCCGTATGGCAGGATTAACTTTAACAAATTGAAATATAGTTTTCAGACAAACTGAAATTTATCTTTCTAAATCAATATCTATTTTGTACTCGTCATCAATAAGTATATAATTCACTTTATGTGCAATCGCAAGTTCCAAGACCTGCCTATTATCTTCTAATACCGTTTCCAAAATACAATAATCATCATCTATACGATTTTCAATTACACTTGCATAGCCTTTAATATCGGCAAAATGATTTCTTATATATTCCTCACTCATTACAAGACAAAAATATCTAATATTATTAAGATATTCCTGTTCAAAATCTATTTTCCAATCAAAAGGAATGTAACAGCCTTCGACAATCAAATTCTGCTTATTTTCTATCGCAGTTTTAATCATTTCACGAACAATAGCCCACAAGTATGCTGTTAAATCTAAATCATCACTTGTTGGAGTAAGTTCTGTATTACCACTTCGTATCAAACCCATTTTCAAGTGGTCTATTGAAAGATATGGATATTTATACTTTTCGAGCAGTTTCTGTGCCAATGCTGTTTTTCCTGTATGTGATGCTCCTGCTATTAAAATAATCATTCTCTAACCTCTTTGTAAAATTCAAATTTGGCTCTCAGTTAAACATATTGGCTTACTGAAATCTATCTCTCATCAATATCTATCAATACAGCTCTGCATGGTGAACCATCCGCACCTGATAAATTCAGCGGAGCAGCATTTAAGAAATAAACACCCT
>SVFD01000003.1 GCA_015057025.1 Lachnospiraceae bacterium | reverse complement strand
TCCTTAAGATAAAGCCATTCTAACACTCCGACTTTCCTTTGTCAACAAAGGAATATACTAATTCAACTCATTCCACACATCCACATAATCCTGCAATCCGCCCGGACGCATTGCAATACTCACATAATTTGCCGGTTCTTTCCTTGCAAGTCTGGCAAGAATCCCCGCATCCGCCGGCTCATCAAATACGACCTGTTCCTCTGCCTTATCACAGTCAATCACAAGTTGCTTGCCATCCATATCTGTCATAACAACAGCATTCCTACTACCATCATAAAAATACAAATTGTATTTCACAAAATCCCTCTTTTCCCTAAATATCAAACAAATTCATTTGATTATTAATAAGTGACTTTACCTTTCTTTCCTTGATTACATCTGTACTATCTATTTCACCAAATAATAACGGAGACTTAGGATTGTGCATACCAAAATTCTTTTCTACGGTATTCGAACTATAGTTTGCATAACAATATAAACATCCATTTTTACATGTATTATAAGCTCCTATATCAATACTTGCCACACATCCGCATTCTGCTCTTTGATTTGTATCTTTATCAACATTAAGCTTGAATCCACCAATTCTCTCTATTCGTTCCCTATCAATACAATGAGCGTGCTCAACTCCTATTTTATGAAAATCTCCAATTTCAGCACAGGTATCAATATACAAACTATACTCCTTTGCTATTTCTACAAATCTTTGCAATAATTCTACCTGTATTTCATATGTATCTTTGACAATACTTAAGGACTTTACATTTCGCTCTGTATTTCTATACATATCCATAAAACTCACAGTACACTTCTCTGTATAATCACCCAATTTTGAGGCTAACACTTCAAAATACTTACAATGATACTCCATTGAATATTGCTCATTAAAGAATATCGGATCATATCTCCATATAACCTTTTCTTTTCCAATTTCTTTGGATAACTGTTGAAATGTCGGAATAATAATTTTATTTTTTGATGGTAAATTCCTTTCTACATCAGGACCATACGCACTTAATGTAAATTGAAAATAATATGTATAATCTTCAATTTGATCCAAGTATGACAACATTGGAGTTGGATTTTTTGTCCAAAATACGATTGCATCAACAACATCTGAAGATAAATCTATCTTACTTACCTGATGTATATTCATCGGATTTCTAACCAATACATATTTCTCTTTTAATCTATTAACCAACCATTCCGAATAGTAAGACGGTATATCTGTACGTCTACTTGCACTAATAATCATTTCTATCATCTCCTGCTATAATACTTCAATCAAAAGCTGCGCACTTGAACACAATTCCCATGGCTGATATGTAGAAAGTCTATCAGGAATATTATATACAATACGATTTGATTCGTGTTTTATACCATACCTCTGAAATTCGTTCCTAATATTGTAATCAAAATAATATCCTTGACTATTTTCTATCAGACCCTCACCATCTAACTTTTCAACCAATTTCTCAAAATAATCGCGACCTCTATTATTGCTATTTACATCATTAATGAGAACCACTAATGGCTTTCCTTGTTCCTTATGTAAAATAATATTCTGAACCAATTTTTCAAAAAAACTCTCTATCTCACCTATTTGCCCCATATTATAGAAATGTGATATAACATATTGCAATACAATAACATTTGCATTTGAAATATTATATTGTTCCGTTACGGCATCCATATATTTAAATTGGGTTCTTCTTAAAGTTTTTGTTTTATATGATTTAATTTGCTCATGTATTGGTTTCCATTTTTCATTAACATCTATACCGATATAACTTACAGATTTATCATATGATTTTTCATGGCAATATCGTTCAAATGCCATTAAATCTGGACAACCACCGCAACCAATAGACAAAACATGGTAATCATTAATTTCTTCAAGTGCTTGGCTCTTTCTCATCAGATACAAAAGTTCAGAAGCATATTTGGCCGAGTAATCACACACGTAAAAATTAAGCATTCTACTACAGTCGTAATCTTTCTTTCCATTTGGATATCTCCCTGGGTAATGTACCTCCTCCAAACAATTTTTGCAGTTACCTTCGCATTCTCCTGGACAACCATTTTGATGATCACAAACAAAACAATCTGTTTGTTTGTATTGCTTGTCGCAGTATCCTATTATAGTTTTTATCAATGCTTTTTTTCTTAACTTTGATAATTCTACTTCCGTTAATCGAGAATTATAGAAATCAACTTGCATACTACTATCATTTTCTTCACCACACAAAGGACAAATATCATATTCTCTTTCACGCATTCCTTCTAGTTGTTGTTCAACCCTTTGCTTGTAAATATGGTGACATGAATCACATACTTTTAAAAAATTTGTTTCTTCATACTCTGTCAATTTACCATTTTCATTAAAAGCAAGCATGATATTTCCTCCTTTGCATGACCAATTTTTGCAACATAATTTCTTAATATCTAAATCATCCCAAAATGCTCCAGCGCATCCTTTATCGCCTGTCTTCGCTCCGCTTCGGTCCGCGCAGAACAGAGGTCCACCGGACCTCTTGCGCCCTTCTCTTCCGGACACTGAGGCTGTCTGCTATCTTCAGACTTTGGTAGATTATAATTCTCCCCAACCTCTATTCCACACTTTCGAACGCAATCTTTTTTGATTGCGTTTTTTACCTGTGAAATATACAGATTAGAAACCTTCAACCCTTGCTCTTTCAGCACATATTCCTGGATTTCCTTATATGTCGCCTTACTCTCTGCGGAAGTCAAATCCAGTTCATCTAACTCTATTTCAACCTCTATTACATCATCCGGCTTTTGTTGGGACAAGAGAACTACCGTCTCATCGTGACTCTCGTTGGGAAGGGAATTTCCGCCTAGCTCAATTTCCTCGATTTCGTCACGTCTCGGCACAACGCCTTCTCCCTCAAGCTCATTCAAGAAAGCAGGAATCCTAAACTTGATGCTCTTGACCTGTCTTCCGTTCTTCTGACGCTCTGGGAAAATCTCAATACTCTCAATGATGTAGTTCATGAACTCTTTCTTTGCTGAATCAGGCATCTCTGTAAATACCTTCTTCGTAAAAGCTTTGAGCTCATCAATCGTCATGAACGATAATTGCTTAGACCTCACACCCTCAATGCTGATTTTGGTTCTGGTTATGCTTGCATCAATCTCTGCAATGTTCCGTGTGAACTCCTGCAAACAATTACTCAAATCTTCATATAGAGTATCATATAAATCATCTTCGGGGTCAAGACTAACAATCTGATTGAGCAACTTTTTCTTTTTCAATTCCTCTTTTTTCTTCGCTTGCTCTAAACGCTCAATCTCATTATATAGCTCATCCACATCCGTATTCATATTTAATTCCCTTGCCACGTCATTGCTGAAATCAATATCATTAACTGCTTTAATTATTAGAGCCTCAACCTCATCATCTATCAAATCCTGTCGTACATGTTTCTTATAATCACATAGGTGCCCAGACACCAGCTTGCGATTCTTGCAAACATAATAGAACATATCCGTATAATATTCACCCGAACCATCCTTTTTCTTCTTTCGGTTCACAGCTCCGTACATATTCGCTCCGCACACTGGACACTTGAGCAATGCAGACAGCACATGTTCATGGTCTAGGCTGTGTACCTTTTCTCGCTTATAGCCATTCACTTCTCGCTTTGCTTGTGCTTTGTACCACATATCTTCTGATATGATGGCTTCGTGATTACCCTCGTAAAGTTCATATGAATCCTTCGCCTGCTTAACAACGTGATACTCGTTTCTCGTTCCGTCAATCTTTTCGGTACGCCTACGCCCATATGCTATCTTGCCGATATGAATGGGATTATCTATCACTTCTTTCACGAAATGAGAAGAAAAACGCTCGACAGAACTATTATTCCGCAATGGCTTCCTATACCCAGATTCATTCATATACTTCGCAACACCAGCTAAGCCCATGTCTGTGTTGACGAACTTATCAAACATGATTCGCACCAGCTCTGCTTCTATCTCATCAATTTGGAGCTCACCACGATTACGGTCATTATAAACCAGCTTGTAACCAAAGGGAGCAAAACCACCGTTCCACTCTCCGTTCCGTGCTTTCTGCTCACGACCAGCCATCGTCTGCTCTTTGATGTTCTCACGCTCAATCTCTGCCACCGCAGCCAATACGGAAATCATTAGCTTTCCTGCTGCTCCTGCTGAATCAATACCATCTTCTACACACAACAGATGCACTCCATAATCTTCCATGAACTGTAATGATGACAGCGTATCAGCCGCATTTCTTCCGAAACGTGATAGCTTGAAAACCAGCACATAATCGGGACGTGAATCAGCGTTCATTCTGCTTATGTCGTTAAGCATCTGCTGGAACTCTGGACGTCCAGACACATTCTTTCCTGACTTTCCCTCATCGCTATACTCGCCAATCACTTTCATGCCTCTGTGAACTGCTTCTTTCTTCACACGCTCTCTTTGAGCTTCCAGTGAATAGCCGTCCAACTGCATTTCCGTGGAAACTCGTGTATAAATAAAGCATTTTAATCTCTTTGTCATTCCCTACCCAACCTTTCCATATATGGACTTTCTTACTACTTATATTTTACTATGTAACTGCTCATATATCAATACAAATATGGACTTTTTTCTCTCATTTATGAGAGATTGAACACTTCACAAAGCCGCATAAACACTGGATTTCTGGCATTTTGCCAAACGCCTTATAAGCCCCAAATTCGCATTTTAGGCTCACGCCCTAACCAGCTATCAAATGCTCCTTTTTCGTCGCTCTATGAGCCAAATACGCGGTCATTTTCCGCCTACACGCTCCAAATCCCGTGCAAAATTCTGCACGGCTGGCAGCTCCGCCCGCCGTCTTACCTCATCCCGAAAGAAGAAAAGCAACGGATTACTCCGCTGCTTCTTCCAACAATTCTTTTTTATACTTGTAATAGGTATTCCGTGCCAGTCCCGTAATGCTCATAATCTCCGCATCCGTATTGCTGCCACCGAACGCCTTACTAAGCCGCTTAATCTGCTTCTTCATCTCCACAGACTTGCTTGTGATTGGCTTGACCCCCTTCGGGCGTCCAAGCGTCTTACCTTTCATCCGAGCTGTGACAAGCCCTTGCTTCGTCCTAATGCTCAAGTCAGTTACTTCTTTCTCACTTTGCTCAAAAGCAATCCTAATCTGCTCTTTCGCCAGCTCCATGAGGTATTTGTTCACGCCATCAAGGATTAAGTCTACTGATGTGCCTGTGAGCCGAATCGCTGAATTAGCCATTACACCCTTATACACATCCGTATTGATGTGTGGCTCATTTAAGAACACCAACTCCACACCGTCATTCATCAGCTTCTGATATGTCTCGAAACCTTCTTCCGCATTACGGCTCATACGAGAAACCGAATCAAACACAATCATGTCACCACTCTTGACTGTTCTAAGCAACTTTTCATACTCCCTACGCCCTGTGGTCTTTTTGCCTGTGAACACCTCTTGTCTGATGTCTGCCTGTGGATATAACTCTTTAATATTCCTCACCTGCCTTGTGATGTCCTGTCTAGCTGTTGATACTCTGCAATATCCATAAATCATAAAATCACACTCCTATCTCAATCTAATTGACCGTTTTAATTGATACTTTGGTAGCAACTCCAATTTCGTATCTCTTTTTAAGATAAAAAGTATTATTTAAACGCTATGTTTACATTGATACTATTATATCACAATCAGAGCATTGTGTAAACGACCTTTCACTATTCTCCCTCTACTTTGCCATCAGCTTAGATTTACCTATTCAGTAAGCTGCTAACGCAGCTCGGTCCAAAAAGGGAAACAGATATTAGGATTCAAATGAGAAGGAGATAAACCTATGGCAGCTAAAAACTTATTCATCAATTTCGTTAATAACGCACTTATCCATATCAACAAAACCCCAGACGGTAAAGAGTTTGCAAACATCAGCATCCCTTGCGACCAGAGCAAAACTGGCTATGGCAGCTTTAGCGTAAACATGGGTCAGCTTCTGGATGCGACCAAAAGAGACGGAACACCTGTAGACGGCTATCATTCTATCCTGCTCGGCAAGCCCGACCAGAAGAAAAAGCTCTCGGTAGCCACAACCAAGAAGGGAGACAAATGGAAAAACATTGAAGTGACCGTACAGGAAATCGCAGATATGTTCAACAACGCTCGTGAAGCGTACAGAACACAAGCTGCCACAGCAGAACAATAGTCTATCACAGCCTACTGAGCCAACTCAGTAGGCTTATTGCTTTTTGGGAGGAACATTTATGGATATAAACACTTATGACTTGATTTTAAATACAGAGAGCAAGCTTACGCATCTGCAACTGAAAGAATCTTTCACATATCCCTGTGACCGTTTCACTAACCCCAGAGCCATCTTTGAGCTGATGAGACGTAAATTCAATCTGCACACCAGAGCAGATGAATTTGTGTATCTTGCTGCTTTCAACAACGCCATGCGTCTCTTAGGTCTTTTCGAGATTAGTCACGGAACTGTGAACGCAAGCCTCATTGACCCACGTGGTGTCTTTCTCCGTGCGTTGCAGATTGGAGCAAGCTCTATCATGCTCATCCACAATCACACATCTGGTAGAGCAATCCCATCTCGTGATGATATGAACACTTGCAAACGGATAAAGAAAGCTGGCGAACTGCTCGGTATCCAGCTGTCTGATTTCCTAATCATTGGTTGTGATGAGTATTTGAGCTTTAGAGATGAGCACAACAAAAAAGCCTATCGGGGAAATCATCCTCGGTAGGCTCAACTACTCTATTATGCTTAATCTATTATTTTCTGTCAGTTAATTTGCATCTATCAACCGCAAACTCAAGGAGCTCGCCAATCATTTCATTACGACTCATTTTAGCTTCGGCTGCCAGATTATCAATACGCTCTGCCAATCCCTCGTCTATGCGGATAGAAAAGGTCTTGCAACCATCACCACGCTTTTTAATGATTAAAATATCGTCTGCCATGTGTTCTAATCTCCTACCACTTATGCACCATTTTATGTTTGTATATGAACATAATACACTTGACCTACCGCCAAAGGCTATGTTAATATAATATCTGTTTTTGAACCTCTTTTGGTTCATAAATGAACACAAAACACAAAAATAAATGCTGAAAAATCAGCATGAGGAGGAAAAGCACAGAAATGAAAAGAAAAACATTAGCACTAATTGCTACCCTTGCACTTGCATTAAGCATGACTGCTTGCGGTGGAAAGACCGAAGAAACAGCAAACACTAACGTAAACGAACCCACTGTTGAATCACAGGTTGAACAGGAAGCTGTTGTAGAGCCTACTGAAGCTCCTGTTGTATCACAGGAAGCAACTGAAAGCACCGAAACTATTGTAGAAGAATCTCCTGTTGAGGAAGCAAAACCTTACACCCTCTCAGAAGTTATCTGTCCGAATGGCGAAACCCCTACGGATATCATCTTTGAAGATTTCTTAAACAATGGTGCATACAACAATTCTGCAATTATCCAGCCGTACTATACGCTCACAAATACATCTGATTCTGCGTACGGAATCGAAATCGATACTGGAGTAACTAACGAGTATTACACCGACTCTAATTTCGAAGCTGGAGAAAGTATTCTGGTTCCAGCTTATCTTTATCAAGGGGACGCAAACCTTTATGGCGAAGAAGGACTTTCTTACTGGTTGAACGCGGATGATGGCTACAATCTGTTACAATATGGTTACGGTATCGAAACAAGTGAAGCTAATCCCGCACAGAATCGTATTCAAGAAATGATGACCATTACATTCGATGAAAGTAAAGTTCTCGGTGACGGTAAAATGAGTATCGAGCTTACATTACCCGAAAATGCAACTGGAGAAGGCGGAGATATGCAATATCTTCCTAGCTATGTCATCTACTACGACGAAGCAGGAAACGTGATTTCAAGTGGCGAATCATGCATGGGCTCATATGACAGTTATAATGTTATTTTCTACGCTGAGCAAACTTTTAATTACCCTGCATTTTATTACACCACTACAAACGAACCTTTCATATGGGCTAAAGCTGATGTATATTACAGCTACGAAATGGCTCAATAAAAGCATCATGCCTACTTGGTCTTAGCGACCAGGTAGGCTTATTTTTTTTAATACTGAGTATGAATTTAAACATATATAATATTAATTTAATCATAATATTTATGCTTTTTTTCATAATAAAAACATAAAATTTCATAATTTATCAGACCAGCGGAAAAATTAATATAAAATAATATAAATTCATAATTTAAACATAAAATATATGATAAATTATGAACTTATCATAATTTATTTTTTCCAGCCGATTTTTTAATATAAATTATGAAAATATCATAATAAAAGCATAAGATATATTATTTTAATCATAATTTATATTAATTTATGTCGGGAGAAAATCGTCCTCGTCTTCCCTCTCAGCCTCACGCTCAAGAATCGCTTCGCCAGTCATTTGAGCCTGCATAATGACAGCTCTCATACGCTGTAACACAGCTTCTTCTTCCTCATCCGATAACTCTCCGTCTTCATTATCGTCGGCATAACCAGCCGCAGCCAGCTCCTCATCCTCTAAATCACCCTCATAATCATCGGGATAATCAAGGATAGCATCCATATATGATGCATCTCTCCATGTTTCTGCCTTTGTTTCTTCCACAGGTTCCACAATCACGTCTTCGACTTCTTCCTGCTCCTGTTCGTCCGAAATCGTGTCAACCATGCTCATTACATTTGCATCCTCATTTTGCTCCTGAATGGAATCAAAATAAGTCTGTAACGCTTCTCTCGTAAAGAGCTCCTCGTTCAGCGTCTTACCACGGCATACGCCTTTCTTCGGAAAATCCTTATCGCAGAATCTATGGTACTCATCTTCCGTCAACTGGAACTTATTATGTTTTCCCGAATCATCATAGATGACACCTTTTTCTTCTAACTTCGTTACGAAATCCGCATAATCCGTTGCCGCTTCCTTCGCTTCTTGGATTCGCTGAGTGAGATGCATCTTGTAATTATATGGCTCTTTCAGCTTACCGATTTTTGCATTAATCGCCTCTATCTTCGCAGCATCTTGTGCAGCTGTCGCTGCTTCAAGCTGCTCTGTAAGCTCTGCTTTTTTCTTGTTATACTCTGCAACTTTTTCTTCAAAAATACGTTCAAATTGCGTATATGTTTGCACATCCTTATTGCGTCCTAAGTCACGTTTCAGACCACGTTCTTCAAAATACTTATTACAAGTTCTCTTTAAGAATCCAAACGTTCTCTGTTCTTCTGAAAAGCAACTTGTATCAATCATATCGCAATCATTTACCATCGCATGACAGTGAACAAGTCCTTCACTCCCATCAATCTGAGTACCGACAAGAGCTTGTCGGTTTGGAAAATTTTCAGCAATATATGCAGTGAAATTTTCGTGAGCAAATTTGATATGTGCTGGATTTTTCGGGTCCAGTTCTCGGTCAGAAAATGACAAAATGATATGTCGAATCTGGGTTTCATGACAGTCATCTGCTTTATCCCAATAGTATTGGAATTGCTTAAAATATGACACACCATCGACCATATTTACCCCAGTCAGATATTGATTTCTTTTTCCGCTTCCGTCATGAGCCGATTCCTTCAAAAGATAATTCAGCCCCGCTTTTCCGCATTTAATTCTCAACATTTTCGTATACATTTTTCTCACCACCTTATGATAAAATTTTCCATAATTCTTTCCCTAATTTTTCACTGGCTTCCGTCAGTTCATTGGAAAGATTTTTTATATCATCAACGCTTACATTTGCAACACTTGAAACATCCAAATTTTGAAGCTGTGGTTGCAATTTTGCTTTCTTTTTTACTAAATTATTTCGATATTGTTCCAGAAGAAATTCATTAAATCCACTACCCGATTTTTCCAAATCTGCAATCTTCTTTTCCAAATCTTCTATCTCTCTTTTCAGAAACACATCAGAAGATGAAGACGCATTACTTGTGACAGCAACTCCTATGTTCATTGCTCTGGCAATCTGATTTACGTTGCTTCCAGTACGAGATAAATTAATCTTAATATCATGAACATCATTCGCAATTTGCATGATGATTTTTTTGATTTCATCGCCCTGTTGCTTGTCGATGAAATGGAACTTGTCTTCGATTCTTTCAAATCCACTGTCGATAAAAATATTCACAAGTTTATTCATACTTTTAAACCCGAACTCTTTTGCAAGAATCTTCAGACGTTCATGCTTTTTCACGCTCACTCTGATTCGCAATTCTTTCCACTCCGTTGCCATTTTCCTCATCTCCCTTCGTGTGAAAAATCAAGCTGATGCTTCCCATCAGCAAACGGCATCCTCTACGGATGCCAAACTTTTTTCTTCAATCTCATCCGTCCCCCAAATCGGGAATCAAATAAGAAGAAAAAAGAGCAAGTATCCCCTTCATGCCGCACTTCGTTTGGCATGCCCTAAAAGCCGCACCTGCGACTTTTAGGAACAGGGCTACTTGCGAGGGAGATTTCATCTCCCTTCGAACCCTCTTTTTTCTCCGATTTTCTTTCTGAAAATCTCTGAAAATTAGCACAAAATCCGGCAGCTAATTTAACAATTATTGCTGGATTTGTGCTGCCACATTCGCATCATTTTGCTGCGTCTGTGGTGCTGCTTTCGCAGCCTTACCTGTGTTCTTTTGCTGAGAAATTTTGTATCTAATCTGGGATTCAAATACCCCGATTTGATTATCAATTTCTGCATCATCGCACACCTCATACGCTTCGGCAAGCAGGTTCAAAATTCTATCTCTTTGAGATTCAATTTTGTCAATTTGCTTCTGTGCCTCCTCCGCTTTTTTTACGATGTCTCGCATCTTGTCTAAATAAGATTTAGCCATAATTCGTTTCCTCTCTTTCTTAAATTTATATTTTTAAATACCGCCTTTTTGACGATTATGAGATTTACAAAGCATCTTACAATTTTCAGAAATTGTTCTACCGCCAGAGTGCCATGGAGTAATATGGTCTGCTTCCATTTCATCAATTTTCCACTCTTTATCAACACCCTCTGCCTCACAATATGGACATTTATGATTCTGTCTTTCATACGCTTCCCGCTTCTGATTTGGAGTAAAAGCACGAATGGAAAGTGTCTTTTCTCTGCCAGAAAGAATGTATTCATAAATACCTTTTTTAGCAGTTACATCCTCATCCATCATCAGACGTTTTACCTCTGCTTCGGTGGTTGCTACATCAGGAAATTGTGTGCCGAACTCATTAAAAAGTAATCCCCATTCGACACCTTTCATCTCTTTTCTGTACTCTGGGAAAACGGATTTTACCCATTCGATTACAGAACTAAAATACGACCATAACGCACCAGCATTTGAATCATTTTGATGCTTCGCCATGTAGTCTTCAATGGTTGTATTTTCCTTTGCGGCAATCCAAGAAATTGCAGTTTCCAGATAATCCTGACGGATTGCAGAACCAGTCAAATAATCTTTTGCCAGTCGTTCTGCTGCACAGTTCCGAGCAGAAAATCTTTTCTTTGCATCTGATAACCATGTACCAGCATAGACCGCATTTCTAAGCTCTTGGTTAGTTAATTTCTCGCCTGCAATGTTGATAATTTGGAACCAATCCAACTTCTCTTTATCAGTTCCTTCACACTGATAAACATCCAATTCATAATCCAAAATCACATCCTTTTCCTCTGGCGTGAGATTATGAAAATATCTGAAATCAATACTGAACTCATCATTGCAATACTGACAGATTGAAATAGTTCTCTGCTGACCGTCCAGCACCTCAAATGTATCTGCTCCTGTCTTCGCCCAGTAGATAACATTGAGTGGAAATCCCTTCTGAATTGTTTCCAATACCGAATCTCTTTGTTTGTCCTTATAGACAAATTCTCTCTGGTATGCAGGACGAATATCCAGCTTACCATTCATGCCAGATACCTGTCCTGTTTGCTGATTGTCCGTATAACCATCTACGATGTCACGAACTTTAATTCTTGTGTGATTGATTTTCATGATTATGACTCCTTTTCAAGAAATTCTTTATTTTTATCCAATGCCTGCTT
This sequence comes from Lachnospiraceae bacterium, assembly GCA_015057025.1. Classification (GTDB taxonomy): domain Bacteria; phylum Bacillota; class Clostridia; order Lachnospirales; family Lachnospiraceae; genus UBA3766. The sequence goes on along the minus strand of SVFD01000003.1, from coordinate 294,844 downwards.
CACCCATGGTTGTAATGTGTAATACTGTTGAAATGTTCCCACATCTGGAATCAACAGACCAGTTCCCCTTATCATCGAATACTCATTCAGATTAGCAATAGGTGTAGAATTTGCATCATACATCAGCAACTCAGGATATTCCTCATATAGTTCACGTATAATATCCAGTTCAAATGAATTCAGTTTGGATAACATCTTCTTTTGAAATCGAGGCTTCTGAAATCTTTTATAAAACTTCTTTTCCTTTGTACGAGCATATAATTTAGGAACATATTTCACCAACAAACTCGTAACAAGGAATACCAAACAGCCAAATCCAATATAAAGTGCTATTTCATTTCTTAAACGCCAATATGCTAATGCAGAAACAAACGTTATTGTAAACAACAAAACATTTAATGATATTTGCTTTGCAAAATTCGCCATAAATGTTTTTATCCCATCAATTAATTTATCTGCCATATTACGCACCTGCTTTCTTGCGAACAAGAATTCGCCCATAAGGAACTTTAGCTTTGCCATTATTATCAAAATAACAAACACCATACATATTAGCCGAAAAATGTCCAGTACCACCTTGTTTACGATACTCAGCCATAAATGCTTCACCTAACTGAACAGGTATATCCATCGTGTCAGCGGTTGCAGACATACCAACTATCACAAACTGCTCTGGATTGTATTTATCCAAAAATGTAATCGGTACACCCATTACACCATCATAATCGCACGGAATATCCGTCACCTTATCAACATTGATTGCATCATAGTTGTCATACTTTGGATATTTCTCTGGCGAGTATTTTTCAATCAAATCAAGCTCCTCATGACGCTTTGCAATATCCAAATTCGTAAACCACAAAATGTTTCCAAACTTCTTGATACTACCATCTGGCTGTACAAATTCTTTTACAGAATTACAGCCCAACCACATATGATTATTTTTCAAAAGCGGAAATATTTCCTTGTATGTAATAGCGTTCATCGAGCCTATCACAACAAACTTCTTACCATATTCCATCAGCTGTGCAACGTACTCTCTGAACAGAGAAAACGGTGGATTCGTTACCACAATATCTGCTTCTTTCAGCAGTTCCACACACTCTGGACTTCTGAAATCGCCGTTTTGCATCAGTGGTGTAATTGTTCCCACGGAACAATCCGCATCATTACCACCTTCATACTCCATCTTGTAGGATGGCTTTTCCGTTTCGTAATGAGTGGTAATCAGCTTTTTCAAGCCTAAAAACTCAAAATTCAAATGGAAATACTTCCAGAAATTCGACCATTCAGGGTCATCACAGTTACAGAAAACTACTGCTCCTTTGAAATGCCCTTTATAGTGCTTTAATTCCTTTTCAATGTCGGAAATTTGAGTATAAAACTCATCGTTTTTAGCATCTTTTGCCTTGTGAAGATTCGTATTTTTTGCCATCTTTCTGCTCCTTTCTTCTCAACGAAGAAGCCGAAAGACAACAAAAAAGCGGCTTGCTGATAAAAAGCAGAAAATCATCTACTTTAAATCAACTCACCGCTGGTAGCCGCTACGCTCCATCACTAAACGCTTAGACGCTGTATGCTTCGTGTGCAGGATGTCATCTCTGAACACTCTCGGAAGGTCTTATTGCCGTTGCCTATATTTCCATCGCATTTATACTCGTGAACTTCGTTATTCAATTTAGATTTCTTTGATTCCTCTTAACCACTCATCAAACTCCTGACGCTTGATTAAGAATCTGTTCCCTGACTTCACGGAAAATGTGCAATCAGGCTGTGAACACAATGCTTGCAGTTTATGAATCCCCAGATTCGAGTAGGCTGCACATTCCCGCACCGTGAGCATTGCCTTTTCCGCAACAGGAACATTAATCTGTTCTGACATGTGCTTCACCTCTTATATAGTCCTTTTAAGTCCATATCGGTACGGACAAGTACATTTTAATATATATAAAGACTTTTTGCAAGAACTTTTTTCAAGTGCATCCGCACTTGCTACCGCCCTCAAGTTTCAATCTTAGATATATCTACATATGCAGATTGAATCTTTCAGTTGGTTCACCGAATGGGTTCACCGCTTACTGTAAACTCTCTATTTATCCTGTGCAATACCGACCAGCGACATTGCCACTGGATATTAGGCACTCCGTGTTGATGCTGTCGCACTCTTACCAGCTCATCCCCCTACAAAGCTAAAAATATTTTCTAAAATAATTTCTGAAATTATTTCCGAAATAATTTTCTGCATTTGCCACCATTCAACCACATCCCAGACCGCAACAAAATATTGTAATGCTCTTACGAGCATCGGTCTGTTCTTTGGTACTAATTTGATTCTAAAAGGAGGTGTCTACTATGGGTCTGAGTTTTTCCGAAGCCTTTGGCAATCACACAATCCCTCACGAGACTGTGATGAATAACGCTATCAATGTGCTAGGTTTGGAGAACCTGGCACAGCTTGTTCCATTTACAGTTGATGAGGTCAAGGCTGCTCTTGCTGCTGGTGATACAGCTCTTAATTCGCTTCCCATAAAGGAGTGGGATTATGCGGCTGGATTCATCATCAACGGCAACAATGTTCAACCTATTCCCTGTCAGTTATCAGGGCTTTTGGTACAGCATGGCATTGATGCATGGAGCCCGTCTCAATGTGTCTCCTTGCTTAAGACAGTCGCACGGCTGGTAGCCGAGAAAGGATGTGAAACAAATGGAATGGTATGATGACAGGAACAAGTTCATCAGACATGAACGAGAACCCACAAAAGAAGCTGGTGATTACAAAACACCACAACAGATTTATAACTATCTAAACACACGAATCTGGAAGCAGGAAGAAGCTAAACGTGCAGCTTCAATGATGATGTGGAAGTGCTTAAATGGCATCAAAGAAAACGTTATGTTCTGTGGTCCGTCTGGAAGCGGAAAATCGGAAATTTTCCGTCAACTCAAATTAATTTTTCCTAGACATTTAACTGTCTATGATACATCTAACCTGACCGCTGACGGATGGAAGGGAGATAAAAAAGTCAATTCACTTCTCGTTGATTCTGTTGGAAAGACTCACAACAGTATCATTGTTTTAGATGAATTTGACAAGCTCCTGACACCACGTTTTAGTCATTCGGAAAACGTGTCTGCATCCATACAAAGCGAACTTCTCACTTCCATCGAAGGGGCAACACAGCAGGTGACCTTAGCAAAAGATGTCACACATGAAGTGCATACACAGCGTATCAGCTTTGCCATGTGTGGTGCTTTTTCTAACCTTTCTGAGGATGTTGCCACCAAGAACAAAGGTGCTTCTATCGGGTTCGGAGCATCACTGGAAGCTGTCAAACCATATGCTAAACCTTTGACAGCAGAGGACATTATCGAATTTGGAGCTTTGCCCGAACTGATGGGACGCATCCAAAGAATAGTCAATCTGGAACCGATGACGGCAGATGACTACACACAAATGCTCTGTAAAAGCTCTCACAGCCCCATCCAGAGGCTTGAAGACATTTATGGCATAAAGTTATGCCTATCGGAAGAAAAGAAGCTAGAACTCGCCCAGAACGCTTATGATTCAGGTTTGGGAGTAAGAGAAATAACGAATCAGCTTACTCGAATGGTTGATGATGTGCTTTTCGAGGATTGTGAAACAAATTACATTGAACTATTTTGAAAATAACGGAGGATAAGATTATGGATAGAATGGATATGATAATTGCTCAATTAAAAGAAAAAGGATATGATGCTGTTGCTCATGACGTGATTAAAAACGGTGTGACGAAACACGGAATCAGCATCCGTGAAGACCGCATTGCACCTTGCATCTATCTGGATGACCTTCTTGCCAAGGCTCCCGATGTTGAGCTGGATGACCTTGTGACCCAGATAATCAATATATACGAGAACCGAAAAAACATCGACATAGATTTGGATGAAATCCTCAGCAAAGATTACATCCTCTCTCATCTCTATATTGCTTTGCAACGCTCATCAGATGAGCCTCTCATCAAGCGTGACTGTGAGCTGGAAGGAATCGAAGAATATTTGCTCATCAAAGGTCAAAGCGTTGAACAAGGCAGCTGGAGCATAAAGCTGAACCAAGGAATCCTTGACCGTGCCGAGCTCTCACTTGATGAAGCATGGGCGGCTGGTGAAGCTAATACATTCGCTCCTAACGCTACCGTCATCAAATCCATGCTGGATGTGATGAATGATATGTTTGACTGTGATTTTGAAGAAGAACTGGGAAACCCTGCTATTCCGATGTATGTCATCAGCAACCGAACCAACACACAGGGAGCCGTGCAGGTGCTTGATAAGAAAGCTGTTACCGAATTTGCCAGAAAGCACAACGCTTCTAAGCTCATCATATTACCATCATCCACACATGAAATGATTATCGTCATCCCCGCTGATGATGAGGAGCTGGACTTGAGCCAATTTGAGAGCATGGTCACAGAGGTAAACGCAACACAGGTTACTCCTGAAGAACGCCTGACTAATCGTGCATATATCCTGCATATAGATGAGGTATAAACCATGATGCAGATGAGATATAGCTTTGAACCCGACAGCAACACTCTCCATAAAATCAGCTTCACAGGACTTTCTGGCGGCGAAGGCTGCCACACTGTCAAAGAAGCTCTAAGCAAATTGCAAATCGAAAATCCAGCTAAAACGTTTGCGAACAATATGAAAAGAGGAACATATGATACAGTCCCACAGAGCCTTGTTGAGCGTGAAGCCTTTGTCATCAACGATATTTCAGAAATCTGGAAACATGAGGATGATGATGAGCTACAGCCAGAGATGAACTGTCTCTCTTTGCTTGCAAATGCTTTGACGCATATCGTGAAGCTCCAGCAGGAGTTGGAACGGCTGCGAGGTGAATAAACGTAGAAAGAGCCTACTTGGTCTGTGCGACCAGGTAGGCTTCTTTTTTTACTGTTCTTCGTCTTCTTCAAATGCTACACCGCATCGAATAAAACCATAATAATTTGCTTTATTAAAAGTCGGACAATAAAGCAAATCATGATTACTGCCAACATATCCTTTATATGTCCAATCGTCTAAATGATATTCGCGAATAAGAAACTCTGGTTTACCATTCCTCTTCTTCGTAATCCTTGTTTTTTTCTTCATTCGCATCCAGCCATCATCTGGTACGATATTCTCTAACGTCTTTAAGAATGTCGCTTGACAATTATTTCTTCCCATCTTGTGTCTATCAGCCCACGCCGAAAAAAGGTCAAACAAGAAATCATTGGGATAAAAATCCCATGCCAAATCATCTTTAATATCATTCCAAAATGCCCTCACAGGGTCATTATACTCTTTGTATTCATCCAACATCTCTTGGCATGCAACAGGTTCAGATAACGTATAATAATCCGTATTCAACACCTTACAAAGTACATACTCAAGCACTTCTTGTCTATGTAAATAATCTGACTTAATGTACTTTCTTTCTACACCTTGGAATGTCTTTTCAAATGGTACAATCAAGAAACGGCGGTAAAGGCTATCCGTAGTATCGGAGATACGAGGAAGCGAATTGATACATTCCAGAATTAAACCACTAAATTTAATCTTAATCGGGTCACGATATTTACGGTCAATCATTGCATCATCACCTGTTGTCAGTGCCTTTAATGTTGCAGGACTTCTTGTAAAATCCGTTGTACCGTTTTCATCTGTAATAACAGCCGTAGCTGTAACCAAATCTACCAGTTTAAAATCCCGTTCAAATGCATCAAACGGAATGGATGCATAAGTTCCTTCACCGCAAAGCTGTTTCATCAATTCGCAGAGCGTTCCCTTACCATTCATACCTTTTTGGGAGTAAAAACATACAATCTTATCCCAACGTACATGAGGTCTAATAATGGCTCCTACTACTTCCCAAAGTAACTGTGTTACTTCTGGGTCATCTGACAAAGTTTCAAACCATGTATCAACGTCCCAATCAAGACCATCATGCATTGTATAATGCGGGTTGACTGCATTGGGAACGTAATTCACCCTTGATTTTGCAGTAAACACATAATCGGGACTAAATGGCATAAGTTTCTTTGTTCTGTAATCAAAGATTCCATTATTGACCGCAATCAAATCTCTATTCGAATTTGGTGTTACAAATTCAGAATCTGCCATCAAAATGGACTTGACTTCATCAATATCATTTCTGGTTGCACCATATTTGTACTGTCTGATTAACTTACTAAAATAAGCATCATTACCAACATAAATACCTTCCTGTTCGCCTGATTCTTGATATACAGCAATATAGTTATATTCATCTTTCTTTCCATTCCAGCTGATTGATTTCACATCATGCTGAAAACGAATCAAATCAGCAACACAGGCATTTGGTAATGATTTTGGATAACTCCATTTATTTCCTTTTTCGCTTATTACATTGTGTTCGTCAAATTTAGAATGGATAGATTCCAAAACACCCGTTTTAAGCTCATCAATAGAATATTCCTGTGTTAAATCTAACGAAGAAATGTAGTCCTCTGTTGCATACTGGATTGCAGTATCCATATCAAGAGGTACAATGATTGTTTGATTTGCATTAGTGTTCATAACTACTTTCCCCCTTAATTAAATTTGGCTTGCATTCAGGAGAAAATCGAGGAAAATATCCTTCTTTACCATTTTCTTGCATCCATTTTGCAGAACATAAGGACAATCAGGTTCCTTTAACATATTCTCAATCTTGTTCTGTCCGATTCCCGTCAAGGCTGCCGCCTCTGTAATCGTCAGAATGGGCTTATACTGCAAATCAGCAATATTAACTTTTTTCACAACGTCTGGAACTTTTGGCATAAAAAATACACTCCTTTCACATGGCGAAAGCAGTGCTACTGTTATACTCACAAAATCTTAGAAGACTGCTTTCATCGAATTCCTTTTTAGTTACAATTCTTTGGGTTCTACTTTGGATTCTAAAATTGGATTCGATTTTGGTTTCTAATTTGGTTTCTAAAATATGCTTCTAAAATTTTGTGTCTATATGTATTTCTTAATTTGGTGTTTTTTTGTAATACAAGTTGTATCATAAATAGAATAACATTATCCACCAAATAAGTCAATAAAAAACATAAATGTCATCAAAACACTACAAATAACATTATAAATCTTCAAAACACATCACAGCCGTGGAAATGGTAATAAATAAAAATGTACTATTTGTACTGTTTTTTTGGTACATCACTTTTGGCTCAACCATGCGGGATAAAATCACACCAGATAAAAATGTACTACTTTGGTTATCGTGTTTGGTACATTACTTTTGGCTTAACCATGCGGTGTCACACTCAAATGTACCAAATGTACTATTTTCTTTACAAGACTTTCTCACGTGCGTGTGCGTGCGTGCACGCATACATTAATTTATATAAAAGTAGTACAAATAGTACATTTTAAATTTATCATGCATGGTTGACAGGATTCCAATGTACTACTTGCATTTTAAAAGTAGTACATTTTTTTAGTCACCCCTTTTTTTACCTGTGTGGTTGACAGGATTTCAATGTACCACTTTTTTTCAAAAAGTAGTACATTTTTTTATACATTTATATCAACACATAAAAAAAGAACCTGCCAAGCCATGCAGATTCCCTTTTTAATGAATATGAACACTAATTATTTTTTTCCTATGAGTACATATTAACATACCCCTCTTTTGCTGTCAAGCATTTTCACTTGACGCCTCAATAGCATCCACCATCTTTGGTGTGACCTCTCGTCGAGCGTCAGCTCGACCATGCTCCCAGCATCAAATAGAAAAGCAGGAGCTGTTGCTCCTGCTAGACTACTATTCCTAATTCACGAAACGCTTCAAGAATCATTTTCTCTTTATCGCTCTTTATCTCATCCACAGATAGTAATTCGTATTGCTCATCAAATGAATCAATGCAACACTTCTTCTTTATCTGTGATATGCTTGAATTACTCACATTCACATCAAATCTTCGCTTCACACAAGCTCTGATGTCTGCAAATGTGATTTTCAGCTTCGTATCATCCTGCTCTGCATCATACTCATCCAGAAAATCCAGATTGAGTATCAATGCGAAACAGTTACGATACACCGCAAGTTCCAAACCCTTGTAAATCCTATTTGGATATGGGTTCGTCACTTCGCGGGCGAGTGGAGTAGACGGGAGTCGAACCCGTGTCCAAAGACTTATTCCCTGTCCTTCTACTATCATAGATGGTTTTTTAGTATTCCCTGGGAAAGACGGGAGCCATCACCCTTCAATCTTCGGTAGCTTCATATTACGCCCTGGCACTCAAAGCTTTGTGACAGTCGTTTCCTGCAAGGATGATGCCCTTACCCCCGCATGCAGGTGTACGGAGAAGGACAAGCTGCATTTAGGCAGCTACTGCTAATCTATTGTCAGCGTTTAATTTTAGGTTTGTGATTTAACGCATCACCTGCGGATAGCTTCTCCAGCTGCAAAACCCCTGTCGAAACCATGACTACCCCAAGTTTCGAAAGTTCATTGCTTTCTACTTATATTTTATGCGATATATGCCTTATCAGTCAATAGATTGCGATGAAAATTATAGGTAACTTCATAATTATATCATATGCTTTCCTGACTGATAAGTGCCTCAATCCTTTTTCATATCAAGTGAATTTTTGTATTACGATAAAAGACCGTTTGAATACGTCGGTGCTTAGCAAAAAGGCTTGTTTACAAGACTTTGCACTTAGCATCCGTTACGTATGAAATCGAGCGAAAGCGTGTCTGTATCGAATACAAAATATTCACTCATATAAATTTTTAATGAACTTATCAGTCAGGAAAAACTGTTACAAATTCTTCACCTTGAAGTCTCTTTCGCTCTCTCTTCTCTGATCCTTCTTGGCAATATCGTCACGCTTATCATAGAGCTTTTTACCTTTGGCAAGCCCTATTTCAATCTTTGCCCTGCCGGAGGTAAAATATACCTGCAGAGGCACCAAAGTATAGCCTTTTTCTTTAATTTTACCAAGGAGCTTCATAATCTCTCTTTTATGAAGGAGGAGCTTTTTGGGGCGCAACGGGTCTTTATTAAAGATATTGCCCTTTTCATAAGGGCTGATATGCATGCCGTAGATAAACATCTCGCCATTCTCAATCCTGATAAAAGACTCTTTGATGCTGCACTTCCCCTGTCGGAGGGATTTTACCTCCGTACCGTGAAGTACAAGCCCTGCTTCATATTTTTCCTCGATAAAATAATCGTGGTATGCTTTTTTATTATTGGCAATTAACTTCATTCCTTCGTTTGCCATATCTTTATCTCCTTATTTAAGCCTATCGGCTTCTAACTACTATTTCGGCAGTTCTGCCTTTTTGCTTAATCTTCCTCATCATACAATAAGAAATCAATGGTTCTTAAGACTTCGTCCGTGGAATTTACAAGAACTTTTACAGGTTCACCCAAACGAAACACCTTGCCGGAATGTGTACCTTTTAATTCCATGTTCTTCTCATCATATGCATAAAAGTCATCCGTCAGAAGCGAGGTTCTTATCATTCCCTCTACAGTATTGGGTAATTCCACATAAATTCCCCATGAAGTAATACCTGAGATAATGCCCTCAAACACCTCTCCGATGCGCTCAGCCATATACTGGACCTTCTTTAGTTTATTGGTCTCGCGCTCTGCTTCCGCTGCACGACGCTCCGTCTTGGAACTCTGACTTGTCACCTTTGGTAAAATTGCATTATAATGCTCTATTTTATCACTGTTTAAGCGACCGCGCAATTCATCCTTAATAATGCGGTGAATCTGCAAATCCGGATATCTTCGAATCGGCGATGTAAAATGACAGTACTGCTGACATGCCAGGCCAAAATGCCCGGTGCAAAGCACAGAATACTGCGCCTGCTTCATACTGCGAAGTGCAAGTCTTGAAATCAGGGCTTCTTCCGGCGTATCCTGAATCTTTGCCAGTAACTTCTGGACTTCCTTGGGATGAATTTCATCCTTATAGGACTTAAAATAATAGCCGAAGTTTCGAATCAAAATTTGTAATTTCTCGATTTTATCCGAATCGGGTACATCATGCACACGATATACGAAAGGTAGTTCTTGCCAATAAAAATGTCCTGCCACGGTTTCATTTGCCGCTAACATAAAATCTTCAATGATTTTGGTAGCAATATTGCGGTCATAAGGCTTAATATCAATAACCTTGCCGTTTTCATCCACGATAATCTTACTCTCCGGTAAGTCAAAATCGATGGAGCCGCGCTTTCTTCTCTTTTCCCTAAGAATTTCTGCCAGTTCCTTCATCAGTTCAAACATCGGAACCAATTCAGCGTATTTCTCTTTTTCCTCTGCATCATTTTGCTCTAAGATTTTAGCCACTGAAGTATATGACATTCTGCGATTTACTTTGATAACCGTTTCAGCAAGTTTATGGGATACAATGTCTCCTGTTGAATCAATCTGCATGATACAGCTTAAAGCCAGACGGTCCACACCCTCATTTAAGGAACAGATACCGTTGCAAAGTCTGTGAGGAAGCATAGGAATCACTCGATCTGCCAAATACACGCTGGTGCCTCTTTTTAAGGCCTCTCTGTCAAGGGCAGAATTTTCCTGCACATAATTGGTTACATCCGCAATATGGACACCTAGCTCATACATATCGCCGTTTTTCACAATGCTGACCGCATCATCTAAGTCTTTGGCATCCTCTCCGTCAATGGTCACCATGACCACATCCCGTAAATCAAGTCTGCCTGCCATATCTGCTTCAGACACTTCTAAGCCCACACGTTCCGCCTGATTAAAAACCTTCTCCGGGAATTTGGTAGGAATTTCATACCCCTCTACAATGGATAAAATATCCACGCCCGGATCCAAGGCATGCCCTAAAATTTCAATAATACGGCCTTCTGCGCTTCTTCTGCCGTGAGGATATTCCGTAATCTCTGCAACGACTTTATGTCCGTCCATAGCACCCTTAGATGCCTCTTTCGGAATAAACACATCTTCACCGATACGCTGGTTATCAGGCACCACAAAGCCAAAACTTTTAGACTTTTGATAGGTGCCAACCACGCGGCGGATACCACGCTCTATGATTTTAACCACCATACCTTCCTTACGCTTCCCGTCTCCCGGATTTCCCGGAAAAAGCTCCACAAGCACCGTATCGGAATGCATGGCACCATTCACATATTTTCCCGCAATAAAAACATCCCCCTCAATCTCTTCGCTTTCTACAAAGCCAAACTCATGAGAAGTTCCGGTAAATACGCCTGTAATTGTAATTGTTTTCTGCTTCTTCTTTTTACCCATACTTTAATATCTCTGTTTTTATTACCTTCTTATCCTACTTTTATCACCGTTTTATCTTCAAAAGAAAAAACACTCCTGCACAATCACAGGAGTGTAAAAAATACATTTTAGAAAATTGACATATTGAGAACAATCGCCATCACCATAAATACTACAGCAAGCACTCTGGTAATCTTAACCAGCATACCTTCCATGGAGCGTCCTTTGTTCTTGCCCCAATAACTTTCTGCCGCACCGCTTATGGTTCCTAATCCTGCGCTCTTGCCCTCCTGCATCAAAACGATTCCTGCAAGTGCAATACTTACTATGATAAATATCACTGTAACAACAATTCTAATAATCTCTAAAGTACCCATTTTAATAACTCCTATATTTCGCTTGCTAAAAATAGCAAAATTACATCAGCTTGATTAGTTTACCATAGACTATTATTTTTTGCAAGTCTTATTTTACCATGTTCATCGAAGTATCATTTCTTTGCATCATATTTTTTGTCATTATTTTTCGTATCCTTTAACAGGCTGAAAAGGTGTGCTGTACTTTCCGCATCCTTTTAAGCATTCCTCAATGCGGAGCAACTGGTTATACTTTGCATTTCTGTCACTTCTGCAAGGAGCACCGGTTTTAATCTGACCGGCATTTAAACCTACTGCAAAATCTGCAATAAATGAATCTTCGGTCTCTCCTGAGCGATGTGAAATAATGGTTTTAAAGCCGCTCTTTTTTGCAAGCATTACAGCTTCCGTTGCTTCAGTTACGGTTCCGATTTGATTTAATTTTACAAGGATGGCATTTCCTGCATGAAGTTTGATTCCGGCCTCTAAACGCAGTTTATTGGTAACAAATAAGTCATCACCCACCAACTGTACCTTTTTACCCAGACGTTCCGTCAAAAGCTGCCAGCCTTCAAAATCGCTTTCCTGCAGAGCATCTTCAATGGACACAATCGGAAAATGATCAATAAGCATTTCATAATACGATATCATCTCATTCGTATCACGGTACATTTTATCACCGCTTGTTTCACTTTCTCCCGGAAAATAATATACGTTTTTATCAGGCTGATACAACTCACTGGAAGCCGCATCCATTGCAATTACTACATCAATGCCCGGCTCATATCCTGCATTTTGGATTGCATCCACAATAAGTTGCAACACGGCAAAGGTATCTTTTACATTTGGGGCAAATCCGCCCTCATCACCTACTGCCGTTGATAAGCCTTTTTCCTTGCACAGTTGCTTCAGTTTCTGGTAGATTTCCACACCTATTCGCAAAGCCTCCGTAAAATTCTCTGCCAACACCGGCATAATCATAAACTCCTGAAAATCCACTGTATTATCCGCATGAACACCGCCATTTAAAATATTCATCATTGGCACCGGCATAACATCTGCACTGCTACCTCCGATATATCGGTACAATGGTACCCCAAGACTTTCCGCCGCTGCCCTGGCACATGCCATAGATACCGCCAAGGTAGCATTTGCACCTAAATTTGCTTTATTATCCGTGCCGTCCAAATGACCTAAAAGATGGTCAATATGTGCCTGATTGTACACATTCTCTCCAAGTAGCGCTTCCTTAATTACCGTATTTACATTTTCTACTGCCTTGTGCACACCAAGTCCAAAGTAACGCTTTTCACCATCTCTCTTTTCCACAGCTTCAAAGCGTCCCGTACTGGCACCGGAAGGCACGCTTGCTCTCCCCATAAAAAGTCCGTTTACCGTCACTTCCGCTTCTACCGTGGGATTTCCGCGGGAATCTAAAATCTCTCTTGCATGTACGTCTGTAATCTTTCCAACATTGGTCATGATGATATCTCCTTTTTATTAGAAATAATATATACTTTCTTATGTTTATTTTAGTCAATGCTCCAAACATAAGATTCGGTCAAGCTTATTTATATGACCTCTTACCGACATTAAATTCGGTATGTACATTTTCATTATTTCCCTATCTTGGAAATATCATACATCTCACTTTTCACCATAGTAAGTCATAAAAAAGCTGCCATTCAATTAACATCAAATGACAGCTTCATCTCACGTATCCCTAAGGGTCAACTTTTATTTCTGAATTAACAATGACTTACCGGTCATCTCCACAGGCTGTTCCTTGCCCATAATCTCGATTAAAGTAGGAACGATATCTGCTAAGCAACCACCTTCACGAAGTCCGTAACCTTCTTTGTAATTTACAAGAATAAAAGGAACGGGATTTGTGGTATGTGCAGTAAAGGGTTCACCTGTTTCATAGTCTACAAGCTGTTCTGCATTACCGTGATCAGCACAGATAAACATGACACCGTCCACTTCCTTAATAGCTTCTACAGCCTTTCCTACGCATTCATCTACAGCTTCTACAGCCTTGATTGCAGCATCCTGGACACCGGTATGACCAACCATATCAGGGTTAGCAAAGTTAATTACAATTACATCATAAGAACCGCTCTTAATTGCTTCCACAAGCTTATCGCAAACGCCGTAAGCGCTCATTTCAGGCTTTAAGTCGTAAGTAGCAACTTCCTTAGGAGAGTTAACAAGAATTCTTGTTTCGCCTTCATTGGGTTCTTCTACACCACCGTTAAAGAAGAAGGTAACGTGTGCATACTTTTCTGTTTCAGCAATTCTTGCCTGTGTCATATTATTTGCTGCAAGCCATTCCCCAAAGGTATTGGTTACACTGATTTTATGGAAAGCCACTTCCTTGTTAGGAATTGTGGGGTCATATTCTGAGAAGCATACAAATTTAAGGTCAAGACGCTTACGGTCAAAGCCCTTGAAATCATCATCACAGAATGCTCTTGTGATTTCTCTTGCACGGTCAGGACGGAAATTAAAGAATACAACACTGTCCTTATCCTGAATAAGCGCCACGGGAGCACCGTTCTTCTGAACTACGGTAGGCTTAACGAATTCGTCAGTTTCATCTCTGTCATAAGATTCAGCTACAGCTGCTACTGCACTGTCTGCAGTTAAGCCTTCTCCCTTGGTCATTGCAAGATAAGCCTTTTCTACTCTGTCGTAGTTATTATCTCTGTCCATTGCGTAGTAACGTCCGCTAACCATAGCAACTTCACCTACGCCGATTTCAGCCATTTTAGCTTCTAACTGTTCTACATAGTCCTTACCGCTTGCAGGAGGTGTGTCACGACCGTCTAAGAAGCAATGAACATAGACTTTCTTTAAGTCATTCTTCTTTGCAAGTTCTAACAAACCGTAAAGATGTGTATTGTGGCTGTGCACACCACCGTCTGATAAAAGTCCGAACATATGAAGTGCGGAATCGTTTTCCTTACAGTTCTTTACTGCGTTTAACAATGCAGGATTTTCGAAGAAGGTTCCGTCCTGGATTTCTTTGGTAATTCTGGTAAGTTCCTGATATACGATACGACCGGCACCCATATTTAAGTGACCAACTTCAGAGTTACCCATCTGTCCGTCAGGAAGACCTACTGCCATACCGCTGGCATAACCTTTTACAAAAGGATATTCCGCCATAAGCTTGTCCATTACAGGTGTCTTAGCACCCGCAACACAGTTGCCTTCTGTCTTTTCATTGAGACCATAGCCGTCAAGAATCATTAAAACTGTTGTTTTTTTACTCATTTTTCGTCTCCTACTCTTATTATTTGTAATTCTAAATTCATGCTTTTTATTGATAAAAGCAATTTCATTATGTTTGATTATCCAAAAAACACCTAATCATAAGCATTCTTCAAGTCCGAAATAGATTATACACAATTTTATGACGGTTAGCAACCTAAAACCCATAGAAAAAAGTACGGAAATGTTGTAAAATATAGTAACTTATAAACAAAAACAAGAAAGGAAAGCCTATGGTTACTCTTCTTTCCAAGCTTTTTATAAAAGATTACAAAAATTACACATCTCCCAAGGTACGCACAGGCTATGGCATTCTTTGCGGTGCCTTTGGTATCTTTTTAAATATACTTTTGTTTGCAGGCAAATTAACAGCAGGACTTTTAAGTGGTTCCATTGCCATTATCGCGGATGCCGTAAACAACTTATCCGATGCCGGAAGCAGTGTTATCACCCTCTTTGGTTTTAAAATGGCAGCCTCCAAGCCTGATTCCGACCATCCTTACGGACACGGACGTATGGAATATATATCAGGGCTTTTGGTATCTATTCTGATTCTTTTTATGGCATATGAATTGATTAAAACATCCATCGGTAAAATTATTCATCCCGAGCCCATAACTACAACCTGGATTACCGTGGCAATTTTAGTGGTATCCATTTTAACTAAATTTTACATGTTCTTTTACCAGAGAGGAATCAGTAAAAAAATTTCTTCTGCCGCGTTAAAAGCCACTTCCACAGACTCTATCAGTGATACGATAGCAACAAGTGTGGTACTGCTTTCTGCCCTTGCAAGTGTTTTCTTTGATTGGAACATTGACGGTTACTGCGGTATATTAGTAGGACTTTTTATCGTTTACTCCGGTATTCAGGCAATTAAAGAGACCATTTCGCCTTTACTTGGGCAGGCTCCTGACCCTGAACTTGTAGAAAGAATCCGTGAGCTTATGATGAGCGAAAAAGCCATTCTTGGCATCCATGATTTAATGATCCATGATTACGGCCCCAGCCGCGTTATGGTCAGCCTTCATGCAGAAGTTTCCGCCTCAAGCGATTTCTTGGAAATGCATGATATTATAGATAACTTAGAGCGTAATATCCGTCAGGAATTAGGATGCTTTGCCACAATTCATATGGACCCTGTATTGGATAAGGATGAAGAAACCCAATCCTTAAAACGTCAGGTAACCAAAATCCTTGTAGGAATTGATGAACACTTAACACTTCATGATTTCCGCGTGGTAAAAGGCCCAACTCATACTAATTTAATTTTTGATGTAGTAAAACCCTACTCTCTAAAACTTGATATAAAAGATTTGGATGACATTATTATGTATAAAATTAAAGATTGGAATCCAAACTATTACTGTGTCATCGAATATGATGAAGAATTCTGTACGAAGAAATAAAACAAAAAAAACATAAAATAACGCTTTACAAAGTATTCTTTATGTGGTAACGTAGTTTTAGATACTACATGTAAGGGTTTATTTACCTTTGTTTTAAAGTTTTACATAAACATAAAGGATGGTGTAAAGTTATGACAGATGTATGTAATTTTAATGATCAGACATTAGGCGAAGAAATTTCCAATGCAATTTCCCATGGTTTAGGTGCAGCTCTTTCCATTGCCGGCACTGTGGTTATGATTGTTTCTGCCGCCTTAAATCATAAAACACCCATTACCATTGTGGGCGTTTCTATTTTTGGTGCGAGTCTTATTTTATTATATTTAACTTCCTGCCTCTATCACTCCTTAGTACCTAACAAAGGCAAGAAAGTCTTTCAGATATTGGATCACTGTATGATTTTTATATTAATTACAGGAACCTACACTCCTATCTGCTTTAGCTTAATCGGTGGATGGGTTGGCTGGACTGTCTGGGGATTCAACATGGCATGTACGGTACTCGGTGTAGTTTTGAATGCAATAAACCTTGCAAAATGGCATAAATTATCTCTCGGTCTCTATGTCCTGATGGGTTGGTCCATTGTGATGGCCGGTTGGAAAGTCTTCCCCTTAATTCCCTTAGACGGCTGGGCAATGATACTTCTTGGCGGTATCTTTTATACGGTGGGTATTATTTTCTATCGTGCCAAGAATCCTAAATATATGCATTTTATCTGGCATTTATTTGTTCTTGCCGGAAGTTTATGTCACTTCTTCTTTGTGTTACAACATTGTTGTTATTAGTCTTTTTGTAAATTTGTTAATATAATAAAACCGGGGATATCACCCCGGTTTTATATTTAATTTACAATTTCTTTATTTCTTTTTTGCAATTCCCACAAATAATCAGATTCCTTAGAGGATATCTGCACCTGTGATGCCTTCGTTATAATTACCTTCGTTTTGGCAAAATTTTTAAAATCTCCCACACTGTTTCCAAATACATTTGTTTCCGCAATTGCCCTGCTTGTATGGTATATACCAAATGCTACCCCAATTATTACCGACTCCACCAGACTAATCAGTAATAGGCCTACTAAAAATATCAATAAAAGAATTATTCGTTCGTCCATTATCTTTACTCCTTATCCTGACGTTCTTTTACAAATTTAATAGTCTTTATTTCCGTTGATAACTTCAATATATCCTTATAGTTTCTGTACCAGGTATATGCCGCAAACAAAAATGCTAATATCAAAACCAATACTAATATCTGCATAGAACCCGCACTAAAAACAGAAAATAAAGCAATTACCAAAAATGAAATAACAGTAGCAAGTAAACCCTTATAAATTCCATGCTTTATGGCGCTTTTTTTATCAAAAGGAACCGAACCGACCACCTTCCCATTCTGCCCGTTAATAGCAAAAAGATACGTTTCATTTTGATAACGAAAGGTAAGAAACCAAGCCGGTAATAAAGCATATTCTGTCCTTGTAATATCAATTAGCGGATTTCGCTGAACAATTGATTTATAATCAGTCTTAACACTGTCCAGAACTACTTTTTCAAACATACATCTTACACGTGATTTAACATCTTTGATCAAATCCTCCTGTAAAACATCATATTTATCCATATAAAAGCCTGATAAATATCCCGGTTCGAACGGTTTTACTTCGCGCAAATCATATGGCTCAAGCCGATACGTCAACTGATCATTTAAATTAATGGAAGCATCTCGTGGCAAACCATTAAAATCACATTTAGCTGCTCGCTGCACGCGATAATATTTTTTAGAACTTTTTCTTCCTATGGAGGCACGAATAAGCATATCATCCGAAATATGTACATCAAATAACCAATAAGGAATATATACACCACGAATTTTATCTACCGTAAAATTCTTTATTTCATCCGGAACAAACTTTCCTTCGCCCATTTTTTGATGTACTAGGTTCAGTGCCTGCTCCTTGGTAATTTTAAAAGGAAGGATATATTTCGGTTTTAATTCATTGGAAATACGACTAAATACAATGGTTGGCTGCCCGCAATAAGGACAATAGGTAGCTGCCTCCACATCATTGACCACCAATTCACCGGCACAGGAAGTACAGGTACAGATTTTGCAGGACATTGTTTCGCTCTGCTTCTGCAACTGTTCCATCCAATGCGATGCAGCAAAACCATCACTGTCTTCTTCCTTGTTTTGTAAGTTTATGGAACTATTTACTTCTTCTGCTTTGATAACACTTCCGCAATACGGACATTCCATCTTGGCATGTGCAGGATTGTATTCCAACGCGCCGTTACAATTGAGGCATTTATATATCATAGTGATTCCTCCTATGCTTTGAATCGCAATTTAATACTCTTTACCGAAATAAATCCATTAGTCCAATCCTTCTGTGTTCATAAATATACATTGGTTCTGCAGAATAATTGCTGAAATCGGACTTGTTTTTATGAAGCGAGGTTGCTTTATCCAAAAATAACGATAAAATAAAAATCCCAAAAATTATTGCTTCAATCACTGAAATAATGATAATTAATACGATTGTCATTGTTCAATCTCCTGCCTTTCTTTTACAAATCTTTCCGTTCGCTTTAAGGTTGTTATCTTATGATTCTTTTTTATTTTAGAAAAATTTCTAATTGACAGAATTATAAAAAGAAGTATCGGCATAAATGTTGCATGTAACATCAAAAAAGGAGTCGTCATTCTGGAAAAATCGTCACCAAAGCCATTATACAAACCAAAACCAAACCATAGCACTGCCGCCAACGCAATCCCAAAAAACAACATAAAAATCAACGCCGCTCTTTTTTTACTGACCGGAAGCGAACCGACCACCTTACCAGTCTGACCATTTACCATCATTGTATAAGGCTCATTCTTCCAACGAAATGTCATAAACCAAACAGGCAAAAATGTATATTCTGCCTTTATAATTTCACAAACATTATCTTTGGACTCAAATGTCACCTTACGTTTGATGACACGTCGCAATTCATCTTCATACAGTTCTTTGCATCTTCTTTTTACCGCATTAGTCAACTGTCGTGCCGACAAATCATTACATTCTGCATAAAAACCGGAAAGATATGCTCCGTCAAATTCTTTTAAATCATCCCAACAATATGGTTCCAGATAATGTGCAAATTCATCCTCTACCACCTTAGAGGCATCATAAACGACTCTCTGTAAATCACACTTTGCTTCGATTATGCTTGAACTGTTTTTCGAAGCTTTATATACGACCGTATCATGATAATATACATCAAAAAGAAAGCATGGAAGATAGATTCCCTTGATTGTTTCCAAATTGATTTTTTTTGCTTTTCCAGGCATTAAAAATTTTCTACGAAAATGTTTGCGTAGTTTTTCCACCGCTTCTTCCTGTGAAATACAAAACGGTATGATATACTTGGGTTTTCTTGTCTTGGATACACGGCTGTAAATAATGGTAGGCTGCCCGCAATAAGTACAGTAGGTTGAAACCTCCGTATTGCTTACCGCAAGTTCACCACCGCAGGAAGTACAGGTATAAATCTTGCACTCCATTGTTTCCATTTCTTCCATCAGTTCTTCTTCTGCACCGGACAATTCTCTTTCCATACTGCTTGCAGATATTTCCTGCTCGTTTTTATTCTGTTCCTCTTTTATATAAGGTTCATCTGTATTTATCTCCTGCATAGTATAACTACCACCGCAGTGAGCACACTCCATCTCATCCGTTATCGGATTATACTCCAATGCTCCGTTACAACTTGGACATTTGTAAATCATATTAACGCTCCTTTTATAAAACATCTATCGGATCTTTATCAATTATATGAAATGTACCGCCTTTGATAAACGATGAATATTCTCCTTTACTGTCTCCCATTCGGTTAGAAAAATGAAGAATACAGCCCAGCGTAAATATAGATATTCCCGAGCCAAAGAAAATACACAAGATAATAAAAAAATTGCTTAATACTTCCATTCGTCACTCTCCTGTCTTTCTCTTACAAACTTAGCTGTCTGCTTTAACCTGGTAAGTTTCATATTCTTGTTATAATTACTAATCATAAGCGCACCAAATAAATGCAAAATCATAGAACCTACAAAACCAATACTAAATAAAAACATAAATATAATATAAGTAAATGTTTCATTCAATGACACCAAATAAAAGAAAATACTCAAAACCACAGCAATTATAAGATACAGTAAAAAGACTTTGGTTTTATCATAGGGTATTGCACCTACAATTTTTCCGGTTTGTCCGTTAAGAAGAATTGTATACGGTTCATTTTTATAACGAAATGTCAAAAACCATACGGGTAAAAGAGCATATTTGGCTTTATGTATATTGTAATAGGGATGATTTACTCTAATATTTACATAGTCGCTTTGTTGTAGCCCCAACTCACTTTTTACTTTGGACATGTACAAATCCTGGCATCGCTGATGCAGGGTATTTGATAACTGCTCCGGCGACATATCATATCGTTCAGCATAAAAACCTGATAAATAACCGGCATTAAACTCTTTTAAGTCACGTAAACCGAATGGTTCTAATCTCTGGGAGGATTCGTCTTCCAAACGTGAGGAAGCATCACAGCTCAATCCTACAAATTCACACTCTGCGGTTAACCAGTAACCTATTGTGTATTTACTCTCTTTATTACCACCGCAAATGAATTTTTGATTATTGCGATAATGTAAATCAAATAAAAAGTAAGGAATATAAATACCTCTAACCTTCTCAATCTCGAAGTTTTTAACTGCTTTCGGTGTTAAGATACCGCCTTTTTTTATACGTTTACGTATCTTATCAATTGCCTGTTCTCTTGTTATTTTAAAGGGAAGTATATAATCCGGCTTTAATTCCTGAGAAACACGACTGTAAACAATGGTAGGCTGTCCGCAATAAGCACAATAAGTAGAAACTTCGGTATCACTTACTGCCAATTCCGCACCACAGGATGTACAGGTATAAATCTTACACTCCATAGTCTCCCGGTCTGCGTAGATATCATATCCTCCCATACCATTTTCGGATGCATTCTCAGTATAGGACTCCTCCGCTTTTTCCTGTGAAGAATCGATTGTTTTTTCATAAGAATAATCAAGTTCTTTCTGCTTTCCGGCTTCCATCTCCTGCATGGTATAACCATTACCACAGTGAGCACATTCCATTTCATCCGTCACCGGATTATACTCTAATGCTCCGTTACAACTCGGACATCTGTATATCATATTAACGCTCCTTTTTACAGTTCGCCAAACGTTCCAATTTTTTCTTTACTTATTACATTCATATGATTTTTTGCAAAATTGTGGTATCCGCCCTTACTATCACCCATTTTGTTAGAATTCCACATAATAAGACCTACAACTAAAGCTCCAACACTACAGCCTAAAATAATGGCAGATATTATAATCATAATTATTGTACCCATTAAATATCATCCTGCCTTTCTCCAACAAATTTAGCCGTCTTAACCAATTTGGTAAGCTTCATATTTTTACGGCAAACACTAATACAACTAATGCCTATCAAGTAAAAAATCAACGCCAGTACATATAAAAATACAAAAACTTTAAAATCCATGGTTCCACCTGTACCATACCAAGTAACCAAGCCCAGTGTTGCTATAATCACACTAACCAATGCCGAAACAGAAGCAAAAAGGCCAACTGCCAATCCCTTATTTACAGGAACCGCACCAACAACTTTACCGGTCTGTCCGTTTACCAACATGGTATAGGGTTCATTTTTGTAACGAAAAGTCATAAACCAAACCGGCAACAATGCATATTCCGACTTCCTGATAACATGCTTAGGCTTACGTTCCATAACAGCAGCCTGCAAATCGTGAAACTGCATTTTAACTTCTTCATCGAATAATTCCTGACATCTTTTCACTACCACGTTGGTTAGCTGTCTTGCTGTCAAATCATATCTGTCTGCATAGAAGCCTGATAAATATGCTGCATCAAAATCCCTTAACTCCTCTAACTGATAGGGTTCCAAACGCTGGGTAGATTCATCATTTAAACGCTTGGAAGCATCACAGCTTATTTTTTCAAACTCGCAATCTGCTTCAAAACGATAGGTTACGGTTTTTTTATCCTTGCCGATTCCTTCGCCAACTCTAACACGGATTTTATCATAATAGTAAGCATCAAATAAAAAGTAAGGTACATAGATGCCACGCATTTTTTCAACATCAAAGTTTTTAATTTCTTTCGGAATCAATACTCCCTTACCCAGACTTGCTCTGATTCTTCCAAGCGCTTCTTCCTTGCTGATTTTAAACGGAATAATATAGCGCGGCTTCTTCTCCTGCGACACACGACTGTATACAATCGTCGGCTGCCCACAGTATGCACAATAGGTAGAAACCTCTGTATCATTTACTGCAAGCTCCGCACCACAGGATGTACAGGTATAAATTTTACATTCCATGGTTTCAGGTTCCGCATAAATATTATTTTCTTCTATGTAGTCATCTGATTCCTTAACGGGTGATGCAGTTTGTACACTGCCCCAAGGCTGTGAAAATGTATTGTCACCCCAAGTCTGTGCGGAATCATTACTTCCCCAAGGAGAATAAGCCGTTTGTTGCTGATAATAATCCTGCGCCTTTTGACTTCCTGCTTCTATCTCCTGCATGGTGTAACTGCCACCGCAATGTGCACATTCCATTTCATCTGTTACCGGATTATATTCCAATGCTCCGTTACAATTTGGACATCTGTAAATCATAGTTTCCTCCTATATAGTCTTATTCATTATATACTGTTTACACTGTATCTTTTACAAATTCCTTTGACTGAGAAAATGCATAGGTGTACTGGCAAAGCTGACAAAATCGCCCTTACTGTCACCCATTTTATTGGAAGACTTAAGAATCAAACCTACAACCATCAGCGCCACTCCACATCCTAAAATTACACCTGCAATGAGCGATATTATAAAAATAACCATTTAATTATCCTCCTGTCTGTCTCTAACAAATCTATTGGTTTTCTGAGCTTTTGTAAGTTCAATATTTTTCTTAACCGAATTAAAAGCTCCGATACCGGTACTATACATAATAAAGCCCGCGATTCCGATAAAACCAAAAATGTCACCGTCCACTTCTGAACTTAACAATGCTGACATCAGCAAGGTACAAATAAAGCTTGCTAATATAGCAATTATAACAAACATAGAAATCAACTTTTTCTTTGCAAAAGGAACTGCTCCCACTACCTTGCCGGTCTGACCGTTTACTAACATGGTATAAGGCTCATTATTGTATCTAAAAGTCATGAACCATGCCGGAAGCAATGCGTATTCCGCATTTCTTATTTTAAAACTCGGGTTGCTTTCAATAATATGAACATTCGATGCCCTGACAGAACGTTTCATCTGTTCATCAAACATAGCTTTGGTTCTTCCAACTGCAACACCGGTTAACTGCTTATCCGTCATATCATATCTATCTGCATAAAAACCAGACAAATATCCTGCCTCAAAGGGTTTGATAACTCGTAAGTCATAGGGTTCCAGACGTTGTGAAGATTCATCATTTAACTGCTTAGATGCATCACAGGTAATACGCTTAAACTCACATTCTGCTTCTCGAAGAAAATACTTGGTTTTTTTATGCTTTCCTGAGCCCACTGTACCTTTCAAACGCTGATGATCATAATAGTAAACATCAAAAAGGAAATAGGGAACATAAATACCTCTTACTCTTTCTACTTCGAAATTCTTAATTTCTCTTGGAACAAAAAAGCCTTTGTTTAATTTCTCTCTGATACCATTTACCGCCTGATCTTTCTGGATACGGAAAGGAACTATGTATTTCGGCATCAATTCTTTCGATACACGGCTGAATACAATAGTAGGCTGACCGCAATATGCACAGAAAGTAGATGCCTCCACACCATTTACCGAAAGTTCCGCACCACAGGCAGTACAGGTATAAATATTACATTCCATGGTATTCTCTGCTTCCTGTGTTACATCACCCGTTTGCGGCTGCGCATAAGCATTTGTATCCGTTCCGGTCTCTGCACCGAAACCATTAAAGGACGGAGGAGTCATTTTTACTACATGATCCTGCTTATTTTGACCTGACATAACATCCTGAGTCTCAAACATACCTCCGCAAAACGGACATTCCATTTTATCAAGCCCCGGATTATACTCCAGTGCTCCATCACAACTGGGACATTTACAAACCATTTTATTTTCTCTCCTTCTCACTCTTTTTATGAAACATTTATCTTTTGTTTAACACCTTGTAATATAATGCACGGATGTACCGTTAAAATCATATAAATCGCCTTTACTGTCACCATGCTTATTCGATTTTTTTAAAATAATTCCGGTTATTGCAAGTGCTATACCGATGCCCATAACAACACCAAATAAAATTGCTATTATAAAAAAGATTCCACCCATAATTACTCCTTTTTAATTTTCATCCTGTCTGTCTTTAACATAAGAGACCGTCTTTTGGGATTTTGTACGCATCATACTCTTTTTATAAGCCTTAATTTTGCGAATACCAACCCAATAAAATGCAGTTACAGCGGCCGCCATCACACCGAAAACAATGCCCCAAACCACCATTCCGTCAGCACCATCCAATCTCATTGCGTTAAACACGAAATACCAGATAAAATAGAAGGCAACACTTGAAAGAAGTGCAATCAGTATGGCCAACGTAATTATTTTCTTTTTATCAATCGGAACCGTGCCGACTACCTTACCGGTCTGACCGTTTACTAATATGGTATATGGTTCATTTTGATAACGAAATGTTAAAAACCACGCCGGTAATAAAGCATATTTATCTTTTTTAATTTCATAATTCGGATTACTCTCTAAAACCTTAGTAACCGGCCCTGCAAAGAAAGAAACATCCTCTTTTGCTTCGCTGTCAAACATCTTTCCTACACGTTTTACAACACGACTTTTATGTGCATCTGATGCCGTATCGGCTCTGTCTGCATAAAAGCCTGACATATATGTAGGTTCAAAATCTCTTAAAAGTCTTAAATCATATGGTTCAAGTCTTTTCGTTGTTTCATCATCCAGCGTATCGGAAGCATCCAGCATTACATTTTCATACTCGCCTTCTGCTTCATACACATAATTTTTTGAAATATTCTTTTCTCTATGTGTTGCCATCATAATCTGTCTGTCATGATAATATATATCATATAACTTATACGGCACATAGATTCCTCTTACTTTTTCCACTTCAAAGTTTTTAATCGCTTTCGGTACCAAAAAACCTTTTTTCAGATGTTGACGAATACCTGCAATTGCCTGCTCTTTTCCAAACTTAAAAGGAATAATATAGTCAGGCTGCAGTTCTTTAGAAACACGAGAAAACACAATAGTAGGTTGACCGCAATATGCACAAAAGGTTGACACTTCCGCATCCTTTACCATTAGTTGCGCACCACAGGAGGTACAGGTATAAATCTGACATTCCATAGTTTCAGATTCTGCTCCATACTCCTCTTCAATATTAATTTCCTCTTTTATTTCCGATATTGATTCCTGTGCTCTAAACGTTTGTCCTTCTACTTCCTGTATGCTGTATCCATTGCCGCAGAACGAACATAATAACTTATCCGTTACCGGATCGTATTCTAAAGCACCATTACAATTGGGACATTTATAAATCATACTTTATTAACACTCCTCTAACTGAATAACCTTCGTAGGCTCCTTTTGATAAGTAAATCTGCTTCCTGTACTGTCACCCATTTGATTAGAATTCCTAAGAATATATGCCATAATCATCAATGAAAATCCACAGCCTGTTATTAAAGCACAAATGATTGCCAAAATAATCACAAGAGTACCCATTATGTTTCATCCTGCCTTTCTTTTACGTAACTTGCTGTTTTCTTCGCCTTAGTAAGTTTAATATTCTTAAGTACCGACGTATATGATGCTATGCCGGTACTATAAAGTGTAACAATAGCAATAAGCACACAAATATATAATCTGGCATCTGCATTTTCAAATGCGTATTGATTAAATATAAACATACCAAGAAAACTACATAATATAGATGCAACAACAGCAATGGCAACAAAAACTGCAATCAACTTATCTTTTGTAAAAGGAACCGCCCCCACTACTTTACCTGTTTGTCCGTTAACAAGAATGGTATAAGGCTCATTTTTATAGCGGAAAGTCATAAACCAGGCCGGCAACAAAACATATTGCCCTTTCCGTAATTGAAATCTGGGATGGCTGTCAATAATCCTAACATCTTGAGCCATGGTATCCATCTTCATCTCTTTATCAAATAACTCTTTACAACGCACCCTTACAACATTCTTTAATGTCCTTTCATTCATATCATATCTGTCTGCATAAAATCCCGACAAATAACCGATTTCAAAAGGTCTTAATTCATTCAAATCATAAGGTTCTAATCGCTGTGAAGTTTCATCATTCAACATTTTAGACGCATCGCAGGTCAAATTCTTAAATTCACACTCGGCCTCTCGGATAAAGGTCTCCGTTCTGCTGCTATTTTCATATTTTACCATACCCTTAAGTTTCTGATTATCGTAATAGTATGCATCAAACAGAAAATACGGAATATAAATTCCTCGTACTCTTTCCACCTCAAAATTTTTAATTTCTTTCGGCACGAAAAATCCGTGGCTTAATTTTTCACGAATAACCGCCACCGCCTGTTCCTTCTGAATGCGAAACGGTATAATACGTTCCGGCCTTAATTCTTCTGATACACGGCTGAATACTACCGTAGGCTGACCACAGTATGCACAAAACGTTGCAGTTTCCACACCATTGATAAAAAGCTCTGCCCCGCAGGAAGTACAGGTATAAATATTACATTCCATGGTTTCTTCCGTTTCTACCGCAACATCATGGATTTTATTCTCCACTTCCACTGCAATTTCTTCCGGTCTGTCCAAAGTATGTAAGCCTTCATTCGGATCTTCCATTCGCTGTGCATAGGGATTAGACTCCCATCCACCACCATAGATATTAGTATTTATTATATTACTTGAGTTTACAGTGCCTGTACTGTTTGTGTTGGCATTCTCTGTGCCAAATGGCATATATACATTTCCGTTTCTATGATCTTGATTGTTTTGTATAGACATAATCTGCATCATATCATACGAACTGCCGCAAAACGGACATTCCATCATATCCGTAACCGGACTGTATTCTAAGGCACCGTCACATTGTGGACATTTACAAATCATTACTTAATCCCCCTCTTTTTATCTGCACTTTTGATATAAAAATATATCGTTCCTAAACCTTAAACCAACCTTTTCCATCCGAACTGGAAATCATACGAATCGGATATTTCGAAAAAGTCTTAAACTCGCCCTTATTGTCTCCAAAACTTATATGTTTTTCTAAAATTGTCGCTGTAATAAACATAGCAACAGCAATACCCGTTGTTATACCTATAATCAATGCCATTACAATATTCATTAAACCCTGTCCTGCCTTTCTTTTACATATTCTTCTGTTTCATATGCTTTCGTAAGCGTCATTGCATTTTTGATTTTATTCATTTTTAGCATCGATTTATAAAGCAAAAATCCCGGAATCAATAACAAAATAGATCCATACGCCCAATCAAAAGGATTCTGCATTGCACACAACCCAAAGATTGTTATAAACAATGCCACAACAACAGCAATCATAATAAATAGTACGTTAACTTTTCTCCTATCATAAGGAACAGTTCCCACAACTTTACCGTTTTGACCATTTACGGCAATGGTATAATTTTCATAATTGTATCGAAATGTAACAAACCATACCGGTAATAGAGTATACTCTACATTTTTGATTACTCGTTTCGGGAAAGACAACTTTAATTGAGCATTTTGATCCGAAATGGTTTCTTTTATCTGAGCATCAAATAACTGTTTTGCTCTCCAATATGCATAATTTCGCATTCTTTCTTCATCGTAATCATATTTATCCGCATAATATCCGGATAAATATCCTGCTTCAAAGGGTTTTCTGGTGCGAACATCAAAAGGTTCCAAACGCTGAGACAACTCATCATCCAGTTGTTTTGAAGCATCCAAAGTCAAGCCTTTCAGCAAACATTCTGCCTCTCTGTCAAAGGTCTTGGTAATTTTATTATCAGAGTTTTTCACTTCCCAATGTTGCATATCGTAATAATGAATATCGAAGACCCAACTGGGAATATAAATGCCTCTCACCTTATCAACCGAAAAATTTTTGATTTCTTTCGGCACAAAAAAACTTTTGTTTAATTTCTCACGAATACCATTAACAGCCTGTTCTTTATTAATTCGAAACAAAACGATAGATTGAGGTTTCAACTCTTTCGACACACGACTGAAGACAACCGTCGGTTGACCGCAGTATGCACAGAATGTTGAGGCTTCCGTTTCCTTGATGGCCAGCTCCGCACCACAGGAAGTACAGGTGTAAATATTACACTCCATGGTTTCCATACCTGCGAACAAATTCAACTCCTGCTCTTCGTCCTGCGCTGTTGAACCTGATGCATTATTGTCACAAACTTCTCCATCCTCAATTATACTTTGCGTACCGGTTTGTGTATTATATGTATGTTCTTTTTTTTCCTGCACGGCTTCAATTTCCGCTAAAATATATTCTTCACCACAGAATTCACACTCCATCTTATCCGTAATTGGATTATATTCTAACGCACCATTACAATTTGGACATTTATAAATCATAATTCTCTCCTCATATTACATGGTCAACATACTCTTAAAAATATATATTCATCAATATACCATTAATATTTTTCTGCTTTATTTGACAAAATATATAATAATTTTATCATACTAAAGTAAAAAAGTATATAAATATAAAAGCATAATAAAACACATTATTTTCACATTTTTAGCAAAATAAAGGGACGTATACCCGAAAGTATACGTCCTTCATTCATCTAAAAGGA
Organism: Lachnospiraceae bacterium; assembly: GCA_015057025.1. Classification (GTDB taxonomy): domain Bacteria; phylum Bacillota; class Clostridia; order Lachnospirales; family Lachnospiraceae; genus UBA3766. Next base: position 265,564 of record SVFD01000003.1, on the reverse strand, counting down.
ATTTAGAAATTAGTAGTTAACGATTTTACCAAAATCAGCCTTAAGAGATGCACCGCCGACAAGACCGCCATCGATGTCTGCCTGACCGAATAATTCAGCTGCATTGCCTGCATTTACAGAACCGCCGTACTGGATACGAACTGCTTCTGCTGTAGCTTCATCATACATTTCTTTAATGCATTCACGAATGCCCTTGCAAACTTCTTCAGCCTGCTCTGTAGTAGCTGTCTTACCTGTACCGATAGCCCAGATGGGTTCGTAAGCGATAACCATTTCCTTAACCTGATCAGCTGTTACACCAACTAAGTCAGACTTAATCTGTAATCTGATCCAGTCCATGGTAACACCCATTTCTCTCTGCTCTAAAGATTCACCACAGCAAAGAATAGGTGTAAGACCTGCTTCGATAGCCTTCTTAACCTTCTTATTTAATAAAGCGTCATCTTCTTTGAAGTAGTCACGTCTTTCAGAGTGGCCAATGATAACATACTTAACACCTGCATCTACAAGCATTTCTGCTGAAATTTCACCTGTGTAAGCACCTTTTTCTTCAAAGTACATATTTTCAGCACCTACTGCTACATTTGTACCCTTGCAAGCTTCTACAACAGGTACGATATCGATAGCAGGAACACAGTAAACAACGTCTACTGAATCACTTGCTACGAGGGGCTTTAATTCTTCAACTAATTTTACAGCCTGGCTGGGTGTCATGTTCATTTTCCAGTTTCCGGCTACAATTTTTCTTCTTGCCATTTTTATTAATCTCCTTAATATTTTGAAATTCTTATCTTTAAATAACTTGGTTAATAAAAGTATTTCATTATTATTATTAAAATCGCTTATACCGCTGTAACAGATGCAGCCGCTTTCTTTGCTTTTTTAATCAATACAATGCCAATTACCAGCATAACAATACCTACAATTATTCCGCCGATACCAAATACAATACCAACACCACCGAATACGCCGCCTAAAACACCGAATACAGCACTCATTTCAGGTACTGCAAAAGATGAGGGATTTGATGAATCATATTCTACGGTAACAGGTGTACCTTCTGTATAGGCAGAATTATAAACATTGAGGTCTCCGATATAAGGAACTCCATCCACCTCATAATATATAGTGGTTGAACTGCCATCTGTATAGTATACTTCACCTTCCACGGTTTCCACGGTTGCTCCGTCTTCCACGGAAAGACCGCCTGCACTTCCGACAATGCCAAAAGTACCACCAAGAAGACCGAAAGTCAGTAACAAAATTCCACTAACAAATATTGTTAATACTGAAACAACAATTAAAATAATACCAATTACTTTTTTAGCCATTTCCGATTCCTCCTTTTACAATCAACATTCCGATTTATTTATCGTTTGCTGCTGCAACACCGGGAAGTTCCTTACCTTCTAAGAATTCAAGGGAAGCACCGCCACCGGTAGAGATGTGAGACATCTTATCGCCGAATCCTAACTGGTTAACAGCTGCTGCAGAGTCACCACCACCGATAATGGTTGTAGCTTCTGTTTCAGCAAGAGCCTTAGCTACTGCAATTGTACCTGCAGCAAGTGTAGGGTTCTCAAATACACCCATAGGTCCGTTCCAAACAACAGTCTTAGCAGACTTAACAGCATTTGCATATAATTCTGCAGTCTTGGGTCCGATATCAAGACCTTCCATATCAGCAGGAATTGCATTTGCATCTACGTAAGATACTTCGATTTCTGCATCAATAGGGCTGGGGAAACCGGCTGCTACTGTAGTATCGATGGGGAGTAATAATGTCTTACCAAGCTTTTCAGCTTTAGCCATCATTTCATTACAGTAATCGATCTTTTCATCATCAACAAGTGAGTTACCGATTTCTTTACCCTGAGCCTTTAAGAATGTGTAAGCCATACCACCACCGATGATAAGGGTATCACACTTTTCAAGAAGGTTAGAGATAACGTTTAACTTATCAGCAACCTTAGCACCACCAAGGATAGCTACGAAAGGTCTAACGGGATTTTCTACAGCGTTTCCGAGGAAGTCGATTTCCTTCTGCATTAAGTAACCAACTGCAGCTGTATCAACTAACTGTGCAACACCAACATTTGAGCAGTGAGCTCTGTGAGCTGTACCGAAAGCATCGTTTACGAATACATCACAAAGAGAAGCAAGTTCCTTAGAGAAAGCTTCACCGTTCTTGGTTTCTTCTGCACGATAACGTGTATTTTCAAGGAGAATAACGTCTCCGTCTTTCATTGCTTCTACAGCAGCCTTTGCATTAGGTCCAACCACTTCGGGATCTGCAGCGAACTTAACTTCCTGTCCGAGAAGTTCAGATAATTTAACAGCTACGGGAGCTAAAGACAATTCAGGCTTAGGCTCTCCCTTGGGCTTACCAAGATGTGAGCAAAGAATAACCTTACCACCATCAGCAATTAACTTCTTAATTGTGGGTAAAGCAGCTGTCAATCTGTTTGTGTCTGTAATAACGCCTTCTTTTAAAGGAACGTTGAAGTCACATCTGCAAAGAACTCTTAATCCTTTTACATTAATATCATCTACTGATTTCTTGTTTAATGACATAATAAAATGCCTCCTTTATTTTATTTATCAATAAAGGCCCGGCCCAACAGGCCGGACCTTTGATTACATTAAGGTTTCGATAATTCAATTAAATTATGCTAATTCAGCAAAGTACTTAATTGTTCTAACCATCTGGCTTACGTATGAGTTTTCGTTGTCATACCATGAAACAACCTGAACTAAGTTGTCTTCGCCAACCATAGTCTGTGTTGCATCAAATAATGAACCGTATGTCATACCGATAACGTCGCTAGATACGATTTCGTCTTCGTTGTAACCGAATGATTCTGTAGCAGCAGCCTTCATAGCAGCGTTGATTTCATCCTTAGTTACAGACTTTTCTACAGTTGCTACAAGGATTGTTGTAGAACCTGTAGGGGTAGGTACACGCTGTGCAGAACCGATTAACTTACCGTTTAACTCAGGAATAACAAGACCGATAGCCTTAGCTGCACCTGTAGAGTTGGGAACGATATTTACAGCACCTGCACGAGATCTTCTTAAGTCACCCTTTCTCTGAGGACCATCAAGGATCATCTGATCGCCTGTGTAAGCGTGGATTGTGCTCATGATACCAGACTTAATGCCTGCTAAATCGTTAAGAGCCTTAGCCATAGGAGCTAAGCAGTTTGTTGTACAAGAAGCTGCAGAAATAACTGTATCTTCTTTTGTTAATGTTGTATGGTTTACATTGTAAACGATTGTAGGAAGGTCATTTCCTGCAGGAGCAGAGATAACAACTTTCTTTGCACCAGCTGTAATATGTGCAGAAGCCTTTTCCTTAGATGTGTAGAAACCTGTACATTCAAGAACTACGTCTACATCTAATTCTCCCCAAGGAAGTTCAGCTGCGTTAGCCTTTGCATAAATCTTAATTTCTTTTCCATCAACGATGATAGAATCTTCTGTAGCAGATACCTTATCAGCAAGAGCGTACTTACCCTGAGCTGAATCATACTTTAACAAGTGTGCAAGCATCTTAGGGCTTGTTAAATCGTTGATTGCTACTACTTCGTATCCTTCTGCATTGAACATCTGTCTGAATGCAAGACGTCCGATACGACCAAAACCGTTAATTGCTACTTTTACTGCCATTTTTCTAATTCCTCCTAGAAATAAATTTAGCTTTTTATGAAAATCATTTTTTAATTAAATGATTGTCAAACTTTTGTCAGCACTCTTATTTTACATAAACATAGGTAAAAATTCAAGATACTTTTTATAATTTTAGGACAAATATGGTAAAAAAATCATCTTTTTATCAAAATCATCTTAAAAAGTACCAAACAAAACATTTTTCTGGTGCAAAATTACCCTGTTTACATTTAAATACAGAATAAATTATAATGTAATTATAAAAGTTACAAAAGGAGTATATTCAAATGTTACACAGCGATTTTCATATGCACAGCAATTTTTCCGGCGATTCCAAAGCAGCGCTTGGTCACATGGTGCACGGAGCTGTTGCCAGAGGCTTGAATACTATCTGTTTCACAGATCATAACGACCCTTCCTTTCCTTATCCTTGTGAAGAAGAAATCGGCATGTTTGATTTGGATACAGAACGTTATATGAACTCCCTCATTCAGACAGCTGATTTATATAAGGATAAAATAGATATCCGACGCGGTGTGGAAATCGGCATACAAAAACATATATATCAGGAATTAAGCGAATATATAAACAAATATGCCTTTGATTTTGTTATCGGTTCTTCTCATCTGTGTCAAGGCATGGACCCCTATTATCCTCAATTTTGGAAGGACCGTTCTCAAAAGGAATGCTTACAGTCGTATTTTGAAGATATCCGTACAAATGTACATAACTTTACGGATTATGATGTATATGGCCACCTTGACTACGTTGTCAGATACGCCCCGACACAAAACAAAGATTTCCGTTTTTCTGATTATTCTGATATTTTGGAAGATATTTTAAAAACCATTATTGAAAAAGGCAAGGGTATTGAAGTAAACTCCGCCGGTTTTCGCCAGGGACTTAATGCACCGAACCCCTGTGCCGACATATTGAAACTATACCGTTCCTTAGGCGGTGAAATTTTAACAACCGGAAGCGACGCACACAAACCCGAAGACATTGCCTTCGGATACGACAAACTGGAACCCCTTTTACTTTCCTGCGGTTTCAAATATTATACGATATTTAAAGCTCGCAAGCCTGAGTTTATACCCATTAATAAATAAATTATTTAATAAAAACCTTTCTGTAAGCCGTTAATATGCTAAACAGAAAGGTTTTCTTTCATATCGGCTGTTTTAAATCATAAAAATAGTAAAAAGAACCTTCTAAGGACTCTCTATGAATGCGAAAAAATTAAGTCCTATCATCACCGGCACTGCTATTTTAACCATTGCTTCTTTTATCACTCGTTTAATCGGTTTTTTTTACAGAATGTTTCTCTCTTCTCAATTTGGCGAAGAAGGAATGGGTATCTACCAGTTGACATCTCCTGTTTTGGCACTATCTTATGCATTATGCATTTCCGGTTTTCAAACCGCCATTTCCAAATATGTGGCCTCTAAAGAAAGCCGGGGGCAAAGCCGTTCTGCCGCTTATGTACTCTTTGTCGGTATGGCTTTTTCACTGTTTATCAGCATTCCCTGCACGATTCTCATATATTATAATGCGGATTTTATTGCAGAAGTTCTTTTGTCAGAAATAAGAACAGCCCCCTTAATACGCATTATTGCCCTTTCTATTCCTCTTAGTTCTATTCACTCCTGCTTAAACGGGTATTTTTTAGGACATAAAAAAGCCGGCATTTCTGCTATTACACAGCTTGTGGAGCAAACCATCCGGGTATTAAGTGTTTTTATGATATGTTATACAATGGCCGCCGACGGACAGACTCCGCCTTTATGCGTTGCAGCTATCGGTCTGCTTGCCGGCGAAGCCGCCTCTACACTTTTGTCCGTCATAATATTTACTATTTCAACAAGAACGATAACTACAAACACGCAGATTCCTTTCCGAGAAGAAGTACCGGAGTTAACTGTAAATATACTTAAAATGGCTGTTATTATTAACATTAACCGCATCATTGTTAATCTTTTTGCCGGCACAGAAACCGTTTTACTTCCTCAAAGTCTGGAAAAGTACGGTTTATCCTCCGGCGATGCACTTTCCCTTTATGGTGTTTTATGCGGAATGGTACTTCCGTTGCTTCTGTTTCCAAACGCCCTCACCGGCTCCGTTGCTGTTATGCTCCTGCCCACCATATCCGAGGCGGATGAGCAAAAGCAAAACGAACGAATTCGCCGCATTGCCAATAAAACCTTTTTATTCTGCTTTGGTTTGGGCATTCTCTGTATGCTATTCTTTCTTTTCTGCGGGCAATTACTGGGGCAAATTATGTTCCACAGCGAAATTGCCGGTGAATATATAGTAAAATTAAGTTTTATCTGCCCTTTACTTTACCTTTCCTCCGCTTTAAGCAGTATTCTAAACGGCAAAGGAAAAACCATGCAATGTCTGATTACTCAGGTATTAGGGTTGACAATACGGATTATCTTTCTTTGGTTCTTAATTCCCATATACGGCATTAATGCTTATATTATCGGGCTGATTGTAAGTCAGTTTATGAGTACATTGTTAAGTTTATATTTTTTAAAGAAATATCTGTAAATTTAAAATATCTATATTCATTTTAACAAAATAATTTTTAAACACAAAAAAACCGTACCATTTTAATAATGATACGGTTTTCATATTATATGTAGTTAAAAACGATTATTTACCATCTTATTTTCTGGGATGTGCATTATCATACACTTCTCTTAAATGATTATGATTTAAGTTCGCATATATCTGTGTTGTTGAAATATCAGAATGTCCTAACATTTCCTGCACACTCTTTAAGTCTGCACCATTCTCAACAAGATGTGCCGCAAAAGAATGTCTTAAAGTATGCGGTGTAATATCTGCCACTATACCGGCCTTCTTTGCATAATACTTAATAATCTTCCAAAATCCCTGACGACTCATCTGCTCACCGGAGCAATTTGCAAACAGTACATCCGACTCCTTATTCTCTACCATGATGTCTCTGGTGCCGTTGATATAATTTATTAATGCCTGCTTCGCCTTGGTTCCAAAAGGAATTACACGCTCTTTATGTGCATCTCTGCATACGATAAATCCCATTGTTAGATTTACATCAGTTGTTTTTAACGAAATCAGTTCGGTCACTCGAATACCTGTTGCATACAAAAGCTCAAGCATTGCTTTGTCACGAATCTGCTTCGGACTATCTCCGGAAGGTTGCTCCAAAAGTTTAGTAATATCCTTCTCTGAAAGGATTTCAGGAATTCTCTTCTCAATTTTCGGTGCTTTTAAGGCTGTAGTCACATCTTCTTTTACAATACTCTCATTTACAAGATACTGCCAAAATGCTTTCATGGAGGCAATGGTTCGCGATACTGTTGCTGCCGCGAAGTTTTCTTTCTCCATATATGTAACAAACCCCTGTAAGTCAGATGCCGAAACCTTATTCACATCCAAAATACCTTTTCCGCGGAGATAATGATTCAACTTATTTAAATCACGTTTATAGGATAATTCTGTATTTGTCGATGTCTTTTTAATATTATGCATATATGATATAAATGCATCTATCCGCTGTTCCATCAAGCCAAATATCCTTCTCTAAATGTACTTATGTCAATCATTGACTACGCAAGTACCATTATAGTCAACTTTTGCAAGAAAAGCAATTAGAATTTTTACGATTTTTTTACGAAATCCATATGAAATAAGGGGTTTTCACAATATATCGGCTTTTTTTGACTAACTCGAACAATATCTTGTGATTATTTACATAAAAAATTTTAAAAATATTTTTAGAAAAAAAGGATTTACATAACATTCCAGAAGTATTCCTATTATGACAACTGCTATCGGTGACAGTTTTTTTATAATATTATAACTATCTGCAGTAGTATTTTTCGTTTTTCGTTGACCAAGTCGGTTAATATTTGTTTTGATATCCCCCATACTTTGAACATATTTAAGCAATTGATAATATGCGAATATGTAGCACAAATAGTGTGGGAACAAACTGATAAAAAGAAATATACTCCCCATAATTCCTTTAGAGATAATGAATTCGCTAACAAAAAAACCTAAAAAGCATCCTGCCAGTGCCACTCCTCCCAGAAGAAAATATTTTCCTTTTCCCGACATACATAATAAAAGCAAAAGTAAAATTGTACCCAAACGTTTTTTTATAATATAAAAAAGCATATCCAGATATTGAATTTCACCATACTTTAAATACATAATCGTACTGTCCAGCCACAATAATTCCATTGTTCCCATACCCTTGCTTCCTGCAAAGGAAATCACCATTCCTATCAAAAATCCTCCGAGCAAAAGCATATAAATAATAATATTAGGTTTAATATATTGTTCTAATCTTCTGACTCCCACAAGTCGTCCTTCGTTTTTTTATACTCTATGCACTTTTCTCCAAAAATATGAAAAACCTTAAATATAAAAGTTTTTCTCTTATATTTAAGGTTTCTGTATATACTTATTTTTATACGCCATAATCGCAGCAATGGTTTTGGAATCCGTAATTTCTCCCGCATAAATCATGCGCTCCAGTTCGCTTAGTTCATAAGGAATCACATTAATAAATTCATCCTCATCCAGCTCCTGTTCACCGCCCTTCCCGGACAATTTAGCAACATAAATAGATATCTTTTCATTACAAAACGCAACCGTAGTGTTGATAACAATTAACAATTCCAATTTATCTGTAGTATAACCTGTTTCTTCTCTTAATTCGCGCATTGCCGCATCATAGTGAGGCTCATCCGCAGTATCAAGGCCACCGGCCGGAATTTCTATCGTAAAACGATCCAAAGCATTACGATATTGTTTTACCATAAGAATTCTGCCGTCCTCTAATACCGGAACCACTGCAGCGGCACCCTTATGACCGATAAAATCCCACACAGCTACATTACCGTTAGCAATTTGAACCGTATCATGATAATAATCTAAAATATGGCCTTTGGCTATCAGTTCTCTTTTTATTCTCTTAACGTCTTCCATATTCATGCTCCCACATATATAATCAATAGCGTCATTTAGTTAATATATCAAATGTAAACGAGTAGGTCTCCCTACTCGTTTCCTAACTCTACTGATTTAATAACTTCTCCACACTTACAAGTTTAACGCAAAGCACGAATAAGTTAGTCGCCATAGCCATTTCTTCCGGTGTAGGGAATGAAGGTGCAATACGAATATTGCAATCCTTAGGATCTTTTCCGTAAGGGTAAGTAGCACCTGCGCCTGTGAGCACAACTCCTGCTTCTTTACACTTAGCTACAATTGCTTTTGCACAGCCTTCTAACGAATCAAAAGAAATAAAATATCCGCCATAAGGCTTTGTCCATGTGCCAATTCCAAGACCACCAAGTTCTTTTTCCATTACATCTAAAACTGCTTCAAATTTAGGACGAATCAAGTCGGCATGCTTTTTCATATGCTCTTCTAAGGTAGTAACCTGATTAAAGAAACGAGCATGACGCAACTGATTAATTTTATCATGACCGATTGTTTGGATTGTCATCTGACTCTCAATAAATTTAATATTCTCAAGAGAAGATGCAACCGCCGAAATACCTGAGCCCGGGAAACTAATCTTTGATGTTGATGCAAAAATATACACCATATCAGGATTTCCGGCCTTCTTACACTCATCTAAAATATTAAGAATTTCATCTCTCTTATCATCATACAAATGATGTATGCCGTATGCATTATCCCAATAAATTCTAAAATCTTCTGCTGCAGGCTTTAAGTTTGCAAAACGTTTAACAACCTCATCGGAATACGAAATGCCTGTAGGATTTGAGTATTTAGGAACACACCAAATACCTTTTACGGCCGGATCATTGTTTACATATTCTTCTACCATATCCATATCAGGACCATCCTCATAAAGAGGAATATTAATCATTTCGATATCAAAATATTCAGTAATTTTGAAGTGTCTGTCATAACCGGGAACCGGACATAAAAACTTAACCTTATCCAATTTTGCCCAAGGTGTAGAGCCATTCACACCCTTTGTCATAGAACGTGAAACTGTATCATACATAATATTTAAGCTGGAGTTACCACAAACAACTACGTTGTCCTTCTCAACACCCATCATTGCAGCCATCAATCTTCTGCATTCGCCGATACCGTCCAAATCACCATAATTACGTGTATCATTACCAAGAACTGTTTTCATGTCAGAATTGCTGTTAATCACATCCAACATGGGCATGGATAATTCGAGTTGTGAAACACCCGGTTTACCTCTGGACATGTCTAACTTCAATCCTTTTCCTTTCGCATCCTCATATTCTGCTAAAAGCTGTTCTCTTAATGATAAAAGTTCTTCTCTGGTTAATTCCTGATATTTTTTCATGATTCGCTCCACAATATCGATTATAAATCGCATTACTATATTTTTTATTCCATAGTATAATACTACAAAAGCACGGTCAACACAAGGAAAAAATGATATTTTTTTACCATTCAATTCATAATACAGAAGATATAAATAACAGATAAATCATACACAATTAAAAAAACCTCTTACGGCTTACACCGTAAGAGGCTTTAAATTATTTTGCGTAATCAATTACACGAGATTCTCTGATAACATTAACCTTGATTTGTCCGGGATAAGCCAATTCCGCTTCAATCTGTTTGGAGATATCACGAGCTAATAATACCATGTCATCATCTGTAACCTGTTCAGGAACTACCATTACACGAACTTCTCTACCTGCCTGAATAGCAAAAGACTTGTCTACGCCTTTGAAATTGTTGGTTATTTCTTCTAATTGTTTCAATCGTGATGTATATGTTTCTAAGGTTTCTCTTCTTGCACCGGGTCTTGCAGCCGAAATAGCATCAGCAGCCTGTACAATACAAGAAATTAAAGATGTGGGTTCAACATCGCCATGATGTGACTCAACAGCATTGATAACAGTTGCAGATTCTTTGTACTTTCTACATAAATCCGCACCTAACTGAATATGAGAACCTTCCATTTCCTGATCTACGGATTTACCGATATCATGCAATAAACCGGCTCTCTTAGCCATTCTCACATCCAATCCCATTTCTGCAGCCAAAAGACCTGACAACTGTGCAACTTCAATGGAATGCTTTAATGCATTCTGACCATAACTGGTTCTAAAGCGCATCTTACCAAGAAGTCTTACAAGCTCAGGATGTACACCATGTACACCAACATCAAGACATGCAGATTCACCCTCTTCTTTAATAAGAGTTTCAACTTCTTTTCTTGCCTTTTCAACTGTTTCTTCAATTCTTGCGGGATGGATTCTGCCATCTACAATCAATTTCTCAAGAGCAATTCTTGCCACTTCTCTACGAATAGGATCAAAGCCTGAAAGAACAACTGCTTCCGGAGTATCATCAATAATCAATTCTACACCGGTCATTGTTTCTAAGGTACGAATATTTCTACCCTCACGACCAATAATTCTACCCTTCATTTCATCACTGGGAAGCTGAACAACTGAAATAGCCACTTCTGATACATGGTCTGCCGCACATTTCTGAATGGCATTTACCACATATTCTTTTGCTTTCTTATCTGCTTCCTCTTTCGCTCTGCTTTCCATTTCTTTAATCAGCACAGCGGTTTCATGTTTTACATCTTCTTCAACAATTTTCAACAAGTATTCTTTTGCTTGCTCAGAGGTTAAACCTGAAATTCGTTCAAGTTCCTGTACTCGCTGCTCGTTTAACTTTGAAATGATTTCTTTCTGCTTCGCTAATTCTTCTTCCTTTGCAGCTAACGCGGTTTCCTTCTTCTCGATTGCCTCTAATTTCTTATCAACGCTTTCTTCTTTTTGCTGAACTCTACGTTCATAGCGCTGTGCCTCGGCTCGACGTTCTTTGATTTCCTTATCAAGCTCATTTTTTGTCTTAATTGACTCTTCCTTGACTTCAAGTAAACCTTCACGTTTCTTTACCTCAGCAGTTTTTAAAGCTTCATCGATAATTTCTCTGGCCTTTTCCTCTGCATTGCCGATTTTCTTAGAAACTTTCTTCTTATAAACAGAAAGTGAAATCAATGCAGAAACCACAGCAGAAACAATGACTGCAATAAGAACAGCGATCAACATAACCAGTAAGCTAACTTCGGGCATGTACAGGATCACCTCCTTATTAAATTTTCATTGTACAATTATCTAATAGAGCACAAAGCCCTAATATGCGATATTACAACATATCTAGTTTAAACTTTTTACAATATTATGTCAAGTAATAATTGGTTTACAAAACCACTTATTTACATTTTTTCCAACTAAAATTGTGCATACATTGATTAATATCATTAATCTGAAAACCCTTTCGATAAAGGGAGGCTTTTACCTTCTCTTTTTCCTCGTATGTAAAATTATCGTCATCATATTTCTTTTTAAAAAGCCATTTACATATGCAGTATTTGTCTCCACCTTCCGTATCGATGTCAAAATCCTGTTCCAATACACCAATAATAGTATCTTTCGATATACCTTTTTGCTGTAAATCAATTATGATTTGCTTCTTACTTTTACGCATACTTCTGCTTTGATAATAAAGCTTTACATAGCGTTCATCATCTAAGTACTTATATCCATACAAATACTGAACTGCCTCATCTATTACGCTTTGCGGATAGCCGTCATTTACTAATTTAGCCCTAATTTCACCTTCTGTATAATCTTTACTCTGTAAAAGCTTCATACAGCGCATTTTAGCTCTGCGAGGTAATAATTCCCTCATTAACACATTTACCTGCTCAATTTGCAAATCTTGGCCTTCCTCGATATGATATCGACGCAAATCAGCTTTATACAAAATTATCTCTTCCATACTTTCAAATATAATTTTTATTTTTGTTTTTGAAAACTCTTCAATCTTTATTACTTTCATATTTTCCTCACAAATGACAGATAGGGACATATCCATGTCCCTACCACATCATCCTCAGTGATTGCTCAATATCTCTTCTGTTCTACTGACTCACAAATCTATGCCTAAATTATTCTTCTTTTGTTGTCTTAGATGTTTTCTTTTCTTTTTTTCCATCCATTTCAGATGCAGTACCTGCTAAACCGTAATGAGCTCTTACCTTCTGCTCTACTTCAGCGCAAATGTCAGGGTTCTCTTGTAAAAAGGTCTTTGCATTTTCTCTACCTTGCCCGATTTTATTTCCTTCATACGCATACCACGCACCGCTTTTATTAATAATACCCACTTCGGCAGCTAAATCCAATACATCACCTTCAAAAGAGATGCCTTCTCCGAACATAATATCAAATTCAGCCTCTTTAAAGGGGGGTGCAATCTTATTCTTTACAATCTTGGCGCGAGTACGGTTACCGGTAATATCTCCTCCCTGTTTAAGCTGTTCCACACGTCTGATTTCCATTCTCACGGAAGAATAGAATTTCAAGGCATTACCTCCGGTTGTAACCTGCGGATTACCATAAAACACACCTACTTTTTCTCTTAACTGATTAATAAAAATAACAGTACAATTAGAACGTCCGATAGCACCTGTGAGCTTTCTAAGTGCCTGAGACATTAATCTCGCCTGCAAACCCACATGTGAATCTCCCATTTCACCATCCAACTCAGCCTTAGGCACCAAAGCCGCAACAGAGTCTACAACTACAATATCAATTGCTCCGGAACGTACCATGGTTTCAGTAATTTCCAATGCCTGTTCCCCGTTATCCGGCTGTGAAATGTACATATTATCAACATCTACACCGATTGCTTTCGCATAAGAAGGGTCTAAGGCATGTTCTGCATCAATAAAACCTGCAATGCCGCCTCGCTTCTGAACTTCTGCTATCATATGTAAAGTTACTGTCGTTTTACCACTGGATTCCGGTCCGTAAATTTCTACAATTCTTCCCTTAGGAATACCACCGAGTCCAAGGGCAATATCCAGGCTCAAGGAACCGGTAGGGATAGTTTCCACATTCATCTGTGATGCAGGGTCTCCCAGCTTCATAACAGAACCTTTACCAAACTGTCTCTCAATCTGTGATAACGCAGCATCCAGTGCTTTCATTTTTTCTTCTCTATCCATTTTCTTCTCCTTTTCCTTGAACATTTGTTCTGTATATACAATAAAACAAATGTTCGATTTTGTCAATTACTTTTTTGTAAATATTTACTTTATATTTGGAATTATATACAACTTACTGTACCATAAACATCCCTCAATACACATCACCGACCTTTTTTATTATAAAAAATGGAATAAGTGGCAGAAATGCCGGAACTTTTCCGAAATGAACTTTTATAAAAGTATAGTCAGTTTAGCATGCATTTTTTTGCAAAGCAAGAGAATTGCATCGTCAAATTTCGACATCCATATAACAGAAAGAATAGGCAACAAACCGTTACCTATTCTCTCTCATTTATTTTATAATAAATAATCCTCATACTCTTGTAATGTAATGGTTACCCAGCCTCTTGCGATACTCGAGCCATTCTCAGTAGTTTCATATGAATATCCCACTTCCATTCCGTAAGGACTGTAAAAAACAATATTAGTTGCTTTGTTAGATAAAAAATATGAAAGCTGTGCATCATCAATAGCATTTAATCCATCGATATCATCACCATTTTGTGTACAACATTTTTCTCGGAACATTGCTGCAAAGTCTTCATTTGTTTTTAAGATGGAATCATTATCTATAATAGTGCCGTTTTCTAAATCGATATTAATAGCATAAATATAAGATTCCCTAAAATATTCGTCATCCTCTACAATATTAACATCCAGCAGAATGCTCATCTTTTCACCGTCGTTATAGGGAATAAACGAATCCACCATATAAGTTACACTGTCACACGCATAAGGATATGTTTTTTCACCGCTAAGATGACCAAACAAATCATTCGCTGTCATCTCTAATATTTTACGGTTAATTTCATCTTCATTAGGAATATTACCACCTTCCAACTGAATGTATGCAATATAAGCATTTACCGTCACACCATCAATCTCATCACTGTATTCAATGAAATTACGCGAAAGTCCATATCCTTGATTTGCATCAATACAATCTACAAACGGTTCATAATATTCCCCGGAAAAATCACTTAAAGAATGATTGTCATGATTAGAACCAAAGGTACTGCTATAATTGCTTGATAAAAACGGGTCATTACTTCCGTCAGACTCTTCGTTATAATAGTCTGCCGAATCAGCATATTCTTCCCAATCAAAGTCACTGAAATCCAAGCGTTCCAAATCTCTTTCATACACATATATCTGATCAAGATAATACTGTTCATCGTAATAACTTGATTCTTCTACCGTAACCTGTCCGCCTGAAGGTAATGTACCTGTCACAACGCTTGTAGGACCATCGGAACCTCCGATTACAGTATTTGTTCCCAAAAACAAGGGTAAAAATACAACTGCTGCAACTGCAATAATTGCAATTAATAGCACTCCCAGCAGTAATATACCGCCAATAATCAAAAGCCAAATCCACCAACGACTTTTCTTTTTGGGTTCCTGTTCATGGTATCGTCTTTGTACAGGAGCTGTCTGAACAGGTTTTTTCTGTACCGGCTGACTGTATGTCTGTTGCGTAGTTGGCTGTGCTGTTCCTGGATTGGTAGTATTTTTAACTTCAGAAGTCTTTTCTGCTTCCCCCTCATTTAATGAAATACCGCAATTGGAACAAACACCCGGGCGGGTCACGCCACCACAATAGGGGCAAAAAATATACTCGTTCTGATTTCCGTTCATCTTCTTTCTCCTCTTTTACACATATGTTATCTTTAGAACGCGGTTTCGGTCATATACTCAAGAATACACTTACGCATCAATGTCAATGCCGCTGCCGTAGCATTCTCACGCACTTTTTCACGATTACCGTTAAAATGATACTCCTGAACGGTAATCTTTCCTTTTACGCTGCAGGCAATGTATACAAGACCCACAGGTCTCTCGGCAGTGCCTCCGTCAGGACCGGCCAAACCGGTTACGGATACACATACATCTGCTTTCGAAACTGTTTCAACACCTTTTACCATTTCCTTTGCAACTTCTGCACTTACTGCAGTATGTTTTTCCAGTGTTTTCTTTTTAACACCCAAAATCTTTTTCTTGGCTTTGTTGGAATAGGTAATATGACCCATTTTAAATACTTCGGATACACCTGAAACATTAATTAATCTCGCCGCTACCATACCACCGGTACAGGATTCTACCGTAGATACAGTGAGATTATTTGCTATCAGCAAATCCACTACTGCATTTTCTAAAGCTGTATTTTCATCCGTAGTATAAATGTATTCTGCCAGCCTTGTTTTTAATTGTTTTACAACCGGTTTAATCAGTTTATTGGCACTCTTCATATCTGCCGCTTTGGCGGTTACACGAAGATGTACTTCACCTGTTTTGGCATAAGGTGCAATTGTAGGATTACTTTGATTCTCAAGCATATCGTGAATCATATCCTCTACCTTACTTTCTCCGATACCGCAAAGCTTAACCGTCGTCGAAACAATCACCTCGGGATTCTTCTTTTTCAAATAATCCACTACATATTCTTCGAACATAGGCTTCATTTCTTTAGGCGGTCCCGGAAGTAAAATTGCACATTTTTCATTGCTTTCCACAATAAGTCCCGGAGCAGTTCCGTTATGATTGTACATAACTATAGCGCCTTCTGGAACCAGCGCCTGCTTCCAGTTATTCTCTGTTATTTCCATTCCCCTGTTGTCAAAATAAGCCTGAATCATCTCGCGGGCCTTTTTATCTTCCACAAGCTTTTTCTTCATTGCTTTTGCAACCACTTCTTTGGTCAAATCATCATCGGTAGGTCCCAAACCTCCGGTTAAAATCAAAATATCCGAACGTTTTAAACCAGCCTTTACGGTTTCCTGCAATCTTTCCTCGTTATCTCCGACTACCGTCTGATAAAAGCAGGACAATCCGCAGGACGCACACTGCTCTGCCAAATAAGCTGCATTGGTGTTTACAATATTACCAAGTAAAAGTTCCGTACCAACTGAAATCAATTCAACAACCATTTTCTTTTCCGTCCTTTGTTCTTAATTAAAGAATACATACGATTTTATTTTTCATCTTTTAATACATGTTTGTTTTTTACAAGACAATCTATCAGCGAATATACTGTCAGGAATAAAACAATCCATCCCAATGCCACGTTTATCCAGTAGAATATATCCAATCCCGGAATCATAAATCCTATCATTATCATCTGCATGGTGGTTTTTACCTTACCCCACATATTAGCGGCAATTACAACGCCTTTATCGGACGCCACCAAACGAAATCCACTTATAATAAAATCTCTTGCAATAATAATTAATACAAGAAAAACATTAATACGTCCCAGAGCAAGCAGGCAAATTAACGCACTGCATACAAGAAGCTTATCCGCTAAGGGATCCATAAATTTACCAAAATTAGAAATCATATTATATTTTCTTGCAATAAAACCATCTAAAAAATCCGTTACGGATGCAAGAATAAAAACTGCCAATGCACACCAGTTTAATACCGACTGTGATACTGTCCCGTTTTCAACCAATCCCGAAAGCCCCGGAATCCGGGATGCCATAAGTAAAACAATAAAGACCGGAACCAGAATCACTCGCGCCAAAGTAATTTTATTCGCTAAATTCATCCTCTAATTCTCCAATCAAATCATATTCATTTGAACCGGTAATGCGAACATATGCAAAATCGCCCGTCATCAAATCTTTGGTAGTATTGATAAAAAGATAACCGTCCACATTGGGCGCATCCATATATGTCCGGGCAATATATGCCTCTTCATCTGCAATACGGCCTTCGATCATGGCAAGCACGGTTCGTCCAATCATTTTTTCCGCTTTTTCAAAAGCAATAGCCTGTTGGAGTTCCATAATCTCACCCCTACGTTCTTCTTTTATTTCTTCCTCGATTTGATTATCCATCAAAGCAGCCGGTGTATCTTCCTCTTTGGAATATGTAAATACACCTAATCTGTCAAACTCCATGGTGTCTACAAATTCCATTACTTCTTCATGGTCTTCTTCAGTTTCTCCCGGAAAACCGCTGATTAATGTTGTCCTCAAGCAAATATCCGGAATACACTCTCTTAACTTATTTATCTTTGTTTCCAATTCTGCCCGGGTAGTCCTGCGTCCCATTCTTTTTAAAATTTTATCCGAAGCATGTTGAATGGGAATATCCAGATACTTACAAACCTTGTCATTGGTTGCAATAACCTCTATTAATGCATCATCAATTTCTTCCGGATAACAATAAAGAACACGAATCCATCTTAAGCCTCTGATTTCAGACAACTTATTTAAAAGCTCCGGCAATTTTTTAACACCATAAATGTCCGTACCGTAAATAGTAGTCTCTTGGGCTACCAGAATCAATTCCCGAACACCAATATCTTCCACCAAATGCCTTGCCTGTTCTAATAACTCCTCCATAGGTACGGAACGATAGGTACCGCGCACCTTAGGTATTACGCAGTAGGTACAATGCTTATCACAGCCTTCAGCAATTTTCAAATAAGCATAATGTCCGCCGGTTGTTACCATTCTTTTACCAAGCTTTGGAAGAGGCTTATCGATATCAGGCAAATAATTTTTCTTTTTACCTTCCAGTACACCTTCCAATGCATCTACAATATCTTCAATAGCCTGCGTTCCCATAATGACATCCACTTCCGGAATCTCTTCCTGAATTTCATCATTGTAACGTTGTGCAAGACATCCGGTTACAATCAATGCCTGAATATGTCCTTCCCTACGCAAATCCGCCATTTCAAGAATCACATCCACACTTTCCTGCTTTGCGTCGTGGATAAAACAGCAGGTATTTACCACCACTGCTTCGGCTTCATTTTCATCATCTGTTATTTCGTAACCCTTCTGTGTCAGATACCCTAACATAGTTTCCGTATCTACCAAATTCTTATCACAACCAAGGGATATAAAAAGTATCTTCATGTTCTGTAACTCCGAAACTTTACATTTTCTTTTAGAAATACTTTTAACGATATTTCTAAAAAAGTGCCCAAAAAGGGCACTATTCCTCGTCACCGACGATTTTCAACTTTGCACTGTTTAATTCTTCCACCGCAATAGAAAGGGCCTTTTTATTTTCTCCCTTTACCATAGGTTCATCACCATCAATAATTTCACGGGCTCTCTTAGAAGTAGCCATAACGATGGAATAACGGCTGTTTACTACAGGAGCTTCGCCCTGCTCAACCTCACTGTTTACAACATTCATTAAATCTGAATAAGACGGGTGTAACATATTTTACTCTCCTTCCGAAAAGCTTAAAAGCTCTTCCTTTAAATTTTCAATTAATTTAATAACCCTGTCAGGGGTACTGTGTGCTGACTGAATTACCTGATGTGTATACTTCACACATTCTTCCAAATCGTCATTCACAATAATATTATCATATAAAGACATGCTTACAGACTCTTCTGCCGCTCTTTGCATGCGCTTATTGATTACTTCTTCTGTTTCGGTTCCTCTTCCTGTAAGACGTTCTTTTAATACATTTGCAGAAGGCGGAGTTACAAACAATAATAACGTTTTAGGGAACTTCTCCTTAATCTGCAAGGCACCCTGAACCTCGATTTCAAGAATAACATCTTTTCCGTTGGCAAGTTGCTCTTCCACATAGGCCTTCGGCGTTCCGTAAAAATTATCACAATACTGTGCATATTCTAACAAGCCATTCCTATCAATGGTACTTTGGAATTCCTCTTTTGTTACAAAGAAATATGATTTACCATGTTCTTCTCCCGGCCTTGGCATGCGGGTTGTCATGGATATACTTAATGCATAATTATCATATTCTTCCAAAAGGCGCTTTACCAAAGTCCCTTTCCCCGAACCGGAAAATCCGGACAAAACAACTAAAATTCCTTCATTCTTCATGACATTTTACTCCTGTGCTCTGGTAGCTATAGTTTCCGGTAAAAGTGCTGATAAAACAATCTGACCGTCTTCCATTACCAAAACTGCTTTTGTTTTTCTTCCTTGGGTGGCGTCAATTGCCTTGCCCTCTTCCCTTGCGGTATGCACCATTCTTTTCACCGGTGCCGCATCCGGATTCACAATGGCATTAATGCGCTCTGCATTTACGATATTTCCGTATCCGATATGAACAAACTTACTCAACTTTCATCACCTTAATTATTCAATATTCTGAATCTGTTCACGAATTTTTTCAATTTCTGTCTTTAATTCAATTGCCGCATTGGAAATTTCCAAATCATTTGCTTTGGAAAGTGTGGTATTGGCTTCACGATTCATTTCCTGTGCTATAAAATCAAGTTTACGTCCTACGCTGCCGCCTGCAAGCAAAGTCTCCTTGGTTGTTTCAATATGACTGCGAAGACGAACCAGTTCCTCATCCACACAGGACTTGTCCGCAAAAATTGTAACTTCTGTTAAAATACGATTTTCATCTACATTGCTGTCGAGCAATTCTCTTACCTTTTCTTCCAAACGCTTCTTATATTCCTGCACAATAGCCGGTGAACGCTCTGCAATGTAATCCACAAGCTTTAACATGCCGTCAAGCTTTGAAATCATATCATCGCGAAGATTCTCACCTTCTTTAATTCTGGATTCTACAAAGCCTTCAGCGGCTTTACGAATTGTCTTTTCTAAAATATTCCAAAGTTCCTCTTCATCAATATCTACATCTTCCATTGAAAAAACTTCAGGATATCTGGACAAAGTAGATACACGAATATCATTATCCAAGCCAAATTCTTCTGCCATCTGGCGAAGATACTTCAAATATTCTGATGCAACTTCTTTATTGTACTTAATACTTACGTTCTGCTCTGTTAAATCTTCATAAGTAATGAATACATCCACTTTACCTCTCTGGATATACTCTTTTAATACATTACGGATTGCCGCTTCAAAGAAATTTAATTTCTTGGGCATCTTGATATTCAAATCAAGGTATCTGTGGTTCACGGATTTGATTTCTACCGTACATTTACGGTTTCCGTCGGCAATCTCAAATCTGCCAAACCCTGTCATACTTTTAACCATTTAACTATACTCCATTCTCATTAACCGAATCTAAGTATGCACCGGTAACCTTCCCCTCGGTAGCGATATCTTAAAATCTTTTAAGATATCTGACGGCATACTCTTCTTTATTATACTTCATCAATTTATTAACGTCAACGCAAACCTTTGCAGATTTGTATCAATCATCATGGAAAAATTGGTATAATACACAACAAAACCGGGCTCACCACCACCGGGACGTTTCACATGTTTTTTACGTATATAATCCACTTCCGTTTTCTCCTGACTGCCGTTCTTTGAATATATGGCAGCCAAGCATGCAGCCGCTTCAAATACCTCATCCGGCATATCCCACTCTGTAGCCGGATTGGCAGTTCTTGACTTTACAATTACATGGGCCCCGGGAACACCTTTGGCATGAAACCACCAATCATTTCCGTTGGCAATTTTAAAAGTAACCTCTTCATTTTGCAAATTATTTTTACCCACATAAAAATCATATTCATCGTACATAACGTAATGCAACGGTTTATTGATTATTTTTTTATTCTTTTTATCATAATTTTTTTTCACAAACCCCCGTTCTGCCAACTCTGCCTGAATCTGTTGTAAATCCGCTTTGGTAGATGCAATGTTTAAAAAGGTTTGCACTGATTCCAAATAAGCAATTTCCGCTTTATTTTCTTTGGTTTGTATTGCAAGTGCTTCCTCAGTACGCTTCATTTTACCGTACTTATCAAAGAAACGGACTGCATTCTCTTTTATACTTAAGGTTTCATCCAAAGGAATCACAAGTTCTTCATTGGTATAATAATTTAAAACCTTTGCTTCCTTTAAACCGTCCTCAAGCTGATAGCCGTAAGCATTGAGCAATTCACCGTATATCTTATATTTTTCACGCTCCGATGCATCCTCAAGCTGTTTTTTTTGAAGGTCCAGCTTTTTATAATCACGTTCCAGAATGGTTTGCACGGTTTTACGTAAATTTATGGATTTTTGACGCATAACGTCTTCTTTGTTTTTAGATGAATAAAACTCAAATAAAAGCTTTGAAACACTTTCATAACTCTGCTTTTGCTCTACCGGATAGGACGGAATATCCATTACCGCAAATTCTTTTACCTTACCCTTTTCGGAAATCATGCAGGGAGCAAAACTTTTATTTCGAATAACATGCATTACATCTTCAAATGCCTGATACAAACGTTTCACTGCCTGTTCATCCAAATCACCTGCCATAATACGGTCATCAATATTCGCATTATTACACATTTCTCTTGCCATAAAGGGAGAAATACCGGTATAAGACTGATAAATCATCTTATACGGTGCCTGACGATATTCTTTCGCCAATGTTGCAAATTGAACATAATCCGTATTTAATGCATCCTTTTTTTCTACCGTAACCGGAATAAAATATTCTCTCTGAGGTAAAACCGCTCTGACAGAGCTCATAACCGCTGAAACATGCTTCAAACTGTCCAAAATTACATTTTTATCATCACATAAAATCAGATTGCTGTACTTGCCCATCAATTCAAAACAAAGTACGCGGATACAGGTATCCCCCATTTCATCCAAATGCTCTACCTTAATCTGAATAACTCTTTCCAGACCGGGCTGTGTTACCGAAACAACACGTCCTCCCTGCAAATATTTACGAAGAACCATACAGAAATTAGGAGCCGTTAACGGCGCCGGTTTATTTTCTTCCGTCAAGTAAATAAGAGGTAGGGATGCAGACGCAGAAATAAAAAGGCGGTACTGACCGCTTAAGCTCTTTACTGTCAGTAATACCTCTTCCTTCTCAGGCTGTGAAATTTTAGTAATACGGCCTCCTACAAGTTTCTCGGATAACTCATGGACCATACATGCAATTGTAATTCCGTCAAATGCCATTTTAATTCCTTTCCGCCGGGTTCACATCATTTTATGTAACATCTCCGTATCGCATAGAAAAAGCGTTGCGCTGTGGCAACGCTTTCTATTCTCTTTTCTTAATTAACCGATTAACCAGTCATACATTTCCTGATACTTCTTTGCAGATACTTCCCATGAGAAATCAGCTGCCATAGCACGGTCAACCATTTTATTCCATTCGCGCTTCTTATCATAGTAGATCTTCTCTGCATAGCGGATGGTATCCAGCATTTCATGCGCATTGTAATTTACAAAGCTGAAGCCTGTACCCTTACCTTCATACTCATTGTAAGGCTCTACCGTATCCTTCAAACCACCGGTTTCTCTTACGATAGGTAAAGTACCATAGCGAAGCGCCATTAACTGGCTCAAACCGCAAGGTTCAAATAAGGAAGGCATCAAAAATGCATCACAGGCTGCATAAATCTTATGAGACATAGCCTCTGAATAATAGATATTGGCAGATACCTTATTGTTGTATTTCCAGTCAAAATGGCGAAACATATTCTCATACTGCTCTTCACCCGTACCAAGAACTACAATCTGTACCGCATCCTGACACAACTCATCCATCATATATGCAATCAAATCAAAGCCCTTCTGGTCTGTCAGACGTGATACAATACCAATCATCATAATCTTATCATTTTCTTCCAGACCAAGCTCCTTCTGAAGAAGTCTCTTGTTTTTTACCTTTTCTTTTCGGAAATTCTTAGCATCATAATTTACATCAATGTATTTATCATTCTCAGGATTATAATCCGTATAATCGATACCGTTTACAATACCACGTAAATCATGTTCCCTTGCTCGCATTAAGCCATCAAGACTTTCGCCGTAAAAAGAAGTCATAATCTCTTTTGCATAAGTCTCACTTACTGTGGTGATAGCGTCCGCATATACCAATCCACCTTTTAAAAGATTAGCGTTCTTATACGCTTCCAACTTGTCCGGAGTAAAGAAATAATCAGGAAGTCCTGTCATATCTTTAATCGTCTTAACATCCCACTTACCCTGGAACTTCAGATTATGAATAGTCATAATAGACTTAATTCCATGGAAAAATTCATTACCCTGAAAACGTTCTTTCAAATATACGGGAACCAAACCGGTCTGCCAGTCATGACAATGAATGACATCAGGTCTGAAACCTAACAAAGGCATTGCTGATAAAGCCGCCTTGGAAAAGAAAGAAAACTTCTCAATATCCTCCAATACATTACTGCTGTAAGGGCGAAAACCGCCAAATTTGGATTCATTATCAATAAAATAATAAATTACGCCGTCCACTTCTGCTTCCAGAATTCCAACGTATTCATTCTTCCAGTTAAAATCCATGTAAAAAGATGTTTTGTATACCATTTTATCTCTCAATTCCTGCGGAATACAGGTATACTTCGGTATCATGACACGCACATCAAAATAGCGCTTGTCAACACATTTAGGAAGAGATCCGACAACGTCAGCCAATCCTCCGGTTTTAATAAATGGAACTCCTTCTGAAGCCACAAACAAAATGTTTTTCATCACTTCGTCCTCCGCGTTTTTTCCTTTGGTATGAAATATTATACATCATTTTAACAACGAATGAAAGACATATTTTCCCAAAATCTAGCGATATTGTAAACGAATTTTATCTGCAATCAAAGCAATGAATTCCGAATTGGTAGGTTTTCCTTTTCCGGTATTGATTGTATAGCCAAAAAGTGCATCCAAAGTCTCCATTTTACCTCTGCTCCATGCTACTTCAATCGCATGTCTTATAGCACGCTCTACACGACTGGGAGTAGTTTGAAATTTCTTTGCAATGGTAGGATATAATATTTTTGTGATGGAATTTAACATCTCAACATCGCTTACCGAAATCATAATTGCCTCTCTTAAATACTGATATCCTTTAATATGCGCCGGTACTCCGATTTCGTGAATCATATCCGTTACATCCTTTTCTAAATCGTGCTCCGCTTCCGGTTTAAGTGCCTCCTGATATGCTTTTACGGATGCCTGACTTTTTTTACCTCCCGGAACCGTAATCATAATCTGAAACTCTTTCTCTTCATGAAGTAAATCTGACAACATTTTAAACATCTTGTCGTTATCTTGTGTAGTCATTACATTAAGCTGTTCCATGATTTCCTCCATTGTCTCTTTTTTTCGGGGTGATTCTGATTATATAAGACAAACTTCCTTTCTTTCAACTGATTTCAACCGCATTTACATCCAGAATTCGACAGCCGGGTAACATAAAAAAAGAAACCTTGTACCAAAGTTTCTTTTTTCGTTTCTTGTATTGTAAATACGACATAATTTTTATCTTTTTTTATCGAAAATCTTTTATTCAGATACTTCATTCATAAAAGCTCTGATTTCCGGTAATCGGTCAAAAGCATGTTTTCTTCCCATTCGATATACCTCTTCCAACTTATCGGGATTATTCTCAGTCCTGCTGATTTCAAAACCGCTATCCGGTCTAAAAACAAGCACTTCACCTTGATTTCGCAATCTGTATACCTCATCCAAGGATTCATTATAATTAATATGGCGTTGTTTCATTGTCTTAATAAAATTAGGGTATTTATGTAATACAATCTTCATTAACCACATCAGCTTATTGGATGATTTACGATACCCTTCAGGCCTGGTAAGAATCACAATATTTCTTTCGAATCCTTTTTCACGCATCCAACGGATGGGAATGGAATCCGCAATTCCACCATCAAGATATGCACCTCCGTCAATTTCCACCACTTTAGAAACAAGCGGCATGGATGCAGATGCCCGAAACCATTCAAGTTCTTTATCATCTCCGTTATAACATCTTTTATACACGGCTTTACCTGTATTTACATCGGTACAGGTTGCATAAAATTCCACAGGATTCTCCGAAAATGTTTTATAATCAAACGGGTCCAATTCTTTGGGTAATTGATTATAACAGAATTCTTTATCAAAAATATCTCCCGTTTTTAAGAAAGATTTCATACTTCCGTATCTGGGATCCTTACAATATTTTTTATTATAGCGTATAGTTCTTCCGATTTGCCTTGATTTATAGTTGCATCCGAAAACAGTACCCGCAGACACACCAACAATTCCGTCTATTTTAATTTCATTCTCCAACATCACATCCAATATGCCTGCCGTATACATTCCCCGCATACCGCCGCCTTCCAAAACCATACCGATTTTCATCTTCCGCTCCATTCCTGATCGAGTAACATGTATTTTATATTATTTCATAATAAATCTCTTTTTTAAACAAATGATTAACTAATTATTTTTATATAAAATGTGTATGAGCATTTATTATTTTGCGCAAGAATGCTTGAAACTTTTTCCTAATAAGGTTTAATATTATAAAGATATCATATTACACGAAACGGAGTTATTTATGAAAAAATACGCAAAGTATGCAAAAAAATACTGGTACAGCTTTCTTTTAGGCCCTCTTTTTATGGTCTTGGAAGCCTGTGGTGAATTTATACTGCCTTATATCAATGCCAATTTAATCAACACAGGGGCAGCCAATCAAGATGTTGAATACATTATAAGACATGGTATTTATATGGCATTGATTGCACTTGCCATGCTGATTACCGGAGTACTGGGAGCTAATTTTTCCGTTCGTGCTTCCACGAGGCTGGCAGCGGGCATTCGAAAGGAAGTCTTTGAAAAAATCCAGACCTTTTCTTTTGCGGATATCGACGAATTTACTACCGGCTCCCTGATTACACGAATTACAAATGATATCACACAAATTCAGAATTTTGCGCAAACCATGCTTCGTGGTGTTTTCAGAAGTCCTGTCATGCTGATAGGTGCGCTGATTATGTCATTTATTATGAATCCTTCTCTTGCATGGGCAATTTTAATAATCGTGCCGATTTTAGCTGTAGCCATCGCACTGATAATTAAATTTGCCTCTCCCCGTTATACAAAAATGCAACAGGCCATTGATACGTTAAACAATGACATCGGTGAAACCATCACAAATATAAAAGTAATTAAGTCCTTTGTCAGGGAAGAATATGAAATCAAAGGCTTTGGTATGGTGAATGATGATTTGGTTTATAAAAGTACTTCTGCCCTTAAAGTAATGCTTCTAATGCAACCGGTTTCCGCTCTTGCAGTTAACATAACAACACTGGCTGTTGTTTGGATTTCCGGCAGACAAATCATGGTAGGCGATATGGAACTTGGTACCTTAACCGCTTTTATTACATATCTGTCCCAGATTCTTACCGCCTTAACTTTTCTTGCAAACATTATTCTGCAGGGAACCCGTGCTGCAGCTTCCGATAAACGTATCTGTGAAGTTTTGGAAACAGTTGTGGAATTGTCAGATACGAATGTCTCACATGCCGATAAAAAAATCAAAAACGGAGAAATTGAATTCAAAAACGTATGCTTTAAATATTTTAAGGATAATAAAGATTATGTATTAAAAGACGTTAATATAAAAATTAATGCAGGTGAACTTGTTGGTATTGTAGGTTCCACCGGAAGCGGTAAAAGTACTTTGGTTTCTTTAATCCCAAGACTTTACGATGCCAATGAAGGCGAAGTTTTGGTAGATGGCATAAATGTAAAAGAACTTTCATTTGTTAACCTTCGAGACAGCATTGCCATGGTTTTACAAAAAAACACGCTATTTGCCGGGACTATTTCAGAAAACTTACGTTGGGGAAATGAAAATGCTTCCGATGAAGAAGTCCGACATGCCGCCTCTGTTGCGCAGGCGGATGCTTTTATATCAGGCTTCCCTGAAGGATATGAAACAGAACTGGGTCAAGGCGGCGTTAATTTGTCCGGCGGTCAAAAACAAAGACTTTGTATTGCGAGAGCTTTATTAAAAAAGCCCCGCATCATTATACTTGACGATTCAACCTCAGCAGTTGACAATGCCACAGATGCATCTATTCGCAAAGCATTTCGTGAAGAACTTCCGGGAGTTACCAAATTAATTATTGCCCAACGCATATCCTCCATTATGGACGCAGACCGTATTATAGTCTTAGATGAGGGAAAAGTTGTAGGATTTGATACCCACAAAGTACTGATTCAGAATTGTTCTGAATATCAGGAAATATATTATTCCCAGAAAGATAAGGAGGATTAGGACATGGATGTTAAAACACAAAATCGTCTTGCTGCCAAATACGGTTCCTCCGCCAAAAACGAATCGGGGTCTTCATCCGCTACCATAAATGTAACCGGTAAGCGCGGCAATATAGGAGCAACCGGAAAGCCCAAAAACACGTGGAAAACAATTAAAAGATTGCTTTCCTATCTATCAAAAGAAGCTTATCTTTTTATAGCGGCAGTCAGTTTTGCCATTCTTTTTACCTTGGCAAATTTAGTAGCTTCCTATCTTTTACGACCTATTATGAATGGTTTTATATACTACTCTCCGGACAATTCCAGTCTTATATCACGACTGGAGGGACTGGGGCTTGGACTTCTTATAATGGCAGCAATATATGCCGTAGCAGTTATCAGTCAATATGCGCAGCAACGTATTATGTTAACCGTTTCGCAAAATGCTTTAAAACACATGCGAAACGATTTATATCGCAAACTGCAAACATTGCCTATGCGTTATTATGATACACATGCTACCGGAGATATTATGAGCCGTTTTACCAACGATGTGGACGCCATCGGTGAAATGCTCAATACCACTTTAATTCAGATTATTTCCGGTGCAATAACTATCGTAGGAACCATTATTCTGATGTTATATACCAATCCTCTTCTTGGTGGTATAACAATCATTATGACACCTTTACTTACACTGGCAAGTAAGTTGATTATCAAGTCGGGCCAAAGTGCCTATATACAACAGCAAAAAAATCTGGGTATGTTAAATGCTTTTTCAGAAGAAACCATTTCCGGTCAAAAAGTAGTAAAAGTATTTAACCACGAAAAAATTGCAAATGAAGAATTTGAATATTTAAACAACCAATTATGCGAGGCTCAAATCAAAGCGCAATTCACGGCAGGCATTATGGGACCGGTAACCCACCAGCTTTGTAATGTATCCTATGCAATTACTGCCTGCGTCGGCGGACTTTTAGTCATTTTTAAGGGATTTGACATCGGTGGTTTAACCATTTCCCTAAATTATACACGCTCTTTTAACAGACCAATTAACGAAATATCTATGCAGATGAATACAGTATTCTCTGCTCTTGCAGGTGCAGAACGAATTTTTGAAGTTTTAGATGAAGAACCGGAAACACCGGACACAAATACTATAAGACCAAACAAAATAAAAGGTCATATAAAATTAAACAACGTAAGCTTTGGTTATGTTCCCAAAGTCACTGTTTTACATGATATTACACTATACGCAAAACCCGGCCAAAAAATTGCTTTTGTCGGTTCTACCGGTGCAGGTAAAACTACCGTAACTAACTTACTCTCCCGCTTTTATGATAATCTGACCGGAGAAATTACCATTGATGATATTCCCATTGAACGTTTAGAACGTGCTTTTTTACGACAGAATATTGCCATGGTTTTACAGGATACTCACCTTTTTACGGGAACCGTCAGGGAAAATATTCGCTATGGCAGATTAGATGCTACCGATGAGGAAGTAATTCAAGCCGCAAAAATTGCCTCTGCCCATTCTTTTATTATGCATTTGCCACAAGGCTATGATACAGTATTGGAATGTGACGGTGCTAACCTTTCACAAGGACAACGTCAGCTTCTAAACATTGCCAGAGCTGCTATCAGCAAGGCTCCTATTTTAGTTTTGGATGAAGCAACAAGTTCCGTAGATACCAGAACTGAAAAGCATATTGAAGAAGGTATGGATGCTATTATGGAAAGCCGCACCACCTTTGTAATTGCTCACCGCTTATCAACAGTTCGTAAAGCAAACGCCATTATGGTATTGGAAAAAGGACATATTGTAGAGCGCGGCACCCATGAGGAATTAATTGCTGCCAACGGCAGATATGCAGATTTATATAACGAAATTGCAGAATTGGACTAAATAAAAAAATCACCCTTATAAACCGATTATTGTTTATAAGGGTGATAGTATTTTTATTCTAATTAATTTTATTCTTCAGGATATGTAAGTGTTCCTATTTCACTACCATCAGCATTGTAATATATATACTGTACAACTATACCTTCTACTCCTGTTTCTTCTTCCAAGTCTTCAATCATACCTGCAAGCTGATTTGTATCAATATATTCCTTCATTATATCCCACGCTTCATCTGCATTAGGAATCTGTTCTTTTATCTGATACCAAAATGTAAGAGTATTTTCTTCCACTTTCCAACCAAGATCAGAATATGTATCTGCTTCTGTCTCTTTATATAATTCCATTTGAGCATTCATTGCATTAGCATACTGCGGGCTGTCCTCAAAGAAATCTTCCAATGTAATTTTCAGCATTTCCTCAATTTGCGCTTCCAAATCAGTAATTTCACTGCTTAATGCTTCATTTGCATCTTCTAAATCAGAGACCTGCCCTTCCAAATCTTCCACTTCAGTTTCAAAAGATTCCTGCTCTTCTACAGCAGCATCATACTCTTCCATATAATAATCACGCTCTGCAATAACAGAATCCATCTCTTCCTGAGATACAAATAATCCGCATCCGCTTAACATCATAGCTGACAATGCACATACTGTAAATAATAATCTTTTTTTCATTTTGTATTCCACCTTTACCGTTTACTTATTCTGCTACACCAACCTGAATAGAATTTACACTGGCCTCAAATTCATCATACCAACCCAAATCAGGAGATGTGGTATAAATAATTGAACATGAAGAACCATCTGCTTCAATAATAAACTGAATCTGCCAAATTTCTAAACCTTCAATGGAATACTTCATCTCAATTAACAATGTATCATATCCGTTAATTTCACTATCCTTAAATTGAGTAACCTCAAAGGTTTCAACGTTTAAACCGGATTCCTCCAACATATACTCCATAGCTTCTTCAAATTCCGACTGCGTTAAATCCATCTCCGGTGCATAGGAATCACTTACATCAATCAAAATATATGACGCATCACTTTTTGCCTCATACTCTCCGTCTCTTACCTCACGAAAATCTTCAGGCATTCTTACTTTAATTGCAACATCATCTGTAACCTCAACAAGAACTTCTTCATCTAATCCCGGATACTGTGCAGCTTCATAGGCTACCAAAGTTTCTTCCAAAGCAGTTTCTAACTCTGCTTTTTCAGTTTCTAAAGTTGCAACTTCATCAGTTAAGTCTGTAACCTGAGTATCAAGATCTTCATTTTCAGAAGTTAATCTCTCATATTCAGCCATATAGTAATCTCTGTCTCCCATCGCCATTTCATAATCTGACTTTGAGACTAAACCTAATATGCTACATCCGCTCATCATAAAGACAGACAGTGCGCATACAATAACAAGTGCTTTTTTTAACATTTTCTTTCTCCCCTCTGCATGTCCGTAAAATATTATGGTACAAATATGTACACAATATTATTGTGCATTATTTTTTTGTTAAAGTCAATTTATTTTTTATGTATTTTACGTTTTACTATAACCTCTGTCACATCGGTTAATACCAACTCATCTCTCTGATTGTTTACGTAAAAGGTAATCTCCACAATTCCGTTTTTCTCATTACGCTCGGTCAACTTCGTAATCACTGCCTTCCCGGTAAGCACATCTCCTGCAAATACCGGTTTAAACCACTCAATTTTGGTAGATTTCCCTGCAATTAATTCCTCGCCTACCAAATCCACCTCCAGATAATTAGCCCAAACTGCCATAAAAGACATAACGCCCGGTGCAATTAATTGACCAAAAAAGGTATTCTTGGCATATTCTTCATCCGTATGTAATGGAACATTGTCGTATCTTTTGGCAAATGCCAGCATTTCTTCTTTCTTTATCAATGCCGGTGCTATCTCAATGGTATCATTTAATTTAAAATCGTCAAAGTACATAAAAGTTTCTCCTCATCAGCAGTACCCATACCTCAACCGCGATATTCACAGGGTAACATTTCTCTTATTTTATAATTCATTTTAACCTCCGATTAATATATTATTTCATCGGATTTATTCCACACATAGGCGCACCTCTCGTATTTAATGAATATAATATATACTAATCAGAATAAAAATGCAAATCGGAGACCTTATGCGTGAAATTCCTTATAACCGAGCCGCCGTTGTAGCTTATGCCCGCAATTGGGCTATGAGTCGCAATCCTGCTTATTATAATTTTGAAAAAATCGGAGGTGACTGCACCAACTTTGCTTCCCAAAGTATTTATGCCGGTGCCCGTGTCATGAATTATACTCCTACCTTCGGCTGGTATTATCGCTCCTCTTCTGACAGAAGTCCCTCCTGGAGTGGCGTAGGATATCTGTATAACTTTTTAATCCATAATAGCTCCGTAGGACCTTATGCCCGCGAAGTATCTGCCGCAGAAGCTCAGCCCGGCGATATCGTTCAACTTGGCACTGCCGACGGGCACTTTTATCATTCGCCGGTGATAACCTCCGTCTCACCTGAGATTCTTGTTGCTGCCCATACCTTTGATGCCCTGGATAGGCCCTTATCAACTTATGTGTATGATAGGGCAAGATTTCTCCGTATTGACGGGGTAAGAACATGGTAAGACATAAATTAAAAATTTTTTAACCCCGCCATATTCGGCGGGGTCATATTTCAATTTAAACTTAAAATCTGGTTTTCTACATTTCTCCCAGACTCTGCTGTTTTTGCTCCAACAGCATATTAAGTGTAGCTGCTCTCTTGCTGATAATTGAATAAATAATCACCCAAATCACCAAATAGCCAACCACAAAAGCACCGGTAAAAATCAAAAACGGAATCAATCCCAATTTCAGCCAATCGTTAAACAGAAACGTTCCTAAATAAGTAAAATACAAAACAACTCCGTGAATCAAAATTGCCACCATCAGAGGCAGACGCTCAATTTGATAGAGAGTATTCATACTACCCGCAATAAAAGCAAGTGCGGTTATGGAAAATATTCCGATACAGACCTGATTTACTGTCAGAGTCTCAATAGCACCATTGTTCTGCAAAACCAAATATACAATCGCCAAAACAATGGGGCCGAAACCGCATGCAATCAAACCACGACGAAAGAATTCTTCAATAATCTTTTTCATTTGCCTTCATACCTCCTTCTAATCTCCGCAAAACATCGTCTGGAAACATATTCCCTATATCTGCACCTAAACACAGCATCCACACCACCGCTAAACGCCGCATCAAAACGTGCAATGCGATGCTCATTGGCAAGGCTTGACTTGTTAATACGGATAAAATAAGAAGGTAAAACTTCCTCTAAATCACGAAGCCTGTCCTGGATGCGATATTGATTACCTGCAGTATCAATGGCAATCACTTTTCGGTCAACAATAGTGATACACTCAACTTCTTTAAATGCCAGTTTTCGCATCTCATCTTCCCTATGCCCCATAATGCTGTCCGCACCGGAATAACTACACACCAGATTCTCTATCTGTTGTGTCAATGAGGACGGTTCATGGACAATTGCTATAATTTCTTCTTCCGCTTTTTTATCGATTACCAGTTTATATTTCATCGTCTTCAATCCTTATTGTTTTTTCATTTGCTTAAGGAAACAGAACACAGCAATCACCGATGCAACGATACCGTATGCAAGTACCGGCAGAATGTGTGAAGCTGCAGCCTCAAAATTCCCGTTAAATAACGCCTTTTCCATTTCTACTGCATGAAGAAAAGGAAGTGCATTTGCTATTTTTTCAAAGAAACCTCCCACAAGGTTTAAATCAAACCATACACCGGAAAGCCACGCGGAAAGATTCGTAAGTAATGCACCGCAAATACCACCAACCTGCTTAACACCCAAAAGACTGCCACACAGAAGCCCCAATGCAATATTGAAAATAGCCATGGGAATAATCCCAATAACAGCATAAATAATATTTACACTAAAAGTCAATCCCAAAGGAAGCGCAGCAAGATAACAAATAACGGTCTGACCCAAGGCAATAGGCAGAATCGGAAGCATATATCCCATAATAAAATCCAATCCGGTAAGGGGTGTTGTATACAACCTCTGTAAAAGTGCACTCTCCCTATCTTTCGCTACTAAAGTTGCCGAAAACAATGTCATAAAAGACAATCCGAATATAGTAATCCCCGGCGTCAGTTTATTAATTTCAAACAAACTCACAGGAACATTTGCCTGTATCGCACTCAAAAGAAATAATAAAACCAAAGGAAATCCCAGTCCAAAAGCCAGATTAAGCGGATCTCTTAAAATTTCCTTGGTACATCTTTTGGCAAAAGTCATCATTCTCATAACGCACCCTCCTTTACAATAGACACAAAAGCTGTTTCAAAATCATCGGTTCCGGCCTTTCGGTTCAATTCTTCTACTGTTCCTACAGCCAAAAGACTTCCGCTTCTCATAATACCGATGCGGTCTGAAAGCGCCTCTGCTTCTTCCATGTAATGAGTAGTCAGTATAATTGTAATTTTTCCTTTTAAGGTGCGAATCACATCCCAGAGTTCATGTCTTGCAATAACATCCAAACCAAGAGTAGGTTCATCTAAAAATAAGATTTGCGGTTCACTAATCAGTGCCATTGCGATGCTTACACGTCTCTGCCAACCGCCGGACAACTTTCCGGCTTTTCTTTTTAAAACTTCATTAAGCGAAAATTGTGTAGCAAGCTTCTCAATCCTTTCTTTTGTCTTTTCTTTTGAAAATCCATGAATACCGCAGATTAGTTCCAAATTTTCTTTTACGGAAAGAT
The DNA here is from genome assembly GCA_015057025.1 of Lachnospiraceae bacterium. Classification (GTDB taxonomy): domain Bacteria; phylum Bacillota; class Clostridia; order Lachnospirales; family Lachnospiraceae; genus UBA3766. Next base: position 231,139 of record SVFD01000003.1, on the reverse strand, counting down.
TCGGTGCAACGGCGGTCTCCTGCGGAGATACACCGATCATCTCTTTTACAAGTTTGGGCTCCTTTGTAATGCTTTTGCCACCTACAAATGCATCACCCGCAGTAGGCTTCGTTAGACAGGTTAGCATCTTAATGGTTGTGGTTTTTCCCGCGCCATTTACGCCCAGCAATGAAAACAATTCACCTTGTTCAATATCTAAATTGAGCTTGTCAACGGCAGTAATATCTTTGTATCGTTTGACAAGCTCTGTTGTTTTAATTTCTTGCATATATTTCTCCTCCGTTTTTATTTGCTAATCACACCATAGCAGATAAAAACAGAGAATTGTGTAAATTTGTCTGTTCGGTCGTTTTTGATGTCTCATCGGTAAAAACAAATCTCCAAACCAATCGCAATTAGAATGATGCCGCCCAGAATTCCGGCTTTCCCCGCAAGCTTTGTCCCTGCTTTTTTACCAATGATAAGTCCTGCAAAACATATGATAAAAGTAACCGTACCAATCAAAAGGCAGGCCAGCAAAGCTTCCATACAGCTGTACCTTGAAATGGTAAAACCAACGGAAAGCGCATCAATGGAAGTGGCTATTCCCTGTACCAGTAAGCCTTTCAAACCAACTCCCGGCTTCTCCTCTTCTGCACCTTTATTTTTGATGCCTTCATAAAGCATTTTCCCGCCTATATATCCTAGCAAAATCAATGCAATCCATGGAATGAATTTCTCAAATACACTAAAGAGTCTTGCGATGGTAGATACACAAATCCAGCCAATCATAGGCATTGCAAACTGAAAGGTTGCAAAGATACCTGCCACACCACACATTTTAGGCTTTTTCATTTTCGGTTCATTCAATCCGTTTGCCAAAGATACCGAAAAAGCATCCATTGCGAGACCAATGCCCAGAATAGTGTTTTTGATAAAAAATGCTACACTTAAATTCATTTTTTATGTTCCTGCTTTCTTATCTTTCTTCTAAAAACGCCCTCACATCTTTGCACCATACTTGCGGCTCATAGATGGCGCATTCCAAATGTGCCTTTCCATTATAGCAAATTATCTCCGCCTCCGGATAGGCTTTCTTTAATAACTTTGCCGACTTCTTGGAATATATTTCGTTCATTTTGGTTCCGTGGAGATACAAAATCCTGCTATCATTTTTGATAATGGTATACAAGGCGCTTGTACTCGCCGAATGCACGATATTACGAAGAGACTCATCGCTCATATTATCAGCAAGTTTTAAGTAACTATCAAGATACTTCTTCGGCAGAAAATTCTTCTCGAAATTTTCCAAAGTCTTCGCATCCCTCGCCTTAGACTTATGTATAATATCCAGATAATTCTTCGTCATAAAAGTATCCATCATCTTAGGATACGGCACCAGCGGCGCTCCATCCATAATCAAATTGCGCACTTTCAAACGCTGATTCTTCCAAACCACGTGTGCTATGGCACCGCCCATAGAAAAACCGCACAAAACCTCTACCTGATTTATGCCTTTTTGAAAGAAAAACTCTTCGATTTCCTTCGCCTCTGCTTCCAACGACTTAAACGCCGTAGACTTATCCTGAGTATGTCCATTCAATTCTACTGCATAAATATGATAGTCACCTCGGAAATATTCGATTTCTTCCATCATACTGTTCCATGGTTGAATCACACCATGAATTAGAACCATAATCGGGTTGGTTTCATCTCCAAATTCGTAAAAATTCATCTGTTTCTCCTTTGTTTCGCATTCCTCGTTCAACTACATATCGAATCAATATAACAATATTTATAATCACTCTTCTTCCTATATGGTTTATTTCTCAAACTCATACATCCGATACAACGATTTCGAGAACTTACCCGCAAACAATCTTCTGAAAATAAACCTCTCCAAACCTTTTAATTCATTGATTTTTTCTACCGGCGTCATATCATGCTCTTTGATGAATTTAAAAGCATCTGATTCTTTACTCATCCCGCGAACATTCTCAGATAATTTCGTAGGTTCATCCAAACCGTAAACTAAAGTTATGCCTACATCATTAATCGGATTCTTATACTTAGATACCTTAGCAGCCTTGGTCGTATAACAATCCATCAGAATATGAACGCTTGTAAAATGACTGTTTAAATCCGCCATTAACTTCTCCAGTTCGTCCGGTTTTAGATACATGCTGATACCTTCCAATACCACAATGGCCTCCGTTCCGGACATTTCAGACAAATACGCAATATTTCTGGCATCGGAAGCAATCATATGATAAGTATCCGTTTCTTTATAATACTTCTTACGTTCTTTTATAACATCTTCGAAGTCAATGTCATACCATTTACTTTTTGCTACCGCGCTCTCTGATACGTTACTATCGATACCTTCCTGTTGGTTAACATCATTGGAGCAATATGCCCCTCCCACTCTGTGAATTCTGCTATCCATCCCACAACCGATATGTAACACGGTCGCTTCCGGATATTTTCGCATCATCTCTCGAAGCCACTCATCAAACACCCATGCACGCATGCCCATGTAATATGCAAGCCACTTAGACTTGGATTTCCCTTTTAACAGGAAGCTTTGCTGCGCCCAAATATGCTCCGCTGTCGGATCTTTTAGAATAATGTTCTTTTTACTGACTTTCGCCTTGCCGTACAAGGGAATGTATAAGGTTTTATTTACGCCGTCCATAGATACCTCTCTTATATCTTTCATTTTAAAACAACGACAATATACCTGCTAAAACAGCCGCTATCATCGGATAGCCAACCACTGTTCCCACCCATTTCTTTATTAATGTTTTCTTAGGAATGTAGGGCATCAAATCTTCCGTACCGGGAATCATCCAAGCCTTGGTTTTACCTACCCAAAACCAGTCAATAAAAATACGGTCGAATAATCCCATAATCATTAAAATAACGGTTATCTGCACAAAAATATCCATAAATCCTCTTGCACCATTGATAAAATATACCATCGCTGGAACAAATACCAGAATCGGAACAAACAGGAAAACACCGGCCAATGCATAATCTTTCTTAATCTTTGCCTTGGTTGTAAGCCCAAGTTCCACAACCCTTTCCTGCACATCCGGCTCATAAAAGTATACACATCCCACAGGTCCGTTCGCAGTACCTACAACACAAATCATCAATAAAATAAAACACATAGCTAAGCCTTCAATAATAAGTAACATATTCCTATTCTCCCATCTTTCAATCTATATGATTATTTATTTGTAAAATTTAATTAATCTTCTTTTATATACAAATTAAAATCACAACATTCTCCACCCATTCCCAGGGTTTTCGTTCTGCCCCAGATAAGTTTCGGATGCATGTTACCGTATGTAATGTCATCACTTTTACAGAAGAACTGTACAATTTCCGGACAACCGTATTTATTACAGGTCACGACATAAGGACAAACTGTCATATCTACCGCAAAACCATTCCGGATTTCCTTTTCACAATACTGAAATCCTGCCTTTTCTCCAAACATACTATCCAACATTTTACGCATTATGTTCGGTGCTTTTTTATATAAACCCGGAATTTTCATTGTCACAGGAATTATTTTGGCCATTTTCTTTATTTTGATAAAACACCAGTCTTCGTATAATGCCAGTGCCCTCTCTTGGTTTCCTTCCTTCGCAAGAAGTGCTTCATAAAAGGCGATACTTGGAAGAATTTGTTTTAAATGTTGCATCACTGCTACACTTGCATTTTTATTGTCTTGTAATAATTCAGCAGTTCTTTGATAAACCGACGGTAACAAATCACACAATCCTTGTTTCTTAAATTCCTTCTCCAAACTACTGGGCATGGGCTTTCTTTTAATATACTTCTTCGCGAGTTTTAATGCGGTTTTGTCATCCATATTTGATCCTCCATAATCGCTGTCGCTTTCTTTTCTCTTGCTTCCAAATAAGAGTTTGAACACAAACTCTTCGCGCGCGAGCGGTGTTGCGTAGCAACAAATTACAGTTCCGCAAGCTGCGCATATAATTTAATTTCATAGGTTCTCCTATGAAATTAAAAAGACCCACTACCGGCATTCTGCCGGTTGTGAGTCTCACCATTTCATGTATTACCGGGTGCAATATTCGCACCGTACTGACGATAATTACAATACATTCTAACAAATGTACTGATTACTCCCTCATAACTTGCTTAAAGTGTAAGTTAAATTTTTCCATTTGTCAAGAATTAAAATAAATCTTCCTGATCAACAGTCTTAATGCCTGCGCCTGCCAAAGCTGCCGCTGCCATCTGATTGTCATCTACGCGAAGAATCATATACGCGCCATGCTTTTCGGAAAGGAAAGCATAGGTGTATTCTACCATAACGTTCGATTCAGAAAGCACTTCAAGGATAGATGCAAGGCTTCCGGGTTCATCGGAAATCGGTGCTGCAAGTACCTTGGTGGTTGTAGTAAGGAATCCGCCCTCTCTTAATACTTCGTTCGCTTTGTCGGGTTCTTCACAAATAATACGAAGAATACCGAAATCCTGTGTATCTGCGATGGACAATGCTCTTAAGTTAATGTCATGGTTTGCAATAAACTTGGTTGCCTGTGCAAGCTTACCTTTCTTGTTTTCAATAAAAATAGAAATCTGTTTTACGCTCATTCTTAAAACCCCCTTTTATTTAATCATGAAGCTTTCTTCTATCAATTACTCTGACAGCCTTACCTTCGCTTCTGGTAATGGTCTTGGGTGCCACGAGATGTACCTTAGGATTTACGCCAAGCATAATCTTCATTGCGTTTGCCAGAGATTTTTCTTTTGCAGCCAAATCCTTCATGGTATCTGTAAACTGATCGGGTGCAAGTTCAACAGATACATCCAACGTATCGGTATTGTTTACACGGTCAACTTCGATTAAGTAGTTTGAAGTATAACCTTCCTTCAAGAGAACTGTTTCAATCTGTGAAGGGAATACGTTAACACCACGGATAATCATCATATCATCGCTTCTACCCATAGGCTTTGCCATCTTAATCAAAGTACGTCCGCAGGAACATTTCTTTCTAGAAAGAATACAAATATCTCTTGTACGGTAACGAAGAAGGGGAAAACCTTCTTTATCAAGGTTGGTAAATACCAACTCACCCTTGCTTCCTTCGGGAAGTACTTCTCCTGTTTCAGGGTCAATGATTTCTGCAAGGAAGTGATCTTCATTAATATGCATACCGGTCTGCTCTTCACACTCAAAAGCAACACCCGGTCCGGTACTTTCTGTTAAACCATAAATATCATATGCCTTAATTCCGAGAGACTTCTCGATGTCACGACGCATTTCTTCTGTCCAGGGTTCCGCACCAAAGATACCGGCTTTCAAATCAAGGTCTTCGGGCTTCAGTCCCATTTCTTTTACGGTTTCACCGATATATGCTGCATAAGAAGGTGTACAGCAGATAATGGTAGAATGCAAATCCTGCATAAACTGAATCTGACGCTCTGTATTACCGGAAGACATAGGAAGTGTTAAGCAACCTACCTTCTGTGAACCGCCGTTTAATCCAAAACCGCCGGTAAACAAGCCATAGCCGTATGCAACCTGGCATACATCCTCGTTGGTTCCGCCTGCAGCCGTAATGGCTCTTGCACAGCAGTCATCCCACATATCAATATCGTTCTGTGTATAAAAAGCAACTACGCGACGTCCTGTCGTTCCGCTGGTTGAATGAATTCTCACACAATCTTTTAAGTCTGCACCGAGAAGTCCGTAAGGATAAGCATCTCTTAAATCTGCTTTTGTCAAAAAAGGTAACTTATGTAAGTCATCGATTGACTGGACATCTTCGGGTTTTACGCCCTTTTCGTCCATTAAATTACGGTAATATTCCACGTTCTCATATACGTGTTTTACCTGTTTTACAAGTTTCTCATTCTGGATTGCACGCATCTCATCCAAGGAAGCGCATTCAATCTCAGGCTGAAAATATTTTGCCATTTCTTTATCCTCCCATGGCCATCCGGATTTAATTCATAAAATGATGGTCTTTTTTACATAAAAAATTATAAATTCCTCATAAAAGGTTGTCAATAAAAAGCTATGATTATTCGTATTCTAACGCATAAAATTTTTATAAAATTGACACTGTCTTTGTTCAACACTATAATATTTATATATTGATTTTTAGTTCGATAATATGCTGTTCAAAATAATTTATTTACTGTAAAAAGGCAGACACAACCATGGCAAACATTATACAAATCACAGATTTTAATACACCTGAACTGGATATTTATGCAAGATTATCCGAAGTGCAGTTAATGCGCCTTTATGAACCGAAACCCGGACTTTTTATAGCAGAAAGTCCCAAGGTAATTGAACGCGCTTTGAACGCGGGCTATAGTCCCGTATCCATACTGGTAGAAACAAAGCACATCGAAGGCGAAGCCGCCCCTATCATTACAAGGTGCGGTAATATTCCTGTTTACACTGCTGATTATGATGTCTTAGTGAATTTAACAGGTTTTGCGCTAACCCGCGGTATGTTATGTGCAATGTATCGTCCTACCCTTCCTACCGTGGAAGAAATCTGTGCCAAGGCCGGACGCATCGCAATTCTTGAAAATGTAGTTAACCCAACCAACGTGGGCGCAATCTTCCGTTCTGCCGCAGCACTTAATATGGATGCGGTGCTTTTAACCAAAGGATGCAGTGACCCCTTATACCGCCGTGCCCTTCGCGTCAGTATGGGTACAGTTTTCCAGATTCCCTGGACATTCATTGAAAATAAAAACAGCGTATGGCCCAAAGACGGCATACGCCTGTTAAAAGAATTAGGTTTTAAAACCGCCGCAATGGCGTTAGATGATAATTCCGTAAGCATTGATAATGCTGTGCTTATGTCCGAAGATAAACTGGCGATTATTCTTGGTACAGAAGGCGACGGGCTCGCCACCACTACCATTGCAAACTGCGATTATACGGTTAAAATCCCTATGTCCCACGATGTAGATTCCTTGAATGTTGCCGCTGCAAGTGCCGTAGCGTTCTGGCAGTTGGGAAAATAATCATTCATTGTTTTGTCAATAAATAAGCATTTTAAAAGACCGAAGATAATCTTTTTTATCTCCGGTCTCTTTTATTTCATACACTTCTTTTATATCGCTATCATTTATTACGTACTATTCTTTTATTCCGCTATCTTTTATTTCTTCGCTTTCTTATCTAACTTATTCCACAGTTTAAAAGTCATTGGCCATACTCCGCCGGCCACTGCCGTAATCAGAAAATATCGGATTCCATCCGCGATAAAACTGCCGTTCAATAACGCATACAGCGGTTCTTTTAACCCTGACTTAATTGCTAGCAGAATCAAAAGTCCCGGCACTAATTTCAGTATCTGTACCCACCAAATACCCTTGGTTTCAAAATTCGTATAATGAATATCTATCTCATAAGAAAGCCATAAACCAACGATGCAGCCGAGAATTTTATAAGCGTTTTTTACACCGCTTTCGTAGTTATGGATATCAATGTCTGCAGGGAAAGGATACAACAATACAAATGCCAAGAATGCAATTGCAATAATAATCAACACGCCTAAAAAACAGCGCATATATTTCGGTTTCTCAAGTACTTTTCCGATGATGGGATATAATCCAAAAATCAACACCAACGCGATTACTATGGATACGCCCACATCTGCCGGCGTATGTACACCGAGATACATTCTGGACAACGGAACCAGGATACACAAAAGCATACAACCGATGCGCACCCAAATGTTTTTACAAGCTCTTGCTACGCTTCCGTACATACCAACCGAAGTCTGCGTGTGCCCACTGGGGAACGAATAACCTGTGGCCTCAGCTCTCGCGCTCTCCACAATAGTAAAGTTTGGGTCTTTTACCCAAGGTCTTGGAACCCGAAACCAAAGTTTGAGAAACTGATTCGCAACCATCCCTATAAAACCTACGAAAAGAATATAATAGCCTTTCTTTTTATCGATGCACCAAAAGAAAAGAAGTCCAACCAATATAAAAATCGTTTCTTCTCCCATATGCGTTACCGCAGAGAAAAAAGCATCTCCGACAGGCGTTCTTATACCTTCCAAAAATCTTAAGAATTCCATAGCGTCTCCAATCCTTTTATGCAAACAGTAGTAAATCCTCTTACCATTATCATAACCAAATGTAATTTACTTAATTATTATATTTACAAACGCATAAAAAAGCAATGACAGGAACATAGAAACCATATCCCTGCCATTTCTTATCTTACCAGCCAAGTTCCATCAGCCAGTTATTTAACATTCTCTCACGGTCTTTCTCCTGAACGTCTTTTTCTTTCGGACTGTTATACTCGCCCTTGATATTACCATCCACAATGTACAACACGCGAGAACACTTTGCCGCCACTTTGGCATCGTGAGTTACCATCATAATGGTGGTTCCTTCTTCATTTAACTTCACCAATTCCTTCATTACTTCATTGGATGCGGTTCTGTTTAAGGCACCTGTAGGCTCATCTGCAAATAAAACCTTTGGCTTATTAATCATACTTCTGCAAATGCAGGCTCTCTGCAACTGTCCGCCTGACACCTCATTAATATCGTTGTCTGCTACTTCGATAATATCAAGTTTACGCATTAAGTCTTCACCACGTTTGGTCTTCTCTTTTTTGCTTTCACTGGTCTTTTTACTTTCCATTGCGGGCAATACAATATTATCTAAAATCGTCAAATTCTTCATCATATACATCTGCTGAAAGATAAAACCCATCTCATCCAGACGCAAAGACGCCAATTCGTTGCTTTTTAACTTAGTAATATCCTTACCGTCAAATACAACGCTTCCGCCTGTAGCACCGTCCATTCCGGATACCGCATATAAAAGTGTGGATTTGCCGGAACCGGAAGGCCCCATAATCGCTACCATTTCACCATCTTCCACCTTAAAATTCACATTCTTTAATACATTATTCTGTCTTTTATTTACAACGTAAGTTTTACACAAATCTTTTACTTCTAAAACTGCCATTTCATTTTCCTCCAAATTAGTTTTTGCACATAATCTTAATGATATATTACAGATATGCTTTCGATGCCTTTTACTCAATATTTGCTGTGTCGCTACTCTTGATTGACTTTGTATACAGTGCCGTAATCCAGGTCACTACCACCGTCATTCCAAGTACAATTCCCGGATACAGCAAGAAAATCTGTAACGGGTCGATGTTGAAGTCTACATCAACCGCCCCCATAATTCCAAAAATCGGTGTAATACAAAGTTCCGTCATGGGAATGGAAAGTGCTGCTGCAAATACTACCGCAATCAATCCTACCAATCCAAATCGGCATACATGCCACTTAATAATCGCACTGTCTTTAAAACCGATTGCTTTTAAAATGGCAATCTGACTCTTTTCATCTGCAATAAAACTTCTTTCCATTAAGATCGTTACAAGAATTACTACAACCAATGTAATACCGAGTAATAAGAACTGCACGCTTTCCAAGGTGCCTGCTACTCCCGTACAGTTAATACAATACTCAGTTGCATTCATAATTTCTGCATCATCAAAAAACTCTTTTACATGTTCTTTACGAAGCTCTATTTCATCTTCCGTAGGTTCATCCAAGAAATCAATCTGAATTGCCATTATTGACGAAAAATGTCCAAAGTCCGTAGGCGCATCTTCATGTAATCGAATGATTTCACCGAATTGATTCATGCTCTGATAATATGCAGTAACCATACATTCTATATCTTCTTCTGCAAAATGAATAATAATTGTATCTCCAATTTGGGCACCGGTTAATTCAGAAATCTGTGGTGTAATTGCAATCTCATATTTATTTTCGGGTGCAACGCCTTCCAAATATTCATACTCCTCATCTTTGGTATCTAATCCCTGTTGGCAACTAAAAGCATAATCCTTTCCGTCAACTGTCATAGAATATTTATACCTTACATCAACGCTAAGAGTGGCGGGCATTCCGGCTTCTTGAAGTTCCTCTTCTTTTTCATTCAGTACATTTTGGAAATCTTCTTTTGTGCCGGTCATTAAATCCATCATCGCCGAAGCACTGTCAACGTATAAATGACTCTCTGTTACCAATGTATTCAGAAGATTCGGACTTTTCATGGTTGCCGTAGTATTTACCAGCATTAACACAAACAAGGTACAAAGACTGAAGGAAATCATAATAGTCAGATATCTTTTGGGGTTGCTAAGAATATCATTCAATGCCATAAAAATGGCATTTCCTGCCGGAAATTTCTGAATTCGTAATACAGCTTTGTTTTTATATCGTTCTCCGGTCTGTCCATTGCGGATTGCATCTACCGGAGTAGACTTTTTTACTTTACCGGTACAAAGATATGCAAAGAAGACAATAATGCACACGACCAAAACAGCACCCAATGCATTTACAAGGATTGCATTGTCATTTCCAAGCATCATCTTTTTGTTAACAGAATCCAGTAAAAGTTCCCCGAATGGAATGCTTGCAAAGAAACCGCAGATTGCACCTGCAATGGCAAGCATCAAATATTTTGCAATATATAAACTTCTGATTTTACCGTTGGATAACCCGATTGCCTTCATAACACCGATTTCACGATATTCTTCTGAAATCGTGAATGTAATAGTGAATTTCAGTACTACAAAGGACACAATAATAAGACACACGCTTAATATAAGTACGATAAAAGCAAGAATCATATCCATTACATAAGTGGTTTTAATAACTGCGCGAGTCCCGTCAAATGCCACATTGGAAACTTTTGTCATTGCCGACTTTACTGCCCCTAAATCATTCGTATCAATATAGCAAATTTCACCGCTGTAATTATTAACAATTTCTTCATTCTGAAGAATTGTATTCATATCTTCTTCACTCATTATAAATCGTGCATTACCCATAAATTCAGAACCAAAAAGTGCATCTTTTGCTATTCCATCAATAATAAATTCAAGTTCTGTTCCGCTATGTTCAAAACAAATTACATCGCCGGGCTCTAATCCGTTATCTTCCATAAAACTACCCTTTACATAAATATGCCCCTGTTTTACATTCGTAATCGGTTCATTATCTATATCAAAAAATGTAATCGCTGAATCATCAATGGACTGATAAAGCGTCGTATTACTACACTCTACTTCTTTACCATCCTGTGTTCTAAAATCAGCTCCGGAACCAAACACTACAGGTTCCAAGCGATAATCTTCTATTGTGTCTTCCGTTTCCAGCATCTCATCAAGGGCACCAACCGCACCCTCACCCATGGTTATGATCATAAAATCGCCCACACCGGCCTTATCCAGATAATAATCGGTGCCGTTCATTACGGTAATCACGTTATTGATACCGCTGGCCACAAACATGGTTGCCAATACAATAAACAAAAAGAGAATTATGTTCATTGTCTTTTTTCTTTTTAAATCATTTTTTAAGATATGAAATATCATTTCGTAACTCCTTTCTCTTGTTCTGAACTCATCATACAAGAGAAATTATTAAATAATCATTAAATGCCGAACTTCAGAACCATGCGGATGTAAGAAACAGGTCGTGTAAGCTTGCTTACAACGACCTGTTTACATACATCCATATGGCGAGAAGCCATACATGAGCAAAAGAAAAGCCTCGCAGAGGCGATTTTGCGAATGTGGCTCTGAAGTTCGCTAAATTACATATTTTTAAGCAAACCTTACGCCTTCCTTACAACTACCGTCACCGTAAAACTCTCTTCACCACTCTTGGCATAGACTTCTCCGTCCATTTTATGCATCAGCGTCTTACAGATATACAATCCAAGTCCGTTTCCTTTCACACCGTGACTGTTGCTTCCCCTGTAAAAAGAATCAAATAGATTCGGCAGTTCCTCATCTTTTAACTCATTGCCGGAATTCTCAATATGAATTAACTTGCAGTCTTCTTCATCCTCAAACGTAATGCGGACACTTCGCCCATTACCGTATTTGATGGCATTCTCCATAATGTTCTGAAGAACTTCAATTAAACGGTTCTGATCGCCTTTTAAGAGACATTCGTCAAAGCTCTCCACCGTAAAATCCGTATGAACTACCGACAATTTCTCCCGGTAATACGCTTGAATCGAATCAACTACTGCAGACAAATACACTTCGCCATTCTTCACTTCCAAATTTAGGAAATCTTCTCTTGACGCAGTTACAATTTCATCTACATAGCCTTTGATTTCCTTGACATTTCGTGCAATTCCCTGCAGGGCCTCATCACGTTTCTCTTTCGTATCATATAAATCTTCCGCCAGAGCCTTGGAGTACAATTCGATAGATGACAAAGGGGTCTTGATATCGTGAGATAAAGAAAGAATCAAGGTCTTACGGTCCTTTTGGAATTCCAGTTCCTTCTCTTTATTATCTTCCAGCTTCTCACGAAGCATATCCATGCCCCAAAGGAAACGTCCGAACAACTTACTCTTTTCTTCTTTTACAGGGGTAGATAAATTACCCTTGGCAAGTTCGTAAGATAAATTGCTCATGGCATGGAAGGGTTTCAATACTTTCCTATACACGTATAAAAGCACCGCGACGGTAATAATCATCATTCCAACCAACGCAAGGTTCGTCCAAATCATAATATTGCTTTGCCGGTTAGCCCTATATTCAATTCGATATAAATTGTCGTTGATTTCTTCTACCACATAGTCATTGTTGCAGGTCTCTTCCGGACGAAAAACAGTAACTTTTACAAGGGTTTCATAGGCGGATAAATCCATTGCCTCAACCTGTTCCACCGTTAAGTTTTGCTCCTCAATTTCTCTTGCCACGCGGGCAGTTTCCACGCGGTAAAGACGCCCTGTATCACTTTGGCTTTGATGAATATAGATTCCGTTACAAAGCAAAACCAAAACAACCTCTATGATTAAAATCAAACAAACAAAGCCTTTAAATCTATTCAAATCTGTATCCTACTCCCCACTCCGTAATAATATGTTTCGGTTTCTTCGGCTCTTCTTCAATCTTCTCACGAAGCCACTTGATATGTACCGTCAAAGTCTGTAACTCTGAGTCACTGTCACTTCCCCAAACCGTATTGAATAGGTATTCTTTCTTCATTGTAACATTTTTATTTTCAATCAGAAGTTTTAACAGCTCGAATTCCTTTTCGGTAATATCTTTTTTCTGTCCGTCCACAAATAAGCTCTGTTGTACGGTATTTAGACAAAGATTACCTTCCACGATTTCTTCCTGTCCGTATTTTCTCTTAAAAATGCCTTTTATCTTGGCAATTAAAATATCAATATCGTAAGGCTTCTCAATATAATCGTCCGCTCCGAGATTCAAACCTTTTAATTTGTCATTCTTCTCCACCTTTGCGCTGGCAATTAAAATGTGAGTATTGGACGTCTCTCTGATTTTGGAACAAACCGCAAAGCCATCCATACCGGGTAGCATAATATCCAGCACAATTAACTTGGCACCGTACTTTTCATACAACGCCAAGGCTTTTTCCCCTGTATCCGCAATACTTACCACATAATTTTCTTTTCTTAAGAAATCACAGAGTAAGGTGCCGATTTCTTTATTGTCTTCAACGATTATAATATCTAACATACTTTTTACCCACACAATATTTTGTATTTATAATACTACAGTTAATATAAAAATGACAGAGAAACATTTCTCTGTCATTTTAAACTCGCTACTCTTCTCTAAATGTAATACTTCCCGTTTCCCAATCCATAGATTCCACAATTGCCAAAGATTCCAACTGATATCCTAAATTTCGGATGATTTTTCCGCCGCTCTGAAAACCTTTTTCTACGGCAATACCGATTCCCTCTACTGTTGCACCAGCAGACTGTACAATCTGAATCAATCCCTGCAATGCACAACCGTTCGCCAAAAAATCATCAATCAATAAAACGTGATCATTTTCATTCAGAAATTTTTTAGACACAATTACCTTATTTTTATTTTTATGGGTGAAAGATTCCACTTCTGCAGTGTACATTTCGCCTTCAAGATTTATGCTTTTGGACTTCTTTGCAAATACTACAGGCACGCCAAAATGCTGCGCCGCTATACAGGCAATTCCGATGCCCGAAGCCTCAATGGTAAGAATTTTATTAATATTTTTACCGGCAAAACGTTTCTTCCACTCTGCTCCCATCTGATTAAACAACTCAATATCCATCTGATGATTCAAAAAACTGTCTACCTTAAGAACATTGCCCTCTTTTACAATTCCGTCTTTTACAATCTTTTCTTCTAAAAAGTTCATCTTCCGTTGCTCCTTTTATGTTTCGAATTTATGATTCATTCGTTTTTTCAATATCCATATTCTTCGGCAATACCATATTCAAAATAATGGAAGCAACAAAAACAACCGCCACTACATTTGCCGAAAAAACAGACTGTATCATTTTTGGAAAAATATGCCAAAGGCCAATCTCACTTGCTGTGGTAAACCCGATACCAATGGCCAGGGAAAGTGCCGCAATCGTAATGTTTCTTTGATTAAAACCTGCTTTGGCTACCATTTGCATACCGGAAGTAAGAATGGTGCCAAACATCATAATGGTACAACCGCCCAAAACGGATTCCGGAAGTGATGCAAAAAAGTTTCCTACCGGTGGAAGCAATCCTGCGATAATCATACAAGCCGCACCTGTCATAATTGTAAAACGATTCACAACTTTGGTCATGGCAATCAAGCCTACATTTTGTGAAAAAGATGTAACCGGCGGACAACCAAACAACGAAGATATCGCAGACGAATAACCGTCGCAGGCCAGCGAACCGGAAATCTCCTCATCTTTTATCTCCCTGTTTAACCCAGTTGCGACCATTGCTGACGTATCACCAATTGTTTCTGCCGCAGATACCAAATAAATAATACATACGGAGAAAATCGCAGATAAGTTAAATTTAGGAATATAAGGTAATATCTTTGGCAACGATATAAAACCATCTGCAAGAATCACCGACAAATCAACCTTCCCCATAAAAATGGCAACTATGTATCCTACAATCAAACCAACCAGAACAGCAAGCTGTTTCAAATACCCTTTTGCAAAACAATTCCATGCAAGACAGGTAACCAGAGTAACTGTGCCAAGTATCAAATTTTTCAAAGAACCAAAATCTTCTGCGTAACCTCCGCCAAAAGATCTTGCTCCTACTGTTAAAAGCGAAAATCCAATCGCAGTAACGACGGAAGCCGCAACAATGGGAGATATAATCTTTCTCCAATATTTTGCAAACAACCCCAGCGTACCTTCAAAAATACCGCCTACCAGCACTGCACCAATTACAGTAGGATATCCGTAATTAGCAGCAACCGTACTTAATACCGTAACAAAGGTAAAGCTCACGCCCATTACAATCGGAAGTTTGGAACCGACCTTCCAAAGTGGATATAACTGTATTAATGTCGCTATTCCCGCAACAAACATCGCATTCTGAAGTAACATTGCAATCTCATTCTGTGGCAAACCTCCGGCCGCTGCAATAATCGTGATGGGTGTTAAATTTGCAACAAACATTGCTAAAATGTGCTGAATTCCAAACGGGATGGCTTTTAACAAGGGAACTCGCCCGTCTAATTGGTATATATTACTTACCTTTGATTTTTTGTCGCTCATAACGGTCTTCCTTATCTTATGTGATAATTTTTCTGTTGAATCTTCATACGTTCTTATCTTATATACTACTCATACAATATACTTATCTATTCTTTTTTCATATTCTCTCTTGCAACGGAAAGCATTAACTTAATACGATTTTCCTGATTTACCTTGGTTGCGCCGGGATCATACTCAATGTCCACAGCGTTTAACTTAGGTTCAATGCGTCGTATTTTATTCAGCATACCCTTAACAGACACATGACAGGGAAGGCAACCAAAAGGTTGTACGCAGATTACATTTTCGTATCCGTGTGCCACGAACTCCATCATTTCTGCCGCGATATACCAGCCTTCACCCATACTGTTTCCGGTATTAATAATACCTTCTGCACGTTTCTTTAATACTTCCACACGCTCCGGTGCCACAAAACAGTCAAACTCTTCCATAATGCTAATCATCATATTTTCCATATGGAACATATATTTCATTGCAATTTCGAGAATCAGGCGTTTCATAGGCTTACCGCCATAAAGACGCAGGTCTTCCAGGGCGCCGTTGGTTTTATAAATACCAAAGCCTAAAACACTGGGGAAATACGTTTCACAATCCTGGCCACGAAGAAACTGTTCCAAACCGTTATTTGCAGGCTCAGAGTATTTCAAATATAATTCCCCTACTACGGCAACTTTTACCTTGGGAACCTTTTTCACCTCAATGTCTGCAAACTCCTGAAGCATTGTACGGATATTCTTCTTAATTTCTTTATGGCTGTAACCTTTGCCCTTGGTATAACGCTCACCGAAATAAGCGGTCCACTTCTGCATCATACGATCCGCATCGCCCTTATTTACTTCGTAAGGACGCACCTGGTTCGCCGCAATCATCATCATATCGCCGTACATCAATGCGGATAAAAGCATACGATAACCGCGAATGGAGATATCAATACCGGAATTCAATTCCATACCCCAAATATTTGCAGAGATAAAAGGAATCTGGGAGTAACCCGCGCGCTCCATAGATTTACGCATTAAATTGATATAGTTTGAATCCCTGCAACCGCCGCCGGACTGGGTAATAACCATAGCGATTTTATCGGGGTCATATTTACCGCTTTCCACAGCGTTAATCATCTGTCCGGTAACCAATACGCCGGGATAACACAAATCATTGTGCACATATTTTAAGCCTTTTTCGATGGCTTCCGCTCCGCCGCTTTCGATAATTTTAACATTCAATCCTTCTTTAGCAAAAACAGGAAGAATGATAGAAGCATGAATCGGTGCCATCATAGGACACAAAATGGTATATTCTTTTTTCATTTTTTTGGTAAATTTCACCCTGGGTCTGTAATGGGTTTTATTCTGTTCCAAAAAACTAATCCTCCTTTTTTTGCTCGATTGCCGCAAGCAAACTTCTCAAGCGGATTTTAACCGCTCCTAAATTGGTAACTTCGTCGATTTTTAACTGGGTATAAAGCATACCTGCAGTCTCCAGAATTTCTCTGGTTTCATCAGACGTAATGGCATCCAAACCGCAACCGAAAGAAACCAAATGCACCATATAAACATCTTTTTGCATGGTTACATATTTGGCAGCCGCAAACAGTCTTGCGTGGTAGGTCCACTGATTTCTGATATTTACATCAAACTTCGGCACCAGGGATGCTACGGAATCTTCTGTGATTACCGCAAAACCAAGGGCCGCAATTAACTTATGGATACCGTGATTGATTTCAGGGTCAACATGATAAGGTCTGCCCGCAAGAAGAACAATCTTTTTATCCTGCTTTCTTGCTTCTTCCATAATCACCTGCGCCTGCTTCTCTACCTTCTTGGTAAATGCCGCATACTCTTTATAAGCAAGGTCGCTTGCCCTCTTCACCTCAGCTTTAGTAAATGTGCCAAGGGTGCGATTTAGAATCTCATGCATTTTACCGGGGAACTTGTTTCGCTGGTGTGGTCCCACATATTCATAGATATACTTGATATCTCCGAAATGCACCGTATTGGCCTCAATCACCTCAGGATAGCCGGCAATTACAGCACAGTTATAATGGTTTTTACCCTTCTTTTCATCGAAATTATAGGTCATACAAGGATAAAAGATGGTATCCACGTTCATCTCAATTAACTTCATAATATGGCCGTGTACCAGCTTTGCCGGGAAACAAACCGTATCGGAAGGAATGGTTCCCTGCCCCTTTAAGTAAAGTTCACGATTCGAAAAGCCTGATGTTTTTACCTGATAACCTAAAGATGTGAAAAATGCATGCCAGAAAGGCAACATCTCATACATATTAAGGCCCATGGGCAAACCGATTACCCCTTTGGTCTTACTTTCATCCGGCTGATACTCTGATAGAAGTTTTAACTTATACTCATAGAGATTTAACGAATCATCCTGCTCCTTCTTGGTCACAGGCTTTTCACAGCGGTTACCGCCGATAAATTTACGGCCGTTACCGAAATCATTTACCGTAAGGCTACAATGGTTGTTACAGCCCTTACAGGTAATGTTTCTTGTGGTATAAGTAAAATTCTCCAATGCTTCTTTATCTAAAATTTCCGAAACTTTTTCAGATTTCTTCTTTTTTGCAATATCACAGGCATACAATGCCGCGCCGTAAGCACCCATCATACCGGCAATATCCGGTCGAATAACTTCTACACCCATCTCTTTTTCAAAGGCACGAAGCACTGCATCGTTCTGGAAAGTGCCGCCCTGCACCACAATTCTTTTACCCAGTTCATCCGCGCTATGCACACGGATAACCTTGTACAATGCATTCTTTACAACACTAATGGAAAGACCTGCCGAGATATCCTCTACGGTTACGCCTTCCTTCTGCGCCTGTTTTACAGATGAATTCATGAAAACAGTACATCTGGAACCCAAATCCACAGGCTTGGTCGCAAAAAGTCCGCGCTTGGCAAATTCATCAATTTCAAAACTCATGGAATTGGCAAAGGTCTGTAAGAAAGAACCGCAACCTGAGGAACATGCCTCATTTAGATAAATGTTATCAATGGCACCGTTACGAATCTTAAAGCACTTCATATCCTGGCCACCGATATCAATAATAAACTCTACATCCGGCATAAAATATTTCGCCGCCGTAAAATGTGCTACGGTCTCTACAACGCCTAAATCCACACCCAAGGCATTACGAATCATATCTTCACCGTAACCTGTTACTGCGGAAGATATAATTTTAACGTTGGGGTGCTTCTTATACATTTCAATCAGGGCATCTTTTACCACTTCGATGGGACGCCCCTGATTAGACTGATAGCTTGAATAAACTACAGCACCTTCGGGGTCTGTAAGTACAACTTTCAAAGTGGTGGAACCGGAATCAATTCCTAAATAGCCTTCGCCGGAATAGTTCTCTTCCGCGCGCTTTGCCACCTGGTGAGATGCATGGCGCATTGCGAAAGCTTCATAGTCTTCCTTACTTGCAAACAAGGGATCCAAGGTCGCCTGACGCAAAGAATCCTGTTCTTTGGATATAATCTCAAGGGTTTCTTGCAAATCTACTGCTTCTTCTGCACACAAAGCCGCACCCAAAGCCACAAAGAACAAAGAATCGTCAGGGCAAGTGCCTACACAATTCAAGGTTTTATCAAAGGCTTCGCGAAGCTGTGACATAAAGGTAAGAGGACCTCCAAGGTACACAATATTTCCTTCAATAGGGCGTCCCTGGGCAAGGCCTGTAATAGTCTGATTTACAATTGCATAAAAGATACTTGCAGAAATATCTTCTTTTCTTGCACCCTGATTTAAAAGGGGCTGAATATCTGTTTTAGCAAACACACCGCAACGGGAAGCAATGGAATAAATCTTTTCATACTTCTCTGCCAATTCATTCATTTCATCTGCTGTAATCTGCATAAGGCTGGCCATCTGGTCCGCAAAAGCTCCTGTACCTCCGGCGCAGGTTCCGTTCATACGAACTTCCAAATTACCCTGCATAAAAAGAATCTTGGCATCCTCACCACCAAGTTCAATCACAACATCTGTCTCCGGAAGACGTTTACTGATGGCAACCTTGGTCGCATACACCTCCTGTACAAAACGAATCCCTGCACGTTCCGCAATACCCATACCTGCCGAACCTGAAATCGCGCAAACAACAGGTTCCGTAATTTGGAACCTGTCGATTAGACCGTTTATGATTTCTTCCGCCTTCTCCGTAATCATCGTATAATGGCGTTCGTAACTTGTATGAATGATTTTATCCTGATCATCCAGCACAACGCACTTAATCGTGGTTGAACCGATATCAATACCTATTCTCATGATAAAACTCCGTTCTTTAAACCATCTTTCTTAAATATTTCAGATATTTTAAATCAACCTTAGACCACGTAAATCCTAAGTCTTTTAACATATTAATGGTAAAATCGCTTCGCATGGTAATATTCTTGGAAATCGTAGCAATAGAACTGTAAAAGGATAAAATCGCAACTTCTTTATCCTGAATCTTCTCTTTTACCTGTTTGTCAAATACCTTCTGCGGAACTCTTTTACAGTGAATCAAAAGTCGCTTAGTAAGGTTTTCCACACTGTACATATTAGGGTTATACAGGTGATAAATATTATTGACACGATTATGAAGTGCCAGCGTTACAAATGCAATGGCACACTCGTCCACTGCCGTAAAATCGATGGGATAAGCATTCAACTCATCACTATATACCCTTACCTTCAAGAGTCCCTTACATCTGCCGATAAAACCGTTGTCCTGGGCATTCTTTTGGAACTTACCGTCATACATTCTCCAAGTAAGATTACCGATTCGGTAAATATTTGCTTTTAATCCTTCTTTTCTTGCCATCAGAACACGTTCTTCCGCCTTATACTTGGAACGGATATAAACATTTTGAACGTAATTCTGACCGATATCAAGGCAGTTCTCATCAAAGATTGCATCCGGGTTACTCTGACTTACAGTACCCGCACCGCAAACACTTGCTGTTGAAGTATGATGAAGTACCGCATTGGCATCCTTACAGAAATCAATAACATTCTGTGTTCCGATAACATTGGTACGTTCAAAATCCGAATAATGACCGGCATGCTGAACGTTAGCCGCAGTGTGAATTACCATATCCACACGTCCCACAAGTTTCTCATACTTTTCACGCTTCAAGCCAAAATGCTCTTTCTCAATATCTCCCACAACGACTTTATAAGACATAAACTCAAACTCTTTGGGGAAATATTCCTTCATGGTGGAATGTAATCTTTCTTCGTTACGCACCAGACAGACTACATTCATTTTTTTCTTCAGAAGTTGCCATAAAACATGGGCTCCTAAAAAGCCTGTCGCACCTGTTAAAAGAATGTATTTCGGATGCGTTTCATATTCCAGATTGGAATTATGCACAATAAGACTGTTTACATCTACATTACCTTCTTTATCATTTTCGTGGTCGTTTAAAAGTAATGTCTGCTCTAACTTCTCCGGAGTGGAATATTCATAAATATCCTGTGCCTGAATGCCAAGAAGTGCAGCTGTTTCAAAAGCCGCCAGACTATCTCCGCCCAACTCAAAGAAATCATCATAGATTCCCACTTTTTCCTTGCTAAGTACTTGGGCAAAAGCATCAACAATACGCTTCTGCTCCTCTGTTGTAGGTGCAACATACTCAACTTTCTTTTTATTTAACTGTTCTTCTAAGCGCTCCATGGTTTCTTTACGCTTGGTTTTTAAGGTTGTGGTCTTGGGTAATTCCCAAGAAACAAAATGCGTTGCAGTAATCTTCTGATAAGTCGGAAGATTTTCATTAATCAAAACAATCTCAGCCTTAATGGACTTGCGAAGCTCTCTGTCGCTGTAAAGGGTGGGAACAACCACCGCCGCAATACGGTTTCCTTCTGCATATACCATAACATCTTTTACACCGGAAATCGGCTTAATCTTGGCTTCCAATTCTTCCGGATATACATTTTTACCATTGTCCAGAATAATCAGGTTCTTGGAACGACCTGTAATCTGCAAGAAGCCATCTTCGTCAAAATGCCCCAAGTCACCGGTATGAAACCATCCGTCCTCGTCAATGGCTTCTCTCGTCGCCTCTTCATCCTTATAATATCCCAGCATAATGCCGGGGCCTTTTACAAGAATTTCACCATCCACGATTTTAGACTCTAAATAACTTACAACCTTACCTACCGAACCCGTACGCTTTGTAGTAGGATTCTCTGCAGCCACCAAAGGCGCACACTCCGTAAGACCGTAACCCTGATACATATTAATTCCGAACTGGTTAAAATATTCCACAACCTCCGGTCGAAGCGCCGCTCCGCCTACAATAATATTGGTAATATTTCCTCCGAGACGGTCAATAATCTTTTTATACAACTTTCTTCTTGCATCAATACGAAATGCACGAAGCACTTTGGAAACAATCTTTGCAAACTTAAGCAGACGTTTTTCTTTTCCTTTGGAAGTTGCTTCTTTTAATTTTTTATAAAAAACTTCCGCAATGGCAGGAACCACAAGGATAACAGCAGGCTTAAAAAGCTGCATGTTACTTACGATATTCTCCATTTTATCGTTGATGCATATGGTGGCACCGCAATTAAGCGTACCGAGATTGTCTACGGTAAGCTCAAAAGTATGATGAATGGGTAACACAGACATAACTACAGGCTGCCCTTTTACATTACTTGCATAATCCAAGCGATAAATTTCATTAATGTTGGCCATAATGTTTTCCTGGGAAAGCATTACCCCCTTGCTCATTCCGGTAGTTCCTGATGTAAAAAGCAATTCCGCCATTTCCTTGGGATTAATCGAAGGAAGCTCCTCTTCTTTTGTTTTCATCGCATCCGTAAAACGCATATCCGTAAAACAAAGAATTTCTCTGTCTTCTGTGTAATCATGGAAATATGAAGCAAATTCCTCCGAATAGAAGACAAAATCCACATCACCCATATCGAGAAGGTTATAAATGTCTGATTTGGGTAGCATTTTGTCCAAAGGTATTACTACATTATTACTGCAGGCAATCGCAAGAAAACTTACAATCCACTCATAACTTGTTCCGCCTAAAATCGCAATATGTTTTCTCTGATATCCAGATTTATTCAACCATGTAGCAAGTGAAAAAATATTATCTTTAAACTCCGGATAGGATTTTGAAACCACCTTTCCGTCAACCAAATAACGATAGGCATCTCTGTCTGCAAATCTCTCCGCTATGCTTTTTACATATTCCTGTAAATCCACAAGTGTACTGCTCATCTCAATCTCCTGTTCGACCGATGCATAAAAACACCATTGTGTATTATTATAGCAATATTTGTCGAACAAGAAAAGAGATTTGTGTTTATTTTATAAATATTTTTATAATAAAAATAAATAGCCATTACAGAGAACACCATCTCCATAATGGCTATATGTATGACTAATTCCAATTGATTACCCAGATAAGTTGTCTTGTTATCTAAAAATTTCACCCTCTTACCATTAGAAAGAGGATATTCGATATTGACATATTTACCAACTAAAGCATTTAGGTTTATTATCTTATATTTTATTTACCAAGCCACCCAATACCACATTCTATGTAACTTTTTATAATACTTTTCTTGATTTTCCATTTGTGACTTATAACCCTTCCATACGAGAATGCAGTTCTTGTATAAGAGTCTAATTCTATTTTGTCATTATAATTAAAATCAAATGTTTCAACACTTTCAGGATTCATTCTTTCTATTGATGGATCTAGAATTAAACCAATCTTTACATATAGCTCATCATCGTATAATTTCAATTCACGATCAATATCTAAACTGAATATTGATTCAGCCTTAATAATTCTGTCGTTATCATAAGTATAAAATATACTGTCAAGCTTTCGCTTTGATTCACCATCCAGCGAAAAACGGTCAAACTCGATTGGACGACCTTTTTCATCAAAATGCTCAACTGTTAACCTACACAACTTTTTGTCACTGTAATGGAACAATGCACCTATAAGCAAATTTTTCTTTTTTATGAAAAATTGCTCATATATAACGTTATCCTTATCACTATAAAACTTTGAATAGACAGGGGTATTATCAGCCATATGATGTACTGATACATAATCTTTGATTTTGGGTTCCTTTTTTAGTAACTTTCTTGGAATAATGGTATTATCATTTATCTCTGTTATATAATCGGTACAAAAAGGTTCTATCCTGCCCTTAGACCAAATAATTTTATCAGTACTTTCAATATTAACACCTTTTTTCACCTTCGGATATTCAGAATACTCAGCGACCAGTTTTGTAATTTCGCCTACAATTTCTTCCATTTTCTTTTTACTATAAATCATTTTTCCTCCTAAAAACACTATACAAGATTTAAACTATAAGAATATTATCAATATATAATCTATAAACTTCAAGTTTTCTTCATTAATTATATCATACACCATAATACAAGTCATTAAAAAAGAAGGCCAACCGGCCTTCTTAATTTCCATGATTTAATATAGATTCGAGGAATATCCCATACCCCTTCTCCGGTTCATTTACCAATACGTGAGTCACAGCACCGATAATCTTCCCATTCTGTATAATTGGGCTGCCGCTCACGTTCGTGTCAAGTAAGGAGCAACAATTTTCTGCATATTCTGATGTTTTTCTCCATAAATGACGATACCACTCCTAAATTCTGTGCATTGCACAAAATTTAGTAATGACTATATTTTTCACCAATCCATATTAGATTGATTATCTATATCATACCACTGCTTCTGTATAAACAACTCAGCATCATCCTTACCTTTTATATTTTCCATATATATTTTGGTATCAACAGGAATCGGCAGTCCACTATCAATAATCATCATTGGTATTTCAAAGTTCTTTTTTAACATTGTCCAAAATTCATTAAAAATTTCTTTTATGCGCTCATACATTTCATACGAAATTTTATCTTCATCATTATCAAGAAACCCTTTTAAATAATTTTTTCCAATATACAAAGGATAGGCACCAAAATCAGTTATCTGTACATATGCCATCATTTCTCTTGAAAAGCCACCATGCGCATTATGATTTCTATAAACTTCTTTAACCCTTCTTAATTCTTGGAATAATTTGTCTGAAATAATATTTTTACATACATCATTAACTTTAGCATCCCAAGCCCATCTTGTATTTCTTATAAATGATTTATAATATGAGTGTTCACTCAAAAAATTATTTGTAAATGGAAATAAAAGCGTCAAAACATGTTCTAATGCCGAATAAAATGTGTCGATATATGCCTCAATATTATATATAAGTTCCAAATTTAACTTATGTAAATAGTCACTTCCCTTAGGACGCCAAACAATATATCCTTCTTGTTTAATTTCATCAAATTGTCCATTAAGTTTTTTAGAAATATTATTCTTATTTCTATTTAACTGCTCTATTTTATTCTCTAAAAAATTTATTTTTTCAAAATACTCAGGTGCTTCATTTTTCATATAGAATTTATTATTTAACAAAGCATGTTCTCCTATACTCGTAAATATTTGTTCCAATAAACTCTTTACGTTTTCCAGTATTTCAATAATCTCCGTTTTGTACTTTTCATCAACATATATAGCATAACTCATCTTCTTATGCTCAGCCTTTGCATAAGTACTTTTATAATCAAATTCTATAATATAATTCACTTTTTCCGCTATTCTAAAATAAACTTCAAACCCCAAAACATTTTTAAAACAATATGACAATAAGTTAGGGTTTAACGGATTCTCCATATAATCAATTTTTACATTTTCATTTCCTTTATATGTTTTTTCATTAATAATTTTAAAGTCTTTTAAAGTTTCCTTAAGCTCCATTAAAATCGAATCCATGTTTTTCTCCATACAATTTTTAGTACTTTCCATCTTCTACTAATTTACTTTTAATCTGTTCAATAAATGGTTGCATCCTTCTATAAGCTCTTTTGCTTAGTTCTAACTCATACTGAATTCCTTTTCTTTGTTCGGCTATTAAATGAATCCCATTCCGATACCAATAAAATTCAATAATCTCTGACGGCAAATCAATTATTTGACCTTTACTATTTTCAAAATCATGCAAAAGCCCTATATTCTTTGCCGTAATACATTTATCATCGAATCTAATTTGTTTTTCTTCCTTCTTCTTTTCTCCATAATAAAATGTTGCTATTTCTTTATTATCATGCAGAAGCTCTTGTTGAAGTTTTTTTTGTTTATCTTCAGGAATCGATATTTTTATTGGAATCGTATGATGTGTCATATCATGAAACTGTTCTGTATCCTGATAATAGTTGTATAAAACATAATGAATAACAGCTTCATATATTGTTGCATAACTTATAATTTGATTTCTAACTTCAAACAATAGATTTTCATTCTCAGCTTCAAGTCCTTCGTATAATTTATAAGCAAAACGAGTCGCCTTAAATTCACTAATTAAACGTTTTTTCATAGCTTCATCCAAAATAAAGTCAAATTGATTTTCATACCAAGCATCATCTGCCAAATGATTTTCACAATATTTATATATTTCCTTTTTTATTTCATTTGTAAATGGCATATTTACCTCCAGTTTTAATTACACAGCAAAATAATTACATCATTTTTAAATTAGAAAAGCTTTTATATGTATTACTAGGTATATTTCCAAACCTTAGAAAAATCAGTCAATACTTTTTGTGGTTCTTTAGATAAACTACGTTTACTTTCCTTCAATTTCAGACGTAGCACCTCTCTCTTTTCCTTTGTATCCATATCCTCAAAAGTACAAATATTTCTATCCGCCATAGCTTTCATATTGTCTGAAAACACATATCTATTCAAAACATGATAGTTCATATATAAAAGCATTTCGAGTACCACAAAATTATACTCTATAGCCACTTTAATCTTATTATAATCATGTGATTGTTGACGTGAAAAAACTGTTCCATGACAAAATCTACACAAATCTTCCCACAAGAGTTTCATTGCTTCAGATTGAGGAGAATGTATTTTTTCAAAAACCTTTTTCCTCATATTTATATTTTTTCCATTCATCCAATCTGATAATAATTGTTGGCTACCACTTATAGAAACCGTTTTTAATATTACTACTGATTCATATATATTTCTAAAAATTGTACGTGCAGCAGCATATTGTCCTATCTGTGTCAGTTTAAATGAAGCATAAATATAATCTATATTTTTACTAATAATAACAATTGCCATTTGTGTAAATTCATTTAATATTCTTCCATCCAATTGTGCAATTGCACAATATGTAGCCAGCATATCCTCTTCTAAGTCTAAAATACTTTCTATATCTCCTATTTGAATCTTGAAATCATCATTAACTTTATGAAATGCATTTTCTGTATGCTTTTTCATAGAATTTGTATATTTTTCTCTCATATTCTTACGTATCCTTCCTCAATATTCCTAAATACTCCTCATACGCAAACACTCTATTTCTCGCAGCATTGGTTGTTTCCTGCAAAATGCCAAGTCCCACAAGCTTCTTCACAGCCGTAGCCACTGTATTATAACTAATATCTAATTCCTTAGCAGTTCTCTTAATATCAATAATCGGATACTGCTCGATATAATCAAACACAGCTCTTAAATTATCTTTACTTCTAGTCGTTTTCGGAAGTTTTTCTATATTTGTATCATGCAACGTAGAAAGCTGACGAATTGCTTCCAAAGAATCCGATGCTGCTTTACTCAATGCCTCCAAAAAGAATCTTATCCATTGTTCAAAGTTACCGCTTCTTCTGACTTCACTAATTCGATCATAATATTCTATCTGGTTTTTTTTCAAAAAATAAGATATATAAATGACCGGTTTCGCAAGCAATCCCTGCTCCATCAGATAAAGGAGTATCAAAAGTCTTCCGATTCTTCCGTTGCCGTCCAAAAACGGATGTATTGTTTCAAACTGATAATGAATCAATGCAACACGAATTAATGGATCATAATCCACATTTTCATTAATAAATTTCTCCAAATCAGACATTGCGTTTTGCATATCTTCTACATTTGGGGGAATATATCTTGCATCCTTTAATGAACAATTGGCAGGTCCAATCCAATTTTGAGAATGTCTAAACTCTCCCGGAGTCTTATCCTGTCCGCGGACATTTTCCATTAATACTTCATGTATTTCTCTTATTAATCTGCAGCATAACGGCAATCTTTCCAGACGATTCAATGCATACTGTGTTGCTTTCACATAATTAATAACATCTGAAACATCAAGATTTGCATTTGCTTCCACCTCTGGATCTAATACATCATCAAGAGTACACTGTGTGCCTTCTATTTGTGAGGAAATTAATGCTTCTTTTCTAACATACATTGATATAAACAAATCCGCATTGGAAATTAACT
The DNA here is from genome assembly GCA_015057025.1 of Lachnospiraceae bacterium. Classification (GTDB taxonomy): domain Bacteria; phylum Bacillota; class Clostridia; order Lachnospirales; family Lachnospiraceae; genus UBA3766. The sequence goes on along the minus strand of SVFD01000003.1, from coordinate 203,198 downwards.
GTGATGCAGTATCAAGTTTTACAAGTTGTTTATTGGCATCTATTAAAAGTTTTACAATCTCCTCATCCATTTCAAGTTCCGGCACAGGTGGTAATGGATTTGGTTTAAAAGATTGATAAGTAGCCTCTCCTGTTAAATTGTCAACATATATTCCTGCTCGATTCATATATTTTCACCTCTTTTTGAAATAACTACCTTCATTATACCCCTTTTATTTCAAAAAGTCATTAAGTTTTTGAAATAAGGGTATTTGTTTCTGTGTTTTGTTTCAAAAAGTTTTTTTCACAAACGATATAACTGCTTTTCTTCTCATGTACTCCCTATAACTCATTACATACAATTCATCATAACCATTTCTTATGATAGGAAACAGCATATCGATGTTTTCACATATTCTGACAATCTCTGCCGGATTTTTTAGTTTTTAAATCGTGATTGCCTCTAATTCATAATTCTGATTTTTTATTCCAAAATACTCCTTCTCAATATCTAATTCTCCGTTTGGTTTTCTAATCCGAAAATATTCATTGAAAATATCCTTTGTCATAATAACTAATTTAAGTTCTCCATTTCTGTTTACCACTACAGGCTCGCCTGCCTTATTACATAATTCAACAATTCCTGTTGTATCTTTTAAACTTGATAATGATATAAATTTATTCATTTTCTTCTCCATAAAAAGGGGCGAATTTTTGTTGCTCCCAACATAACTCGTCCCTATTTTTCTTAATCTTTCTGTCCAAGCCACTTCGAAAAAGCCTTGCTTTTCCTCAGTGTTTGGCTATCGCCATATATCAGCCATAAGAAAAAGTCGATATTGCGAGCAAGCTCCCATATCGACTTTCCTTATGTCTGCTACATTTCTCAATGCTCCAACATATTCTCAATAAAAATCCCATACCCCTTCTCCGGTTCATTTACCAATACGTGAGTCACAGCACCGATAATCTTCCCATTCTGTATAATTGGGCTGCCGCTCATTCCCTGTACAATTCCTCCTGTCAGTTCTAAAAGTTTTTCATCTGTAACTTCAATTGTCAAAGCTCTTTTTTTCTCTGTATTATTATAATTTATATCAATAATTTCCACCTCGTACTTCTCACATTCTCCCGTAATAGCAGATATGATATAGGCTTCTCCTAATTCTATTTCCTGCTTTAACGCAATTTCCATGGGTTGTTCAATATTTCCTTCCAGCCATTCCGTTTTAGTCACATCTCCATAAATTCCGCTTATAGTATTTCCTTCAATATTACCGATTTTTTTATCTTTATCATATTGTATCAATCCGGTAATTTCTCCGGGCTCTCCCTCTTCTCCCCGACTGATAGATACAATTGATGTTTCATAAAGTGCACCGTTTGATATTGATACCAATTCATTTGTATCTGCATCTCTGACCGCATGTCCCAAAGCAGCATACTCGCCTTTTGTATCTACGAATGTCATTGTTCCTACACCTTGTAAACTGTCTCGGATCCATGCCCCGATTTTATATTGTCCGTCCAAGGCCATCTCCGGAGTAACAGTTACCTGCAGTTCTTTTTCTTCTCGAACTATTGTAAGATGCAAATCTTCTCCGTTACTTGTTTGAATTATCTCCGTAAAATCTTTTTTACGACTTAACTTTTCTCCATTAACGGCAATTATATAATCACCTGACTGCAATTTTCCTTCGCAAGGTATCACAGTATGCCCTTGAGAAGATTGAAAATCTCCGATATCAATTACATATATACCATCCATTTTGACATAAATACCGATAGTCTGACCGGAAGGTATTACCTCATAAGTATCCAAAGTTTCAATTCGAACGGTCTTATAAGGTAAAATACCGAACAATTTTAAATCAGCGCAATACACCTCATCTGAAGCTCCGCTTAAAACAATTTCTTTTGAAAAATCTATTTTCAAGGCTTGGGAACCTGCAGAAGAATGACTAATACTCTCTATAATCGGCTCTCCGTAATTTCCTACTTCCACACTTTCAAGATACAATTCACCCCTTGCCGGAACTCCAAAATCAAGTACCTGCTCCTTATTGGCTTCCACATAAATCACCTCCGGCATACGATTCCACTCATAAACATAAAAAAGAGCAAACGCAATTACCGAACTAAAACCCAATAAAAAACAGAATATCCTTCGATACATTTTAAGTCTTCTATACTTCATAAAACGATTATCTATATTCCCCATTATGTTCTCCCAAATTACATTATTATTTTGTTGCAAAAAATAAGAAGGACTTTCGTCCTTCTTATTATGTGAAAATAAAACATTTTTAATTATCCATTTTTTGCATTTTGTGCCTGTAACTTTAATTCTCTTGCATTCTCTAAAACAACTTCTGTTATACTGTCACCACCAAGAAGTCTTGCAATTTCATTTAACGCCCCGTTCTCATTAAGAGCTTTAATCTGTGTAACCGTTTTTCCATCCTGCCCACTTTTCTCAATACAGTAATGAGAATCTGCCATTGCTGCAATCTGCGGTAGATGCGTTATGCAGATAATCTGATGACTATGCGATAACCTTCCCAGTTTCTCTGAAACTTTCCAGGCTGTTTTACCACTGATTCCACTGTCAATTTCATCAAAAATCAAGGTGTTAATCGCATCACGTTTTGCAGAAATTGTCTTGATTGCCAACATAATACGGGATAATTCACCGCCGCTTGCAACCGCCGATAAAGGTCTTAATTTTTCACCGGGATTGGTAGAAATCATAAATACAATTTTATCCTTACCGTTAGCGCTAACTGTTTCCGCTTCTTCAAAAGAAACCTTAAATTCAGCTTGCATAAAATTCAAATCATGCAGTGCTTCCATAATTTCCTGTTCAAATTTTTGAGCTTCTTCTTTACGAAGTGCACTTACTTCTTCTGCACACTTTTTAAGTAAAGACTCCTGCATCTGCAACTCTTTCTGAATGCGTTCGCCTTCTTCTGCGGCATTCTCCAAACGCTGAATATATGCTTTACGTTCCTCCGCATATTCAAGAATCTTTTCAATATTCTTACCGTACTTAATCTGAAGATGATTGATTAAATCCACTCGTTCCTGTAATCGTGCAAACTCTCTCTCATCAAAATCATCTGCCTCCAGATAAGAACTTATATCTCTGGATAAATCCCTCAAAAGCGAATCTACCTCAGACATGCGTGCTTCGTATTCTTCCATATCCTCATCCAAAGAGGATACATTACTCATCTCTCTTAATGCACGATTTAATACGTTTTCACAACTGGTATCTTCATCCCTTACCAACTGAAGCACCCGAGAAAGTCCTTCTTTTACTTTTCCGCTATTCTCCATTTTTCGCAGATTGCTTTCCAATTCCTCTAACTCTCCGGGAATAAGCTTTGCTTTATCGATTTCATCCGCTTCAAAACGTGCAAAAGAAAGCTCTCTTTCTCTCTGCTCAGGAGACATCTCCGGTGTATCAGCAAGCTTCTTTAACTCAAGATACTTTGCATATTCTTCCTTTAAAATCGCTTTTTTATCCGTAAGTCTTCCATCACCAAAAGAATCTAAAATATCAAGATGCTTCTTGTCCTGTAATAGACTTTGATAATCATGCTGACCGTAAATATCTAATAAAACAGGTGCCAATTCTTTCAGCACTGATACAGATACTGCTTCTCCGCATACTTTAAAAACACTTCTGGCAGGCATGATTTTTCTTTGCAAAATAATGATATTGTCATCCTCTATAGGTAAATCCAAATCAAGAATTCGTTTCCTTTGTTCCTCATTTTCTGCCTGAAATACCAACTCAACCAAAGCATATTCCGCACCATCACGAATGCTGTCCTTATCCGCTTTAGCTCCCAATGCAAGATGAATGGAGCCTAAGATTACGGATTTACCGGCACCGGTCTCACCGGTCAGAATATTCAAGCCTTCCGTAAAATCTACTTCCACCTCATCAATGATGGCCAAATTTTTAACGTGTAACTGTAATAACATATTGCCTCCTTTTATCCATTCCTTCTCTCTTATTCTTCGGATTTTGTTTAAAAGGTTGCTTTTATCATTTCTGCAATTTTATCTTTTACCAATACGGCATCCTGGGAGGTTCTCACAGCAACCATAATGGTATCATCTCCGGCAATGCTGCCTACCACCTCTGACAGATTCATGGCATCCAAAGCTGCCGCTACCGCCATTGCCATACCTGAAACGGTTTTAATTACCAAAATATTCTGTGCCGTATCCATACCGATTACGCCATCTTTTATGATTCTGATATATTTATCCGCCAGATGCTCTACATCATTATTAAGAACCACATACTTCTGCTTACCTTTACCGTTAGGCACTTTGGTAATTTTCAATTCTCTGATATCTCGGGAAACAGTGGCCTGCGTAATATTAAAACCGTCTTCTAACAGCTTTCCTACCAGTTCCTCCTGGGTTTCGATATCAAATTGTTCTATCAATTCCATGATTCTTTGATGTCTTTTATTCTTCATTCCAATACTCCGTTATATGCGGTGATACCCACACTTCACCATAAAGATTAACGTTCTTTCATCTTCTCGTACAGTGTTTCCAAAAAGCTTGCACTACTGATACGAATCAATGTAGTTGTCATTTCAGATTTCGTTACCTCGACCTTATCGCCCACTTCCAATTTGACACGTTCGATTCCGTCAAAATAAACTTCAATGAGCTGTTCTACATTTAAATCATGAGGCGGTAAAATTGTCACCTCAATTTCATCTTCTGCCTGTAAAATAATACTTCTGCTTAACATAGTGTGCGGTGCAATCGGTGTTAGCAATGTCATATCTGCGCTGGGCTCAACAATAGGTCCGCCTGATGATAAATTATACGCGGTAGAGCCTGTAGGTGTAGCAAGAATCATACCATCCGCACGGTAAGCCTTTAACATCTTATCATTAACACGTACTTCGAAATTCAAAATCTGCATGGAACCGCCACGTGTAATGACAATATCGTTTAGCGCATCCAAAGAGCAAATTTCCTGTTCTCCTCTTATTACCTTGCCGGATAACATCATACGATTTTGTGTAGTATATTTACCCTCGCACAGAGCATCTAATGCGTTAAACACATTACTTTTGTCTACATCGGCAAGATAGCCCAAATGTCCCATATTTACACCTAATATAGGCAAATTACTTTTTACAATCTTCTTTGCCACTCGTAAAATGGTTCCGTCACCGCCTAACACAATAACACAATCCACTCCCGTCAGATGCTCTTCCGATATATCATAGTCACGGCTTTCCGGTACAAAAGTCTTTACCTGCTTACCTTTTTCCTTCATAAGATAATCACAGACACTGTTTGTAACAGACAAATCTTTATCTTTTTGATTATTCGTAATCAATAAAAATGAATTCATCGTTTTCCTTTCTATGAAAACATAATTTACAACGTCTCGTGGGATTTGGCTACAATTTCACTAATCCTATCTTGTAATTCCTTGGATAATTCTATATTTTCCGACCCGATAACTCCTTTATTGGCAATTTCCTCCGCAGATAATGATCCTGATGCAGGTGCATCCACAGGCTTTTTTATATATGCCAAATACTCGATATTCCCCTCCGGCCCGCGAATGGGTGAATAATCCAAATCCAGAATTTCAAAACCTATATTCATAATTGAAACCAACACGGTCTCTACCACTTCTTTATGTACCGCAGGGTCTCTGACAACACCCTTCTTTCCTACCTTTTCCTTAGTGGTCTCAAACTGGGGCTTAATCAAACAAACCATTCTTCCACCGGGTTTTAACAGGTTATATGCAGGAGGCAAAATCTTCTGTAAGGATATAAAAGATACGTCAACAGAAGCAAAATCCAAATCATCTTGAATATCATCCCTAACCATGTAACGAAAGTTGGTTTTCTCCATACAAACCACTCTCCCATCATTGCGAAGCTTCCATGCCAACTGACCATGACCTACATCTACGGCATAAACCTTAGTTGCACCATTCTGCAACATACAATCCGTGAAACCGCCTGTAGAAGCTCCTATGTCCATACAAACCATATTTTCAAAAGACAAATTATGCTTCTCAACCGCTTTTTCAAGCTTCAATCCGCCACGGCTGACATACTTAAGGGTTGCACCTCTTACTTCAACCTTGGCAGTCTCCTCCTCAAATAAGTCACCGGCTTTGTCTTCCTTTTGTCCGTTTACATAGACTATGCCTGACATAATATATGCTTTTGCTTTTTCTCTGGATTCCGCCAGACCTTTTTTCACAACCAGTACATCCAAACGTACTTTCATGCTTCCGCTACCTTCCTAGTAACATTCTTTGATGCGTGCCACAACTGAATCCGCATCCATACCAATTTCTTTATATAACTGATCCACACTTCCGTGTTCTACAAATTTATCAGGAATTGCAATGGCTAAAACCTTACAATCGGCTTTAATACTGTCAAGATATTCTCGCACCTTTTCGCCGAAACCTCCGCTTGCTACATTTTCCTCCATTGTAACAATCAGAGAGTGTGTCTCTGCCGCTTCATTTAAAGCCTCCTCATCAATAGGCTTTACAAATCGACCATTATTTAGGCTACAGTTATATCCTTCATCTTTTAATTGTTTGTGCACATCTACAGCAGTTTTTACCATGCTGCCAATTGCAAAAATTGCAATATCTTTCTCTTTATAAATCCATTCGGATTTGCCGTATTCAACCGCAGCACGGTTCTCATATAAACCTTCATATGCCTGTCCTCTGGGGTAACGTATCGCAATAGGGCCGTCAAAAGCCACTGCGAACTTAAGCATATCTGAAAGTTCCCATTTATTCTTCGGTGCCATAATTGTCATATTAGGAATGGAGGACAAAAATGACAAATCAAATACACCCTGATGAGTTTCGCCATCGCTTCCAACCAATCCGGCTCTGTCAATTGCAAATACAACCGGAAGTTTCTGAAGACAGACATCATGCAAAATCTGGTCATAGGCTCTCTGTAAAAATGAAGAATAAATCGCTACAATCGGACGCAAGCCTCCCGCAGCAAGACCTGCTGCATAAGTTACCGCATGTTCCTCTGCAATACCTACATCAAAAAATCTATCCGGATACATATTACGGAATCGCTTTAAACCGGTACCATCAGGCATCGCTGCAGTAATCGCTACTACTTTTTCATTTCTGGCACCCATTTTACACATTACGGTTGAAAAAATATCTGTATAATTGGGCTTAATTCTCTTAGATGCCGGCAATCCGGTTTCAATTTCAAATGGTTCTGCACCATGGAATCTTGCCGGATGTCTTTCTGCCGGAGCATACCCCTTACCCTTATGGGTCATGACATGCACAAGCACAGGCTCCTTACATCTTTTGGCTTCCTTAAATACACGAACCATATCCGGAATACTGTGTCCGTCAACGGGACCTAAGTAAGTAAGTCCCATATCTTCAAACAGCATACCGGGAATTACCATCTGCTTAAAAGTACTCTTCACTCGCTGAATTCCGTGAATCATATTTTTACCACGGGGCATCTGACGCAATCTGTCCTTAACGCTGTCTTTTAAATCAATATAAGCTTCTGTTGTACGAATACTGTTCAAATACTGTGAAACACCACCTACGGGCTCTGAAATAGACATATTATTATCATTTAAAACAATAATAAAATTTGTCTCCGCCTTAGCTGCATTATTTAAGGCTTCATAAGCCATACCGCCGGTTAACGCACCATCACCGATTACGGAAACAATGGTATTATTTTTGCCCTGCAGAGTTCTTGCCATTGCCATACCCAAACCTGCTGAAATGGAGGTAGAACTGTGACCGGTATTAAAACAATCACAATCACTTTCTACAGTCTTAGGGAAACCGCTCATTCCCTTAAATTTACGCAATGTATCAAAACCGTCTTTTCTTCCGGTTAATATCTTATGAGTATAAGACTGATGCCCAACATCCCAAATTAACTTATCCTCCGGAAAATCCATACACAAATGCAATGCCATGGTAAGCTCCACAGCTCCCAAGTTAGCACCCAAATGCCCCCCGGCCACACTGATTTTCTCAATTAAAAATTCCCGGATTTCCTGTGCAAGATCTTCATAATATTCTTTGGGTATTCTCTTAATATCATTTGGTTTTTCAATTCGTTCAAGAAACATAATGCTGTCCTCTATTCTTTGTAACCTTTATTTTTCCCGATTAACAAGACTTATAATCAAATCTTTTAAAAACACCTTTTCTGCAGTAATTTCATTCATCATTGAAATTGCTTCTTCAGATAATTGCTTTTGGTCTTCCTGTGCCTTCTCAAGCCCTTCCAAAGTAACATAAGTAGTCTTTTCATTCTTTTCATCACTTCCTACAGGCTTACCCAGCAAGGCTTCATCTCCAATCTTATCCAAAATATCATCCTGAATTTGGAATGCCACACCTACATTATAACCAATCTGTTCCATCTTCATAATGTCTTCTTCAGACGCACCTGCCAGAATTGCCCCAATGGTTAATGCAGCCCGAATCAATGCCGCAGTTTTATTTTCGTGAATAAAAAGCAGTTCTTCCCTTGTCGCGTCTGCCTTTTTCTCAGCTTCAATATCTGCTACCTGTCCGCCAATCATTCCGTATACGCCGGCCTTGTTTGCCAACACCTGAAGCGCTTTTGTCTGTTTTTTCAGTAACTCACAATTTCCCGCCGATGCAGTAACAACCATTGCATTTGCCACGACTTCAAAGGCATTGTTTAAAAGTCCGTCTCCTGCCAGAATTGCGGTTGCTTCATCAAACTGTTTATGATTGGTCAAACGTCCGCGCCTGTAATCATCATTATCCATGGCAGGCAAGTCATCATGAATCAGGGAATAGGTATGTATCATCTCCAAAGCCGCCATATAAGGCTTTATTACTGCTAAATCCTTTCCACCAAACATACGATAACTTTCTAACATCATCATGGGACGAAGTCTTTTTCCTCCTGCAAAAAAGCTGTAACGCATAGAGTCTATTACTCGTTCATAATACACACCTTTTTCTTCTGAAAGAAATTCATTTAAAATAGCTTCTACTTCCTCTACGTGAAGTTTCAAGTTCTCCTTCATATTAATCAAAACCTGTCCCTTTCCGCATTTCTATTCATTCAAATGCTTGTCCTTCTCCATATCGGCAAATTCTTCTGTTTTACCGCTTTCCATAAGCTTCAACACTTTCTTCTCTACTCTGTCAATGCTTTCATCACATTGTTTTAAAAGTTCAACGCCGTCACTGTATTTATTAAATGCATCTTCAATGCTGATATCATTCCGTTCCAAATCTGCAAGAATTTCTTCAATCTTTGCAAAGTTTTCTTCTAAAGTAGCTGTTTTCTTTTCTGACATATAAAAACCTCCCAAATTACCGGTCAAACATTATTCCTCGTCATTTCCCCTGTATTTCATTTCCCTGACTGTTGCTCTTGCTTCTCCGTCTTTCATGCGAATATATAAATCTTCACCTATCCGCATATCATTTACTCCTGAAACACGTTTGCCCATATCATCAGAAAGATATGCCATACCGCCGTTTAATCGTTTTATCGGAGAAACCGCATGCATACGCTCTACCAAAATACGCAGATTATTTCTCTTTAGCCTTATAATCTGTGACATTTGTGCATCCAGCTTTTCTGTCAGACGAACGCTTGTCATCCTATACTCTCTTACTCTTGCAACCGGAGATACAGTCTGCAACTTTTGTTTCATAAGCTGTTGCTTCATTCTGGCTCTTAATATATGCTGTTCCATTGCCTTTGATAAAAGAATTCTGTATTCTTCCAAGCTTTTTTCGGTTTTAGCAAATTCCTCTACTGCCAGCTCCGCTGCTGCGGAAGGAGTAGCCGCTCTTTTATCGGCAACAAAGTCTGCAATGGTAAAATCCGTTTCATGTCCCACTGCCGAAATTACGGGGACACTGCACTGAAAAATTGCATGCGCCACCGCCTCTTCGTTAAATGCCCATAAATCTTCAATGGAACCGCCGCCACGGCCCACAATCATTAGATCAACTCCGTAATTTTCAAGAGCTTCTATACCTTTCACGATACTTATAGCCGCACCGTCGCCCTGTACAATAGCCGGATATAATACTATCTGTATATATGGATTTCTACGTTTTGCCACAGATATAATATCCCTGACTGCAGCCCCTGTAGGAGCAGTTACCACACCTAAGGTCTTAATATGTGCCGGAAGTTCACGCTTGTATTCAGCAGCAAACATTCCCTCTGCTTCCATGCGCTTTTTTAACTGCTCAAATGCAAGATATAAGTTACCTTCGCCGTCTCGCTCCACAGCAGATACATAAATCTGATATTTACCGTCTCGGACAAAAACTTCTACCTTCCCCTTCACTACTACCTGCTGACCGTCTGCCATCTGAAAATTTAAATTACGACGATATGAGGAAAACATAACACAGGAAATAGCAGAACCATTTTCTTTTAATGTAAAATAAACATGTCCGGTGGAATGGTATTTACAATTACTAACCTCTCCGCGAACTGATATTTCATGATTTAAAAGATAGTCCTGCGTAAACATATTTTTAATGTAGTTGTTAATCTGCCCTACTGAATAAATGCTTCCCATTTTTACCCCTGTATTCAGCATTCCTATTTGGAAAATTTAGCCAAAACTCCATTTACAAAAGACGAGGATTCGTCCTGCCCGAACTTCTTTGCCAATTCTACCGCTTCATTGATAGCCACAGAAACAGGTACAGAATCATCATACTTAATTTCATATACTGCAAGACGAATGATAGCAAGATCTACCTTTCCCATACGCTCTGTTTTCCATCCCACAGTCTGCTCATTAATCAAACCATCAATTTCAGATAATTTTTCCTGGATTTTTTCAAATTTATCAGAGATGTATGTACAATCCTTCTCAGACTGAATCTCTTCCTGCTCAAGATATAATTTCATCTGCTCCGGCATCTCTGTCTTATCATTAAATTCAAGTTGAAATACCAACTTAAAAATCTGTTCTCTCTGCTCTCTTCTTCCCATATTCTCTCCATCATAGAAATGCCTCCCTTAACGGGAGACATATTATTTTCTATACTGTTGTCGGAACTACAACAGTTGCAATTCTTACATTTACATCAATTACTTCTAAATTAGTCATTGTTTCAATTGCAGTTTTTACCTTCTCCTGTACTTCGCGACAAGTTTCAGGAACCTTATATCCTGAATTAATACCCAGAGCCATATCTACTTTGACAGTTCTGCCTGCAATATCAACCTTGACACCCTTAGGTGCCTTACGCACACCCATACGGCTCATTAAATCATTCTGTGAATTATCGACGTTTACGACGCCCTCCACTTCTGCTGCCGCTAAAGCTGCAATTACAGGAACTACATCATCTGCGATTCTTACAGAACCGATTTTTTCACTTGCTTCTTTTGCCATTACAATATCCTCCTTCTATCTGAACATACAATTATACCATTTTATAATCTTTATAAATTATACCAAATTAATAAACCTTTGCATAGTCTTTTCTTTAAAGCATAAATGTATAAGTATACAAATCTTCATTATAAATATATGCCAATGTTTCTGTCTGCGGTCGTAAATAACTGAATATTTTCTGATTGTCCAACAAATCAGATTGTACTTCTCTAAAAACAGTCTCATTTGCACACCGAATGGAAATACAATCCATATTATTATCATATGCAACATCAAAAATACTCTTTATCTTAAGGCTGTCCAAACTATTAAGATATAAACCTTCTTTGACATAATAATTATCTATCGTCATTATACAGTTCGGTACCTTCACGGGGTTATCAATGACATGTGTTTTTAACAAATCCGTGGTCGTAATGCATAAATAATCATAATTAATATTAGATAATGCACTTGCAGTTCCTACATCACTTAAATATGAAGCATCTCCCCATGTAGCATCCACATAATAGTATTGTTCGTTTATTTTTACCAAATTCCATGCATGTCCCTCTCCGGTAATTACAGAACCTGTAACAACACAACACTCCACATCCATTTGTTGCAAAAGATACTGAATCGCTTTAGCATAGCCTAAACATACAGACTCCCTATATAAAAATACCGAGCAGATATTTTGATTCTCAGGAGCATTTAGATTATATTCCGTATTTAAAATAACAAATTCATAAACATATTTTACTTTATCGTAATCTGTAGCTCCTTGTGGCAAACCTTGCATACAGGCATCAACATACTCTTGTATCAGTATTTCATTTTGAGATGCTTCCTCAACAGTCATAGTGTAATTTGCTGTATACATTATTTTTTCCACTATCCCGGCAAACATATACTTTTCATAGGAATAACCGTCCACATAAAAGATTTCCGGATGGTCTAACAATACACACTCAGACACAGTTTCAATCTGTGTTGCATCTGTACTGCATAAAGGAATTCTGGTATGATGTCCCTGCATCACAAGAAGAATCTCCGCATATAGCTGTTGCGAGCCAATGCCAATATTATCATATCCATAAAGCCCTTTAGACGCTTCCATGGTTGCCGCAATTGCTTCATTGGTTAATCCTGCCGCCTGCCTTAAACTCCAATCGCTTTCTTCTAATTTTGCATTCATAATAATAGTATATTGATTAACGGAGTCGCCTTCCGGATTATCGGTTGCATTACTCTCTCCACCCAATTCCGTTACAACACCCGAACCATTCATACTGTCAAAAGAGGAGGTGCTTTGGGCAGAATCACTTCCTGCCAATACAGAAGGATTCGATGCAGAAGGTGAATTCCCTTCCAAAACCTTAACTGTAATCAATAAGCCTGCGAATATTACTACAAATACACTTAAAAGAATGATATATTTTTTCACTTAGTTTTCTCCTTACAGAAAAACTCTTCGTTTTTATTCGTGGCCGAATTCTGATAAAACAAGTCCATCATTTCGGTCCAAAGTCATGCCAACGCTCCATGCATTAATAAACAATAACAAAGGATTCCCTCGCATGTCTTTTACCTTCTTCATATCCGAAGTACCCACAATCTTAGCTACATCCACCTCATCCTTATTTTCTATCCAACGGATATGCTCATAAGGAAGAGGCTCCAATTTGATTTCCACGTTATATTCATTTTCCAGACGATATTTCAATACTTCAAACTGAAGCATACCTACAACACCAACAATAATTTCTTCCATACCGGTGTTAAATTCTTGGAAAATCTGAATCGCACCCTCTTGCGCAATCTGGGTTACTCCCTTCATAAACTGCTTACGTTTCATGGTATCTACCTGACGAACTCTTGCAAAATGTTCCGGTGCAAAAGTAGGAATACCATCATATAAAAACTTGTTTTTTGCAGTAGTAATTGTGTCTCCTATAGAGAAAATGCCGGGATCAAACACGCCGATGATATCTCCCGCATATGCCTCGTCCAAAATTTTACGTTCGCTTGCCATAATCTGCTGAGGCTGTGAAAGACGCATACTTTTATTTCCCTGCATATGGAACACTTCTCTGTCTGCCTCAAACTTACCGGAACAAATTCTCATAAAAGCAATTCTGTCACGGTGTGCCTTGTTCATATTTGCCTGAATTTTAAATACAAAAGCACTAAAATCATTCTCACAAGGATCAATCACTCCGATATCCGCCTTACGAGCCAAAGGTGTTGTTGTCATCTTTAAAAAGTTCTGCAAAAAGATTTCCACACCAAAGTTTGTCAATGCCGAACCAAAGAATACAGGGGTTAGTTTCCCTTCCTGCACTCTTTCCAAATCAAATTCCGCACTGGCTCCATCCAATAATTCAATTTCATCTGACAATGTAGCATAAGCTTCTTCACCGATATAATCAAGAAGTTTGTCCTTATCATCTACCGAAATACGTTCTGTATGACCTTCCTTGGTACCCTTCTCCGTATCAGAGAAAATAACCACCTCTCTTGCTTCCCTATCATATACACCTTTAAAAGCTTTACCGCTACCGATAGGCCAGTTTACGGGACAGGTTGCAATACCAAGTTCCTTTTCTACTTCATCTAACAAATCAAAGGTATCGTTTGCATCACGGTCTAACTTATTAATAAATGTAAAAATAGGAATACCACGCATACTGCAGACCTTAAATAACTTTCTGGTCTGGGCTTCTACACCTTTGGAAGCATCGATAACCATAACCGCAGAATCCGCTGCCATCAGGGTACGATAAGTATCCTCTGAGAAATCCTGATGCCCCGGGGTATCCAAAATATTAATACAATACCCATCATATTCAAACTGCAAAACAGACGATGTAACGGAAATACCTCTCTCCTTCTCTATTTCCATCCAGTCCGAAACCGCATGTCTTGCGGTTGCCTTTCCTTTTACACTACCCGCCAGATTAATAGCTCCGCCATATAAAAGAAATTTCTCAGTTAATGTCGTTTTACCCGCATCCGGGTGTGAAATAATCGCGAAAGTTCTTCTGCGATTCACTTCATGCTGTAAATTACTCAATTGTTTGTCCTCCGATATCTAAATCGTTTGTATTTATTCCCACTCAATTTAATACTGTTTCATAAAACAAATTGCATCTAATTAATTTTAAACTGCTTAGACCATGGAATCACCTTCGATATCACCTTCTACACCAAGCAATTTCAATGTAGTAGCCGCAATATCGGCAAAGCTTTCTCTTGTACCCATATTCATCGGTGTGATATCCGGTCCGTACATAACAAAAGGAGTATATTCCCTTGAATGGTCCGTTGATATGGTATAACCGGGGTCACAGCCATGATCTGCCGTAATCATTAACACATCCTCATCACCTAATTTTGCTATCATTTCAGGCAATCTTTCATCAAATTCCGCCAATGCTTTTGCATAACCGTCAATATCATTACGATGCCCGTAAAGCATATCAAAATCAACTAAATTGACGAAGCAAAGTCCGTTAAAATCCCTGTCCATCCATTTTAACATTTTATCCATACCGTCTGCATTGGATGTAGTATATACATATTCTGTAATACCCTTACCGGCAAAAATATCATTGATTTTACCAACAGCAAGCACATCCAAACCTTTTTCTTTTAACACATCCAGCATAGTTGTCTTAGGCGGAAGCAAAGAATAATCATGTCGTCTTGCAGTACGTGTATAATTTCCGCTCTCACCAATAAAAGGTCTTGCAATAACACGTCCTACACCATGTTCTCCCTGTAAAAGTTCTCTGGCAATCTTACAGTATTCATATAACTTCTCCACAGGAACCACATCCTCATGAGCTGCGATTTGGAATACGCTGTCCGCTGATGTATATACGATTAAAGCACCTGTTTTAACGTGTTCATCGCCGTAATCATTGATTACCTTAGTGCCGGAATAAGGCTTATTGCATAAGGTTTTACATCCTGTACGTTTCTCAAATTCCTCTATCACATCTGCCGGAAATCCATCCGGATAAACAGGCATAGGCTTCCCTGAAATAAGTCCCGCAATCTCCCAATGTCCGATTGTGGTATCCTTACCCCTGGAAGCCTCTGTCATTCTTGCCACAACTGCTTTTAATGTATCTGTTTTTTTACCGACTTCTACACCGTCAATATTAAAAAATCCAAGTTTTTGCATATTAGGCATGGCAAAATACTCACTTGTTGATACCGAACGTAATGTATTTGTACTTTTATCATTGTATTCTGCGGCATCAGGTAATTCACCAATACCAAAACTATCCAGTACTACCAAAAAAACTCTCTTCATTAGGTACATCCTTTCCACGTCTTTTTTATTGTACTTTAAATTATATTCCAAGCATAAACTCGCTAGTATATTATTTTATCACATATTTATATAAAAATCATCAGTTGTTTTATGACTGAATGGGTGTAATAATGATATTTTCTGCTAAAATACCTGTTTTCCGCTGCACGATATCAATAATCTGTGCACACTGTACATCTGTAAGCTCTGTAACCGCAACACATACATCTGCACTGCTTCCTGTAATACTTACAACTGCATTTTCATATCCTTTTGCTTCCAAAAGAATTTCTGCTGACATTTCACGCTCGGCAATATCCGTTAATGCAATCATGGAATTTACCGCATCGGTTTTCTGTGCTTCCGTCAAGTTTTCATTATTAATAATGTCTAAAAGATTTTCTTTATTTCTTGCTCTTGTCTGCTCTTTTAATAATTTGGCATCTGCAAGATTGCTGATAGCTCCGGAAGAAGTAAAAACCGCTTCTCCGGGAACTTCATCAATAACTGCTTCGTTCTCTGAAAGTAACTGATTATCTCCCAATTGGGTATCTACACTTTCCCCTGTGGTTTCTTCTGCTGCAAGCTGTGCTTCTACATCTGCACTATCCACTGTTTCACTGATAAAAGCACTTAAATCTTCATTTCCTTCCATTTCCATTACCACATCCGAATATTGGTCACTGATTTCTACATACTCACTATCCAGACTTGCTATATCTTCTTCTGATAAATCAAGAAGTGCAACTCCGTCTTCATCCATTACCGTATTATCATCCAAAGATGCAACCTCCTCCGTTGCATTGGTTCCGGCAAAATTCAAATATCCTGCCACGGCTATCATAAGTGCAAGAGCAACAATCATAATTTGATTTTTCTTAAATATTTTTTTCACACTTCTCTTCCCTTCTAATTTATATTCATTTTAACTATTTTAATTTTATGTATATCAACATCAAATAATGCCTGAATTGCTTCCACAATTGCAATATTTACATAACTGTTATCTCCGCCTTCCGCTACCACCAAAACGCCTTCTACCTTAGGATATATTTCCTGTACTACATATGGCACACTACCTTCGTCTGTCTCTGAATATACCGTATTTTCTTCTTTTGATATGCTGCTTTGATTTGTCTCATCAAGACTTACATTCTCCCGGTTTTCTTGTGTAGAATAATCTTTTTCCACTACTTCTTTCGCAGAAGACTGCAGGGTTATCATCACCTGAACCTTACCTACTCCTTCCATTTGTGAAAGTATTTCTTCTAACCGTTCTTCCAACTCTTCTTCATAGTTTTCCCCTTTATATTCTACCCCCATCTCCATATCCGACTCTGTCCGGGTAATAATTTTTTCCTCCTTTTCCTTTGTCGGTATAACCATAATTGCTATAACAACTCCTATTAACATAAGAACAATCATAGTCTCTTTCCCTTTTATCTTTTTATTATTTAAAAGCTTATTTACCTGCTCCTTCATACCCTTCTCCTTCTGTCTCCTCCATAAAATATAACCGCCAGCACTCATCCCTGATTTCTTCAAAATCTGTTTCTTCTTCAAACAATTTTTCCTCATATCGAATTCTGTATTCTTCAAAGCTTTGAATACCATCGTTTTGAAACAATTCTAAAATCGGTGAAATAAAAAGTGCTGCTGTTATAAGACCTACCAACATTTTAATATACTTTTCATAAGCATCCCCTGCACACAAATGAAGAATTGTCTGCCCAAGTATAAGAAAAATCCCTGTTTTTTTTACAATTAACAAAATATCCTCAAACACTTACATTCCCTTCCCAGCCACCGCTGTTACCAGTGCAATAATAATAAAAAAAATCATTACCACTGCCAGAGCAGCTTTTAAAATTAAAAATCCGCCTTCCGAAACCCGGTCAATACATCTTGTAAGCCTTTTATCTCCGAATATCCCCACAAAGGCAGAAGAAATTTTAATCATGCCTGCCAAAAGAAAGATTTTAGTTAATGGTGCACTGACCAAAACAATCATAAGAATAAGAGCGACAATTCCAATACTGTTTTTTATCAAAAGCGCAGATCCCAAAAACATTTTGGAAACCGAATCCGTCACATCTCCAATTCCCGGAATAGCGGCAATGGTCTTTTGGAACATGGTATATTGGACACCATCTGCCACCGGATGAATTAAACTTTTCATTATACCAACTCCCGTAACCGTAGTAATACAGACCTTAATCAGTAACGAAACTCCCCTTTTCATTAAAGCTGCCAACTCCCCAAATCTGTCATCCTCTGTGGAACCACTTATAACCGATATGAATACAAAGCAGGTAATCAGCGGAATAATCACTTCCGGAAAAATGATTTCAACTGCATAAAGCAGCAACAAATTCAACTGATAAAAAGCTCCCGCAGTTACCGATGCATAACACATGGCAACTGCAATATAAAAAGCCGGAATCAGCAATTGTGTAAATGTAATTATATTTTCCACTAACAAAACAGCAGTTTCCACTATCACATAAAACACATTTAACAAAAGAATCACAGCATATAGGTAAGTAAAATAAAACGCCAGCTCCGAAACTTGACGATTTTTAAAAATATCACTGCACCGGGTTAAGATTGATGAAAGAATGCCGATTATCAGTAGCGATGCAAATACGCCCATTATGTCCTGAATATTATCCTGTATCGTTCCCTTAATTAAATTCCAAATTACGGAAAGCCCGGGAAGTTCGCCACCGGATATAAGTTGCTGGTAAAATTCCTTAAACATATCCCCGAATGTCGGCATAAAATGCTCTAAATCCCGAATCAAATCATCATATTCCATATATGTACCTCGCTTTTAACTTTTATTTATTCCGTAAAATCGGTTATAGTTGTTGCAGCATCTCAATAAAGGCTAAAAGAATAGGCATTCCGGCCAGCATAATATATAATTTACCGAACATCTGAATTTGATCAGATAAGTTGCCAAAACCTGCATCTTTACATACACTTGAAGAAAACTGACACAAATACGTCACCCCCAAAACCTTTAATAATACAACTAAATATCCGCTTCCCTCTTCCAAAGATGCAAATACAGATTGTATCTGATTTAGTACAAGATATATCTTGTCCATGGTAATTATCATAATAAGCAAGGCGCCCGCCATTGCTAATATAATCCCTAATACCGGCTTATACGCTTTTAGTTCTACGGCAAGTAAAACAACAGCGATTCCTATGAGGGCAACTTTTATCATTTCCATATTCGATTACCACCTACAACTCAAATAATTTTTGAATGGTTTCAAATAATTCGTAAATATAAGGAACAATCCATGTCAACACCAGAATTAATCCTGCAAGACTTGCTAAAAATGCATGCTCCTCACGTCCGCTGTGCTTCAAAACCTGACTTAATATGGTAACCAGAATTCCTACTGCAGCTATTTTAAAAATCAGTCCGACACTCATATGCCTTCCTCCAGATGTTTATTTTTTATTAAATAACGGTAATACAAAGCAACAAACCTGCTGTAACACTAAGGCACAATGTTACCTTGCTTCTTTCATTTCGAATTCTTTCCGCCGCTATAATAGCTTTGTCCCATTCCACCATACTCTGCCGTATGATTTCCAGGGGCATCATTAATGTAGAGCCATCCACACAGCGAATTACACCTCTAAGAATCGCTGTTTCTTCTTTGTTCAGCATTAAATCCCCGGCTAAAGTACAAATCTTTGTTTCCCAATAAGTTACCGGTGTTTCCAAGCGTTCCTTTTCCAGTAATTGATATAGTCCCAAAAACATATCACTGTATGGTTGCTTTAATTTAGCAGAAAGTGAAAGACAAGTTTCTCCAAATGTTCCTCTTTGATGTTCCATTTCTATTAGCATGGTATTTAATATGTATCTGATATAAATGAGTTCGTTACACCTTCTTTTGTACTCCCATACTTTTATAAGACCAAAACCACTGCTTCCCAAAAGAAAACAACCACACGCCAAAATTTTCATCATATTTTTATTTCTTCTCCCTTTTCATTACATATACATATATTTTCTCCCGGTGTACCTATATTCCCCAAAAAAACAAGCCTCTCAAAGCCACCCGAACGCAACATAGGTTTTAAATATTTATTTTGTTGTAAATTCTCATATGTATCTCCATGGATAGTAGCTAAAAGCCTGCATCCCAAATAAAAGGCTTGTTGAATGGCAACATAATCATCGGGGCCTCCCAACTCATCCACGGCAATCACTTGCGGTGACATAGAACGAAGAACCATCATAATACCGGCCGCTTTAGGACATGCATCTAAAACATCCGTATGTATTCCCACATCATTTTGTGCCATTCCCAAATAGCAGGAAGCCAATTCCGAACGTTCATCAATCAGACTTACGCTTTTTGCCGGACAATACTTACTTCCATTGGATATTTTACGAACCAGATCCCGTAAAAGTGTTGTCTTTCCACGTCCCGGTAGCGATACAAGCAGGGTACTTTTTAATACGGCATCTTTATATAAAAAAGGTAAAATCTTATCTGCTACTCCTTTTATTTCATGTGCAATTCTAATATTAATTGCATTGAAATATTTCATACTTTTTATTCGATTCTCTTCCCACACGGTCTGTCCTACAATACCAATGCGATGTCCTCCTTCTACTGTCAGATAACCGTTTTTTAATTCCTCTTCAAAGGCATATACGGAATGACGACAGATATGACGAAACAAATCATCAAATTCTGTAGCAGTAAGCTTTATCCCTCTATCAGCATCTGCCGCATAAACTCCTTTTTTATCCAGATATATGCTCTGCTTTCTTTTTATAACCTGTATAGGGCCGTTTCTTCGAATACGAATTTCTGCAATCTCATCATAATCACATATCACCTGTCCAAAAACAGCTTGTAAATTTTCAGGGAACAGACATTTTACACTTTTTTGTTTTAATTTTTTTTTATCTTCCATATCCATCTCTGCTCCTTTCGGTACTTATCTAAATATATGAAACCTGTCCTGTTTTATGCATAAAAAAAGACAGGCTTTTTTAACCTGTCTGATTTTTTCTACACATAGATTCTAACTATATAGAAATCTTCTGTAAAATAAAAGATGCCGGCAAAACCGACATCTTTTAAATTAAAATTATTATTTGCAATCCTTAATTGAGAATCCCATTCTTCCCATTTTGTCCTTACCGAGGCAAACAACCTTTACTTCATCGCCTAAGGTAAGTACATCTTCTACATGGTCGATTCTTTCCTTGGAAATTTTAGAAATGTGAACCATTCCTTCTTTTCCGGGCGCAAACTCAATAAATGCACCAAATTCCTTAATACTTACAACTTTACCCTTGAATACCTGACCTTCTTCGAAATCAGTTACAATGGTTTGAATCATTTCGATTGCCTTATCCATCATTGCAGCATCTGTTCCGCATACACTTACAGCGCCTTCGTCTGTGATATCAATCTTAACATTGGTTCTTGTAATAATTTCGTTAATGGTCTTACCTCTCTGACCAACAACCTCACCAATCTTTTCAGGATCAATCTTGATCTGAACAATCTTGGGAGCATATTCATTAACTGTCTTACGAGGTTCTGCAATCGCGGGCTTCATGCAGTTTTCCATAATGAACATTCTTGCTTCACGACATCTTGCAATAGCACCTTCTACGATAGGTCTTGTTAAACCATGAATCTTAATATCCATCTGGATAGCTGTAATACCGTCTTCTGTACCGGTTACCTTAAAGTCCATATCACCAAAAAAGTCTTCAAGACCCTGAATATCTGTTAAAAGTACGAAATCATCATCAGTATCGCCGGTTACAAGACCACAGGAAATACCTGCAACCATCTTCTTAATGGGAACACCTGCAGCCATAAGTGACATACATGAAGAACAGGTAGATGCCATTGAAGTAGAACCGTTTGATTCAAATGTTTCTGATACGGTACGGATTGCGTAAGGGAATTCTTCTTCTGAAGGAAGCACTGCAACCAATGCCTTTTCTGCTAACGCACCATGTCCGATTTCACGACGTCCGGGACCACGGCTTACCTTTGTTTCACCTACAGAGTATGCAGGGAAATTGTAATGGTGCATATATCTCTTAGCCTTTTCGTTGTCGTCCAAACCATCAATCTTCTGTACTTCTGACAAAGGTGCCAAAGTACATACGTTACAAATCTGTGTCTGTCCACGAGTGAACATAGCAGAACCATGTACGCGAGGGATAATATCAACTTCTGCAGCAAGCTTACGAATCTGATTCATTGCTCTGCCGTCAGGACGCTTCTGATCCTTTAAAATCATCTTACGTACAGTCTTCTTCTGATACTGATAAACTGCTTCACCTAATACAGGTAACCAATCTTCCTTATCAGCAAAAGCTTCTTCCAACTTTTCTGTAATCTTACGGATATTTTCTTCTCTAACCTGCTTTTCATCTGTGAAAACTGCTTCTTCCATTTCTACGGGAGGAACAATTTCCTTAATTGCAGCAAACATTTCCTCAGGAATAGCACAGCTTGTATACTCATGCTTTGCCTTACCTACTTCTGCTACGATTTCATTGATCCAAGCAATAATCTTCTGGTTTACTTCATGAGCCATATAGATAGCTTCAATCATCTTTGCTTCAGGTACTTCGTTAGCACCTGCTTCAATCATAATTACCTTTTCGGAAGTTGAAGCAACAGTTAACTGTAAGTCACCATTCTTCCACTGTTCCTGGTTAGGATTTACAATAAATGCACCGTCTACCAAACCAATCTGTGTGGTTGCACAGGGTCCGCAGAAAGGAATATCCGAAATAGAAGTTGCAATCGCAGAACCTAACATAGCAACAAGTTCAGGACGACATTCGGGATCAACGCTCATTACGAGGTTATTTAATGTTACGTCGTTTCTGTAATCTTTGGGGAATAAAGGACGCATGGGTCGGTCGATAACGCGACTTGTTAAAATCGCATTTTCTGACGCCTTACCTTCTCTCTTATTGAATCCACCGGGAATTTTACCTACTGAGTACAACTTCTCTTCGTACTCAACGCTCAAAGGGAAAAAATCAATTCCGTCTCTGGGCTTTTCACTTGCTGTTGCTGTTGATAATACAGTAGTATCACCATAGTGCATAAAAGCTGCACCATTTGCCTGAGCAGATACTCTTCCGATATCTACGGAAAGGGTACGACCTGCTAATTCCAAACTAAAAGTCTTAAACATTTTATATCCTCCTTTAAAATTATATAGAGGCAGAAGACCCGAAACTACTGCAAAAACCAAAAAATTTTTTAGTCTTTGCAGTGGTCTCGGCAGCATCTTCCACCATGATTCACATTTTCAAAAAATGAAGGCGGACGACATATCGTCCGCCTTTGCAATTACTTTCTAATTCCAAGTCTTTCAATCAGAGAACGGTATCTTTCAATGTCATTCTTCTTTAAGTAGTCAAGTAAACCACGTCTCTGACCAACCATCTTAAGAAGACCTCTGCCTGAATGATAATCCTTAGGATTCTGCTTCATATGCTCAGTAAGTTCCTTAATTCTTGCTGTAAGAATAGCAACCTGAACTTCGGGTGAACCTGTGTCGCCTTCACTTCTTGCATATTCAGCGATAATAGCCTGTTTCTTTTCCTTTGAAATCATTTTCATTTCCTCCTGTTATTTTTATTATTGCAGCTAAGTCATAGGTCGGAGTGTCCAACAACCTGGCAACAATTTTTCATACTAAATCAGTTTATCACAAAGATTATTTTATGTAAAGTGTTTTTTATAGACAATCTACATAAATACAAGACGTATCACAAATATACCGCTATTATAATTAATCAATCAAAATTGAACGCTGCGTGATAGGTGTTCTGTAATATACACTGGAAATTTTAATTCCGGTTGAAGGACTGCTGGCATGTACAACTTGTCCGTTACCAATATAAATTGCAACATGATTAATTGTTTTTCCGTAACCATAGAACACCAGATCTCCGGGTTGAATATCATTCATGGAGACATAAGTACCATACTGTGCCTGAGAGCCTGAATGGTGAGGCAAAGTAATACCGTATTTCTTATATACACTAAGTACAAATCCGGAACAGTCTGCACCATCAGTAAGACTTGTTCCACCCCATACATAGGGATTACCGATAAACTGCTTTGCATACTGACAAAGTTCCACTCGCACGTCTGAAACGCCTTCTCCATACAATAACTCAGTCATGGTAATTGCCGTATCCAGTTTCTCCTCGATGGTTACATATTCCGCAGATGCATATACAGTATCACCATCCAGATATACTTCTACCCAGCCATCATCCAACACCTGCGATAACTCTAATGATTCACCATTAGGAATCATGGTAACAATTTCACAATCTGTATTCGGCTCTGTTCTGATATTTAGTCCGTCTGCCGTAACAACTGCCATAGGTTTTACAATTTCTTTTGCTTTCTTTACTGCATCCATACCGGTAAGCAGATAATCTGTGGATGCATATCCTTCTACTTCACCGGATATAATATGAGCCCACTTCCCATCTTCTGTAACGGATAAAATCTCACAAGCTGCATTATTGGACATCTTCCCTACCAACTTGCCATTCTCATGAGGCTCTTCTCTTACATTTAAATGGTTATCTACCTGTGCGATTCCTATATTGCGATATCCCCAAAAATCTACGTTATCAATATCACTTTGTTTAATCTGATTTACATCTCCTGCACGCCCTAAAACAGATTCTACTCCTGCATCCATCGACATACTACTGTTTTCTTCATAAACAATCTGTACCGTTTCGGTATTTGTTGCAGAAGCAATAACACTTTCGGCGCCGGCACTAAAACTGATAGGACCTGATGCATTTGCATAAGTCACCATACTTAGCAATGCAACACCTGTCACTGCCACAATCCCGCTTCTAAAAATTATTTTTCGTAACATCTATATCTCCTTAGTTATAAGCCACTTTAGTAAAAAGAAAAACGCAACAATTTGTAAATGTTACAAAATTGTTACGTTTTAATTATAATCTTTTTTGCAGTTATGTCAATCAATATTTATAAGTTTTTAATTGGTAGCATTTTCCTTAACCATGGAGTATGCAATATTGACAGCATGGTCTGAAACACGTTCCAAACCGGAAACAATATCTGAAAATAACATACCGGCATCCGGTGTACATTCGTTTCGTTTCAATCGGTCAATATGAGCCTGCTGAACCTGACGTTCCATAATATCAACTTTGTCTTCCAGTTCTTCAATTCTTGGAAGAAGTTCTTCTTTATGATGTGCAAATACCTCAATACATAAATGTACATTTTCATTAATCAGTTCCATCATATCCCTTAACTCATTAAAAGACTCGTCACTGAACTTAATCCCGCGCTCTTTACGTAAAACTGCGGAATCCGCAATGTTTTTTGCATGATCACCGATACGCTCAATATCATTTACTACGTGGAATAAACCGCCCAGACTCTTTAAGTCTTCAATCGGTAAAGTCGACTGGTTTATTTTTACCAAGTAATTGGTGATAGATTTATTTAAGAAATTAATATTCTCCTCTACAACATTTACTTCCTGAATATCATCTTCATCCAGTGTAACCAAAGCATTCATGGCACGATTTAAGTTATCGCTGGCAAGACTAGCCATACGTTCAATTTCATTTACTACTTCTACCACTGCAGTCGCCGGATTGAATACAACCTTGTCGCCGATGAACTGCAACTTATGGTCATCATGGTAACCGACTTTAGCTTCATCTCCGGGAATAATCAAATAAGTTGCCTTAACCAGTAAGTTACTGAAGGGAAATAATAAAACCACCTGAAAAACTTTAATACTTGTATGTGAAAATGCAACAAATCGTCCGGGATCGTCACCTGCCAATTTCATAATCACATCAACAACCCATTCTCCTGCAAACATTAAGATAACAAATACTACAGCAGAACCTACCAAATTAAACAAAAAGTGAATCATAGCCGCACGTTTTGCATCCTTCATACCGGCAAGAGATGCAATCAATGCCGTGACACAAGAACCCATGTTACAACCCAAAATAATAAACATACAAATCGGAAGATTCAATAATCCCTGTTGTGCAAGCAACAATACAATACTTACGGTTACAGATGAACTTTGAATAACCGCAGTTACGAGAAAACCAACCAAAACAGCAATAAAAGGATTTGTCAAAGATGCAAAAACATCTTCAATTACAGGACTTTGCTTCAATGTATCCATTGATGAACTCATTAAGGAAAGGCCTAAGAAAAGAACTCCAAATCCCACAAGCACATCACCAAATTTGACAATCCCCTGCTTTTTGAAAAACATAATCATTATAACACCTATCAGTAAAAAGATAGGTGCATATTTTGATAAATTAAAAGAGACCAAAAGCGAAGTGACCGTAGTACCAATGTTAGCACCAAAAATCACACCAACCGCCTGATACAAATTCATCAAACCGGAGTTAACAAAACTTACTACCATTACGGTACATGCCGAAGATGATTGTACAATACCTGTAAAAATAATACCCACAAATAATCCCATAAACTTATTTTTTGTAAAAAATTCAAGGATTTTTCTCAGTTTAGCGCCTGCAAACTTTTCGATAGATTCACTCATTAACTTCATACCAAAAAGAAATAAACCCAAACCTCCTGCAAGACCTGTAATCATCTCAAATATTTGTTTTCCGTCCATAGTTGTCTCCTTCACCCAAAGGGGAAATTTTTCAAGTGTATTTTACAATATTTTTACGCCAAATTTACATACAATACAATTATATGGGAAGATGTGTCAATATTTCAATAGCGAATTTTTTTTCGTCCTTTTATACATATTCCTTGACTTTTTTTCAGCATTTTTCAGTGTTTTTTATATATTGACTTAACTAAAAGCAAAAAATTCACATCATTGTAACATGATGTGAATTATAATTTAAAGTACTCTGATGCCTCTGCAATATCATAATGCAACTGTTCTTTCAACCGCTCCAGCGAATCAAACCTCTTTTCCGGTCTTTGAAAATGCATAAAATCCAAACTAATTTGTTCACCATATATTTCTTTATCAAAATCCAGAATATATGTCTCAACCCATACCTTATCATCATTACAGACTGTAGGCTTGGTTCCCACATTGGTTACACCAAAATATTGTTCGGCCCCTAGTTTTATTTTTGTAAAATATACGCCCTTGGGCGGCAAAAGTTTTTCTTTTTCAACCGCAATATTACAAGTTGGTACTCCGATGGTTCTTCCTAATTGATTTCCCTTCTCAACCATACCGCTTAATTGATATTCTCTTCCTAAAAACAAGCTACATTTTTCCATATCGCCTTTTAAAACATTTTCACGAACCAAAGTAGCACTAACTTCATTTTCCTCCACATGCAGTTTAGGGCAAACGCAAATTTTAAAATCCAACTCCCCGGCTTTTTCATTTACAAATTCTGCATTTCCTTTACCGCCTCTTCCAAATGATAAATCATCTCCGGCAACTAAAAGTTTCATATTCAATTGTTCCAACAGGATTTCTTTTAAAAATGCTTCCGGCTCAGTTTCTGCTGTCTCTTTATCAAAGGGAAACAATATATAATAATCAATTCCCATTTCTTCCAACAATGCCCGTTTCTCTTCATCCGTTAATATAAAACCACCTGTGTATTTGCCAAAAAACACTTCCGGTCCCGGCTCAAAAGATACCACTACAGTTCGAAGACAACACTCAGCTTCCCTTTTTAACCGCTCTAAAATAACCTGATGTCCCAGATGCAGAGAGTCAAATTTGCCCATTGCTACAGCCGTCGGTTCACTAATATGAAATTTTTTGGTCCGAATTATTTCCATAGCCGGTCCTTTCTGCTTATTTCTGATAGAAGAACATTTTTTTAGGAATAAAAGCGTTCTTTTCGGTTTCATAACCGTAAATACCGTAAAACATAGCTTCCTTATCATAAATCCGGATGTTCTCCGCCCGCTTATCTTCTTCAGAAACATCTAACATATTTACATATAACCAATTTCCGTTCTGTGCCGCTTTAATACATTCAGTTTTTACGATTGCTTTAGGATAATGTTCAAATACACTATCTACATCTTTTATAATATCTGAAATCTCTCCGGCTTTCATAATTGCTTCAATTTCATCTAATGTTTTTGCCTCTTTCAATGTAAAACCTGCCGTCTGGCGACGAATCAGTGATGCCATGGCTCCGCCGCAACCCAACCTGTCACCGATGTCATTACACAAGGTTCTTATATATGTACCCTTAGAACAGGTCACTATCATCCTTACTCTGGGCAAATTTATTTCAAGTATCTCAATATTGTTAATCACAATATCTCTTGCCTTACGCTCTATCGTTTTACCTTCTCTGGCTAATTCATATAACTTTTTGCCATCTACTTTCAAAGCAGAATACATGGGCGGAATCTGCTTCTGTTCCCCAACAAAAGATTCTATTGCCTTCCTCAACTCTTCTTCCGTCACCTCAACGCTATGTGTTTCTAAAACCATACCGCTTATATCCTGAGTATCTGTTATAACACCTAACAGAAGCTCTGCTTCATATACCTTTGTGGTATCTGTTAACATATCACACAATTTAGTGGCACAACCCAAACAAACCGGAAGCACACCCGTTGCGTCCGGGTCCAGCGTTCCGGTATGTCCTATTTTTTTCTGTTTTAAAATGCCTCTTAATTTGGCAACTACATCAAAGGAAGTAAATCCCTGTTCCTTGTGAACTACAATTATTCCATCCATTGACTATCCTCTTTGAAAATCTGCTTCCATCAATTTCAATATTTCAGCTAAGATATCTTCCGGTTCTCCTTTACAATAAAAGCCTGCTGCTCTTACATGTCCGCCGCCACCGAAATGTTCGGCAATCTTAGAAACATCCACAATATGTTTGGAGCGAAGACTGACTTTGTAAGTAACAGCATTAATCTGATACATAAAAATGGCACTGTCTGTCCCTTCCGTAATACGAAGTTGGTTAATAACTCCATCAAAGTCCTTACCGCAAACTCCCATTTCCACCATGGTTTTCATATTAATAAAACCGGAAATCACCTTACCATCTAAGTGCATCTGACTCTCTAATAAAATTCTTCCCAAAATCAGATTTTGAAGATATGTCTTTTCATAAAAAGTCTTATCCAAAAGTGTAGGAAAATCAAAGCCATACTCAATTAAATCCGCAACAATACGCAAGGTTTTAGGGGCAGTACAGGAATATTTAAAAACTCCTGTATCATGAGCAATTCCTAAATATATTGCCTCTGCAATCTCTTTATCCAAATATGCAGGATCAATCAAATCATAAATTAATTCACTGGCAGAACTTGCGGTTGGAACAATATAATTAACCATACCGCAACCTTCCGCATTGCTGACATGATGATCGATATTAATGGTCTTTTTAGCATTCTTAAAATACTTCTCGCCGTTTCCGGTACGATTTTCTGTAGTATCCACTACAATAAAAACTTCCGGTTGCTCTTTATCAAATGCATAATTAAATTGTTTGATTCCTTCCACACAGTCAAAACAAGGTGCAATTTCATCGGAAAATACCGTAATATCTGATTCCGGCAATCTCTTCTTTAAATACAAAGAAAGGGCAAGGGTGGCGCCGATACAGTCGCCATCCGGTTTAATATGCCCGCAAATTCCGATTGTCTTTGCTCCACTGCACTCCGCAACAATATCAATCACTGTTTTTATTCCTCTTCTTCTCTTTCATGAATACCTGCGTTTACTTCATCAATGAGTCTTGACATATTGATACCGTATTCAACGCTTTGATCCATGATAAACTTAATCTCCGGTGTGTTACGAAGATTAATTTTCTTTGCAAGCTGGGTCCTGATATAGCCCATGGCACTGTTAAGACCTTTTAAGGTATCTTCCTGAGACTTTACATCTCCCAAAACACTGATAAAAGCCTTACAGGATTTTAAATCCGGGGCCACTTCTACAGCCATGACCGTAGTCATGGGGTTAATGCGGGGGTCTTTTAATTCGCCACGAATAATTTCCGCTAAAACCTTCTGCACTTCCCCATTAATACGGGTATTTTTTACACTGTTTTTTCTCATTATCTGGGTACCTCTACCATAATGTAAGCTTCTACAATATCAAGTTCCTGCATCTTATCAAAATCTTCAAATACAAGACCGCATTCGAAGCCCGCTTTTACTTCTTTTACATCGTCCTTGAAACGCTTTAAGGATGCAAGCTTACCTTCATAAATCTGCTCGCCTTCTCTTGTAATACGTACCAAAGCATTTCTCTGGAACATACCGTCAAGCACATAAGAACCTGCAATATTTCCGATTGCGGATGCCTTGAAAATCTGACGTACTTCCGCATGACCGATTACCTTTTCTTCGAAAATAGGATCTAACATACCCTTCATAGCAGCTTCCACATCTTCGATTGCCTGGTAAATAACGCTGTAGAGTCTTACGTCTACGCCTTCCTTCTCAACAGTATCTTTCGCCATATTATCAAGTCTTACGTTGAAACCGATAATAATTGCCTTAGCAGCACTTGCAAGGATAACGTCGGATTCGTTAATTGCACCAACACCACCATGAATTACCTTAACAGCAACTTCTTCGTTGGAAAGCTTCATAAGGCTCTGCTTAACTGCTTCCACACTACCCTGAACGTCGGCTTTGACGATAAGGTTAAGTTCCTTAAGGTTACCTGCCTGAATCTGTGAGAACAGATCATCAAGAGACATCTTAGCCTTAGTATCTTCCAATAATTTAACCTTATTCTGTGCAATAAAGGTTTCAGCAAAGTTCTTTGCTTCCTTATCATTCTTATGGCAGACAAAAATTTCTCCTGCGTTAGGAACATCATTCAAACCTAAAATCTCAACCGGTGTTGAAGGTGTTGCTTCTTTTACGCGACGGCCCTTATCATCTACCATAGCACGTACTTTACCATGGGATGCACCTGCGGAGATAAAATCACCAACGTGAAGTGTACCCTTCTGTACCAAAATGGTTGCTACAGGACCACGACCCTTATCAAGCTGTGCTTCGATTACAAGACCACGTGCCTGTCTCTTAGCATTTGCTTTTAATTCAAGCATATCTGCGGATAAAAGAATCATATCCAAAAGTTCGCTGATACCGTGCCCCATCTTCGCACTTACCGGTGCAAAAATTGTAGTTCCGCCCCAATCTTCGCTTAAAAGTTCGTGTTCTTCCGCCAATTCACGCATCAAATTGTTGATGCTGGGATAACTATCCATCTTTCGGCTGGGATCATTGAAATCATAACCGATTTTATCTACCTTATTTACTGCAACAATAATCTGTACACCTGCAGCCTTTGCATGATTAATCGCTTCCTTAGTCTGAGGCATAACACCATCGTCTGCCGCAACCACAAGAATTGCAATATCAGTTGCATTTGCACCACGCATACGCATAGCTGTAAACGCTTCATGTCCGGGAGTATCAAGGAAAGTAATCTTTCTGTCATCTACCTGAACCATATAAGCACCAATATGCTGTGTAATACCACCTGCTTCTCTGTCGGTTACGTGAGTCTTACGGATTGCATCCAAAAGAGATGTTTTACCGTGGTCAACATGACCCATAACACAGATAACGGGAGGTCTTTCTGTCATGGTAGCTTCGTCTTCTTCTTCCTCTTTTAAAAGTTCTTCGATAACGTCTACCTGAACTTCTTTTTCACAAATAATATCGTATTCAATAGCAATTTCTTCTGCCTTTTCAAAAGAAATCTCCGAATTTACGGTAAGGATTTCACCTTTTAAGAATAACTTCTTAACAATGGCAGACGGCTGTAATTTCATCTTGTCAGCTAAATCTTTTAAGGTAAGAACTTCAGGAATTGTGATTACCTTGATATCGTCCTCTACCTTCTCTTCCACCTTCTTTTCAGGCTTAATAAAGCTTCCGGGTTTTAACTTACCCTTACCTTTACCCTTGAAATCACCATCTTCATAGTTGGACTCTTTTTTCTTCTTATCTTTTTCCTGACTGATGCGGCGTTTTTCATCATCTCTATGTTTTTCAGGTTCCACAACAGGAGTATCGCCACCAAACATACGACCACCCTGCGTCTTTTTCCCGAAACGGTTATCATCTCTTCTTCCGCCTCTTTCATCGCCATCCTTGTGGAAACCGCCTTGACCTCTGTCCTTGTTAAATCCACCCTGAGGTCGCTCACTACGTTCTTTATTAAAACCGCCCTGGGATCTCTCGCCACGCTCTTTATTAAAACCACCCTGGGGTCTTTCGCCACGTTCTTTATTAAAGCCACCCTGAGTTTTTTCGCCGCGCTCTTTATTAAAACCGCCCTGAGGTCTCTCACCGTTTCTTCGTTCATTATTGTTCTGAGGTCTTTCGCCTCTGCTTTCACTTACAGGACGTTCATTCACAGGTCTTGTATTCTGTTCTGCTGTTTCAGCTGACGCGTCCTTTTTAGGTGCAGACTGAAGTCTGCTGTTAGGATTTCCTGCCGGAACAAAATTAATCGCCGGTGCTGCGGAAGGCGGTGTTGTAGGGCGAATCAAGCCTGAAGGTCTTGCACTGCTTACATTATTTGCAGGCTTTTTATTCTGTGCAGGCTGCTGTCCGGGTCTCTGTGCCGGTCTTCCCGCATTCTGCCCACCCATTTTACTGTTCTGGGGATTTCCTACAAAAATAATATTTTTCTTTTTCTTCGGAGCCTCTGTTTTTACAGATTCTGAAGTTTCCTTCTTTTCCGCAGCAGCCGCTTCTTCTTTTTCAGCTGCTTCTGCTTTCTTTTCTTCTTTATCTGCAGTTGTTTCAGCCTTTACTTCTTTTTTAGTCTCAACATTTACCGGCTGATTTTTTACAGCAAAGTTTTTTCTGACTAAACTTTCTTCATCATCATTCAGAATCTTCTGAGGACTTTTATAATCATATCCTTTATCCTGAAGAAAACTAATCACTTCTTTGCTGGTTATATTTAAATCTTTCGCGATTTCGCTTATTTTCATTTGATTACCTCCGTATTTGTTATGGAATCTTTCAATTTCTTTTCTATACTCTTCGCAAATCCTTCGTCAATTACAGCAACCGAAGCCCGCATTTCTTTTCCGATACAATGTCCGAGACTTTCTTTGGTCCCGTAAAAGTAAATCGGTGTGTGATAAAACGAACACATATCGTTATAGCTTTTCTTTGATCCGTCAGAAGTATCGGTAGCTACAATTACAAGCTTTGCCTTTCCGGCTTTTACCAGCTTCTCTACCATAAATTCTCCACTGACGACCTTTCCTGATTTGGTTGCCAATCCTAATAAGGATAAAATTTTATCATGATTCAAGTTCTGCAAACTCCTTTTCCAAACCTGTATAAATTTCATTTGAAAGACTCATTTTGAAAGAGCGTTCCAAACCTTTGTTTTTCTGTGCTTTTTTCAAGCATTCCATACATTTGCAAAGATATGCGCCTCTTCCGTTTTTCTTTCCGGTCACATCAAGAACAATATCCCCTTCCGGTGTTTTTAATACACGCATCATGGATTTCTTTTCTTTCATTTCCATACAGCCTACACACTGCCTTAAAGGTATTTTTTTGTTCATGATAACCTCCTGTTTGTAGTATAAAAAGTATTACAAATTATTCTGCATCATCAGCATAATTTTCTTCGTATCCGCCCTCTTCATACTCTTCATATTCTTCGTACTCTTCTTCATCATCCATGTAATCTTCATAACGGAATCCGTAAGCGTCCTTCGCCTGAGTTTCACTCTTGATGTCAATCTTATAACCTGTTAACTTTGCTGCAAGACGGGCATTCTGTCCTTCCTTACCGATTGCAAGAGATAACTGATAATCAGGAACTACAACCTTTGCGGTCTTCTCATCAGGATCTGCAAATACCGCAACAATCTGTGCCGGTGACAATGCGTTCTGAATTAAGTTACCGGGGTTTTCATCCCAGTTAATAATATCAATCTTTTCACCGCCTAATTCATCCACGATTGCGTTTACTCTAGCACCGTTTAAACCTACACATGCGCCGACCGGATCTACGTTGGGATTGTGTGAATAAACTGCCATCTTGGTTCTGCTACCGGGTTCTCTGGCAATGCTCATAATCTCAACCGTACCGTCTTTAATTTCGGTAACCTCTGCCTCAAACAATCTCTTAACAAAATCCGGATGGGTACGGCTTACCAAAATACGGGGGCCTTTTGAATTTGCTTTTACTTCTAAAATATATACCTTTATACGGTCTGTAGGGCGGAAATGTTCACCCT
This sequence comes from Lachnospiraceae bacterium, assembly GCA_015057025.1. Taxonomy (GTDB): domain Bacteria; phylum Bacillota; class Clostridia; order Lachnospirales; family Lachnospiraceae; genus UBA3766. The sequence continues at coordinate 169,156 of SVFD01000003.1, read as the reverse complement.
TCACCTGCTCAGACTCATTTAAGATAGCATCTGCTTTACCAAGGTTAATGGAAATATTACGTCCAATGTAACGCTGAACAACACCTGTAATGATATCTTTTTCTTTTGCATGGAACTGATTGTATACAACACTTCTTTCTTCTTCACGAATCTTCTGTAAAATAACATTCTTTGCATTCTGAGTTGCAATACGTCCGAATTCCTTAGATTTAATTTCTACTTTTACAATATCACCGACTTTTGCCTTCTTTGCAATTTTCTTTGCATCTTCCAATGCAATTTCAAGCATATCGTCCATAACATCATCTGCTGTTTCCACAACAGCTTTTTCTGCATATACACAGAAATCACAGGTTTCGCGGTTAATTTCAACCTTTACGTTATCCGCTTTACCAAAGTGATTTTTGCAGGCAAGCATCAATGAATTCTCAATTGCCTCAAAAAGTGTTTCCTTGCTGATTTCTTTCTCCTTTTCAAGAATATTCAGCGCTTCCATTAATTCCTTGTTCATTTTTCTTTTTCTCCTCCTATCCTAAAAATCCAGTGCCAATCGCACAATTGCAATGTCCGCTCTCTGGAAAATCATTTCATTGTTATCGCTTTCAATTGTGATGGTGTCCTTATCATATGCTTTTAAAACACCGGAAAATTCCTTGCATTTATCAATTGGTTTATAAGTTTTAATCTCAACCTCTTCTCCAATACTCTTCTCTAAATGCTTATCTTTTTTTAAGGTTCTTCCAAGTCCCGGACTGCTGACTTCCAAAATATACGATTCGTCAATGTAATCAGCCACATCCAAAGCATCCGACAATTCTCTGCTTACTGCTTCGCAATCTAAAATGGAAACTCCGCCTTCTTTGTCAATATAAGCACGCAAATACCACTCGCCTGCTTCTTTCACAAATTCCACGTCATAAATTTCCACATTGTGTTTGGCAGTAATCGGAAGCAAAAGTTCTTCAGTTCTCTGTTCGTAAGTATCTCTCTTTGCCATTCTTACGCACTTCCTTTCTCTTCACCAACAAACAAGAGTGGACTTCACAGCCCACTCTTTATCATCTTGCATTATTTAATTCATGTTACATTGTAGCATTATAAAAAGAATTCGTCAAGGGATAAAAGAATTTCTTTTCACTACGCAATTTTTGCCTTTATCATTTCTACATCTTTTTGTAACGCTGTTATCATTTGCATAATTAAAGCTGTATTATTATTTTCAATTTTGATTCCTTTATATCTTTCGTCTAACTTATCAACACGTTCATCCGCTAATGTTATTCTGTCATTTGTTCTTTGATATAATCTTTCCATTTCAGTAAGCAAATTACTCTCGCACTTTGTCACTCTTCTTTCCAGCCGTTTATTCATTTCTCTCAGTAAATTCTTTTCGCTTGCTACAATTCGGGTTTCCAGTATCTTATTCATTTTCTCTAGCAAACTCTTCTCGCTTGCTGCAATTCGGGTTTCCAGTATCTTATTCATTTTCTCAAGCATACTTTTCTCGCTTGCTGCAATTCGGGTTTCCAGTATCTTATTCATTTTCTCTAGCAAACTCTTCTCGCTTGCTGCGATTCGGTTTTCCAGTATCTTATTCATTTTCTCTAGCAAACTCTTCTCGCTTGCTGCGATTCGAATTTCCAAACGCCTATCCGTTTCTTCGAGCAATCCTTCTTTAAATGCCGAAAACTTACTGTCTAGCTTCTCATCCAGTTTTTCATCCAATTTTTTATCCAATAAAATTGCAATTGCTTCAAGATCTTTTGCGTCCAGCATATTATACCTCCTTTCTATATTTATTTTTATGAAAGCATAATTTCTCCGGAAAAATTTCGATATTATACCACATATTTCTTCCTGTGATTGTTAGAACCTTAGAAATGTTACAGATTGAAAATATAAAAGAAATCTGACATGCTTTTAAAAAAGCATATATTGTTACACGCATTTTGTCTATATGCATATTGCATAAATTCATCGTCAAAGTTCGACAATTAAAAAATAAAAAATCCTCGAAACCAACATAATTACATGGCTTCAAGGTTTTCTAGGGTTGGGCTGTTCTAATTCGATTCTGCATTTAGCAGAATCGCCGGCGAGGTGCACGTCATGCTCTGCATGACAAATTTCCTTGTGCACCTCTGCCATACATAGCAATAGCATCTCCTCGGAGATGCTATTATAACACCTCGTAGGGGAATCGAACCCCTGTTTCCGCCGTGAGAGGGCGGCGTCTTAACCGCTTGACCAACGAGGCATTTATCACTGCCTGTTTTCCACAGGCAATGATTATTGTATTATAATATTGTTGAAAATGCAAGTGTTTTTTTATAAATATGCAAGCATATTTTATGTTGCCATATGTATTCGACTGAACTGTTAATTACACAAAATCAAACAGACTCATCTGATTACTTTCCGGCAGGTCTCCAAGCAGTCCCAGATTCGCCATAGTTTCCACCACAGTCTTAGATACTTTTGAACGTTCCCTGAAATCATCACGGGATAAAAAGGGGCCGTCCTTTACTGCTTCCACAATACCTTCTGCCGCTTTTTCCGCCAGACCTTCTATGCTTACTAATGCCGGCATGATTTTATCGTCAATAATCTGAAAGTTTCTGGGATGGGCTCTGAAAATATCCAGCGGCCAGAATTCAAAACCGCGGGCATACATTTCCTGTACAATACGCATATCCTTAATTGCGTCTACTTCCTTAGGCGACAAACTGTTTTCTCTGGAACGATAATCTTCCAATACCTGCTCTAAGTGTTTCTGTCCCTGACACATAATCTCATAAGAAAACGCTGATGCACGGATACTGAAATATGCCGAATAATATGCCAAAGGAAAATTCACCTTACAATATGCAATTCGCCATGCCATCATAACGTAGGCTGCAGCATGTGCTTTCGGGAACATGTATTTAATCTTTTTACAAGACCATATGTACCAATCCGGAACATCATGGGCTACCATCTGCTCCTCCCACTCAGGTGTCAGTCCCTTTCCTTTACGGACACTTTCCATAATTTTAAAAGACATGCCCGCATCTACGCCTTTGCCAATCAGATATACCATAATATCATCTCGCGTACAGATTGCCGTAGAAATTGTAGCTTTCCCCTCCATAATCAGGGTTTGGGCATTACCAAGCCATACGTCAGTACCATGAGAAAGCCCTGCAATACGAACCAAATCTGAAAAACTGGTAGGATGCGTATCAATTAACATCTGCATGGCAAAATCCGTACCGAACTCAGGAATTCCAAGAGATCCCAACTTACATCCACCAATCTGCTCCGGTGTAATACCAAGTGCTTCTGTGCTTTGGAACAAAGACATAACTTTAGGATCATCCAATGGAATGGTTAACGGGTCCATGCCTGTCAAATCCTGAAGCATACGAATCATGGTCGGATCGTCGTGCCCTAAGATATCCAGCTTTAACAGGTTATGATCAATAGAGTGATAATCAAAATGGGTAGTAATGATATCTGTTGTCATATCATTCGCAGGACGTTGTATCGGCGTAAATTCATTAATATCATGGCCGATGGGCAATACAATAATACCGCCGGGATGCTGTCCTGTGGTTCTTCGTACATCCACACAGCCCTGTACAATACGGTTAATTTCCGTAGTACGCTTCTTAATTCCACGCTCTTCATAATATTTTTTTACATAACCGAAGGCGGTTTTCTCCGCCAAGGTACCAATGGTTCCAGCTCTATAAGTCTGTCCGGCACCAAAAATAACTTCCGTATACTTATGCGCTTTGGACTGATATTCACCGGAAAAGTTTAAGTCAATATCCGGCTCCTTATCGCCATGGAAACCAAGGAAAGTTTCAAAAGGAATATCAAATCCGTCTTTCTTTAATTTCGCTCCGCATACCGGACAATCTTTATCCGGCATATCACAACCGGCCCGCCCTGAATATGCTTTTACATCATCAGACTCAAAATCCGAATAATGACATTCACTGCAATAATAATGAGGCGATAAGGGATTTACTTCCGTAATACCTGCCATAGTGGCAACGAAGGAAGAACCTACGGAACCTCTTGAACCCACCAGATATCCATCCTCATTAGACTTCCACACCAGTTTCTGTGCAATAATATACATAACGGCAAAACCGTTACTGATAATGGAATTTAATTCCCTTTCCAAACGTTTCTCTACAATTTCGGGCAGAACATCACCATAGATTTCATGCGCCTTTGTATAACAGATTTTTCGCAAAGTCTCATCACTATTTTCAATGACCGGAGCACATTTATTGGGATCAATGGGTGAAACCGTCTCACACATATCTGCAATCAGATTGGTATTGGTAATAACAACTTCTTCTGCTTTTTCACTACCTAAATATTCAAATTCCGCCAACATTTCTTCTGTGGTACGCAAATACAAGGGAGCCTGATCGTCTGCATCCGAAAATCCCTTACCGGCCATTATAATACGTCTATAAATTTCATCTTCCGGATCCATAAAATGTACATCGCAGGTAGCACATACCGGCTTGTTATACTCTTCACCCAATGCCACAATTTTACGATTAATCTCAATTAAATCTTCATATGTATTTATATTTCTGAATTTATCGGAACGAAGCATGAACTTATTATTATCCAAAGGCTGAATTTCCAAATAATCATAAAAGTTCACAATTCTTGCAATTTCCTCAGGCGACTTATCATCCAGTAAAGCTCTATACAACTCTCCGGCTTCACATGCCGTACCAAGAATAATACCTTCCCTGTGTTTCATTACAAAGCTTTTAGGAAGTTTTGGCTGACGATTAAAATACTTTACATGGGATTCGGAAACCATACGATACAAATTACGTCTTCCCTCTTCCGTCTTTGCCAAAACAATAGCATGATAGGACGGCAATTTACGAATAGTTTCCACACTTGCAGCCGTAAAATCATTCACCTGCGCTAATGTCTTTACACCCTCTTCTTCCAGCTTAATAATAAACTTTTCAAAAATATGGGCCGTAGCTTCTGCATCATCCACCGCACGATGATGATTCTCCAAGGAAATTCCTAATTTCTTTGAGATAGCATCCAAAGTATGCTTTGCCATATCCGTAAGCAATGCTCTTGAAATTGCCACGGTATCTACATATGTCAAATCCCGTTCAATTCCCTGCGTTTTCATATTTTCTTTAATAAAACTCATGTCAAAAGAAGCATTGTGCGCAACCAACACACAACCCTCACAAAATTCCATAAATTTAGGAAGAATCACTTCAATATCTTCCGCATCTGCCACCATCTCATCATTGATTCCCGTAAGTCGTTCAATTTCAAACGGAATCGCAGTATGAGGATTTACAAAACAAGAAAATCTATCACATATTTTACCACCGGATACTTTTACGGCACCGATTTCGATAATCCTGTTTTTAATCGGCGAAAAACCAGTGGTTTCAATATCAAATACCACGAAATCATCCCGCAAGTTTTGGCCTTTGTCTCCTACTACCGTATCCGTTAAATCATCCACTATATAAGCTTCTACGCCGTATAAGACCTTGATTCCCTCTAACTTATCCGTAGTATGCTTTGCTTCCGGAAAAGCCTGTACACATCCATGATCCGTAATGGCAATGGCCGGCATTCCCCACTTATGAGCACGTTTGATTAAATCCTTAGCATAAGAAACCCCGTCACTATCACTCATTTTCGTATGACAGTGTAATTCCACTCGTTTCTTAAATGCAGTATCCATTCTGGTAGTGGTGAAGTCTTTAATCTTCTTAATGCCAAACAAGGATGAAACCATAAGTTCACCCACATATTCATCAAACTTGGCAATACCTTTTATTTTTATAAATTCTCCCGGTTTTAAAGCCGGTACAAATTCTTCTGTCTGATCTGCCCAACAGAATATTTTACAAGAAATGGTATCTGTAAAATCAGAAACCGCAAAAGTATAAATATACTTATCGTTTCTTAATTCTCTTCCTTCTGCTTCGGTAATTTTACCTCGAATGGTAACTTCGCCTATTTCATCCACAATATCCTTAATCGGAATAATATCATCATCAAAATCACGTCCAAAAATTACATCAGGGGCATCAGAACGCTTTAACGGCATCCTCTTCTTTTCTTTTACTTCCGGTTCGTTCTTCTCTTTATCCTTGTTAACCTTATCAGCAGATGCTTCCTTTTTATCCTGCATCTGTACAGCAGAAGTTTCCTTCTTTTGTTCTTCTGCGGTTTTCTCTACACCATAATCGGCAAATTCCATCCCCGCCAAATCACCATCCTGATTCGCATTTGCTCTGCGGGTAATTTCTTTTACCATTAAATTTACTTTATGTTCATTCTCTTCTTTAAACTTATCTTTCTTAGCTTCCTTATAAGCAATACGGATTTCAGCTGAAAGTCCGCATCTGATATTTAAGATACTTTCTAACGCTTCCTTCAGCTCTTTTTCTTTCTGACGGGCAATCAGCGTATCCTCCATGACAATTTGCATCACATTATCATTTTCAAACTTAATATCTGCTTCATGAAAAAGTCTGTAATCCATATTGCCGATTTCTTTAATACTGAAAATGATACTGTCTCTGTATGCGTCGTATACCTTCTTCGCTGTAAAATGCTCCGGCAAATGAAAACGTTCATATACCTTTATTTCCATATCACTACCGGTTAATCGTTGTTTTCGAATGGCATCCTGTACAACATAAATATCTTTACGCTCAATCAAACGGGGACTCGACAAATAGACACGCAAAAGTGTTTTTTGCGTGTCTGTGGTTAACTTCTCAATCATTGTCTCTTCCATCAATGCACTGAGACGTTCATCTAATTTAATTCCCTCAAAAACTTCGTAAAATTTCATTGCCATAAAATTTATTTTTCCCAGTTATCCAATTCGTATTTTAATGCCGATAAAAGCTGGTCTTCCGGAAGTTTACGGATAACTTCACCCTTCTTAATCAAGAGTCCTTCACCAATACCTCCGGCAATACCTAAATCTGCTTCTTTAGCTTCTCCCGGTCCGTTTACCACACATCCCATAACTGCTACTTTGATATCCAGAGGATATCCGGCAACCAGTGTTTCCACCTGATTGGCCAGCCCAATTAAATCAATCTGTGTTCTTCCGCAGGTAGGACAGCTTACCACTTCAATTCCACCCTTACGAAGCCCTAATGTCTTTAAAATTAATTTCGCGGTTTTAATTTCTTCTACAGGATTTCCGGTTAAGGACACGCGGATCGTATCTCCAATTCCCTGATATAAAATCACGCCAAGTCCTACAGACGACTTAATGTTTCCTGAGAAATATGTTCCTGACTCCGTAATACCTACATGTAAAGGATAGTCTGTTTTCTCCACCAATAACTCATGAGCTTTAATACACATCATTACATCGGAGGATTTAATGGATATTACCATATTCTCATATCCCAAACTTTCAATCATTCCGACTTTGTCCAAAGCACTCTCTACAATGCCTTCTGCAGTAACACCATTGTATTTTTTCACCAGTTCTTTCTCAAGAGAACCGCTGTTAACGCCTACTCGGATAGGGATATTTCGTTCCTTTGCCACATCTACTACAGCCTTAACCTTATCCATACCTCCGATATTTCCCGGATTAATACGAATCTTATCTGCACCGTTTTCCATAGCCGCAATGGCCATTTTATAATCAAAATGTATATCTGCAACCAAAGGAATGGAAATCTGAGGTTTGATTTCCGCTATTGCTTTTGCCGCTTCAAGTGTAGGGACAGTACAACGCACAATTTCACATCCTGCCGCCTCCAACTCTTTAATCTGCGCAACAGTTGCTACTACATCTTCTGTCTTGGTATTTGTCATGGACTGAATCAGAATCGGATTGCCTCCACCGATTACCCTGTCTCCGATATGTATTACCCTGGTATTATCTCTGGTCATACTCCTGTTTCTCCTTCATCTCTGATACACTTTATTTTATCATATCAACCTGTTTTATTCAATTTACAAAACATGACTCATATTCTTATTCTTCAGATGTTCCCCAGAAATTCAAAGGCGAATCCTCAAACCACTCTCCGATTGTTTCTAGTTTTTCTGCTCCGTCATTAATATTTTCAAGGGTTTCCGATAACTCTTCCATATCAAGATCTTCCAGCACTGTATTTATTGACTCAAAGTCAATTTCTTCCAACGTTTCTATAAGACCTTCAAAATCCAGCCCCTCTACAATCGTATTAAAATTATCCAACGTTTCATTCAAAACTTCCATATCAATTTTAGCCAATTGCTCCATGACAGGCTCTGCCATTACCATAAAACTTTTAACCTGTATTAACAATACAACTGCCACCAATAAAATAAAGGTAGTCATTACCATGGATATAATTGAAAAAACACGATTAATCATCATTTCCTTCTTTAATTTCTTAATAATCATTTCTGCATTATCTTGTTCCATATACCTTCTCCTTTTCCTGCGATTCAAAATAAATCCACATCTCTTTTACACTGATACATATTCTATTATAGCAATTTAAAACATATTTACAATAAACTTTTTCACTTTACAAACCTTCTGACACAAACAAACTGCATTCGCATTCTAAAATTGCTGTTTTATACGCTTTGTATGAAAAAGATTCCGTTATATAGGATAAAATAATCACACAAACACTCCCTATAAATAAGCATCTGATATCTTGCATATACTGTTGCTTCCATAAAAACAAACCCTGCAACAGGCTCAACATGCCAAACAGTCGGATAAGTGTGCTAATCCAGGCAATACATTGTCCGGGTAATTGTCTTGTCATCCCTTTCACCTTCTTTAATGCATCCTTAAGTTCCTTACCACCGGAAAAACGCTCATTTACCTCAAAAGACAAGCATTGCATAATTATTCTGCGCAAGCGAAACGGAATACCGTATCGTTTTAATTCATTTATGGTTATCTCATTCACAAAAAGGTATGCCTGTCGCCCGGTTAACATGTAAAGCATTACCATACCGAAAGAATAAATATCACTCTGCGTAAACAATTCATTTTGGTACTGCTCCGGTGAGGCATATCCTTTTGTTCCATAAACATGTTCCTTTTTATCATATTGACGGAACGCACTTCCAAAATCAATCAATCGAACTCTGCCTTCTTGAATCATGATATTTTGCGGTTTTAAATCACCATGTATAACAGGAACATTACGGCTATGAAGATAACACAATATTTCGCTCAACTGTTTTCCCAAATTCATAGCCTCCTTTGGTAACAATTTTCCCTTTTTTGCCACATATTGCTCCAAGGATTCGCCTTTTATATACTCCATAACAATACAAGTATAGTCTTTATGCATAAAAACATCATGTAAATCCGGTAATCCCTCATGCTTTAAATTTTTTAAAAGTTTAATTTCACTGTCTTTATATTCTTCTTTTGCTTCCACTACTTTCAAAGCATACTCTTTACCGATATGCTTATCTGTAACAAGATAAACACATGAGAACCCACCTTCTCCCAAACTTTCCGTCAGACAATATTTTGTTTCTTTTACAATTTCTTCAATAGTATCCCTGTGCAATTATCTCTTTCCCCTTTCAATCTTCCCCGATTTACGATTTCCTGCATAATTTTTCTTTTACCGTCTGATTTTCCGGTATTTTTTCCACATAAAGCAGTAATCCCCTGTTTTGTAAGACAACGTCCAAACCCATCACTGCATAACAAAAAACTGTCTTTCCTGTCATATCTTCCTTTTTTTATGATGACATGAGGCATTTCCCCCATTCCTACCGCATAAAGCAGTTCTCCTTTTTCATTGATTTGGTCTTTTGTCAGCGGTACAATTTTTCTGCCTACTTTATAACTCCTGCAATCTCCCACATGAAATACAAAATAACGTTCCGCGGTAAGAATAAGCAAACTTATCGTAGTTCCCATTGCTCCATTATTTAGTTCCCCTTCCTGACACAATTTCAAATGTACGTCTAAAAGTGCTCTGTAAAAACTCCTTTTTAAACAACCAAAAGTTTTCCTGCCACACAAAATTGTCAATGCCTGTTCGTAAAACCAGGTAGTCATTGCAGCTGTAACGAAACCGCTTGCATATTCTCCTTTTGTCAGGCTTCCGATTCCGTCGCATACTACCGCTAACGCAAAAGGTCCGCTTCCCGTTAACACCGTCTGTATGGCAAAGCTGTCTTGATTAAGTGGATAATAATCACCTTTATCCCAAACATCAGCATAATAAAAGTGCATATTTTTCTCCTTTTACCTATGGAAAATTGAAGCGAACGCTCCATGAATAACAGAATTGCTATATACTACGTATAGCATATTTTGATATGCTTCACAAGTTTTTACCTTCCATTTAACACATGTTTTCACCGCACAATTCGACAAAATCAAATCACTGAAAAAGCCATTTAAAAAGCCTTTCGCATAAATTGCGAAAGGCTTTTAATCCTTACCATCATCTAAAAAATTTGGATATATCATTAAATAATACAAAAACCATTAATAACATTAATAATGCAAATCCTATCATGTGTATAACAGCCTCTGCCTTTTTGGGCACCGGCTTTCGTATAACAGCTTCTATCAGCAGAAATACTAACCTGCCGCCATCCAGTGCCGGTACTGGCAAAAGATTCATAACGCCCAAATTAATACTCAACAGTAAAGCAATATTTACCATGTTTATTAATACGGTAAGAAAACCATACTGCTTAGTTTCCTCAATGGTGTCACTGATAACCCCTGCAACACCGACAGGACCTGCTACATCATCCTTAGTAAGCTTTCCTGTTACCAACATTTTCAAACTCTTAAACGTAGTACTCAACCAATATCTTACTTCATACCAACTGTATTCAAATAAATCCAAGCCTTCGGACACGTGAAGTTCGCCTCCGGTAATCCCCATAATATAGGAACCATTATCCAAAGCCGGAGTTAAAGCAGTTGTATACCGTTCTCCGTCTCTTTCATATTCGACTTCCCATTCTCCGCCGGAATACAGCATTGTATTTATCTGTATTTCCCGAAAAAGATATATGCGTTCTCCATTAATTCTAGTAATAACATCTCCGGCCTGAATCCCTGCTTCATAAGCCGGATATCCTTCATGTACCGCTACTACTTTAGGAATAATGGAACCACAGGTTAATACAATAATAATTGCCAAAATATATCCTAAAACAATATTAAAAAGCGGTCCTGCAACAACCGTAGCAATACGAGCCCACACTGATGCATTCTGAAAGGAGCCCTCTTGGGTCGTTTGGGGACGTTCCAGCGGATTTTCATCCTGAAGACGTTCCGTTTCTTCGTCTTCCTCATACAAGCCATCTTCTCCTTCAAACATACAAGCTCCGCCAATCGGCAATAAGCGAAGAGAATATTCTGTATCGCCCTTGGTAAACTTCACCAACTTAGGTCCCATACCGATAGAAAACTCAAGTACTTTAATGCCATTTGCCTTCGCTACGATAAAGTGACCGAACTCATGAGCAACCACAACCACACCGAATATAATGACAAAAGCAAGAATTGCCCAAATATTAAAATTCATATTATCGCCACATTCTCCTTCAATCTTTTAAAAATGCTTCGCAATATAATCATATGCTTCTGCTTCCGTATTCAGAATGTCATCCACAGAAGGCATCAAAATGTTCTTATGATTTTGCATACATGCTTCAATCACTTCCGGAATCTGTAAAAACTTAATCTTTCGATTCAAGAACAGACTTACCGCTTTTTCATTTGCAGCATTGTATACTGTAGGCATACTTCCTCCGATTTGAGCAGCTTCATAAGCAAGCTTTAAACCTTGGAACGTATCCATATCCGGCTTTTCAAATGTCATAGCACCTAAATCAAAGAAATTCACTCTCTTACCACTCATAGGACGTCTGTCAGGATAAAAGAGGGCATACTGAATGGGTAACTTCATATCAGGTGCTCCAAGCTGAGCCATAATACCGCCATCAGCATATTCTACAGCAGAATGGATAATACTCTGAGGATGTACTACAACTTCTATTCTGTCCAAATCCACATCAAACAACCATTTTGCTTCCATTACTTCCAAACCTTTATTACAAAGGGTTGCCGAATCAATGGTAATTTTACGTCCCATGGACCAGTTCGGATGTTTTAAAGCATCCTCAACTTGGATATTTAATAATTCTTCACGCTTTCTTCCTCTGAAAGGACCTCCGGATGCTGTCAAAAGAATTTTACTCAAGCGGTCTTTGGGCTGTCCTTGTAACGACTGAAAAATTGCACTATGCTCACTATCTACCGGTAAAATTGCAACATTCTTCTCCTTAGCAAGCGGCATAATAATATGACCTGCCGTTACCAGTGTTTCCTTATTTGCCAAAGCAATGGTTTTACCCGCATTAATAGCTGCAATAGTAGGTCTGATACCTATCATGCCCACAATTGCAGTTACCAATACTTCACATTTTTCATGTGTAGAAATAGCAAGAAGACCTTCCATACCGCTTAAAACTTCCACATCCAAGTCCGCAATACGCACTTTTAAGTCTTTTGCTGCTTCTTCTGTCCACATAACCGCAACCTTGGGAGCAAACTCTCGAACCTGTTTTTCCATAAGAGTCACATTGGTTCCCGCCGCCAAAGCTACTACTTTTAAATCCGGATTATCACGTACTATTTCAAGAGTCTGGGTACCGATGGAACCGGTAGAACCCAAAACAACAATATTTTTCATCATTCTTCCGCATCCAATAACATACACAGCAATTGGATTTCGCCTTTCTCTTTAATTAAACTGCATCATTAACATCACAAGGAAAAATACCATGGGGGAAGTAAAAATCACACTGTCAAAGCGATCCAAAATTCCGCCATGTCCCGGAATGAGCTTGCCGTAATCTTTTACTTCATAATTTCTCTTAATTGCAGAGGCTGTTAAGTCACCACACTGGGACACCACAGAACCCACACAACAAATCACTGCAAAAATTCCAATGATACCGTAGCTTGAATCTGTACATGCCACATACAACCAACCAAACAAACCACCTGCAAGACTGGAACCGACTACACCACCAATCGCGCCCTCTACAGATTTCTTAGGACTTAATGTCGGAGTTAATTTATGTTTTCCAAACAGCATTCCAACCACATAAGCACAGGTATCGCATACCCAGGAACTCATAAATACCAGCCACATCAAATAAATACCATTAGGCAACTCTCTTATGTAATAAATAAAAGACAAGGTCAATGCTACATAAATCAAGCCGAATGCCGCATGGGTAATCTGAGTAATATTATGTCTCGGAAAGGTAAATATGTATACCATAAACATAGATACCACACTTAACACAAAGATAAACAAAACCAGAACCGTAAAATAATTAAATGTACCCTGGGTCTTAAATAACCATTCACCGAAATTTTCTCTAAACGGAAGTGAATCATCCGTCAACAATAATAACAGATAATATAATATTATCCCTGTCAAACCAATTTTCTCAAAACCGGATATTTTATCGGGATTCGGTCGAACTTTAGTCGCCTTGGTAAATTCCAGATATCCGATACATGATATAGTTCCGAGGAACAATGCCATAAACGGGCCGCCGGCAAACCCAAAGGTAAGAATTACTGCTACAATAACAACCGAACTCCAAAATCTTGCTTTAAACATACTCTCTCTCCTTGCACATTCCGATGTGTAAGTTTTATATTATAAATTGTATAAAAATCTTATTTTGCATTACCGTATCTTCTATCTCTCTGATTATATGCTTCAATAGCTTTGACCAATTCATCGCGATTGAAATCAGGCCAGGGAACATTGGTAAAATAAAACTCCGTATAAGCCAACTGCCATAAAAGGAAGTTTGAAATTCTCTGCTCACCGCTGGTGCGGATTAACAAATCAGGATCAGGTACACCTTCCGTATCTAAATGTTCTGACACATACTGCTCCGTAATCTCTTCCGGAGACACCTTACCTTCTTTTACATCCTGCGCGGTTTTCTGCATCATACGAATCATTTCATCCCTGCCACCATAATTAATGGCAATCTGAATAAACAAACCTGTATTATTTTTGGAATCTTCTTCCAATTCTGCAATTGTTTGCTGAATATCCTCTGCAAGCCCGGTTTTGTCACCAATTACACGGAATTTAACATTATTTTTTGCAGCCTTTTTAAAGCCGGTAAGCAAATACTTACGTAAAAGATCCATCAATGCCGAAACTTCTTCTTCACTTCTCTTCCAATTCTCTGTAGAAAAAGCATATACCGTAAAATACTGAATGCCCATTTCTCCTACAATATAAATCATATCTTCTACATTTTTAGCGCCTTGGACATGACCCATTTTACGAGGAAGTCCTTTGCTCTTGGCCCATCTTCCGTTACCGTCCAAAATAACCGCAACATGCTTAGGAATATTCATACCTTATTCTCCATCCAAACCGCCTGTAATAAATACCACAGGCATTTTCAATATTATAATACTTTTATATAAACGACCAAGAAGAATCACAAAAAACACATACTTTTTTCATGATTCTTCCATAATTTTTCTGATTATACAGTAAGTACTTCTTTAGATTTTTCTTCTACCAAATCACCGATATTCTTTACGTACTTGTCTGTAAGCTTCTGCAATTCATCTTCCATTGACTTAATTTCATCTTCTGAAATTTCAGTCTTAGCAAGCTTCTTTAAGGCATCATTACCGTCACGTCTGATGTTACGTACAGCAACCTTGGCATCTTCACCTTTCTTACGAACATCTTTTACGATATCCTTACGTCTTTCTTCTGTTAATTCAGGGAACACAAGGCGGATAACAGATCCGTCATTGCTGGGTGTAATTCCGATATCAGATGCAAGAATTGCCTTTTCAATGGCCTTAATTAAGCTCTTTTCCCAAGGTGCAATCTGAATGATTCTTGCTTCGGGAACGGTAATATTACCAACCTGCTGTAACGGTGTCATGACTCCGTAATAATCCACTGCCAGTTTATCTAAAACATGAGGATTAGCTCTTCCTGCTCTGATTGTCATAAAATCAGCAACAAGGTGATCATAAGTCTTGCTCATCTTTTCATCATATACTTTAATTTTTTCGTTCATTTTAATATCCTCCCGATACTATTTTTTATTTATTTGCTTTAATTTATAAAACAACTTCTTTCCTATGTATCTTATATTCAAAAAAACTCTTCTTCTATACCGTTACTTTTGTTCCGCTAAAATTACCTTTTACGGTGTTCACAATACTGTTTTCTTCATTTAATCCGAATACCCACATAGGCATTTTATTATCTCTGGCAAGAATGGATGCCGTCATATCCACCACCTGTAAATTATTGGCAATTACCTCATGAATGGATACTTCATCATATTTCTTTGCGCTTGGATTCTTCGCCGGGTCATCATCATATACACCATCAATGGATTTAGCCAATAGAATCACTTCAGCATCTACTTCAATCGCACGAAGCACAACGCCTGTATCAGTGCTGAAATAAGGATGTCCCGTACCACCTGCAAAGAACACTACCATACCTTTCTCAAAATACTTGTTGGCTCTGTCCTTCGAGAACAGCTTGGTAAAAGAACCACACTCGAACGGAGTTAAAATATTGGTCATCATACCTACGGAACGGAAAATTTCCGATACATAAATACAATTCATAACCGTTGCCAACATACCAATCTGATCCGCCTTTGTACGGTCAATATTCTCACTGGTTCTTCCTCTCCAGAAGTTCCCGCCGCCGATTACGATACCAACCTGAATACCGTCATCTGTCAACTGCTTCACCTGCAGGGCAACCTTTCTTACGGTCTCTTCATCAAATCCGGTCTTTTTATCTCCTGCCAATGCCTCGCCGCTTAATTTTAAAAGAATTCTCTTCATTTTGTCAGCCTCCTAAGAAATTATTCTGCAATTCCATCAAAGAATGAACTTGGATTGACATCTGCATAGCACTGTGAACACATACCTTCAATTGCAGCACCGTTATTAATCTGAACGGATTTAGACTTAATATTACCCATAATAATTGCAGAAGAATCAAGAATTACAGGACCTCTTACATCAATATCACCTTTTACTGCACCGGCAATCACCGCACTTCTTGCGCTTATATTACCGATTACAACAGAATTGGGACCTATTTTTACACTGTTATCGCAACTGATATCTCCTGTAATCTTGGCAGCCTGGGCAAAAATCTCCACTGCCTTAGAATTTCCCTGGATACTTCCTGACACATTTAATTTGCCGCCAATTTCAATATTACCAAGAACCGTACCTCTTAAATCAAGTGCACCACCGGTTGTAATATCTCCCGTTATCATCATTCCTGCGGGAATAATACCAACTTCTGCATTTTCATCTGTCATAGATACATATGTATCTTCTTTCATCTCGGGTACTGCCGTCACTTCTTCCTGTATCATATCTACTACTTCCTCGATTTCTTCAATTTCTTCAACTTCCTCTGTTTCATCAGAATCTTCCTGGGCTTCATCCACTAAAACCGGCAACACCTCTGATTCTGAAACAAACTCTTCCTCTATCACATCTGCCATCTCTTCCGTAGCGTTTGCAAAACCGGCAGATAATTCAGCCATAACATCTTCATTAACACTATCATAAGCTTCTTCTATTACTTCTGCCTCAACATCCTCTTCATATACAGCTTCCTCTGCCATATAGTGAGCATATTCATCTTCAAGAGACATTTCTGACTCGTCTACACCGCTAACCTGCAGTTCATTTTCCATTGCTGCAAGCTCTCTTTTCAAACGTTCTTCTTCCTTAAGTAATTCCTTCTCTGCCGTATCTTCTGTTAATTCATTAACAGCTTGTGCCAAATCTTCTTTTAAATCACTAAAAAAACCCATTTTTATCCTCCATTCTAGTCTGCATCTTCGTTATCACTTCTCACCACGTGACAAACCGGAGCTGTACCGTCTGTAATCGGTAAAAAGACCGTATTTTTATCTTCCAAAAGTGTTTCAATAATCTCCGGCAAAGCTTCTACCGTAGTATATTTATCCGATGCATCATGCATCAAAACTACCGCTTTATCAGCCTGTCCCACTCCATTTAGAACATTGTTTATGATTGCCTGAGAAGAAAGTCTGTACGAACTGGCATCCTTGCTGGTTACGTTCCAATCAAAATATACCAATTCTTCTTCCTCTAAAATATCAAATAATAAATTCTTATCAAACTGTATAATCGTATTCGAACTTCCTCCGGGGAAACGATAAAATTTACATTGATATCCGGTTATCTCATACAAATAATCCGAAAGTGAAGTAACATCCTGGCGAAAAGCCTCCGGACTTTCATAAATCTGATTATACTGATGCGTATAAGAATGTAGTGCCAACGTATGTCCTTCATCCACAATACGCTGATATTCCGCCTCATATCCATCCTTGGCCAACACAAAAAATGTCGCCTTTACATCATACTCTGCAAGAATATCAAGAATTTCATTGGTATATTCACTGGGGCCATCATCAAAGGTAAGATACACCAGTTTCTTTCCGTCATATACCAACGAATCCGGAATTACTTCCATTAACGATTCATCATGAACCTGTTGCGGACTCAATGCCTGCTCCACCACCGCTGCCGCATTGGCATCTTCCATCTGTACCGTAAGTTCCCACAGTTTTTCCTGTGTTTCCTCCAATGTCTGATTTATATTATGCACCTGAATTAATAAATAACCGCTCAAAACATTAGGAAGAATTAACAACACTACCAGCAACGCAATCAAAGTACGTTTGATTCGTTTTACTCTTTTTTTACGGTATTCCAAATATTCTCTACCGTCTGTCTGCTGTTCCATTTATATTCCTCATATCTCATCTTACACATTTCAAATTGTTAAACACCATTCGAAACCCATGTTATAACAATTCCTCATATATTCTACCACAATCCAGCCATTTAAAAAACCCTATTTTAAAGTTTTTTAATGCTATTTTATTGTTTCACTGTTGTTTAAAACCAACGTACTGTATAAAAACAAAACATCCTGGTCCTTGAAGTCAATATATTTTCCCAAATAGCCACTATGCAGATATCGGATATCCACCAAAGTAATCTTGGCATAATCCTCCACAAACAAAGGTGCAATACTGCTACCAAAGGAATCCCTAAAAATAATCAGCTCATCCTTTGTATCCGCATTGGAATTCTCGATAGTTATCAATGAAAGCGGTCCTGACAAATAGAGCTCATAAGGGTCGGCACCCACCGCCTTATCCATATCATAAACGGGAATTTCCTGCATATCCGTATAATCATAAACATAACAATTTTCCAATGTATCATTATTCAGATAAAATAATGTTTCACCTTGAACAGGAAGTCCTAACTGACCGTAATAAACTCCGTAAAAAGATTCTTCCAAAGCATTTAACTCATATTCCGCCGTCAAATGTTTACCCATAGCCCCTGCCAAAACCTCTGCCACATCTACAATTTTTTCCTGCCTCCAGTGAGTGTCTGTTTTATAAAAATCATCAAGTGCCATGACATCAAAAATATCAATATAGACCATTCCATTCATTCCGGCACAAAAATCCTGTTCAAGAATCTCATAATCAATGGATGGATAACCATTGCTTTCTGCAAGAAAATAGCCTTTATCAGGAATGATGCTGTAATATACCTTACAATTTGTTCCCTCCAAATATTTATCATATACAGACTGAAACACCTTTGTAGCATGCTCTATCGACTGTTTATCGTAAGGGTATTCCAATTTACCGATATATCCCTCTGCCAGATATAAATCGTTATTTGCTTTCTGACCAAAGACAAACAAAGCCGTAGCTGATTTTACTCCACGCAAAAAATCCCTTCCCGGAAATTGATCCTGACTATAGCTTTCAAATTCAGACATAAATCTTCCGCTCATTACACTCTCCCATGTCAAATTGGGAAACTGTTTCAAATACCGTCTTTCCATCATGGAATATTCATCTGAAGTTTTAAACCAACATAACAATGCGAACACCGAAAGAAAGACTGTCATGATAATAATGGTAATATAACGCATTCTCTTTTCCATGCATCCTTCCTCCTAAAATCTGAAATATAAAAACGGATTAAATGAACCATCAACCAAATATGCTGTAATAACCATCATAAGCACCACTAAAATCACCGGTTCTAAAATCAAGATTATATTTTTAATTTTTTCCTTGCCGGACATACTTTGAACAGCCATTTTAGCCAATGGTGTTGCTCCGATTAAGGATAAAAGCAGAATCAAACCATAGTTACGGATATAAAACAACGTTTCAGCGGATGAAAAAGGCATTCCTCCAAAGCCAATCATGCTTATCAGATACTGTCCCGCCTCTCTCATATCTGTCGCATTAAAAATTACAAAACTTACCAATACAGCCAGACAAACATAAATATGTCCAAGAATTTTATGTTTTTCAATCACCTTAAGAAAATAAAGCTTTTCAATCATCAAAAGAATTGCAAAAAACAATCCCCATATGATAAAATTCCATGCCGCACCATGCCAAAATCCAGTCAGCATCCATACAATAAAAATGTTTACAAACCATCTCCATTTAGGCACGCGGTTGCCGCCAAGAGGGATATAAACATAATCCCTAAACCAGCTTCCCAGGGATATATGCCAACGCCTCCAGAACTCGGTTACACTCCCCGAAACAAACGGATAATTAAAGTTTTCCATGAAATGGAAACCAAAAATCTTACCAAGACCGATTGCCATATCACTATATCCTGAAAAATCGAAATATATATGGAGTGCAAAGGCTATTGCATAGACCCAGAAAAATAATACGGATTTATCCTGAGAGGTTTTGAAAATATCACATAATTCACCTAACTGATTAGCAAGAAGCACTTTCTTACCAAGACCAAAAACAAATCGTCGGATTCCGACAGCAATATCTTCTGCATTTGCATATCGTCCTTCAGACCATCTTCCGATGCTTATCTTTCTTTGCGACTGTTTGTTCCATTGAAGACAGGTAGCACCTTTTACATTTAACTGCGGTGCAATATCCTTATATCTGACGATGGGACCTGCAATCAATTGCGGAAACATTGCAATGTAAGTTGCCAGATTGATAGGGTTCTTCTGAGCAATTTCTCCGCGATAAATATCAACCGTGTAGCTTAAAATCTGAAAAGTGTAAAAGCTGATTCCTACAGGCAAAGCAATCTTAAGCAAAGGAATACCCATTCCGGTTATCCTATTGAAATTTTCAATAAAGAAATCCATATATTTGAAATATATAAGACAACTAAGTTGAAGTATTACGGATATCCACAAAATAAGTTTTCCGGCTTTTTCATGACGAAAAGCCTCAATCAAGAGGCCGGATACGTATCCCACCAAGATTGAGGCTATCATAATTATAACAATTTTCGGTTCACCCCATGCATAAAAAAACAAGCTGCTTATTAATAAAACACAGTTTTTTAAGCATTTGGGCACAACGAAGTAAAGCAGTAAAACCACAGGTAAAAAGTAATATAAAAACGGTATTCCTGAAAATAACATTCTACACCTCTACTTCACATCGGATTCATTGTTGCTTAAAACTTACCTATCACAACAATTTATCCTTATTTTAGCCTGCAAGGCTTTCTTCTGCAACCAAAACAGCATTTTCGCCGTATACTTCAGTTACCTTATTTTTAAAATTATCAATCACTTCCGCATTACCGTACGCATAAACCACATACTCGTTATTTACTGTAAAAATAATAAGTGTATCAGGGAAACCACACATCCACTGTGTACCCATAATACCATCTTTTAAGGAAGTTGTAAAAGCTTCCATTGCCGAAACATCTGCTAAATGAAGAGCTGCCCCTGTAAAAGTATTGGCATTCATGGCATGTACCAAAGATGCACCCTCGTCAATATTGCCTGCAATATCAGCAGGAATCTGGAAAGTTCCTGACATATTTTCTACATTTGTAACATCAAAAGCACCGGGAGCACCATCCACCATATTCTCAAAATCGCCGCCCATAACAGCAAATTTCTCATCTTCCGCATATGTGTTCCATACGTCTGAAAGAATAGTTACGCTTCCGTTATCAGATGCAACTACGCTTTCTGATGAATCTTCCGATACATTTTCTGTATTTTCCTCTGACACATCTTCTGTGTTTTCTTCTGAAACTACTTCATCAGAAGGAACATTCTCCTCATTTGTCTTACCGCATCCAAATAATGTAAATGACATGGTTACGAATAATAAAGCTACTAACAATTTTTTCATTTTAAAAATTCCTTTCTTTATTGTTTGTTTTATTAACCGTTTTCATACTATTAGATTATCGCAACTGTATAAAAGTTTCAATTCTTATTAAAAAATATTATAAGCCACGCTTACTTGCAAACGGCTGTCAGTATGCACAAGCGCTTACCTCGATTACGCTTCTCTTCATCTCGGTATCCGTGCGTCGCACAATAAATATACAAAAAAAACCGAATACGAGTAAACTCGAATCGGTTCTTTTTGTATATTTGCTGCGCTTGTGCAAAACGCTTAGTTGCCTGCCATCTGCTTTGCAACTTCTGCTGCGAAATCTTCTTCTTTCTTTTCCATACCCTCACCAGTTTCGAAACGAACAAACTTAGCAACCTTTAAGTCAGCAGAAACACTCTTTAAGTACTGAGCAACTGTCTGCTTTCCGTCTTCTGCCTTTACATATGTCTGATCCATTAAGCAGATTTCTTTTACCTGTTTAGAAATACGACCTTCAACAAGTCCGCTGAAAATCTTGTCTGCAATATAGTCTGCCTTACCATCCATAGCAAGCTGTGCCAATGTAGCAGCTGCTTCCTTAGAAAGGAAGTTAAATAAGAAATTCATATTGCTCTTCTTCTCTTCATAGATAGCCTTATCTTCATCACTCCAAAGGTTCTCTGTCATAGCCTTTTCAATCAACTTGTTCAAAATAGGCTTAGGAAGGGATGCAGGATCGTTTAATGCACTATCGATAGTGATTTCTCTTAATTTAGCTAACTCATCTGCAGAAATATCTTCTCTGCTTGCATACTGAGGGTTCATAGCCGCAATCTGCATTGCAATGTTAGTAAGTGCTTCTTCTGTTGATTCTGTTTTGGTTCCTTCTGCACCAACGATAACACCGATACGTCCGCCACCATGGATATAACCAACAACAATAGGAGCTTCAACCTTTTCAAATCTTCTGATGCTTAATTTCTCGCCAATGGTAGCAACCTTTTCAACCAATGCATCATTTACAGTCTTAGAAGTATCATCCATCCAAGTTGAAGCAAGAAGAGCCTCTACATCTGCTACGTCAGATGAAACTACCTGTTCTGCAATCTTCTCAACAAAAGTCTGGAAAGTTTCATTCTTAGCAACAAAGTCTGTTTCAGAGTTTACTTCCACAACAACTGCCTTGCCTTCTGCCTTGGCAATACGGCAGATACCTTCTGCTGCAATACGGCTTGCTTTCTTTTCAGCCTTCATTGCACCACTTTTACGTAATGCTTCGACAGCTGCTTCCATATTACCATCGCACTCTGTAAGCGCCTTTTTACAATCCATCATACCTGCACCTGACATTTCGCGCAGTTCTTTTACCATAGCTGCTGTAATAGTTGCCATTTTATTATCCTCCTAATTAAACTAGATTATGATTACTCTGCGTCTGCTACAACTTCTTCAGCTGCTTCTTCTACTACTTCTTCAGCAACATCTTCAGTCATAACTTCACCCTGGTTTGCTTCGATGATAGCATCTGCCATCTTAGCTACGATAAGCTTAACAGCACGGATTGCATCGTCATTACCGGGGATTACATAATCCAATTCTTCGGGATCGCAGTTTGTATCTGCAATACCAAGTAAAGTAATACCAAGTGTATGAGCTTCCTGAACACAAATCTTTTCCTTCTTAGGATCAACTACGAAGATTGCATCGGGAATTCTTGTCATGTTCTTAATACCGCCAAGGTTCTTCTCTAACTTATCCCATTCCTTCTTTAAGTTAGCAACTTCCTTCTTAGGTAAAACATCGAATGTGCCGTCTTCTGCCATTCTTTCGATTTCTTTTAATCTTTCGATTCTTGTACGGATGGTCTTGAAGTTAGTAAGCATACCACCTAACCATCTTTCATTTACATAGTACATACCGCAACGTTCAGCTTCGCTCTTAACAGCATCCTGAGCCTGCTTCTTTGTACCAACGAATAATACGGTACCGCCTGCACTTGCAATTTCAGAAATTGCATTATAAGCTTCGTCTACCTTACCTACAGACTTCTGTAAGTCGATGATGTAGATACCGTTTCTTTCTGTGAAGATGTAAGGAGCCATCTTAGGGTTCCATCTTCTTGTTTGGTGTCCGAAATGTACACCTGCTTCGAGTAACTGTTTCATTGAAATTACGCTCATTTTTAATTCCTCCGTTTTTTGGTTTTTTTGCCTCCGCATTCCTCTCCTTTGAAAACGACTTCCCGCGTAAAAGAAGCACCTGTCTCAAATCAGAATACGTGTGTTTTAGCATAACGCAAAAAGTTTAACACAATTTAACACATTATGCAAGTGTTTTATTATGTTTTTATAAACTTGTGATTTTATGATTTCTGTAAAGCATGCTCAAATGCTTCAACATCCAAACCAGCCATTTCTGCAGCCTGCCAAACAGCCAGAATACCTTCTTTCACAAGTTCAATAAGGACCGACTGTCTTCCTTCTTGTCTTCCTTTTAGCCTTCCCCTGTTTTCAATTTTATCTACTACTTCACACATGGTTATTTTCCCTCCTTCTTTCTTCAGCTCCTTATTAGCAAATTCAAAGCTTCTGCTCCCTGTTAATGCAGATAATAATTTCATCACTTCATCCACATGTTTAATTATTTCAGTTCCGGGAATATAATCTCCCTTTACACGCTTCTGTCGAAAATAATCTGCAACCACCTTAAAATCACTTTGGAACATATTAATCTGTTCTTCAGATAAGTACGCAATATCAAACACATTAATACTGTAATCATGAAAGTATGGTTTTAAGCTATCTGCCACCGGAAACATGTCGGATAGCTGCCTGGCAGTATTCCAGCGATGATTTGTTCCGAAATGAAGAACCAAAGTTACAACCGGATATCTATTTTTATTATCCGATAAACACTGTGTCTTGTATGACGCACCGTCATAACTAATAATTCTCATTGGCATATCGGTATCTTCACAGGTCTGATTCTCCATCCCGAGAAGTGATATAATTATGCCTTCCTTATTCCACCTCTTAGTTAAATCTCTTTCCTGCTCGTGTAGTTTCCCATCCACTTTATACTGACTGATATCTTTTGTATTTTCCAATTCTTCTTCTTTTAACAAACACTTACCTTGAAATAAAAGAACATTCACAATATCTGAAAACACATCATTATAATCTGCCAGCAATTTTTCAGAAACATCTTTTTCTGCCATATTTGCACCTCTCCTTTCCATATTCTAATACGAAACAGGAAAAGACGCACCTACGCTTATCCCTGTTTCAACATCAAATATCACAGGGATATCCCAATATTTAATTGATATAAAAATTCAGACTATGACACAAAGTGTCACATTCTCTCATTCTTCGTCACTACTATTATATCACTCATCAGCATAAAAACAACGCAATTTCATTGTCACAATTGCACAAAATACCGCATATTTCGACACGAAAAGAAAACGCCTCCTGTTCACACAGAGTTGAGATACGCTTTGCAAATCTCACTCTGACTAGCAGTCGGCAAATGTCCATCCGTGCAAGCACGTTTGTCCGCTTGCCTCGTTGCCATAACAAAAAAGACGGAAGCTTTCGCTCCCGCCTTGAGTTAACTTATTCAGTTAAGATTAGTCAACGTAGATCCAATCTGCATTGCTATATCCATCGCCTTCGCCCTTAAGACCTGTAGCATCAGAATTAGTTACACGAACATGTACAGAGTTAGAAGATACTACACAGAATTCAACAGAACCGCTGTTGTTCCATGATTTAAGTTTCTGATCAAAGTTAGCCATATCAGAGCCGTTTTCAACACCGCATGTATCCTGAATAGCCTTTTCAACTTCGCTATCACCTGTTAAGCCATCAACTGCTGTCCACTCATCCCATGTGTCAATCTCTGTCTTAGAGTCTGCATCGTTAAGAACTGTAGGGTCCATAACTGCTGTTGTAACAGCGCTCTTTACAGTATCGCAAAGCTGTGTATCAGAAGATACGTTTGTCTTTTCGATGTACTTAATTAACTGGGGTGCCATAACACCAACTAAGATTGCCATAATAGCAATAACGATGATAAGTTCCACGAGGGAAAAACCTTTGTTGTTTCTCATGTCTTTTCATTCTCCTTTTTCATTCATTTTTTGTGACATTTTTGTGACATTTCTGTAAACTCATTATAGCAAAGGAATTTCACTTCGTCTAGTGATTTTTTCCTTATTTTTGTCATTTTGTCTAATTTAACAAAGCAAAGTTTTTCATTTTATGCACATTGCACAGTTTCATTTTTGAAGGATTTTAGTTCATGTCATTTTAGTTTTATTTCATGCAAAACCTTTGTTTTTCCTAGCTTTCAGAGCTGACACCGTCAGTTGTTTACTACATATTTTTTTATTAATTTCACTAATCTTTTATATCATTTTTTTATTATAGGTTGTTTCTATTTTCTCCCCATGCAAATTTTCTTCATAAAAAATCCGCCACTACGCTAGCAAATAGTGGCGGATCATAATAACTTATCTTATTTACAATCTGTTCATATTTCCTCTGTAAACATCGTATTTTTCATTATGCCAAGTTCTCGTAGAGACTGAACATAGGTGAAAGCATTGCAATTACTAAGAAACCAACAACACCTGCCATAACGATAATAATCGCAGGTTCCATCAATGCCATCATGGATTCGGTAGCTGCCTGAACGTCTTCTTCATAATAGTTTGCTACGTTTTCAAGCATTGCTTCAATATTACCGGTTTCTTCACCGATGGATACCATATGGATAACCATAGGCGGGAATAAACCACAGGTCTTAAGAGGCCTTGAAAGAGGCACACCTCGTGTAACCTGATCTTTAGCATCTTTCATTGCACTCTTATAATGTACATTATCCATGCTTCGTGCAGTAATATCCAATGCGTCAATCATAGGAACACCGGCTGCAAGCAGAGTACAAAGTGTACGACCCAATCTTGCACAGGCTGACTTAGTCTGTACAGGACCTAATGCAGGAATCTTTAATTTCAATTTATCAATAGCACTCTGTCCTCCGGGAGTTGAATAGAACAACTTATATCCTACGAACAGTAATGCACCGCCAAGCAAAATCGCCCACCAATACTTTACGAAGAAATCACTGACTTTAATCAATGCCATTGTTACAGCAGGAAGCTCACCACCGATATCCTCAAACATACCCATGAAGTTAGGAATTACGAAGGTCATCATGGCGAATACTACACCAATCATAACGACAACCAATACTGCGGGATAAATCATAGCTTTCTTGACCGCACCCTGCAACTGAGCATCCTTCTCGAACTGAGTCGCCATACGTGAAAATGACTTATCCAAACTACCGGAAGCTTCACCTGCTTCAACCATGTTACAAAGCATCATTGGGAATACACCACCCTGTCTTCTCATGGAAATAGCAAGAGTATCACCCTTGGAAATATCGGAATGTACCGCTCTGATTGCATTCTGTAATGCCTTATTTTCAGTCTGGTCTGCCAACATACTAAATGCGTCTACGATGGTAACACCGGCACCAACGATACTAACGAACTGATGACAGAAAATACTGAAATCACGATAACCTACCTTTTTACCGAAAGATAAATTCATACCTTTCTTCAAACCGTTTACTTCCTGAATGGAAGTAACTACATTCTTTTCTGCTTTCAAAGCAGCAACAGCAGCTTCTTTGCTCTTCGCTGTCATGTGACCCTTTTTCTCTTTACCGTCAGGGCCAATCATTTTGTACTGAAACTCAGCCATACTCTTCCACCTTTACTTTCGTTTTATTTTATATTGCTTCATCCATATCAAATGCAACACGTACCATTTCATCAATAGATGTGACACCAT
The DNA here is from genome assembly GCA_015057025.1 of Lachnospiraceae bacterium. GTDB lineage: Bacteria > Bacillota > Clostridia > Lachnospirales > Lachnospiraceae > UBA3766. The sequence goes on along the minus strand of SVFD01000003.1, from coordinate 142,010 downwards.
CAATAACGTTGTTAGCGCCTGCCATTCGAAGGGTATTCATACCTTCCGCCACGGCAACTCTCTGAATTTCGTCTGCAGTTACGGTTTCATGCAATACTCTTCTGATATTTGAAGTAATAGGCATGATTTCGTAAATAGCAATTCGACCTCTGTAACCACGGTTACATTCGTCACAGCCGCAAGGCTCGTATACAATCTGTTCCTTAGCAACATCAATGCCGAGCATCTTCTTCTCTTCTTCCGTTGCCTGTCTTCCTACTTTACACTTCGGGCAGAGACGACGAACAAGTCGCTGGGCAATAATACCTACAACCGCATCACCAATCAAATAAGGTTCTACACCCATATCAATCAAACGGGTAATAGATGCTGATGTTGAGTTCGTATGTAATGTTGAAATTACAAGGTGACCTGTGATAGACGCCTGAACCGCAATTGCTGCTGTTTCACCGTCTCGAATTTCACCGATCATGATAATATCAGGGTCCTGACGCAAGATGGAACGAAGTGCACTTGCGAAAGTTAATTCTGCCTTAACATTAACCTGTACCTGATTAACACCGGGAACATTTGCTTCGACAGGGTCTTCTACTGTAATAATATTAACGGATTCTTTATTTAATTCGTTTAATACCGTATAACAGGTTGTTGACTTACCGGAACCTGTAGGTCCTGTAATCAGGATAATACCATGAGGGTTATGTGTAATACTGTCAAGTCTTCTTTCATCTTCCGGATAAAGACCTAAGTATTTCTTATCTCTGGTCAAACCTTTCTTCTTTGTAAGTCGCATAACGGTTTTCTCGCCGTATACGGTAGGAAGAATAGATACACGGACGTCGAATTCTTCACCGTCTACAATCTGTGTAATACGACCGTCCTGAGGTTTTCTCTTCTCGGAAATATCAAGACCGGAAATAATCTTAATACGGGCAACCATGGCGGACAAAACGTTTGTATTATATTCCATAACCTGCTGTAAAACACCGTCAATACGATATCTTACTCGTACGGATTTCTCCATAGGCTCAATATGAATATCGGAAGACCCCATACGAACCGCTTCATCAAGCATGGTACGTACAATCTTAACGATAGGCGCATCACTTACGGATGCATCCTCTCCTCCTTCTTCTTCCATTGCATATTCATCAGCATGCTCAGCCTGGAACTGCTCTGCAGCTTCCATCGCCTGTTTTTTACCATATAACTTATCCAACTGGATATTAATCTGTGAAGCACTGCAGTAATAAGGCTTTACTTCCATACCCGTAATTAACTGGATATCGTCCATGGCACCTAAGTTCATAGGGTCAGCCATTGCCACCTTAATACAATTGAAATTATCTTCATCATAAGCAAAAGGAATCAACTCCTGCTTACGCATTACATCTTCTCCGACCATTTGAAGAAGTTCTTCATTTAATTTTATTTCCTTCAAATCAACCGGTTCAATACCGGACTGGTCACAGTATACAGCTGCAAACTGTTCTTCTGATACAAATCCCAACGAAATTAATACTTCACCAAGACGCTGTTTTTTCTCTCGCTGTTCTTCCAACGCCTGTGATAACTGATCATCTGTGATATAGCCCTTCTGTACAAGCAAATCACCAATTCGAATTCTGTTACTAAATAATGCCATTGTTCGTTAACCTCTTTTCCCTTTTCGCACTGTATAACCGCACAAAAAGGGCACAGTCATACACACTGTCAATTATGCCACAAATAGCACAATAAATAAATAGTTTTGTTTTGTTTTTTTGTGAAATTGTGCATTTTTAACAAATAAATTCTCTCATAACTATCATTTATCACAAATCATAAGCTAACCGATAATAATTTCCCTCTCCTTTAATCTTTCCTGCGATTTGCATTTTCGTTAATTCCAATAACAGCTCTGCCATACTTATCCCGCAAGAATCCTTTAGTTTATTATATATATCATCAATACCCACAGGCGTGATATCCAACGCCGACATAATCGCTTGATTCAGCATGCTTTCATGATTGTTTCCTGCAAAACAGGCTTTGTTTGTGTCTTCCTTTATTGCTGTATTCCCAAAGTGACTATTATTCGGTTGCATGATTTCATAATTTTTTCTTGACAGTTCTTCTATAATCACTTCCGGAGTCATGGCAACACCGGCCCCTTGTGTTAAAAGATAATTACACCCTTCACTCAACGTATCAATAATCCGTCCCGGAACCGCAAAAACTTCCTTCCCTTGCTCTAGTGCCTGCATTACCGTAATATATGTCCCACTTCGTTTTCTAGCCTCAACAACCAAAAGCAAATCCGCCAGTCCGCTTATAATTCGATTCCTTGGCGGAAATAAGGCACTTCTTGCCTCCGTCCCCGGCAAATACTCTGAAATAATCCCACCATGTTTCGGCAAATCCCGATATAGTTGTCTGTTTTCTTGCGGATAACAAACATCAGCTCCGCATCCAAGCACTGCATAGGTTTCGCCTCCGCCTTCAATGGCACCTCTTTGAGCAATACCATCAATTCCCCGGGCCATTCCACTAATTATCTGAATTCCCGCGGCTCCCAACTGTTTCCCAAAATGCTCTGCCACACATTTTCCGTATTCAGAACACGCCCTTGCTCCTATAATCGCAACAGAAGGTTTATGTTCTGCCGGCAATTTCCCTTTTACATATAAACCAAACGGCGGGTCCGGTATTTTACGAAGTCTTTCCGGATATTCCTGAGACGTATAAGGAATAAAATCAATTCCTTTTTCCGCCTTTAATTTTACCGGACTGATAATATCTTTTATATTTTTTCTGCCGTGAAGAAAGGCTTTTGCTGCTCTTTTATCCAAAATCTCACCGATGTTTTCCTCCGATAAAAGCATTGCCTCCCTGGCACTTTGCGTCTTTTCCAAAAGTCGAAATATACTTTTACTGCCAATACCGGCTATGTTAGAAAGATAATATGCAGCCTCCCGCTCTTCATTACACCATATATTATTCTCTTCCATTTTTATCTCCTTTTACCAGTATTTTCTATCCACACTTCGATAGGCAATTGCCTCTGCAAGATGTATTTCTTCTATTCTCTCACTTCCGTTTAAATCCGCTATGGTTCTTGCCACCTTAAGAATCTTATGATAAGCTCTGGCACTCAGTTTTAACGCATCAAAAGCCTGCTGTGCAAACTTCTTTTCAGCACCTCCCAAATCACAAAAACGTTTAATCTCTGCCGGCCCCATCTGTGCATTAAATGATATCCCCATCCCTTTAAAACGCTCCTGCTGCATTATACGTGCTCCCTGTATCCGTTCCCTCATAGATGCACTGCTCTCACTGCTTTTACCTTCCAAATCCTTCATTTCCATCCGTGAGACCTCCACACAAATATCAATTCGATCCAGAATCGGTCCCGAAATGGCAGATAAATATTTACGAACCTGTGCTTCGTTGCAGGCACAGCGGTTTCTGTCCGGATAATATCCGCAGGGACAGGGATTCATTGCTGCCACTAACATAAAATCCGCCGGATAAGTAAATGTGCCGTAACTCCTTGCTATCTGCACTTTTTTATCCTCCATCGGCTGTCTTAACACCTCTATGGCAGCATTGGAAAAATGCACAACCTCGTCCAGAAACAGAACCCCTTTGTGCGCCAACGAAACCATTCCCGGTTTTGGAATCCGTCCGCCTCCGGCAAAAGCCTGTTCACTAATAGTATGATGAGGACTGCAAAAAGGTCGCTTAGTAATTAATGTTTGCTTTTCATTGAGCATTCCCGAAATACTGTATATTTTTGACACCTCCAAGCTATCCTCTAACGATAAAGGCGGCAAAATGGAAGGAATTCTCTTTGCAATCATAGTTTTGCCGGCTCCCGGAGCACCAATCAGAAGAATATGATGAAATCCTGCCGCCGCGGTTTCTACCGCTTTCTTTACCGTTTCCTGTCCACTGATTTCTCCAAAATCCAGTCCTTCATAAAGACTGCTTTGCAACATCAATCTGTTTAAATCAGCCGTCGCCTTTTTGAAACACTTTTGCCGTTCTTCCTTATCTGCAAGTAAGTATTCAACTGCCTCACCCAATCCCGAAATACCAATCACATCAATACCTTCCACTACGGCACCTTCCCCTTCATTTTCCTTTGGAACAAGACATACTTTTTTCCCTTCTTCTTTTGCCTGTATCACCATGGGCAGAATTCCGTTTGTAAACTTCACTTCACCATTCAGTCCCAATTCCCCTACTATCATAATATCTTCAGCGCATCCCTGAGGTAATTCTCCAATAGCAATCAACAAAGCTATAGCAATCGGCAAATCATATGCCGTACCGTTTTTGCGTAAATTTGCAGGCGAAATATTTACTGTAACCCGCAAAGGCGGCATGGAAAACCCTGTATTCTTTAATGCAACCCTTACTCTTTCTCTGGCTTCTTTTACTTCAGCATTTAGCATACCTACCATTTCAAATCCCGGTAAACCGTTAGACGCATCCACCTCTACGGTAGCCAGATAGCTTTCGATACCATTTAAGGCACCTGTAGAAACATAACTATACATAGCGACTCCTTATGATTTTTAAATTAATTTGAGGAATTATGGTCTATGAATTAAGACCAATAGAAAATATACAATTCAGAATTGAATACGACTTTATGTTACTATAAATAAACTTATATTAAAATTATACCTTTTATGAGTTTCATCAGCAATATAAAATCATCGTCATTTTTCGACAAAAAAGTTACAAGCAAAAATGTTTTTAAAAATAACATCTTTGTTGTAACCTCTTTAATGTCACCTTTATATCATCGCTTTAAATATCTGTGTTCCGTATAGCATAACAAGCATTATAATTGCACAAATTACACATGATATCATAAGCGTTTTATCGGAAAATATCAGTGCAGTAGGATCAGCATCTGCTTTACCTATAAACACCAATAATAAATATCTTATCACTATAAAAAGAATAATTGGTACTGTATAGACAAAATTAGCTTTCTGCGAAATAGACCACAAGGAATAGAATACCATACTCAAACCGGCACACATAAAAACCATTCCATCAAGAAACTTAACCTCATAGGAACCCAAAACTTCTCTTGTACTTCCGCCAGCATAACTGTACAATTCACCTCTCCGCTTTCCAAACGCCATAAATAATGACAACGCTATTATGGTTAAAAACATCCAAGCTGAAACGCCCTCACTGACTATTGTTCCGCCTGCCATCACTCGCAATACAAATCCCGCCGCAATACAAAAACAATCAACAGGTGCCATTGTCTTCAGCCATTTTGAATATAGAATATTTATAATAACATAAGCCAAAAGTATGATAAATGAATAAAGATTAATCCAAATCGCCAATCCCATCCCTACTATCGTTAAACAGGTCAACAATATATATGCACCAGAAATCGAAATCTGCCCCGATGCTATAGGTCTTTTTTTCTTTACCTCATGTTTTCGGTCTTTTTCAACATCACAAATATCATTGAACACATAAATTGCTGACGATATAAAACAAAAAGCCAGGGTTAAAATAATTGCTTCAATAAATTTAGTCCATTCAAACAACTCTAGCGAAAACACGATGGGAAACATAACAAATATGTTTTTTAACCAGCTTTTTATTCTCATTTCCTTTAGGTAAATTCCTATTGTTGATTTCATTTATATCCTCTTCTCCTACATCGTACCTTATTATGGCACCAGTTGATATAGTCTAATCTCATAACCGGTTGCAGCCCCCTGCATATATCTATAAATACTTCTTGCCGCATACCATATATTTTGAATCTCCCAAAAATAACTGCTCGGATTTTCCACCTCGCACAAACAAACCAAAGCATAATCCGAATCCAACTTGCTATAAAAATTTGCAATCCATCCATATACCTCCGGATCCGCCGCAAGATAAAGATCACGTTGTGATGATGATGTCATTACATATTTAGGACTACTACCATATTTATATTGTGCAGGATCCCCCGCAACAAATTCATTAAACGCTCCATAGTATCCTCCCGGATCCAAAGGCGTATTACAATCGTATATAGTATTATAAGATGATACGTTCATTTCTGCAAACATCTCTTGGTAAAGAATACGACTGTCCGGTGCCAAAAAACTACCACAAACTGCCACACCTCCTGCCGTAAGACTAACAGCCGGCAATAAAAATAATATAAAATATACCACCAAAGACACTATAAGTTTTTTATTCAAAACCTTTTGTAAGTCTTCGACAATATAAAATACCCCAAAGGCTCCAAACAACAATCCTGCAGCATAAATCGGTAATGTATATCGTTCCCAATGAACACTTAACATAGAAATAGGTACTATATAAGTCAAAAACGCAACTAATACGAGTGCCTCTTTTGTTTTTTTCTTAATCGATCGCACAATTCCGTATATACTGCTAATCGTAAGAATCAAGCCCATGTGTACCGCTGCAGTTTTTGCATAAAATAAGAATGTTTGTCCAAAATTCAATCCGTCAGCACCCAAATGATATTGTCTATTCTGACCTCCTATTACGTCTAGAACTGTTCTAAAATCAATTAATAATATAGGTGAAACAGCTAAAATCCCCAGTATCAAAAAGAAAATAGCCAAAAGACCATCTCTCAAAATCATAACCGGCTTTTTTAATCTTGCTATACATACAACCGCTGCAATAATTGCACAACCATAAGCCCCCGGATATTTTTCACAAACAGCTAATGCAGTAAAGAAAGACATCCAAAACAACCATGACAAAGATGGCTTTCTAAGATAACACAATGCTGCCCATAACACCCCCATCAAGAAAAATAAAAGAGTGATATCCGGTGTGATATAATGAGAATGCTCAATAAATGATGGGAATACCGCAAAAAGAAAAGTTGCAAACAAAGCCTGATTTTTACCCCATAATCTCGCAATAGCATAAGCCAAAATAACAACTCCCATCGAAAAAAGTGCCATCAAAACACGGGACGCAGTGGTAAAAAGTGCAAAATGCTCACTGTAATTAAGAGCGAAATCCATCTCGCCCTGTGGTGCAAAGTACAATTCCTGTATTCCTACATACAAAAGAGTATTCAACTTTATAGAAACATGATTCGGCCTGTAATACTCATGCACTTCAAAATTATGATTTAGCGCACACTCATATGCAGGCACAAAAATAATTCCTTCATCCGGATGTAAATTGTTATGTGGCATTCCCCAGTCAACACCCAACAAACGTACTGTTAATGCCAAAGCAAATATAAGCCCCAATATCCAAAAATGCCAATGATCGATTTTTTCTTTAAATGTTTGCAACATCATTTTTATTTTCAAGTGTTTCTTTAACACTTTCCTCCTTTATACTATTCGACTTTGCACTACCAAAAATCCCTACAAATGAAATCGGTAACAACAAATAAAACGGCCACGAATAACGAAATGATGACATAGGAGAAAGAAGCATGATGCCATATTGTGCGATCAACGGCAAAAAAATGGGAACCACTTTTCTCAAATCCTCTTTCTTCTTCCAAGCAAGTATCAACGCATAAATTAAAATCCAAATTGAAAATCCAGGCACAAAAAACAGCCTTAAAATCGGTGTTTCCCGCCAAAATTCAGAAGTACATACACTCTTATAATAATTCTCTATCATTGGCAATTCACCTATACTTTTACGTTCCAAAGGTTCTATAAACTCGTCCGGCGAATAATTTTCATACACAACATATGAATATTCATAATAACCCGGATACCAATAGCCTAAAGTATTAGATAGAAAGGCAACTATATATTCTTTCGGATATTGTTTTCCTAATTGCAAATAATATTTCCAAAAAGCAAGAGGATCATTATTATAATTATCTGAATAAAAACAACTCTTTGCCGGATCTGCAAAGAATGGATTATAATCACGATGAGGCGACCATTCTCTCCACTCTAAATTATCAATATAATAATTCATCAGTTCCATTTGTTCATTTGTCAGTTCATCAGCTTTATCAATAGCAACATACTGTAGCTGCTGAATGGGTATACATAAAGCTTCCCGCACCTCTCCCTGTCTGATACCACAAGCCTCAAAAACAGGTCCCGTATAGATTTTATATATAAAAATCGGTAACATAATTGCCACTATGAGAGCAATAAACATTTTTGTCTTCTTTATTTGAGAGATTCTTAAAACAAGCAAAACAGCAAAACAGAACACATAAATATGAATACCATTATTTCTTAAAGCGCACATCAAAAAACTAATAATCGGTAAAATAATTAAATTTTTCTTTTGCTTTGAATATTCAACCGGATTCAATACTATTTCCGTAAAGTGACAGGCAAATAGCACAAAAAATGCTGCAAAAAGCGTATCTTTTATCATTGTAACCGATAAACATGCATTCATAAACCAAATTGCAGAAAACATCGCAGTCAGTATTACAATCAAGATAGGAACATTTTTTTTCTTCAATAACATAACTAAACGAGATAGCGCATAACTTAGCATCACCATTTGCAAAATCGATAACAATCCAATACCATATTCATACTCTGAAAAAAGATTATCGCCTAATCTCATAAAAATGCGTATAAGCCAGGTATGCAAGACAGGATGATGATTCGTGGCAATCTCTCCCAATGCATTGTTAACTTGAGAAATCATATCATAAGCTAAAATACCCGGATAAAAAATCAGATATGCCGGTATCCATGATATAAAAATAAATATCCAAATAATAAAGAAAAGCTTGCGGTCACCAAGCTTATCTATACACCGGTCAATGCGTTTGATTTTTATATTAAATTTGCATTTTGGAATGGCCCAAAAAAGAAAAATGTTAATTGCCAAACATATAACAAAACACAACACAAAGGATAATACATCGGAAGAATCAAAACTTAAGTTTCGTGTTTTAATTATTGGTCCTACTACTATGTAAACAATACTATATAAAAAAGCTAAAATAATTGCTAAGACCTTTTTAATCATCACATTTCTCCCATTGGTTATCATCTATAACATTATTTTTACAATAAAATAAACACATTCAGTTAATAATATCATATCGAAATATTCAAATCAACTCCATTATTATACCCTTGCTTTACTTGATTTAAAGATAAAATATTGGGAGCCCGTTACAAGCTCCCAATATCAAATATAGCTTTATACTATTTTTCTCTTATTTCACGCAGCTTCCTATAAAAGCCACCTTTAAGTATGGTTCGTCTTATTTATTATTAATAGCCGCCTGTGCTGCCGCAAGTCTTGCGATAGGCACACGGAAAGGTGAACATGATACATAGTCTAAGCCGAGTTTGTGGCAGAATTCCACAGAAGTAGGATCTCCACCGTGCTCACCACAGATACCGATATGAAGCTTGTCATTTACGGGCTTACCAAGCTTAATTGCTGTTTCCATAAGCTTACCAACACCGTTCTGATCAAGTCTTGCAAACGGATCGTTTTCAAAAATCTTGCTATCATAATAAGCATCTAAGAATTTACCTGCATCATCACGTGAGAAACCGAAGGTCATCTGTGTTAAGTCATTTGTACCAAAGCAGAAGAAATCAGCTTCTGTAGCAATTTCATCAGCAGTAAGTGCCGCACGGGGAATTTCGATCATAGTACCAACTTCATATTCCAACGCAACACCTGCAGCTTCAATTTCTGCATTTGCAGTTTCAACAACTAACTTCTTGATTACCTTTAATTCCTTGATTTCACATACAAGAGGAATCATAATTTCAGGTTTTACAGTCCAATCAGGATGAGCCTTCTGTACTGTAATTGCCGCACGGATAACAGCCTTAGTCTGCATCTTGGCAATTTCCGGATAAGTAACAGCAAGACGGCATCCTCTGTGACCCATCATAGGATTAAACTCATGGAGAGAATCGATAATCGCCTTAACTTCTTCTACACTCTTACCCTTGGCATCTGCAAGCTTCTTAATATCATCTTCTTCTGTAGGAACAAATTCGTGAAGAGGCGGATCCAAAAATCTGATTGTAACAGGATTTCCTTCTAATGCTTCATACAATGCTTCAAAATCGCCCTGCTGATAAGGAAGAATCTTCTCTAATGCTTCTTCTCTTTCCTCTACAGTATCTGAACAAATCATTTCACGGAAAGCAGCAATTCTGTCTTCTTCGAAGAACATATGCTCTGTACGGCAAAGACCGATACCTTCTGCTCCAAGTTCACGAGCCTTCTTAGCATCTGCAGGAGTATCTGCATTGGTGCGAACCTTAAGTACACGATACTTGTCTGCCCATGCCATAATACGTCCGAATGTACCTGTAATGGTAGCATCCACGGTAGGAATAATTCCATCATAAATCTTACCGGTAGAACCATCGATAGAGATATAATCTCCTTCATGATATTCCTTTCCTGCAAGAGTAAATTTCTTATTTGCTTCATCCATTGCAATATCGCCGCAACCGGATACACAACATGTACCCATACCACGTGCAACTACGGCAGCGTGAGAAGTCATACCTCCACGTACGGTTAAAATACCCTGAGCGGCCTTCATACCTTCAATATCTTCAGGTGATGTTTCAAGACGAACAAGAACAACCTTTTCGCCTCTGGCATTCCATTCTTTTGCATCTTCTGCAGTAAATACAACCTTACCGCAAGCTGCTCCCGGTGAAGCACCAAGTGCCTTTCCAACAGGAACAGCAGCCTTTAATGCAACCGCATCAAACTGAGGATGTAAAAGTGTATCCAAGTTTCTGGGATCAATCATGGCAACAGCTTTTTCCTCTGTGATCATACCTTCATCTACCAAATCACATGCAATCTGCAGAGCAGCCTGAGCTGTTCTCTTACCATTACGTGTCTGAAGCATATAAAGCTTCTTATCTTCAATAGTAAACTCCATATCCTGCATATCTCTGTAATGGTCTTCCAAAGTTGCACAAATATCGATAAACTGCTGATACACTTCAGGCATAACCGTCTGTAATTCGGAAATCTTATTAGGCGTACGAACACCGGCAACAACGTCTTCGCCCTGGGCATTCATAAGGAATTCACCCATAAGCTTCTTCTCTCCGGTAGCCGGATCACGTGTAAACGCAACACCTGTACCTGATGTATCACCCATATTACCAAATGCCATCATCTGTACGTTAACAGCAGTACCCCATGAATAAGGGATGTCATTGTCACGACGATATACATTTGCTCTGGGGTTGTCCCAAGAACGGAATACAGCCTTAACTGCAGCCATTAATTGTTCCTTAGGATCGGTAGGGAAATCTGCACCGATTTTTGCCTTATATTCAGCCTTGAACTGATTTGCAAGTTCTTTCAAATCTTCTGCTGTCAAATCAACGTCCTGAGTTACGCCCTTAGCAGCCTTCATTTCGTCAATAAGCTCTTCGAAATACTTCTTACCTACTTCCATAACTACGTCTGAGAACATCTGGATAAATCTTCTGTAGCAGTCCCAAGCCCAACGGGGGTTGCCTGATTTTGCAGCCAGTACTTCTACTACTTCTTCATTTAAACCGAGATTTAAAATAGTATCCATCATACCGGGCATAGATGCTCTTGCACCGGAACGAACAGATACAAGCAAAGGATTCTCTTTATCACCGAATTTCTTTCCGGTAATTTCTTCCATTTTGCCGATGTATTCCATAATCTGAGCCTGGATTTCGTCGTTAATCTTCTCTCCATCCTCATAATACTGTGTACATGCTTCTGTTGTAATGGTAAATCCCTGAGGTACAGGTAAACCGATATTTGTCATCTCTGCAAGGTTAGCCCCTTTACCACCTAAAAGATTACGCATATCCGCGCTACCTTCCTTAAATAAATAAACCCATTTCTTCATGCCGATTGTTCCTCCTTTGAAACATAATGCTTCATAAAATGTATCGTCTTACACTTACGCGGAACGCCCTTTCTGTCCGCGTGACTAAGACATTATAGCACAAGTTTCCTTTATCTGCCACCTTTTTTTCAAAAATGGCACTTTGTTGTTCAAAAAAAATAAAATTATTTTGTTTTATGGCAAATTGCACAGAAACAATGTGCGATTTTACCTCCTTTAGAATATAAAATTACAAAAACAGTAAAAAGCTCCGTTTTTACCAAACGAAGCTTTTTATTCTAATTAAAAATCAAATTTATCTGCAAAAAAGGCATCCAATTCATCAATTTTTACACGTACCTGCTCCATGGAATCACGGAAACGTACGGTTACGGAATTATCTTCTTCCGACTCAAAATCATATGTGATGCAGAAAGGAGTACCGATTTCGTCCTGACGGCGATATCTCTTACCGATATTACCTCTGTCATCAAATTCACAGTTATACTTCTTGCAAAGCTTAGTATAAATCGCTTCTGCACCTTCGTTTAACTTCTTGCTCAAAGGAAGCACACCAATCTTAACAGGCGCAAGAGCAGGATGGAAACGAAGTACGGTACGTGTATCGCCTTCTCCCAACTCTTCTTCATCATAAGCTCCGCAAAGGAATGCAAGAACCACACGGTCAGCACCCAATGAAGGTTCTACAACGTAAGGAATATATCTTTCATTCTTTGTATCATCAAAGTAAGACATATCCTGCTTTGATACATTCTGATGCTGTGTTAAGTCATAATCGGTTCTATCGGCAATACCCCAAAGTTCACCCCATCCGAAGGGGAATAAGAACTCAATATCGGTAGTTGCCTTCGAATAGAAAGAAAGTTCTTCAGGATCATGGTCACGCACACGCATCTCTTCTTCCTTCATGCCAAGCGCTTTTAACCAATCAATACAGAACTGTTTCCAATATGCAAACCATTCAAGGTCTGTATCCGGCTCACAGAAGAATTCCAATTCCATCTGCTCAAATTCACGGGTACGGAAGGTAAAGTTACCGGGTGTAATTTCATTACGGAAGGACTTACCAATCTGTCCGATACCAAAAGGAATTTTCTTTCTGGATGTTCTCTGGACATTCTTAAAGTTTACAAAAATACCCTGCGCAGTTTCAGGACGTAAGTATACGGTATTCTTAGCATCTTCCGTTACACCCTGGAATGTTTTAAACATTAAGTTAAACTGACGGATATCCGTAAAATTGTGCTTGCCGCAAGCAGGACAGGGAATAGAATTTTCCTTGATAAAATCCATCATTTTCTCCTGTGACCATGCATCAACTGCTTCTGTTAATGCAATACCTTTTTCTGCACAAAAATCTTCAATTACTTTATCTGCACGGAAACGTTCATGGCATTCTTTACAATCCATCAAAGGATCTGAGAAACCGCCCAAGTGTCCTGAAGCAACCCACGTCTGGGGATTCATAAGAATTGCGCAGTCCACACCTACGTTGTAGGGATTTTCCACGATAAACTTCTGCCACCATGCCTTTTTTACATTATTCTTCAGTTCAACACCGAGATTACCGTAATCCCATGTATTTGCCAAACCGCCGTAAATTTCAGAACCGGGATAAATAAATCCTCTGGCTTTGGCAAGGGTTACGATTTTGTCCATTGTCTTTTCCATTTTTCTTCTCCTATCATCTTGAATTATCTTTAATATACAATTACAGTGAAATCCGGATTATCATATCCGTCCACTTCATATTCATCAATATATTTTGCATCGGTGCTCATATAAAGAATTTTACTTTCGGCACGTACACGTACTGCATTCTCCACAATTATAATGTTGGAATCCTGCATAGCCAATAATTCATGTTCTCCGATAACATCCTCTGCATCCGCCGGATTTGTCAGGCTTATATTCAAATCATATCCGCCTTCCAACGCTTCGGCAACCGTTCCCACAAAAACAATTTCATTGTTGAATTCTCTATAGGCTTCATCGTCCGTAAAAGTCATCTGCATTTTGGCAACATTACCTTCAACTTCAAAGAATGTCATTGCTACCTTATCTTCTCCGGCCTTGGTATTATATGCCAAAATCTCTTCATCTGCCATGGTCTGAAGTTCTTCCATATCATACTGAGGTTGACTGAAATCTTCCACAAAGGTAGCCTCAATACTTCCATCATTCTTGATATATACGGTAGTCGAACCAATCTTCTCCGGATTCTGTCCACCACAGGCACACATTGTCATTACCAAAAGTAATGCTGTAAGAATTCCTGCTTTTTTCATTCTATTATCCTTCCTACATTCATACTGCTAATCTGCATTATTTACACACGTACCTAATTATAACGAAGTCCTTTCCGTTTTTCAAGGTTTATTTTATCTTCCCCTTACCGGTATTTCCTGCCTTTCCATGAGACGTATAAAAAGAAATACTGCATCCTGCTATGGCAATAATAAAAGCAACCAGACTGATTATAAGACCGCCCTTAAATCCCCTCGGGCAGTAAATCAATTGAATTTCATGTTCTCCCTCTTCTGCTTCCAGCGCAAGAAAGGCATTTTTCCATGCATATATCTCAACTTCAACGCCATCCACCGTAGCTCTCCATCCTTCATCATAGGGTATTGATAAAAGCAGTTCTCCTTTCTCCTTCACATCAATTAATCCCGTAAGCTTTGTTTCAGTAAATGATACAATTTCCATCGGCTGTGCATTTAGTGTCTCATACACTTTCCACAATACATCTTCATTTAATTTATAAGACAAAAACTCCAATTCCGTGACACCGGGATCTGCACTTGATACGGTAATAATTCTATCTTCATCTTCGACTCCCACGGAAAGTATCTTTTTAAATTTCAAATCATCATATTCCACCGTTTCCGTTTCTCCGGTTTCAATATTTCTGATTTCTATCTTTACTGCTTCCATATAGGTTGTTACATAGAGAAAAACATTATTACCGGCCGGAATACTGATGCTGACACGTTCCGCATCTTCATACAAATCATCTTCCATGCTGTCCTGCACACCGGCACTTAATCCCCACTCATATACATTATTTTCTTTGTATTGTTCAACTTCATCAAACAAAATGACGTCTTCATTTAAAACTGCAGTTGCATATTGATTCTGTGTCATAAACGGATTTAGGGAATCATATAAAAAACGCTCTTCCAGCCCTGAATCTACTATATATCCCAAAGGCAGCGCCGTTTTATTTTCATATAAAAACAGATGATCCTCACCCACCGCATATTCCATTGTTTCAAAATGATTTCCCGGACAATATTCATCCTCACAGGCAAACACATATCGTATTCCCAATAGTGATGTTGTCAATGGTGTTGCTCCGTCATGGGAGTATGACACACTGCTGTTTCGAAATCCAAAGGCATCATACCATTCTTTTACACCGGCGGGCATGGTGGAAGAAAAATAAGAAGCGCCATAATATCCGTCCCATGCAGCATCATTTACACAACGCCTGTCCTGCTCTTCTATGCGATAAAACGCATCTTCTTCCGGCATAATTAACTCTAAAAGCAGCTCCGTTTCTGTATCATCTTCCATATAAGCACTTCTCGTCACTACGGAATCCATTCCGGATACAAGGGTATGAATCCCGGTTTCCGCGCAACAAAATACCAGAAAAAGAATCATGAACAGTTTCATCGGCATATATTTTTCCGCAAACAACAATAGACCATATACTAATACAAAAATCATCGTACACAAATAAATATGTGTACCAGCATATAAGTCATCTTTTCCTAAGAAAATCCATGCCACTGCCAATAATATCAGTAAACCACCCGTAACAATAGGCAAAACTGCCTTCTTCATACCTTTTCGCTTCGAAAAAACCTCATATCCCATAACAAGCACAAGGAAAATATAAAAGAAAGACTGCCTTGCAGGAAAACTGTTAGGGAAATGAAATCCGTGCCAGATATAATCCAAGTAATTAAAAGAAAATCCAACCAAAAGAAATACAAGTGCAAATCCGTATACTATCTTGTTTTTCAGTCCTATTCTTTTATTTATAAAATAGACAGGCACAAGAAGCAATACTAATACCGATGCATAAATATTGGGCAAATCAGAACCTTTTAAAACCGCATCCGTATTCATGCACATGCGTTCAAATAATTGAAAAATCGTAAAATAAAACTCTGTTTTTTCCGGAAATGCACTGTCTCCGGCCGGTGTATTCATTAAAGCATGGGCTGCCGGCAAAAGAATCACGGCGCACATGGAAACACACAGTGTCGCAGAGGCAACAAATTTAACAATGGCTTTCGCAATATGTTTCAGTTCATTTTGCTCACCGGTAATCAGTTGCATAACAAACCAAATCACACTACACATATCTATAATCACTGCCAGATAAAAATTACTGAATGTACAAATCAGCATACTGATTATATACATTTTTGCACTCTTTCCCTTGGCAATTCTTAAAACCCCTAAAGCAACCAACGGAAACAATGCAAAACCATCCATCCATATAATATTGCAAGAATATGCCAGATAATATCCGGATAAGGCATAAAAAGCTCCGAATGCTGCCATGATGGGATTTTCCTTGTGTTCTTCTTTTAAGAAACATACCATTGCGCTTCCGGCTATACCGGCGCGTAAAACCATGGTAAAATTCATGGCTTCTATCACATATGCGTCCGGTATCAGAACCAAAAGCCAGTTAAACGGACTTGCAAGATAATATGCAAAATGCGCCCAGTAATTGGTTCCAAGTCCCATCTCCCACGCATAAAAAAGACTGCCACCATCAGATATTCTGCGACAAAACTCTTTCACAAAGGGAGCGTACTGATGATAAAAATCCATACGCACATAAATTTTTTCACCAAAAGGAAATACGCCTCTGATGATATAAAGAATTAATAATATCACCACAGGCATTATAAAAGCCATTATTGCCGGCCTTAACCATCTGTTCTTTTTTCTGTTATGTACTTCTTTCATCCTACTGTATACCTTCCATACCTGCATTAATGTTTTCTAACATTTCAAGACTTTTAAATTCTTTATCGATGACACGGTTACGAATGTTTTTTGTTCGTTCCGTCAATTCTGCAAGAACAGTATCACTAACTTGAAAGGAATATACTTTTTCCGCCGGCGTCTCGAAAAGATGACGAATTGCTTTATCCGCACCGCTTAAATCATCTCTTTTATCCGGAATCCCCGGAAATTCACCATTAATCATAATCGCCTTCATCTCATAAATAACACGGACAAAATCTGCTTTTAACGAAGGATGGGATAACGCCTTTAAAGATTGGTATAAAAGCTTTAAGAGTTGCTTTTCATCAGCATTTTCCCTGGCATAATAATCTGCCATTTCCAAAAAATACATTCCATAAAATGCCAACGAAAAATTCGAACGGACTTCCTCAAAATAATTCGTAATATTGGCTTCTGAAAGTGAATAAGAGTTTTGTCCGGCAAACAATTTAAATTCACCGAAGCAAAAAGGTGTTGTAGTGGCAAGAAAACGATTATTCTGCCTTCTTGCCCCTCTTGCAAACACTGTTATTTTTCCTTTTTCTCTGGTGAGAAGCACTATACGCCTGTCATACTCCCCGATGGGTTCCGCTTTCAGCACCAGACCTAAAACCACCATAAAATTCTGCATGTTTTTCTTCTAAACCCCTGTCGGCATCCACATTTTCACACTTATCTCTGTTTTGGCAGAAAATAAGATAATCTTCTACTCTTCCGCTTCTGTAAAATGTATCCCAGTCACTTTGGTTCTTCATAGCATCCCCGCCTTTCCACGCTTGGTAGTACCGTGTTCAAACGAATGTTTCTATCCGTTTTCATACACAGGAAGCCACGACCTAAAACTACGTTCGCGGCTTCCTTCTTAGGGTTTGCTATTTTTATAAAACTATTCGAAATCTTTGGACTGAAATCCAAAATTTTTCAACATAAAATCACTGTCTCTCCAGTCTTTTTTTACCTTCACCCATAACTTAAGATTAACCTTCATATCAAGCATTCTTTCTATGTCAGCACGGGCAAGAGAGCCGATTTTCTTTAACATCTGGCCACCTTTACCAATAATAATTCCCTTATGAGAATCTCTTTCGCAAACAATGGTAGCCTCAATTTCTGCCATTTTTTTACTAAACTTCATAGTATCAATTGCCACTGCAATACCATGTGGTATTTCATCCTCCAAACATCGCAATGCTTTCTCACGAATGAGTTCTGCCACAATCTGACGTTCCGGCTGGTCTGTCAATGTATCCGGGTCATAAAACCAAGGACCATAAGGTAAATATTTTCCGATACACTCTAATAATGTATCCGTATTTTTGCCTTTTAATGCCGATACCGGCACTACTTCCGCAAACTGTAATTCTTTGCGATAAGTATCTATAATGTGAAGCAGTTCTTCTTTTTTTACCGTATCAATTTTATTAATAACAAGAATAACGGGAGTACGTACCTGTTTCAAATTATCGATAATACTCTTCTCCCCGGCACCGATATAGTCAGTAGGCTCTACCAGCCAAAGAATCACGTCTGCTTCATTTAAGGTACTCTTCGCCGCATTTACCATATAATCTCCAAGTTTATTCTTGGATTTATGAATACCCGGAGTATCTACAAATACAATCTGCATGGTTTCATCCGTGTATACTGTCTGAATGCGGTTACGGGTGGTCTGGGGTTTATTGGAAGTAATTGCCACCTTCTGACCGATAATCTGATTCATCAACGTGGACTTACCCACATTCGGCCTTCCTATAATACTTACAAACCCTGACTTTTTCTGCTCCATGCCAATACCTATCCTTATCTCAAACCTCGTTCACAGTTTACTTTGTTTCTTTATCAGTTACATCTTTTTTCTCTTCTGCAACCTCAACCTTCGCAATTTCTTCCGGCTTGTTCACAGAAGCACTACTCTGCTTAGCGGCTTTCTTTGCTTTTTTATTTTTAATAACCTTTTTTATTATAACAATTATCAGCCTGATTGCAAGAATAATTAAACCTACAACAACAAAGAAACGGATAATATAAGGTAAATCAATAAGAAGATTCTTTACAAAACGTACAATAGAATTCCAGATATCCTGTACACTTGCCATAAAACCTTCTTTTACTTCTTCCATAAAAGTTTTATCTTCCGTAACAACCGGTGTATAAACCTCTACCTCTTCAATGTACAAATGAATTGTGGCATACTCTACCAAATCATCATATTTTAAAAGTCTGGATTCCAAGGTTTCAATGTTATATCTCACTTCCGAAAGTCTTGTAGTAAGGTAAGTAATATCTTCCACACTTTCTGCTTTCTCCAAAAGTGCCAAAAGGCTGGTTTCTTCTGCAAGATACATATCCTTAAGTCCTTCGGTATCCACGTATTCCAAAGTAATATCTTCTGTTGTGGTAGTCTTGCTGACTACATTGGAGAAGCCTTCTACCTGCTCTACAAAATTTTCAAGTTCAGAGTCTGGTACACGTACCGTCATTTCCGCATATCTTCTGCTGTTGTTATAATATGCGCTTCCGTTATAAGTATAGGCACTTTCAATATAACCGCCAAGAGTGTCTACTTTATCCTCCACATTGGCAATCATGGTATCAAAAGTTTCAGTCTCCACATCCATGGATACGGTACGAATCAACTTACGGTTTGTGGTAACATCTGTTCCTGCTCCCGATTCGTTCGCGCTTCCTTCAGTTTCCGCAGCCTCTTCCATAATCATATCATAACCTTCATCATAGGAATCCTGTGTAGTATATCCACCATCATAATCATAATAGCTTTCTGCACTGTCAGCTGTCTTATCGCCGGATGAACAAGCTGTAAGTGAACACAGTGTAGCACCTAACACAATCAAAGTCATAATCCTTTTTTTCAAAAACTTCTCTTTCTTTTTCATAAATCTTCCTCCTTTTAACCTGTAACATGCACATTTCTTTATGTAATAAAAAACAAAACCTCCGTCTGATTGACGTTTCTATATAAGAATACGTATCAAAGGGAGGTTTTTTATGGCAATTATTTTATTTTTTTATAATTTTTTTAATTTTTAACGGAATAAGGGTTCCACATGATTAAACAACTGCTTTTCATTTTCAATAGCATTGGTATTACCGATGACACAAATACAATCCTGTTCCAAAAAAGTTCTCATATATTCGGAAAGACCTCGGATATCCTCCTTGGTTGTGCCAAGCAGTTCATCTCGTTCTTTCTGTAAAAGTGCTTCATCAATATTAGACATATAAGCCGCAAAAGAACGTTTGCCTTTGGCGGAGGGTGTTAAAGGAGTATCCTCTCCGCTTAAGGTTCCGATGATAAACTGTGTCATTTCACGCTCATCCGCATCAAAATTTTCAAGATACTCTACCACTTTTTCGTAAGTTTCAACAGTTTTACCAAGATTGGGATCTCTATAGGATACAAAGTATGAACTTCCGTTCCGGCGGAATGCCGACATACAACCGTAAGCACCACCTTTTACGCGGACATTATTCCATAAGTAATCATATCCCATAATTACACGCAATACCTTTAATGAACCGGTATAGGAAAGACCGTTTCTTGCAAAATCTCCCGCACGACAGACATACTGTACCTGAGCAGAAGTTTGGAAGCCTTCATTTCGTTTTACAACCGGAACGACTCTTTCATATTTTTGAACAGGTTCCGTATACAGCTTTTTCTTAAACGCAGTAAAACATTCCCTGATTCCGGCTTCTTCATCAAGAGGAGAAGTATAACCCAGCAAAACATTTTCCGGGCGGAACAACTGCTTCATCATAAGCTGTAATGTTCCAATAACTTTATCTTTTTCATCCTCAAAATTCTTTTCAATCTTTTCCAACAAGCGATAAAAAGGAATTCCTCCCATAATATCCGTAAGTGCTGCACTTTCATTAAAATATCCGGCCGCACGCATAGCTGCTACGGAATGTGATGAAGTCATAAGCTGGGACTGCATTCTAGACTTACTTTCTGCAATTATTTCATAAAGGCGCTTTTCATCCGTAATATCGGTATGCAGAAGTATTTCCTCTAACAATCCGAACCCCTTCTGCATATTTTCATACAGCACCTTGGTTTTTACTTCAAATACGATGCGATAACTGCCTTCCTCTTTTACATCATCATAAAGTACAAAACCGCTTGAAATTCCACCGGTATTCAAGTGGATTTCATTAAATAAATCACCATAAGTATGCTTATCAGTATCCATATATCCAAGTACATTTTTTAAGATTCCTGAATACGCCAACATATCCGTGGAAATATTATCCGCTGAAAATACCAGACGAACATAACCGATGCCATTGGTAAAAATATCATGTTTAATAAAAGGTGTTCCGTCGATATCTTCCTTTATATTGCTTAAAGGTACAATTTCCTTTCGCATATCCTCACGGGTAAGTAGCGGAATGGTTTGAAGTGCCTCTTTACTATCGGGAGTTTCCTGATATGCTTCCAGTTCTTTGGTCTCCCGGATAATGGTATCGATTTCTTCAGAAGTAAGACTGCTTTTATATTCCGCAAGTTTCTTAGCCAAAGATTCTTCCTTACGATCTCCTAATCCTTTCACAGGAACAGCGGTTACTATGGATTTATGAGTATTATTAATAATATATTTCTCTAATAATCCTTCAAAATAACCGGTATCAATTTTTTGCTTCAAAGCCGCAAATGTTTCATTTGCTTCAATATGCCAAAACGCCTTTGTATCATCATAAAGCCAGCTGTCAAACACCTGCAAACCATACATTAATCCCTTTGGATATGAACCAAAATCGGCTTCTCTGTATTTGAATTCAAAATACTGAATCGCAGCGGCCAATGACTTTTTATCAAGCCCCTTTGCGATTAAATCTTTTAATACACTTTCAATAGTATCTACAAATTCCTCTTTACGGTCAGCGTCCGCATTTTTAGCAATAACAGAAAAATACGGCTGATAAATTCCGTTTTCGTATACGCTGTAAACATCCTTGCCGATTCCTTTATCAATCAATGCAGTCTTTAACGGTGCTCCCGGTGCGGAAGAAACCGCATAATCCAAAATCTGAAATGCCACATACAACTCTTTGTCTAAACTGTCTCCTACGATTGTATTGTAAGAAAGATATGCATTCTCTTCCTCGGATTCCGCTTCTGAGATAGGATATTCGATTTGAATGTCCTTTACTTCATCAAAAGACGACTGCTTCTTAATTTCGGAATCAATCTTTAATTCATCAAACTTACTTAAATACTTTTCATCAATAAATTGTAACTTCTCTGCCATATCCATATCTCCATACAAATAGATATAGCTGTTACTGGGATGATAAAAACTTTTATGAAAAGCAATAAATTCCTCATATGATAATTCAGGAATTACATCAGGGTCACCACCGGATTCCACACCGTAAGCAGTATCCGGAAATAAAGAATTCATTATTTCCCGTTCCAATACATCATCCGGAGAAGAAAAGGCACCTTTCATTTCACTGTAGACAACACCGTTAATGGTCAACTCATCATCTGCACTTTCCAGCTCATAATGCCATCCTTCCTGCTGGAAAATCTTCTTCTCGTTATGAATATTGGGATAAAAAACTGCATCCAGATAAACATGCATTAAATTCTGAAAGTCCTTATCGTTACAACTTGCTACAGGGTAAACAGTTTTATCCGGAAAAGTCATGGCATTTAGGAAGGTATTTAAAGACCCCTTTGCCAATTCAATAAAAGGATCTTTTACCGGAAACTCCTTAGAGCCGCATAAAACCGTATGCTCTACTATATGAGCCACTCCGGTACTGTTTGCAGGCGGTGTACGAAAACCGATATAAAACACTTTATTATCATCATCATTGGACAAAAGTGCAATCCTTGCACCTGTCTTTTTGTGTTTCAATACAATACCTTCACTGTTTAAATCGTCAATATTTCTTCTCTCCAGAATTTCGTAAGCAGTTAATTCTTCCAGTCTCATCACATATCCTCACTTTCTTACTATATATTCGGTAAAAAACGGGAAGAATATGTATCTCTTCCCGTTTAAAAACTTATCTTAGGTTTGTAATTCTGTTTCAATGCAGAACTTCGGAACAAAAATATGTATGTTTTCAAACAAATCAGAAGGCTCTGCAAGATATTGATAAGTACCTTCCGTTGTTTCAATCTTTTTATGATAAGATTCTTTTGTTTCAATAACCTTAGCATATACCGGCATACCATATGCATTAACAGGCTGAACACCATCACCGATATCACAGAAGATGTTACCACCGGTAATTTCCAAACGTCCTTTTAATCCACCAAGTGATAAAGGATTAGCCGCAAGTAATACAGTCTTAACCGTACCGCTTCGAATAAAGGTGTTACCACCGCCACGGTAGTTACCGATACCACCCACGTCAGAACCTTCTACGTATACAAATACTTCCTTACCAAAAATATACGTATCGATATCGCCATCCTTTGAACCGATACCCACACCTTCCATACAATGTAAAAGAATTTTAACAATACCATCATTAATTGCAACTCTTCCGGCTCTGTCCCAAAGGGTTCCGATACCTGTAGATACACTACCGGAAACATCCATTTCAATATTAGCAATGGAAGCAATATCCACATCACCATTAAAGGAACCGATACCGATAGAATCCGCAGCCGAAGACGAAATTGCAATTTCGCAGTTATCCAGAATAATTCTGGTAGGTCCCTGTACAGAACCAATACCGATGGATTTACTACCGGTAGCAATGATTTCGATATTACCGGATGAAATCTTAATTTCCGAATCCTCATCTGCTACCATACCACCGATACCAATAGCAATTTCACCATTGGTCTCCACGCGGATAGTGCCCTTACTTTCAATCAAAATATTACCGTAAGGTTCATTTGCGGTACCTCCGATACCAATACCGTTATTATGGTCTACATGAATGGTCAGGTCTCCGTCTCCCTGAATAATCAGCTTAGAAGACTTAGGTACATGGATACCTTCATAAGAAAGGATATTGTCACCTTCCACGCAGAGAATCACCTGACAGTTTTCACCGATTTCAATTGCCGGTGCCTCACGTCCGCGTAAATTAATATTGGAAATGGTAAGTACTGTTTCCGTATTATCTTTAATACGAATACCCATACATACCTCTCTTCCGGTTTCACCTACGATTCTTGTGGTTGAATGACCGATATAAATCTGCGAATAAAAATCCAACGCCAGATTAACCAGAGATACTACATCAAAATTGTTTGCTTCGTAAATCTTATTTTCATAAGCAAGCTTAGCAAGTTTTAAGTTAATCGCCACAATCTGATTCTCAATATCCTCATTAATAGAATCCACAATCTGGGAATTAGGTCGTCCGGTATAAAATCCCTGAATCAAATGACAGCCCAACTGAATAACCATCTGCAACTCTTCCGCTGTTTCAACACCCTCTGCTAAAATCTTCATATTGTGATTATTTGCAAAGGATACATAGCTGGAAACCAAATGCTGTTTTTTACTGTCTGTATCAATACCCATAATCATGGAATGATCAATCTTTAAATAATTCGGGCTGTTATTTAATAAGGTTGACGCATTGGAATAGCCGGTTCCGTAATCGTCTAAAGCCAATTCACAACCACTTTTCTCCATGTACTTATGTACAGCTACACAGGATTCCTCTGACTGCATACCATTTTCGGTAATTTCAATAACAAGACTCTTTAACAAATCCTGATAAGTATTTAATAATTCATCAAATTCGTTTTCCTTCAGAATTGCTGTAGGAATACTGTTTAAAAACAACTTACGGTCCGCAAAAATTCCGTTGTGCTCATTCATAATTTTCAAAACATTGTAAAAGGTGTAATGCTCTACCTCATACAATCTGTCCTGACGCTGTGCCAATTCCAAAATATCCACAGGACTCAACCCAATCTCTGACTTAGAACGCATCAATGCCTCATAAGCATAAATCTTACCGGTCTTTGCACTTACAATAGGCTGAAACTTATACTGCAATTCATTTTTATCCAAAAGAATACGAAGCTTATTATCCTTCATATACTCAGTTTCCTGACGCTTAAATGCATCGGGAGAAAAATAGTGAGGATCCGATTTACGGAACA
Organism: Lachnospiraceae bacterium; assembly: GCA_015057025.1. GTDB lineage: Bacteria > Bacillota > Clostridia > Lachnospirales > Lachnospiraceae > UBA3766. Next base: position 117,021 of record SVFD01000003.1, on the reverse strand, counting down.
TAACTGCCTCATAAACAGCAAAGCTTGAATTTTTTACCATTTCCTCCACACTTGCTGCATGTCTGGGAAAATTACTGTATCCGCAATATGTAGTAAAATTCTCAGCAGTAGGTAATCTTAAAAGTATCTCATTTATCTGCGAAATAATATTCTGCAAATCAACCTTCAAATCCTGACGGTCACAATCCTGAATCAAAATCATCAATTCATGTCCTGATTTACGCCCGCACAAAACATTTCTTTCATTACGAAGTTTCTGGAATGATTTAAAAATATCACCAATTTCAGCCATAGTATCGGCAGCCTTCTGATAGCCCACAAAATGTCTTAAATGTTCAAATCCTTCAATCTGAAAACATGCCAAATAGCAGGTGGTTAATGCTAACTGCGTTCTTGTATCCGCCTGCTTCATAAACTGATCATAATATAAAAGCCCTGATTCCGGATCCACATCCGTCGATTCCAAAATATTAACATATGCCGGAATATCATTTCGCTGAAATGCTTTTACCATTTTAATTGCAATAATAAGTCCTACTACAAACAAAATGACACCTGCACTTACATATATATACGAAAACCAATAAGAAAAACCGGACATATAAAAATTATATACCCCTACCGCAATCAAGAGGAATGCCAATACAATAAAGACATTCTCCGTCACCAGGTAATATCGTATCTTTTTATATCCGGTCTGTTTTGAATTATTCTCTCGTTCCATAGCTGAAACTCCCCTAACAATGAATAGTTCATATACTTTGCCATAATATGACATCTTTATAATTATATCATAATTAGTAAGTTCTACCAAGTTTATTTACAACTTTTCAGCAAAAATAACAAGAAAAGAAAGCAATTTTTAGATATTTCGCATTAATTTAAAGTGAAAAAGCCATAAGTGCCAGTTTTGAAAAGATAAATTCTTCGGTAACCAAGGAATTTTCGGTCTTTGCCAGCTGCATATACTCGTCTAAATGGTATACCTTGCTAAAATATTTCTTTTCCTCCTGTCCGCGCCAATTTTTCTTTATCTCATAGGTTCCGGCTTTTATTTTAATTTTTAATTGTTTTAAAATCTGATACCGGAAATCATTTACTTCCAGACCTCGAAGGGTTGGGGCAAGACCGGTTTCTTCTTTTCCCACAAAATATTTATTTATGATTGCCTTAATCTTGAATGGGACATCCTCCCATTCCATCATATCCTCATATGTCATTCTTCCTCCCAAATATATATGGGAAGTATCCTGCATCATATATTTAAAATCTTTTTCATTGGTATATTCCATGTTACTATCACTCCTAATACCACTATACTACAACCTATTTTAATGATAATATTACCAAAGCAACTCTAAACCGGTTATTTATTCTCATCAATCACTTCTATTTTCCATCCCGTCGCCTGTAAAACCTCAGCAATTTCTTCCACGCTCATTCCGGTCTCTTTGCTAACCTCTTCCATGGTTACCTTGCGGAGCAAATCATCTGCCAACGCATTGGCTTTTTCCATTACAAGATTAGCCTTCTCTGCCCATTCACTAACACCTTCGTTTTCAGTCTGATTCTCATAAATAAGATTTTCCATAGCTTCCATAATCATCTGCGCAATCATCTCTTCCGCTTCTTTGGCAGAGTCCTGGCTTCCCAGCATATCCATTAAGACTGCAAGAGCTACGTTACCTTCACCAATTAAATCTTCCAATAAAACACCCTGACCCGCATATATTTTAGCAATATCCACCACCTGGGGCAAAAATGCTTCTGTCAATTCATTACGCACAGACAAATCACCGGACATGGCAGATAAAAGAAGCGCCTCTTTTTTACCATCGGATACAGGAGGAAGTTTTGACAATTCTTCCAGATACATATCCAGATATTTACGGTCTTCTCCCTGTATCATGGCATCATAGTCTACCGGTTCATCCACACCGATTTTAGCACCTTTCAGATATTCGTATACCAAAGCCATCTGTTCTTCGTTTAATTGATATTCTTCAAACTGTTCCTCTACCTGCTCTGTGGTTAATATATTATCCTGTACCGCTGCAGTTTCCTTTAATTCCACCAAAAGTCTGGTAAAGGTTGCTTCATTTAATCCGTTCATTTATTCTGCCTCTTTATCTATATAAAATTTTTGTGTCCTCCTATACAGAAGGACACAGTTCACACATCATATTTTTAATGTCGTTTTACATGCTCATGGGTAAACAAATGCTCTGAACAATATTCGTAATTCCCTTCACATTTAGAACAATATCGGAAAGACAAATTAGGATTATCCTTCTCTGTCTGTCCGCAAATTGCACATTTATGCCTTGTTACGTTAGACGCAGCCTTTACTTTTACCTTGTATTCATGCTGACGTTTTACTTCCTTCGGAGATTTTACACGTTTGGTTTTAAATATCAGGAAGAATAAAAGGGTATTCATTAAAGACATTCCGATACTTACCAGACTAATCATTCCTATATATAAACCACCGCTTAAAAAGCTGCTGACAATGCTAAATCCCATAATTACAACATATATAATACCTAATACCTTGACTTTAATAGGAAGAATAAAAAATACATAAACCTGCATATCCGGATATGTCATTGCAAAGGCAAGGAAAATAGACATATTAATATAATAAATTCCAAATGAATTTGCAATAATGGCATGAACATAAGAGCCACCATATAATGCAGGGCAATCTCCACCATAAGCTATTGTGTAATAGCTTTCCATTGCCGAAAGCCATTCCTGACCAAACAGTTCCATAAATCCAAACAGAATCAAGGATCCCAACACTGTTAAAATCAAACCGGAGAAGAAATATACATTAAATAAAAAGCTTCCCCAGGTCCGCTCCAAAGTTCGTCCAATGGAATAATAAAAATACAAACTGATTAAGGTAAAAAAGATATTCATCCCCTCAGGAATCAGTATCCAGGTAAAAAGTCTCCAAACCTGTCCTCTGAAAATCGCATGAAAATTCAAAGAAAACAAATCCATGGTCTGGGGAAACAGCATATGCATAAAAAATCCGAATGCATAAACAATTGTTATATATAACGGCAAATTACGAATTGCATATTTACCGTATTTTCGTTCCATTTTTGCAAAGAAAAGTCCCATCTTGAAACATACCTCTTTTATAATAATTACATTTTTACAACTCGTACGGCGTTACCTGATATACGTAGTAGTTTAACCAGTTACTGTACAGATTAATACTGTGAGAACGCCACTGTAAAAAAGGTTCCTTTTCCGGGTCATCATCCGGGAAATAATGCTTGGGAATTTCAGGATTCAATCCCCTGCCGCAGTCTCTTATATATTCGTTCTTTAAAGTCACCCTATCATATTCCGGATGTCCGGTAATAAAAATCTGCTTACCCTCTCCTGACATGGCAATATAAATACCGGCCTCTTCCGATTCAGCAAGCACCTTTAATTCTTCGCAAGCATACACATCTTCCTTAGTCACTTCCGTATATCGGCTGTGAGGTGCGTAAAAATAATCATCAAAACCACGTACAAGCGGTTCCTTACGATTGCGTACCCGATGCTCAAAAATGCCTGAAATTTTTTTATCCAGCGACTTCTTCTGAAGACCAAAATGATAATATAATCCTGCCTGAGCTCCCCAACAGATATGTAAAGTAGACGTCACATTGGATTTAGACCAATCCATAATTCTGCAAAGTTCCTCCCAATAATCCACTTCTTCAAATGCCATCTGCTCTACCGGAGCCCCGGTAATAATCAAACCGTCAAATTTCTCTTCTTTGACATCGTCATAAGTAATATAAAATTTATTCAAATGACTTGCCGAAGTATTCAAAGATACATGACTTTTTAAAGTCATAAAACTTACATCAATCTGCAAAGGTGTATTGGATAATACACGCAGTAACTGTAATTCTGTCTCTTCCTTTAAAGGCATGAGATTTAAAATGCATACCTTAAGCGGACGAATGTCCTGATGCATTGCTCGTGTTTCGTCCATGACGAATATATTTTCATTTTCCAGCTTCTCTTTTGCCGGCAAATCGCTCTGCGTTCTAATGGGCATTTTAATACCCTCCTTTTATCAAACAATCTTTGGAAATCATACCATAAAAAAGGACTTGTCGCAACTACATGCTAAATAGTACCCTCTACACCATATGTTTCCATAAACTCTTCTTCCGAAAGGATTGGTATATTTAATTCCTTGGCTTTTTTGTTTTTAGAAGATGTGGATGTAGTATCATTATTAATCAGGCATTCTGTTTTGGCAGATACACTTCCTGCTACTTTTCCGCCCATATTTTCAATAATCTCTTTTAACTCACTTCTTCCGTTAAAGTGATTTACACTACCGGTCACCACAAAAGTTTTTCCGTTTAATTTATCAGCATCCGCTCCCGCCTCCGGCTTTTCTAAATTCAACTCCGAAAGCAGTTCATCCAGCACCTTCACCTTAAGTGTATCACGGAAATATGAACAAAATGTGCCCGCTATTATCTCACCAACACCTTCAATCTGACTTACTTCCTCCTCAGATGCATTTCGCATTGCTTCCAAGTCATAATCAAAGTGTTTACAGACCACCTTCGCCATGGCAACACCGATATTTGCAATGCCGAGAGCATAAATCAACCTTGGTAAAGTAGTATTTCTTGCCCCTTCAATACTTTTAACCAAATTATCATAGGACTTCTCTCCAAAACCCTCCAGCTTCACAATTTGCTCTTTATAACGGTCAAGATGGAATAAATCCTTATAACTTCTGATAAAGCCTTCCGCCACAAACTTTTCCAAGGTAGCTTCGCTTAAACCTTCCATATTCAAGGCATCCCTACTTACAAACAAAGTTAATGACTTAATTTTTTTAACAGGACACTCCGAATTAACACAGTATAAAGTTTGTACATCGTTCATTGTCTGTATTTCAGTTTTCTCTCCGCATACCGGACAAGTATGGGGAATCTCAACATTATTACTCCCTGTCAGATTATCTGCAATCTGCGGAATAATCATGTTAGCCTTATATACGGTAATACGGTCACCGATACCAAGCTTTAAGGCTCGCATAACACTGATGTTGTGGACACTGGCACGGCTTACCGTAGTTCCCTCCAACTCTACCGGTTCAAAAATTGCTACAGGATTAATAAGGCCGGTTCTGCTTGGACTCCATTCGATTTCTTTTAAAACAGTCTCTCTAACCTCATCTGCCCATTTAAATGCAATGGCATCTCTGGGAAATTTTGCGGTACGTCCCAAGGATTTACCATAAGCAATATCGTCAAAAATTAAAACCAAGCCATCAGAAGGAATATCATAGGTGGTAATTTTTTCTGCGAATTCCTCAATTGCCTCTAACATATTCTCAGCAGTAACTTCCTTATATTCCACAACTTCAAAACCAAGCTGTTTTAAAAATTCCATTTGCTCTTGCCTGGAATTCATATACTCTTTACCTTCTGCCTCTACCAATGAAAACGCAAAAAAGCGCACATGACGTTCCGCCGTAATCTGATTATTTAATTGACGCACAGAACCGCTGCAAAGGTTTCTGGGATTCTTGTACTGCAAAGCCGGATCCGTAATTTTTGCATTAATACTGCGAAAATCTTCATAACCAATCACTGCTTCTCCGCGGATTACCAAAGTTCCTTCATGGGCAATTTTTAAAGGAATATTCTTGAAAAATTTTGCATTGTTTGTGACAACCTCACCCACTTCACCGTTACCGCGGGTAACCGCTTTGGAAAGCTTCCCGTTTTCATATGTCAAAACCACAGTTAATCCGTCTAATTTCCAAGAAAGCAAACCTTTTTGCTCCCCTATGAAACTTTTCATTTCTTCGCGGTCCTTAGTCTTTCCAAGAGACAGCATAGGTGCCGCATGCTTTTCTTTCGGAAGTTCATCCACTGCTTCATATCCCACCTTCATGGTTGGGCTTCCTGCGAGAACCATATCGCATTCCTTCTCTAAGGCTTCTAATTCATCGTACAAACGGTCATATTCATAATTGCTGATAATTTCTTCATCCTTGGCATAATATGCATAAGATGCTTCTGATAATATTTTGACCAATTCCTTCATGCGTTCTGTTTTCTGCATATTTTTACTCATAACCCATCCTTCTTCCAGTTTGAAAAATCTGTTATTCACTCATGCCGGCAAGCTGATATAATTTACTTAATTCTTCCCCTTCAATTCTCCGGTATTCACCCGGTCTCAAACTTCCAAGCTCAATATTCATCACTCTTATGCGCATCAGGGATTCGACTTTATATCCTAATGTCTTACACATTCTGCGAATCTGACGATTTAATCCTTGTGTTAAAACAATGCCAAATGTGTAATCTCCCATTTGATTTACCTTACATGGTCTGGTCTTTACTTCCAGTTCTTCCAAATAAACACCTTCAGACATTTTTGCAATAAACTCGTCAGTTATGTTGTGATTTACCTTAACAATATATTCTTTCTCATGATAATTTCTTGCCCTCATCATCCGGTCTATTAAGTCACCATCATTTGTCATGATCAAAAGACCTTTGGAATCTTTATCCAAACGCCCAGCATAATTCAAACGAAACGGATAATGAAACACATCATCAATGGTTACTTTTGCATACTTATCTTCTTTGGTACAGGTTACACCCTCCGGCTTATAAAAAGCAACTACATGCTTTTCATCCTGCATAAAAATTTGTTTACCTCTTACGCATACCTTATCCCCGGGATACACCTTATCTGCATTATGTGCTATTGTTCCGTTAATTGTAACCAAACCGCTTTCTACCAATTTATCAGCTCCGCGCCTTGAGCTAACACCGGCTTCTGCCAAATACTTATTAATCCTAACTTCCATATATACCCTCTGTGTAAATACAAAGAAGGTTCATAATCCGGCGATTATGAACCTTTCAATAACATACTTTTACTCAACATAATCTGATTTTACATATGCAACTTCACCATTATATTTTACTTTTGTCCAACCGTTGCTCATATGTTCAATCAGTTCAAGTTTGGTTCCCTGATATGCAAGTGCAATTCTTTCTGCATCTTCACTTGCCGAAGCACGAATATTAACATTTTCCTTTACCGTCACATAACCGTTTGTTGCATTACCGCCTTCTTCTGTAGAAACCACTTCAAGAAATTCAGACTTAATATAGCCCTCTTGACCTTCATATATTACCTTACTCCAACCATTTACTCTTTCTTCCAAACGAGTCAATTTGGTTCCGGTAGAAACCTTTCCGAGTTTATCAGCAGTTTCACTGTCAGAGCTTCTTACATTAACAGTAGTGGTTGCCATAACAATTTCTGTGGTTTCAGGTGCTGATTCGCTTTCTGATTCAGCCTCAGAAGATGCAGATTCGCTTTCCGACTGCTGTGCACTCTCGCTATTCTCACGTAATGCTATCATTTCCACCATCTCATTGGTTACCAGTTCTTCAAATCCGTCCATGTATGTTTTGATATCCGGATTGGAATCTAAAATTCCGTTATAATTCAAGTCCACCGTATTATATAAATCCTGTACTTCCTGCTTCATATACGCAGAATAATAATTGTTTAATACAGTCTCACTCATATCAGCCTTACGATAAATATGATATTCACCGGCTTCATTAGGACAATAGTACAAACCGACCAAACCGGGAATTGTAACATCAAAATTCACCATCTTAAGCTGATATGAAACATACACATAATAAGAGCCTTCTTCATATCCTTCCTGAGTATAGCAATGAATATCATCATAACTCTCAATATACTGGCTCTTTACCTCAATATTAACAAGTTCATTTTCGTTCACGTATAAAAGATATTTCTTAATCGTTTCCTGATCATTATCTGCCAATGCTTTATGATATGTTTCCATTACCTCGTTGATTTCAGGGTATTCATCGCATCTCAATGTCAAATCCTGAATATCATCATCCGTATCACCGGTCAGAACCATTTCTTCCGATGTTCCGTTTACATTATCTCCGTTCACGTCAGCAGTTTTATCACTCACGGAAAAAACTATCATTGCCACAACACCTACAGTCACTGCAAACAATGCTGTAGCAGTAATTAAAGAATGTTCTTTTATAAAACCATACACTTTTTCAACAAAAAAACCTTTTATTGCGTTCATTATGGTCCCCCTAAATTCTTTTCTAATGCACCCGACAGGAATCGAACCTGCATTAAAGGCGTCGGAGGCCTTCGTTCTATCCGTTAGACTACGGGTGCATATACAACAGCGGCAAAATGTTACGAAAATATTACGCCACTGTTGCCTATCATAACATACTATTTATTTTTTGTCTAGTGTTAAAGCCTTATAACACTGCCTGTTTCCAGTGAAAAATAATAGACAGAATCTGACAATATTTCCTGCGGCTCTATCTGTGTTTCATTTACTTCCCGTACCATCTCTTTTAATTTTTCTTTGGTAACCTGCCCTTCATCCGGCAACAAAATCACTTCATGTACAGAACTGGGCAGAATAAAAAGATTTGCTGCTAAAGCTTTGGAACATTTTTCCAATACGTCTTTATACAATATGGTAGCCGCACCATACATACGAGTCGAATTAGTTAATACATACATCCCCGTTTCATCTCTCCTTACATGAATTTCCAAGACATATTTTCGTTCATCCTCATTTTCTTTTTCTTGTAATTCATACATTTCGCGGGCATACAAAATATCTTCCTGTGTCAATTCCTGCAAAACCTCCATCATACCGCAAAAACTTACCTTTAAAAGTCCGGGAGTATTTTTTACTGCTTCGTGATAAATTGTGTCCGCATCTTTTCCCCAACACTCCAAATGCTTATTATGAATTAAAATTGTAGCATTGGCAAATTCCTTCATATCTACAAGGTAATAAAAAACAATGGCAAGATCCAAAAATTTTTTATGGGGAATTTCTTTCAATAATTCTTTGTTTTTCTCATAATTGATTAATTTGTATACTATATTTTTCTTTGCCTTCTCATAATCCGTAAAAAAGTCCATATTAATACTATTTTCCATTCTGCTACCGTAATAAATCTCCTTGATTTCTTCTAATATTCCTTCCATGCTTTTTCCCTCCTGATATTCCTTATAAAAATCTTCCAGATAAATAGTAGGTGATATATTAACGTCCTTTTTCGAAAAAGTAAGTCCCGTAAGCACTACTCCGTTATTTTTTGTAACGTCATGAATGGATACCGTAGCCTCTCCTTCTAAGTCATTTTGCATCTTTTGTAAAATGTGAAAAATAAATGTGTGAATTTTCATATGAACCTCCGTAAGACACCCGAACCGGGCAATTTTAAATGTAGATTTGATGTTAGATACATGCAAAAAAGACAATGAAAAGATTTCTCTTCATTGTCTTTATAAGCTAATGATTTATTGAATTATACAGATTAAACTCTACTCAAGTACTCGCTGGTTCTTGTATCAATCTTAATCTTGTCCCCGATTTCAACGAAAAGAGGAACGCTAACGGTTGCACCTGTTTCAACTGTCGCAGGCTTACTTGCACCTGTTGCTGTATCACCCTTGAATCCGGGTTCTGTTTCTGTAACTTCAAGTTCAACAAACAGAGGGGGTTCAATTGCGAATACGCTACCATTGTGTGATAACATCTTAACCATTTCGTTTTCTTTTACAAACTTCAAAGAATCACCGATTTCATCCTTTGTTAAGGAAATCTGATCGTATGTTTCTACATCCATGAAGTTGAACATATCGCCATCAGAATACAAATACTGCATTTCCTTTCTGTCGATACGTGCCTGAGGACATTTTTCGGTAGGTCTGAAAGTCTTTTCAACCACACCGCCACTCTTGATGTTTTTCAGCTTTGTTCTAACGAACGCAGCACCCTTTCCGGGCTTTACATGCTGGAATTCAATAATCTGAAAAACGTTACTGTCTAATTCAATCGTAATACCGTTTCTGAAATCGCCGGCAGAAATCATTGTTTCTTCCTCCTAATTTTTAACATAATAATTCATGAATAGTTTAATATAAGAACAAGCATATTTCAACATTTTTTTGCTTTTTTTAATTTTTTTTATTTTCATCGTACTCTTTTAGGACGATATTTTCCAGTTTTCGCTTTAAAACAATCTGAATTTCTTCCTTTGCATTGATGGGTTTTACCAAAATGGAACGGATTCCCAAGCGCTTAGCTCCCCACACATCCGTAAAAAGCTGATCACCTACAAAGAAAGTATTCTCTTTGGAAGTTCCCATAATCTGCATGGCTTTTTTATAGCCTTTTAGGAAAGGCTTTGCCCCCCTGGGAATAGTATCCAAATGCAGGTCTTTATTGAACATATCCACTCTAGTCTTAGTGTTATTAGATAAAAGAACAATTTTAAAGCCACGGGCACGTAAATAATTTAAAAGCTTCTTGCTTCGCTCATCTGCCGGTGCCCCGTGTGGAACCAATGTATTATCAATATCAAAAATAACACCACGGTATCCGTCTTCATACAATTGTTCAAAATCAATTTCATAAGTAGAATCCAGATACTCATCCGGATAAATAGCTTTAAACATATTTACTCCCAATCTATTCCTGCACTTGTCAGCAATGCTTTTGTATACTCTTCTTTCGGATTAAAGTATAACTCATTCTTAGCGCCTTCTTCAACTATTTTTCCGTTTTTCATTACAATTACACGGTCACACAGTTCATAAACCGTACGCAAATCATGTGAGATAAAAAGAACAGCTAAATTTCTTTTATGGCTTAAGCGCTTTAAAAGCGACACAATCTGTTTCTGTACCGTTACATCTAAGGCTGAAACAGGTTCGTCCGCAATCAACACTTCCGGCCTTGATAAAAGCGCCATGGCAATCATCACACGCTGTCTCTGTCCGCCGGATAATTCAGACGGGTAATGGTTTAAGTACTGTTCTTCCAATTCCACCGCATCCAGCATTTTAAGGATTTCTTTTTGTCTCGTTTCTTTGTCTTTGACGCCCTGCAAACGTTGGACTTCCTGTAAAAGCCACTCAACGGTCTTCGCAGGATTTAAGGCACTGTAACTATCTTGAAAAATCATCGCGGTTTTCCCGCACTCCACGATACCGGAATCTTCTTTTAAAAGTCCCGTCATTACCTTGGCAAGGGTTGACTTGCCGCTACCGCTTTCGCCTACAAGCCCAAGAATCTCGCCAATCTTCAGTTGCAATGAAACATCTTGTAAAGTAGGTTTATTTTTCTTTCCTCCGTATGTGAAGAAAAGATTCTGCACATTACATACGTATTCATTTGTCATTTCTTCACACCGCCTTTCTTGTCTTGCTTATATTCTTATGCCGACATTTATGTTTTCTTTTCAACGCTGCTTCTGCTTAATCCGATTTTCTTACCACAGGTATCGCCGCAATCAATTCCTTCGTATATTCTTCCTTCGGGTTTGCAAAAATATCTTCCGCCTCGCCCTGTTCCACAATTTTACCATCCTTCATCACCAGCACGCGCTGACACAACTGACGCACAAGACTTAAATCATGGGAAATAAAAAGAATGGAGGTCTTCTTCTCCCGATTAATTCTTCGAAGAAGTTCAATTACCTGGGCCTGCACCGTAACATCCAAAGCCGTGGTAGGTTCATCTGCAATCAAAAGCTTCGGCTTACTAATCATTGCCGCCGCAATCATTACACGCTGTCTCTGACCACCGGATAACTGATGCGGGAAAGATGCATAAATCCGTTCGGCCTCTTCCAGCCCGGCGTCTGTCAAAGCCTTGATTGCCTCTTCTTTTAACTTGATTTTATCCTTTTCACCATGAACACGTAAGGCTTCTTCCACCTGCCAGCCAATCCTTTTTACAGGATTTAAGCAGGTCATAGGCTCCTGAAAAATCATAGCAATATCCTTGCCCTGCAGTTCACGTAATTCACTTCTTTTACAATGAAGGAGGTTTAAACCGTTAAAAACAATATCCCCCGACTTAGTAATATCACCACGGTTTAACAGTCCCGCAATGGAAAGGGCCGTCAAACTTTTACCCGAACCGGACTCTCCAACGATTCCGAGAATCTCCCCTTCTCCCATAGTAAAAGTCACGTCATCCACCGCAGTCTCAGGTAAGGAGTGGTCAAAAAACTCAATCTTTAGATTTTCTACGGAAAGCATTTTTCCATCCTCCTCCCTCACTCATTAGACCGAAGCCCAAAAGCATAATAATCATGATAAGTCCGGGAAATACGGTATAATAAGGTGCTGTCTGTAAGTACCCTTGCGCTTCCGAAAGCATACGTCCAAGGCTCGCCTGCGGCGGTTGCACACCAATGCCTAAGAAACTCATACCTGCTTCCGCCAATACCGCATTGTTTAGGGAAATTAAAACACAGTTTAAAAGCGTAGGCATAACATTGGGTAAAATATGCACAAAAAGAATTCTGCCTCTGCCTGCGCCCATCAGTTTCGCAGCTTTGACATAATCCATTTCTCTCTGTTTCATAAATTCGGTCCGAACCATCTTCGCAAAACTGGGCACAATGGCAAAGCCTAAAGCAAGAATTACATTGAAAGTTCCCGTACCGAAAAGACTGATAAAAATCAGTGCCAAAAGAATGCTCGGAATTGCAAATAACACATCAATCACACGCATAAGACCTTCGTCCAAAAGACCGCCAAAATAGCCCATTACCGCACCTAAGATGGTTCCTATTACCGCACCGATTGCAGTGGAAGTAAGCCCGATTAGTAAGGTCATTCGCGTTCCCTGCTGTACGCGGCTTAAAATATCCCTGCCGAAATTATCACAGCCAAACAAGTGCTTTAACGATGGTGCTGCAAGCTTTGATGCCGCATCCATTTCCTCCGGGTCAAAAGGCGCAAAAACAAGACCTGCCAGCGCAAATACAAGCACTGCCAGCACCATACAGAAACCAATGATGAAGTTTTTGTTGGTGGTTGTTTTTTTCATTTTACTACTCATCTCCGGTCACCCTGACTCTCGGGTCTACCCAGGCATAAATCAAATCCGTCACCGTACTGATGATTACAATTCCTGCTGCTATCAACATTACAATTGCCATTACCACGGGATAATCTCGCGTCGAAATAGCCGATAAAAGACTTCTCCCAAGTCCCGGAATACCGAATACCTGCTCAATGATAATACCGGACGCAATCATATCCGCCACTACCATTCCAATAAACGTTATGGTAGGCATAATGGCATTCTGCAGAATATGGCGGTACAACATACTCGTGGTACTGTTTCCGCGACTGTAAGCAGTTCTCGCATAATCCTTCTTCGCCTCTTCCAGAATATTCGCTTTTAACAAGCGGATACACATGGCACATTTCGGCAAAGCAATGGCGATGGCAGGACAAATAAGATACCCAACAAATCCAATAAAATTATCATGATAATCAATATATCCTCCCGGCGTAAACAAACGGAAGGTCAAGCCAAACACAAAGGTCAGCAAAAGTCCCAGAAGGAACGGCGGTACAGACATAAACAGCTGATTTATTACAATAAAAATTTTGTCAACCACGCCACCCACGCGTTTTGCCGTATAAATTCCCAAAGGAATGGATACCACGCACACAATCACAAGGGCTAACGCCGACATTGTAAAATTGATAAAAATTTTATCTCCGATTAAATCCGTAACGCTCATAGAGTACGAATATGATTTTCCGAAATCAAAGGTAAGCATACCTAATAACCACTTACCGTATCTCACCATAAAAGGATCATTTAATCCCATCTGCTCTCGCAGGGCTTCCAGTTTCTCCGGCGTTGCTTCCGTGCCCAGTTTCTGCAGTGCAGGGTCTCCGGGCAAAATAGAAAAGGCCGCAAACACCACAAAAGAGACCGCAAGAAGGGTCAGTACAAGCATTAAAATTTTCTTCAACATGTACTTTGCCATCTTGGGTCTCCTTTCTTTAGTCAAATTCTTCTAAATCTTACTCTGCAGATGCATCCACAATATAAATCTTCGACACATCCATTACATACATAGGATAAAATTCGTATCCGGCGTACTTCTTATTCAATGCGGTAAATTCAGGCAAATCCTGAATGTATACGTTAGCCGCATCCTCAGCAAGATAGGTCTGGCATTCTCCAAAGTAAACCACCTTCTGTGCTTCGTCCGTGGTTGCCATGGCATTTGCAAAAGCCACATCATAATCCGCATTTGCATAATTTACGAAATTATCTCCTGCCGTACTTACGAAACGATCCAAAAATGCTGTCGCCGTAAGCTGAGGTGCATCCACGCCGATTACGGTAGCTTCATAATTGCGGTTGCTGTAAGTTTCGCTTAACCATGTATTCCAGTCAACCAACTGAATTTCCGCAGTAACATTCACATCTTTTAACTGCTCTGCAATTACCTGTGCCGTATCCACATGCTGCTGATAGTTAGAAGGCACAGTAATGGTAAAAGTAAATCCATCCGCATATCCTGCTTCTGCCAAAAGTTCTTTAGCCTTCTCTATATCATAAGGGTACAATTCTGCAAGACTTTCATCGTAATACTTACCGAATGCCGGAATCATACTTGTTCCGATAATGGTTCCCTTACCGTCCGATACGAAATCCAACACTTCTTCGCGATTTACTGCATAACAAAGCGCCTGACGCACGCGTACATCGCTAAAGGGCTCAAAATCGTTATTCAAATACAAAGCCTGCACAAGGTTCATATTACCTTCCAACACATTGTATTTCTCCATATCAAGTTCTGCCATCTGGGCAGTAGTCAATCTTGAAAACATATCAATGGAACCGCCGTTTAATTCCATGGCAATGGTATCCGCATTGGAACAAATTTTAAAAGTTACATTCTCAATATGGGCCTTTTCACCCCAGTAATCATCAAAACGTTCCATTTTTACATTGGTTAAAGGGGAACGCGATACATACTTATATGGACCGGTACCGATGGCGTTTGCGTCCGGATCTGTGTTATCCGCAGGGATAATTGCCGCCTCAATGGTAGATAACATGGTAAGAAAATCACTGTCGGGCTGAGCAAGCTTAATTGCTACCGCGCCATCTGCCGTAATCTCTACAGACTCAATATTAGAAAACGCCGCTATCGAAGGTGCACCACCCTCAATATCGGCGAATTTTTCAACTGAATATTTGATATCCTCCGCCGTAACTGCGTTTCCGTTATGGAACTTCACACCTTCCTTAACCGTAAAGGTATAGGTCAGTCCGTCTTCTGAAATTTCCACACCACTTGCTACTGCGGGCACTAAATTACCGTCGGAATCTGCCTTATACAAACCTTCGTAGACATTGAAAAAGATTTCCTTAGTTCCTGCCGCCAGCATATCGTGGGGGTCAAGACTGTCCTCAATGTCCTGAGGAATTCCGATGGTAATCGATGAAGAGGAATTATCCTTATCACCTGAACATCCGCTCAGTGCAACAGTACTTGTGAGTAAAATCATCAGAAGAAGACTTGCTAATAATCTTCTTTTTTTCATTTTACTTTTCCTTTCTTCTAGAATATGAAATTGTTGGATTCTATTTTATAATAAAATCGATGTTATTGTAGCAGATAACCTTGCATTTGACAAGATTTAAATTGGACTGCTATATAGATAGGAGATAACTTCCATAGAAGCATCTTCTATCAAATATCTATATTTGTTACCGGCACTATCCTCATATATTACATCATGTATAATGCAATCCTGCGGTGTATCATTCCAATAACCGGACGGATATGTATCACAAAAATATAAAAGATTTCCTTGTGCATCCCGGTAATAATAGGTAGGAAATGCATAACCCAAAAGTTCCACATTATTTGCAATCACTTCATCACTATATCCCATCTCCACACGAACCATATGCGGATAATATGTATCCTTAATATATTCCAATATCTTTGCCCCGGTATTTTCCGGTCTCATACTCCATTCAGAAGCATGTAATTGAATTCGATTATTAGAATGTTCTAGCTTATACATCACCGGAAGATATCCCTGGAATTCATGGCTTGGATAGACAATACCTTCCTTTCCTATATCTTCAAATGCAATCAACTCAGGTTCAAAACTTTCTTCGCATATTTTTATACTTTCATCATCTCCGAAGGCCCTTGCAGTTGCTTCCATCGTTCCGTCTTCATAATTCCAATCTCTGTATACATATCTGTCTAATACATCAACAGAACTACTCACTTCATATCCTGTCATAACCAGATTCTCATCATGTATATCAAAGAGATAATAGAAATCATCAACAAAACAATAAAATATACCATCATCTATAATTATTGAATAGTCCTTATTATTGTCAACATAACTCCAACTATTCAGTAATGTTTTGTTTTCCTGCCAATATTCGTATATACCATCCGCATTCTGACGATATAAACATATAATACGGGTTCCATCATCATATATTTTATTGCGAGAAAGCTTTACATGCAGGCTGTAAACAATTGCCATATCCATTGTTCCGTCATTCCCGATATCCCCTGTACATACTTCTTCCATTCGAATATAACGAGGAATTTTAATTCCTGAAATATCCAATTTAGCACCATCTTCTGCATAATCCCAATTTTCATCATCCCGATCCCACTCATATTCCATCATATGAAGTTCAGAATCTATCTCTGTCGCAAAACTATGTATATATTGATGAGCATGCTCCAACTTTTCTTCCTCACTATATTGATCGGAAATCAGAATCATTTTTAAAGACATGGCAGAATTACCATCGCTACTCATGAGCACAAATAAAAGAATTCCAAGACCTAGAAAAAGAGCGATACCAATCACGACGCTTATTATGATTATTTTCTTCGTTTTCTTTGGCATACAGATTACTTCCTCCCCAATTTATCACTTTATGAACTCATCTTATCAAATTATATCATCCGATTCAATCATATCAAAAAGAAATGACGCAAGGAGGATTGGTTTTCTATGTTCTCTGACACGCTTTCGCTCGGTTTTGGATACGTAACGGACGCTAAATTCGCTGATTTGCAAACAAATCCTCTCATTAAGCGCCGACGGCCAAAAACGGTCATCGAACAAGAGAAAACAATCCCCCTTGCTGTGTTATAAATAATTATACTATATTCTTAATATGCCAGTATTCTATCTAGGATTTATTGATATGAATACTGTATTTCTCTTTAGAAATTAATAGGACGTAGTTAGTTAATATAAGCAAATGACTATGAATTGGCATTTATGTAATCATTGTATGGGTTATATTCACAGTCATAATCAAAAATAAAGCTAACGTATGATACAACTAACTTTTCTCCACTGGTTGTCCCTTCATACCCCTCTAACCCTCTGACTACAGATTCATCACCATCTAACACAGAACTTTTAATAAAATCATCATCTATTTTTTTTGCAAAGGCTTTATCCGCTTCATTTAGCATAACAGATTCTAATGTAATCTGATTTGCATATATTTCACTTTCATCCAAACTGTCAATTGCACTTAAATGATAGTCTCGAGTATCCCAATAAGAATAAAATGCACAATACAAAGGACCTTCTTCTGCAAGGTACATCTGTGCCAAATCCTCCATCGTATATCCATAAGTTGTTAATATAATCTCCAATTCCTCTGCCTCTATATAATCCAAATTAGCCGCAATGACCATACATTTGATATGCTCCGGATCATTATAAGTATACTGCGCAATCAATGCATCAATATGTGCCATCACTTCATCGGCTGAATACATAACTGTCTCTTCTACTACTTCTGAACTTTCTTCTGATGCATTCACTGACTCGTCGGTTGTATCTGTTTCTTCAACATCAGATGACTCTGAGCTTTCTTCACTTACCACATCTGAAGTTTCTGCATCTTCAGTATTATTGCTACAACCTGCTAACATTATAATACTCATCACTACAATAAGCATCATCACAAATAACTTCTTCATTTGTTTCCCTCACTTTCAAAACTGAAATTTAGTGAAACTATTATATATATATATTGGAAATGTCAAGGGTTAAAATAAAATGTACCCTAAAGTGTGGACACTTCCGTCTATAGATTAAAATAGTTGTAAAAATAAGGTTATTTTTTATGAATCTTCCTTTCTTTAATACAGTAAACAGGTTGAGATTTGTATATATTCTTCACAGGGCGTTTGTACTCGTCGGTACTTAGGCTGTGTGCTTTACAGCCTTATGTACCGTTACGTAGGTCAACCAAGCGAAAGCGTCCCTAAGAAGAATATATACAAATCTCAACCGTTACACATCCACGAAAAAAGAACCACCGCTTATGCGATGGTTCCTTAATTTTAATTAGTTAAATTTACGCTTTCTAGCTGCTTCAGATTTCTTTTTACGCTTTACGCTAGGTTTCTCGTAGTGCTCTCTCTTACGGATTTCCTGCTGGATACCTGCTTTAGCACAACTTCTCTTGAAACGACGCAATGCGCTATCCAAAGATTCGTTTTCTTTTACTTCTACTCTAGACATCTACACTCACCCTCCTCCCAGTCCTAAATTGTGCACTGACTGTTCGGGTATTCCTAAATTGCACAAATTAGATTATATCATAAAATTATCGTTCGTCAACCTTTTTTTTGAAACCAATTGAAAATATTGGTAATTTTAAGCTATTGAAACATAAATTTTATTTTAAAATAATTAACAAAACTATAACTGACCTGCTAATACTTCTTCTACAGCCGCAATTGCTGCATCAATACCTGCGGGATTCTTACCACCGGCCTGAGCCATATTCGGTCTTCCGCCGCCACCGCCGCCAACAAGTGCAGCGATACCTTTGATTAAGTTACCTGCGTGTGCGCCCTTGCTCATAGCTCCATCAGTTGCCATGGCAATCATATTAACCTTGCCGTCTTTGTCAGAGATTAAAACAACCACGCCATCGCCAAGTTTTTCTTTTAACTGGTCGCCCAAATCACGAAGTCCGTTCATTTCAACGCCGGAAACCTTGGTTGCAAGTAATTTAACGCCTTTTACTTCTTTGACATTGTTCATTACATCGCCCAACGCATCCTTAGCAGCCTTGCTTTTTAAGGATTCGTTTTCGGAAGCAAGAGCCTTATTATCAGCCAATAAGTGAGCAATTCTTTCCTCTACCTTATCGGTTGTGGTCTTAAGAAGCTCAGCGGCTTTGTTAAGTTTCTTCTCTAAATCTGCATAATATGCAAGTACACCTTCGCCGGTTAAAGCTTCAATACGTCTTACGCCTGCAGCCACACCGGATTCAGATAAAAGCTTAAAGGACTGAATGGTAGATGTATTGTTTACATGAGTACCACCGCAAAGTTCTACGGAGAATGCATCCTTAAATGCATCTTCGATGGCATCTGCATCTGTTTTACCCATACTTACAACACGTACGCTTTCGCCGTATTTCTCACCAAACAGAGCCATTGCGCCTGTCTTCTTTGCATCCGCAATGCTCATTTCATCTGTAATAACGGGTAAGTCTAACGCGATTTCTTTATTTACAAGTGCTTCCACTTCTGCAATCTGTTCTGCTGTCATTGCTTCAAAATGAGAGAAGTCGAAACGCAAGCGGTCCGGGGTTACCAAGGAACCCTTCTGCTCTACATGGTTACCAAGCACTGTCTTTAATGCTTTCTGTAAAAGGTGGGTTGCTGAGTGATTCTTGCAGGTAGCTGCATGCTTATCTTCATCCACTGTTACAAGTGCTTCTTCGCCAACCTTTACCTCACCACGGGATACGTAACCTACATGTCCCATTTTAGCACCGGTCAAATGAATAGTTTCGGTAACGGTAAATTCACCATCCTTAGTGGAAATAATACCTGCATCACCAAGCTGTCCACCCATAGTTCCGTACATACAAGTTGTATCCAAAACTACGGTACCCTTCTGTCCTTCTGTAAGAACATCTGTTACTTTCGCATCTTCAGCTGAAGCATCTGTGGTTAATGCGGTAATCTTTGCGCCACAGGAACTTTCTGTATAACCTACATACTTTGTTTCAAGATTTAAATCCAAATCATCGTATACATTCTTTGCACGGCCTGCCATATGCTCTGCACCAACATAGGTTCCCTTAGACTGAGCCTTTGCTTCTGCCTTAGCCTTTTCGAAACCTTCTTCATCATATGTGAAGCCTTTTTCTTCCAGGATTTCGATGGTTAAGTCAATGGGGAAACCAAAGGTATCGTATAACTTAAATGCATCCTCACCGGAAAGCACCTTTGTACCTTTTTTCACCATATCATCTTCCATTTTGGCAAGGATTGCAAGCCCCTGGTCAATGGTTTTATTAAACTGTTCTTCTTCTTTTGCAATATTTTTAAGGATGAATTCCTTCTTTTCTTCCAATTCGGGGTATCCGTCCTTAGAGCCTTCAATCACAGTCACCGCCAAATCAGCAAGGAACGCACCCTGGATACCAAGGATTCTTCCGTGACGGCATGCACGACGAAGCAAACGTCTCATAACATAACCGCAACCGCTGTTTTCAGGCATAATACCGTCTGATACCATAAAAGTAACGGAACGGATGTGGTCTGTTACTACACGCAAAGACACGTCAGTCTGATAATCTTCGCCATACTGCTTACCTGCAAGGCGGCATACGTGGTCTCTTAATGCTTTCATAGTATCTACGTCAAACATGGAATCTACATCCTGCACTACGCAAGCCAAACGCTCAAGACCCATACCGGTATCGATATTCTTCTTCTCAAGTTCTGTATAATTGCCCTTGCCGTCATTGTAAAACTGTGAAAATACGTCATTCCAGATTTCCATATATCTGTCACATTCGCAACCCACCTTACAGTCAGGCTTACCACAACCGTACTTCTCACCGCGGTCATAATATACTTCCGAACAGGGACCACAAGCTCCTTCACCATGCTCCCAGAAGTTATCAGCACGACCAAAACGGAAAATTCGCTCAGGCGCAATACCAATCTTCTTGTTCCAAATATCAAAAGCCTCATCATCTTCTTCAAACACAGAAGGATAGAGACGGTCTTTATCAAGACCTACAACTTCGGTTAAAAACTCCCAAGTATAGCCGATAGCTTCTTCCTTAAAGTAATCACCGAAAGAGAAGTTACCAAGCATTTCAAAGAAGGTACCGTGACGTGCGGTTTTACCTACATTCTCAATATCACCGGTACGGATACATTTCTGACAGGTAGTAATTCTGCTCTTAGGCGGAATTTCCGCACCTGTAAAATAAGGCTTTAAGGGTGCCATACCGGAATTAATCAAAAGCAGACTCTTATCATTCTTGGGAACTAAGGAGAAGCTGTTCAGCCTCAAATGATCCTTCTGCTCAAAATAATCAAGAAACATTTTACGTAATTCATTTACTCCATACGCTTTCACAATACGTACCTCCACGTTGTATTAATATCTAAAAACAAAGGGCACCGGTTCTTACCTGTGCCCTAAATGGTTTGCGTAAGCAACACCCATATTATAAGTTTATTTCTGTTCCGTGTCAAACACATCATTGACATATTTCTTAAATTAGATGCTACATTCACATTCTAATTGCTGAAAATCTGAACCCAATAGGTTCCATAGGTTGAATTCGGGTCAGTATAATAACCGATGCCAACCTGTGTAAAATTACCGTTTAATATATTGGCACGATGTCCTTCCGAATTCATCCAGCCCACCATTACCTCTTCCGGTGTACCGTAACCGGCGGCAATATTTTCTCCGGCAGCCATATAAGTCACACCGTTTTCTTCAAAAACGGTAAAGCAAGAAGTTCCGTTAGGTCTTGTATGAGAAAAACTTGTTACGATTTCCTGTGCACGAATCTGTGCCAGATTATCTAAAGTCGCATTCTGTGTAATACCGCCCACACCAGCTGCGCTACGCTCCTGGTTCATTATTGCAACAACCTGCTCTTTATATCCGCCGGTATTAGTCTGCTCCGTCGCCTGTTGCGCAGCCTGCTCGGATGCTGCTTGCTGTGCAGCTAAAGCCGCCGCCTCTTCTTCTGCAAGAATAGCCTGATAAGTTGCCTCATCTACTAAATAATTGGAAGATACATAAGCTTCACTTCCGTTATACTCAATCCGATACCAACCGGTGTCTGCAATTCCTGTTACCTGAATCTGCTGTCCCTTACTTAACCCACCGATTTTTTCGTAGTCCGTAGACGGACCGATTCTGACATTTACCGCTTTTTTTACATACAAATCAGCGCTGTATTCCTCTACGGTAAATTCCGGTTCGCTTTCTTCCGACACACTTTCTTCTTCAGAAATATTCTCTTCTGATAACTCTTCGGTTGTTTCAGATTCTGATTCCGAATTTTCCGCTACTTCTTCAGAAGTTTCCGATGCTACCTCTGATGTATCTGCGCCTTCTGACTCACCGCCATCAGTTTCAGACAATTCTTCTGATACACTCTCACTTACTTCCCCATTTTGAGAGTTCGCATTTTCTGATGACACCTCTGTAGACGTACCACAGGCTGTCATAGCCAAAGTTAGTACCAAAACTAAAATAATACTTCTTACTCTTCTCATAACCGTCCCCCGCTTATTCAAAATCTTTTCTCTTTTGAATATACCCTTTTTCATTTTAAATTGTTTTAAGCGAAAAATCAATACTTCCATACTGACAGTTGTAAAGATATATCAATTTTTATATATAAAAAGGTCCGAAAACTCAGATAAGAGTATGAAACATAAAAGTTTCGACCAAACTATATAAAAAAATTAAGGAGATACTTATTATGGAACGAAAAGAAAAAACCATGGATGGCAATACTGCAGCCGCCCACGTAGCATATGCGTACACGGATGTTGCCGCCATCTATCCCATTACACCATCTTCCCCTATGGCAGATTATACAGATCAATGGTCTCATCAGGGACGTAAAAACATCTTCGGTCAACCGATAGTTTTATCTCAAATGCAGTCAGAAGCAGGTGTAGCCGGAGCTGTTCACGGTTCCTTACAAGCAGGAGCTTTAACCACTACTTTCAGTGCATCACAAGGCTTATTACTAATGATTCCCAACATGTACAAAATTGCCGGCGAACTCCTTCCTTGTGTCATTCATGTCAGTGCCAGAACCATAGCAACCCATGCCTTATCCATCTTTGGAGACCATTCAGACATTTATGCCTGCAGACAAACCGGTTTTGCCATGCTTGCTACAGGCAGTGTACAGGAGGTTATGGATTTAAGTCCGGTTGCCCACCTTTCTGCTATTCAAAGCCGAGTTCCTTTTCTCCACTTTTTTGATGGTTTCAGGACTTCCCATGAAATTCAGAAAATCAAAATTTGGGACTATGAAACTTTAAAAGACCTATGTGACATGGAAGCCGTAGACGCCTTCCGCCGTCGTGCCTTAAATCCGGAACATCCAGTCACCCGCGGAACCGCTCAAAATCCGGATGTTTATTTTCAGGCAAGAGAAGCCTGCAATTCCTTTTATAATGCTGTTCCTGATATTGTGGAAGATTACATGAACCAAATTAATGCACTTATCGGGACGGATTATAAATTATTTAATTATTATGGTTCCCCTGATGCCCAACACATTATTATTGCCATGGGGTCTGTATGTGAAACTGCCATGGAAACCATCGATTATCTTATTTCACAGGGTAAAAAAGCCGGTCTCATTAAAGTACGTCTCTACCGCCCTTTTAGTGCTAAACATTTATTATCTGTCATTCCTGAAAGTTGCAAATCCATTAGTGTCCTTGACAGGACGAAAGAGCCGGGGGCTGTTGGGGACCCTCTTTATCTGGATGTAGTTGCCGCATTAAAAGGAAGTCGGTATGAAACCATTCCTGTTTATACCGGACGTTACGGACTTTCTTCAAAAGATACTCTCCCCGGAGACATTGCTGCCGTTTTTGAAAATACAACCAAACAGCAGTTTACCTTAGGTATTATTGATGATGTTACCAATTTATCTTTGGATAGAATAAAACTTCCCGACACAACCCCCAAAGGAAATATCAGTTGCAAATTTTGGGGTCTTGGTGCAGACGGTACTGTAGGTGCAAACAAAAATTCAGTAAAAATCATCGGCGATAATACCAATCTTTACGCTCAGGCCTACTTCGATTACGATTCCAAGAAATCCGGTGGTGTCACCATTTCACACTTGCGTTTCGGTTCCAAACCAATCCGTTCCGCATACCTGATACACAATGCAGATTTTGTAGCTTGTCATAAAGCAGCATATGTCCGTAAATATGATATGGTCCAGGATTTAAAAGACGGCGGTATCTTCCTTTTAAACTGTAGTTGGACTCCTGAAGAACTGGAACAGGAATTACCCGGTCAGATGAAGAAATATATATATGATCATAAAATCAAGTTATATACTATTGACGGTTTTAAAATCGCCAAAGAAATTGGATTAGGCGGTAGAATCAATACCATTTTACAAGCTGCATTCTTTGCTTTATCAGAAGTTATTCCGGTTCAGGATGCAGTCCGCCTTATGAAAGAAGCCGCTACTGCCACGTACTCAAAAAAAGGCGAGAAAATTGTATCCATGAACCATGATGCCATAGATGCCGGAATATCCTCTTATACGCGAGTTGAAATTCCGTCAAGTTGGGGTCAATCTGATTTTGAGCCTTTAGAAATACAAGCTCATAGCGAACGCATTGATGTTTTGAATTATGTCAACCAAATACAAAATAAAATTAATCGTCAAATCGGTCATACACTGCCGGTTTCTGCTTTTATGGAATATGCCGATGGTACTCTCCCGGCTGGTTCATCCGCTTTCGAAAAACGCGGTATTGCACTGGAAGTTCCAAGCTGGAACCCCGAAAACTGTATCCAGTGTAACTTCTGTTCCTACGTATGTCCTCATGCCGCAATACGACCTATGGCTATGGACACGGTTCAGGCTGAAAAGGCCCCCGAAAGTACAATGATTGATTTAACAGGTGTCCCCGGGCACAAATTTGCTGTCAGCATTTCTCCATTGGATTGTACGGGTTGCGGTTCCTGTGTTAATATATGCCCCGGCAAAAAAGGCGAAAAAGCCTTGCTTTTAAAGCCTTTTGAAACCCAAAAATCAGCTCAGAAACTGTTTGATTACGGAGCTACCATCGAAACACCCGGGGCTGTTTTTGAAAAATTCCCTGCCCGCACCGTAAAAGGCAGTCAGTTTAAACAACCATTACTTGAATTCTCCGGTGCCTGTGCCGGCTGTAGCGAAACACCCTATGCAAAGCTTTTAACCCAGTTATTCGGAGACAGAATGTATATTGCTAATGCCACGGGATGCTCTTCTATCTGGGGAGGCTCCTCTCCTGCCTCTCCATATACAGTTAATAAACAGGGGCGGGGACCTGCTTGGGCAAATTCATTATTTGAAGACAATGCTGAATTTGGCTATGGCATCCAATTGGCCAGCCGGGCACTTCGCAAACCAATTCTGGAAGCAGCTGAAAGACTTTTGAAAAAAACAAAACATGAAAGTATAAAAGAAATAATAGAAAAATTCTTGGAAACACAAAATTCATCCACAGAAAACGGACCTGCGGCACGGAATATGGTTGCTGCTTTAGAAGCCTGTGACTGTGCGGATGAAGATAAAAATTATATCTTAAAACACAAAGATTATGCTGCCAAGAAATCCCACTGGATTGTAGGCGGTGACGGTTGGGCATATGACATCGGCTTTGGCGGCTTAGACCATGTTTTATCCGGTAATTCGGATGTAAATGTTCTGGTTTTTGATACGGAAGTCTATTCCAATACCGGCGGTCAATCTTCCAAGGCAACACCCTTGGGTGCTATCGCCCAATTTGCCGCCTCCGGTAAAGAAGCCGGCAAAAAAGATTTAACAGCCATCGCAATGAGTTATGGTCAGGCTTATGTGGCTCAGGTGTCTATGGGTGCCGATTTCAACCAGTGTATCAAAGCTTTTATAGAAGCAGAAAGCTATCCCGGCCCCTCATTGATTGTGGCTTACGCTCCTTGCATCAGTCATGGTATCCAAGGTGGTATGACCAAAGCAAAGAATACTGAAAAAGCTGTTGTAGACGCCGGTTACTGGCATCTCTTCCGCTATGACCCCAGATTGGAAGCTCAGGGTAAAAATCCTTTTCAGCTGGACTCTAAGGAACCAAAAGGTGATTTCCAAGCCTTTCTTGCAAGTGAGGTTCGTTATAATGCATTGCTTCGAAGTAATCCGGAACGGGCAAAGGATTTGTTTGAACGGGCGGAGAAAAATGCACGGAAGAGGTATGAAATGCTAAAGAAGAAGGCTGAATAAATAGGTATATGAAGACACAGGTGTATTAGGACGCCCGAGAGATATTTTCTATGTCCTTTGACACGCTCTCGCTCGGTTTATCTACGTAGCGGATGCTAAACTCGATGATTTGTAAACAAATCCTCTCGTTAAGCACCGACGAGCTAAAACGATCATCGGACAAAAGAAAATATCTCTCGGGCTGTACTATGAAATCATTTATTTTTTTCACAAAAATATTTATTGAGCATTTAACTTTACATCATAAGGTAAATTTACATTTGCCAACCGATTTGCAACAGTTTCCACATCATTATATCCACATATTTCATTATATAATATTATATAATTAACAATTGCTTTTTGACCATCAGTCAACTCACTTCCTTCGCAATTATACGGACACCCTTGTGGTGCTTCATATTCATCAGGAAAAATATATGATGCAAAGCTTTCTGTATCATCATTGCTCAAAGCCAACACAATATATTCAACAGTAATTTTTACTTCTTCCTGTCCGATAAACATGTCTGCGATATTAGCACGATATTTTAATAAATCTTTCTCCAAATCCATAGTATCGATAACTTCACCTGCACCAATATTATAACGGTGCGTCAACCACATGTGATGAAAATACTGCTCCATATAAGCATCAAATAAATCTTTTAACTCTTCCAATGTATATCCATAGGTATCCATTAAGGTTGTCAAATCTTCATCAGATATATATTCCAAATTCACACCAATGACTGCCGCTTTAATCTGTTCCGGATCGTCATAAGGACAGGCTGCAATGATTTCATCAATCTTTGCCATAACAGATTCTGCCGAATAATCTACAGTTACTTCCGCTACTTCTTCGCTGCTTTCCTCAGAAATTTCTTCTGACTCAACTTCAGATTCTTCAGTTATCACCTGTGATTCCTCTTCTGTTGCAATCTGCTCCGAACCGGTATCTTCCACGTTTTCAGCGCTGTTTGTACATCCTGTCAACATCACTGCACTCAGTGAAACTACAAGCATTATTACCAATAACTTCCTCATTTGTTTTCCTCACTTTCCAATCCAAATTTTAGGTAAAAACATTATATATATATATGCAAGCTGTCAATAAGAATATCAATAATTTTTCAGTAATAAAGCTATTTTTCTGCCGTTTTCAATGCAGTGAAGGGGCAGAGATTTGTATATATCCATTGAAGGGCTTTTGTGTTCGTCGGTACTTAGGTTGCGTCTTTTGCAACCTTATGTACCGCTACGTAACACAATAGAGTGGAAACGTCCCTGAAAGGGATATATACAAATCTCTGCCCTCACCCTCTCAAAAAATAAAAAAGGCGCCGGATAACCGACGCCCATTGTGGCAAAATATTTAATCTTCTTCACCCCAGATTTTCTTGTTGAGTTCGATATCCTTCTTCTCAACCAGTTCAAGCACTGCCTTCGCCTTATTCTGCTCCGCAGTCGCCTTCTTTTCATCCTTAATCAGGAGTTCCAAATTACTTGAAATAACATCAATATTGTTCTTAAATTCCTGAATCAATTCTGCGGTTTTCACTTTAGCTACAGCAGTAATTTCATCAATGTAAGAATCAAACTGCTTTCTTGTAGTCTGGGCAAACATTGTCTCTACGTCATTCTTGTATGATTTCTTATCATTGGTAGAGAAAATGAAGATTGCTTTCTGCTTATTGATATAATCATCCATCTTCAAAGCAGTTAAACTTGAAGGAGGAATCTGTGTATCCGCAACATTGGTAATTCGCTTAATAAGTTCTTCATCAATTCCCTTATATCCGGTAATCTTTTTAATGATGATACCCTTTAATTCTTCAATCTGCTGCTGAAGAATTCTACCACGATTTACCTTGTAGTAATCATCAATTTCCTGTAAGTAACGATTTAATTCATTACGGATAATATTATTCTTCTCTTCAAATACTTCGGGACGAAGTGCAATCCATTTCATCTTATCTGCAATATGACCTGCCTGAATCTGGCGGTTACCCATTACAGTATAGAGTGTGTTAATATCATCAATCTGGAATACCATATTTTCAGTAGTCATATTCTGCAAGTATTCAGCATATGCAGTATCAATATCACTTACCATATTGGTCTTCATTAATTCGATATTTCTTGCAATCTCTTCCTTAGAAAGTCTTGCCTGATTCTCAATCACTTCATAATCTTCCTTAATGAAGTTTACAACGTTCTTGATACCGTCATAAAGACCTTTTGCCTTAACTGCCAAGGCATACTTCTGAGCATACTTAATAATCTCCTGCTCGATTGCAAACATACCTGAGTTTACATAGAGGCGCTGAATAATCGGATACAAACTTGCATCTTCAGGATTATCACACTTCTTTAACTCTTCCATACACTCTTCAATGAGCTGCTTGGTTTCGTTATCGGCATTTGCCATTTTATCCAGCTTAAAGTACATACCGGTTTCAACTTCCGAAGCTTTTGCCTTACCCAAGAACGGATCTTCAACAGGTTCGTTGTTAATTTCGTTTCTGTGGTTTGCAAGCCATCTTCTTTCATCTTCGGTATCAACATTATTATTAATTGCCTTTGCAATATATGCAGCCTTGGAAGATACGAAGAACAATCTCTCCTTGGAAAGATCAATATGTTGCGCTTCTTCGTTATAAATCTTATCTGTCTCTTTTAAAGTAACTTCTACTTTCTTATTCTTTAATTCTGCTAAATCCGCAAGTCCCTTTGTATCCGCCTGATTAATAACATGCAAAGAACGTGTCAAGTCAATGGTTACATTACTTCCGTTCTCGTTTTCATTCTTAGAAGAATTAATCAGATTATAAAGAATGGAATTACCTGTACCTTCCATCTTGGTCGGTTCATAAAGCACAATCAAAATAGAGTTGGTCTGCTGATGCAACGCTTTCTGAAGTACCAATAAATGCTCGTTAGAGTTACTGTCGGTACCGGGAGTATCATAGAATGTAAAGTTAATATTCTCATCCAAAGGAATCGGGAAATTAACCTCAATAATACCATCAATATATTCTTCGCAATCCGGTGTAGAAGCATTGGGAATATCATTTAATTTTTTAAGAATCTGATACAGCTGCTCATGTTGCTGCAAACGGAACATAAGCGCTGAATTAATTTCTCCGTTTATCTTTTCCTGTGTAAATTCACACTCACCATCTGCATGGAAAGCAAATTTCTTCTTTGTTTCATCCCATACGATATTGGCAATGATTGCTTTATCACTGTCGCCTTTTTTAATAATAAAAGAAACACCGGGCTTTTCGCTGTTCTTAATGCGGAACATTTTTGCCGTTTCAGAATTAATACTCTCCGGCAAAATTCTCTTGCCGATTAATGCATTGATAAAAGTTGATTTTCCCGCACTATATGTACCTACAAGACAAAGATTTACATCATTCTTGTTTAATTTTTCACGTTTAATTTCAAATTCAGCCTTACGAGTCAGGAATGACTTCTGGATATCAGAGCCTTGTAGTTCTTTGGTAAATACAGAAATCGTATCATCACAGAATTCACTGATACACGTATATATGTCGGCCACCGCAGGAAGTTCAATAAATTTACTGATAACAAAACGTTCTTCCCCTGATGTCTTATTATACTCTTTTACCTTCTTTTCAAAATCTTCGTAATCAATTTTAGTTCCTTTGAAAACCAGACTTACCTTATCACGTAAGAACTGCTCCCAAATATCCTCGAAGAATTTATTACCATGATTCTGTAATAAGAACTCGCCCTTGTCAGGACCATACTGTGACAACCAAGGACACATTGCATACGGAATCTCAACGAATTCTCCTTTTGCCTTCGCTAAAAAACGAATTTCTTTTTTTACAGGATGATACATGATCATCAATTCTTTCATTGCTCTACCTCCCGAAAAACGAAAAATTTTCCCCTTATAAAGAAAACCATTTTAATTATATACTTATAAAATGCAAAAGTCAAAAAAATCCAAGAAAAAAACATATTTTTTCACACTTTTTCAGTATTAAAACCCTATTATTTGTGTAACTTGTACAAAAATATGCTTTTTCTGTCATTTTTCAGTAACTACATTCTGAATCCAAATGCCTTTTTTTACTAAAATAATACCGATTACACTTTTAATCAGATTCAAGGACTGGCAGAATGCATATATGGGAATAATATCCCAATTTGTTAATTTAACCAATATAGTTGCCACCGGAATACTTATTACCCATAAAAACACGCTGTCAAATAAAAATGTAATAAATGTCTTCCCGCCGGAACGCAAAGTAAAATAAGAAGCATTGTTTAAAGCCTCCACCGGGGTAAGTATTGCGCAGATACAAATAAAAATCACTGCAAGTTCCTTGATACTGTCACTGGTTTTATAAATATTGGCAAAACCATAAGAACAGGCTGCCATCATAGCTCCGGTTACAAAACAACACATTACTGAAAAAGCTATCATTTTAGTTGCGGTACTTTTGGCTTCTTTTAATCGCCCGGCTCCCAGCTCCTTACCTACAATCACTGAAATAGAACTGCCCATGGACAAATACACCACATTAAACAGATTCGCTATCGTAGAGGTAATGTTAATTGCCGCAACCACTCCCAACCCTCTTTGGGAATAACGCTGGTTCATAGCGATAATGCCTGCAGACCACAATGCTTCATTTAACAATAAGGGGGCGCCTTTATATATAATCTGTTGTATCAGCCATTTAGGAATATATAAATTTTTGTACACCCCTTTAAAAAAGGCTCTCTTTCCTCTGTGACAACTGATTATCACAATAGCAAATTCCACATATCTTGATATAACTGTAGCAATCGCAGCACCTACGACTCCAAGCTTAGGAAAACCAAACAAGCCAAAGATAAGCAAGGCATTCAATATCAGATTTATAAACACCGCCACTGCACTGGCTTTCATAGGTAACACGGTTTCTTCCGTCTCCTTTAAAGAACTGGCATAAGCTTCTTTTATGGCAAAGGGAATCAGGCCAAACAGCATAATCCACAAATATTGCTTGCCGTACATTAATGTAGCCTGCACATCCCCTTCTCCGGTATCCGTCAAAAACAAATTAATGAGAAATTCAGGAAATAGCACCAACAATGTAAGGGCGACTACTGATATCAGACAGCAAATAATCATTTTAAAGCGTAAAACATACCGTAATCCGTCTTCGTTTCCGCTACCGTAAAACTGTGCGCCAAAAATACCCGCACCGGATACACCACCGAAAATACATATATTAAAAACAAACAGCAACTGGTTTACCACGGCTACACCGGTCATCTGTTCCGTACCCACCTGACCAACCATAATATTGTCTAAAAGTCCGACAAAATTGGTAATTGCCATCTGTATGATAATTGGGATGGCAATCTTAAGTACCATCCCATAAAATTCTTTATTACCTATAAACTTTTTAAACATAACAATTCCTAAAAATCAAATTTATCAAAAATATCAAAGCAATCCAAAGTTGCATAATAATCTTTGGGCGTTTCGGCACGACGAATCAGCTTCGCACTGCCATCCTCCTGCAAAAGGATTTCTGCTGATTTCAATTTACCGTTATAGTTATAACCCATGGCATAACCATGAGCACCTGTATCATGTATAAACAGGTAATCGCCTTTTTCAATTTCGGGCAACATTCTGTCGATTGCAAATTTATCATTGTTTTCACATAAAGAACCTGTAATATCATATTTATGATCGCAAGGTGCATCCTCCTTGCCTAATACGGTAATGTGATGATATGCACCATACATAGCAGGACGCATTAAATTAACTGCACAGGCATCACAACCAATATATTCTTTGTGAATATGCTTCTCATGTACAGCCTTAGTAACAAGTCCTCCATAAGGTCCCATCATAAAACGGCCAAGTTCAGTAAAAATAGCCACATCATCCATACCAGCAGGTACAAGCACTTCCTCATATACCTTACGAACACCTTCACCTACCGCACGGATATCGCAGGGCTCCTGGTCAGGTCTGTAAGGAATTCCGACACCTCCGGAAAGGTTAATAAATGCAATATGCACACCGGTCTCTTCTTTTAATTTTACTGCCAATTCAAACAATACTTTGGCAAGCATAGGATAATACTCATTCTGCACTACGTTGCTTGCAAGGAAGGCATGAATACCGAAATGTTTCGCTCCTTTTTCTTTTAAGAGTTTAAATCCCTCCACCATCTGTTCCGGTGTAAAACCATATTTTGCATCTCCGGGATTATCCATAATACCATTACATACTTCAAATACTCCGCCGGGATTATAACGGCAGGATATGGTTTCCGGAATATAACCGATGGTTTTTTCCAAAAATTCAATGTGAGTAAAGTCATCTAAGTTGATGGTAGCGCCTAATTTTGCAGCATATTCAAATTCTGCCGCCGGAGTAGCATTGGAAGAAAACATGATATTACTTCCTGTAATCCCCATAGCTTTGCTGAGCATAAGTTCTGTCAAAGATGAACAGTCGCATCCGCAACCGTATTCATTTAAAATTTTAATCAAATAGGGATTGGGATTTGCCTTTACCGCAAAATACTCTTTAAAACCTTTATTCCATGCAAAAGCTTCTTTCATTGCCTGTGCATTGGCTCTGATACCCTTTTCATCGTAAATATGAAAAGGAGTAGGAAATTCTTTTACTATTTCTTCAATTTTCTCTTTGCTGACAAATGGTACTTTTTTCATTTTAGTCCTCCTAAAGTTGCTTTAAATATCTTCAATCTGCCAATCAATAGGCGTAAGCCCACCGGCTTGTAAAAATTCGTTTGTTCTGCTAAAATGCTTGCATCCAAAGAAACCTCTGTAAGCTGACAAAGGGCTTGGATGAGGTGCTTCCAACACTAAATGCTTGGGATTATGAAGCATTGCCTTCTTTTTCTGGGCAGGTGCTCCCCATAAAAGAAATACTATAGGTCTGTCCTGCTCGTCAAGTATTTTAATCACTGCATCAGTAAACTGTTCCCAACCGATACCCCTGTGGGAGTTTGCCTGATGAGCTCTTACCGTAAGTACGGTATTTAATAAAAGAACCCCCTGTTCTGCCCATTTCACAAGATATCCGTTATTGGGAATCTTAAGTCCCAAATCATTCTGCAGTTCCTTATAAATATTCACCAATGACGGCGGAGCTTCCACTCCCGGTTTTACAGAGAAACACAGGCCATGGGCCTGTCCTACATTGTGATATGGGTCCTGTCCTAAAATCACCACTTTTACATCTGCAAGAGGTGTCAAATGAAAGGCATTGAAAATATCTCCCGAATCCGGAAATACTCGTGTTTGGGCATATTCTTCTTTTACCTTTAAATACAGTTCTTTATAATAATCTTTTCCAAATTCCGGTTTAATAACCTCTAACCAGTCATTAGAAATTGCTGCCATAGTAGTTTCTCCTTCAGTATTCCTACATTCTGCGCACGGAAATGCCATTCTCATGTAAATATTCTTTTACTTCACAGATTTCAAGTTCCTTAAAATGGAATAAGGAAGCTGCAAGCGCTGCGTCTGCTTTTCCTACAGTCAGAGCCTCTTTGAAATGCTCTTTAGTCCCCGCACCACCTGATGCAATGACAGGAATCGATACATTCTCAGAAATAATTTTGGTAAGTTCCAAATCATATCCTGCTTTGGTGCCGTCACAATCCATACTGGTTAAAAGAATTTCTCCGGCCCCCAGCTTATCCGCCTTCATTGCCCATTCCACAGCATCAATCCCCATATCAACACGGCCGCCGTTTTTGAAAATATTCCATCCGCTACCATCTGCACGTCTCTTGGCATCGATTGCCACAACCACACACTGACTACCGAATTTCTCAGCTGCCTCTGAAATCAAACCGGGATTCATAATTGCTGCAGAATTTACTGCAACCTTGTCTGCACCCTCTCTTAAAATCTTCTTAAAATCATCTACGGTACGGATGCCTCCTCCTACGGTAAAAGGAATAAAAACCTGGCTTGCCACACGACGCACCATATCAACCACCGTATCACGTCCATCGGAAGATGCTGTAATATCCAAAAAAACCAATTCATCCGCACCGGCTTTATCATAAGCCCTTGCAATCTCAACCGGATCTCCTGCATCAATTAAATTTACAAAATTAACACCTTTTACAACTCTGCCTGCATTCACATCGAGGCAGGGAATAATTCTTTTTGTATGCATGATACAAACCTCTCGTTATAATTCAATGAAATTCTTTAAAATTGCCAGTCCCACATCTGAACTTTTCTCCGGATGAAACTGACAGGCAAACACATTATTTTTCTCAACTGCTGCATGAATATGTGTACCATATTCCGTAGAAGCCGCCACTATACTTTCATCCTCTGCTTTCAGATAATAAGAATGTACAAAATAAACATATGAGCCTTCTTTTATACCCTTAAAAATCCTGGTATCCTTTTCAAAATGCAAAGAATTCCATCCCATATGAGGAATTTTTAAATCTTCACCATCCGGGATTCTCAGTATTTTACCGGGCAAAAGTCCCAACCCCTTTACACCGGGAGTTTCATCACTTTCTTCAAACATTAACTGAAGTCCTAAGCAAATGCCCAAAAAGGGAGTTCCCTTGTCCACTATCTGATGAATAACATTTTCCAATCCGTAGCTTCTGATTTTATTCATTGCATCACCGAAAGCTCCCACTCCGGGAAGAATTACCTTTTCTGCATTCAGTAAAACATCCGCATCTCTGGTAACAATTACCTCTTCTCCCAATGCCTGTAATGCTTTTTCCACACTTTTAATATTTCCTGCGTCATAATCAATTATTGCTATCATCTTTCCTCCATGCCGTACATTCTTTATGTTATATTGCACGGCTTCGTAGGTTATTTGTCGTAGATTACTCTACAAAATTTACCGCTCCGCCTTCCACGGAACCGGAGTATAATTCATTATCTTCTTCCGAAGTATCGGACTCAGTAACAGCTTCCTGCTCATTTTCCTGCTGAAGCTGCTCAATAATTGCTTCCTCTTCCGGCAAAAGGTCTTCCATTTCATCAGGATTTAAACCATTAATCACATCATCGGGTCCGTTATTATCCTGTATATTTCCGCTTTGTACTTCACTGCCTTCCTCTAAGGCAGAGGTTCCGGTGCCGCCTCCATATGCGGACATATCATCATAGATTCTGCCGGCTATAATATTTTCTACAGCCACAGTATAATCAGGATTTCTTAATTCACAAATGGTTTCAACCGTTTCAGAACTTAAGCCGTACTGATTCTGTAAAGCAGCAACAAACTGCTGCTTTGCAAGCTTCCATTCGGTTTCAATGCCAAGCTGATCGGCCAATATTTCTTCTTTATTGCATGCAACCACACCCTGCAAAAGACAATTTAAGGCTTCTTTGTCCATTCCGCGGTCAACATATATTTCATATTGATGATATCTTTCTTGCAAACCAAATAAAAGAGTGGCTTTTTCATACATAATTTGGTCGCTGTCATTTAAATTCTGACCTTTAAGCCGCATGGCAGCTTCTTCATAATCCTGTGCATAAAAAGCTGTTCTCGCCGCAATCAAAGATAACTGCTTTGGTAGGAAATAGGTTCCCACCAAAATCAAACCCAAAAGCGAAGCACAAACCAAAAGCGTTGCTGCAATCCCCTTTGTTCCGATAGAACGTTTTGCTTCTCTTTTTTCTGCCGCTATTTCTTCAGGAGTTTTCTCTGCAATTACAACCTTTTTGGCCTTCTTTTCTTTTGCCGTTTTATCTTTCTTCTTTTTCGCTTTCTTTTTATCTTCTTCTGCCAGTTCTGCCTCTATTGCCGCATTTTCATCCTGAGCCTTACCTTCCTTGGCTTTCTTCTTTACCTTCTTCTCTTTCTTGGCGGCTTTTTCTTTCTTAGCCTTGACGGGCTTTTCCTCCAACAAATCATCTGTAGCTGCAATCACACCATCTTCAGGCACAGTATCTGTGGCTTCATCAAGATTTTCTTCTTCAAACATAAAAGCAAAAAGCTTATCTTTTATGGATGGCTTATCTGACTTTTCTTTTTCGGCTTTAACCTTCTTTACTTTTTCTTTCTTAACCTTCTGTTTCTTTTCCTTTTTCTTCTTGCCTGTATCTTCTGCTTCTTCTAATAATTCAGAAGGAATACCGCTTTCTTCCTCCTCCAATGCCTGTTCCACAGCTATCTGGGCCGCCTTGGCACTTTCGGCCTCATTTGCGATACTTTCCTGTATACTCTCTTCTTCAAACTGCGTAAGCATGGACATAATATCTTCCTCTGCCTGCATATCTGCAGCAAAGTCATCTATATGCTCCTCTTCCGCAAGCTTAGCAGTTGCCTCTAACATGGCATCCACATTCTCTATATCCAGAAGCATCTCTTCATCAAAATCGAAATCAAGAATCTCTACTTTCTCTTCTTCCGAAACATTATTATCAGATGCCGCGTTTTCTTCTATCACTTCCGTCTCAGTGTTTACCAGTACATCAGCAATATCACCAAGCCCTAACTCTTCCAATTCCTCTCTGGTTAGTGCGGCATTATCTTCTTCATGTTCTCCTGCGCTATCCGCCATCAAATCAGATATATGTTCATCTTGCTCTTCTACGGCATTCTCTATAGGTTCATCTGCTCCCATAGACGCAAACAACGCTGCAATTTCATCCGCCGACAATACACCGGTTTCCGATACCTGCGGGGCAGTTTCCGGGGCAGTTTCCGGTGCAGCCTCAACAACCACTTCCTCAACAATCATTTCAGGTTCTGATACAGTTTCTTCCATCAATGCCGATATTAACTCTTCCTGCTCATCCTCTGCACTGTCAATGGTTTCATCCATGCCCATAGACGCAAATAACGCTGCAATTTCATCTGCCGATAATACACCTGTTTCCGAAATCTGCGGCGTAGGCACAGGTTCTTGCTCTACCCCAGGCTCTTCCACTGATGTCTCTATTGATGCTTCTGTTACCGTTTCTCCAATTTCCGGCTCCGGCTGTAAAACCAAGGGTTCCTCCATAGCAAACTCGTCATCAGGAATATCCATAATTTCATCGGCCACTACCGGTGCAGAAGCCACATTAGTCACATTGTCTTCTGCTACTTGGGAAGTGTATTGTGATATAAAATCATCCTCTTCCTCATAGTCATTCATATCCTCTTCTGTTTCCAATCCCAAAAGCAGAGCAAGCTGCTTTTGCAACGCTTCCTCCGTTAATTCAGACTCATCAAGCTCTTCAATAGACTTCATGGGCTTACGCTTTTTATTATGGTTCAGATCCTGTCCGCCTGTACTCTCGCCTTCACTCACAGACGCTAACAATTGATCTAAATATTCTTCCGTAGACTGCATAAAACATCCTCCTGCTCTATGACCGATAACTTTCTTTTAGAGTAGAAAAAGCCGGGGAATTTATCCCGGCTTTTGAATACTTATGAAAGAACCAAGGCGTCAATCTCTCTAACCAGATTACCAATCTCAGGTTTGGTGAGCTGAACATTTGCACCAAGTGCTTCTCCCTTTCTTCTCATGTCATCATTGATTAAGGAAGAGAAAATCATAACCGGGATATCTTCTGTTGCGCTGTCTTCACGAATCAACTTCAACAAATGATGTCCGTCCATCTGAGGCATTTCAATATCGGTAATTACCAATTTCACATGTTCATCCAAAATTCCTTTGTCTTTGCAATCCTGAATAACATTCCATGCCTCTAATCCATTCTCACAACTGATCACATTGCAGTAGCCCGCTTTCTTTAACGAGTCACAAATCAAAGTATTTAAAAGTGCAGAATCTTCTGCAATCAGAATAGGAATATCATTTCTTTCTCTTACGCCTAAAGCCTCTACTTCAGACACCTTCAATCCTGTATCAGGATTGATGTCCGAAACAATTTTTTCAAAATCAAGAATAATAATTAACTTACCGTTAATATTAATAATACCTGTAGAAATTCCATCTTCCGCGGAAACCACGGTTGCGCTGGGCTTAACAATTTCTGACCATGAAACTCGATGAATTCCCACTACCGATTCTACATGGAATGCAATATCCAATTTGTTAAAATTAGTTACGATGAATAATCCTCCCGGCTTACCTTCCCCAAGCTGTAAGCAGTTAGATAAGTCAATTGCCGTAATCATAAAATCACGGGGCATAAAAATACCTTCAATGCTGGGATGTGCATTGGGCACCAAAGTAACGGGCTGATAAGGAATAATTTCACGAATCTTTGCCACGTTAATACCATAAGAATTTCCGCCCACTACAAATTCCAATACTTCTAATTCATTTGTACCGTTTTCTAAAAGAATTTTGCTATCCATAGCGTCACCTCACCAATATTTTTGCTTTCCCTTAATACCAAATACATATATTCCTGCTCATTATATCATAAAAATATGAAAAATAACAGTTTTTTTATTCGTTTTCCGCAATATTTCTGTAAACATTTTCCATAAGACGCCCTCTTGCCTCTGTAGTTGCCCATGCAATATGAGGTGTAATCAGTAGTTTACGGCTATCCTTGATGGATAACAACGGATTCGTTGCTGACATCGGTTCCTTTTCAAGCACATCCAATCCGGCTCCTGCAAGCAGGTTTTCATTTAATGCCCTGCACAAATCATCCTCTTTTACAATGGGGCCCCTGCCCACATTAATCAAATATGCAGTATTTTTCATTTTTGCAAATGCATCATACGTAAACAGATGCTTTGTCTGCTCATTTAAAGGTGCATGAATCGAAATAATATCAGACTGCGTAAGTAAAGTATCAAAATCCACTCTTTCATAACAATCATTATTATTTCTACCGCTGGTGGAATAATAAATGACTTTACAACCAAACGCCCCGGCAATACCTGCCACTCTTTCGCCTATTTCTCCCAGACCCACAATGCCCCAGGTCTTTCCTGACAATTCATGAAACTCTTCCCCAAAGAAGGTGAATCGGGGACAATTCAAATATTCGCCGCTTTTCACATAATCATCATAAAAACGTAGTTTTTCATACAAATAAAACAACATGGCAAAAGTATGTTGTACAACACTTTCGGTAGAATAGCTTCGCACATTTTTAACCGCAATGCCTCGGCTTGCGCAATAATCCATATCAACATTATCGGTTCCCGTGGCAGTAACGCAAATCAACTTAACATTTTTAGCCTCTTTTAATGTTGCTTCGTTCATAGGAATTTTATTGATAACTAAAACCTCTGCATCACCGATTCTCTCTACAACCTGATCATAATCCGTTGTTCCGTAAATCGTTAATTCACCTAAGTTTTCAAAATAACTTAAATCAATGTCTGCACCTACATTATCACGTTCTAACATCACGATTTTCTTCATTTATTATCTCCAACCTTTAATTCGTATTTTTTATTTTGCAAATTTATCTTTATATGATGCTATGATCACACAAAGTCTACTCGCAGGAATACTTCATCCCCCATTGTTTACGAATGGTATCCAGAATTTCCATTCCCCGAATCGTCTCTTCATGGGGCATTTCAGAACATTCAAGCCTACCTTCTTCTATTGCTTTCACGCATGCCAAAATTTCATATTCATAACCGTTTATTTGTTTTGGAATTTCAATTTCCCTCACGGGCATACCTGATTTATCGTATATAGAAATTCCTTCACAATTATTGATATTATGAAAACGAATACTGCCGCTTTCACCGTAGATTACGCCTTCTCTATCCGTTAATGATAGCATGCTGCTGTGTAAAACAGCCATCACACCGTTTTCAAAGGTAATTGTAATACTGTTTGTTAAATCCACACCTTCTTCGGACAACACCGCATCTGAAGAAATTTTCTTCACAGGGCTGTGAACAGCCATAAGGGCAAACTGAATCGGATATACTCCTACATCCAATAATGCTCCTCCTGCAAGTTCCGGCTTAATCAAACGTTCTTTATGCTTAATATCATATCCGAGATTAGCGGTCAATGAATATATTTCTCCTATAACTCCTTCGGCGATTAAATCATCCAGTATTTTTCTTGCCGGCATAAACCTTGTCCACATGGCCTCCGTAAGAAGCACATTTTTCTCCCGTGCAAGGCGGATTAACTCCTGCGCCTGTCCTGCATTTACGGTAAAAGCTTTTTCAACAAGCACATGCTTGCCTGCCTCTATGCACATTTTCGCATGTTCATAATGATGTGAATGGGGTGATGCCACATATACAAGTTCCACGCAAGGGTCTGCAAGCATCTCCTCATAGGAGCCATATGCTTTCTCATATCCCCATTCTTTGGCAAAAGTTTCTGCCTTCTCAAGACTTCTGGATGCCACAGCGTAACGATGTATTTCCGGCAGTTTTGAGACTGCATAAGACATTTTAGCCGCAATGCCACCCGCTGCCAATATTGCAAATTTTATCATTTCATGCCCCGCTTTCTTTCATAATGTGAACGTTGGAATAACTTTACGTAAATACATCAAAAGACCGGTTTGCCACCGGCCTTTTTCATACACTATTTCAGGATTTTCTTTAATTCATCCATAAATGTATTTACATCCTTAAACTCTCTGTAAACGGATGCAAAACGTACATATGCAACAGGATCTAAGTCCTTTAACTTATTCATAATCAGTTCACCGATTACATTGCTGGAAATCTCTCTTTCCTCACGGTTTACAATTTCGGTTTCCACTGCATCTACAAGCTGGGTTATCTGTGCTGCCGATACCGGTCTCTTATGACATGCTCGTAAAATACCTGCTTCAATCTTGGTTCTGTCATAAGTCTCTCTGTTCTCGTCCTTCTTGATAATAATCAAAGGAATGGTTTCCACCTTCTCATATGTAGTAAATCTCTTACCACATTCATCACATACTCGACGACGGCGAATAGAATTATTATCTTCAGCCGGTCTTGAATCAATTACTCTGGTATTTTCATGATTACAAAAAGGACACTTCATTTATGCTCTCCTCTTTCCCGGTGCCAAGGCACATTTTCTCTTGTTTTATGTTATTTCCTGCAAACCAAACTACAGCCGCAACCGAATATTGGTTTACCATAAAATTTTATAACATTTACATGGATTCGTCAACCAAATTCTGACATTTACCCCCGAAAATCAGTCCCTGTCATGCAATTTTCAAATATCTACAAGAATAATATCGGGACCAATCTGTTTGATGTCACAAAAGCAGATCACATAATCCGGTTCCTGATTAAAAAGATTACAAAATTTCGCCCGTCCCGGTACATGTATTTTTTCAATACAGCCTTTGTGGCAATCAAATTCTATGTCACTGACATGCCCCAGTTTTCTGCATTCTTTTATACTGATTACTTCCTTTTGCCTAAGTTCCGAAAACAGCATGATTTACCATCCCTTTTCTTTTATTGTACGCAAAAAGAAAAAGGAATGTTCCAATGCCCGTATAAAAAAATCCCAAAGCGTAAATCCTTATTTTACAGCTTCACTTTTAAGTTTTGAAATAAAAGAAAAGGAGAACTGCCATGGCTTGCGGAAAAGTTGAAATCTGCGGTGTAAATACTGCTAAATTACCACTGTTAAATGCCCGTGAAAAAGAAGAACTGTTTGAAAAAATCGCCCAAGGTGATAAAGATGCAAGAGAAAAATACATTGAAGGAAATTTACGACTGGTCTTAAGTGTCATTAAACGGTTCTCTTCCAATTCCGAAAATGTAGACGACTTGTTTCAAATCGGTTGCATCGGATTAATGAAAGCAATCGATAATTTCGATACCTCGTTAAATGTTAAATTCTCCACCTATGCAGTTCCCATGATTATCGGTGAAATCCGACGTTTCCTAAGAGACAACAATACAATTCGCGTCAGCCGTTCCTTAAAAGATACTGCCTATAAAGCAATCTACGCCAAAGAAAGTCTTACCAAGAAAAATATGCGGGAACCTACCATCATGGAGATTTCACAGGAAA
Source organism: Lachnospiraceae bacterium (assembly GCA_015057025.1). Classification (GTDB taxonomy): domain Bacteria; phylum Bacillota; class Clostridia; order Lachnospirales; family Lachnospiraceae; genus UBA3766. Next base: position 74,862 of record SVFD01000003.1, on the reverse strand, counting down.
TCGGAATTCCAAAGGAAGATATTGTATATGCATTAGATGCAATCCAAAATCCCATGAGCCTTTATGAACCTGTCTACACGGAAGGCGGCGACACCCTATATGTCATGGACCAGGTCAGTGATAAAAAGAACCGGGAAGAACTTTGGGTAGAGCATTTATCCTTAAGTGATGCTCTAAAAAAACTAAATACCAGAGAACATGAAATCATCGTTTTGCGCTTCTTTGAAGGCAAAACCCAAATGGAAGTAGCTGATATGATTGGTATTTCACAAGCCCAAGTCTCCCGCCTTGAAAAAAATGCATTACGTGTTATGAGGAATTATCTGGAGGGGTAACCCCTCTAGATTTCCTTACTGATTTCCTTTTTCAGGCGGTTCATAATCTTCTTCTCAAGACGTGAGATATAAGATTGTGAAATGCCAAGAAGTTCAGCCACTTCTTTCTGGGTCATTTCATGTCCGTCACCACGGTTAAGACCGTATCTTAAGTTAATAATAAGACGTTCACGTTCACTTAAACGATTAATGGCTTTTATTAATAATTTACGCTCCACATCAGTTTCGATATCACGATAAATCACATCTTCATCCGTTCCCAAAATGTCGGACAAAAGCAATTCATTGCCGTCCCAATCCACATTCAAGGGTTCATCTATGGAAACCTCTAACTTGGTCTTACTATTGCGCCTTAAAAACATAAGAATTTCGTTCTCAATACATCGGGATGCATAGGTTGCCAGTTTAATGTTTTTATCGGCACGGAAGGTATTAATGGACTTTATCAGGCCTATGGTTCCGATGGATATCAAATCTTCCACTCCAACTCCCGTATTATCAAATTTTTTGGCTATGTAAACTACCAGCCTTAAATTATGTTCAATTAAAGCAGCCTTTGCTTCTTCGTTTTCGGCAGTTCCCAACTCCTGAATGCGACGATTCTCTTCCTCCGTCTCCAATGGCGGCGGCAAAACATCGCTTCCTCCAATATAAAAAACTTCTCCTTCTTCATCCTGTTGCACGCAGAAAGGGAAATATATTTTTCTGCACACACTTCCTTCCACAAACCAGTTTCTTAATGACTGCCCAATCATTTTTAATCCTCCTTCAGATATTCGGGATGCAAAATCATATGATATGCACCTTTTTTAGAAATTTTACCGGGATATAGCGCCAGCATCACATCTTTTGACACCACATCCCCCTCTTTCGTATGGATTACCATGCGGGGTATCATTTGTGCGTTCATTTCATCATTTTCATTGCCTAAAGTATGATATATAACCTTGTATAATTCTTCTTTCTTAAAGTCCGCAATGCCTTGTTCTATAATACAGACTGCTTTGCCGGTACTTTCTTCCCGCAAACGGTTTCCGGTATCTTTTAGTGCGATTACACTGATTTGCTTTGTACTCTTACCATCACCCTCCAACAGAATTGTGACTGGGATAAAAAGACTTTTTTGCTTTCGATATTGTTTTAATCCAAACTGCAAAAGGCAATAAATCACCCAGACTAATACAATCCATAAAAGCATAGGAATATTCCTTCCAAGCATTGACATAAGCCACTGCACAACTCCACCCAGAAGAAACGTTGTTGACGCAATTGCCAACACCATGCACAGATACTGCCGCATTCCTCTTACCCGAAAAGCAATCCCTAACATCAGACTTCCGAATAATATAAAAACAAATATAAACTTCAAATAAGCATTCAGTCCTATCGGCAAAAATAAAAGGCAGCTCCCAAAAGCCCCTGCAAGAGAAGCAAGAACCACTCTTAATCTTGAAGTCTTCAATCGCATTAAGCTTTCCGTAAGCCTTAACACACAATAGTTCATTACAAACTGTATTAAAATAACCGCATCTAAATAAACTTCATACCTCATACTTTAAGTCCTTTGTGAAGTTAAGAATACCACTGAATGCTTGCACATTTTGTCAAAACCACAGTGCAAAAATAGGAAAAGTTTCGACAAAAAAAGAAAAAATGGCACCCACAATGTGAGTACCATTTTATTCATCTTATTCAGTCCATAAAAGCGTATCACTTTCGGTTACAACTGTATTATCTGTCGTAATATCCTGTGTAGTTCCATCCATCGAAACACCCGCCATTTCCTGTACCATTAAATCAGTCATTTTATTTACTTCTGCCTCTGACACCGCACTAACGCCATCCTCTTGAGAAGTTTCTGTTATATCATCATCCGGGGTATGCGTTATATTCAAGGACAGCGTACTATAATCAATTACCGCTGAACTGTTATCCGAAAACTCTAAATTATACAATCGTTTATTTGCATCCAGATATGCACTTTTAATCAACGTTGTCTGTCCGGTTTGGTTATTGGTAATTAAAATATCGGCTCCTGATTTTGATATGGATAGATCATCTACATGAACACCTTCACCGTATATAATCTTATCATTCATTCGACTTTCGGTAGTATCATAATTATAAATTGCATCATTTCCGTCATTTGCCCCAATTATATAAGTATCACTTCCAGCGCCACCATCCAGATAATCATTTCCGGCTCCGCCTACAAGAGTATCATTTCCTGCCCCACCCTTCAGCGTGTCCGCACCTTCTTCTCCATACAGGGTATCATTTCCGGCTTCTGCATTTATTGTATCGTTTCCGGCTCCTCCGTGGAAGGTTTCACTTGTATTGTAGCCAAACTTCTGCTCATATCCTTTCATGGAATTATCGCCTTCTGTTCCGATATGAATGTTAGCGCGATTGGCGATATCCTCTGTGTTCCACACTGTTCCGTCGGCAAACTCCATGCTTTCTACAAAGCAAAGACCTTCAGGATTAATCACTCTGTATGCACCTTGTACTGTAAAGGAATCCGTGGCACTATATTTTACCACAAGATTTTCACCCACTCTCTCCATGGTAACATCTACAGGATTGACTCCGGTTCCAAATACTATTTTATCGCTGTTTAATATACTTTCATAATCATAAATGGTATCTACACCATCTCCTAAGTTAAAGATATATGTATCCTGGCCGGCTCCTCCTTCCAGTTCATCATTTCCGGCTCCGCCTACAAGAGTATCATTTCCTGCCCCACCCTTCAGCGTGTCCGCACCTTCTTCTCCATACAGGGTATCATTTCCGGCTTCTGCATTTATTGTATCGTTTCCGGCTCCTCCGTGGAAGGTTTCACTTGTATTGTAGCCAAACTTCTGCTCATATCCTTTCATGGAATTATCGCCTTCTGTTCCGATATGAATGTTAGCGCGATTGGCGATATCCTCTGTGTTCCACACTGTTCCGTCGGCAAACTCCATGCTTTCTACAAAGCAAAGACCTTCAGGGTCAATCACTCTGTATGCACCTTGTACTTTAAAAGAATCCGTAGCACTATACTTTACGATTAAATCGAAATCCACTCTCTCCATGGTAACATCTTCCGGTCTTATTCCGGAACCAAATACTATCTTATCATTATTAAGAACACTTTCATAATCATAAATGATATCTGTTCCGTCTCCTAAGTTAAAGCAATACGTATCCTGTCCGGCTCCGCCTTCCAAACGGTCATTTCCTGTACCGCCAAATAAGGTATCATTTCCACCCTCTCCATATAATTCGCTATTTCCTTTTCTTCCATAAAGATAATCTCTCTTCTCGGTGCCGTGTATTTGCATATCACCGGAGACTCCATATACACAATCCGTGGCATCATTATAACTATCTGTCACTCGAAATACCCAGCCCAAAACCACTTCTTCCAAATCAACACTCTTCAAATTCTCACATAAGGAATCTGCCCAATCCAGAATGATATTCTTAACTTCATCTTCGCCCCATGCATGTACATATTCAAAGGAATCAGTCACCAGTTCCTTCATGGCAGTTCCTACCGCTTCCAAGAACTCCACACTATCTGAATATACTTCCTTAATATCACTCAACAACTCCTGCTGTGCATCTTTTACTTCCTGTAATGCACTACTGAAATCAGCTGAACCATTATCGGTTTTATTTTCAGCATAATAAGTAGCCATCTCTGTCATAAAATTTAAGGCAGACTTAGAGTATGCTTTAAAATCTTCACAAAGTTCAGAAGAGTCATCCGTAAAATCCTCTGCCATGCTTTGTATCTGACGACTATGACTATCCCAAGTTGTTGTTAACTGTTTCTGCGCTTCCACATATTTCGTAGCAGTATCCCAGTTCTCAACTTTATTTATAATAGTTTCGGTTCCTGCCACTACTATTTCAAGACACATTTCATGATGATTTAAAATAGATTCTTTGGCTAATGCAAAAACTGTACCATAAACATTACAATACAAGTTGGCAGTATTTGTAAAAATATCTTTCACCAGAACTTCTGCATCATTTACAACCGCGATAGAATCAATTGTTGCCTTCAACTCAGTTACACTTGAATATAATTCAAACCAATTGGTTGAGGCTTCTAACGGATTTACAACTGCCTTCAAATAATCGGTAGCAACCTGTCTATATGAATCCGATAATGCATCCAAATCAGCACGAAGTTGCTCTTCATCAATCAAATCTTCCTCTAACTGCTTTAAATCATTACGAATTTTAACACCATCCATTACCCCGTCACAGATTATATTCAAAATACCGCCAACCGCAATCTGAAACACATCATCCTTGTCGGCAATTTCTGTTGCCACGTCACCTAATGTAGCTATAATATCAAATTCTACATCTGCCGGATTCTTTTGCGCTTCTTTGTATATTATATCATAAAGTATATAAGTCATATAAAACAATGCCGGTGCAATCGTATAACCCACAATCTTACCTGCCGTCAGTTCATTAGCGTCAACCAAGTTACCAAACCCGGAGTCCACTTCTGTCGGATTCTTAAACCAACCACCATTCACATCAAAATTTCCTTTATCGTCAAATTGCAATGATATAAGTGCATGTTTATCCTTATTTCCGGTTATATATTCATATATTGAATTCATCTTATAAGCTGTTTCCGCTCCAAATTCATTACATATATTATCATACAGTTCCTGGGAAATACTTTCAGCAAACATCTGTGAATCCGATGCTCCCGTGATTGATATGTACTTATCACATATGGGTGTTAACAACGAACCGATATATGTATAGTGATAATGCGTCAAATACGGATTAATCTTTGCATAGATATCCTAATTAGCTTCCAGATTCTCTTCTGTTACACCCGGTCCGTCTATATTGGTTCCCTGCATAAATATATCAGCGGCATAGCCTTCTTCATTTACTATATGTGCCGCAGCAGAAAATGCCAGATAACCGCCCAACGAATGTCCTACCGTTGCAAGATTGGAATATCCCTTCTGCTGTATTAATGTTGCAAACTCACCATCCAGATATTCATACATCTTAACTTCCTGTGCGGTAATATCACTATTGATAATATTAGCATCCGTATATACCAAATCCAGAAAATACTGTTCTTTGGTTGTTGGCTCTGTTCCTCTTGTGGAAAAGATAATGCCATTCTCTACTCCATTTGAGGTATATTCCCCTGTTTCTATTGCCACTGCATAAAATCCGCTGTTATCGTTGTCGTCATAGATGCCTACGATTTTCCATTGACTATATGCCAGTGGTGGATCCTTCTCTTCATCAATTGCATCATTAAAAAATTGCTGTTGTTGTTCTGTTGACTCACGAAACCAAAGGTCAAATGGAGGGTTTTGGGCATTACAAGCCAAAACAATCTCCTTAAATGTTGGAATATAATTAGGATCATATTCTGATTCGCGACCTTCTGCTTTTAATTTATCATGATACTTTTCTCTCGCCCACTCTATTTGTTCATCCGTAATTCTGCAATTCGAAATCATTGCTGCCCATGTATTTTCTTCTTCCGTATATAAGTTACTCATTATTCAATGCCTCCATTCGTTTTTCAGTATATAAATCAAATGTGTAATCTATTTCTCCGTTATCATAATAGCCAATCCAAATTTCTGGACAATCATCTGTTTTATCATAAATATCACTATTACCTCTCCATGACATCTCTTTAATAATATTCTCACACTCCTGTACAAATATACCATCTCCAAAATACAACTTAATAATTGTATCCGGAAATTCCCCATTTGCCACTCTGCCACCTATTTCATCTTTAAGGAATGCATATTCCGCTTCAATATTCTCTTCTGACATCTGAGATGTGTCTACAAATATATTTAATATTATATGCGTCCATCCCACCTCATCATCATCAGAACTGGAATTCTTATATTCCAGCATACTTTCTAACGTTACCTTATCCGCTGTCTGACCTTCATAATCTACTGCCCACACTTCTGCACTCAAATAGCTTCCGGGAAATACCTGTTCTACCAATGGGGCATACTCTTCTTCTATCTGACGCGCAACTACCGTCTGCAGATAATAATCATGGCTGATTTTTGTAACCTCTGCGTTGGTTCTTACTTCAAACAACAATGTGGGGTCACTTTCCGGATAACACGTTGCCCACATATCACCTGCGAAATAATGACTTTCTACTCCAAACTCTTCTCCGTACTTATCTTCCAGTAACTGTTTTAACTTTGAGGTATTAGTGGGAAATAAACCACAACCTGTAAGGCATAGAGTAAGTATCAGTGTACATGCAATGATTGCTCTTTTTAATGTTCTTTTTTTCATTTTGAATTCCTCCGTTTTACACTTTTATCTATAATTAAGAAAGTTTAGAAACCTTCGTTATTTTCAATTTTATAATCGTTTTTATTACTATATTTTTATCTACATTAAGTTGTCATACTGTTTTAATACCATTCCCGGGGAATACTTTCAGCAAACATCTGTGAATCCGATGCTCCCGTGATTGATATGTACTTATCACATATGGGTGTTAACAACGAACCGATATATGTATAGTGATAATGCGTCAAATACGGATTAATCTTTGCATAGATATCCTAATTAGCTTCCAGATTCTCTTCTGTTACACCCGGTCCGTCTATATTGGTTCCCTGCATAAATATATCAGCGGCATAGCCTTCTTCATTTACTATATGTGCCGCAGCAGAAAATGCCAGATAACCGCCCAACGAATGTCCTACCGTTGCAAGATTGGAATATCCCTTCTGCTGTATTAATGTTGCAAACTCACCATCCAGATATTCATACATCTTAACTTCCTGTGCGGTAATATCACTATTGATAATATTAGCATCCGTATATACCAAATCCAGAAAATACTGTTCTTTGGTTGTTGGCTCTGTTCCTCTTGTGGAAAAGATAATGCCATTCTCTACTCCATTTGAGGTATATTCCCCTGTTTCTATTGCCACTGCATAAAATCCGCTGTTATCGTTGTCGTCATAGATGCCTACGATTTTCCATTGACTATATGCCAGTGGTGGATCCTTCTCTTCATCAATTGCATCATTAAAAAATTGCTGTTGTTGTTCTGTTGACTCACGAAACCAAAGGTCAAATGGAGGGTTTTGGGCATTACAAGCCAAAACAATCTCCTTAAAAGTCGGAATATAATTGAGATCATATTCTGATTCGCGACCTTCTGCTTTTAATTTATCATGGTAACTTTTTCTAGCCCATTCTATTTGAGTATTCGTAATCCTACAATTGGAAATCATTGCTACCCATGTATTTTCTTCTTCTGTATATAAGTTACTCATTATTCAACGCCTCCATTCTTTTTTCAATATATAAATCTAATGTATAATCTACTTCTCCATATTCATCATAGCCAATCCATATTCTAGAACTATTCTCCGTTTTAGCATAAATATCACTATTGTGCCATGTCATATCTTTAATATTACTTTTACATTCTTGTACAAATATATCATCTCCAAAATACAATTTAATAAGTGTATCCATTAAATTCCCATTTAATATTTGATTCCCAATATCATCTTTAAAAAAAGCATATTCACGTTCAATATTTTCTTTTGATATCTGCGATGTATCTATAAATATATTTAATACAATATACCCTCCACTTTCATTATCACTTTTAATAGTATTATTGTACTCCAACATACTTTCCAATGTTACCTTATCCGCTGTCTGACCTTCATAATCTACTGCCCACACTTCTGCACTCAAATAGCTTCCAGGAAATACCTGTTCTACCAACGGGGCATACTCTTCTTCTATCTGACGCGCAACTACCGTCTGCAGATAATAATCATGACTGATTTTTGTAACCTCTGCGTTAGTTCTTACTTCAAACAACAACGTGGGGTCACTTTCCGGGTAACACATTGCCCACATATCACCTGCGAAATAATGACTTTCTACTCCAAACTCTTCACCATACTTATCTTCCAGTAACTGTTTTAACTTTGAGGTATTAGTGGGAAATAAACCACAACCTGTAAGACATAGAGTAAGTATCAGCGTGCATGCAATGATTGCTCTTTTTAATGTTCTTTTTTTCATTTCGAATTCCTCCGTTTTACACTTTTATCTCTCCTGTAAGGCAGTCTCTAAATCCTTTTTAAAAGGTTCCAAGAAATAATCCAACACACTACGCTGACCGGCTATAATGTAACACGTCCCTTCCGAACCGATATGCAACATCTCTTGAGGTACATCATATAAAACAATTTCAACCGGATAAACATTTCCTATTCCATCCAGAGCGACAGTAAGAGAACCTATGCTTTGAATCTTGCCCGTTAATCTTTCATATTCCGTATTATCAAATGCCGCTAACTTCACATTGACTTCATCACCTACTTCTATTGCTTCAATATCAGCTGTTTTTACATAAGCAACAAAAACATTTTCAGCTTCATCCGGAATAATATATGTAATATTTTGTCCTGTACTTAAATAATATCCTTCTGCATTTATCTGCCAGTTAGATATAATGCCTGCTGTAGTGGCCTTTATCTTCTTACCTTCTATTATTTGATTTAAGCTTTCCAGTTCTAATTCCTTCTCGTCGATTAACTCATTAATGGTATTTAATGTCTGTATCAATGCCAACTCATGTTCTGCAACAAAATTATCCTTCTGGTTGTTTAATAATTTCTTATCTTCTGCACTTTCCCTAACGATATCAAACTGCTGTTTCTGTAAAATATATAACTCTTGCTCTTTACAAATTGCATCTGCAATTGATGCCTGTTCACCATATATGCTTGTGTCAAACTCACTTAAATCTTCTTCATTCTGATACTTCTGATACATCTCTTTCTGTATATTAAGAATCTGTAGTTCTTCTTCCGCTTCCTCCAGCTGACTATTTTCTTCACTCGCATCAAGAACAAGAAGCACATCTCCCTTTTCTACATAATCCCCTTCTGCAACACATATCTCTGAAACAGCTCCGGCGTATTCATTATTAATCGTAACAATGTTATTTTCCACATTTAAACTTCCGTATGCGGTAACCGTAATATCCAATTTAAATACCGCCGCCCAAATTACTGTTATAAATAATAACGAAAAAATTAGCACGATTGTTACATTTGAAACGAAATTTTCCGGTTTTTCTATTATTTCCAACACAGAAGGCAGAAAATCATACTTCAAATTTCTCTCTTTTATCCTCATATTTTTTTCGATATATTTTTTCATTCCACATCACCTCTCAGTTGCTGATGATACAAATACGAATATAAACCATTATTTTTTATCAGTTCATCATGAGAACCTTTTTCAACAATTTCACCTTTATCTATCACCATAATCTCATCAGCAATATGTAAGGTTGATAATCTGTGCGCTATGATTAAAACAGTTCGACCTTTACAAATTGCTTTCATATTCTTCTGTATAATACTTTCAGATTCATAATCAAGAGCTGAGGTTGCCTCATCAAAAATTAAAATCTTCGGATTGTTGATAATAGCCCTTGCAATTGCAACGCGCTGTTTTTGACCGCCGGATAAAGATACTCCTTTCTCCCCGATTACCGTATTATAACCTTCCTGTAACTCCATAATAAAATCATGAGCCCCTGCAATCTTAGCCGCCTCAATAATTTCATCAATTGTTTTATTAGGACAATGAATAGCAATATTCTCAGCAACACTACCATTAAACATGAAATTTTCCTGCATAACTATGCCAATTTGATTTCTTAGCTGTATAGGATTCATCAAAGATAAATCCATCCCGTCAATTGAAATTTTGCCATTCTGCGGAATATATAATCTTTGAATCAGTTTAGAAATTGTACTCTTTCCGGAACCACTGCGTCCTACAAGTCCAATAATTTTATCCGCCTGAATTTCAAAGCTAACACCTTTTAAAACATCTGCGGCATCTGCCCGATAACGAAACCATACTTTTTCAAAACATATCTTACCTTCTAATTGCGGTAAAACAGCAGAGTGATTATTATGTGATTGCTCTATGGGTACATTGAAGATATCACCGATTTTTTTAACTGACAAAGAAGCCTGCTGATACTCCTGCCATAATTTCACCAATCGAAGAACAGGACCACTAACACGGTTAGCAAGCATTCGAAATGCCACAAGCTGACCAATGGTAAGAGAACCTTCTATAACCATTTTGGCTCCCTGCACAAGTATAATCAGATCTACTATTCTCTGAATAAATGTCGCAACAGACCCCGAAGCCGAGGATATCATGGATGTTTTATATCCTGCTTTTACATAATCAGATTGCAAATCTCCCCATTTCTCTTCAAATCTATCCTCCAGGGCAAAAGATTTCACCGTCTGTATTCCTGATACAGACTCTACCAAAAATGACTGTGCATTTGCTCCCGTATGAAATTTCTCATCCAGACTTTTCTTAAAAAGCGGAGTTACAATCAAAGATAAAAGTGCAAAAACAGGTATTGATACAACCATAATGACTGCCAATGGCACACTATAAAAGAACAAAACAATAATATATATAACAATAAAAAACAAATCAATTAGAGATAAAAGTGGTGTACCTGTTAAAAATGCCCGAATGGTGTCTAACTCACGCACCCGTGCCACCGTTTCTCCCACACGTCTTGATTCAAAATATTTAAGGGGTAATGAAAATAAATGATGAAACAATCTCGCACTGAGAATCACATCAATTCGATTGGTTGTGTGAACAAATAAATAACTTTTGGCAAGACTGATTACCAATTCATATATGTAAGCAATCGCAATACCAATCGCAATCGTATGCAAAGTAGATATTGCATGATGTGAAAGTACTTTATCTACAACTACCTGAGTCATTAACGGCGTTAATATTCCAATTATTTGCACCACAAAAACTGCCATAAGAACGCAGATAAATTGCTTTTTAAATTTTAATATAGTAGGGATAAACCATCGAAACCCAAACTTCTGATTTGGGTCGTTAAATCCTTTCGTTTTTCTTCCAAACGCCAGTATTCTTCCGGATATGCATTGAGATAAGTTTTCATTTGATACAACTTCAGGCGTACCTTTAAGCGGATTAAGAATTGTCCATACAGCATCATTATATGCCAGTAAAAGAATATAATTACCATCCTTTTTTTCTGCAACCAAAGGAACGACAGTTTTCTGCATCTTCTTTACAGTTAATCTGCCGGCTTTCACCTTAAGTCCTAATTCCTTAGCTAAACGGATTAGTTCAATTTCGGTTTCTGCATTCTCGCTGAACTTTTCTTCTGCTTTTTTAGGTACATTAATATTGAGATATTTTGCCATTATAAGAAAGCATAAATATCCCGTATTCATTCCATTATTCATTTGTTTCCTCTTTACACATAAATTTTTACACGAATATAATAATGTACCTATATCTAAAAATCAACCCCTTTTACGTAAGTGTAAAAGGGGTTCAAAATTGCTTCTATCTATTCTACAATTTATATTTTATTTTTTATCAGATTGCATCTTACTCTCTTCCAAAACATTACACAATGATGCAATAATCACCGGTGAAGCAAGAGCTAACGGATATATATATCTTAATAATGCAATAGGTCCAAGCAACAAAGTTCCAAAAAACAGGAAAAGTGTTAATGCCGCAACAAGACCTGCTTTATTGTTTTGTATAATGGAAATTCCTAACAATGCCGTCATCATCCATATGCATACTCCGGGTTGTATAAATCTCAGAATAACAACCTTTTGCTTTGCCATAGTGTAAAACAGACATTTCGTCAAAAATTCTTTGTATTGAGGCAATATAGAGGTTTGCTCAATTCCCCATTCCGTTGATAAATGAGGAAATGTATTTTCTACAGTTAAGAAAACATATTGATTCATGGGCATATTCCAATACGGATATATCATATTACGTATTGCCATTAAATAATAGCCCGGATTTTTTAATCCTACTGAAAAGTATAGCTTCAAATATCCCCATAAATCCTGCTTCATAACTTCAGTCTTAAAGTTATTTTTAATAGGGTCCGCGGTTTCCTGACTGTAATTTGGAATATGCTCTACATCAACCAACATTGTAAACTTATCAAATTCCTCCTGCGTGATATTAACATCGCCATCTTCCATATGTTGTGAACAAACAAAGGCCATCTGCTGTATGGGAATACTAAGCATCTCTCTTACATCTGTTTTCACCACTCCAAACACATTGGTACTAATTGTAAAAAACAACTGACTGATAATCACCACCGTACCAAGAGAAATGAAGAATTTTCGTTCTTTTCTGCATATCAAAAGGCATAAAACCAACAATACCAAAACAATATATTTCCCCTGATTACGTAAAAGACATGTCATGATGCCCCAGAATATGAGCCAAAACATATCTTTTTTTGTTTTTTCCTCTTGTTTCGTCAGCCACAGATAGCAACGTATTGTAAAATGAAGAAAAACCACACCAAACAATATATCTTTGGTGGTATTGAATGCCAATACCTGTAACAGAGGATGAAAAACACATCCCAAAAAGCAAACTATCATAATGGGGAACGGCGTTTTTTTCATTTTCATAAGTAAAAAAGCATATGCAATGCTTCCCGTCACTGCAATTCCCTGCATCAGACAAAACGCCGCAACTCCACTGTTATAATCTCCAAACAATAACTTACCGCCTTCCAGAAACACGCCAAGAATAGCAGTATGCGTAAGAGGGTGATGTGCTGAAATCGGAATCAATCCCAGAATTTGTTGCATTTGATTCGGTGCATCATATCCAAAGATTCCCGGAAAATACGCAAGATATGTGGGCGTCCAGCATACAAGCAAAATTGCCCATAATATCATTACAAAACGATGGTCCGACCAGGAATCGTACAGCAATTTCTCTATTTTAGGACAATGCAGTTTTGTGATTAACGTCGGAAATATTTTATATAAAACAAAAATTATTACAATAAAAAGCGGAAAAAAAACCAACAATCTGACTGCTACATTTACCAAGGAAACTGCACCTATGAACGGAAGTGTTGCATAAAGAGCACATAATCCTGCAGTAAGCAACAGGCCTATGGTTGTTCTTAAATTAACCTTCATAAACAAATTCTCCTCTTCGTACAATAAACCCCTTTTACGTAAATGTAAAAGGGGTTGAAAATTGCTTATTTTTACTTATTCTTCAAAAACTCAGGGATCACAATTGTCTTCTCTTCCACGTTGCTTCTTAATTCCTTGGGTTTCGCCGGAGTAATAGGCTTAGTTGCCGGCTTAGCTACAGGAGTTGCAGTAGGCTGCGCACCTACAGGAGCAAATCCCTGTGTATGTCCAAGAGGTCTTGCTACAACAGGTGTTGCCTGTTTCTGCATAGGACTCATGCCATTCATCTGCGGCTTATACGGCTGGAATGTAGGCGGTGTATACTTCATTGCAGGATTTGTCTGTGTAAAGATACCGGTTGCAATCACTGTAATCTTACATACATCCGCTTCTTCTGCACTATATGTAGCACCAAAGATAATATTTACCTGGTCACCTGTCATTTCCTGTACATAGCTTGCAGCAGTATTTGCATCAATTAATGAAATATCGCCGGAAACATTAATAATAACATCGGTAGCACCTTCAATGGTTGTCTCAAGTAAAGGACTTTCTACCGCCATCTTAATTGCATCAAGTGCCTTATCTTCGCCCTTACCAAAACCGATACCGATATGCGCAATACCCTTATTAGTCATAACGGTCTGAACATCGGCAAAGTCAAGGTTAATAACAGAAGGAATATTGATTAAGTCTGTAATACCGGAAACTGCCTGCTGTAAAACTTCATCTGCTTTCTTAAGTGCATCAGGCATTGTAGTCTTCTTGTCCACAATCTGAAGAAGCTTCTCATTGGGAATTACAATTAATGTATCTACATTCTCTTTCAAGCGTTCAATTCCGGCTTCTGCATTCATCATACGACTCTTTGCTTCGAAACGGAAAGGCTTTGTTACAACACCAACAGTAAGGATACCCATGCTCTTGGAAAGTTCAGCAACGATAGGAGCCGCACCGGTTCCTGTACCGCCACCCATACCACAGGTAACGAAAACCATATCTGCACCCTGCATTGCAGTTGCAATTTCTTCTCTGCTTTCTACAGCTGCGGCTTCACCGATTTCCGGCTTAGCACCTGCACCAAGACCTTTAGTAAGCTTCTCACCGATCTGGATTAACTTAGGTGCCTTACAAAGCTGTAAATCCTGTCTATCTGTATTAATACCGATAAATTCCACACCGGTAATATTTTCATTAATCATTCTATTAACCGCATTATTTCCTGCGCCGCCAACGCCCACAACAATTATTCTTGCAGCAGCATTTGCATCATTGGTTCTGATTTCAAGCAAGGTCTTTTCCTCCTTAATATTCCTTTTTCCATTTACACGTATAAACAAACATCAAATCTATCACAAAAATGCGAACGGCATTCTCTGTCCATTTTTATACTCATATCCATAATGATATAATTTTTTTTGGATTTTATCAATATATTTTTTACAATTTCATTAAGTTTTCTATGACTTTTTTCTTTTCTTACCGCCACTGGGAAACAATCCGCTATATATCCTCTTCGAATGTAATGTCTTTATTACCTTCCGAGAAGGTTTCCATATGTAAAACACCGCTTTTCCCCTCCAAATGCGGCAGGATTCCCGTCAGACGCATAATAATCTGGTCAAGGTCCGCATCTTCGCCCAACACAACCCTTACATCACCAAAATACAATGTAATATTATAAAAGGCATCAAAATGAATCTTGGTTGCAGATAAACTATGCTTATTTAAAAGATTTGTAATATTTAATATTTCTTGAAAAATATTCTCATTTTCCACCGGAAGCATTTCGTGTAATACCACATGATTAAACTGCAGTCCTGACACTTCAGGAATTCCCGGTGTTAAAATATTAGAACTTTCTACAATAATTCCGTCTTTATCAAAATACATATAACTTCCAAGATACTGCACGTAACCCGCAAGTGCTTTTTCATATACGGTAATTTTAACAGTATGCTTGTCCACTACGGAAACATCAATACGTTCAACAAACGGAATATCTGTAATACTTTTATTATGATATTGCATGGACAAAAAGATAGAATTATCACTAAATTTACTATCCATTACAATTTCTTTAATCTGCTCTGTTGTATAATGTGCATTTCCTTCTACCACCACAGCCGTAATGTGATGACTTTCCAAAAACCACACTATACCTCCCGCAAGAAGCGCGAGAACGCAACCAATTAAAGCACACTTAATAATCAAGCCGCTTTTTCCTGTCATATTAAGTTTCCGTTTTTTTTCCTTACTCATGACCGTCCGTCCTTCAATTTAATACTGCGCCCAACTCCTAAAACTATACCTATTTCAATCATTAAAAACAGAATGGAAGAACCACCATAACTGATAAACGGAAGCGAAATACCCGTATTGGGAATGGTGTTGGTAACAACGGCAATATTTAAAAGTACCTGAATTGCAAAATGTCCCATAACACCTACTACCAAAAGCGCACTATATAAATCTTTTGCATTATTGGCAATTACCATGCATCGCCAAATCAGAATAACAAACAAAAGCATAATGGAAAACGCGCCAAAAAGTCCCAATTCTTCACAAAGAATAGAAAAAATCATATCATTCTGTGCTTCGGGAATATAGCTTAACTTCTGCATACTTTTACCAAGGCCCTTGCCAAAAACGCCACCGGAGCCAATAGCATACAATGACTGCAATGTCTGGAAACCTTCATCCTGCGCATAAGCCTCCGGATGGAACCATGCAAGAATACGGGCAAAACGGAAATTCTCCGTAGTCGGTTCTACAAAGAAATAAATACATGTAACCAGTATTACTACTGCCGCCAAACCGCCGCCGGTTACAATCAAAATCTTTTTATAATCAGGACTCGCAACAAAAATCATTAAATATGCAATTGCAAAAATAATAATGGCACTACTTAAGTTATTACTGATTAACCAAACTGCAAGGCAGATAGGAATCGGGAATGCAAGTGCTACTCCAAATCCTTTCCATGTCTTTAAACTTTTACCCATTTTACAAATGACATTGGCAAGAAAAAGAATCATACAAAGCTTTGCAATTTCTGCTGGCTGTACATTAAAACCGACACCGGTTTTTAACCATCTGGTGGCACCATTTGCTTCAATACCTAAGGGAGTAAGTAACAGAAAAATACCAACCAAGGCAATAATATAATACAAGGTTGAAAACTTAGAAAACAATTCTGTAGGCACAAAAGATACGGCAACCATTGCAATCAAACCCAAGGCCGCTGCAATCGCCTGTCTTTTCAAGTAATATGCAGGATCGTTAAAATCCAAATTTGCCTCATAAGAGCTGGCAGAATAAATCATAATCAACCCAAATCCCACAAGAAAAAGAACCACAAACAATAAAGTGTAGTCAAAAAAACTTTCATCTTTTTTTCGGTTATGTGCTACTCTTCTGATAAAATCCATAATGGCTCCTTTTCATAATACGCTGTTTCTGTCCGATTACTTTTCTATTCAGGAATTTTGTTTACAAGTTCTTTAAAGATTCGTCCACGCACTTCGTAATTAGGAAACATTCCCCAGCTTGCACATGCCGGCGATAAAAGTACCGCGTCTCCCGATACTGCTAATCGGGCACAAGTGCTCACAGCATTCTCAAGACTGTCTTCCTTATAAATTTTTTCAAAACCGTGCTTGCGGGCACACTCTTCAATTTTATCTGCAGTTTGACCGATAAGTACCAATGCTTTTACCTTGTTGTCAAAAGCCTCAATCCACTCATCGTAAGTGCTGTCCTTATCATAACCGCCTCCGATTAGAACCGTAGGCTTATTCATTGCCTGAATTCCTTTAATTGCCGCGTCGGGATTGGTTCCCTTAGAATCATTGTAATAGTCCACACCATTCTTGGTTGCCACATATTCAATACGGTGTTCCACTGCTGTGAACTCTTTGACCGAAGTCAATATGCTGTCCATAGGGATGCCGTAAGCATAACACATACAGATTGCCGCCATGACATTTTCCACATTATGCTTTCCTAAGAGCTTCATTTCATGAATATTCATCAATCTTCTGGGACCATTTTCATCTGCATACCAGATATCTTCGTCCTTTAAAAAGCACCCTTCTGCCAGTTCTCTTTCAGATGAGAAAAACAAAACCTTCGATTTTACCTGTTTTGCAATTTCTCTGGTTTCTTTATCTTCATAATTTAAAACAACATAATCCTCTTCTGTCTGATTCTTGGTAATGGATGCCTTTACAGCTATGTAATTCTCCATGGTATGATGACGATTTAAATGGTCCGGTGTTATATTAAGCACCGCACTTACCTTCGGATGAAATTCCACCGCCGTCTCCAACTGAAAACTACTGATTTCCGCCACAATAACAGAATCATCCTTGGTATCTGATGCTACTTTTGTATATGGAATTCCGATGTTTCCGACCACAAAACTTTCGCCGTAATACTTTCTTGTGATTTCACCGGTCAATGCAGTAGTCGTAGTTTTACCATTAGTTCCCGTAATGGCAATGATATTGCCTTTACCGGCCTGATAAGCCAATTCAATCTCTCCAATCACAGGTTTGCCCGCATTATAGAAGTATTTCGGCAACCCCATATCCGTAGGAACACCGGGACTTGCCACAAGCAAATCATAACTATCTAATACCTCATTACTGACTTCACCTAAAAGAATAGAAGTCTGAACGCCATCCGCTGTCTTTGCTCCCAAAGCTTGCTTATCCAAATCTTCCTTTGCATCATAAAGAGTCGGTTTTGCACCGAGTTTTTTTAATAAATCATACGCTGCGATACCGCTGATTCCGGCACCTGCTACCAATATTTTTTTATTTGCAAAATTAATCTGACCTTTCATATCAAACCAATCCTTTTATCCGTATTTTACACTCCCATTAACGCAATCAGGCATGCGATTGCCGTTACGATAGAAAATACCGCAACAATTTTGGTTTCTTTCCAACCACACAACTCAAAATGATGGTGTATGGGAGCCATTTTAAATAATCTTTTTCCCTTTGTAATCTTAAAATAGCCAACCTGCAGGATAACAGAAAGAACTTCCGCTACGTAAATACATGCAACAATTACAAGGAATAAAGGCATTTGCAGAACGTATGCCGTTGCTGCAACAAAACCGCCCAACGCCAACGAACCTGTATCTCCCATAAAAACGCTGGCCGGATGTACATTAAAGAGGAGAAATCCTAACAAAGCACCTACTACCGCACAGGTAATGGGTTCTATTCCGCTCTGCGTTCCCAATGCAACCACTGTAAAAAACATAGCAATCATAAGAGTTACGGAACTTGCCAAGCCATCAAGACCATCTGTAAAATTTGCTCCGGTATCCGTTCCGATAATTACAATAAACATAAAAGGAATTGTAAACCAGCCCATATCAATATAGGTATCCGGCATAAAAGGTACTTTCATGGCAAGACTGATATCGGTATACCGTGTAATATAAAAGATAAAAATACCGGTAATCAAAAGCTGCAGTCCCATCTTCTGCCATGCCCTAAGTCCCATGGAACGTTTCAGCACAACCTTAATATAATCGTCCAAAAAGCCTACCAATCCAAAGCCCAACGTTAAAAACAAAATCGGTATAATCTTCGGATAATCTTTAATATAAAAAACGGATGCCGCTACAATACCTATCAAAATAAGAATTCCACCCATAGTAGGTGTTCCCGACTTGCTTAAATGTGTTTTAGGACCGTCATCACGTACTGTCTGCCCAACCTTCAGTTTACGCAGAAACGGAATCACCAAGGGTCCTAAAATAACGCTTACCGCAAAAGAAATAATGACAGGTATGATTAAATCATATTTCATGTTCCAAGTTCCTTTCTATGGACATATCTCTTTTATATGCAAATATTTTAGTATGTCCGCTGTTCATTATAGTTCATTCCTTCCAAATACGGAAGTATATTTTCAAATAATTGACGCACAACCGGAGCAGCTATTGTGCCTCCGTAATAAACTCCCTTCGGATTGTGTATTACCACCAAAGCAATCACCTGTGGGTCGTCTGCCGGTGCAAATCCGATAAAAGATGCTATGTATTTTCCGCTGCCTCTGGGCAAGGTCTGACTGGTTGCAGTTTTACCGCCTACTGAAAAGCCTTCCACATATCCGTTGCGCCCCGTCCCTTCCGAAACCACCTGCTCCAACAGATATTGCACCGTTTCCGATGTTTCTTCGCTTACCAAATCTTCTTCTGTTTCATATACAAATTCTTCCACTACACTGCCATCCTCTGACAAGGTGCGCAAACCAAAGTGAGGGGTTACTCTGTTACCACCGTTAATAATCATGGAAACAGTTGTCACAAGCTGTATGGGAGTAATCTGAAAAGACTGTCCGAAAGATACCGTAGCCAACTCCACCGGTCCCATATTTTCTGCGTTGTGCATAATGGTTCCTGCCTCTCCCGGTAAGTCTACACCAGTTCTTTTAAGCAAGCCAAAATGTTCAAAATAATAAACAAAACGATTGACTCCCAAGCGCAAGCCTACAGTAATAAATACCGGGTTACAGGAGTTCATGATTCCCTGAGTAAAAGTTTCACTTCCGTGTCCTGTTGTTTTATGGCAGCGGATTCTTCTGTCCTCTACCATAATATACCCCGGACAATGAAAACTATCCTCAGGACTGACAATTCCTTCTTCCAAGCCTGCAGCTGTTGTAATAATTTTAAAAGTGGAACCCGGCTCATATGTGTCGTTGATACATCCGTTTCGCCACATTGTATTTAAGGCATCCTGATATGCCTCCCCTGTCGGTTCTTCCTCTCCCGTTAAAAGATTCAAATCATACGGATTATTTAGTTGAAACTCCGGCGCATCTACCATAGCATACAATTCACCATTCTTAGGATTCATTACTATGATAGATACTCCATCTGCTTCATTATTTGCCAAAGCCTGATTTGCAAGCTGGGTGGCATACTCCTGAATATTCATATCCATGCTGATTTGCAAATCATTTCCTTTTATGGGTTCAATGCGACTCTCAACCGCATTCTCAACCTCTACGCCCGCCGCATCGGTTAATGTTAAGATCGTGCCGGAAGTCCCCTGTAATTCTTCGTCATATTTCACTTCCAGACCTATGATTCCCTGATTATCAGCCCCTGTAAATCCTAACACCTTGGATGCAATATCATCATAAGGATAATATCTTTTATAATCCTCATCAACCTTAACTCCCGGAAGATTATAATTACGGATTCTGTCACCTATTTCCTTATCTACATTACTTTTAATTTTTTCTATAGAAGAACGTTTCTCCACTCTGGCACGAACCGTTTCCTCCGGCAAGGATAATTCTCTGCATAAAACTTCTATGACCTCTTCCGGATCCTCAATCTGATTATGAATCACAGAAATCGTACACACGGCACGATTATCTGCAATAATCACTCCGTTCCTATCTAAAATCCTTCCTCGTGCCGCTTTAATATAGCGTTCTCTTTCATGTAATTCCTGTGCCATGCCGGAATAATATTCACCTTTTATAATCATGATATAACTAAGGCGTCCCGTCAAAACACATACGCACAACAAAACGGCAATAAAAAAAACAAAAATCTTCTGATGATGTCTTGTTTTATTTCTTTCTTGCATAGAAACCTCACCAAAGCGACCTTATTATAGTTTATTAGCGCTTAGGTGAGGTTATTCTGCGAATATACTTAACTATTCCTCCGAAGTATCAGGACTCTCTTCGCCTCCCTGCATAAATCCTGACGTAGGATCAATGGGTCTTCCGGTTTCCGGGTCCAAAAATTCTCCGGTATAAGGGTCAATTGCATATCCTGTAGCAGGGTCAATTTCCACTTCCGGACGTTGCTGTTCTTCGGATGTCTCACCTTCTGAAGTTTCACCTTCTTCACCTTCCGGTATTTCTTCATCCGGTTTTATAAGGCTTGCATCATATAAGCCTCTTTCTTTTAAGTCAGCAATTTCCTCCTCTGACAGTTCTTCAGTCATAAAAATATTTAAATAAGGTAATACTTCCGTCAGAATTTCCTTCGTAATAAGACATGCCTCAGCTGTTCCCAATGTCTGGTCCGGCAAATTTGGTCTGTCAATAACTACATATATGGCAATCTGCGGATCATCCGCAGGTGCATATCCCATAAATGATACTACGTAATTGCCAGTATCACGGGGAACGGTTTCTGCCGTACCGGTTTTACCACCGATAGCATAGCCTGCCGGTCTTGCCTTTTTACCGGTACCACTGATTACTACTTCATTACAATACTCAATAATCTGCTCAGACGTTGTTGTGGAAACCGTTTGTTTTAACAATCTGGGCTCTATATTCTCAATAACCGAACCGTCTGCACTAAGAATCTGACTAACCATATGCGGTTCATAATAATAACCACCGTTTACCAGGGAACAAAATGCTGTAATCATCTGAATCATGGTAACATTATAACCCTGACCAAAAGTAGATGTTGCAAGTTCTGTAGGTCCCATAGTGTCTGAGTTAAATACTAATGAAGCAGTTCTTGCCTCACCGGTCAAATCAATATTCGTCTTTAAGCCGAAATTAAATTCTTCAAAATATTTCAGATACGTATTTTTACCCATGGCATCACCGATGTGCATCAATGCCACGTTACAGGACTGTGCCACTGCATCTGCCACTGTAATTTCACCATCACCCCATCTGTTATGACAACGAATCTTGTATCCGCCGATTTCAAGCAAGCCGCCACAATAATAAGTCTCATTCCCCGTAATAGCTCCCGAATCAATAGCCGCCGCCACAGTAAAAGGTTTTGCTACAGACCCCGGTTCATATGTTGCAGAAATACAATAATTCTTCCATAATTCCGCCAGCAAATCCCCTTCTGTTCTTCCTGCTTCCTCTGCCGCCGCAACCTCTTCAGGTGTAAAATAGAGTTCCAAATTTCGCGGTTCATTCAAATCAAAGAAAGGATATCCCGCCATAGCTAACACTTTACCGGTATCCACTTCCATAATGATACAACCGGTATTATAACTTCCGTCTTCACCTTCTCTGTAATTGCTTGTATATGCAGTATTATAATCTGTAATTTTTTCTTCTACAATTTTTTGGATATTTGCATCAATGGTAGTTACAAGTGTATTACCGTCAACAGCAGGAATAGTGGTTCTTTCCAAATTAGAATCCTCATTTAAATAACCGTATTCTCTGCCATTTGTTCCGTTTAATATATCGTTGTAATATTCTTCCAATCCGTATGCGCCTGCGTTACCGGAATTAGTATAACCAAGCACATCACATGCAACCGTTCCAAGCGGATAATATCTTAAATATTCTTCCTCAAACCATACTCCTTTAATATCCGTTAATTCATCAGAAGCCGCAGCTTCTTCTACCATGGCAAGGAAAGGTTGAATTTCTTCGTAATCCAATTGTTTTTTTAATACATAGTATTTTGATTCCGGATTCTGCGCCACATACCCTGCCATTTCCTGGGAACTCAATCCAAAACAGGTTTGAAGTGCGTTTAATGTGGCAACAACAGTTCCTTCTGTACGATTTTCGTAATAATTCATTACGGATACATCCAAAATCACATTATATACCTTCTTGCTGACCGCAAGAGTAGTTCCTTTACTATCTACAATACTGCCTCTCTGATAAGGCAAAGTAATACTGTCATAATGGCGTTGAGATAAAACCGTATGGGTATATTCATCACCCTTTTGCGTATTAATCAAAACCAATCTGACCCCAAGCACGACAAAAGCTAGTAACACCATTACAAACAGTATTACTAGTTTTTTTCGCATATCCATATTAAATTGTTTCTTTTTTACCTGTTTAGAAGTTTTCAACTTTACACCCGCTTTGATTAATCAATGTCAGAATACTGTCTCACATAGTCACTCATCTCATCGGTATATGTGATAATCTGGCCCTCCGTTGCGTAGTGCATGCCCAGTTCTTCCTGCGCAATTCTCTTCACCTCATCTAAATCAATGGAGTTTACGATACGATTATATTCCTCATCATTATCCGCTTTCAAGTTCAGGTATCTGCTCTCCAATGACGCAATGTTTTCAACACTGTTAACAACAGCAGCATTGGCCTGAATATAACCTACCAGCATAACAATGGCCATACCCATTGCCAATACCAAAAACAATACATAGGGCAGATTCATATGTTTTGCCTTTTCTCTGTTTTTTCTGGTGGCTGCACTTAACTTTTTTCGAGGCGCCTCTTCCAATTCCCTCTTAACGTCGGGAACTACATTACCATATATATACTCGCTTCTGCTCACAGCCCGTCCGGTCTGATAAACAGCTTGTCTTCTGTTTGAGTACTGTGTCCTTTCCATTTTACTATCCTCCCTGATATTACACAATCCTTCTTTTTAAAAAAATAATTTTTTCTTTCTTCTTTTGAAAAAATATCTTTTGTTTATATTTTCTCAAAAATCCTTAGTTTTGCAGATTTTGAACGCTTGTTTTCTTCTATTTCCTCTTCACTTGGTAAAATAGGCTTTCGCGTAACTACTTTACCCTTTGATTTGTTTCCGCATGTACAAATCGGAAAGCTCGGCGGACAAACACAAGGATTCTCAGCTTTCTTAAAACTTGATTTAACTATTCTGTCCTCAAGAGAATGAAATGTAATGATGCACAAACGCCCTCCCGGCTTCAGAGCATCAATCATATCATCTAGCGTATCACGCAATACTTCCAATTCGCGATTACACTCAATTCGAATTGCCTGAAAAGTGCGTTTAGAGGGATGCCCTCCGTTTGCACGCATCTTGGCAGGAATTGCGGCTTTAATAATCTCGTTTAATTCAAAAGTAGTTTCAACAGGTTTCTCCGCCCTTGCTCTTACAATGTGCTTTGCGATATTCTTGGCAAACTGGTCTTCTCCGTAATCCTTGATAATACGAAAAAGTTCCATTTCGCTGTATCCGTTTACGATATCTTTTGCCGTCAGATTCTGACGTTGGTCCATACGCATATCTAAAGGTGCATCATTTTTATAACCGAAACCTCTCTCTACTGTATCCAACTGATAGGATGAAACTCCCAAGTCAAGCATAATGCCGTCAACACCTTCAGGCGCATGTTCCTTTATAATTTCCTTCATGGCGGAATAATTACTGCGTACAATCGTAACTTTATCCTCGTAGGGCTTTA
Source organism: Lachnospiraceae bacterium (assembly GCA_015057025.1). Classification (GTDB taxonomy): domain Bacteria; phylum Bacillota; class Clostridia; order Lachnospirales; family Lachnospiraceae; genus UBA3766. The sequence continues at coordinate 50,265 of SVFD01000003.1, read as the reverse complement.
ATCTCTCGCTTGCCGCTGCTATGGCATCCGCATCCTGATCAATGCCGATATGATGCCCTTTCTCACCAAGTTTTTTTACGATTTCTATTGAGTGTCCGGCACCGCCCAAGGTTCCGTCTACGTATATTCCATCCGGTTTAATATTTAACCCTTCAATCGTTTCCCAAAGAAGAACCGACTTATGTTCAAATCCCATATGCTCCTCCCAAACGATAAGTGTTAAATCCAGATACCGGTTTCATCCAGTTCTTCTGCCAATTCACTGATATTGGTTGAACTCATTACCTCGTCATACTTCTCTTTTGCCCAAATTTCAATATGACTGCCCATACCTACCAGAACAACTTCCTTGACAATCTTCGCATGGTCTCTTAAAAATGCCGGAACCAAAATACGTCCCTGGCTGTCTGTTTCAACTTCCGTGGCACCACCAATTAAGTATCTTGTGAATTCTCTTGCTTTGCGGTTAGTCATGCGGACTTCTCCCAGCTTGTCCATTACCTTAGCCCACTCGTCCTGTGCATACACGAAGAGACAGTCATCAATTCCCCTTGTTACAACAAATTCGTTCCCAAGTTTCTCACGGTACTTGGAGGGAACTATCAGCCTGCCTTTGGTATCGATTGTATGATTGTACTCACCCATGAAACCCATCAACATACAAAATACCTCTTTTTCGAATGCAAAAACGGTGGTTTTCCTCCACAAGCCACCACTTTGTTTCACTTTTTGCCACTTTTATGGTCATTTTACTCCATTTTAGAGGTGTAATCAAGTATTTTTTTTGATTTGATTTGATTTTTTATAAAAAAATTTGTCTCACACAAAATATTGTAGCAAAAGAATTTCTCCACACAATTTTTACAGACAAAAAAAGAAGAGACCGTTCTTCTCAAAACAATCTCTTCTCTTCATCTATATTTTTCTTTTACACATTTTAGATAAATGTTTTATCTCAATAATTTATATAAGGTAAATTCGGGAAATATTCACCTTCCGGAACACCGTCAATTGTTATCTCACCGGTTTCTTCGTCTCTTTCAAAGGTAATAATACCTGTTTCATTGCTATCAACCACTTTAAAATACATTTCATTCACATTATTAGTTCCGGTTACAAGAATTATGGTTCCGGGTTGAAGTGTTGTATACTCATCCTCCATATAAACAGGCACCTCTATTGCCGCAACCAGTTCATAAAAAATTGCATGCTCCGGTATGCTAATAGAATATACCTCTGTCATTTCATTAAAAGTTCCATTCTCATCCAATGTATATTTCATATCAGCCCAATAGGTTCCCAGAACATTAATAGTTACCATCCCACTAAACCAGTGCTCATCCGCATCATAATAACCCACTGTAACATTCTCTATTTTATCGCATAATACTGCTGCATCCCCTGCTACATCATAACATTCTGATACATAATCACCGCCCTTGGAATCATAACTGACAACCAAAAATGTTCTTCCACTGGTATGTCTCACCACATAAGCATCTGTTATGGTTATATCCTCATTATCCGCACTCAGAACAAAGCCAAAATCAACTTCATCAGGATTTAACTCAAGACTATATGTATTAATATGGTCCATAAAATAATTACTAATCATTTCTTTAAAAATTACATATGCATCACCCTCTTGTACGCCATTTTCCTGTACATCGCCGTTTGTTATTTGGTTTACATCATCATTTTCCTGCACAGTAGTATTTTCTTCTGAGACATCCTGTTGGGAAGAAGTTTCTTCTGTAGTATTTTCTTCTGTAATACTCTCTTCTACTACAATCTGTTGCGTTGTATTCTCCTCATTTTCGGCAATCACTGAGTTCTCTAAATTGCAACCCACCAGCGCCACACAAGATATCATAACCATTGTTAATAAAGTTCTTTTCATACAAATCACCCTTCGCACAAACCTCTTAAATTCCTCTTTACACAGCCCTTTCACTTCGTACAACTTTACTACTTACTGTTTATATATTGGTATCTTTTTGCTACTTTGTCAATGCTTTATTTAAAAAATCAAAAACATTCCTTTAAATGATAAAGAAAGAGGCTACCTTTTTTATAAAAGCAGCCTCTTTTTATACTTTAATAGCTTTGCAATAAAACAACTTTTCCCGTACTTAAATCTTTATAATAATCGTAAGTAATACGTCTGGTATAATAATATCTCCAACCAATATCATTCTCACTGTCATGGTCACTTATTTCCACACTAAAAAACAGCTTATCGTCCACATATTCTGAACGGACAATATTCCACTCCATTTCTCCGCCGGTCTCATCAAAGTCCTCCGGATTCCCAATTCCCAAAGCATCAATTTCTTCCTTAGACATTACAATATATGTAAAACCACTATCATCCGGTGTAACCCGCAAACCATAATTTCCATCGTTATACCTTAAATATGTTACTTCATGTTTATTACAATACGGAAAAACAGCGGTTGGTGCCTCTTTTTTCCCTTCAAGTTGAATCGCGCACACTGCACTTTCATATGCACCTGTTGCTTCATTTTTTACATAATCGTTATAATATACCCACGTGTTTTCACCATCTATTACAACATTAAACGGTTCCCCGCCTTCCGTATATGCAATCTTCATACAAGTATTTGTATCCAAATCCAATTTAAAAATTGCTCCATATTGAGGCACATGCGAAGTTCCGGCATAACTTACAAGTTGAAAGTATAATTCATTTCCAATCAATTCAGCATCTTCTACCACACTTGGTCCTCCCCATGGAGTACTATCCTGATACCAGCTTTTGTCTCCGTCACTAAGCAGTTCTAACCAATAAACCTGTGCCAGAACCTTACTTTCTTTTGAATCAAAATAGTATGCACGTATCTCAGTTGTGCTCGAATCTGCTGTTCTAAAATATGCCACACTATCATCATAAGCAATCCATTCTCCCCATCCCGAATCAGGAACTTCACTCACCGAACCCGTGGCAGTATCCATAACATATAATACATAGTCATTTTTAAAGAAAATTCGGCCATTATGCATTCCGTGAATTGATAAATATTTTTCACCATCATAAAGGGGCTCAATATTTCCGCCTGTCAAATCACAAGAATATATCTGCCAATCTCCCTCATTGGTAATTCTGGTAGAAATAATACGCGGTCCCTTATCCTGCATCTTTGCAATATACATAGAACCAAATCCGTAATCCTTACCGACACAAGTTATATTTCCGTTTACATCCATGCACATTAAGTCTTTCTCTACCAGTGGTTCCTCTGAATACCCAAAGTCTGCCCAAAGTTCACCTTCTTTCATACTTGCAGCATTATATCTTCTGTAATAGATATTATTCTCCCACTTTGCATATAATTTATTATTCATTTCAGGCAACGTATCCACATTGCACGTTGATTCCACTGATGGTCCGGTTGGTTTTACAGGCTCGACCTGACAAACCTTATTCCCGTATACATCCTCCGGCTTCTGTCCTGCACCTGCTTCTTCGTTTTCCGCGTCTTCTGTATTGCTTTCAGGCTCAATACTTTCTTCTTCCTTCTCAGAAGATTCACAAGTCACCTCTTCTTCCGATGACACGTTCTCTGTTTCTACATTTACTGTCATACTGCTTTCTATACTTGATTCTTCCAAGCCCGCTTCTGAAATATTCTCTTTTATATCGCATCCGCACAAAGATAGCATTAATATTACAAACAGCATCCATATTAAGCGCCTTTTGATCATCATTTCTTTTTCTCCACTCATTTACCATCATTTATTATAGTTTAGAAACTTTTTATTCATAACTAGTACTCATAATGCCAGGTCTGTGTCAAAGTATCCAATACATTTCCATCCTTGTCCCGAATCTGAATCGTCCATGTATCATTCTGCAATTCAGCAAACAAATAATAAGGCTTCATTTCTTTATCATCAAATACAAAATACTGCCCCTCACTGATTTTATAAAGTAACATATAATTCCATGGTTGTTCTGATTCATCTGTAGGAATTTCTACAATATTTCCAATATCAACACATTCACCGACTCCATCCATACTGGTATATATGTTAAAACTATATTCCCGACCGCTTGTTCCTTCGAAGGTACCAACCAAAGCATAGTCATTTTCTGTATATACCGCTACGTTTGCATCCAAAGAACAAATCTGTTGATATTGGTTACTTGCTTCATCCCATACGTATATATCTCTTCTTGCCAGAACAAAGGTATGCCCGTCATAACAATAAAAGGTGTCCTCGTAAGTTGCACCGCTTCTGTTCCATCCGCAAATCAGTTTCTGAGTCCCGTCTACCTTGGGGTTTGGAATTTTTTGAAATTCCGGACACAATTCATACAATCCTCTGTCTGCATCTGCAAGATAACAGCGATATCCCAAGTCCCCGTGAGTACCATAATGTCCCTGCCAGATTAATATATCTTTTGCGCCATCAAAATTCACATCTTCTTCCCAAATCAATTTATCCAGGTCCGGAATGCAGGATACATTTTCGTCATGTCCATAATATATCGTTTGTAACAAGGTGTCACCATCATAAATTTCCATTTCCCAACGTACAACTTCTTCCGTCTCTGCATTGCGAAACATCGTTGCTTTATAGGTATGTAAGTCCGTTTTGATAACTTCTGTTTCCGTAAGTTCTTCCACTGCCACCAACTGTCCGTTCGCAATTTTGTAGTACTTACGCTGATAAATAGAATCATACGCACAAGCTGCATATTCCGCTTCTGTCATCCGGTCTAATATATTCACAATTTCATGACAACGGATATTTTCATAACTCCACAAAAATGTATGGTCAAGCTTCGCTAATATCGGTTCCCCACACTGTGTAACCTGACCGTCTTTTATTTCAAAAAGCCATAACTTTTCATCCATATCATAGTTTTCATCAGTTTCCAGAAGAAGGAAATATCCGGAATCCGTTTGTAGTAAATATGCTTTCGTTAGTGTAATATAATTACCGCCGATTTCAATTTCATTGGAATCTGCCTTAATGATAAGGTTCAAATATTCCTCCGTTGTATAATCAATCACAAATGACTTTTCTTCATCAATACGATACAGATAATATGCGGATACTTCTGCCTTATCCCCTTCCCATTCAAGTTGTGCTTCTTCATATTCCTTATCTTCGGATTCCGATTCATTATCCGCCACACTAACAGTAAATGAATGTTCTTCCGAATTCACGCTCTCGCTGTTATCTGTTATCCCATCCTGACGACAACCGATTAAAAAAATACATAATACAAATATAACTGCAAATCCATTTTTCTTCATCATAAAATCCCTCTGTATAACCAGTAATTTTTACACTAAATACACCATTTTTCTTTGTAACAATTTATTTTGAATAGTCGCCAATAAAATAACTGGTAAAAACTGTAAAGTCAAGCATTTTTTGCGAAAAAAATGACATTTGTTTAAATAAGTCGGAAATATTAAAAAAGTATGACAAATTCAGGTGAAAATGTCATACTTTCGTAATAGATTCTGTAACAATTGTAATAAAGTTGTAAAAAGTTCGTAATGTTTCTGTAATACAATTTCAATGCTTATACATTAAACCTAAAGAGAATTACATCGCCGTCTTTAACTACATATTCTTTACCTTCAAGACCAACAAGTCCTTTTTCTTTTGCTGCCGCAATAGAACCCTGTTCCATTAAATTCTCATAAGATACTACTTCGGCCTTAATAAATCCTCTTTCAAAATCAGTGTGAATTTTACCGGCCGCCTGCGGTGCCTTTGTTCCTACTTTAATGGTCCATGCACGACACTCATCTTCACCTGCGGTTAAGAAACTGATTAAGCCTAAAATACGGTAACTTGCTGCAATCAACTTCTCAAGACCGGATTCTGACAGTCCTAAATCTTCCAAGAACATTGCTTTTTCTTCATCATCCAACTCTGCGATTTCCTGCTCAATCTGGGCACAAATAACAAATACTTCACTGCCATCTTCTTTTGCGAAGCTACGTACTGCCTGTACATGGACATTGTCTGCACCATCGTTTGCCAAATCATCTTCTGCTACATTTGCCGCATAGATAACAGGCTTAGCAGTTAATAAGTTATATGACTTTAACCAGTCGGCCTCATCCTCGTCTTCCGTTTCAAAAGCCTTCGCAAGCTTACCTTCCTCCAAGAACGCTTTTACTCTTTCAAGTAATGCAAGTTCTTTAGCAAGAGTTTTATCATTTCTTGCTCCCTTACTTGTCTTAGCGATTCTTCTTTCCAAAATTTCAATATCTGAAAATACCAATTCCAAGTTAATGGTTTCAATATCTCTTACGGGAGATACACTTCCATCCACATGAACAACGTTACTGTCCTCAAAACAACGTACCACATGCACAATAGCATCTACCTCACGGATATTGCTAAGGAACTGATTTCCTAAACCTTCACCTTTGGATGCACCTTTTACAAGGCCTGCAATATCAACAAATTCAATTACCGCCGGTGTTACCTTCTTGGTGCTGTATAACTCACCCAACTTCTTAATACGTTCATCCGGTACAGATACGATACCTACGTTCGGATCTATGGTACAGAAGGGATAATTTGCCGATTCTGCGCCTGCCTTGGTTAATGAATTGAATAATGTACTTTTACCTACGTTAGGAAGTCCTACTATGCCCAGCTTCATAACTTTATTGCCTCCTTATATTAACAAATCATCATAAAAATCTTTTCAAACAATGTTTACTATAACACAAAGCGGCAAAAAAGTACAATCTTCTATTAAAAATAGATTTTTATCCTTCCCTGCCGCATATATTCTATTCTGTATCAGATGCTTTCTTCGACTTTTTAAAAATAAGCAGCTTACTGAACACATAATTCAGAATGGTTACTAAAACTGCTGAAATACAGATTTTAACAACCCAATAATTCACGGAATCAATATCAGCAGTCGCCAGACTGATATTCAACCAATTGCATACTTTTATGATAAGATTATTTAACGGGCAAATATTCACAAAGAACCACATAATCAAAATATCCAAAATCCATGTAGAAAGTCTTGAGCTTGCAAATCCCATGAACTCTTTCACAATTTTATCATTGTTACTCTTAAACACCCATTTACGGTTTAAGGGATAAGCAAAAACCACACCTGCTACCCAGCCGATAGTGTTTATAATAAAATTCTGAAGTTCCTGTGTCGGGTCTAAAAACAACTTAGCCACAAAACATGCCCCCCAGGAAACAATGGTTGTAAGCACACCCACAATTAAGTAAATGATTATTTCCCGATATTTTTCAAAAATTTTCATTCCTTTATCCTCTTTTAATTTTATTTATCGCTTAAAAGATAATATCCTTTATCCTATTCTAAAAACAGAAGCTTAAAACTTTGCAATCAACTTCTTAGCATTCTCATAAGCATCTCCGCTGTATACACTAGAGCCAGCCACTAAAATATTTGCTCCGGCATCCATTGCTTCATCAATGGTACTTTCACCAATACCGCCATCCACTTCAATGTCATAATCCAGACTAAATTCATCTCTTTTAGCTGCCAACGCCGCAATCTTAGCTGTACAATCATGAATATACTTCTGTCCGCCGAAACCGGGATGTACGGTCATAACCAATGCCATATCAATTAGATGAAGATAAGGATATACCTTCTCCACCTCGGTTTCTGGATTTATGGCAAGTCCCACCTTAGCGCCTAAATCTTTGATTTGTTTTAAAACCACCTCAGGCTCTTTTAATGTTTCAATATGAACAGTAATTAAATCCGCTCCGGAATTGCGGAAATACTCCACATAACGCTCCGGCTCAACAATCATCAAATGAACATCATATACAATATCCGATGCCTTACGAATTGATTTTAAAACAGGCATACCAAAAGATATGGAAGGTACAAACATACCATCCATTACATCAAAATGTAAATACTTCGCGCCTGCTTCCTCTACTCTTTTAATTTCTTCCCCTAACTTTGTAAAATCTGCCGATAAAATTGAGGGGGCAAGAATTCTTTCCTTCATCACTTTTCTCCTGTTTAATATTTCTTCTGTAACTTCAATTCTTCATAAAGAAGTTTATAATTTTCATATCGCAAAGAACTAATCTTTCCTTCTTTCAATGCTTCCTTAATTCCGCACACCGGTTCACTGATGTGCGAACATCCCTGAAATTTGCAATTTACTTCATAATCATCGAATTCAGGATAATAACGACACAAGTCAGACTTATCCTCCAAAAAAACCATTAAAGAACTAAATCCCGGCGTATCCATCAAATAAGTCTCTTCACCAATCTGCTCCGCCGCAAAAAGCTCCGTATGTCTGGTAGTATGCTTACCTCGTCCAATCTTTTGGCTGATTTCTCCGGTTTGCATCATCTCGTAACCGCACAATTTGTTTATCAATGATGACTTTCCGACACCGCTGGGTCCTGCTACTGCCGTTGTCTTATTTGTAATTGCGGAACGCACTTCTTCCAAACCGATTTCTTCACGGGCACTGACAAACAATACCTGATTACCACATGCTTCATATGCCTGTCTGATTTCTTCGATTTCTTTTTCATCTGCAATATCACTTTTATTAAAGCAAATTGTACAATTTAATCCCTGACTCTGCATCATAATCAAAAAGCGATCCAACAGATTAAAATTCGGTGTAGGTTTTGTAATTGCAAATACAATCAGAGCCTGATCTATATTAGCCACTGAAGGTCTTATCAATTCGCTTTTACGCGGCAAAAGTGCCGTGATGTTTCCAAGCATTTTGTCAACATCCAAGCACTTTAGTTCAACATCATCTCCCACTAAGGGCTTTTTGCCGTCTTTGCGAAAGATTCCTTTCGCCTTACATTCATACACGCCTTCATGAGGCACATGTACATAATAAAAACCGGCAATTCCTTTAATAATTCTGCCTCTTTTAATTTCCTTCTCTTCCATTCTTTCCGCCATTATTCAAATGTAACCTCATATGTGTAAGAATCCTGTGCCGGCACATTCTGAATTGTTACATTTCCGGCCGCATCATAAACCTCTTCCTGCACATAAACTGTATAGGTAATGGTTAACGTTCCCTTTGGAACAGCATAAATATTACTCAAATTAATCTGTACCGGGAAAGATGCCGTAGTGGAATTCCACAACTCACTTCCGTCAGGTGCAGTAAGAATTACCGTCGCTGTTCCTCCTGTATAGCGTGGCGGTGCCGCAACATGATGATTAAAATTATAATATCTGGGTTCAGGTCCGAGACTTAATTTTAAATCAATTTCTGTACCTTCATCAATACTGGAGCCTTCGGTATAACTTTGGTAACATACCTTGCCCGATTCAACAGTATCACTATATTCTTCACTGACAGACTTACATACCAGGCCCAAATCAGTTAATGCCTGCTTTGCTTCTTCTTCACTCATACCGATAAGATTCGGCATGGAAACATCCGTTTTTAATTTACCGCTACTGATTATAATGGTAACGGTTCCTTCACGGCTCATGACACTTCCCGCTTCCGGTGTTTGCGAAATCACATTTCCTTTTACAATTTCATCGTGGTGTTCTTCTATCTTTTCTACAACAAATCCTTCTTTTTCAAGTAGTGCCGTAGCCTCTGCTTCTGAATAATTGAGAACAGAAGGAACCTCCACGCCTTCACCATTCATGCAAACGGTTAACAGCACCTCTGTCCCCTCTTCAACTTCCGCATTCGCTGTAGGTATTGTAGATATAACAATATTTTCTGCTGTTCCCTCAGAAGGAACATATTCTATATCATATTTTAAATCCACCATTTCCAAAGCAGTTTTGGCATCCTCCAAAGTATCTCCTATTACATTTGGTACATTTACCATTTCTGCCTTCTGTTTATCATTTCCGTTACCGAAAATTCCTGCTGCCAATCCTGCAAAATAAAGAATTATGCAACCGATTAACACAGCACCTACGATAATCAGAACGGTTTTTAATTTCTCCATGGGAGAATCTTCGTCGTCATCCTCATAAGTATCGGTTTGAGGCTTCTTCGGTTTTGAAACTGTTTTCTTTCTTGTTGCAAGTTCTTCTTCCTTACGAGCCCTCTTTTGACGCTCACTGATTACAGCACTCTTCTTATCCGTAGCAGCTGACTGTGCTGCCTTCTTCTGAGCAACTGTTTTGGGGGCATCCATTTTATCGGTATTCTGTAACGCAATGCCGCCTGCTGCCGCTGCAGTAATAACTGCATCGGTTTTTACTACAGAATTACGTTTTATCTGCTCTCTCTCTTTATCAGACATTGCTTTGGTTACAGCGCTCTTCTCTGCTGCCGCAAGTTTCACAAAATCTTCGTTGGGGCTGATTAATGATTTCTTTAAATCCTCCACAAGTTCGGGCATTTTCTGATAACGTCGGTCCGGACTCTTCTGAGTACACTTCAAAACAATCTGCTCTACACTGATAGGTATCTCAGGTACATAATTACGGGGAGAAGGCATTTCTTCCTGAATATGCTTAATAGCAATTGCCACTGTAGTATCTCCGTTAAAAGGAACGCGACCCGTAAGCATTTCAAACATGGTAATACCGAGAGAATAAATGTCGCTCTTTTCATCACTGAAACCGCCTCTCGCCTGTTCCGGTGAAGTATAATGAACACTTCCCATTACGTTAGAAGTAATAGTATTGCTGGTAGCTGCTTTTGCAATACCAAAATCAGTTACTTTTACCTTACCTTCTTTACTGATAATAATATTCTGAGGCTTAATATCGCGATGGATAATATTATTGTTATGTGCAGCTTCGATACCCATAGATATCTGAATGGCGATGCTGACAGCCTCTTTTACGGAAAGACGTGCTTTCTTTTCAATATAACGTTTTAAGGTAATGCCTTCTACCAGCTCCATAACAATATAATTGATGCCGTTTTCTTCACCAACATCATATACATTCACAATATTAGGATGCATTAAGCCTGCAGCAGCCTGCGCCTCTGTACGGAATTTGGATACAAACTCAGTACTCTCACTAAACTCCTGCTTTAAAACTTTTACCGCTACAAAACGGTTTAATTTATGGCATTTTGCTTTGTATACATCTGACATTCCGCCGGTTCCTATGGATTCTAAAATCTCATAGCGGTCTCCTATCATCATACCCATTTTTATCATAACTTACCTCACAACTATATCTGTTCCATCAACACAACGGCTATATTATCTTTTCCGCCATTGTTGTTGGCAATCTTTATCAGTTCCTCTGCCTTATGTTCCAGACCTTTTTCCCTTTTTAATATATTTAAGATTTCTTCATCCTCTATCATATTGGTAAGACCATCTGAGCACATCAATACAATATCTCCTTTTTTTAGCTCTACCTCAAAGAAATCCACATTTATTGTATCCATAGCACCTACTGCTCTGGTAATAATATTTTTATCCGGGTGGTTTCTTGCGGATACCCTGTCAAGGTTACCCATACGAACCATTTCTTCCACATAGGAATGGTCTCTGGTAATCTGCCGTATTTCATCGTTGATAACATATAGTCTGCTGTCCCCTACATTGGCCACATATAGAATGCCGTCTTTATATGTGGATGCTACTACTGTGGTTCCCATACCGACCATATTTTCATCTTCCATTGCCTTACGCCTTACTCTCTGATTGGCACGCTGTATGGCAGTCTGTAAAATTTCTATCGGTTCCTTGTTTCTGGCTTTACCCACTTCTTCTACAATGGTTTCCACCGTATATTTAGAAGCAAAATCTCCTGCTTTGTGACCTCCCATACCGTCCGCTACCACAAAAAGATTTGGGAGACACCCAAGCGGCAGTTCGGATGTAAAAACAAAATCCTGATTCAGTTGTCTTTTCCTTCCTATGTCCGTTACGGAAAATGCCCTTATCACGGCTATATCCTCCTACTGTTCTTTCTGAACATGACGTCTTCTAAGTTGTCCACAGGCACCATCAATATCTCTGCCCATTTCCCTTCTTATTGTACATTGAATTTTACTTTTTTCAAGTTTATTTTTAAACCGCTCCGTATTTTGGCGGTTGGTAGAGACATAATCTCTTTCTTTTATGGGGTTTACGGGAATCAAATTAACATGACAATTTCTTCCCTGTAAAAGAGAAATCAACTCTTCTGCTTCTCTTTCATTATCATTTACGCCGCCTACCAGTGCATACTCAAAACTGATACGCCTACCTGTCTTTTCAAAATAGTAATCACAGGCCTCTAACACCTCTTCCAAGGAATATTTCTTGGCAATGGGCATCAATTCCTTGCGTTTCTCATCATTAGGTGCATGCAGGGAAAGCGCCAGCGTAATCTGTAATCCCTCATCGGCCAGTTGACGAATCTCCGGCACAATGCCACAGGTTGAAACCGTTATATTTCTCTGACTGATATTCAAACCATTCTCATCAGTTAAAAGCTTAATAAAACGAACCAGATTATCATAATTATCCATAGGTTCTCCGGTTCCCATTACAACCACATTGGATACGCGTTCTCCCGTCAATACGGTAATGGCGTAAATCTGTTCCAACATCTCGGAAGGTGTAAGATTTCTCTCCCATCCGTCCAAAGTGGATGCACAGAACCGGCACCCCATTTTGCAGCCTACCTGTGAAGAGATACATACAGAATTCCCATGATGATACTTCATCCAAACGCTTTCAACCAAATTGCCGTCAGGAAGTTCAAATAAAAACTTCTTAGTTCCGTCAATCTTAGACTCCTGTACCTGTACTGTATTTAATGTAACATAATGAAAACGCGTCTTACAGGTTTCTCTTAAGCTCTGGGATAAATTGGTCATTTCATCAAAACTCCTGGCCAATCTTTTATGCATCCAGTCATACATTTGACCGGCTCGAAATGCTTTTTCACCCATGGCTGTTAATTCGATTTTTAATTCCTGTAAGGTCAGCGATTTAATATCGACCATTGTTTTAAATCCTTCTTAGCTTTGCAATGTAAAATCCGTCGCATTTATGAACTCCCTTAAACAACTGCAGGGTTCCGTCTTCTCCCACAAAAGGCTTCAATGCCTCCGGTAATTCCTCTCTCAAAGGAACCACTTCCAAAGGAAGATTCTCAATCATCCATTTTACATTGTCATTGTTTTCTGCTTTATTTACGGTACATGTGCTGTAAATAATTGTACCGCCCTTTTTTACGTATTTATATATATTGGTTAATATTTTCCTTTGTAACGTAACAATTTCTTCCGTCTGCTCTCTTGTAATACGATACTTAATATCGGCTTTCTTGCCAAGCACACCAAGACCAGAGCAAGGCACATCAACCAACACTACATCTGCTACTTCTATAAATTCCGTCACTTCTTTCGTAGCGTCCGCAACATGAACGGTAATATTCTCATATCCCATACGGGTAATGTTTTCTTGTATTTTTTCTGCTTTGTATTCCGTCACATCACATGAATGTACCATACCGCTTCCCTGCAATTTGGTGGCAGCATGCATGGTTTTACCACCGGGTGCCGCACAAGTGTCTATGATAATATCATCTTTACAAATTCCGGCACATTCACATACCAACATAGAGCTGACATCCTGCACGGTAAAATAGCCCTCTTTATAACCATACAAGCCCTGTATGGAAGATGTCCCCACTAAGGTAAAAGCATACGGAAGATATGGATGCTTCTCTACTTTTATTCCTGCTTCTTTCCATCTGAGCAACAATTCATTTTGCTTCATTGCTTCAAGATTTTCATCCACACGTACCGTTACCACATTCTCCTGCAGAACTGCTTCCAGCATGGTTTCCGTAACCGCTTCACCGTATTGTTCCAGCCAAAGCTTTACGATCCACTCCGGCATGGAATAACGTATAGTGGCATATTTAAGATAATCATCCTCTTTTTTCGGATAGCTGATATTGTCTTTTTCCCGACACACAGTTCTTAATACACCGTTTACAAAACCCGTCAGTCCATGAAATCCTTTTTTCTTAGCAAGACTTACCGCCATATTACAAGCCGCTGTATCATACACATTATCCATATACAGAATCTGGTAAACACCCATCTCCATAATCAGACGAATCACCGGTTTCATCTTGACCGTCTTTGTCTTAGAAAAATAATCAATAATATAATCCAATTCTATTTTTCGTTCCAGACAGCCCGTAGCTAATTTTTTCATAAAAGCTTTCTTCTTGCTGTCCAGATAATTGTATTTATCCAGTACTCCTTTTAGAACAATATTGATATATTCTCCCTTGCTGCTTACTTCCAATAAAGTTTCCAGTACTAATTGTCTTAAAAGCAGATCATCCTTTTCCTGGGGCATATTCCCTCCTGCGGCTTTGTAAAAGCCTATTATCTGTTCATCTTAAAGTACATGCCTTTTTCAAGCCGATTGCCCAATAAAAAATCATGTACTGTCATTCTTTTCTTCCCCTCAGGTTGAAGTTCCCTGATTTCAAGTGTCCCTTCGCCTGTATTTACGGCAAGACAATCCTTTGTAACCAGACAGATTTCTCCGGGCTTACCATCAACAGGTACTTCGCTTAAAGCCACCTTACATAATTTCATCATCTTACCGTTTAAGAAAGTGTAGGTTCCGGGCCAAGGATACAAACCTCTTACCAGATGTTCAATATCATCTGCCGATTTGTTCCAATCAATGCATCCCATCTCCTTCTTTAACATGGAGGCGTAACAGGTCTTTCCATCCCCTTGTGGGGTTGCCGTAATACTACCGTCTTCAATTGCAGCCAAAGCTTTCACAATCATGTTTGCACCCAGTTCACTTAACTTATCATGTAAGCTTTCACCGGTCTCATCAGCTTCAATGGGAATCACTTCCTTCATAAGCATGTCTCCGGTATCCAAACCTTCATCCATCTGCATAATGGTCACACCGGTTTCTTTTTCTTTGTTAATAATAACCGCCTGAATAGGAGCCGCCCCACGATACATAGGTAAAAGTGATGCATGAATATTAACGCAACCATACTTTGGCATATGCAGAATTTCTGATGATAAAATCTGTCCAAAAGCTGCAACCACAAAAATATCCGCTTCAAAGGTCTTAAGATAATCGACCGCATCCTTTTCTTTAATTTTAACCGGTTGAAAAACAGGAATATCATGGGCAAGAGCGCACTGCTTTACAGGTGTCATCTGCATCTCTTTTCCACGGCCCTTGGGTTTATCGGGCTGAGTAACCACTAAAACAACCTCATGTCCTGCCTTTATGATACTTTCTAATGCTCCCACTGCAAAATCGGGAGTTCCCATATAAACTACTTTCATTCAGAATCCTCACATTGCTTTTATAATTGCTTATTTTATTAAGCCTGCGCTCATTTGACAAACTTAATCTTCATCCATGTCCACATCCTGCAAAGGTCCTTCGACCTTTTCTACATAAAGCTTACCTTCCAAATGATCCAATTCATGGCAGATGGCTCTCGCAAGCAATTCGGTTCCTTCAATTTCAAAAGGCTCCATATTCTCGTCATAAGCCAACGCTTTAACGTAGTTGGGTCTTGTAACATTTCCCGCTTTACCCGGAACGGAAAGGCATCCTTCACTACCGGTCTGTTCTCCCGATGTTTCAAGAATTTTGGGATTAATCATAACAATCGGCTCATCACCGTTTTCTGAAACATCAATCACCACAATTCTTTTTAAAACACCTACCTGAGGCGCTGCTAAACCTACGCCGTTTGAATCATACATGGTATCCAGCATATCTTCAATTAACATCATGGTACGGGGAGTAATTTCTTTTACCTCCTTACATACCTGATTTAAAACTTCATCTCCCATTACTCTGACTTTTCTAAGTGCCATTGTTTCCTCCCATCTTGCCTTTAGGCAAATTAAAAAGTATTTATCGGATTAAAATCAAACTGTACATTTTCTTTTTTGACTTCCCAAAGTCGGACACATTCTTCCATTTTGTCCTTAACTTTAACCAGTTCCTCATAATCCTTATGCTTATAGTATATTACCTGACGGTATAAATCGCTCTTTTTGCTTAATGCCGCTTTTGCCGGACCGATTTGCATCGGTAACGTTTCAAATTCCATTTTGGTAATTTCATCTGCCAACCGTTTTGCCAACTGCTCTAATCCTTTTTCGTCAGGACCTGTTAACTGCACGGCCATCATGTTTGCCGCCGGCGGATACATAAGAAATTCCCTGTATAATAACTCCTCTTCATAAAAGCTTTCATAATCCTGAGCCGCCGCATGAACGATTGCATAATGTTCCGGCTGATAAGTCTGTATAATAACCTCGCCGGGAAGTTGCCCTCTTCCTGCCCTTCCTGCAGCCTGGGTCAATAATTGAAAAGTTCGCTCCGAAGAACGGAAGTCATGATCTGATAGTGACAAATCCGCCGCCAGGATTCCCATCAGTGTAACCCCCGGAAAATCATGTCCTTTGACAATCATCTGGGTTCCCAATAAAATATCCGCTTCCCTATTGGAAAACTTTGACAGAATCGTTTCATAATCATCCTTATTTTTGGTAGTATCCGCATCCATTCGAAGTACGCATGCCTGGGGAAACTGTCTGTGAATAGCCTCTTCAATCTGTTGGGTTCCTGCCTTAAAGCCGGCTATCTTATTCGAACCGCAAGCAGGGCATTTATGCACCGCCGTCTGTTCATAACCGCAATAGTGACATACCATTTTGTTTCCGCGATGCTCCGACAAGGAAACATCACAATGAGGACATTTTATAACTTCGCCACAGCTTCGACAGGATACAAATCCGGAATATCCGCGACGATTTAAAAACAGCATAATCTGCTCGCCCTTTTCCAGCCTGTCCTCCATCAGTTCCTTCAAACGGTGACTGAAAATACTTTTATTTCCTTCTTTTAACTCCTGACGCAAGTCTACAATATTTACATTAGCAAGCGTTCCGCCTGTCAGACGTTCTTTTAAGGTAAAAAGACGATATTCTCCTTTTTGCGCTTTGCTATAGCTTTCTAAAGAAGGGGTAGCCGAACCAAGCACAACTGCCGCCCCTGCTCTTTTTGCCATTTCACAAGCCACTTCTCTGGCATGATACTTAGGCATAGTCTCACTTTTATAAGTACCCTCATGTTCCTCATCTATAATGATAATTCCCAAGTTTGAAAACGGAGTGAACAAGGCGGAACGGGGACCAATCATAATGCTCGTTTCGCCTCTTTTGGCTCTTTCCATCTGATCGTGCCTCTCACCTTGAGATAGCTTTGAATGCATAATGGATACCTTGTCTCCAAATCTCCTGTAAAAACGAATCACATTCTGGTAAGTCAGGGAAATTTCAGGAATTAAGAAAATTGCCTGCTGTCCCTGCTCAATTCTCTTCGCAATAAGCTCCATATAAACTTCCGTCTTACCGCTACCCGTAATTCCGTGTATCAGATAAGTCCCCGGCCTATCCCCGGCATAGTCCTTTTCAATCTCGTCTACAATATATTGCTGTTTATCACTCAGAATCAGCTTCGGTGCTTGTTCCTCGCGAAATGAAACCGGATTCCGGTAACTTCGTTCAACTTCTATTTCAATAATTCCCTGTTTCTGTAAAGACAGTATTGTTTGGGCGCTGACATTCAACTTACCTGTGACCAAAGAATAATCAATTCTCGGACTTTCACATAAAGCATCCAAAAGTCTTGCTTTGGCACGCTGACTTTTTCGCTCTGCCTCTCGTGCTGCTTCGCTAAGTTCCCTAGCTTCCCATACGGCTATCACAGACTTTTTTTCCAACGCCTTTGTTACTTTTTTCACCGGCAAAACCGTTTTCAAAGCTGTAATCATGGTAGAACCGTATTTTTCCTTGATAAAAGCAGCAAGACTGATTAATCTCTCTTCCGCTGTAATGCTTTTTTCACAAACTGAAGAAATATCTTTTATTCGACTTTCGTCATAATCAGTCCGTTCACTAAAATCCACCACATAACCGGTAATCAGTCGGTTACTTTTGCCAAAGGGGATTTCAACCTTACTTCCGAGAACAATCTGCTCCCTCAGATGTTCCGGTATTCTGTAACTGAAAGGGCGGTCAACATTTTCATGGGATATATCTACAATAACCTGCGCATATGACATATCCTTCTCCTCCCTTTCCGTTGCATTTTATTTCCAAACCTGCATACCCTTTCTCATAGAACTTCCTCAAGTATGCATTTACTGTTTTGCCCTGTCTTCTTCCAAAATCTCCTGAATCAGTACCCGTTCATCCATAGGATACTTCTTTCCTTCAATTTCCTGATAGTCCTCATGACCTTTTCCTGCAAGCACAATAATATCTCCCGGTTGCGCATGATGAATTGCATAAGCGATGGCATCCTTACGATTAATCACCTCTACATAAGCTCCGGTTGTTTTTTCAATACCGGTACGAATATCTGCTATAATATCCTCCGGCTTCTCAAAACGGGGATTATCCGAAGTAATGATGGTCAAATCTGCCAATCTGCCACTGACTTCACCCATTTCAAAGCGTCGTAATTTGGAACGGTTTCCTCCGCAACCAAACAAACAAACCAGACGCTTAGGATTATATTCTTTTAAAGTAGTTAAAAGACTTTCCAACGACATGGCATTATGAGCATAATCTATCATCAGCGAAAATTCCGTTGAAATGGGAATCATTTCAATTCTTCCCTTAACGTGAGCCTTTAACAAGGCCTCTTTCATACGTTCTTCTTTCACGTGAAAATGTCTGCAAATTGCAATTGCCGTCAAAGCATTGTATACACTGAAACGTCCGGGGCTGGGTACTTTTATATCCGTATTCAGCTTCCCGGATACACTAAATTTTACGCCTAATTCACCATCTTCGCGGTATAGTTCCACATTTTCAGCACGTAAATTTGCTTCCTCTGTAAAACCATAGGTTTCCACTTCACAGGTATGCCCTGATAAAAGTTCTTTTACATGCTTATCATCTGCATTCACAATGCCCACTTTACACTGTTTAAACAAAAGGCCTTTACAAGCCATATATTCTTCAAAACTTTCATGCTCATTGGGTCCGATGTGATCAGGCTCCAAATTGGTAAAAATACCTAAATCAAACAAAAAACCTTGTGTTCTATGCATCATAAGTCCCTGGGAGGAAACCTCCATAACCACCGCATCACAACCTTCTTCTGCCATCCTTGCAAAATATTCCTGAAGAATATAGGACTCGGGTGTTGTATTTAACGCCGGTATTCTTTCCTCACCAATTATGGTTTCAATGGTACCTACCAAACCAACCTTCATACCTGCATTTTCCAAAATGGAACGTACCATATAGGTGGTGGTAGTTTTTCCTTTGGTTCCGGTAATACCGATTACCTTCATTTTCTCTGCCGGATGTCCGAAATATGCGGCAGAGATAAAAGCCATTGCATAGCGGGTATCTTCCACCCGGATAATAGTTACGTCGGAAGATTCCGGTACTTCCACCGCCTTGGATACCACAAGGCAGACTGCACCTCTGTTAACCACTTCAGAAGCTACGGAATGTCCGTCAAAATTACTTCCTTCAATGCAGATAAAAAGTGCTCCCTGCGTCACCTTACGGGAATCATAACATACAGCACAAATCTCTTTTTCAAGACTGCCTTTGATACATTCATATGAAAGTTTCTCTAATAAATACAATAATTGAGCCATACCATTCTCCCCTCAGGAATACACTCTTAATATATGCTTTAAACCATAATCCGAACAAAATATAATAATCATATTATTATAACATATTTATACTTTTAAATCCATAGCAGGCTTACGAATAATCCTTTAGAATCAACTGTACTTCCATCCTACCGTTATAAGTATTTAAATCCGGATAGTATATCACTGACATTCGGTAGTCTCCTTCGCCCGAATAGAAGCGTGATGCACTTCCTTCACCATATTTTTCATCCAGATAACGATTAAATACCGGAATATCTCCAAAATACTTTAACTCATAGCGCCTTTGTTTACTGTCTTTTATCGAAAAAGCCGCAACATTATTTCCGGAGCCAAAAATCCTTCCTCTGATAAACGTAACATTTGCCTGCGCAAAAACCGGTTTTTCATTGTTTTTACCAAAAGGCTCCAATCTGTCAAGTTCCTCCAGAAATTTGACATTGGCATATCCAAAAGGTAAATCCACATCTATCTTGACAACCTCTGTCAAATCCTCCTGAGACAAATCTGCCATTTTATTTAATCTTCTGCGAAAAGCATCCAAATTATCTTTCGGAAGAGATACACCTGCTGCCAGCTTATGTCCGCCAAACTGTGTCAACAAATCCTCGCATTCACACAATCCTTTATGCATATCATATGCATCAATGGAACGTCCTGACCCTTTCAGGCCATCCTGTGCATCAGTTAATATCCATGCCGGCTTATAAAATGTCTCTCTTACTCTTCCTGCGATAATACCGGCAATACTCTCATGGCAATTCTCCAGGTACACAACAAGAATATTATCCTGCAAATGTTGCTCTCTCACCTGTTCAATAGCCCTTTTTACGCCTTCATCCGTTAGCTTTTTACGTTCTTCGTTGGTCTGTACCAGTTCTACAGACATTCTGTCTGCCTGTTCTTTATCCCTGCATAATAAAAGTTCCAAAGAACGTTCCGCAGATTCCAAACGGCCTTTTGCATTTAAACAAGGTCCTAATACAAAACCAATATGGTATGCTTTTATCGATCTGTTTTCCAACTTATTTTGCCGGATAAGTGCCTGCAAACCTATATTAGCACATGTTTTTATATGCTCCAGTCCATATTTTACAAGGGTTCTGTTCTCTTTTATCAAAGGCATTACATCTCCCACTGTTGCAAAAGATGCCAAAACCAGTAATTCTTCCCGAAGAGTCTGCACTTCCTCCTGCTTTGCATTCCCAAATTTAAACATTCTTGAAATTAACTTATATGCCACATAAGCACCACAAATTTCCGTAAAGCCATAATTGTTTGCTCTTCTTTTAGGATTTATTAAAGCTTTCGCTTTCGGAAACTTCTCAATCTCTGCTCCACCTATATTTTCAGTACGTATATCGTGATGATCCGTAACAATAACAGTAATGCCTAATTCTTCCGCTCTCTCTAAGGCTTCAAATGCGGTAATTCCGTTATCACAGGTAATAATTGTGTCTATACCGTCCTGATGTGCTTTCTCTACCAAATGTACATTAATTCCGTATCCGTCCAGTACACGATGGGGAATGGCATAATCGACCTGCAATCCGTATGCGGTAAGCCCTTTGTATAAAATAGCAGTACTGCATACACCATCAATATCATAATCACCGATAATTCGTAATTTTGCGTTTTTACTTTTCAGAGAATCCAGATGTACAATCGCTTTATCCATATCTAAAAAGCCTTCCGTATCATCGCAAGTACGGATATCACCATCCAAAAACTCATTTATTTGTTCTGCTTCCGTAATACCTCTGTTTCGCATAATACGCAATATCACCGGGTCCAGTCCGTATTCTTTTGAAAGAGCCTCATAATCCGCTCCGTTTCTTACCAGTCGCCATTGTGCCATTTTAATCTTTTCCTTTTACAAGAAAAAAGCCCTTACGGACTTTTTTCAAAATTATTCTATTCGTCATCCTCTTCGCCTTCACGTACCGGAAATTTATTTCTTAAGAAATACCACAGATTTCCTGCCAGACATACGGATGAATAAGTTCCACAGACAATACCTACCATAAGCGGAAGGGCAAACTCTTTAATGGAAGTTACACCTAAAACATACAATGCAGCTACCATGATAAAAGTAGTCAGCGAAGTAAATAAACTTCTTGATAATGTCTGGGTAATGCTCTTATTTACAATTTCTTTTAAATTCAGTTCAAATTGTGAAGAATCTTTTTGACGCTTCTTTAAATAAGACTCATCCGCCTTTGCTTTAGCTTCTCTGTAATTCTCACGGATTCGGTCAAAAATAACAATCGTTGCATTAATAGAATAACCTACTATCGTTAGCATACATGCGATAAATGTACTTCCCACACTAACTCTGGCAATCGCATAAAAGGCCAATACAACCAAAACGTCATGCAACAATGCCAATACAGAAGAAATACCAAAACGCCAGTCACTGAATCTAAACCATATATAAATCAGCATGCATACTACTGCAATAGATACCGCAATAATGGAATCTTTCTTCATCTCTCCGGAAATGGTGGCACCGATTGTCTGACTTTGGATTGTTCCTTCATCAACACCATGTTCTTTGATAAACAGTTGTTCTAACTCCTGTCTTTCTGTTTCATCAAGTTCACGGGTTTTAATTATAATTTCATTGCCGCCTTCAACCTTTTGTACCTGAACATTTCCGTCTCCGGTTATTTTCTCAATACCGGGAACAATCTTTGTATCAATATCCTCAATACTCATATCTTCCGCAAGTACTAAACTTGTAGAAGTACCGCCCTGGAACTCAAGACTTAAGTTCAATGCCGAACCTGAAGTTCCCTGATGAATTCCCATAAATACTCCGCCTAAGACAATGCAAAGAACGGAAACAATCATAAAAATTTTGCCCTTAGATAAGAAATCAAAAGTTTTACGCTCTTTTGCGATACCAAACAACTTGATGTTATCCAATCCCATCGCAATAAAACCATTCAAAAGTAATCTGGTAATGACCATAGCCGTAAACATAGACAAAACAATACCAATAGCTAATGTCCATGCAAAACCTTTTACTGTACCGGTTCCGGCAATAATCAATACGATAGAAGCAATTAATGTAGTTACATTACCATCCACAATTGATGAGGTTGCCTTTTTAAAGCCCATATCAACAGCACTCTGCACCGTTTTACCGGTAGCAAGTTCTTCACGAATACGTGCAAAAATAATAACATTAGCATCTACCGCCATACCAATAGACAAAATAATACCTGCAATACCGGGTAAAGTTAAAGTTATCTGATCATTAAATAACGATAATGTAATAATTATCAGAAATACGTATAAAACCAATGCAAGCACACTGGCAAAACCGGGCAAAAAATATACTGCTATCATAAATAATGCTACTAAGACAAAACCAATTATCGCAGCCTGCAAGCAGGTAGTAATAGCTTCCGAACCCAGTTGAGCGCCAACCACATTGGAACGGAGTTCCTGTAATTTAAGTTTTAAAGCTCCGTTACGAATATTAGAAGCAAGACGTTCTGCCTCTTCTGCACTACTCTGCCCAGTTACAATCGCCTGTCCGTCATTAATTACCGAATTTACACCGGGAATACTGATAAATTTATCATCATAATAAATTGCAATAGTTTCACCATTTTGTAATGCACGGGCTGTTGCCGTAGCAAAACTTTTCGTTCCGGTTTCATTAAAAGATAACGCTACTACATTCTGTATTTTTCCGTACTGGTCCTGTTCCTGTGCTGATTTGGCACTTTGCACCTCGTTACCCGTTAAAATTATGGAACCATCTGCTTCCAACTCTTCCATAGTTTTGGTAAGACGATATTGAACAGATATTTTTGTATCCTCATTTAATTCAAAGGGAATCGGCGCCCCGGATTCATCTAAAACTATCGCACCGGTCTTGGTATCAAACTCTACAGCCGTATTTTCTGCTATCATAACAAAAGTATGCCACTTTTCATCATGATAAACAATCATTCCATCCTCTGTAACGTAAGGTTCGTAGTTAATATTTCCTGCAGCATCTGTTTCTGCAATAAATACCAAACTTCCCGGCTTTCCTAATTCTTCCAAAATTTCATTCGCATTGTTTACACCGGGAATTTCAATATTAATACGATTACCGCCCTCCGGATAAACCTGTGCTTCAGTACTGTAGGAATCTACCTTCTGCTGAAGCTTAAACACCGTGTCATTCATTTCTTCCTGAGTAGGCTCCTCATCACCTACTACCTCATAAGTAATGCTGACACCACCTGCCAAGTCCAATCCCTGCTTAACATCATAAATAGAACCCGTCTTATTCTCGCCTATACCAACTATAGCAATATAACCCATTGCTACCGTTATAAGGATAATAGCGAAAAAGCTTATAATTTTTGCTGTTTTATTCATGTTTCTTCACTCCGTTCTTCTGCCGATTAGTTGTCAGCGTTCTTAGCAACTTCCATCATAATGGCACATTCAATACGTTTCTTCTGCAATTCACAACCAATATCATATGCATCATTGATATGACCATGGAAGTGATATGAGTTCGCAGCACATCCTCCACTGCAATAAAACTTTGCAAAACAATTTTTGCACTTCTCTTTCGCATATACATTACAATCAGAGAACATTTCCCTGATATCGTTTCTTAAAATTCCCTCATCCACATTACCCATCAGGAATTCTTCTTCCCCTACAAACTGATGACAGGGATAAAAATCACCCCAAGGGGTAACTGCCAGGTATTCACAACCGGAGCCACATCCTGAAAGTCTCTTTGCAACACAAGGACCACCGGATAAATCAATCATGAAATGGAAGAAATTAAAAGGTCTTCCTTCTTTTCTTCTTTTAATCATTTCTTTTGCAAGCTTATCATAATTTTCAAACAATACCGGCAAATCTTCTTCTTTCAGTGCATATCCTTCTGTATCCGGTGCTACAACCGGCTCCACGGAAATCTGTTCAAAGCCCAAATCCGCCAAATGAAGTACATCCTCACAAAAATCCGTATTATAATGTGTATACGTACCTCTAACATAATAATTCATCTGGTTACGACTCTCTGCCGCCTTTTTGAATTTCGGCACGATTATATCGTAAGAAGAGCCTTTTCCGTTCCTGGTAGGTCTCATAAAATCATTGATTTCTCTTCGTCCGTCAATGCTTAATACAAGGTTACCCATTTCCCGATTGGCAAATTCAAGAATTTCATCATTCAAAAGCATACCATTTGTCGTTAATGTAAAACGGAATTTTTTATTATTGGCTTCTTCAATACTTCGTCCGTATTCAACCAGCTGTTTTACTACTTCCCAGTTCATCAGAGGCTCTCCGCCGAAGAAATCCACTTCCAAATTTCTTCTGCTGCCTGATTCTTTTACCAGAAAATCCAAAGCCTTCTTTCCCACCTCAAAGCTCATAAGTGCTCTTCTGCCGTGGTATTCGCCTTCTTCCGCAAAACAATATTTACAACCCAGGTTACAGTCATGGGCAATGTGAAGACATAAAGCCTTCACCACCGGTTGACGATTTTTAAAAGTATCAATATATGGCTCATAAATATCTTCTGCAAAAAGCATATCCTCATGAATCAAGGCAATAATTTCTTCTACTGCTTCTTTACAATCTTCTTCTGTCGCTCTGCAACGAATACCTTCTTCGTTCTCCGTATACAATGTTTTATCCGAAGCACAGACTTTTCTATACATATAATCTGCATCTGTGCGATTGTCCTTATTCTCTTCCTCAAAAAACGGAAGCACATCATAAACAAGTTCGTCCACTGCATGAACACAACCGCTATTCACATCCAGAACAATATTGTAGCCATTATTTTTATACTGATGTATCACTTAATATTCCTCCACGTGCAAAGAGCAGCGTCCTAAAACGCTGCCCCCTTAATCTTCAACCAATCTTATTTTGCCTGTTCACAGCTCTGATTACCAACAGTGCAAGATGTCTTACATGCTGACTGGCATGATGTCTGGCACTCGCCGCATCCGCCCTTCTTTAAAGATTTCTTATAGTCTCTGGTATTTAAAGTCTTAATGTGTTTCATTGTTAAGCCTCCTTCGAAAATTTCTGCTCTCGGTCAAGTATAGCATATCTTTCCTAAATGTAAAAGTCTTTTTTTCAAGTTTTTATAAGGTTATTTACCTACAACAGTCCTCTCTGTCATATTATATACCACTTCTTTAATCAACAACGGCAGAAAAGGTTTTGTAATATAATCATTACATCCCAATTCAGCGAAATCGGTTGATGTATCCAGCGTTTTATTTCCTGTCATAAGTACTACAGGAGTATTATAAATCTTTCTGATATGACGCAAAGTTTCCAATCCATCCATTTCCGGCATCATAACATCCAACATAATCAAATCAAAGTCCTGATGATTCAATGCCTTTAACGCTTCCTGTCCTCCCGTCACCGCAACTATTTTATATCTGGGCTCATCACTCATAATATGCATCAGAATCTTATGATTCATAGGCTCATCATCTACTACCAAAATGGTCTTCTGCTGTAAATCATTCTGACACATTTTGTATTCCTTGTCTTCTTCTATCATCTGAAGCATAATATCTGCAATTTCAGGATCAAACTGAGTTCCGCGGCCTTTTATGATTTCTTCCCGTACCACCTCTTGCGGAAGACCGCTACGATAACTACGGTTACTGGTCATGGCGTCATAAGAATCTGCCACCCCCAGAATTCTTGCCACTTCCGGAATTTTTTCTCCTGCAAGACCATTCGGATATCCCTTACCATCATATCTCTCATGGTGATATTTAGCAGCAATGGCCAACTGCTTACTACCCGAAATTCCGCTTAAGATATGATATCCCGTCACCGGATGTACTTTGATAATATTATACTCCTCATCCGTAAGTTTTCCTTTTTTATTGATAATATCCACCGGAATACGGATTTTACCCACATCATGTAAAAGACCTGCACGATATATTTCTTCCTGCTCTTGTACGCTTTTACCTAAGCGTTTTGCAATCATTCGGGAGTATTCTGCTACACGTTTGGAATGACCGCTGGTATAACGGTCTTTGGCATCCACGGCTTCACTCAACGCCGTTACGGTTTGTAAATAAAGCTCTTCTATTTTTTGCTGATGTTCTCTCAACTCTTGTGTCTGCTCATTTACCTTTGCCAATAATTCATTATTATAATTTGAAATCAGACTCATATATTTCAACCTGTCTGTTTCATCTTTAATTTCAATTACATATCCTCTGGCTTGTTCCCGATACAACACCCTACCGACTTTTATTTCGTAATACTGCTCACCGTTCCTGTGTTGATACTTATCTTTGCCTTCATTTACATATTTCTGTAACCACTCCGTAAGTACTTTAATTTGCCCTGCCCCTTCCAGTACATTATCTACCTTGCATTCAGCAATATCCGGAAAGACTTTCTGCGCCACTTTGTTACATCCCATATATTTTAATTCGTTGTCAAAAATAATGTATCCGTATACTTCCTGCTGTTGTATGGTACTGGCGATACTGTCTTCTAAATTATACATCATACTTTTTTTCTGAAGATACAGGAAAACCCAACCATCAATTACATATAATAATGACATAATTTCAATATTCGGATGAATCATACGTCCGATAATAAATGCAACAATATTAAAAATTACCATCATTGACAGTATCCAAAGCTTATTCTTTGAAATCGCGCTCTTTTTCATCAGATGATATCCCAAAAGTGCAATCTCCAGTATGAGATAACCATACAATATTACATAAAAGAATGCATGGCAAATTCCGTAGGAATGTACCAGAATGGTTGCATCTCCTAACTTCCCCAATGCAATATCTTTATAATATAAGTCATTGTACCCGATGGTAAGAACCATAAAATAAACAAAAAAACTGTATCCGTATAAAATATACCTAAGCCAGCCGGGCACACGGTAATTACAGATGGTACAAATCAAAAACAGTGTAATCAATGGGATAAAACAGCCCCCAAGATAACCAATTTTATTTGCCAATACCGCCTCATAAAGCTGAGTAGAGCGAGCCAACGCCAAATAACCGCAATTAGACAAAGCCATAATCAGCATTGACAGCATAAAATAATAATTAGCCTTTTTATTTTCGTATGTATATACCAGTAAAATAAGATTAACCATGGATAATATGGTTGTAATCAAATAGTAAAAAGTCATTTGCATTCTTCTTTCTTTTAAATCACAATAACCTCATTGTATCTTCTGCACACGCTGTCATACAATTCAAACATATGCCCCTGTAGTTCCGAAACCTTATTAAAATCCGAATCCTTAGTGAGTTTTTCCAACTCATATGCTAAATCACCAATTTCACGTGCGCCAATGGTATAAGCATTATTCTTAAAACCATGCACGCGGATGCAATAATTCTGTGCATCCTTTTCTTCAAGAAACCTATTCAATTCTTCCTTGACAGATAATTCCGTAAAATCATTTAACAGTTCAAGGTAGAACTCCTTATCTCCGGCACAGATTGCTAATGCCGACTTATAATCCAACTCCGGCAATCGGGTGCAAATTGTTTCAAAATAGTCTTCTTTGCTCACTTTTATCATTTGTTTTTCAGCCTCCGCTATATTCTTTTCATATGTTACATATTCAGACGGAAGATAGTCAAGCAACATCTTGTCCAACAAATCCGGCATAATGGGTTTAGTCAGAAAATCATCAAATCCTTCTGCCAGAAATTTTTCACGATCACCAATAATTGCGTTGGCTGTCAACATAATAACAGGCACATTCTCACACAATTTTTGTTCCCGTATTGCATGAAGCGTCTCTATTCCATCCATTTCAGGCATCATATGATCCAAAAATATTAAATCAAATTTCTGCTCTTTTAAAAGTTGGATACATGCCGCACCGCTCTCTGCCTCGCTTACTTGTATGCCGGTATCCTTCACCAAACTTCTAAACACCTTAAGATTCATTTTATAGTCATCCACAACCATTACTTTGGCTTTGGTTGCCTTAAAACGAACCCTGTCATATCTTTCCTTCTCAGCCTCTTTAAACTGATTCTTCAAATCACCTATGGGCTCATGGTCAATAATTTTTTGTACAAGTTCAAAAGAAAACTCACTGCCTTTTCCGTATTCGCTCTGAATCTGTAATTCACTTCCCATCAGTTTCAGAATCTGTTGCACAATATTCATGCCCAGACCGGTTCCTTCAATATTACGATTCTGCTCCGGATCAAACCTTTTAAACTCATCATATATTTTTCCGATATCTTCTTCCTTGATACCAATCCCGGTATCCCTCACGGAATAATGAAGTACCGCATTTTTATCCTGAATATCGCAGGTAACTTCTAAAGTAACCTTACCCTGCTTGGTATATTTTACGCCATTACTGAGAAGATTCATAAGCACCTGGCGAATACGTTTATCGTCCCCCGAATATTTACTTGGTATGGTCGAATCAATATCAAATTCCAACTCTAAACCTTTTTCCTTGGCTTTAACATTCATCATATTATATAAATCATTCATGAGACTACCAAGTTCATATTCGTTTTCTACAATTTCCATTACGCCTGATTCAATTTTAGAAGAATCTAAAATATCGTTAATGATATTTAAAAGTACTTCCGAAGAATCCTTAACATCTTTAGCATATTTCTGAACCGGAAGCTCTGTACTTTCCCGCATTATCATCTCGTTCATACCAAAAATCGCATTAATCGGCGTTCTGATTTCATGAGACATCCTGGCAAGAAACTTGGACTTTGCCTGATTAGCCCGCTCTGCCTCTTCCTTGGCTTTCTCCAATTCTGCAGTCAGTCTTGCCTTTTCAATACTTCCGCTGACAATACTGAAAATACTACTGCAGACAGACATGAATGCCACATATATTAAGCAACGGGGCAATACAAAAAATAACATCAATGAAATCCACGGATTCGGATTCACTTCCGTAAGGGTAAAAACACCATTTAAAGAATAATCTGAAAGACTGCCGCTTGTCAAAAGCGCCATATTCGCATCACAAAGTCCAAAAAAATAACCGCCATAGACAATAACAACCGTACTAATCGTAGTCATAATATATACAAAACGTAACACTCTTTTTGAAGAATACAACGTTGCATAAAGGAAAGGTAAAAGCGTGACCAGAATTGCATGGTACGTAATAAATACACCTGCAATGGTAAATACGTAAATACTACCGCTTAATATGATATATTTCTTAATTCTGCTGGAAGGAGACATCAACCGGGAAACAATCCATGAGGCAAGATAAATGACCACAGAAGGTAAATAGCCTTTCAACATCAAATCCTGACGGATTACAAATATACCCAACAAATTCAAAACAAATGCCGTAGTATATACGAGCATGGTAACCGTAAAACATCTCATCACATAATTATTTGCAATGTATTCCTGGTCATAAATATATAATGATATATCATCTTTTTCTTTTGAAGTTTCATTCATAATTTATTATCCTCCGCAAGAAGTATCTTCCATAAAGTTCTTATATCTTTATGGCTACCGCCTGCTTATAAACTGACCATCCTAGCATTATATTTTACTTCTAATGTAATACTTTAGTCAATATATAAGGTAGCGTCTGCCCTTTTGATATAAAAATTTCGGATTCATCTGTTAGTACTTCGTATTAAAAGGTATAGTATCTTACAAAATAAAAAAGAGAAATCCGAAGATTTCTCCTAACTAAGCATTCCACCTATGGTTCCTGCTCCTGCACAAATTGCTAATGTAGTAAAAAAGTTTCCTGCAAAATCCTGCAGCCCATGATTGCAGATTAAGCTAACAAGAACCAGCACTGCAAAATACGCAGTCCCGACAGCCAATCCCATCAGATATTTTTTCACTTTCTTTTGTTTTCCCATAAAAAACCCTGTAAGAAAGTTTACCACAACATACACTACAATAATTGCTATATCTACAATTTTTTCACCTAAATGGAACTGGTATACCAGAAATGCCAGCAGAAAAAGCATTAATCCTGTAACAATATAAGCTGCCAACAAGCTAAACAACCACAATGGAGCTTCCTTTTTTATCGTATTAATTACTCTATTTTTTTCCATTTATTTCAAACACCTTTCACAAAGATACTGTCTTTGTTTCAAAATATGCCTGTAAATGTTCGGATATGCACTGATATATGAATTCTTTTTACAATTATCCGATTATTTTTCATCTGCAAAAATGACATATTTGACTGTTCTTTTTTGCGACTAATTTTCGGTAAAAGTCTTTATTGCATCACCTATTTTTCATATAATTAACTTGACAGGGCATAAGATATTTTGTATATTTCAATCTATCAGTCTACGGCTTTTAGCCGTACTGAAATTTATTTATCACGAAAAGGAGTAACAAACTTTGGACCCAGCGAGTCTGATATTAACAGCCCAGCCGGCGGCAATCAGTCCGGCAGTAATTTTTCAATTAGTAATTTTAATTCTTCTTATTGTTCTTTCGGCTTTCTTTTCTTCTGCCGAAACCGCATTTTCCTCTACAAACCGTATTAAAATGCGTACTCTTGCAGAAGAGGAAAACAAAACTGCTGCTCTTGTGCTTAAAATTCTTGACAGTTACAGCAAACTGCTTAGTGCAATTCTCATTGGTAACAATGTCGTGAATTTATCAGCATCTTCGTTAGCTACCACAATTGCAATTGCATTAAGTGAACCTTTAGGAATTCAAGCCAGCCTTATGACCGGTCTTGCAACAGGTATACTAACCGTTGTTGTACTGTTAAGCGGCGAAATTGTTCCCAAAACATGGGCCAATCTTTATGCTGATAAAATAGTCTTGGTTTATGCCCCGATTATAAGTTTTTTAATGGCAATATTGACACCGGTAATTTTTATTGTAGATAAAATATCAACTGCAATCTTAAAACTGTTCCGTATTGACCCCAACAAAAAAAATTCTACCATGACAGAAAACGAATTACGCAGTTATGTGGATGTCAGCCATGAGGATGGTGTTATTGAAGAAGAAGAACGTGAAATGATATATAATGTGTTCGATTTTGGTGATTCCCTTGCAAAAGACATAATGATTCCCCGAATCGATATGGTAAGTGTAGAAGATACTGCTACATATAAAGAAATTATGGAATTATTCCGTGAAAACATGTACACAAGACTTCCCGTATACCATGACTCTACTGACAATATCATTGGTATTATTAATGTAAAGGACTTTTTATTTGTAAAAGATACAGAGAAATTCGCAATAAAAGACATTCTGCGTGATGCATATTACACCTATGAATACAAAAAAACCTCTGATTTAATGATGGAAATGCGAAAATCCTCTTCCAACATTGCGTTAGTTTTAAATGAATACGGCTCAACAGAAGGTATGATTACTTTGGAAGATCTTTTAGAAGAAATCGTAGGTGAAATTCGCGACGAATATGATGAAGACGAAGAAACCCTGATTCAAGACTTAGGCGATAACACCTATGTTGTTCCGGGCGGAATGAAATTAGATGATATTAATAACTCCATAGATACCCGGTTCAGTAGTGAAGACTACGACTCCATTGGCGGATTAATTATTGAAAAGCTTGATAAGCTTCCCGAAGAGGGTGAAACGGTAGAACTGGAAGATGGTACAAAACTTACCGTAAAGACGGTAAATCAAAACCGTATTGAAGAAGTTACAATGGTTCTTCCCACTCCCCAAACAGAAAACGAGGAAGCAACTGAATCTGTAGAAAACGCAGAAAACTAAATATATTGACAAAAAAATCCTCTCCTTTATTTTGGAGAGGATTTTTATATCTACTCTACATGTTCCTTACTTTTCTTCGAATCAGGATTCTTCATTA
Organism: Lachnospiraceae bacterium; assembly: GCA_015057025.1. Lineage (GTDB taxonomy): Bacteria > Bacillota > Clostridia > Lachnospirales > Lachnospiraceae > UBA3766. The sequence continues at coordinate 17,767 of SVFD01000003.1, read as the reverse complement.
ATTTCTTAAACGTCACAAAAAAAGCTGTTGTTGTTACTATGGCTGCAGTAATATCACTGACAGGTTCTGCCAAAAATACTGCCAAGACTTTATTTTGCATAAAAAGCGGTAAAATGTAAATCAAAGGAATCAATAAAATAATTTTCCTCAAACAAGCCATAATAAGACTGATTTTTGCCTGCCCCAAAGCCATAAAACTTTGTTGACAACTGCACTGAAAACCAAATGCAAATATACCTGCCATATAAATGCGCAATGCCCACGCAGCGTATTGCGCCAACCCCAAATCATCCGTAAAAATGCGGGCGAACAAACCCGGACATAACATTGAAACACTCCAGAAAAAAACAGCATATATTATGCACACTATAAACTGGGTATAAAATGCCTTTTTCACACGATCGTACTTCCCTGCACCATAATTATAACTTATTATAGGCTGTCCCCCCTGGCATATTCCCTGTAATGGCATCATAACAAGAGAAGACACACTGGTAAGTATCGTCATGGCACCAACGGCCAAATCACCTCCATATTTAGACAAACTGGAAGTAAAACTGATTGATAATAAACTTTCCGTAGACATCATTACAAAAGTAGATATTCCAAGGCCTAAGCAAGGCATAAATATTTTAGGAAAAAGTCTCATATTCTTAAATTTTAATTGAAGAATAGTTTTCTCCCCTCTAAGAAAATATAGTACCCATAGGGCACCTACAGCCTGACTTAAGACAGTTGCCAGTGCTGCACCCTTTACTCCCATATTACAAGCAAAAATAAAAATCGGATCCAAAATAATATTAATCACCGCACCTATTACTGTGGTCAGCATACTCATCTTTGCAAATCCCTGAGTAGAAAGAAACGGATTCATACCGAGTACGATTAAAACAAAGACACTACCTAAAACATAGATTCTTGCATAATCCACAGCATATGGTAAAGTGACTTCGCTGGCTCCAAAAAAAATCAACAATTGCGGCGCAAACACAAAAAATATAACTGTCAAAATCACGGCAAAAATAAGTAAAAGTGAAAAACAATTGCCCATAATTTTTTCTGCCTTTTCATTATCTTTTTGCCCCATGGCAATTGCCGCTAAAGGAGCCCCGCCGGAACCTGCCAACATAGCAAATGCGTTAATAAGCATTAAGATTGCCATAAACAAACCCACACCGGTCAATGCAGAAGCACCAATTTCAGGTATATGACCAATATAAATTCTATCGATTACGTTATATAACAAGTTAACCACTTGTGCAATTACTGCCGGAATCGCTAATTTTGCCATAAGTTTGGGTACGCTTCCGCTACCCATATCATATGTTTTTGATTGTTCTTCCACTATCAATTCTCCTTCCGCATACTTAAAAATAAGCCTTACCTGCCGGCAAGGCTCATTTTATTTTCATAAATCTTCTACTAACATCGGTAAAATATCTTTACATTTACCATGTATTACATAATCAGCATATCGATCTGTAAAATGTTCTTCTTCATTAATCAGAATTAATTTATTACCGGTATAATGGCCTGTAGAATATCTCACCTTGGAACCATAAAGATTTGCTCCTAATACCAATACCAAATCTGCGTTAGCACATGCAACTGCAGCCTCTGTCATTCTGTCATTTCGAACGCTTTCTCCAAACAAACGAAGCCCCGGACGCAAAGCCACTTTACAATCATCACACACAGGAACTCCGGGCGCACCCGTAATGTAATCCAATGGGAAGTTCTTCTTACACATAGGACAATAATTAGAATAAATTGTGCCTTGAAATTCTATTACATTTCTCAGACCGCTTCTATATTCCAATCCGTAAATATTCATACTTATGGTAGCCCGCAATTTCCCCAAATCCTGCAACTTTTTTAATGCCGCAAACGTCTCACTGGGCACAGGAAGAGTACTAATTACTTCCTTCTTGTAGAACTTATAATATCTCTCTTTTTTTGTGGCATAAACTCCGGCAGACAACATTTCCTCCGGACTGTCACCATACTCTTTCTCAATGCGATAAAGATTATCCCCTGACCAAATATCTACTCCACCGCTTTCAACAACCGTTCCCAGTCCGGTTACACAAACAATATTATTCGCCTGTGAAAGCATAGTTTTGACATGCCCTACTACCGCTTCTTGTAAATTTTTCATATGCATCCACCCCTAATAGATGATTTGTACTTTTATTTTAGAATTGAATGCATAAAAAGTCAAGCCTACACGTATAATTCCTTAGTGTCTGGAAGGGTGACAGGTGAAATAAATCAACTGATATTGTTCGGCAAGTTTCATTAATACTTTTTTTGCTCCCATAAGTGATTTTTCATCCAAATTTACAAAAGGATCATCTAAAACAACAAACGGCTGCTCCTTCTCAAACAACGCATCTATCAATGCCAATCTGGTACACAACTCCAATGTTTCTCTCATACCTTTACTATAATAGCCAATATCCCGTTTCACTCCGTTTTCATCTGCTTTTACTGCAAGTTTAACATCCAAAGAAGATTGCTCAAAGACATTATCTCGAAACAGGTTTGCATATCCGTTAAAACTTTGATTGATTTTTTTAAGATATCTTGAAGAGAACTCCGTCTGTGCAGTTTTTAAATATTTTAAAGTTTTCTCCAGTAACTTATATTTAACATTGTATTCTGTCAGCAGTTCCTCCAAATCCTGCTTCTCCATTTCCCATTTCTCGCACTCTTCCATCACTTGCGAATATTGCGTGATTGTTTGTTGTATCTGACGTAAATGCTTTTCCTGTTCTGCTATATTTTGGTCTAATACCATTTCTTCCTCCTGCAAAACTTCCACAGAAAGCTTTTCTTCTTCCGGTATATTATCAACTTTATCCGTTTCCCTAATTTGATTGCATTTATGCTGGTACTGCCTTTCAGTATTTATATATTCATTTCTCTTTTGCTCTATTTCTTTAAAAAGAAACTCTTTAACCTCCCCTATATCCTGATAAAACTTTCGCAAAAACAATATTAAGTCCTCACGTAATATTTCTTTTTCATGACGTTTTTTTTCTTTTTGCAATTTCTGCTGCAAACTTTTCTCTTCCTCAGCCTTCATCTCCAATATAGTAATACGAAGTTTATTAATACAGGAAGGAACATCTTCTTCCAAAGCAGGCGAAAAAGCATGCAGATACGTGCGCACTGCTTTTTTCATATTATCAATAGCCTTTACCACTTCTTCTCTTTCGCTTTGCAATTGGACAAGTTCGCTATTTTCGATATCTTGTTCACCTGTAATTTTCTTCTTTCGAAACATATATACAGTCCCTAAAACAGCCATAGACAGTGCCAAAACAAAACAAATCAGGGCATAAACTTTTCCTACAACTGCATACAACACAATTGCTGCAATTAATAAAAGAGCCGCTAATATAAAATATATTTTCTGCTTCACAAGAAATCCTTCCTGCTTTTCCTGTAAATATCTTGCTTTTTCCTCTTCGCGGATTTGTATTGTCTGAATCTGCAATTCTGTTTTTTCCAAAAGAATCTCTTTATCCCGAACGGAATCCCATCGTTGCTCACAGGCATCCAATTCTTCTTCCGTCATCGGATTGTCTTTCAGAAGTTCTGCCATGTGCGGATAGCGGAAAATATTTTTTTCAGTAATAAATTCATCATCTTCTTTTTTATACAGAAACAGTTTATTACGATATTCTTCCAGTTCTTCTTCTCCCGGAATCCCGTTCCTAAAATAGAAGCCTAACTGTTCAAGATTATGTCCCAGTCTCTCCTTCTCTTCTAATAGTGTATTATAATACTTGCTTTTTTCTATTAATCCGGCTTGCTCTCCTGCTTTTTTTATTTTTAATTTCAATTCATTCTTTCGCGTGCGATAACTCTCCAGAGTGCAAAGACTTGCCGATTCACGTTTGCGCCAATCATCTATGGACGCACCAACCTGCTTAGCATCGGCAATTTTTCTGTTTAATGTCGAAATTTCCTCCGTCAATTCAGGAATTCTTCCTTTATTACCGATTTTTTTATATATTTTCATCTCAGTATCAATACGGCTACATGCTTTCTCGTAACAATCCAAATCATCACCGCTTGCCATAAGCCCACTCATCTTCGCAGCAACGCTATCCGTCATGGAAACGGTATATATTCCCTGCTTCATAAAAATACTCTGTTCAAAAGCAACTCTGTCAATACCAAACAATTCTTCTCCGATTCGTTCCGTATATACATTGCTCTGCAACCCCGTTCCCACATCATAAAGAATAAAACTGTCCTCTTTATCCTTCACACCAAAGAAACGTTCGATGCGATATTCATTGCCTTCGGCTTCGAAGACCAGATTTCCGCCATATGCGCCGCCGTTCCACGGTTCATACTTTTTCCGCTCGTTTTCGTCCAGACTACGCTTAGTAGTTCGCTCCATACCATAAAACATAGCCTTAAGAAAGGCTGCAAGCGTAGATTTCCCCCATCCGTTTTCTTCCAATATCGTATTTAATCCAGGCTTAAAATCATAGGAGAACTTCTGCAATCCGCCAAAATTCTCTATGTAACACGAAATCAATCTCATACTTCCAAATCCTCCCCTGACAAGGCACGAATTCCCAGTAAAATCATCTGTTCCTTCTCTTCCTCAGTTTCCTTGCCATTCATTACCGTTCTCACAAACTCTCCTTTTAACGAAACCATATTCTCATATTCCCTATAATCAATAGATAAGCGTGAACTATCCTTCCATTTAAGAAAATAAAACCGGCCTTCCATTGCCTGATTAAAATAATTAAAATCCTTCTCCGCATCTACAGTATAATATCCGGTTAAAACAACCTTCACCATATCTTTTGCCGGAATATAAGCAACTGCTTTATCCACCGCTCGCAAAATGTCAGTAGCAGTCTCTTGCCCAGTAATATCCACTTTTACTTCATGCAATGTACGGGTAGCCATAGGCACAAAATGCTCCGAAACCTTACCTTCTTTTACCTCTATAAGAACAATACCCTTCTCTCCGCATTCATCAAAGCCACGCCCTTCCGGACATCCGCTGTAACAATAAATGCCTCTCTCGTCCAACGTTTCTTTCTTATATGTATGAATATGTCCCAAAGCAAGATAATCAATATTGCGGTTACGTAACGCCGGCAAAGCAATCAAACCGGCATCATCTTTTATATTGCTACGTACTTCCTGTCCGTGAAGCATTACAATATTTACACGGGAAGGCTCCGTAATCAGTGAAGCATAATTAGCATCATCTTCCATGGTTTCTTTACCGAAAATCGAAACGTCTCCATATTGATACTCCTGCCAATCCAATCCAAAACCTTTAAAATTCACCGGTATTTCTCTACCGTCTAAAAAATTAGTCTTCCAATCATGGTTACCTTTTAAATATAAAAAATCAATCTGCGGATGACTCGTAATTAAATCCCATACAAGATTTCTCGCTTTCGCTGCAATATTCTTCGTATCAAAAAGATCACCTGCTATTAAAATTGCCGACACTTCTTCCTCTGCAGCAAAGTGAACAATTCTCTCAAAAGTGAGCAAAATCTCATTTCTTCTCTCTTTTGCCTTCTCTTTACCGATATTACTTTCTAATTTCGAATCTAAATGCAGGTCAGCACAATGTATAAACTTCATTTTCCTATTTCCTTTTTTTCATATCTATTGTAAAATATTATATAATGTACTTTGCAATCATTTTAGCATATTACTAAAAAAGTGTAAAGAACAAACGTTCGTAATTTATAATATATTTACTCTGAAAGGAGGTTGCACTTTTATGCAATCAAAAAAACTAATTTCTCTCCTACTTGTAGTAATTATGGCATTCTCCATGATTGCCTGTAATCAATCTGCAGATGCAGGAGAGATTTCTTCCGAAACAGATGCTTCAACAATCGCAGATGCTTCCGGAAATAATTCTGACAGTTCCTTAAGTAGTGAAAACAATGTATTTGCAGATACTTTTGATGATAATACTCCCGGAGAATGGGGAACCTATTCAAACGGTGGTGATTTTGAACTTTATGCAGAAAACGGTGAGCTGGTTATTGATATTACGAATGCCGGCAAACTGGATTATGCAGTCCAGATTTTCCGCGACGGTTTTCAATTAAATGAAAATTGTGTTTATGCAGTTTCTTTTGATATCTATTCCGATATTGAACGTGATTATCAATGGCGTTTCCAAATTAACGGCGGTGACTATCACGCATATTACGAAGAAAACACCACAATAACAACAACTAAGCAGACCGTAACAGCAGAATTTACCATGTCTGAAGCCAGTGATCCTGCTCCAAGACTTTGCTTCAACTTAGGTTTTCAGGAAAATTTTGATCCGCAGACTGCCCATAAAGTTTATTTGGATAATTTTGTATTAACGATTAAGGATGATTCCAATGCCATTGCCGTGGAAGCATTACCTACTCCTATCTCCGTAAAAGTGAATCAGTTAGGCTATAAACCGGATGATACGAAATTATTTGTAACAAAATATGTCTCCGACATTACTGAATTTGAAATCTTGGACGCAGATACCAAAGAAGTTGTGTACACAGGTACCTTTAATTCCGAATATACCAATTCCAAATCCGGCGACGGTTCTCAACGTACAGGTGATTTTTCCGATTTCACCACCCCCGGTACTTACATTATTAATGTAAATGGTATTGGTGAATCTTATACCTTTACCATCGGTGATAATATTTATGATGATATTTACAAAGACGTTGTCCGTATGCTCTATTTACAGCGTTGCGGCTGTGACTTAGACTCTGACTTAGCCGGTGATTTTGCTCATGTCGCATGCCATATGCAGGAAACGACCATTTACGGCACTGATACGGTAATTGACGTAACCGGTGGTTGGCATGACGCCGGAGACTACGGCCGTTATGTTGTACCCGGTGCCAAAACCGTCATGGACTTATTTATGACTTATGAAAGCAGCGAAGGTGCAAGAAGTGATAATTTAGATATTCCCGAAAGCGGAAACGGTATTCCCGATTTATTGGATGAAGCAAAATATGAACTTGACTGGATGTTTAAAATGCAAGCCGAAAATGGCGGCGTATACCACAAAGTAACCTGTGCAAACTTCCCTGAAACCGTTGAAGCTACAGCCGAAACAGAGCCTTTACTTGTTTCTCCCATTTCAGCTACTGCAACCGCTGATTTTGCCGCGGTTATGGCGCATGCATACAGTATCTACAAAGAATACGATGCTACATTTGCAAAACAATGCCTGGATGCGTCCAAAGAAGCCTATGCATACCTGCTTGAAAACGAAGAAACTTTGACAGGATTCCACAATCCTGAAGATATTGTTACCGGTGAATACAATGATGCAACAATTTCAGATGAATTTTTCTGGGCATCAATTGAATTGTATCTTGTAACCAAAGATTCTACCTATTTAGATAAGGCTGTAGAACTTTACAATGATAAAACCGGAGGTCTTGGTTGGGCAGCTGTAGGCTATTATGGTATGTACTCCTACCTGTATGCAGACGAATCATTACAGATTAATGAAGAACTAAAAACTGCATTTATTGATACAATTACATCAGCTTGTGACGAAAGCATAAGAAGAGCAAAAAAAGATTCTTATTTTGTATCTTTAGGCAGAAATTATCCTTGGGGAAGTAACATGACCGTTGCTAATGAAGGTATGCTTTATTATATAGCCTACGATTTGACAGGCAATGAGGAATACGTTGAATATGCAAAACTCCAACTTGATTATCTCTTAGGTATTAATCCCTTAGGCTATTGCTATGTAACAGGATATGGTTCATTCTCACCGGACCATACCCATCACAGACCATCACAAGCCCTTGGCCAGACAATGCCCGGTATGTTGGTAGGCGGACCTAACACCAATGCTGACGACCCTTATGCAAGAGCTGTTTTATCTAACATGGTTGGCGGCACCTGCTATGTAGACAATGACAGTTGCTTCTCTACCAACGAAATTACAATTTACTGGAATTCACCTTTGATTTATTTGCTTGCAAAAGCAAAATAACAGAATAAAAAGAAATGTATGTAGAGCGCCGTATGACCAATGCGGCGCTTTTACTTTGTTTCGCTATACAAAGTAAATATTATCGTCTTTTTAAATCGGATAAATATCCCAACCCGGATAAAAGGTTCTTACGATTCCCTGTGCAATTGCCCATGCAATTTCCTGAAATCTCGCATCAAACAATGCATTATCATTCTCTGTATTAATAAATCCTACTTCTACAAGAACCGCCGGCATTTGCGTCCGATTTAATACAACTAAATTCGGTCTTTCATTTACACCTAAATTAATAAAGCCCACACGCTCCAACTCCCGATTAATATTAACTGCCATTTCATAAGCAGGACTTTGAAAATTATATATCAGGCTTTCCACACCGGAATACTGATTGGGATAAACACTGGAATTTCGATGTATGGATACAAAAAAATCACCGCCAAGAGTATTTCCTTCCTGCGCTTTTTGGTAAGGTGATTCGTACACATCATCCGTTCTGGTATAATACACATTAAACCCTTTATCTTCCAGTATTTCTCCCACTGCCAGAGTCAAAGCCAGTGCATCGTCCTTTTCTCTTCTGCCTCCATAAACCGCGCCCGGATTGGCTCCACCGTGTCCGGCATCCAAAATAATGGTCTCTGCCATAGCATTCTCCTATTGTTCTTTACTTTTATATTATGCCGCTTACTGTAAAAAGAAACAAAAAAGAACACCTTCAAATGTTGTTTTACATCTGAAGGTGTTACTAACTCTTTAATGAATTATCTGATTTTTATACAGTTTTTAAAACATACTTCTTCTCAAAATCTTCTACCGGTATTGGCTTATCATACAAAAATCCTTGCATGGAATCACATCCGAATTCATAGACAATTTTTTCTTCTTCTTTGGTTTCAATGCCTTCACAAACAATCTCCATATCAATTTCATTCAAAATAGAAATCAATCCCTTGATAATATTTTTACCTTTTTTATTACCAAGACTATTTTTTATAAAGCCCTTGTCCAACTTAATAATATCAACCGGTAAAATACCTATTAAATTCAAGGAAGAATATCCTGCCCCGAAGTCATCCACGCTGACACGAAAACCACGTTCGCGGAGTTTCTCAATCTTATTGATGATTAGCTGTGCTTCTTCAAAGAAAACAGACTCCGTAACTTCAAATTCTACATATTCCGGTGAAATATTGTAAGAATCAAACTCCTTAATGATATCTGTCACTAAATTATCATAATAAAAGTGCAATTTACTTAAATTAATTGATACGCGTTTCGGCTCTTTCCCTTCATCCAGCCACTGACGGATTTTTCCGAAAACATAACGCATAACATACCAATCCAATTCCAATATTTTACCGCTGTTCTCCAATACATTAATGAACAAATCCGGCGGAATGATACTTCCGTCATCATCTCTTAATCGGGTGAGTGCTTCCGCTCCTACCACTGCATTTTCACTGACACTGACTTTAGGTTGAAAATATACTAAAATTGTTTTATCTTCCAACGCCTTATCAAAAATAGGAATAATCTTAGCATCTCCCTCTTTGGTTTCTTCAATTTTCTGATTATATCGTGCACAAGGAACATTATAGTTACCTTTCACACTTCGGCGTGCCACGTTGGCCTTATCAATTGCCGAGGCAATATTTTCATATTTGCTTTCGATAACATGTACACCGGTATTTAAATGCAAAGATGCTTTCGGAAACTCTGTTTTATGCTGTGCTACAAAATCATCCTGAATCGTTTTAAGCTTTTCCTCAAATTCTTCCCATGTCAATTGACCAATATTAAACAAGCTGACAATATGATCGGAATAAGGACGGCAGGCAACTATATATCCATCCTGCATCACACATATTTCTGCCAATTGTTGAATTAATCGGTCACCGGCTTCATATCCGTATAAACGGTTAATATACTTAAATTTAGTAATATCCGTAGATATTACCAACATAGTATCCTTCTCATTACATTCTGCAAGTTTGTCAGATGCTTCCTTTAAAAAATCGTTAAACAAAAGCAATCCGGTTAACTTATCTCTTTCCATTCCGTCCTCCAACTCAAGTCTCATAATGTATGTAATGTTCCAAAATCCCCTATGTATAACATACCACAACAGCGTTGCATTAGTCTATCGTAAACTTTGACAATCAAAGCATTTTTCTTTGTGCATTTTGCACAATTAAATCAAAAATTACAATGATAATTTGATTATTTTATCTATTTTTTTTATATTTTGGTGAAAAACAAGTGAACAAAAATAATTATCTGTATTCAAGGGAATTTCCTGACAGTTTGCCAATTCTGCTTCTTCATTACAGACCTTTTCACGCTTCGCATCATAATAAAAACTTCGCAAATCCTGCCCCATACCTTTTCCGGTATATTTTATGTATCCTTCTTTACATGTCCATATCTTATAAAATAGCATTTCCTTCGCTTCGGCTTCTGATACGGCTTCTAATATTTTATATTCTTCTTCATGATAAAATCGCTTCGCAACCTTTTCCTGAAATCCTCGAAACTCCTGCACATCAATGCCTACTTCCGAATCTGCAAGAGCTAAAACTGCTATTTTACCAGAATGCGAAAGGCTAAAGTGTATGTCCGGATAGTCTTTAAAATACGGTTTTCCTTGAGGACCATAGCCATATTCTATAATATATCTGCCTTCTGCATCTTTTGGTAAAGTGAATCTGCCCCGGCAATTCATCTTGCTTGATTGTGTTTCCTTTGACACTGCTTTTACCAAACACATATCGTCCACAGACCGCAGAAAATCCTCTAAACCCTTTTCCAAAAGAAGCCCTGCGCCCAGACTACGAACCTTGTCTGCAGACATTTTATAAGAATTCAGCTTATCTGCCCTGGAGCGATGTAACATATTCAATTTTTCATCATACTCGTTCTCTAAACCGCTTAAATCTGCTATATACACTTTTATCATATTTGCTGCTTCTCCTGTCAGATAATTACTGTTCTAATCAAATTTGTTGAGTTCTGCTTTTATTTTATCCGTGAGATACATTTTTTTGACGGATTTAGTTACAAAACATCTTTTATAAAAGCAAATCCTCCCGCTTTTTCAACGAGAGGATTCTGTCAGAGTTTCTTGCAACTCGTTCTTTTTATTCTTCTGTTTCTTCTACAGGAAGATCAATCTTGATACAAAGTTCTTCCAGCTGCTTAGGATCAACCACATTAGGAGCTTCTGACATAAGGCAGGAAGCATCTTTTACCTTCGGGAAGGCCATTACGTCACGAATGGACTCAGCTTTTACCATAAGCATAATCATACGGTCAAGACCGTAAGCAAGACCTGCATGAGGGGGAACACCGTACTTAAATGCATCCAAGAGGAAACCAAACTGGCTGTGTGCCTGCTCCGGTGTAAATCCAAGCATTTCAAACATCTTGCTCTGGATATCTCCCTGATGGATACGCACGCTACCGCCACCAAGCTCTGTACCGTTTAATACGATGTCGTAAGCCTTAGCACGTACACGTCCGGGATCGCTGTCAAGATAAGGAATATCCTCATCCATAGGCATGGTAAACGGATGGTGAACCGCTACAAAACGCTTCTCTTCCTCATCCCACTCTAAGAGAGGGAATTCGGTTACCCAAAGGAAGTTGTATTTGCTGTTATCAATCAATTCCATCGTCTTGGCAAGTTCCAAACGAAGTGCGCCTAAAACATCCCAAACCACTTTATTCTTGTCTGCCGCAAATAAAAGCAAGTCGCCGGGCTGTCCGTCCATAGCTTCTACTAATTTAGCAAGTTCTTCTTCTGTCATAAATTTAGCAAAAGATGACTTGTAGGTACCGTCTTCGTTAATTGCAAGATAAGCAAGCCCCTTAGCGCCATAGCCCTTAGCAAATTCCACAAGGGCATCGATTTTTTTACGGGGCATACCTGCCTGGCCCTTTGCATTCAAACCGCGTACGGAACCGCCGTTTTCAAGGGCGCCTGTGAATACGCTGAAACCGCAACCTGCAACCACATCAGATACGTTCTGTAACTCCATACCGAAACGTGTGTCAGGCTTATCGGAACCGAAACGGTCCATAGCATCCTGCCATGTAATTCTGGGCAAAGGAAGGCTTACTTCCACGCCAATGGTATCTTCAAAAACTTTCTTTAAAAGTCTTTCATTTACATCTAAAACATCTTCTACATCCACGAAAGACAATTCCATATCCACCTGGGTAAATTCAGGCTGTCTATCCGCACGTAAGTCTTCGTCACGGAAGCATTTTGCAATCTGGAAATAACGGTCATAACCTGAACACATCAAAAGCTGCTTGTAAAGCTGAGGTGACTGGGGCAATGCATAAAAGTTTCCGGGATGCACACGGCTGGGAACAAGATAGTCTCTTGCGCCTTCCGGTGTAGACTTCATAAGAATCGGGGTTTCAATCTCCAAGAAACCTTCATCCGCAAGAAAGTTACGGATTTTATTTACCACTTCACTACGCATGATGATATTAGACTGTAAATCCGGTCTTCTTAAATCCAAATATCTGTGCTTTAAGCGCAATTCTTCCTTGGTCTTGGAATTTGCTTCAATGGGGAAAGGCGGCGTTTCTGCCTCTGATAAAATGCGAAGTCCTGTTGCACGCACTTCAATCGTACCGGTCTTTAAGTTTTCATTTGCTGCGCCACCACGTTTTACAACCTTGCCGGTTACCGCAACAACAAATTCACTACGAAGTTTCTCTGCCTTCTCGAAATCTTCCGCATTTACGAAATCCCCGTTTTCGCCCTGCTCAAAAATAATCTGTAAAAGACCGCTTCGGTCTCTTAAGTCTGTAAAAATAATTCCGCCTTTGTTTCTGCTCTTCTGTACCCATCCCATTACGGTAATTACCTGTCCTAAGTTTGCTTCGCTTACCTCAGTACAACGGTGGGTTCTTTTTAAGCCTTTCATTGATTCAGCCATTTTTCTTCTCCTTCAACTGTTTTTGCAGTTTCCATCTTTTATTATTGAAACCTTAAAATTTAATCTACTTTTAATTTCTGCTTTATTTCTTTTTTATCGCTACAGACTAGTTCTTAAGCGCTTCTTTGTAAAAGTCCTTAAACTCGGTATAACCATCCTTCATAAGCTGTTCCTTCTGGAACTTCTTATTCTTGTTCATCTTGGCTACCAGAACAATTTTACCTTCTTCACGAAGTGCCTGGGCCTCTGCGATGATTTCACCGGTTCTTGCCGCATCCATTCCCTTCTCTAAAAGGAATGCAATCTTATTATCTGCGTTTGGAACCTTAAATCCTCTTTCTAAAAGAATGGTGATAATTCTTTCAAAACCAATAGAGAATCCACATGCGGGCGTATCGTTGCCGGTAAACTTACCAATCATCTTGTCATATCTTCCGCCGCCTGCGACACTGCAGTTTAATTCCTTCATTTCGATTTCAAAAATGGTACCTGTGTAATAGCTCATACCGCGCACCAGTGTGGGGTCAAACATAATTTCACAGTCTGCCTTCTTTGCTGCTTCCACGGTTGCAAAAATCTCTGCAAGATTATCAGCTACGCCTTCTTCCAGGCAATCGCCAAGCTCTTCTTTTAAGAATGCAAGCTTGTCTTCTGCAGCATTCATTTTATCGAAAAGAGTCATATACTTCTCAACACATTCCGGTGCGAATTCACAGCCTAAAAGCGCTTCCTTTACGCCGTCAATACCGATTTTATCCATTTTATCAAGCTGGATAAATACCTGGTCATAATCTTCTTCTGCAAAACCGCTGTAAGCAGCCATTGCTTTCAAGATACGACGTTCATTAATGTGTACCTTGAAATTCTCAAAACCAAGTTTTCCGAGAAGGGTTGTGGTTGCAAGCACCAACTCAATTTCAGCCAAGTTGGAAGGCTCGCCTAAGATATCGATATCGCACTGTACAAACTGGCGGAAACGTCCCTTCTGAGGTCTGTCCGCACGCCACACATTACCCATCTGTAACGCCTTAAAAGGCTGGTTTAAGTTTGCAGCATTATTTGCATAAAATCTTGCCAAAGGCACAGTTAAGTCGTAACGTAAACCGCTGTCAACCAGGTCATTTTCTTCCTTGGCAGCTTCAAGGTTTAACTTCTCGCCTCTTTTTAACACCTTAAAAATAAGCTTTTCGTTTTCACCACCCTGCTTACTGCAAAGGTTCTCTATATGTTCCACGCAAGGGGTTTCAATGTGTGAAAAACCAAACTTTGCGTAAGTATTCTTGATTTCGTCCATTACATAATCCCTGATTTGCATTTCTTCAGGAAGCATGTCCTTCATACCGGTAACCGGTTTCTTAATTAAGCTCATGTTATTTCTCCTTAAAAAATACTGGTACGCCTATACGCGTAATCTACCAAATATCAATTTTACACATTTTATGCGGAAATAACAAGGTTTTTATGCTATTTTTACGTAATATTTTCAGATATTTACGGAATACTCTTTTTTATAGCCGTGGGCACCGAAAATCTGCCAGTTCCCAACACCCAAACGTTGTAAAATCGCTTTGCGCTCTTCTGCACATAAAGTAGGGTCCGTATCCACGGAAGTCATTAAGATAGGGGCATACTGATTATACTCTGCCTGCTCCGGCGTCAGTCCCCGTAAATTAATATACACATCTCCCGTAAGAGCAATGTGATGTTTATAGTCAATCAACACGATTTCGCCGGGCAAATGGCCCCCCTTACCCTCGTAAACCTCGAAATGCAATTCACCAAAATCAAAGAATCCAATCTGTGTCAAAGGTTCTGACATTTCTTCTTTATTTTCCCAAGGTACTGTTATTTTAGAAGGGTCTACCGGTGCATAGGACGTTAAAATTTTACAAATATTAATATACGGCTTATGCAAGGGATTCTGCTCCCTATACCCACTGACGCCCTCATACTCGTTGCTTAGGCATGCGGCTGATTTATGACTTGTAATCACTTCATCAAACAGTGGTAAAAGTCCGCAATGATCCACATCCGCGTGAGTTAAAAGCACACGTTTTTTCATATTATCAAAGTTTGGAAGAATCTTATAAATCAGTTGCATCATTTCCTCTTGATAGCAGGCATAACCCGTATCCACAAACAAGACTTCACCCAGACTTTTTATAATAATAACATTGCTTCCGCAAGGGGGCTCTATGATGGTGATATCCGTGTTGTCCGTTATTTGATGCTGCGTGATTCTTGGTAAAAAAGCCTCTCCCTTAGAAACTGACAACAATTCCGCAAATTTACTGATGCTGTCAAAGGTACGATACGGCGACAATCCCTGTTCATCCAGCGTTTGCATGGCAAGATTAACATGCACCAGAAGTTCCTGCTTCACTTCTTCCGAAAGTCCCATCATTCCGGCAAGCCCTGCTACATAATTATGATAAAAGATGCTGTTGTCATATACTTTTTCCGTGCTGTTATAATCGATTACACGCACCTTACATAACTTCTTTGCTTCGTCTAAAAATCGGGCAATTTTATCCGGTTCATCCACATACAACCCCATTTTAAAAAGCTGATAATCCGTTCCGTTTTCCTGGGAACTAATGTAAGAAATATTAAAATTAAAATCGTTAATCAGCATAAGGATTGCCGTTACGCTTCCCGGTTCGTCTTTCAACTTAAATTCCAATAAAACGATACTATTCTTCTCCTTATCATTCTGTAAATATCCAATTTTTTCAAGCTCTGCATCCGCCTTTTTCAATTGCTCCTCTGTGCCTTCCGCATCAATAAATAGGGTGTGAGAATCCACCGCCTTGTTATAACTTACTCGTGTAATGTTAATACCCAAAGCCGAGAAACATTTACTTGCTTTTAAAAATGCGCCGATATGATTTGGCATTGATGTTACATAGGTCTTTTTCATTACTGACACCTCCAACTTAAACTGCATCAAACTAATATAATATTATTTCGCAAACACAAATCTTATATATCTGTGTTTTACTATAAACATTGTATTTCCCCCACAAAAATAGAAAAACCCGTCTCAAATTTCTTTGAGACGAGTTCAAAACCCGCGGTACCACTCAAATTGCGAAACAAAAAATTTCGCCACTCACCGGACTCCATCAAGTCCTTTGCCTTCACGCAGCATTACGGGAAGAGTCTACTTGCAACTTTGCTTTCGGTCTTCCGACTCGGAAGTGATAGGTTCCCGAATTATTTCACCATTGGCTCTCACCAAACGCCAACTCTCTGAAGATTCCATAATCCAACCGTCTTCGTCATAGTCTTTTTTCATTTGAATTATTTATTTAACTGTAATATACGCTTGCGATAATATTTTGTCAAGCAGTAAACAACTTGATAGATAAACAGCTATGTCGTATCTGATACCCCATAGTTGTTTCTTTTATTATCATGATTATTATTTACGGACCAAATCATAACTTTCCGCAATCATTCTTTTTAACTCTTCCGTCGGAACCGTCCCGTCCAGAATCACGGTATTCCAGTGTTCCTTGTTCTGATGATATCCGGGCTGTACTGCCGGGTACAAAGAACGCCACACGTCCCTCCAGTCAGGATCAGCCTTAATATTGATGCACAACTGTCCGTTTCTCTCATAGGTCCATAAAAAGGCTTTTTTACTTCCTCGAACACGAACCAACTGCCAATTCGGGTCGTGAAAAGGCGCATCCTGATATGTATTTGGAAAGGATAGTCCGTACTTTAAAATTTCTTCCCGTGTCTGCATAAAAATACCTGCTTTTACTACTTCATTAATCCGCCGTGAAAATAACACTCATACACTTTCACATCTTGGCAATATATTTCTTCATATCCCTGGAACCAGGTAAAATCTCCTGTTACTTTACACTTATAACTGTATTCGCCGGACTTATAAAACTCCGGCCCTCTGTAAGGATATTCCGCTGTTGCCATGCGTAGGGCTTCTTTCAGAAAGTCCCCGCTAAAATTATCACCTAACACCCTGCCTAAATAATTCATTGCATATACGGCGGTACCATTTCTCCATATACCTTCTTCTCCGGCAAACTGCTCACCGCCAAGATAAGTATCGTGGTAAGCAAATTCACCTTCTTCATACTTGTAATCGTGAGAATCGTATCTGGTAGAATCCGTCTCATTCATAAAAGCCGCGTAGGTATTAACATTGGCTTTCAGGCGGAATTGAATAATTTTATCTATGTCTCCCACAGCCGTTTCTATCGGCTTTCTGCTACATTCTTGGTCTCTTACCAAATAATCAACCGTAACATTCATCAAATCACTGATTTGAATTAAATTAGCAATATCGGGAAAAGACTGTCCTGATTCCCACTTTGCAATTGCCTGCCGCGATACGCAAAGCTTTTCTGCCAGTTCCTCCTGCGTATATCCTTTATTTTTTCTTAGCAAATATAATTTTTCCGAAAATATCATGATATCCACCTCCAAATAAAGAATATCAGAAGTCAGGCTGATTTACACTCAACTTGCGGTAGCATTTTCGCTACTTTTGGTTGCAAACAATTATAAAAAATTTGTGTGATACTCATAAAACCGGCTACTTCTTTTTCATAAAACTCTTGTAGTTTTAAATAAATGCTTGGGTATAGGCATAGCGAAAAACTGAAAGTTTCTGCTTCTTCGCAAAGCTAAAATTCAATCCTTCCATTCTATATTATAATCAATAGGAATCCAACCATCTTCAATTTTCCCTGGTAAAAAAATTGCTTTTTTTCTGAATTTCCTTTTTGAATTACTATTTTTAAGTATTTTATCT
>SVFD01000001.1 GCA_015057025.1 Lachnospiraceae bacterium | reverse complement strand
TTCTGGCTATGTAATTATTGACATCTTTGACATTTTCGCAACGTTCAATCCTTCCGTCCGGATATACCGCTTTGGTGGATGCACCTGCTCCCAATGCCACGATAGTCTGTTTCTCTTCCATAATCAACACATTGTAGATGCCGTCTTTCCCTTCTTTGGCAAAACCCACATTCTCCAAATTGCCGGCCATATTTTTCTGGCGATAGAGATAATAGGGTTCCATATCCAAAGCCTTCGCGCAGGCCAAAGTAAGCTCCATCATATCGCTTGTATCATTTAATGCCTCGCGGCCGTTCTTCTCAATCCATTCACCCAATTTAGACGCACGCTTAATAGCAAGAGAATGGGCAGTCAGACTGTCAGGATTCATTTCCTTAATTTCTTCCAAAGTCTTAGCCACCATATCCGCGTCTTCGCCGGGAAGCCCTAATATAATGTCCATATTGATATTGTCAAACCCAACTTCTCTTGCCAGATCAAAAGCCTCACGCGTCTGCTCTATGGTATGACATCTTCCGATTAAATCCAGTGTCTCCTGGTTCATGGTCTGGGGATTTACGGAAATTCTTGTGATGCCCAACTTATATAACACTTCCAGTTTATCCCTTGTAATACTGTCGGGGCGCCCTGCCTCCACGGTAAATTCAAGCAAGTGCGACAAATCAAACTTACCCTTCACATAGGTAATCAAATCCTCCAACTGCTCCGCAGAAAGGGATGTAGGCGTACCTCCGCCGATGTAAATCGTATTCAAGGGTCTGTCCTTATAGGTCTCACTCCAGAAATCGATTTCCTTTTTTATGGCATCGATGTATTCCTGCATACGATTTTTCCACTTAAAAATTGGATTTGATGTAAAAGAGCAATATAAACAGGTGGTAGGGCAAAAAGGAATGCCTATGTACAAACTATACCCTCTTTTGCAATCTAAGCGGTCCAAAATTGCTTTCTCATGCTTCGCAATACCAATGCCCAATTCACACTTTTCATCGCTGACTAGATGGGTTCCCTGTAAAAAGGCTTTTATCTCCGCGTCAGACTTCTCCTGCTCAAGCATCATCATGGCAAGCTTAGTCGGACGAATGCCTGTAAGATTGCCCCAGGGAAGTTTTTTGCCGGTAATCTTAGATAATGCCTGATAAAGGCAAAACTTAAATCTGTTTTTAACTTCCGACTTTTCGCCAATAAGTGAAATAATATCTTCTGTAGCATTTTCGCCAAAACGACATTTTAACACGAGTGTATCACTCACAGGCTCCAGAAAAACGTTCCAATCGTCATTCGCTTGTGTTTTGTTTGCCTCGTCGACTTTTTCTCCGACGCAATCACTTTCCGATGCCGACATCTCTTCTTTTCCACACGTTTCCGCCTCGTTTTCTTCCCTCACAAACACCAACTCTTCCGCCGGATAAAAAGCTTTCACCAAAGAATGTACATCATATTCATAATCAGGTTTTCTGCAAATAATTTTAATCATTTTATCAAAAAAGGGATTATGCACTCATAATCCCCCTCTCCTTTCTTTACATCCGTTATACTATACAGCAAAAAGGATTGTATGCCTTTTCATGTCCGATGGTGGTAGCATCTCCATGCCCGGGATACACGTCAGTTGCCTCCGGAAGCTTATATAACTTCTCAATAATGGAAGTGCGCAATGCTCCCGCATCGCCGGTGGGAAAATCCGTTCTGCCCACTGATTCAAAGAACAACGTATCACCGCTGATTAACACGCCGTCTTCTTCGAAATAATAGCACACACCGCCGATGGAATGTCCCGGCGTTTCAATTACCTTACACTTCATAGAACCAACGCTGATTTCATCATCATCTTTTACAAGGACATCAGCCTTGATTACATAAGGCTTACCGATTAATACGGAATGGTTCATTTTCGGGTCTTCCAAAAGAATCGTTTCCTTGCGGCCTGCATAAATTGTTACATCACCAAAGAGTTCTTTTAACTCGTTTGTGGCCATCATATGGTCAAAATGTCCATGGGTGATAAAAATTGCCTTTACTTCCAAGCCCTTTTCTTTTAAAGTTTCATAAATATGGTCTGCCTTAATAGAAGGATCTACCATAATGGTTTCCTTCTCGCCTTCTTTATGTAGGTAATAGCAGTTGTTCTCAAGTCTTCCGAGAACCATATTCCCAACCATTAATTTACTCATTTTAGCTACTCGTCCTTTCAACATCCACTACGCTTTCCACCGTCATAATCTTCGCAATGATACGGTCTAACTCATCCTTGCTTGCTATTTCAAAGGAAGTCTGCATTGAAGAAATGCCTTTTTTACTTGTCTTAGTAGAAAGACTTACAATATCAATATCCTTCTCCGTAAGCGCCTTGGCCACGTCAGCCAAAAGACCATTTCGGTTGTAGGCATAAATAATTATTTCTGCAAGATATTTGGCATTTGCGTTACTTGCATCACCGCCCTGTTGCCACTGAGCCTCAATCAAACGTGCCTTATCTTCCTCCGGAAGATTAATTACGTTCACACAGTCCACTCTGTGAATGGATACGCCACGACCTCTTGTGACAAAGCCTAAAATATCGTCGCCCGGAATCGGACTGCAACATTTACCGAAACGCACTGCCACATCGTCAACGCCTTCTACCACAATACCGCCCTTAGGCTTACGGAATACTTTCTTCTCTGCGGTTTCAGCCACGCTCTCCAATACTTCATCATCGGTGGGTGCTTTTTTATGGTCTTTCTCGTAAAGTTCCCACATTTTATTGATAATCTGGCCTTCTTTTAAACCACCGTGTCCTACTGCGGCAAGAAGTGCATCCCAGCTGTGGAAACCATACTTACGCATAACAAACTCCATATACGCCGGTTTTGTCAAATCCGATAACTGAATGCCTTTGGCCTTACAATACGCCAATAGAAGATCTTTACCTTTGACGATATTTTCTTCTTTAAATTCATTCTTAAACCACTGATTAATTTTATTCTTAGCAAGGGTACTCTTGGCCATAGTTAACCAATCCCTGCTGGGACCGGTCGCGTTGTTTGAGGTAATAATCTGCACTACGTCACCATTGTTAATCACATAGTCCAAACTCACCAGTTTACCATTTACCTTAGCACCTACCATACGGTTACCTACCGCACTGTGAATGCTGTAAGCAAAGTCAATGGTATTAGAACCTGCAGGAAGATGCTTCACCTCTCCTGTCGGTGTAAAACAATAAACGCTGTCAGAGAACAAATCCAAATCGCTCTTTAAAAGATGCATAAATTCTCTGTTGTTATCAGACTCTTTCTGCCATTCCAGAATCTGACGCAACCAAGCCAGTTTCTCTTCTTCTCCGCCGGCACTCTTCTTGCCGTCAGATACTTCTTTATACTTCCAATGGGCTGCGATACCGTATTCTGCAGTTTTATGCATCTCATAGGTACGAATCTGAATCTCAAAAGGCTGTCCCGTGGAACCAATCAAAGTCGTATGCAAAGACTGATACATATTGTCCTTGGGCATCGCAATATAATCCTTGAAACGCCCGGGAATCGGCTTATAAATCTCGTGAATCACCCCCAATGCCGCATAACAGTCTTTGACATTATCCACAATAATACGCACCGCAAAAAGGTCATAAATCTGATCCAAGGACTTGCCTTGGTTTTTCATCTTTTTATAGATACTGAAAAAGTGCTTTACACGACCGTCAATTTCAGCCTTAATGCCCGCGTTATGGATATGCTTGCTGACTTCATCGACAATGCTTTGCACATAGGCTTCACGCTCTGTCTTTTTGATGGCAATTTTATCTACCAAATCGTAATAAACATCAGGTTCCAGATATTTTAAGGATAAGTCATCCAGCTCTACCTTAATCTTAGAGATACCGAGACGCTGCGCAATGGGTGCATAGATATCCAAGGTTTCCCTTGCCTTCTCCTGCTGTTTCTCAGGACGCATGTGCTTTAATGTACGCATATTATGAAGGCGGTCAGCCAGCTTAATCATAATAACTCGGATATCCTTTGCCATGGCAAGGAACATCTTTCGTAAGTTCTCAGCCTGTTCCTCTAATTTATCACCGCCGGCAAATTCCAAACGGCCCAACTTAGTTACGCCATCTACAAGGTTGGCCACATCCGTGCCAAACATCTGAGCTATCTCATCATAAGTCATAATGGTATCTTCCACAACATCATGCAAAATACCCGCCACAATGGTTTCTTTATCCATTTCCAAATCCGCCAGAATAATCGCCACATACAACGGGTGAATAATATAAGGTTCGCCCGACTTACGCATTTGGTCTTTATGTGCCTCATTTGCCACATTATACGCTTTCTCAATTAACGTAATATCATCCGACGGGTGATACTTGCGCACGCGAACAATAAGGTCATTATAAAGCTGTTCAGGACTCAAAAATTCCTGTAACGACTCAATGCGCCCGTCATCAATGACAAATTCATGTTTAATTGTCTTATTTCTATCCTGCGGTTCCATAAACGGTTTTCCTTCCGGTCTGCGGTTTCATCGTTGTAATTTGTGAAACCGTCTACTCATCTGTTGATTAATATTTTATCTTTTAAAACATGTTTTATACAATTTTTACCAATCGGTCAATTTTACAACCGGCTTAAATCCTGTTGTTTTTGCAAATTTCATATTATATTCGAAATTGCTTAATGAATCCGACGGATCAATAGCATCCAAATTAATCTTATTAAAAGTTTCGCGGTCAAAAATTACAGATACATATGTAACTTCTTCCGTATTTCCTGTTGCTGTATTTAAAGCGTCATCTACGGCATGAATAATCACACGCTCCACCGGTAAAAGTGCAAACAAATCCCTTGCCATACGAATCATAACACTGCATACATAGTCCTGAAGCATCTCATAATATGCAGTCTTAGTCATCTTCTTCTCGGACACTTTGCCTGACTCTGTTAAAGTCACCATAGTATCAGGAATCACATCTTCTTCTTTAATGTTAAATTCTGCTACAATACACTTAGGATTATCAGTACCGATTTCAAATTCACTTCCAAAATCCACCAATTCATTAAAAGGCTCTGCCTTTTCAATTACTTCATAATATGCATCAATATCGCCTTCTAAAACTCTTGTCTGTAAGCTTGCAAGCTTTCTTGGAATGGTTTCCACACGATTCCAATCAATAACATCCACACCTGCTCTGTGAATGCCGATGATTTCATCCACCTGCTCATTATATTCCTGCACCACTTCCTGGTTCTTCTCTAATTCTTTCTTTTTAGCTCTGTCGTTTTTACCGCCTCTTTCTTTCTTATCACCAAAGGTTTTGGTATAAGAAATTCCGGTTCCCGGGATGCTGAACGTTGCTCTTCTGTCACCATTTGTATTTACGGAATATCTCGCTCCCTTAATACCAAAGCTTAAACCGGCACTCTTTTTATTTAAATTTAATTTTAATCCTTTTCCCAGAGAAATACTTTTTCTAAAATTTAACCCCATAATAACCTCCAATTAACTACAATGCACTATATAGCATTTCGAATACCATAATCAGCATAAAAAAGCTGGCAATGTACAGTATACCACAATTTGTGACCTTATAAAAGTAGGTAATCACAAGATATTGCTATTATTTGCAAAAAACAGCCCTTCTACCATTATTGTGATAAAAGGGCTGAACTTTTATATACTTACTTACGTAACTCTACACGGCGTACCTTACCGCTGATGGTCTTAGGAAGTTCTTCCATGAACTCAACAATTCTGGGGTACTTATAAGGTGCGGTACGATTCTTAACGTACACCTGGATTTCCTTCTTTAATTCATCGGAAGGCTGTGTTCCCTTGGTAAGAACAATGTTGGCTTTTACAACCTGACCTCTGATTTCATCGGGTGCAGCAACAACGGCACACTCAAGAACGTAAGGTAATTCCATGATTACACTTTCGATTTCGAAGGGTCCGATACGGTAGCCGGAAGATTTGATTAAGTCATCCACACGACCCACATACCAGAAGAATCCGTCTTCATCCTTCCATGCGGTATCACCGGTATGATAATAACCATCATGCCAAGCTTCTTTGGTCTTTTCTTCATCAAGATAATATCCTTCATATAATCCGTTAGGTACTGCTTCTTCGGTACGGATTACGATTTCACCAACTTCACCTACACCGGCAGGCTTGCCGTCTGCAAGCTGGATATCCACGTCATATAAAGGACTGGGTTTACCCATGGAACCGATTTTGTTGGTCTCACCAACGAAGTTTGCGATGGTAAGAGTAGTTTCAGTCTGACCGAAACCTTCCATAATGCGGATACCGGTTGCTTTTAAGAACTGGTTGTAAACCTCAGGGTTCATTGCTTCGCCCGCAACGGTTGCATATTTGATAGAACTCAAGTCGTAATTCTTCAAATCTTCTTTGATGAAGAAACGATACATGGTTGTAGGCGCACAGAAGGTTGTAATCTTATATTCTGCAAACATAGGAAGGATATCATTTGCATCGAAACGGTCAAAGTCGTAAACAAAAGTAGCCGCTTCGCATAACCACTGACCGTATAATTTACCCCACAATGCCTTACCCCAGCCGGTATCTGAAATTGTAAAATGCAAACCGTTAGGATCTACATTATGCCAATACTTTGCTGTAAGGAAGTGTCCTAAAGGATACTTATGATTGTGAGCCGCGATTCGGGGATAACCGGTTGTACCTGATGTAAAGAGCATTAACATTGTATCAGTACCGCAAGCTGCGTCTGCAGGTCTTTCGAATACAGTATCATATTTTACAAGGCTTTCATCGAAATTGTCCCAGCCTTCTTTAGAACGTCCGCAGATAATCTTGGTTTTAACAGTAGGCGACTTCGCTAAGGACTTATCTACTTCTTCTGCCACATCCCCGTCACCGGTACATACGATTGCACTTACACCGGCTGCATTAAAACGATATTCAAAATCGTGGTCTTTTAACTGATTGGTCGCAGGAATTACGATTGCACCAAGTTTATGTAATGCAAGGATTGAGAACCAGAACTGGTAATGTCTCTTTAATACAAGCATTACGCGGTCACCTTTTTTGATACCCATATCTGCAAAATAGTTTGCAGTCTGTGCAGAGTAGCGGCTCAAATCCGCAAACGTAAATCTTCTTGTCTTTTTATCGTTGGTAACGTGGATCATAGCAGTCTTGCTGGGTGCCTTACGTGCCATTTCATCCACAACATCAAATGCAAAGTTAAAGGTATCGTCGTTTTTAAACTTAACGGAATTTACAACGCCCCTTTCGTCTACTGTGGTTTCCACAAACTTCTCGTATACGGGTGCTTTTAACTTCGCAAGGTCTACATTGGTTGTTGTAAAAGTTTTCACCTTTTCTTTGTATTCGGCAACACCACCCTCTTCAGGGTTCATAACGATTGCATAGATTTCACAATCTTCACCGCCAAGGGCGATTTCGTTATGGGGTGTGGAACTGTCGTAATAGATGCAGTCGCCTTCGTGAAGAATTTCGGTACGTTCACCAATCATCATTTTAAGGCTACCCTTGATTACAATATCCATTTCCTGACCGGTATGTGTCGAGAAGCTGTAAGGGGGATTTAAGGCCTCCTCAGAGTAAGGAATCTTTACGTAAAAGGGTTCTGCCAATTTATTCTTAAACTTAGCAGCAAGTCGGTTGTATACGAAACCTTCGCGTCTTACGATAGGCATTTCCTCGCCTTTACGGGTAATGGTGTACTCGGTAAGACTGGGGCTTTCACCTTCCATAATTTCGGTCATTTCCACGCCGCATACGTGAGCAATCTTGTAAATGAAAGTAAAACTGAAGTCTTTTTGTCCGGATTCGTACAAAAGGTACTCTTCTTCTGTTAATCCAATCTTCTCTGCCAACTCAGCTACGCTTAAATTCATATCCTCGCGCAATGCCTGGATTCGTCTTCCGACCTCCTGGATTTTGTCTTCCAACATGTTCTGATTCTGTGTCATTTCTTTTTCCTCCATTTAATTAAAATAAATGGTCTGCATGATTTGCGTTGTAATCACGTTTAAAATAAGAATTTGCTTGCAAATTCTTCGCGCCCGAGCAGAATGCGTAGCATTATTTTCCGCTCTGCGAGGTGCGCATCTTCTTTTATATTTACAGGGAACCTGTAAATATAAAAAAACTCGCCTCAAAGATTTCTTTGAGACGAGTAACATTCTACCCGCGGTACCACTCAAATTGTGTTCATAACACCTCTCGCAGACTCCATCAAGTCTTTTGTCTTAACGCGACATCACGGGAATCGTCTACTCGCAATTATGCTTTGGGGATTCCGGCTCAGAAGGGATAACCACTTGGACACTTGACTGTCATCTCACACCAACCGATGACTCTCTGAAAATCAGCACTTCCGGGTCTTCTTCGTCGTTGCCTTTCACAAGTCTTAAAATAGCACTTTGTTTTTCTGTTGTCAATTAGTTTTTTAAAAAAATTTCAAAAAATTACGTAAACCTCTTGTTATTGGTTGCAGAAACGCTATTAAAAGTTCCTATTTTCGCATACCGGCGTGTATATGATATCGATATTCTCTCGGAGTCATTTTATATTCTTCCTTAAATACCCGATTAAAGGTTCTCTGACTGTCAAATCCACACTCTAAGCACAATTCCGTGATGGAAATATCTGAATTCTCCAAATAGGAGACTGCATAATTCAATCTTATTTTATTAACGTATTTACAAAAATTACAATGAAATGTTTTTGCAAACATACGCGAAAGAACATATTTGCTTACCCCCAAATCCTGCGCCATATTTTCAAGTGATATACTTTCTCTGAAATTCGTAGCTACATACGAAACTGCATTATAAATTAAATTATCATCTTTAACAGAATCTTTTTCTACTAATTTTACATTTGTGAATACATATGCCAATATCATTTGTGCATATGCATGACTCATAAGAGATTTTTCCGCATCAATTTTGGTTAGCATTTTTACGGCAGACACAATGTCGCTTTGAAGATTTTCTTTGGTAATGACTGGATTTTCCGGACAATATAATTTCAAATCTTCCAAAAATCCTGTAAACAACGTTGGCTCAATAAATAAATATATTGCCGTATTTTCCCCTTCCGCAAAAACCTGATAGTGATGAATGATGTTAGGAAAGACAACCCCTAAATCACCCTCGTTTAAATGGTACAGTTCCTTTCCCACACCTAATTCTACGCTTCCCTTTATTACATATACCACCTCAATAGCTTCATGCAAGTGAGGCGGCACATGCACAGAATCCTTATATTCATAAGCAATTTCTTTGTTTCTTGTTTCATATGCAGGATACATTTATTCATCTCCTCTGCCTAAACTTACCGGCTTACATTATTCTTTCACTACAAAGAGGAAACAAATTTTTTAAATGCATTCTGTCCTTTCTCAGTGCGCTTATATACCCCTGCACATTCCAGAACCTCTACGAATACATTAGCAATCTCATCCTTGATTATCTGATTGATATTGTCTGCAGTAATCTCATAATTACCACACCATTCCTCTACCCAATCTGCATGCTTTTCAATTTCATCAATTGCTCTTATATCTTTTCCTGCAAGAATAGCCTCTTCCAACAGAATCATTTCTTTTTTTAGTCTTGCCGGTAAAACAGCCAGTCCCATAACCTCAATGAGACCGATATTCTCCTTTTTGATATGGTGAAGCTTCTCATCCGGATGGTACACGCCCCAAGGCTTTTCTTCTGTAGTAATATTATTTCGAAGCACTAAATCCATCTCATATAAATTACCATTCATACGTGCAATCGGTGTAATGGTATTATGAGGGTTACCATTGGTTTCACTAAAAATAAATGCCTCCTCATCTGAATATTCACGCCATACATTTAATATATAATCAGATAAATCTACAATTCGCTCAATGTTCTCACTCTGTAATCTAATCACTGACATAGGCCATTTTATAATGCCGGTTGTCACATCCTCGTATCCCTTTATCTTAAACATATACTCATAAGGGGCTTTTGCCATAGCAAACTGATAAGAACCTCCCTGAAAATGGTCATGACTTAAAATAGAGCCTCCTACAATTGGCAGGTCTGCATTGGAGCCTACTATGTAATGCGGAAACTGTTTTACAAAATCAAGAAGTTTCGCAAATACCTTTCTATCAATTTTCATAGGAATATGTTCCTTATTAAACACAATACAATGCTCGTTGTAATACACATACGGAGAGTACTGAAAATAGTAATCACATCCTGCCAGACTCACCGGAATAATTCTGTGATTTTGTCTTGCCGGGTGACTGATATGTCCGGCATATCCTTCATTTTCCTCACAAAGCAAGCACTTGGGATATTCATTTTTCTTCTGCAAAGCTGCTTTTGCTATATCTCTGGGGTCTTTTTCAGGCTTTGAAAGATTAATGGTAATGTCAATCCGGCCATACTCTGTATCAGTGGTCCACTTCTCATCCTTCTCGATTCTGTCTCTTCTGATATAGTTTGTATCCTGACTGAACTTGTAATAAAATTGTGTAGCAAGATTAGGTTCTTGAGCATACAATTCATTAAAACGTGCCCTCACCTGCGAAGGCATCGGTGTAATCAGTCCCATAATTTTGGTATCAAACAAGTCCTTGGTCGTTATAGTATCATCTTCCATGATTCCAAGCTCTAAAGCACAACACATCATATCTTCAAGAATCTGATGTATCGGCCTTACAGTCTCCTCGCTCCAGGTAAAATCCTTTTTCCCAAACAACTCCAACAATCTGTTTATTACATATATCTTATCTTCTTCTGCAATAAGTCCATTTACCATTCCATAACTTACTAACTCAGAAATCAACTTATCCATATCAAAGCCCTCCCATATCTATTCTAATATCCGTTTGGATGATTTACATGCCACTCCCATGCTGTCCTGATAATGGTACGCAGATCTGCATATTGGGGATTCCATCCGAGAACTGTCTTAGCCTTTGTGCTGGATGCAATCAATGTAGAAGGATCGCCGGCTCTTCTGGGTTCTTCTTTTGCCGGAATCGGATGACCCGTTACTTCCCTGGCCACATCAATTACTTCTTTTACCGTAAATCCTACTCCGTTTCCAAGGTTAAAAATGTCGCTTTCTCCACCTTTTGCTAAATACTCCATGGCAAGGATATGTGCCTGTGCCAAATCATTTACATGAATATAATCTCTGATACAGGTACCATCCTTTGTATCATAATCATTTCCAAATACGGAAATATACTCACGCTTTCCATTGGGCACTTGTAAGATTAGCGGAATCAGGTGTGTCTCAGGATTATGTGCTTCTCCAATCTTTCCGTTAGGGTGTGCACCACAGGCATTAAAATATCTGAGAGAAACATATCTTAAATTATGTGCCTTGGCGGTCCACTTGAACATCTTTTCCATAGAAAGCTTTGTTTCCCCGTAACAGTTTGTCGGTACTGTTCTGTCACTCTCCAAAATAGGGATGCTTTCAGGCTCTCCGTATGTCGCTGCCGTAGAAGAAAATACAATTTTATCGATACCATGTGCAACCATACTCTCTAAAAGCACTTCCGTTCCACAAAGGTTATTATTATAATACTTCAACGGATTTATCATACTCTCGCCAACCTGTGAACTTGCAGCAAAATGAATAATTCCGTCAATCTGCTCCTTCTCAAACACTTCATCTAAGAATTTCTTATCTCGGATATCCCCTTCATAAAACTTAGCCTGCGGATGCACAGCTGCTCTAAATCCGGTTAACAGATTATCAATAACAACCACTTCATGACCTGCATCAATCAACTCATAAACCGTATGTGAACCAATATAACCGGCTCCGCCTAACACTAAAATTCTCATCATTTACACCCTCCTCTTATAAAACTTTCATACCGCCATATTTTCTGATTCTTAAATCCTTACAAGCACCTTCACCAAAAATATGGTCCATCTGCGCTTTGTAAGTTGCCACAAAATCATTTTTTACAAATGCCTGAATGGTTCCTGCAAAACCACCGCCGTGAACTCTGCTTACGCCTTCTGTTTTAAGTAAAACATCACTCATCATCAATGCAATTGAAATATTCTGGTTTTCAACATCATTATTGGAGTACACATTTTGCAAATACTTAAAAGATGAATCCCCGGACGCTTTCACATTTTCCAAAAACAAATTCATATCGCCCCATTTCAAGGCATTTACTTCTTTAACCACTCTTTCATTTTCACACAGGAAATGAACTGCTCGAAGTACACTTCTGTCTCCAAGGGTCTTTCTAAGTGCTACAATCTCTTTGATAACATCCGCATATGTAACATCGCGCAATACTTCTTTTCCAAAATAGTTTGCAACAGCTTTCATTTCCTGAGGCACGGCTGCATATTCATCTGTCAAGTCTGCATGAGAACCTTTTGTATCTGTGATACATAAACTGTACCCATGTTCACTCATATTAAAATCCAGTTTCTCAACCTCCGGATTTTTTGGATTTTTAAAATCAATGTGTACCAGATTTCCAACTGAACAAGCCATTTGATCCATAAGCCCACAAGGTTTTCCAAAATATACATTCTCTGCATACTGTCCGATAATAGCAATTTCAACAGCCGAAACCTTCATATCGTTATACAGCCCGGATAATATGGTTCCGATTAAAGTCTCGAAAGCTGCTGATGAAGAAAGACCTGCTCCTATCAAAACATCGCTGGTTATATAGGCGCAGAACCCGCCAACTTTATGCCCGCCTTCCACAAAACCTGCAATTACTCCTTTTATCAGTGCTGTCGTAGTTTCTTTTTCTTTCTCTTTTGCTTCAATGTCATCCAGCGAAATAACTACTTCATCATAATCATCTGAAATAATTTTTATCAAATTATCATCTGTTTCCCTTACAACTCCTAGGGTATCAAGATTAATGGATGCAGCCAGAACCTCGCCATGCTGATGGTCTGTATGGTTTCCGCCCACTTCACTTCTTCCCGGTGCACTGAATATTTCTGCTTCACCGGCACCATAATGGGTTTCAAATATTTTTATAGCTTTAATGTAACGCTCTTTCTGGTATGCCAGCTTCGTAGCATCTACGTAGATATCTAATAATCTGTCATCAATCTCGCCATTTTCAATTGTCTTAATCATTACTTGCGTCTGCATATTGGCTCCCCCATTTCTTTTTAACAAATTACGAAAGAATATGTGATATCTTCTTCCGCGTTAATGTGATACTCTTCCTCCACATCACTTCCCCAACTGTCGATACCTCCAACGCCTCTTACTGCACCATATATACAAAGTACCGTCCTTCTTGCCGGAGGAAGTTCCTCATGATGTGTTGCATTCTCAATCTCACTTGCCGTATAAGGAAGGCAGGAGAATGCAAATGTATCTTTATCTTTTTCAATTCTTAATGTCTGTACTGAATTGTCTTTTCTGCTGTTATTAAGACTTGTATGTCTTGTTACTTCAAGCCAATCCGAGTCCATTCTCATACCACATTCCTGCGGTACAAGGTATGGCGTCAGACTTAAATCATTTATCTCATACACCCCTTTTACCGCTCCTGCCTTACGATCCGGATAAGTTTCTCCGGAAAGTCCTTCATACATATATTTATCAGCCAAAGTCGGCATGATAAATCGTAAACCAAATACCGGAAGCTCAGGCAAGCCTTTCGCCCCCTTATATGAAACATTTACAGTAATTTTTCCTTCACCGTTCACACAGTATGTTACGGTTACGATAGTGGAAGGAGTTGTAATTGTTTCGTAAATATATTTTACTGTAATTTCATTTGCAAAAACGTCTGCGCCGTATTTATTATTATCCGGTGCACAAGGTTTTCCCTGCGAAACACCATCTGTAATCACCTCTACATCCTTGCAGTCAATAAACATATCCGCCGCAAGCCAGCTACCACTTTTTATATGAAACTTGCTTCCCCTATCATTATCTGTCAATGCTCTCCAAAATGTGGGTTTGGGACAACGGTAAAGCCATTCATACCCATTCTTTACAAGGGATTCCAAACCGCCCTGTGCGTATGAGAAAATATAATCAAACCCTTCTCCATGAACACCCAGTGTAAAGTCACCATATACTACTCTTAATGTTTTAGATGTACATTCCATAGTAATACCTCACTTCCTGCATTGCCGGTTTTTCTCTTCTATCTGCAAAAACAATTCCGTTAGCGGAAAACTCATAATCTGCCGGTCTGTCATCAAAGTCTCCGCCATAACGAAGAACTTCCTTTCCAGTCACTTCATCTTTTACCAAGATTGCCTGATCGATAAAATCCCAGATAAAACCGCCCTGATACATATCATACTTATCAATCAACTTCATGTAAGAACCAAGTCCTCCCATGGAATTACCCATGTCATGCATAAATTCGCATAAAAGATACGGTTTCTTCGCACTATTTATGAGATAATCTTCAACATCAGCAGGTTTTGCATACATTCTGCTCTCCATATCTGAAACAGTATCTTCATAGGCTCTATTGTAATAAGAACTCTCGTAATGAACCAGTCTTCCATCATTTTTATCTTTGAAGTATTTATTCATCGCTTCGATATCATCTCCGGCGTAGGATTCATTTCCCAAAGACCAGAACAATAATGATGTATGATTCTTAAAAGTCTCAAAATTATTTCTCGCTCTGTCAATTACGGCTTCTCTCCACTGCGGAATAGAACCCGGCACATTGCAGGAAGGTTCGATTGCTCCCAACTTTTGGAAGGAACCATGACTTTCCAGATTTGTCTCTGACATCAGGTAAATTCCTTCTCCGTCGCACATATAATACCAAGGTATTTGGTCCGGATAGTGACAGGTTCTTACTGCATTTATATTATTTCTTTTAATGCAGTTCATATCAGAAATCATCTCTTCCATTCCGATTACTCGTCCGGTCTTTGCACTCCATTCATGTCTGTTTACTCCTACAAGAATCAATCTCTTGCCGTTTAAAAACATAACCTTGTCAATAATTTCAAGTCTTCTAAAACCAACCTTATATGGAATTACTTCCACAAGTTGTTCATCTTCATATAATTCTATAAATGTACTATACAAATACGGATTATGATTATCCCAGGGAGTTACCTTTTCCACATCAGCCTTAATGCATCCTTCTACGTTTCCGGCATTTTCTTCCAAAAAGATGTTCTCACTCAACATTTTATTTCCATACTTATCCGCAAGTATAAACTTCGCACTTTTTTTGCATTTCTTAGTAGCAGACACTTTTATATTTACTGAAATTTCACCACTTTCATTATCCTGATTCAGCATTGGATGAATCCACACATCCTGCACATGTGTATCAGGTATTGCTTTCAAGGTAACATTTCGAAAGATTCCAAAAAACCTGAAAAAATCCTGATCCTCCAAAAATGCAGCAGTACTCATTTTGTGTACTTCAACCGCTAATACATTATTCTTTTCTCTGATGTATGGAGTTAAATCAAATTCGGACGGTGTAAAACTATCTTCCGCATATCCAACGAATTCACCATTTAACCACACGTACATAGCCTGCTCCACACCCTCAAAGCAAATGTGAATACGCTTTTTACAAAGGCCTTCATCCAAATCAAATCTGGTTAGATAGGAACCTACCGGATTATATTCCGCTTCACTAAACATCCCTGCACCATTCCCAGCATTATCTAAAGAATATGCACCTCTGCGATATTCTTTTCCTTCCCAAGGATACATTGTATTGATATAACGAATTTGGTCATAACCTGCCAACTCAATATGTCCGGGAACCATAATTTTATCAAAATTACTTAAATCAAAGTTTTCCTCATAAAAGTTTATCGGTCTGCTCTTAGCATTTTTACTGAAACAAAAATTCCAACATCCGTTTAAGGATTGTGTCATTTCATTGTTACCTTTTTCTAAATCTGTATAGTTTAAATAATACCTATGGTCACTATGTGCTTCTATCTGATTTATTCTAAAAATTTCAGGATTATCCAGCCATTTAATATCTGCGTTCATATTAACCTCTCTTTCTGTCATAGCCTCTAAAGCAAAACTCCAGTGGCTATCATATTTTATTTATTTTCTTTTAACTTTCTATTAGCTCCTTCAACATTCATAAGAGAAAGAATGATTGTAATAATCAAATCTAAAATGAACGGTAACCAAAGATACATAAAATACATCATGCTGATACAACTGTCCGGCTGAATTGCAGTATCGCCGTTGATAAAGCCGCTTAAATCAAGCATCCAGCCTGCAAGTGCTGTACCAAGACCGCCACCAATCTTTACACCTAACGATGTACAGGAATACATTGTACCATCAATTCTTTTACCGGTTTTGAGATATGTATATTCAGAGCAGGATGCAATTACCGCATTCATATCGCCCTGCCAAGGTCCCTGTCCTAATGCCGCAATAGCTGTGAATAATAACATTAAGGGAACACTTCCCATATATCCTGCAACTACTACCAACAAACGCCCTACCGTTGCTACCATATAGCTGTACTTATTTAACTTATACATCCCTTTCCATTTTGCAACTAATGTAGGGGTAAATATCAGTGCAATAATTAAAGGTATATTGATCGCCCATGAAAATACGCCAAACAGGTTTTTATTTAACAGTACATATGTCATAAAGTATATACCGATATTTATCATTGCCCCGTACAACTGCTGAAGAATGTATACAAAACAAATCATAACATAATATTTATTTGTAAACAATAATTTGGCCGACTGGATTAATGTAAGCTTATCATCTTTCTTTTCATCATCGGCACTTACTTCATTCAATTCTTCTTCGGGAAGTTCTTTTACCGATAATACGGCAAGTGTATTTGTAATAACACCTACGATACAATAGATGATTGCTACTGCTCTCCATCCCGCTGCTCCACCTCCAAGCAGGTCTACGGCGCCTACCGTAATCGTCTGAATCAATAAACTTGTTCCGAATGCAAACATGAATCTGAAAGACCCCATCTGCACTCGTTCTTTACTGTTTTTGGTTACAAGAGCGGTTAATGCCGAATAAGCAATATTGTTTGCTGTATAAAATACTGCATTTAACAATGTATAAGCAATGAAGAACCATGCATACTGTGCTGTCTGACCCATATTTACAGGAATTGCAAATACTCCGAATAATGTAATTGCGCATCCGAAGAATCCCCAGAACATCCACGGTCTTGCCTTACCCATTTTGCTTTTCGTTTTGTCAATCATCGAACCAAAAAAGATATCGGTGATGCCATCAAACAATTTTGATACTGCAATCAATGTGCCTACAATTCCTGCGTTTAATCCAACTGTATTTGTCAGATAAATCATTACAAATGAAGATAAAAGTGCATACACCACATTTCCTGCAATATCTCCTGTTCCGTAACCCACCATGTTATACCATTTTAGGTATTTTTTCTCTCCCATAATTAAGTACCTCCTTCATTTCTATCACTGCGTCTGTAGTTGCTTTGTTTTGTTATGGTTAGTATATAAAAATAAATATATATATTCCATATCATATATTAGACAAAACATGCACAAAATGGTAAAATTGATAAAAAGGCGGTAAAAAATATAACTTTTTTGTATGTTTTTACAAGAAGATATACCAAGCATTTGAATGGAGGGGTTCAATGTATACAAATAATGCATATCTTAACAACTCAACACAAGACATAAAAGACAAATCCAAGCCTCTGATTGTCACCAGCTGCGGAACCTATCACCTATATACCAGACCTAAATTGCCCACCTGGCGTCCCAGAGGAAGACTGGATTTTCAATTACTCTATATTGCGTCTGGCAAAGCTCACTTTCATTTTGACGGCAAGGAGCAGATTGTGACAGCCGGACATATGGTACTTTATCGTCCGAAAGAACCTCAGAAATACGAGTATTACGGCGAAGACCAGACAGAAGTATACTGGGTGCATTTTACCGGCGGAAATGTTACCAATATTCTTCGCTCCTATGGTCTGACAGATGACAAACACGTTTTCCACTGCGGATCCGGTCTGGATTACCGGAACCTGTTTCGAACTATGATAAATGAGTTGCAAATGTGCAAGGAAAATTATGCAGAAATGCTGGAAATGTATTTAAGACAAATTTTCATTATGCTTCAAAGATACTTTATCAATTCCTCAAAAACAGACAATACCCGCGTTGTGGAAGAAATTGATAAAGCCACGTTATACTTTAATGAACATTACAGTGAAGATATCAGCATTGATGAGTATGCACAAAACAATCATGTCAGTGTCAGCTGGTTCATTCGAAACTTCAAACATTGTACCGGCTCTACACCAATGCAATATATTTTATCCAAACGTATCTATAACGCCGAAATACTTTTACAGGATTCGACCTATAATATAACAGAAATATCTGAAATTGTTGGTTATGAAAATCCTCTGTATTTTAGTCGCATATTCAAAAAGGTTAAAGGATTATCCCCTTCCGAATATCGAAAGAGTATTAACTTATAATAAAAAGCACATATAAACCTGATAACTTTTTTGACGAACTTACCAAAAAGGAGCAACGCATGAATTATGTTTCATACGTTGCTCCTTATATTAATCAAATCATATAAGCCGATAATACTTTAAGGACGGCATCTGTGTTTTCTTCAGTGTTGATATTTAATCGAATCGGCTTTCTAATATCTAAGCTGAAAATCCCCATAATGGATTTAGCATTCACAACATATCTTCCTGAAATCAAGTCGAAATCATATTCGAACTTCGTAATATCATTGACAAACGCTTTCACCTTTTCCATTGTGTTAATAGAAATCTGTACTGACTGCATAATAACTACCTCCTTAATATGTATGTTGTCTTTTAGCATAACCTTGTGCGGTTTGCTTTTACCTCTTTACATTTCAGATTATAGCTACTTAATTAATCAAAATACATACCATATCTAACACAAAATATGCACAAAATGAGAATGCGCATTTTACGATTGCAAGAATTGACTACTTTTTAAACGAATTTGGCTAGCATAATATCCGAAATTATTTTATGCTAAACTCAAGAAGACAGAAAGGAGGTAGCAAACATGAAGAAGTTTATTGAAAACTTACTTACATTTTATGCAGATTTCTTCAAGCATAATTTATATCGCTTCTAGGAGCTGTATAAGTAATTTAATTAATTAAATAAAGTATTTAGCAAGTATAAAAAATTTATTATATTCTTAATTATAAATACGTTTATATTCCTTCAAACATTCTAAAATAGGTTCAATATACTTTACATCGGAAATATCATAGGATGAAGAAATCATTTTAATCATAAGTTCTTCCTCTTTCGTTTTGTCTTTTTTCGCTTTTAATGTCTTAATAAACATTTTCATCATAAGTTTGGATCCTGCAGACATTTTCTCGTAATTAAAACCACCCGGGCAATAAAATACACTGACTTTCTTACACTCGTCTATCGTAAATATTTTTGCAAGCGTCGGCTCTATTTCCGGATTATCTATAGGACTTCCGCCAACACAAAATACAATCAATTTCTTGTCTTCCCATTTGTTTATATTCCCTTTAAACCAGCCGATTTTGCTTATGCTTCCCGCACAGGCCCATCCACCGTAAATAATGGCATCATATTCATCTAAATTTTTCTTTTTGGCTGTGCTTAAATCAAGGCAGTCCGCACCGCTTTCTTGTGCAATCCATTCTGCGTAACGCTTTGTAAAACCTGTCTGTGAA
The DNA here is from genome assembly GCA_015057025.1 of Lachnospiraceae bacterium. GTDB lineage: Bacteria > Bacillota > Clostridia > Lachnospirales > Lachnospiraceae > UBA3766. Next base: position 698,045 of record SVFD01000001.1, on the reverse strand, counting down.
TTATAGATTACGATTGTTTTCATACTATAAACTTCCTTCCATTTTCTTTAAATTGTCTTCTATCTTTGAAATAATGCTGTAGGCACTGTCTACTTCCTCGTCTGAAATCCCTTCATATAAATGTTTTAAAAACTCAATTTCCTTGTGTTGATACTTTGCACCCATAAGCTCTGCCTGTTCGGTTAGATATACCCGCTTTTTTCTTTTGTCACTTTCATCGGTTTCTAAACGGACAAACTGCTTCTTCTCCAAACTGTTCAAAATCTCTTTCACATTCTGCCTCGAGCACCCCATTGTTTTAGCCAGTTCATTTGCCGTTGGTGCTTCTTCCGGATATAAATTCATACACGCCAGTAAAAAAAACTGTTTACAGGTAATTTCTTCATAAAAAGAATCTCCTACCGCCTGAAGCCTGTTATGAAACGCAAAAAACAAGCCGAACAAAGCGTATTTATGGTCCATCATTTGCACGATTTCTGATGCATTCATTGCTCCCCTCCTATTTATGCAATATATTGCCTATTTGTATATTACAACTCCATTTTACGAAAGACAATACGCTATTTATAAAAAATCATAGTACTTTTTAAAAAACTCTCACAACCAAAAAACCCCGGAAACAATAATTTCCGGGATTTTATCTTTCTACTTATTTTGCTTTTATAACACCTTCGCCAAGAAGTTCTGCAATCTCTCGGTCTTTGGATTTTCAAAGAATTCCGCAGGTGCTGCTTCTTCCACGATTTTACCGTCAGCCATAAAAATCACACGGCTGGCAACTTCCTTGGCAAACGCCATTTCGTGAGTAACAACCACCATAGTCATTTTCTCTTCTGCTAAGTCACGCATAACCGCAAGAACTTCACCAACCATTTCGGGGTCTAACGCAGAAGTAGGCTCATCAAACAACATAACATCAGGTTTCATGCAAAGAGCACGCACAATAGCAATACGCTGTTTTTGACCACCGGACAACTGATTCGGGTAAGCGTCTGCTCTGTCAGCAAGACCTACACGTTCTAACAAGCGCATAGCTTCCGCTTCTGCCTCTTCCTTACTCTTTCCTTGAAGTTTCATAGGAGCAAGCGTCAAATTCTTCATAATTGTCATATGCGGAAATAAATTAAACTGCTGGAATACCATCCCCATCTTCTGGCGATGCAGGTTAATATCAGTCATTTTATCCGTGATATTGATACCTTCAAATAAAATCTCACCGGCCGTAGGCTCTTCCAAACGATTCAAGCAACGTAAAAAGGTACTTTTACCGGATCCTGAAGGTCCTACCACAAAAACAACATCCCCTTTATTGATATCCACAGATACACCATTCAATGCATGTAAATCATCAAAATGTTTCTCCAAATCTTTTACCTGAATTAATGGTGCTCCGGAGGCTTCCCAAACAGCTTTCATTTCTTCCATTTTTTCTCTTTTTTTATCGCTCACTGTTACGCAACCTCCTCTCCAATAACTTAATCAGCCAGCTAAGCAGCATAACAAAGGCAAGATAAATTGCCGCTACTGCCAATAAAGGCAACATAGGTGAGAACGTCTGGCTTCGAATAATATCTGCACCCTTGGTTAAATCCTCCAATGCAATATAACCCGCTACCGATGTTTCTTTTAACAATACAATAAATTCATTTCCTAACGCAGGCAATACATTCTTTAATGCCTGGGGTAATACTATATGAATCATAGTCTGGGTATAATTAAATCCAAGACTTCTGCCGGCCTCAAACTGTCCTGCATCAATGGACATAATACCACCACGTACAATTTCAGCCACATAGGCACCGGAATTAATACCAAATGCAATTACCGCAACAAGAACTTTGTCAACGCGTACACTACCGAAGATTACGAAATAAATAATCAGTAACTGTACCAAAACCGGAGTTCCTCTGATTACGGTAAGATAAATATTACACAACCAGTTTAAAATTTTCATTTTTCCGGTCTTATCGTGTGTAGAACGTATAATCGCTACCACAAAACCTAGCGCAATACCGATTAAAACAGCAAAGAGAGTTACCTGCAAAGTAACTCCCAATCCGTCAACGATATATTTCCAACGGTCTTCTTTTATAAAATTCAAATAAAATGTATCTGCAAAATTCGTTATAAAATTCATGAAACTCTCCGTTAAAATTATTCCGCCGCAATATATTTATCAATAATTGCCTGAAGTTCACCTGATTCTTCCAACTTAGCAATTGCATCGTTGATTTTCTCAAGAAGTTCTGTATTATCTTTTGCTACAGCGATTGCATATTCTTCGTATGTGAAAGCTTCGTCAATCACATAAATACCTTCATTCTGCTCTACAAATACATTAGCAGGCTGTGAGTCAATCATTACTGCATCTACTTTACCCTGAAGAAGAGCCTGAACTGCTTCATATCCCTTATTGTAACGCTCTACGGTTGCTCCCTCGATATCGCCTGCATAAATGTCACCGGTTGTACCGAGCTGAACTCCTACAGTCTTTCCTACCAAGTCGTCAGGACCTGTAATATCGCTGCCTTCTTTTACAATAATTACCTGTGCAGCAGTTGTATAAGGTGTAGAAAAATTAACTGATTCAAGACGATCTTCACTAATGGTAAGACCGGCAACACCCATATCAGCCTTTCCTGTAGAAACAGCCATAATAATGGAATCAAATGCCATGTCTTCAATTACAAGTTCCATTCCTAATTCATCCGCAATGGCCTGGGCAATTTCAACGTCGATACCTACAATAGCATCACCCTCATGGTATTCATAGGGAGGGAATTCCGCATTGGTAGCCATTACCAACTGTTCTTTTCCCGAACCACATGCGCAAAGTGCAACTGTCATCATTGTTGCAAGTAAAACTGCTAAAAACTTTTTCATTAATCTTTCCTCCGATGTTTTATACTTACATTAACATTTCATGTTTCTGCCAATATCTATATGTAAAACACAAAGAAAGTGGCATGCCCACACTATCCTTTAGCATACCACCTTCTAAGACTTTCGTCAAACTTTTTCCTTAAAATTCGGGGTTTTTACATCATACCCATTCCACCGCCGGCAGGCATTGCAGGAACATCTTCCTTAATGGTTGCAACAACGGATTCGGTAGTAAGGAGAGTTGAGGCAACGCTGGTTGCATTCTGTAATGCGCTTCTTGTAACCTTTACAGGATCAAGAATACCTGCTTCTACCATGTTTACATACTCTTCCTTATATGCATCAAAACCTACGCCGGCTTCAGATTCATAAACCTTATTAATGATTACACTTCCCTCAAGACCTGCATTTGCTGCAATATAGTAAAGAGGAGCTTCTAATGCCTTAAGCACAATCTTAGCACCGGTTCTTTCATCACCTTCCAAAGTCTCAGCCAGAGCTTTAACTTTCTTAGATGCGTGGATATATGCAGAACCGCCGCCTGCAATAATTCCTTCTTCTACTGCTGCTCTTGTAGCTGCCAAAGCATCTTCCATACGAAGCTTTGCTTCCTTCATTTCGGTTTCGGTAGCCGCACCTACGCGGATAACTGCTACACCGCCTGCCAATTTAGCAAGACGTTCCTGAAGCTTTTCTTTATCAAATTCTGATGTAGTTTCATCAATCTGTCTCTTAATCTGGCCAACTCTTGCGGCAATTGCTTCCGGATTTCCTGCACCATCAACAATAATAGTGTTTTCTTTCTGAACCTTAACTGATTTTGCACGACCCATATCTGCGAGGGTAGCTTCTTTTAAGTCAAGACCTAATTCTTCACTGATTACCTTACCGCCTGTAAGAATTGCAATATCTTCAAGCATTGCTTTTCTTCTGTCGCCGTAGCCGGGGGCTTTAACAGCAACCACATTGAAGGTACCTCTTAACTTATTAACGATAAGAGTAGTAAGTGCTTCACCTTCAATATCTTCTGCAATAATTAACATCTTTGCTCCGGACTGAACAATCTGTTCCAAAACAGGAAGGATTTCCTGAATATTGCTGATTTTCTTATCTGTAATAAGGATATAAGGATTCTCAAGCACTGCTTCCATCTTTTCCATATCAGTTGCCATATATGCTGAAAGATATCCGCGGTCAAACTGCATACCTTCTACCAAATCAAGTTCAGTCTGCATAGTCTTGCTTTCTTCAATGGTAATAACACCATCTCCGGAAACCTTTTCCATAGCATCTGCTACCATATTACCTACTGCATCATCGCCTGCTGAAATTGCTGCAACTCTTGCAATATGTTCCTTGCCATTTACCTTAGAGCTCATCTGTGCAATTGCTTCCACCGCACAATCAGTTGCCTTCTTCATACCTTTTCTTAAAACAATAGGGTTAGCACCTGCCGCCAAATTCTTCATACCTGCATTGATCATAGCCTGAGCAAGTACAGTTGCGGTTGTAGTACCGTCACCTGCTACATCATTTGTCTTGGTTGCTACTTCTTTTACAAGCTGTGCACCCATATTTTCAAAAGAATCCTCAAGTTCGATTTCTTTTGCAATGGTAACACCATCATTTGTAATTAAGGGAGCTCCGAAAGACTTATCCAATACTACGTTTCTTCCCTTAGGTCCCAATGTTACTCTTACGGTATCCGCAAGTTTATTCACTCCGGCTTCCAAAGCACCGCGTGCTTCTGCGCCATACTTAATTTCTTTTGCCATTTTGACAACCTCCGATTTTAAAATTTTTATAGAATCATTCTTAAGTTAAATAAATTTTCTTTTATTCTACGATTGCAAGAATATCAGACTGCTTTACAAGAATAAATTCTTCACCGTCCATTTTCACTTCTGTACCTGCATACTTGGTATAAATAACCTTATCGCCTGCTTTTACACTCATTTTAATTTCTTTTCCGTCAGGAAGAATGCCGGGGCCTACTGCCACAACTTCTGCTTCCTGGGGTTTTTCTTTGGTCTGTCCCGGTAATACGATACCGGACTTGGTTGTTTCCTCTGCCACAAGCTGCTTTAATACAACTCTGTCTCCTAAAGGTACTAACTTCATTATTATTTGCCTCCTTTTATGTTGATATATGTAGAATTCTTTTGTTCTTTGTTAGCACTCTCTGTCTCCGAGTGCTAATCACGATTTTTATAATAGTTTCTAACTCTTTTCTTTGCAAACGGCGTCGCATATCTCTTTCTCTTATTATCTCACGTTATCTCTTATTTTCTTTATTTTTCTCTTTTTTTCATACTAATATCTTTTTCATGTTAAAAAAGTGTGTTTTTTTAATGCCATTAATTTAATATTTTTGTCCGTTTTATAATATATTTTTCTTTTATTTTTTTTAAATAAGTGTTATTCTATTATAAAAGTAAAGATTTACTTAAATTTACATAGAGGTGTATACATGCCTGCATTATTTAAAAATTTTGTAACCTATATCAAAAACTTAATAAATGGTGAAGAATACATATCAGATCGTACAAAGCTTACATATACTATGGCGACACTGTCTTTTGTACACGTTCTGATTGCTATTTTCTTTGCTTTTTGGGGAAATACTTGGTTAATCCTTTATAACATTGCGTCCTTCTTTTTGTATCAGTGGCTTATGGATATGGCCAAAAAGAAGCATTATGTAGTAGTTACCATTTTGGCCTGTATTGAAATTGTAATTTTTGTTTTGATTACTTCCTTTACCATAGGTACTATTATGCGTTTCAATTTATATTGTCTTGCACTTGTACCCGGAATCTTTTACATTACATCTACTATTAAGGATTTTAAAGGTAAAACATTGTTTCCTTTTTTGTTTTCCATTGTATCCATGCTGACTTTTGTAACTTCTCTTTTATTTGAGTTGTTCCGTGAGCCGCTATTTGTGATAGAACCTTCTGTAGGTACACAGTTAATTGAAATTTTTAATGTCATTATTGTTTACGTTATGATGATTATCTTCTCACTGCTGTTTACCTGGGAAATGAAAAACAACAGTGCAGCTTTGGAAAAACGCAACCAGCAATTACAACAGTTTGCCAACCGCGACCCTTTAACAAAACTTCCCAATCGTCGCAGTATGATGCAGGTACTTAATGTATCCATGCACGAATTACAAAGAGATAACGCACCTTTCAGTGTTATTTTGGGTGATATTGATGATTTCAAAAAAGTCAATGACAATTATGGTCATGATGCCGGTGACAAGGTTTTGGTTATGGTTGCCAATACCATAACTTCACAATTACGTGACTGTGATTCTGTCTGTCGTTGGGGTGGCGAAGAGATTTTGATTATTATAAAAGGTGATTTGGAAGCCTCCAGAAATATTGCCGAACGCATCCGTTTAAATATTTCCTCTTCCAAGGTTGAACACAACAACCAGACTCTTCGGGTAACTATGACCTTCGGTGTAGCTCAGGCCAAGGCCGGAGATCGAATCGAGCACTTAATCCAGCAGGCAGATAACAGACTCTACTACGGTAAAGGTCACGGAAAGAATCAGGTTGTATCTCAGAACATGCCATAAAACGAATTCAAAGAACGTCGATAATCGGCGTTCTTTTTTATATGTAGGTTTCTTTTAGATAAATCAATAAACTTTCTTGCTTTTTTTATAAAATTATGTACAATAAGAAATGGTGCGCAAATTCAGCATTTATAGAAATGGAGTTTTAAAAATGATTAGTGCAAATAATGTATCCTTACGCTTTGGTAAAAAAGCGTTATTTGAAGAAGTAAACATTAAATTTACAGAAGGAAATTGCTATGGTTTAATTGGCGCAAACGGTGCCGGAAAATCAACCTTTTTAAAATTACTCTCCGGAGAACTGGAAACTACCACAGGTGATATCACCATTACTCCCGGCCAGAGACTTTCCGTATTGGAACAGGATCACTTCAAATATGACAGCTACACTGTAATGGACACGGTAATCATGGGTAACCCCCGCCTTTACGAAGTCATGAAAGAAAAAGAAGCAATCTATGCAAAAGAAGACTTTACTGACGAAGATGGTATCCGTGCCAGCGAGTTAGAAGGTGAATTTGCTGAAATGGATGGTTGGGAAGCAGAATCCAACGCAGCAAATCTTTTAAACGGCCTTGGTATCGAAACCGATATCCACTACTCGCTTATGAGTGACTTGGGCGGTAACGAAAAGGTGAAAATTCTTCTTGCAAAGGCGCTCTTTGGTAATCCTGACATCCTTTTACTGGACGAACCTACCAACCACTTGGATTTAGATGCTATTGCATGGTTGGAAGAATTTTTAATCAACTTTGAAAATACCGTAATTGTAGTATCCCATGACCGTTACTTCTTAAATAAAGTATGTACACACACTGCGGATATTGACTACGGTAAAATCCAGTTATACGCCGGAAACTACGATTTCTGGTATGAATCCAGCCAGTTGTTAATTAAACAAATGAAAGAAGCCAATAAAAAGAAGGAAGAAAAGATTAAAGAATTACAGGAATTTATTTCCCGTTTCTCCGCAAATGCTTCTAAATCAAAACAGGCTACTTCCCGAAAAAAAGCCTTAGAAAAAATCGAACTGGATACCATTAAGCCCTCAAGCCGTAAGTACCCTTATATCGACTTTCGTCCCGAACGTGAAATCGGTAATGAAGTACTTTCTGTAGAAGGCATCAGCAAAACCATTAACGGAGAAAAAGTTCTTGATAATATTTCTTTTATCTTAGGACGTGAAGATAAAGTTGCCTTTGTCGGCAGTAACGAAATTGCCAAGACAACATTATTCAAGATTTTAACAGGTGAATTAGAACCGGATGAAGGAACCTATAAGTGGGGTGTTACCACTTCCCAGGCATACTTCCCCAAGGATAATACCAAGGAATTTGACAGCGACTTAACTATTGCCGACTGGTTAATGGGATACTCTCCCGTAAAGGATATCACCTATGTACGTGGTTTCCTTGGAAGAATGCTTTTTGCCGGCGAAGACGGCATCAAAAAGGTTCGCGTTTTATCCGGTGGTGAAAAGGTACGCTGCCTTTTAAGTAAAATGATGATTAGCGGTGCAAACTGCTTAATCTTAGACGAACCCACCAACCACTTGGATATGGAATCCATTACCGCATTAAATAACGGTATGATTAAGTTTAGTGGTGTAGAACTCTTCTCTTGCCATGACCACCAGTTTGTGCAGACTACCGCAAACCGTATTATGGAAATCCTTCCCAATGGTACATTAATCGATAAGATTACTACTTATGATGAATACCTTGAAAGTGATGAAATGGCAAGAAAACGTACAATTTATTCGGTTAATAAGACTGAAGATTAATATGACTAAAATAATTGCAGATGCTACCGGTATGGCATCTGCAATTTATTTCTTCGCAACACTGCTCACGCGGAAAAAGTTTAAAAGCAAACTTTTATATAAAAGGAGAATCCTATGCAGGCAATTGACTTACATGTGCATTCCACCCATTCCGACGGCACCTGTACTACAAAAGAATTAGTGGACCTTGCAATTTATAAAGGTTTAAAAGCTATCGCCCTTACAGACCATGATACTACTGCCGGTTTGGAAGAAATTATGGAATATGCCAAAGATAAAAACATTGAAATCATCCCCGGCATCGAACTGTCTACTGAATATTGCGGCAGAGACATTCACATTCTGGGCTTATACATCAATCCATACAACGCAAAGTTTCAAGAACATTTGGGTACTTTTCAGGAAGCTCGGATAAACCGCAATCGTAAAATGTGTGAAAATCTGGCCAAACAAGGCATAGATATTACCTATGAAGACTTAATGAATACTTTTAAAGGGGCCGTGGTAACCCGAGCCCACTATGCACGTTACCTCTTCGATAAAGGTTATGTTAAAAGTATGAAGGAAGCCTTTGAACGATATGTAGGCGACCATTGCAAAGCTTTTGTCCCCCGTGAAAAAATCACTCCTGCCCAAGCCGTAAACTTAATACTGGAGGCAGGAGGTATTCCGGTGCTCGCCCACCCTATTCTGTACCGCTTCTCCGATGCCCATCTGGATAAGTTGGTAGCAGAATTAAAAGAAGCCGGCCTTATGGGCCTTGAAGCGGTTTACAGCACCTATGCCCCCAGTGAAGAACGTTACGTAAAACGCCTTGCGGCCAAGTATGATTTACTTATAACCGGAGGTTCCGATTTCCACGGCACCAACAAAAAAGATATCGACCTAGGAAACGGTCGCGGTCATCTTTTTGTACCGGAAGAAATTCTGGCGAAAATAAAAGCCGTCTATTTAGACCGCTTTATTCCTTACGAAAAAAATACAAAATCCGTACTCTTCTTTGACTTGGATGGAACCCTTTTAAATGACGAAAAAACAATCTCCCCCCGTACCAGAACCGCTTTGGAGGCTTGCATAAAAAAGGGACATATTTTTGTCATTTCCTCCGGAAGGGCTTACAGTAGTATTATAAAAATTGTGGAACGCTTAGGATTAGAGAATTGTTCTCCCCTTATTTCTTCTTTTAACGGAAGCCAGATTTATCATTTAGAAAAAAAAGAAATGCTTCACAGCGTAAAATTATCTGTGGATATCATTGCCGGAATCCGCGACCTTGCAAAAGAAATGGGTGTACATTTACAATCCTACTCCGATACGCATGTGCTAACTGAAAGTATCAATAAAAATGTGACCTTTTATTGTGACTATGTAAAAAATAAATATGAATTGCTTCCCGATATTGCAGCCAAAGGATTAGAAACCTACAAACTGCTTGCTGTAGATTTGGATAATCGCAAGCTTTTGGAAACATTTCGTTCCAAGGTAGAGAAACTGTACAAAGGTAAAGTACAATGCTTTTTCTCTAATAATTGGTTTTTGGAAATTTTGCCCTACGGCACTACCAAAGGCACTGCTCTGAAATTTGTTTGCGATTATGCCGGTATTGATTATAAATATTCCTACGCTTTTGCGGATGCAGAAAATGATTTGCCTATGTTGGAAGCAGCTGCATATCCCGTAGTACTCTTAAATGGTATACCGGCAGCAAAAGCATCCGCCCGTTTTATTACGTTTACGGATAATAACCATGAAGGGCTTGCCCCCTTCTTAGAAAAGCTGTCAGAAGACTAAACTTTATTGCGGACAAAGCAGTAAAAGATTTCTTTATGTATGCCTTATCATAATAAAAAAATAAAAATTATAAAAAATTTATGATTCTTTGCAAAAAAAAATTGTAAATGTGCAAAGTTTGTGATAAATTGTCTATGTTGAAGATTTTTTTAAATTTTAATAGAAGGGACGAATTAAAGATGAAAAAAATCTATGAAGGTAAAACCAAAGATGTTTACAGCCTTGAAAATGGCAATGTTATGTTGAAGTTCAAAGACGATTGTACCGGAAAAGACGGCGTTTTTGACCCCGGCGAGAACTCTGTAGGCCTTACAATCGAAGGTATCGGTAAAGCTAACTTACAGACTTCTATCCACTATTTCGAACTTTTAAAAGAAGCAGGCATCAAGACACACTATGTTAGTGCAAACCTTGATGAAGCTACTATGGAAGTTCTTCCTGCAACTGTATTCGGTCACGGACTTGAAGTTATCTGCCGTTTGGTAGCAACAGGAAGCTTCATCCGCAGATATGGCGAATATATTGAAAACGGTACCGTTTTAGAAGGCGGTTATGTAGAGTGTACCTTCAAGAACGATGCCCTTGGTGATCCCCTTGTAACAAGCGAAGGTCTTGCTGCTTTAGGAATTATGACACCTGCAATGTTTGAAAGCATGAAAGAACAGACTTTAAAAATTACAAAGATCGTTGCTGATGACTTAAAGACATTAGGTCTTGACCTTTGGGATATTAAGTTTGAATTCGGTTACAACAATGACGAAGTTATCTTAATTGACGAAATCGCTTCCGGTAACATGAGAGTTTACAAGGATGGCAAGATTGTTGATCCTGTTGAATTAACCAAGATTATCAATAACAGATAATTTTCAAACTAAAATAAGACAAGCTGTGGTGCACTATCTGTACCACAGCTTTTTATATCCTTATATTTTCTTTTTATTACTGTTTACACGATTCGCCAACTGCTTATTTGCAATATATCTACGCATCAAATCATTGTCTTTGAGCAATCGACAGCCATATAATACATAGCGTTCAGCCACCTCTGCTCTTACCACACGCCCGGATAAAGTAAACCTCTCATCTACAACGCTATCATAAAAATCAATCATCACTGCTTCATTTTTATTTATTTTAACGGGAGAGGTAACATCTACCAATATAGCAAAACCACTTTCACTGACATCTTTTACCATAACATCAAAGGGTACTTCCTTACCCAAAATCGTCGCCTTACCATCAATTCCGATAAACACACGAAAATTCTCACGGCGATTAATTTTAACACCTGCCACATCACTGGTAATAACATGATAATTGACCCCATCAATATTCTCTCGTGTAATATGTACAACCTTCCATAAAAACGGCGTTTTTTCTTCCTGATACGCAATCATGGATATTACAACAGCGTTAGAGTTAAAATTTAATATTACACCATTGTGTTCAAAAGGTGTCACATATAACTTGTCACCATTCACAAATGCAATATCCGAATTCAACGTCATACTGGACTGCTGATTGGATATGGTTATGCTCATTTTGAAAGAGGGGCTTAGTTCTCTAATCTCCATACTCGAAATATTCTCCTGACGGCACAATCAAATTCATAACTTATGTCTATGTTGTCGCATATCTATACCATATCTTAACTATAACATACTACAAGCATAAAATCGACACTTTTATGCTTCTAAAATTAAAAATCTTCCGTCACCGATTTCAAATACTTCTTCTGCTTCCAAAATCGTTTTCTCATCATATTCTTCTACATCAAGTCCGGCTTCATCAAAATATTCCCAGACTTCTCTGACAGAATTTACTACTACTGCCATACACTCATCCAAAAAATCTGCTGCCTCTTCCTCTGTTTCTGCTACTTTTTCCGGAAACAACTGTAATTGTTTCTCCAAAAATGCCTGTAATACAACCTTATCATATTCCATAATTCAAACCTCCAAAACATATATTTTATCTGTAAAATCTCAAACCTTTATGGTTTAAAACAAATACTACTTTTTTACTCACTCCACGAAATATTATATTTAGTAAGTTCATGACAAATTCTTGATACCGGCAAACCAACCACACTGGAATAATCGCCGTTAATTCCCTTAATATACGCACTACACAGTCCCTGAATAGCATATGCGCCGGCTTTGTCATAGGGTTCGGAAGAACTGATATACTTTTCAATCTGCGTTTCTGTCATCTCATAAAAAGTAACATCCGTTTTTTCATAAAAGGTTTCACGGGTCATTCTTTCATCCTTAAAAATCATTAAGGTAACGCCTGTGTATACCTGATGTGTCTTCCCTGACAACATGGTAATCATTCTTCTTGCATCATCCTTATCCTTTGGCTTGCCCAGAATCTCACCCGCTGCCGCCACTACGGTATCAGAACCTATTACTACAAAATCCTGATTAACACCCCTTGCATCATACATGACAGGAATTTTGCCTGCTACATCCTCTGCCTTCAAAAAGGACAATTCCATAACATATTCTGCCGGTTCTGTGGCATCTGTAATTTCTTCTGCCTCGCTGACACGTACTTCAAACTTCATACCTATCTGCTCAAGCAACTCCTTACGTCTGGGAGATGCCGATGCCAGAATAAACTTCATCTATTCTTCCTCCATTGTTTCAGGTTTGGTTTCCGGTATAAAAACTCTCGTTTCTGCTACCTGTTTCTTGGCCGCCTTTACAAGCTTTGCAGCTTCCTCGGTAAAGTAATCTTGTGAACCAAATAAAACCTTACCTCTTTTATCAATTTTATCATAGGTACCATCCGGCTGTAAAATCTGGGCTTTTAATGTATCCCTTAACTGACAATCTAAAATATGTCCGATTTTTTCCTGTAGACTTTTCTCCAAAATGGGGAAAAGAATTTCTACACGCCGTTCTAAGTTTCTAGGCATCCAATCTGCCGAGCTTAAATAATATTCCTCATTACCGCCATTCTCAAAATAGTAAATCCGGCTATGCTCTAAGAAATTACCTACAATGGAACGTACCGTAATATTCTCGCTGACACCGGGAATGCCTACCTTTAAGCAGCAAATACCCCTTACAATCAAGTCTATCTTTACTCCGGCACAGCTTGCCTCATACAAAGCCACAATAACATCCTTATCACAAAGCGAATTCATCTTAGCAATAATATGTGCGTTTTCCCCTGCCTGTGCATGCTTCTTTTCTCTTTCTATCAGATATAAAAATCTATCCTTCATCCAAAGTGGAGCCAGTGACAACTGATTCCAGCTTAAGGGTTCGGAATAACCGGACAACATATTAAATACCGCTGTAGCATCCTCGCCGATTGCTTCATTACAGGTAAAAAGACCTAAGTCCGTATATAACTTCGCTGTGGCATCGTTATAATTACCGGTAGCCAAATGTACGTAACGACGAATACCGTCACTCTCCCGTCTTACTACCAGAGTAATCTTACTGTGGGTTTTCAAGCCTACCAGACCGTAAATTACATGACAGCCAGCCTTTTCAAGCTTCTTCGCCCATACAATATTATTCTCTTCATCAAAACGGGCCTTTAACTCAACCAATACTGATACCTGCTTACCATTCTCAGCCGCCTGGGCAAGCGCGGCGATAATGGGTGAATTACCACTGACACGATATAAAGTCTGCTTAATCGCCAATACATCCTTATCCCTTGCTGCCTGGCGGATAAATTCCACTACCGGCTCAAAGCTTTGATAAGGATGATGCATCAGAATATCCTGTCTTCTGATAGAAGTAAATACATCCTCGTCTTTACTAAATTCCAATACCTCCGCCGGTTCATGGGGCAGATTCTTTAAATGTGCAAAACCATCTAAACCATATACCTTCATAAGCACAGTCAAATCCAACGGACCGTTTATTTTGAAGATATCATCTTCCTCCACATCCAGTTCTTCTTTTAGTATATTTAAAAGCTTCTTATTGACTCCGTCTTCTACCTCCAGTCGGATTGCCTTACCCCACTGGCGTTTCTTAACCTGACGTTCTATTTCTTTTAAAAGATCTTCTGCCTCATCTTCATCAATGGAAAGGTCCGCATTACGCATAATACGAAAAGGATGGGCACAGATAACATCATAATTCAAAAACAATTTCTGAATATTTCTTTCTATCACTTCTTCCAAAAGAATAATAGTTTTCTCATCTCCACCGGAAGGGATTGTAATAATACGGTTCAATACGCTCGGCACCTGAACCGTTGCAAATTCTTCTTCTTTCTTTTCACCCTTTTTGCAAAGAAGCGCACCAATATTTAAGGATTTATTACGAATCAAAGGAAACGGCCTTGAAGAATCCACCGCCATCGGCGTCAATACCGGATATACATTCTCTTCAAAATACTGATCTACATATTCCGCCTGCTCCTCTGTCAAATCCTCATGCTTCTCAATAATAACCAAGCCGTTTTGCTCAAGCTGTGGCACCAGAGAACGGTTATACGTAGAATACTGAAGGCTCACCAAAGCATGAGTCGCCTTCGTCAATTTTCTCAACTGCTCCTTTGGTGAAAGTCCTGCAATATCCGGTTTGGAATAACCGGCATCCACCATATCTTTAAGCGACGCTACGCGCACCATAAAAAACTCATCCAGATTGGAAGCCGTAATGCTTAAAAATTTTACACGTTCAAACAAAGGCAGGGTTTTATCCCTTGCCTCACCTAATATTCTTTCATTAAAAGCCATCCAGGATAATTCTCTGTTAGAAAAATTCTCCGGTGCAGATAAATTTCTTTTTTCCTGCATTTTATACTCCCCACATATAGCCTTTACTTATCAATGCATTTCTTTTACCCATCGTATTATCAATCAACTAAAGGCTTCTTTTCTGCTTAATAACAGGCTTAATATTATATACTTCCTCAAAAAATCTTGCCGCATTCCAGAACAATCCCTTTTCAAGAGCAATGTTCTCTGCTGTATCTACCTGAATCCACAGCTCATCTTCATGTACTGTGGTCTTTACATTTTTGAATTTCTGTTTGTGTGTCTTGTCCAAACCATTTGCCACACGGAGAATAGCCGTCAGCTTAGCCACTACCAAATACGCATCTTTATCTATTCCTCCACTCTTTGTAATTTCATCATAGTATGCAAAATCCTCATGATTGTATTTCACAATATTTGCTACCATCTCCCGCTCTAGATGAGATAAACCAATAATTTCAGTATTCATCACCACATGATAAGAACATTCTCCTACAGACACCATATTTAAATATTTACCGCAGTCATGCAAAAGTGTTGCAATCTGTAAAAGCAGTCTTTCTCTTTTGCCAAGGCCATGGACTTTTTTCATACTGTCAAAAACAGTCAAAGAAATCTGCTCCAAGGTCTCTCCGCGACGCTTACTTCCCTGGTAACGCTTACTGATATTTTTTGCACAGGCAATAATGTCTTCTTCAAAATTATGTGTCGGCTTAATCCACTTATTACGTTCCGCATAATCATAAGCAATACCATCACAAAGCGTAACCCCCGGCACCCAAAGGCAGTCTGCTCCCAAAAAGTCAAGTGAACTTTTAATTAACTGGGATGAAATTCGAAGCAATGGAACATTCTCCTCCGACATACGCAATTGCTTCGCAACCTCCAGTCTGCTTTTACTCTGAAGCGCCTTCATCTGGTCAAGAAATTTCTTACGTTCAATAAAACCTTTTTTATCTATTTCAGGATATACCTGTTTGATTACAGCAGATACATAATCATCTACAACGATCAGATTCTTAATCTCTCTGTCTTTTAAATATAATTTCTTAAAAACCGCAAGCTGGGTATCTATTAATTCTGCCAAAACAGCCTGATACTGACTTGGCTTCACTTCAATATAGCGCATTTTCTCATAGAGACGCAAAACTCCCAATCTAATATTCTGCGTTGCTACCAAAGCCTCTTTGTCAAACAAAGAGAGCTGAATACTACCACCTCCGATATCCAGAATAGCTGTACCGTTTTCAATAATTTTATAAAAATCTTCTCCCTGAGCCGCAATAGACTTATAATCAAGAAAACGTTGTTCTGAATTGCTTAAACAGCTAACTTTAATCCCGGTCTTTTTTTCAATCTGATCCAAGACAATAATCGTATTATCCAATTCCCGGATGGCACTGGTACCGTAAGCACAATAATCCTCTACCTTATAAGACTGCATAATCTTGGTGAATTCGCGAAGTACATGACAAAGTTCTTCCATATGTTCATATGAAAGCTTTCCTGTTTTATAGGATTCTGTACCAATATCCAATCCATGCCTTAAATGGTCAATTACCTTTAATCCGGACTGTGGTGATACCTCAAATATTTTCATGGCAAGTTCGTGTGAACCCACATCAATGGCTGCAAATATTTTCTTTTTCATCGCTTCATCCCTTTACCCAAATACTGTTTTTATTGTACTAAAAAAAATGAAGTTATACAACTTAATTTACTTAGATTTCACTTTTACTTTACTTAATTTGAAATTGCTATTTTATCCTTGCTATCGTATACTAAGAGTGAAATGATATGTATAATCATCCTCTTAAAAGGAGTTGCAACTTTATGAAACAAAAACTAAAAGTAATTTTAATATTAGCAGGTGTCATTGTCGTTTTCACAGGTTTGTTGGCTTTAAACTTATTTGCAAACCGTATCCCGCAAAATCCCACCGGTACGGTAGGCAATACAGCAGGGAATCTATATAACGGCGGATATTTCTGTGAAGATTCTGATGGCAGAGTTTTCTTCTCAAACTCCTACGATAACGGAACCTTATATGTAATGAATGTTGATGAAAGCGAAGTTGAGAAACTTTCCTCCAATACCGTTAAATCCATTAATACCGGCGGTGACTACCTCTACTACTATATGAGTGATTCCAGCGCCTCTACCGGACTGGGTTTTGTCCGTCGCATTATCGGCGTTTATCGCTCAGATAAGGACGGAAAAGACGCCAAAACTTTAAGCCGCAATCCTGCCGCTACATTACTTTTGGTAGATAACTATCTTTATGTCCAGAGTATACCCGATAACGGAGGTATTCATTTTCTCAAGCTAAGCATTGACGGAGAAGAAGAAACTGTTTTATCTACAGATAAAATTTATCCCGCCAGCGTATACAACGGACGCATTTACTATAATGACAACGCCAATTCGCACTTTTTATATCAGTGGGATACCAATACAGATGCTACGGCTTTGGTTGTAAAATATAATATGTGGAATCCTATTCGCCAGGGCGATTATATCTACTTCATGGATATTTTAGAAAATTATCGCCTGTGCCGTTATAATTTAAATGAAGATATCATTGAGGTTCTTACCACGAATCGCGTCGATAGCTATAACATTACGGACCAATATATATATTATCAAAAATCCTCCGAAACACAGCCGGGACTTATGCGTATCAATCTCGACGGTTCGGAGGAAGTAATGATTGCTGAAGGTGTATACAATAATATCAATACCACTTCATATTACGTATATTTTCAAGAATTCGGAAATACCGTTACTACCTATCGGGTAGCTCACGGCAATACCGAGGTTTCGGAATTCTTTGCCGCATCTAATGCGGTAACTATTTCCGAGTAACATAAGAATCTTTTAATCTGCGAAGCATCTCCTTAGTGGTTAATCCAATAAGGGGATGTCTTTTATATGGTGCAATTTCATTCAACGGAACCAACACAAAATCCCGGTGTTGCATATCCACATGCGGAATTGTTAATTCATCACTTTCAATTACCATATCATCAAAGTACAGAATATCCAAATCCAAGGTTCTGGGGCCCCAGTGTTCTTTTCTGACACGACCTGCATGACGCTCTTCTGCCTGCAAAAATTCTAATAACTCTTTCGGTTCCAATAAAGTTCTTAACTCTAAAACACCATTATAAAAATTATCCTGCTCCACATCACCATAAGGTCTGCTTTCCACAAACTTAGAAACCTTTTTTACCTCACAACGCATATCCGCCTTTAAATTGGCAATAGCATCATTAATGTATCCCATGCGGTCACCCATGTTGGAACCAAAAGCAATAAACGCAGTATGCCAGCTACGATGAATTTTTACCGATACATTCTCAAACTTCATTGGAATCGGTGCCTGTGGCTTTTCAATCTCCAAAGTTACTGCCTCAATCTCCGGATATGCCATAAGAATCTTTCTTGCAAGACGATTTGCAAGAGTTTCTAACAGATTCATTCTGTATTGGGTCATAAAATCATTGATTAACTGACAGACTTTGCCATAGTCCACGGAATCTTCCAGTTCATCTGTTCTGCCGGCCTTAGCAGTATCAAAATGAAGAGTAGCATTTACAATAAATGTTTGCCCCTTTTCCTGCTCTTCCTTGAATACGCCGTGTTTCGCAAATACTTCCAACCCTTTAATGATAATCTGGTCCATATCATCCCCACCTTTTACCTTTTTCCGAGAATTGCCTCTGTCATACGAATAGCTCTTACATTTTCTTTCACATCATGAACTCTTACAAAAGAACATCCCTTCATGACCGCCATAACCGTGGTTACCAAAGTCCCTTCCACTCTTTCAAATACAGGAAGATCCAATGTTAATCCGATAACTGATTTTCTTGATGTTCCAAGTAAAATCGGATAACCAAAGCAATGAAACTGCTCCAGTCGATTAATAACCTCTAAATTCTGCTCATGGGTTTTGGCAAAACCCACTCCGGGATCTATAATAATTTTATCATCGGCAATCCCTGCATTCCTTGCTGTTTCAATATATGCAGATAAATCATTTTGCATATCCGAAAAAAAGTCATTGTAGTTCATAAAAGTGCGGTTATGCATAATTGCACAGGCAACTTTACCATCTGCAATAATCTTTGCCATTTCAGGACTTTCCTGCAGTCCTTTTACATCATTGATTAAGTCTGCGCCGGCTGCAATACCTGCCTTTGCAACCTCTGCTTTATATGTATCTAAGGATACCGGTATATCCAGATTTGCTTTTATCTTCTCAATAACAGGAATTACTCTTTCTATTTCTTCCTGTGTTCCTACCGGCACATAACCGGGCTTTGTTGACTCACCTCCGATATCTATGATATCAGCCCCGTCATGCATCATTTCTTCTGCCTTCTTCAAAGCAATATCTACGTCTGTATACTTACCGCCATCAGAAAAGGAATCCGGTGTTACGTTTAAAATTCCCATCACATAAGTTCTGTTTGCCGTATCGAATATTCTGTTGCCTATCTTCATGTCAGTTCACTCCCAATACGTTATATGTCACTGAACACCCTAGTAATTCAGCTCCTTATTCTTTTTTCCCTTTTTCCAATCACATATTTCACTTGCTTCGCAGAAATAACATTCTCTGCTTAATTTGTCGGCACGATAAATTACATCTGCCAAATCATGTTTCTTGGATTCCTTTTGACTTCGATGCAAAAGAATCGCCTGTATTATCTGTTGAATTTCTTTTTTACGAAAACCGCAGTCTTTTAAAATCGGTTCGGCAATTTCCGCACTGGCAATCTCATGAGGTGTTTTATCATCATACTGCACATGACGTCCAATATCATGTAAAAGGGCCGTTGCATAAATCAAATCCTTCTTTACATCTTTCCCCTCTTCCAAATTCAGAATCATGGCAATACGTGCCACATTCATAAAATGATCTGTATTATGCCTGCAAAAAATTCTGTTTTCTTCTCTGATTGCAATCTCCGCCAAAGCTTCTTTATAAGCCGGATGTTCTATGATACGATTTACCTGTTTCATCTTCTATGTATCCATACTTCTAAAATTTTTTGTTTTACTTACAGTTCAACATTTGAAAGAACATATTCTTTAAATTCTCATCTTTTTCAAAGGCACCCCTTGCTACCATGGTGACAGTTTTACTGCCGGGCTTTTTCACTCCTCGCATGGTCATACAAAGGTGTTCTGCTTCCAAGACTACCATAACCCCCTGCGGATTTAATTCCTCCATCATGGCATCTGCAATCTGTGCCGTCATCTGCTCCTGAATTTGAAGTCTTCTTGCAAATACCTCTACCGTTCTTGCAAGCTTACTTAAGCCTACAACTTCACCGTTTGGAATATAAGCAATATGCGCCTTTCCGTAAAAAGGCATCATATGATGCTCACACATGGAATAAAAAACAATATCTTTTTCCAATACCATTTCATTATTATCCACATGGAAACGCTTTGCCAAATGTACTCCGGCATCATCATCGTTTCCTGCCAAAATCTCCGTATACATACGGGCAATACGATCCGGCGTTTCTCTAAGCCCTTCTCTGTTTATATCCTCGCCAATCCCTTCCAAAAGAAGGGTAATCGCCTCTTTTACTTTCTTCTCATCAACCATTATAAGCCTCCGTATTACGACTTTTTATTTTCAAAACACGCTCTCAACTTTCCCATGTATGACAAGGAACCGAATGCCAGCACAACGCCGTCCTCTCCTGCCATAAGTTTTGCCATTTCCAATGCTTCTTCTACAGAATCCGCGGCTGTTACATTTGAATTATATTCTTTTATCTCCTTGGCTAACTCAAAGGCCGGTAACGCTCTCTCCTTATTCGGTGGCGTCACCGTAAAAATATATTCTGCCATGGATGCCGACTCTTCAATCATGGACGCGTAATTTTTATCCTTTAATACTCCCATTATATAAATAATCCGATGATTTGTAAAATAGAAACGCATGGTTTCCATGAGTTTTTTTACGGCATCCTCATTGTGGGCACCATCTGCTATCACGTATGGTTTTTTTGATAAAATTTCAAAACGAGCCGGCCATATAGATTCCATGAAACCTTTACGAATTTTCTCTTCTTTTAATTTGACACCGCTTCCCTGTAAAACCAGTAATGCTTCCATAGCAAGTACGGCATTTTCAATCTGAAAGCTTCCAAGCAAAGGAATTTCCATTTGCTTATAATCCTTGTAAGATACCTTCTGACCTTTAAGACTTTGTCTGCCGGTTTTAATATCCGCCCCCAAAACCGCCGTAAACGATATATTTTGGGCTTTACAGGCATTTTGCAGTACCGACATCACTTCTTCAGTTTGCGGCGCGGATACTGCCTTACAGCCGCTTTTAAGGATACCTGCCTTATTTAGCGCAATCTCTGCTAAAGTATTTCCCAGAAATGCCATGTGATCCTTGCTGATAGAGGTAAAAATGCAAAGCTTTGTATTTTTTATAATATTGGTAGCATCCAAAGTACCTCCCATACCGGTTTCCAACACTACAAAATCACACTGCTTGTCCCGGAAATACAAAAATCCAAGAGCAGTTTCAATTTCAAAAGCAGTAGGATGTGCCAGACCTTCCTTCTCCATATCACTACAGATTTCAAATAAAACAGATAACTTCTCCGCAACTGCCGTTTTTGAAATCATACGGTTATTTATCTGAATACGCTCACGATAATCATTGATTACAGGTGAAATATAGCGTCCCACCTTGTATCCGTTAGCTGTTAATGCATTGGCAATCAGCGTAGATACAGAGCCTTTTCCGTTAGTACCCGCCACATGGATAAAAGTCAATTCGTCCTGTGGATTTTCCAGGCGTTTCAACAATTCCCGGATAGAATCCAAACCCGGTACGCTGCCTAACTTATTCACTTTACATTCCATATACTCCATGGCTTCTTCGTACTTCATAGGGGGCTCCTTTTCGGTTATAAGGAGTGTGGAAACTTTTCAATGCGGGCACGCTTTCGCTGCCCTCGTCACGTAACGGTACATAGGATTCCAAAATACGGAATCCAAGTACCGACGGACTCACAGCACCCGCGTATGAAAAAGTTTCCACACTCCCAATATAATCGTACAACTGAACAGGCCTTTCATCTACCTGCAAACAAACTCAATTATCAAGCAATATGTGCATGATAAAATCTCTTCCACCAAAAAACGATTGACTATAACATATCCACGTCGTCCATATCGCCCGTACCGATGTTTAAGGTATTTACGGTACGTCTCTTAAGGCGTGCATCTTCGGAATATTTCAGAATAAAGTCTTTCACTTCCTGTGCATGTTTGATATTCTTTAGAATCAAAGTAGGATGAGTGTTATCGCCTGTATAGCAGGATACGTTACCAAGCTTAAACCATCTCTGGAAAAAGCCTCTCTCCAAAACAACGTCCTGAATTTTATACATATAGCAATCATTCTGCACCTTTTTAAAGAAACCGCTGTCAATAGTAAGCACATCTTCTTTTATGTTATATGTGGTAAAAGTAAAGGGTAATCCAAAAAATCCCCAGCGTTTCTTTTCAATCATCTGATTTGTTTCAGTATCCATGTTCTTTACCTCCTTATAGGAAAAAATACACGTATTATATCATCTTTTATATTATATCCTTATCTGACAAAAACTGCAATTTAAAATGGTATTTTTTTGTCAGATTATCTTGAATGCACAACTTCATTGTGGTAATATTATTCAAGTTGAAAACATATATGGAAGGAGTCAATTATGAGACATTTAATGAGTCCTCTCGATTTTACCGTTGAAGAATTGGACAAGCTGTTCAATTTGGCAAACGATATAGAGACAAACCCGAAAAAGTATGCTCATGCTTGCGATGGTAAGAAGCTTGCCACCTGCTTTTATGAGCCCAGCACCAGAACACGTTTAAGTTTTGAAGCTGCAATGATTAATTTAGGCGGTCACGTAATCGGTTTCTCAGATGCAAGCTGTTGTTCCGCATCTAAGGGCGAAAGCGTATCCGATACCATTCGTATGATTTCCTGCTATGCGGACATCTGCGCAATGCGTCACCCCAAGGAAGGTGCTCCCATGGTAGCTGCTTCCAAGTCACGTATTCCCGTTGTAAACGCAGGTGACGGCGGACATCAGCATCCGACTCAGACACTTACTGATTTACTTACGATTCGTTCCTTAAAAGGACGTCTTAACAATTTTACCATTGGTCTGTGCGGCGACTTGAAATTCGGTCGTACCGTTCACTCACTGATTCATGCGCTTGAGCGTTATGACAATATTTCTTTTGTATTTATTTCTCCGGAAGAATTAAAAATTCCCGATTATATCATTGAAATGTTAAAAGAAAAGAACATTCCCTACAAGGAAGTAATCCGTTTGGAAGAAGTTATGCCCGAATTGGACATTCTCTACATGACACGTGTTCAGAGAGAACGTTTCTTCAACGAAGAAGATTATGTTCGTTTGAAAGACTTTTACATTTTGAACAAGGAAAAAATGGCTCTCGGCAAGGAAGATATGTTGGTTCTCCATCCCCTTCCCCGTGTAAACGAAATTTCCGTAGAAGTTGACGAAGACCCCAGAGCAGCGTACTTTAAGCAGGTACAGTACGGCGTATACGCTCGTATGGCATTGATTCTTACACTGCTTGAGATTGAAGTTTAGTTTTCTGATATTTGCCCCGGATGGATATATTTCCACTAGGGCATGCTCTCGCTACGTATCGCACGTAACGGCACATAGGATTCTAAAATACAGAATCCAAATGCCGACGGCTCTCCAGTACCCTGCGTAGGAAATATATTCTTTCAGGGCAAATTACGTAGCTTACATTAATGAACTCAATATATAAAATCAATTTGATTTTAGTTAGAGGAGGATAATATGCTTAATATAGGACAGATTGAAGAAGGATTCGTACTGGACCACATTAAGGCCGGAAAAAGTCTTTCTATCTACCACCACTTACAGTTGGATAAAAAAGATTGCACCGTAGCAATTATCAAAAATGCTAAAAGCGATAAAATGGGCAAGAAAGACATTCTTAAAGTAGAATGTGATATTGAAGAAATGGATATGGACGTGCTTGCCGTAATCGACCACAACATTACCGTAAACGTAATCAAGGGGGGCGAAATCGTTGCAAAGCAGGAACTTACACTTCCCAAGGAAGTTAAGAACATCTTCCGTTGCAAGAATCCCCGTTGTATTACTTCCATCGAACAGGAGCTTCCTCATATCTTTATTTTAGGTGATGAGGCAAAGGGCAACTACAGATGCAAGTATTGCGAAGAGAAATGCACCGATGTGATTGGGGATAATTTCTTGTTTAGATAATTAGAGGTTTTAAAATAATACACCCGTCCACTGATGTGGACGGGTTATTTTTGTAATAGGGAATGTATGCGAAAACTGAAAGTTTCTGTTCACCCTAACAGGGGTCTGCTAATCTTAATTACCTATATTAACTACAATAAATCTCTATTGCTTTTGCCACAAATACAGCAGTTCCTCTTCCAGCAGCTTTATCGATATTTTCAGTAAATTCTCCACCAGAAGCATACATTGCACCAAGCCCCTTTAAAACCTCATTAGAGCATTTATAAAAATGCTCCGAAATATAGTCTTGCAGTTTCTTAACTTCAAACTGTACTTCCGCATGCTCCGGTTCCTTATCTTTCATTTTTCCAAACTCTACAAATATAAGCATGAGGTTTTTCCAAGCCATTTTTTGTGCGTCTGGAGACTGATTGTTTGCATTTTCTTCATATTCCTTATATTCTGAAGTCTGTCCCCATTGCTCTTTTGCCTTTCTGGCATACTCATCCATTCTTGTTGTATCAAATACTTTAAAATCCATTTTATTCACTCCTGTCGTTTTTATTTTACGAGCGAAATTAATAAGAACTTCAAGATGCTCTTTTTTTATAGTAAGCAACTCAATTTGTTGCTCCAACGCTTTGCTTCTATCAAAATTGGGTGCATCAATTATCGTCTTAATTTCCTTTAGTGGGAATTCAAGTTCTTTAAACAGTAGAATTTGTTGCAGCCTTTCCATTGCTGTATCGTCATACAGTCGATATCCTGCCTCTGTATATTCAGTCGGTGGCAGGAGTCCTATGGTATCATAATATTGCAGAGTGCGTATACTCACTCCGGTCAATTTGCTTACTTCATTTACTGTCATCATTGGCTTTTCCCTCCTCTCGATAAGTATACTCTAAACTATCACGCAACGTAGGAGTCAATAGCTTTTTTTAATATTTTGTTAGTTCTACAAATTCAAATTTTCTTCTCCTTTACACTCTATACTATTTTCCCACCAACGTCAAATAGCACAATACTTACCCATTCGAAAAAAATGAAACCTTTTTCTCCTTTTATGTGTTTTATATTTAGAAACATCCTAAAGGAGTACTACTATGACAAACAAACAACCTAATACCGCCAAAACAGAAACGCTTATAAAAGTCAAAAGATTCTTATTCATTTTGACATTATGTTTATCCGGCACGCTGACCGGCAGGTTTTTTCACGTGTATACGGATTATAAAAAACATCCGGCTATGTATACTGCACCGTACCCTACCTGGTTAGAGAAACTGGATATGGATTTTATGGTGTATGGAATTGGTATTCTTATTTGTATCGCGTTTGTAACTATGCTGACGATTATACTTAGAAAATCATAGCCACCCTTTCAAAGGGTAATTTGCTCTTGGGCTATAAGCCCATTATTATCGGACAGCGCCTAAAGACGCTGATTCTCACTTCGTCCAAGCAATCTTGCCTTTGCCGCTTTTGCTACCCCTGAAGGGATTTGGTACTACTTGCTACCCTTAAAAAGGGCTTCCTACTCTTTTACACTTAATTATGCTTTCTTTGTATTAATTATAGAGTATTTTCGTCTATACTTTGGAGTGAACACAATATGATATTTACATACCCATTTTGTGTGTGCTAAACTGTTTGCCTTATTGACCATATAAATCACCTCTCCTTTCATATAATGATAGCCTGAACAACTACATTATATGGGAAAGGTGATTTTTTGTATAACATTCGACGCGCACCCGCATAGCGGTTGGTTTATATCTCGCACGCTTCGCGAGCTCGACAGGGTCACAATCCACAATCAAATAAGCCGGTAAAATCTTATTCATATTTTACCGACTTTTTGTATACAAATAGTAAAATTATAAAAGTTTTCTTTTCACAATTCTATTTAATCGCTCTGACAAAAGTAACATCAATACCAATATAACACTTATAAATATTGGCAAAATACCAATCCCCAGTCCCTCTGCAATCCAACCGAATACGGTAGGCATCAAAGTTGTTCCAACGTAAGCACTTGCCATCTGTACACCGATCACCGCCTGGGAAACATCTTTACCAAAATTGTTCGGAGTCTCATGAATCAAACAAGGATAAATCGGCGCACAACCGATTCCTACCGTCAGCAAACCAATCAAGGTACAAATCATACCAAAGGGCAGGATAATCATAACAATACCGGCAGTTATGATACCAATACCCAGTCTTACCATATTTTTATCGCCTAATTTATCACTGATAAAACCTGCAAAAAAACGTCCTGCCGTAATGCCAAGATAAAAGAGCGCGCCCCATATAGCTGCCACATCTGCATCCAATCCCTTTTCCAGAACAATATAACTTACTGTCCATAATCCGGCCGTCTGTTCCAGTGAACAATAACATAGGAACGTTATCATTACTTCCTTCACACCGCGAATTTTTACAGTATTTTTAAGGCCTAAAGGTTTGGAATCTGCTACCTGTGACAAAGTTGTTCAATGCCGCATCCACACTACCGGCGCCAAGCCCATAAGGAATACTCCACAAACATAACTGCCAAAATGCAGTACTTGACGAAAAGCCAAACAGTGCTACTGCAGTCATAGCCACACTGATTGCTGTTACAAGACCGGTTCCCAGCTTTTTAACCAAGCGCTCGCATAAAAGTGCTGAAACTACAGTCCCTCCTGATATAAGCATGCTGAGAATGCCGGCATAGGACACCGGCACCTGCAACGGACCATACATACTGGGCCATGCTGAACCAAGTAAGCCATCAGGCAAACCAAGGCTGATAAATGAAATGTATATGATTATTAAAAGTAAATGAATCATTATATCTCTACCTTACCCAAATCAATATTTCGAATAGTATCTCTTAATTTTAAAACAAAAGTAGGCGATACCGAAAGTTCATCAATACCCATACGTAGAAAAGTTTCCGTAAGTGTTGTATCTGCTGCCAATTCACCACAAATACCAATCCACGCTCCATTAGCGTGGGCATTTTGGGCTGAAATCTCAATCAGTCGCAAAATTGCCTCATGATGTGTATCACAAAAACGCTCTGTATTTGGATTCTGTCTATCACAAGCAAGTGTATATTGTGTTAAGTCATTAGTCCCCACACTAAAAAAATCAACCAATGGAGCCAACTTATCACTGATAATTGCAGCTGCCGGTGTTTCAATCATAATACCAAGTTCAATATTATCCGAATACTCAAACCCCTCTGTTTTCAATTCTTTTTTTACAGATTCACAAATTCCGAGAATCTGTTCTACTTCACTAACCGAAGTAATCATTGGAAACATAATAGCCAAATTGCCGTAAACAGATGCCCGATACAAAGCTCTTAACTGAGTCTTAAATACTTCCGGTCTTGTAAGACAAATTCGAATAGCTCTTAATCCAAGCGCCGGATTTTCTTCCTTGTCCAGTTTAAAATAATCCACCTGCTTATCTGCACCGATATCCAACGTACGGATTACAACCTTCTTGGTTGCCATACTCTCCAGTACCTTTTTATAAACAAGAAACTGTTGCTCTTCCGTAGGATAGTCCATATTCTCCAAATATAGGAATTCGCTTCGAAACAAACCGATTCCTCCGGCATCATTTAACAAAACCGCTCCAATATTATCAGCGCTACCAATATTGGCATATACACTTATTTTGGTACCATCCAGCGTAACATTTTCTTTTCCTTTTAATTTTAAAAGCAGTTCTTTCTTTTCCACATCTTCCTTCTGCTTCTTTTCATATTCTTTTAAAATTTCCTCTTCAGGATTAACAATAACGTCTCCGGTAAAACCATCGACGATGGCAAAAGAACCAGCTTCTATTTCTTTTATAAACACATCACCCAAACCAATTACTGCCGGAATATTCATATTCCTTGCAAGAATAGCAGTATGAGAATTGGTAGAACCTTGGGCAGTCACAAAAGCAAGCACCATATCCTTATCCAAAGAAACCGTCTCGCTGGGTGCCAAATCATCTGCACATACAATCATCTTCTCATCAGATTGAGTCAGTCGTTCTTCCTCTTTATTTAAACAGGCTATTACACGGTTGGATATATCTTTGACATCAGCCGCTCTTGCCTGCATATACGAATCATCCATTGCAGCAAACATCGTTGCAAAATTATCCGCCGTCGTAGCCACAGCATACTCTGCATTCATATTCTGGTTGCTGATTATTTCTCGAATAGCATCATTATAATCATCATCTTCCAGCATCATCATATGTACTTCAAAAATCTGGGCATTGGTTTCTCCTACTTCCACCAAAGCCTTTTCGTAGATTTCTTTCAACTGTGAAACAGCCTTCTCCTTTGCCTCTTCAAATCGTTCAATCTCCGATTCCTCATTCTCAACATGAAGGCGTTTCACTTGGATATCCTGACGCTGAAAAAGAGAAACTTTACCAATTGCAATGGCTCCATAAACACCTTTTCCGGTATATTTTTTCATAAAATCACCCCATTACAAATTTGCTTCAAAAAATGTTTTCATACCTTCTGTCGCCGCTATTTCGTCATCTCCATTTACTGATATGGTAACCACATCACCGCATTTCACACCCAACCCCATAAGCGCCATAAGTTTAGTACAGTTAACAGTCTTTTCACCTTTTGTTAAGTTTACTTCACTGGCATAAGCCTTAGCCGCCTTTACAAGTAAACCTGCAGGTCTTGCATGAATTCCAAGTTCATCCTTAATTGTGTAATCAAATGTTTTCATAATTTTATTTCCTTTCTTCTTACATTATAGTTTTATATTTTTATCTTACATATTTTCTAGTATAACAGATAATTTCTTCTTTAAGTGTATCACTCAAATCCGTATCTATCATGCGCCATCTCCAGTTTTTACCCACTGTAGAAGGTTGATTCATTCGTGTTGTATCATCATAGCCCAGATAATCCTGCATAGGAATAATACAAATATTTGCTTTGCTTTTCATAACCAACTCAATAAAAGCCCTGCATATTTCCCTACTACTTTCCGGCTCATCTCCCAGATATTCCATCACCATGTTACGCTCTTCATCGCTTATAGTTTCAAACCAAGATCTAACCGTTTGGTTATCGTGTGTTCCGGTATAAGCTACACAGTTTTCTCCATAGTTATGCGGAAGATAATCTTCCCTATTTCCGGTATCTCTGGAATCAAATCCAAATTCCAAAACCTTCATATTCGCAAATCCACTGTTCTTCACAAGTTCCTTCACCGATTCAGTCATAAAGCCCAAGTCCTCAGCAATGATATCTTTATCTCCCAAACCGGCTTTCATTGCTTCAAATAGTTTCATTCCCGGTCCTTTTTCCCAATGACCGTTTAAGGCTGTCGTATCTCCATAGGGAATGGAAAAATATTCATCAAAGCCTCTGAAATGATCAATTCGTACTACATCATATAGTTTAAAACAATGTCTTAAGCGCTCAATCCACCACGCGTAGCCTCTATTTTCCAATTGTTCCCAGTTATATAGCGGATTTCCCCACAACTGCCCATCTGCTGAAAAACCATCCGGCGGACAACCGGCAACCGCCTTTGGAATGTTATTTTCATCCAATTGGAATAAAGATGGATTTGCCCATGTATCTGCACTATCAAAAGCAACATAAATTGGTATATCTCCAATAATTTTAATTCCCTTTTCATTGGCATATCTCTTCAGTTCCATCCACTGCTTATAAAAATAAAATTGTAAAAACTGATAAAACTCAATCTCCTCCGCAAGTTCCTTGCGAAACTGTTTTAACGCATCTTTTTGGCGTAATCGAATATTCTCGTCCCATTCATTCCATGCCACACCCTTAAATGAATCTTTTACTGCCATAAATAATGCATAATCTGAAAGCCAATCCTCATTCTCTCTACAAAAACTGATAAACTCCGGTTTTTGACTGATATTGCTTCTTTTATAAGCTTTACGAAACAATGGAAAACGTCCCTCATAAAGTTTCTCATAATCTACGCACGCCGATTCCTTACCCATATCCGTTTCATCACATTCTTTATGAGT
The DNA here is from genome assembly GCA_015057025.1 of Lachnospiraceae bacterium. Lineage (GTDB taxonomy): Bacteria > Bacillota > Clostridia > Lachnospirales > Lachnospiraceae > UBA3766. The sequence goes on along the minus strand of SVFD01000001.1, from coordinate 667,905 downwards.
TAACAATCCTTCTTTAACCCATTCTTCCAAGCTAATAAAATATGGATTTCCGGCAAAGGTAGAAAAAGACTGATACGGCGAGTCACCATATCCCGTAGGACCCAGTGGCAAAATCTGCCAATATGTCTGACCGGCAGCTTTCAGCCAATCTACAAATTTATATGCACTTTCCGAAAAACAACCGATACCGTATTTCGACGGCAGGCTGGATATCGAAAGCAAAACACCTGCACTTCTTTTCATTGCTTAATTCCTCTCATAATCAACTAATACTCCGTAATGGTCTGATACAACAGGATATTTGTGACCATTGAATACTACTTCTGATTTTTTTACTTTTACAATCCTGTTACTCCAAATCTGATCGATACGCATACCATCCGTCTGTTTTATCTTTTCTTTCCAACCATCAATGACAGTTCCGACTGTAATACCGCTGTCCTTAACCGCTGCTAATTCATAACTGTCAATCCATCCATCGGACACAATCATATCATAACCTTCATTACGCACCTGGGCAGGACTGTTGGAATCACCCATTAGCCATACCTTACCATACTTTTTCATATATGCATGGGTATTTTCCCACTGTGTTTGAAAAGATTCTTCCGCATCATTCCACCATCCGAAATGCACACTAAAAAACCACTCATCAGGTGTATCTTCAGTTCGGATACCAACCAATTTTCTGGTCTTCCATTTATTATAATCATCAATGGTGCTTACCGTAATCACATCTGTTTCCAGAATTGGATATCTGCTTAACAATGCAATTCCTTCATCATAAATATCGTATCCTTTCTTCATGGGTAACCAAGTCCAATAATATAACAGTCCCTTCTCCCTCAGAAGTGCGGTTACATTGTATACATGATTGTCTATTCTAATAACTACTTCTTCACGACACGCACAATATCCGACCAAATCCTCAGCAGAAACTTCTGCCTTGCAGCAGGTTTGATTCACCTCCTGCAAAGCAATAATCTCCGGAGTTTCCTTTGCAACCATTTCGACAAAATCCTGTAGTTTTTGTAAATAATCTGATTCCACAAGACTGTGGCAATTAAGTGTTAATAATTTGATAAGTCAACACCTCTTTTTATAAAATATCGTTAATATCTGACTTTAAAACATCCGCTTTCGGACCATAAATTGCCTGAATACCGGTATCCTTCTTTACCAGTCCCAATGCACCTTCTGCCTTCCACGCATCCTTATCTGCAACCAAATCCGGATTTTTCACAGTAACACGAAGCCTTGTCATGCAAGCATCCACAAGAGTAATATTTTCGCGTCCGCCAAGAAGTGCAATGATTCGCTCAGGCTGTCCGCTATCAGAAACCGTCTTTGCGTCATTGTTTGCAGTATCGCCTTCTGCATTTTCATTCATATAATTACCCAAACGACCGGGTGTAGCAAATTTGAACTTTCCAATCATAAAGTATGCTACCAAATAGCCAATCACCAAGAAAATTACCACACATATTAAGAAATTGATAATATCTCCTGTCAAACCAGCCTTCACAGACATAGGAATTCTGGTAACAAACTCTAGGTTACCAAAAGAATGTAATCTTAAGTCAATAATTCCCGAAAGCGCAAACGCGCAACCTTGAAGTAATGCATACACAATATAAAGAGGTAATGCACAGAACATAAACATAAATTCAATTGGTTCTGTTACACCTGTTAAAAAGACAGCCAGTGCAGTTGAAATAAACATAGAACGATATTGTTTCTTTTTATCCTTATCTACTCTACGATACATTGCCAACGCAATGCCAAGCAAGAGACCTGTTGCACCAATCATCTGACCCACTTTAAAACGTGCCGGAATTACGGTTTCCATTAACTGAGTGTAGGATGCCATATCTCCCGCGTCCTTGAAATTAATCAAATCTGTCACCCATGCAAGCCATAAAGGATCCTGACCGAACACTTCTGAACCTGCATTGACGCCTGTCTGAATCATATAACTTCCACCAAACGAAGTATAATTCATGGGAATAGTTAGCATATGATGCAATCCAAAGGGTAGCAATAATCTCTCTAATGTACCATAAATAAATGGTGCAAGAATCGGTGAACTCTCAGAAGAATTTGCAATCCAGATACCAAATGCATTGATTCCTGACTGTGCCACAGGCCAAACCGCAGCTAATACTAAAGATACCACTACTGAATATACAATTACCATCAATGGAACAAAACGCTTGCCATTAAAGAAAGAAAGCGCATCGGGTAGCTTCCTGAAATTATAAAACTTGTTATATACCATACCACCCACAAAGCCGGATATAATACCAACAAATACACCCATGTTAAGAGCCGGTGCACCAAGCACCGAGGTAAAATAATTTTCTACCAGCATTTCCTGTCCGAAAAGGGAATGTACCACTGCTTCCGAATCACCTAACATATCTGAAGTCACACCAAAAATAACACCTGTAATATTATTAATTAAAATAAAAGCAATAATTGCCGCAAATGCACCACCAGCACGCTCTTTAGCCCATGACCCACCGATAGCAGCCGCAAATAAAATATGTAAGTTATTAATAACTGCCCAACCGATATTTTCCATTACACTGCCGATAGTAACCACTGCATCCAAATCAGCACCTGCCATAGCAACCAGCTTACCTATACTAATCATTAAGCCCGCTGCAGGCATAACTGCAATGACTGTCATTAAAACTTTACCTAGTTTCTGCAGAAAATCAAAATTGAACTTTAATTTCTTCTTTTCTTTTTTAGGTTTATCATTATTTGCTTTGGATACTTCCTTCATACTTTCGGTGGTTGTACCTTCATTCTTATCAACCGCCTCATCTATTAGAGTTTCGGAAACTTCTACTTCATTTACATTTGCTGTTCCTACAAAATTTACACATTTTATCAGAATTTCTTCTTTTTTCACATTACCTAAAGTAACTCTTAATTCTTCGTCATCTGCTCCACCACAAATCAAAACAGGCGTAATTGTATTTAATTCCTTTTCTCGAATCATATCCATATTAACTTCTGCAATCAGGTCTCCTACCTTTACTCTATCACCCTCTTTGACATGAGCCGTAAAACCTTCACCTTTTAAAGAAACTGTCTCCAAACCAAAATGAATCAACACCTCTAAATCTTCATCCGATGTGAATCCGTAGGCATGAAGCGTTTCCGCAACAGATGATACAACACCGTTTACCGGACTGTAAATTTTACCATCTGTCGGAATAATGGCACAACCTTCCCCCAATACCTTATCGGCAAATACAGGATCAGGTACTTCATCCAATGAAACTGCCTTCCCGTTAATCGGAGCATATACACTCTTTGACATTTCCTGTGCTATGTTACCCATAACCAAAACCTCCTTAATGCAACTCAATGCGCCTCATTTTATGCAACTTTGTGCAACTTTCGTGTAATCTTATGCAATAATTGTATATCCGTTGCATAGTTTTTGCAATACTTTTTCATTTTTTCTATATTATATTTATTATTTTTGTGAATTTTTAACAACTAATTTCTCAACAAATGTTGCACAATAACCATAGCATATTTGTAATTAGATATGGGTTGCATTCTGTTGCGCAACTTTTGCACATTTTTGTGCAACATCTTTTGACTTTCTGTACCTTTTCCATTATAATAATTGTATCTTTAATAAAAGGAGATTGCAATATGTCAGTTACATTAAAAGACGTTGCCACTTTAGCAGGAGTATCCCCTTCTACAGTTTCTCGCGTCTGCAAGGATAATCCTTCCATCAGTAAAGAAACAAAAGAACGCGTGCGCAAAGCTATGGAACAATTAGGATACGAACCAAACCTTCCCGCCGAAGAAACCGTAAACAGAACCATCGGCATTATTTTGCCTCCCTCGCCGAAGGAATCCTTTGAAAATGCTTTTCATTTGGAAGTTATTCGCGGTGTAAGCCAATTTTGTAATCAACATCATTATATGAATACTGTTATTACCGGCCAGGATGACGAAGAAATTCTGCGTGTATTAGAATATATGGTAAAAAACAATAAAGTAGATGGTTTTATTGTTACATATTCCAAGCAAGATGATCCAATTATTGATTATCTTTATAACGAAGGAGTTCTTTATGTTGTCATCGGTAAGGCATATCGTTTTGCTAATCAGACTGTATATGTCGATAATGATAATGTATTAGCAGCTCAGGAAGCTACCGAGTACTTAATTAATTTAGGACATACAAATATCGCTTATTTAGGAAGTGACAGTAATTTGATGTTTTCTGCAGACCGCAAATCCGGCTATCAACTTGCATTGTTAAATCATAAAATTAAAGTAGAAAAAGAAAATATTATTGAACTTCCCGTTATTCCGGAAGAAAATTCTGTAGCTGTACATAATCTTTTAAGCAAAAAAAACCGTCCCACTGCCATTTTAGTCAGCGATGACTTATTTGCAGTAGCTTTGGAACGTGCCTGCATAGAAAAGGATTTGGTTATTCCCAAAGATTTATCTATCATTTCATTCAATAATTCATTATTTGCGAGATTAACTTCTCCGCCACTGACATCTATTGATATTAATTCGATTCAGTTAGGGATAGAAGCAGCATCACAAGTCATCAATCATATTGAAAATCCTAATCTTCTTGCAACTAAAATTATTGTTCCGCACAAATTGATAGAAAGACATAGTTGCATTAAACTTTGATATAAACAAAATAAAAGCGTGTGAAACATTTATCCTATTTGGATATAAATTCACACGCTTTTTCTAACTTAACTATCTTATACCAAATTAATAATCTCTTCTTTCGGTGCCTTCGCAGGCTCTACTTCCGTTGCGTATAATACAGGGCCTTCTCCGTTGTAATCTGCCCAGTATTCAAACTTCACAACCGCGGTCACTTTTACCCAGGTACCGTTTTCAAAGTTTTCAGCACCCTTCCACTTGGCCACAAAGCCAAGGAAGGCAATGTCATCTGCACAACAAGTCATAGCCTGTCTGCCGGGCACAAAATGCCCCTTCGGGAAGCCGTTCGGACGAACCGTGATTGCAAGGAAGCTTACACTCTTGCCTTCATATCGTTCCGGCATGTCCAACATATCAAAGAACCAGATTCCATAGGTTTCTTCCGTCAAATCAATATGGTCCGCTTTTACGTCGTAAGGAAGTTCTTCTTCCATGGTTGCCGTCACTTCACCGTCTTTGTCTTCAAATACAATTTCTGCCTCACGATTTAACGCCATCATATTTCTTTTATATGTAGGCAATTCCTTAGTCAGGCCGTCGCAACGGTTAAAAATAATCAACTCCGATTTACGCACCATATCACCAATCATTCCGCGCATATTGGTGTAATACATCGGGAAAGTCTGGGCGTTGATAATGGTAATCTGCTGACCGATTTTCCAGTGCCATGGGAACTTCAAATCCTTATAAGGCCACATACCGTTGTATTCAATGATAATGCGCCCCGGTCTGTGCTTTTTCTCAAGCTCCATTAATTTTGATGCATTAAAATCATCCTTGCTTTCAATGATTTCCATTACGGTGTTAGTTTCCTTTAACAGGGCATCATCATATTCCAATTCACCTTCTTCGCAAAGCAAAAGCAAGGTCTTTTCTTTACTTTTAAAATAAGGTTGCTGCATGGTAAACTGAATAAATTCTGTTTTCCCGCTCTCCAAAAAACCGTTAATAATATATACTGCTTTCATTCTACACTCCAAATAATGCTTTCAAATTGTCTTCTGAAATCTTGCTGCCGATTACGCAGATTTTACCGGTAACTTCCGGTGAACCGTTACGGATATTTTTCTCATCGGGCACATAGTCAAAATAAATGAATCCGCCGTCTTTATCAGGAACCATACCCTTGGCACGTAATACAAATCCATACTTTCCGGCATCTTCCAATGCATCTAAGATGTCTGCAATTTCATCCTTGGTATAGCTCTTGGGTGTTTCAAAGCCCCAGCTTGCAAACACTTCATCCGCATGATGGTGATGATGATGTCCGTCATGGTCATGGCATCCGCAAGTGCATTCCTCGCCATGGTCGTGGTGGTGCTCGTGATGGTCATGGTGGTGATGCTCATGATCGTGTTCATGGTCATGGTGGTGGTGTTCGTGGTGATGCTCGTGATCGTGACATCCGCAATCGCAATCTTCATCATGGTCGTGATGGTGATGCTCATGATCGTGCTCATGATGGTGATCATGGCATCCGCAATCGCAATCCTCGCCATGGTCATGGTGATGATGTTCATGATGATGCTTTTTCATCTCTTCCATCAATTCTTCTTCCAAAGACTTACCGGCTTCCATTGTTTCAAGAATCTTTGCACCGTCAATGCAGTCCCAAGGCGTTGTGATAATCGTCGCCTTTTCATTATGCTGTCTTAAAAGTTCTACTGCTGCCTGCACTTTATCTTCGCTGACATTCTGCGTACGGCTCAATACAATGGTGCCTGCATTTTCAATCTGATTAATAAAAAACTCACCAAAGTTCTTGATGTACATTTTACACTTTGAAACATCCACTACCGCAACTGCCGAATTCAACTTAACATCTGCCATTTCCGCATCCTGATTCAAGTCAGCCACCGCCTTAATGACATCCGATAATTTACCGACACCTGAAGGCTCAATCAACACACGCTCCGGGGTATAGGTTGCAATTACTTCTTTTAAGGCAGTTCCAAAATCACCCACCAATGAACAGCAAATGCATCCGGAATTCATTTCACGTATCTCCACACCGGCCTCTTTTAAAAAGCCTCCATCGATACCAATTTCACCGAATTCGTTTTCAATTAAAACAACCTTCTCTTTATGTAATACATCCTTTAACATCTTTTGTATAAAAGTGGTTTTTCCGGCACCTAAGAAACCGGAAACAATATCAATCTTAGTCATTTTATCTTCTTCCTTTCTTTTGACTTTGATTTATTTGTGCGCAAAAACTTGCGTAAAATACTTTTTATTATTTACTTCACAATATACTTTCAAAAAATCGAAAATACTTAATAAGAGATACTTCGATACTCTGACATCACATCCGTAATTGCAACATTAACAGTATCCGTACCATTCGTTCCTACTATAATTCCAATCAGCTTACCATCCAAGTTAAAAGTACCGCCACCGGACATTCCTCCCGATACGGAAGCCTCACAAACCAACATATGATTTTGAAATAACTCTACGAACTTCTCTTTTTCTTTCAGCGTACCATATTGGATACTCCCTGCAACTTCAGAGACTGAACCGATTAAAATCACCTCTTCACCAAGTAACAAAGCTTCATAGGCATCATTATCCGCCCACTTAGCCTTACTGATACTTTCACGGATTCCTTCGTCCAAAACGCCGGTTTCTACACGTACAAATGCCACATCACTTTCTTTTCCATAGGCAAGTACAATCCCATAAACAGAACTTCCTCCGTTAAAATATACTAACGGCTTTGCTGTCTGCTCTACCACATGTCTCGCAGTTGCAATATCAACATAATCATCCGTAATATCAATGATTACACCGCTTCCTACCATAGTATTTTCGCCGCCTGCTCCGTCCGGCACCTTTGCTTCTATCCGAACAATGGATTGTTTAATATATTCGATAAGTTCCTCCTGACTGATTTGTCCATAAGCAGTCAATGAAGTATTCTCTGCTATCATCTCTTCCTCCGATATATCCTCACCGGACTGTTTTATTTTCCGGTCTATGATAATAGAAAGTAAGACAATTGCTACAATTAAAAACAAAACACCAATAATCATGTAAATACTTTTTTTACTTCTTGCCTTTGGGACGGTTTCTTTGATATCCTTCTCTTCACTCTGCTCTGAATGCTTCATAATCGTCTCCTATTTTATTTTAAGAAACCACTGACAATCTGCGCTTCTGCCTCCGCTTCCGTAAGACCTAAAGTCATAAGCTTAATCAGCTGCTCTCCGGCAATTTTACCGATAGCAGCCTCGTGAATCAGACTGGCATCAATATGATTTGCTGTTATTTCAGGCACTGCACGCACACATGCCTTATCCATAATAATGGCATCGCATTCCGTATGTCCGTTACATTTATTATTACCGTTAATTTTGGATAAAAACAACTGATAGGAATCATCCTTGGCAACAGAACGGGAAATAACATTGGCACCGGAATTTTCGCCATCTAAATTCACCTCAAAATCCGTTTCCGCTGTCTGTTTACCATGGGTCATAATTTTTTCTTTGATTACAAGAGTTGCGTTATCTCCCAACGTTGCCTTAGTCGTTCTCTTTGTAGAATCCACACCCTTAATCTGCACCGTATCCATTTCAAGATAAGCACCTTCTTTTAAATCAATAATGGTGGTGGGGTTCATCACTCGCTCACCGGTTCCCTCACCGCTACCATAATGCTTCTCAATGTATTTTACCTTGGAATTCTTACCTACTACAAAACTGTGAATACCGCTGTGCTCTGTACCCTCTTTACCACCGTTATGAATACCGCAACCTGCAATAATGGTTACATCACAATCTTCACCTATTAAAAAATCATTATATACAGATTCTTTAATGCCGGTCTGTGTTAAAAGCACGGGGATATGAAGACTTTCCTTTTTAGTTCCGGGCTTAATGATAATATCAATACCGGGCTTGTCCTCTTTTGTAATAATGTCTATATTTGCAGTTGTATTACGACCTGCCAATCCGCCATTGGCACGAATATTATATGCCCCCGTGGGTATTTCATGAAGGTCGGCAACCTGCTCTAATAAATTCTTCTGAATTGCATCCATTTTATCCTGCTTTCCGCATATTTCATGCTGTCAATTTTCTTTTTACTGCTCCATTTTATCCATAAGTGTTTTACATCCTACATCTCCGCAGAGAAGCCCGGGCAAAACATCCTCTTTTTTACCTTGCGCGGATACCTCTCCATTGGCAAGCACAATAATCTCATCTGCAATATTAAGGATACGCTCCTGATGTGAAATAATAATAATGGAACCGCCAAGCTTCTCATGCATATTTTCAAATACCTGAATTAAATTCTTGAAGCTCCAAAGGTCAATACCTGCCTCCGGTTCATCAAATACGGAAACCTTTGTTCCTCTGGCCATAATCATGGCAATTTCAATTCGTTTCAACTCACCGCCGGAAAGACTGGCATTTACCTCACGATTGATATATTCTTTCGCACAAAGTCCTACTTCCGATAAATATTTGCAGGCTTCCGTAACGGTAATCTTTGTGCCTGCTGCCAAAGTAATCAAATCCTTTACGGTAATTCCTTTAAAACGTACCGGTTGCTGAAATGCAAAGCTAATGCCCATGTTGGCTCTGTCCGTAATAGAAACATCCGTAATATCCACACCATCTAAAAGAATCTGTCCGGAAGTGGGTTTTATAATTCCTGCAATCAGCTTTGCCATAGTGGATTTACCACCACCGTTAGGGCCTGTAATCGCCACAAAACCATTGTCTATTTTTACATTTATATTTTTAATAATTTCCTTCTGTGTGCTGTTATCTTCCACACTGTAGGATACATTTCTTAATTCAAGCATAATTTTGCTCCTCTCCTTAGTCCTAAAACACCACCTTTTAGTATATCAATCTGTGCTAAAAAGTCAACCACAATACATACTGCAAATATACCTTTTGTTCGCAATGTATTAACAATTATTTCACGATTCGTTGGTTTATTTTACCGTTCGAATATGATATAATATTTTATACAAACGGATCATGTTTCATCTTTGGCACAATGCTTTTTATCACGGATAAAACAGAAAGGATGGTAATGTATGGAATCTGTATTACCGGATTTATTACAACAGGAAAATACCATATTTGATTCAGAAATAAAAGCACTCAAAAATTGGAATTTATGGCCGACTTTTGAATATTATGTAAAAGCGCTGAAAAAAGAATATTTATATCAAAGTCATATTCATGGCGTGGCTCATATTGAGAGAGTACTTCTTTTCGGCGGTCTGATTGCTATGCAAAATCACTGTAATGAAGAAGATACCAAGCTTCTTTTGATAGCCTGCTCCTATCACGATATAGGACGCATTGATGATTCTCTGGATGATGATCACGGAAGACGTTCCAGTGAAAAACTGCCTTCTGTTATCTCTCTTTCCTCAGAAGATATGGCAATTGTACAGGCAGCAATATATTCTCATTCCATAGACGACTCCCGCATGGAAAATGTCATTGCTTCTTTCGGTATTTTGGATAAAGCCCGTGCCATTAAAATCGCAAAAATATTGAAAGATGCCGATGCTCTTGACCGCGTAAGGGTTTATGATTTAGATCCTAATTATCTTCGTTTTCCCTGTAGTTGTCAGTATGTGAATTTTGCCAATTCTTTATACAGCTACTACAGAAATCTTTTAGGATATTAATTTTATCCTACATATTTGATGCAGTGCAGACTTACTTTCGGATAAATAATTTGTGTATTATAAATAGGGGAGGATTATTTCATTATGCAACAGGACGATAAAATTTTTTTATATGAACAATTTCAACAGTATGCCGTTCAGGAAGCCATGGCTAATTCCATGGAGCAGTTTCAACAACTGGTTACCAAATATGGTTGTGCCATCAAAGAAGTGCGTACGAAATTCGAAGTTTTAAACGAAGAGCTTTCCATTAAAAGCAAACGAAACCCAATTCATGCTATTAAGTCCCGTATCAAAAATCCTAAGAGTATTATTGATAAGTTGCAGCGCAAGGGTCTTGCTTTTACCTTGGATAATATGCAGAACGAGTTGAATGACGTAGCCGGTGTCCGTGTTATCTGCGACTTTGTGGATGACATTTACGAAATTGCCGATATGCTTTTGAAACAGGATGATATTCGTTTAATCAGTTATAAGGACTATATCCGCGAACCCAAACCCAATGGCTACCGCAGTTACCATATGATTGTAGAAATTCCTGTCTTTTTCTCAGAAGGTAAAGAATGTCTTAAAGTTGAAGTTCAGCTTCGTACAATTGCTATGGATTTCTGGGCAAGTCTGGAGCATGAACTAAAGTACAAAAAGGATTTATCCCAAATTGACAGTGCCTCCATCAGTGCACAGTTATTGGAATGTGCTACCACTATTGCTGATATGGACTCTAAAATGCAGGATATCAAAAATCAGATTTATCCCAAATTTCCGCAAGAAATGCTTCTTTCCGTTGAAGAACAAAGTGAACATTTATATTAACAATCCTAAATTTTAAAAAATGCAAAAGACAGATACCTTAATGGCATCTGTCTTTTAAAATTAAATTTCATCTTATGTTCTCTTCGGGGGGATAATTATAGTATATTCTTTCACTTATCTTTCGTTTCATATCATAATATGGCTTGATATTTCTCTTTAGTACTTTACGTTTCCTCTATGGGTAATTCTCACCGGCTCATTTGTTCTCTCTCTGTTTCCTTGGTGATTACATTAGTTCTAATGTAATATTACTATACTACACCGACTACACCAATTCTACACCAAATTACAATCTTTTTATAAAACCGACAAAATTTTTATACTTTTATATAAATCAATCACCCTTATCAGGCTTTACAGACTTCCTGTGCTTCTGCAACAAAAAACCTGCCGTCATCTCTGCCCAACTGTAATTTGCCATATATTCCCCGTTATAGTTCTCCCTAGCCTTTATATCTCCGGCCAGAAGCTTGTAAAAATCGCATTCAAGCCCCGAAACATCCACCGACAGACAATTCCTGCGTCTATGAATTAAATGGTCTGATTTGGCTCTTTTCAGGCTTTTAATAAGGTCAGATACCACGGTTTGAAATTGCCGCTGCAATGAAAAGTTATATTCCTTATCCTCCCATAGTATACCGCAGGCTTCCGCAGTTGTCACTGCAGCCCCCCGCCGGTCTATCAGATAAGCAAACAACTCTTTAGACTTTGCTCTGATAAAAGCCATAGGTTCGCCCCGATAAAAGACCTCAAAATTTCCAAAAGTCTGCACATATAAAGTTTTATTTTCTTGTATCTCATTTTCTCTGACAGTATTTAAAATAATTACGGATATTTTATCTTCAGTAAAAGTCCCTGTTTCCTCCAAAGCCTGTAAGATTGTATCACACTCTTTAACTTCTGCTTCATGCTTCTTTATAAGCTGTGCACAAACCTCCGCTTTGTCGTACTCCTCATTTACGACAAATATCCTCATATTCAATTACCGCTCTTTCTTTTTATAATCGTGAAAGTAACGCTACCGTCTCAACATTGGCTGTACTCGGGAACATGTCCACACAACACATCTTATCTAATGTGTATCCGCCCTGCAAAAGCATCTCCAAATCTCTGGCCAGACTGGTAGGCTTACAAGATACATAAACAATCCTATCCACACCATAATTTATAATCTTCTGTAAAGCTTTAGGGTGAATACCGTCCCTGGGAGGGTCTAAAATAATATAATCCGGTTTCTCAACAATATCATCCAACACCTTTAATACATCACCGGCAATAAATTCGCAATTGTTAAGACCATTTAATGCCGCATTTTCTTTTGCGGCCTCTACAGCTTCTTCCACAATTTCTACGCCCACCACTTTTCCGGCTACAGGAGCAAGAAGCTGGGCAATAGTACCGGTTCCGCTGTACAAATCGAAAACAACAGGATTCTCTTTTTCCATAGTTCCTAAATAACTTCTGGTAGTATCGTATAAAACCTCAGCCCCCAGGCTATTGGTCTGGAAGAAAGAAAACTGGGTTATTTTAAATTTCAGTCCCAACAACTCCTCATAAAAATAATCCTTGCCGTATAAAAGGGTTGTCCCTTCATTCTTTACAACATCTGCCACGGAATCGTTCACTGTATGCACAATTCCCGCAATCTTTCCTTCTAAGGGCAGAGCCAGAATGGTTTCTACAAAAGGCGCCAAGTTAACCTCTATCTGGCTTGTGGTAATTAATCCGATTAAAATTTCTCCGGTTTTAACCGCCTTGCGCACCAATAAATGACGCAGGTAACCCTGATGGGTCAATCTGTGGAAAAAAGGAAGACCTTCCTTTGCAAAATACTCCTTCGCAGCGCAAAGAATCTGTCTGTAATCTTCATCTACAATGCGGCAATCCGTTACGGAAACAATATCATAAAAACTTCCTCTTTTATGCATGCCAAGAGAAAGAGGACCATCCTTGTATTCATCACCAAAGGAAAACTCCATCTTGTTACGATATGCTTCATTTACCGGACTTGCCTTGATACCTTCAAATACTTCATCAAAGTCCTTATCACCGGTATTAAATGTCTCGTATACGGGACGGACTAAATCCTCTACCTGATTCTTTTTTATATTTAATTGCTCTTCGTAAGGATATGTCTGATATAAACAGCCTCCGCATATTCCCGCATGAGGACAGGGTGCCATTATTTCACATTCGGCAGGAGTCACAACCTCCAAAAGTCGCCCTTCCACCTTTCCATGCTTCTTTTTATTAATAAGACAGGATATTGTCTGACCGGGCAGTGCATTTTTTACGGTTACAACTGCCTCTTTATCCTCATCTTTCACCACTACTCTCCCCTTATTGGGAAAATCGCATTTCTCAACATATCCGGTTAAAACATCGCCTTTTTTCATTGGTTTCATTCCTATAACACAAAAGCGGGATGCTTTGACACATCCCGTTTTATGAATTCCTTATTATTATTTCTCTTCAGCAGGTTTTACTTCGATTACTTCTTCATCATCAAAGAAGTCATCATCGAAATCATCATCAAAATCATCATCGAAATCTTCCAAATAATCGGGTGTAAGATAACGATATACAAGATATGCAATACCTGCGATTGCTGCAATTGCACCGATAATTGCTAATACCCAGATGATAGTTCTCTTAACTTTTTCATCCTGTTCTTTCTCTTTTCTGTTGAGAAGTTCATTTAATTTCACTGTTTCTAAAAGTTCTTCGATTTTTTTCATATGATTAATACCTCCCTTTTAACATTTCATTGCATATTAAACCTATATTTAGAATACCACGAAATCCATATTTTTACTATCCCTAAATTTAGAAAAATATAGAAAATAACGAAAAATTTTTATAATTTCTGTAATCGGGCAAACGCAGCATTCAACACACGCTTCCCTGCCTTATCAAAGATAACGGAAACCAAGGTGGTTCCTTCGCCGGATTCAATGTTTTCTACTACGCCATCACCAAATTTGATATGACGTACGCGGTCTCCCACTGAATAATCTACACTTGCCGCACTCATCTGACTACCCTTGGTAAGTCCGGCAAGGCCCGATGCTCCTGAATAGGGCTTTACTGCAGGCTTAGCAAGGCTTGCCTTAGGTTTGGCTGTGGTCGTTTTACCAAATCCCGTAAAAGGCGCTGCTTTCATTTGATTGATGGAATACTGACTGACCGGCTCCTCCAAATCAAAAGTTTTCTTCTTCGGGAAATTGCCTTCAATATACTCCTCAGGAATTTCTCTTATAAAAGTGCTGACGGGATTATATTGGGTTTCTCCGCGAAGCATACGCATTTTAGCACAGGTTAAGGTTAACTCGTCTTTTGCCCTTGTAATACCCACATAAGCCAGTCTTCTTTCTTCCTCCAGTTCCTCCTTATCATCTGCGGTAATTGCCATATATCCCGGGAATAATCCGTCTTCCATACCCGTCAGATAAACCTGCGAAAACTCCAAACCCTTAGCACTATGAATCGTCATAAGTAAAACTCTGTCATTATCACTATCCACACTGTCAATATCCGCCACAAGAGATACTTCCGTAAGAAAGTCCTGTAAAGAAGGTCCACGTTCAGCCTCGGGATTCTCGGAAGCATATTTTTCTTCAAATGCGGCAGCTTTTGTAATTAATTCATCAATATTCTGAATTCTGTCTTCTGCATCCTCATCATCAGAATTTTCCAAATCCTCCAAATAGCCGGTTTCTTTAATGACATCATCCACCAATTCCGGAAGGTCATCATAATAACCTTCTGCAGACTTCGTACGCAATACACGTATCATACTTGCAAATGCTTTCATCTTCTCTGCGGTTTTACCCAAGGACGGAATTTCATCTGCCCGTACCAATGCATCAAACAAACTGATATCATTCTCTGTTGCAAATCTCTCTGCCTTATCTAAGCTGGTTGCACCAATGCCTCGTTTCGGAACATTTATGATTCTTCGCACTGACAAATCATCTCTTCCGCTTTCGATGGTTTTTAAATATGCCAGTATATCCTTAATTTCTTTTCTTCCGTAAAAGTTTGTTCCTCCAACCAGACGATATGCAATATTGTCTCTTACAAATTGTTCTTCCAAAGAACGGGACTGCGCATTGGTTCGATACAGTACTGCACAATCCTTGTAACGCACTTCTTTTTGACGCACCTTCTTTCGGATATCATCCGCTATATATTGTGCTTCCTCTATGGGATTTTCAAACTGACGAAAATGCAATTTTTTACCTTCGCCCCGTTCTGACCAAAGTGCTTTGCTTTTACGGCCCTTATTATGACTGATAACACCGTTTGCCGCATTCAATATATTTGTGGTGGAGCGATAATTCTGCTCTAATTTGATTACGGTTGCTTCCGGGTAATGAAACTCAAAATCCAAAATATTACGAATATTTGCGCCTCGGAACTTATAAATAGACTGATCATCATCACCCACTACACACAGATTCCTGTTCTTCTGTGCAAGCAAACGAATCATTTCAAACTGAACCGTATTGGTGTCCTGATACTCATCCACCATGATATAAAGAAAGCGATTCTGATAGCTTTCCAACACATCCGGACAATAGCGGAACAAGTCCACTGTTTTTAAAAGTAAATCATCAAAATCTAAGGCGTTATTCTTTTTTAATGTTTTTTGATACTCTTTATATACATGGGCAATTCTTTGATTCATCCAATTCCCCATAGCAGTTTTCTCGTACTCTTCTGCAGAAATCATTTCATTTTTACAGGAAGATATTACACCAAGAATGGTACGTTCTTTAATCTGCTTGGTGTCAATGTTATCACGCTTACAAATTGCCTTAATGGTACTTTTCTGGTCATCCGTATCATAAATTGTAAAATTGGTATCATACCCTAATTTATCAATATGTCTTCTTAAAATGCGCACACAAGTGGAATGAAACGTGGCAATCCAGATACTTTCGGAGCCAAAACCTATCATATCGTCCACGCGCTCTCGCATTTCCCCTGCTGCTTTGTTAGTAAATGCAATGGCAAGAATATTCCAGGGATTTACCCCCTTTTCAAGAAGATATGCAATACGATTGGTAAGTACTCTCGTTTTACCCGAACCAGCTCCCGCAAGGAGCAATACCGGACCTTCCGTTGTGGTAACACCGACTTTTTGTTGTTCATTTAATTTATCTAAAATGTTCATAACCTTCTCCTATCTCTAACAGCAATTTATTATATCAAATCAGCAGTAAATAAAAAAGAGAGATTTCAGAAATCTCTCCTCTTTTCTTAAAATATAATCTATTATTGGTTCTCAAAGCCACTTAAAATTTTAGAAAGCAATCGATGCAATTCCAATGCTTCCATGGGCTCCAATCTGGCGCAACTTGCTATTTTAGCAGGAACTTCCACAGCCCTTTCTTTTAATGCCTCGCCACTCTCTGTTATTTCCACCAGTAAAACACGTTCATCTTCTTTTGAACGATAACGTTTTACATAGCCTTTAGTCTCCAAACTCTTTAAAACCGGAGTCAATGTTCCGGAATCCAGAAAAAGCTTTTTTCCCAATTCTTTTACATTTATCTTCTTCTCTTCCCAAAATACCATCATGGTAATATATTGAGTATAGGTTAAATCCAGTTCATCCAAAAAAGGTCTGTACTGCTTAATGATTTCTCTTGAACATGCATATAAAGGAAAGCATAATTGATTTTCTAATTTCAACCCTTCATACTTGGAATCACTCATAAAAACCTCCTGCTAAAATCTATGATTCAATTTATTATTTTTTTAGAGATGTTTCAACTTCTGTCTTCACTTCCCTATTTCACGAGATAATTCTATAAAATCACTTTAGTTATTAGTTTTACTGTATGCCGCTCGCACCGCCTTACTTAATTGGCCAGCACAGGAAGTATGTCTGCGCCCGCAGGTATTACCTAAAAGTTTTTCTTTAATCTGTATCGGACAGACATTTTCCGGTGTATAAGTATATTCCATTATAACACCTCCTTAATTTTGCCCTCTATTTCTTCCGGTTTTACAGTAGGTGCGAAACGTCCGACTACATTTCCTTTACGATCCACAAGAAACTTCGTAAAGTTCCACTTAATATTCTTTCCCATCACACCACCTTTTTGCTCTTTTAAATATGTGTATAGAGGAATTTCATTGGCTCCGTTTACTTCCACTTTCGCAAACTGTTTAAACGTCACTCCATATCTTAACTGACAAAAGTCAACAATTTCTTCTTCACTTCCCGGCGCCTGATGCCCAAACTGATTACATGGAAAATCCAAAATTTCCAATCCCTGCTCAGCATATTTATCATATAAATCCTGCAATCCATCGTACTGTGGAGTAAAACCACAGCCGGTTGCCGTATTCACTATTAAAAGTACTTTTCCTTCATAGGCAGAAAGCGAAACCTCTTCTCCTACCACATCTTTTACCTTGTAATCATAAATTGACATATCAATACCTCCTATATATTTCCTTTATTATTAATTGAGCTCAATTTAATTATATGCAATCTTTTAAAATCTGTCAACACTAATAAAAAAATCCCTTTATCAGATATAATTCTCTGATAAAGGGAATATATTCTTATGCCTTCATATCAAAAGTGGGCTCTTCTTCTCCCACATCCTCGTAGATAAATGTTTCTTTATCATTATGTGGGAATAACAATTCCATAAATAAGTTTCCAAGAAGATTCTTCACCCGCTTCGCATCCACATTCTTATAAACAGTTTCATCCGCATCCATCTTTTTTAAATTCTCAAGAACAGCAAATATGTCAAATTCATTCTGCGGCAATATATTGTTTTCTGCTACTTCATTTCCCTCCTGTTCAACTTCTGCAGGTTGCATTACCACCTTGGATTCCGGAATATTATATACTACATTTTCACAGGTTTTCCGAAAACATTCCGGATCGTATTTCGCAAGATAGCGCAAATCGTCCATGATAAGATTCTTCTTATTATGGATTTTGATATAAATGTTTATCAGTCTGGTATTATCCATAAGCGCCACCTCTGATATGTGCCACCTTGTTACACTTATATTATATCATTTATTCTTTTTTCAGGATATCCTTTTTATATTATTTTTCTATTTTACGCAATAAAAAACTACCATCCTTCACATGGCAGTTTTTATGAAATGTCACTCTATCTAAAATATCTTTATGATATGTTACAGGCTTCCACTCCGCTACAGACTGCCCCGAAGGGCAGTCCCCGCTTCGCTTCGAAAGTCCTTTTGACTTTCATGTTATATATCCTCCTTCCTTACGGGATAGCTTTGACGGCATCTTAGGTCGCCACCTTTGATTTTGTCTCGGCTTCATATATAACACTTCCTTTTACGCTTTTATTGTATCTTTTATTTCTTTTCATAAAAATGATAAACTTAGCAAAATAACCATTCCTATTTCTATAAAAAAAGCAAAATAAAAGCACCTTCGCTATTAAATAATTTTTATTATCATAACGAGTGTGCTTTCTCTGCTTTTTAAACTTTACGATTCTTATATGTATTATATTCTTCTACATCAATTGTTCCGTCTGCCAACATCTGCTCAACCCATAACTGTAAACTTTCTACAGTAATGGAAATACGCTCCAATTCCTCCTGAATATGTATAAAATCCTTAATTTCATCGCCTTCAATCTTGCCATCTACCGTAATTTCAATTAGGCGCTCCTGCTTTTTTTCCATAGCATTTAAAGAGGCCAACATTTCAAGTACAATCTGCGATAAATCCTTTTGCTTGATTTCCGGTACATACTGCTGACCAATCGGACAATCATTGGCACAATAATAGTTACAGATTTTAGGCATCTTATACGCCTCTGCCATCACCAAAACTTCATCGGGATGCGGCATAGATTTCTGGTTTTCTATCTTTTCGATACGCTCCGGCGGAATAGTCTCCAAAAGTTCTGCCGCCTTTTCTCTGGATAAGCCCAATTCCTCGCGCCGTACCTGATACAATGTTTTATTCTCTTTTACGGATACACGACCCATAGAAATAAATTCTCCCTTCTCCTTTGTAACACCCAACATACCAAACTATATAAATAATATATCTAAAACAATTTGCTTTTATAAAAAACGAGTGGGACTGTAAGCCGGGTTCTGTCGTGAATGATCATCTATCTGGTATTAACGTTACCGCTAATCTCAAGCGACCTACCTGAGAACAGACCGGGCAAGTCTATGGTTCTCTGTTTGGTCTTGCTTCGGATGGGGTTTACATATGCCCTGTATGTTACCACACAGGCGGTAGTCTCTTACACTGCCTTTCCACCCTTACCGTTTGCACGGCGGTTTATTTCTGTTGCACTATCCTTGGAGTCACCTCCACCGGACGTTATCCGGCATCCTGCCCTGTGAAGCCCGGACTTTCCTCACCTGCCACCTTGCGGACAGACAGGCGCGATCATTTATCCCACTCAATTTTTAACTAAATTAAAACATAACTACACTATATCTCGCTATTTAAATGCTCACATTCGTTAAATGTCTGCTTCGCATCCGTTTGACTGATTGTGTTCGCGTATATTATACATTAAAACAACTTCCGCCCACAAATTCTCTTGCGATAGAATTATTGGGAAGATTCTCAGTATCTACGGTTAAGAAGTATTCCAGGAACTTCAACAATCTCTTAGCCTCATGATACTCAGGATCTGTCGGTTTTACACTATATAAAAGAGGCTCTGCAAACGGCTTAATAACTGCCAGCTCATAAATTAAAGCCGAGTTAAACATTGCATCTGCGCTTTCCTGGAAAGGGAAGATATTCTCTTCCTCACCGCGACGTACCGAAGGCCACATTTGGATGGTTCTGGTTGCAGATGCACCTCTGGTTCTTGCATCGCGTACCATACGACGAAGAAGTCGTCCGTCCGTGGTAGGAATACGATTATGTTCGTCAATGTTTAAGGTAGTCAATGCGCTGATGTATACCTTATACTTGCTCTCAACGGGAAGACTTTCTGACATCTTATCATTCAAAGCATGAATTCCTTCAATAACCAAAACATCATCAGGACCTAAGGTCTTATAATTGCCTTTGTATTCACGGTGTCCGGTCTTGAAATTAAAAGTAGGAATTTCTACGGTTTTACCTGCAAGAAGATTCTGCATATCCCTGTTAAAAAGTTTTACATCAATTGCTTCCAGACACTCAAAATTATAGTCACCGTTTTCATCCAAAGGTGTATCTTCACGATTTACAAAATAATCATCTACCGCAATGGGATGAGGACGCAATCCATGTGTTTTTAACTGGACAGATAATCTGTGTGAAAAACTGGTTTTTCCGGAAGAGGAAGGACCTGCAATCATAACAAATTTTACGCCGCCACGGCTTACAATATCATGAGCAATTTCCGCAATTTTACGTTCCTGCAATGCTTCCTGCACAAGAATCATTTCATTTAAACCACCGTTACAGATACATTCATTCAACTCTCCTACTGTATCTATTTCAAGCTTTTCACTCCAATCCGTAGCTTCCATCATCGTGTTAAACAATTTCTCCAAGGGAACAAATTCCTTTAACTCGTTGGGTGCACTTCTTCTGGGAAGATTTAATACAAAACCATTGTTATATGCAATAACGTCAAAAAGCTTCACATATCCCATATTAGGAAGCATATAACCATAAAAATAGTCATAATAACCATCTACATCATACACATTAATCAAAGAACTTCTACGGAACTTGCAAAGACGTTGTTTATCCTTCATACCCTGTTTTGCAAAAATAGCTACTGCGTCATCTAACGCCATGGAATGCTTCCGGATTGCAGCATTCGCATCTACCATTTCCTTCATACGTGCTTTTATCTTTTCCGCCAAATCATGGTCTACAACAAAATTACCCTTGGCTGTAAAATAAAAACCCGGTCCCAACGCACATTCTACTTTTATTTTCTCAATATTTTTATCACCGATAACATCATGCGCCGCTTTTACAAAAAGCAGAGTCGCAGTTCTTATATATGTCAGATGACCGATGGATGTACTTAAATCACAGAATGTAAGCTCTCCGTTTCTAAACGGCTTCTTTATCAGTTCACTGATTTTACCGTTTAAAATCACTGCCGCAATGGTGCTTTTATAATCTTTCTGATATTCCTTTGCAATCTCTTCAAAGGTTATACCTTCTTCGTATTCTTTCTTTTGTCCGTTAATAATAAACTGTAACATAAGCTGTACCCCCTTTTTATTTCATTACCCCATACATATTTAAATTACATATCCTATTTCGCCTTGTTGCGACTTAACCGTCTCAATAACAGGCGCTTCTCTCTTTAAATATTCCTGCAGATATGTGATAAAAAGCTTCTCCAATCCAAAATGCCCTGCATCAATGATACACAATCCCTGAGTAATGGTATCCAATGCTGTATGATAATCAATATCTCCGGTAATAATAACATCACAATCTGTATTTAATGCATATTTTATTACGCTTTTACCGGAACCCGTAGAAATTGCTGCTTTGGCAACTTTGGTATCCCTATCTCCATACACCGTTACATGCTCCAATGCAAAAATATGCTTCACATTCTCTGCCAATTCCTGCAAAGTACTGATATCTTTTAAAAAACCGAAACGCCCGATACCTTCTTTGGAAATATCATCTTCGTACGTCACCATAAGGACTTCACTCTGTATTAAGCCTAATTCATCCGCAGCCGCATCTGCCATACCCATAACATCAAAATTAGTATGCATACAATAACAACAGATACCGTGCTCGATCATACGGATAATTCTTTTCCCGATAAAATCTGTGGCAACCACCCTGCTAATTTTTGAAAAAATCAAAGGATGATGAGCCAGAATCATATCAGCTCCCGTACGAATTGCCTCTTCAACCACTTCATCTGTGACATCGACCGAAAGAAGTACCTTAGTAACTTCTCTTTCGCCGTCTCCCACCAAAAGACCTGAATTATCCCAATCCATAGCATAAATTGCAGGCGATAATTCCTCCAGCTTCGCAATCAAATCCTTACACTTCATATAAACCTCCGTGCCAATGCACCTTACGTTTCATACTGTTTAAGTGCCCACTGATGAATAGCAAGCTCTTTCTCTATTGCTGCCTTTCTTTCCCTGCACTTTGCTGAATCTTCCTGCTTAGACAGGGACTTAAATATGCTTAAAAGACGATTTTCTTCTTTACATATATACTCTTTTAAAATTTCATTATGTTCATCCAACAATTCCTTGGCAAACAGTTCATAAACTGCAGTCTTCAGGATTTCCTCATCTGTGCAGTTCATTTCACTGCCATTTATTGCAACCGCAAAATCTTCTCCCGGAAATACTGCATTTTCATCCGGCGCAACATCCATGCACAACTCATTGCCGGGACGAATACGCATCATGAAATAATATTTTCCGTCTTCAAATTCTATATCCTCTTTATCAATGACAAAGCCCCACTGCTTCAAGGTGCGTCTTACCAACCACAATTCAGATTGGGGTTGTAATATCACCTGCTTCATTTCTTTTACCTTATCTCTGTCATTCCAGAGAATCTGCAATGCGAGAGGACCGCCCATACCTGCGCAGACATAACCTTCTGCCTCGCCGAAATGAAGCTTATTTAAACCATTTGATAATCTTGTTTCTATGTAGCCTTCATATCCGAATTTGCGAATATTATCCCCGGCCTTCTGTAAGGGTCCCTTATTGACATCCATGGCTATGACATACTTACATATCTGCTTTTCTACCAGATAAACAGAAAGATATCCGTGATCGCATCCCACATCAGCCAATTTGTCAGATGGTAAAATTAGTCCTGCAACTTTTTTAAGTCTCTTTCCCAATTCCATACTGAGACTTACCTCTCTTAATCAAGATAATCCTTCAACTTACGGCTTCTGCTGGGATGACGAAGCTTTCTTAATGCCTTAGCTTCAATCTGACGGATACGCTCACGGGTAACGTTAAATTCCTTACCAACTTCTTCCAAAGTACGAGCACGTCCGTCATCCAATCCAAAACGTAAGCGAAGCACTTTCTGCTCTCTTTCGGTAAGGGTTGATAATACCTCACTTAACTGTTCTCTTAAAAGTGTAAACGCAGCAGCGTCTGCCGGTACAGGCACATTATCGTCCTGAATAAAATCACCTAAATGACTGTCTTCCTCTTCACCAATAGGTGTTTCCAAAGAAACAGGTTCTTGGGAAATTTTTAAGATTTCGCGTACACGTTCTTCCGGCATCTTTAATACAGCAGCAATTTCTTCCGGGGTCGGTTCACGGCCTAACTCCTGCAATAACTGTCTGCTGACACGAATTAGCTTGTTAATGGTTTCCACCATATGCACGGGAATACGAATAGTTCTTGCCTGGTCTGCAATAGCTCTGGTAATTGCCTGACGAATCCACCATGTCGCATAAGTTGAAAACTTATATCCTTTACGATAATCAAACTTCTCTACAGCTTTAATAAGACCTAAATTACCCTCTTGAATCAAATCAAGGAATAAAAGGCCACGTCCCACATATCTTTTAGCAATGGATACTACAAGACGAAGATTTGCTTCCGCAAGTCGTTTCTTTGCGTCCTCATCACCCATTTCCATTTTCTTTGCAAGTTCGATTTCTTCTTCCGCACTTAAAAGAGGGACTTTTCCGATTTCTTTTAAATACATTCTGACAGGGTCTTCGATACCTACACCTTCCGGTACGGAAAGGTCAAGATTTTCCACGTCAACATCAACGTCCAATTCTTCGTTGTCCGCCATAAGAAGTTCTTCGTCTACAGGTTCCTCTTCTTCCTCTGTAATACGCAGAACATCTACATTATTTTTTTCTAAAGTTTCAAGAATACGCTCAAACTGCTCTTCTTCCAGATTCATATCTGCAAAGTGTGCACTAATTTCATGATACTCCAACATATTCTTTTTTGTTTTGGCAACTTCGATGAGTTCTTTTAACTTCTCCTCGAATTTTTGCTTTGTACTTTCGTCCATTCTTTTTCCATCCTTCCGTTTTATCTACTATTTTGGTCTTAATCCAAAAAAATATGCGTTTTAGCTAATTCTTCCAATGCTTTTTTACCTGCGATCACCTGATTTATGGCATTTATGTCGGTTCCTGCTCTGGAAGAATAGTATTCAAAACTGTTGGTTTTTACCGCTACCAAAATATCATGAAATGCCTTCTGTCTCTCTTCCTTAGTATGAATTTCTTCTAATCTGGTAGTAAAAAGTTCGCTTAACTTACTTTGCTCTTCCGGGTCTTCCAAAAGACTGATTAATACCGCCGGATTGGCATTTCCTTTTTCTAAATCCTCCAGAAAACGCTTTGCTACCGGTTGATATAATTCATCCGTAAAATCCTCAGCCGAAATGTATTGTTTTATCTTTGAATAAAGCTGCGGTTCCTCTGCAAGCCAGGTTAATAATAACTGTTGCGGTTTACGCTTACTATCTTCGGCCTTAGCCTTCGCTCCACCCATAGCAGACTGAGGTCGTTGAATTACCTTAACTTCCCCCTGCATGGCGCTTTTAGAAACCTGTTCCCGTAGAGAATCTCTTGGTACACCATATTGGTTTGCTACTGCCGTCAAGTAATTCTCACGTTCAATCTCATCGGTAAACTCGCTTAAAAGCTTTGCTATCTCTTTATAAAATCTTGTTCTGCCGTCAGGATCTTTCATATCAAAAGAACTCTCTGTAATTCTTACCTGAAACAAAAAGCTGTTTTCGGCTTCATCTATTCTCTTTTGATATTCCTCTGCGCCAAGATTCTTAATAAATTCATCCGGATCCTTATACGGCTTCATATTAATAACCTTAGAAGCCAACCCTGCCTCCCGCAGAATCTGTATTGCCCTAAGTGCAGCTTTCGTTCCTGCTCCATCACTGTCATAGGCTAACAAAACATCCTTCGTATAGCGTCTTAACAAATTAGCTTGTCCTGATGTAAAAGCAGTTCCAAGCGAAGCTACCGCCTGATTAAAACCTGCCTGATGCAAAGCAATGACATCCATATAACCTTCACACAGAATCATATTGTTTTTTCGTGCGGTTCTCGCAAAATTCAAACCGTACAAATTACGACTTTTATCAAAAATCTCTGTTTCCGGAGAGTTCAAATATTTAGGTTCTCCATCTCCCATAACACGACCACCGAAACCGATTACACGATGATTACTGTCCTGAATGGGAAACATAACCCTGTTCCAGAATTTGGAATTTAATCCCTTCTGCTCCGAAAAACCTGCTAAGCCCGAATCTTTTATTTCGTCATCCTTAAAACCCTTACTTTTCAGGTAGGCAATCAAATCATTGCCGTAACTGCTGGCATAACCCAAACCAAATTTATTTCTTGTTTCCTCAGAAAGCTTACGCCGCTCAAGGTAGTCCATTCCGGTTTTGCCCTTATCGGAGCGGAGAAGATAATAATAGTATTTTGCCGCTTCTTTATTGACTTCCAACAGTCGTGCACGCCGATTATCCCTGGCTTTGTTTGCCGCATTATTTGTATCCTCGGGCAATTCTATTCCGGCACGTTCCGCCAAATATTTGATTGCTTCGGGAAAGGTATAATTTTCATATTTTTGTAAAAAAGTAATAACGCTTCCGCCTTCACCACAGCCGAAGCACTTGTACATCTGCCTTGCCTGATTCACGGAAAAAGACGGGGTCTTCTCATTATGAAAAGGACAGCAACAAGTGTAATTGCTTCCTTTTTTTTGTAAATGCACATACTGTGAAATTACATCCACAATATCATTTCTTTGTTGCACTTCAGCTATAATTTCTTCTGAAAAATACATATGATTTCCTCATCTTATTTCCGTTCCGAAATACATTTTCATGGCTTTTACACGTCCTAAAGATTTAACCATGCCATGACTTCGGAATAAAAATTTCATTATACTGCGCAATGGCAAAGCGGTCTGTCATCGCCGCTATGTAATCACAAACAATAATCTCCTTAGGAGTTCCGTTTTCATGCATTACAAGTAATTCCTGCGGCAACAACTCCAAATGTTTTAAATAATATTCATAAAGAGTGGTAATCAGCATTTCTGCCTTACTCTCTTCACTTTTTGCTTCCGGATTCTGATATACGCGCTCAAACATAAACTGACGAAGTTTCTGCATTCCTTCGGCAATCTCAGGTGACATGACAATATCATCCTTATCCGTACTTGCAGTTACAATATCATGAATAAAACGATCCAGACGTTCGCCTGTGGTATATCCTAATACTTCTCCGATTTCCTTTGGAATATCCTTCTCTGTTAAAATACCTCCTCGGATGGCATCATCCATATCGTGGTGGAAATATGCAATTTTATCCGAAAAACGTACAATCTTACCCTCTAAAGTAGAAGGCATGGAAGAGGTCTGATGATTCATAATACCATCCCTTACTTCCATGGTAAGATTAATACCCTGGCCGTCTTTTTCAAGAAAATCTACTGTACGAACACTCTGTTCATTATGTTTAAAACCATAAGGACAAACCATGTTGAGCGCTCTTTCTCCGGAATGTCCGAAAGGTGTATGCCCTAAATCATGTCCCAAAGCAATGGCCTCTACCAAATCTTCGTTTAAACGAAGTGCTTTGGCAATGGTTCTGGCATTCTGGGAAACCTCCAATGTATGGGTAAGTCTGGTTCTGTAATGGTCTCCTTCCGGGGTCAAAAACACCTGTGTTTTATCTTTTAGGCGTCTGAATGCTTTACTGTGAATAATTCGGTCTCTGTCTCTCTGAAAAACAGGACGGATATCACACTGTTCTTCCGGATGAAGACGTCCCTTGGAATTCATACTAAGCATTGCATAAGGACTTAAATATTCTTTTTCATACAGTTCCAGTTTCTCTCGGATTGTCATATCGGTCTCCAATTCTGCCGCTCTTACGGGCGAAAAATAAAACATCCTGTCAAATTGTAAACGATAGTCTCTAATTTTAATATTCGCGGTCAAGAGGGGATTTCCTTTTTATTTTTATGAAAAATCGTCTCTATGCCTTATTTATTCAATAACAAAAATATCCTCCTTACGAAAGTATAAAAACTTTACATAAAGAGGATATTATTGCCATATTTATGCCACTACTATTATTCACTTACTACATCCGGCGTAGATACAATCGTGATTTTATCAACAAGCCACATTTTATCTGCATTCAGATAATCAAATGCAGTAGAGGAACTTTCTGTGTAATAATACGGCTTTATATCATATGTATGCTCCGGACTGTTACTGTGCCCCCAAATCAAATTATATCCGTTGCCCCTTCCGTTATTATTTGTAAATAAAACAAGGTCTTCTCCCGCAGTTCCATACTGTGCCGCTTCCGGTCCTCCTAAGCCTTCCATATATTCATCAAAAGTGAAATTTAACGAATCATTTAATTCCGGTGCTGTATAATATAAATCAACCTCACCATCTCCTTCAATATCGGCTGCCAGTCCAAGACAATATGCTGTAGATACTGTAACATACGCAGGATCATAATAGTCCGGTTCAACTTTATATTCTATCTGCTCAAACTCAGAAATATCAACTGCAACTGCTATTGGCTTATCACAGTTGGAATATTCCATCCACAAAATAATCTGTTCATCATAAATCATTCCATAGTGTTCATTTAACGCAATGGCAATTTCCAATTCTTCTCCGCTTAATCCTTTTTCTTCCAGATACGCATATTCACCACTGCCGATACTATTGTTTCCCTCTTCACTTATTTCTTCACTATTTACTGCTAAACCATCTGCGCTTTCTGCTTCCTTTTCGATTGCATCACTTGTAACTTCTGTTGTATTGCCAGTGCAACCAACCAATAATACAACAGACATGATTGCCACAAGCATAAAAACATATATTTTTTTCTTCATTGTTTGTCGCCTCCATATGTTTTCTATCTGTTATGTTACTTGTCTCTTTAAATCGGGTCCAGCTCTATTCGCGGAAATTCACAGCCAAGAGGCATAAGAAAATCCTCCGAATAAATCTCATCAATCATATTTCCGTACGGACAATACTCGGGCTCCAATGCTTCCCATGCCTCTTTCGTATAAATTCCCAAGTCACTATCGCCCCAAAGATCAACCTCATATTTACCATCACCCATATCCTCAAATCGTTCACTAACTTCGTAATATATTACATAATCTTCAAATACCCATGCAAAATTTATGCTTGCATTAAACTTCCATATAGCATTATTATTGGATTCACCGGTATAATCTGCGTAATCATAACTTATGTAATTAGGTGAGCCATACTGTTCCACAAGATAACCTAAAAAATATTCAATGTACGCATCTGTTTTTCCTTCTTCCTCTTCCACTGTGGTAATATCACATCCGAAGAAATCATACAAATCTTCTTCATTCGTATAAATAGGGATATAATAATATCCTTTCTCAATACATTCTTCAATGAATATTTCCTCGCTTGTATAGTTGTTCACACATATGGTAAACTCCGGTACTTGAAAATACACACGACCAACCATAAGGTCCTTACCATTCTCTCCTTCAAAATAAGGATACAACGGGTTCCCCCAAGTATCATTTATTCTAATTATATCTGCTGGCAGAATATCCTCCGGTTTAAGCGGTAACGTAATCGGATTTTCGGAATCCTGAAATATCACTATTTCCGGCTGACTTTCTAACTGCCCTGTAGAATAATCGTGGGTTCCAAGCCATGAATTCTCTCTATAAAAGTACGGATCGCCGTCTCCATCATACTCACTAATGACAGTCTCTGCATCCGGGAGAGTACCGGAATCATCTGCCAAACCTGCCGCATTCTCTTGGGCTACATCCTCTAAGGAACCATTCTGTAGTGTCCCCGCTTGTTCTTCTCCGGACTTATTATTTATTATACTTACAACAGCAATCGTAAGTCCTGCCACCGCAACCAAACCTACGATGCCAATGACTATTTTATGCTTTAATAAGCTTGATAATATTTTTCCTACTTTACCCATAACCCCTTTTCCTTTCATTGTACCTGTTGCTGCTTTTTTTGCCACTTCACTGACTACAGTATCCCTTGTAGAATGCGCCGCAACCACCTTCGCTTCTGCCTCAGTAGCCCGCGCTACTCCATCTGTTACCATCTGCTCAACCGTATGCGTCGCGCCTGCTACCATACCGCCATGTAGAATTTCCAAACTCTGCATAATACCTGCCCACACATCCGGCACCGCAATATTCTCTGCTTCCATAGCCAATAATCCTGCAAGAAACGGTATAGGTGCAAAGGAATACAGTTTATCTTTGCTTTCATTCTCATACTCCAATACGCCTTCTTTAATCTTTGCTCTGGAAACGCTTAGACGGTATTTTACGGTTCCCGGCGGACATTCCATAATATCAGCGATTTCTTCAATGGATAAATCATTAAAATAAAACAGAATTACGGTCTGATACTGGATATCAGATAACTTTTTACGCATAATATCCATTACAATTTTGCGTTTGGATTTCTGTGTAATATATTCCTCCGGCAAAAAGTTTTCGTTGTTCTCAGTCGCCAGATTGATCATACTCTCCGGCTCCATAAGCATGGGCGAATTTTTTAGCAAAATCTTTTTACACTTATTGACGGCTATTTGAGAAATCCATGCAGTAAATTTTTCTTTTTCCTGCAATTGTTCCAGTTTCTGATATGCAGTAATATAGGTATCCTGCATGACATCTTTGGCTTCTTCTTCATTGTTCAGAAAACTGATACAAATAAAGTATACGTTTTTGGAAGTTTCCCGATAAATCTCTTCAAATGCCTGTCTGTCACCGCTTTGAATTCGTTCTACCAGTTGTGCAATTTGTTTCTGCTCCATGTTTTACCTCCTTCCATTGGTTGCTGATATTATTAAGATACTTTGAAAAATAAAAAGGTTGGGTTCTTTTCCATTTTATCGTAAATTTTTTTCAGACACAATAAAAAGGCACCCGAAATGTCTGCTTTACCGCCTCATTTCGGATGCCTTTATATCTTTTAAAAATAAATCTTTTATTATGTTTTAAGGAAGTCTTTCAAGGTTATATTATTTCTATTATTTTCTGATGTCCACTAACACTTCTGCCGGAATCTCAAAGGTTACCACACCCATATACATAGGTGCAACATCACCTTCGTTAAAACTAATGACAATGTTATTGTTTTCATTAATATAAAACTGAGTATCCGATGTAATTTCCTTAAAATTCCACTCTTCAATTTCATCATCCAGCCAGTAATATATATTTTCATCTTCTTCCATCTGCTCACGCATCTGACGTTTAATTTCCTCACTGATTGGAGTGATATAATCCGCCTCGTCCGCAAAAAGATTTGCCAATACCATACGTTCACCGGTTGTTAAATCAATAGTATAATAATAGTTCCATTGCGTACCGCTGCCGGAACCCATATAGTGAATCAGTTTCAACGTGAAATACTGTTCTGTTGTACAAATTATCTCATAATCTACAATGACCTCCTGATACCCCTGTTCTTCCCGGACATTTGCTTCAAATTCCTCGATAATCTGCTTAGTCAAAACTTCAATTTCATAATTAATTTCATCCACCGATTCTTCCAAAGTAAATGCAATCGGAGTTCCTCCATCCATGTCTTGAGTGTAAGCAACGCCTCCGTCTTCAGCACCTACATCAGCAGTCACAAGTTGCGGAACCTCAATATCTGCAAGTTCGGTTTCACTCTCATAATTATAATCCCTGAATGTTACCACTTTTACCGCCCCACCAATCAAAGGAATCTTTTCCATGGCATGGGCCACTACCGGGGAAGTATTGGGTAGTATAATAAAAGCAATGAACACCGCTGCAACGGCAGTTCCCGCAAGTTTCCATACCCGTGCGGATTTTTTCCTTCTATTGTCTTTTTTTGCACGTTCAATAGACTTCTTAAAAGCATCTATCTGCAAGTCAGACATACAAATCTCTTCGTATTCATTTTTCAAATCATTGATACCTTTCTTATTCACAAAGCACCTTGCCTTTCCATTGCACTATTTTTGTCTGTTATAATACAGGCTTCTTTCATCCTTTTTTACAAAACTGTTCTTATTCGTCTGCCAACTGTATTCTCAATTTACGAATCCCCCGATAAAGCCTGCTTTTTACCGTACTTAAATTCTCCCCCAGAATTTCTGCTATTTCATTTAAAGGTTTATCTTCGAAAAATCGAAGTTCAATCACCGCTTTATCTTCTGCATTCAAAGAATCCAAGGCTTCTTTTAAATCAATGTCTTCATAAACGTCTTCTTTACCCTGCTCTATGGGAACTTCATCCAAAGAAAGCACCTGTGGTCCTCTTCTTTTACAAAAACGGAAGATTTCGTTCAACATAATTCGATAAATCCAAGTACCCGCAAATTCAGCATTTCGCAAAGACTTACTGCCTCGAATAGCTTTGTAGGCACCGTTTTGTACAATATCTGCGGCATCGGCCTCGTTTTTTACATAACTATATGCAAGGCGGTAATAGCGATTATAATTTTCCAATAAAACCGCTTCCACCACTTCTTCATTTGTCTTTTCTTTTCCGGAAAAGGACTGCAAGGCTTTCACCTCCTTTGACTCCTCTTTATATTAGAGTCATATTATTTCTAAAAAGTTTCAATTATTATCATAACCACATAACTGCTATATTCACGATAACAACGGTCAAAATTCCCGCTACCGATACAGCCACCGTACCCATAGCTGCATACACTTCGCCAAGCTCCACCAAACGTCCGCAACCCACACCATGGGAAGCCGCACCTATACCTAAACCTTGCGCTACCGGGTCTGTGATTTTTAAAGTTTTTAAAAGGCCGGGGCCTACTACGGCTCCTAAGATACCGGCAATGGTTAATCCTACAATGGTGATAGCACCGATTCCGCCGATACTTTCCGTAATCGGCAGCGCAAAAGCCAGCGTTACTGACTTGGATATCAGGGAACGTATAATGGTCTCATCCAACTGTAGCCAATAAAAGCTTCCAATCATAATCAATATATGGGCAATACAACCTGCTAAAACAGAAACCAATACAGTTGATGGATTCTGCTTTAAAACTTCAAATTGCTTATAAAGGGGAATGGCAAGGCATACGGTGGCAGGTTGAATAAAATACGTAATGTATTTTGCCCCATAATCATAGGTTTCATAATCAATTTGAAATCCTTTTAAAACAAGTATAATGAGAAGCATGGCAATAATTAACGGGCTTAAAAATGCCTTCTTAAATTTTTTCTGAATAGCGAATCCTACCGCATATGCTGCTACGCTTAAGGTAAATCCAAATAAAAGAGATTCCGAGAAAAACTCATTCATGCTTTGCTCCTCCTTTCAATTTCGCCGCGGCTGCTTTTTTCTTTTTATGGTTGATAAAGACTTGTGCAACGCCTCCTGTCACTACCATTACCACCAAGGTAGATACAATAGTAAGAATCACAATAACAATCACATGCTCACCCAACAAACTCATAGAATCCATAAGACTTACACAATTTGATATAAAAAGAAACGGTAGTATCGTCAAAAAGAAATTTCCTGCACCTTCTACATGCTTTAACTTCAATACTCCGGTTAAAAGCAACAAAAACAAAAGTACCAGACCGTAAATACTGCCGGGGATGGGAATCGGAATCAGTTGTGCAAGTATTTCTCCAATTAAGGTTACGGCAAAGATGATGCCTGTTTGAAAAATATATTTCATATGTTTATCCAAATACCTTTTCTAAATAATAATATGCTTATTTCGGACAGGGTTCTTCTGTCGCACTCATTTTACTTTTTTATACATATTTTGTCCATATTCTTTCTTAAAATGACTGATTTTTGATTTTTTCAGTATTTAATACATCTTAACAGTATATTTATATAATTATAATTCATTTTAGAAAATTTTGTATTTATTTCAAAAAACACCTTGACTTTTCTTCAAGGCTTTGTTAATATTGAAAAGTCGCAAAGATAAGTAGCAATACTTACCATAAGATATGCGGGGATGCTGGAATTGGCAGACAGGCTAGACTAAGGATCTAGTGTTGGCAACGACGTGAGGGTTCAAGTCCCTTTTCCCGCATTAAAGAACCGAAGATTTATTCTTCGGTTTTTTTAAAAAATCAAGTCGCAGGAGTGGCGGAATGGCAGACGCGCACGGTTCAGGTCCGTGTGTTGGCAACAACATGAGGGTTCAAGTCCCTTCTCCTGCATAAAAAAACCGAAGAATAAATCTTCGGTTTTTTATTTTATCGGGTTAATATCACCTGAAATCTTTGTATTTTTCAACAAATTCCGCTACCGGCATGGGTTTAGAAAAGAAATATCCCTGAATCAAGTCACACTCCTGTTCTGTCAAAAAGTCTACCTGCTCACGACTTTCAATACCCTCCGCTACAATCTTCATATCCAGCTTTTTAGCAAGTTCAATTACTTCTGAAACAATAAGCATTCCTCTTTCTTCCACATCCGCACCCCGGAAGAAATCCGCATCAATTTTCAAGACATCGATGTGCATCTCTTTTAATGAATTCAATGAAGAATATCCGGCACCAAAATCATCCATGGACACACTAAAACCTAATTCTCTTAACTGATTAATTGTATCCAGTAATTGCTTCTTATCATCAAAAAATGCACTTTCCGTAAGTTCAAGTTCAATCACATTATGCGGTACTTCATATTTATCTACAATAGAACAAATATGTGCCGCAAGATCACTTCTGGTAAAATGCGCTCTGGAAATATTAACGGAAATGGGTACAATCTTATTTCCCTGTTTTATCCATTGCTCCTGTAATGAAGCCACTTCTTCCAGCATATAATCATCCAGCTTGGTAATAAAACCGTTTTTCTCAAAAATCGGAATAAATTTATTCGGCGGAATAAAACCTTCTTGTGGGTGAATCCAGCGAACCAAAGCTTCTGCTCCTGCCAAAACTTCTTCCGAAGTTTTAATTTTAGGTTGCAGATACACCTGAAATTCTTTATTTTTTAAGGCCCGATTCATATCATCTTCCACTTTACGTTCCCAAATCCTTTGATTATTCATCTCAACATCAAAGAATGCTATCTTATTCTCTGCTTCTTCTCCAAGCATATCACAGGCAAGTAATGCATTATTATAAAGCTGTTCAATGTCTTTATCACCTATTTGTGTCAGATAAATACCAACACCAAAATATAACTTAATGTTAGGTGATATAGTATTTAATACACTCTCTATTTTTTCAACTCTGGTTACCAGTTGCTCCCTGTTTTCATAAGCCAAAAGAAGGCCGAACTGAGCATTTTCGCGATGCACCATAAGTTCCTTACGACTGATTTGCTTCTTTAAAAGAGCATAACATTTCTCTATCAGTGCTTCTCCTTCTTTTACACCAAAACATGTACAATAACTTCTGTATTTACGCATTTTTAAGTGAATAACCGCGTATTTTTTACCACGACGCCCGGCTTTTCTTATCAGAGAATTACCTTTCTTCTCAAAAAAGAGTCGATTTTCCCCTCCGGTTAGCATATCTGTATATATTATTTTGGAGTTTTTATGCATATCAAAAAACAAACCAATAAAAGAAATCAAATAATATATCATAAACGTAGCAATAATTACAGCTATCAAAACAGTGCATATTATAAGCGTAAATAAATCTTCCTGATATACTTTTAAATCTTTTAAAACATATACATTTCCAACTTCTGTGGGCACTTCAAACCATACTTTTAAATGTGCCAAAGCAGTACCATTGGGTATAATCATTTCTTCGGTTCCCAGTATCTCTTTGATTTCAATACTGTTAATAAAGTCCTTACTGACATTAAGCGTATTGTCCTCTATTATAAAATTATTTTCCGGATCATCTTCTATAAACACTCTGATATCATCCGTAATCATAAATTCGCTTTCAGAAGTCCTTGAAGGATATCGGTCATCACTGGACCAAACCACCTTATCATCTTCTATTACCGCTATGCTTTCAACATCTGTTTCAATATCAATGTAAAACAGCAATGTCTCTTCTATTTCTGCCAGTTCTTCAAAGGATTCTATTTTTTCAAAGAAGTGAGACACTTCCTCTGTATCGTGGATACCCGCAACTATTTTGTTTTTAACCACATCGCTAACCAAGAAAGCAACCACTGCTAACATGATAACCATAAAACAAATTGACACAATGAATAAGCCCAGTATGGATGGCCATATTCGTTTTTTCTTAAATTTTCTTATTCTCTTATCCTTTGATTTGCTCATTCTTTACCTCTCCGGCCGTGTATACTTTTTAACTAATTTACTCTCCGCTTTCCTACTGTTTCTGTGTTACCCGCATGCCATCCTCGGAAATCTCAACATAACCTCTTTGTTCTGCATAAGAAATCGCAATTCCAACAACCTGGTCAATGCTTGCAGTCACCCGGTTGAAACCGAATATTTTGGCAGTTTCCTTCACCAAATCGTCTCTGGACAGGGATACATTCACATCTACCACTTCCCGCACTGCATTTACCACTTCCTCCGCAGGAATCTGGCTTAAAGTTCTTTTCTCTAAATCGCCCTCTTCATGCAAACGATAAATTCCATACTTACATGGATCCATATTCTGAAGCCACAGAAAAACATTTCCTGCCGTATTTGTCTGAGTCACAGGAACTTCACGCAATATTTCTTCAAATACAGCATCAGATTTAGGAGTATTACGCATCATTCCCCAGCATAAAAGCACTTT
Organism: Lachnospiraceae bacterium; assembly: GCA_015057025.1. Classification (GTDB taxonomy): domain Bacteria; phylum Bacillota; class Clostridia; order Lachnospirales; family Lachnospiraceae; genus UBA3766. Next base: position 631,979 of record SVFD01000001.1, on the reverse strand, counting down.
CTTTTTCATATAATCATATTCAACCGGAGCTTCTGCCTGTAAAGTCTTCTCAATCGCCTTCATAATCTGTACTTTTGTCTTCGGCTCATAAAAATCTTCCGAATCACCCAGGGTAGGTAATTCCACCTGCACATATTCTCTACGGGCTGACTGTCTCTTTACAGGTGCAGACTCTTTTGCACCATCCGTACTGATACTTCCGGCAATGACTTCCGTATTTACCTCGTCAATCACCTCATTATCGGCTTCTGAAGCTTCATTATTACCAGCATCTTCATCAGTATTTATATCATTGCTTCCGCACTCTGTTATTTCTGCATCCTCATCTTTTGCATACAGCTCCGGGTGCAAAATCCGTTTAATTGCATCCTCCAATTTTACAAATTCACGTTCCGGTGTATCCAGCCAATCCAATGTCCATACACGGTGCAAATTCCAACCTAAGCCTTGTAAAACAGAGGGCTGACCCAAGTTACGGTCTCTTGCCGTAGCTGCTGCCATATAATTCTCACCATCCAACAAAATACCCAAACAATATTTATCCGGATTCTCAGGGTCCATAATACCTATATCTATTTTATATTCAGAAGTACCGATATCAAGGTCAGCGTTATATCCCGCTTCTTTCAGACGTGCCACAATAGACTTCGCCACATCGCTGTTACGAAGCTTAATGGTATCCACACTTTGATAAAGGGCGTTTTTACCCCTTGCGGCAAACTCCAAGAAGCCCTTTAAACCAATAATACCTGCCGATGATGTTCTGGACAAATCTAACTTCTCGGGACGGAATGAAGAATAAATCATCATACTCTTTCTGGAACGGGAGATTGCCACGTTCAAACGTCTCCAACCACCATCCTGATTTAAGGGGCCAAAATTCATGGCAACCTTACCGCTTGCATCGGGACCGTAGCCTACTGAGAAGAGAATGACATCTCTTTCATCACCCTGCACGTTTTCAAGGTTCTTGATAAACAATGGTTCTTCCACATTAACGCAATACTGTTCCAATTCAGGCTCCTTATGCAAAGCTTCCTGCATTAAATCATCAATCAATTCCTGCTGAACGGAACTGAAAGTTACAACACCAATACTACTCTTACGAAGTTCTTCATCACGTAATCTTCTAAGAACTTCTTCCACCACAGCCTCTGCTTCTGCGCGATTCTGCTTTGTTTTACCACGGTCATACTGCCCTTCCACATAGACCCACTTTACCTCTGACACACGGTCATTGGGTGACGGAAACGTATATAACTTATTGTCGTAGTAAGTCATATTGCTATAGGCGATAAGACTTTCATGACGTGAACGATAATGCCATAAAAGATGATTCTGTGGCATACTGAGTGCCAAACAGTCATCCAGCAAGCTTTCCATATCCTCAACTTCGATATTCTCCTCATCATGCTGATTGGTCATAAAGAAGCTGGTGGGGGGTAACTGCTTCGGATCACCTACTACAATCACATTTTCACCTCTTGCCAGAGCACCTACCGATTCACCTGTAGGAAGCTGGGAAGCCTCGTCAAAAATAACCAAATCAAACTTCGGGAAAGAAGGGTCTATGTACTGTGCAACGGAAATGGGACTCATTAACATACAGGGACACATTCTGCGAAGTAATACCGGTATTTCGTTAAACAACTTACGGATGGGCATAGCTCTTCTCTGACTTTTAATTGCCTTACGAAGAATACCAATCTCAGAAGAACCGGCAAAACCTTCTCCTGCCTCCGGGATTTTGGCAGACAATCTTGCCACTACCTCTTCTCTTGTAAGCTTTTCAAACTTATCCGAAATTTCACAGAAGCGTTGGATGGCCGCTGTAAAACCTGCACCGTTAAAATGAGCAAGCACATCTCTTGATGAAATAGCTCCACTCGCTGCCGCCTTTGCAAAATTACATTCAAATGCCGGAATAAATGCGTCTTCTTTTAAGTTACCCTTACGATACTGCTCCGTAAGTTCTTCCAAACCTAATTCGTTTGCTTTCTTTTCTGCATTGCAATATGCGCTGTAAGAACGTAATTCTTCCGCATGTGATATCCAGCCTGCACAACGTTCAAACAAAGCAGAAATCAAATCCTCCTCATCACGGAATGCATTCCAGTCAAGACCGTATTTTGCAATTAACTCATTCTCGATTTCCAGACATGCTTTTGATTTTTCGATAAACATCTCAAAGCCACCGATTTCAGTTTTAATAAGTTCTGCCACTCCGCCACCGGTAACAAGTGAGGATAATACCGGATAAAATCCGCTCTTTTTCTCGCTTTCCGCAAAAATTTTACAAAGAGCAAGGTGCTTTTCGTAAACTGCTGTAAGTTTATCCCAGTCGGTATCTGCCTTCTGATATAATCTGGTAAATGCCGCTTCAAATTCAGGATTTACCGATACATCCTGATTCATCTTATGATATAACTCAATACGTTCGTATAACTTCTCTAAATTACCTTCCTGTACCATATTGGGATTTAGCGCAAGAAAACGAAGCTCTTTTACAAGAGCATTGATATCCATTTTTTTAGCAAGTGCCCATTTGCCCTGGGCAGCAATAAGACGTCCTCTTGCATTTGCAATATCATAATCCAATACCGTAGGTTTAAAATGTGTCAAAAGTTCCGTACGGATATTTTTCAAATCTCTGCCTTTGGTAATTTCTGCGTGAATAACATCTTCTGATTTTAGTGCATACATGTCGGATAAAAGAGTATCATGTATTTCTTCCATACCCGTAAGATACGATGCTACTCTTTCCAAAAGGCACAAATCATCCATAGTTGCAGTTTCCGGTAACTCCAATGTTGCACCAAGCTGAGCAAGAACTGCACTCTTTTCACGCAAGGCAGACTGATATTTTGTAAGAATTTCCTCCCACTCCTTACGAAGCTGCATGGAATATTCATATAACTTAAATTCTTTCAACGCATGGTTACTTACACCACCACACTCTTTACCGATTGCAGCACATTCCGAAAGTGAAGAAATACACTCATCATAGGCCTTGGAATTAATATCCATTGCCCACTCTTCCGTGAAGTATACCTTATCTTCGTATTCTTTCATCAGCTCATATTTGCCGATTAATTCATAAATGGATAAACCGCTTGCCTGCTTTTCATGTAAAGCTTCTACTACTTCGTTCAATGCACTACGTTCTGCATATAATTTATCTGCATAAGCCTGATATTCACCACTGCTTTTTTTACCGCCGGCTTCCAAGGTACGCTCAAGTTGTGCAAGAACCGCCTGTTTCTGCGCCTTGTTAGAATGAAGTTCCAGACAGAAAGGTGCCAAGCCAACCTTTTCCAAACGCTTCTGTACTACAGACAAGGCTGCCATCTTCTCTGCCACAAAAAGAACAGATTTCCCCTGATATAAGGCATTGGCAATCATATTGGTAATGGTCTGACTCTTACCGGTTCCCGGCGGTCCGTGAAGAACAAAGCTTTCACCCTTTGCTGCAGTTTCTATTGCCACAAGCTGGGAAGAATCCGCGCTCATTACGACTGCCATATCACTGGGCTTAATGCGGGTATCCATATCCTCTGCATTAAGTGTTTCTGCAGGTTGCCATTCCATTTTACCGGAAATCAAACTGGCTACCACTTTATTGGACATAATTTCGGCAGAACGGTTACGCAAATCGTTCCACATAATAAATCTGCTAAAAGAAAAGATTCCGAGGAATGTAAGCGGTAAAACATCCCAGTTTTTCTTTTCCATAATGCTCTTTCGTACCGTATTTAAAACCAAAGGAACATCAACACCGTTTTCATCCATGGGCAAGGGATCCAAACCACCGATATCCATGCCGAAATCCTGGCGTAAAAATTCCAACAACGTAATATTAATCTGGGGTTCTTCATCACGAATACGGATGTGATAACTTTTATCCTGTAATTTCTTGGTTACATCCACGGGAACCATAACCAGGGGAGCATAACGAGGTTTCTGGCTTACATCCGATTCATACCACTTCAAAAAGCCAAGCGCCAGATAGAGGGTGTTAGAGCCATTTTCTTCCATGCTAAGTTTCGCTTGACGCTGTAAGTATTTCATACCCTTTGCCAGTTCCTCTTCCGGCATAAAGGTACGAATTCTTTTACTTTTAAATTCAGACACCGCAATGGTTTTAATTTCTTCTGCATAATCCGTAATCGAAAAAATTTTATCACTGCCCGGAGTCAAATCAGAATCTGCCGGTAAAGGAAAGATTGCAAAATCCTCACCCTGATTTAATGCATCCTCTAAATGCGCAGGGTCGTCTACCATTAACTGAATACCTGCTTTCGTTACACGGAAGTTAAGCAAAGTATTGCGAAGACTTAAGTCGAGCAGCTTACGCTCCCACAGTTTCTGTTTGGTCATAGTATTCTCTGTTACAGTAGCTCCGCGACCTGCCGTACTTAATTCCTTAGGTGCAGTCGCCTCCTTGGGTGCTGCATCATATGATACAATGGTGTATGCCCCGTTCTCAAGTACCCTTGCAGGCAAAGGTCTGATATTACCGCCGCGACAACGTTCCACATCAATTGCCATACGGAAGTCTTCTTCTTTGGACAAGAGTTCCTTAGCCGTTTTGCATGCGTCCTCAAAGGACACACTTTTACCGGCAGTCATGACAGTGCATTCCGCAATTGCAATCTCATCAATACCTTCTGCGATTCTTTTTAAAAGCGCAGAAACATCATCCTGTACGCATTCCGCAAAGGACTTCTCTTCTAACCAGCAACCAATATATGCATGTTCTTTATGTATCATTATCAAAGGATTTAAACTCATAGCCTCCAACGCAGAAGCATATAAAACCGCCAAATCCAGACAAGTGGCCATCTTCTGGCCTGTAATTTCATCCGGTGTACGAATTTTCTGACCTACGGTTTCGTAGGATGCCGGAGGAAGACAATACGCAATCGCCTCCTGTTTAATCGCCTCATACACTGCAGCCATCTGCATTCTGACTTCATTAGGATTCTGTGTAGAGTATCCAAGAATGGACGGCTCACCCTTCCATTTCTCGAGCCAGGTTGCCGCTTTTGCTACAATCCCCTGCACTGCCGGATGATTGGGCATTACAAAAGCACAAAGAAGCTCCGGCATATACACAGTACCGCTCCACTGTCCATAAGGAAGAATTTCAATCTCCAGATTTTCACTGCCAAGCAATTCTTCCCCGCTATACACTTCAATGGTAACAGTGCCTACTTCTTTTTCTGTTAATGACGCAAGATACTCGCCATTGATTACAGGCACCAAATGATTTAATTCCACATTTTCACCACCGGCAAGTTTTAACACTGCCACTTCCATATTGGTAGCAAATCCCGGGGCAAAAGAGATTTTAACTGTAAGACCGTTATACTCCTCCGTTGTCAAATTTGAAATACGCACTTTTTTTAACGCATTAATACGATTTTGCTGCATGGAAAAGCTAATGGTTTTATTTATAATACCTTCAATTTTCAATTTTGCTTCCATTCTCTTTTGCTCCTTTTATACAAAAATATAGCTTTTTTTATTATACCAAAGTATTCCCGAATCTGCCACTGTCATCGTAGGATTTTTCGTCCCGGCAACATATATAAAAGCATTTTCCCCAAAACAATAACCGATTCTTTATCATATCCGCCGTTTTGATGAAAATTTCTTAATACAGCCAGTGCGTAATCTGCATTAAGCTCCGGTAATTTATTTAATCCCACATCAGTTACCGCAGTAAAAAATCCCTCAATGACCCGTCCCGCCTTTTCCCCGGAAACAGACATTATTTGCTTATTTAATTTATAGCCTGATTCTCTGCGTTCTTTACGATATTTACACGCTTTTCTTAATCTGGGTCCAAACAATTCCCACTGATACGGATCATGCTGTTCCATACCATGCGCTTTACATTCTACCATAAAAGTATTTGCTTTATCCTTTAACAATAGGCCGATAAAGCTTTCAGGAGCCACATATTTTCGAATCTTGGACGCAATATTTGAATATCCTTCTCCCTTGAAAAATTCTTCCGGGAATCCCGGCCCGTCAAAATTATAGATTCTTCTGATTCTTTTTTGAATCTTTATCTTACAATTGGCCGATGCATACACGGCAAGATTTCCCCCTTTGGAATGACCGCATATAATCAAAGGACCATCTACCAGCGCGGCCACCTGCCTAAGATAAACGGCAGCATATTCCTGTGCAGCTATAGGAAAACGATAAACTATACTAAAGCTTTCCCGCCAACCGTTTAAGCTTTCATCCGTCCCACGGAATGTAACACATGCTCTGCCATCCAGCAAAAGAAACGTTATAGCAGCCATCTGCATGTTACGTTCCTCGTTCCATATTTCAGTAAAAAAGTTAAGCTTTATACTTCCGAATCTTTTGCTGTTGGCAGTCTGATAAAATAAAGCCCTGTTTCCTTCCTTAAAAACAGAACCACGAATCATCGGCTCCAAATCGCCTACATATAAAGTATCGTGTAAACGGATAAATTCTCCGTTATTTTTAATACAGGGCACGGCACTGCTCCAATCCATATAGGAGAGTTGCGCCAGAACCAAAGCATCCGCAGAACAAAAAGGACGTTCTGCAAATGTTTCGTGCCCGTATGTCCTTACATAATCAAGAATATTGCTCATAAAATCACTCCGTTTTTTACTTTCACAATATTCTTTCCGTAATAAGTCTATTTTACTCTATACTAATATTAAAAATACCATTTTAGTTTTTTAATAAAGTTTCGGCAAGATCTTTGTATTCCTTCTCCACCTCTTCAAACGGTCTGAAATCAATATCGGGTATTCGTACTACCTGATATCCTTCGTCAGGCACGGGCTCCTTTAAAAGTTCCACTAAATCATACGTTAACAAAGCTCTGTCAACTTCCATAATCATGTTCCATTCTTCTTCCGTTAAATCTGCCAAACCAAATTTCTCATATACCGCCTTCAAAAATTTATCTTCGATTTCATAATACTGCGGCATATAGACTTTTATCGGGGTAATTAAATCACTCATATACGCTTCTGCCGCATCATGTAAAAGACACCCTAATTGAAGACGCTCATTCCATCCACGCGCCTTTGCTTCCTTCGCACAATTAATACAGTGTTGCCCCACGGAATAAAAATGCACTACCTGTCCGTTTCCGCGGCACATTAAAGATAAAGCATGCGCTATATCTTCCAATGTAATATCTTCCGCTTTCACGCTTAAAGGGTCTACTTTATTTCCCATATATGTTTTTAAATAGCTTCCTTTGTTCTCTGTCATTTCATGCCTCCAAATTATGTCCTTCTTTTATAAATTATTTTTTTACATATTTTTTTAAAAAAAGCTTGACGTATACCCGCATTTCAGCTTATAATAGCATTCGTGAGTTGCGAAAGCTCATTAATATATCGGGGTGTGGCTCAGTTTGGCTAGAGCGCTGCCTTAGGGAGGCAGAGGTCGCAAGTTCGAATCTTGTCACTCCGATTTTTTATTTTAAAAGGAAAACTTAACAAAAAGTTTTCCTTTTTATTTTTACCTATTTTTCAAAAAATGTGTTGCCTCTACTTATTCCATGGAAATCTTTTAGGACAGATTCCATGCTTACAATTCTTACACGTAATTGCCTCATTACAGCCTTCCAAAAAACGTTCCGGATGTTTTAAATAATTCCACTCCCACACAATGGTATATATAATCGCTACCATTCCCAAAGAATATGAATACAGACTCGGAACAATTAGCAAAGGTATAACCAGCATAAGTGCATCCCAATTATATATACGGCATACATTACAGCATCTGTTTTTCATAAATAATAATTTAAATGGACAAAACCCATTGGCACAAATCATATCTCCCACATAATAAATTAACATTATCAAAAATAATTCCTGAGCCCTAAAAATCTTTAATATATACAAAACAGCCCAAATTGCATTTAAAAAAATATAAAAGACAAGTACCCGTATAGCACCACGATCCAATTTCTTCTTCTGTTCCCTATCACTGTCAGATAATTCTAATGTTATATTGTATTTGTCTGTTGGTATAAAATTTTGCCTTAAATGCTTCTGCATACCTATAGGATGCATTTTCCCCGGGATAAAACGAAGTATAAAATCTATCATAATCAAAAACCAGACTACAATGATTCCTATCCACATATTCTCCGAGGAAAAATCCAACTTACTTGAATCCTTCAAATATATTAGGCCGCAAATAACGGCTACTGTTATTCGAAATATCAATCTGCCTGTAAAAACTATTTTTAACTTCATAATCTTCCTATTGTTTCGTTTAAAAAAACCAAGCAGAGTTGCTTGGTTTCTTTTTAGTATACTGTAATTTCCTCAATGGACAACTGTGATTTGTAATCAACATTCGCTTTCTCAATTTTCTTCAGCAACTCTGCCTCACTCTTGCATTTCACAGCAGATGTAACGTCTACTGTCATATAGAATCCTCGAAGAAATTTTTCTGCCAGATACTCATCCGTTCTCGTATTATGTGCAATATAGCATTTCTCTGCCATGTCTCATTCCTCCTTTATTCACGATTTACACAAAATAAACATTTATCCCCTAAATAAATGTATACTTATTTACTGTGTTGCCTCGCTTTGCATGCCGGGAATTTCCAACAAATCCTCTGCAACAGCTTCTAATTTAATACCGCAACGATTACAAAAGCAACTTTCATAAGGTAACACATTACCACAACCTTCACAGATACGCATTCCCTGTAATTTCATCTTACGGTTAATCCATACCTTGCGATTGTACTCCAACTTATTAATACTATCAATAGATGCTTTATATGCTTCTTCTACCTCTTCATTGTCCTTATTGGCTTTAAAATATGCCTCACCAAGCTGAAAAATCATATTTTTTCTCTGCGTATCCACTTGCAAAATACTTGCATCAATACGCTTTGCATCCGCAGAATTAATCTCATTCTGTGCTTTCCATGCCATATATTGTTCCCCCTTATTACATAGTAGACAATGCCCCATCATCTCTATACTTATATTATATCCTATGATTTTTAAAAGTCAATGCGTTAGTTATGGCTTTATTATTTTTTCTTACGTACAGAGTAACCAAAACTTCCCAGCTTCTCTCCTAAAGACAAATACTCGCCATGGGAATATGCGATTAGTCCGGTCTGATCCAATGAAAACTTACCGGTGTCATTCATATACTTCTCATCTACCGAAACCGCCAGTACCTCAGCAATAAACATAGTGTGAGACCCTAAAGGAATTTCCTGTTTTACTTTACATTCCATACATACCGGGCTCTCCGCAATACCCGGAGCCTTCACTTCCTTTGAGGCGCAGGGAGTCAAATTCATTTCTGCAAACTTATCTACATCTTTTCCCGAACGTACTCCGCAATAATCCGTAGCCTTCACAAGACTTTCCGTCGTAAGATTAATTACAAACTCCCCTGTTTCTTTAATAATATTATAAGAATAGCGTTCCGGTCTGACAGAAATAGACACCATCGGCGGATCACTGTTTACGGTACCCACCCATGCTAACGTAATTATATTTGGTTTTTCACCCTCTCTTTGACAGCTTACCATAACTGCCGGCAAGGGATACAACATATTTCCCGGCTTCCAATATTGTCTCTTCATATTAACGCCTCCTCTTTTTAAAAGTTTATCAAAAACACTAATGAAAATCAAACATAAATGTGCTATACTACTGCGAAACAGGAAAGGAGCTTCTTACCATGAATGACTTATTATCCATTGGGCAATTTGCTAAATTATGTGAAACCACAACAGATACTTTGATTCACTATGATAATCTAAATATATTGACTCCTGCCAAAATATCCGAAACAAACCGTCGTTTATACAAAACATCTCAGTATTACAGATTCTGCGCCATTCAAACATTTGCGGATGCCGGAATGCCTTTAAATACCATTAAAAAAGCTTTTGAATCCGAATCTGTAGACTTACTTTTAGATTCTTTAAAAGAAACCGAGCATACCCTGAAGCAAAAATTATTTCATTTGCAAAATACCATTATGTATATAGACGACTTACAAATTCTTTCATCCGTAATTCATGAAGACGACATCCAAACTCAACCCATGATTTATATGCAAACCAAACCGCAAAATATGTTTGCCACCTTAGTGCATGAGCATCCATCCACATCCAAAGAGTTTATGAATATGCTTAAAACTCATACTGATGCGTGTAAAAATAACTCCGTTTATCCTTTTCCAATAGGATATGTTATCAAAAAAGAGAACCCTTGGCATAAGAATGACAAATCATTTCTATTGACCTCACCACTGCGCACGGGTATGTCAGATAATCGGACACTGGTACAGCCTGCCGGTCAATATGCTTTCATTCTTCACAAAGGCTCTCTTGATTCTATTACAAATTCAATTCAATTACTAAAACAGTATATTGGCAATCATTCCTTCCGGATTCTCAGCGATACATATATAACTGTTTACAATAATTATCTGTTAATGAAACAGGATGAAATGTATCTTATAAAAATACTGATTGAACCCATTTAAACTTTCTTTGCCGAAATTGTTTTAATAACAAATAATGTAGCTATCATTAACACAATACCTATAGGTAATACAATTAACGCATTCTGTACCAAACCTGCAATCAGGAAAGTTACAAAAGAAACCGTCGCTACCGTTAATGCATAAGGCAACTGCGTAGATACATGATTAATATGGTTACACTGTGCACCTGCCGATGCCATAATTGTTGTATCCGAAATAGGTGAACAATGGTCACCGCAAACAGCACCTGCAAGGCAGGCAGAAATTGAAATAACCATAAGTTCGCCGCCACCGGGAAATACAGCACACACGATAGGTAACAAAATACCAAAAGTTCCCCATGATGTACCGGTTGAGAATGCAAGGCCAACTGCAATCACAAATACAATTGCAGGTAAGAGCCATGTAAGCCCGGCTGCATTAGCTCGTACAAATTCTGCTACGAATACCTTAGCTCCCAAATCCATGGTAATTCCGCTTAATGTCCATGCAAAGGTAAGAATCATAATAGCAGGCACCATGGCTTTAAATCCTTCTGTAAAAGAATCTGTCAATTCCTTAAAGTTTAATCTTCCGGTTACCAAATAATAAACAAAAGTAAATGCAAGAGCAACAAAAGAACCTAATACCAAACCTACGGAAGCATCACATTCCGAAAATGCGGTAATAAAATCAACACCATCAAAGAATCCACCGGTATAAACCATACCGATAACACAGGACACAATCAACACAATAACGGGAAGCACTAAATCAAGAACTCTGCCTTTCTTTGTATTGGCAGGTGCTGCTTCTGTTTCATTCTCTTCCTTACCGCTTGTAAACAAATCACCTTTTTCTGCGTTTAATTCATGTTTTTTCATGGAACCGTAATCAAAGCCCATAAGAGAAATAGCAATTACCATAACAATAGTTAATAACGCATAAAAATTATACGGAATTGATCTTATAAATAAGGATAACCCTTCACCCTCCGGTGCTACGGAAGTTACCGCCGCTGCCCATGAAGAAATCGGTGCAATAATGCAAATCGGCGCTGCAGTAGCATCAATTAAGTATGCAAGCTTTGCCCTTGATATTTTACTCTTATCTGTAACAGGACGCATTACACTACCTACAGTAAGACAATTGAAATAGTCATCTACAAAAATCATGGCACCTAATGCAAAGGTTGCAAGAGAAGCACCCTTACGGCCCTTAATCTTTTTAGCTGCCCATTCACCATATGCTGCCGAACCGCCTGCCTTGTTAATAAGGCTAACCATAATACCAAGAATAACAAGGAAAATGATAATACCTACATTCCAGCCATCTGCAAGTTTTGCAATAATGGTATCAAAGGTCTTGGTTACTGTCTGTACCGGATGGAACATTGTATAAAGCAAGGAACCCGATAAAATACCGATAAACAAAGACATGTAAACTTCCTTAGTAATCAATGCAAGTACGATCGCAATGATGGGTGGAAGAAGGGATATAAAAGTTGCATAAACACTTACATCCGAACGGATAATCTCAACTGCATTTTGCAAATTTGCTTCAAATGCTTCGCCATCTTCCTGAATCTTTGAATCATAATTGTCTACATAGTCTAAAGCTGTTGCCATTTCTTCTTCACTGTAAACAACCTCATCCACAGCATCTGCCGTTTCAGCAGCTACAACTGCTTCTGCGTTCTCCGCATCTGCTGCATATACGGTCATTCCAAATAAAAGGGTCATAACACATACAAGCAGCACTGCAATTTTCATTCGTGTCTTTTTCATAAGATTTTTACCTCTCTGTAATGTATAAAATCATTGGTTACTTTTATATAAATTCCTTATATCTCAGAATCTATCTACTCATTCTCTTTCTCCGCAAGCACCGCCAAGAGATATTCCCATGTTCTCTTTACAGAATAAACCGGCATACGTTCCTTTGTGGTATGGATATCATAAATATCCGGTCCAAAGGAAATACAATCCAAGTCTTTCTTTTTTTCCAAAAGAATACCGCATTCCAAGCCGGCATGAATTGCCGTCACTTCCGGTGAACTTCCATAGCACTCTTCATAAACGCGAATCATTTTATCGCGTAGGGGAGAAACCGCCTTATACTCCCAGCCGGGATAATCTCCGGAGAATTCGCAGGTTCCGCCAAAAGCTCTCGTAATCATATCCACTCTGTCACGCAGGAAAAGTTTCGACTGCTCAATACTGCTTCGCAATGCATAATCTGCTTCCAGGCCTGCCTCTGTAAGCTTTAAAACACCCAAATTAAGCGATGTTTCCACAAAGCCTTGGTTTAATCCGCTCATAGCGATTACACCATCAGGAACCGCACAGAGATACTCACAAATGCGCGCTGTAGAGGCATTATCTGCCATCATAGTGTTTTCACATTCTTTTTTACGCAGAGTAATTAAAATATTCTCTTCCTTGCCCGCATATTCCTTGTTAAGCATTACCTCCAATGCTTCTAATTCCGCTTTCATCAATGCCATATCCACATCTTTAACTGCCAGTACAGACTCCGCATACAAGGGAATCGCATTGTCCTTTTCACCGCCGGAAATTTCTACGATACCGAAAGACATTTTCTTAGAAAGCTCTGCTAAAATTCTGCCCATTGTATGGTTAGCATTGGCTCTACCGTGATGAATTTCTGCACCGGAATGCCCGCCTTTTAGACCGCTTAGGGTAATTTCCACACAAGCACCTTCCAAAGGCACTTTATTTACAGGAAGTACGGCGTGTACGCGCATACCGCCGGCACAGGAAGTAAGCAACACACCTTCTTCCTCTGAATCAATGTTTAAAAGTCTTGTACCTTTTAACCCGGATAAATCAATGCCGATGGCACCATCCATTCCCACTTCTTCGTTTACGGTAATCACTACTTCCAAAGCCGGGTGTTTGATTGTATCAGAATCCAGAATTGCCAGGGCATAAGCAATGGCAATACCGTCATCACCGCCAAGACTTGTGCCTTCTGCATAGAGACAGCCGTCTTTAAAATTCAGGCGCAAGGATTCTTTTTCCAAATCGATATCCGATTCTGCATCTTTTACGGCAACCATATCCATATGGCCCTGTAAAATCAGGGTTTCTTCTTTCTCGTAGCCTTCTGTTGCAGGCTTTTTGATGATAACGTTCTTTAACTCGTCCTGAACAACTTCCAGATTTCTTTCTTTGGCAAATGCCACCAGATAATCACTGATGGCATCAATATTATAACTGCCGTGAGGTATCCGGCATATTTCATAAAAAAACCGAAATACCTCTTTGGGCTGTAAATCATTTAAATTCATAAAAATACCTCACAGATAAATCTCTTATATTTCTTTATCTTATGATTTTTAAATTTTATAATGCTTTATTCCTGCTCTTTATCAACACCTTCCATTGCAGCAACTTCAGCATCAATTTCTGCTCTTGTTACTTCTTCCAAAGAAGGTTTATGCTTTTTATAAATAAAGAATAAGAATGAACCAATCAATAATGCAAAGAATACCAGACCACCGATATTTCCTGTTGAGAATTTACCGGAAAGGTCGATAAACTGTCCCACACTGATGGATAAACCATCTGCATCCACTTTACCTGTAGGAATAATAGCAAGAATTGCAAGAAGGATACCGATTAAACCTTCACCTGCAATCATACCTGATGAGAAAAGAATACCATTTTCAAGCTGTCCTTCTCTCTCCTCTGCTTTTGCTTTTTTATTCTTTTCAACAAGAAGCTTTACAAGACCACCGCACATGATGGGTGCACTCAAGTGGATAGGCAAATACATACCTACTGCAAAAGGAAGTACGGAACCACCAATGATTTCCATGGCAATTGCAATGCCGGCACCTGCAATGATAAGACCCCAAGGCAGATTTTCACCCATAACACCTTCAACTACCAGTTTCATAATGCCTGCCTGAGGAGCAGGAAGTTCTGCCGAGCCATAACTCCATGCTTCATTTAAAAGGTAAAGCACACCACCGATTGCAAGAGCCGAAACCACTGCACCGATTAACTCACCAATCTGCTGTTTCTTAGGAGTAGCACCTACAAGGAAACCTGTCTTTAAATCCTGTGAGGTATCACCCGCCATAGCTGCAACGATACAAACAACAGTACCGATTGCGATAGCCGCAACCATAGCTTCCTTACCGCCGTTACCGGTTGCTTTTAAAAGGATGGATACAATAATCAACGCTGCAATGGTCATACCGGAAATAGGGTTATTACTGCTACCTACAATACCTACCATACGGGATGAAACGGTTGCAAAGAAGAAACCGAATACGATAATAATCAATGCACCGAAGAAGTTAACGGGAATTGCCGGAATCAACCACATTGCAACGGCTACAACAAGCACACCGCCAAGAATCATCCAAATAGGAAGGTCATCCTTGTTTGATTTAAATCCTTTAATACTCTGTGTAAAAGTTTTGATAATCAAAGGTAATGATTTAATTAAACTGATGATACCGCCGGCTGCAACCGCACCTGCGCCGATGTATCTGATATAACATTTCCAAAGATCCCAGGTTCCCATATCCTGAATTGCGATTTCACCGGGATACATAATCATATCTCCGCCAAAAAGGGAAATCAAAGGCATAAGTACAAGCCATGAAAGTACACCGCCGGCAAACATATATGCTGAAGTTTTGGCACCGCAGATATAACCCACACCAAGCAATGCGGGTAAAACGTCTACACCGATACCTGCACCTTTGTACTTTTTGATACTGAAATCAACTTCCGAAGGGAAGATTTTAATTCCGTCTGCGATGAACTTATAAACTGCCGCAATACCAAGACCGCTGAATACGGTACCTGCCTTTGCACCACCACTGGCACCGGCCTGTAAAACCTGTGCACATGCAGTTCCTTCGGGATAAGGAAGCTTGTCATGTTCATCCACAATTAAGGTCTGACGTAAGGGCACCATGAAAAGTACACCCAAAATACCGCCGCACAAGGCAATCAACATAATTTCAAGAAGACTGGGCATTGCACTGCCGTCTTCGATTGCCCACATAAACAATACCGGCATGGTAAAAATCGCACCGGCCGCCAAAGATTCACCGGCAGAACCGATAGTCTGTACCATATTGTTTTCCACAATAGAGTTTCTGCGTAAAATAAAACGGATAATTGCCATAGAAATTACCGCTGCAGGAATAGAAGCCGATACTGTCATACCAACTCTAAGTCCCAAATACGCATTGGCAGCACCGAAAATAACTGCCAGCAAGATTCCTAAAATAATGGAAACCACTGTTAATTCTTTCTTTTCTTTCATTGTTTTCTCCCATCTTGCACACTTTAAATATAAAGATGCGTTTATATTTCTTTTGTTTATTAAAACTTCTAAAAATTATTTTTCTTTCTCTTCACCGACTGTATTAGTGCTCTTCCCATTTTTATTCTTATCACTTTTTACAACCCTATCCTTTTTCTTAAAAAGTGCAAACAGCTTATTCTGCTTCTTCTTAATATCCTCTTCATCATCGTGGGCTTTTATCTTCTCTTTTAGGGCCGCCTCGGTCCAGGCTTTCCTGCCGTTTCGCTCATTCACTTCATCTCGAAGCAACATATAAGCAGTCGAGAATAAGGGGATGAAGAACAACATACCGCTGATACCCATTACACTTCCACCGACAGTGATTGCTGCAAGAATCCACATAGATGGAAGTCCCACTGTATTTCCTACCACATAAGGGTAAATTAAGTTTCCTTCAATCTGCTGTACCACAATAAAAAGTACGACAAACCACAATGCTGTTACAGGATTATCAATCAGGAACAAAAATGCACCGATACCGCAACCGATAAAACCTCCAACTACAGGAATTAATGCTGTAAATGCAACTAATACACCCACCAACAGAATATAGTCAAATTTAAAAATTGCCATGGCAATCATGGTAAGCAAGCCTAAGATTACTGCTTCGATGCACTGACCTGCAATAAAATTGCTGGTATTGGTCATTAAAACACTAATTACTTTTGCAGTTTTCCGATATGCCTTCTCTGAGAGAAAAGCACTCATAATTCGTTTTCCCTGCATGCAAAGCTTCTCTTTCTGAGCAAGAATATAAATCGAGAAGATAATTGCAATAACCGCATTAAAAATACCCCCACCGATTTTACCGGTGATACTGAATATATTCTTAATAAAAGAACCGCCAAAACCTGTAAAAAAGAAATCTTTTACCTGTATAATCAGTGCCTGCCAGTCAACCTTTATTTCACTCAGCTTATTAAGCTCTACCATAACCATTTCTGTTTCCTTAGGATATTTAGCAAGCAAAGCTTCCAACCACTCCAAGGTCGAATACCAAAAAGCCGAAACTTTATCCGGTATCATCTCAGCAGTTTCCACCACCTGTGGAATCACTGCGAAAGCAAGTAATGTTAATAAGCCGCAAATAAACACAATAGACAAAACAATACTGACCGGACGCTTTATTTTTAACCAAAACTTACCTTTAGCCTTACCAAAAAGATGCTTTTCGATACTGCGCATAGGCAAATTCAAAATAAAAGCAATCAGCGCCCCGATTAAGAACGGTGATATAATGCTAAAACCTTCTCTAACAAATGCCAAAATCTGTTTAAAATAAATTACACCCAAAGTCAGGGCGGCTATCGTGAGTAAAATTTTAAGCCAGAACAAATATCTCTGCTTTTCATTCTGCATAACCTTTTTCTCCTTATTATTTATGTAAGACGATAATATCCACATATTAAACCATACTATATCAGTTTATTATAGGTTGTCCATTATTGCAAGGAAAAAACGACGAAAATGCATATTTTACATAAAAAAAGACAGGCGAACCTGTCTTTTTAAATGTGCCAATGCACAAATTCCATTTTAAAATCAATTAAGCAATTTTACTCTTAGCAATATCTGCTAAAGCTGTAAATCCTGCCGCATCGTTGATTGCCATTTCAGCAAGCATCTTTCTGTTGATGTCGATGTTAGCAAGCTTTAAACCATACATGAACTTGCTGTATGATAAACCGTTCATTCTTGCTGCAGCGTTGATACGTGCAATCCAAAGACGTCTGAACTGACGCTTGTTCTGCTTTCTGCCTGCGTAAGCGGAAGTTAAAGCTCTCATAACTGACTGCTTAGCAACACGATACTGCTTAGATCTTGCTCCTCTGTAACCTTTTGCAAGTTTTAATACTCTATTATGTTTTTTCTTAGCATTTAAGCCGCCTTTAATTCTAGCCATTTCTTATCTTCCTCCTACTTAGATATAAGGTAAAATCTTCTTCATATTCTTAACGTTTGTTGCATCTGTAATAGCAGACTGTCTTAAGTTACGTTTTCTCTTTGTAGACTTCTTTGTTAAGATATGACTCTTATAAGCTTTGCTTCTCTTTAATTTACCGGTTCCTGTCACTTTAAAGCGCTTTGCAGCTGCTCTGCTTGTTTTCATTTTAGGCATTGTTCGTTCCTCCTGATTAAAATCTTTCTATTTTAACTGTGCCTTAGCGTTTCTCAGTTAAAAACATTGTCATGCTCTTGCCTTCCACCTTAGGCTCTTTGTCAACTACTGCCACATCCGCAAGTCCTGCCGCGAAATCGTCCAAAATATGCTTGCTGTTGGCCATATGTGCCATTTCACGTCCACGGAAACGTAAGGTAACCTTTACCTTATCTCCCTTGGTTAAGAACTTTCTTGCAGAATTCATCTTGGTATTTAAGTCATTCGTATCAATGTTGGGTGAAAGACGAATTTCTTTAATTTCTACAGTCTTCTGCTTCTTCTTGGCATCCTTTTCCTTACGTGCCTGCTCATAACGAAATTTACCGTAATCTGCAATCTTGCATACAGGGGGCTTCGCTGTAGGGGCAATCTTGATAAGATCCAATCCTGCATCTTCTGCCATCTTCATTGCTTCTTTCGCAGACATAACACCAACCTGTTCGCCGTCTGCTCCGATTACACGTACTTCTTTGTCTCTAATCTGTTCGTTAATAAAAAAATCGTTAATGACCTTGCACCTCCATAAAAGAATTCGTTGTTTTAAATCACCAAAAAAGTGGATAGCATAAACCATCCACTCAAAATACAAAATTAGGGCTTGCGCCTTATTTTATAAAAATCATAAACGCCTGAAACTCAATTGTCGCAGGGTGAGAGTGGATAACTCTGCTTGCTATGGTCTACTGACCGTATGTAAATGTAACATAGTTTGCGGAAGAAGTCAAGAATATTTTTTCTATTCTTGTACAGATACAACGATAGTGTTTTCCTGTGATGATTCTGAAGCCTTCTTATCCGCTTTCTTTCTTATAATCATGACAGCAGATGAAATCGCAATGATACTGATGCTGAAGATAAGAAAAGCATCAATAAATATAAATTCTATCGGTTCCAAAAGAGAAATAGAATTAAAACTGTCCGCCTCAAAATACTTCGCTAATATATATTTGATATTGCCGAAAAAATATGTTAAATAGGAAACCCTTTCTGTCAAAGAATAATACATACCATTTCTTATATTCAGCAAAATAATATCAATAAAGCCGGTGATGACAATATTCAAAGTTGCCAGAACCGCTAATACGGAACCAAGAATTTGGGCCCACTTTTTTTTCGCATTGGCAGTTCTCATAATAAGAAGAATTACTACACATAATATGGAAAATCCAATCAATAATACCGCAAAAAAATTAGTCTGTCTTAAATAATCCTGTGGGGAAGTATAAGAAAATGCCCCAAACAAATCCTCAAAATCCATACAAAATTTTATCCAGTCCGCACTCGCAATAAAATCCGAAAAATAATCAAATAATCTAGCCGGAATATAAGCGATTCCGCACAAAGCAAGACCAATTGCAGAAACAATATTATTCCTGCAAAATCCTCCGATTGCCATAAGTAAAAAGGATATATCAATCAAGAGAATCGCAATCAGATGCGGCGCAATGATGCTCACACCGGCTAACATCTGAAAATTAGGAATTATATATCCATGATCTACGCTTTCCGTATAAAACATTATTGTATTTTTCATACATTGTACCAATGGACATAAGCCAAGTAAAAGATTTAACACGGCCAGTATTCCCACAATGATAAGCATATTATTCTTTTTATTAATTTTACTACTCTTTTCTTTATTCATTCGAAATTCACCCATCCTTATCTTATATTCTGAAACATGAATTACAGTACCACGTCAATCTTCACTGTCTTTTTTTCCTCGCCAAAATGCTTTTCCTCAAGTTCATACATTTCTTCCAGAATCTTTTTATCAGATGCGGAAATATCAGTAATAACTTCTGTTTGCTCTTTCATCTCGCCTTCGGCATCACTATCAACAGAAACCTTCTCTTTATTGTACTCAGCTTCTGCCTGCTTTGCTTTCATAATTTCTTCTTCCGTAGGCAGGTCTTTAAATTCAGCGCTTTTTGCAAATTCCTGAAATACCTGAACTGTTTTGTTTGTATCACCCAATATACGCTGTGCTTCTTTTATCTTCTCGCTTTTAGGTATGTTAGGATTATTCACGATGGATTTCAACTCCGAAAGTTTGCCGTTCATGCGGTTCACGTGAAGTTTCTGTGCTTCTTCCTTGGTACGGCAGTTTTTCAGCCTTTTCTCGTAGGCTTCCTGCTCCATCTTATCGGCTTTATATTCCATATACATTTTAGGGTCCCTTGCGCGAAGTTTATCTTCCTCAGCCGGACTCAAATCTTGCCCGCTCTGAATTTTGGCATAAATAGCACTGTATTCATTGCCCTCGCGCATTCTCTCCAAATCTTCCTGATAATTCTGCAATTGACGTTCTTCAGGTGTCAATTCTTTCTCTTGTCTTTTAACAATATTGCCAGAATTTTTCTTCTGCTCCCATTTCCGAGTCAGTTCAAGCATTTTGCCCGCGTTATATATGGTTCCCGATATCATAATATACCTCCGTGTATTCCTAACGGTAAATCCTTTTACCTAAACTCTCTTATCGTATATATCGGTAAAATATTGAAATCCTTAAGATACTATATCCGCCTCAACTATACCTTCCGCCCTTTTTACGTTTTCTTCCTCTGTAGCCTCTTCAACACGCTTCTGATGCTCTTCCCGCATCGCCTTGCGCACTTCTTCCATAATGTCATCTACTTCCGAAAGCAACTTATCCCATTCTTTCTGTGTAAAAGAACTGCCTCCAATCTGAAATGTTTCTTCCGTGTCACCGTTCTTTACTTTCTCATAGATTTCATTTTTTCTGTCGCTGATTATTTTCCAGTAATCGTCAGTTTTCGTTTCTTCGCCGGACGCATAAGAAGCCACACTCCACTTTCCTAAATTATCAATGATGTTTTCGCACTCCAAACCTTGTTTATAAGTCTGCGGATTACGCATAAAACTTCCTTTCGCGTTTTCCAGGATTCCTGTCCAGTCCCGCTTCGTTGTCCATGCCGCATTTTCGTCATAAATACCATTGCAATATCCATTGTATTCTGCCTGCGAAGCATACGCTGTCATCTTGTTAAAAGACTTCATACCCCGGTTTTGAATAAGCCCTTTATCCTCCATATAAGACATCAACGCAAACATTTCCATTTTGGTAGCATTGCGCGGATCCACATCATTGACGTGAATCTCACAATCTCCCACCTTAATAACAGGATCCTGCGCCGTAGAAGAATCCGCATATGTAGCTACATAGCCTTGGTTTCCGACAGTCGTAAGACCGAGTGGCTTTTTATTACCTGCATTTTCCTGCGATGTCGCAGTATTACCTTTTAACTCAAATTCTGTAGTCAAAGAATCATTCCCTTTTTCCTGATTCTGTACTGCAAAATCTTGTGTATAGTATGAATCTACTCCGTTTATACCCATAATAATCCTTTCCGCAATCCTTCTGTCAGTCCGGATTGCACCTTTCTCCGCCACGGTCCAAGTGGTATATATCGTACATAAAAACAGCGCCTATTTTCACATTCAATCCTTTGAAAACAGACGCCGTCCTTAGCTTATAATATATATCGGAGGATAATTAGAATTCTTTATATGAATGTACACTTTTATAAAGATTACACTTCCTCGTCTACCTTCTTGGATACAAGCTCCGACAATGTATTATTGTATTTTCCATTGCTCTTATATGTACCACTTGTTCTTGCCGCTGCATTCGAAATATTTTTCGCTTTCATAGCTACCTTATCTGCCAATGAATTATGTCCTGTAAACAATGTTTTAAAAGAACTGATATCCGCTTTTTTGAGTGCTTCTTCATCCAGTTCCATTTTATTCCCCTTGCTTACGCTAATTCCAATCTTTGAAAGCATCTTCTCATTCGACTCAACCATACCCGTCAGCCAAACTGCATTTCTAAGTACATCCTTTGCATTGGCATCTCCGGACTGTTCTACCACATCATTGTAATCCTCCACAAATGACTTTACAGCCTTTGTAATTGCATTCCAATCATAATCTTCCGTCTCGATTTCTACTCCTGTCTTTTCATCTTTCTTTGTAATTTTTTTCTTTTCCCAGAGTCCGCCATTATTTAAAATTTCTGCTGATTTCTTCAACGCATCCGCTCCGGTTTTCATAAGGGTTGACTTCTGTACGGAATCGCCGACAGAAGCTGCCTTTTGCGCATCCTGCTGTGCATAATATGCTTTTAAAAGTTTTCCGTAGCTGCCGTTCTTGATTGCCGCATAATCTGAAAGGCTAAAAGTGCTGCCTGCCGACGGTGCCTGCATTCCTCCAAACAAATATGAATAATCTGCCTTCGTGTTGTATTTACTTGCATAATCATTGAAATGATTGATTTCTGACATAATTTCTACCTCCTTATAAGCGAACATCAACATGGTTATATGTAGCGGTTTCCGATTCAGATACCGTTGAAACATTTGCGGTTTCAATATCTGTTATTTCTACTTCCACATCAATATTGAAAGATTCTTTTTCCTCTATACCTGCCACATTTTTATCTTCTTTTTTCTCTGAAACCGCTTCCTTCTTATCTATCTTTTTATCAGTCTTTTTATCTTTATCCTCTGCCTTTTCTGCCTGCCGTTCTGCTTTCGCAGCGGCTTCAAGTTCTTTATTCGCATCAGATAAGGTATTCAGTTGGGCATCCTGCGCCGCATCCGCTTTCTGCTTAACCTCTGCAAGTTCCTCTTTCTTTGCTTCCACATTTCCGCCTCGGGCAGCATCTAATTTAATCTCCGTTTCCAACACACTGGCCCTGCCTTCCATTTGAGAAGCCGCACTTCCTTGTACCCGTGCCTGTGCCATAGCGGAATCCGCCGAAATAATAGCCTTCATACTTCCCTGTGATATTCCCGCGCTTTTCTTTCCTACTTTAGGTGCCACTGTCTTACTGCCGCCAAGCATATCATTCATAGACGAACTCTTTGTCTGTTGCTTTTTCATTCTCTCTTCAATCTGATGTTGTCTTAACTCATTATTTAAGTCCGTAATTTCCTGCTGGATTTCCTGTCTCTTTTTCAGTTTTTCTTCTATGCTCATTTCCGTATTTGCAGAAAGTTCCTGCAACTGTTTCTGTGCATTAGCAATCCTGTTCTGAATATTTTTACCGACGGAATCTGTTGCTTTCATATTCATTCCGCCAAATTGTGTATTTGTTCCGTTCAAACCATTAATTTTCATACTCTATTCCTCCTTGAATTTACATTAGTGATGCCATCAAAAACATACTTTCTTCTTCCGGTGTCGCCTCTCTGTCTTCCACCTGTCCCATTCGATTCTGTGCCATAGACATTAGAAGTTTTACTTTTTCCATCTCCGCCTGATCGCACCAACCTTTTTCAATGCCATCCTTGACTTCCTGCATATCGCCTTCTATTTCCGCTATCACTGCCCGTAGTTGTTCTCTTGTTTTGGCTGCCGCAATTTTCCTTGCAGTCTTACCAAAATTCACGCCTATCCTACCGGACATGCTCTCGCTTTCTTCTTCAGAAGCCTCATCTGTCTCTTCTGCATTCTCGACTTCTTCCGACGTCACATTCTCTTCTAACCACTCAACACGAAAACCTTTAAAACGGTCACCAAAATATTCTTTTAGCTCTAACTCTGCGTTCTTTTGTTCTTCCAGTCTCTCTTGTC
Organism: Lachnospiraceae bacterium; assembly: GCA_015057025.1. Lineage (GTDB taxonomy): Bacteria > Bacillota > Clostridia > Lachnospirales > Lachnospiraceae > UBA3766. Next base: position 608,339 of record SVFD01000001.1, on the reverse strand, counting down.
TTATTTTCTCTGCATTATCTGCCATATCTTGCAGAACAGAACCCTGTTTTGCAGGTCTGCTGATTGACCATCCGCCCCAATTACCATTCTCATCACAGAACCAACCCTGACTAACAATTTCCCGTCCATTTGCAAGTTGTTGTTCTCTAAATCTTTTGGGAAAATCATTTAGATACTTAACATCTTCTTCAAATTGTTTTCTTGTTGCTTCATCCGTCCCTAACTCGCTCAAAAATTTTGGATTCACAACAAAATTAACATCTGACGAATTACCATAGGTTTGCCCGTAACTTACCGTACCAACAAAAAACTTTGTACCACTGAGTTTCTTTTCCATTTCTTGAATAAACCCAAGCCCTGCTGATGTGGAATCAGAGATTGTTTTTTCGTAAGTTACACCGCCTAAATCATTGTAATACGAACTAACTTCCTCTTCTGCCCGTCGAATATCTTTCAGTCTTTGCGCATTTTGAACATTTAGTCCGCTATAGCTTACTTTTGATGTAAGATTCATACGCATCATCCTCCTTGATTGTATTAATTAGAAATCCATTTCTAAATATAAAAACACTTCTGCTACTTCCTATTTCGGAAGATAAAACTTCACACTAAATAGACTTGTTGTGAACCGCCCTTTTCCTGTTGTAAAGCAAAAACAAAAGACACAATTCATACAAATTTGTACAAAATTGTGTCCCTATTTTTAGTCAAGCATCAACATAACCGTCAACGTAAAACTCTTTTCTTCCTGACTGATATCGATATCACCATAATACCTCTGCGCCACCCTTCGGATATTTACAAGACCAAATCCATGGCTTCCCTTATCTTTCTTTGTGGTCTCCGGCAAACCTGTTTCGTCTTCAATATCTACGCTTTTACAAATACTGTTTTTTACCTCTACAACATACGCGTTTTTCTTGCGGTAAGCTGATATGAATATATACGGACTTTCACAACCAACAACCCCTTCAAACGCATTTTGAATAGCATTATTTAAAATTACACTGACATCAAAGGCATTAATATTTGTATCCGACGGATAAAAGAAATTGCATTCAAAATCAATCCCTTTTTCCTCCGCTTCTTTTTTCTTCTGCATCAAAATCACATCTGTAACAGGGTTTCCTGTTTTTATTTCTCCCACACTCTCATTCCAAGTCGCTTTCAATTCAGACAAGTACTTTTCAGCCTCTTGGGTTTCATTCTTCAGCAAAAGATTTTCCAATACAGAAATATGATTACCTATATCATGTTTTAATGCCCGTATATCCCCATACAGTCTTTCTACTTCGCCGATATGTTGCTTCGTATTCTCAATCTGCTCTGCCAAAAGGATATTGACTTTTTCCTCACGCTGTTTCTCCTTTATCTTCTGATAAGTTACAATTGCAATCAATATGGCTACAAAAGAAACAATCTGATAAATCACCCGCAAAAAAGTGTACCCCGGATGAACATTCCAGATATAGACTTCCATGTCTTTCAAATACACATTTGAAAAGTAATTAAAAGTAAAATACCCTATCATCACTGTCAACAGCGTGGCAAAAAGCAATATCAATTCTTTTCCTGATATATCTTCTTTTTTATTTACATACACTTTATGAAACAGCTTGATTACCAGATACATAATCGCTATGGCCACACTGTAGTATATCAGCTCCACAATAACATAGGTTACCCATTGTGCTACCGGATGCATAAGCATATATGGTGTATTGATAAAAAGAGCAAACATAATATCTCTAAGCAACAGTATTACCCCATACACCATCCAGCGGAATAGGTACATCACCGTCGCCAATAATATTTTCTGTTTGATGTTTCTTCTTTCCAAGAGACACATAGCCACGCACGCCGCAAATACACTCCAAAGGTATGGATATGTAATCTCCCATGGCACGCAGTATAAAATAAGCATGATTACGGAATAACTTATTCCAACATAAAACGCTTTTTCTTTCATAAACGGCTTAACAAACTTATAAAACAGCCAACCGAATATTATAATACCTAAGATTGCGATTGTATGATTTGCGATTGCCCAATATGTTTCCATGTTATACATAAACGGTTATCCCCTCTTTTGAATATACTTCATATACTTTTTAACGAACTCGGGATATTTCTGCTTTGCCATAAGAACACTTCCCTTTTCCAGATAAATCGTATTCGCATCATATTTTTCAACATACTTAAAATTGATAAGATATGCCCTGTGGGGTCTGAAAAAACTATCCCCTGCCATTGCCTCAAGGGCCGACATTTTGCCGTAATATTCCATTGTTTCATCTGTTTTATGGATCACTACTTTACGGTTAAAAACCTCTGCATAGACAATATCTTCTATCGCAACCTTAGTATGTACTCCACCGTTATGAATCATTAAATATTTTTCTTCCGACTCTTTTCGATTTAGCTTCTGTGAATTCAACTCCTCTGCTGCCCTGTGAAGTACATCTGTAAATTTTGTATCATCAATCGGTTTTACAATATAATGAAAAGCTCCTACATCGAATGCGTGAAACACGTACTCCTCTACAGCTGTTACAAAAATGATTATCATATTTTTATCTTTTAGTCGTAGCTCTTTGGCAATCTCCATACCGTTTCTGCCGGACATCTGTATGTCTAAAAATAAAATATCCATCTGCCAATTTGATAAAAGCAGTTCTTCTCCGGACGAAAAGAATACAATCTCCGCCTCCGGGTATTGCTTTGTTATCTTATTTCCGATTAATTCCCTGATGTTCTTTTCATCATCACAAATTGCTATTCGCATAGTTTTGGTTCCTTTGCAATTTTTATACTTTTATGCCTTTATATCAAATCCGGTTGCAGAACTGAGAGAATACATCTTTTGGATAAAACTGTCCGTAACACTCTTATTGTTTCCAATTGTTATAGACATAAACCTTACCTAACCTTTCTAAAAGACATTATATCCCCGGTAGGTTTATCGACTTGATTATCTCTTTTTTATATTCCGTTTGCGCGAAACGACCTTTTTATGTTGTGAAATATATATTAAGTCGAAAGGCAACGCTTTCGACTTAATTTATATAATACTATTCTTCAAATATTTTTCTTATATTTATTATGAAATATGTAATACTTAAAAAACTCTCTTGACACCATCAACCAAATCATATAACATAACTTTATAAGAAATGAGTTTTACGACCGTACAGTTTCTACTCAAGCGGGCTACTCGTTTCTTTTTTTGTTCTTAAAAAATCATATAAATATAATTTTCCGTCTTCATCATGCCGTACTAACATTCTTAACTTATAAATGTTATATCTTTGAACCTCTCCATCATCATTATAAACCGGCAATGCCAATCTTGTATCATAGCGATACCATCCATATTTCGATTTCTTTCCATGCTTATTTCCGTAATCCGGCGAAACCGACTTATTATCTGCAATTTCAATTAATTCCCCTATTGCCAGAGACGCGTTTGCTTTTGCCTTTAGATTCGGCCCCTTTAATATCGTTTTATCTTTTCCATGAACAAATTCGTCCGGAAAATCTTTTCCAATATAAATCTTTTCTGCTGTTTCGCTGATTTCATAATACTTTCCAATATATTCTTTTAAAAAAATCTCAATCTCATTCCATTCTTCTTTTGTCTTTCCTTTGAATCGCAAATCATTGATTAATACGATCTTTTTTCCTATCGAGTCTGTAATAATAGTTATATTATTACTCACTCACATCCCTCCCTTAATTCATTCATTAATTCTTCATACTTTAGTTGATAATCAATTAGTTTTGGAATATATTCCGGCGGATTTCTGCGTCCCGCCTCCCAATCCTCAATAGTACGAAGTGGAATTCCAATATGTTCAGAAAACTCTTTCCTGTTTAATCCTGTTTTAATTCTAAGTTCCTTTATTTTATTTTGAGTATCCATCATTACTTCACCTCTTTATTCTTTTGAAATATTATATCACATCACCCCAAGCAACGCAATGCGTGGTTTTGGATATCTTTCCATATGAATATAAAATAAAGCCGAGAGAATTTCACTCCTCTCGGCTCTATACTTTCTTACTTCCTCAAAATCCCCATAATCCACTCAGGATCCGGTGCCTTCATATCCTTATGCACTGCCATCTCCTCCATAATTCCCTGCACGGTTGCCCAGAAACACATGGATAAGAGTAATGCATCTCCCTGACGAAACACGCCAGTCTCCTGCCCTTTCTCTATCATCTTGGCAGACTCTTCTATGGTATTTACGGACAGCGCAATCTTTCTTGCTTCTTCCGGCATACCAACTCTTCTTGCCTGCCCCATAAGAATAAACATATTAAAAACCCAGGGCTGACTTTTCGAAAAATCAAACAGCCTCTTTAAAAATTCCGTAAAATAAATCTCCGGAGGAATTTCAGGCATTTTATCCGCAAACTTCGTTGCACCGGCACCCATTTTCACCAGTTCAAGCAAAAGTTCTTCTTTGGACTCAAAATAATGAAACATAAGCCCCGTACTCATAGGAACAGCTGCTGCAATGTCCGTAATCTTGGTTTCATAGTAACCTTGATTTACAAAAAGGTCCAATGCCGTCATTAAAATTGCTTTTCTTCTTTCTTCCTTCTGCTCTTTTCTGGTCATAACTGTCCTCTTTTATATCTCAATGCTTTTTCTCTGCTTCTTAAGAATTCTCTGGATTGCAAATTTGCCGCTTGCCACCGCAACGGGAAGACCGCCGGGAGAATTGGTCCACTGACCGGCAACATACAGGTTCTTAATCCCCTTCAGCTGCCCCTTCATCTTAATCTGCTTACCCATAGGCGTCGTGACAAAACTCATATAGCTTCCGTGATATGCGTTGCAATATCTCTCGTAAGTAAGCGGTGTCCACGCATCCAGAAACTCCATCTTGCCTGCATATTCAGGAAACGCCTTTTCAATGCGCAGTTTTACTTCTTTCACAAGTTTTTCTTTGGTTGCTTTATATTCCTCAGGTGATAAACTCTTCCAGAATTCGTAATCCTCATCAGTCTGTGTAATGCAGGTCTGAATCACCGTTTTACCATCTTTGATAAAAACAGGATCATATCCGTATGATTTCACATACATTCTCTCAAAACTTCTTTGACCTACGCAAAGCGGATCAATATCGATAAATACGGTCTCACCCTCATTCGGTAAAAGTTCTACCGCAAATGCCACCTGGAATCCGCTGGTCGCAGGATATGCCTTGGGTGCATCATACGCTTCTCGCAATTCCTTCGGCATATATTCCTTGGAAAGCAATTTATTGAACAACAAATGTGTATCTACAGTCGGTATCACATAATCGCCTTCGATAAAAGTACCGTCCTCAAGTTCAATACCTGTAGCCTTTTTCTTGGCAATATTTATTTTCTTAACGCCTTTATTATAGCAAATTTTCCCGCCCATGTCTTTATATTTTTTCTCCATGCGCAAAGACATCTGAAGAGATGCTCCCATAGGTATATTTCCGTTTCCGTCTGCCATTGTGGCATAAGAAACCAGAAAAGAATAGGTACAGTATGACTTAGGCAGATAATCACACATCAAATGCTGAAGTAAGGGATGCTTAAATCTTTTGCTGTATTCCTCAAGGGATATTGCACCGAATTCCTTCATTACCTTAGGAAAATCCATCATTGTCTTACCCATATTGATGTAATCCTTAACGCCCCACATTTCCATTGGCTTCTTTGCCGGGAACAGACACTGCTTGGAATATTCCACGTACTGAATAAACTTCTTAATCTCTTCTTCGTCTTCAGGGGAAATTGCAATTAATTCCTCTTCGGTACGCTTCAAATCATTCCAAAGAGTCACCTTCTGCCCCTTATATGTAGACGTATAAAAAGAATTGATAGGTGCATATTCCATCTCGTCATCCAGTGCCTCAACAGTCTTCCAAACGTCATAAAGTTCTGTACCTTTTTTAGTTCCTGTCAGCCAATGAATGCAGTTATCAATGTGATATCCTTTACGGTTCCATCCGATACATTCACCGCCGGGAATGGCATTCTTTTCATAAATTTCTGCTTCAAAACCTGCGCGCAGTGCATAAATTCCTGCTGAAAGTCCTGCAATGCCGCCACCAATGATGATTACTTTTTCTTTTTTGTTGTTTTTCATTTTGTTAGTCTCCTTTATTTGATGTAATATTGTTGAATTTATTTTCATTGAATTTATATTCAATATAATTAATTCGAAATCATTTGTCAACTATTTTTTTAAAAAACTTATATAACCCATCAATTTACTTTTTAACCTTTTCAATAAAAAAAGGCAGGGAAGATTATCTCTTCTCTGCCTTTCCTTCGATTTTATTTATTTTTACTTCGCTTCCTTAAAAGTACCACATGCTGTTCCGGCACTATTCATTGCACCGTTGCCTAAGATATCAACCTTCTTGGCAACGCACTTATAATTGTTGTTATAAACGCATTTTACTGCTTCACAGTCAATGCTGATGGTTGCGCTGGGGTGCTTTGTAGTATTAGTGTAAGAATCACCTTTTACGGGTACAAAGCTTTCACAGCAAGTACCCTCTGTAGAGTCAGCATGCTTACCGCCTACCATGATGTCACCCTTGCAACAATAATGGTCCTTATTATAGGTACATGTTTCCGCTTTACAACTTAATTCTGCCATGGCAAAACCTCCTTAAATCAATTTCATAATTTAGTTTCACCATGGCAGACTATTTTTATACATCATTAAATTTTTAATTTATTGAATTACTTTTGTTCCTCAACCGTCACTTTTCGGATTTCCTTAGTTCTGATTTCTTCGCAAATGTCTTTGATAAAGTCAGCTAAATCCTTCTGGCCTTCATCACCTGCGAAACGGCTTCTTACAGATACCTTACCCTGTTCTTCTTCCTGCTGGCCCACAACCAACATATAAGGTACTCTTGCCATTCTGGTTTCACGAATTTTGTATCCGATTTTTTCGGAACGGTTATCAATCGTTGCAAGAATGCCGTTTTTCTTAAGTTCTTTTAATACCTTGTCAGCGTAATCTGCATACTTCTCTGAAATAGGAAGTACACGAACCTGCTCGGGGCATAACCATGTAGGGAACTTACCTGCAAACTTCTCTGTCAACCATGCAAGAGTTCTTTCATAGCAACCCATAGAGGTTCTGTGAATAATATAAGGACGAACCTTATCGCCGTTCTGATCAATATAGTACATATCAAACTGTTCGGAAAGAAGGGCATCCCACTGAATGGTAATCATGGTATCTTCCTTACCGTATACGTTCTTTGCATTGATATCAACCTTGGGGCCGTAGAAAGCAGCTTCTCCCACATCCTCTGTGAAAGGAATATCCAATTCAATTAAAATATCACGGATATGCTGTTCTGTCTGCTCCCATACTTCAGGCTCACCAATATACTTCGCGCTGTTATCGGGATCCCATTTAGACAAGTGATAAGTTACGTCTTCTTCCACACCGAGAGTTGTTAAGCAATGTTTTGCAAGAGCAAGACAGTTCTTAAACTCTTCTACCATCTGGTCAGGTCTTACGATTAAGTGACCTTCTGAGATAGTAAACTGACGTACACGTGTAAGCCCATGCATTTCGCCGGAATCTTCGTTTCTAAACAAGGTAGATGTCTCACCGTAACGGATAGGAAGGTCACGATATGACTTCTGACTTGCCTTAAATACATAATACTGGAACGGACAGGTCATGGGACGAAGGGCAAATACTTCTTTGTCCTTTTCTTCATCACCCATTACAAACATACCTTCTTTATAATGATCCCAGTGTCCGGAAATTTTATACAAATCACTCTTTGCCATAAGCGGAGTCTTGGTACGTACATAGCCCCACTCATTATCCTCTAAGTCTTCAATCCAACGTTGCATGGTCTGGATCATCTTAGCACCCTTAGGCATAAGCAAGGGAAGACCCTGACCGATTACGTCAACAGTTGTAAAAAGTTCCATTTCACGACCGATTTTATTATGGTCTCTATTCTTGATATCTTCCAAATATGCAAGGTAATCTTCCAATTCTTCTTTCTTTGCAAAAGAAGTTCCGTAGATTCTCTGTAACATAGCATTATCAGAATTTCCGCGCCAATATGCACCTGATGAAGAAGTAAGCTTAAATGCCTTAATTGTCTTAGTGCTCATTAAGTGAGGACCTGCACAAAGGTCTGTAAATTCACCCTGGCTGTAGAACGAAATCTCTGAACCTTCAGGAAGGTCTCTGATTAACTCTACCTTGTAAGGCTCATTTCTGTCTTCCATAAACTTAATTGCTTCTTCTCTGCTTAAAGTAAAGCGTTCCAAAGTCTTGCCTTCTTTGATGATTTTCTTCATTTCAGCTTCAATTTTATCAAGGTCATCTCTTGAAAAAGCCGCATGGTCGAAATCATAGTAAAAACCATTATCGATAGAAGGTCCGATGGTAAGTTTTGCTTCCGGGAACACTCTCTTCACGGCTTCTGCCATAACATGTGCTGTGGTATGACGATAAACAGCAAGTCCCTTCGGGTCGTTTGCTGTTAAAATATTTAACTCGCAATCTGCATCAATCACGGTTCTTAAATCTTTTACCTCACCGTTTACTTCACCTGCACATGCCGCACGTGCAAGACCTTCGCTGATATCCTTTGCAATATCGATAATGGCCATTGCCTGACCATATTCTTTGACGCTTCCGTCTTTTAATGTAATTTTCATAAATATTCCTGCCTTTCCCTGTGACAGATACTGTCACACTGCTCTAATCCATTATATCGAGCAATAATTGCTCTTCAACAATCCGCGCCGCACTTGCAACCAGCCTTGTACATGGACGGGACTGATAATATTCCTTGGTACGCTCCGACGGTACTGCGCTCTTTTCTTTCGAGAGAATTCCCAAAAGTTCACGACAAATAATACTTCCGTTTTCTTCAGTAAAACTATCGCTTAAGCTCCGCACCGTCTCATAAGTTCGCCCTTGCGCCGCCTTATCCAATGGGTCTGTATTTCCCTCTTTTAAGCCTTCCAACAATGCCATAGCTGATACGGTTCCACACACCTCGCGCATTCTTCCCATACCGCCTCCCATGGGGCTTGCAAGCTTCAGCGCATCCTCTTCGCTCATTCCAAAAAGATCAGCATAAGTCGCAAATACTGCTTGGGCACAGTTGTAGCCGCTTTCAAATTTTCTAACCGCTTCTTCTACTCTGCTTTTCATCGTAGTTCTGATTTGCCAAAAGCAAATTCTACTCCTAATCTTAAGTCTGTCATTTATCACGAAAACCGATGCATCATAAAATGCATCGGCTTTGTATGCTTATTTTTTAATTACTTTCCGCAACACTTCTTATACTTCTTGCCGCTTCCGCATGGGCAGGGATCGTTGGGATATACTTTATCTTCTTTAACAATAGTTGTAGAAGACTTCTGCTCTTTGTAAAGAGCCTTTCTCTTATCCTCATCAAAGATTGCATCCCATTCAGGCAAATTATAAAGCCAATCTGCATCTGCACCTACCATGTTCTTATAAAGAAGTTCCTTGTCAAAAGCAAGACTTACTTCAGTATGTTCTTCCATGGTTTCAATAGGGTTGGGAACCTTCAAACTGTCGTTAATACCATCTAAGAAACCTGTCATGAAACTTAAGTCTGTTTTGTATTTGGTTGCAAGTTCTGCAACGGTACCTTTTACTTCTTCATCAGGATTTGCAAGCAACTGCTTGTAGATTTCCTTCTCCTTGACAAAATATTTGCTCCATAAATTCTGCAACTGAGCCTTATTTGCAGTCTGATTATATGCCTGTGCTCTCCAGATTTCCAATAATAACATATCTTAATCCATCCTTTTCTCTAGCAATTAAATCGTGTTTTCCTCACGCTGACATCTAGTATATAACATTTTTTAAAATCTGAAAAGCCCTCTTTTCAGATTGCCCTCGCTTTTTTTCTATGATATACTGCTTTTTAAGGTATTTTAAAACAAATTCTATAGAAAAAGTGAGTAAATATATGAAAAAAAACTTTAAACGCATTTTAGCACTTATCACTGTAATCCTGATTATCTGCTTTATTTTGGCAACCTTTGTGATTGCCTTTCTTGATTTTCCAAATAAGAATACTGTTTTTTTCAGTTGCATGATAGGAACCATAGTTCTTCCTATTATGGCATGGATTATTATGTGGATGTACAGTGTTGTTACCAATCGTAAAAACATCGCTTCTTTCCGCAGTGAAGAAATGGAAGAAACCATGCAAAAAGCTGAAGAAATTAAGTCTCGTCTAGAACAGTAGTGGAATACTCAATAGATGCAAGACTTTCACCACTAAAGATAAATCGTAATTCCATTCCGCCCTTGGAATATGTAATTACTCCTGCATTATCTTCATAATTATCACCATATAAAGCAAGTACATCCGCTTTAGACATACCTATATAAGCGCCTTCCTCAGTGGTTACGGTATCATCTTTAAAATAAATGTAAGATACCAAATCATCATCACCATTGGGATAAGTTCCGATTTCAAAGCTTGTATAGGTATAAATTTTGTCCATACCCTCAAACGCACAACTCTTTACTTCATAATACTGTAACGGTTCTCCCAACGCATCCATAAACTCGTTGGTATTCATATCCGGTGCAATCGTTGTTCCATTATATACAAACTTATAATCATCCAGTGATGTATTATTTGTCTGCACAGAAACATCTACACTTCCGTCCAATGCATCTTCACCCATTTCATCTACATTATCCATTGTTTCTTTATAATCCTGCAGAATTGTCTCTGCGTCAGAAACGGTGTCATTCATATCCGTAACCGTATCTGCCGCTTCGGTGCACGCCGTAAGCATAGCTATCATTGCCATCATCATAACCGCTAATACAATTTTTTTCATTGTTCTTTTTCCTCCAGTTCCTCTTTCTGTTGATAAAATTTCTGCAATTTATCATCCCAGATTTGGGTCAAATCTTCCTCTCCCCGTCTGTCACCTAAATCACATTCCTCTATCAGCCAAGCTCCGAAATAATCCGTAAGCTTAACTGCTCCGTACAGATTCAAATGCAATCCTGCATCATATGTATCTGTACTAAAGTCTAGCCCAATTTCTTCCGTATGTTCCAAAAAATTAATATACTTTAAACCGTGTTCTTCAGCATAACTTATCACTTGCTCATCCCATTCAGGATACCATACAGGATATAGGCTGGGAGCTTTTATCAGAACCAATTCTACATCATTCTCCTCACATAAAGCAACCATTTTATCCAAATAGCTCCAGGCATTCTCACCAAAGGAATAATCGCCAAGAATTTTTCCTTCCGGGATATATACTACCGGCTCCACTCCAACCTGCATATAGTATCCGTTATGTCCGACTTTCTCTGCACCAAACAAATAGCGAAAATCTTCTTTTTCCAGTTCGCTCCATCTGTCATGGTAACGCAGAATCGGAAACACATACTCTATAAAACTTTCACTCTCAAACATAGATGCCTGAATACATTTTATCTTAGAAGGAGACCAACGCATTCCATCAATTGTCATGCGGTTATATGCTTCCTTTTGCGGCTCATTATATTGCAAAGACAAAACATTAAATACAATCACATCAGGTTTTTCATAAGTAAGAGTCTCTTCCATCAGATAATAAGACTGCCAAATCAACTGTTGGGCACTACCTCTGATATAAGAATTAATCCCGTAATTTTCCCACAAAGTTGCCGGAACAAAATTTTCATACACTTCACAGTCACCGATAAATACTACATCGAAATCTTTGTCTTCATCATAGTATTCGCCAATCAAAGCACCTTCTTTGACTTCGCCCATATATTTAGGCATTACAAGCCGCTGAAGAAGCGCGAGCACCACAACTACTGCAACCAAAACAATTGCAACACCCGCAATGGACTTACTGCGTCTTTTTTTCATTTCTGTCATACTTTTATCACCTTTATAGGTTCTTTCCAAAATAATTTAACATAGTCATAGAATTACTAGAATTGATTATATATAAACTGGCTTGCATCATAACCCATACCATATGCACCAAACAATATTGTTGCAATAAAAACGGTTCCGAATACCGCAACAGATACCCATGCCGGCTTTCTTGCAATCATTTCTCTTACGCTGCCGCGACGTCCCAGCATACTTACCATAAATAAAAGCAATACACCTATCAACAATATAATATAATCATGTGCACCCAAGCCCAGATTCCACATCCCTACCGTAATCGCCTCTTTTACATTCCAGTCTGTAAACATACTGCCAAACATCTTAAAAGTCATGGGCACATTCCGGTAACAATCCAACATACGCAAAGAACTCATAAGTAAAAAGGTTCTTATAATCTGAAATGCCTTAAACCATGTTTTATCTTTTACCTGAAAACGGGCATGAAACTTATCATATAATGGTTCACACTCTTGTGAAAGCATAATAAAGAAACAGTTTCCAAGCCCCCAGACAATGAAATTCCATGCAGCGCCATGCCAGATACCGGTTACAAACCAAACCGCAATGCTTGCCGCATATACCGGAACTCTTTTACCAATGTGTTCTCCCAAAAGCTTACGACTCCATTTGGAGATTTTTAACATAGGCTTGCATACGGATATGGGGTAAAATAAATAATCCGTAAACCAGCTACCCAATGAAATATGCCATCTTCTCCAGTATTCTTTGATTCCTTTCGAAAAGTAAGGACGGATAAAATTCTCCTGTACAGGAATGCCAAGAGTCTGGGCAATACCTATAGTAATATCAATACCACCGGTAAAGTCTGCGTACAGCTGCAATGCATAAAAAAGCATGCCCATAAAAACATAAAATCCCGTATAAGTTTGGGTATCTCCAATCAGGGCATTTACACCGATTAGCATTCTGTCCGCAATCACCAGTTTCTTAAAAAATCCCCACAAAATTCTCTGAAGTCCAAAGCTTATGGTATGCCAATCAAAAGCATGTTGCGCAAACAAACTTTTTTCCAAATCATCGTATCTGCTGATAGGCCCTTGAATTAACTGGGGAAAAAAGGATACAAACAGGGCAAACTTGAAAAGATTCTTTTGTGCACTGTACTTGCCCCGGTGAATATCAATCAAATACCCCATACTTTGAAAGGTATAAAAAGATATTCCTAAAGGCAGAATCAAATCCTGAAATGCCAATACTTTTTCACTGCCTGCCATCTCCAGAATACCATTAATATTAGCTATGGCAAAATTAGTATATTTAAGCACTGCCAGAATGCCGAAATTCAACACAAGACACACTACCATCAAGGCAAACCGCTTATTCTTTTGTTTCTCTTTATAAGCCTTCTTTTCTTCTTTGGATAAACTCGCCTTATTCTCTGCCAAATATGCTTTCTGTTGATTATGGTTTCTATCAATAAGCAAGCCCACGCCATAAGTTGTGATGGTAGTTACTCCGATAAAAAGGAAACACTCCCAGCCGGCATGCGCATAAAAAACATAGCCGGCAATCAGCAAAAGTACCCACTGACACTTTTTCGGTACTATGTAATATAAAAGAAAAAGTATCAGCAGAAAAGCAAGAAAGCTGTAGGATGTAAAAAGCATCTTTTATTCTTCCTCTAATCTTTCAATCAATGCATAAAGGGCTTCTGCAGAATTAAAATTCTCAGGAATGATATATTCCGCAGAGATAACTACATCAAACTCTTCATTAATTTCAGAAATCAAAGTTACAATATCAAATGAATCCAAAACACCGTCATCAATTAAAGTTGTATACTCTTCAAAATCAATCTCCGGATGTAAATCCGATAAAATTTCCAATAATCTGTCCATACCAGACCTCCTATGTATAATGCGCACTTATTATAGTGTTTTTTACTCTGTTGCGCAAGCCTGTTTTGTTTCCTCGTATTTTACCAGCAATGCCTTACGGTCAATTTTTCCGTTAGGCGTAAAAAGCATGGTCTGCAGTTTCTCAAGTTCATTTGGTATCATATAACGCGGCAGTTTTTCTCTTAATTCTTTAATTAAAGTTGCTTTATCCTTATCACCCACGTAATAGAGAACAATCTTTTCATCCAGTTTGGAATATACACAGGCACAGGTCTGAATATTTTGCAAGGCATTCACATTAGCCTCAATTTCTCCCAATTCGATGCGATGTCCCATATGTTTTATCTGATAATCCTTGCGGGATACAAAAACAAGTTCTCCTGCCTCATTTCTGGTTGCAATATCACCGGTACGGTATATCAATTCCGGATAAGCACTGTTTAATGGATTCTGTACAAAAGCTTCTGCCGTCTTTTGAGGATTATTGTAATAACCCAACGTTACGGAAGTTCCTCTGATGCAAAGTTCTCCCGTATCTGCTAATTTGTTATTTTCATCCAACAACATAATCTCGGTATTTTTAAAAGGTCGTCCTATAGGAATACTCTCGCCCTCTTCAAAGAGACGGTCAGCCCTGTAATAACAGCACATTCCCGTACCTTCCGTAGGACCGTACAAATTCACAAAATCCGCCTCCGGCAAAGTAGTCTTCCATAAATTAAACTGCTTCACGGGAAAGACCTCACTACCGAACGCTATGGTTTTTAAATATTTAGGAGTAACGGTATCAAAGGTCTGCAAACTTGAAATCATCGTCAATGCTGACACTACCCAACATACAGTATTGACTTTCTTTTCATTCAAAAATTCCACCAATTTAATGGGCATCATGAAATGCCCTTTAGGTATCAAATAGGTCGTTGCCCCAAATTTCAAGGTAGGATAGAGCTCTTTTAAGCAAGCATCAAAGTAAAGCGGTGTCTGATTTCCGAAAACGGTATTTTCATCAAATTTTAACACCTCACTTAACTGCTCAATATAATCCAACACACTTCTATGACACGCAGCCACACCTTTAGGCACTCCTGTAGAACCCGAAGTAAAAACAATATATATCGGGTCTGTATCAATGGCCCGTTCTCTGATTTCCACTAAAGCTTTCTCGTTAACTTCCGTGTCTGCAATATCTTCATAAAGAACCGCCTTGGCTGTAGTATCAAATGTTTCTGCTTTTTTTATGGTTTTATCATCACATATCATTAACCGGGGCTTTACATTTTCAAGAATCAGATTGATTCTTGCCGCTGGCATCTGTTCATCTATGGGAACATAAAAGCAACCACCTTCAATTACTCCAAAAAATGCCGTAACCGTCTTGGGATGCTTATTCATAAATACAATAACAGGCTCTTTATAAATACCCTGTTTATGTACGTAACTTCCTATAGAACGGGTCTTATCATACACATCCCTAAATGTTAATTCTTCTTTGTCATTGGCAAATGCCACCTTATCAGGGCACTTGGTAATGATATTGTCCAAATAATCCAAAACATGATTTTGCATGTTTCCATCCTCTTATTTTCCGCCGCCTATATCAGCTTCTTATATTTCTCTTTTAAGACACCGCACTCCATAACAGCCTTTCTTGCCATTACCTCCAGCGTGTCCAGACATCTCATCTTTACAAGTCCGCATCGTTTCAAAACGGTAAGTTCAGTACACCCAAGCACAAGACATTCTGCACCGGCATTTCTTAAATATTTTTCCACCGTTCTCACCTTCGTTTCGGTAATTCTTCTTCCGGCTTTCACATCTTCGTAAATCATACTCATCACTTTACTTTGACACTCCGCATCCGGAATAACCGCCTGAATTTCATGCTCCTTTAGTACCTTCTGAAACAAACCGGTCTCAATGGTGCCGTCTGTTGCAAGAATCCCCACGCATTTTATCCCTGCTTCTTTCAAACAACCCGCGGTTTCATCAATAGCGTGAATTAAGGGAATCTTACTTTCTTTTACTATATCATTATAAAAGTAAAACGCTGTATTACAAGGCATGGCAAGCACATCTGCCCCTCTTGCTTCCAGTTCTTCCCTGACTCTTATTATTTCATCAACGGGACTTTCCTGACTTTTTCCTAATATATATGCCGTTCTGTCAGGAATAGAAGGGATATTTATAATGTCCATGGAAATATGCTCATTATCTCCGGAAGCAGCTGTCATCTCGATTACCGTTTCCATAAAAATGGCGGTAGCAAGAGGTCCCATCCCCCCGATAACACCTAATTTCTTCATTTTTTCTCCCTATTACATCTTTTCATATGTTAAAAGTTTCTTAATACACTAAGCCCCTACTTTGGTTCGTCTGTTAATTTGCATTTACTGTCGGAAACAATGAATGGTCATACACGTGACTTCGGCGTACAGCTTCGTCCGATACAAGCTGCGTTTCCGACCACATAAACACTATGGTTTTATCCGCTCTTGGCGTAGCATCGAAATGATACCAACCTTCACCGGTGTCCACCAAATTCCAATAGTGACTGCTTGTTGTGGAATTACGCCAGATATCCACATTGGGAATTCCTACCCTTGTTAACAAAGCTTTTGCAACACATGCATAAGTGTAGCAATCGCCTTTACGATATATGAATCCGTCATAAGCTGATTTTACCCAGTCTTCTTTCTGTGAATCACTGATAAAACCGATTTTCCATCTTGTCCAATTATAAATTGCCTCTGCCTTCTGATAATCCGTCATATCATCAGTAATAATCTCTGCAATTATCTTATCGGCTTCCGCATACATCATATCCAATGTTATGTTCTCGTTTTGCTCCGGCAACACAGTAAGTTTAACTTCCCGTGTTGCCACATTGCCTGAAGAATCTGTTGCCGAATAAATAACTTTATAGGTCCCAATCTCGGTCAAATTTACCGCACTGTTATCTATCTGTATCGTTACATCTCCATCACATTCATCATATGCACTGACTCCCGTACGATAAGAAACATTTTCACCGAGACAAACAGAAATATTTCCGGCTCCTATAATTACCGGTGCTTCAACATCCGGTATTAATGTAAGTACTGACGGCATTTCTGCAGTATTACCTGCAGAATCTGTAGCTACGACTACAACCTCCTGCGCAGTCTCTGCTGTCCAATCCGGCTCCTCTTTATAATCATATGTAACCTGTGTATCATCTTCGACAACATCTACAAATTCAGCAGCTTCCATAGGATGATTTAAATATCCTTGTGTTTCTTTTACCGTAAATACAGGTGCCTTGGTATCTGTCACTTCAAGATTTACCTGACAACTGATTCCGTCTACCTTAAGTCCCACAGGATAAACACCTGCCAGTGTAAAATCAACAGAATTCAGTGCAATTCCATCGTATGAGATTTCTCCCTCCTTGGTAAGAAACCAATCTGCATGGGGTAAACCATCCGCCGCATCCCATACATAATTTTCAATTAAGTTTACCTTTAGAACGTACAAATCCGCTGTAACCTTCGCACTATTACCTCCGGCATCGGTAAGAATAACTTCTACCTCCTGATGTCCGTATCCTCCGAAATCCGGTCTGTTCTCAAAACTTGCCGTTACTACTGTAGCATCCGTAATATTGGTGACAAAATCCTCAGCCTCATAGGTTTCGCCTACTGACATATAGACGCTTACCGGTTCCGCCTCCGGCGCTATAGTATCCACTACATTAAGTACACAATTCCTTGTAAAACCGTCTGCCGTTACTTTTAATACATAGCGACCCGGAACCGAAGTATCAACCACAGGGCTGTCCTCCGCAAAAGAGATGCTTTTTACATTTCCCTTGATAAAAGCTTGTGCCGTAATCTCCGTACCTGCTTCAATGGTGAGATTACTGTATGTTTTACTCCATGCATACCATATAAAAACACCTGCTGCCAGATTGACTGCCAGAAGAATCACTGCCACAATCCATATTTTTTTCTTCATACTTTTAAATTCCCTTTATTATTCAGACCAAGTATATATTTATTAAAATATCTTAACTCCAAACAGCTTTAAAGTTTAAATCCGCTGCTACTTACAACAGCGGATTACATTTTATACATTATACACAATATTATATATTTTACAATCTTGTTTTTGCCTGTTGTTCAAACACTTCCAACTGTTGCAAAACCTGATTGGCATACTGGGGATATGCGTGAATCATATCCTTAAGTTTGGTTTGTGCATCTACCGCGATATCCTTATTGTATTCCATCTGCTTACGCAGATTCTGACGTCTTTCAATCAGGCTATGTCGAATTTCCACCATTTCTTTACGATTTATTAATGCCTCTGCCTGATGTATCCAGATATCCGGATCTGCAATATGCAATTTACGCATACGTTGCAATAATTCATCACGATAAAAAGTAATATCATATTTTGTTTGCTCAAAACGTTCTCGCTCTGCCCGTTCCGATACATAACAATCCCATAACTCTTTCAACTCTTTGGCACTATCCACATTATATTTCATATAAAGATATTCCAAAAGATTTGTATTATTTACATAACGGATTTTAACAGCATTATGCATATGTATCAGCTTCGCAATACTTTTTTCTATTTTGGCAGCTTCCTGTTGCATGTCAAGATTCTTAACAAACAGCACCGTAAAGGCAATTGCCGCTGCTCCTGCAGTGAGAATATAACCGATTCTCACATCCAATTCGAATCCGAATTGAAGAATGAATAACATAATCACGCAGGTAACTGCTGCCACTACGCAAATAAAAAATACTCCTTTTACATTGGAAAGCATACCTTTCATTTCTGCTTTTCGATAATAGTACGCCTGTTTTTCACCTTCTAAGCGTCTCATATCTTCTTTGACAAGCTTCTGATATTCCTCGCTGTCACGAAGTTTCTCATAACCGGCCGGCATTTCATCCTCAATACGTTCCATCAAAGCATAGTCTTCGCTACTCAAATGATTATCTTTTGCAGTATAATTGCGGAATTCTTTCTCCAATCGCAACAACTTTGTAGCACAATCCTCAATAGGATTACGCAGATGTTCAGGAAGTTGTTCAATTTCATCCGTATCATTCAGGTAGGCAGTCACTGCATCATACTCTCGGTTTAACATATCAATTTCGTCCGACGCAGTCTTCATCTGCTCCAAACAGCTTTCGATATATCTTTCTCTTTGAGTTGCATCCGTCAAGTTGGATACTTCATAATACTGTGCCTCATCAAACTCTGTTTCATATTCAGTTATATTTTTTTTACTACCGAATAATTTTTTCCAAAAACCCATTGTATTTCTCCGCTACTGAATATATCTGCGATAATCTTCCTTTAATTCCGAAACCGTTTTACCAATCCACTCTTCGTACTGCATACTTCCGCCTGCTTTATACGCAGTCTTTTCTTCTTCAAATGCTGCTCCCGGACCGTTCTTCCACTTATCATTTGCCTCCTGCATCCGCGCTTCCAGTTTTAATGTCACTTCACTCATCTGCACATCTTCACTGATGGTTCGAATGTATTCTCCCTCTGACATGCTAAAACGCATTGCCGCAGCATAATAATAATAATGTTCTTCCTTGCCATCCAATTCATAGGCCTTTAGGAAATCCTCTTGCGCCTGCTCTAACAGGAACAGTCCTGCTCTTGCCATGCCCATATTATGATAAATGCAAGCCATCATTTCCGCATCATATTCATTCATTGCCGACAAGGCACTTTCGTATTCATTCAAAGCATATACATAGCGCCCCTTTTGTAAAAAGTAATCACCACGCTTCTTTCTCCGCTCCGGTCCGTTTCCACCGTCTTCTTCCTGCAACAATTCAAGGAATCTTGCCTGTTGCCCTGCACTGACATAAGGAAACTCTTCCAATAACACTTTAGCAAATTCCTGTGTTGTTGCATCCTTGCTTAAAAGATGATACAGACGGTCTGCCATCTTTCCGGCATCGCATTCATCCTCTAACCAATTTGCCAATTCAGTTGTAAAGATATCTTTTTCCAAAAGTTCTGCATTTTCATATACGCAATATACCAATTCTTCCGCAGAATAGATATTGCAACACACCTTCTCTAAAAAGAAGGGTTTATTTGCTTTCCTTCCGATACATTCGTATACTTTACCCACTTTATCATCCTTTCCCTGCACTTACTGATATTGCAGGTCCATTTCTTCTTTCCACTCTTTCTGGGATGAAGGATATATTTCTCCGAATCCCAAGTCCACAGCATGTAAAACCACCCTTGTCTCAGATGTCATTTTTACATCCAATTCAATACGCGTCATGCGGTTAGGGCTTACAGGCAATCCTTTTAAAACAAAATCTGCTACCGCAACCTGTCTGCTGTTTATGTATTCTACAGTTATCGGTATGCTGTCCGATTCATGAAGAAGTATTTCAGTCTTTGCCTCGGCCTCATACCAATGTTCACCGGCATTTATCATGGGAATATTTATTTCCTTACCCCCTTCAAATGCCTGAATACCAATATTACATTTCAATCTGTCTATACCGAAATAACGGATACTCTTCTCATATCCCGAAGGATTGGCTTTTTCTTTTGCCGCAAGGCACGCACCCTTGCTGAAAAGATTATTTCCCTTGAATACCCTACGGTTTCTGCACAGGAAACGTAATGAGTTATTACACCAATCATCATAAAACCCTTCACCGATTAAGAATACACCTGAGAATACCCTGTTTTCACAAATCTGTGTAGCAATCTGCAATAACTTACTGTCCTTCTCGGTCTTACTTAAATATCTCTGATCCCTTACCTTAAAATCCGGATATTCCACAGCTTCCACCATGGCAATACTGGGATTCGTAAAATGATTTCTCTCTAACCGATAACTCCAAAGATTCTCATCTCCCGCATCGAATACCAGAATCTGATGATTCTTAAGCTCTGCATTCTGATACAGCATATAGAAGAATACGCACTCTTCATAACCTGTAAAAGAGATTCTATCCGCGTCCACCTTCAAAATACTCACCGCAGACTGCAGCATCTTAATCATTTCCACATCAGCCCCACGTAATGCTATGGTTATATTGGCAATCTTTTCCGGTGTTGCCATAACCGGTAACATATTCAAACTTCGTTTTAAAAATAGTGCCAGTAAATCTCTTGCGTGATATTCTTCCCGGTCAATAAATACCGTGCCTCCGGACTTTGCCGTCGCAAGAAAATCCGTAACCGCCATTCCATCGCCTTCATCTGCACACTTCAATGCTTCCTCGCCGATTAACCACTGTCCCGTGCTTCTTTTATGACACAGCACCATAGGAATATTATACTGTTCCTCTTCTTCCGCCACGCTGAAAGTTTCCGGATTATCACTGTCTATACGACAGAAACTCATCTGAACGTATTGGTTTGTCAGATCATAACCGATGACATAACGGTCTTTATTCATTTTTTCAAATACATCCTTGATTTCTGTCAGCATAGCCACACCTCACGGAAATTTTATTTATTCCCAAAAATCTCCCGAATCATAAAATCTTTTTTTCTGTAATCACTTAACATGATTGCACAGGACTCATAATCCTGCATTTCTTTACTGAGCACCACTTCATTTAATAGTGCGAATCTCCAGCTTCCTACCGGCTTCTCGGATTCACTTCTCTGAATCATACTGCTTTGTGTTAACTGCTCTCTATTACCGCTTTGCTCCGTAATATAGTACTGAATATTTTCACCGCAAAACAGGATAAAACTTTTTACAAAAATGCCCCCGTAAAGATTTCGCATCTCCTCTTTGCGGTATTCTGTCTCGCCTCCGTTGTCTCTTTCAATGGCATAATGAATAACCACCCGGCTTCCCGGTTCTCCGCGATATTCCACAAAGGTTCTGTCCGTAAAAGGAAGTACTTCCTTGATATGTTCTGCAAAAGCCGGAAAGAACGGGAAACAATTTCCCAGTGCAATTTCGCCGGCAAGCAATTCCGTAAGCAATTCCGTATTCCAGCCTGATGCATCTGTTTCCGACGCATGCTTCAAAACAGCCAGACGACATACTCGGCTTAACTTCTCACCTTCGGACATAAACTGTTCCATGCGCTCAAATACGGTAGTATCGGTTACGCACTGTTCCACAAAATAATCGTACGCACACCTTGTCAAAAAAGCCTTCTCAATATCATGATTACCTCGCTTTTGTACATAGGCTTCATACAATTTCATTTTTTCACCCATATACACACCTGCAAACAGAGACTGCACAATAAGACGTTCCAACAGTGTATATGTATCAATGGCAAAACCGTCACTATTACGTAAAAGTGCTCTTAATTCACGAATTCCGCCTTCAAAATATTGCACAAGGTAAGATAAAATATTTTCATCATAACGATTCTTACGATACACATACGTACACAGCCCCAGCATACTCTCATCTTCTTCGAAATCCCTGCGTTCCAAAAGTCTGCTGCAAAGTCGTAAAACCGTCTTTGTATCAACATGCTCTGCTCCGTATAGGCATGTCCAATCAAAGGCAATATCGTACATTCCGCGGGCCACCATGATATGTATGATATCTGCACGTTCCACTGCACTGAGTCTCTCCGGTTCGGTTTCCATAAGCAGTTCATCCAATTCGCGAATATAATCCTGCTCAAAATAATACTTAATCAATGCAACCTGCAGTTCCTTACGATAGTTTTCCGTAATTTCTTCCGAGCGCAAAAGCCTTGCATATGTATATACATTCACATCCGTTATATTGATGTAATTCCTTCTGTCTTCGCAGTAGTATAAAAGCAGTCCTGTTTTCTCCTGTGTCATGGGAAGAACCGTTTTAAACAATTCCTCATCAAAGAGTACGGAAACCGGCTTCATAAATTCATTAGGTACATATCGGTTTCCGTAGCCGTCTTCAAACAGTAGTTTATAATAAATACTGTAGATGGGTACATATGCTTTACCGTCTTCTACCGGATAAGAGGCTTCGCCCTTCATATGCTCATGAATTACAATTACATTTCTTACGTTGGCATCATCTACGATTACTTCATGCATAAAAATCATGGGTGCTGCGTCATTGGCAAATTTCACATCCATAATAGCCGGTACTAAAATACGCTTATACAGTTTAATCAAATGCGCATTCACATGTCCGCATGCAATTTGTTCTCTGACAAAATCCTCCAAATGCTCCGTATAAGACAAGGCAATTTCCGGATAAATCCCTCGGTGTTCCCATACGTTGGCATACAAAAATGCCATACGCTCATAATCCAGATTGTTCTGGTATGCAAAATACATCATGACCATCTTGGGCAATTCACCCTTATAATTTAAATCAATAGACATCATGTAATATTCATATAATCTGGTAAGACGAAGTTCTTCCTCTACTGCCTTGGCATACCAAGGGAAATATTCTTTACCAATACAATTTCCCTTCATAAGATAAGTACAGATGGCCTGTACCATTTCCTTTGTAGGGCACTTTTCATAACAATATTTTAAAATTGCATAAATGCGGAAATCATATTCCTTTTCACGACTGATTAAAAACTGGATTCTTTCTGCTATTGCAATATTTAAAACATCATGCTTCATTGCAAATAATAAAAGGCTGATTTCATAACCTTCCAATTTAATCAAAAGAGACGGCTGTTCCCACAGAAGTTGTAAGGCTTCCACATAAAGAATGGGGCTGTTGGAGCCTCTGTCGTAACGTTCTTCCAAAAACTCCCACTTCTTGTCTTCATGGAAGAAAAGATTCTTCTGCAGATATAACATAAGCCACGCAAGACGGAAATTATCCTGCTCTCTCTGGAACATTTTCTTTACTTTATGTGCCACTTTATCGGTATAACTTTCGTCCCGGTTTAAAAGGGTCGTCAAATATAAAAAGTAACCATAAATTTCCGGAATCTGCTTCTCTTCCGACATCCACTCTTCTACACGGGTTAAAACATAGTCCGCATCCTGGGTACGGTCCTGCGCCAAAAGAAGCTGAGCTTTATATAGGCTTGCAATAATATTTTTCTCTTCCGTTCCCGACATTTTTTCCACAAGAGGAGCAGTTTTTTCAATCCAAGCCTGTGTATCCTGTTTGCCCAAACGGAAGTCAATGTATTCTTTCATCACTCCGGCAGTAAGCTGCAGCCATTCATACTCCGCTTCTTCTTTTACGGAAACAGGATAATACTCAGCTACAACAACCACTTCCAGTACCTGCTTGGGGGTGGTAATAATAATTTTTCCGTAATTGATACCCTGATGCATATGCTCAGGCTCCAAATAAACCGGAATACGGCATACATTACCAAGGAAATCGTCTTCCGTATAAACTTCCTTTTCAATGCCGACAAAATACCCTTCCACGGCCACATCCACAGAAACGTAGCCCCAACCGTTTTTATTTACGGTAATTTCTTTCATAACCGTATCATCAGGGTTCTTTATACGAATTTCTTTGACATCGGTTTCGTATGAAACATGACTCTTTTTCTTGACTGCCACAAGAAACTCATCCAGATTCTGTTCGTTCCCGGGTTTGGTACACAAGCCTCTGTATGTACTGATATACTGGGCATCATTGCCCTCCAGTATCTGTGCAAAACCGGAAGAATAATAGAGCTGCACCGCTTCCTCCCAATTAGTTTTGGCAAGATTTGCAAAGTGGAACAAGTTCTTAATATTCCCCATGCTGCTGTTTAAATAATGTTTCTCTCTTGCTACCTCAAAAGAAAGCGTGTATTCTCCCTTATTGGAAATAATCTGAAATTCGCCCTTAACCACATCACCGGGCTCCATTCCGGCACTGTCAAAACAATATGTAATTTCTGCACTTTCGCCTCTGAAAATCGGTGTCAGGCACTGCATACGCATATTGTCGGATAAAATATATCCTTCCATAGGCGTCTCAGCCACATTTTTAATTTGAAAAGTTCCTTTTCTCTGCTCAGACTTATCAAAGGTCATTTCGATAATATTGCAGGAAAAGTCCAGACTTCCCTTATTATTCTCAAATGCATAATTTTCTTCCAGCATGGAAAGAACTGCTCTTTTCAAATTGCTCACCTCTTTTCATCCGTATTTAGGCATAGTACACCTATCCTAATTCAACTCATACATTATAGCACTATTTGTGGGTGTAAAGCAATAAAACCAGCAAAAAAATACTATATTTAGTTATTATATTTTTTATGGTGAAAAGCCTTGCAGTATTGCCGAAACTGTATTATAATTAGCATAGGAATATGTAATAATGTGATTAGACTATGCATATATTTCAGGAAGGGAGGCGAACAAATGAATATCGGTGGTTTATATAATGCTTCATCTTTATTTCAGAATATGTACAACACAAACAGTTATGGTTCGTCATCCATGGCTTCCTTAACAAGCAATATTTTAGGTGGTTCTTCAAGCGGAATGTACTCTTCCCTCTCAGATTATTCTTTAATCAAATCGGGAAGCTATAACAAGCTGATGTCTGCATATTATGATACAGTAGGCAGTGATGAAGACACTTCCAAGTCTTCTGCAGATATTTTAGAGAAGCTGAAAGCTTCCAGAACACCTGCCAAGGAAGAAACTGATAAGGTAGTTGCCGAAACAGAAGACGGTAAGGTAGTAGAGAAAACAGAAACTGCTACTGCTGACAAGAAAGCAGAATCTGATACAAACGATACCGCAAAGAAAACCGATGTTTTATCGGATCTTATGAAAAGAAATCGTACCGTAAGTTATACAAATATGGGCGGTGTAATTAAAAACATGGCTACACCTTCTTTTGATTATATAGTTTAATAATATACAAATGAATTTTCAGACGCTTTGATACATATCAAAGCGTCTTTTTGCATATCTTTTTCCAAGGAAACTTATGAGGTTACTCATGGATATTATGACTCCCGAAACAAGCACAAACTCCGGAAGACTTGTTTTCTTTGTTACAAGGGTATCTACCACTATTCCCATACCCAATGCTCAGATTCAGGTATTTTCGTCAGAAGAACCCGATAATCTGCTTTATACATTAGTTACAAACTCATCAGGACAGACCGAAGCGATTACGCTTCCCACTCCGCCCCTGTCCTATTCCTTAAATGCAGACAGTCCGCAACCGTTTTCACAATACCGTTTTATCATTCTTGCTGACGGTTATGAACCGCTGACCATCAACGGCTCTGAAATGTTGGCAGATGAAACTTCCATTCAACCCGCCGCATTAGTTCCTGTCCGATTCGGCACAGGTGCCGGAACCATTAATATTCCGATACATACTCTGGTGGGCGATTATCCTGCCAAAATACCTGAAGAAGAAATTAAACCCATAGATGAAAGCGGCGAAATTGTTTTATCCAGAGTGGTAATTCCCGAAACTATCATTGTTCACGACGGAGTGCCTAATGATAATACCGCCCCAAATTATTATGTCCCTTATCGTGATTATATTAAGAACGTGGTCAGCAGCGAAATTTTTCCCACCTGGCCGGAAAGCACAATTTATGCTAACACATTGGCGATTATGAGTTTTACGCTAAATCGCGTATATACGGAGTGGTATAGAAACCGTGGATACTCTTTTACCATTACTTCTTCTACCGCCTATGACCAGAAATTTATTTACGGCCGAAATATTTATGCCAATATTGACCGCATCGTGGACTCAATTTTCAATAACTACTTATCACGTCCCGGTGTACGACAACCCATTTTTACCTCCTACTGCGACGGGCGTCGTACCACCTGCAACGGCCTGAGTCAATGGGGTTCCATGTACTTAGGTGAAGAAGGCTATTCTGCCATTGATATTATCCGTTATTATTACGGAAATGATATGTTTATCAATACAGCTGAACAGATTGATGGGGTGCCAGCTTCCTGGCCCGGCTATGATTTAACCATAGGCTCCAGAGGAAGTAAAGTGTTACAACTTCAACAACAGTTAAATCGTATTAAACAGAATTACCCGGCACTTCCCGGAGTTGCGGAAGACGGTGTCTACGGTCCCGGAACAGCGGAAGCAGTAAGAAGCTTTCAGCAGATTTTTAATCTTGAACCTACGGGCATTACTAACTTTGCTACCTGGTATTCCATTTCTAATATTTATGTTGGAGTGACGGGGATATCGGAGCCGTGAGAAGTAGTAAAAGGGAACTTTACGTGATTGTAAAGTTCCCTTAACTTTTATTTTCCCTTACGAATGCTCCTATATATCACTTACCCTCATCTCAATACCACTCTTCTCGATATCATAAAAGGACTCCTGATACAGTTGCCCGGCCTTATCCACCGTCACATCAGCACACCACGCATCTCCCTCTTCATAAATATCCACTTCTATATCCAAGTTTCTAAAAGACCGGTTTCTTCCTTTAATATAAAAAATCGTTACCTCTGTATCGAGTTCCTCATCACTGATGTAAAAAGTATACTCAAAACAATCTTTTGCAAATCCATGATTAAAAAACTTAAGTCCTTCGTCTGTTTTAAAAGAAACTACCTTCAATTCATCTTCTGCAACCTCATATTTGCAGCTTATGCTATCCGGCACGTAACTTGTACCATTAATGGTAGCTGTGACTTCACCATGTATTCTTGGCAACAGAAACCAAATCGCCGCAAACAGAATTGCCGCAAACAAGGTTATGTAGAATATTCTGAATCCAAGCGTGAGTTTCTTTTTCATCAGTGGGTATTCCTTTCAGTGATTTGCTTTTATTATATACCTTTTATCCCAAATGGCAATATTCCAAGGCATGCATTTGTTATTGGCTTCTTTGTAAAATCTGTTACAATAGGCAAAAACACAAAGGAGCGCACCCATATGAATCATTTGCAAAAGATAACCATCGAATATTTGGAGTTCTGTCAATACCAGAAACGCTTAGACCCCAAAACCCTAAAGGCATACCGCATTGACTTGCGTCAATTCTCTGATACTGTCCGTGCAGAAAATATTCTCAGTATCACTCCTACCCTTTTAGAAGAATATATTAAGACACTGCATCTTACTTATAAGCCCAAAACCGCAAAGCGAAAAATTGCTTCCCTGAAGGCTTTTTTCCACTATTTGGAGTACCGGAATTATATTGAAATCAATCCTTTTAATAAAATACATATTAAGTTCCGCGAGCCGATTATCCTCCCCAAAACTATCCCTTTGCAGACCATGGAACAGCTTCTTGTTATCATGTATAAAGAATATGCCCATGCCACCACCACTTTCCGAAAGAAAAACTGCCTGCGGGATGTTGCTGTTGTTGAACTGCTCTTTGCCACCGGCATGCGTATTTCCGAGCTTTGCTCCCTCAAAAGAGAAGACGTGAATCTTACAAGCCGCAACATCCTAATCTTCGGAAAAGGGTCCAAGGAACGTCATATCCAGATTGGAAACGATGCCGTTTATCAGATTCTTCTCGAATACTGTAATGCCTTCAGCGAAGAAATTGACGCCTGCGGACACTTCTTCGTAAACCAATCCATGCGCCCACTCTCCGACCAGACCGTCCGCCGCATGATACGCAAGTACTCTGCCCTTGCCTCCATCGACTTACACATCACGCCCCACATGTTCCGGCACACTTTTGCCACCAGCCTCTTAGAGGCGGACGTGGATATCCGCTACATCCAGGAAATGCTGGGACACAGTTCTATCCATATTACGGAGATTTATACCCATGTGGCAATGGCAAAACAGAGGGATATTTTGACGACGAAGCATCCGAGGAAGGATTTTAGGGTGTGAGGGGGATGATTAATATGTAAATGAAGGAAAGGGGATGTGGAAGTAGGCATACGGGATAAAAAGAATATGTTGGTTGAGAGGAAAAGGCACCTGGAAAGGTGCCTTTTTGTACGGATAATAGAGGATTATCTTTCACTAAATTGTAAGAGACTTATAAATAATAAATGGAGGAAAATATGTATTATACAGAAGAAGCAATAAAACAGGCAACAAGTAAATTATGGGAAAATTATCCTGACGAAAAAGTAAATAACAATAAGTTTATCGGTAATTATCAAAAGAGGGAAATAAATACGGCAAACTATCTGAATGAAAGTTTAAAAAGAAGTACTTTTATAAACTATATTTTTGAAAATAATAAATTATATGAAAATGCTTTTGTAGGATCATGTTTTAATAATATCGATTTTTTGAATTGTCAAGTAAACGGCAATGGTTTTGTAAATTGCACTTTTAACAATTCCAATATATGCTGTGAAGAAAATACATATTTTAGCGGAAATAATTATAGTCAAAGTAATTTTATAAAATGCAATATTGAAAATATAATTTTCAAAAATAGTAGTTTTCTTAATGCGCTCTTTTTAAAAAGTACAATTAATAATTGTGTATTTAGTAGCTGTACATTAGAGGGGATTAAGATAAATAATACAACCTTAAAAAATGTTGATTTAGGACATGTAAATGTAGAATTTATCGAATTATTTAAAAGTTCATTTGAGAATGTCTCTTTTCCCTTTTATCAAGCTGCATATGTTATTGGAATAGCAAACTGCTTTGATAACGATGACGCTATATATTTTAAAACCCAGAAGAAAACCATTACCAAAGCAGAATACCTTCGACAGATAAATACCCTTATTCCGTATTATTACGGACAAGAAGAATATTTTCCTATATGTAATTTACAAATTATACAAGGTGAAATATCTGCCGCCAAAGAGACACTTCTAATGGGCATTAACAAATCAATTGCGAAAAAAGATTTTCGATTGATTCGTTACTTCTGTCGATTAGCACAGAGATTTGAATTATTGGACGAAGTCATAACACAAAAAATATTAAAGGAAATGGACCTTTATATTACCGGCAAAGACTTGCCTATTGATAATATTAACAATAGCTTGTTGTATTATGGTGAGATAAGAGAAATGTTGTTATCCGGAAACAGTAATTCAATTAATCTTAAAATAAAAGTAAGAACAAATATTTGTAAGAAAAATAGGGATGGTGTTAAATATGTTAACGAACTATGCAATGTGCTAAATGAAAAACTTTCGCGAGTTGAATTAGGACAAACAGGTTTTCGCGTTGCGTTATCAAACCATTCTCCTTTTGAAATTGTTATTGATGTATTCTGCGGTATAGCAAGCGTAGCAACTATAAGTGATTTTATTTGGAAAATTATAGATTCAATTGATAAAAAGAAAAAAGAATCTACCTACATTCAACAATATGAAGAAGCAGCGCAAGATATGTTTAAAATGTATACTGATGCACGAATTAACTTATGTAAAGAACAATTAATGAATACTAAAGATAAATATTCAAACAAAAAAATGAATCAATATATTGAAGACATTACTCAACAATTAAAAACTGATATTGATTCATTTTATGATAAAGATATTATAATTTTTAGAAAGAAAAATATTAAATAAGATTTTTATAAATGTAACATGTTATTTCGACAACTGTTACACTTCGGACCAAGATCTTTTATGCTTCCGCCAAGTTCTTTTAATAGAGCACAACTATGATTATATACATCTATGAGATATTCATTACTTGGCGGAAGTGCATTTTCCATTGAAGAACCGGGAAGAATTCGCAATGCGGATAAACAAGGTATAACATTCATATCAGCTAACGTTAATATTTCATTATATAATTCCTCTTTTTGGTCTAATCCTACAATTAATGCTGAGCGAACATTGCCCTCTCCGAAAATATTTACTGATTTATTTAATATATTATAATATGCCTCCTTGCCTTCTTTATGTTTTGCGGGCATTAAACATTTCGCGAGTCTTTCATTTGCAACTTCAATGTTAAAAGCAACTTCTTCAATACCGGCTTCTTTTAGTTTATTGAGGATTGCCTCTGAAGGTAACATTGACATCAGAGAAAGCGGTTTATTTCTATAATATTCATCATTTTTCAAATAATTACATATTTGTATGATTAATTTCCAACCGCCAGCATCTAAACGACTTCCGCCGCCAAGCATAATATGTTCAAATGTCTTTTGGGTTGTTTTTAAATGTTCTAAAGCGTCAATAATTTGTTTATATGTAAATGTTTTATTTGATATTGATACATTGCAAAATTTGCATCCTTGACCAATATTTTTATTCTCACACCCTGATATTATATTAATTCGTAAACGATCTGTTGCCAGATATAAGATTTCACGCTCAGTTTCAGTAAATTGTTCCAAGGAATTTGTTTCAATCAATACGTCGCATAAGTTATCATAATTATAGAAAAGTTTTGCTATTCCATTCTGATTTTTTATATAAAAAGGACTATAATTTGAATGATGAATATTATATGCGCAATTTATATTTATTGAATCATATATAGAGTTCTCAAGTAATTTTATATCAATAGAATTGTAAACTCCGTTTTTTACATTTTGGAAAGTACTATCCAAACGTACACCTTGATTTAATAATGCAATCTTTAATGATATAGTATCTTTAGGTTTGGGACCAATTTGAATATTATTATGAATCCAAAGGTCCTTATCAGGAGATATAGCACATATTGCATGAGGAAAAACAACACGATATAAATATGAATTATCACCTATTTTATTCAAATTCATATCTTCTATAACTCCGTCTGCTAATATTTCACAATTATTCCTTTCAAAGATTTCAAATTTGTTTTTATACTCTTTTACATCAAACTCGTCTTTATAATAATAATAGCAACTCAAATTTATTTCATCTGTAAAACATAGGGTAGAAATCATTCCTCCTAAGAAAGCCATTTCATTTATCTCAAGTGTACTTTTTGCCTCGGGAGTTTTTTTGTTTTTTGACAAATATTTATCCAGTAAGATTGTAGATGCTTGAAATCTGGGATTAATTTCTGAAACATATACATTATCCTCTTTATCAATAATAAAATCTATACCGGCAATACCACGATAGCCTTTTTCTAACAACAACTGTGCAACACTAAGACTTTCATCCTTAATTTTTTCTTTAATAGAATTTGGTAGCGTTCTAAAGGCAATATAGTCACACCCTCTATAACATAATTGATTATTGTGTAGTTCGATAATTTGTATTGACGCAGGTGACAATATGATCTGCTTATCTGATATAAAAATATGCGTATTGGCAGAAATGCTTGGTATATAGGGAGAAACTATATATTGTTGTAGCATATTTATTTGTCTTCTCACATTATAACTGGTTGAATGATTAAAAAGAAAGGTTCCGATACCTCCGCCACCATGGTATGATTGTACAACGAATTCTTCCGCTTTTGAAAAACTGTCTGATAATTTTGATAATAGGATATCTTTTCCTAAAAATGTTTCATAAGGTATAATAGGTACATTATTTTGAGCAAGCCATTCTTTAACTGATAATTTATTATTTAAAAAAGAAAGAAGTTCTAATTTATTAAGACATATAGTTTGGGCTAAAATATGTGGTGGAAAATTGTATGCTTCATTTTGATTATAGAATACATATTTATTGCCTTTACTCTTTATTGTATCTAATCCTTTATTATAATAGAGAATAGTTTCTTTATTAGGAATATTTTGATTAGGTCTTACGGAAAAATCATCTTTTCTTACATTTTGTGAAAAAATGCATACACTTTTCTTGAAATAATTTGAAGTGTATAATATGTCTGATTCACGTATTCCTATATAACATTTGTTTTTTTCTAATTGTATTCTGCTTTTGATTTTCTGCATTTTTTCCATTAAATTTATTACCTCTACGATCTGAGTAAACATATTCTCATTATTTTTTCTGACGTATAGTATGTAGGGATAAAATGCAATAATACGCTGATAAAAGGCATATGATGTTAATTTTTCAAATGTCTTCGTTACTTTTTTATTATTCCCTACTAAAGTGAAGAAATTTTCTATTCTTGTTAAATGGTCTAGCACTTTTTCTTCAATTTCAATATGAGACTTAATTGTGTCAAGTTCATAGTAAAATTCATATTGTTTTGAAATTTTTAATATATTCGTTACGTCTTTTCGCATCGAAAAGATTTCTTTATAAATTTTATTATAGGATCCTGTAAAACGTATGTTATCGTTGTCGTTTCTTTGCTCAAGATAAATTTTAAACGTTATAATAATTGTCAATACAGATAATACTAAGGCAACTATATCCGTTATCGATATTTTATTATCTATTTCAAAAAAGCTTGCAATTATTAACCAAATAATCAATCCAGGGGGAAAAATTGTCGATATTATCGTTATTAAAGTTTTATTTTTTATAAAAAAAAGCATTTCCTTCTTCTTACCTTTCTTTAAAGATAATCCTCTATTATCCGTACTCTTCAACTTATTTAATCTAATCTTCAATTCCGCTATTTGTTACTTCCTCTTCTTTACCTAATTACGTTATTATTGATTTAATTTCTTTTAAGCGTATGTTAAGTTTTGCTATGAATCGTTTATTTTAATCATACCGATATTAATTTACCATCTTTCATGATAGGTTGTTGCATCTATTACATCATATCCGTCCATATAACTAACCCGTGTCAGTTCGTACACACAATTATTTGCAACACAATACAGCGTAGCATCATCTTTGACAAAAAATTCACATCCTGTATACATTTCTGACTCATACTCATCATAATCAATACCCAACTCACTCCAAGACGGTTTATCTACAATTTCAACCCATACATAAAAATCACTATCCGGTAATAATGAGTCCATAACGATAAAATCATCTATAAAAGATTTAGGACTACCTGCTGGAAAAATTGTAATTAGATAATTCGGATTCTCAATACTCGCACCGTTACATTCAAATAAAGTTGGCAAATAGGTTATTTGCCACCCTACTATATCCGCATATCCGGCGTCTCCACCAAGCCTACTATGCTCACATACCACGCTTGTAATCTCCCACGTACCATAGAATATCTTATATGCATCATTTTGATGATATACATTCTCCTCTATTTCTGTTGTTTGATTTTCAACTTCTTCTCCTACTATTGTTTCAGATATTTCCTCTGTTTCTGATGCTGATGTGCCTGTTTGCATAATCTTTTCATCCTCTGACATATTTGATTGATTGCAACCTGCAATAAGCGCTCCTAATAATCCGCACAAAATCATAATATTTATTACTTTTTTTACTCTCATCTTATCCCTCCGTTCCAAAAAATAACTCCTGACACAATTTTTCCCGTTCTTCGCCTCCAGTCCACACAGCACGCCAATCCTCTTCGCTCATATTTCCTTCACGCAAATAATCTATTGCAGTCTGCGATAAATGACCTCTGTTAAATCGGTATATTACAAGTGCATCAAATTGTCCCTGCGTCACTTCAATTCCATTTTCCTCCAAGAAATCAGCAACCTCATTACTATGATAGATAATATCTTCTGCCAATATTTGATTTGCTTCATCAATAGGCACATAATTAGCGCCATCTACTAAAACATTGCCTGATAAAGTCAACTCACTATTATTTACAACAATGCCAGATATGATTACATCTTCAGGCACATATTGCGAAAGCAGTACGTGCTCCTCACCATCCACTAATTTCCATTCTTCAGCATTTATATGATGCCCGTATCCTATCGTTATACCACCATCATTGTAATGTGTTCCATTTCCAGCGTTTATCATCACATAGTATGGCCAAATCCCAATTATTTCTCCTTCATCATCTAATACACATAAGTCGGATATTTGATATTCTGCAAGTTCGATATCTCTTAATTTATATATCCCGTCTGAACTCAACATTTTGCATTCTAAATTAGAATTATAATAATTTATTATTTCTTCTAATACATCATCCATATCTGCACTGCTATATCTACTAACAGCATATAAAGTTGATAGCATATTAGGATTCTTTTCTCTTAGTATTTCTATTAACATATTTTGCTCAACAGGATCCATTCCTAGCTTTGTTAAATATCTTCTTAGTATTTCCTCTGCAACATCATATTTCTTAGCTTCTGAAATTCTTGTAATATCTCTTTCAATACTATCCGATTCTTCCATAGTACTAACATCAACTCCAGGCTCATCCTTCATCCCTGCCAGACACACCGCAACATCATTCTCCAGTGCCTTGATTCCCTGCACATACTTCTGAAAGGATAATTTATAGTTTTCTACTCTTTTTACTTTTCTAACCGCTTCATCAACACGATTCTGATACCCATCTATATCGTCAATAATGCCTCTGCAGTCTTCCATACTTTGTTTCAAAACCGTTCCTAAATATTCTGCCGCTTCTGATATTTGATCGCACAAGTCAGGAATAACCATTGCTTTCCCATAATCCAGATACAGAACACCGCCGTTTCTTAATGTATAGTCTCCACAAGCCGGACGCATGGATTCTATATATGTATCACTTTCCAATTGTTTGGGAAAATCTTCGCATCTAACCAGCAAGGCACTGACCTGATCCAATGTATCCTCCATACACAGACGCACCTTGCGTACACATTCATATGCTTCATTATATTCTCCTGTTTGAAGAAAGGAATTCATACTGCTGACAGCCACTTCCGCCGCCTCTCCCTGCCATTTTGAAGACTCCTGAGATATAATATTCTGTAAATTTTCCCGTTCTTCTTCCAGTACTGTCTCCATTTCTCTATAGTGTTCCAAAGCTTGTATCAAGGAGGATTGCTCAATTCTAAATTCATTCATATTATTCACTAATGATTCCCTCCTCTCTGGCAAGTGCAGCCATCTTTTCCTCTTCATGAAAATCTCGGTCTTCATTCTCTAAACATTGCAGTTCATTTTTTATTAGTTGTTTTTTATTTGAAAGTACCGCCTGAAAATCTCTCTTAACACCATAGATATCATTATCCAAATCGGTAATAATACCTTTGAATTCTTCTACATTTATACCTTCATATGCAAATCCTACTTTTCCAAATAAACTACTCGTTATATTATTTAAATTAGTCACTTGAGCATCCATTGCATTTAATGAACTTTCAATGTATATTATCTTTTCAATCTTTTCTTTACATCTTTTGATATCCTCACATCTACAACTACTCATTAGCATATCCTCCCGCCATATAAGCAGCCTCTGCGTCTATTGTTTGTATCTTTGTAGCAAACATCTCTAATTCTTCCGCCAATTTGACAAGAACAGATTCTACTCTTTGTCCCAATTACAGTATCCCTAATACTAAATTTCTCAAGAACAATTTGCATTTTTCCTCCTCTCTATTCTGTACAAAGTTTTGTTAATCTCCCTCTATTAAATCAACAATCTCCCATCGTCAATGCCTGAGCTTCCTCTTCTTCATGAAACTCAGCATCTTCTGCACTTAATTGTGATAATATTGATTTAATTCCTTCCAAGCGTGTATTAAATTTCTCCTGATATGTACCTTTGATTTTGATCATACTCGCATCAAGATTACCTATCCAGTTTACTGTTGAACTCATATTATTTGCATAGTATGCCGCACCAACTTTCTCTTTTAATGTTGTAAGATCATCAGAAATATTTACAAGCATATCATCACAAGCATTAAATTCTGCCAGATATAATTCAAGTGTTTCCTTATATGTCGTATATTTCTCAATTTCATCACATCTACAACTACTCATCTGTACTTCCTCCAATCTGCACACTAGCCAAAGTATCTACTCCATTCATCATGGCCGAATATGAATCCATCTCATTAATTAAGTTCGTTAATGTTTGATTCATTGTAGTAATTGCATTATCAGTAACAGTAATAATACGGTCGAAATTGGTTTTAACATCACCTTCTAACCCCTCTATAAAAGTTTCATTCGCAGTATCCAAATCTGTATATGCGACCACTATATCATCCTTTGCTTCTTCAATATCAGATGAGGTTCGATATACACTTTCAGAATCTACTGATATATTTGCAGGTATAATTTCCATATATAAATCCCTCCTTCTAAAAACATCTAAATACCTTTCTGCATATCTTTTTTAATATTATTTGTTATAATTTTGATAAGAAAAAATTAATCCAATCTTATCCACTCTTCTCCGTGATCCTTTGCATATTGATGTCCCGCAGAGTTCTCTCGAGCTATAATAATCATCCCTTCAAAACATTTTTCTTCTAAAAGAATCTCATCATTCTCTATTAAAACTTCTATAAACTCTTCTTCTATATCAAGACCAATCCTATCCCAATATACGATTTGAACACTTTCTGGTATTACTATTCTATCAATATAATCTATTTTTTCATCAAATACAGCCCCAAACGCCTTAACTCCGTCCGGTATATATACAATCTTATCATCTCCCTGATATGCAATTAGCACTCCATCTCCTGCAATTACAAAGTCCTCCGTCTGTTGCTCCATCCATTTGGTTCTTCCAAAAGCTTCGCCTTCAATTCTTGGTATGCTCTTCGGAATTTCTATATATTGCAAATTAGAACAATCAAAAAATGCTTTATATCCGATATACTGTACACTTTCCGGAATTTGAATACTGCTAAGGGACGTACAATCTCTAAACACACTACTACCTATCACTTCCAGTTGCGCCGGCAGTTCCACACTTTCCAAAGCACTGCAACTCTTGAACGCACTACCATATATTGCAGTCAATTCCTCTGGGAACTCTACTTCTCTTAAATTGATACAACCTTTAAATGCAGCTACATGTATTATCTCTACATTATCTCCAATCACAACTTTTTCAATTTTATTATTTTCCGAAAATGCCCCTATATCTATAACAGTTACTTTTCGTCCCCAAATTCTTTCAGGTATCCTTGCTCGCTCACTATCTCCCGTATACTTTAGAATTTTTACATAATCTCCGTATACTTCATATTTATATGGCAAAATAATCCCTTTGACCTCAACCGGTTTTATATAAGGCAACACTATTATCCAGCCGATGAAAAGCATGGTCATTACCGAAACAATGATAAGTACTGTTTTCCACTTCTTATTCATAAAAACCTCTCTCTAAAAACTTCCTAATCCGCTTCCGGATACTCTATCTTATCCACTACTATATATTTTGTCCCATACAAGTCATTCATCTTCTCGGCATATTCTTCTCCATAAGAACCTTCCACTACTACAAGTGTTGATTCCTCCATACTGTTTGCAATATAACCATCCGCATCTTTTCCAATCTCTGTTGCGGTGGACGGAATATATATGGTAACCCCATGAACGGACAGAACCACAAACTTATTAATCCTAGTAACTCCCTCCGGTATATATAATTCCTTTAATTGCTCTCCATCATGGCAACAGGATGCCACCTGCTTTACACCTTCCGGTATGACTACGATTTCCTCATCATCCGGGTAATTGATAAGAATTCCCTGCCCTACAATCAAATAATCGGAAGAAGCATACCCTATAAGCTCTGGGATATTTTCAACACCATCGAAAATACCCCTTCCTATTTCTTCTACACCTTCCGGTATTTCTATCTTTACAAGTTGAAAACAATTTGCAAAAGCCAAATTCCCAATTGTCCTCACTTCTGATGGCAATATTATTTCTGTTAAACCTGTAGCTAAAAAAGCGTAATCTCCTATCGATTCCAATTCATCGGACCAAGGATATGCAGACAACATGCGACACCCCGAAAATGCATGTGATTCGATCTCTCTTACATTTGCACCACCATACACTGTTTCTAAACTATAACAACTACCAAATGCACGCGATTCAATAATCTCCACAGTATCCGGTATGGTAACCGTTTCCAATGTCTGATTGTCATAGAAACAGATTACGTCAATTACCTTTACCTCTCTTCCATATATTGTCTCCGGTATCACTACATTGGCTTCTTCGCCTAAATATTTATCAAGAGTAACGGTTCCATCCTCATTGACATAGTACTCATATGGAACATTTATCTTATGGTAAATGGCGAATCCAATGATTACTGACAGAACCGCCATTACAATAATACCAACTGCTAAGAATATCTTTTTTTTCTTCACGTTCTTACTCTCCTTCTACCAAATATTTATAAATGAGTTATCCTGATACAAGCTATTTTCCACCCGTTGAAGCTCGTTAAGACATACCATCAATACTTCCCTGTCCATCTCCAGTATGTCGATTGCATCCGCATCGCCACGAATAAGAACATTTAAGTATTCTTTCGCCAGCTTCTGCTTCTCTTCATCATAAGGAAATACTCTTTCTGCAAAATTCGTGGAATCCTCATTAAGATACTCAATTTCATTTTCGATTCCATCTATATCATCTTTCGTCATCCACTCATTTCCCGGCAATCCACTTAATCCGTTCTCTTTCCAGCTTTGGAAGTTCTGTACGGTTTCCGGTTCAAAGACGCCTTCATATACAATATAGTTTCTCTCACCTATCTGAACAGATACGTTAGAGCCCCAGCAGTCCATAACTGACTTATCACCCAAGGCTTCATACTCTGTATCATAGCTATCCTTCATATCTCTGTAATCACTGTAGATATCCCAACACAATAAAGTACCCTTTGTGATGCGGTCCGCAATGGGGTTACCTGTATTCTGTATTTCATCTGTTAATATATCATAAAATAGCGCTTCATCTCCCTCTTTTCCGGCTGTTTCAATGCTATTCAGAACCCTCTCAGCTTCCGGAGAGAAGAAACCGATAACCTTTACGGTAGAATCAAAAATGAATTCAGACTCTGCTTCCGTCCGTTGCTCATCCAATTCCCTGTAATCATTCAGAGCATTGGGCACGATTGTTTTATCATGATCCCAATTGACACTTACGGTAATCTGTTGACTGCTAATCAGAGAACCTTCATCTCCCGAATTGCGGTCTACTAATTCAATATCAAATTTCATCTGCGAACATTCCGTTCCCCACCCGTTCCACTGTATCTCAGAAATTCGGAATGTACAGTCTCCACTCTCATATCCATAACCATAGGTCCAATCATCTCGCTCCGGAAAGAATCCGTAATAATTGGAGTTATTTTCTCCCGCCTTAGTATCTGCGGCAAGGGCAATATCTAATGAAGACCAGAAGCCCTTCATTTCCATGGAAGGCTGTGCATATGTACGAGCCGCATCACATAACAGTTCATTTTCTTTAGCACTGTCTCCTACCAAATCCATTTGCCACAACTGTGCTTCCATGCATTCAGCAGTTGTCTCGCTATGTGTATTCAGTATTTCCAAATATATTTGATAATAACAGTTTTCATTTGCAAAACATCTCTCGGAATTGGTTCCCAACATAGAGTTTACATAAGTCTGAAATTCTTCGGGGCCACCTCCCGGCATATATAAAATAGAATTGCTAAACTGTGTAAACGTGGCTTCACCTAATGTTGAGAATCCTCTCGGATCAACTCCGAATGCTTCATCATAATTTAAGCCACCCATATGGTCCCAGAAAGACACATCCGCATCCGTTATTGCACATAAACGTAACTGCTCCACCTGCTCTGATGTAAATCCCATTGCCAACAATTTCGCTTCTTCTTCCGGAGATATCAACTTTTGCATATCATTTATAGTATAGGTATATTCTGCTTCATACATATAGTATGAAGATACCGGAACTCCTGTACGGAAATATACCTGATTTTCATCTCCATTCTGTCTAAACTCAATCTCATATATCTCACCTTCCGTAAGATTAATACGATTCAACGTATAATACAGTTCTCCCTGCGTTTCAGGGTCTAACTCATTCATAATCATATCAATCTTATTTGTATCTTCGTATACAGTACAATCACCACAACAAACTTCTTCCAAACATTTCTGGAACATCTCTGAATTCCCGTTCTCATAAGAATATTCCATCACCAAAGCAACGTACTTTGCATTCCCCTCATTCCATTCCTCAGGTTCCTGTTCGAATATCTTGTTTGCTATAGCCATCATTTCTTCTTCGTCGCCATTTGCTTTTAAATCTTCAAACAATGCGTCTATTTCATCTTCACTCATATACAGGTAATCATCCGATATATAATCTGCTCCACATTCCGCTCCTACACTCGCTGCACCGTCCAATGTACATCTTACCTGTAATGCAATCTCTTCATCCAAAGCACGAACACCTTTTTCATATAATTCAAATGATTCCTTATAATTCAAAACCCTATTCAGTCTGTTCATTGCATCGGTAACATCTTCTAAATCCTTATCCGTTCCTTCAATAATATCTTGACAGCCCAACATAATCGTTTTTAGCTTCTGGGTTAATCGTCCGTTTTCTTCAGCAATATCTTCACATAGACTTTTAATAATAGATATTTGATTATAATCCAATGTCAAAATACCATCATTCCATGGTGTAACATCTTCCGCTGTAGGAACTACCGGCTCAACATATTCATCTGAACCTAATTGTTCTCTC
Source organism: Lachnospiraceae bacterium (assembly GCA_015057025.1). GTDB lineage: Bacteria > Bacillota > Clostridia > Lachnospirales > Lachnospiraceae > UBA3766. The sequence goes on along the minus strand of SVFD01000001.1, from coordinate 567,212 downwards.
AAGCCCGCACAACGTGCCAAAAGTGCATTTACCTCCGGTAATATGCTTTCCATTAGTTCACGCACCTTACATACCATTTCATACGCATATGCATAATCACCTTCATTAAAAAAATAATCTATATTGCATTCCAATGTACTGCATGCCTCTCCACTATAATTTGCGGTCAACTCATGAATACATGTGCTTCTGTCTTTCAGTTCCAAGAGCATGTCTTCCATATTTTTATATTCTTCCAACGCCTCTACCAGCGAAGCTTGGTTAATTGCAAAATCATATACCTTCTCTGTATCAGCCATACTATCCCCCTGTATATTATTTAGTGGGAAGCCGCATTATTAGCGGCTTCCCTTAAATCACTTAATTTCCACCGGCTGCAACATTTGCATTGCTTTCTACAGTTTTCATATTCTGAGAATCTTCATACAAAACAATAGCCAGTGCTGCAAATTTCTTAACATAATCACTGATTACTTCTCTGTTTCTTAAATATGTAGTTGCCATAGTCTCTATTGCTTCACCTTCAATTCCTCCGGCAACAATTGTCTTAATTTCTTCATCAATCTCTTCGATTTTATTAACGACTCTTACCACAATCTCTTCTAAAGCTTCTGCTTTCTCAGCCTGACTTGCTGTATTCTGTGTTAATCTAGCTCCACCGATCTCTGACATTTTACTTACCTCCTAAAATTGCTCTAATACTCTCAGCAGTACTCTGATCTCTTCGTACATAAGCATTCATTGTTGTTGTGGCCCAATTCGAAATGGAACGAATAGAAGGGGGAACCTCACGAAATGCTTCGATTAAACCGGGAAAACTTTCACGTAATGCGTCTGCTGCTTCGCCTTCCCATCCCAGTAATATCTCATCCTTCTGCGCCTCTAATTCTTCGATAAAGGCATCCATGCTAGTTGCATAGGTATCCAGATTTTCACATGCAGCACTTACTGTTGTTGCATTTCCTCCTACAGTTCCGGTTGTTGCCGTACCTGTTAATGTTAACTCGGGCAATCCGTTTATTGCTAATGATGTATCCATTTCTTTTTCCTCCTTTACATACATCCTTTATGGTAATGACATATAAGCCCTTTCCATACATTCATTTAATATTTACTCACCACTCGGTATTTTATATTTACCGAAATAGTTGCCGCTCTTGAAATACATTTCATGATTTGATAATGCTTGAGTATATTTCTTTTTTATCTTATTATCCGGCATAAAAATTTTAATATCAGCGATTTGCTCAAATACAAACAAATTGCATGCATCTTTTAAAATTTTAACAAACGGTGTTGCTTTACTATATAAGCTTTCATTTCTAACTTTAGTAAGTGCTAATGTGAATTTACCGTCCGGATATTCAATCAGACACTTTCTACAAAGTTCCAATAACCCCTCCTCCTTTCCAATAAACTCATATACTGCATCATTGTTTATCACAATGTATTCCAAGCTCTCCTTTGTAAACTCCGCTTCTTCACTCTTTTGAAGCTTCTTATAAAGCAGTTCCAGACGTTCTTTTATTTCTTTAGTTCCGGTAGTATAATATTGAACCTTTTCCTCTAATCCTTTTAGTTCCTGCTCTTCATCATCAAAAATATATATATTTACCGGTGCCTTTTGACTATTTGCCAGTAATTCTTCTATGGTATACATGATAAAATCATGTCGCCCTAATTCATCCTGTCCGCATACCCCAAAAATTTGGAATTTTTGCATATTAATTGTATCAACTTCCATATTTTCATAGTTCATTCCAAGCGGTAATACATAAGGCTTATCATCATCTGCGATTAATTGACGAACCATAGATTTTGTTAATACAGCCGGAACTGATGGTGTCTTAACAGCTCCTTTCCCCACGTCCTTTTGATTGACTTCTTCTATAAAAGCTTTAATTTCCTTAACTCGTTCAATTTCCTTCTCTGCCGGGAAAGCCAAGTATACTTGTCCTTCATAAATGCTTTTATTCATACTAAATAAACACCTTCCGGTAATTTCATTTAATCCTGTCCTACATCTTTCAAGCATAGCTGTATATTCACTTGAATCATTACAATACAAAACAAAGCGCTTTGAAAAATTTGACAAGTAACGATATGACAGCCCGGAAGATTGTTGCCCGGTTACCACAAGGCTGATTCCTACGGAGCTTCCTTCTCTTATGAGTTTAATAAACTTGCTTTCTAATGAATTGAACATTTCTCTAAAAATTCCAATATTATCAAGCATGATAATAATTTGCGGAATTTCATGCTCACCGGCCTCACAATATGCAGAATAAGAACTCAGCCCCATTTTGGAAAGTATATCTTTACGCTTTGCCAGTTCATCTTCCATCATTTTGAAAAATTTTTTAAACTTGTCTTCTTCCGTGTAAGTAATAACATCTCCTATATGTTTTAATCCTTCAAAATTCTTAAGAACCAGCGATGCACAGTCCAATAAATACATCTGTACATCATTCGATGAATATCTCGACGCAATCCCTCTTATCATAGTTTGCAACAAATTTGTCTTACCCATTTGAGAAGAACCGACAATAAAGGTATGTCCTTGTGAGAAATTTATATCCATGATTCCTTGATATTGATTACTTGGATCGTCATACATACCTATAGGAACACATACGTCTGAGCCTGTATAACTATAATTATCAAGGGTATAGGGTATTGTCTCAGCAAGTGGCGGCAAACAGATATCCGGTAAACGCCGGATTTTATTTTGTTTACAATACTCTTCTACGTAATCTACTATCGCATCTAACTGAGTATCTCCTCCCTTCTCTTCCTTTGGTTTCTGCTCGTATAACACCTCGCGACGGCCACTAAGGTCCACCTTAGCAATCTTAAATTTTTTCACTTCACCCATAGAACCATTCGGTACAGGGGCCCCACTGTAAGCAGATTGAAACAACTGGAAAATTTCGTTATTACCAACTTGCAAATAAGCTCGCCCCGGTTCTCTAATTTCTGCCGCAAGAGGAGATTTCAATACCTCATTACTATCACTTTGGTTCTGTACTTTTAAACACAATTTGAACTTGGAATTACTCCAAATTTGTTCATTTACCACGCCCGAAGGCTTCTGCGTTGCAAGTATTAGATGTACACCTAAGCTTCGCCCAATTCTGGCAGCACTTATCAGTTCTTTCATAAATTCCGGTTGTTCACTCTTAAGTTCTGCGAATTCATCTACAATCAAAATCAAATGAGGCAAGGGTTGCTTTGCTTTTCCCTGCTTGTAAAGTCTGATATAGTCATTTACATGATTTACCTCATACTCGGCAAAAAGCTTCTGACGTTTTCTTAATTCTGCTTTAATAGAGGATAATGAACGGTCAATTTCTTTACCATCAATATTGGTAATAGCTCCGTTTAAGTGTGGCAACTTCCTAAACTGATTTACCATTCCACCGCCCTTAAAGTCTATAATGATAAATCCGACTTCATAGGGATGGAATAGTGTAGCCATTGATAAGATATACGACTGTAAAATTTCACTCTTTCCGGAACCTGTAGTTCCTGCCACAAGACCATGCGGTCCGTGGAATTTCTCATGTAAATCAAGACTAACGATTTCATCACCACTTTTAACACCAAGCGGAGCAGCCATTGACTCATATATTTTGGAATTGTTCCATCGTTGTTTAAGGTTTAAGTCATACACATTGCGGATGCCTAATAACTCGTACAATGTAATATTCTTAGTCAGACTGGCTTCCAAACTCACCTCATCAACATATACACATGCCATTTTTTCTGCAACTTCCAACGCTTTTTCCGCTGGTACTCTGGAATATCTGAAGTGTTGTATCTGTTCGCCATCCATAATATCCTGTATATATCCGGCATACGAATCCTTACTCAAGAAAATTCTCTTACTGCAATAAGGATTTAACTTCTCTACATACTCCTCGAAAAACAGGAATATGAAACCTAATTGGCGTGCTCGCTCTAAATAATTACTTACAGGATGCTCACCCAACAAATCCGAACGATATATAAAAACAATATTGGTGGTAAGCTTTTTTATATCGCTTTCTTTTAACTTCTCGCGTTCGGATAACTGCGAATACAAATATTCCAATACCGCTTTACTACTATTTTCATCGTAGCCAAAATTTTGCATACCGTTATCTTCCTTGAAATTTCGGAACCATCTTGCCCATTCAAAATAGCGCCGGTCATCTTTTCCCATAAGAAGATATAATCTTACATCCTGATAATAATGTTCAATACAGAATTGCAGTATCAAATTTTTTGTCATTTGATATAAATGCGTTCTATCGCCTAGAAAACCAACTGCATTTATATTACTTAAATCCAATACAACAGGCATATTCTCAATATAATTATATTTACCATGTAAACGCTCAGGATAATCCATTAACGGGTCATCTATCTCACGATATTCCTGCTTTCTATACCCAACTTCACACTGTGATTCAACCGTACCTTCACCCAATCTTATGGATAAATAATCTTCATGTTCCCTTTGCTTTTCAAATAAACGTGCATCAAAATCTTCAACAAATCTCAATTCTTCCTCAATAGAAGGATATTTCTGTGCGGATATAATGCTCTCTTTTTCCTGTAACTGTCTTATATTCTCTTCCTGTTCTGCAATATATCGATTATAATCATTTTCTCTTTTTACAATATTCTTCTTATACTGCTTTCCCTCATTCTTATAATTGATAATACCTATTACTGCACTGACTGAACACATTCCGATGCTCATAACAACAAACATGACATTACCGCCCATTGTCATACGCATCATAGCCATCATGCCCATAGAAATCATCATAGGCAGTAAGGACATAATAAGATTTTTTTTAGGTTCCTCTTGTTTTGCCTTAGGTGATAATATATCTATTTTTTCCTTTGGAATCACAAATTGTTGTCTTGCGCTTCGAACAAATTTCGGATACTGTAAATGGTTCTTTTGCCATAACTTCTCTGATATAGGTAACTGTGTTACCACATCAGCTTCTGCTGAAGTAAATAATTTCATATCTTTCCAAAAGAATGAAAAACCATTAAGTGTTATCATATCTCTGTTTCGTAACTCAATTTGTTTTTCCTTCACCGGGAATCCATTCAAAAGGATGCCGTATCTCGCATTCTGTATGTCAATACACCATGTTCCTGCATCTCGTATGATTTTAATATAATCTCCGGCTACCACCGGATCATTTATTCTAACAGTACAACCTTCTGTTCCACCTACTGTAAGTTCCCTACAATCTTGACAGGAAATGATTCTGTTATAATCCGGCGTCTTATTAATAAAGTCTCTTAAAAATTCTAATGAAAAAAATTCCTCTTTCGTTACATTTTCGCATACAAAAATATTTTCTAAGAGCATTAAATGCTCATTTTGCGAATATAACTCACCGGCCTTTTTGAAACATACCGCATCATCGCACTTTGCAATCCATTGTCCGTTTTTCGATAATATTTGAATCACAAAATCTGTTGTAAAACTTTCTTTCGAAAAACGCATTTGGCATTCTTTTGTGGTTCCGATGCTGAGTCCGTTCGCCCAATCTTTTGTAAGCTTAATTTCCTTGTAAAAATTCGTTCCGTGTATCGCTAATTTATAATCCATCTTTTATCCTACCTGTTAAAACAAATCTTTGTACCATCGTGAATTCCGTACTCTTCCAACAAAGTATCACCCTTTAATAACGCGATCGGATTCTCGGAAACCAGATAGCACTGCGACATATCTGTTAAATCAATGCCCAAATTTAGTCCCTGATTAAGAGCATGTAATAATTCATTTACTGTAATTTGTAAAGGAACCTCTATATCCATCTTTTCTTTAGTTTTTTCTCTCTCAAATTGTAATATCACTTTATCTTTCATGACCTATCCCTTTATACTACTCACCAATTCTAAATTCAAAGTTTTCATCAGCCAATCTTAAAATATCTCCGTCTTTCAACGATGCTTTTTGAAAAGGCGCAACTTTAACATCATTTACAAAAGTTCCGTTCGTTGCATTTTTATCTGATACGTCATACTGAGAATTTTTATAAATAATAACAGCATGTGCCCGGCTGATTGCAGAGTTACCGTTAATACAGTAATCTGTTTGACTTGCATCTTTACCCAGAACAAATTCATCTTCAGAAATTATTATTTTTTCACAAGTACGCTTTCTTATAAGGTAGGCATGCTTTCCGGTATTTCCGGAGTATAATTCCATACTATCCGCGTCGTCCTGCTGAAAAACAGTAGTTTCACCAAAACCTTCATACTGATTAATCGTATTGTTTTCTTTACTTTCTTCAAAACATTGTATATTCTGAGTTACAAGCTTTTTATAGTCCTCTTTCTGCACTTTTTGTTCATCAAAAACCGGAGCAGCTTCCGTCACCGTTATCTCCTCTAATTTCTTTAGCTTCTTCTCATCTCTCTTAGGCTTTGTCTTCATTAAAACAATCACAACAATTAATGAAACTACCAATATGATTAATGCCACGACAACAACAATAATCCAAATCGGTATTTTCTCCTCTAAACCTTCTATAGAAAGCTTAAGATTCTCAACTGCAGTATCTACCTCTTCCTGCGTGGCATCAGAATTATTGTTTATTTCCTGTGCCACTGTTAATGTTTCCGTCAATGCGTTATAAGAATTTACAGTATATAACTTGCCGTCCAGCATTTCTGCTTCATTAATCAATTCCTGCAATTCTTCTTTATGTACCATAGCATCCAGTTCCGCCTGTAACTCTGCGGCAATTTTTCCCGTCGTGTTATACGGAATGCCTAAAGCTTCAAGCACCGGAATGATTTCCGATACTTCCAATGAATAATATCCGTTCTGTGCCTGCTTTGACTGGAAAACAGCGACTACATTTCCATCTGAATTCAGAATAGGACCACCTATAAATCCTTGTGACGGAACAATATTGTGATATAAATATTTCACATTATTCTCAATACCATCTCCAATAAATGCACCATTCTGTGAAATCACATCATCCATGGTGTAATAAACCGGCTCAGTCTCAAGCGAAGGTGCTGTTGGGAATCCAAATACAGATACATCTTGTCCCATAATATCTGTCAAATCATCATCACAAAGCACGAGAGGCTTTCTATCATACAATGGTTGTGACAGTTTCCAAATCGAAACACCCATCTCATCACTTTCAACCACTATCTGCGCATCAATCATTACATCTCGCCTGATTACTGCCTTAATCGTATAATCAAGTTCTGCAACTTCTTTATCTTCTGTATATAGTTCTACCACCTGCTCTGCAATCGCCTCAGAAACAGTGGTAACTTCTTTTGCCGTAATTACATAACCGGCTCCGGATTCTTCATCGCCAATTAAAAAACCGCTTCCTCCCTGTACCGGATGCTCTATGCCGTCTTCATCCGTGTACATTACGACTAATTGTAAAACACTTGATTTATTCTCATTTCCTGCATCAGTCTCTGTAGCATGTACAATAATGCACAAATGTAAAAATAGTGCAGGTATTATCCACAATATGGACCATTTCTTTCTCACTTTTTGTTCCTCCTTCTGGTAAAGACATTGATTAAATCACCATCTCTCCATACACATACCCACTTTACGTACACATTTATATTTATTCAACACTAAGCTCTAAATCTGCAGCAAGATAATATGCCTTTACTATTTCGTAACTTTCATCTTCGCGCTTTACAACAAATAACAATTCATCCTTTCTATCATCCCGAATATGAGGTCTGAAATCAGTTACAACATAATAATACGTTTCATTATCGATTTCTTTTTCTAAAATTTGAGGTTTCCCGCAAATAAGCTCATACTCATACGTATCCTCCTGCCTCCAATCTCTCCTATTAAGCAAGTCCACATCCTGTAAGAATATATCTTCTGACAACTCATCCATCCCATAATATTCATACACGTTATACTCTATGGTTTTTCTCTTAATTGAGATACTGTCCCATTCCCCTGTCATCTCATCATAATACTCAATCGTTGTATCAAGAAGAATATAATACTTACCATTTACCTCCAACAATTCATAATATGCTTCGTGATCAAAAAAACGAACGGACTCTTTAAGTTCTCCATCCACATATTCAAAAAGCGTCATAGCTCTATACTTATTGCCCTCCGAATGTAGCACTAAATACTCTTTTTCATTATCATAATCAATATCCAGCTCTCTAATATATAGAATTGGGACGTCTCCAAAAAAATTTCTAATCTCCTCAACATCTTCCGGTTCAATAAGCGTATAATTTTCAGCAGCATAATCAACAATTAAATTATCATCTGCATTTTCATCATTGACGGATATTAAAACATCAATGATTTCTTGGGGCACTGTGGTCTCGGACATGCTGTTTCCCACCTCACATTCGTGAGATAATGCACTAACCTCTTTCCATGGAAATTCTTCTACTATTTCCTGCAAATTACTTATGTTATTCTCATCAAAGATAAAAACCGTTTCGCTTTCTTGTACGCAGTTCTGCTCACTATCATTTTCTACGTATTCTTCGCTTACTTCATTTTCTATGCTTTCTTCGCTTATCTCATTTTCACTATTGCTGTCAATCATTGAATCTTCCAAACTCTGATAATCATTGCAGGCTATGCTTGTTAATAAAACTAATATTACTAATAATGATGTACTTATATGCTTCCTCATAAATTAACTCTCCTGACTTCTAAAAATGCTTCAATTAGCAACTTATATGTCTACCCACACAACTCTTCATAGGTAATATACTCATATGAAACATCCTCATCTTCTAACAAAAAAATGTTAATTATCCGCTTTCCAGCTCCATTAGCATCCTTAAATTCAGTTAGAATTGCCTCATACTGTTCCTTTATTTCTTGTGCTTCGGGTGTTATTTCTATAACATCTGTTAATGCATATTCATACTCCCCGTATTCCAGTTGTATATCTAACTCTCCATTCTTATATACTGTAAGTACATATGTCCACTCTTGTTCTCCGTCCGTTACTTTTCTACAATCCCGAATATCTGTCAGCACCGTCTTGATTTCTCCCTTAGAATTATATTGACGATAATGTCCGATTCCGTCATCAATAATTCCGTTATCATAAAATTCAAGATATGTGCTTTTTTGTCCGTAACATTCCCACGGCTCCCATGCATATATTTTCTCGCCTTCCATATCAAATGTATGTACCATTCCCTCAGAAATAGTCTCATTAATTATAATGACAAGTTCTTCAATTTCATCGCAGTCTAAATCAATTTGTATGATTTGAATTCCTTTTATCTCACAGCCGTTTTCATAATATTTTTGATATAAATCTTTTATACAAAAATTTTCTCCATAAAATTCAACAAACTCTTTTCTCGAAAATGCTTCTTCTGAATCTTGTACATTATCAAAAGCTGTCACTTTATTATTCAGAAAGTCTGCAAAAAGACTTTTATCCATTACCGCTTCTTCACAATAAAATAAAATATTTGTTTCATCGTCTCCCATAGTTGCAGAGCAATCCTCTATCCCGTCTTCAACAGATGCACTCTCTGTATTATCTATTATTAATTTATTATCTGTTGTACTACTTAACCCTAAAATCTGTCCCCAAAATAATCCTCCAATTATGATAATAGTTATTGCAATAACACTAACCACTATAATATTCTTTCTTTTCATTATAAATCGCCTCTTATCTATGCCTTAATGCAACCCATAGTTTACTTACATCTCTACTTCACCACCAATTAATTGTTTCATTTTAATGGTTTGTGCATCTTCAATATATTTAAGGTCATTAACATATTCTATCTCACCATTTTCCTCATGCAATTGAGGAACAATTTTATAATATTCGTCTTCCACTTCTTTATCTTCCGGCATCATTTCCGGCTCATCGCCAATTCCATAATACTCCTTAAAAAAAAACTCTTTTTGAACTTCTCCATCTTCATATAATGTTATTTCATGATATAGTATAAATTTTTCTGTATCGTCAGCATCTATATATTCTCTTTTCAATTTGCATAAATATACTAATTCAAGATAACCTTCTTCATTATATCCAGCCTGAATTCCGCCTCCTTCACCCCAACAAGCAAATGTTCCATTTTCATACAAATTTATATATGTGCTATTAGCAAATATTCCTTGCCAGCATTCCCATGCATACAACTTTCCATCCGCTTCACTAAATGTATGCAGACTTCCATCCTCCTCACCATATTCAATCAATATAATAAGTTCTTCCTGTCCATCTTGATTGAGATCCTTATCCCTTATTTGAACACCTATCACATCCTCTGCATATACATCGTAGTATGCCTGATATAAATCTCTTACATAAAACTCTTCTTCATAGAAGTCAACTAACTTATCTTCACCAAAATTATCCGCTGAGTCTTTAATGTTATCGTATGCTGTTATTTCGTTGCACAAAAACTGTTCAAATAAAGGATTATCTAACACGCTCTCTTCGCAATAGTATAAAATATTTTGTTCTAAAGAGGTAACACCTCCTAACTGTACTTCAGAACTTATACCGTTTTCTTCCGACAAATCAGATGTAGCTGTTTCACTACTATTTATATCTCGATTACAACCTATAAAGAAAAAAAGCACCCAACATAAAATTACTTTTAATAAAAGTTTTATTATCATCTTCTTCATATTATTTCTCCAATCATTCCTTACGAATTTTACATTGTTTTAGTTTCTTGCTCTATACCAACGAATTGCAACATCATTCTCCAGCGCCTTGATTCCCTGCACATACTTTTGATATGCTTCACTATATTCTCCTGTTTGAAGAAAGGAATTCATACTGCTGACAGCCGCTTCTGCTACCGCCCTGCCATTTTGAAGATTCCTGAGATATAAATTTTCTCGTTCTTCTTTCAGTACTGTTTTCATTTCTCTATACTATTCCAAAGCTTGTATCAAGGAGGATGCTCAATTCTAAATTCATTCATATTATTTCTGATTAGTACATTACAATATGAATCATTTATTTAATCATACCGACGTCCATTTACCAGGATGTACATTCTTTTCTTATAAACTTCTTCATTTTTATCCAGCGTTCCTTACTATTCACAAGCAACCAATTGTTCATAACTAATCAATTCTACATTTTCCAAATATCGGGTTTCCACAATATTTTCCGGCTCTCCATATTCTTGTTCTAACTCTAAAAATGTACTATCACATTGTTCCTTAATTGCTTGATCTTCCACTGTTAATTCCTGTTTATCTTCTAAGCGATTATCATATTCTTGATATGCCAGTTCCGTTGACAAATCGCCGTTCTCATACAAAAACAGTTCATAATAATTTATAAACATTCCCGTAGGCTGTTGCGATTCCTGTCTGTAATTATATACTAAAACATCCTCTATTTTCCCTTCCTCATTATATTTCGAATACTTTCCGCCTCCACTTCCCCATCTTCCAATAATACCGCATTCATAAAATTCTACTGTGGAGCGTCTCATAGTCCGTAATCCTTCATAATATTCCCATGCATATAATTTCTCATCCACTTCTTCAAAAACGTGAAGATCGGCTTCATTATTTTGATATTCAATCATAACCAAAAGCTCATTCTGTTTATCTTCATTAAAATCTCGAGACATAATTTGAACTCCGTTTATACCTTGGTGATATTCATTCGCATATCTTTCTTGGTAACCATGGAACAATTCATATAAATAAAATTCTTTTCCATAATAATCAAACGAATTTACAGTTCCCGAATCCACAATAATATTGCATGCCGTAATCTCATAGTTAATAAACTGCAAAAATAATTGATTATCGTTTACACTATTTTCTACGTAATAAAAAATAGTTGATTCATTAATTTCATCGTCTCCCATAGTTGCAGAATAATCCTCTATCCTGTCTTCATCAGATACCCCTTCTGCTACTGTACTATCTGTTATTAATTTATCATTTGTCGTACTATTTGAGCTTAAAATCAGCTCCCATAATAATCCTCCAATTACAATAATTGTTATTATAACAACACTAACCACTATTATATTCTTACTTTTCATTATAATTTGCCTCCTATCTACCACTTGGTACTTTGCACCCTAGCTTCGGACCACCAGACTGCATACTCTGCACGCTTTTCTCCGGTTCCATCTTCTATGCAAATATATTTATCATACACAATTAATGTTGCCTCTCTAATATTTACGTCTTTATTATCAGTTAATATTTCTTGTTCATATGCAGTATATGCTTCTGTATGTGTTTCCGTTAATTCATAAACCAAATGATTAATTTCTGCTTCAACAACCTGATCCATAGTTAAATATACTTCTACACTGCATCTCATATCACTAGTAATAATTTGGCCGGTTTCTATGTTTTTTAAATTATTTGTTCCGTCTTCGACCTCATATCCTGCTAATCTTAAATACTCTTTAAGTAATGGCTCTGTTCTATCGTCTGGTGTCCACTGTACAATCCCAATTCCCCATTTATGATTATTGTCTGTACACATTACTCTATCAAAATATAATTCTATTAAATTAACTTCTGTTATATTATATGGATTATATTTCTCTAAATAATTAACACAATCAATAACATGTAATCCATATATTTTATCCGTATTTTTTAAACCTTCCAATGTTCCAAATTCGCCTTCTTGTTTCATGTTTCCGATAACACCATATACAAACTCTTCTTCATATCCTTTTTCTAACAATCTATTTTCGATTTCTAATGCTGCTACTATTTCTACCTTTGACCATTTTTCTAATTCTATATTATTACCAGTGCCATTATTTTCCATAAGGATATTATATAGTATTACTCTTTCCTCCAGAAAATCTTCCATCTTTCGTATCTCTTCCTCTGGAATTGGTTCCCCTTCCTTAAGATTTCCCAATATTTCTTCATACTCAGCTTTGCATATATAGTATTCATCTTTTAGATATTCAAGGTATCCCACATATACATCATAATCACTTATATTTTCATCATTTCGATAGTTCTCTAATACTACGTCTAACAGATTATCTTCTGGATTCTTATTAAGTTCATAATAGGAAATAATCTGATCTACAACTGCATCTTTTGAAGAAGAATCGCCATAACTATCTAACGCATATAAGGTACTTAAATAGGACGGATTTTCTTTCTCAATCATATAAATAATCATTTGTGCTTCTATGGAACTGTAACCTGCTGCTTCCAATTCACCTCGTAGAATTTCCTTGCCTCTTTCTGTAACCCGATTATAATCCGTTTCAAATTCACGTGTTTTAACAATAGTACTTGAATTTTCATCAACATCAGGCTCATCCTTCATCCCTGCCAAACACACTGCAACATCATTCTCCAGTGCTTTAATTCCCTGCACATACTTCTGGAAGGATAATTTATAGTTTTTCACTCTTTTTACTTTTCTAACCGCTGCATCCACACGATTCTGATACCCATCTATATCGTCAATAATGCCTCTGCAGTCTTCCATACTTTGTTTCAAAACCGTTCCTAAATATTCTGCCGCTTCTGATATTTGATCGCACAAGTCTGGAATAACCATTGCTTTCCCATAATCCAGATACAGAACACCGCCGTTTCTTAATGTATAGTCTCCACAAGCCGGACGCATGGATTCTATATATGTATCACTTTCCAATTGTTTGGGAAAATCTTCGCATCTAACCAGCAAGGCACTGACCTGATCCAATGTATCCTCCATACACAGACGCACCTTGCGTACACATTCATATGCTTCATTATATTCTCCTGTTTGAAGAAAGGAATTCATACTGCTGACAGCCGCTTCTGCTGCCGCCCCCTGCCATTTTGAAGACTCCTGAGATATAATATTCTGTAAATTTTCCCGTTCTTCTTCCAGTACTGTTTTCATTTCTCTATACTGTTCCAAAGCTTGTATCAAGGAGGATTGCTCGATTCTAAATTCATTATAATTTCTCATTCTTCTCTTTTTTCCTTCTTTTTACGATTAAAAATATAGTCATAAAACTAATTCCAAATCCCAATATCAACGACATCCAAAATACCGGTTTATTATTATACCAACGCACAAAGAAATTTGATGAAACCAAAATCTCATCTATTACGCATTCCGCCTCATTCCCTGCTGCATCCACTGCAACAATACGGATAATCTGTCGTTCATTTGCCTCAGGAATATCAAAGTAGAAACTCTCTCCCGTCTCATCTACTAAGACTTCTTTCTCGTTTATATATGCCTTTACATTGGCTAAAACCAAATTATCTTTTACGGAAATATTGGCTCTATATACGGATGCATCATACATTTTCTCTGCTTCAAGATTAATAGGTACAATAACCGGATTTGTACTATCTACACCAAACTCTATTTCTGCTTCTTTTAACTCATCCGTATTCTGATTAATATTACCTGCAACATCTTCGGAATAAACTGTCAATATATAGGTTCCGTCATTCTTAAACAACTCGTCTTTCAAAGTATATTCATAGTATCTCCACGAGCCTTCTTCTCCGCTTTGCTTTATTTCATAATCAATGCCTTCTTCTAAAGTCTTTGGTACACCATTAACGGTTAAAACCAATTGAATAGTATCATCCAATAATAAATCCACATTTATTTCAGTCAACCCAAGTCCCGTAGCCGTCTTTACATATGTTCCGCTGATATCCTGCAGATTATTGTTAAAAATATATACGGAACCATATCTGTTTACCGAGAAAGTAATGCTTTCCGTGGTAGTATTTCCTGCCATATCTGTTGTTGAAACTTCCAGTACATATAAATCATCCAATTTCTGCTCATATTTAAAATCATTGAATGTTATTACCGTTTTACTTTCACTCTCAACATACCAATCCTTTAACTCCACCTCACCTGAATTTGCTCCGGTTAATTGAATCTTGGTTGTGCTTGCATCAAAATTCACATCCTGTATTTCAATTACAGGTGCTACCTCACCATTGTTTGCTGACTTATCTTCAATATTAGTAAATATAATTGTCGGATAAGTTTTATCAACGGTAAAACTTTCTGACTGATACTGTACCGCAGCATTCCCTGCCTTATCAGATACATCCACTGTAAAAGAATATGTAGCATCAGCGCTTAATACAATACTGGTGGTATATGTATCACCCTGTTGACTCCATTCACCTATTGCCGGCAAAGATACATCTACACCTTCCTGTAAGCCTCCACCCTGCAAAGTGACACGTTCCGGTGCAAAATTTCTTTCTTTTACGGAGATGGTTATAACTCTATCTACAGAATAATAAGTTTGATTATATTGGCCTTCCTGCGAATATGAAACCGTAATTTCAGGCAATATTAAGTCAATTGTAAAATTCGGCACACTGACAGCCGCTGCCTGATTTCCTGCCATATCACTTCCGCTCATGGAAAATGTATAATCGCCATCCGCGGCAAAAGTAATCGTAGCCGTATAAACGGTATTATCCGGGTTATTAGCATCCCTAGATTCAGTCCAATTTGAAATTTCAGGAACAGAAGATAAGGTGTTACTGATTGTTTTACTCATAAGTCCTGCATTAAAATTGCGCTCTTTTACCGTAATGGTTGCAGTTCTTGCAGAATTATATATATCAGTATAAGTAGCATCCGGAGTTTTATTATCAAAAGTTATCTGTATAACCGGAGCGGTCTTATCAATACTGAGTTTTGTTTCTTTCTCAGTTACATTTCCCACGTTATCAGTCATTTTAACTTTGATAACAACGTCATTGCTGTTATGTGTGATTGGAATAGCAATTTGTGCAGATGTAACTAAATTCAAATCCTCTGTTATTACTTCCCAATCCTTACTATCTAATTTTCCCTCTTTATCAATTTTAAGTATACCGCCGTCATTGCATCCGGTATCATTCGGTGCACTGACTGACCACTCAATTTCCTTTATCCCTGCATAATCATCCTTTACTATCAAAGTCGCAGAAGTATCTGCAGAATATAAGGGATTACCCTGATTATCCTTTTTATCAGTAGCTGCCAATTGGAAAGCTATATGCTCTTCTAAATCATGTGTCTCCTGTTTCTCCAGAATCATACCGCTTATCGTTATATATTCTTCTGTTTCATTGCCTAAATTATCTACAGCAACTGCGTAAATAAATCCCTTAAAATCAGGCTCGATTTCAAAAGTTGCCTCTCCCGAATCATCTACTGCAACAGAAGCAACATCTGTACTGTTTCCTGCTGAATCTTCGAAATAATATTTGATCGTTTTAACACCCGAACCATTCTCATCGTCAGCCGCATGAATTACCACCTGGGTTTTCTCATTACCAAAATTATTATATTTATCACCCACCTCCGCAAACGCTGAATCGTCATAAGAGTTTTGATTCCAAATAATATTTTCAATTGTAGGAGCAGCTTCATCAATTCGTAATGTTATCTCTTCCTGCGTTTCATTGCCTGCATAATCAGAGACCGTTACATTAATGGTATATATGCCATTTTCATTCGCAGTTGCTTGCGATGTGTTTATTACTAAATTTAATTCTTTTGTGTTAGCCGCATCATAGTCTTTTGCTATAGCCGCTCCCGAACCGTATTGCGTTGTGATTTTGTTTTCATTAATTTTTACTTCAAGAAAACTGATTCCCGAAAATTCATCCTTTATATTAATATCAAATGAATGATGCACCTTATCAAAATAGTAATCATCTCTTTGATATGCTACCTCTTCCTGAGGCGCTATACTAACAGCCGGTGCATCTGCCTCATATATAATTCCGGTTTCCATATCAGTCAGATATACTACTTCAGACCTGTTTTTGCCATCGCTGGCAACCGCATATATTATGTACTCATACTCTTTTGGTTCTAAATACAAATCATACTCTGCAATATATCTATCATCTTCCACAGATAAATGATTAAGCACATACTTTGTCGGTTCAATATTATTTATATCTATATTATTTTCTCTATCGCTTCTGCTGATTCTTTTTACATATAAATCAACATATTCAACGCCTAACCCTGAATCGGTAGCTTCAATTTTTATATCCAAATACGAATTATTATAGTAAAAGGGATTTGTAATTTTCTCTGCACTTATTTGAGCAACCGGTGATACATTATCAATTTTAAAAGTAACTATTGATGGATTATAAATTTGAACAGCACTTTCTGCTCCGTTATTTCCTGAAGAAGACGTACCTGTACTTATTTTTACCGGATAATAATATAACGAAAAATCAGCATCAAATGTTACATTTAAATTGCTTAAATTTATATAAAAATTACCACCATTAAGATAGGCACAATTGTTATTTTCATTTTTCGCCCAATTTTTTGCTTCTTCACTATCTAAAGATGCTAACGGCGCATCTGTCCACACAATTTTAGTTACATTAGCATCGTCATAATCATTTACATAACCCGATAACGATATATTCTTTTCATTTCCTTTCATATAAACTACATTACTACCGGAAGACCACTGAATCGTTGGTGTAACAAGCAGTTCCTCTGCAACAACCAGGGTATATGCACCTATAAGAAAACTAATAACAACACCCAAAATAATCACTATATTTTTACTGTATAAAATAACCCTTTGCTTCATATTTACCCCTTTATTACCTCTTCTGTATGTATTTCCATGATTTCATCCAAAACCATATACTCTTCGTCTTCTTGTATTCCTTGTGAAAGTATTGTTGTCACTTCATCATTCTCACTCTGTAGGACTATTGTTTCATTTAATACAGTAGTTCCCACATCTGACGACAAATCAACCGCACCGAGTACTGTGGTCTCTTCCTGCAACATCTCTGTTTCTTCTGCAAACAAACTTGTCTGTTCCCCTAATAAATTTGTTTTTCCCTCACCCATAAGCACGGAAGCTCTCTTTTTGACTGTTCTGTTTTGTCTTCTTATCTCTTCAACCTGTTTTGCCGCGGTTTTTCCTGACAACTCACCAATCACAGCTTTAATTTTCAACTTATAGAAAAGAAATATTGATGCCAAAAGCATCATACCGCTTAATACAAATGAAGAAATTGAAATAATACCATATACTTGTGCTGTCACCTTGTTACTCCTACTCCTTTGCATACGCACTATTGATTGCCAGCTTCACATACCCTTCTCTGTCAATAATCTCATTGCGTAAATTATCTGTTTTATCTGTTGTTGTTGACATACTTTCAGTCGCCGTTATAATGTCTGCGTAAAACTGCTCTATGTCTTCTTTTTCTACTCCATCAATCTTAAACTTTCTTGTGTAATTTTCTATGGAGTTGCTACATAACTTATATACTTCCAAACAAATCATTTCGTTTTCTTCTTGCATTGCAATTACAAATAATTCCTTTAGGTGCTCATAATATGGCAAATAAGTTCCGGCATCGGATGCTTCTTCTACATTCAAGGTTACATCTTTATGAAACATCCCAATTTCCTTATATACCTCAGCTATTACATAATAATCCGCATCTACGCTTCCATACTCATGAGCATCTTCAAACCACTGAATAGAACTTTTCATTCTTGTAATCTGATTATCCGCTGTCTCTGTTTTTCCATAGTCGTAGTAGTACCAGTAAAGTTTACCCAGTTCAAAAGCCAATGCTGCATATTCCGGCTGTTCTCGCAAAATAACAAGATTAGTACTCATGACTGTCTGTAACTGTGCTTCCTCTTCCACACTAAAAACTGCATCGTCTTTATATGCCTGAATTAATCCATAATACGCCTCCAAAGATGCAGGTCTTATTTCAATTGCTTTTATATAATATTGTGCACGCATGCTTGCATCAGAAGCGGTATCAGCCTGTATTATGAAAGTATCATAATTATTATTTTCCTCATTAACCTTTAATACTTGTCCTAAAATTCCCACAACCAAAAATACAAGTGATGCAATCAAAGTAAGTAAAAAATAACTCAGTTTTTTCTTCTGATATGCTTTATATTCATCATCTGCTTCCTCATAATGCCTAAGTGCATATAATAACTCTGCGCATGAATCATATCTGTCGTCCGGATTTAGCTTTGTACACTTTAAAATAATATTTTCCAGTCCGGAAGACAATTCAGGCTTCCAATATCTTATAGGATATATTTCATATGGCGGTTCACAGGGGTTCTTTCCTGTCAGAAGATGATATAATGTAACACCCAGGCAATATATATCCGTTCGTCCATCAGTTTGCCCCTTGCCGCCAAATTGTTCCGGTGCTGCATATCCTTTCGTACCCAAACATACCGTATCTTCCAAATTCTGTTCTTTATACTCTCTTGCAATACCAAAATCAATAAGCTTAATATTTCCGTTTGGTTGCAACATAATATTAGCCGGTTTCATATCCCTATAGATGATAGGCGGATTCTGGGTATGTAAATAATCCAACACTCCGCATAAATCCTCAGCCCACTCAATTACAATCTCCTGAGATTGTGCACCATATTGCTCCAAGACTTTACTTAGTGGCTCTCCCTCTATATAATCCATTACAACATAGATAACATCATCACGATTAATAATATCTACAATCCTAGGCAAACAGGGATGATCCAGCTTTTTCATCATATTAGCTTCAGCGATGGCGCTTTGAACAATCACTTCATTGTTTTTATCGCGTGCTTGTCTCTTAATCTCTTTTACAGCCCACTGCTTATTCAGATTTTTATCCATCGCAAGATAAACTTCTGACATTCCGCCTTTTCCAATTAATTTTAAAATTTCATATTTTCCTTCAATTACACTACCTATAACTGCCACTTTACATCTCCGCCTAGTTTATCTTAATTAAAACAGATGATATATTATCTGTCTCCCCACGTTGCATACATAAATTTGTGGCACTACGTAAAAAAGAATGCATATTCTCTTTACTCATTTGTACCATATCACCACTGAGAGCTTTCATTATTTCTTCCTCATGGTACTGATGCCGAAACCCGTCTGAACATAACAACATATAGCAATCAGCACTAATTTGTCCTTCGTAAAATTCCGGTTGCAAACCATTTACAGCACCAATACATTGTAGCAATACATTTCTGCGCGAATCCTGTTCTGCCTGTTCTTTTGTCATATGACCTAATTTTATTTCTCTTGCCACATATGTTTGGTCTTCTGTAATTTGACATATCATCTCGTTATTAATGTAATAAAGTCTGGTGTCACCCACATGCGCTACCAGATAACGTCCATCATCAAATAATAATAACGCTGTAACTGTTGTTCCTAATTGAATTCCATTCTCTCTTCCGTATTTAAGAATTTTATTATTTGCATTATGTAATAATTGATTCCATTCTTCTTTAATGGAATTCATCTGCACGTTTACTGTTAATTCACTGATTTTATCTTTTAACCAATTATTAAAATCCTGAACAACTGTTGCACTGGCCAACTCTCCAAGTGACAGCCCACCCATGCCGTCACATATTACTGCCATCACAATTTTTTGGTTATTTTTTATTATCTGCTTTATACAAATACTGTCTTGATTTACAGCTTTTTTGTTTCCTGTCTCTGTGTAATATGCAACGTCAAAATTCATTTAATTCTCCCACCGAACTTCAAATATAGTTCTTGTAATAATCCCACTTCAGTTTGCTGTAAAATAACCTTTTTTCCACAAAAAAACAACCCCTTTTACAATTAACGACGTTTTTTTGACAATTAACGACATAAAAACGTGAAAAAAGTACTTGACAAACAAAAAAATAAGCAAAAAAATCCATTGTAGTTTAATAATTACTACAATGGATTTTCTGCTAATTTTATATGTAAAATAATTACTTTTTTACTGCTTCATCTTTAAATATCTTGAATAAACCGCATTAAATTTTTTATAATCGCGTTTCGTTAAATATGCGCAAGAATCGTAATTTTCAAAGCGAATAAGATCTGCGGTTATCTCAGATATATAGTCCATATTAACAATAAAGCTTCGATGGGAATGATAAAAGCATTCCTCTTTTAAAATCTTCAGCCATGACTCTATATTATTTGATGAATAATATTTACCGCCTCTTGTATGGACAATGCTCCCACGATCTTTTGATTCAATAAAAATAACATCTGTTTTATATGGTGAATAAAGACTATGATTGTCTTCTATACTAATCTTGCCGTATGCTGTGCAGTATTGCGTTAACGCCTCTTTCAAATTAATAAACAATCTTTCTTTATCAATTGGCTTTTTAAAAAAGCGAAATGCGTGCATGCGAAAAGCATCGTCGGTATATTCATCAAAAGCTGTTATTATAAAAATAATTGTTTTAGGATTTCTTTTCTTCAGTTCCTTACCGACAGCAATCCCATCTTTTCCACCCAGCTTGACATCCAGAAAAACAATATCTTTCTGACCGCGGTCACTCAGTAAATCTTCTCCACTTTGATAATTTACAATTTTAATATCATCTATATTCTCTTGTTCAAAATATTCTTTCAGCATAATTTGCAAACTATCACAAATTATCTTCTCATCATCACAAACCAGTATTCTCATACCAATCCCCCGCCGTATGTATCTAATCCGCCGGCAGTAAACCACCGGCGAATTTTATCCCTTAAATGCCCTTCAACATCTCGGTCATTTCATTGAGCCATTCTCCTTTATAAAGCTCAATCATACCGCCGTCGCAGGCTGCTGCCAGAGAGGAATCCATAGGAATCTTTGCCACATGCTTGATGCCGTATTCTTCTGCAATTTCTTCGATGTGGCTTTCACCATAAATATAGTGCTTTTCATTGCAATTCGGGCATACAAAATAAGACATGTTTTCTACAATGCCAAGTACGGGGATCTTCATTAAGGTTGCCATCTTAACTGCCTTCTCCACAATCATGGATACCAGTTCCTGAGGTGATGCCACGATGATAATTCCGTCTACGGGGAGGGACTGGAATACCGTCAAAGGCACGTCACCGGTTCCGGGAGGCATATCTACGAATAAATAATCCTTATCGCCCCAGAGCACATCTGTCCAAAACTGTTTTACGGTTCCTGCAATTACAGGTCCACGCCAGATTACAGGGTCTGTTTCATCCGGCAATAAAAGGTTAATGGACATAACGTCAATACCCGTGGTAGTGGTTACAGGATGGATACCGTTTTCGTCGCCGTAAGCTTTCTCTGTAAGACCGAACACCTTAGGGATGGAAGGTCCTGTAATATCCGCATCTAAGATACCGGTTGCCAAACCTTCTCTTTGCATGGATACTGCCATAAGAGACGTAACCAAAGACTTACCTACGCCGCCCTTACCACTTACGACTCCGATTACTTTCTTAATATTGGAAGACTCATGAGGCTTCTCCAAGAAGCTTTTCGGGTCTCTTTCTGAACAATTTTCACTGCAACTTCCGCAGTCATGTGAACATTCTGCCATAATACATTATGCGTGCAAACACACGCCCTCCTTTAACTTATTTTTTTACTTTTAACTTACTAATATCAGCATCCGCCACTATGCCTGTTTTATAAATCAAACAGCCATTTCAGATGCTTTTTTCATCAAAGAAATATTGTAGCAGATTTGTACTTTTAAGACAAGTCCGCCTACATTCACTACAACCCCTTAAAAGACGCTTTTGACACAATTTAGGACTCTTTTTCAGTCCTCATTTTCCGGCAACGGCGCACTGTTAATTTCCGCCCAAAACGGCAGAAATCCTGACTTTATCGCCACTTTCTGAGATTGGATATGAGACTCTACGGTTCCATAGTAGGGAAGTTTTCCGCGTAGTAAAATTTCCCGTTTTAAAAGTATGGTAATAAAGGGTCCTAAATTGCATCCTTTACTCTCCGGCATTACATCGATTCCAATCTGCCACATTACATCGCTGTCTGCACTGGCCCCCGCCATTCCAAGAATCTGTCCATCCTTTAAAACAGCTACCCCTAATACGTCCGGTGCATCCGGTAAAAAGGAATAAGCATGTACAAATCGCTCATCACCGCGGAACTGCTCAATTTCGTCTCCTTCATACCATTTCACTTCATACTCTTCTGATAATTTACTTATCTCTTCCTTGGAAAGTAATTCCTTCCCCAGCGGCAGATAATAATGATGCAAATCCTCCAGAAAATATCTGTGTTCCAGAAGTAAATCATCCAACCAGTATAAATACTTATACTGGGACATCCAGGCTCCGTTTAAGTCTGCAAAAGTATCCTTGCATTCTTCCAGAATCTCCTCCCTGCCGGAGAATATGCACTTACCGTTAATGCACAATACTTTCAGGATGGCATCATCCTTTTTAAAACGACGGCGTCCTTCCTTTAATTCTCTTATGGTATATTCATTCCTTGTGGAATTTAATTCATCTAAGCTGCAGCAATAATCAATCTGCATCTGCCTGGCGAATAATTCCCGTATTCTCTTCTGTTCTTCTGTCATATCTCTTCACTCCCATTCATTATATCACTTATACTTAACATCTTGATTATATCATATTACGTCTATCTTCCACACTTAATCACGTGACATATCTTTGCTACTTCCATTTATTCTTCATTTGCATTTACGCTTTATTATTATTTACTTTTTGCACCTACATACTATCTTGATTATCTACTTATCCTATTTTTTAATCTTTATCTGGATGCTACAGGGGAAGTTTTGTGCTTCGAAAAACGAACACAAAATCTTCCCCGTCACCTTAAAAACCCATAAAAAAAACAGTATAATGAATTTCCCTTTCCAATCCATTGCACTGCTTTTTTTATGTAAAATAACTTTTTCCCGTAAAAGGTACTCTTTCCCGTAATGCCTTTTACCAAGCGTCTGACTCGCAGACTTGTAACCACCCAATGCATTATTACGGTATCAACGTACTCGTCTTATTTGCTGTCCCCATAGCAGAAAGCACTTCCCTTTTACCATTCCACATAACCACAGGTAACTTACCCCTAACTTATCCTGCGCATGTAAAATATTTATCTCATTCACTTTATATTGTTATTATAACTAATTTTTAGGATAAATCAATGATTTTTTTATAATTTTTGCACAAATTTAGCAGATTTTTGCACTTTTTTATATTTCATATCAGATTCATGTCATTTTAAACGCTTGAAAGTGGTATTTGTACCATTATTTTACATCTATGAATCAAACTGTTTTTTTATCTTATTGTGCCTTAATAATTGCCTGTTTCATCAACCAGTCACACCAGTCCGTATAGTACCGGCCCATAACATGTACCTCATCCGAGCAATATTCTTCGCTTAAATTACCATTTTCATCGTCAAATACGCTATTCACATCTATATAAAAGCTGTTTTCACCATCTGCCAATTGGGCAATTGCCGAATTGAAACGATTAATATTCTCGTTATTAAAATACTCATCTGACAGTGATTGTTTTTCCGTTACATGCAGATTTCCGCATATATAAATAATAGCCTCCGGCTGCATCTTACGAATCAGTTCCAATAATTCTTCGTACTTTTTCACAGTATTTTCAAAATCATATCCCAACTCATTAATGCCAAGCATCACATAAACCTTGCCGTATTTATTCTCTGTCAGCAGAGTTTCCAAATTAATTCGGTTATTTCCCGAAACCGGCAGCTTTTTATTCAACACTTTATAAACACTCAAGCTGACATCAGCAAAAAAATCCGCATTTTCCAAATAACCATACTCCGCAATTCCCACAGTTCTGGAATCACCAATAAACAACGAATCGTCAAAATATGCTTTATCTGTCGTTCCGACACTATAAGTCAATATATCATCTGCATCAGGTACGCTTTCATCAAGCGGTAAATTCTCTTCTGTCATGAGTTCTTTGGTGTCCTCAACTGATATATCTCCATTCACAAAAATTCTGTTATATCCATGTTCTCCCATTTCGAAAACGCCGGCATAAACATCCTGAATATTCATAGAAGCTTCGTTAACAACTCGCTCCCACTCTTTATTTAACATGATGCATACAATACCAAGCATTGCCAAAAGCAGAAGAAACACATATCCTCCGTCTCTTTTTTGCTTTTGCATATCTATTCACTAAGCCTTACAGCCATTTCCTTCCTTTGCATTTTTCCGTTGTTCTAAAATCTGAAATACAGAAACGGATCATTTAGCCCCATGTACATACAATATACAGATGCTCCAAAAATAATTAACAGTATAATCTTCCCCCAGAAACTGTCTTTGCATCTGCGCCAAATTTTGCCGGGCATTTCTGTACATAATAAAAGCCCCATAATAATGAAAATTCCGTATAAAGAAAAGTATTTAATATAATCTCCCTCAAATACACCATTAATATTTTCGTTTACCGGAAAGAGTCTTTGCAAATATATAACAAAATCTTCCCACTTTGTTACCGCAAATACCAACCACATCATGGGAATAATACAAATTACATATAAATGACCCAATAACCTGTGTTTCTCGAGAAATTTTTTATATACGAATTTTTCCAAAATAATTAAGATGCATATTCCCAGTCCCCATACCACAAAATTCCAATTTATTCCATGCCAAAGTCCTGTCAGCAACCAGACTAAAAACAGATGAATGATTGTACGTATTTTACCTTTTCGGTTTCCGCCCAAAGGAATATATATATAATCCCGAAACCAATTTCCTAATGTCATATGCCACTTTCGATAAAATTCCGTCATGGTAACCGAGCGATAAGGATGAGCAAAATTTTGCGGAAAGCGAAATCCCATCATATTGCCCAGTCCCATTGCCATTAAAGAATAACCATAGAAATCAAAATAAATCTGTAAGGAAAACGCAATTATCCCCATCCATGCCAGAGGCGTGGATATACTGTCATATCCGATACCTTGAATCTGAATCCAAAGATTACCGACACGATTGGCGATTAATACCTTAGCCCCAAGTCCCAAAACAAACATGGAAATACCGTCTTTAATATTACCTGCAGAAACACATCGCTCCTGTAGTTGCATTTTCATTTGCCGGTAAGTAATAATCGGTCCTGCTATAAGCTGAGGAAACATACAAATATATGTTGCATAATTAAGCAATGATTCCTCTCTTTTTATATTTCTTTTTTTGACATCTAAAACATATGACAAATTCTGAAACGTAAAAAAACTGATACCCACTGGTAATATCACGGCATCCGCATTTAATTTAAACCAAATCAACGGTCCCACATTAAAAAGCAGAGCAAGAAACATCAGAATGCCATCCCTGACTTTTCCCTTACCTAAACATCTTCCCACAGCATAATTTAACAAAATAGAAAACACAAAAAAAGCTATGTATTCCGGTGTTTTCCATGAGCCGTAAGTATAAAAAGCAAAGCTTCCCAAAACAATTATGACATTCTTCCATGTTTTGGATGCCATTGCATAAAAAATGAAAAAAACCGGTAAAAAAACAAATATAAATTCCAAACTACTGAAAACCACTTTTATCACCCCTAAAAATCCATATTACACTTCATTAGACCTGACTATTTCAAAAAAGTTTCGGTCTCGCTAATTTTTTTAGGATTTTATACAGAATTTATGTAAACATAAATATTGTAGTTTTTCAAGTAGTTTTTTACACAAATTTTTATTATATTTTTAATATTTTTTGTATATAAAAATGTACCTTCTTATATCGTTTTTTACACTGATATAAAAAGGTACATTATAATTATTATTGAGCCAAATCAAGGTGTTGAACAGAACCGACATTTCCGTTTTCGTAAAGAAAAATACCGGTACTCCGTATAAAACCTTTGTCGCTGTTGTCAGCATTTTTTAATGCAAAGTTTGTAGCCGCCTTTTGTAAACAGATTGCACCTACTCCCTTCTCTGCAAGAGTATATAATTCATTCTCACCCTTGTCATTCCGGCACCAGATTTTTAACTTGTTCCAGATAGAATCATTCTCATCGATCCATCCGTTTCCGTCTTCATCATGCTCTGCCAAATCTCCGAAACCATCTCCGGATTGCGGTCCAAATAACTCACTGCCGTCATTAATCTTGCCATCGTTATTTTTATCCAGAGCAAGATAGCCGCTGCCGGCTGCCAAATTATGTATCTCGTCTTCTTTTCCATCGGCATCAATGTCAAAGAAAAATTTCTGGTCACTCAAACCTGCCACATTTCCATCAAAATTAATGACAAGCGGGTCACAAACACGTTGTAACTGCGACATATCATACTCTTCTTTGTAATACTCCTGAAAACTGCGACTCATACCAAGTTCCAAACCAAACTCAATGATTCTTCCATCGGCGGTTGTTACTTTGCCTGTAGACTTATACAATACATTCTCTGTCTCTTCATAGTAGTTTTCGCTTACAAATGTTGCCTGCTTCATAGGCATAAACTCCAAGGTAGCATTTTGCCCCACGGCCCGACTGCTTCCCTGTGTATTCATATCCCCGGCAAACATATCCTCTTCGTAGATGCTATGGGCTTTTTCACCAAATAAAAGCATAAATATGTAACGCGTAGAATAATAGTGAAACTGTGCTGCAGTGCTTGTAGCCGACTCGCGAATGGTAAGCTTGGTATTATGCAATCCGGAAAGCTGTTCCTCCCATTTCGCACTTTTATCCTTCACATTCTTTTCCGACTTATTTGCATCATCTTTCTCTAATTCCTTTGCATCTACATCTCCCTGAGACATATAAGCATTATTCCTGGTTCGTTCATTACTGTAATCCTTAAGTATGAAACGATTGTTTTTTATCGTCGAAGATTGATATCTTCGGGCGGACTCCATTCCTATTACGCTGGATTCAATTCGCAATATTCTTCCTTTCTTATTGAGTCACTGCCTTATTCTTTTCCCTCCTTGTCTGATATAAAACAAAAATAGTACAGTTCGAAAGCATCCTACTTTCTTACCGTACCATCCATGGTGACTTACTAAATATTCTTGGCCTTAAATATTCGTATATATTATATCGGTAAATATTTTCAAAATATTAGCCCCGGCAGAAACCTACCGGGGCGTATTATACACACAAACTTATTCCTGTGTAATTGTACTGTGAATGTGCTGAATAGAATCCACGGCAATTTTACCGTTCTTCTTAACCGCTGCAATACCTGCTGCACTTGCTTTCGCTGCAGCCATGGTCGTAATGTAAGGTACTTTATGCTTAATAGCTGACTTACGAACATAGCTGTCATCAAATACCTTTTCTTTACCTGCAGGAGTATTGATAATCAACTGAATCTGCTTATTGGTAAGCGCATCAACGATGTTAGGTCTGCCTTCCTGCATCTTATTAATCTTTTCAGCAGGAATACCGTTTGCAACAATCAAATCATAAGTAGAACCGGTTGCCATAATCTTGAATCCACACTCATGGAATGCCTTAGCCACTTCAGGAACCTCAGGCTTATCCTGACGGTTAACACTGATAAGAACAGTTCCTTCCAAAGGAAGAGGATTCTGCGTTGCTTCCTGAGCCTTGTAATATGCCTCGCCAAAGTCTGATGCAATACCGAGAACTTCACCGGTAGAACGCATTTCAGGTCCTAATAAGGGGTCAACTTCTGAGAACATATTGAAGGGGAATACCGCTTCTTTTACGCCGAAATAATCATACTTGCTTTCCTTCAATGTGGGTACAGGTGAAGGATTGCCGGTTAATTCGCTTGTAATAATCTGTGTTGCAAGCTGTACCATCTGGATGTTACATACCTTAGATACCAAAGGCACGGTTCTGGATGCTCTGGGGTTTGCTTCAAGCACATAAACCACATCATCTTCGATAGCATACTGCATATTCATAAGACCGCGTACGTTCATTTCAACCGCAATCTTCTTGGTATATTCCTTAATCTTTTCAAGATTTTTCTCTGAAATATGCATAGAAGGAAGGATACAAGCAGAGTCACCTGAGTGAACACCTGCAAGTTCAATATGCTCCATAACAGCAGGTACAAACGCATGTGTACCGTCACTGATAGCATCTGCCTCACATTCCATTGCGTTCTTTAAGAATCTGTCGATAAGGATAGGTCTGTCAGGAGTTACGCCAACAGCTGCTGCCATATAGCTCTTAAGACTTTCCTGATCGTAAACCACTTCCATACCACGTCCGCCCAATACGAAGGAAGGACGCACCATTACGGGATAGCCGATTCTCTCAGCGATTTCAACCGCATCATCAATGGTAACTGCCATTCCTGCTTCCGGCATGGGAATTTCCAATTTCTCCATCATGGCACGGAACAAATCTCTATCCTCTGCCATATCAATAACTGCAGGCGGTGTACCAAGAATCTTCACGCCGTTTCGCTCTAAGTCATCTGCTAAGTTAAGCGGTGTCTGACCGCCAAACTGCGCAATAACACCTACAGGCTTTTCTTTTTCATAAATACTTAAAACATCTTCCAATGTAAGAGGCTCGAAGTATAACTTATCCGATGTATCATAATCAGTTGATACGGTTTCAGGATTACAGTTAACGATAATGGTCTGGAATCCTAAATCACGCAATGCAAAAGCTGCATGTACACAACAATAGTCGAATTCGATACCCTGACCGATACGGTTAGGACCACCACCAAGAATCATAACCTTAGGCTTCTCTTCATTGGTTGTACTGTAATCAGGTGCATTATATGTTGAATAGAAGTATTCTCTGTCTTCTGTACCGCTTACGTGTACACCTTCCCAAGCCTGAGTAATACCGTAAGACTTTCTTGCATTACGGATATCATCCTCGGGAACTGCAAGAATCTGGCTCAAATACTTATCTGAGAAACCATTCTTCTTAGCCTGCTCCAAAGCTTCCTTGGAAGGAACTTCACCCTTATTCTTCATAAGAGCTTCTTCTTCCTCAACCAATTCCTTCATCTGCTCTAAGAAGTAATGCTTAATCTTAGTAAGCTGATATAATTCTTCCACGGTAGCACCTTTACGAAGTGCTTCGTACATAATAAACTGTCTCTCACTGGAAGGAGTATGAAGCATTTCGATTAACTGCTCTTTGGTCTTATTGTGGAAATCCTTTGCAAAGCCAAGTCCGTAACGTCCTGTTTCCAAGCTACGGATTGCCTTCTGGAATGCTTCCTTATAAGTTTTACCGATACTCATAACCTCGCCTACGGCGCGCATCTGAGTACCTAATTTATCTTCTGAACCTTTGAACTTTTCGAATGCCCAACGAGCAAACTTAATTACGATATAATCTCCGCCGGGAACATACTTATCTAATGTACCATACTTACCGCAGGGAATTTCATCCAAAGTAAGTCCTGACGCAAGCATTGCCGATACCAAAGCAATAGGGAAACCTGTTGCCTTAGACGCAAGCGCGGAAGAACGTGATGTTCTGGGGTTGATTTCAATAACAATAATTCTGTCTGAAACAGGGTCATGAGCAAACTGTACGTTGGTTCCGCCGATTACTTCTACGGCTTCTACAATTTTATATGCCTGTTCCTGTAATCTCTTCTGTAAATCTTCTGAAATGGTAAGCATGGGTGCTGAACAGAAAGAGTCACCTGTATGCACCCCAAGAGGGTCAATGTTCTCGATAAAACATACACTAATCATGTTATTCTTAGAGTCACGAACAACTTCTACTTCCAACTCTTCCCAACCAAGGATTGATTCTTCTACAAGAACCTGCCCTACAAGACTGGCCTGAAGACCTCTTGCAATAACTGTTTTTAACTCTTCTACGTTGTATACCAGACCGCCGCCGGCACCGCCCATGGTATAAGCAGGTCTTAATACAACAGGATAACCTAATTCTTCTGCAATACGAAGACCGTCTTCCACACTGTAAGCGACTTCACTTCTTGCCATTTCAATGCCCAAAGAATTCATAGTCTCCTTAAAAGCAATTCTGTCTTCACCCTTTTCAATAGCGTCTACCTGAACACCGATTACTTTTACATTGTATTTATCAAGGACACCGGCCTGTGCAAGTTCAGAACATAAGTTTAAGCCGGACTGTCCGCCAAGGTTAGGAAGTAATGCGTCGGGACGTTCCTTTTCAATAATCTGCTCCAGTCTCTCTACATTGAGGGGTTCAATATAAGTTACATCAGCAGTTGTAGGGTCTGTCATAATTGTAGCGGGGTTTGAGTTTACCAATACAATCTC
Organism: Lachnospiraceae bacterium; assembly: GCA_015057025.1. Classification (GTDB taxonomy): domain Bacteria; phylum Bacillota; class Clostridia; order Lachnospirales; family Lachnospiraceae; genus UBA3766. The sequence goes on along the minus strand of SVFD01000001.1, from coordinate 536,157 downwards.
ATATCCTAACTGCTTAAGTGCCTTACATGCCTGTGTTCCTGAATAGTCAAATTCACAGGCCTGTCCAATGATAATAGGACCGGAACCGATAATCAGTACTTTGTGAATGTCATTACGTTTGCCCATAACTTCCTCCTAAAATGTCTTTCTATACTCAATCATTTACTACTTTTATATATTTATTCTTTACCATTCCAACAGTAAGTACATAACTTACAAGGTTCAATACCCACTGCTTTTATCATATCATCTAAACGATTATATGACAATGAGGTAAAATTCATCTGCTTACAAATACACTGCTCCATTTCCTTATAATTCTTGCTTTCAGGATTACTGTAATCCGCAAGAACTTCCGGTGTCACTTCCTTTTCTCTGTCTGCAATCACTCTTCTTGCAATCAAATCCATATCCGAATTGGAACGTGAGAAATTCAAGTATTTACATCCGTGAATAATCGGAGGACACGCCGGTCTGATGTGTACTTCTTTGGCACCGCTGTCAAATAAGAAGTCCGTCGTCTCACGAAGCTGAGTACCTCGTACGATGGAATCATCAATTAATAACAGCTTCTTATCTCTAATCAAAGGTTCTACCGGAATCAGTTTCATCTTAGCAATCAATTTACGCTGTTCCTGTTTGGTCGGCATAAAAGAGCGGGGCCAGGTAGGTGTATATTTGATAAATGGTCTCGCAAACGGCTTGTGTGCCTCGTTTGAATAACCGATGGCATGCGCCAAACCGGAATCCGGTACCCCGGCTACCAAATCTACATCTACATTATCTCTCTGCGCCATGTACTTTCCGCATCGGTTACGCATCTCTTCTACATTGACACCCTCATATGCAGAAGTCGGATATCCGTAATATACCCATAAAAAGGTACAAATCTTCATTTCATTCTTAGGCGCAGCCATAACTTTGACTTCCTCGGGAGTAATGTAAACAATTTCACCGGGACCTAATTCTTTATAATCCAAATATCCTAAATGCATATACGCAAAATTCTCAAAAGATGCACAGAAAGAACCGGGCTTCTTACCAATTACTATCGGTGTACGTCCGTAACGATCGCGCATTGCATAAATACCTTCTTTGGTCATCAAAAGAACAGACATAGAGCCATCTATGACTTCCTGCGCATATAACATACCTTCTACAATGGATTCTTTCTGATTAATAAGAGCGGCAACAAGCTCTGTCTGATTGATTTCTCCGCCGCTCATCTCGAGAAAATGAGACTTACCGCAATTAAAAAGCTCTTCTGCCAGAGAATTGAGATTATTTACCTTACCAACAGTAGTAATTGCGTAATTACCAAGATGTGAACGAATCAACAAAGGCTGGGGTTCATGGTCTGAAATACAACCAATGCCCAGATGTCCGTCCATTGTGGCAAAATCCTTGTCAAATTTCGTTCTGAAAGGAGAATTTTCTATATTATGAATCGCACGGTCAAATCCTTTTTCTTCACTGTAAAGAACCATTCCGCCGCGTCTTGTACCAAGGTGGGAATGATAATCGATTCCGAAAAATAAATCGAAAATGCAACTTTCTTTTGAAGCTACGCCAAAAAATCCGCCCATTGCTCTTTCTCCTTCTTTCGCCATTTAAACATACCTTTATGAAGTATACTTTTTTGCCTCTTTGATGTCAAGACAAAAAGTATTGTTTTTTGATAAAACTCGCTTCGTTTTTCTAATTGATTTACATAAAAAAGTGGAGAAGAAATTATGACAATTTCTCCGCCACTTTAACTTTTACTGTGCTAATAAAAGCATAATTTTATTTGTACGATTTACAAACTTGGTCATACTTTCCGCATCCAAAGGAGCATGCTGAATCATAGCCAAATCATATAACTGTTCACAAATTAAGGATACATTTTCGCCGTCCTGATGTTCCAGTACATACTGTACCAGCTTATTGTTGGCATTTAATACCAATGTCTGGCCTTCCTTTCCAAACATTCCCATATCCATACCGGAAGCCGCATACATTTTCATCATATCCTGCATACGACGGCTTTCTTCTGATAAAGTAATCATAGAAGAAACATCTTTGTTCTTTAATTTTTCAAGCTTGATTGCAACATTGTCCTGTTTGGTCACTTTCTTAAAGAGCTTAGAAAGTTCCTCTTCCTTTGCTTTTAACTCTTCGGCTGCCTTAGCAGAAGTCTTAGCCTTGAACGCATCGGTCAAATCTGCATCAATTCTCTGGAACTTAATTCCTTCATTCTTAGCCTCTAACTGTGATATAAAAGGCTGATCAATATGGTGTGTTAAAACTACAGCATCCATCTTAGCCTTACGGAACATATTCACATATTGACTCTGCTGGACCATATCGGTTACATAGTAAATAACCTTTTCTTTCTTTTCCTCTTCAGAAGCATCCGTTTCGTCTTCTACAATTTCAGCTTCAATCTTTTCGCCGTTTTCATCTGTCGCATTTTCTTCTTCCACATCTGTAGGTTTTACTTCCAAACATTCCGGAAGAGTCATATAGATATCGTCTAAGTTCTTAAAGAGAATATAATCTGTCATCTTCTCACAGAACTTATCATCCTTTAAGCAACCAAACTTAATGAACGGGCTGATATCATCCCAATACTTTTCATATTCTTCCTTCTGAGTCTTGCACATACCGGAAAGCTTATCTGCCACCTTCTTAGTAATATAATCAGAAATTTTCTTAACGAACCCATCATTCTGCAATGCACTTCTGGATACATTAAGCGGTAAATCAGGACAGTCAATAACACCTTTTAAGAGTAAAAGGAATTCAGGAATGACTTCTTTGATATTATCCGCAATAAATACCTGGTTATTGTACAACTTAATAGTACCTTCGATTGATTCGTATTCTGTATTAATCTTAGGGAAGTAAAGAATACCCTTTAAATTAAAGGGATAATCCATATTCAAATGAATCCAGAATAAAGGCTCCTTGTAATCGTTAAATACCTTACGATAAAATGCAAGATAATCTTCTTTTTCACATTCAGAAGGATTCTTTGTCCACAAAGGTGTGGTATCGTTAAGAAGTTCCGGACGCTTATTGATTTTTAACTTAGTTTCATCTCCGTCCTTCTCAGGTGCAATGGTTTCCACAATCACATCATTTTCAAGCAATTCATCTGCCTTGATAGTCTGGGTATCTGTAGAGTTTGCCTTGCTCAAATAAATTTCTGTAGGCATAAAAGAACAATATTTCTTAATGATTTCTCTTGCACGGTATTCATTACAGAATTCGTAGCAATCTTCATTTAAATACAGAGTAATGGTAGTTCCGACACCTTCTTTGCTACCGTCTTCCATGCTGAATTCCGTACCACCGTCGCACTCCCAATGTACGGCTTTGGCACCATCTTTGTAAGATAAGGTATCGATGGTAACTTTATCTGCAACCATGAATGCAGAATAGAAACCAAGACCGAAATGACCGATAATCTGGTCATCGTTAGTTTTGTCTTTATACTTTTCAATGAAATCAGTTGCTCCGGAAAATGCAATCTGATTAATGTATTCTTCCACTTCCGCATCCGTCATACCAAGACCGTTATCGGTAAATGCTAAAGTCTTCGCTTCCGGATTCACAACTACACTGATTTTTGCCTTATAATCATCCTCTAAGGTATATTCGCCCATCATATCAAGCTTTTTTAACTTAGTGATGGCGTCACATCCATTGGAAATCAACTCTCTCATAAAAATATCATGATCTGAATAGAGCCACTTCTTAATAATCGGAAAAATATTTTCACTGTTAATTGACAAACTTCCTTTTCTTGCTGCCATTGTATTTTTACTTCCTTTCATACATTTCTATTTCGCTCTTTTGTACAAATATCTGTTTTATAATGATGCGCATACTTATAAAACTTTTCATCAGGTATCATTGTAATCCTTGTAAAAAGAAAAGTCAATACAAAATTAGCACTCACTTTGTGCGAGTGCTAATAATTTATATTATTTACATATTTACTGCTTGAAAATACTTCTCATAAATAGTAAAGAAACTATTCGTATTCACATCAGCGTCCTCAATTAAGGTAATTGCATCCCATTCTTTTCGATTTATATTTCCGGTAAGTGTGCCAAGAAACTCTTCGTATACCGCCTGAAAAGCCTCTTCTTTTTGTTCGCCTAAAATAATAAGCTTATTGGCATCCGTCTCTTCCCTGTCAAAGGTGTTAGTGCACTTAATGATATAGTACCCATACTCGGTTTCCACAATCTGGCTGATTTCATCTGTAGCAAGGTTAAAAGCCGCTTCTTCATAAGCAACGGGCATCTCACCCTTACGGAAGGATATGCTTCCTTTCGTATCTTCATTATAAGTTAATACCAATTGCTCAAAGTCTTCCCCGTCTCTGGCAAGCTGTAACACTTCTTTGGCACGTTGCAATGCCTCTGCTTTTGCAGCCTCAGAATAAGGCTCTACTTTACCGTTTAAGTCAACATGAAAGGTACGGATTAAAATATGGGACACTGTAATGGTTCTGGCATCGTCATCACTGATTTCCGGATTCACATCCTGAATCAGATAATGATACACCTTATCCGCCAAAGCATACTCCTCATACATGGAAATAACCAATTCTTCCGTAACACCAAGAACTTCTATTTCTTCATCACTTAAAGAAGCAAAGTATTCTTTTCCGGCATCTTCCGCCTTCTGCTTCTCCTCTTTATTAAGCGATACACCTTGTTCCTCTGCTAAAAGCTTTAACACTTTTACTCTGGAAATACGCGCAAGCACCGTCTCCTTGAGAGACTCCTGAATGGATACTCCATCCACATCCGTTTCCCAAATCTGCTCACCGTATACCCCTTCGTACACATTCTGCATATTGGTCAGATATAACATAATTTCCGGTCTGGTACAGACTTCTGATTCAATTTTAAAAATTTCATCCTCTGACAGGCCTGTTGTAAGTACCAAAGTTTTATCACTGTCACACCCGATAAATGTCAGGATAAACATCACACTCAACAGACAAAGGGCAAGCCTTATAAAAGGTGCCCTTTTTGCTGTCTTACTTATTATATAAAAATTCATTTATATTCTCCGCTTAGATTAAGGGATATTTAGCAGTAAGCTTGTCTACAATTTCTCTTGCGTAAGGAACTTTCTCTTCGCCACCCTTGATTACCGCTGCAATTGCTTCTGCAATCTGATCCATATCATCTTCCTTCATGCCTCGGCTGGTAACAGCAGGTGTACCAAGACGAACACCACTGGTTACAAAAGGTGACTTGGGATCATTGGGGATAGTATTCTTGTTACAGGTAATATGTGCCTGATCAAGAAGCTTTTCTACTGCCTTACCTGTTAAATCATAGGTTGTAAGGTCAACCAACATTAAATGGTTGTCTGTACCGCCTGAAACAATCTTAATATCTCTGCTCATAAGACCCTTGCAAAGTGCCTGAGCATTCTTCATAATCTGCTGCTGATATGCTTTGAAGTCATCGCTTAATGCTTCCTTAAAGCAAACCGCTTTAGCTGCGATTACGTGCATCAGGGGACCACCCTGAATTCCGGGGAAGATTGCCTTATTGAAGTTATACTTGTCGGCAGCTTCCTGATTTGCAAGAATCATACCGCCACGAGGTCCTCTTAAGGTTTTGTGGGTAGTTGTGGTAACTACATCTGCCCAAGGGAAGGGTGAGGGATGAAGACCTGCAGCTACAAGACCTGCAATATGTGCCATATCTACCATGAGAACTGCACCAACTTCATCAGCTACTTCTCTGAATTTCTTAAAATCAATGGTTCTTGCATATGCACTTGCACCTGCAATAATCATTTTAGGCTTGCATTCTAAAGCAATTTCGCGTAATTTATCGTAATCAATGAAACCGTCATCGTTAACGCCATAAGGAACAACATTGAAGTACTTACCTGACATATTAACCGGGCTTCCGTGTGTAAGATGTCCGCCGTGATCAAGGTTCATACCCATAATGGTATCTCCGGGATTCAAAACTGCAAACTGCACTGCCATGTTAGCCTGTGCACCTGAGTGAGGCTGAACGTTTGCATAATCGCAACCGAATACTTCCTTTGCTCTTTCAATTGCAAGATTTTCTACAACATCAACACAATCACATCCGCCGTAGTATCTCTTTGCAGGATAACCTTCTGCATACTTGTTGGTAAGCACACTGCCCATTGCAGCCATAACTGCCTTGCTTACCCAGTTTTCAGATGCAATCAACTCAATGTGACTGTTCTGTCTTTCCTGCTCGTCCACAATTGTCTGGGCGATTTCGGGGTCAACCAATTTGATTTCTTCCAATGAATACATTTTCATTTCCTCCGTAATCTATAAATAAAATTTTATGTACACATAATCGATTGGATTATAACATAGTTTTAACCAAGGCTCAAGGGTAAAGTTTACACTTCCACCAATTCATACTCTCTTGAACCATATCCCTGACCTGCTGCCGCCTCAATCGTAAGCACACCGTTTCGGGATTCAATTCTCTCTAATAAATGGTCTCTTCCCGGGTCGTCAGACGCATATACAAGGTCAATACATGCCTGATCAATAGCAATCGGGTCATCTGATACCAAAATACCGATATCCTTCATGCAAGGGTCTTCTGCTACGGCACAGCAGTCACAATCTACCGACATATTCATCATTACATTCACATATGCCACATTTCCCTTAAAAAAGTCCACCACACTGCCTGCCGCATCCGCCATGGAACGTAAGAATAAATCATGGTCTGCTGTCCAGATTTTCTCTGCTTCGCCGGCCCCGTGAATATATGCTTTACCATAAGAAGATGCCACGCCAATGGATAACTGCTTAATCGCTCCGCCGTAACCGCCCATGGGATGTCCCTTAAAATGTGAAAGCACCAACATGGAATCGTAATTGTCAATATTTTTACCAACGAAATTTTTTTGAATGACTTTACCATTTGGAATAGAAAGCTCCTTATCAGGGCCTTCCGCGTCCATTAAGTCCACATCAAAATATTTATTCCATCCGTGTTTTTCAAAGGTTTTTAAATGCTTTTCAGTAGTATTTCTTTCACCTTCATATGCAGTATTGCATTCAACCACAGTACCTTTTACGTAATCAATTGTGGGCTTCCAAAACTCCGGTGTTAAGAAATTCTGATTACCTACTTCTCCGGAATGCACCTTGATTGCCACTTTACCGGATAATTCTTTTCCTAGAAGTTTGTATAGTTCCAATACCTTTTCCGGTGTAATAGTTCTTGAAAAATAAACCTTGGATTTCATATTGTTACCTTCCTTTCTAAAAATACAAATTGTTTATATTGTGTCACATAATTATGTTCTGTCAGATATATTTTTACACTTTTAAAGTATTAATGTAATCGGTAAGCCCCGTATATTGGGTCGTATCGACTACATAATCAGACCGCTGACGTATTCCGCACGCTTCAAAATACCTATTCTCCAAAGGAATCCAGCGGTTTATAAAACGCTCCACATCCTGCCCCCGATTAGCAATTCTTCGCAATCGCTCTTCTTCTTTTGCACATAAGAACACCGATATATCATAATACTTATCAAAATACGGATGCATGGCATAAGCACCTTCTACAATCATAAGCTTTGTATTCATAACACTAACCGTTTCAGCAAAGCTCATGGAATGACAATCAAATGCTCTATACTTTATCGCTTCACTTTCCTTAAACCTATCTATGACTTCTTCCTTCATTCTGACGTAATCAATGTTACCACCGGGTTCTCTAAATCGTTCCGGTGTTCTTAATTCCAATGGTAAAAAGAAATCGTCGCAGTGAATGGTTCCGGCATTATACTTCGTCTGTAAAGCTTGTGCCAGCGTTGATTTTAAAGAAGCACATTCTCCATCGATAGCGAGAATAATTCTTCCCCCCTGCTTCATTTTTTTATTCAGTTCTTTTATAAAAATATCTATTCTGTCAGGCATGATTTTTTTCAGTCTCAATATGTAATATTCCGGCTTTTTCAAAAGCAGTTATCAGAATCGGAAGCAGTATCAAATGCATAATAATGCCCGGCCATGCCGTTATAAAAGCTCCTGCAAGAAACGCACTCCATGTAAAAGGACTTTGTGAAAACAATCCGCAAAGGACCTGCGCAATCCCCCACACGATTCTTCCTCCCAACATTGCTGCAATGAGAGAACACACCAGTTTCAATAATTTCTTACCACTATCTTTCTTCTGCAGCAACTTATATATAATTCCGCTAAGTAACCCGTATGTTGCCAGTTCAAATGCCATACAAACGGCAATCGGATAAAGCAGAGGCATACCGAACAAAAGAGAGCGACTGAGAGGTGTAATAAAACCAAGCACCAACCCGTACCACGGTCCCAATGTCAAGCCCGCCATAAAAACAGGGATATGCATTAAACACAGTATATTTCCCAATTCTCTGTTCTGCCCTGTCAAAAAAGGCAGAAGCCAACCAAGCGTCAAAAGCATGGCTGCAATACATAATTTCCTAATTCGTATGGAATTTTTTTTCATAATATCTCCTCTGTTGCGCCTGTACAAAAACAAAACTACAATTATTAATTATGACACTACCAACTCTGCAAACTCCCCATCACATGCTCTCACCAAATCTTCCGGCTTTAATTCCAGCTGCACACCGATTTTACCACCACTGACTATCATAGTCATTAAACCTTTGGCCGACTCATCCACTCTAGTTACGTATTTTTTCTTCATACCGATTGCGGTACAACCGCCGCGGATATAACCGGTAATGCTGTTAATCTCTCTTACATGAATCATCTCTACAGACTTTTCACCTACCACTCTTGCCGCCTTCTTTAAATCCAATTCTTCTGCAATGGGTATTACAAAAACATAATAATTCTTACTTGCCGCCCTCGTTACCAATGTTTTATATACTTTCTCATAAGGCAGAGCGAGCTGGTCAGCAATTTTTAATGCATCTATAAATTCATCACACTCATAAAAATAGCTTTCATAGGATATTTTCATTGAATCCAGAATGCGCATTGCATTTGTTTTTATTTCTTTACTCTTTGCCATGATACTACCTTTCAATGTACTTACGATATGGTGCAAAAGCCGACGGCAACGGAAACTTATCCTTAATCTCGTCCGGTTCCACAAAAAAGAAGTCATTTCTTTTATCCTTCTTCATACTATCCGATATTTCATCAATACGCAACAAAAAAGCTTTCATATGCCATTCGATATGACTAAAAATATGCACATGGTCTTCTATCTGCTTAATATGAAGGGGATGATAGCCAATTTCTTTTACATATTCCAGAACTTCTTCTTCCCTTAAATGTCCACTTAGTGCCGGAATTTCATACATACCTGCCAGCAATCCTTTAGCCGGTCTCTTACGTAACGCAATGCCTCTTGAACCGGACAAAAGAATCAGCGTACGCTTCTCAATCCTTCTTTTGACCGGCTTATTTTTTACCGGAAGTTCCGAAATGATGCCCTGTTTTCTTGCTTTACAACTTGACTTCCACGGACATTCCTCACATTTCGGTTCACCGTTAGGCAGACAAACCGTGGCACCAAGTTCCATTAGTGCCTGATTAAAATCTCCCGGTACATCGGGCATACACTCTGCCAGTTCCATCTGAATTGCTTTAATGGTAGAGGGCACGGATATATTGGAATAATCTCCGTTTAACCTAGTCATAATGCGAAGAACATTGCCATCCACTGCCGGCGCCTTCTCTCCGCCTGCAATAGATGCCACAGCTCCGGCTGTATATGGTCCAATTCCCGATAATTCAATCAGGTAATCATATCTTGTCGGCATGATACCATTATAATTATCTCTTACCTGAATGGCGGCTTTTTGCATGTTTCGGACACGATTATAATATCCAAGACCTTCCCAGTACTTTAATAACTCCTCTTCCCTTGCATCTGCCAGTGCAAGAACATCGGGATACTTTTCCAAGAACCTTTTATAATATGGCTTTACCGCTTCCACTCTGGTTTGCTGTAGCATTATCTCCGAAACCCAGACACGATAGGCGTCCGGATTTTCCCGCCAGGGTAAACTTCTTTTATTTTCATAATACCAGGCAAGAAGGCTTTGTATCTCCTTTTGTTTCATTTCCTAATCCTTTGCTTAAAACCAAAAATTTATAACTCACATTTCAAAATGTAAAACAACTCTTTAAATATAAAGCAAGGGAAGAAGCATTCTCTTCTTCCCATATAATCTTATCTTAATCTTGTTCCCTCATACATCTGCATTGTCTGAATACACTTGCGAAGAGAACGGAACTTCTCTTCCACGGTACCATCATTTAATTCCACATCCATGGAAACTGCCATAGCAATAATGGTTTGCTCGGAAACATTATACTCCATACTATCTAAAACATCCAATTTCGCCTGATAATCTTTTGCTTCCAAAAATGCAATCAAACGTGGATCAATTTTTTGTTCTTCTTCCTTCGCCTCTGCTTCCGGATCAATCTTCTCAAAACGATACTCCTGCATAGCATTGGGGTACTTCTCTTTATTTACCGGCTCCATAAACATCTCCAAGGGGCGAACATACACCGTATAAGGAGGATACAATGCCTTATACACCACCTGTGATTCACCATCTTCAGAACCTGTGGCAATCGAAATCACCTCATAGTTATTTCCCTTAAAATGTCTGTAAACTTCTCCTGCTTTGGGATTGTCTCTCATTTATCTGCACCTCTTTTTATAATTGTATTTCTTTCATTTAATTTATCCTCTCTTATTATAATTCCTTTTCACCATTTTGTCATGCCTATCTTACCAACAAATCAAGAGAAATTTTACCAAGACTGTCTTCCCCTATCATTACCAATTCTTTCTCCAACTCTTCCCTTGCCAAATCCTCCATCCACTCAAAAGAGCGGTTATAAATTATCACCGTATATTCCCACTCTCCTTCTTCATTGGTTGCCTTTGTCATATTTACACCACTGTTATAAAATCCACTTTCTTCCAATACCCCACGCATAGTTGTAAGATAGGTACTTTCCAATACTTCCCTCTGCTCAGTACGTGCCGCTTCTACACTTTCAGCATACACCTTATTTCCCACAAGTAACGCAAACACCAATATCAATAAAACAATCACTACCGCCGGAATAATATTTTCCATATGTTTTCTCATAATAAAAGTCCTCCTCATTGTGCTATCCGTCTGTTTCTTACAAGGTAAGAGTATCAAATCAGAAGTACAATAAAAAGGACTTATTCTTCTACTTTCCCACTATATTTTACAAGCAAAAGCTCTACACACAACCTATCGCTCATATTACCTTTTTTAACCGCTTCATCAAATTGTACACAATCTTCCAAAGCTTCTTTCAATGTAGTTATAGGAAACTTTCCTGCCTGTGCTAAATACTTATCTACAATAAAAGGCTTTATCTCAGTTTTCTCAACAATCTTTCTTTTATCGAAGCCTCTGTTTCTCAAATCTTTGATGGTTAAAAGTTGAGTAAACTGACGTCCGATTAAATTCAGAATTCTCATTGGAGGTTCACGAAGTGCAAGAAGTTCGTAATATAATCGCAACGCTTCCATTTGATTTTTGTTTGCCATGGCCGCTATCATATCAAAGATGTGATTACTGATGACCGTAGTACATACAGCCTCCACATCCGGCAAATCTATCGCATCTTTATCCTGCACATAACAGAACAGTTTCTCCAGCTCCTGAGATAAAAGCTCCATATCCGAATTGGTGCGTTCCAAAAGAGATTCTACCGCCCGAACGGTAATCTGTTTGTTTTCTTTTTTTACCAAAGAAACAATCCAACGTTTTAAGGTATCTTCATCCTGTACACGAAACTCTGCCGCATGTCCGACATTCGTAACAGCCTTATATAATTTAGAACGCTTATCCGCACCGCTTTCTACAAATATAAAAACAGTAGTTTCAGGCTTATCCGCCAAATAATCCGCCAGCTTATCTCCATCTTTCATAAAAAGTCCGGAATCCTCTATCAAAAGCACTCTGCGTTCTGCAAAAAAGGGAAGGGTTTCTGCCAAATCAATTATTTGCTCCACCGTAAAATCTTTTCCCATAAAAGCATTAAAATTCATATCATCTTTCAATGCTTTCTTGCTTCCGTTTCCGCAAAAAGCCTGCAATAGCTTATCCCGGTATCTTCTAACAAGATACCCTTCAGGTCCATATAAAAGATATACGGATTTGTATTTACCTGTTTTTAAATCCTCATTTATCGCGTACATGTTCCCTCCGGGTATCTTAAAATAATCATTGTTATAAAAAACAATTCAAAGCATACATCCGCTAAATTTTTATAAGAATATATACTTGCAAATAAACAATACTGTTAAAATATACATAAGCGGTGTTAACTTCTTAAACTTACCGCAGATCAAGTTGATTAATGTATAAGAAATAACGCCTACTGCAATACCTTCTGAAATACTGTATGCCAAAGGCATAAAGAGAATGGTAAGGAATGCAGGAATTGCTTCTGACATATCTTCAAAATTAATCTTAACCACAGAGCCCATCATATAAAAACCTACTGTTATTAATGCCGGAGCAATTGCAAAAGAAGGAATTGTCAAAAACAAAGGTGAGAAGAACATAGATAACAGGAATAATAGACCTGTTACAATCGCTGTCAAACCTGTTCTACCACCTGCAGTTACACCTGAAGCACTTTCTACATAAGTCGTGGTTGTAGATGTACCGAAAATCGCACCTACCGCCGTTGCAATGGAATCTGCAAACAAAGCACCCTTAATCTTGGGAAGCTTACCATCTTTATCCAAGAAATCTGCCTTGCTTGATACGCCGATTAAGGTTCCCAATGTATCAAAGATATCAACAAAAAGGAATGCAAATATAACAACAATAAAATTAATCCAGTCAATACTTGCAAAGTCAGCCTTAAATACCTGACCAAAAGTTAAGCTAAATGAACTCAAATCAAAACTAATTAATGCCGAAGGAATTGTACTGTACATTCCTGCATCGGGATTGGGTACATAAATGCCAACCAATTCTGCAAGAATACCAAGAATCCATGTAGCAAAAATACCTAAAAGGATACCGCCCTTTACTTTCTTAACAAGAAGAACCGCTGTAATCAAAACACCGATTAAAGCTAGAATTGCACCTACACCGACAGAAGAAAATGTATCTCCCTTAAAAGTCTGATAGGTAATTAATGTTGCGTCGCTGTGTACAATCAATTTGGCATCCTGTAATCCGATAAAAGCAACAAATAAACCGATACCCACGCTTACCGCTGATTTTAATGTCATGGGAATTGCGTTAAAAATCGCTTCTCGCACATTGGTCAAAGAAAGAATAATAAAAATAATTCCTTCCGCAAATACTGCCAACAAAGCAATCTGCCATGAATAGCCCATCTGCAAAACAACCGTATACGCAAAATATGCATTAAGTCCCATACCGGGTGCTAACGCAAACGGATAATTTGCAAATAATGCCATACAAAGAGTTCCTACAAAAGAAGCAAGCGCAGTAGCAATCAATACTGCATTCGCATCCATTCCGGTTGCGGAAAGAATATTAGGATTCACTGCCAAAATATATGCCATAGTCATAAAAGTTGTAACACCGGCAATAATTTCTGTTTTAACATTTGTCTTGTTTTCTTTCAGCTTAAATAATTTTTCGAGCATACCTTTTCCTCCTATTTGCCCTCATAGGTTATGACCGAAGCCACATCATACTTCTGCAACTTATCTCTGCCTTTTAATCCGGCCAGTTCCATTAAAAAGATAATTTTAACCACTTCTCCGCCAAGCATCTCTACCATTTTAGCACAAGCTTCAATGGTTCCGCCCGTAGCAATCAAATCATCTACCAATACAACTTTCTGTCCGGGTTTAATAGCATCTTTGTGCATTTCCACTTCTGCACTTCCGTATTCCAAATCATAGCTTACCGAAATTGTCTCACAAGGTAATTTACCTTTTTTCCTTGCCGGCACAAAAGGCTTTCCCATTTCATATGCAATCGGCACACCAAAAATAAATCCTCTTGACTCAGTACCGACAATCACATCAAAATCTACCCCATCTAATAATTCCATCATGGAATCGATTGCCAGTTTTAAGCCTTCAGCATCCTGTAAAACACTGGTAACATCCCGGAAAATAATTCCTTCTTCCGGGAAATCCGGAATACTTCTTACGTACTCTTCAATCTGCTTCACATCCTGCCCCTTTCTTCAGTGTAAAAAAGTTTTTTGCTACAATAGCATTGTACCATACGTTAGATTCATTTAACAAGAAAAAGATAGGGTATTCTACAAGTGTTCGATTCTCATTTTCTCCCCTTTAAATATAATGGAAATTTGCCCCATTTTATCCGTCCTGCATATTACGCTGCCGGACGTTTTTAAGCGCTCCACAACCTCCTCATGAGGATGTCCGTAGCTGTTATTTATTCCGCAGGAAATTACTGCCAGACGAGGAGAAGTCCCTTCAATAAATTCAAATGAATTTGCTTCAATTGCCGAACCATGATGGGCCACCTTTAACAATGAAATATCCTTTATTCCGGCTTCACTCACGGCCTGCTCAGCCACAAAACCAGCATCTCCCATAAATAATCCCGTAAATTCTTCGTATTGTAAATACAATACTAAAGAGGCATCATTTTCATCCTTATAAAAAGTATTTTTATCAGGAGAAATCACCATAAATTCTAATTCTCCACAGGTTAAAGTATCTCCTTTTTCTAATAAAACTACTCCTATACCCTTCCGTTTTGCCAGCGAAATCAAATCAGCAAATTCTTTTTCCAAAGCCAATGGAATATATAGAGTCTCAACTTTTATACCATCCATATTTTCTCTTTCACATAACTCCTTAAAGCCGCTGACATGATCACTGTCAGGGTGTGTCAAAAACCAACCATCCACTTTCGTAATCCCCTGATATTGTAAAAACGGTTTTACGATATATTGCCCGATTCCGCTTTTTGAAGTGCTGCCACAATCAATAAGATATACGTCATTGTCAGTCTCTATACAAATACCATCGCCCTGCCCCACGTCAAGAAATGTAATACGGCAATCATACTTTTGCGGAAGCAATAAAACCAGAACCAATATAAGCATAATTATTACCTGAGCGATTCTCATCCGAATCAGTATGCTTAAAATGCATCTCTGCTCTTTTACATATTCCGCCTGTCGCCCTTCCATATATGTATTTTCGCTTTTTAAGGAGCGAATCAATAATTTTCGTTTTATTTTATAAATAAATAAAACAAGCACACCTAATAGAACATAAAAAATAATAATTTTAAATATCTGCGGAGCACCGGTGACTAAAGTATTACCGGGCAGTTTTTGAAATAATAGAAGTATTTTTTCATAAAACAATAAAATATATTTAATAAGCCATGCACAAAGTTCTGCCACCACAGGCAGTAAGTTCCCGCACATAATAATCAGTAACCCCAAACCAATCAACGTCGGCACAAACGGTACGATACACACGTTGAGTATCAGGGAGTACATCGGAATCTCATAGTATGTTTGCATAATAACAGGCAGAGTTATATAACTGACAGCAAAACTTATCCATACACTATCAGCTATCTTCATATGCTGTTGATGTATGTTAAGAAACGTTGGGTATAGTCCTATGATGCCCAAAACTGCCAAAAAAGATAGTTGTACACCGGCATCCTCTATCAACTGCGGATTTATGCCCACAAGACAAATTCCCGCCACCGCCAGAGACGTAAATCTGTCATGACTGCGATTAATAAGCGGCGCAATCAGCCCAAAGCCAAACATTATGATTGCCCGCAACGCTGAAGGTGGCATACCAATCATAATCCCGTAAAATATAACCATGCCTAAACTTAAAAGAACTGCTATCGTCGGTTTAATGCGTAAAATTTTTAACAGCTTATATAAAAATCCCCCTATCAAGGATATGTGCAATCCGCTGATTGCCAATATGTGATAAATTCCCATAGAGCGATACAAAAACTTCGTATCATTGTCAATATTGGTTTTGTCTCCCAAAAGCATTGCCGACATGATTCCTGCATCTGTTTGTTCCAAATATGTATTTATCTGCATCTTCGCGTAACATTTAAAATCATAAAGCAGTTGCAATAAAATATCGTATTCCCTGCTCTTAGCAAGAATTTTACCTTCATACAAAACGTATTTATATCCCATGCGGCTATAATAGGAAGCTTCGTCAAATTCTCCCTGATTTCCGGCTTCCTGTGGCAACGCCAAAAAGCCCTGTACAGCAACTTGCTGTCCAAGTTTTAAATCCTCTGTTTCTTCGATATAACATCGAAGTCCTATTGAATTGTAATTAGAGATTTCCTTGACAGAATTGTCATAGAAAAAAATATCTGATAAGTAAAGAATCGTATATCCGCTTTTAACTTCCCTCGAGTCTAACCGCCCTTGTAAAGTAACTGCCTCTTGAGGCATTTCTCCGGGCGGCGACCCGTAGTCTATTACATAAAATCTCAGAATACTGATAACCATAAGCAGAATACAAAAACACATAAAAGGTCTTTTCATATTATTCCTGATTTCTTATTTTATTCTGCTCCCTGTGGCAACTTCTCTTCTACCA
This sequence comes from Lachnospiraceae bacterium, assembly GCA_015057025.1. Lineage (GTDB taxonomy): Bacteria > Bacillota > Clostridia > Lachnospirales > Lachnospiraceae > UBA3766. Next base: position 519,535 of record SVFD01000001.1, on the reverse strand, counting down.
AATCCAGGTTTCTTCCGAATGTAGTATTTAAATTCATGCTTTCTCTGAAACTTATTTCACTTTCACCATTAATAAGGATTTGCACCTTATTAACATTATCCAGCTCTACCAACGAGTTTACAATGGAATATATAGTTACTTCTGAACTTACGGTATATACCTGTGTAAGAAATGTCTGATCCAGATTCACATAGCAGGTACCGTCATTTACCGTTACATTAATTATCTTTGTCTCAGGATTAATCGTTGGATTGGCATCCATTGTATCAGGGCCTTTAATCAACTGTTCCATAACCAGTTTTTCCAACGAAACATTGGTATTATATTCCACCTTCCGCGACACCGGTACCAAAGCAGTTCCATCTGCATTAGCAAAATACAACTGCAGAGTAACTTCTTCATAAGCATTGATTTCAGTACCTGTATTGTCTATAAACTGCCCTGATGTCATAGCTCCCACAACTATTCCGGCATAATCAATCATTGATTCACCTTCAATTTCAAACTCCACATATTCCACACCTTCTACCTGTGTGACTGTACGTACTATTGCTGCACGCACCAAAATTTCTGTAGTCGGTAACATATCCTTGTAGGTTTTCGCGAAATCGATGATTAATCTTCCCTCACTAAGCCGGCAGGAATATATCTCTATCGTAGAAAAAATAGTAGCTTTTAATTCATTCTCTTCCGGCTCCGTTTTTAATACTGTCAATAATTCTGCCACAGCTTCCGTCTTCTCTACCGATGTTACCTGATATTCAACAGCGCGGATTGCAGTCTCATCTCTGTTAATATAATACACCTGTACAATATTCTGTTGTTCTTCATCACCATCTGCGCCTGCCTTACACCCTAACAAACAAAGGCTTAACACCAGCAGACACATCAGACCTAACCATTTTCTCATTTTATAATCCTTATATTACCTTTATTGAATATACGATAATGGAAGTTTAACCGTAAAAGTTGTTCCTTCTTCCAAAACACTGGTTACCTTAATGGAACCTCTATGCATCAATATGGTACTACGTGTAATTGCCAAACCCAAACCGGTTCCGCCGATTTCTCTTGAATGTGATTTGTCAACACGGTAAAATCGCTCAAAAATATGTTTTTGTTCTTCCTCTGAAATACCAATTCCCGAATCAGAAACCTCGAAGGTAAAAAACTGATGATCAGCATCCAGAATTACTTTTACCCAACCATCTTTCTTATTATATTTAATACCGTTTTCGATTAAATTCGTAATGGCCAACGACAATTTTACTTCATCAACCTCTGCTGTCACCGGACGCTGGCTTTCAAATATCAAATCAATCCCCTGCTCTTTTGCCAAAGGCATCAGACGTTTAAAAATGGATTCCATCAATTTGTTAATATCGACACTTTCAATATTCAAATCTGCAGCCGCTTTATCTAATTTTACAAGAGATAATAAGTCATTGATAATTTTATTTTCACGGTCAATTTCATCCACGATATCCGACATAAACTCTTTATATAATTCCACCGGAACATTCTCCTGCGTATTCAATGAATCTGCCAAAACCTTAACCGAAGTTAACGGTGTTTTTAATTCATGGGATACGTTTGATACAAACTCCTGTCTGGAATCATCTAAAACTTTCATACGCGCCAGCAGCTGATTAAATGCATCCACGATATGCTCCAACTCCGTATAATCTTCTGCTACAATTTTTTCATCCGTAAATCCGGCTTTAACCTGATTAATGGCATTTGTTACCTTATCAAAAGGTTGCATGGCAACACGGGGAATCGCCACGGCAACTGCAAAAACAATAATCAGTAATACAATAGCGATTAGAATGGCCTGACGGTCCAGGATTTCCTGATTGGTCATAATGCTGTCAGCCGAGACGCTGGTTAAAATAACACCTATCACCTGAGGAGTATCATTCAACGTTATGGTAATAGGCACTGTCATTTCTATGTAATTATTGTTATCATCATAGTTTGAAATACTTTCACCCTTGAAACAGCGAATTACTTCCTCTGATATTATGGTTTTCCCCTGACTGACATTATACGTATCCTTAATTACCTTAAAACTGTTATTAATGATCAAAACTCGTCCGTCATACAAATTAGATAACATATTCAATTCCGCGTTGACAACTTCCGAAGTAGGATCCTGCAGATAATTGTAAGTAATCAAATGATCTGCCAAAATTTTAATCTGATTCTGCACATCACCGGTTCGTACTTCGACAGCACGATTAAAGTAACTTTGAATAATTCCGAAACGCATGACCAGACAACAAATCAGTCCTACTGTCATAATGATTAAGAACATACGAAACTTTAAACTGCGAAGCACAGTGATTTTATTCAGTTCACCTTTTATTCGCTCAAGCAAACTCATTTCTTATCATCCTTTATAGTAATATCCCTGTCCCCACTTTGTGCATACATACTTTGGTTCACTGGCATTGGGCTCAATCTTTTCTCTCAAACGTCTGACATGCACATCAACAGTTCTTACGTCTCCCGGAAATTCATCTCCCCATACTGCACGCAAAAGACTCTCTCTGTCATATACTTCTCCCGGATGCAATACCAAAAGTTCTAACACATCAAATTCTTTAGCGGTAACATTGATTTCTTTACCATTTATATACAGTCGCTTGCAATCCCTTTCCATACGAATATCTCCGGTAAGAATCAAATTAGGATTTCCTTTTTGGGGCGGATCAAGGCGACGCATAACCGCCTTCATTCTTGCCTTTACCTCCAATACATTAAACGGCTTGGTAATATAATCATCTGCACCATATTCTAATCCCATAATCTTGTCCATATCATCGCCTTTAGCCGTCAGCATAATAATCGGTACATTAGAATATTCTCGAATCTGCTGACACACTTCCATTCCGGAAATTTTCGGCAACATGATATCTAAAAGAATAATGTCGTATTTATTCTTCCCTGCCAACTGCAATGCTTCTTCTCCGTCATATGCGCATTCCACCTTAAAGCCTTCCTGCTCCAAGCTAAATTTCAATCCTTTTACGATTAACTTTTCATCGTCTACTACCAATACCTTATTACTCATGATTCTCCTCCGCTTTTCGTACTTCTTTTACACAATATATAATGTATTCTTTTTTATTTACATTCAATATACGGATAAATATTGGCATAAATTCCTTCCTTAATTCCCGGAACCTGCATTAATTCTTCCACACTTTGAAACCCGCCATGTTCCTGTCGATAATCCACAATTGCCTGCGCTCTGCTTTCGCCGATTCCCGGAATTTGACACAATGTATCCAAATCCGCCTCATTAATATTAATCAGACCATCCTCTGCGCCGGACACATTTTCTCCAACAAACGGAATGCGTATCTGTTCTCCGTCCGCCAGCACATCTACAAGATTAACGGCTTCCGTATCCGCTTCGCCGTCAAACCCTCCGGCTTGATTTACTCCGTCATAGATTCTGCTGCCGCCGGGCAACTCATATACCCCCGGTTCTACAACCGCCCCACAGATATGTACATAAATGGTATCATCTGAAACATCTTGAACATTCTCACCGTTCCGCTCATCATCTGTATCAGTTTGTCCCTCATCTGACAATATTTCTGTGCTCAGTCCTGTGTCTTCTTCTAATAATAAAACCTCATTTTTGCATGCTGTAAAAACACCAATAATAAGAATTAAAAATCCAATAATATTCCATATTTTTCTAACCATTTACCGGTCTCCTTTCGTGTACTTGCACAAAAGTCCCTCAAACTGACCGCTACTTTCAGTTTAATGTAAATTACTATGGATTACAAGATAAAATGCCGAAATTTTTCCGGCATTTTTACGACAAATATTTTACCATTTAAATAAAATCACTCCCACAATGGCAATTACCATTCCAATCACTTTGCGCCATTCCAAAGGTTGCTTTTCTACCCCAAACATTCCAAATAATTCTATGATATATGCAATAAGCAACTGGGATATTACAATAAACATAACCGCCTTGGCCGGTCCTAACATTTCCATGGCTTTAATGACCGTAACGGTTATAAAAGCGCCTATAACGCCTCCCAACAACATATATTTCGGTTGTACAAGAAAAAGCGAGTTAAGAGGTGTTCTTTCTTTTATCAGCCACGCCGCCACGCATACAATCAGCGCGGTAAACTGTACAAAGGCACTTGCCAGCCACATTCCTGATGTTTTAGTAACCTGTGTATTGAATACTCCCTGTACACTCATCAGTGCACCGGATAAAATTGCAATTAAAAAACCAATCATTTTATACCTCCTGAATATAATTCTAGTTTGTACAAAACAATTGGTTTTATTCTTTTAAATTATCTGTTTGAAACAGTGCAAATCATATTACTCTTCCGCAATATAACTTTCCTGAATAACCGGAGTCTCCAAATATTCTTCCGTAACATTTTCTCCGGATATTTCTTTTTTAACCTGAGCAGATAATGCACTTAACTCTGCGTTTACATCATTACCGTCCCAGATATTGGTATAACATAACTCTGCTAAAATCCAATAATTGCTGTTCTCTACAATCTTAGGCAATGATACACTGTTCTCATAACAGGTCATCATGTCAAGCATAGCCGACACAGGATATTCTTCCAGATAATGAGCACAAAGTTTTCCAGAACGGGCATATAAATTCTCAACATACTCACAGGTTACAAACTGCGCAAAATCTTCTGCCGCTTCCCTTTTTTCACTATAATCATTTACAACAACAGCCGTAGTTACGGATAAAGGCTTATAAGCCAAATTTGCATTCAACATTTCAATAGAGGCAACACCATAAGTATCCGTAAAAGTTCCGTCTGCAATAGCCTGCTCAATACTATTTAACATATTGGTTCCGCCCATGGTAAACATGATTTTACCATCAATAAAATCTGCTTTTACACCTTCATAATCTACTTCTTCGGCATCAATGGAAAAGAACTGATTAAAATCCTGATATACAGACAAACAATACATTGCATCCGTATTATAAATATTAATTTCTGCCCTATTATCTCCGTAAACTCCACCCACATTCATATATGCGCCGGCAAAACCATAATTATACATAACATCTGCCACATCCCACAGAAGAAATGTTTCCATTTTTTCTGCCGGTTCATGTGTATTGGCAAACTCCAACACATCAACCATGGATGTCGGAAAAATCTCTGCTTTCTTTGCCAGTATGGCTTCTTCCGAAATATCTGCAGTTGCAATTTCAGAATCAGGTTCTGTATTTTCTTCCGATTCTCCTGTAGTTTCTTCTCCCACTACCGTATCCGTTTCGGCCTCTATAGCCTTTTGCGCCATTTGTGTAAGATAGGTATCATTGTAAAAGAACGCTGTTGTTTCATAGGTAAACGGATATCCTAAATACTTACCGTTATAAGTAACTGCATCCAATGCCACTTGCGGAAAATATGCAGTATTTAATATCCCATCCGGGTCTTTCATCTCAGAAGCGAGCCCGGAAAGTCTGGCTTTTTCCAAAGAATCGCTATTTACGATATATGCATCTGGACCGCCCTCACCATGAAGGGTATCTTCCTGGATGCTCTCCAAGTATTCCAAACCTGATACCAACTGAACTCTTACTGCAATACCGGTCTGTTCCTGATAAGCAATAGCTGCTTCATTCAAATAAGCTTCCATCGTCTCATCCGTATACCATATAGTTATATTGTGTGTATCTTTATCTTCCAAATCGTTACCGTCTGCCTTAGGCACATAAAACCTTGCAGTTACTGCAAGAAGAACAATACATGCAAGCAAAACGATGGAAAGTATCTTTTTTGTCATATTTTTTATATTCCTTTTACTTATACATTGGCTGCAAAAGACTCATCCAAAATTGCAATCATACGATCCACATCTGCCTCGGTAATAGTGAGAGGCGGAAGAAAACGGATAATATTGGTTCCCGCATTAATTAATACAAGTCCTTTTTCCAATGCAGTATTTATAATTGCAGAAACAGGCTCCTTACATACAAGTCCCTGCATAAGTCCTGCACCTCGACGTAACTCAATCACATCATATTTGTTCGCAATTTTATCCAATTCTTTCTCTAAATATGCGCCGACTTCCTGTACATGACCGCAAATATTTTCTTTTTCAAAAATTTCAAATACTTTGGTAATTGCAGCTCCTACAAAAGGATTACCGCCATAAGTACTTCCATGATCTCCCGCTACTAATGAACTGTCTGCCACTTTCTGTGTCATAAGAAAAGCACCTACGGGAACCCCACTGCCTAACGCTTTAGCAGTAGTCATAATGTCAGGACGGATACCAAACTTCTGCCATGCAAACATATAACCGGTTCTGCCCATACCACACTGCACTTCATCCAGAATCAATAAAATATCCTTCTCATCACAGAGTACACGAACCTGCTTCAAAAATTCTTCCGTTGCGGGATAAATTCCGCCTTCACCCTGCACAGTCTCCATAATGATGGCACAGGTTTTATCCGTTACCTGCGATAAAACACTTTCAAAATCATTCATTTCGGCAAACTTAATATTACCAATCATAGGTTGGAATGCTTCACGGTATTTCGGTGTTCCGGTTACAGACAAAGCACCCATGGTTCTGCCGTGAAAAGAATGCTCCAAGGCGATAATTTCATGATCTGTCTGACCATCTTTGTTATACGCATATTTTCTTGCCGCTTTGATAGCACCTTCCACCGCTTCCGCACCGCTGTTTGTAAAAAATACGCGGTCAAGCTGTGCTGCTTTAGTCAATGCTTTGGCTGCAGCAATGGCCGGCTCATTATAGTAATAATTTGAAGTATGAAGAATTTTATCAATCTGAGCCTTCAAAGCATCATTATAATCTTTGTTATTATAACCTAATGCAAATACACCGATACCCGATACAAAATCAAGATATTCCTTGCCATTGGTATCATATAAACAAACACCGTTACCATGGTCAAATACCACCTGAAAACGATTATAGGTATGAAGCAGAACAGATTCTGCTTCGTTTATAATATTCTGCATAATTTATCTCCCTAATGTTCTGTTTCATAATTCAAAGGATCTTCATCTGCAATGATAGCAGTTCCGATACCCTTCTTAGTAAAGATTTCAAGTAAAAGGCAATGAGGCATACGGCCATCTAAAATATGTACTCTGCTTACACCGCTTTCAATTGCGGAAGTACAGTTGTTTAATTTCGGAAGCATACCGCCGCCGATAATGCCGCTGTTAATCAATTCATGCGCCTGTGAAGCACTGATTCTTGAAATAAAAGAACTTTTATCATTAATATCACGATACAAACCTTCGATATCTGTTAAGAAGGCTAACTTCTCGGCACCTACAGCCTTAGCAATTTCACAAGCCGCATCATCCGCATTAATGTTATAACTTTGGAAATTATCATCCAAGCCGATAGGGGCAACAATAGGAAGGAAATCCTTCTCCAATAAATCATATAAAATCTTAGTATCTACAGACTTAATATCACCTACAAAACCGATATCCTTACCGTCGGAATACTTTTTATCTACTTTTAAAAGTCCGCCGTCTTTACCGCTGATACCTACTGCTTTAACACCCAACTCCTGTACCATGGACACAAGACTCTTATTTACTTTACCAAGTACCATCTCCGCAATTTCCATGGTTTCCGCATCGGTAACACGAAGACCGTTTACGAATTCAGGAGTCTTGCCCACTTTATCAACCCAACGGCTGATTTCCTTACCGCCGCCATGTACGATAATCGGCTTAAAACCAACCAGTTTCAAAAGAGTAACATCAGCGATTACCTTCTTCTGCAATTCCACATCGGTCATTGCACTGCCGCCGTATTTTACAACGATGATTTTACGATTATATTTTTGAATATAGGGAAGGGCTTCAATTAAGACATTCGCCTTCGCCAATAACTGTTCCATATCTTTTTCCATTGCATTTACCTTGCCTTTCATTCTGCAGATGATTCTGCATTCATTTTATCTGTAAAAACTTACGAACGATAGTCCGCGTTAATTTTAACATAATCATAGCTCAAATCACAACCCCAAGCTGTAGCTTCTTCACTGCCGTTTTTCATATCTACCACAACAGTCACTTCCGGCTGGGATAAAATAACAGTTGCCTCTTCTTCGCTATAGTCTGTAGCAACACCATCTTTATAAATCTGAATACGCTTTCCGCCACCTTCGAAGAAAAGTTCCAACTGCTCGGGATCAAACTGCGCTCCGGAATAACCTAACGCACAAAGAATTCTTCCCCAGTTAGCATCATGACCGAAAATCGCCGCCTTGGTAAGGCTTGAACAAATTACGGATTTTGCAAGAGTTCTCGCATCTTCTTTAGTCTTTGCGTTGATTACCTTAGTTTCAAAAAGTGCGGTGGCACCTTCACCATCTCCTGCCATCTTTTTGGCAAGAGTCATATTTACATAATGAAGTGCTTCCTTAAACTTCTCATAATTTTCATCTTCTGCAACGATTTCTTTATTGCCTGCGCATCCATTGGCAAGTACCAGCAATGTATCGTTGGTGGATGTATCACCGTCTACGGAAATCATATTAAACGTATCCACAACGTCTTCTTTTAATGCCTTGGTCAGAAGTTCCTTACTGATTGCAACGTCAGTGGTTACAAAACCTAACATAGTACACATGTTGGGATGAATCATACCGCTTCCCTTACACATACCACCCATGGTTACGGTTACACCGTCAATATCAAAAGTCACTGCCACTTCCTTGGATACGGTATCGGTGGTCATAATGGCTTGGGCTGCCATAAGGCCTGCTTCCAAGCCTTCTGCCTTGGCATCTGCAAGTTTCTCAACGCCTGCAGCAATGCGGTCCATGGGAAGCTGCATACCGATTACACCGGTAGATGCAACCAATACGGAATTCTCCGGCACATTTAATACCTTTGATGCCACTTCTGCTGTTTCCTTACAATACGCATAGCCCTGCTTACCGGTACATGCATTGGCAATTCCGGCATTTACCACAACTGCGTGTACAGCAGGAGAATTATCTACAATGTCTTTATCCCAAAGTACCGGAGCCGCCTTTACCACATTAGTTGTAAAAGTGCCTGCCGCCTTACAGGGGGCTGCACTGTAAACCAGTGCCATATCTTTTCTGTTCTTATATTTAATTGCAGCCTCCACACCTGCTGCCTCAAAACCTTTTGCCGCGGTCACACCGCCCTTGATTATTTCCATAATATCCTCCTATTGATTAAACTTCTCGATATTTTCTTTATTTAATGTAAAATCATAGTAATTTAAATCTTCTCGTTTGGTCCAACCGATCTGATTCCAGAATCGGTTTCCGATATCATTCCTTGTAAAAGCAATCAGCGAAACCTTATTAATCTTCTCACGTCGCAGTGCATCCATACAAAAAACTACCATCTGCTTACCAATACCCTGCATGCGATAATCCTCCCGGACACACACATGATACATACATCCCCGTCGGCCGTCATGTCCGCATAAAATACCGCCCACAATTTCACCATTCACTTCCGCTACTGCACTGGTGGTGGGATTTCGCTTTAGAAAAGCTTCTACTCCTTCACGCGAATCATCCACACTTCTAATTACAAAGCCCTTGATGCTTAACCATAATGCTTTTATCTGATCGTAATCATCTGCTGTCATCACACGAATGATTACCTTATTATTATCTTTCATGTATCCTCCAAAACTCTGCCATGCATAAAAATGCATTTTATACATCCTCGCAAAGAGTACTTTTTCCAATATATCATTGTTATCATATCACTATTTTTGAAAAAGTCTAGCTTTTTTTAGAAAATTATTCAGCTTTCTTGCATATTATGCATATTTTTGCATTTTATGCATTATTTTATGCATTTTTATGCAAACTTTTTTTAAATTAGCCTTGCTTTTCACAAAATAGTGTTGTATATTAGGTTTGTTGAACGCGAATTATAATTTTCAGGAGGATACAAAAATGAAAGAAAAAGTTGTATTGGCATATTCCGGTGGTCTGGATACCACAGCCATTATTCCCTGGTTAAAAGAGAATTTTGACTACGAAGTTATCTGTGTATGTATTGACTGCGGTCAGGAAAGCGAACTTGACGGACTTGAGGAACGTGCAAAGTTAAGCGGTGCAGAGAAACTCTACATCGAAGATGTTATTGATGAATTCTGCGACGAATACATCGTTCCCTGCGTACAGGCACACGCAGTTTACGAAAATAAGTACCTTCTCGGTACATCAATGGCAAGACCCGTTATCGCTAAGAGACTGGTTGAAATCGCACGTAAGGAAGGCGCTACCGCAATCTGCCACGGTGCAACCGGTAAGGGTAATGACCAGATTCGTTTTGAACTTGGTATCAAGGCACTTGCTCCCGATTTAAAGATTATCGCTGCATGGCGTAATGATAAGTGGACAATGGATTCTCGTGAATCAGAAATCGAATACTGTGAAGCTCACGGTATCCACCTTCCTTTCTCAGCTGACAGCAGCTACAGCCGTGACCGCAACATCTGGCACATCAGCCACGAAGGTCTCGAATTGGAAGATCCTGCTAACGAACCTAACTTTGATCACCTTTTGGTTCTCGGTACAACTCCCGAGAAGGCTCCCGATGAAGGCGAATACGTAACACTTTCTTTTGAAAAGGGTGTTCCCACCGCTATCAACGGCAAAGCTATGAAGGTTTCAGATATTATCCGTGAATTAAACAAGCTGGGCGGCAAGCATGGTATCGGTATTGTTGATATCGTTGAGAACCGTGTAGTTGGTATGAAGTCCCGCGGTGTATATGAAACACCGGGCGGAACCATTCTTTACGAAGCTCATCAGCAGTTGGAAGAACTCATCCTTGACAGAGATACATATACCTTAAAGAAAGACCTTGGAAACAAGTTTGCTGATATCGTATATGAAGGAAAGTGGTTCACACCCATTCGTGAAGCTCTTCAGGCATTCATCGAATCCACACAGCAGTATGTAACCGGTGAAGTAAAATTCAAATTGTACAAAGGTAACATCATTAAGGCAGGTACTACTTCTCCTTACACACTTTACAACGAAAGCATTGCTTCCTTTACAACAGGTGATATGTACGACCACCATGATGCAGAAGGATTTATCAATCTCTTCGGTCTCTCATGCAAGGTTCGTGCATTAAAAATGCAGGAAGTTGGCGAATTAAAGAAATAGTATTTTAATTTCGATATGAAAGATACATTGACGTAGCTTATAATTTTTGTGTTTTAGAATTTACAGGGTGGCTTTATGGAAACAATCTACTGGCTCATTTCTTATGTGGTTATTATTAATATCATCGCTTTTATTGTGATGGGCATTGATAAATGGAAAGCAAAGAAGCGTGCTTGGAGAATTCCGGAAGCCACTCTTTTTATTCTTGCAGGTGTTGGCGGAAGCATAGGTTCCATTGCCGGTATGTATCTCTTCCGGCATAAAACAAAACACCGTTCTTTCACCTGGGGAATGCCCGCTATTTTAATTATTCAGATTATTTTAATTGCCTTACTCTTCTTTTTACCGGGCGAAATTAAGCTTTTATAAAATAATGTAAGATGTTTAGGGGATAATGTACATCTTATATAAAATGATTATTACCAAAAGGGAAACAGGGGACGTTGCCATGCATATAGCAATTTGTGATGATAATATTGCGGATCGTAAGCACTTAGAAAGATTACTGGACCGGGAATCGGACCGCCGGAAAGATACAGCCGGAATTTTATATATTGATTCCTACGGAAACGTAGATGCATTGACCAAGTCGCCCATGATTTATGACTTGTTTTTTATTGATATGACGCAGCTTCCTCCTTATGGTATGGAAACTGCTCTTTTGTTACGTGAAATAGGTGTAGTTGCACCGATTGTAATGTGCACTTCCAAAATTAATTATAAAGATTACGCGAAACCGCCGGTAGATCTCTTTTATATTAATAAACCTTTCAAGCCGGAGGAATTGACCGACATAGTTAATATGGTTGATGCCAATAAAAAGAAAGCAGCTCCCACCATCGAAGTCAGAGATGACTTAAATACATATTATATCTATGAAGATGACTTCATCTACGCATATCCCGATGGTTACCGCACTAAAATTGTTCTAAAAAACGGTCGTGTCATTATGCAGTTAGGTACATTACAGGAGTTGATTCCGGTGTTGCAGCCGTTTGATTCCTTCTTACTTCTTGGCAAGAAATATGTGGTGAATTACAACCATATTGAGAAGATTGAGAAAAGCTATGCGCTGTTGAGTGACCATTCTAAGGTTCCTTTAGGATTTGGGGATAAGAAGAGGATAGAGAAATTCAAACCATATACTTAAAAATAAAATATTAAGGAGCTTGAGTATTACAAACTCTCGCTCCTTTTACTATTCCTCCTAACTCCTGCTTTTCGGATTAAAAATCAAGCTTGCAATATATCCAAAAATCAATGCGGCTGAAGTACCTACAGCTCCCGCTTTAAATCCTCCCTGGAATATTCCCAAGAAACCATTTTCGTCCACTGCGTCTTTGACTCCATCCATAAGAACATGACCGAATCCAAGAAGGGGCACGGAAGCTCCGGAGCCTGCAAATTCCAAAAATGGTTTATATAATCCAAAGAAACTTAGTACCGCTCCGAGACATACCAGCAGAACCATAATTCGCCCCGGCATCATTTTGGTCTTCTCTAAAAGTATCTGGCAGAGCAAACAAATCAATCCGCCTATTACAAACGCTTTAATATATACCATACTCTTTTTTCACCTTCTTAATCTGTTTTCATAAAAAAACATGTTTCTCAACAGTATCGCCATGAATTACTCATAGAAATCCACTGCAAACAACTCTTCTCCGGCTTCTACTTTACCTGTTTTCAGAATTCTGATTTTCTGATTCTCGCTCATTTCAGATAAAATCACCGGCGACATGGTACTGGGTGCATTGGCTTTCACGTAAGATAGAGCCACCCGCATAAGAAGTTCACCTTTCTTTACCTTTTGTCCGCTTTCTACAAGCACTTCAAAGCCCTGTCCGTTTAATTTCACCGTATCAATACCAATGTGCAAAAGAAGCGGAATACCTGTATAGGATAAAAATCCGATAGCATGCTTTGTATCGTATACAAAAACAACTTCTCCATCTTCCGGCGCATAAATATTACCATCCGAAGGAGTAATTGCCACACCGTCACCTACAATTTTTTGCGAAAATGCTTCATCCGGAACTTCCGACAACTCAGAAGCAACACCGGTAATCGGACTGCAAATAACCACCGACTTCGTCAATCTTTTTTCTTTGCCCCCTCCCATCTTCTCTTCTGCATTTTCATCTGCATAAATCACTTTACTGCAACCTTTCATGCTCACTTCCTCATCTTCTCCTTCCGGAAACTTTTCAATATATTCTTCCAAATCTGATTTAATTACGGTAACCCTGGGACCGTATATAATCTGCACACCACTACCTTTATGAATCACTCCTGATGCACCCGTTTGTTTTAATAAAACATCATTTACCAAATCTGCCTTATGCACGGTACATCTTAATCTTGTAGCACAGCAGTCAACATCTGAGATATTTTTTACTCCGCCCAAGCCCAAACAAATATCTCTTGATAAAAGCATTGCCGCGGTACTCCCTTCACCTTGGTTATGAGATTTTGAATTGCTTCTTTTATCCTCCATATCCTTCCTGCTATATAATTTGATATCTTCCTCTTCTCCCCGCCCCGGTGTTTTTAAATCTAATTTTTTTATCAGGAAGCGGAAAATAAGGTAGTAAACCGCAAAATAGAAGATTCCTACGATAACAATCCATATCCAGTTAGTTTTGGCATTTCCCTGCAAAATACCAAAAAGGAATAAGTCCACCAAACCGCCGGAAAATGTCATGCCTACACCCACATTAAATATATGCATCAACATATATGCCAAACCTGCAAATACACAATGAATGCCATATAATAACGGAGCTACAAAAAGAAAGGTAAACTCTAAGGGCTCTGTAATTCCGGTTAACATGGATGTCAATGCTGCTGATAAAAGAAGTCCTCCTACTTTTTTACGATTTTCAATACGTGAAGTATGATACATGGCCAATGCCGCACCGGGCAAACCAAAAATCATTAACGGAAACTTTCCTGACATAAAACGGGTAGCAGACACTGCAAATTGGGTTACATTAGGGGATGCAAGCTGAGCAAAGAAAATATTCTGCGCACCTTCAATCAATTGTCCGTCTACTTCCAACGTACCGCCAAGAGCAGTCTGCCAGAAAGGCAGATAAAATACGTGATGAAGTCCAAAGGGAATTAACAATCTCTCCATCAAACCATAAATCCAGGTTCCGAAATATCCGGAATTCAAAACCAAATCCCCTACTGCGTATATTGCAGACTGGATAAAAGGCCAGATAAAAAACATTACAATTCCCACCAATGTATATACCAGCGCACTTATAATCGGCACGAATCTTGTACCACCAAAAAAGGAAAGTACCTGGGGCAATTCAATTTTATAAAAGCGATTATGCAAAGCCGCTACTCCAAGACCAACTAAAATACCACCGAATACCCCCATCTGTAAAGATGTAATTCCGCACACCGATGCCGTTGCCCCGCTTAACATATTTTCCGGGCCACCGCTTATGGTAATTAACGCTCCGATAGATGCATGCATAATAAAAAACGCAATAGCCGCAGCCAGTGCTGCTACCGCCTTTTCCTGTTTTGCCATACCGATTGCTACGCCAATCGCAAAAATAATGGGCAAGTTGGCAAATACAATATCTCCGGCATCACGCATAACAATAAAGATTGCATTTAAGATGGTTCCGGGCCCCATAATCCCTGTTAAACCATAGGTTTCCAACGTAGTCAGATTACTGAAAGAGCCTCCGAATCCCAAAAGCAATCCCGCCGCCGGCAAAATCGCAATAGGGAGCATAAAGGAGCGTCCCACACGTTGAAGCACTCCAAAAATTTTATCCTTCATATGAACCTCCGTGAATACAAAAAAGTACATAAACATCCAAGAGGATGTCTATGTACTTATGAAAATAATCACGTATTTTAAAGGTCATTTTAATATAAATATTTGCTTATAGCTTACGCAACTATTGGAAAATTATGCATCTGTCAGGACGCATTTTCTTCCGGCTTAACTTCCGGTTCTTCTTTTTGTACAAACTGAGCCATTATAATTGCAATAAACATAACAATGCACCCTATCAATTCCCGCACACTTAACGACTGTTTAAGAAGCAACCAACCTGCCAATACTGCCACCACAGATTCCAAGCAAAGAATCAAAGATGCCTTGGTGGGCTCCACATACTTTTGACCGAGAATCTGGAAAGTATAAGCCACACCACAGGATAATACACCGGTATAAAGTATGGGAATATATGCTTTTAACATACCGGCAATACTAGGTTTTTCGAAAAGAAACATCGCTATCATACAAAACAGTCCGGAAACAAAAAATTGCACACAGGATACCAATACTCCATTAGTATTTGCAGATATAGAATCAATAAAAATAATATGAAATGCAAAAAATAATGCACATGCCAAAAGTAATATATCCGCAAGTTCCAATCGATAGCCGTCGGATACACATAAAAGATAAAGCCCTACAACCGAAACTGCAACACATATCCAAAGCAAAGGCTTGGTTTTTTTCTTAAGGAAAAGCCCCAATACCGGCACCAGAATAATATAGAGAGCGGTAATAAAACCGGCCTTCCCTACTACATTGGTATACATGATGCCAAACTGTTGAAGCATACTGGCGCAGAATAACAAGCAACCGCATCCTATGCCTCCCAAGACAGACTTCTTAATTCTCTTTTTTCTTTTTACAGCATCATCTGCTATAAAATTCTTTTTATTTGCAGTGTCTTCTTCTGACATTACTACCGTTTTCTTTGTTCCTTCATTTCCTAATGCAAGAAACGGCAATAAAACAATGCCGCCGATAATATATCTTGCAAAATTAAACGTAAACGGTTCTACGTAATCCATGCCAACGCTTTGGGCTACAAAGGCTACGCCCCATATAACCGCTGTCAAAAGAAGCATGCCGCTTCCTAACCATTTTTTCATCTTATCGTACCTGCTTTTACTATTTTTCATACTGTAATTCAAAACAACTTCTGTTTTGTGTCATTTTACCGAATTTATCCCCTAGATATTTGCCTACATTTGTTCGATGACAACCCCATGAGCAATGCCCGGAATACTTTTACCCTCATTAAAACTGACTTTACTGAGCAAAGCGCCGGTAGGCAGGAATAGGATCCGTTTCCACTCACCGCTGGCAATCCTCGGCAAAAGGTATGCCGCCAAAACGCTGGCTGCGCAACCGCAACCACTACCACCTGCATTGGTTCCCTGCTCCTTACTGTTAAATATTTCAATACCGCAATCTATATGCCGGTCACTGATGTCAAAACCTTTTTGACTTAAAAGTTCCAATAAAACTTTCTGTCCTACAATGCCTAAATCTCCGGTAATAATTTTATCATAATAATCCGGTTGCCGCTCAAAATCCTTCAGATGACGATATATGGTATCACAAGCCGCCGGAGCCATGCAAGCTCCCATATTCATGGAATCTTTAATTCCGTAATCTATAATTTTACCTGTTGTAACTGCAGTAATTGCAACTTCATGCTTACGTTCAATAAAGCAGGCAGGCATACTGTTGTATATCCCGCTGTTCTTTTGTGAAAGTTCGCTTTTCTGTTTATCATTAAAATTTGTATCCCTATCCTTACAAAGTAAGTATGCTCCGCTTCCCGTTACCGTCCATGTAGACGCAGGCGGTCGCTGACTGCCATAGTCAAGTGGATAGCGAAACTCTTTTTCTGCACTGGCGAAATGACTTGAAGTAACGCAAACCAGCTGGTCCGCAAAGCCACCATCAATTAACATGGAACCCAGACTTAAAGACTCCCCGCAAGTAGAACAGGCCCCATACAAACCAAACATCGGTACACGAAAATCTTTCAATCCAAAGGAGGATGCAATCTCCTGTCCCAGCAAATCCCCTGCCAGTATAAAACGAACACTGTTAACGGCGCTTTGTTCCTTTTCAAATAAAAGGGAAACTGCTTTCTTCTGAAAAGCACTTTCCGCTTCTTCCCACGTTTTATTTCCAAGAAGATCGTCTCCACTTGTAAAATCAAATAATCCGCCTAAAGGACCTTCTCCTTCTTTTTTTCCTACCGCAGATGCCCATTCCCTGATAAAAACAGGTGACTCCAATTTGGTACTGCTGACACCGATTTGCTTATTCATACTGTTCCACCTTTCCGTATCAAGATGTTATCAGTATGAGAATTTTTACCATAAAATATGCATACTACATCATACTTCCGATATTTTTCACCAAATCTACATCTTCCTGTGTCAGACGCATGTTAGACTGGAAGCTTCTTCCGTCAGGCAAAGTAACCGTCACATCAATTACACTGCCAACTCCCATTCCATTCTGAAAAATAGTCATAATAAACTGCATAAAACGGGGATGTCTCTGTGCGAAACCTTCCCATTCTTTTTTTAAAGTTAATAATTTTGCCGGATTCATCATAATTCTTTCTCTCCTGTTTTCTATACTTTTATCTTAATACATAATCATCCAAAAACTTTGACATTATAAATCCTTGGACCGCACATTTCTCTTATAACTGGAATGTATCCGTAAAATACCCGGAGGCTGAAATCGGCTCACCGGCCTCTAACAAATGTCTGGTATCTCCCATAATCTGCACACGAAATGCTGCTTCCCCCGGAGTACGCTCCTCACATCCGAGTATGGTAACAGCCGTAGGCGCCACAAAAAATCCCTGCCATAAAACAGGCGGTGCTATTCCAAGTAAATGACTCATAATGACAAAGCTGACACCCAGATGACAGAAGAAAACCAAAGTCGCATCACTGCTTTTCTTAACACGATACATTCCACCTTCTTCTCTCTCATAACCATATTCTTTTAAGATGGCATCAAAACCTTCACATACTTCTTTATAATGCTCACCCATATTCCCGGATTTCATCAGTGTTGTTTCATGCCATTTATTTTTATCATGAAGTTCTTCCTGCTTTGAAAAATATGCCGGCATAAAATCCCATGCAATAATATCTTCTCCGTTAAAAGGACTCTTCACGCGATAATAAAATTCCTGTAACCAAGGCAGTTCTTCCGCCTCCCTGTTACATTTCTTTAATGATAGGGATGCCGTATCTTTGGCTCTTCCCATAGGCGACACAAAGAATCGGTCTACCTTCCATGTTTTCACTCTTTCCGATAAAATCTCTGCTTCCCGCCAGCCCTTTTCTGTTAAAGAATCAATTGAGTAATCAGGCTCAGCATGTCTTATAAAAATAATCTTCATTTTAATCTCCTATTCTGCCAAACGCACCGTAATTTCTCCGGTCTTTAAAACTTTAACCGAACCATTCTCCAACTCTACCATCAAACCGCCTTCAGAATCAATATCCAAGGCTCTGGCGCGAATGAGCACATTGCCCTCATTATAACGAATTTCCCGCCCCAACACAATGGACATTTTACGGTAATCCTCCATATAAGAACAATCCTGCATATTCTCTGCGAATGCCAGTAAATCATTTGTAATTCGGGCAATGAGACTGTTCTGAGAAAGAGTTCCTTCCTTAACACCGAGTCCGCCTGCAATTTCAGCCAACTCTTCCGGGAAAACTTCCGTACTCAGGTTAATACCGATCCCCACCACTACCGCCGGCGGGCCTGTCATATCCGGTTCCATAACAGCTTCCGTTAAAATACCACATACCTTTTTATCGGATAAATATAAATCATTTACCCATTTAATTCCTACATCAGCCCCGGTAAAAGCTCTTATGTGTCTTGCCACTATAACCGCTGTTGCCGTAGTAATATGGACTGCATCCTCTATGCCGATGGTGGGTTGTAAAAGTAAAGACATATAAATCCCCGTTCCCTTGGGTGAATAAAAGCTTCTTCCTCTTCTGCCTCGCCCTCCGGTTTGCTCATCACTGACAAAAAGGCAGGGTGCCTTTTTGCTTTCCTTCCACTGCCTTTTTGCTTCATCATTGGTTGAATCAATGGTGTCATACACATAAACACCGATTCCTTTGTTCTTCTCTAAGAGTTGTGCTCTGATTTCCTCTTTACTAAGAGTATTCATAATATAACTCCTCTTTCTTTTAGCCGGTAGAATATTTTTAAATATTGCTTTCCTTCTCTTTTTTGTTATCTGTTGCAGCTTCGTCGTCGCTACATTCTTCCCGTTCTATCCCAAGTAATTCATATACACATACACCTTGAGACTTACCTTTCAAAGGAATTTCACCGATTTCCTGCACCTGTATACGTTCCTTAAGACGTTTATATATGTGTTCGCTGATTAATACCTGACCGCGCTTAGCATTGGATTCCAAACGTGCCGCCGTATTAACCGTATCTCCGATTGCGGTATAATCCATTCTGAAATCACAACCGATATTACCTACAACTGCTTCCCCACAGTTTACACCTACGCCAAAGGAAACACTTTTGCCGAAACGTTCCATGCACTTCTTCTCTAATTCCTTCGCTCCCGCTACAATATCCCACGCCGCACACACTGCCTTGTATTCGTAATCCTCCAAATCGAAGGGCGCGTTAAATACTGCCATAGTAGCATCACCGATAAACTTATCCAGAGTACCGCTGTTTTTAAAAATTGCCTTCGTGGTAAGATTCAAATATTCATTTAGGATTTCAACCACTTCCGAAGGTTTAAGACTTTCCGACAGAGGCGTAAATCCACGAATATCCACAAATAATACTGCAATATCTCTGTTTTCTCCACCAAGCTCCACCCTATATTTTCCGGACTTCATAATATCATCCACAACCTGAGGTGCGACATACTTACGAAAAACAGAAGCAATTTTACGCCGTTTACTCCATTCATAAAGATAACCGCCGGCAAGTGCCGCAACATAATCCAATGCCAGCATCAATAAAAGATAAAAGCCCGGAATACTGATGCCTGCTTTAGTAAATAAAAGAATTCCCGCCAGCACCGTAATTACTTCCGTTAACACAAACAGAATGGTTCCCCACTTCAAATGAAGCTTTGAAAATACCCAAAACATTACCATTGCAATCGCAGCAAATATCAATGATATTCCAAGCCGGTTAGCCGGTAATGGGTACTGCTCATCCAAAAAGCTCTGTATTATATTTGCATTAATCTCAACCCCAAACATCTGATTACTGCTGTTTGGTACTGTAAACTGGTCCTGCAAACCGGTAGCATAAGCACCTACCAAAACAATACAATCCGTAAAAATTCTGGCATCTACCTTGCCCTCCAGCAAATCAATCAGCGAGATACTTTCATAATCATAGGGTTTACCTGCATAATATATCCACTGGGCTCCGTTTTCATCCGTAGCCGGAGTGACAGGCTCTTGTCCCATACTCTCACAATACTGAAGATACACCTGATAGGATAGAGAGGTATACTCTGTTACATTACCTGCCTCATCTATAACTTGCGTTACCGGAAGATATGAACGCACCGTACCGTCACTGTCTGCCGAAGTATTGGCATAGCCTACCGGTGCAAGGCCGCCGGTGTACGGAATCTCCACCCGGGATACATGCATATGATTAATATAGGTTTTACCATCCGATGTCACTTCCGCCTTAGTATCATATACCAGATGTGATGCTAATACCACATTATCGTGCTCCGACAAACTCTGTTCAAAAATTGCATCATCCGCTTCATCCATATTCCCAAGAAGCATAATATCGAAACCGACCACTGCCGGATAATCTCCCAAAAGATCCAAAACTTTGGCATATGTACTTCGCGGCCATGTTCCAAAAGGACCCAATACTTCCAAGGTTTTTTCATCAATGGATATAATTTTTATGGACGGGTCTACGGCTCTCGGTTGTTGATACAAGCGATCCTTATACAATGAATCAAGAGAATAAAATAAATCCGTATAACAGAATGTAAATGTAACAATTCCTATTATCAGCATTTCCAATGCCAGAATAAGTCTTTTTTTCATAGAATCTCCCCCGCAAATTTCTAATCAAAATAATAGCATAAAACCCTCAGAGTGTCATTTCTTTTTTCTTTTCATGATAAGTGTTTTATGTTATAATTCTGCTATATTTTAACGTAAACCGTTTTTGAATTATGCAGCGAAATGCAACACATAACCGGAGGGGAATTATATGGAAAATGTTAAGAACACTTTATCTTCAGATGAACTACTGGAAAAGATCTTTTATTGCATGGAACGTCTTTTCGAGGAAAATGAACTTTCAGGCGCATTACAGCTTCTTACTGAATTAGGTAAAACCCTGGTCAACTCAGATCGGGCAAGTTTCTGGTTTTGGGATAAAAAGAAACATGAAATCTGGACATTGGCAGCATTGGACATCAGCAAAATTACAATTCCCGAGAATACAGGTCTTGTAGGTGCTTCCATTATGAATAACGAGTTACTTGTAATCAATGATCCTTACAACGATCCGCGTTTTAACAGCGATGTAGATAAAAGTTCAGGCTATGTAACCAAATCCATTCTTACAGTACCCGTTACAAATTCAGAAGGCAAAGTAATCGGCGCATATCAGGCAGTCAATAAATTAGATGAAAACGGTAAAGATTCTTCCTTTAATGAAACAGATATTAAACGTATCAAACTGGCAACAGCATTTTGCGGAAAAACATTGGAATCCTATTTGCTTTACAGCGAGGCTACGGAAGACCAGCTTACCGGTTTAAAAAATCGTCGCGGACTTTATATTCATTACGAGAAATTTATTGTTCCTATCCTTGCGACAAAAAAAGCTTCCATTATCATCTGCGATATCGACCATTTCAAACGTGTCAATGACACTTGGGGACATAACGCAGGCGATGCCGTCTTAAAGCATGTGGCAAATACATATTTAAGCCTTGTAGGCATCGATGACGGTATCTTCCGCTGGGGCGGTGAAGAATTTATTATGTTGCTTCCGGACAAGGACTTAACACAAGCCTCCGCCTTTGCAGAAAACTGCCGTCAAACCATTGAATCTTCCGTATGTCACTTTGAAGATTTAGACATTAAAGTAACCATGAGCTTTGGTGTCAGTGAATTGGATGCAGCTCTTACTACCGCCGAAAATGTACAATCCGCCGATGAAAAATTATATTATGCCAAGTCCCACGGAAGAAACCGGGTTATTCATACACTTCCCGAAACTCCGTAACATGCTTACGCATCCATAAAGGAAAATGATTTTTTTGACAGGCTCTGTTCTCACGCTGACGTATACCCATAGTATGAAAGTAATTTCTCCACAAGCGGGTATAAAAGTCTTCCTGTTCCGTGTGAGACAGAGCCTCTGCTTCTTCATCGGAAAGAATTCTTAAATAACATGTTTCGTCCTTCGGATGTACGATCGCTTCCTTGTGAATATCATCAATAATCATCCAATGTTCAGAAGGCATGCGGTCTGAAAAATAACTTGCTACCGGCATAAGTACACGACTTCTGGGTTCAAAATGTGCCACATATACTTTCTCTTCTACCTTATAAAATCGCAAAAACTCCCGAAACGAATGCACTTCCCGACTTACCAGCTTCCTGATTTCACGAAATCTTGCTATCTCCCTATACTGTATCATATCCAAGACATCCCTGCCAAAATGAAAGCCCAATATTAATACCCTATAGACGATATCCAAAGCATCCTCCTCAAAGGAAAGTAGGGCATACCCCATTTCACTGTAAACCCGGGGTGATATTTTATGCCAGACAGATTGACTGACCCGTTCTGCCTTCTTCTCATCCGGTTCTATATGAATGTATTCATCAAATAATGTATATTGTTCTATTGGTTCCAAACACAGTTTAATATTCTTATGTCCTTTTTTACTCGCCCACGCTTCATAGATGCATGTCAGCATGGAATCATAATCAGGACGACAGGTAAAAATATACATTTTTCCTCCTCGTCTTTCAGTTCTCCGCTTTTACCCTAACGCATAATCATCAAACAGGGACATCTGCTGATATTGGTTACGATGCACAATCTCCCAATTTTCTTTACGATTGACTACGGTTAATTCTTTGGTAATATACTGTTCCTCTATAGGTATCTTGTACATCATTTTCCCCCCGCAAGTAATGAAATAATGCGCTCTCTTTAAGACCACACCCATTTTCTTTAAATGCATAAAATCAAGACTTCCGTATCTTCTTGACTGCATAATACGCTTTGCGCTTGTAGGCCCGATGCCCGGCACCCGTAAAAGTACATCGAAAGAGGCTGTCATAATTTCTACCGGAAATATATTTAAATGTCGCAAAGCCCAATCACACTTAGGGTCCAGCTGTGGATTAAAGTCCGGCTTCTCGTGTGTCAGTAATTCATCTGCCTGAAAACCATAATAACGCAATAGCCAATCTGCCTGATATAACCGATGCTCCCGCAATAGAGGTACCGGAGTTCCTATTGCCGGCAACGACGCATCCTCATTTAACGGCACATATGCCGAATAAAATACTCTTTTTAAATCATATTGCTGATATAGTTGTTGTGTCGTCTGTAAAAGCTCATAATCGCTCTCTTCTCCGGCTCCGATAATCATCTGGGTACTTTGCCCGGCAGGTGCAAAAGAGCGTCTTAAATCGCCTTTTATGACGTTCGCCGGCAACTGTTTTCCGCCCATGCCTTGTTCTTCCAGCTTTTTAACATTAAAAATGCTGTTTTCAAGGTAGCGGTTACCGATACTTCTCTCCATTCGTGCATCTTTTCCCACAGCAAGACGATGCAATGCTATGGTATCGGATATTTTCTCCATGGGATTAAGAATGGTTTTAAAATTCTTATTGGGCGCAAACTTCTTTAAGCTCTCTTCCGCCGCAAACTCCATATTAATACTGACGCGGTCCGCAAGGTATCCTGCTTTGGCAATCAATTCATCCG
This sequence comes from Lachnospiraceae bacterium, assembly GCA_015057025.1. Classification (GTDB taxonomy): domain Bacteria; phylum Bacillota; class Clostridia; order Lachnospirales; family Lachnospiraceae; genus UBA3766. The sequence goes on along the minus strand of SVFD01000001.1, from coordinate 495,518 downwards.
GCACTCCAGGAATCGCCTTAATATGTATATAACCGTTAAACTTATATTCCGTTCTTAATTGGTATAGAACCTGACACATCAGTTCCATGGTATGTGACGGACTCTTAACAATACCTGAACTTAAAAATAATCCTTCAATATAATTTCTTTTATAAAATTCAATGGTCACTTCGCAAATTTCTTTCGGTGTAAAAACAGCTCTCGGTATATCATTGGATTTACGGTTTATACAATATTTACAATCAAAAATACAATGATTTGTCATAAGAATCTTCAACAGCGAAATGCATCTTCCGTCCGAAGCAAAAGTGTGGCAGATTCCCGCCGCACTGCAATTTCCCAAAGCGCCTTTCTTCCCCTTACGGTCTACACCACTGGAAGTACAGGCAACATCATATTTTGCCGCATCTGCCAAAATTTCCAGTTTTTCTTCCGTTGTCATTTCTGTACGTAATGTATACATAGATTTAAATACAATCCAATCACTCTTAAAATTGTAATCGGACATCCTTTCTTCTACTTTTCTTTTATATTATACGAACATTTGTTTGTTTTATCAAGTATTTTTTCGAATATTTGTTCGATTATGGAACAAAGAAAAACGCATGCCGAATCCGACATACGTTTTTTATTATCCCTAAACAGATATAAATCCTTCTTTTACAAGCATTTCTAAAGAGCGTTTTTTATTTTCATACGAAGACGTTTCTACCAAAACAGTGGCACCGTTCATATACTGCTCATATGCTTCATAGAAAACGTGACGGTCTATTTTACCGTCTCCCCAGGCAAGATGAAGATCACTTACCAAATCATTGTCATTGATGTGCACATGTTTAACATATTTACCAAGACGTTTAGCCCACCACAAAGGTGCCACCTTGGACAAGGCTGCATGAGCATAATCAAGACAAACGCCATAGTTTTGGTGCCTACACAATCTTGACGATAACTCTTCCATAATATCCGGCGTCGTATCAAACATATTCTCCAGGTAAACGGAAATATCCGGATGTTTATCCAATATACCGCTCCATATATTTTCATTTTGTGAAATCCATTCATTTATATACGAAGGAGAATTTAAAAAGGGATTATAGTTTGTATGAAAAATCACAGCTGATGCCCCCAGCTTTTGCGCCGCAGAAATACTTTGCTCAATTCTGAGCATGGATATCTCTTTGATTTTTTCATCCAAACTAAAAGGAATCACATCAAAGAATGCTCCGTGCAGGGTTGAATATTGGGGCAAATAAGTATCTCGATATCCTTTTACAATCTCCGCCTGCTCATTTTTATTATCTAATACAGACGGATTAAAAAAATCATTATATTCATACCCCAATGAATACTTCTTCGCCAATTCTACATCTGCTTCCAAATGATACCTATCCGGAATCATCAATAACTTTTTCATGTACTACCTCATCATCTTTTATTGTTCCCAATACACATTGGTGTCTTGCATAATCGTTTTACTAAAATCTATGTTCCATCTTCCCGATGCGGAAGGTGATAAATCAGGCTGTGTGGCTGTTTGTCCTGAATTTACTTCCTGAATAGCAAACAACTGTCCGTTTGCATAATAGTATACTTTATACACAGTTTGCCCGTTTAACTCTTCCAGTATTTTATCGAGTTCTTCCTGGGAGGCAGATATTTTTTCTCCTTTATTAACAATAGCCTGCAATGCTTCCCATACCTGACGTTTGCTTTCCGGTGCCGGAAGTTTTTCTAAATCCACATCGTTTAAGAAAAAGCTACTGGAACTATCATTTCCTATACCTGCCTGCTCACCGGCATATATACTCTTTCCTTCACCCATACTTCCATCAGGATTCTTAAGTGTTACCATTACTTCTCCGTCATAAACAGATACCCGAACCACGCCGTCTGCATCATTTATAAAATCATCCGATAATTGTTCTTCACCGTAAAAAGCCACACGAAATACCGTTCCGCGAACAGCCATAACAGAATTCTGGGTATGCACCTCGTAAGATGAACTGCCATTTAATTTACCGTCTACATGACAGGTGATTGCTCCTTTTTCTAACTGTATTGTCGTTTTGCTGTCTCTTGCAGTTCCCTCCGCCACCATGGATAATACAGAATTTTCTTCTATATACGCATATTTATCATCATCCATCTGCAATACTACCATACTGTTTGACGCAACACTTACTTTATCACCACTTTGCAAAGTCATACCTGTATATGCCTGTAATTCTCCGATATTTTCACGCTCCACAACAGCGCTACCATCAAGTTCCAATACCTTAATGACTCTGTAGGCTTCATCTTTGTTAAAAACCAAAAGCAGAGTTACAACAATACCGATTACAACAACTGCTGCCGCTGCGCTGCCTATAATCATTTTTTTCTTTTTCGACATGCCACTCCTCCTATTTCTGAGTAAACGTTACCACGCCTTCTTCATTGGAATAAAAACTCACCCCTCCGGAATAAACAGTATTATCTCCATCCTTCTGCCACTGTGCATTCGCCGGAAACGAATACTCTACCCCTTTCTCAAGATAATACTCACCTTCTCCCACGATTCCGTCTTCTAACCATGCCGGACCTATGATGACCGAAACCATTGTTTCGTTTCCTGCATCATCTTTTACCTTAATGGTAAAAGTCATTCGTTTCATTCCGCTTTCAATTGCAAAACCATATTGACCGTCAGAATAATCTTCTACCTCTACGCTTTCTTCATTTACTGTTACGGAATCAAAATTATCTTCAAAAAAATTAACTTCCAACGAATCAACATAATATTCGTTTTGAGAATCAAGATTACTTACCAAAGGAGCTTGTGTATCAATTCTTAAGTTTGCAATAGATATTACGTCTGTCATTCCTCCTGTAGAAGTCTTTTTTAAATATATATGCAACATGTTCGTTTCCTCGGATACAACATATCCTTCCGTACTAAACGAATCCCTGTTTCCAACAGACATTTCATATCCCTGAGGCGGAACAATTGTAATGTCCGATGTATACCAACCATTCTCTCCCGGTGTCCCTATCAATTCATACGCCGGTGACGGTGATGTTAAATAGCTGATTGTAAATGTATCTGTAGCCACCGCTGTGGCATAGTATGTATCTTCCGGCAGTACCGCCTGTACTGTATAACTACCTACCTCTGTAGGCATCTGCGAAGTATATGTACTATCCGATGCACCTGTAACCTTAAATGTTAAAACTGCCTTACTTACATCTCCGGTATTACTTGTTACTTGAGGTTGTACAGTTGTTCCATAGATATAATCATCGACCGACACACTTATATGTCCTGCCTGCTTACTTATACTTGTGTCAATTTCCTCTTCGGGCTCAATCTCGGAACCGGAATTATATAGTGAATTCCCGTCATACTCATTCTCCGGAAAAGCATTTTCTGTCGCATATGCCACTTCCGGCATTTGAATCCAACACACAATAAGCATCAAACCTAAAAGCAATGCAAACAAGCCCTTGTATCTGTATTTCATTACTTTGCTTTTTTCCTGCATGAAATCCCCTCCTTATTTCTCTTTTTTACCGGTTCTGATAAAACCGAATTATCATAAATTATGTATAAAATCACCAAAACTGTAACCATCTGTGCCCTATATGTAAAAAAGTAATGTATATAAGAATGATTACTAAGAAATAAAAATCTGATATACGGGATTATACTTACTGCTATCAGAACTCCCAATCCGGCTTTGGGTGAATTAGTTCTCGCCATATACCAGAACACACTCAACAACATAAGTATAATAAAGGTAACCACTAAAACCGTTGTTATTTTCATATTATTACTTCCCCAATACAGGCAACCAAGGTTTCTCACAAATATTCCCTGAATACGCTCTGTAAATGTAACTGTTTCATTTACGGAATCCGCAACCGTACTTACTTCCCCGCCAATACGCTCTTTGACAGACTCAAAGGTTGTAATCCACGCTTCTTTACCTAAAAGACTAACCGCCAAAAACCATTTACAAGCAAACATACCTGCATAACCTGCAAACCAACTCAAACCGCTTTTCAAGAGAAAAAGCCATGTTTTCTGCTTCTCTTTACTGATACCGGCTTCTTTTACAGATACATTGGCGCGATACACGACTATATAATATATGACAAAAGGCACCGTAAAGGTCAGGGTCTCCGTTGTTAAAAAATCGAAAAAAGCAGTCAACATTCCAGTGACCATAAAAGTCAATTGTGCATTTTGCTCTTTTTTCATCCATGGGCTCATAAGCAGAAACAAACCGGTTAGCGGAATAAGCAGAAAAATAAATCCATATTCCAAACATCCCAACGCAAATACCCCATTAACCAAGAGAAAAGCAATGCTATAAATGATTCCCAAAACCTTCTGGCCTTTTCTTATCAACACAATAACCAATCCGGCATTTAATATGATTCCCATTGCCGTCATCACATATCGCATGGTTTGAATATCCATAACAGTCAATAGCAAGCGGATGACTCCGGCGGAACCATGCCAGTATCTGGAATATTGCTCCGTTTCCACTTCTTCCCCCTGTATCTTTCGATAAAAAGACTCATTCACATTCTCTTTAGACTCATGAGCAAACTCAGCACTGATTACCGAGCCATAGACATTTCCTTCTCCAAAATGATATGCAATTGAGGTAGAAATACAATCCGCATAATTATCTCTTCTGAAGTTTTCCAATTCGCCCGCGCAATATTCAAACAAAGGTGCCTCTTGAAAATACTTTGCGCTCTGCTTTGCATTATCGCAAATTGCCTCCCGGGGAATTAACGCAGTCAGCATTAAAAAGCCCAAGCAAGACAGTGCAATTATAATAAAAATAAACGGATAAAGAATCAATGTTTTTTTCATATTAACAGCATATTCGTTTATAATCCGTAAGTCAATTATTTTAAGAAAAAACCACTCTTTTGTTGTGAGTTTTTTACAACATTTATAATATTATGTTGTGAGTTTTTTACAATACAAAAGAGCACAACTTTGTATAAAATGTCGCGCTCTTTTACTTATTTTTATTTAAATTGTATTTACTGCATTCTTAACCGATATTATATTCCAACCTGATATCGCCTTTCATGTCCTTCCATGTAAAGTTTCTGCCTTCCCAAATCATATATCCATGCCAGCTTTCTTCCTTAGGTATGGAAACAGAACCGGGATTCATGTAAAAGAATCCCTCCTTCTGCTCGCATTTAGGTACATGCGTATGTCCGCACAGAAGAACATCCTTCCCGCAAAGCTTCGGCGGATTATTTTCTCCATGGACATGACCATGAGTTGCATACACTACCACATCATCCATGGTAAGAACAGCATAATCTGCCATAATCGGAAAATCCAATACCATCTGATCCACTTCCGTATCACAGTTTCCGCGAACACAAATAATTTTATTCTTATACTGATTTAAAAGTTCAATAACCGCTTTCGGATTATATTCTTCCGGCAAATCATTTCTGGGACCATGATAAAGCAAATCTCCCAATATAAGAATTTTGTCCGCCTGCTCTCTTTCAAATGCCTCGAATAAGTTTTTACAATATTTTAATGAACCGTGAATATCTGATGCAATAAAGTATTTCATATTTTTACCATCCGTTCGTATTTTCGTATTTATTTTAAATGTTAACGGATAGCGTGTCAATTAGTTCCGCTATTACGGCACAAAATATAGCTCTTTATACCCAAATGTTGGCAAACTCTTTTACGCAATGCCCAACAAAGTTCCTATCCAATAGATTAAACCTAAAAGCCAACTTGATAAAATACCATACAAAATAACCGGTCCTGCAATTGTAAATATTTTACATCCAATTCCAAAAACCTGCCCCTCAAATTTATACTCAATAGCAGTTGATGCAACAGAATTTGCAAAACCCGTGATTGGTACCAACGCACCGGCACCGGCAAAATTTACAATCTTACGATAAATTCCCAAGCCTGTAAGAATTACACTTGACAGAACCAAAATAAGTGTACAATACAAAGAAGCATCCTCCTTTTTCAGTCCTCCAAAATTCTGCAGAAGTTCCACAATAAACTGTCCTATGGTACATATAAGTCCTCCTACTATAAAGGCTTTCAACATACGTGCACCTAAATTAGCCTTTGGAGTTACTTTTTCAATATAGTCCTGATAAATCTGCTGTCCCTGTTTTGTGTCCATGAAATTAATTATTCTGCAATGCAGTTCCTTTCTGAATTTTGCTATAGCTATTTGTTACCAGTAAGTATTTGTTTTTTTTAATTATATTATTCATAATAAAAGTCTTGTATAATAAAAAAGAACAACCTTATAAAAGGTTGCTCTTTTATTTGATACTTTTTTACGTTTTTATTATTTTTCTAAATCCACCGTCTTCAACAATTCTTTAATTTCTTCCACCGATAACCATTCCGTATTGTTGCCTGAGCTATATGAAAAGCCTTCCGCCACCTGCTTACCTGTAGGTATTACACGTTTCTTTTCATCCCAAACAATTTGAGGATAAATCACATAATGTTTATCATACTCATAAGTATGCATGGAATCTTCTACGGTTATCATTATCTCATGAAGTTTTTCTCCCTCGCGAATACCTACCTCAGGCATTTCACAACCGGGCAACATAGCCTGTGCCAAATCAGTAATCTTAAAAGAAGGAATTTTGGAAATAAATGTTTCTCCGCCCTTTGCTTCTTCCAACGCCTTAATGACCAATTCAACACCCTGTCGAAGGCTAATCCAAAATCTTGTCATTCTGTAATCAGTAATAGGAAGCTCTGTTCCGCCGTTTTTGATAATATTATTAAAGAACGGAATTACCGAGCCGCGGCTACCGGCAACATTGCCATAACGTACAATCGAGAAACAAACATCCTTAGCGCCGGCATATGCATTAGCTGCAATAAACAGTTTGTCCGATACCAACTTGGTTCCACCATATAAATTAATTGGATTCACCGCCTTATCGGTAGACAGCGCTACTACCTTCTTAACCCCTCTGTCTAAAGCCGCATCAATAATATTTTGTGCACCTTCCACATTAGTTTTAATCGCTTCAGAAGGATTATATTCGCAAGCAGGAACCTGCTTCATAGCAGCTGCATGAATCACATAATCCACACCTTCAAACGCACGCAACAAACGCTCTTTATCGCGAACATCGCCAATAAAGAAACGCATTTTAGCTGCATATTCTTTAAAATCATTCTGCATATTAAATTGCTTAAATTCATCACGGGAATAAATTATAATCTTCTTCGGATTATAGTTCTCCAAGACATATCTGGTAAATGTCTTACCAAAACTTCCGGTTCCGCCGGTTATTAAAATTACTTTATCATTTAACATAGTTGCCTCCAAGACAGTAGTAAGTTATAGTTTACCAAACGATATTTTAGCATAATTATGATTAGTTGGCAAATTATTCTTAAATGTTCTGCCTTTTACAATATCCGTTACTACAAACATCCTGTGACATTATATCACAAATTGCAAATTATGCAAAGTAATATCCTTATCTGTATACTTCCATCCCAAAATAAACCAAACTACCTACGACTTTCCCGACAGCTACTGCTAAAACTGCAATCCCAAGCCCTTTCTTAAAACCCACTCTCCTCGCAAAAATGGGTATACTGTCAAGCATTTCCGCAATTGCCAAAGCTACACATCCCACGAAACAACCGCCAAAAAAACCACTTCCCATCATAATTCCGCCCGCAATCACATTCCAAGCTTCGCTTTCAAAGAAAACAAATTTATATATACCAGTCACCAACATTTCAGATATCGGAAAAACACTTAACAAACCGCCCGTAATACAGCCGGTTACCACAGCACTCTCATAGGTAAGTACCTTATTTGCAGTATGGGTCTTACCTGCAAATCTGGGAACCAGTCCCAGAGCCAAAAGTGCCGTAAACACTCCTCCCGATACCATAAGACCGCTAAATATTCCTATCAGCCCCATTCCTAAAACACTAACTAACATCCACCTCTATCCCTTCCCGGTCTGCATTATCGATTAATGTTTGATTTACATCATCTTCATAAATTCTCATTTCAACCTCTAAGGGTGTGGGGTCCTTGGTAATCTTACGTTTCCCGATATGATTGTAAAAAACAATAATTCCCGCACCAAGACCAATAGAATATCCTATCTCAAGTGCACCTGCTCCCCCCGAATATCTTATGCCAAACATCTCGTAAATTCTTTTAAATAATCCAGTGACATCAATGTCATTATGAAAAGCCATAATTGTAAAAGCAGTGCCAAAAAAACATACCAAAGACACAAATATCACTTTTGCAAGAACAAAAACTTGTTTTTCACTTTTATCTTTTATACATTCTAATACAATATCATTCTCTCCCAAAGACACAATTTCGACATCAGTGTCTATTTTTTGCACGATATCAATTACTTTTAAAATACTAATGACAGCTCTGCTTTCATTCTTAGATGTTTTTTCGCTATTATTTTTCTGTTTTTTCGAAAAATCAAATATTAAAACTGCTTTTAATTTTTGCAATAGTAATTTATCGGAGCTTGCAACTTTAAAAACATCTCCCAAATAAACCTTATCTTTATTAATCTTTACATTCTTTTCTGCTTTTAAATATACTGTTTTTTGTTTCATTCTGCCATTCCACAATAAAATCTTAAAATAAAAAAGGAGTATCGCATAAACGATACTCCTAGTATTTACCTGAAATACTTTTTTATTCTTTGATGACACAGTTCTTTCCGCTTTGTTTTCCTTTATAAAGACGTTCATCTGCTATCTGTATCAATCTTTCCACTCTTAAGCCCGGAATGGATTCACTGATACCGAAAGTCATTGTAACTTTCAAACTATGACCACCCGTCTCAATTGATAATTCCTCAATTCTCTTTCTGATACGCTCCGCAACCTCACCGGTTACATGATGATTTCCGTTAATAATGACAAGGAATTCTTCTCCACCCCATCTGCAAACGCAGTCATCACCTCGTAAGGCATTGGTAAACTCATTTGCTACTGCAATAAGCACATCATCTCCGGCTTCATGACCATAGGTATCATTCACCTTTTTAAAATTATCAATGTCCGCCATAATCAATCCAAATATTTTACCATCCGTCATCAAATCCGACATTCTGCGATTTAATTCATAATTCATGAATCTTCTGTTATACAACTTAGTCAACGGATCTTTCTTGGACATTTCATCCAACTGACTATTTTTGGCTGCAAGTTTATCGCTACGGTGATTAATATCCCAGAATAACAACATCATAAAGCTGAAAATAATTGTAAACATCAACAGCGCATTTACAATGTACATGATAGTAGAAGCCAGTTCGTCAACTACGAAAAACGGCTCAACATATTTAGATAGGGCATAGCAACCAAAATAACCAAACATGGAAAACAGCGAAAACAACAAAGTTTCAGCAGTGCCTTTTTTGAAACACTCCCATGTAAAAGTAACATAACAGGATACTGCTATCATAGCAACACAATATACCTGAAAGCCGCTTGCAAATCCAACAAGAAGGGTAGCAAGAATTGCATGCACTACAACTTCAATACAGGTTAATATGTAAGCTAAATATACTCTCTTCTTTTTTATTAAAAGTAATATTCCCTGATATGCCGCAACAACAGCTATGTTGTAAACAGAAAGCACCAACACATCCGTCAGCAGAAAAAACAACGCAAATACTGCATGTAAAATCGTAACAGCACCTAATATCAAAGCTGACTTACGATATTCATCAAAAAATACATCTCCGCTCTTAAGCGCCTGATAGTAATGTTTCAGATTTCCCATAAGAATCCCTCTATTTCGTATACACCCCATCATCGATACACAATATATCGACATATATAATAGCATTATAACCTATTATTATCAATTTGAAAAGAGAAATAAAAAAATCTTGTCATTTATTCTTTTGCTTGGTAAAGTATAAGAAAACAGAAAGGAGGAACAGCATGTTATCTTCTACCCCGAATCCAAAACTTCAAAAGATTATGGCTCATTCAAACGAAGATTATCCCGTAGGAATATATTACGTGGAACCGAGCAAAATGTACATGAATTACGTGCGTTGGCACTGGCATGAAGAATTGGAAATCAATTTAGTCAAAACAGGCACTGCAGAATTTACAATTGGTGAAGAAAAGATAATTGTAAAAGAAGGCCAGGCCATATTTTTAAATCATAATGTTCTTCATGCGATTCGTTCTGTTGAAAATGATGAATGCATCCTGCTTTCTTTGATTTTTAATCCCGGATGCTTATTTCAAAACGCAACCTCTTCCCTTGCCAAAGGATATATCACACCCGTAATCGAAGACCCTTCGCTTCGCTATATTATCTTTGACAGAAAAGATATGTGGGGGCGCAGTGTTCTGTCTTATATTAGTGATATTTTTGATGTAAATTTTTCACAGGAATTCGGATATGAGCTCTCTACCAAAAGCGCATTATGTCAGCTTTGGTTACTTCTTTTAAAGAAATGTAAAAAAAACCTGCCAACGGTTTCTTCGCCCAAAACACCATCCTTATCACCGGACGAATCAAGAATAAAAGATGCAATTCTTTATATCCAAAATCATTATCCGGAAGCCATAACCTTAGATGATATTGCCGCATCCATCCACGTAAGTAAAAGTGAATGTTGTCGTTGTTTTAAAAGGGCTGTTAATTTGACACCTTTTGAATATTTGATGCGATATCGTATCCTTCAAGCAGCTGACAGAATTCTGCAAAATGACAGAAACACAACTTCCATTTCAGAATTGGCCGCATCCGTAGGCTTTAATAATACCAGCTATTTTAACAAGTTATTTAAAAAATATTTTAACTGCACCCCTACCGAATATCGTCGTTATAGTAAAACCGAACACCGCGACAAACTTAGTCACTTTGGTCTGTCATTAACACATATATAAAAACCGACTTTCCTGCAAATGCAGAAAAATCGGTTTTTATTATTTTGAATTATGCTTTCAAAAATATTTTTATTGACTATATCAGTCTAACATTGCCTTTTTCCAATAAAATCGCCGGATTATAAGACATTTTTGCCTTTCGCAATCCCTCTTCGCCCAAATCTTCCTCACGGTTTATATATTTATATCCTTTTGCCGCATGTAAAACAAATTCTCGATTAATAATCGGATATGCTCCTTGTATATCTGCAAAAGCCTTCTCGATGTGAACGACAAACGTATCATCTGTAAGCGCAGCTCCCAACGAAAAAGCTACAATCCCGTCTCTTGTACGAATAGCGCCTCCTGTCAATCCGATTTCCTTACGTTTTTTTAAAGCCTGAAGCGTTACGCATAACTCGGCTTTTTTGTCCGGATCCTCATCGCAATTGTTATATTCCCGCCATTTCTGCGCCATATCCAGGCAGTCCTCCAAATTATCATCCGTAATTTCTTCATAGGTCCATTCCGGATAATTCTCAATAAATCGGTTAATATGATTTCTTTTGGCATGAAGTTTTTTGCCGGCTAGAGTTCCCAGACTTTCTGCCTCGTAAATATAATCCGCCACATCGCGGATATATTCTATTTCAAATCTATCCGGATAATGTTCCTCAAGTTCCTTAAACTGCTCTTTAGTCACAAGATGCATCATAAACGGCTTATCCTGTTCTTCATAGTATTTCATCAATACATCAATCGCCCCATAGGGATTTTTACCAATCGGAAAAGAAACACTTTCCCTGTGCGGATTATAAAAGACCAAACATTCCTCTATAATACTCCACTTTGTTCCGTAATGAGCTACCCAAAGAAAATTATTCGAAAAGGACAGCTCACACCCCCGGCTGGTTTTATATTGATAAAACCGTTCAAAAGTTTCTTTTTCTTCAAATGTAATATCTTTCCATATAAGTTCCATAATATAAATATTTCTCCGTTATAACAAATATTATTCACAGACCAATGCGGTCAATAGATATATTACTTTTATTGCCAAAAACCTTCTTTAGGTCACTGGGAATAACGATAAATTCAGGATTTACATCAAGTTTCGTCAAAAATTAAATCCATTTTTAATTATATCTTCTTGTTTCCAAAATATAAAAAGGCCGTCTCATTCTGCAAGCAGAACAAACGCCCTTTATTATATTTTACAATCATAGCTTACTCATTCATCTTTGCAAGCTTGGCAGCCTGGTCAGCTGCAATACAAGCATCAATAATTTCCTGAATGTCACCATTCATAATCTTCTCAAGCTTATACAGTGTCAAACCGATTCTATGGTCTGTTACACGGCCCTGGGGGAAGTTATAGGTACGAATCTTTTCTGAACGGTCTCCTGTACCCACCTGGCTTCTACGAAGCTCCGCTTCTGCATCATGCTGTTTCTGCATCTCCAAATCATATAATTTCGCACGTAATAATGCAAATGCCTTAGCCTTATTCTGAATTTGGGATTTTTCAGTCTGGCTGTAAATAACAATACCGGTAGGCATATGGGTCAAACGCACTGCTGAGTCGGTGGTGTTAACGCACTGTCCACCACAACCTGACGCTCTCATTACGTCGATACGGATATCATTATCGTTGATTACAACGTCAACTTCTTCTACTTCAGGCATTACTGCTACGGTAATGGTAGATGTATGAATACGTCCGCCGGATTCGGTCTCGGGCACACGCTGTACACGATGTACACCACTTTCATATTTTAACTTAGAATATGCACCCTGGCCGGAAATCATAAATTCAACTTCCTTCATACCGCCGATACCGATTTCATCCACGTTGATGGTTTCAATCTTCCACCGCTGACTTTCTGCGTAATGAACATATAAACGATACATTTCAGCTGCAAACAAAGCAGCTTCATCGCCGCCGGCACCTGCGCGTATTTCCACGATAACGTTTTTATCATCGTTAGGATCTTTGGGTAAAAGAAGAATTTTCAAGGTCTGCTCTAACTCTTCCACACGCTTCTTTGCATCCGCAAGCTCTTCTTTTAACATTTCTCGCATGTCTTCGTCACTTTCTTCTTCCAACATGGCGATACTGTCTTCAATATCCTGTTTTGACTGCTTATACTCTTTATAAGCGTCTACAATAGGGGTCAAATCGCTCTGCTCCTTCATGAGCTGACGAAAACGTTGCTGGTTGTCGGTTACTCCCGGTTCCTGCAGTTCTCCCATAATTTCTTCAAAACGAATCAATAAATCTTCTAATCTGTCAAACATCTTAATCCTCCAAGTATGTGGCATATACCACTCGATCCAAACCTGCCAGATCCTTCTTTACTACAATATCAATATATCCGTTTCGGCGCAAGATATCACTTACTGCTTCCGCCTGATTATATCCTATCTCATAGAAGATTTTACCGCCGCGACTCAAATACTTCCGGGCATCTTCCGTAATCTTTCTATAAAAGTCCAGTCCGTCCGCACCGCCGTCCAAAGCACTCATAGGCTCGTGCTCTCTCACTTCCCTATCCAGCGTTTCAATGACTTCACTCTCGATATAAGGCGGATTGGATACGATCAAATCATACTTTCCTTCCACTTGACTAAACAAGTCACTTTCTATAAAAGTAGCTTCTATCCCCAGATTTTCTGCATTTTCTCTCGCGAGTGCCACTGCCTCCGGGTGAAGTTCCGCACCTACACCAATACAATCATTACTGTATTTCAAAAGGCTTAACAGTATACATCCGGAACCGCTACACATATCCAAAATCCGCATACCATCGTGAAGATGCATCATAGCCTCTTCCACCAAACACTCCGTATCCTGACGCGGAATCAGTGTGCTTTCATGAGTCTTAAACGTAAGCCCCATAAAATCCTGTTCACCGGTAATATACTGTAAAGGCTCACCCTTGCTTCTTCGCTCAAGACAAGTAATATACTGTACCAATTCTTCTGCCGATACCGCCCTGTCTCCATGTGCCAACAAATCATTTCGATTGGTATGGCATATATACTCCAAAAGAAGCCTGGCATCCAGCACGGCTTCTTTACAGTCATTTTCTTTTAATTTATTCACTCCGGATTCATATACTTCTTTATAGGTCATGATTTAATCCTTCGCCAAACTGGCGTTTTACGTTTCATCCACGCTATCTGCTTCAACAGTTTCCGAAACCGTCTCATTCAAATCAGTCTTTTCCAAGTCTTCTTCGTCTTCTTCGTCCAACCACTCTTCATCATCAGCCGGTTCGTAATTAAAATTTTCTTTCAGATACGTCTTCCAATCAAATACAGCTTCCACAGCTTTAATTGCAACTTCCACCATATCTTTATCCGGTTCCTTGGTCGTTATACGCTGTAACCACATACCTGGAGCCGAAATAAGTCTGATAAACCAGTTATCAAACTTTCCTGCCAGTCTTAACACTTCATAAGATATACCCGCAATCACAGGAATCAATGCAACTCGAAGCACCAGTTTTAATGCCATATTATCCACACGGATAAAAAAGAAGCAAATAATACTGATTACCATTACAATCAAAAGAAAACTGGTTCCACATCTTCTGTGAAATCTGGAGCTCTTCATAATATTTTTTACATTTAACGGCTTACCGCTTTCAATGCAGTTAATACACTTATGCTCTGCTCCGTGATACATAAATACTCTTCTTATATCTTTCATTAACGAAATCAGCAAAACATATACCACGAAAATAATAACTCTTAAAAGACCTTCGATAATCGCAATCAAAGAAGGATTACTTAAATACTTCTCTAAAAGTGACGCGACAAAATAAGGTAAAATCATAAAAATCGCCAATGCAAGAACAATAGAAAATATTACAGTAATAATCATCATTACCTTTTCTGCCTTAGCACCGAAAATTTTACCCATAAAACGGTCAAATCCCGTTTCTTCTTCGTCCTCTTCATAAAAGCTTGCTGAAAACGTCAATGTCTGCATTCCTAATGTCAATGAATCAATAAAATTAAAGACACCTCTGACAAAAGGAACCTTTCTGGTCCAACTTTCTGACTGTTCATAGCCAGCCACATGAAGCTCAATGTTTTGATCCGGCTTACGAACTGCAACAGCATAACGATCCTTATTACGCATCATAATGCCTTCCATTACAGCCTGTCCGCCAATTCCTGAATAACATGATTTCTTTTTCGCCATTGGTTTCCTCCGAAAAAAGAGTTCGCATATCATTTTATTTCATAGACAACACCTATGAAATAAAAATTAAGGTTGAGATACCTAGATACCTCAACCTATCATGTCGCTTATTAGCTTTCCACACCGTACTTCTTATTGAACTTATCAATACGTCCACGAGCCTGTGCAGCCTTCTGCTGACCTGTGTAGAAAGAATGGCACTTAGAACATACTTCTACGTGGATATCCTTCTTAGTAGATCCGGTTACAAATGTGTTGCCACAGTTACAGGTTACGGTTGCCTGATAGTATTCAGGATGAATTCCTTCTCTCATTTTCTCACCTCTCTATATTAAAAAATAACCTTTATTTGCTTTTCTAACAAACAGCTTGTTCATTATAACATGCGTTTATTACGATTGCAAGCATTTTTTACATCCAATGAATTTTTTTCATCATTTCTACAAATTCCGGGTTGTTTTTGGTCTTGGAGAACAGGTCAATAACCTTGTCTACCGCATCCTCAGGCTTCATACCATTAAATGCTTTTCGCATAGAATTGATAGCCTCAAGCTCACCCTGATTAAGCAATAAGTCTTCTCTTCTTGTTCCTGACTTAGGAATATCAATTGCCGGAAATACTCTCTTTTCGGAAAGCTTACGGTCGAGTACCATTTCCATATTACCGGTACCCTTAAATTCCTCGTAAACTACATCATCCATCTTACTTCCGGTATCTACCAAAGCAGTTGCAAGAATGGTGAGACTACCGCCTTCACGCATATTTCTTGCTGCACCAAAGAAGCGTTTAGGCATATGTAGGGCCGCCGGATCCAAACCACCGGACAAAGTCCTGCCGCTAGGAGGAATAACCTGATTATACGCCCTGGTAAGGCGTGTAATACTGTCTAAAAGAATAATGACATCCTGTTTATGCTCTACAAGACGCTTTGCACGCTCAATAACCATTTCTGCAACTCTCTTATGATGTTCCGGCGTTTCATCAAAGGTAGAGTAAATAACTTCCACATTCTTACCTTCAATTGCCTCCCTGATATCGGTCACTTCCTCAGGACGCTCATCAATGAGGAGAATAATCATATGCATGTCCGGATTGGAATATTTTACACATTTGGCCACAGACTTAAGCAATGTAGTTTTACCGGCTTTGGGCGGCGAAACAATCATACCACGCTGCCCCTTGCCTACCGGGCTGATTAAATCCATAATACGCATAGATACCGGCGCGCCGGGAATATCCAATTTAATCTTTTCATCCGGGAAAATAGGGGTCATATCCTCAAAATTAGCTCTTTTCTGCGCCTCTTCCGGAGTATAGCCGTTGATTTTCCTGATATATAAAAGTGCAGAGAACTTCTCATTCTGTGTCTTAATACGTGTATTACCCTCAATAATATCTCCGGTTTTTAAACCAAAACGGCGAATTTGACTGGGCGCCACATATACGTCATTTTCTCCGGGAAGATAATTTTCACAACGAATAAAACCATATCCGTCAGGAAGCACTTCCAAAATACCGTCTGCAGCAATACCGCTATCCAGTTCTGCCATGTTCGGCTCACTTTTTTCTTCTTCTCTTCCTTTTTCTGCAGTTTCAATCTTTTCTGCGGTCTTAGATGATTCCTTACCCTTTTCTTCCGCGTTCGTATTCTCGTTCTTTTTATCTTCTGTCTTTGTTTCTTTTGCTTTTTCCTCTTCTTTGGCAATCAGAATATCAACCAACTCTTCTTTTTTCATAGTTGAAACACCTTTTACTCCGATACTTTTAGCCAAATCTCGCAATACTGTTAAACTAAGCGACTCATACTTTTCTCTCATGGCGAACTCCTCCTGTTTTATCCGGATTTTTTACGCAAAACTGCTTCTATGTAACTTTTTATATATTTCATACACAAAAAAACGGTTCTATTTTATGCCATATAAATCTAACGGTTCAATATTCTTCTTTCGTACTTTATCTGTCCATCTGGGGAATTATATTCTAAAAGATATGTCGATATGATTAGCGAATTTATTATACAACACATTTTCTAAAAATAAAAGAGTTTTTTATCATTCACATGCTTTTTCCTCCATTTCACCCATAGCACACTTGAAAACCTGTTAATTTATGTTAAAATGAAAGCACAAAATGATATATACAACAAACCGGAGAATATTATGTCCAAAGAAAAGAAGATAAATTTTGATATTTTATTATACATTTTTATACCGCTTATTTTGTTTGCAATCGTGGATATGCCTTTCGTATTCTATAACAATGACGATTTATATATGAAACAAATCGTTTCCGGAGAATTAACCGGAACCCCCGAAGCACATCTTTTACATATTGGATATCTAACCGGTCTTTTTTTAAGCACACTTTACAAATTATTTCCTCCCGTACCTTGGTATGGTATTTTGTTATTTTCATATGGTTATCTTAGTATTATTTTGTCTATTTACATGTGCATGAAACACATTAAAAAAAAGACATATCGAGCACCGGGGACAATTCTTGTTATTTTTATAGCATTATCATTTACTGCAATTCATTTGATTAATATACAATTTACTACAATTACCGCCATTGTTTGCGCTGCATCAATTATCTTCTTTTATCTTTCCGAAGAAACAGAAAATATAAAAGATTTTCTTATAAATAACATTCCAAGTTTTATACTGTTTTTTCTCTCATTGGAACTAAGAAACACAGCTTGTATAATGTTTTTACCCACCTTCCTTCTTTTAATAATTATAAAATGGGCAAGAAATCACAAACTATTCAAATCCCTATTGGCATACTTTATAATTCTCTTAAGTATCCTCACACTTTCTGTGGTTTCCGAAAAAATTGCTTACTCTTCTGACCAATGGAGTACTTTTAAAACATATAATACATCGCGTTCAAACATAGTTGATTATAGCGCTTTCCCAGACTACCAGGAATACGCTGAAGAATATAAATCCCTTGACATTACGTATCAATCATATATATCTGTCACAAATTATCAGCTATTACTTGACGAAAACATAAATGTCCATTTTATGCAAAGGATGGAAGATTTGTTACCTGATTCCGATTTTATTCTCAGAGAAATCTGCTCTTCTTTCATAGAAAGGCACACTGACTCATATGCAGACCGCCCCCTAAATTTAATTGTTTATGCACTGTATTTTTTTACTATTCTCTTAATTATATTATCAAAGAACAAACAAAATATATGGGATGTATTAGCTTTATTCTGTGGCAGAAATATTATTTGGTTCTATATATTATATATCGGACGTCCTGTTACTCGTGTTACGCAAGGAATCTATGTCGTAGAATTGCTAATGCTTTTAGCAATATTACTCAAGAATCAACCATGGAAAGATTTTGTCTTAAAAAAGAGCTTAAGAAATATTTTTTGCATTTTTTCAATAGCATGTTTACTTTTCATATCCATAAAAGAAGGAATCCCTAATACTTGTGCTGCAATTGAACAAAACAAGAATTATCTTTTGCATTCAGATGCATATCAGGAAGCCAGAGAATATTTCTATGAAAACGAGGACAATTTATATCTTTTAGACACAATGAGTTTTTCATACTTTTATGAAAATATTTTTTCGCGAACTCCTGCTTCTTGTAACAATTTTATTTTGTTGGGCGGCTGGACTGCAAACAGCCCTTGGGCAGATTCTATTATTGAACAATTCGGTTACTCATCCTACGAAGAAGCTGTTTTGAAGTCGGATAATGTTTTCTTCGTTTTTATGAATAGTGAACAAACTGATTACAATTATTTAATCGATTATTTTAATGAGAAATATCCGAACAGTTCATTAATTGTTACCGATACTCTTCAATGCTCTAATGGATTAGAATTTCTGATTTTACAGGCACAATTTGAATAGAGAAACTTCTTTCGGCACTTGCGGTTTCCTTATCATTGTTGTAAGATAAAATCCAGTCCAAAAGAAAAGAGGTTAATCCATGATCCAGGATCCGCTTACACTTTACAAATTAATTGTTTTATACATGCTCAATAAAGTAAGTTTCCCTTTAAGCAGCTCCCAAATCGGAGATTTTATATTAGAAAAGGACTATACTAATTTCCTGACTCTGCAACAAGTCTTCTCCGATCTGAAAGAGAATAATCTGATTGCTGCTAAAACGGTAAGAAACCGCACCTTATTCTCTATTACAGAAGAAGGCATGAATACCTTATCTTTCTTCGAGAACCGTATCAGCGATGCAATCAAAGAAGATATTGTGAATTATTTTCGTGAAAACGAAATGGATCTAAGAAATGAGGTATCTGTACTTGCAGATTATTATCGCTCTACAAATGGTGAATACGAAGCACATCTCTGGGCCAAAGACCGTAATACCGAACTGGTCAGTATTAAACTGACTGTACCTACAGAAGACATCGCATCGTCCATCTGTAATAAATGGCAAGATAAAAATCAGCAAATTTACCAATATTTAACGGAGCAGTTATTTTAACTGCTCCGCTTTTTGATTACATATTTTCTCATCTATATTAATCGTTTTATCCTCTTTTTCCATTATAATAACAAAGTATAGCGGAACCATTGCAAATAAATACGTAGTATATCTTACTAAAGCAACAGGTCCCAATAAATAGGTACACCATAACATCAAAACAAAAGCGCAAATCGTTATAAATTTCTTTTTATTTTGATCAATTGCATATGCTGCCATAACCAAAAAAATGTAAAAGTAAGTAGCAGGTGCATAAAACAGCATTGTTAAAGGCTTGCCTTCTGCAAACTTATAGGATTCAAAATGTTTATAAAGATCATACACCAACGGAAACTTACTATTTACCACTGAATACCAACCATAATCAGTAAACACCCAATAAGCTTCCGTATTATATGATATAGCCAATTTCGAAAACGGATACCAGAAACCACATGTATTTTCTAAAAAGGACTCAACAGACAGTTTAAAGTTCCTTCTTATCAAATCAATGTATATACCATTTACCTCAGCCTGATTTTTTCTATAATAATCCATATCTAATTGCGCCTTGGGCCAATCAGATATTTTGGGATCATAATATAATCTCCCGTTCTCTTCAATTAATTTTTCTATCGCTTCTCTTTCTTCTGATTCTATATCAGCATTTTCTGAGTTATATATTCTCATCAGCTGCTGCACCGGTACAGAAAGCATTTCTCTTCCATCTGTTTCTGCAGTAATAACATTTGGTACAAAAACACATTTATATAATAAGAAAAGAATTCCAAACATTAAAACGATTCCCATAAAGCGTTTCTTCTCTCTTTTTATAAATATAAAAGTAAAAAACAAAAGAAACGGTAGTGCATATATACAATTATTCCTAAATATTACCATAAGCGTAACGGACATTACCAACCCGAAACATTTAGTAAATTTATGCAAAAACAAATCCGGATTCTCAATTAACTCCAAGGATAAAACCATACTCAAAAGTGCAAATGCCAAAAAACACGTATCTTTGGTTGATGACATAACTTGTAATATTATAGTGGGATGAAAAGAAATAAATAACACCGACAAAATTAAAACCGGATATGATCTTATTTTTTCATATACATAAGTTATCATATAAGAAAAACTCAGTGCACAAATTACCATCTGAAACATAGTATATACTGCCACTCCTGCGTTAAAGGAATTCGTCGCAGAATACACCCAATCCACAATATAGCCCATCAATAGTGTATGTAATATTGGATGGTGTTCAGATAATGGTTCTTTACCTTGATACATATCCCACTGCCAACTGGCGTCAAAAACAAATAATCCCGGATATAGTGCTAAAAAATTTATAAACCACACTATTATTATAATTCCAAATATAAGCAAAAAAATTTTCCATTTTGATAATTCTTTTTTTAAATTGCCCTTGGCTTTTATAAAATCAAAAAGATAAAATATAATATACAAACTTACAAATGTCATAATTATTCCGGCTAATAGTGCGATAACTGTAATGAATCTGACATGTATCATTGAATATTTATCAATTTGATATCCAAACACCATGGCAATAGTAATGAAAATACTAACAGTCGTCAATATAATCGTTCTTCGAGTTGATATGTTTATTTTTGCTAATTTTTTTTCTTTCATATAAGTTTCTCATCTTTCATATTAGCGTAAAAAGCCTACTCTAAATTTAATATCGTTGATATATTACTACCTTCTCTGACCTGCCAATTTCATAATATTTCTCTTCCATACACAATTGATGCAATTCACTATCTATAGTAACAATAATATATTTACTTTTTAACTCCTTTATATTCTCTACAATATAAGGATGTAAGCAACAACTAATTCCCATTCCTTTCGGCAAAGCGTATAACTCATATTGTTCCACAGAATTTACCGGCCAAACAACTGTATTCTCCCATCCCAACGTACTTGTAACTTCTATTCCGCTTTCTTCAAATTCATATTTCCAGTATTCAATATTACTTTGCAATTCGGCATTTGGCATAGGAATATCATACTCCGCCGGAATTATAGCTCCATTAAATATGAAAATTGCCATCACACCGATAATTGCCACATTTGAAACAATTGTTTTTATATTACATTTATTTACACTGCATAAAGCTATCCCAACAATCGAAAACGCATAAATGTGCCTTCCTCCCTCGCTTATTTTTTGTCCTAAGGTTAACGTAGCACCAATAAGGCAAATAACAGTTATTACAAACATAATATTACTTATTCTGTTATTCGTTTTGCTTTTTGTACTATATAGAACAAGTAAAATACCTGCCGTTAAAATAGCAATAACATAATGTGTCCCGGCAGTCAGCCCCACTGAAAAAGCCATTAGTATAAACTGTAATAATTGTTTAATATACGGTACAACACTCCATATATTTCCGGCAAGTATGCTTGAAATTATATTTGTTTTCATCAATGGCATAATATATTCACTTGCAAACAGCTTGTTACAAATAAAGTATGCAATACAATTAAAGGCAAATATAAGCACTGAAACAGCTATTGCTTTTTTTCCTTTTAACTTTACTAAATATATGCATGGCAAAATTACCAACACTATCATGAATAGTCTGCAGATTGTAAGAAACGAACTCGTCACAAACATGGCTATAATATATCCAAGCTTCAGCGTTTCTTTCTCTGCTTTAATGGAATATCCAAAGTATATTAATAAAACAGAAACAACTATTGTTTCCGGCAATCCCTGCAATAAATAAAAGGATAAACTTGGAAATATGGAAAGCATTATTATTAGCATTACAATATTTTTCCATTCTATTTTCGTCAATAAAACAAAAAAAACTAATGCTAAAGAAAAAACTACGATATTACAAATCAATACTGACATATATCCCCAACCAAATACAAGCCCCCAAATAACCCATGGCAAAAATAATAACGGATTCCATGTAGCAAAACTTCCGTACAATGCTCTACTTTCGTTATATCCAAAATATCCTTTCGGTATTCCACCTGACAGAATTCCTTCAACCTGTTTATAGTAAAATAAAACATCATTGTAATTTGAATTAGGTAAATAAAGTTCAAATAAAGAAGTACCTCTTATGTAGCAATATAAACAACACAACAAAAACGGATATATCATGACTACAGCACATTTTAGCAACATATTTCTATTTTCTTTATCACTCCATATTTCAGCTATTTTTTTCATACTATAATCTTCCTTTTTAAACTTCTGCATCTATTCCCTTTAATTTTCCTTTTCTTTTCGCGCTCTCTCTGCCTGTCTGATACGCTTCATATGCTCATCAATCTTCTTTTCATACCCCTGATCCGAAGGCACATAAAACTTAGTACCTGTTAATTCATAGGGCAGATACTGTTGCTCCACATAATGATTGGGATAGTTATGGGAATATTTGTAATCCAGTCCATGCCCCAGCTTTGCGGCACCCTTATAATGGGCATCCATCAAATGCGGCGGTACCGGCAAATCTCCGGTCTCCTCTACGCAACTCATAGCTTCACTAATGGCATTCACAGCCGCATTACTCTTGGGTGCACAGGCCACATAGGCGGCGGCCTGGGCAAGAATAATCTGAGCCTCCGGCATGCCGATACGTTCTACCGCCAAAGAAGCACTGACCGCCACCTGAATGGCATTAGGATCCGCATTTCCCACATCCTCTGAAGCACATATCATAATTCTTCTTGCGATAAAAGTTACACTTTCTCCGGCAGACAACATTTTTGCAAGATAATACACTGCCGCATCCGGATCAGAACCTCTCATACTCTTGATAAAAGCAGAGATTGTATCATAGTGGTTATTTCCGGCCTTATCATATCGCAAAAGTTTCTTTTGAATACATTCCCCTGCCACTTCCGCAGTAATATGTATTTTACCGTCTTCTCCCCGCGGCGTAGTCATGATACCAAGCTCAACTGCATTCAGGGCATGTCGCGCATCTCCTCCTGACATATCAGCCAGAAACTCAACTGCATCTTCGTCAATTACCGCATCATAAGAACCCATACCGCAGTCCTGATTGTAAACAGCTCTTTCGATAAGCTTCTTAATATCTTCTTTTTCCAGAGGTTTCAACTCAAAAATTGCCGATCGGGAGATTAACGCCCCATTCACCTCAAAATAAGGATTTTCTGTGGTAGCACCGATTAAAATAACCGTACCATCTTCTACAAACGGAAGCAAAAAATCCTGTTGTGCCTTATTGAAACGATGAATTTCATCTACGAACAAAATAGTCTTCTTACCATACATGCCAAGGGTATTTTTTGCCTGATTCACCACTTCTTCCATTTCCTTTTTCCCGGAAATGGTTGCGTTAATCTGAGTAAATTCCGAACTGGTAGTATTGGCAATTACCTTAGCAAGGGTTGTCTTTCCGGTTCCCGGCGGTCCGTAAAAAATAACCGACTGAAGCTTATCAGCTTGAATTGCACGATACAACAGCTTATCTTTACCGATAATATGCTGCTGCCCAACCACTTCGTCCAAAGTTTTTGGACGCATTCTTGCCGCCAGAGGCGATTCCTGCTTCATTTTATTTTCTCTCATGTAAGAAAACAAATCCATTGTAAATCCTTTCCAATCAGCCTTTTATGTACACCATAAAAGACGCTTGCTTAACACTCTCTCAAATTTATCTCTTAAAAATTCATGGCATTTATATACGTTTCTTCAAAGCCTTCTAATTCCGCTAAATTTAATTCTCTTACCTTAGAAAGAAGTTCTTTCAGCTCCCGTTCCGGTGTAGTCTCAGAATCTACATCTTTCACATCAATACTTCCCGGTATTTTTACTCTTCTTTCAGCATCCGCAGCATCATCTTTCTCCAATGCCAGTCCGTAACGATAGGCACCCTCTAACGAGGTATTCCCCACCACATCCGTTTTCCCAATAAATTCTTTGGGAAACAGGCCGATTTCAAATGCTGATTCCATATCCAGATAAAAGCCCAAACCTCCGGCAATATATACCTTCTGAATATCATCAAGTAAAACACCATACTCCTTTGCCAACAAAACAATACCCGTATATACAGCCGCTTTTGCTTTCTGTAACTCACGGATTTCTTCCTGCTTTACAAGAGTCCTTCCTGCAATACAGCCCAGTTCAAAATATTCATCTGCCAAACAACCTGTTCTGTCAGCCTTTTCTTCCTTAAGAATCTGCGCTACCGCCTTTATCAATTGACTACCGTATACCTTTTGGTCAAAAGCCGGTCCTGCCGCCGCGGAAAGTGCAAGCATCTTATCGCAATTACCAATTACCATCTCTGCATTGGTGCCAAGGTCAATCAACAGAGAAACGTCCTTACTCTCTCTAAAACCAAGAGTATAAAGACCGGACACAATATCTCCACCGATAAAAGCCGAAACCCCGGGCATCAGAATTGTTTTAATACCGCAAACGGCAGTTTCTGCCTGCTCCAGCCTTTCTGCCTTAAAAGGATATACCCCCAATGTCGAAACATCATAACCCATTAACAAATGCCCCATGACGGTATTTCCCGAAATAACAATTAATTTCGGTGTTCGTTCTTTTACAAGCTTCTTTACACCGTTTTCAATGGTTTCTAAAATAAGTGCCTGCAATTCATCCTTTTTACCGGCATTGGCATTGGATATTCTTGAAATCACATCGGCACCGTGAATCTGCTGGGGATTTAATGATACAAATACTCCCATTTGTTCTCCCGAAAGGGCATTGATTAAATACATACCGATGGTTGTAGTACCTAGGTCCACCGCAACGAGGGTTGGAATTTCTTCTGCTTGCTCCGCAACAAACGTCTCTCCTACCGCTTGCAAGGCCACATCGCTCTCTTGTGTCGTCTGTGACACTCCTACTATTTTCGGTGCGTTTACGCTATCCGTTATTACACTAGCTTCTTTTTTTCCTTTTCCACAGAGCCCGCAGTTACTACAATCCACGCAGCCACCACTTTGGAAATTCACTGATATATTCTCAGACAAATTGATTTTTCTCCTTATCATAATTGTATCCGATTGCCGCAAGTTTTTCTTCTATTTCACTGCGGTCAAGGTCTAAATCTTCATACATTGCTTCTGCACTTTTGTAATAGTCCCGAAGTTTAAGATTTAAAAAACTCAATAACATAACCGGATCCTTTGGAATCATTTTACGCTCTCCTACTCTCTAAAACAGTCTTTAATACTGCCTTCTCAGCCATTTTTACATCTAAAAAGGCGATGGAGCAATCTCCACCGCCCTTTCATTAAATTATAAAATATCTGCCATGGGAAATCAACCGATTTTCATTGTTTCAACAATATAACCGTCTTCTTTCTTCTTTCACAAACAAATAGCGTCATCAGGGCATATTATACATTACCTGTTGCAACAGCCACTAATTTATCGTTTGAGATATCAATCGTTACCACATCACCCATTTGAACCTCTCCGGCCAGAATCTTCCTTGCAAGAAGAGTTTCTACATTCTTCTGTACATACCTTTTTAGAGGTCTGGCTCCGTAAGTAGGGTCATATCCCTGCTCCACGATGTAATCCTTTGCCGCTACAGTTACCGCGAGACTAATTTCTTTATCTGCGATTCTATGGTTTAAATCCTCAATTATTAAATCAACAATGCCGGAAATATTCTCTTTAGTTAAAGGCTTAAACATAACAATTTCATCCAGTCTGTTTAAAAATTCCGGTCTGAAATTCATTCGAAGCTTACTATGAACACATGCCAAAGCCTCATCAGTGATATCTCCATGTTCTTCCATGCTTTCCAACAAATCATCTGCACCGATATTTGAAGTCATAATCAGAATTGTATTCTTGAAATCAACGGTTCTTCCCTGGGAATCTGTAATTCTACCATCATCCAGCACCTGTAAAAGCACATTATAGACATCCGGATGTGCCTTTTCCACCTCATCAAAGAGAATTACTGCATAGGGTTTTCTTCTGACCGCTTCAGTCAACTGTCCGCCTTCATCATATCCAACATACCCGGGAGGTGCCCCGATTAATCTGGATACTGAATGTTTCTCCATATATTCACTCATATCGATACGGACCATATTACTTTCGTCATCAAACAAAGCCTCTGCCAGAGTTTTGGCAAGTTCTGTTTTTCCTACGCCTGTTGGTCCCAAAAACAGGAAGGAACCTATAGGTTTTGTAGGGTCTTTAATACCGGCTTTGGAACGAATAATCGCTTCCGTAACCATAGCCACGCCTTCATCCTGCCCTACAACTCTGCGATGCAATTCTTCTTCCAAATGTAATGTTTTATTTCTCTCGGATTCTGTCAATTTAGCTACAGGAATACCTGTCCATCTGGATATAATTCTGGCTATTTCCTCTTCGGATACACTTTCATGCAAAAGAGTCAACCCGCCATTTTTTATTTTCTCTTCTTCTGCTTCCAAAGCCTTCCGTAATTCCGGTAATTTGCCATAGCTTAATTCTGCTGCCTTTTCCAGATTACCCTCTCTTTGCGCTACCTGAATCTGATTATTTACCTCCTCAATCTCTTCACGCATACTACTTAAGCGGTCAACAGAAGTCTTCTCGTTTTCCCACTGTGCTTTACGATTGGCAAACTCAGCCTTTTCTTCTGCCAGTTCTTTTTGTAAAACCTCCAGACGTTCACGGCTTAATCTGTCATCTTCTTTCTTTAATGCTGCTTCTTCAATTTCCATTTGCATAATTTTACGTTGCAATTCATCCAATTCAGTAGGCATGGAATCCAACTCTGTTTTAATCAAGGCGCAAGCCTCATCAACCAAGTCAATAGCCTTATCCGGTAAAAAACGGTCTGTAATATAACGATGAGACAATGTTGCTGCGCTGACCAAAGCATTATCCATAATTTTCACGCCGTGGAAAACCTCATATCGCTCTTTTATACCACGCAATATGGATATGGTATCCTCAACCGTAGGTTCATCCACCAATACCGGTTGAAATCTACGTTCCAAAGCCGCATCTTTCTCAATATACTTACGATATTCATCCAAAGTTGTAGCACCGATACAATGTAACTCTCCTCTTGCAAGCATAGGTTTTAACATATTGCCGGCATCTAAAGCACCATCCGTTTTACCTGCACCTACAATGGTATGGAGTTCATCAATAAAAAGAATAATTTCGCCCTCCGACTGACGCACTTCATCCAATACTGCTTTCAGACGCTCTTCAAACTCACCGCGATACTTGGCACCTGCTACCAAAGCTCCCATATCGAGAGCAAATATCTTTTTATCCTTAAGTCCAAGAGGCACATCTCCCCTGACAATACGTTGTGCAAGCCCTTCTACCACTGCGGTCTTACCCACACCCGGTTCACCGATTAAGACAGGATTATTCTTTGTTTTTCTGGATAAAATCCGGATTACATTACGAATTTCATTATCTCTGCCAATAACAGGATCCATTTTCTGTCCTCGCGCCTTCTCTACCAAATCCTGACCATACTTATTCAAGGTATCATAAGTCGCCTCCGGATTATCTCCCGTTACACGTTGACTCCCCCGGACAGTAGCTAAAGCCTGCAAAAAACGTTCTTTACTTATGCCATATTCCTTCCATAGAGCCTTCATATCCGTTGAAGGCAACTCTAACATAGCAAGAAACAGATGCTCTACAGAAATAAACTCATCACCCATCTGCTTTGCAACATCTTCTGCCTTTCCTAAAGCTTTTCGCAAATCATTTCCGACATAAGGCTGTCCTCCGGAAACTTTAGGACGTCTCTCAATCATATTTAAAACCCGATTGCAAAAATGCTCCTTGTTAATATCCATTCTTTCAATCAGTTTAAGAATAAGACTGTCTTCAATTGTGAGAAGGGCATACAGAAGATGCTCCTGCGCAATTTCCTGATTTCCGTACTCATCTGCAAGCTTCTGACAGTTTTCCAAAGCTTCCAGAGATTTCTGTGTAAATTTAGAACCATCCATAACATACTCCTCCTTTATATCAGAACTATACATTCCTTTATTAGTTTAATTTCTATCTTTTCTGTTTTACTTGTTTTGTTTGTTCTATTATCAGTATAACAGCAACTTTTATTTTGTCAATATTTTTTTAACTTATATATAAATTATATTTAACAAAAAAATGCCCCTTCAGATAAAAACAAACATATAAACGCTTATTTTTAATCTAAAAGGTCATTTTATGTCACAATTTTTTGTTATCTTATAAAATTCGTCATAATCTTACTTTCTTCAGGCTTAGGTGCATCAATACCGGCTTTCTTTCCGGCCTCAATACATTTCAAAATCCATGCCATATTGCGTCCTAAATAGCGCATGGTCTGCAAGCCTTCTTCATCCTGTAAAACATCTTCTCCCTTTCCATTACTTCCGTGTACCATATTCCAGTATCTGGATGATACAACAGGCATATTGTTAATGGTAAAATATTTATTCATGGCATCAAAGGTTGCGGTTGTTCCGCCTCGTCTTGCTGACGCAACTGCCGCTGCCGGCTTATATGCCATCTTAGCCGCACCTGCATAAAAAAGGCGATCCATAAAACTTAACATACTTCCGTTAGGTGATGCATAATAAACCGGTGTTCCAAAAATAAAACCATCGTATGTATCAATCTCATCAAGAACCTGATTTACAATATCATCGTAGATGCATTTTCCTTTACCTGCACAACCTCCGCAAGCAGTACAACCTCCCACCGGCTTGTTTCCTATCCAAATTTCCTTAGTTTCAATTCCTTCTTCTTGTAATGTTTTGGCAACCTCTGTCAAAGCTGTGTGAGTACATCCTTCTTTATGAGGGCTGCCGCATACCAATAATACTTTCATTTACTCTTCTGTCCTTTCTTTAATTCATTCTGCTTCTGTTATATTTTACTCTGTATAAATTTTTCTATTCCGTTTATTTTAAATAGCATTTTCTCCGTTCCATTATGCAACTGAATAAGACGATTGTCAATTTCTAACATATTCTCCCAACTAATATAATATCTTCCAACTCTGCCTTCGCTGTAACGGGTATCATAATCGTAATTTTCATCATGGTAGGATGCTTCCAAAAAGTCCTGTAATGTTTTACATTCGTTTATTTTAGGTACCGGTTGCTTCATACGTTTTATGGATTTTTGCAAATCTTCTAATTTCTTCTGTGTAATTGTCCCAATATTATCTGAAATTTCCAAACCACGCATCAAATATTCTATATCCAAGCCATTCATAATCACTGTTTTATTGACATCATACATGATAACACCTTTTTCTTTCTGCTCCGACTGCACTTACCTTAAATGTACAAAGTGGTCTACCCGGATTCGGATAGACCACTTTTATCTTCTGCAAATTTACGAAAATAACTTTATAAAAGTTCTTTCAATTTTTTAATTTCTTCTGCTGAAAGACCTCTGTCTTCTTTTACGATTTCAACCATTTTGGCAGCGTCTCCTTCACACCAGAATTCGCAACAATCCATTACGGTTGCAGCTTTATAGTCCTCAGCATTAATCAGACTATGATAAACAAAGGAACGTCCTCGGCGCTCAGCCTCAATAAATCCTCTGTTTCGCAGTCTCTTCAAAAATGTTGAAACTGTCTGAGGCGCCCACTCCTTATTATAAGTCTTATTTACCAGTTCATTGATTGCAGGCATGGACAATTCCTTGTCAGGATTCATCCAGATGCACTTCATGACCAGTAATTCACATTCTGTCGCGTGTTGTGCTCTCATCAGTAAAAACCTCCAAAATCCATATGTGTATTTATATAAAAGGAACTTGCTTCGCAATCCTTTTATCTTATATAAAACAAATTCGTTCAGATTTCGGCAAACTACTGTCCTGTACTGTAGTTAGGTGCTTCTTTTGTAATATGAATGTCATGAGGATGACTTTCCTTCAGGGAAGCAGCTGAAATTTTCACAAATCTGCCCTTTTCTTTTAATTCTTCGATTGTAGGTGTACCGCAATAACCCATACCGGAACGAAGACCACCCAGCAACTGGAATACAGTATCTTCTACAGTTCCCTTATATGCTACTCGTCCTTCTACGCCCTCGGGTACAAGCTTCTTGGCATCTGCCTGGAAGTAACGGTCCTTGCTACCGTTTTCCATAGCTGCAATTGAACCCATACCACGGTATACTTTATACTTTCTACCCTGGAACAATTCAAATTCTCCCGGGCTTTCGTCACAACCTGCGAACATGCTACCCATCATACATACGTTAGCGCCTGCCGCAATTGCCTTAGTAATATCGCCCGAATACTTAATACCACCATCTGCAATGATAGGCACACCATATTCTTTGGCTACTGCGTAACAATCCATAACCGCACTAATCTGAGGCACACCGATACCTGCTACGATACGTGTGGTACAGATAGAACCGGGACCGATACCAACCTTAATTGCACTTGCTCCTGCTTCAATTAACGCACGAGCCGCCTCACCGGTTGCTACATTACCTGCAATAATATCCAAATCAGGATATGCTTCGCGAATCATTTTAACACAACGGATAACATTCTCAGAATGTCCGTGTGCAGAGTCTAATACAACCACGTCAACCTTTGCTTCCACAAGAGCTTTTACACGGTCAAGTACATTTGCGGTAATACCTACACCTGCACCGCAAAGAAGTCTTCCCTGTGCGTCTTTGGCTGCCAAGGGATATTTGATTGCTTTCTCGATATCTTTGATTGTAATCAAACCTACAAGATTATAATTTTCATCAACGATAGGAAGCTTTTCTTTACGCTCCCTTGCAAGAATCTGCTTTGCCTCTTCTAAAGTAATACCTTCACGGGCAGTAACAAGATTTTCGCTTGTCATTGACTCTTTAATCTTTTTAGTCATATCTGTTTCAAACTTCAGGTCACGGTTTGTAATAATACCAACTAACTTCTTGCCCTCTGTAATAGGCACACCTGAAATTCTGAATTTACCCATTAATGCATCTGCGTCTGCAAGAGTATGCTCTGCTGTAAGGCTGAAAGGATTGGTAATAACACCGTTTTCAGATCTTTTTACCTTATCAACTTCTTCTGCCTGTGCTTCAATAGACATATTCTTATGAATAATACCGATACCACCCTGACGTGCCATTGCAATCGCCATACGATGCTCGGTTACCGTGTCCATTCCTGCACTCATCATAGGAATATTTAACTTAATTTTCTTAGTTAACCAGGTGGATAAATCTACCTGATTAGGAATCACCTGTGAATAGCCGGGAATCAAGAGCACATCATCAAATGTAATGCCTTCGCCAACAATCTGACCCATTTTTCCATCCTCCGTATTGTGATATTTTGTAGTTTATATCAATCCGCCTTGACCTTATGAGGTAAGGTCTGACGTATTGCTTTCATAAAATCTTCGGTTAAGGACAAATAATACTTGTCCGTACCTGCATAATACATAACATAAGTAGATAATTCTTCCGTATCCTCCAGACCGGTGGAAAAATCCATCTCTTTTGCCTGACGATTCTTGTAGCTGTCCAAATGATAAGAATCTTCTTTCGCAAGAATCTCCATTTTACCCAAATCAAGAACCGTAACCCTTTTTCTTTTCGATTCATTATAAATACGATCAATACGGAGCTCTTTGTCCATATATGTGTATTCATATTCTACTTTCATTTTACGGAAATATACTACATAAGAAAGAATTCCGAACAGAACCGTCCCCAACAGAAACAAAAAATTTATAAGTAATCCGCTTACAAGTGAAATGCAGGCTGTTACAACCATTGCAATACCGAGAAACTTGTCCTTCTTATTTTCACCCTGCTTGATTAAAAGCTCCTTGTATGCTTCACTCATTCTGTCACTCCCAGATTACCTATAAAAAAGATATTATAAAAATACGATTTCTAACATAATAGTACATTCTTGAAAAAGATTCAAGGCTAAATTCAAAACCTTTTTTCTTTTTTAATACTATTTTCACTTTTCGTTCACAACAGGCATATAAAATAAGGCTTGACCTTAAAGTTTTGGAAGATTATGATAATTTTATTGGTTTATTTTTTTAATAAGAGAGGAATTTCAAGTGTCAATCAGAGATGAAATCAAAGAACAGAATCAAAAAGTATTGGAAGAGCGAAGTACTTCAGAGAAACTAAAGCATTTTTGGCATTATTATAAGGTACATGTATGTGTTGGATTGTTAATTCTTGCTTTTATTGTATATTTGGTACTGCATTATACCGTATTCCGCCCTCTGCCCTATGCTTTTACGGGCTATGCACTGAATACAAATTTCTATGTAGCGGATAATACAGAACCTGTTACTCTGTTTATGCAGGACTTTGCCGCGCATGAAGGTATTAACACGGATGAATATCAATTGCTTTTTGATGTGTCCAATGCCTTGGACCCTGTTTCTACCCATGACTTTAATATTGCAATCGACATGAAACTTTCCAAAACCGGAGAGCATGGCGATATGGATGTTTTAATCGGAAGTGCCCAGCAGATTGAAATGTATGAAATAAACGGTTTTTACCGGCCTCCTTTAAAAGACATTCTTCCTGCAGATTTATACCAGGAGCTGGACGAACAGGGACTTATCTACTATTTCAATCCCGATGAATACGGCACCGACTACCCTATCGGTATTTATATCGGTGATGCCCCCCGTATCAAGGAATTAGGACTTTATCCGGAAGACGCCGAACCGGTTCTTGCAATTATTTCCATTTCACCCAGAACCGAAATGGCAGTTTCCTTTGTTGAATATATTTTTGAAACCCCTTAATTTATGAAAGGATACGAAAGATGAAAGAACAGTTATATACCATTCCTTTAAATGATGCCATGAATGCCAATGACGAATGCCCTTTTTGCTTCGTAGAACGTGAAGTGGAACAGGATTTATTAGACTTTGCCCTTGGCTCCGGCTCTTCTTACATGGAAAGTGATGTAAGAGAAGCAACCGATAAGGCGGGCTTTTGCCGTGCTCATTTTAAAAAGATGTTTGACTATGGTAACACTCTGGGAAATGCATGGATTCTTAAAACCCATTACATAGAAATGCGCAAACAGATGGCAGATGTGATGAAGAAATATCAACCCGAAAAATCTACCTTCCGTTCCAAATTCGCCAAGTCCGGTCCGGAATGCAAAAACTCAGTTGCTGCCTGGGTAAAAGAAAAAGATGAGTCCTGCTACATCTGTAAACGTTTTGCGGATACCTATGAGCGTTATGTGGACACTTTTTTTGTTATGTATAAAAGAGACCCTGAATTCGTAGAAAAAGTAAAAAACAGCAAAGGCTTCTGCCTCCACCACTTCGGTGATTTGTGCGAAGCCGGTGAAAGTAAATTAAACGATAAACAGAAGGCTGACTTCTACCCGGCAATGTTCGAATTACAGCAAAAACATATGGACCGTCTGCAGGAGGATGTTTCCTGGCTTGTTGAAAAATTTGACTACCGTAATAAGGATGCCGACTGGAAGAATTCCAAAGATGCGATTCAGCGCGGTATGCAGAAGTTAAAAGGTGGGTATCCCGCTGACCCTGTATATCAGCAGAAGAAGTAAATGTTATAATAATACGGTGAGGAAGTTATCTTTTTTCTTAGGGACGCTCCCCGAAGAAAAGATAACTTCCTCACCTTGTTTTATGTATGAGTATATATTTGTTGCTTTATAATTTACTTTACAATATATCCTTGAATATGATTACTCATTACGGATGTAAATGAACCAGAATACCGGATATATAAAGAGATTGAAGGAATACAGGAGGAAGCACCAGAGAATCTTCATACCTGTAGACAGTTCGGGATTCTTAAATACTTTCACTATATACCAAATCATAATTACAAAGGTCAAAATTACTCCGATGAATTCCACTCCTATTATCAAAAATGCCAGGATTGTTTCAAATGCCGTCATAGTTCCTTCACCGAAAATCATATAGCAGGCAAAAAAAACCAATAATGACGAAAAGATAAGTACAGCCGGCAAAAACGATAAAATACAAGATAATACTTTGTTCATGTTACTCTCTCCTTTTACACAATTATTTGTCCAAGGCCTTCAGAAGCCCCGGTATTGCTGTTTCGAAATTTACTCCGTACCAGCAACCATCTTTATCGTTCATTGTAACATAAATACATTCCGCTGTATAGTCTGCAGCTATTTTTATTGCCTCTTTCCAATTAAGCTCATTCATCATAGCACCTACGAAAGTGCTTGAGAACACATCGCCGGTTCCATGATATGACTTGGCATGCTTTGTATGGCAGTAATAGTGGAATTCACCTGTCACACTGTCATAACCCATAACGCCGGTGGTTCCTTCCTTGAAGCTTACGCCGGTAAGAATAACAGTCTTAGCCCCTAACTTAGCAAGAGCAAGAAGCATTTCCTTCACATAAGCTTCATCATACTTCTCTCTATATTCGATTCCTGTCATAAAAGAAGCTTCCGTAATATTGGGAAGTATCATATCCGCACATCCGCAAAGTTCTGCCATCTTCTTAGCAAACTTCTCATCAAAAGCAGGGTATAATTTACCATTATCTGCCATAGCCGGATCGACCACGATTAAGTTTTTCTCTGTCTTAAAATCAGCAAACATCTTTTTTAATAATTCAATCTGCTCTTCTGACGCAAGATAACCTGTATAAATCGCGTCAAAATCCAATTTTTCACGCTTCCAATGCGCCGTAATAGGCTCGACCTGGTCAGTCAAATCCTTACAGGTAAATTCACTGAACATGGTATGGGTGGATAAAACCGCGGTAGGAATAATGGCAGTCTCCACACCCATGGCGGAAATAATAGGTAATGCAACGGTTAAAGAGCACTTACCCACACACGAAATATCCTGAACGGTTACGATTCTTTTCATTTCATAAATCTCCTTTTCTTACTATAATCTTGCATAAATATGTCAAATGAACCTCTTTATTTTTACAAATATTGTATGTAAATCTTTAGGCTTTACATTTTCGATACTGTACATTATACTTTTATTTGACCTTATTAAAATAACCAATTTGCAATATTTTTTTATGGTCAGATTGGAGAAGCCATGTTGACATATTCTTTCGAAAACCGCGGACAGCAAAGTCTGTATGAATATCTGTACAGACAAATCAAAAATGATATTTTATCAGGAGCCTTAAAATCAGGCGAAAAACTTCCCTCAAAAAGGGCTCTTGCCAAAAACTTAAATGTCAGTACCATTACAGTGGAAAACTCCTACAACCAGTTAATGGCGGAAGGATACTTATATTCTGTGCCCAAAAGCGGTTTTTATGTCAGTGATATTACCTCCTTAAAACCTTTAGAAACGCTTCGCCCGGAAAGGAGACAGAAGAAAGAAATTGCAACCTCTGATTATTATGCGGATTTTGCAAATAACTCTACGCTGGCTGACACTTTCCCATTTGCGACTTGGAGTAAACTCAACCGCATGACCATGTCCGATTATGCCAAAGAGCTTATGATGCGTTCCCCCTCCGGCGGAATTTTGCCGCTTCGCGAAACAATTGCAGACTATTTGTACCAGTTCCGCGGCATGTTGGTAGAACCGGAGCAGATTATTGTAGGTGCCGGTACGGAATACTTGTATGGTATTATTATTCAGCTTCTCGGACGGGATAAGGTGTATGCCGTAGAAGATCCGGGGTATCAGAAAATCACCCGTATCTATGAGGCAAACAATGTAATCTGCGTACATGTTCCCATGGATAAAAACGGCGTAAACATGAATGCATTAACCGCCACAGAGGCAGACATACTTCACATATCGCCATCCCACCACTTCCCTACAGGTATTATTACACCTGTCAGCCGACGATATGAGCTTCTTTCCTGGGCATCCCAAGACGAACAACGCTATATTATTGAAGACGATTATGACAGCGAATTCCGCTTAACCGGTAAGCCGATTCCCTCTTTACAAAGTATCGATTCTGCCGGCAAGGTAATTTATATGAATACCTTTTCCAAAAGCTTAAGCTCCACCATCCGTATCAGCTACATGGTTCTTCCCAAAGCCTTGGCAGACCGATATAGTCAGGAGCTTAATTTCTATGCCTGCACCGTATCTAATTTCGACCAGTACACCCTTTATCAGTTTATTGAAAAGGGATACATGGAAAAACATATTAATCGCATGCGCAATTATTACCGTGTGCAGAGAGATAATCTGCTTAATTGTATCCGTAGCCAAAAACATTTTAACAAGGTAAAAATAAAAGAAGAAAATGCGGGATTGCACTTTCTTCTTGAAATCGATACACCATATTCAGATGAGGAACTTATAAAGCGAATTGCAAAACAGGGGATTCATATCTCCTGCTTAAGCCAGTATTTCCATGATAAAAAAAGAGCTAAAGAGCATACTTTGATTATCAACTATTCAGGCATACAGCCTGAAAGAATCGAAAATGCTGTAACCGGGTTGTTTCATGGGGTGTTTGAGGGATAGGATTTTCTTCTTCAATGATAATTACCGGACAAGTCATAAAAGCCTCCATTCCTACTTTCTCCTTTCCCTAAAATTTATATAAAAAAACAGGGAAAGCTACCGCATCACAAACCATCCCCGTTAATTATCACAGGGACAGCCCCATATTTAATTATTGATAAATAGATTATAGACTATGATATAATCATATTCTCTCTCATTATTCTTCTTATTTTATATTCACTAATTACAATTCCTTCATTTTTTAATGCACTTTGCATTGCTCTATATCCATAGGTTTTATCACTGTCATTAAAAACTTTTTCTACCTGTTTAACAAGCTTCAACTCATCGGATATCTTCTGCTTCCGTTTCTCTTCTGCACGTTTCCAGCGGTAGTAATTCGAAGAATCAAGCTCCAACACTTTGCACATCTTTCTTACCGAGAAAGTGGAGCTATATTTGCTGATTGCTTCATATTTCATTCTGGCTGTTGCGTAAAGATGTGCAGGGATTTTTTTAGAATATCTACTTTCTCCTTTTCCTCTTCTATCATACTCTGTAGCTTCTTTATCTCACGTTCTCTTTCTTTGAGTTTTGTTTCCAATTCTTTATTTCTCATATTCATTTCCTTAGAATATTTTGATTCTGACACTCTAATATATTTCTCCTTAGCATATATTTTTAACTTCTTCTGTTAAGATGGTGATTGCTATTCGAATTTTCGGTTTCTACATTCCCATGCACATACTAGCTTAGGTGGTGTCACTTTTCCACCGCATTCCACCATCACAAATTTGATTAATTTGCTTAGCAAATTCACCATCTTTTACCTCATACATGACATTCATAAAAACAATATCTTTGTATTTTTATATCTCATTGCCACAAAAAAAGATTGCCTTGCACAATACCTTCATCTTTTACGCCTACTGCTTGCACCATACCAAACTTAATCATTACACATGTGTTACTACTTGATAGTTCTATAATTAGTCCTTGCTTCTCTCCATCAATTAAGTTTCTTCATACATAGTAATGCATAATCCAAATTCACCTATTAAATCATTACCTAATTCGACAATAATTTCTCTTTCTGGCAATAATTCCTTTACTCTAATCTTCCAAAAATATACTATTGCATCACCAAATTGTCGAATTAACTTTTCATTATCCATAAATTCACTAGAGTCGCCAATAAAGAAATCACCTATGCTCCATGTATTGACACTCATTTCAATAGATTTTTTATCGCAACCATATTGTTCTTCCAATCTACGAATGCGCTCCATAGATTCCTCGGTACTACAATTCCAAAATTGCTTAATAAATATATAATCTTTAACCTGTATGATTTGGGGACAGTACAAATATGCAGCAGCTATTAAACCATCCATTTTGCACTTGTATGTGCCGTACTGAATTAAATCCGTACACCAGTTAGCATCTATAATCTCATTTTTGATTGTTTCATCAACTATGCTTTTAAATATTTTGACATTCTCCATTTTTATCACCATCCAAATAATTCTTTAATTGCGTCTGGCACAGCACCTTCTAGTTTATATGCTTGATAATGTTCAATACCATTAGGGTCAATATTTATTTTAAAACCTTTAACTCGACTACTGCTTATATCGTATATTAATTTTCCATCTCCATCATATACAAATATATGCTCTCCATTTCCGGTTTTATAATAACTATTAGGTGCCCCTGTTAATGGTCTATCACTACCTGATGTATTAACTTTCACAACACCATTATCTTTTAATGATATGAAATCATCTAC
The DNA here is from genome assembly GCA_015057025.1 of Lachnospiraceae bacterium. Lineage (GTDB taxonomy): Bacteria > Bacillota > Clostridia > Lachnospirales > Lachnospiraceae > UBA3766. The sequence continues at coordinate 456,689 of SVFD01000001.1, read as the reverse complement.
ATTTAAATCGCTTGTGTTATCTAAGTTTCTAACCCAAGAACTAGTAGCACTCTGTCCTCCTGCATTACCAAAATAATATCTCCAGCCATTTGCAAACTCCGGTCCAAACTGCTGATACAGCGTCATGATATCCGCTGTTGTCATCATGGTTCGATACACTGCCAATGGTACATTACCGTCATCCCAGGCTTCATTCATATAATACAGACCTAATCCCACTCCTACGGACTGGAATACACCAATCAGCATCTTAACTTCCAGCATAATGGAAGGGAATGCCATTAAACCATATAAAACACTGGCTCCGGCCACTCCGGTCACATACCCCTGCATGAAGGATGTCATTACATCTCCTTCACCTGACAAAGCAGTATCAATCGCCGATGCAAATCCGCAGAACATACCGGTATAATGGATTTGTTCCATATTCCTTAGTATATTCTCCATTGCTATCCTAAGCTGCGTTTCAATAATCGTAAACATATACCCACTTGGGTCCGCATACATCACAGGGTTTGCTCCTGCATATGCATACTTGTTTAAGGTCATGGGATTATTCAGCTCACCTGCATATGCATCCGCACTTAGGAAGTTAGCACTTGTTGCGTTGTAGTACCTTGCCCTAAGGTAAGTGTTACCGCTTTCTGCATCATATTCTTCCTGACAGTAGCGGTAGGGATTCTCTACTTCTTCTTCCGCATACAGGGTATTGCCCCATGCATCATAACGGTAGCGGTTTACGAGGTTACCTTCACTGTCTGCCAGTGCCCTGACATCCATATGTGCATCACTTAAGTACACATAGGTTTCGGAGTCTCTTGTCATGGTATGAAGCTGACAGCCTCTGACATATTCGGCTTCTATATTGCCTGATGCATCTGCTTCATACAGCACATAAGATAAACCGTTCATGCTATAGGTAATGTACTGCGTTTCCTTACCGTCTACGGTCTTAGAAGTTCTGGTTCCCTGATAATCGTAAGTATATTCCGTGATAACAGGTGTTCCGTTCTCTCTGGTGACATACTTAACAAGTCTGCCCTTAGCATCGTAGGTATAGGTGATGTTCTTATCTCCATTGATGCCTGAAATAGCTCCCGATTCATCATAGGTGTAGCTTGAATCATCACTCTCCTGCTTTTCACTTACCAGCTGATTCCATGCATTGTAAGTGTAAGTAATGGTTCCTTCTTCTATGGTCTCATTTACCATACCGGAAATATCACCGGTTACGGTGGTGGTCTTGGAGATACGGTTTCCTACCGCATCATAGGTGTAACTGATGCTTAAGCGGTTCTCTCCCTGACTCCGTGTTTCCCCTGTCAGGCGCATTTCCTTATCGTAGGTATAGGCTACCTTGGTAACGGTATTTCCTTCGGTTTCCTCTACTGTTAAGATTTCACCGTTTAAGCCATGGGTATAGCTATACTCCATGACAATGTTACCTTTTACATCCGTAACGTTTTCCTTCTCTACCTGACCGCACAGGTTATAGGTATAGGCGGTCTCCATACCGTTGGCATGCCTGATACTTATGATTCTGCCGCAGGCATCATAGGTATAAGTGGTTACGTTACCATGTGCATCCGTTACGGTGCTGATACGGTCTAAGATATCATAGGTATAGCTTATACTTACCTCACCGCTTGTAAGGGTTTCTATTCTGCCGTAAGCATCATAGGTATATTTAATTTCATTACCGAAGCTATCCGTTTCGGATATCAGTCTGCCATAGGTGTCATACTCATATTTCACTACACCGGAGGCATCCGTCACTGCACTGAGAAGACCGTTTCGGTAAGTATAACGTACCGTTTCCTCTCCAAGTCCCGTCTGAATCAGTCTTCCCATGCTGTCATAGACATGGGTACTTGTATTACCGCCAAAGTCGGTAGCACTTATGACATTACCCTTGGCATCATACTCATAGGTGCAGGTGTTCCCAAGAGGATTGGTGACACTTATTACCCTGGATAATGCATCGTAAGTATAGGTGGTGCTGTTACCCCTTGCATCTTTTACAAGGGTTAAGTTACCGAAGCAGTCATACTCATAGACAGTCTTTGCACCTAAGGGGGTGGTAACTGCCACCAGGTAATCACTGTTATCATAGGTATAGGTGGTTTTACTGCCGTAGGCATCCGTCTGTGCAACCAGGCGGTTTCTTGCGTCATACTCCATGGTAACGCGGGTTTTATCCGGGTATACCATGGCTGTAACATTATTGTTCTTATCGTATTCGTAAGATGTGATGTTACCAAGGCAGTCTGTTACGGTTTCCACCCTGCCAAGGTCATCATAGGTATAGCTGATGACTCCCCCTGCAGCATCGGTAACACTTGTTACCTGATAGGTACAGTCATATGTATAAGTGGTTACCGCTCCCGTGACGGAAGTATGGGTAAGGACATTGCCTACTGCATCATAGGTATAGCTTTCCTTGGTGCCGTCAGGGTATGTAATCTTCTTTAAGCGGTTTAACTTATCGTATTCCATGGTGACGGTCTGACCCAAGCGGTTTACCGATGTAATGACATTGCCTTCCGCATCATAAGTAAAGCTCTCACCTGTACCGTCCGCATACAGCACTTTTACAAGGTTTGACTGTATGTCATAGGTATATTCCGTACGGTTACCAAGGGCGTCTGTCTTTGCAAGGATGTTACCACTTGCGTCTGTCTCGAAGGTTTGCACGTTGCCTAAGGTATCCGTCATGGAGGATAAGTAGTGCCGTTCATCATAGGTGTATGTATAAGTATACAGTAACGCACCGTCAGGGCTTTGTACCTGAATGGAGGTACACAGGCCCTCTGCATCGTAATTGTAAAGGAAGGTGGTGCCGGAAGCATTCCGAACCGATAAGGGTTGTCCGTCCTCCCTGTATACGGTGTTTTGAATGGTGCCGATATCATCACTGATACTGCTTAGCATACCGTTACCATATTAATATATTCTTTTAAAACTCATACCATAATGTTTCTAAATTTCATTAAATATATTTTATATAAAAATATATACATGAATCTATTCCATGCTCTTTCTTCTAGCTAATTCAGTAAATCAAGTTTCACAAATAATATTTTTCTATTGAATAAATTAATTTGTAGCAGGTGGACTAATTATAGAATTGTCCGTTATTAAATTAATTTTTTCAGTTATACAATTAATTTTCTCTCTTGCTTCTTCACTTTTTGTTTCTCTATAATATGCCATAGCTGACTGATAATGTGTTATTGCTTCAACTATTCCATCCGAATATTCTTTTGTGTCAGGCTTATATTTTTTTGCTTCTTCAACAGAAAGATCGCCTATTCTCTCATCAATTTGAGCAATTAACCCTTTTGAAACGCGCTCTCCAATTACATCTATTCTACGCTGAAGTGCATCTAATCTATTAATTTCTTGTCTTAATTTGGAAGTTGCTCTTTTTGCCTCCTCGTAATAGCTAAATTCTCCCGTTCGTTCATACAATTTTAAAGAAATATCTATCAGTTCTCTAAGTGCATTCTTATTATCAGAGTCAATTTTTCTACACATAATAAAATCACTATATGCATCAAGATAGTACTTTTCTCCCTTTTCACTATATGATATTCCCCTGTTTAAATACGCAGTTAAATTTTCCGGATTAGCTGAAATAGCAATATTAAATTCACTCATAGCTGAGGATAAATATTTCATAGCCTCTTGAATATCGACATTATCATCCACATTCATCAAATATTTACCATAATCTTGATATAGGCATGCTAAATTGCAATGAAAATCACTAGCTTCCCCTTCTTGCTTCTCGCGCAATTTTATTGCCTTATTATAATGATACTCAGCCTTTTTAACAGCATTATGTTTTTCTATGCGTTTATTTGAGTCCAACATAATATTGTTATACAAAACCCCCATACTATTATGATATGCATAATCAGAACCACCATTTCGCTTAGCCTGCTTATAATCATTTTTTGCTTTTTCATAATCTTTAATATCATCATATAAAAAACCACGTAAGAAATAAAAATCACCAGTTTCATCTCCATGTTCATCTATAATTTCAGTGATTGCACTTATTTTTTCACGTGTTGTAGATTTTGATGATGTCAATTCGGTATACATTGCCGACGCTATTATACTAATTGCTCTTTTTTCAATATCTTTTATTTTGACATCCATATCATCCATCTTATCTTCAAATTGTTTTGGAATGCGAACAGCAACAATAGTATTTACAATTGTTGTTAATGAGAATACAGTTCCAAAGAATGCTACAACAATATTAATAGTGTCTGTGGCTTTTTGATCAATTTGATTGTAATATTCAAGATAAATATTTTCTAATTCATCTTCTATATCACTTGATGTAATAGCAACTATTCGTCTATCTATTTCAACCAACTTGTCCGAATAACTCCGTTGCATATTATAATGATTTATACATGTTACAATCAATAATGCTAAAGATATTATGCACAAAACAATTGTAATATAATTTATTGAATATACACTACTAATTCCACTCTTTTTGTTTTTTTTCATATTTTTATCCTTTCGTATTACTATTTTTTATGTTATGTATCTTTTTTACTATAATTTCTGAACATTGCACTCGCCTATTCTACAAAACTTTTTGCTAAAATCTATATTAGCAACTATTTCTATGGCATTAAGCTTATTGCAAAGAATTTATCATATTATTGCTCACCTATAATCATTTGCAATATCAAATCCCTTTTTAATATTAAGTAATATTTCTTCCACAGTATCTTTCTCGTTATCATGCCACACGAAAATATACTTAATTTCCTTATCAATACTTGATAGCATTTCAATTTTTACGTGTTTATAGGGTGCAAAATCTGGCTGATTAACTATTATTTCACCCATACAATTATCAAACTGAAGGGCTACTCTGTAAGCATCACTCGAATCTATCAATATCTCAATATTACATTTTTTATATAATTCTTTTTCCTCAATTTCCAAAATGTATTTTTTAACTGCTTCTAAAACAATATGAAGTCTACCTTGATTACTCACTATTTATTTCCTCCGATACTGATTTTATTTGCATTAGGCATGTCTGTAAAAGCCGGTAATCCTTTTCTAACATTTAATCTATCTATTAAGGAATTAGGTCCTGGTATTTGTCCCCATCCTTCCTTACCTGCTGGGTATACTCTTGTATGTTGTAACATTATCAAGAGAATCCGCTTCATACAGCACATAGGATAAGCTGTTCATGCTGTATGTTACGTACCTTGTTCCCTTACCATTTACGTTCTTGGAGGTTCTGCTCCCCTAATAATCGTAAGTGTACTCTATGATAACGAAAGTTCCATCCTCTCTGGCGACATACTTAACCGGTCTGCCTTTGGCATCATGGGTATAGCCGTTTCCTCTAGCTGTTACATATCCGTCATTCTACTACTAACCACATATTTAGATTATCATATGATTTCACTTCATATTGAACTAACTTATTAGGGTAAAATGGTTTATTTCCCTTGTAAATTGCAAAAAAATCCCTTCCCTTAATAACGGTTCCTTGTGGATAGGAGTGACTATTAACCCCTTGTATACAAGTGCCAATCTGATATCGTTTCTTAATTTCCTCCCATTGTTTTTCATACATTTTTAGTACAAGTGTCCACATATCTTCAAACTCTTGTTTTGTTATATTAATAATATTAGCTTCTATATCTTTTTCATTAATTAATCCTTCTGCCAAGCAGTCTTCCAAACAAGAAATATGAATTTTATTGTTAATATCCATAAAAATTTGTCTACTCGCATACCCGTCATTATTTATTTCAATCCAGTATTTTTCTCTTTCTAATTTCAGTAATACATATTTCATATAACTACACCTCACCTATTCTATAACTACAGGGCCTGTACTAACAATTCTATTTGATAAATTCAAAGGCGAACTATTAGGAATTATAAATACTCCCTCTCTTCCCTGAACCACATTCAAATCAGTTACATCAATTTCAACATAATGTGTATATTTATATTTATTAGGAACATTAATAAATATCTTAGCTAAACCTACGGGGGTTTGTGTGTTCGGTTTTATGTCCGATAAATATTGACCATCTCCATATCTCGCATCATTAGGATTATTGGCTCTCAATGAAGGATTTAGCTGATTTGATTGTAAAATTCCATTCATGCCTTTTTCATTAGTGTAATGAAAAAGCGTCTTTATTCCAGAACCACTCTGCCCACTTCTTGCACTTATAGCAGTCACTACTCCGGCAGCAACGACACTTGCTTTCTGCTGTGCCTGTCTCAATGCCTGCTCAATGGCTCTGGCAGTATCCTTACCAAACATTCTGTACCAGTTTGTAATACTGAACACACTGGTTCCAAGACGATACAATGCCTGATATTCATTACCTTCTTCCAAGGCTTCTCCTGCACTGTCTACACCTCTGTAGAAACCGAAGATTGCAAGAGCACCTGTTGCTATCTTAAAATACTTCCATGCCATGAATACACTTCCCAGTGCACCCATAAACATTCCCGTAACACTACCTGTTCCAAATCCTTCAAAAAAGGAACGGATTATCTGATCCCAATCTCCGCCGGCAGACATGGTATCTCCTGCACAGTAAAGTCCATTCGAAATACCACCTATAACAGCTCCTGCAAAAGAGGAACGAAGCATAGTCTGCATATTAATGCTTGTCAAACACTCCGCCATGGTAAACATATACCCGCTTGGGTCCGCATACATCACAGGGTTTGCTCCTGCATAGGCATACTTGTTTAAAGTCATGGGATTGTCTATGCTTCCTGCATATGCATCCGCACTTAGGAAGTTAGCACTTGTTGCGTTGTAGTACCTTGCCCTAAGGTAAGTGTTACCACTCTCTGCATCGTACTCTTCCTGACAGTAGCGGTAGGGATTCTCTACTTCTTCTTCCGCATACAGGGTATTTCCCCATGCATCATAACGGTAACGGTTTACAAGGTTACCTTCACTGTCTGCCAGTGCCCTGACATCCATATGTGCATCACTTAAGTACACATAGGTTTCAGAATCTTTCGTCATGGTATGAAGCTGGTAGCCTCTCACATACTCGGTTGTAACATTACCGGAAGCATCTGCTTCATACAGCACATAAGATAAACCGTTCATGCTATAGGTAATGTACTGCGTTTCCTTACCATCTACGGTCTTGGAGGTTCTGGTTCCCTGATAATCGTAAGTATATTCTGTGATAACGGGTGTTCCGTTCTCTCTGGTGACATACTTAACAAGCCTTCCCTTAGCATCGTAGGTATAGGTGATATTCTTATCACCGCTGAGACTTAAGATGGCTCCTGATTCATCGTAGCTATAATCCGCGTCGGTTCCACTTTGTTTCTCACTTACCAGCTGATTCCATGCATTGTAAGTGTAAGTAATGGTTCCTTCTTCTATGGTCTCATTTACCATACCGGAGATATCACCGGTTACAGTGGTGGTCTTGGAGATACGGTTTCCTACCGCATCGTAGGTGTAGGTAATGCTTAAGCTGTTCTCTCCCTGGCTGCGTGTTTCCCCTGTCAGGCGCATTTCCTTATCGTAGGTATAAGCCACCTCGGTAACACTGTCTCCTTCGGTTTCTTCCACCGTTAAGGTTTCACCGTTTAAGCCATGGGTATAGCTATACTCCATGACAATCTTACCTTTTACATCCGTAACGGTTTCCTTCTCTACCTGACCGCATACGCTATAGGTATAGGCGGTCTCCATTCCGTTGGCATGCCTGATACTTATGATTCTGCCGCAGGCATCATAGGTATAAGTGGTTACGTTACCATGTGCATCCGTTACGGTGATGATTCGGTCTAAGATATCATAAGTATAGCTTATGCTTACCTCACCGCTTGTAAGGGTTTCTATTCTGCCGTAAGCATCATAGGTATATTTAATTTCATTGCCGAAGGTATCCGTTTCGGATATCAGTCTGCCATAGGTGTCATACTCATATTTCACTACACCGGAGGCATCCGTCACTGCACTGAGAAGACCGTTTCGGTAAGTATAACGTACCGTTTCCTCTCCAAGTCCCGTCTGAATCAGTCTTCCCATGCTGTCATAGACATGGGTACTTGTATTACCGCCAAAGTCGGTAGCACTTATGACATTACCCTTGGCATCATACTCATAGGTGCAGGTGTTCCCAAGAGGATTGGTGACACTTATTACCCTGGATAATGCATCGTAAGTATAGGTGGTGCTGTTACCCCTTGCATCTTTTACAAGGGTTAAGTTACCGAAGCAGTCATACTCATAGACAGTCTTTGCACCTAAGGGGGTGGTAACTGCCACCAGGTAATCACTGTTATCATAGGTATAGGTGGTTTTACTGCCGTAGGCATCCGTCTGTGCAACCAGGCGGTTTCTTGCGTCATACTCCATGGTAACGCGGGTTTTATCCGGGTATACCATGGCTGTAACATTATTGTTCTTATCGTATTCGTAAGATGTGATGTTACCAAGGCAGTCTGTTACGGTTTCCACCCTGCCAAGGTCATCATAGGTATAGCTGATGACTCCCCCTGCAGCATCGGTAACACTTGTTACCTGATAGGTACAGTCATATGTATAAGTGGTTACCGCTCCCGTGACGGAAGTATGGGTAAGGACATTGCCTACTGCATCATAGGTATAGCTTTCCTTGGTGCCGTCAGGGTATGTAATCTTCTTTAAGCGGTTTAACTTATCGTATTCCATGGTGACGGTCTGACCCAAGCGGTTTACCGATGTAATGACATTGCCTTCCGCATCATAAGTAAAGCTCTCACCTGTACCGTCCGCATACAGCACTTTTACAAGGTTTGACTGTATGTCATAGGTATATTCCGTACGGTTACCAAGGGCGTCTGTCTTTGCAAGGATGTTACCACTTGCGTCTGTCTCGAAGGTTTGCACGTTGCCTAAGGTATCCGTCATGGAGGATAAGTAGTGCCGTTCATCATAGGTGTATGTATAAGTATACAGTAACGCACCGTCAGGGCTTTGTACCTGAATGGAGGTACACAGGCCCTCTGCATCGTAATTGTAAAGGAAGGTGGTGCCGGAAGCATTCCGAACCGATAAGGGTTGTCCGTCCTCCCTGTATACGGTGTTTTGAATGGTGCCGATATCATCACTGATACTGCTTAGCATACCGTTACTGTCATAGCTGTAGGTTACGGTATTGCCGTTACCGTCCACGGTTCCGGTCACATTGCCCTTATTGTCATAGGCAATGCTCATATCAATGTAATCCCCAAGGCTGATGCCTGTGGGGCGGTTTGAGGTATCATAGGTATTGCCTATGATAAGGCCGTTAGGGAATTCCACCCCTGTCATGTTCCCCTGACTGTCGTAAGTGTACTTCATTTCATTGTTACACTTATCCACCAGTCGGGTGATGTTGCCCTTAGCGTCAAACTCACGAAGGGTAATATTGCCGTAAGGGTCTACTTCCTTGGTTACATTACCCTGGTCGTCATAATAGTACACCGTAACATTGCCCAGGCGGTCCCTTACGGACTGCATCCTTGCATTGGGGTCATAATCGTATTCGATACGATTTCCGTCCGCATCTATGGTGGCAACCAGTCTGCCCTGTGCATCATATTCACTGCGGGCTACCGCCTTACCGTTTTCGTCCAGAATGGCAAGGAGGTTATGGTTCATGTCATAGGTATAGGATACCACGTTGCCTGTGGTGTCGGTGTAGCGGATCAGGTTATTGTTGGCATCGTATTCGTAGGTACAAGCCTTGCCTTCCCGGTTGGTAATAGAGGTTACTCTTCCAAGCTCATCCCTTGTAATTATAATACTACTTCCATCATCAAATTCATAGCCTTGATCTGTTACTTTGACCCTGTCGCCATACTCGTTTTCAATAGCTGTCAAAGTACCTGCCGAATTGAAGTAATAAGAAACCTCATTGGCATCGGTATACTTATACTGCAAGCCGGAATAATTGCTTTCATCATCCCACCAAAGGTAGGAATCAATATACTGGGCTCCGGCATTTCCAACGATTTCAAGTTTCACGTTAGGGTTGTCTATGCATCTAAAGCCTACCGTTACATGGTCTATGGGTTTCAAATGTTGGGATGCCGGTGAGAGTGAAAGTGTAAAGACCTCACTGCTGCCGTCACCAAAGTAGAGAATTACATCATGGCTCACCGTTTCCGCAATGCTGAAGGTGGTGGATAATTCTTCTCCTGTTACCTTTGTTTCATACCCTGTTGTTAAGTCGTTGGAAGGCTGTAAATACATGCCCTGTAACTCCAGGTTCCAGCCTACCCCAAAATCTCCGGCTGCCTTATCAATACTGCTGTAATAGCGGTTTACATTTAGGGACATGTCATAAATCTTCGCAGATACATCCGTAAAACCTATGAACATGTTGCCTACCTTTAAGCCTCCGGCTACGGTATATTCCGATACCGCCGAAGCGCAAAAACCGCCAAAGTCATAAATATTTAAGCGCACCTCATAAACCCCGTCCTTAAGAAGTGTGGGGTCAAAAACTGCGATTACTTCATTGTTTACCGCCTCATTGCCTTCTGCCAGCAGAATATATTCATCACTCCCCTTAAGGCGGTATTCCAGCGTATATTTATAGATTGCCTTATCATCACTGATGGTTGCCACCACATTGGTTGCATCCTTCAGATACGTTTCCGTGGTATCCAGATAAAAGCTTCCCGTAGGCGGTATTACATCCGTTTCGTCATAGGGGAAGGTTTCGCCGCTTCCGGACTGTCCCATAGAGGCAGTTCCGCTGCCTTCCTTGGCTGCCGTATAACGGAAACTACCGCCGGCAACACAGGTATTTCCTTCTGCATCCGTAACGGTTATCTTAAGCTCATAATTACCATCCGTCATGTGGGCTACAGGAACCTTAGCAAGAAGTCCCTGGGTCATATCCTCTGCCACCTCGCCGTTTACAACAGCTCCGGTGTCCACGTTGGTACATTCCACACTTACGGTAACGGGAGCCAAGCCTCCGCCCACACTACCGCTTACAAGGAGGTTTTCATTGGTCTCATCAAGACTTACTCCCGCTACGGAAATTGTAATTGCCGCACTCTCCGTTAATACCTCTTCTTCGGTTTCTTCCTCTGTAATGGTTTTATTATAGTTAAGGGTTACACTTGCTACCACTTCGCCGCTTACAGGGTCAAATGCGGATACCCTATAGCTTCCTGTTACAAGGTTCTGCGTGAAGAGAGTTAAGGTACTTACATTGCCGTCCTCACTTGCCTCTAAAGCATATTCCTCTCCGGTCTCTACATTCACACAGGTAAAGGTAGGAGTCGTCTCACTACCCTTAGTGCCTTTTATAATAATGGCACTGTGGTCCTCGTTAAATGCCGCACCTTCCCAGACAAAGGCAGGTGTGGTTTCTTCCACTTCCGTCTCTGCCTCAGTGCTGATTCCTTCCGTATAATCAAAGACTGCATAGGCTGATATGGTATTGCCGTATTGGTCGGTTACTACACCGGTTAAGGTATATTTACCCGTAATCAAATCTGAAGTTTTGATTTTACAAAGGGTTCCGTCATTGCTTACGTTTTCTACTGCTACCACCATTCCGGTGTTGTTTTCCACACAGGTATAAGCCACGGTAACATTACCGCCGCCTTCTGATATATGCCCCGTAAAGAGGATACAATCATTCTCGCTATCCTGAGTCAGGCTTTCAAATTCCAGACTAAGAACAGCATTGACAAAGCTTACACTGTCACTGCTTTCATTTCCTGCCATATCCTTGGCATACAGGATAAATTCATAGCTACCCTCGGGTATGGTACTTAAATCAATACTACCCAAGAAAACATTCTCAAGATTATCACTGCCGGATGCTACCAATATCTGAGTATTGGCATCCTCCATACAGTATCCGCTTAAGCGATACTCGTATAAAGCAGTTTCATCCTTCACTGTACCGTAGAATTCTACAATCTCAGGGTTGGCTTCGTTATTTTTAACCTGAGTAATCTCCACGATGGGAGCCTTGGTATCCTTGAAGATTTCTTCTTTTACACTAAGAATATGATTCACGGTATTTTCATTGCCGGCGGCATCCTTGGCATAGCCGCTGATTACATAATCTCCGGTTTCTTCCGGCACGAAGCTGTATGTACCGTTTTCACATCCCACCACTTCTCCGTCAATGTAAAGAGCGTATTCTGAAAGCCCTTTATCATCGGATACTTCAAAACCGATACTGATTTCATCTCCTACCACAGCAGGATTCTTGGATAAGGTGATTTCGATTTCCGGCTTGGTAATATCGGGAAGTTCTAAGCCCTTGGAGGAGATGCATCCCACTGCCGGATAACTGTAAATGCCTTTGACATCTGTTACGGTCAGGCGTACCAGATAAATCGCATCCAAATCCACGGTTTCAGGAAGACGTCCGATATTCCATTCCGTCTCGCCTACCTTTTTATAAGCAAAGTCATAGCCATCTATGCCCTGATTCTGGGCATGTCCCCAGGAAGGAGAAGCTGCCTCATAGGTCACTTCCGTATATGCCACATCGGGGTTCTCATGGTCTCTCCATGCACTTCCCTCTATGTCTGCCACAGGCCTGTCATGTACCGTAAGCTCTGCTACGGGCACTGTAATTTCTTCCGTTATTTCGCCATTGATTGTTCTGTATACAGCTAAAGTAATGGTATAGATACCTGCCTTGTCTAATACAGGTAATTCCGTTGCAACCGTATGACTTGCATCGCTACCATCAAAGGCTTCATAATCCGTAACAAACTGCCATGAATAGCCTTCTTCAGTATCAAGTCCGGTATAATTGCCCTCACATGTTACTTCATCGCCCACATAGCAGATATGGGTAGCCTCTGATGTCTTAGGCATATAGGCATCCAGAACCTGACGGAGCATATCTGCATCCGATACCATACAAACATCAGCGCCTGTTTCATACATATTCTCTTCCCAGAAGCCCTTGTTTTCTTCTGAGAAGTCAGTTTCATACAAGTCGGTAATAATCAGTTTGATACCACCCTGATGGGATTTGATATCATCCAATATATTGCTTCGACCGGCAAAGAAATCTTCCTGGCTGTCCCATTCACATAGAAAATAGTCGCTGGTTCTGTCATTGTAACCATCATCCCAATAACCATTCGTATACATGAATGCATGATCCTGATTACGCCTTCCGTCGTTGGGTTCTCCTCTTCTCCATCTCTTATAAACTACAGGCTCTCCGGTAACCCACTCCCACTGGCCTTCCACATTACTGTCATGGAATCCGATTGCCACATATCCGTCTCTGTCTACTGCCACGGCATAATCTCTGATATAGTTTGATTCCTCTTTGGAAGAAACCGTTACCAGATGTCCGCCCATCTGCTCACAGAGTTCTTTCGCACCCAACCAGTCAGGTTTCACGGCAGGAATATAATAATAGTGTCCTTCGTAAACTCCAAATTCACCTTCCCAAAAATAGGTAGAATTATAATTATATTCCCAACCGGCTTCTTCATAAGCCACATCATATTCTTCCAGAATTGATTTATATTCCTCATTTAAAGCATTGTTATCTTCTGTCACAAGAAGAATTTCTATCTTAGGCTGTACCGATAAGGATGCCGTAATCTCTATTTCAGGCTCAGCTGTTTCCGGTACGCAAATCACTTCAACTGCAGGCAGGCTTTCATTACCGTAAGCATCCGTAATAACGCCCTTAATCAGATAGACTTCGCCTGCATTTAATTCTGTAGGAAGACTATCTTCATTCCACTGCTCTTCGCCGGCTTTTTTATAGCTGTGACTGATATCTGAACCTTCACCTGCTGCCGCATTTCCAGAGGTGTCTTTTACGGTAATCTTCCAAAGGCCTGTATTCTCTTCATCCTCTGTCAATTCCACATCAAAAGAACAAACCGGGCGTTCACATACCACCAAGTCCTGACAGATGCTGTATTCCTCTGACCACAATCTGTATTCATCATAGGCCTCATTATCTCCTACCGGATTATCCTGCACTTTTACACTGATATCATATACACCGGGCTTAGTCAGAATATTAATCGGAGCACTAACTACACTGTTTTCCACATCAGAACCATTGGTAATACTGTAGGTGTATTCTATGCTGAACTTAGGATCATTTTCATAATCCCTGTATACCCCGGCATATTCCACCCTGCTGCCTGCAAGCAGATTTGTGCCAACTTCGTTGCTTACCTTTGATTCTCCATCACAAATCCAGTTTACGTATGTACTGCTTTCTGTTTCTTCATTAAACTGTATATACCGTGCGCCGGATTCTGCAATTATTTCCTCAAATGCGGCGCGCTCTGCATCCGTATAATCTGACCACACTTCCTCTTCATAGATGACATAGATATTGCCGTCTACTAATTGACGGGATTCCATAAGCTTTGCCAGCTCTTTTAACTCTTCCGCAGGACTATCGTTGATACAAATATCCTCTCTTGTATAAACAACACCCTCTGCTGCCAGCTTCTCTTCTGTCCTTGCAAGCTCTGCCATGGCCTGTTCGCTTGCTTTTTCTCCATAGAGGTAAAGAATATCCGCCTCTGTCACACGGCTGATATTCTCCTGAATTTCGGGAGCCACATTTCCAACCTCAAAGGTTACTGTGGCAGATGCACTGCGTAATATTGTTTCTCCTACAGCTTCATATATTTCTTCATCATAATCCTCACACACCCAAAGAAATGCCTTGTAGTTACCCACATCCCCGGTCTGATATGTCACCTCTGCAACATTTTCATTTATGGTCTCAACCTCTTCCGTCACATCATAAAGACCATCATTATTTGCATCATAATATATTACGTAACGACGGCTGATAATCTCATTGCCATCCAAGGAATAGGAAGCATCTTTTAAAATAATCTCAGCCTCTCCCTCCGCATTTCGCAGATAAAAAGCCTCGGTATCAAGCACTGCTTCCGGTGCTAAATCTTCCGTTACGGAAATTAATTTTGAGGCTGTATATAATTTTTCCTTATATGTAACATCGGCCTTAATTTCATAAGTTCCTGCCTCTAAAAATACCAACTCGGGATTTAACTTATCATCCTCTGCAAGAAGGACATAATCCTCTCCTTCTACAGATTCTTCGCTGTTTTCACCTTTTATGGTGTTTACAGACCAGACGATGGCATCCTTATCCCACTTGTTGCTTCCCGTACCGGTTAACACAGGAACTACCTTTTCATTTTCCTTAACAGTTTCAACACAGTTAATTTCAACTGATATTTCATTCTGTAGGCAGTCCAAAATGGTCAAATCTTCCGGCGACGCATTTATGGTCAGGTTAGAACCATAGAAAAGAATCTGCTTTGCAATGATTCTACCGTTAATCTGCACATTAGACCCCGTAATCATAACCGTTCCGTTAGGCGCATAAATAATGCCGTCTAATTGCGTATCAGACGCATTAATCGTAATATTCCCGCTTTGGGAACCCATAAAAATCCTTCCGCCGTTAACACTGCTTAAGTTTTCCACACCAAACTGGATGTTGCCTGTTGCCACAAAAACACAATCACCGTAAAACTTACTTGAGAAAATTCCGGCATCACCGTAAACAATGGTATCATCATAGATGCCAATACCGCTGTAATTGGCATATCCGTTACAAACCGTTGCATCTTCTCCGATTTCTTCAACAATTTCATTAAAAATATTGTCGCAGTCAATGACTTCAACATTTTCTTTTATTTTTCCTATTTTATTCAGATAGTCCGCATCGGATACTGAAATCTGTACATTTTCCTTACTTTCCAGTATTCCGCTTACTTCAATGGTGTTACCATGATACAAAAAGCCTTTATTTGTATGTACGTCACCATTTACTTTTACACTGTTTGCATTGATGCAAAGAATATTATTCTCATCACCTGCAAACATGGCATAATCAAAAGGATTGTCATGTACGGCTTCATCCGTCCATTCCGTAATTACTCTTTCGATTTCCTCTGCCACTACCACAAAATCTGTCATGCACCAGGTTACAACCATAACCGCAACCATAAGTGCTGCTACAATTCGTTTGCCATTACGCGAAAAAAACGTAATAAGCCTTTCTTTTCCAAAATTTCCTTTTTTCACAATTGACGCTCCTTTTTTTATTTGTTTTCAAATCAAACGAAAAAAAGTACGCAAATGTTACATTTTTATACTTTTTATTTCTTTTTTCGTCCTTTTAAACAAATCAGGACTTTTGTTTTTTGTATTTTTGCACAAAAAATACAGCCATCGTTTATGACAGCTGTATCTTTTATGAAATATAATTATTAAAAAGTATATAAAATTTAAAATATCCCTGCGAATATCTTTAATTTCTTTTATCTATCCCACTTATCACACAAAGAATTAATCTGGTCAGCAAACTTCGCCAAATCTTTGTTTGCTCCACCTTCGTTCTTGGCAATAACCGCAAGCAAACGATTTCCGGCCGCAAGAAGACGGGCAAATACTTCGGTAACTCTCTTCTGAGTTTCTTTCTTCTTGACAGGTACGGGATATGCCTCGTACTCAATTTCATTGGTCACAAGGTTTACTCTGGTGCCGCTAAAAGGTGCATATGCATTGTAGCCGTATTCATGTCTTAAACAATCCGTAAAAGCGTTACAGGTCATATCTTCGCCATGTACAATAAATACACGCTCCGGCTTGGTTTCAATAGCCTGTAGCCACTGAATCAAACCGTTCTTATCCGCATGACCGCTCATACCGGCAAGTACACGAATCTGTGCACGCACTTCAATGGGTTCACCAAAGAGCCTTACTTCATCCACACCTTCTACAAGAATTCGTCCCAAAGTTCCCACTGACTGATAGCCAACGAA
This sequence comes from Lachnospiraceae bacterium, assembly GCA_015057025.1. Classification (GTDB taxonomy): domain Bacteria; phylum Bacillota; class Clostridia; order Lachnospirales; family Lachnospiraceae; genus UBA3766. The sequence continues at coordinate 439,835 of SVFD01000001.1, read as the reverse complement.
GAGAATCGTAGATTCCGGACGCCATAAGTTATGTTTTAAGTGATGACGGATACGACCGGCTTCACACATACCGGATGCCGAAAGGATAACCTTCGGGTCATCATCAAAGTTAATTGCCTTGGATTCTTCACTGGTAATGGAAAGATTCAAACCGGGGAATGCAATAGGGTTAATACCTGCTTTAACAAGGGCAAGGGCTTCTTCATCATAACAATACTGTACATTCTGCTGGAAAATACCTGTTGCTTCCACCGCCAATGGGCTATCCACAAATACCTTGAAATTCTCATGTCCTTTTACAAGACCCTGATTCTTGATTTGTCTTAGGAAATAAAGCATTTCCTGAGTTCTTCCCACTGCAAAAGAAGGAATGACTACATTACCGCCTCTGTCAAAGGTTTCCTGCAAAATCTGTGTCAACTCACCAACGTAATCCGGCTTTTCATTGGAATGAATACGGGTACCATATGTAGATTCCATAACCACATAATCCGCTTCCTTAATAAACTGAGGATCACGTAATAAAGGCTGGTCCGTATTACCGATATCACCGGAGAATACAATCTTCTTATTAACACCGTTCTCACAAATCCATACTTCTATGCTGGCTGAACCAAGCAGATGTCCCACATCGGTAAAACGAATTTCAATACCGGGACACAATTCAAATTTTTTATCATAATGATAGGGAATGATTCTTTTGATAATGCCGTCAGCATCTTCCATGGTATAAAGCGGTTCCGGCTTCTCCTGATTGGAATGACGTTTTGCCTTACGGCTCTTCCACTCTGCTTCCTGCATCTGGATATGCGCGCAGTCACGTAACATAATACTGCACAAATCTGCAGTTGCATCTGTAGTAATTACCTGTCCGCGGAAGCCTCTAGCATATAAAAGAGGCAGATGACCAGAGTGGTCAACATGTGCATGTGTCAGTAAAACATAATCAATTAACGCCGGTTCTACGGGAATTTCAACGTTCTCGTATACATTGACACCCTGTTCCATACCACAGTCCACAAGGATATGTTTACCGCAGGCATGCAGATAATGGCAACTACCCGTAACCTCATGTGTAGCGCCCACAAAAGTAAGTTTCATGTAAGTCCCTCCCCTGTTTCCAATACATGTTAATATTGTATCAAATTGTCGCACAAATTGGAAGAGTTTTTAGGGATTTTGTGACAATTTGGCACTAAATAAATTTTGCATTCTTGTCATTTATAATGTAATATTCTATAATTAGGTTCAAATTGTAAAAGGAGAACTATTTTTATGAAATCAAAATTTATTTTAGTTTTTCTGAGTTTGTTGTGTATCAGCACTTTGGTTGGCTGTAATTTAAACAAACTCGGTGCATTACTTCCGGAATCGGAAAGTGCTGAAATCGTCATTGAAAATCCTTCTGAAGAACAAGAGCCTTCGGTATCAGAAACAGTAAGTGAAACCGAAGAACCTATGTCAGATGAGGATGCATCTGCTGAAAGTGATGATGAAGCAAAAACGCTTTTGGACACTGCCGTTAATAGCCTGACTTCTTATTCATATGATTGCGAAATTAAAATTGTAATGGATATGGGTTCTGAACTCTTGGGCGATATGGGGTCCGATTTGAGCGGATTATTTGGCGATGTTTCAACCTCTATAGAAATTGTACAACGCACGGAAAATACTGTGGATGCTGTTAACGGAACCTATGTAGGTCAAGGCACAACCACCACTACCGCTTTCGGAACCGTAACCGAGCAGGAAACCATTGTCTATACCGTAACGGATGAAGACGGTTATACTTCTTACACTGCGGTACCTTTTACTGATAATTGGTTAAAAGATGATGTACAAAACAACTCTGAACTCTCAAATTATTATGAGAATGTTACAGATTTAAAAATAATTGAAGAAACCGATACCACATACGTAATCAGCGGTACACTTTCATACGAAAATGTCAGCGGCAACATTAATGCACTGACAACAGAAAGTAATATAGAAGACGGTACACAAGTTAACGCACTATATACAATTGATAAAGAGACCCAACAGCTTTCTTCTATAGAAATCACATATGGCGCCACTAACGACGAAGCAGAAGCAGTCGGTTTTGAAATGACAATTTCCCTGCAAGTTACCAGTACGGAATATGCAGAAGTTATCATACCCGAAGAGGTTATAAACGCAGCAACCGAATCGACAGAAAGATAGTGCCGTCTTAATATCTATATCATACAGTACATGAATATCCCCTCCTTATCGGATGCCCGACAAGGAGGGGATTTATCAGTCAGAAATCGTTCCTTATAACAGTCCTACAACCAATAACACCACAAGCGAAACCACAGGCACGGTAATCGTGTCCCACCCTTTCTTGGTAAACAACTCCGTAAAAGCCGCAATCACACCTACAACAAGTGCCGTGGGAAGGATTACATACCACCTTAAATTGCTCATAAATATAAGTGTCAATGCTGTACATACCAAAGAAGTAACACCCATGGCAACCGTACCTTCCACAGTTTTGGTGCCTTCTATCATTTTACCGGTCAGCTTCTTTTTACCCCAGGTAATACCCACAATTGCAGCCAAACCGTCGCCGGGTCCCCACGCCATCATTGCAGTCGCCGCCATATATTTATACTCAGGGCCAAGAAGCCCCCAACAGAGCGCAATAAAAACTCCTATCATCGAAAACAGACATATAAAACTGATAATAACTTCATGTTTGCCCTTCTGCTGAAACAGTCCATCATAAAACTTACACTTTTCCACAAGCTGTAACGCAATAATCACCAAAATTAAAAAAGCAACATCCACAGCCACGGCCATCCACCAAATATCTGTCAAAAAAAGAAGAGGAAAAATTGCCAGCATAGCTACAATATGCAACAGCTTGCGAAATACATATCCCGGCACCTTGGTTGTATAGCGGATAATGATTAAAACAGACGCTGCCGCAACAATAATGGCAATAAACAGACCAAATACCCGTCCAAATTCCGAAAGCAGTACTACATCTATATTTTCCAAAATTATATTCCTGTAATTCAAAGTAATCATTGTAAGCCCCAGCGCCAGAAGAATCACTCCGGTCACGATTCCAACAAGCTTACCATTTACTTTATTTGCAAACTGCGCACTAAGCATGGAAAAAACAGTAGCAGTTACAATTGCAATTAATAAATAATCCCAACATTCCAATATAATTGCAGGTTCTATCAGAATATGACTTACAGAAGCAATTAGTGCCGTAAATGTCATAATAAAAGTAGAAGTACCCACTGCAGTTTTACGATCATATCCTAAAAAAGCAGTAAAAACAATTAACATCATCATTCCGCCACCGGAGCCAAAAAAGCCGGTGCCAAATCCTATAGTTAAACCAAAAAACAAAGAAACTGCAATCTCTTTTATGGTCAGCTTATGCAAAGCAGAAACGGATTCCTTTTTCTTAGAATCCGGCTTCACAAGAAATCGAATACCGATTGCAACGCATAAAAACAAGGAAAATCCGCCCAGTACCTGCTGATGTGTAAAAAAAGCCGCAACAGACCCCACTGCGCACATGGAAATAATACAAGCGGTCATAATCCAACCGTGTTTTAAATCAATCTTTTTATTTTTCGCATATATCCCCGTAGTTACTGCCGAACCAAGAATATCACTTGCCAATGCAATGGCAGTTGCCATATATGCACCATGTTCTCCTCGAAAGGTCGGGCATAAAACAATTAAAAGCGGAACCATAGCCGTAGCAGCTGACAGTCCCACAAGTCCGGTGCCCACACCGGCAAGTATAGATGCTATGATGACGACGAGGTATTCCATAGAATGCTCCTTTATTTATATATCTTGTATATTTATTGTCAATCTGTTTCCTTGGGTTGTCAAGAAGAATAAGCAGATACTCTACTTGATATTTTAGTCCCTTTTTAATTTTAATAAAAAAACGGGGGATGGGGCGCTCGAGGTACAGTGGACCTCGGCTTAGCGCCGACCGAAGCGAAGCTTAGACCGAATCCCGGGGGCGGTTTACGCTTCCGCTTGTTATGAAAAAAACTCAAGCTAGGCTTGAGTTTTTTCGCATAACAAAAGCGGGTGATGGGAATCGAACCCACGTATTCAGCTTGGAAGGCTGATGTTCTACCATTGAACTACACCCGCATGTAAAATTATAAAATTGCAATCGGGGTGACAGGATTCGAACCTGCGACCCCCTGGTCCCAAACCAGGTGCTCTACCAAACTGAGCCACACCCCGCAGTCTGTATCGACCAGTGCGTTTCGTCGTGACGCAAGTGTTATTATATGAAATGTTTCAGGAATTGTCAACATCTTTTTTTAATTTTTTTAAAATAAGCTAATTAACAGCTCTCCAATTCCTTTTTATAAAAGGTATCCCCACCCTTTTCAACTACATAAGCGCGGTGTTTTGAAGCTTCTTCCTTTAAACCGGCCACTATTGCCACCTTATATAAGCGATAATTGGCACTAATCTTTTTAAGAGTAAACGTTTTTGCATCATCTAATTCCAACAGCTCTATCATTTTAGCATAATCGCCGCTTTCTTCAGCTTCCAAAATCTCCGGATACTTTGAAATAATGCGAAATGCCTCTCTCACATATTGCGCCGGGGTTTGTGACACAAGTGTCTCAATTTCTTCAATGCAAGTTTTTACTGTTTCTCTGTCTTTTTCAACCAATGCAACCATAGCCAAAAGAGAATATCGATATGATTTCCCAACAATCGTGTCAGAATATTTCTCCAACAAGCCGGCAACAGCCTTGCATTCCTTAAATTTACCCATATAAAAAAGCATACTTCCGATACATTGCAATACAGCATCACAATTTTTCGCACGACGAGAATACTGTAACATAACAACATAGGCAGTCAATGGCTTAATGACACAACAGTCATCATTAGCCAGTTGCGTCAAACGCGTAATATTTTTCGTTTGATAAACCTTAAACAACACAACACTAAGAAGTGTAAATGCCAAAAACGCATAGAATCCCCAATGAATGTCAGCATAAACACAATATATTCCCAAAATGCCTGCCACAACGATTAATGCCGTTAATACACCACCTATTATGCGAAGATTTTTACAATATTTGTGGGTACGCCCTTCCTCCGCCTTATCAAGTTCAAAATTTATAATTTCCCTAACTTCCTTATACAGTTCATTCATATCTATATTCTCCTGTAACCAACACGATTACGCATCCGCGCCTACTCTAACCTCTATTCCTCTTTTGCCAAACTGCACTGTGTAAAATGCGCCTCCCCCTGCTCATCCACTTCCATAATCACATAGGTCGGCACACGTCCAAACTGCCTCGGATAAGTTAAACTTCCGGGATTTACAAGGAAAACACCGTTCATCTCACCCATATAAGGCAAATGAGTATGCCCAAAGAAAGCCATATTACATCCTCTTGCCGCAGCTTCTTCCGCCAAACGCTCATATCCTGCAGACACGCTGTAATAATGCCCATGGGTAACCAGAATTTTATTTCCTTTTATATCCAGAATCCGTTCCTTGGGTAAAATGGTAAAAAAGTCATTATTTCCGCTAACAACTTCGAAATCACAGCCTGCAATTGCTTCCATTTCACACTCGGTTCCTTCTGCATCACCGCAGTGAATAATCAAATCCACCGGTGAAACATCTTCCAAAACCTTATAAAAATTGTCATTGACCCGATGGGTATCGCTACAAATTAATATTTTCACTACTACACCTTTTATATCAAATAATCATCTTTATATTAGTATATTTTCTCTTCTACATTTCTTCCATAAGTTTCTTTATGGCACGAAATGCCTTGCCCCGATGACTGATTTCATTCTTTTCTTCCAGAGAAATCTCAGCACTGGTTTTATCAAATTCCTTTAAATAGAATATGGGATCATAACCAAAACCGTTCTTTCCCTTTTCTTCATATCCGATATAGCCTTCCATGGTTTCTCTTACTACCAATTCCTTGCCGTCAGGATATACGGCAGCCACGGCACACACAAATCTAGCGGTACGTTTCTCGAATTCCACGCCATCCAATCTTGCAATTAAACTTGCATTTTTAACCGAATACGGTGTATCTTCACCCATATATCTTGCCGAATAAATTCCCGGCTCTTTATTAAGGGCATCTACCTCAAGACCGGAGTCATCCGCAAGTACAATGTGTCCGCTAAGCTTAGCAATCTCTCTTGCCTTTATGAGCGCATTCTCTTCAAAGGTAGCACCGTTTTCATCTACATCTGCCGAAATCCCTTCTTCTTTCATGGATACCACTTCATAATCAGAATTATTAAATATAGATTTAATTTCTTTCATCTTGCCGGCATTTCCGGTTGCAATTATAATTTTCATCTCACATCACCTTATTTTATTTTTATTATCTGCAGGCTCAACCTATCTGCCTTCCGTTTTCTTCGGCGGTTTTGGCCCCATATACTGCAAAAAGTACGTCTTCATCATACCATTGTATATTTTCCGGTTTTTATCAGCTTTTTTCCCTAAATCACGCTCTGCATTTTCATAAGAAGTAATCAGATACATTGACCAGGAATCCAATGCTTTATAACGTTCTCCCAGTGCCTCGTAAATAGGCGGCAGGTCAACTTTTTCTTCCAGGCGTTCGCCATAAGGAGGATTTGTAATAACGAATCCATACTTTTTCGGATGGCTCAAGTCTTTAACAGCTCTTGTCTGAAAATGAATCAGTTTATCCACTCCGGCTAATTTGGCGTTTTCTCTGGCAATTTTAGTCATCTTTTCATCGATATCATAGCCTTGAATATCAGTTTCTACATTATAATCTACTAATTCGTTGGCTTCATTAATACAATCATACCAATGTTTCTTTGCAATTAAGTGCGTCCAATTCTCTGCCAAAAATTCACGATTCATACCCGGAGCCACATTTGCAGCCATCAAAGCCGCTTCAATCGGAATTGTTCCGCTTCCGCAAAAAGGATCTACCAAAATTCTGTCTTTTCGCCAAGGTGTCAACATAATCAAAGATGCCGCAAGATTTTCCGCAATAGGAGCCTTAGCAGTCAATTTGCGGTATCCTCTTTTATGGAGAGACTCACCGGTAGTATCCAAACCAACCGTCACTTCGTCTTTTAGTATAAAAACCCTCACAGGAAAGTTGTCTCCATCCTCCGGAAACCATTCCAAATGATACTTTTCCTTCATACGTTCCACCATGGCTTTCTTCATAATGGACTGAATATCGGAAGGACTGAACAGTTTACTCTTTACACTTGCTGCCTTTGCCACACCAAATTTACCGTTTTTAGGAATATAATTCTCCCAAGGAATCTTTTTCGTGCCTTCAAACAGTTCTTCAAAGGTTTCTGCATGAAAACTCCCTACTTTTATGAGGATACGTTCTGCAGTACGCAAAAACACATTACCATAACAAATAGCCTCAGCATCCCCATAAAAGGTTACTTTGCCATCCATTACTTCTGCAATTTCATATCCCAAATCCGTTATTTCTCTTTTTAACACAGCTTCCAAGCCAAAGTGACAAGGTGCAATCAACTCAAATTTATCCATAATTTCAATCAAACTTTACCTTTTCTTTTTATTTCCTTATACATCTTATCTGTACTTTTTATGAGTGTCAATAAGTACCACTTCTATTTTTGTCTATTTGTATAATTATTTTATCATTTTCGTATATTTTTTGTATATTTTTCTAGCAAATACGTTACAAATGTGATATGATTAGAATAGTTGATATAATGTGCTTAAACTATATATATCAGCAAAAAGGGAATACATATAGGACAGGAGACACCATATGGAAAATAATTATGAAAACTTGGTTCCTGATGCAGATATTGCGCAGGAGAATATAGCAACAGATGAAGTTGCTTTAGCCGAAGCAGAAACACTCTTGGAAACATTTGAAGAAGCCGTCGAGGTTAACCCCGAAGACCTTCCTATTATAGAAATAGACGGTGCTGCAGATTCCAAGAATAAAAAGAAAAAAGAAAAGAAACCAAAAGTTAAGAAAGAAAAGGCGGCAAAAGAGCCGAAGCCTAAGAAGGAAAAGAAACCGAAAGAGCCAAAGGTTAAGAAAGAGAAACCTGTTTCTTACGCCTCTGAGGACAAAGCAAAACAACTTCTTTCAAAGCGTAAAAAGTTCCACATTTTGAGCTTTTCGCGAAAACTACTGATTTTGTGTATTGTGCCTTTGATTTTACTATGTATTATCATTTCTTCACTCAGTACCAACATCCTTCGCGATAACTTAGAGAAAGAAATTGAAGGTTCCTTAAAAATCGTTGCCGTTTCCTTGGAAGAGACTTATTCAAATCTCTACATCGGTGATTATTACGAAGGACAAAGCGGTGCTTTATATAAGGGTGAAAATAAAATCTCCGGTAAAACTGATTTGCTGGATTCCCTTCAGGAAAATACCGGTTTCCACAGCTCCTTCTACTATGATAAGCGTGTTATCATCTCTACCGTCAAAAGAACATTAAACGGCGAACTTGCCGGCGGACGTATCAGTGGTATGGAACATATGTCTGATGAAATTTATCAGGCGGTTGTTGTGGAAGGACAGGAAGTATTCTGTACAGACTACCTCCTTCAGGATGTTGAATATTACGCTTATTTTAAACCTTTAATTAACTCAGATGGTTCCATTGTCGGATGTATCTTTGCCGGTAAGACAGCTGCAGAAGTTAATGCACAAATCACTGCAGAAACAAATAAAATTACTATATTTTCTTTAATACTTTCTGCAGTATGTGTTGTTGTTATTTTCCTTATCTCTATGGGAATGTCTAAGACAATGGTACGTACCAAGAACTTCCTTCAGGTGGTTTCAACCGGTGACTTAAGACAATCCGCTTCACCAAGATTCTTGAAACGCGATGACGAACTTGGCGATATGTATGCGATATCTTATACATTGCAGGAAGAATTAAAAGGTATTGTAACTAACATTAAACACTCGGCAGACGATTTATCAATCTCTTCCGAACAGCTGATGGGTCTTTCACAAGATACTGTAAACAGCGTATCCGGATTGTACGACTCTGTTGAATTTATTTCACGAGGTGCAGCGGATCAGGCAGACCAGACTTCCGTAGCGGCGATTCAGGTTTCCAATATTGGTGACCAGATTGATAATATTTCAGAAGATGTTGCTTCATTATCAACTTCTGCAAATAAGATGGCTGAAGCAGAACAGGCTTCTACCACAATCATTAACGAATTGAATACTTCCAACGAAGAAGTAATTGATTCCATTGAAAAAATTGCAAAACAGATTGAAATTACCAATACTTCCGTTCAGGAAATCAGAACTGCAATTGCAATGATTCAGTCAATTTCAGATGAAACAGACCTGTTATCAATCAATGCAAGTATTGAAGCAGCTCATGCCGGAGACGCCGGCCGCGGCTTTGCCGTAGTCGCAGAACAGATTTCAAAGTTAGCTGCACAGTCCGGAAATAACGCAACCGAAATCGAAAAGGTTATTAACACCTTGTTAGAGCAGTCTGGTCTCATGGTTAGCTACATGAATGATGTTAAAATTAAAATTTCCGAGCAGCGCGAAAAACTGAATCTTACCATTGATAAGTTCAGTGCAGTAGCGGATGGTGTAGACTCATCCCTTGTAAATATTGGAAATATTACAAATGGTATGAACGAACTTAGAAAATCACGAGATGTTATCTTGGATATTATTTCAGACCTCTCTGCTGTATCTCAGCAGTACGCAGCATCAACCAATGGTACTATTGAAGCTGCACAGTCAATGAACGATGCTATGAAATCTCTGGATGCCGCATCCGAGAAGTTAAAAGCTATGTCAGATGACTTAACACGCGAGTTGGAAATCTTCAAGATCTAAATTCAAGCAAACGTATAAACCGTCGGTTTACTTTAAACCGACGGTTTCTTTTTGTCTCTTTCTATACATATAACTTCCATTTATTTAACCTTATTCCTTTTTATCTATATCAGCCATACATTTCTTTTATCATATACACTTGTAGCAACGCTACAGCCCCATACAGCCTTTTTTATCTTTTATGCCTCTTCGGCTATTGTTAAACAAATCATTCTAAATGAGCTTGCCCAAACGGTCGCTTGCCTCGTTATCATATAACAGAGTTAAGATCGCTTCGCAAATCTCAACTCTGATTAACCGTCGGCAAATGACCATTCATGCAAGCATGATGGTCGCTTGCCTCGTTGTTATAACAAAAAGGACGGTATAAATACCGTCCTTCATTTGCTTCATATTTGTTTGTAGGGGATTAACCCTTAACGCTACCTAATGCAATACCCTGTACGATGAACTTAGATAAACATAAGTAAACAACGATTACCGGGAAGATAGAGAACAAAATCATAGCGTAAACCTTACCCATATCGAACTTCAAGAAGTCTGCTGAACGCATTTCTGCAAGTAAGATAGGTAATGTTTTAACCTTATTAATTGTCAATACCAATGCAGGAGTAAAGTAGTTATTCCAACTGGTAACAAATGAGAAAATTGCCTGAACCGCAATAGCCGGCTTCATCATAGGAAGTACGATGGTGTTAAAGGTTCTGAATTCACCTGAACCATCAATACGTGCAGCTTCCACAATTGCCAAAGGCAATGTTGAATCCATGTACTGCTTCATGTAGAAGAATACAGCAGGAGCTGCAATTGCAGGAACAATCAAAGGAATAAATGTATCCATAAGTCCCATATTGTCAACCAAATCGATAAAACCAAGTGCTGTTACCTGTGTAGGAATAGTCATAATTAATAAGATAAATGTAAAGATAAACTTCTTTAATTTAAATTCATAACAATGAATTGCATACGCGGTCATTGTTGAGAAATATGTACTCAAAAGAGCTGTGAAAGAAGCAATAATCAAACTGTTAATAAGACCACGGCCTACAGGCTGTGTACCTGTCAAAACATTTTTAATGTTTACAAACAACTGTGTACTGGGTATAGGGCGGAAACCGGTTGTTAAATCACTGTTTGAACGAGTTGAGTTAACAAATAATACATAGAACCAGAACAAACATAAAATACTGATTAATATCAGGACAACATAAGCAACAAATCTTCGCGCCTTAATTCCGCCGGCGTTCTTCGGATCTTCCACCTGCAACGCCATTGAACTATTATTTGCCATGTTAATTTACCTCCTAATCCTCGCTGGTGTTGAACTTGTAAACAACAACACTCAATGCACCAGTAATAATAAACAGAAATACCGAAAGTGCACCTGCCAAACCATAGTTTCTACTAAACAAATGCTTATTCAGATACATAATCATTGTCATGGAAGAACGATACGGTGTTCCGTCACCATTTGTTAAAATCTGAGGAACGTCGAACATCTGTAAACCACCAATCAATGATGTAATCATAACGTATACAAGAATCGGTCTCAGAAGAGGTAATGTAATACGGAAGAATACCTGAGTAGGTGTAGCACCATCTACTTCCGCTGCTTCAAAAAGCGAACCATCAATACCCATAATACCTGCCATCAAGAGGATGGTAGTATTACCGAACCACATAAGGAAGTTCATAAATGCAACCAAAATTCTGGTCGCCCACATACTGTCAAAAAATATAAAAGGCTCTTTTAAAATACCCAAACCATCAACTAAAATAGAGTTGATAGGTCCTTTAGCCGAAAACAAAGTAAAGAATAACATCGCAAACGCAGATGCCATAATCAAGTTCGGCAAGTAAATAACGGTTTTAAAGAAACCTGAAAATTTCAATCTTAATCTCTGGTCAGAGAACCAGGAACCTAAAACTAAAGATACAATAATCTGCGGAACAAAGCCCATAATCCACATAAGTATGGTATTCCATGCATAGGTCCAAATATCTGCATTACCAAATACTTTAGCATAATTCTCGAATCCAACCCAATTAGGACCAATCCAATCCAATCCGGCACGGAAATACTGATAAAAACTATATCGAATAGTATTTACCAACGGAATAAGCTGGAAAATTATAAAAACTATAATAAACGGCATCAAGAATATGTAACCCCATTTGTTATAGCTTACAACTTTTCCCTTTCTAGTTTTACTCATAAATAAACGTCCTCCATTTCGTGCAATTGTAGCTATAAATCAATATACTTTCGCACCTCAATTGTCAACTTCCGGCTATTATCCCCTGATTATCCAAGAAAAACTTTCATCGCCGTTTATACTTGAAAAAACGCCTGCCCACTATAACAATAGGCAGGCGCTTCTTCTATTTAGCATTTACTAATTGTTCAAATTAGTTGTAAGCTTCCAATTCAGGATATTTTTCAATAACCTGCTTAATGAATTCAGCATAAGCTTCATCATATGTCTTAGCGCCTGTGAAGTAATCCTTCATAGTAGCCTGGAAGATTTCGTTACATCCCTGATCCCACTTAGAGATGTTGCTTAAGTCTACTTTGCTAACGCCACCAGCGTAAACACCGATAGGGTTCTGTCCGCCGAATACAGCTGAAGCATAGTCAGAGTTAGCAATTTCATCCATAACAACTGTGTTGTTAGCAAAATCATCGTCATCCATAACGATTTCCTTAAGAACAGCTTCGTCAGTTGTCATTGTAAGGATGATTTCCTTAACAAGTGTTGCATTGTCAGTTCCGTTAGCTGCACATGCCCATGTACCGCCCCAGTAGAAGCCCTGAGGACCTTCACAAGCACCCCAGCCACCTTCGTAACCGATAGAGCCTTCTTTGTCAGCAGCCATAGAGAAGTTTACTAACCAAGCGGGTCCAAAGTAGCAGAATACCTTACCTGCAGGATAGAAACCAGCTGACCATTCTTCTGACCATAAGTCAAAAGTTGTTGAGTATCCGTTGTCTACCATAGCCTTAGCATCTTCACACCACTTAGCAATGTTAGCATCAACAGTGATAACACCGTTCTGTACCCACTTAGATGTTACGTTGTTAGAGTATACACGGTATGTGTCATATACTGTAGAAGTCATTAAGTATCCAGCTTCTTTCATCTTAGCAGCTGTAGCGTTGAATGTATCCCAATCCTTAACTGCTGCCTGTACAGTATCGTAATCATCAGCACCAAGAACTTCTGTAGCAGCCGCACGGTTGTAAATTAATACACCGGGGCATCCCTGCCATGAAGAGCCTTTAATCTTTCCGTTCATGTCAGTTACAACGTCCTTAGTATACTGATACTGATTTGCAAGATCAGCGTCTGTGATACCTAAATCTTCAAGAGCAAGTGAAGCATTACTGTCAACATACTTCAAAGCGTAGTCAGCTTCAACCAAGAAGATATCGATCTTGCTGTCTGCATCTGCATCTGCCTGCTTAGCTAAGTTAGAGTCAAGGTTATCCTGGTATGCTGTACCTTCGTTAGGTGTGATCCACCATACAACCTTAGTTCCGTTGTAATCACCTACAGGGTTTCCTGTAGCTTCATCTGTTGCACCTTCTGTATAGGTGTAACCAGGTAAGTGATCCTGAACACGTCTCTGGAATTCGTCGTTCCAGCAGTAGATGTTAAGAACTGTACCATCGTCTGAAGTTGTTGCTGAATATTCATAAGTAGGTTCAACCCACTCAGGAACGTCAGCTGCAGCGCCGCCGTCTTCTGAAGTTACGTCGCCACCATCTGTTGTGCCGCCGTCAGTTGCAGGTGCGTCTTCGCCACAACCAACTAAAAGAGCTGCAACCATTGCTGTAGATAACAATACACTCAATAATTTCTTTTTCACTTTTTGTTTTCCTCCTCTTAATTATTATAGTGTTGTTAATAGTTTCTGCCAGCTCAACAGAGAAGCTCTGCTTTTGCTAGCAAGGTAAGTATATAACAGTTTTTCCATGAAAGCAAGCTTTTTTCTGTTATTTTTGTATAATTTTCATACTTTTGTGGAAAAATAACAGTTTTTCGTTCATATTTTGTTCATTTTTTATTGTTTTTTTGTTCATTTTTAAAACGAATATCTTTCACAATTCACATTTTACATTATTATATTACCTTTCACCCTCTTTTTAATATCTTTTAAATATCAGGCATATTATTCCTTATTTATATTTATTATAAAGAATCCTTATTGTTTTACCTTAAATCTTCTTGCTTTTCTATATATAGTTATTGTATAATTTAGGACATGAGGTCCGGTTTGAACTTAACCGTTCCTACTTATATAAGAATACAAATAGAATAAGGAGAAAGATGTATGAAATTTGGTTATTTCGATGACGCTCGCAGAGAGTATGTCATCACAACTCCAAGAACACCTTATCCCTGGATTAACTACCTGGGCACACAGGGTTTCTTTTCGTTGATTTCCAACACTGCCGGAGGATATTCTTTCTATAAAGATGCTCGTCTCCGTAGAATTACCAGATATCGTTATAACAACGTTCCTATTGATATGGGCGGCCGTTATTTCTATATCAATGATAATGGTACCATCTGGAATCCCGGTTGGTCACCTGTCAAAACAGAATTAGACTCTTACGAATGCCGTCATGGTATGGGTTACACCATTATTACCGGTAAGAAAAATGATTTGAAGGCAGAAGTTACTTTCTTCGTTCCTCAGGATTACGATGGCGAAGTTCAGCAGGTAGTTTTGACCAACGAAGGTAGCTCAGAGAAAACATTCTCCCTGTTCTCTTTCGCAGAATGGTGTCTGTGGGATGCACAGGATGACAGCAACAACTTCCAACGTAACTTCTCTACAGGTCGTGTAGAAGTTAAGGATTCCGTAATTTACCACAAGACCGAGTACAGAGATCGTCGTAATCATTACGCATTCTACTCTGTAAACGATACTATTGATGGTTATGATACCGACAGAGATTCCTTCATCGGTCTTTACAACGGTTTTAATAATCCCGAGGCAGTTATTGCAAACAAGGCAACCGACTCTTTCGCAGATGGTTGGGCACCTATCGCTTCTCATTACAAGAAGATCACCCTTGCTCCCGGCGAAACCAAGACTCTCGTATTCGTACTTGGTTATGTAGAGATGCCTGTAGAAGAAAAATTCGAGGCAGACGGCAAGACAATTAATAAAGTAAAAGCACTCAAGATGATCGAGCAGTTCAACAGCCCCGAGAAATTTGCTCAGGGTATGGCTGATTTGAAGGCTTACTGGGATAAGCTCCTTGGTATCCTGACCGTAGACACTCCTGATGACAAGGTTAACAGAATGGTTAACATCTGGAATCAGTATCAGTGTATGGTTACTTTCAACCTTTCACGTTCCGCTTCTTACTTCGAGTCTGGAATCGGTCGTGGTATGGGCTTCCGTGATTCAAACCAGGATGTTCTCGGATTTGTACATCAGATTCCCGACAGAGCAAAAGAACGTATCATTGATATCGCTTCTACTCAGTTCCCCGACGGTGGTTGCTACCATCAGTATCAGCCTCTTACTAAGAAGGGTAACTCTGATATCGGTGGTGACTTCTCCGATGATCCTTTATGGTTAATCCTTTCTGTTTCTGCATATATTAAAGAAACAGGCGACTGGAGCATCCTTGATGAGATGGTTCCTTATGACAATGATATGTCTATCGCACAGCCTATGTTGGATCACTTGAAGGTTTCCTTCTATCATATCGTTAACAACTTAGGACCTCATGGTTTACCTCTTGCAATGAGAGCAGACTGGAACGACTGTATCAACCTTTCTTGCTACTCAGATACACCCGGTGAATCTTTCCAGACTTACACCAATCCTAAGTTTGCAGCAGAAGGTGGCTACTCTAAGGTAGCTGAATCCGTATTCGTTGCTACTCTCTTTACTTATGCAGGTCCTAACTATGTTTCTATTTTGAAGCACTTAGGCAAGGACGAAGAAGCTGCAGCTGCTCAGGCTGAAATCGATAAGATGAAGAAAGCTGTTATGGATCATGCATTTGATGGCGACTGGTTCTTAAGAGCATACGATGCAACAGGCGCTAAGATGGGTTCTAAGGAATGTGAAGAAGGTAAGATCTTCATCGAGCCTCAGGGATTCGCAGTTATGTCTGATATCGGTAAAGAAGAAGGCGCTGATATCAAGACTTTGAACTCTATTGATAAATACCTGAATACAGACTTCGGTCTCGTACTTAACAACCCCGCATTCACCAAGTACTATATCCAGTATGGTGAGATTTCTACTTATCCCGGCGGTTACAAAGAAAACGCAGGTATCTTCACTCACAATAATGCATGGATTATCTGTGCAGAAGCATACGCTGGTCGTGGAGACAAGGCATTTGAGTACTACTCAAAGATTGCTCCTGCTTTCACTGAGGAAACCTCTGATATCCACAAGACTGAGCCTTATGTATACGGTCAGATGATCGGTGGTAAGGACGCAGGTTCCGATATCGGCAGACCCGGCAAGAACTTTGGTCAGGGTAAGAACTCATGGTTGACCGGTACTGCAGCTTGGAACATGGTAGCTATTTCACAGTACATTCTCGGTATCGCTCCTGACTTCGATGGTTTGAAGATTGATCCTTCCATCCCCGCAGCTTGGGACGGACTTACTGCTACTCGTCAGTTTAGAGGCGCTGTTTACAACATTACCATTAAGAACCCTTCTCATGTATGCAAGGGCGTTAAATCATTGGTAGTTGACGGACAGGAAGTAGACGGATGCATCATCCCTTACGAAAATGGCAAAGAAGTTTACAATGTAGTTGTAACACTTGGCTAATCCAAACTTTATACTTTTATATAGAGAATGTGCTCGCCACATTCTCTGCGCGCGAGCGGTGTTGCACAGCAACAATATTCCTTTCCGCGAGCTGCGCAATAATGCTTTAACTTTAGTTAAAAGACCTCTCTCACGGATTCGTGGGGGAGGTTTTTTAGGTTGTATGCTTAAACCCTTCTCTTACTGCTTTTCAAAGAATCCTTAAGAAAATCCAATAAAACAATGGTTTTTCATAAAGAAATGTACTATAATATAGAAAGTGTGCGAATGCATGCATATTATATATACATATAAGATATGTCTTTTCAGAGAATTGCAGTATGTTTTGCAAACTCTGAATGGAATTTTACATTTCTATTGAAGACCGTTTGAGTACGTCGGTACTTAGCGAATGAACAAATTAATTTGTTTCATGAGCTTAGTATCCGTTACGCACGAAACCGAGCGCGAGCGCGTCTGAAAGAGAAAGTAAAATATCCATGAAAGAGTTGCGCCCCTGCATCTGAAAAGACTTCACTATGAAGAAATGGAGCCACTATGTATTACACAAACGTTTTAGACTTAATCGGAAACACTCCCTTGATTTCTTTAAAAGAAACAACAGGGTTGAATATTTTTGCCAAAGCCGAGTTTTTAAACCCCGGCGGTAGTATCAAAGACCGTATTGCCAAGAATATGTTGGACGAAGCCGAGAAATCCGGCAAATTAAAACCCGGCATGACCATTATTGAACCTACTTCCGGCAATACCGGTATCGGTCTTGCACTCTGCGGCATCCGCAAGGGCTACAAGGTAATTATCGTTATGCCTGAAAATATGAGTGAAGAACGCAAGAAAATCATTCGCGCTTTAGGTGCAGAACTTATTTTAACACCTCCCGAATTAAGCATCGGCGGTTCTGTAGAAGAAGCGGAACGTATTGCTGCTTCTTCTGATAAGTATTTTGTACCTCAGCAGTTCCAAAACCCTGCAAACCCTGATATTCATTATAAAACCACTGCCGTTGAACTTTGCGATCAGCTTGGTCAACAGATTGATATCTATGTTTCCGGTATCGGCAGCGGCGGAACATTACAGGGTGTATCCAAATATTTATTAGAAAAGAACCCCAACACCAAGATTGTTGCGGTAGAACCTAAGAACGTATCCGCGCTTCTCGGTGACGAACCCGGTCTTCACCAGATTCAGGGCATAGGCGATGGTTTTATCCCCGATATTTTAGATGTGTCTATTATTAATGATATTGTGGAAGTAACCGATGAAGACGCCATTGAAACCGCTAGAGAATTGGCACGGGTTCAAGGTTTACTTTGCGGAACCTCAGCAGGTGCCAATGTATGGGCAGCCAAGAAGATGGCCGAGAAATACGGCAAGGATAAAGTAATTGCAACTATCCTTCCTGACAGAGTTGAGAGATATTTCAGTACTGCGTTGATTTAATTTATAGTATCTGCTTTATTAACTTATAACTTTTATTTAAAAAAATGCATCCTTTTAACAGGATGCATTTTTGATTATTCATTCTTCACTTTAACCCTTTATCAGCCTCCCGGGCCCACATACGTAGATTCATACATTTTATATGCTCTCCCGTCCTCATCAAATTCTATGACATAATAAAACATATCCAAAAATATCCATTTTGTTTCATACGCCAATTCCCTATATTCATTATACTCAGGCTCACCATACACTTCTATAATCTGCTCTTTGGTTTTACCGAATACCCATAAATCTACATATGGAAACTCTGTAGGGAATAATATAAAAAACGCCACAATTCCAATGATCAAAAAAGCCAAAGTGCTTCCTGAAATCCATATAAGACTTTTTTTCTTCGCAAAATATCCTACAATAACAAAAAGCAATGCCGCTACGGCAAAAAGTCCTAATACAATCGGAATGTAAAATTCCTGAAACAATATAAATAAAAGCCACATAAATAAGACGCTCCCTTGCCTGCTTTACACCTGCAATTTTACTTTTCCCGCTTTACGCTTTCCATAGCAAATACCACGTTTTCCTTCTTTCTCACAGTCTCAAGCACTACTTTCATATCCTCATTACCAACTACCGGCAACACCGCTTCTAAGCCTACATTTCCGAGAGTTGCACTTCTCGGTGCAACCACGGTAACACTTCTTGCCTTGTATGTATCATTAATCCAATCAATGTACTCATTCAAGCAATCCAAACCTTCTATTTCTATGTACAAGGTCACCTTTCGATTCTTCTTGCGCCCTCTTCCTTCCAGCTTATATAAAATCGCAGAGGTAATTGCCACAACCAAAGTACCAAGCAATGCACCAATATAAAAGCCGTAACCGCAGGCAATACCGATTGCCGCCGTAGTCCAAAGTCCTGCCGCAGTGGTAAGTCCTGTAATGTGATCGTGTTCTTTGACAAGGATAGTTCCTACACCAAGAAAACCAATTCCGGAAATAACTTGCGCCGCAATACGTAAAGGATCCGAAGTTGCCCCCATAACATACACCACATACAAACCTATCAGCGCTGTCATACAAGAACCTACGCACACTAAAATATGTGTGCGGAACCCTGCCGGCCGTTTACTCTTCTCGCGTTCCAAACCAATACATCCGCCAAGAAACATTGCCAGAAACACGCGCACCACAACCGAAATTACATTAAAATCACTTAAAGCCTCTAACCAAGTCATAGGATACCTCCTTTCGAAGCTAACTGGCTCATTTTATTTGCATACATTATACCATATCCTGTTTTTGAATAAAACCCTTTCCTTTCTTGTATATGTACACGCTTTTCTGCTATAATTGTGATGTGAAGAATATGTTGCTGATGCCATAAACATTATGTTTGAAGGATGTTTGTACTCGCCGGCACATTTATTCAATTCAAAAAAAGGAGCCCCTATGGAAATTGAAAGAAAATTTACAATAAACAAGTTACCAAGCAACTTAGAACAGTACCCTTGTCTCACTCTCGAGCAAGCTTATTTAAATACCAATCCTGTCGTCCGCGTCCGCCGCGAAAATGACGACTTTTATCTTACGTACAAAGGAAAAGGCTTCCTTGCCAGAGAAGAATACAATCTCCCCTTAAACGAAGATGCCTACTACCACTTACGCGAAAAAGCCGACGGTCTGATTATTTCCAAGAAGCGTTATCGCATTCCTTACAATGAGAAACTCACTATTGAATTGGACGTATTCGAAGCGCCTCTGGCACCTTTGGTACTTGCAGAAGTAGAATTTGAAAGCATCGAGGAAGCCAATGCTTTTACTCCACCTGCGTGGTTTGAAAAAGATGTGACCGAAGACCGCTCCTTCTCAAATTCAGAGCTTAGTAAGATGTTCTAAAATTATATTCAATAAAACAAATGCCGTACACAATTTCACCAATCAGCGTACGGCATTATTTATTATCATTTGTTTTTATCACTTAAATATTGCTTACATATTTTTTCATAATAACGTAAAACAGCCCCGAAATATATCTATATTCTTCGCATGCCTTTGAAAAGCGTCGGTACTTAGGTTGTGTCTTTTACAACCTTATGTACCGCTACGTTTTTCACAGAGTGAGAACGTGCATAAGAAGAATATAGATATATTTCGGGGCGTCCACCTTATTATATTTACTTATACCTTTATAATCTGCCGTACACCTTCGTCATTTCATAAAGCTGTGCGGCATCTTCATCCTTCAGCTGTCCGGGAAGCAATCTCCACTTCCAGTTTAATCCCATGGTAGAAGGAATATTCATTCTTGCCTCAGAACCAAGACCTAAAATATCCTGCATGGGAATAATCGCAGTATCTGCAACGCTGGCTTCTGCCAAACGAATCATATCCCAATGAAGATTTTTACTGTTAGGCACGCCAAGATAAGCCTTAATCTGCTTCTTATCATTTCTGTTTGCAGACGCATACCAGCCCTGCACCGTATCATTATCATGAGTACCTGTATATACCACGCAATTTCTTATAAAATTATGCGGAAGATAATCATTCTCTTCATTGGAGTCAAAAGCAAATTCTAAAATCTTCATTCCCGGGTAACCGGTACGTTTTACAAGACGAATGACCGATTTTGTTAAGAGTCCCAAATCCTCTGCAATAATCGGCTTATCACCCAAAGCCTCTCTCATAGCGCGGAACAACTCAAACCCCGGTCCGTACTCCCACTCACCAAACTCAGCAGTCTCATCACCGTAAGGAATATTGTAGTATTCATCAAAGCCTCTGAAGTGGTCAATGCGCACCATATCGTACAATTTAAAGCACTGTGCCATTCTGTCAATCCACCACTCAAATTCAGTATCCTCGTGGTAATCCCAGTCATACAAAGGATTTCCCCACAACTGACCGGTCTTTGAAAAATAATCAGGGGGACAGCCTGCTACGCCGGTAGGATATCCTTCTTCATCCAAGAGAAATAATTCCGGTCTCGCCCATGTATCTGCGCTGTCATATGCCACATAAATAGGAATATCCCCAATAATTTCAATACCTTTATCATTTGCATAGTCTTTAATAGAAAGCCACTGCAAAGTAAACATATACTGTAAAAAGGCATAAAACTCAATCTCAGTTGCAAGACGGCGTTTCGCCACCGCAATTTCTTTTTTATCTCTCATGCGAAGCTTCTCCGGCCATTCTATAAAGCTTTTACCGCTATTTTCATCCTTGATTGCCATATAAAGACAATAATCCGGCAGCCAGTCCTTTTCTTCCTCACAGAAAGCGATAAAGTCTTCATTTTCAGCAATATTGGATCTCTCATAAGCCTTACGGAGTAATTTAAATCTTCCTTTGTAAATTTTCTCGTAATCTACGTATTGCTCCATATCGCCAAAGTCAACCGCATCACATTCTTTCGCCGTCAACCACTTACGTTCAATCAAATCTTCCAAATCAATAAAATAAGGATTTCCGGCAAAGGTTGAGAAGGACTGATACGGCGAATCGCCGTAACCGGTAGGTCCCATGGGAAGCACCTGCCAGTAATGCTGGCCTGCTGCCACCAGGTAATCTACAAAATCATACGCTTCCTTCGAAAAACAACCAATACCGTACTTCGACGGCAAACTGCTGATTGCCAGTAAAACTCCGCTCTTTCTAACCATTTTAATCCCCCCGATGTTTTGTTACTTCAACTTCCAGATATCGCGATTGTACTCAGCAATAGTACGATCTGATGAGAAGAAACCTGCCTTTGCAATATTTACAAGCATCATTCTTCTCCACTTTCCTCTGTCTTCAAAGTCTGCAAACATCTTATCTTTTACTTCAATATATTCTTCCAAGTCAAGCAAAGTCATGAACCAGTCTTTATTCAACAATTCATTGTAAAGACGCTCTAACTGCTCCTTGTGACCAACCTTTAATGTTTCTTTGCTTACGATAAAATCAACTGCTTCCTTGATAACAGGGCTGTTCTTATAGTAATCCTTAGATACGTAATCAGCCTTTGCATAGTGCTCGATAACCACTTCACTGGACTTACCGAATTTGTAGATATTATCATCACCTACAAGTTGGTGAATTTCTACGTTCGCACCATCTGCTGTACCAAGTGTTACCGCACCGTTTAACATAAACTTCATGTTACCGGTACCGGAAGCTTCCTTACTTGCAAGTGAAATCTGTTCTGAGATATCACATGCCGGAATCAAACGCTGCGCGTAAGCCACATTGTAATTCTCCACCATAACAAGCTTCATATAAGGGCTTACTTCAGGATCATTATTGATGATTTCCTGCATTACAAGAATTAAATGAATAATATCCTGTGCAATGATGTATGCAGGCGCTGCCTTCGCACCAAAGATAAAAGTAAGAGGACGTACAGGCTTCTTACCTGCCTTAATTTCAAGATATTTATGAATGATGTATAAAACATTCATCTGCTGACGCTTATACTCATGCATTCTCTTAATCTGAATATCAAAGATTGACTCTGTATCAAGTGTAACGCCTTCATTTTCAGCAATGTAAGCCGCAAGTTCAGCCTTTTTACCCTTCTTGATTTCTTCCAATTTAGCAAGAACTTCTTCATCATCTTTATAAGCTAAAAGCTTCTCAAGTTCGTCAGCATCCTTCTTGTAGCCGTTACCAATTAAAGAAGTAATATATTCTGCAAGCTCACGGTTGCAAGATAATAACCAACGACGGAAGGTAATACCGTTTGTTTTGTTGTTAAACTTCTCAGGATAAATCTTATAAAAAGCATTCAACTCGCTATCTTTTAAGATATCGGTATGAAGTGCTGCTACACCATTAATTGCAAAACCGTAGTGAATGTCAATGTGAGCCATATGTACACGCTCATCTTTATCGATAATCTGTACCTTCGGATCATCATACTTTGCAGCTACGCGCTTATCCAATTCCTTGATAATGGGTACTAAAGCAGGAACAACCTTCTCTAAGTACTTTAAGGGCCACTTTTCAAGAGCTTCCGCTAAGATTGTATGATTTGTATATGCACAAGTCTTGCTTACAATTTCAATTGCCTCATCCATGCTGATTGCCTTATCTTCGGTAAGGATACGAATCAACTCAGGAATAATCATAGTAGGATGGGTATCGTTAATCTGAATTACTGCATGATTATACATCTTTCTCAAATCATACTTGCGTTCCTTCATCTCGTGAAGAATCAACTGAGCCGCATTACTTACCATGAAGTACTGCTGATAAATACGAAGTAAGTTACCTGCTTCGTCAGAATCATCAGGATACAAGAACAATGTTAAGTTCTTCTCGATATCTTCCTTGTCAAAATCAATGCCGTCCTTTACAAGACTTTCATCAATGCTCTCTAAGTCAAACAAATGAAGCTTGTTAACACCGTTTTCATAACCGATTACATCAATATCAAACAATCTTGATTTCACTGTAAAATCTTTGTATTTTACATCAAAGCTTACATCTGTGCGGTTTAACCAAGACTGTTCTTCAATCCAGTCATTCTTCTCGGCGCACTGCTTGTAATCTTTAAATACCTGCTTAAAAAGACCGAAATGATAATTTAAACCAATACCGTCTCCGGGCAGCCCTAAGGTTGCAATAGAATCCAAGAAACAAGCCGCAAGACGTCCGAGACCACCATTGCCTAAAGAAGGTTCCGGCTCGAATTCTTCTACCTTACTAAGGTCCTTGCCGTTTGCTTTTAAAATATCGCTTACACGGTCATAAATACCTAAGTTAATTAAATTATTGGAAAGAAGCTTACCAATCAGGAATTCTGCTGAGATATAATAAACCTTCTTCTCTCCTACAATAGGCTCTGTTACCTTGGACATATCCTTGGTAAAACTCAACAATACATAATAAAGCTCAGCTTCGCTGCAATCCTTAAGACTTTTGCCGTAAAGTCTTTCTGCAGTTTGCAAAAGCTCTGTTTCCATATTCGCTTCTAAAAGTTGTTTTTGAATCATTTCAGACTGTACTGACATTTCTAACTTCCTTTCTTACATAAAAACATCTACTCATACGTTCAATAGTTTACACGAAAAAGTCAAGTTTTGCAAGCGTATGGGCATAATAAAAGTGCCGAAAAACAAAGAACTTTCGGCACTTTTATTATGAATTATTAACTTCTTTTTATACACCATATCCAAAAGGATTAATCATCAAATACACAAAGTATACTACATACGCGCCAAGGAGCACCGCGCCGCCCCAACGTTTCAACTTACAATCTTTATTCAGCACAAAGAGGAATAAAAGCAATGCCGCAACTGCAGCAACAATATTATCTACAATAAACGCATTCTGATAAGCCACAGGGGTAATCAATGCTGTAGTACCAAGTACGAAAAGTACGTTAAAAATATTACTTCCCACTACGTTACCGATAGCAATATCCGCTTTCTTCTTACATGCCGCAATTACGGAAGTTACAAGTTCAGGAAGCGATGTTCCAAGAGCAACAATGGTAAGACCGATTAAACGTTCACTCCAACCCATGGAGGTAGCAATAGCAGTTGCTCCGTCTACCGCAAAATCACTACCGAATACGATTGCCACACCACCGATAATAATTTTGGCAATCAACCAAATGACAGGAGCTTTCTTCTTTTCAGGTTCAGGCTCTTCCGCAGGCGTATTGTTCTTTCCGCTCAAAGCTGTTTTTAACAGATATACCATAAAAACAATCATACATGCCCAAAGAATCAAACCGTCTACCCAAGCAAGCTTGCCGTCAAACATACCAAGAAACATCATAAGCAACGTTGTTACAATAACAAAAGGCATCTCAATTTTTCTGGTATTCTTCTGCACTGCCAAAGGTGTAATTACTGCCGCAAGACCAAGAATTACAAAGATATTCATAATGTTACTACCCACAACATTACTTACCGCCAAGTCCGCACTGCCTTTCAAACCGGCCGAAATACTCACTGCCGCTTCCGGTGCACTGGTGCCGAAAGCTACAATGGTAAGACCAATTACAATCTGAGGAATCTTCATACGGTCTGCCACTTTACTTGCTCCGTCTACAAAGAAATCAGCACCCCAAATCAAAAGGGCAAAACCTACAACCAATAACAAAATTGCCAACCAAATACTCATTGTTTTCTCTCCAATCGTTATTTTATGCATATATTTTCTTAACTATTTCTTAACCAATTCTAATCATTATATCATTCTTTTCACAAAAAACAAATATAAAATATTTTCTTTTCACAAAATATACGCATTCACATTTTTTACCATAAAAAACCGACCTTCCAATTGTCAGATTTTTGGTCTGACTTTTGGGGGTCGGTTCAAGGACAACTGCTTGGATTATATGAAAAACAATAGAACTTTATACTCCGTATCCGAAAGGATTAATCATTAAATATATAAAATAGATAACGTAGGATACCAGTAAAATTCCGCCACCCACACGTTTTAATTTACAACCTTTGTTTAATACCAAAACCAGCAGCAACGCTGCAATCACAAATGCTACAATATTGTCAATGATAAAAGCTTCCGTATATGTCACGGGTGTAATCAACGCTGTAGTTCCCAACACGAATAAGATATTAAAAATGTTACTTCCTACAATGTTGCCGATAGCAATATCCGCATTCTTCTTCATTGCCGCAACCACAGAAGTTACCAATTCGGGAAGCGAAGTACCTAAAGCCACAATGGTAAGACCGATTAAACGCTCACTCCAACCTACGGAAGTTGCAATAGCGGTTGCGCCGTCTACCGCAAAATCACTGCCGAGAACAATTGCCGCTCCACCAATTAAAATTTTAGCAATCAACCAAATAAGCGGTGCTTTCTTTTTCTTATCACCCTGTTCTTCTTCCTGTACCTCGTTTTTCCCTTTCTTTGCCACATTCAAAAGATATACGAGAAAAAGAATCATGCCGGCCCAGAGAATCAGACCGTCTACCCAGCCAAGCTTACCGTCAAACATACCAAGCAACATTAAAATAACCGTTACAATCATAACGTAAGGCATTTCAAACTTTCTGGTAGCTTTCTGCACCGCAAGGGGTGTGATTAAGGCTGAAATACCAAGAATAATACCTATATTTAAAATATTACTTCCTACAACATTGCTGACCGCCAAATCAGCACTGCCTTTCAATCCTGCCGAAATACTTACCGCCGCCTCCGGTGCACTGGTTCCGAACGCTACAATCGTAAGACCGATAACAATCTGAGGAATTTTTAATCTTGCCGCCACGCGACTGGCACCATCCACAAAGAAATCAGCGCCCCAGATTAAAAGAACAAAGCCCACCACTAATAAAAGAATTGCTAACCATAAATTCATACTTCATACTCCGTTTCTCATGCTTCTAATTCTATTTATGCACGATTTTCTTTTTTTCAACACATTATAGCATTCTTTTTCTCTCAGGGAGTGGTTTTAAGGGCTTCTTAGCCAAATCTTAGCCAAAACAACACCGATGTCAAATCACAAAAATAAGACCACACGACTTTCATCGTATGGTCTTAAAACCGCCCGTTTTCGGGCCCTATGCGGATGACAGGACTTGAACCTGCACGTCGGGGACACCAGAACCTAAATCTGGCGCGTCTGCCAATTCCGCCACATCCGCTTAAGTCACAGAATATTTATCAACATCCGCAACTTTTATATTGTACGCATTCTATTGTATGTTAGAACCCGTGTCTTTGTCAATTCTTCTTTACACATTATCCGGAATATTTCGAATCGTCTTTTTATTAACCCTCACCATAAAAATAGTACACATAATCATAGATGCCACTTCCGCAATAGGGAACGCCCACCACACAAGGTTTAATTGTCCTGTCAGCGAAAACAAATAAGCTACCGGAATCAACACCGCAAGCTGTCTTGCAATGGATACCCACATACTGTAAAACCCGTGACCCAATGCCTGAAAAGAACTACTAAGAATAATACAGTAGGCCGCAATCGGAAAATGCACACCGATAATACGAAGTGCCACTTGCCCCATCTCCATTAGGTCACCTTCCGCATTAAACAAAAGCAATAACTTGTCCGGAATAAAAATAAAACAAAGCATACCAATGATAAAAATAATCTCTGCATATAAGATTCCCAATTTCATTGCTTTTAACATACGGCTTCTTTTACCTGCTCCGAAGTTGTAAGCAATGATTGGCACAAGACCATTGTTTAAACCGAATACCGGCATAAAGAAGAAGCTCTGCAGTTTATAGTAAACACCGAATACAGTAGCCGCGGTATCCGCAAAAGATAAAAGAATCTGATTCATGCAATAATTCATAATAGAACCGATGGCCTGCATAATAATCGACGGAAAACCAACAGAATAAATCTTTAAAATCATCTTACCATCCGGTCTGAAACCGCGGAACGAAATGTAAATTTCTTTATTAAACTTATAATTTAAAAATACCGCAAGTGCACCGGCGCACACCTGCCCGATTACGGTAGCAAGAGCTGCTCCCGCAACGCCAAGCTTAGGAAAACCAAATAAACCAAAAATCATAATCGGATCAAGGATTAAATTGATAACCGCACCTGTAGCCTGAGTAATCATGGAAAGCACGGTTTTACCCGTAGACTGTAAAAGTCGCTCAAAAGTTACCTGTGTAAAAATACCAAAGGAGCTGCAACATACAATTGTTAAGTACTGAATACCATATTCTGTAATAGCCGGACTTTCGGTTCCCTGCATATTGTAAAACGGTTTTACAAGGAAAAGCCCTACTAAAAGAAATAGCACAGAGCTTAAAATCATAAGAAAAATACCGTTTGTGGCCGACTTATTTACTGCCTCCTTATTTTTCTCTCCCAAGGCCTTGGATAAAACCGCATTAATACCAACACCGGTACCGCCGCCCACTGCCATACAAAGCACCTGCACCGGAAAGGCCAATGAAACCGCCGTCAATGCATCTTCGCTTAGCTTCGCCACAAAAATACTGTCTACAATATTATAAAGAGACTGCACTAACATAGATGCCATCATAGGAATAGACATTGTAAGCAAAAGTTTATTTACAGGCATTACACCCATTTTATTTTCTTCCTGTGCCTGCTCACCATATGACACAGTTTCTTTTTTTAATTTATCTTCTTCATAATAATCACTCATATCTGCTCACCTTCATACAGGAATTCCACCCTGCCGCTTGTAATTCATTTACGCACAAGGCTTATTTTATCTCCTTAAAAAAAAGTTGTAAAGAGTAACCTTTTATTTTTTATATAAAATTTATCATTCCTCACCTACCCAAAACAAAGTGCAGAAATATATAAAAAATAACATAAAAATATCATATTTAATCAAAAAACCATTGTTTTTTTGACAAAAAAGGAATATTATATTAATAAGTTTTAGGATTATCTAAAACATTGAATATTGCCAAAATCAATCGTCTTTCCGATTGTTTTTCCCTTTAACAGAAAAGCACAAGGTAACCCCTATACCTTGTGTTTTTCACCGTTTATAGGGATTTTTTATTATACAAAAGAAAAAAACCTTGATAATTCAAGGTTTTTCGCAAGTGAGCCATCGGGGACTCGAACCCCGGACAACTTGATTAAAAGTCAAGTGCTCTACCACCTGAGCTAATGGCCCGTATTTATATGATATCCATAAGTATATATCTTATGCGATATTTTGTAAAGTAAGCTGGGCTAGCTGGATTCGAACCAGCGTATGCAAGAATCAAAATCTTGTGCCTTACCGCTTGGCGATAGCCCAGTAGAGGGTGGGTAAAGGGACTCGAACCCTCGGCCTCCAGAGCCACAATCTGGCGCGCTAGCCGACTGCGCCATACCCACCATGATAAATTATGCTAGGGCTTCTTCGCCTTTATCCTGTGTCATATTTATAACACAAATGTGCTCGAAGGGATTCGAACCCCCGACCCACGGCTTAGAAGGCCGTTGCTCTATCCAGCTGAGCTACGAACACACGCAACTTTGCGTCACCGACGATTGCTATTATATGACAGATTATACCTTTATGTCAATAGAAAGTTTCATTTTCTTTAATATCTTTTTTTCATATCGGGAAATTTGGACCTGACTTGTATTTAACCGTTCTGCCACCTCTGTCTGCGTCAGGTTATCCATATACCTTAAAACTATGATTTCCCGTTCTCGCGGTTCCAATTCCGTCAATAACTGTTTTAATACCATATGATTTAACAATTCCTCTTTTTCATTTCTGTTATCCGGAAGCTGTTCGGCCAAAGTAATACTGCTGCCATCCTGCCTGTATACCTCTTTTTGCAGGGACTCTACCTCGCTTGAAGCTTCTAACGCTTCTACAATTTCATAAGGTGTAAGCTCCAACCGTTTCGATAATTCCGTAATCAACGGTTCTCTTCCATACTGCTTACAAAACTGTTCTTGTTCCCGTCGTATGCGGTATGCATTCTCCTTTAAACTTCTGCTTACTTTTACCATTCCGTCATCCCGTAGAAATCGCTTAATTTCCCCCATAATCATAGGCACGGCATAGGTAGAAAACTGAACTTCCCTATCTAAGTCAAAATGATCTACGGCTTTAATAAGACCTATGGTTCCGATTTGAAACAAATCCTGCATCTCCACACCCCGGCCCACGAATCTTTTTACTACGTGATGAACAAGCCGCAAATTTTCTTCTATTAATGTATTTCTGGCTTCTCTGTCACCCTCTTTTGTCTTCGCAAGCAAATTTCTTGTTTCAGACATTATTCGTAATCCTTTCCCAGTGTCTTTTCCATGACTATTCGGGTACCTTCGCCTAATACACTGTACACCTGCACATCATCCATAAATGCTTCCATAAATGCAAATCCCATGCCCGAACGCTCCAATTCCGGCTTAGATGTAT
The DNA here is from genome assembly GCA_015057025.1 of Lachnospiraceae bacterium. GTDB lineage: Bacteria > Bacillota > Clostridia > Lachnospirales > Lachnospiraceae > UBA3766. The sequence continues at coordinate 409,820 of SVFD01000001.1, read as the reverse complement.
ATAACGGTTCCATCGCCTTATGTATATCTTCAATTCCCACGCCCTTATCTTCTACGGAGATACGAATACTTCTGCCTGCTATACTGCAATGAAGGCGAACCTTGTTTTTACCACTCTCTTCCCTTTCTTTTACACCTCCGTATCCATGAATGATTGCATTGGTAACCGCCTCGGATACTGCAGTCTTAACATCGGATACTTCCTCCAGCGTAGGATTCATTTCCGTCATAAAAGCAGCTACTGCCACTCTGGCAAATCCTTCATTTTCTGATAATGCATCAAATAAAATTTCTATTTCATTGGTTTCTTTTAAAATTAAATTGTTCACCTGCATTTCCTCCATTAGCTCATTATTTCCACAATATTGTGAAGTCCCGACATCTTCATAATCTTTTTAATTCTCTGATTGGTATGTATGGCATATACTTTCCCACCGAAACAAGATACCTTCTTATAGCGTCCCATAATGACACCGATTCCGGAACTATCCATAAAAACCGTATCCTCAAAATCAAAAACAATACTGTCTACATTGTCCATCAGCAAAAAATAATCTGCTCTTTCTCTGATTCTGGTAGCATTGTGATGGTCAAGTTCTCTGGGCATTTTTACCATCAAATGGCGATCAAGTACTGCAAACGTGCCCTCCATCATTTTTCTTTCTTCCATATTTTTTCTCCTTTCTGCAAACTGTATCTTGTTTTTTGTTCTTTGCTCTAAACTTTGGCAAAATAAAAAAGAACACAAAACTCTTTCGTTTTATGTTCTTCTTTCGTCTTTTATTTACTTGTCTTACGTATTAAAGTCCCATTGCATCAATTTCCGCAATGTATCCTTGCGCTTTGATTGCTTTCTCTGTATCCGGAAATAATTCAATAACCTGTACATATAATTTACGAGCCTGTACATAATCTTCATTTTCCCGATATGCATTTGCCAAAGCATATAAAGCTTCTGCATTATTAGGATCATAATCAACCGCTTTACCTAGTTTCTCGATTGCCGTTTCATAATCCTGATTACGATATGCTTCATAACCGCTGTCGTAAAAACTGGTAGCAACCGATGAACCGATTGACTGTTTTAAACTCTCATACAACGCAACATACTCTTCCGATGCTACATCTTCAATAAAATCCAAATCCACATTATCAAGATATTCTGCAATTTTAAGCTTGTCAGCAGATGCACCCTTGTTATACTCCAGCTGTGCCAGCATCAGATTGCTGTGTGCTTCCAAGAGACCGGTACTTCCTTCGTACTCCTCCAGCTTACTTTCCAGATTCTCTTTCTCGGTATTCAGGGTAGACATCTCCTGTGTCAACTCATCCACAGCAGTCGTTTTCACACTCAACTGTTCGCGGAGACTGGTCAGTTCATCATCCATTCCGGCCTGCTCTTTGTTTACACGGATGGGTGCCAGCAAAAACCAACCAATGGCAAGACCAATTACCAATCCGATTAAAATATTAAAGAATACATTCCAATTGCCTAAATCTCTGGGATTATTGGGTTGAATAACAATATCATTACCGCTTTTGGACCAAATTGCTGTTTCCTGCACCTTACGCTTGCCTGCATTTTTACTTTCTTCAAAACCAAGCATGCTGTCGACTTCTTTCAAATAGCGGTTCGTCATCACATTTCCGTTATCAATTTTTTTACAAGCATCCAGTTCTTTTTTAGCCTTCGTCCACTCTTCTTCATTTATATAAAGAAGGGCAAGTAACTGTCTTGCCGGAATCAGCTTCGGATTCGTCTGTACTACCTTACGCAACTGTATGGTAGCCATATCAAGACTATCCTGTTGGCAATAGGACAATGCCTGATTGTATTTCTTAACACTGGTATTCATATCATCTAATCCCGAAGGATTAGACTGCACCTTTGCAATATAATCTTCTGCAATATTCTTCTCACTCTGATAACTTTTACTGATAACCCATTCTGTCAGGGCAGCCACCGGCTCACCCATTTCAAAATAAACAAGTCCAAGAAGATTTCTTGCATTGGTATTATTTTTATTTAATTTTAAACTCTGTCGCAAACTGGCAATAGCACCGGATAAATCTCTTACCTGTGCTTTTTCCAGACCTTCATTGTAATACTGATTAGAGAGAAACATTACTTTCTTGTAATGTGCCACATCCACACCACAGCCGGTACAAAAGTCCTTCTCAGATAAGCGACAGCCACAATTATAACACTTCATGTCTTCTTATCCTCTATTCGTCTTTCTCGGACTCCTTAACTACTCCAACTATGATATCTACCATATCCGATAAATCGTGACTCTTAATCGCATCCTCTGCCTCACCGATTTCGAGACTCGGATGGAATTTTTTTAATTCTTCTTCGAAATCAATCACAATAATTCCTCCCTGACAAGTTCTTTTATCTCTCCTACAAGATACAAAGAACCCACTGCGTATATTTTACCACCGCCTGTCAAGCTACGGCTCTTTTCTACTGCATCTTTTACACTATTCGTTATTATTATATCTGATTCGGTGTACTTCGCAAACTGCTTGGCAATCACTTCCGGAAGAGCACTTCTGTCTCCCAAAAGCTTTGTGACCACAATTCTTTTAAAACGTCCGCTTAAGGCCATGCGTTTTATCATAGGCTCATAATCCTTGTCGCCGTTTACACCGAACAAAAGAACTGCATCCTTCTCCTGTAATGCACAAAGCCCTTCCAAAAAAGCCTCTACACCATCTTCATTGTGTGCTCCGTCTACATAAAAGCCCGGTAATACCTCTTCCATTCTTCCTTCCCAAAAAGTATGGGAAAGAATCATTTTGACAACGTCCAACTTCCATTCTTCTTTTAAAAGAATTTTGGACGCTTTGACCGCCATTGTGGAATTAATGGTCTGATAAGTAGCCACGGTAGGAATACAAAACTCTTCCCACGCAGGGCACACACAATTATCATACTCATAAAACATACAAAAATCAATGTCTTTTTCATGAATTTTCACATTCTTAATATCTGTTATTTTGACAGGATAGGTTTTAGCGGTATGTTTGGCAGCAGTATTTTCCATGATTTCCGTAACTTTTTTGTCGAAATCATAGTAAATAAGCGATACATTCTCTTTTATAATACCTGCTTTTTCACCGGCTATTTCTTCAATGGTATTGCCTAAATACATGGTGTGGTCCAAACCAATCTTGGTTATAATACAAAGTTCAGGTTTCCGGATAATATTAGTAGCATCCAAGCGTCCGCCAAGCCCTGTCTCTAAAACGATATAGTCCACCCCTTTGTCTTCAAACCACAGCATAGCCATAAAGAAGAGGTATTCAAAGAAGGTGGGGTGATAGTCTGATGAAAGAACATCAGATTGCATTATTTGATTAGCTATTGCGTCTCCGACCTCATCTGTTTTTTCCTGTACCAGGAAAAAATAACGCATAAACTCATCTTCACTCATCATTTCCCCGTCAATACGGAAACGTTCGCACATAGATATTAAGTGGGGCGAAGTAAACATGGCAGTTTTATAATCGTGGGCAGTCAAAATACTGCTTAAATAGGTACAAACCGAGCCCTTACCGTTGGTTCCTGCCACGTGAATGATTTTACGCGATTCTCCGGGACAACCTAAGAATTCATAAAAAGCCCTTGTCATCTCCGGTGTGGATTTGGTTGTAAACTTTGGTACGTTATATAAATATTCTTCTGCCTGTTTATATGTTTTTATTGTCTGTTCGTTCATATAATTTCCTTAAACTCTCTAAAAAAGACACCAATATGATTGATGTCTTTTCCTTTATTATTCTGTCTCTGTTACTTCTTCGCCGATAATAATTTTACCCTCGTTGATTAACTCAATAACATAATCAACAACCGTTGCATCAAACTGCTTACCCTTATTGTCGAGCAATTCTTTTATAATCACATCTTTAGTCAGACGCGGACGATAGCAACGATTACTGTTCATGGCATCTAAAGAATCCGCCACGCCGATAATTCGGGCAATCATAGGAATTTCTTCACCGGAAATACCTGCCGGATAACCTTTTCCGTCATATCTTTCATGATGATATAATGCACCTGTATTAATTCCGTCAATAGAAGAAAAATCTCGCAACATCTGATTACCGTAAGTGGTATGACTCTTAATCACTTCATATTCCTCTTCCGTCAATTTCCCTTTTTTCTGTAAAATTGAAACCGGAATACTGATTTTTCCGCAATCGTGCATCAGGGCAACGTAGCGAATTCTGTTACATTCTCTCTCTGAATATCCCATCTTCTGTGCCAGCAAATAAGAATAGCGGGCAACACGCTCCGAGTGACCTTTGGTATGAGGGTCTTTTGCTTCAATAAAATTAATGAAAGTACTGATAGACTGCTCAATAATCTGTGCATCATGCTTCTGCTGCCTTAATAATTTATTAACGCGAATCTGCGATACCACCAACGTAATAAAAATAACAACATATATACTTAATACCACAAGCAAAAACACAAAAACAGGATAGTCCCAAACACTTTTTTGCATATGATAAGTAATCACTGCTTCATCAAAAACTGCCACATAATCCAAGGTCTGATCCGGCACATAAATGATAAAACCTACAATCGCTTTATCCTTAACATCTTTATCTTCTTCTGACGGAACCAATGGCATCTCATTATCTGCCTGACTTGGGATATATACGAAACTGTCTCCCTCGTTCATCGGAATCATAGGACCGGTATGGTCTAAGTAATAATCCAAAATAATTTCTTTTTGGGTATACTCGCTCAAATCCAATTCCTGGACCAATTCTTCTCCCGTAGTGGTCTGTCGTAATTCCATTGTTCCGTTCCATGCATTATTTAACCACATATATTCCGGGACAAATACTTCCATCTCCCAATCGGTAATGGTAGCATCCGACGCATTGTAGAGAATGATTTCATAAATGGTTCCCACGCTGGCACCATGAATTTCATTGCCGGCCTCGTCATAAATCGGATCTTTTAACCAGGCCCCGCTATCACCGCCTCGAGGTCCTATTTGCACGGTAAAATCCGAAAAAGCATACTTTTCTCCGTCAAATCTGCCATCCGATAAACTTACCTGCCTGTCCGCCTTATTATAATGCAATGACCAAGTATAAACTGCTACCATAGCAAGCACAGTAATAATAATTGCCACCACTACAGCTATCATATTTTTTTGAAATTGGCTTAACTTCTTCATACGTCAATTCCTCATAAACCATAATACTGGTGATATTATAGCATTGAATGATACATTTGAAAAGGTCTATATTTGTAATTGAAATAACAGATTTAGTGCTTCATAGCTTGGCCAGTTGAATTAATTTTTTAAAACTCAGTTGCCAAGTAGTAGCCACACCGCGAAGCAAAAGAAGTGTTAAATCATTTTTTTCTGAACTCATAAAATTTCATACTCTGTCACTCTTTCTTATTCATTTTAGGACAATATATTATTTCAGACTTTCTGTCGTAATTTGATATATCAAGCCCGAATCTCCGCATTAGTGATGATGGTGGTGATGATGTCCTGTCGATGCCTCATACTCCACGTGGCAATGCTCTTTTCAGATTCTTAATGGCATTGTTAAAAATGAATAACGCAACCGCAATAGACATAATCGGATCGATGAGCAACTTGCTCATCGATTTTATTCCGGCCAAAAGCGCAATGATATGAGAAATCAAAACCGCGATTATGTATTTTTTATGATTTATTTTTACTTGTGTCCATCATTGTTATCCCTTTAAAATATGTACAATGCTTCTTGAGTATCTGTTTTTTTATTATAAAATTCGTGAATCCATGTTAAAAATCAGTTTCCATATGTTTTCAACACATTTCCATGTTGAAGTTATATGAAACCTTCCTTCTAAATCTTTATTTCTCACATCCGAAACGAAAGTAGATATTACATAATGCACCTGACACAAATCCGTACTCTGTTCAACAACCTCAAAATTTGAAATTTCATATTTCTCCAAATCAAATTCTTCAATTATGCCGGCATATTCGGCACCGCTACAACGATAACCACCACACACCATAACAGCATCTTCGCGAACCACTTCCAGAAATGCTTTGGCATCTCTATTCTTGGCCGCTTCCCACATCATAATTTCTAATGCCTTAATATCCATACAATCTCCCTCCTTCTTTATACACTTCCACGCTTCAGTCAACCTTTCTACACTCCACGCCGCATTTGCAGGGCTTGTGGAAGGAAGACAGATAGCCCCTCTTTGAATCTTCGGATAAATGTATTTTTTATACAGTTCTTCTGCTTTTTTGCCATTTACGTATATTTGACGAATATCTGCAGTTTTTAGGATTATATTCAAATCATTCGTAACCACATTTTTAATACTGCTGTCTGATGAGCCCATAATATCACAGGAATGAATCACATCCCAAACCGCAATATGATGCTCTAAAAGAAATGCTTTCTTCTCTTCAATTGTGGTTGGTGTCTCTACACCGCAGACTGCTGCCGTAACCTTCCAGAAACGGTTCTGCGGATGCCCGTAAAAGAACCCTGCTTCCCTGGACTTAACCGAAGGGAAGCTTCCAAGAATTAATATTTTAGAGTCTTTATCATATATGGGATTGATAGGGTGCTGAATCATAATTACCTCGGGGGCTTTACGCCTGCTCTCTCAAAAATTTGTTTATATTCTTCTTCCGTCGGAAACGAATTAAACCACGCTCTCTGTTCAAAGGAACGTTTTCTCGGACCGCTGACCTCCTCAGCCGCGATACCAACAGGAAGCATACACACTAAGTTATATTCGTCAGGGACATTTAATATTTTAGCCATTTTATCACAAATTCTGTCCTCATCCGTAATATGACCTTCGTACCAGCAGCTCTCATACCCGAGTTCTACAATGGCAAGAAGCATATTCTGAATGGCAGCGGAATAATCCTGCACTGCAAAGCATCTGTTTGCGTAGGCAATTCTTTCTTTCGAAAGTACGCAAATCATGGCAGGCGCGGTCTCGCCCTGAGGCGGGTCAATCACTGCATGAAGCTTCGCAAGAACTTCCGGGTCGTCAACACCGATTAAGCTTACGGTCTGCTTATTACAACCGGAAGGCGCATCCAATCCCGCCTGCATAATTTTAACCAAATCCTCTCTGGGTACAGGGTCGGGTTTGTAGGTTTTACGATAACTGTGTCTTTTACTGATGGTATCTAAAATACTCATATGCTTTCCCTCCAAATACATCTATGATTGAATTGTCGTTTGTTCTTTTATTTAAACAATTTTAACTATCATTTCTTGCTACATTTTATCAATATTTTACTTCTGCTGAATTTCTTTCTTCACCACAGCCGGCACGCCTGCCGCCATGGAATTGTCCGGCACATCTTCCGTTACCACACTGCCTGCCGCAATCACGCATCCGCTTCCGATGGTGACTCCGGGCATTACGGATACATTAGCACCAAACCAGCAGTTATCGCCTACCGTGATGGGCAATGCCTTCTCAAGCCCCTTATTTCGGTCTGTATAGTTCATTGGATGGGTTGCCGTATAAAAGCCGCAAAACGGCCCGATAAATACATTCTCGCCTATTGTAACGGTACCGCCATCCATAAAATAGCAGCCGTGATTTACAAAAGTGCCTTTGCCAAGCTTGGTATAGTTTCCGTAATCAAAATACACCGGTGCCAAAACGGTAACGCCTTCCGGAATCTCCGCGCCAAGCAACTCTCTTAAAGCATTATTCTGCACATCACTTCCCGGTCTTGCCATATTAAAATCATAACAATATGTCTCTGCCTTTCTTCGCACTTCCACCAATTCCTCGTCAAAATTGGCATCATACCATTCACCTTTTAACATTTTATCTTTTTCAGTCATACTGCATAGTTCTCCTTAAAATGATAACTTTGATTCTTTGCTGATTTTTTCGCGTATCTTATCCTTTGTTATGTGGTCGTTCGGCTCAATCCAGATACAATTCAGAAATTTCCCCCGGTCATAATCCTTGTTCCAATTCTTCTGTATATGCTCCGCCATCTCTTTGATTGTGACAATATACCAGTGGCTGGTCCATCCGTGATTTCCTTCCTTATATGCCACACGCTCATTATCCAAACGAAGTGCACTGACATAACCGCCGGGGTCTGTGGGCGAGTACCAATCCGCATCCCAATAATTGATTTCATCTCGGAAAGTCATAGTTAAAATGAGCATCTCCAGCGACAATAAATCAGGGATGTTTTCGCAATAAATCTGCGTTCTGCCTCGATGATCATTCTCTCCGATTTGGAAGCCGAATTCTTTTAAAAGAGTGATTTGTTCCGCTGTCATGTTTTCTCCTAAAAAATGAAACACCAACTTAAATCTTTGAAATTATTTTCTTTTCATTCCTTCGCGTAAATTCACTTAACGAATACGAACGTATTCTTTGATTTACTATATTGGGAATTATAAACCCATGATTCGCAAGTTTTGCGCATCGGTTAATAACGGTTTTATTGGTTACACCCATTATTTTACTTACTTCTATAGGCGTAAACTCCAATAATCGTTTTTTTAAAAGAAGTGCAAGAAAATCCTTTTCTTTCGCATTCAAATAAGACAAACTGCCATCCAGATCATCCTCTTGTGCACCTGTTGATATTTCATATACCTTTTTTGAATATAACTCTACCATACGAAGAAAATAATTTACCCAAATTTCAGGTTGGGGCGGATTCGCTCTTCCCGAGTAATATAGCGCCGGCAATCCCATCTGAAGTGATTCATAATATTCTTCAGGGTCATAAGCAAAATATTCTTCCAAAGAACCGATTCCGTTAAAACCATATCCATACAAATCCATGACATATCCAGACATAAGTCTCGCAGTTCTTCCGTTCCCATCTTCAAAAGGATGAATGGTAACTAATTGGTAATGAACAACTGCCGCAATGATTAAAGGATGGTCATCTGTTGTATTCACATATTCTACCAGTTCATCCAACAATTCAGGTATATCTGTATACTCCGGCGGAATATAGTCAGGCGTTCCACTGGCAGAATCATATACCGCAAACAGTACTCCCGGTGGCATAGGCCCTCTCAATCCAATCTTTTCTTTGGATGCCCCTTTTTCAACCATAGCCTGCACTTCGAGAATCATCTTCTTGGAAAACGCTTCTTTTTTCTTAAGTTTATCTTCCAACATATTCAATGCCAGAAAATAATTACGTATTTCCTGCTCCGGTTTCAAAAAATGCCTATGTTCATCTCTTTCAATTACTTCTTCTGCCTGCTTCTCGGTCAATGGATTTCCTTCGATTTTATTAGACGCATATGAACTCTTTTTCTTAGAATTCTTGCGCAATCTGTTCCATGTTATCGCCGGTAATTCTACAGTATTTAGCGAAAAACGATTTTCATCAATGGATGATATTCTTTTTAAAATTTCATTGGTTAAAACAACCTTTATCATATATATCCTTCTTTCATGGAAAATACATTCAAAACCCTATGAATATTATATCTCATAAGCAGAAATAATTCCATTATTTTTTCACTATTTTTACACTATTTTTCACTAATTACTTTCGATCGTTCTCGTTTATAAATTCACATACAATTTTAATTTTTAAGTAAAAAGCATCCATACTAAAACAATCAACTCGTAAGTTAGTAACTCACGAGTTGATATATTTCTTCATAAAATCAATTCTTTTCTTGACGCTGTCTCTAGTAATCGGGTGTTTGGCCAAAATATCATATCCGTGAATTGTTCCTTGGGTTTCATTTATCTCTACACACTCAGCCACGCCCTTAATATGTTTTGCATACGCAAGCCCTTCATCATGCAGGCAATCGAATTCCGCGGTTTCAATATAAGTAGGAGGCAAAGATTGCGGTAAGAGATTTTTAATGGGCACTGCAATTTTTCGTGTCTCCTCTGAAACACCCTTCAAATACATGGGCCACATTTTACGATTATTTTTCGCATTCCATAAAGGCGTATCCGGAAAAAGCTTCATAGATTCTGTATTCATCTCATCGTCTACAACAGGATAAATAAGCACCTGACACATAGGCATTGGCAATCCTCTTGTTTCCGCCATATTGCATACATTTGCCGCCAATGCGCCTCCCGCACTGTCACCTAAAACAATGATTTTACTTGGATTAATCGAAAGTTCTGTGGCATGGTCAACCATGTACTGATATGTAAGCATTACGTCCTCATATGCCGCAGGAAAAGGATAGTCCGGTAGCAAATGATAGTCCGGCATAAAAACGCGGCAATTTAAGGCTTTCGCATACTCATAGGCAAATTGTAACTGTCCGGGTGATGTTTTATAACCAAAGCCACCTCCGTGCAAATCCAAAATTGCAACATCAGTAAGATTCTCCGGTGTGATTTCTTTTACATCAATAGATTCGCCGTGATATCCCTGAATCGCAAAATTGCGCAAAATCACCCCTTTAGGTGGTTTCATTCTGTCCACCATTCTTTTTAAGGGCTTATGGGTCATTTTACACATCCAACCGCTAAAAGGCATATTGAACGCCACCTTGCGGAAACCTTTATCGTAGGGATACTTCATACGGTGCTCCTTTTATGTATCAATATATTTATTATATGCTATTTTTCGGAATTGAAATAGATGTTATTTTATTCTGCGGGCCACAATTTTATTGGAAGCGTGTAGATGTTTGGGTACATTAGGATGTTCATCCTCGAATACATAAGACTTAAATTGTACTATCTCCCAATCGCTGTACAAATCTTTTATTTCTTCATCTTTCGCAAGACCAATTGAAAAAGGGGCAATATCTGCCGAAGCCGGAACCACATCCGTAAATATTTGCATAATATGTATACCGCCTACATTAGTATTTTCTTTTGCCCGGCAGATAAAATTCTTCCAATCTTTTTTACTTACAAAATGCAAAGTTCCGAAACACATAATCATGTCATATTTTTTCTTAAATTGATATGTAGTTAAATCATCTACAAATGCATTTATTTGATTTTTTATACTTTGGGCTCTTTGTTTTAATTTTGCAATTCCGTTTTGCGATAAATCAAAAGCATCGAGATTACAATATCCTTGCTCTGCCAAATACAAAATATTCTGACCTTCGCCACATCCTACTTCCAAGATTTGAGAGTGTAAATTAAGAAAATGTTCAAATTCTTTAACTGTTGGATTGGGCGTGATTGCAAATGTTGAAACACTGTTGTCTCGATATGTTTCTTCCCAGAAAGGAACTAATTCTTTACCCATGTAAAACCTCCTTTTTCAGCTCTCCATGCCCGCTCAGTTAGGGCGTCGCTATTTCTTCGTATAGGCTACGCGGTTCGTACCTTTACTTTTGCCCGCATATTTGCACTTCATCTTACTTGATACTGTGCAGATATTTTTATTCCATAAAGAACCGTGTGAAAACGTCGGCACTTGACGAGTGCAAAAGAAATGTAGCACGAGTTTAGTGTCCGTTACGATTTCACCCGAGCGAGAGCGCGTTCTGTTGGAATATAAAATAATCTGCGCAGTTTTCACTAACTATACTCGCAAATATGCAGGCAAAATCATTAATATAACAAACCGCGTAGCCGTCAATAAATAAGCCCGCCCTAACCGGGCGGGCATACTCACTTTATCTAAGCTGTGCAAGTCTCTCCTTAACCTGCTCCATCATCTGTGTATACTTCTCTAATTTAGCCTTTTCTTCTTCAATCTTGGCCGCAGGAGCTTTCGATACGAAGTTTGCATTGTTAAGCATACCGTTTACACGGGCAAGCTCGCCTGCAAGCTTCTTCTCTTCTTTTTCAAGACGCTCGATTTCCTGCGCAATGTCTACAAGCTCTGCAAAAGGAATGTATACGTTTGCGTTGGCAATCACTACGGACACCGCATCATCGGCAATACCGCTCTTATCTGCCTGAACAATTACTTCGGATGCATAAGCAAGAGAGGCGAAGAACAATTTACCTTCTTCAAAAATCGCTCTCATTTCAGGTTTTTCGGATACGACGTACACCTGTGCCTTCTTGGAAGGAGGAACGTTCATGGAAGTTCTCACATTACGGATACCACGGATGGCTTCCTTCATGATTTCAATTTCCTTTTCTTCTTTAGCAAAGTTTCTCTCTTCGGTGTAAACAGGCCATGAAGAAATCATAATTGACTCTTCTTCATTCTGTAAGGTACAGAAAATTTCTTCTGTAATAAAAGGCATATAAGGATGTAATAATTTCAATGCATCGATTAATACGGTCTTTAAAGTCCAAAGTGCCGCATTGGAAGATACCTGATTATCGGATGCATAGAGACGGGGCTTAACCATTTCGATATACCAGTCACAGAACTCGTCCCAGATGAAATCGTAAACCTTCTGAACGGCAATACCCAGTTCGTAATTTTCCATATTGTCGGTAACTTCTTTAATCACATTGTTAAGTTTAGACAACATCCACTTATCTACAGGCTCTAAATCAGCAACTGCAGGAGTAGTCACAGTCTTGTCTTCCATGTTCATCATAATGAAGCGGGAAGCATTCCAAATCTTGTTACCGAAGTTACGATTTGCTTCTACTCTTTCGTAGTAGAAACGCATATCATTACCCGGTGCATTACCGGTAATTAATGTAAGACGAAGTGCATCTGCACCGTACTTTTCGATGATTTCCAAGGGATCGATACCGTTACCCAAGGACTTACTCATTTTACGTCCCTGTGAGTCACGAACAAGTCCGTGGAATAAAACAGTTTTAAAAGGCTTCTCCTTCATCTGCTCATAGCCTGAGAATACCATACGAATTACCCAGAAGAAGATGATGTCATAACCGGTTACAAGCACGTCTGTAGGATAAAAATATTCCAAATCCTTGGTCTTTTCAGGCCAGCCCAAAGTTGAGAAGGGCCAAAGTGCTGATGAGAACCATGTATCCAGTGTATCGGGATCCTGTGTAAAATGACTCTGTCCGCAAACAGGGCAGACATCGGGCATTTCTCTTGCCACTACAATTTCGCCGCAGTCATCACAGTAGTATGCGGGAATTCTGTGTCCCCACCACAACTGTCTGGAAATGCACCAGTCACGGATATTGTCGGTCCAGTTAAAGTAAGCCTTTTCCATTCTTTCGGGAACCAATTTGATTTCACCATTACGAACTGCATCTGCAGCAGGCTTAATCAATTCGTCCATCTTAACAAACCACTGTTGTTTTACAAGGGGCTCTACGGTTGTTTTACAACGGTCATGAGTACCTACATTATGGGAATAATCTTCGATTTCCACAAGAAGTCCCATTTCGTCCAGTTCTTTTACCATCTGGGCTCTGGCCGCATAACGGTCCATACCTGCAAACTTACCACCGTTTTCATTAATGGTAGCATCATCATTCATGATGTTAATCAATGGTAAGTTATGACGCTGTCCAACCTGGAAGTCGTTAGGGTCGTGTGCCGGAGTAATTTTAACAACACCGGTACCAAACTCTTTATCTACATAGGAATCCGCAATAATAGGAATTTCACGGTCAACAAAAGGAAGTTTTACCATCTTTCCTACCAAATGGGTATATCTTTCATCATCAGGATTTACTGCAACTGCAGTATCACCCAGCATGGTTTCAGGACGTGTGGTAGCAAACTCAAGGAATTCATCCGAACCTACGATAGGGTACTTAATATGCCAGAAATGGCCTGCCTGCTCCTCATATTCTACCTCTGCATCGGAAATAGAAGTATTACAAACAGGACACCAGTTAATAATTCTGGCACCTTTATAAATCCATCCTTTTTCATGCATCTTAATAAATACTTCCGTAACTGCCTTGTTACAGCCTTCGTCCATTGTAAAACGCTCTCTGTCCCAGTCACAGGAAGAACCAAGCTTCTTTAACTGGCTGATAATTCTTCCGCCGTATTCTCTCTTCCAGTCCCATGCACGCTCTAAGAACTTCTCTCTTCCAAGGTCATTTTTATCAATGCCTTCTTCTTTTAACTTCTCGATAATCTTAACCTCGGTTGCAATACTCGCGTGGTCTGTACCGGGCTGCCAAAGGGCATTATATCCCTGCATTCTTTTAAAACGGATTAAAATATCCTGCATGGTATTATCCAATGCATGTCCCATGTGAAGCTGTCCCGTAATATTTGGAGGGGGAATCACAATGGTAAAAGGTTTTTTATTCTCATCCACCTCTGCGTGGAAATATTTCTTTTCCAGCCACTTCGCGTAAAGACGGTCCTCAATACCATGAGGATCATAAGTTTTTGCAAGTTCTTTGCTCATTCTCAAGTACTCCTTTTGCTCTATTATAAAACATCTTCTGTTTCGATTCCAAAAATTGCGAAACGCAAGTCGTATAAAAACGCTAAACTATATTTTACAACACATTTGCCTTCTTTCGCAACACTCTTCCACAAATCATTCTGAAAATCTATTGTTCAAATTCAATTTTAACACTGCCCATGGCACAACTCATAGTAATTTTCTTGTGAGAACCATTATCAATCCAGCGTTCCATCACCATTCCTGCCAAAGTGTCCGTACCGATTTGAACACTTTCTGCCGAACCGGAGATATCATAATTATAGTCTTCCTGTGCACATCCCAGCATTATATCCAGATGCCCCATACCGCAATTAAGAATAATATCTTCTTCTGTAATTCCCTGTATGGAAAGTGTCCCCATACCCAAATTTACTTCCATGGTATCTGCCTGCAAATTATCGATTTCTGCTTCTGCGGTACTCACCTCAATTTTAACAGAATCTGCACTCAGCCCATTCATATTTAATTCCCCTATACCTACAGTTATAACAGCATCTTCGAAAATCAAATTATCCGAAAAAGTATTTTTCCCGCAAATAGAACTTATACTTAATTCATTTCCGGTCATCCGTACTTCACCTTCTAACTGTTCTCCCGAACAAAACAAAATGACTTTCTCATATTCTGTCTCATTTGGAATATAAAGAATAATTTCAGCTTTCTCAGCATCCGTTCCGAAATCCTTTGGAAATGCACTTAAATATAACGTACCATCCGAAACATAACACTGAAAATCTTCTGCATCACTGCTCTCTATTCCGTAATATCCGTTTGCGGAAGGAAGAATGTAACATTTTCCGTTTAAAATACTGATATCCAGATTCTGCACCTGAGAAGCCTCAGCCAGTTTCAAATTTGAGTAATCTCCGTTGATCGTTTCATACTCTTCATTTACTTCTACCTTAACTTCATCTCTATCCACAACCAACGTAAAGCCATTAATATTGGTAATACTCTCCAACAAAGGAATGCGCTCCACTGTCTCCGCCACTCCGACTCTTACTACATGTACCAGTTCTGTAACTTCTTTACTCAAGGCTTTTGCACCACCCATGAGCAAACCAATGAACATTACAATAGTTCCGATTGTAATCAGGCTAATGGATATTTTAAACAAGGATTTAAGATATCTTTTCATTCTTTGCCTCCTTGCCTTTTATTTTCCTAAAAAAAGAAGGAACCAACACACCAAATAACCACAATACGAAACTCTCAATTAAAAGTGCAATTCCGATGTTAGCAATTCCGAATCCCATAACAGCAAATGCGCCCATAGGCATGGAAAATAATTTTTCAATTCCGATTCCAACCATAGTTACACCGAAAACCAATTCAAAAATACCCGCTACTGCCAATGCTGCAAGACCGCCAACAATAAACAAAACAATTCCCCAAAGAAAAACGGAAACTGCAAATATAATCACCTGCAGAATTAATGCAGGAACAAAAAGAAGGCAAATAGCAGGAATTGTTTCTTTTGCCATATATACTTTGCTTTCCGTCTTTTCCCTCATAGCCTTGCCTTTCATATTTTTACCATAAATATAAAACAATCCTAATTATATTATTATTTTTGCTTTTTGACAACATTTCCTCCAAACTTCATAAATTGACTAGATTAGTATCCATTTCATATCGTTAACATAAAAAATTACTCTTTTTGAGCATTCTCAACAATACTTTTATGGCTTTTACAGTGACATTCTTGACGGATGTGGATAACTTTTCTTGCTTTTTTGCGAAAAATCCACCGTTTCCACCAAGTTATCCACAATTCATATTTTGTCGATTTTTAAAAAAATTTAGAGACAATCTTGTCATTTTTCATGTCATTTTATTCCTTTTTGTCAAATTATAGTTACATAATTCGGTAAAAAAACAATATTTCTCCCTATAAACAAGTCAATTTTATATTTTTCATTGACCGGATTTTACAACAAACTATGATGTTTCCAAAAGTCCTTTATTTCATTAGATATTGTATTCATATCAACTATGTTATAAGAATTCCACTCTCGTGGGAAAAGTCTCTGATAACCGACGTCCAAAAAACGCTCCTCCAACAGAACCACTATACCCACATCTTCCGAAGTACGAATAACACGCCCTGCAGCCTGCAAGACCTTATTCATTCCCGGATACTTATACGCATAATCAAAACCTTTTTGTTCAGTATCGTCAAAATGCCTTTTTAAAATATCACGCTCAGGACATACCTGTGGCATACCGTTACCCACCACAATAGCCCCTATTAAGCTTTCTCCTTTTAAATCAATTCCTTCAGCAAAAATTCCTCCCATTACACAAAACGCAACGAGGCTCTTTTTTCTTTGTTGACTATTCGAGTCATTAGAGAAACACTGTAAAAAAGTCTCTCTCTCTTCTTCACGCATGCTTTCACCCTGAAGCAAAATTTCATCCTGCTCCTCCGGTATAAAGCATTCATATACTTTATTTGCAAATGCATATGACGGAAAGAATACAAGATAATTGCCAAACTTTATTTGTGTAATCCGACGGATATAATCTGCCACTCTTTTATAAGTATCAATGCCCCTACTCTTGTATCGGCTGGTAACATCAGAAGCAATAAAAATACCTCTTTTATCGGAATCGAATGTAGAGTGAGCATATACCTCATAATCTTCCTTCAAACCACCCAACAAACTTTTGTAATATTGAATCGGTAGCAATGTGGCAGAAAATAAAACCGAACTCACACCTCTGTCCATACAGGTCCGAAGTTGAAAGGATGGATTTACGCAGAAGAGCCTGCATATAAAACACTCTTCCCCTTCAAATTTTAAATAAATGCTGTAATTCTCATCCAGACCTTCCCAAATAAGTAAAAAATGGGACAATTTAAAATAGAAATCCAATATTTGACCACGCAAGTCACTGTCTTTTTCTTCATCTTCTAAATACTTTTCTATCTTACTGTATAGATTGTTTATCTTTAATACTAACGGAGCTAATTGTTCGCTACTTTGCAATACTGCATAATCTCCGCTGCAAATCCGCTTCAGCCGAAGCATTTCTTTATTACAGATTCCTAAGGCTTTTACTATAGTGCTAAGCTGAGGGAAAATTTGTATTTTATCCTTAACGGCATTGCGGATTTCTCTCTTCAATTCCATAAAATCTTCTTTTATAAGCTGTGCCGAATACATTTCCCGCCCCCGCTCCAACAGATTGTGAGCCTCATCAATCAAAAATAAATGCGCGCCTCTGCTACCTTCCGAAAAGAAACGTTTTAAATACACATGCGGGTCAAACAAATAATTATAATCACAAATAATACCATCCGAAAACAAACTCATATCCAAACAAAACTCAAAGGGACATACCGTATATTTTTCAGAATACTCTATAATTTTATCTCTCGTGAATGCATCTTCTGTAGTAAGCAATTCATACATCGCATCATTAATTCTGTCAAAATGTCCTTTTGCATACGGACAGGACTGAGGATTACACTCTACCTTCTCCATGGGACAAAGTTTTTCTTTCGCTGTAATAAATACGGTTTTCATACGCAGACCGCCGCTTCGCATAATTTCATAGGTATCCGCCGCAACGGTACCAGTAATTGTTTTGGCCGTCAAATAAAAGACGCGTTCTGCCTTACCTTCTCCAAGTGCTTTCACTGCCGGAAACAGGGTGGATATAGTTTTCCCAACACCTGTAGGCGCTTCAATAAACAGCTTGCGCTTATGACAAATGGTATGATAGACATGTGTTGCCAGCTCCTTTTGACCTTCTCTATATTCAAAGGGAAACTTTAAGTCTTTGATAGATTGCTTCTTTATTTCTTTCCAATCCACTTCAAAATCGGCCCACTTTTTATATTGACTTATCAGGTCATCAAACCATTCGGTTAATTGTTCACAAGTATATTCTTCTTGAAAATAGCGCACTTCTTCCGTCTCTATATTACAATACGTAATACGCACGACAATTTTTTCACATTCATTTTGAACACAATAAAAAAAGGCATAACACATTGCCTGAGCCAAATGCACAGGCTGTGGTGCCTCTATCTTATCCAGTTCACGATAGGTTCCTTTAATCTCATCAATTATCACGCCATTTGATGTCGTTATCACGCCATCGGCCCGTCCCTCAACTTCAATCGTATATCTGTCCGTGGTATAGTGATATTTCATAGGTACTTCTGCTTCATAATTACTACCTGCCTTATGTTGAAGCATCCTATGTATTCTGCTTCCCTCCTGCATGGCAAGTTCGGTAGCTTTCACGGAACGTCGACTATCAATATCTCCGGAACGCATGATAAATTCTACCAGATTACGGACCGAAATATGAATCTCCAATTTACAAGACCTCCAATATTCACTTATGGGGGGCATCCCCGTCGATGTGATACAACTTCTTCTCATATCACATCGACAATTCTATTCTCTTCTCGGATTACACTCATTCTAACACATAGCTAAACGGAATGCAATGTATTTTTAGAACATTTGTTCTTGTTTTTTAATAAAATGTATAACGACATTGCCATCAAAAAGATTGCCACAACAGCCGAAGGCCACGAATATACAACGTTTCCCAACATCTCTGCTTCATACGTAATATCCGACAAATGATTTGCAACCATATGGAATATAATCGGTGCCAAAACACTTCCTGTCCATTCATATACTAATGCCAGGAAAATACCCATAATAAAAGCATATATTCCCTGCAACAAGTTCCCATGATACAAACCAAACAATCCCGCAGAGATAACTACCGCTATCCAGATAGGTGAAATCATCCGCAATCTTTTATAAATCACCTGGCGAAACAACAATTCTTCCGAAATCGGTGCTACCACTTCATAACACAACATCCTTGCCCACAACGGAATACCAAAAAAAACAGCTTCATCCGGTGTCACATCATGTTCAAATATAGTATGCCAGGGAATCATTCCAAGCAAAAAATTAAAGAACGCCGAAGATGCATATGCCAGAATTACAACTGCTATCACCTGCAAAAAAGGTTTCGTTTGAATCTTAAAAGCAATCTCCTCTTTCCGTATGGTAAAAACAATTGCACCTGCCGCTATTGCCATTGCAACAGCATTTAAGTACATTGTGTGCATTTCTTTTATCCCGGGAATCCCGGCAAGCAAAGATATCACAAGGAGATATGCCACAATATAAATCCCCACACTACCGCATATTGCAAAAAGAATTTTAAAAATATTTATCTTTTTGTCCATTACACATCCGCCTTTTTACTTAACAACAATTCCTGTAATTGTGCCACGGTGTCCACCACATAAGTCGCTCCTGCTTCTTCCAGTTCGCCATCATTACAAAAACCATAGGTTACACCGATACTGTCCAGGCCAAAATATTTTGCACCATTAATATCAAAGTGTCTGTCTCCTACCATTACAGCGTATTTTTTACGGTTTTCTTCGTCAAGCTTCATTCGACGGAATACTTCTTCTATTACATCCTCTTTTTCTCCACGCTTACCTTCCATGTCGCTTCCTGCGACATAATGAAAATAATCATAGAGCCCGAAATGCTTTAATATATCCTCCACAAAGAGTTCCGGCTTACTGGATGCAACTGCAAGAATGTAACCGGCTTCTTTCAGTGCACAAAGCATTTCAGCAATTCCTTCATAGGGTACATTCTCATATTTCCCCACATCAGAATAGCGCTCTCTGTAAAAGGTTACCGCCCGGTCAGCTTCCTCACCTGTAATGTTATAAAACTCCCGGAAACTGGTTTTTAACGGTGGACCGATAAAACATTCCAAATCTGCAAGTTCCGGTGCCGGACGCCCCATTTTTACCAAAGCATATTGCACGGATTTACAAATTCCTTCCCGCGAATCCGTCAAAGTTCCGTCCAAATCAAATAAAACTACTTTATACATAACTAATCCTCTCTATAAACTGATTACTTCATGTAATGCAAAAGAATATATCAGTTTTTCTTTTACCTTTTTATGTGTAAGACGTTCCAAAGCTTCTGCATAATATACCAGCTGGGCTTCATATCTTTTCACTAATTCATTACTGTCCGATACGCTGTCTGTTTTATAATCCAACAGTACCAGTCCGTCACTTTCCTCAAAATATACGTCAATCACACCCTGTATTAAAACATCCTCATCCTCCGGAAAATTGGGACGTACACTGTTTCCTTTTACCGCCATCATAAAAGGCTGTTCTTTGTGCAACTGATTTCGTAACTGAGCCTCTCCCATACGTTTTGCAAGTTTAGTTTGCATGAATTTCGAAACCTTTGCCTGACTGACCAGTTCATTCTCCGATGCCGGAATTCGTAATGCATCCACCGCCCCTTTCCGTAGCGCAAGAATACTCTCATTCAGCTTATCTTTCTTTAGCGCAATGGTAAAATCCATCAGTTCCATAATGCGATGATAAGCGCTTCCTCGTCTGGAACCGCCTGCTTCCCCTTCCTGGTTAGCAATAAACTGCGGTATATAAGGCACAATTTCTTTTTCTTCATATAACTCGTGACAAGCCTCCTCTGTTTCCAAGTACGCTTCTTTCTTTAACTCAGACACTGTAGTTTTCGTAAATAAACCATCCAAAGAAGCGTGCGGATACACATATGATGACCAAATCTGTTCTCCTGATGTATTTTGCAGTTCTTCCCTTAACACTCTTTCCTCAACAAGTCGGGTCACCTTGCTAAATTTCAAATCACCTGTCGTAAATTCCTTTATATCAAAAAGCTCACTATGCACTTTGGCCACAGGTAACACAAGTTCCATAAAAGATTTGGCTTTTAAAATTTCATATGCCGTAGCTCCATCTTTCATTATTTCCGGCTTACTTCCATGCCCCACCATTATCAATTTTTCTTTAGCACGGGTCATCGCCACATAAAGAATTCTCAAGTCTTCTCCACGTCCGTCATTGCGCTGCTTTACGGCTATGATATTTTTACGGAGACTTCTTCGTCTGCATCGTAAATTAAGATCAATATAATCGCCTCCCATGCCCAAATCCGCATCCGTCAATACCGGTTCCGAAGATTCTCTAATATTAAACTGTTTAGAGAAACCTGCCACAAAACATATTGGAAATTCAAGACCTTTACTTTTATGGATTGTCATAATGCGAACTACATCTGCACTTTCATCCAACACATTGGCTTCTCCAAAATCAATTTCTCTCTCCTGCATCAGTTCAATATATCTGATAAAATCAAAAAGCCCTGAGTATCCACCTTGTTCAAAGGACTTAGCCTTTTGTAAAAGTACTAAAAGATTAGCTCTTCGTTGGGTTCCGCCCGGCATTGCCATGCAATGTTGCAAATAACCGCTTTCCTGTAAAATTTCTTCCAGAAGTTCATATACACTTACGAAGCAGGATTTTTTACGCCATTTCTCCAAATGCTTTATAAACGCTTCGGCTTTGCAGCGCAAATTTGCATTACCGCCTTTTTGGGCATATTCTGTCAAACTGTCATATAATCTACCCTTTTTCCGATTAAACAAACGAATCTTGGCAATCTCTTCTTCTGAAAACCCTCCCAACACGGAATGTAATACTCCCACTAACGGAATATCCTGTCTTGGATTATTAAGAACCTTTATATAGTTTAGCATGATGCAAATTTCAGGTGCCGCAAAATATCCTTTTCCCGATGAAATGTATGAAGGAATTCCTTCCGTTTCCAAAACTTTTTTCATCACATCATCTATGCCAGCAGCCGTACGAAGAAGAATCACAATATCAGAATATTTCGCTTTACGAAGTTCCCCCGTTATTTTATCCTTCACGCAAAAATCCCTGCACAACTCTCTGATACGTTCTGCAATAATTTTTGCTTCCGCTTCTGCTTCAGAAATATTTTGTTCCCGAAAGGCATCTTTTTCATATAATAAAATTTCACTGGCATTACCGCATTTGGTCTCCGGATAATCTGCACCATAATAAAGACACGCATCTTTATCATAAGATATTTTACCCACCTGAGGAATCATTAACGCTTTAAAAACTTCATTTACACTCTCGATTACTTCTTTGCGGCTACGAAAATTACAAGACAAATTCACACGTCTGTTTTTACCTGTATCTTCACAAAACGCAGCATATTTCTCCATAAAGATTTCAGGTCTTGCCAGACGGAAGCGATAAATACTCTGTTTAACATCGCCAACCATAAAGCGGTTGCCTTCTGTATCACTTTGGCGACTGATACTTTCCAACAGATACTCCTGTACCTGATTGCTGTCTTGGTATTCATCTACCATAATTTCCTGAAAGAAATCGCGATACCCTAATGCCACCTCTCCCGGCTCATAACCATTTTCTGTTTTTTTCATAAGTATCTCAAGTGCTAAATGCTCCATATCCGAAAAATCAATGATATTTTTTTTACGCTTTTCACTCTCAAAACGATTTCCGAATTCCATGGCAAGCTTAATTAAACCGGTCAAGTTTTTTCCGGCTTCATAATTATCCGGCATTATTTCCGAAAGCGTACCGTAATAGAATCTTTTTCTTATTTCGTCAATAATCTTTTTACACTTTTTATCTCGAATATCTTTTACCGCATTTTTAATATCTTCGTCTAAATCTTCAATCTTACTTCGTGATAAAGTCTTATATTTGTGACTACCGTAAATACCGCTTCTTTCTTCATACGAAGATGCTTGTTTCAGTCTCGCGTAAAAATCCAAATCATCAAGAAATGCCTCTTCATAATGATATGGTCCTCCCGGTTCCTTACAAAGCTCAATCGCCTTATTTGACAGAGCGATACATTCTTCCAGCATGCTTTGTTCATATTCATGCAAAACATGCTGTAAGTTCTCCGGAAGTTCGCTTTCATCCTTCAACGTCCGCATACAATCCTTCAAATAATCTGTCGGGAACGGATGACTTTGTGAAAAGGCATATATTTTTAAAATAATTTCCTTTAATCCTTCTTCACTCCCTGTGCCGGCATATTTTTCTATCAGCTCCAGAAACTCTGTTTTTCCTTCCTCATATTTATCTTCTAAATATTCCTCTAAAATTTCCTGCTTTAAAAGCCTGATTTCGCCCTCATCAGCAATGCGAAATCCCGGGTCTAATTGTATTTCATGAAAATGATTCCGAATCAGATACAAACAAAAGCTGTCAATGGTGGTAATCTGCGCATTATTTAAAAGTGTCATCTGCCGCCGTAAATGACTGTTATCCGGCTCCTCATCCAAACGTTTGCGAAGTGCCGCACCAATTCTTTCCCGCATCTCTGCTGCAGCTGCATTGGTAAATGTTACAATTAACATTCTGTCAATTTGAACCGGATTTTTTGCATCACAAACACGCTGTACAATACGTTCCGTAAGTACCGCTGTTTTACCGCTTCCTGCCGCCGCAGACACCAAAATATTACAATCTCTTAAATCAATAACCTTTTGCTGGTCAGTCGTAAAAGTTACTGCCATATTTCGGCCTCCTCTCTGCCGGATACTTCCTGCTTATTTTGATTCTCTGCTTTTGAATCAAGCATCTCGTTGCAAAACTCTTCACACGTGATTTCCTTTGGTCTGCGTTGCTCATAACCTTTGATTTTACCATCAAATCCACAGGCTCCCTTATAATCACAATACTGACAGGCATCACAATCAGATGAAAGTATGGGATTAATATCAATTTTTCCACGAATAATTTCATCAGCCAATGATATGGTTTTATTCTGTGCGAAGTCTAAGATGGCATTTAAAACAACCGGGTCAAAAACACTGTCACTTAATGCAATCTCTTCGCCCTTCTTTGTAACCGGCACCACAACAGACCTGCCGTTTAAGCCTTCATCTAAGGCATCTACAATACCTGCCCTGGCAGATACAGCACCTGTTGTTTTTAATTGTTTTAAAATTTCCTTTTCACTCTCTTTCTCTGAAATAATTTTTTCAGCCGTAAGGATAGGATCCACTGTACGATAATATAACATCGCAGCCGGCACAATCTTTTGTCCCGGATATGCATTCTTCATATTTTTTACGGCCTGTCCCAAATATACTGCTAACTGCAATGCAATACCATAATACAAAGTATTTAAATTAAAGCTGTGACTGCCTGACTTATAATCCATAACCTTAACAAATATTTCATCATCCTGTCTGCATGTATCAATTCTGTCGATTCGGCCTTTTAAAAGCAACTGTCCGCTATTTTGGTCATTAGCATTAAAATCGTAAATATTTTTAAATTCCTTTTCAAATGCATAAGGACGGAAGCTTCCGTGACGAAGCTGTTCCTGTAACGTACGGATTGTTCTCCGCACAATTCTCTTTAATTGATTTAAAAAATAACGGTTTCTTGCTCCATCCTGTAGAACGGCACCGCCATAGCTTAAACTAACCTCTTCCAATGCCTGCCGGATAAAAGTATCAATCACTTCATCATCTACGCTGAACCAATCAAGTTTTTGCCTCTGCAACATTTTACCAAAATTTTGCAAAATATCATGCATAACATTACCCATGTCCATATCGGCAAAACCATATTCTTCACGCTTTTCCAATCTGAGTCCGTAGGACAAAAAATGCGCATAGTGGCACGCGGCAAAACGTTCCAGACTACTGATACTGCACTCCATAATTTTACCGTATAAATCTTCAGCAAGTCTTCTTTCCAAATCAGAAGGTTCATAAGATAAAAACGCAGCATCCACTAAATCCGCCAGCCATTCCAAACATTCCGACCTTCCTGACAAATCACCATATAATGCATATAACTCTTTTTGTTCCTCCTCACTCATTGCTCCGGCAACGTATTGACACAGTAATGTTGCCATACGTTCTTTTGCGTCCTGTTCAGATAAAATGGCTCCTGCCAAATCACTTGTCAGAATCTCTAAATCAGGAAATATTTTTTGTAATTCCCCAATCAGATAAGCCGGACGAAGAGTGCTTCCGTCATCCTCCATTGCTGCATAAGACAAATACAATTTGTCAGAAGGCTTCGTAAGATTCATATATAAATACAAGTGTTCAATAAACATTTGTGAAGAGGGAGTAGGCGCAAGTTCCCGTCCTGAACTTAAAAGAAATTCTCTTTCCATATCGGAAATCAAGCCGCCTTTGCTACTGCTTTGCGGAATATTACCGTCATTGACTCCGAGGAAAAACAATGCCTTGATATCCTTAAGTCTGGTTCTCTCAATATCTCCCACCACAACAAGGTCTACGCCCTGCGGAATAGAGCGTACACGTATTTCAGCAAATCCGGCATCCAAAATATCTGAGAATTCCTGAAGAGAAAGAATGTCTTCCCCCAAAAGCCCCACAATCTGATCAAATAACTCCATGATTAACCGATAAATCTGCCGATACTCCACTGCTGTTGCCAAATCATGATTCTCTTCAAAATTCTTTGCATAATTCTCTAACTTTAGCTGTACCTTCTGCTCTACACAAAAATCGTAAAATATTTTACACCACCTGCGCGCAGGTAACTCTTCTTTTACTTTTATACTTTCAAAAGGTGTAAAAAGGGTTACAACACGCTCCCGCAGACTATTTAACATCTCCAGTTCTTCAGTATTCTTTGCAGCCTCCTTGTGAGGATATGTAAAAGGTGTACTCCATGCCTTATATCCTTTTAGTCCTCTGGCCCTTACATAATTCTCCAATCGGTCAATTTCTTCTCTGGTTAAATCCGTCATTCCTGTGCGTAAAAGACGAAAGATATCTGCATACCGATATCCTTGTTTTAATACAGCAATTGCATCACGCAAAAAAGCCACAAAAGGATTAGTCAGCATACTTTTTGTAGCATCCATAAAATACGGCACACCATATTTTTCAAACTGCTGACGCAACGGTGCCTCGTATTTTTCCATATTACCGGTAACTACCGCGATATCCCGATAACGATATCCCTGTTCACAAATCAACTTAAACATTGATGCACACATCACCTTGCATTCCTGACGCACATTTGCCGCTTTAACAATCTCTATGGCATCGCACACACCTGTATAATCTTCTGCGTCTTTTCGAAACAGATTGCGTTCTAAATGTGACATTTGTTCGTTTGATGCGAAACGTTTTACAGGTACATCATTCATCAAAATATCTTTCTTCATGGATATACCGTTATTTTGTGCAATTCTTTGTAAACTTGCCACGGTCTGTCTTGTCAAATGAAATAAAAATTCTTCCCCCTCTATTCGATAGGGGCTGTAACGGTGGTCCATTTCCAAAGTGACAATAACATCTTCTGCCAGAATCAACAGTTCTTCAATTACTTGATTTTGAATGGGTGTAAAACCGGTAAATCCGTCAAATACAAATACACTGCTCTTTACCTTTTCCGAAAGAGGCAAGCGCTCCCGAAGCAAATCCAAGGTTTCTTCCTTTGTGATATATTTATTCTCACATTCCTTAATAAAAGCCTCATAAAGCCGACTTAAATCCTCTAATTTAAGCTTAAGCGGTCTTCTTTCCTTTGCAAAATCAGCAAGTCCTGTTACATCCTCCGGTTTCAAACCATACTGCATAAATTCGGATAAAACAGATTTTACTTCCTGGATATATCCCGGATGCTTCAAACCTGCGGCAAGTACGGGAATATTATCCTTTTCCTTCTCTGCCACCTTACGAAGCAAAAGACATTTTCCGGTATCATCCAATACCAAACGGTTATCTTTTCCCACTTCTTCAAAAATGCGATGTGATAAACGGCTAAAACTTAAAACATCTATATTTAAAATTCCTTTATCCGGATGCATTTTTACAATCTGCTTCTGTGTCTGCATTGTAAACTGATCCGGCACAACCAAGAAAAACATCTTATCCGGATTATCTATAGCACGATTTATAATTTCCTGTTGTACTCCCATGCTTTTACCGGAGCCGGAAGCTCCGAACCAAAATTGCAATGCCATACTACACCTCTTTTAGCATATCTGATTCTTTTTAGAAACTTTGAATCATTCTATAACTGTTCTCTTTTCCAAGTATAACATAAAAGGTCACTTCTACCAAGGGAATTCCCTGAAGTAAAAGTGACCTTATATTCTTATTATTTAAAGTTGAGCATCTCCTATGAAATTTCCTGCGCGATATCAAAATAAAGCTCACGCATACCGGGCAAAACAGCTTCTTTTGCAAGAAGTACATATGCTAAAAGCAAAATATGGGTATCCACGGTCTGTATTTCAATATTATTTTCTTTTGCAAAATCCTTACAATAACTTTCTACTAACTTCTGTGCATATTTGGTTCTTGTTGCAATACGCGTCTCATCACACTGGAGCAATTCTGCCGTCTCCTGCATTTCAAGATTATCGAAGAAATATGCAAGACCTGTAATCGCATGCACTTCAGGAAGCTGTGATACATATGTAGCCGCCAACGCAGCAGTCTCTGCCTCTGTATACATTGTCATTCCACCCTCTACAATAGGCACAGCAGGCATTTTATCAAAACGACCCATTTCTTCATCCATAAGCATTGTTGCACAATGTACATTCATCCAATCCATAAGATGTCCGTACATAATCTTATTCATCCATTTAACGGCATCCTCAGGCTTCTGAAGACGATCCAAACGCATTGCCATACTTTTATAAATCTTAACGATTAATCTTGCTGCCTCCGCATCATTATTCACAATTGTTTTTACGTGGAAATAAACATCGTTGGCAGTCAAATTATAAAGTTCCTGAAACGCCTTCCTATTTCCTGATAATAATTCCCTGATAATCACTGATAACTCATATGTATGTTTCACCGTTATCCTCCTTTCGGGTTTTCACCCGCAATCTCTCTTTTTACACAAAATCAACCATTCCCCAATGATTTGTTTTCCCTTACATCCAGATATATCATTCATTTCTTAAGAAATTGTGAATTTTCTGTGATTACTTTTCATCTTATCATATTTTATCAAAGAAATCCAACTTTTTTGCTACATTTGATAATAAAATTTTATTCCTTTACGGCTCACTGCCCAATATTAATTCATCTTCACAGAAAAGTGCCGTTTTATCTGCACCACCTGCCGAATAATCATTACCAAACTCGAAATTACTCCAATCATCTTTTGCCACACGAACCTGAATAGTCAATTCATCCCCCGGTCTCAAAGCATCTTTAGAGTCACATGTAATACTGAGTTTCGTATCCGCATTGGTTTTGTTACCGCTTAAAGAACTAAAGCTTCCGTTTATTTTATCGGTCAAAGTTGTATAGGTACTGCCCGATAAACAAGAATAATCACACCAGAAGCTTAAATTCTCATCCCCATCTTCCGTAAAATAATACTGTATCTCCAAGTCCGAAAGTGCTACTGCCTCATCTCCGTCATTACGAATCGTAATAAAAAAGGCAAGACTTGAGCCGCTACCGCTTTTAGACTGATTATCTATTGTCATGGTAAGACCGTCACCGCTTACGGAATTTGAATCGCTTTGACTTCCGTTATTCTGAGTTGTTGTGTCTTCCTGGGGCACATTATCTCCTGTATTCCCCTGAGTCGGTGCAGTAACCGACACGCCTTCACCATCAGGTTCAGTACCAAAAATCAATTCTCCATCTTCATACAAAGCCATATGAGTAGCACACACTGTACTTCCGCCATTGGTGCCGGCTATATCCTGATAAGAAAAATCATTGGAATTATCCCATGCAGAAGCGGATGTCATACGGAATTGAACTTCTATTTTATAGCTGCTTTGTCCACCGGGATAAATAGGTTCTCCGGCAAACTGAATCTCCACATAATAAATGTGATTTTCTTCATCCCAGGGCATAACCCCCACGGCACTTCCGCCTTGACTGTAGTTGGTTGTAAGTGTAATATCTTCTGCTGTTCCGCCGTTTGCATACACTTCACTCAAATCCATAAAATAGCGCATTGTTACTGCATCCATGGTTCTTGCCGGCCAGGCAGAGACATTGGTTACATAAGCTTTTACCTCTAAATGGTTCTCGCCCGTTACATTTACACATGCATCAATATATACTTCATCAACGGGAACCTCTTCCACAGCCCCGAAATTTACCAAAGTCTGTCCGCCGAAATCTTCATAAAGACAAGCCAATGCACCTACAAAACCTGCGTTATAGTCGCATGCCACTTCATTATTGATATAATTTGAAACAGAATCTTCATATCCGTCATTAGCATCCGGTCCGCCTACCAAAGCACCATACAGAGTATGTCTTGCCTCTGCAGGCTCATTCATATTATTGCTATATGAGCCTTGTGCAGTTCTGTGATGAGGATTCTGCGGATAATTTTCACCAAATCCTATCAAATATGATCTTCCGCCATCCCCCAATGCATAATTGACCTGGGATACCGCAAACTCATAATAAATATCTTTTTTATTATCCGGACACACATCCGATTTACTGTAAACTGCCGCTATAAAAGCCTCCGTGGTTGCATAACGAAGTGACCCCCATGAATCGAGCCATGCCAATCCCTGCGGAGTATACGTAATTTTCTCACCATTCACTCCGGTGGTCCAATAATCCAAATTATTTTCTACAAGCTGTTTGTATTCAGCTTCACCTGTTTCCATAGCAAGTAAGGTTGCCGCACCGATAGAAACATTGTCCCAACAATGTGCCCACTTGTAATTAGTGTCTGCCTGTGCAAAATATGTCTTGGCGTCCGCCAGATAACTTTCATCTCCGGTTGCAATATATAACCAAGCCGCTGCCCATGTTAATTCATCATAAAAACCACTGTGTGATGTATAAAAACCGTTAGCCGCCGTATAGCCTGCATCGCTTAAGGTACTTGCCGCAAATTCATATAATTGTTTTGCATGTTCCAGACATTCTTCGGAATATTCCGGATCAGAATCTTTAAATATTACCGAACAAGATGCCAATGACGCTGCTGCACCTGCAGATACCGTAGAACCGGGATTCTGCATATCTACTTTATAGGAAGGCCGCTCCATCTGCATCACTTCTGCCGGTCCCCACCAGGAATGGTCTATGGAACCATCACCCACCTGATAAAAAAACACATTATCCTCCGGATGACATTTTATCAAATAATCATTAATCCATTTTACAGTATCCATAACATAAACCAGCTGACCGCTCTCTTCATAACTGTCGTAATTTACATATACCGACATGGATAACGTTGATGATGTATATGCCATGGGCAAGTTAAATTTCACATGATCACCTGCATCATATAAACCACCGGTCAAATCCAAGCCTACATCCGATCCGTCTAAAAGTCCGGAATCGCCTCGCCAATTACATCTGGTTTCTTCCGGCAAATCTCCGGAGCGTTGCAGTTCATAAAAGAGAATGGATTTTTGCAAAGCTTCACCATAATTATAATCTCCGGTTCCTACTCGTCCTTCATACTCGGATGCCAATTCAGATAATTCGCCCGTGTTAATTGCCGTATTGGTATCCGCACCGGTAAAAGAATCATTCTCTGTTTCTTCTGTACTTTGTTCGCTACCAATAGATTCTGCCTGTCCGTTTGCCGCTTCATTTCCTGCTCTTTTTACCAACGATATAATTCCTATAACAGCGGCAGCGCCTCCCACTACCAGAATCAGCGCCGCTATAATTACACCGACAATTATCCAACCTTTTTTACTTTTCTTTGCAACGGTTTTTACTTCTTCTGACATTCTAATCTTCCTCTTCCAATCCTCGTAATAATGCCTGTGTATTTAACAGTTCCTTTTTACCTTTATTATTTGTACCTTTTTTAACAGTCTTTGAAGGCTGCTGAACAGGTTGTTCCGTCCGTTGAACAGGCTGTGTTGTCTGTTTTTTAATTTCCCCGCTATTCTTTGTCCACACCCGGACTCTCTGCCCTTGCTCCATCATCTGCCCGGCCTGCAATGCGGCATTTGCATTAGATGCCGATTCAGCCTTGACACTCTTTTGCTCTGCCTTTTTTTCAATTTTACGTGCATGTTTTTCTTCGATTTTTTGCTGCCGTTTAGCGCTCTGTTTTTTTACCGCCTCAATGGGAATCAGCTTATATAGGTCAATGTGAAAACGTCTTACTGCGATATCCCAAAGAAGCCAAAACGCAGCCATTACCAATAAAATCGTAGACAAATTCCATCTGCTTTTCACATACTCCGGCTTGCTTGCAAACACTTCCGAAGCATCCGTAATAATACGTCCTCCTACCGAAGCAACATATTCCTCCATTAAAGTATTATCCGGATAAAAACGATATTCCAAAGAATATTGATTAATTGCCGCCGTATTCATACTGCTGACAATCTCTTCTCCCTCTTTTTGTTGTACATTAATCGTATATACACCGGTTGATACAGTATCAATAGCGGCAATATACTCACCGGGTTTTACCGGATCCAATTCAACTTCCGTGGCATTTCCTTCATCATCAAACACGGTAGCAAACACTGTGGTATCAGCACTGAAATTCTCCGTTGTATAATGAATCTCGGAACGGCTTCCGTTTTGCTCTACTTCCACGTAAGCACCTTCCATTCCCATATCCTGCGTAACATATTGAATAATATTATGCCACAATAACTGTGTATTCTCCCAGCCGGAATAATTTCCGGACCATTCACCTGTCATATCCGACGTCCACGCTACGGTTTTACCCAATCCATATTGCCAATAGCACAGAACAGGATCACCATAATGTGACTGCAACAACTGTATGCTTCTGTCTTTAGGCGTTGTGGCAACGTATCCCTTCAATGTAGGAAGTCCGTTGGCAACAACATCCCTCACCATGGCATCATTGGATGTTACAATAGGGGTAAATTCTTCGTTAATCAAATATGTATTTGAGGATAAAAAGACCTCCTGTGCAAAGATTCTGGGAAGATCGGAGGATATATCCGTATAAAAATATCTTCCGTTACAACTTTCTGCCAAATCTTTTAACAATTCTTCGTTACAACCGGTTCCGATTGCCACGGTAGAAAGCGTAATTCCGGCATCGTTGATGGTCTTTTTCAATTCCTCGTAATCTCCATAAGAATCCTGACCGTCGGTTAATAAAATAATATGTTTTACCTGTGCATCGCTTTCATTTAAATCTGTTGTTGCAGCAAGAAGCGCCGGATATATGGATGTACCACCATCAATATCAATTGAAAAAATCTCTTGAGATATTGCATCTTTATCGGTTGCAAGCTGTAAAGGCACAACCCTGTCATAAGATTCATCAAAAGCAATAACACCTACATAATCCGTTTCTCTTATATTCCCCAATGCGGCATTTGCCGATTCCTTTGCCAAGTCCAGATTAGTTATAATTCCATTGCCATCACTCATACTGCCCGATTGGTCAATTACCATCTGAAATGCCATAACAGGCACTTCATTTTCACCCTGCAAATCCATATTTACAGGTAAAACTTCTTCAATAACCGTATCACGATAATTTCCCAGCGCAAAGCTGTTACGGCCGCCCGTAACAATAAAACCGCCTCCGTAATTTTTAATATAAGTAGGTAGGTTCTCCATAAATCCGTCACGCAAATCATCTGCATATACATCGATAAAAATAATGGCCGAATACTCTGTAAAATCTGATAAAGTAGCCGGTACGGTTGCCGGCGTAACACAGTCATATTGAATACCGATACTGTCAAGAATACCTTTTAACTCCTGAGCCTTTCCATCGCTTCCCTCTACCAAAAGCAAAGGTAATTCTATCTCAATATTGGTGTATGCCGAAAACTCGTTATTTACCGTTACCGTATCATCTACTGCTTCTACCGTAACACGATATGTTTTTAAACCTTCATCACTCTGTGTATCCGTAAACACAAAACGATTGGTTCCTTCCTGCAAATTAACTGTCTGCTGCCCCTTTAAGGTTCTTCCTGAATACAAGCTTACTACGGCTGAGCAGGCAACATTACTTTCTACCTCTACATTAATATTAAAGTTCTCACCAATGCCTACCTCTTCCGGAATGGACATATCACTGACATATACTTCATTGGCAAGATTTTCCTCCAGTTTCATCACTTCGAAATCGCAGCCCAAAGCCACTACCAATGATGCTGTATTTTTGATATTGCCTTCATTCTCATTGCCGTCTGTAATAAGAACAATTCTCTTGGCAGAATCCTCAGGCATCTCCGCCAAAGCAATGTTTACGGCCTCTTCCAAATCCGTTGCTTCTGAACTGACATCTGTTTGAAATTCAGAAAAAGAAATGTCCTGTGAAATAAACTGTTCTACTCTGGAATCACTTCCGAAAGCAATTACGCCCACATAATCATGCTTTCCCTTATTCTCCACTGCATCATTTACGAACTGAATCACTTCTTCCCGCTGTTCCCTGACACTATCAGAAACATCCACCAAAAAAATGGTGGTAACATCCCGTCCCACCCATTTTATGGACACCTGCGACAATGCCAGTATAAGGGCCGTTGCCAGAATCGAACGAACGATAACCTGCCCGATTCTTGTCTTTTTATTCTGTGCAATCATATAACGCATGGAAAAAATCAACAAACCGATAATAATCGGTATTAGTATCAAAAACCATGGTCTTTCAAAAGAAATATCCATTTTACAACCTCACGTTTATCTGCGAATGTATGCAATCCACTCAATTCCCAACAATCCCAATGCAATCAGGATAATCAGATTTCTTAAATCCAACATACCGGATACCGTTGTTTTTACATCATCGCTGTCTTCCTGTACCATGGAAGAGGGCGACTGTGTAATTACACTTTCTGATGCCGGAAAATTTACGGCAAATGCACTTATCACCGTATCACTATCCTGTTCCTGATCTACTACATATACTCCCAAACCATAGGTATCCGTATAATTCATACGATAATCTGCCAGTTCTTCTACGCTACCGTCCGGTTTGGTTATAGATGGAAGTCCTACATTTAACTTACCGTTTACAGACACCGTATCACCCGGATTTACTACATTTTCACCCAACAATCCGGAAGAAATACACTCATTTACGATGTTATATATCAAAATAGGGAATTCCATCTTTAGCGGCAAATCCGAATTATGAAAATCAAATCCCATAACGCATATGGTCTGCCCATCTTTTTTACCGATAAAACCAACACAGGCTTCTCCCACGCTTAAAAAAGTCTCTGCCCAGTCCGGTTTTTCCAGTGCATATACACTGCTGACCCCAAAGGATAATTCCTCCAAATACTCCGTAGTGGTATGTTTCGCAGTAGAAACCATAACACCTCCCATAGGAGAAACGGTTTTATACAAATCATCATATCTGACATTCATAAAAATCATATTTCCTTCAGTGGGTAATACATCCGGAACCATACCGTCAAAAATATATAAATCAAATTTTTGTGTTGTAAATTCCGCAAAGGAATCAATATCTTCTGATTTGGTAACCTCCACACCATCCACCAGGGTAAGGGCCTTTTCCAAATACAGGTTTGCCTCAGTCATCAACAATACTTTAGTAACTTTTTCATCCTCCAAAACATCGTAGCAACTGTTATCTTCTTTAATTGCATCCTGCCCTGTAAGTTCCACGCATAAAGCATTGCCTTCAAAAGAAATATCTTCAAAATACATAACTTCTGAAGCGTCTGCATCTACAGTCACATTCTTAATCTGCAACAGTTCGTCATCTCCGTATAGATTTACGTCAGTACTTACGGCTTCGCTGCCATGATTGGATATCTTAGCAAGTACCACAAGTTTGCCGTTATTTACACCGTGTCCTACATAATCAACACTAATGTTGTTTACCGGCTGATACATATCCACAATATATCCTTCTACCTGCTCCATAGATACATGGGTATCTGTAAAACAAACGGTTTCCACGCTGTCCCACTGGGTTTGCATGGATTTAACCATTTCGATACCGGCAACACAGTCTCCTGCTACAT
The DNA here is from genome assembly GCA_015057025.1 of Lachnospiraceae bacterium. GTDB lineage: Bacteria > Bacillota > Clostridia > Lachnospirales > Lachnospiraceae > UBA3766. The sequence continues at coordinate 374,668 of SVFD01000001.1, read as the reverse complement.
AGCTTGCCTCAATGGCTTTTAACTCATTGATTGCCTGGGTTTTATCATCAGAATTACTCAATACCAGGGTAGCTTTACTGTTACTGGTCAAAACTGAAATTCCCGTACCGGTTTTTAAATTACGCACATAAACCTGCGCTTCTTCAAGTGCATGCTCTAATCTTGTCTGATTCTCATCATACATGGCATTCATACTGGCACTGTTGTCAATTACAATAACTGCATGATCAGCACCGGCATTATGACTGATAATATACGGCGAAGTAAGTGCAAGAATCAACACAATCAAGGTTATAATCTGTAAAATTAACAACCAGTTCTTTTTTAATTTTTCCCAAGGTGTATTAGCCTCTACGTTGCGATACATTTCTTTCCAGAGAAACAAAGAAGATATGGGTGTTTCCACCGCCTTCTGCTTCAAAAGATACATAATGATAATAATCGGAATCAGCAACAATAGAAAGAAAGGCCATAAATGTAAAAATTTCACTTTATTTTCTCCTGATTTCTACTATCTATCTTCTGGGGGAAATTCTTGCCAACGCCCCAAAGAACAAAGCATCCAGACTGTCATCCGAACTGACAGGAATATAAATTGCCGAATACTTTTTACATAACAATTCCATGCTTCTGATAAAATTCTGATAACTGTTTTTATATGTTTTTAGGGCAGATGCACTCATAGTCATTCGCATTTCACCTGCCGTTTCACTGTCAATCAAATTAACGGTTCCTTCATAAAAAGGATTCTTTTCTTCCGGTGCCAGTACATGTACAAAAACAATATCCTGATTTTTAAACTTCATATACCGGAAAACCTCTTCCATGTTTTCGCAGTATCCGTCCGATATTAATACGGACATTCCCCGACGGTCGAATTTTTTAAGATGTATACCGGAAAGTAAATCTCCGGCACCTTCAAACTTTACATTTTCCAAATAATCAATCACTTTTGAAAATGACTGTTTGCCGGTGTAGCTCTTGGGACATTCCAGACGTCCTTCCTTTAAAAGGTTTAAATACAAGCGGTCGGAATTTTCCAATACTACATAAGAAAGAGCCGCCGCAATTCTTGCCGCACACACACCCTTATTTGCCTTGCCAAAATCCATGGACTTACTGGTATCCAAAAAGATTTGAAAGATTCCTTCTTTTTCTTCCATAAAAAGCTTGATATAGAGCTTATCGAAACGGCCGTATGCATTCCAGTCAATTCTTCGAATGTCATCGCCTAACTGATACTCCCTAAAATCCGAAAATTCCACGGAATTACCTTTGGCATTGGACTTTCGTCCGCCGCTCATTCCGGCCGCCAGATGCATGGCAATCGACATTCGCAATGTATGTAATTTGGAATAAAACTCACTGTCAAATATTTTATCCATTGATATCCCTCAATTTAACTTACCTTTACACTGTCCAGAATTTCTTTTATGATTTCGTCTGCAGTCACACCGTCTGCCAATGCTTCAAAGCTTAATACAAGACGATGACGGAGTGCAGGATATGCCACACTCTTAATATCCTCAAAGGATACATTAAAACGATTCTCGAGCAAAGCCTTTGCCCGGGCAGTCTGATAAATCGCCTGTGCAGCTCTGGGGCTGGCTCCGCATGTAATATATTTTTTAACAAATTGCGAAGCCCCTGCCACTTCAGGATGTGTTGCTACAACTACTTTTAATGCATATTCCGCAACTGCATCCGCAATAGGAATATCTCTTATTGCACTTCGCATTGCAATAATGTCTTCACCCGTAAGAACAGGCTGTAACTCTACCTTCTTATTTGAAACGGTAATATCCATAATCTGCTTCAATTCCTCAATGCTTGGAAAGTCCACCTGAATCTTAAAAAGGAAACGGTCCAGCTGTGCTTCCGGCAAAGGATAAGTACCTTCGTTCTCGATGGGGTTCTGGGTAGCAAGTACCATAAAAGGCTCTGCCAAAGCGTATGTTTCATTACCTACGGTTACGGTATGCTCCTGCATGGCTTCCAAAAGTGCAGACTGGGTTTTGGGTGTTGCACGGTTAATTTCATCGGCAAGTACCAAATTGGCAAAAACAGGTCCCTTCTGGAACTGGAATACATTTCTACCGTCTTCTTTTACAATTAAATTAGTACCGGTTACATCCGCAGGCATTAAATCCGGAGTAAACTGAATTCGTGAAAACTCCATGGAGCATACAGATGCAACAGCCTTAACAAGCTGAGTTTTACCAAGTCCCGGCACACCTTCCAGTAATACATTGCCGCCGGAAAGCATAGCAAGCAAAACCTGTCTTATCACCTGCTTCTGACCAATAATGGCATTTCCGATTTCAGCCTCTGCCGCATTTAACTTTTGTATCATCATTCTTAATTCATTTTCATTCTGTACCATAATATCCTCCATCTATTGCAACTTTTACTCGTTTAATTCCGTAAAATAATCTATAACCAGGTCTTTCATGGAATCGGGAATATTACTGCTTTCCATATTGGTATAAGCCTGATTGGTATAATTACCGATTACCTGATCATAAGACACCGATTCTCCACTCCATGTCGCCACCTGATCAGATTCTGTCAAATACGACTGACCATTAGCATTAGCCTGACCGGTTAAATTTTCATCACTCATCATATCCTCATCCGGAATCATGATACGTTCTCCGCCGGAATTTCCTTCCATTTCTTCTCCGTATTGACTACCATCATACCAGCCGGTGCCGCCACCTCCACCGGTTCCGGAGTTATTTCCGCTTTGTCCATCACCTGAACCCTCACCGGAGCCTTGCCCCTGCTGACCTTGTTGGCCTTGTTGACCCTGCTGACCTTGTTGGCCTTGCTGGCCCTGCTGACCCTCTTGACCTTGCTGACCTTGTTGACCTTGCTGGCCCTGCTGACCTTGTTGACCTTCCTGGCCTTGCTGACCTTGCTGACCTTGTTGGCCTTCCTGGCCTTGCTGACCTTGCTGACCTTGTTGGCCTTCCTGGCCTTGCTGACCTTGCTGACCTTGCTGACCTTGTTGGCCTATTTGTCCCTGATTATCTTCAATATATTGCTGTACCTGCTGTTGTGCCTGTCCCAAGGTCTCCGAAGAAATTTCTCCGTTTTGTTGCAGTTCCTGTTGCATCTGTTGCGCAATCTCCTGCATATGCTGATCCTGGGCATTCTGTGCCAATTGCTCCAACTGCTCAGCCACTGCCTGCTGTTCCTCCTGCGTCAGATTATTTCCTTCCAACATATTCTGCAGACTGTTCTCTATGGCTTCAGCTTCTTTCTGGTTTTCCAACGGGTCAATAAACTGTTGTTCTAACTTGGTTTCAAAACGTTCTTCCACCTTATCCATATCTTCCTGTCCGGTGGCATTCTGTAATTCTTCTTTCGCATCATTCAAAAGATTTTCCAAAGCTTCAGCCTGCTCGTCTGTCAGATTATAATTTTCTTTTATCTCTTCAACCATTGCTTCCAGAGCTTCTTCTTTTTCTTCAATCTGCTCCTGAAGATTATGTATTTCTCTGGCCTCCTGCTTGGTTTTAGACGGAATCATTGCCGTAGTTACCGTAAAAATTAACGCACCAAACAAAATAAGATACATTCTTTTCTTAATGTTTAACGGAAAACTCTTTCGAATTTTAATTCCTCTGATATTTTCAATTGTGTCATTTTTTTGTAATTGACTGCATAAATCATTTTTCCCCGACAACTCATAGGCAGTAGTAACTCTCTCTTTTAATCCTCTGCTGTCAATCTGAATGGTTGTTTTTTTCATACTGGGATAACGCTTAATTGCAATGACAATTCCTACAATCTGGCACACAATAAAAGCCAGGAAACCATAAAATACCGCAGCATAAAAAGGCACAAACAAGGCTATGAAGTTAAATAATCCCCATGCCGTCATTCCCGCAAATAATGCCCATAACATCGTCTGTACAAAAATATTTCTGCACAAACGCTTACGCACCTTTTTTATAAACTGAAGAATGATATGATCCTGACTCATTTCAAAACCTCCGTTTTGTTTTATTTATTTTCTTCTTTTCTTTTCTGAGTTTTTATGTGGCTTTCTCTTAACCGGCTTTAACAAATGTGCCGACCACCTTAAAAGCAAATAAGAAGTTCCCAACTGCACAATCACACTAATAAAAGACCACAAATTCAGAATAATATTTTTATCCGTCATGGATACAAATAAGTAACCGCCCAAATCCTTCATTCCGTTAAAGGCGTCTGAACTGTCAAATCCATATCCGAATATCTGTGCCGTACTGTCAAAAATAGTAACAAGCGGATTCCACCAAAGTAAAAATCCAAAATAATCTCCATGTATATTTAATGTAAGGTCATATTCCCACTCAATGTATTCATTGACCATTGCAAGAGCTCCCATACCTCCGAAAGCTCCCATAAAAGTCGCACCGAATAATACACCTATTGTAATATAGGTTAAAATAACGGAAACAATTGTGTTTTTTACCAAAGTGGAAAAGAACACGCCAAAGCTTGCCACATACATGGTTGTAGCAATCAAAACAAGTATCATCAAAAGCATCTGCCACAAACTGATACCACCATAAATATATACCAGTGACATAACCGGAAGCCCCGATACTATCAACATTAAAACAAGCATAATGGAAGAAAAATATTTTCCCTTAATAATCTGCCACGTAGTCATTTTGGTAGTAAGAAGAACTTCTAATGTCTGCCGTTCTTTCTCAATAGAAATACAACCCGCTGTTAATGCCGGAGTAAGGAAACAAATAGCAATGGTTTCCAGCCATATCAAAGTCATATACATATTAATTAGTGTACGATAAGACAATTCCGTTGCACCGTAACTGTATCCTTCCGCCACTAAAACAATCATTCCAATAAAAGGAACGGCTACAAGACATAACAGAATGTTAAAAAGTAACATAATTACTGCTACCTTCGGCTTTTTCATATCCAGTATCATATCTTTACGCAACACTGCGTTTCTAATGACCGCCTTCTTCATTTCCTACCTCCTTTCCGCTCCGCCGGGCCTTTTATTTTTACCGACAATCTGCATGAACAGACTCTCCAAACTTCCTTCCTGTCTGCTAAACGAATAAACAGGAATATCCGCCATCACCATGCGCTTTAAAAGTGCATTTTCTTCTTCGCGTCCGCCATCAAAGGTAACAGAAAAACGATTTCCCTGTGCGGTAACCTTATGCACGTTAGGAATTTCCTGAAGAAATTCAAAACTCCTGTCCACACCATCCTCTGCTACAGTAATTAATAACGGACTGGATAACGCAGCTGCCCTGTGAATCTCATCAATACTTCCCTTCAATACAATATGTCCCCGGTCAATAATACCTACGCTGGTACACATTTCTGCAAGTTCCGGCAAAATATGGGAACTGATTACAATAGTTTTACCCATGGATGAAAGATTCTTAAGTATTTCTTTTAACTCAAATCTGGCTCTCGGATCCAAACCACTGGCCGGCTCATCTAAGAAAAGAATGTCCGGATTATGTACAAGTGCTCTCGCCAAACACATTCTTTGCTTCATACCTCTGGATAAGCCGTTTACATCATTATTGGCCTTATCCGTCAATTTTACCAATTTTAGAAGGTCCAAGCATAACTGTTTTGCTTCATCACCATAAATTCCGTATGCTGCCGCAAAAAATTCCAAATACTCCAACGCTGTAAAACTGGGATAAACACCAAAGAAATCCGGCACATAACCAATTCGTTCACTCATGGCCTTACGGCTCTGTAAAACATCCTGACCGCCAATATAGACTTCTCCCGCTGTCGCTTCCAATAATCCCACGCAAATTCTCATAGTCGTAGTTTTACCTGCGCCGTTAGCTCCTACAAAACCAAACAACTCTCCCTGTTCCACATGTAAATTTACGTCATTAAGAGCCAGAAAGCGGCCATATCTTTTATATAAATGTTTAATTTCCAACATATCTTTTTCCTCCGCATCCTGCTCTTTTTACCAACCGTATCCCTGATACTGGTAACTCCAATAATCAGGCTCATAGTACACCGTATATATAACTTCCACTCGTCTTTCGTTGTAATTAGTCGAGCCTTGTAACGGCGCTGCTACTTTCTCTTCGGGAATCGCTACGAAAGTAACAGGTGCCGAACCGGAATAGCTATATGAATATACTACATCCGTTAATCCGTTATATGCACGTATATTACATAAATACTCATCATATGTACCGGATATTGAGCCAAACGCCAAGCCCAAAAGACTCTTAGCGCTCTCATTTTTCATTACAATTTTGCCAAGTCCGTCACTGTACAGATAGACATCTTTTTCTTTTTTCAAATCTGAAAACTTAACGCTTTCTCCGGCTTTCATATCACCAATAATGTATACGGAACCGTCTCTGATAATTGCAGCGTTCTCCAAATTGCAACCATAATCATTGGTAATCACAAGGTCTGTGTAATATCCGCTTTCGGATTCCATTACAATATTTCTCGTATCAGGTGTAACCGCAGTCAAATAAAAGTTTGTATGTCCCATAGCCTCCTGCTCACCTAAAAGAACCTCTACGGAATCATAACTGTATCTGTAACCGATGCCATAACTGTCCCAATCAATTTCATCCTCGGAAGATGAATAGTAGTTATAGGAGTACGAATAATCTAAATTAATATATTCCACAGCCTGATTACCGGCAAATCCGATTTCGTAAGACTTATTTCCGGGCACTGTTACCCCTACATAAGAGCGTTGCTCCAAAGTACTTCCGTTAGGTGTAATCAACGTAACCGCATTCACAACAGGTCTGTATATTCTTGTTGAAAAACCGATACAGAAAATCAGGATTGACAAGCCCACCGCAACAATCGGATAGATTACCCAAAGATTAACTGTCTTTTTCTTATGGCGTAAAACAAGATACAATACCAAAATAGCAATTATGTATAATAGCAGTATTCCGATATAAACCAATACCGGAGGTACCGTTGCTGATTTAACACCTCTAAAAATCTCTTCCTCTTCGTAGGTTAAAATTTCATAAGGGTTATAATAGCCGTATCCATCACTGTAATTCATGGCATCTTCGTAACAACGGGCACCGATAAGTGTTTCAACCCAGTGGATAAACAGCATTGAATTACCATCATAATTACTGAACGGTGTTTTCGTAAAGTCAATGGTACTTAACAAAACTTTTCCTTCGCCCTGTGTCATCACATAAGCAAGTTTATAAATTTCTCCGTCACTGTCTTCTCCCCAGAACATAGGACAGTCATCACTTCCCACCTGCTCGCCCGATAAAGAAAGAATATCCGCATCCACGTAAGATAATCCTTCGACTTTGACCACATTATCATTGCCTTCACCTAAGCCTGCCAGATATGTAGCATAATATGCATCAAAGCAATACCAATAAAAGGAATCCTCCCAATATTCATCCCAAGTATCATAATACGGGTCGTATCCGTAATCAGACATAAAGGAATCCATATACCCCGTCTCAAGGTCATCGCGAATATCCTCGTAATTATCTTCATAATATGTAGTATACAAGGAATCCGAATAAGCATTATAGTAATAATCATCATAACCATAATCATAAGTAAAGTCAGTCAAGGTAAGACCAAATTTAGTATTATGGTTTTCCAAGTCTCCCACTTTAACATCAAAAAATTTACCATTCAAAGAAGCAAGCGTCTTATTAGATGTACTTCCGGTACCAACCATCAAAAGTCCGCCGTCATTTACCCAAAGTGTCAACGCATTCAGTTGCTCTTCACTTAATAAATCGGTACTAAAATCGGAGATAACAATTACATCCAACATATCCAATGCACGCCAATCCGAAGGAAATCTGTCCTTATCTAATTCCACAAGTTGCGTCGATAATTCATTATTGGCCGAAAAAGCTTTATGGTCCATATATCCCAATGCCGAATAATCGTCACTCAACACTCCCACATTCACAAACTTCAAATCAGTAGCCGTACTACATGTCATTAAATTAGACCAAATAACTTTACCGTTATCATTTAGAATACGAATATTAACCTGACGGGTGATTCTGTCAATCATACCTACCAGTTCAATTGTCTTCGTCGCTCCTTTTTGTATAGAAAGTTCCTTCTCATGCATGACATTTTCGCCGCCTCTGCCCGGAATAATCATTTGGACAGAACCTTCAAAATCATTTCCGTTGTTGGTAATTTCCACGTAAAAAGGTGCATAACTGCCTATCTCTACACCTCCACCATATCCATAATCCATGCGGACGTTAAAACGCGCCTTGTCAACCTGAAAATTATCACATGCCATTACAGGCAACATGCAAGCTACCATTACAACAAGCGCTATTATTTTCTTTATCATTCCTTTTTTCATTTTATTTCCTCTTTTCACCCTACACATAAGTCGTTCACAAAATACAGTTCCATTATACTATCGTTTGTCCTTGCTTTCTACCACGATTTTGCTCTGCGCACCTGAATCTGTCTGCAAATTACAGCATAAAATAAATCAATTTTGCTTTTTATTCATAAAGTTCCAAAACAGCTTCACAGGGTTCAATCATAGATTGCCAGGGCGGAGAGCAATCATATACGGTTACACTGTACATTTCACCCACAACCGGAATCTCGCCGGTATCTTCATAAACCTTCACCTTAAGTTCCCCACCATTATAAAAAGCAATATTAGAAAAACACTCATCAGCTTCTTCACGGCTATGAGAAGACACTTCCAAAGTGACATACATATACCCCTCTTCGGTCTCTGTGACCTCTGTCACTTTTGCATACATATTTTCTATCAGCAATTCCCTGTAAGATTCACTTTGTAGCGTAGATGAAGCAGAATCTTCATCTGCACCGTCCCCGGATGCCACACTATCTTCCATAATCATATCATTTTCACTTTCTTCAACTGCTTCTTCTTTGGGTAAGTCTACACCGTTTTCATATTCATAATACTCTTCCGTATAGCCGCCATCACAATCCGCACTCTCTATAGCCATATCCTGGCTTTCAGCAGCTGCACTATCTGACGAACTTTTAGCACCAAACATAAAAATACTAAATGCTCCCACTCCTATTACTGCCGGCACCGTAATAACCATAAATAAGCATGCCGCTACCAAAGATGCCCACTTAATCCATGCATAAGGATTTTTCTTTTTTCTTTTTACTTCCACCACAGGTGCCTTCGGTGGCAAACTGCTTTCGATGCGGTTCCATAAATCAGGAATATTCTGTTGTACTTCAGCTTTATATGCTTCTTCGAAGTTTTTATTCATAACCGCACCTCCTTAGTTTTTTAATTGCGTTCTGATACCGCCATGTGATGGTTCCCACGGGTATTCCAAGGCTCTCAGATATTTCCCGGAAAGACATTTCGCCCAACACCTTCATATCCACAATTTGCCGTTCAGCTTCATTTAAAGTAGCCAATGCTTCCTGAACGGATACATCAGAGACCACTTCTTCCTCCGGTGTTTCATCCGCACAAATATCCTCTGCAAACTCTTCCGTCGGAATTTCTCTTTTATTTTTACGTACAAAGTCCAATGCCATATTTCTTGCAATAGTGGCAAGCCACGCCTTATGCGCTCCGTTTGCCTGATATGTATCTGCCACTGTCCATATTTTTATAAAAAATTCCGAGGTGACATCTTCTGCATTTTCTTTGTTTCCCACTATGCCCAGCACGATCATATAAACATAACTGATATATGCTTCATAAATTTCTTTCAGCCCGTTTTTATCACCTTGCCGAATTCTGGCTATACTTGCCTCAAATTCAATTTGGGTCATAATTCCCCTTTCCGAACCGCCGGCTAATAAAGATACGATTCTTCTTTTGCTTTTTTATGGTTTCCCTGTAAAATTTTATATTTCTCCTTCAAAAACAGTCACTGCCGGTCCTGTCATATAAACTCTGTTATTCTCGCGATTCCACTCAATTTCCAAATCTCCGCCCAGCAATGATACTGTCACCTGATTGTCTGTTAATCCGTTTAAAACACCGGCAACCACACAAGCGCAACTTCCGGTACCGCAGGCATAAGTTTCGCCCGAGCCACGCTCCCATACACGCATTTTAATATGATTACGGTTAATTATCTGTACAAATTCAATATTGGCTCTCTCCGGAAAACAAGGATGTACTTCCAACGCTTTACCATCAACCCATACCATATCATCCGTAATTTCATCTACAAAAATCACAGCATGGGGATTACCCATGGATACACAGGTCATCTCATATTTTTTACCGTTAATCTCTATCGGCTCCATAACAGCCTGCTCACTTTCACAAATAACAGGCACTGAAGCCGCTTTTAATTCCGGCTCGTCCATATCAACTTTTACCTTTGTAACCTTATTATCATCCCCAACAGACAGAGTAAGATATTTCACTGCCCCAAAGCTCTCCACAGTGATTTCTTTTTTATCGGTAAGACCCTTATCATAAACGAATTTTCCCACACAACGAATTCCGTTTCCGCACATCTGTGAGCGGGAACCGTCTGCATTATACATCTCCATCTCAAAATCCGCCGCTTTGCCTGCATTAATAAAAATCACACCGTCGCCGCCGATTCCGAAATGTCTGTCACTTAGCATAGGAACCTTCTCTGCTTTGTTCTCTACTGTTTCGCTCATTCCGTTAATATATACATAATCATTTCCGCATCCCTGCATTTTGGTAAATTTCATAATATTCTCCTTTTTTCAAACTTTGCCGCATAAATATTTTAATCACAATTTGTATCCTTTTTGTTTCTGCCAAAAGCATACCATTATAATTATAAAATATTCTTTTGCAATCTACAAGATAAAACCATATTTCAGCTGTTATTATCCTTTTATCAAAATAATGTTCTTTTATGTGAAAAGAAATAAAAAGTCCATGTGCTTCTGCGAATAATACGCATAATATACCCCCGTTGCGAATAAATTTAAAACATAAGAAAAGGAAATGGTGACGCATATGAGTAATAAAACCAAAATTGTTGTACTTCGTATGAAAGAAATTATATACAGCGGAATTTTTGCCCTGCTTGGAATTTTATTTCTTGTATTACTGATTATTATGTTTGTTCCGGATAAAAAGGATGAAAACAGTGACATCCCTACTCCTGCCGTATCAGATGCCAAATATATCCCCGGTATTTATTCCACAACGGTCAGTCTCGGAAGCCAGACCGTAGATATTGAGGTTATGGTAGATGCAAATAATATTAATTCTATCGAACTGGTTAATTTAAGTGAAGAAGTGGAAACTATGTTTCCTCTTGTAGAACCTTCGTTGGATGATTTGGCAGCTCAAATCATTGCCAGTCAGTCACTGGAAGAAATTACATATCCCGACGATGCCAAATATACTTCTTTGGTACTCCTGGAAGCAATTGAACTTTCCCTTAAAAAAGCAGAAGTGCGAAATGAGTAACTCATTTCGCACTTCTTATTACATAGATTTCTTTGCAAGCTTTTTCATTTCGTCCACACTGAAGGTATAAGCTGTATTACAGAAATGGCACTTCATTTCAATTTCTTTTCCCTCATCAATCATATCCTGTATTTCTTTTTTACCTATACTGATTAAAGCCTTTTCTACTCTTGCCCTGTCACAATTACAGTAAAAGGAAGTATCCATTTTATCGGCAATAACAGGTTCTAAATCCTTACAAAGTATATTAATCAAATCCTCCGGCGTATTGCCTTGCGCAAGCAAGGTAGTTACACTGGTAATATCCTTTAAATTCTCTTCTAACTTTGCGATAACCTCTTCTTCTGCAAAAGGCATAAGCTGAATAATAAAACCTCCGGCTTGGGCAACCGTATTATCCTTATTCATTAACACACCCAAACCCACGGAAGAGGGAACCTGCTCGGAATTTGCAAAATAAAAAGTCAAATCTTCCGCAATCTCACTGGTCTGTAATACGGTTTGTCCCACATAAGGCTCTTTTAAGCCCATATCCTTAATGACATCCATAAAACCGATTCCGACTGCCCCTGCCACATCCAGTTTTCCTTTTTTGTTTGCCGGCAGAATAACATTGGGATTTCCAACATAGCCTTTCACTCTTGCTTTCGAGTCTGCAGTAACAGTAATTCCCTGAATCGGACCGTTAGCATGGATACGTAATGTTAATAAATCCTTTTCTCCTTTTAACATACTACCCATCATGGCACCTGCAGTCATTAATCTTCCTAATGCCGCAGTGGCTACCGGACTGGTTTCATGACGTGTTCTTGCCTCCTCTACCATATCCTTCGTATACGCTGCAAACACACGGATTTGCGCATTCGCCGCGGTTGCTCTTACAATATAATCACTCATTTTTTCAAACAACAGCTTGTGCTGTAGTTCTCCTTTCCTGTCATCAAGTTAACTGATACTTATGAAATATTACAGACTATTTTCCCTGCTCACCTGCGATAATATAGATGCGCTCGCTTTCTTTCCCTGGAGTTTTATGAGTATCCGCATCAATAGCCTTAATAAATTTTAAACCGGCCTTTTCAACAAATTTTTTCATTTCTTCCAAAGTATATCCCCTTTGGTAATGAGTCTCTGAAAATTTACGGAACAATTCCTTCTTTTCTTTGACGAAGATTGTTAAATCATATTCATTGATATGTTCCTCTTCATGGTAAAAGTTATCCCAGATAAAACTGCAATCCTCGCGATTTTCCGCTATGGTAGTATCTCCGATAACCTGTTCATATTTATAAACCGTATTAAAATCAAAAATGAACACACCGCCGGGATAAAGATAATTATTCACTAACCGGAAGGTCTCTATCACTTCTTCATCTTCCAAAAGATAATTCACGGAATCACAAACACTGATTACGGTTCCGACAGTACTGTATAAATCCAATTCACGCATATCCTGGCAAAGATAGAGAATTTCACTACCGGACCTCTCTCTCTTAGCTATGGCAATATTAAGCATTTCCTGCGAAAAGTCCACGCCAATCATATCATAACCCTTGGCATATAAAAGTTCTGTCAAAGTGCCGGTTCCGCATCCCAAATCCAGAACGAGATTTTTTTCTGAATCCAGTATTTCCTCGTCTGAAACAATCTGCTTACCAGAGGTTTCTGTTACTTTACAGGCATCTGCTCCGGATACTCTTTTTACAGGTTTTGATATTCCGTATTCTTTTATTAATTTATGGATATATTCTGCCCACTCCCCGTAAGGGGTTTCATCCATAAAAGTGTCATAAACACTTGCAAAATCTGTATACGCTTCCAAACTAATCACCCAACTTCATTGCCACAAAAAATCCTGCCGCAAAAGTAACAATGCTAACCAATACACCAATCACACTGATTGTTCCCAATTCTCCCACCAAAAGAATTGCAATAGGAGAAGCAACAATCAAACCGATAATCCCCCAATATGCATACATGGGACACTTATTAAAAATTAGTTCCACCAATTTAGCAATGCCAATTACACCTACAACAATACCGATTCCCATGGGAACCAAAACGCCGCAACTCTGAAGCAATGCAGGTACATCAAACTTAACCAGAGCCTTAATAAAGGTATTAATTGTTTCAATAATAGGATTGTAATAACCCATAAGTAACAGCATCATAGAACCGCTTACGCCCGGGATTACCATAGTCGCAGATGCTATGACACCCACAACAAATAATTTAATAACATTAAGCACTGTAAAAGAAAGATCTGCCGATACCCCTTCTTTTTCGCCAATAGCTGCCATACCTACAACCACTCCAAAGAAAATCAATAAGGGGAATATATATCCGAACTTAAATTTATTTCCTTTTACTTTCTTAAATATTGCAGGTAAACCTCCCACAATTAATCCGATAAATAATGCATTCGTCGGCAAGGGAAAATGTTCGAAAGCCGGCTCGATAATAAAAGACAAACCTACCAGACCGACTACCAGACCAATACCGATTGGTAATAAAAACTTTATATTTTCTTTAAATTCTTTAAAGAAATGAGTGATGCAATGAATCAACTTATCATAAATACCCATAGATACCATCATAGTGCCGCCACTGACACCGGGAATAATATTAGCAACGCCGATTACTATACCTTTTAGAATATTCTTTACAAATTCCATTCTGTGTTCCTTTCCTGATATGCAATATTTTTATTGCATTTGCATTGTTATATAGCCCTGATTAGTGCCGTCATGATTTACAAAGATAATCTCCTAACACATTTACTAATGTTTCCATTTCATTCTGTGTTCCCACCGTAATTCGCAAATATTCATTGATTCGCGGTGCTTTAAAATATCGGACATAAATCCCCTTGGTTTTTAACAGTTCAAACAGTTCTTCCGCCGGCACTTCTTTATGCTTTGCAAACAAAAAATTAGTCTTACTGTCTGTCATAACAAAACCAAGCTTTCTCAGTTCTTCCATCGTCCATGCCCTGGTAGCACAGATTTTATCTACACATGTTCTGAAATAATTTTCGTCCTTCAAAGATAATGATGCATACTCCAAAGTAGGACGATTAATGGTGTAAGAATTAATGGAAAACTTCACATCATTCAAATATTGAATCAACTTCTTACTTCCCATACCTACACCCACACGCAGTCCCGCCAACGAACGGGATTTGGAAAAGGTGTGTACCACCAGTACATTATCATATTTATCGATAAGCGGAAGGCAGCTTTCACCGCCAAAGTCTACATAAGCTTCATCAACAATTACTACACTGTCCTTGTTGGCACGAATAATATCCTCTACCCACTCCCTGCTTTCTGCAATACCGGTAGGAGCATTGGGATTAGTAATTACTATACCGCCGTTTACTCCCAGATAGTCTTCTTTTATAATCCTAAAGTCCTCATTCAAAGGCTTTTTTACATAAGGTATATCATAAAGCTGTGCCCATACCTCATAAAAAGAATATGTAATATCCGGAAAAAGCACCGGGCTCTTCGAATTAAAAAAGGTTAAAAATGCAGTTGCCAAAACATCATCAGAACCTACTCCCACAAAAATTTGGTCTTCCTGCAACTTATAATATTCTGCCAAATCCTTTACAAGATTCTCCACAGTAGGGCTCGGATACAAACGTAACTCTTCCGAACGTTTTACATAAGCCTTCATTGCCTCAGCCACTCCGGGCGCAGGCGGATAAGGATTTTCATTGGTATTCAATTTAATAATGTTAGTCACCTTCGGTTGTTCACCCGGAACATAAGGAACTACTTTACGCACATTACTTTCCCAGCTCATATTCCTCCATGCGGATTCTTTTATTAAAGCGTCTGCCTGTTAAAGGCTTTACATTTGAACAAATCCGCTCACTGCAATAGTATACTCAATTTCACAATTCTTTACAAGCAAAGTCTTTAAATTGTCGGCAAAATATTAGCAAAGATACGTTAAAATCTTTTTATAACGGCAAATGCAAAGAAACTCCCCGTATAATACAGAGAGTTTCCATGTTTTCTTCATATTCGGTTGTTATACCACGGGCTAATTGTTTTCTTTGGTGTCAACAGTTCTGGATTTGCTTTCTGCAAGTGCCATATTTTTAACTTTTGCCAAAGCCTTATTTACCGGCGGTATGCAAATCACAATCGTAGTCATTAATGCCTCAGCCAAGAGGTAAGAACCATTATAAACTATAGAATATACCGGTATGGACATATTGTAATCTGCCGCAGCAGCACCGAAGAAAATCATACCTGATAAAAAGGCAAATATGAAACGTCCGAATACAGCTACCCAGTATCCAAGGATAAGCCCATGCTTTTTATTAGCAAAAAGACCGGATAATCCCAATGCTCCAAAAGCAAAGATATAGTCAACCAGCATTTGCATCGGATGTATAATATAAGGCTCCAAAATCAACTGGAGAAATCCGTATGCAATGGCGGTCATAAGGCCGGCCCTTGGTCCAAACCAATAGCCGATTAATACAACGAAGAGCATACTGAACAAAGTAACGGAACCACCCATGGGCAACTCGAATAATTTAATCATTGAAGTTACCACTGCAAGCGCCATTGCCATAGCAGAGAACGCCAACTGCTTACTGCTAAGCTTAACATTTTTCTTACCATTGCAGTAGCAGGCAATTAAAAGAATTGCTATCATAACAGCAATCAACACGGCATAGCCGGCAGTTGTGGGAAGGTAGGATATTACTCCGTCATACTCTTCTGCGTTAAAAAAGAATGACATAAAAAAACCTCCTTTGCATACGCAGGAGGTTACTCTCGAATCAAACATACAAATCCGGATTCGAACGAATTTGTATATAACTGCTTCCTTCCGCCGGTATTATCCGGTTCAAGTAATGAGGGTTAGAAGCTTACCGCTTCCGTCTCAGCAAATCAGCACCCCTAGCGTATATCTGATATTTAGTTACGAATTGATATTAATTCTTTATTCTTTTGTTGTCAAGCTATACTTTTATTCTGTTTCGTATTATCCTTCTTTTATCGCTATATATTCTATTGCGACTCTGAAATCAGTGCATCCAAATAACCAATAATTTCGTCATAATCCACAAAATCATTCCTCGCACAGGCACTGTCTGCCCGTTACATCCATGCGGTAGTTTTCTTTGTAAATCAAATCAGACATTTTTACAAAAGAATATCCCTGCTCCTTCAAGGCAACAATCATTTCTTCTAACGCATCTGCCGTATATTTTGCGCCGTTATGACACAGGATAATAGAACCACAGCCTAAATTTTTATGACAGGTTACTGTCTGTATAATGGAATCTGCACCATAATCCTTCCAATCCAGACTATCACTCCTATATATAAAAGTAAAGATATTTTATCGAAGTATTTCGTCATTCTCGGATATAAAAAAGAAAACTGGAACTATGCCCCAGTTTCTTCATCATCTATATTTTTCATTGCATATTCACAACATTTAACCACAAGTTGATTTAATGATATATTTTTATTTGTGGCAATCGTATTTAATTCTTCCAGTAGTTCAACTGGAAAGCGTAATGTTCTATTTGAATATTCTTGTTTCTTAATGTGGAACTTATCAACCGCCATAATACACACCCTTTTTTAACTTTATTCTATGTATTATTATAGTTGTAAATAATATGTGTTTATATACATTGAATTGATACGCAACACTTGCGTGTTATATGTTTACTATTTAGTTTATTCGTGATATAATACAACATATAAATTATTACATCTGGGAGGACATTATGCACAAAAGAATATTAACCCTTTTAACAATATTATCTTTATCAACCGCACTTTTAATCGGTTGTGGAAGTACGCAAGAAACACCCACTCAATCAGAAACCACAACAACAGAAACCGTTGAAGTATCCGACGAAACAACAGAAGAAACAACGGAAGAACCTATATCTGAACCGTCAGAAGAACCCGTATCTGAACCGTCAGAAGAACCCGTATCTGAACCGTCGGAAGAACCTGCATCTGAACCGTCGGAAGAACCTGCATCTGAACCGCAGGTAATGTATACATATACCGATATGTCCGCTACAATGTACGCAACCCAAACCGTCAATGTGCGCGATTTGCCTTGCACCGACGGTGAAAAGATTGGAAGTCTTTCTTTAAATCAAGAAATCACAGTACTCGGACAATGTAATGAAACCAGTTGGTATATGTTTGATTACAACGGACAAACAGCATTTGTATCAAATAAGTATGTAAGCACTGAAAAGGTAGAAGTTCAGCAAGCACCACCTGCACAAGAAACAACCCAAATGTCAAATGTGCCAAATGCCGCTGATTATCCCGAAGGTGTATGGCACGATATGGGCGAATATTTCTTTATGATTGTTCCCCGCAGTGCAGATGGTAAAATCCATACGCAGGAAGGATTTTGTGATAGTATAAATATTATTCTTGAAGAAAGATATCCTGGAAATTGGGTATCCAGTCACAGTTTTGACCTTCCTGACGGCAGGGCGGTCTTTTTAGGACAGAAAAAACAATCTTCTTCTTGTCAAGCATTTGTCAATGCAAACAGTCGATAATCAACATAAAAATAAGCAGCCCCTCGGGGTTGCTTATTTTTATCTTTCATCTGCAAATACTGGACGCATATCCCTAAAATCTTCGCCTTGTGCATTTACATATAATTTTTCTTCCAATTCTTCTACTTTCTTCTCTTTGGTGCTTATCTGCCTATCCAAATCATACAAGGCATTTTTCTTTTGTCGGATTTCCAAATTCTGCCCTGCTATCTGCTTATTATGTTTTTCTATTTCTTCCTGTAGTTTTTTATCCTTATATTCCAATACCGTCAAATGCTTCTGGCTTGCATTGTGTACGGTTTCATCAATTTCAATTCCATTTCTTTTTATTATGGTGTTCCAGATAAGACGGATTTGCTCGGTAAAAGTTTGCAAGGCGTTATTGTATCTGTCCGCTTTGGCGGTTTCCTTTGGTGGTTTAATTCCTAATGCCTTTAATGCCTTATCGGTGCATATTTTCTTTATCCCGTCTTTGTCCGTATAATCACAGATAAAACGAATATGCGCATGCGAAGTGGTCTCATCGTTATGAATTGCAATATCAAGGATATGGGCATTTGTTCCATATCTCCGATTAAATTCTTCATTAAACTGATAGATACATTTTAAAAGGACTTCTTTGTCAGGGTGGTTGTCCTTATTTCCTATCTGTAAAATCATTTCTTTGGGTTGTGTTTTTTCCCCTTTCAATAAATCATCAATGCTACGGATATACCCATACTGTCGGCGCTTTCTGTATTTTTCATTTTGTGCCTCCAAACCCTGCAAATAATTCTCTTGATAATAACGCCTTTCACATTCCTCAAAAGTGATAGCATCATCTAAATATCGGTTAATGTAAAAGTTTTCATTTTGTCTTGTCTGGTCTATATGGGTAGCATTGTTTAAATTGAATTTCCTTTCATTGTGTTTTACTGTTCCCCTGCCTATGTGTAGTGTTGCTTTCATTCTATATCCCTCCCCTCGATAACAGAATGAAAGACCACCCGACACCAAGCAGGAAACCGCTCAACACAATAACCCAATACAGATTTTGAGCAGGGCTCAAATTCTTATGGGTAAGGCGTTGCACCCTTAACCCGCTAAAAGCAAAAATGAGGAGAATTATCTCTCCTCATCTTTGCTTGCTTCATATTTGCTTTTTTGAAGCAAATACTCGGTTTCCGCTTTTGCCCTGCTTTCTTCCTCGCATTCCGCTTTTACCCATTCATAAATTTGATCAAGTGTCATTTTATCTATTTCCATAACTTCACCCCCTTATCATAAATATGCGTTCTGCATTTTCTTCAAGATGAAAAATCAATTTTCCAAGGTTTTAAATCAATTTTTGATACTTCATTTATGATTGTTTCATTATCCGAAACAAAGTTCCAATTTTTGAAACAAAAAGGCTATACAGAAGAATTTATCCCCAATCACATCTTGCATATTACTTATGAAACCAAAGTTGTCGTATGTAGTAAAACCATTGCAAAGCTAGAAAAATAGCCGAACAGTGGGCTTGTCTGTTCGGCGTAGTTTTACTGTCGTATGTAGTAAAAATCATAGGAGGAATTTATATGCAGGTTAGATTATGTGAAATTGTATCAGATGTGGAACACATCAACATTGAAGAAATCAAAAAAGTATTAGACAATCAAAAACCATTCAAAGATTATGCCTATATCTTACATAACAAAGATACTTATAGTAAAGATGATGAAGCCAAGAACCCCAACCACAAGGCAGGCACACTCAAAAAGGCTCATTATCATATTGCTATCCGACTGGAATATGGTACCGACACCAAGTATATTGCCAACTGGTTAGGTATCAAAGAAAACTTTATCAACAGGGTAAAAGGAAAGTGGGTTGATATGCTAAAATATCTTACCCATGAAAACGCACCCACCAAATTCCAGTATGCCGAAGAAGAAGTTATCAGCAATTACAACTGGAAAGTAGAAAAGACCAAAGCAATCAGCAAATCAAATAGTGAAGCAAGAAAAATCCAAATCATAAATGACATTGTAAGCGGTGATATTCGTGAATTTAACTATCACGAACATATTACCATTGAAGAATACGACAAGTATAAAAAGTCTATCGACAATGCGTTTAAATACAGAACCGATATTATAAAGGGGGAAAAAAGAAATATGGAATGTGTATATATTACTGGAAAAAGTGGAACTGGCAAAAGTACATACGCAAAAATGATGTGTGAAGATAAAGGGTATAGCGTATTCGTATCTAGTGGCTCAAATGATGTGCTTGACGGATATGCAGGACAAGACTGCATTATCCTTGACGATTTAAGACCCAGTTGTATGGGGTTAAGCGACTTGTTAAAAATGCTAGATAATAACACCGCTTCCACGGTTAAAAGCCGATACAAAAACAAAGTTTTGGAATGTAAACTAATTATCGTGACTTCGGTATTGAAAATTGATGAATTTTTCAATGGGGTGTTTAAAGAACAGAAAGAACCTATTGTTCAATTAAAGCGTCGGTGTAAATTACATTTGCGCTTTGAACAAGACCGATACTATGCAAGCCTCTTTGATGACAACACTGGGGACTACTCCGAAGAATTTGAATATGTCAACCCCGTTGCAACAATGTACCCAAAGATAGAACGCACCGAAGAAGAAAAACTCAACTATATCAATACCTTGTTAGTTTCAGGGGCTGAACTTACTGGCAAATCAGAAGCTCCTGCACCAAGCACCGAAACACTAACGCCCAAAGAACAAGACCTACAAAATAAAGTTGATATGTTGTACCGACACAACGACTTACTTATGAACGAATTAGATAAGGCAATGTAAAACAATTAGGGGGAACCGTAAAAGCGGCTCCCCCTTTTTAGTCTTAAATATTCCATTCAATTTCCAGATTTTCAATATCAGCCGTAAGATTGATTTTATCAATCATCAATTTTACAACTTCTTTCTTTTGGTCTGGGTGCAAATCTTCATATACGATACCGTTTTTAAATTCATTCCGAATATTGACATTAGAAGAAAAGTACACTTTTGTCATACTGGCTGAAGTCTTATTCATCTGTAATTTTAATTCCAGTTGATTTAATTCAGTTTGCTTCTTTTCAATGGCAGAAGCAAGTGCCTCGGCAGTTAAATCACTATGCAGGGATAATTCTATCAGTTTATCAATATCGGCTTTAATCTGAATAATCTGCTTTTCGATTTCAGCACTTTCAAGTTCTTTTTTATGTCGCAGATTTTCCAAATCATCTAACTGTTTTTGTATTTCGTTGCCGATTACTTTCTGCAAATCATAAAAATTGATTTTATTATACTTTTCACTGCATATGTGCAGACTGCGATTTCCGTAACAATCAAGATAGGGGCGGCCGTTTGTGCTTTTGCTATATGATTTGATAGCATATCCGCAACAACTGCACTTTAATTTTCCACTTAATTCTTCCAGTACTCCGCCTGCGTTTGCCCTTGCAAACTGTTCATTTCTTGCCAAGCGTTCCTGCACATTGATATAAATTACACTTTCAATAACACCTGCAAAATTTGTAAGATAAATGCTCTGTTCTTTTAATGTGGTGTATTTTCTAATGTTTGAATTGCCGACTTTTTTACCGATAATGTGTGCACTGGTTGAACCGTTCCAGTTTGCCTCATCATTCAAAAAATTGATTTTTCTTGTTTTAAAATATGAATACAATGTTTTATCGGCTTTTACATAAATCGGATTTTGTAAAATTTTCGATACCGTCACACTATCAAACACTTCTCGCTTATGGGGCTTATATCCGTTTTCATTCAGCCATCTGGCAACCTCGCCAAGTGTGCAGGTATCAGCACCATAATACAAAGCAAAGGCAGACATTACCGCCTCCATTTCTTCCTCAATGGGTATCAATGTCGGCTTGCCTTGTTCGTTCCGCCCATTCTTGAACCCATAGGGTGCAGGTCCACCTGCCCAACTTCCAGTTTGTGCGGTTCGATAGTAGTAATTATCTTTGACACGCTTTTGAATGTTCTCGCGTTCCATTTGGGCAAATATGGCAAGTATGCCCATCATTCCGCGTCCATATGTTGAAGTAGTATCTATCGGTTCACTATGACTTATAATTTCACAGTTGTGCTTTTCCATAATTTCCCACAACCCATAGAAATCAACAATATTTCTGCTAATTCGGTCAATCTTATAAACGACTACCTTGTCAATCTTATCAGCTTTAATATCTGCAATCAATTTTTGAAAATCTGGACGCTCGGTGTTTTTACCGCTATACCCCTTATCTTTGTAAATAACTGCATTAGGTGCTTTCTGCTGGCATAGTTCAATTTGTCCCTCGATGCTCAGGCTTTCCTTTTTGTCTACTGACTGTCTTGCGTATATCGCGGATTGTTTCATCATTGGCGATTTCCTCCCTATTCATAATTTGTAATAACCTTGTGTAGATAGTCAGTTTTTCTTCTTGCGTTAAGTTCTTATATGTGTTTATAATCACTTATACACCTTTATAATCATTTTACTTCATATCTATTAAATTGTCATTACTTTTATGTATAGTGTATCCACATCCCACTGAATCGCGTAATATCCGCAGTTTTCCACACCGGTAATCACATCATTATCATAATCCCCGTACGGAGGACGAAACACACACATATCATATCCCGTCAACTCTTTTACACGATTATGTACCAACATGATTTCTTCTTCGATTTCTGACATGGACAATTCTGACATATTCAGATGATTTTCACTATGATTGCCCAATTCATGCCCTGCTTCATAAATCTTTTTCACATCCTCCGGATAAGCCTCTACCCAGCCTCCCGTCATAAAGAAGGTTACTTTTACATCCTGACGTTCCAAAATATCCAGAATTTCCTGCGTGTCTTCATTTCCCCAAGCCGCATCAAAAGACAATGCAATTACCTTCTCTTCCGTCTCCACACAATAGATCGGAAGCTTACGGTCACCATACATGTTACCAACCTCTGCCACCTCATCTTTTCTGCTTCCGATATAAGCACAAATACATATACCTAATAAAAGTACAACAATGGCTGCTGTCTTATAAAAAGTTTTGTTATGAAATACGGCCATCCGCGGTATTGTTCTTATTTTTTCCCACATAGAATTTCTCTCTTACTTAATCCGTTTGTAAAGTATATGATTTATAAGTTTTTTCATTCCGTCGGTTGACTTTTTTCTTTTGCGGAAATATACTTAAATTATCACTTTAAGGAGGTAATAAAAATGGACGCGGACCCCTATCACGCAAACACTGATTTAAAAGAATACGGAATGCTGATGGGCTAACTTCTTTTTTTTGTGCCCAAAGGCATGGAAAGAAGGTTAGAAATGGTACACTACTATTTTTCAGAAGGCCGGAGTCTTCGTACTCTGGACGCACCTACAGAAGGATGCTGGATTTCTATGATCCGTCCTTCCGAAAGTGAAATTCTTGATATTTCACAGAAATTCTCTATCGATGCAGATGACTTAAAATCCGCATTGGATACCGACGAACGTTCCCGACTGGCTTACGAGGACAATTACACAATGGTCTTGGTTAACATCCCTACCATTGAAGAAGATACAGAGAAGGAATTATACGATACAATTCCTTTGTCTATTTTTATTTCCAAAAAAATTATTATTACGGTATGCATGGAAGAAAGCCCCGTACTTCGTTCCTTCGTGGATGGTCGTGTAAGAGATTTCAATACGGCTATGAAATCACGCTTTATGATGCAACTCCTTTATCGAACGGCTTCTCTTTATCTGCAGTACCTGCGTAACATTGAAAGACAGAGTGAAGTTTTGGAAAATAACTTACACAAGTCTACTCAGAATAGTGCCTTGTTTGAACTTCTGAAACTGGAAAAGAGTTTGGTTTACTTTACTACTTCTCTGCGTTCCAATGAAGTTGTTATGGAGAAGCTTTTTAGAAACGAGCGATTCAAGAAATACCCGGAAGATGAAGAGTTACTGGAAGACGTTATTATCGAAAACAAGCAGGCGATTGAGATGGCCAATATTTACAGCGGCATCTTAAATGGTATGACCAATGCCTTTGCTTCCGTAATTTCCAACAACTTAAATACCGTTATGAAAACTTTGGCAATCGTTACTATTGTATTGTCAATTCCTACTATGATTTTTAGTGCTTATGGTATGAACGTAGCCTCTGTAGGAATGCCCTTTGCCGATAGCCCGTTTGGTTTTATAATTATTGTTGCCGCATCCCTAGTACTGGGCTTACTGGTGACTATCTTCTTTATGAAGAACAAACTATTTAAATAAGTTTATCCACAGCTCCTATGACGATGAAAGTGCACAAGGCACTTTCACCTTATAGGAGTTTTTTACATATGAATGTGGAAGCAAACTTCTTTTTCTACATATTTGTCTATTGTTTGATTTCCTACTTTTATCCGTAATAATTTATATCGTGCATTTTTTACAAACCATGCCGGTATTTTAATTTTAAGATTGCGACTCTTAGCTTTATGAGCCAGACTGCTGCTAATTACCGTAATATATCCTTTTTGGTGTAAACGGACGCCCACACTTCCAAGAAACTTATCTTTTCCGTTTTCGTCCGTTTCGAAAACACGACATAATCCAAATAAAACAAATAAAATCATGCCTGTAACTCCACATAGTCCGGTTCCTAAAGATATGCAAATTGTCCATAACACAACCGTCCTATTTGTTCTTTTAGAGGTATCCTCTGTTACTGTTTGCGGGATAACAATCTCTTCTGCAGTCTTAAATTCTTCCGGTTCCTTTGTCACAACTTCTACACGTGCATTTGTTTCTTCTTTTATCTCCTCCGATGCTTTTTCCTCTGCCAAATCATTTGTTAAAATTTCCCGAAAAAATTCTCTCTTTTCATCTACACCATCCTCCGATGTCTCTTCCTCAGTCTCCTTATCTTCCGACGATTCATCTTGCGTTATATTACCGCCGGCATTGCTCTGTCTTATCTGCCGCTTTACTTCAAACGTCTCTTCTTTTATATTTCCAACTTTATCTTTTATCAAAACTGTTATATTCCCCGGCTCTTCTAATGTAAAAGTATTATTTGCGCTCCATGTTACACCTCCGTCCCAGGAATACGCATCTTCACAAAGACCGCTGCCCGCATTGCCATTTCCCAAATCTTCTGCCTCAATCTTAACGATACAGCTTCCTTCATACCATGGTGTGGGTTGCGTAGTAATCCCTTTCAATTGCGGTGCCGTTTTATCAATATTAGTAATTTCTATAGTTTGTACTATCTGATTTCCGGCATAATCCTGTACCACTACTTCATAAATGCCGTTATCCGTTACCACAAATTCTCTCTCTGATGTAAAAGTTCCTCCGTTCCAACGGATACATTCCTCCGGCAGACCATAACTATCCCCCACTTCTACAGTCAAACAGATATCTTCCGAGGTAAATTCGCTTTCACTAATCTTTATCTCTTCTATGGACGGCGGCTCCTTATCAATATTATCCACTTCTACCGAAGCTTCCGTCATATACTCAATGCCGTTTTCAGAATATGTAATATACAGCGGATAACTACCGTTTTCCTCTACGGTAATTGTATGTCCTTGTATCCCGTTTCCCCATGATAAAACAATCCCTTCAAGACAGCCTTGGGCATAAGCAGTCAATGAAACACTTGCTGCCGGAAGATAACAATCTTTTTCTACCACAACCGTTTCAATGACCGTTTCTTCCGTTTGTCCGCAAACATACTCCTGAAACGGATGACTGTGGGAAGTATTGGTGTTTAATATCGAGTAATTAGAACAATTTCCGTGTTTTGGACCATACTGACTGTTATCGCAGGCATGACCGGTAGTGTACCATGTATTTCCGCAGGAACACGTTCCGTAAAATGAATAATAATCCACATTAGAACCGCAAGCACAAGTCCCTTTATGTGTTGTGGAAGAGCGTCTGGTTCCGTCAGCAGATATTGTTTTATATACCGTTCCCTCACATTCCGCTATATGTTTATGATATAACGGAATCGTCAAATGATTATCTTGTGCCTGCACCGATAAAGGCAGACCCAACATAGCCGCTAACAAAGCCAAAGTACAACATAAACTAAAACCCTTTTTCATACGCAAATAAGTTCTCAAGTTTTAATCTCCTTTCACGTTAACAAAGTAAGCAGGAAAACGTCTTTTCCCATTCTTTCAATATTCAGTTTTACTCCATGGAAAATATCTGACAATGCAAGAATTCATTGTCTAAGATGCAAAGTAGTACTTCGCCAAGACCCGATTACAACCTGTTAAAAAAACAACTTGTAGCGGAAGGTAGTTTCGAATATAGCACAGTTTTTCCAGAAAGAAAAGACCGATTTTTCAACTTTCAAAAAATCGGCACTTTTCACAATATTTCAAATAAAATGTCACAGCGAAATCTCAACATCTACCGTAAATTCACTGTCCGTATAAGATATATTACACTGTCCGCCATACTTATTTACGGCTGTTTTCACGTTTTTTATCCCAAATCCGTGATTGGCACTATCCTCTTTTTTACCGGTAGCAATTTCACCATCTGCCACCTGAATCTGACCCGTGTGCGAATTCTTCACCTGAATTTGTAATGTATCCTCAGTCTCTTTTATTTTTACAAAAATATACGGATTCTCTTCCAATTTTTCTGCAGCTTCTACTGCATTATTTAACAAATTGGAAATGATAACAATAATATCTTCGTCTTGTATTGTACAATTATGAAGTTTTTCTGCCTGGACACTAAATTTAATTCCTTTGGCAGTTGCCTCCTTGTGTTTTGCATTGACTATGGCATCAATTAATATATGCTTCGTCTCACAGACAACCACATTTTTCAAATGCATGCCGTAGCGAAGATCATTTACATATTTACGCACTTCCTCCTGCTTCCCCATCTCCATAAGATAATATATACAGTGAATATAATTTTTATATTCGTGAGTTCTGCTTCGTTGCTCATCCAAGCATTCTGCAATAGTTTCATAGGATTTTAATCTATTCTCATTCTGCTCTTTAATCGTCTGTTCATTTAATATATATATCTGACGTTGTATCATATCCGCTATCATATAAAAGGCCGCAATATTCACAATAAGTAACGCTGTCACCATAAATACAACCCATCCCATATGAAGCTTAACACCGCTAAGCGCAGCTAAAAAAATTCCGATTACCAGAAGGGTTCCGAAGGGAATAAAAGCAAATGCCATCCACGCACCATTTAGTGAAAACAACGACATCTTTTTAATAAAAATGCGTTTTAAGCCAAAGATAAGACCTATTAAAAGTCCTTTGGTTATAAGCATGGATAAAAGTGCCCAAATCTGCACATCCGGGAAATGGGTGTTTAGTAACATTTCTGCAAATTGCCCCGGAACTTCCATAAGTTCAATCAGCATAAAAACAAAAACAGACATATATAACGTCCTCATTAGACGGAATCCCTTATATATGCACATGGTAATGGTAATTAATAGAAAGCTTATTATCCATCTTATATAAAACAAATTCTCCGGACACATAGCTATAAAAAACAGACCGATTCCCAACAGTACAAGGATTGCCGCCTTCCCTATAAATTTCATACTATAGCGTGAAGGACCAAATGTTTCAAATAATTGCACAATACAGAATACGGTAATCACAGTTGCAATGAGATTCTCAATCCAAAATAACATAAGTCACACTCCTAAACATTTTAATCTGTTAAGTATAAAATCTTTTTGACAAATCTCAACATTTTTTGCGTGAATTATGCTTTTTTTGTTTCAAAATTCAATTTCTAATCCTCTCAATGTTTTAAAACACATTTCATTATAATTTAGAGGCGAAATTCTCTTATTTCAAACAAAAATCCGTAATTTCATTCCAATTGGAGATATTCTCTTTGTTGCCGCTATTTAGCAGCAAAAGGATATAACCAGATATTGAGAGTGGAGCAATTATGGACAAGGTAAAATCGTATTTAAAGGATACATATCACTTAACCGGTTATCAGGCTGCCTGTGTTATCTTTCTTTTTAAAAGTATCTTCTCCGAAGTCAGTAAAACCCTGATTATGGCGTTATTGTTTCATCAGCTTTTACCGGAGTATTTTTTTGCATTGTTCATTATGTTATTTCTGCGTTGTTCTACCGGTGGAATCCATTTCTATACCTATTGGGGGTGCCTTCTGATGTCAATTAGTTATATGGCTCTCTCCATTGTGATTCTGCCCATGATACAGCTTCCTTTACCGATACAGCTTCTAATGCTGATGTTTTCCATACTTGTATGCTTTGGTATCGGTCCTGTGGTATCAAAATACCGCAAGGAAACCACTGGTGACCGAAAAATGTATTTTAGGTCAATTGCTTCCGGCTTTATATTGGTTTATACCCTGATATTGATGTTTTTCCCCGAAGCTGAATTATTACATGTAGGCTTCTGGGTAATCATAACCCATTCGTTGCAATTGATTGTGGCGAAAATACGTAAGAAAGGAGGACAAGAAAATGACAGAATGGATTGCTAAGATTTTGAGTGCATGTGCGGGATTTTCATGGTGGTTCGAAGGTGGTTCCCCAAGTTTTCTCCTTTTTGGCGAAGAACCCTTTCCTTCTCCGGAAGAAGAATAAAGAAGACGATGCCTATGCATCGCCTTCCTTTTCCCTAATTATCAAGTTAAACTCTATCCAATTCTTATCATCTAAACTTACATTCCTACAGGTAATCTCACAACCATGTTTTTCACAAAGATTCCGAACACGATGCAACCCGATACCATGACCTTCTCCCTTGCTAGTCACTCCCCGATAAAACCAATGCTCTATTTCCTCAAAGTCTACCTGACGAAATACATTACGAATCGTAAAAATATAGTGTGAATCTCTCTTAGACACCTCAAAAGAAACCTGCTTCTCCAAATCAGAGGACAGAACTGCCTCTGCAGCATTATCAAGAAGTACTCCCAAGGACTCTACGATATAGTAATAGGGCATCTCACATTCACATACCTGTGTAAGAATCCTATATTCTATATCAATACCCTTTCCTTCCATTTCCTGTAGCTTAGCATAGAGAAAACCGCCTAAAGTAGAATTATTAATTAAGACCAGACTGTTATACTTATTTTCCTCCTGAATGGTGTCACAATATTCCTGCTGGGCTTCTACCAAGTCATCATAACTCTTATAAGCATAATGAGAGGATAATACTGCCATCATATGGTTATTGATACCATGCTGATTTTCTTTTACTCTTACTACTAAATCATCATAATTATCCTTCATAAGTAGCATGGTATCCCTCTCCGCCTTTAACTCTTTCTCTGCATTGCTGGATTTATCCCAATAAACTAACAAACAAAAAATCAAAGCAATAGACGGAATACCAAAAGCAAAGAAACCGACATTAATGGAACTATTTTTCTTCATTTGTATCAAAGATAGCATAACTACAATCAAGGTAAACGCCATGATGCTATACATTAACCAATGTCTTCGGCATATAATTTCTTTTAATTTATTCAGTTCAACTTTAACTGACAAAAAAACGATAATCCATACAGTAATAATATTAATGATAAATCCTCTAAGTGTCTCGTCAAAATCAGGAAGAAGAGCAAAGACTATAACACAACAAAACTGTATCACCACTATAAGTATCATAGCTAATACCACACTCACAAATGCAGATGCCGGTCCCTGCTTAAACTGAAATACGCAAAACAGATATAAAAATATATAAGTAATAATAACTACTGCACTATGCCATTCAAATGTATTACTCAGAAACATAATTGCAATCATGGAAACATATGTAGCAACCGTAGCCACATCTACTTTCAACTTTTTACCATGTACAGCATGCACACATATAAATAGTGCCAGCAATTCAACCATTAAATTTACTATCATCAACATTTTCTAAAGTAACCTTCTTCCAAAACCCTTTTGTACCTTCCACCTACGTCTATCAAGCCGTGGTTGTTTTTTAATTGAATCATGCAATTTACAGAATCATAACTTTCAATATAATTACGATTTACCACACAGAAACGACTGCATTGAATCAAATCATCACAAGCCGCTTCTTCCAATAATGCTTTCAAAGTCTTATATGAAACCTTCAGCACTCCATGTTGATTCGTATGTATCAACATTCCCCTATTTTGCTTCTCTGCATATACGAAATCTTTCAACTCAACGGTCATAATGATGCCGTCTACATGAAAAAACAAATGCTTCTCTGCCTCTGCCGTCTCTCCACCGAAACACTCTTCTATCAAATGTTTCAAACGCTCCGGTGCGAAGGGCTTCTCCACAAAGCTGTAAACATGAAAGACATCATAAGTACAATACTTCATATCCTGTAAAGAAGTTAGCATAATTACAGGTGTCAAAGTATACTTCTTTATTTTACGAATGCTTTCCACAAATTTCAAGCCCGAAGTATCCCCCGGTGTTTTAGTATCCAGAATAATATCTGCAATAAAACAATCGATTTGTTTTTCTAAAGCACATTGATAAGCTTCTTTCACATTATCAAAATCATATACATCAGCTTTTACTTCTGACTCTTCAATCAGTTGTTTTACCATATTTCTTATTAACGGTTCGTCTTCTAAAATTAATATTCTTTTCATTCGTCTGTTCTCACTTCAAAACCACAATCTGCCAACTACATAATTCTGTCATTTATGACATATATTTGCCTACATTATAGCATGTAGTATATTTTCTTCAAACTTCTTTTTACCTTTCATTATTCCAAATTAGAATATTTACTCTCACAAACTAGTCTTTTTTATTCCATTTTGGAATATTCACTCTCGCAAATTAATCTTATTATTCCGATTTGGAATATTTACTTTTGTGGATTAACCTTTTTATTCCATATTGGAATATTTATTCTCGCAAATTAAGATTATTTATTCCAACATGGAATATTACACAAGCTTATATATGTAAAATATTCCAGTTCGGAATATTTTACATATAAATATCGTCTTTTTTTATTCCAATTTGGAATATTATACCCTTCTTAATCGCTCAAAGGTTTCAAAAATATCCAACTGTCCGTATCCCTGCTCCTGATTTGGCCAATTTAAAGACGTATCTCTTCTTGCTCCCCGGATAAAATAATTTTTAATCTCTACTCCGTTTACCAACGGTGCATTTCCTTCAACAACCGCCCACTGCATAAATTGTAAAACAGCCCCTGCCGTTATGGCAGCGGCAGCTCCCGTACCACTTACTGCCCCTATAACAGCCGATACATTTGCTCCCGGTGCAGAAAAATCCGGCTTGATCAGATTTGCCCTTGTATATCCTCTGCCGGATTCCTGATAGAAGCCTCTTGTAGTTCCATTATATGCCGACACACACATAGCAGACTGCCCTGTTGCCGGAGCAGTTAATGTAATATAAGGCGATGGTTCTAAAAAATATGTTTCTCCTGTTAAAAACTGTTTTATCGGCAACCATATATCACAGACAGCCAAAACCGTAGTTTCTTCTGAACGTATTCCTATCGTCCATACACCGGGGGTCGGTTCCTCAAAACGCATAACTACCAGCTGTTGCCCGGAAACCTGTTCTACCAAAAGGGCGTCAACCGTCACCCTTGTTTCTGAATAAACAAAGTCATATATTCTGGTTGTATCAAGCCGAAATGAAATATCCCTGATTTCTTCCCCGCCGGGGGAGCGAAGTGAAATTGAGAAATAATTCGGTACGCTTCCCCAAATTTCCGCAATAAAACCTCTGTTACCTTCACCCACTCTGATTTCCGCTTCACGTATGGGATTTACATCTTCCTTGGCAAACACGGCCCGATAATGATGTCCGCTGTTTCCTTCATTTCCTGCCGGGACAACCACGGCTATGTTACGCCTTGCATTTAATCTGCCGATATAACGTTCTAATAAAGAGTTACCCGCATGATCACCAAAACTGCTGCCAAGTCCGAGACAGATACACACAGGTCTCTTTGCAGTCCGGGCAAAACCTGCCACATATTTTAGTGCCGTTAAAATATCATTTTCCTGATAGCAGGGTGTTCCTTCCGGTACCAGGTAATATTCCCGCAGATACTGCTTTGCCTGTTTTAATTTTACAATAACAATATCCGTATCCGGTGCTCCTCCCAGAAAAGTATCACCCTCATTTATACTGCTGCCCGCCGCAATACTTGCAAGGGCAGTACCATGCCTTCCCGATATATCGGTTGTGGGAACCACTTCCAAAGGATTCTCTGACTGTAAGGCTTCATTTATCTGCGCCCTTACATACTCACTGCCATATAAAAAGCCCTCCGGCGGTGTGCCGCCCTGCTCTTCCTGATCCCAGATTGCAAGAATGCGACTGCTTCCGTCTTCCCGTTTAAAAACTGCATTCGTGTAATCAATGCCACTATCAATGCAAGCAAAAATGCAACCACTTCCGGTTAATGCAAGGGGTTCTCTCTGTACTCTTAATATTCCGCTGTCCTCTAAGGCCAATGTATTAAATCCGCTGGGAACAACACCGCCATTCTGCATTAATCCATAACAAACCGGCAGATATAAATACCGATAATCCGACAAGGACAAATCCGGCAATTCTTCCCGATTCACATAAAAAATCCGCAGGTTGTCTTCTACCTGATAAAAACAGAAGTCACCTGCGGTATTTTCTAACATATTCTCTTCTAAATCAAAATCTACAATCAAATCAGCATAGTCGTTGGAAATAATACGGGTTCTGCAATCCATCTCTACTCCCTAAATTCTCATTTCTAAACTATATGCTTCTTTAATTTATTCAATGCCGGACTAATCTGCTGCAGAACTGCTTTTGGCCTTGCTTCTGATTTCAATTCTCGGTCCGCCCTTGCCCTCAATATATTCTCTGGTAATGGTTACGGTACCGATATTTTCATCCTTTGGAATCTCGTACATAATATCCAGCATAAATTCTTCGATAATCGCACGTAATGCCCGGGCTCCGGTATCTCTCTCAATAGCTTTCTCCGCAATTGCTTCCAAAGCCTCATCATCAAACAGTAACTGCACTTCGTCCAATTCCAAAAGCTTTTGATACTGCTTTAATATTGCATTTTTCGGCTCTTTTAGGATATTTACAAGCATATCCTTTCCAAGGCCTTCCATGGTACAGATAATGGGCAAACGACCTACAAATTCAGGAATCATACCGAACTTCTTAATATCCTCCACAGTGACCTTTTTCAGAATATTCTTCTCTTTATCATAACGGTCTTTTAAGTCTGCATTGAAACCGATACCGGTCTGCTTAGACAATCTCTGCTTAATAATTTCGTCTAAATCCGGAAAAGCTCCGCCGCAAATAAAAAGAATATTTCTTGTATTAATGGTTGTAAGGGGCACCATTGCATTCTTGCTGTTAGCGCCTACAGGAACTTCTACCTCGGCTCCTTCCAAAAGCTTTAACATCCCCTGCTGTACGGATTCACCGCTAACATCACGGGAATTTGTATTTTTCTTCTTGGCGATTTTATCAATTTCATCAATGAAAACAATACCGCGTTCCGCTTTTTCCGTATCATTTCCTGCTGCCGCAAGAAGCTTACTTAAAACACTTTCAATGTCATCACCGATATATCCGGCTTCCGTTAAAGAAGTGGCATCTGCAATTGCCAAAGGCACATCCAGAAGTTTTGCCAGAGTTTTAACCAGATAGGTTTTACCGCAACCGGTAGGTCCAATCATAAGAATATTGGATTTCTCGATTTCGATTTCGTCCATGGTATTGGTAGCTACACGCTTATAATGATTATAAACTGCTACTGAAATAATCTTTTTTGCCTGCTCCTGACCAACCACATAGTCGTCCAGCTGTGCCTTTATTTTATGGGGCACAGGTATCTTTTTAATATCAATTGCCGGCAATTCCTTTTTACCGTCTTCAGCAGTTTTTTTCTTCTTAAGCTTCTGCTTATTAGGAATTCCACCATGACCATGTAAATCAGATAAATTCATAAAACTGATGTTTGGAAACTGTTCCTGAATCTTATTAAATTCGTCTGCCGTCATCATCATACCGGGATAATTTAACATACCCTGATAATCATACTGGCTTACGGTATCCATAGTTTTATGCATACAATCATTACAGATACAAATGTGATTTGGCAACTGAAACATTTTGCCTGCAATATGCTCCGGACGACGACACATAAAACATACATCTTCGTAATCGTTGTCTTTTGATTCGGTGTCTTCTTTACCTTCTTTTATCGTATCTTCTGTTTCAGTTTCTTCAAGACCTTCTTTTTCTTCTAACTCATCAAACTCTTTACTCATATTTCTCCTCTATTCTACCGTAACTGATTTTGCAAGATTTCTTGGCTTATCCACATCACAGCCTTTGCCCACCGCCACATAATAGCCAAATAACTGCAACGGAATTATTGCAAGCGTATTTGTGAAATAACGGTTGGTTTTGGGTATATAAATAACATAGTCCGCTTCTTTTTGCATCTCGTAATTTCCTTCATTGGTAACTGCCAACACAAAGGCACCGCGGGCTTTTACCTCTACCATATTGCTGATAGTTTTCTGATATAAATCCTCCTGAGTGGAAACACAAGCAACCAATGTACCATCTTCAATCAATGAAATAGTACCATGCTTCAATTCTCCCGCCGCATAAGCCTCCGAATGAATATATGAAATTTCTTTCAACTTCAATGAACCTTCCAACGAAATGGCATAATCAATGCCTCTTCCGATAAAAAAGATACTTTTTGCCGCAATATAGCGATTGGCAAACTTCTGTATTTTACGCTGATTTGATAAAAGAAATTCTACCTGTTGCGGTAACAGTTTCATATCCTCCAGCATTTGACGAAACTCTTCCTGTGCAAGCACAGATTTAGCCTTTCCTAACTTCATGGCAAACAAATACAATGCCATTAATTGCGCACTATATGCTTTAGTCGTTGCAACTGCAATTTCAGGTCCTGCCCAGGTATACATGATATAATCCGCATCTCTGGCTATACTGCTTCCTACCACATTGACAATCCCCATAACTTTTACACCCTTAGCATGCATATCTGCCATTGCTGCAAGGCTGTCTGCAGTTTCTCCCGACTGGCTTATTACAATTACCAGCGCATTTTCATCTATAATAGGGTTACGATACCGAAACTCCGATGCCAAATCCACTTCTACCGGCACTCTTGCAATGTTCTCAATGACATACTTACCGGTTACGCCCGCATGGTAAGAAGAACCGCACGCCACAATATATATCTTGCTGATTTTACGAAAATCCTCTTCGGACATTTTTAATTCTTCAATTATGATATCATCATCAATAATACATTTTCTTATGGTTTCTTCCAATACTTTAGGCTGCTCATACATTTCTTTTAACATGTAATGCTCGTAGCCGCCTTTTTCCGCCGCCTTTGCATCCCACTCTATGGTTACGGGCTCTTTTTGAATCACTTCTTCATCTACGGAATAAAAAGTTAATTCATCAGCCTTTAAGCAAGCCACTTCCTGATTTTCCATAAAATATACATTACGGGTATATTTTAAAATTGCAGGCACATCAGAAGCAATAAAACAACCCTCATCACTTTTGCCTACGATTAAAGGGCTTGCCTTGCGTACCGCAAATATACGGTCCGGGTGTTCGGCAAAAATAACACCTAATGCATAAGAACCTTCTACACGATGCATAACCTTAGTGATTGCTTCTAATGGATTGCCTTTATAATAATAATCCAACAAATGGGCAAGCACTTCCGTATCGGTTTCTGATACAAAGAGATAACCCTTGTTTTCCAATTTTTTTCTTAACTTTATATAATTTTCAATGATACCGTTATGAACTACTGCGATAGTCTCTTTTGAATTCAAATGGGGATGTGAATTGACATCGGTTGGTGCACCATGGGTAGCCCATCTGGTATGGCCAATCCCTAAATTTCCGGGCATCATGGCACCACCATGGGTTAATTCCACCAAAGCCTTTAATCTGCCCACCGACTTTTTCATGTTTATCTGCTGTCCGTCATAAACTGCAATTCCGGCAGAATCGTAGCCGCGATATTCCAGTTTCTCCAAACCATCCAAAATAATAGGTGCAGCTTGGCTTTTTCCGATGTAACCTACAATTCCACACATATATGAATCCTCCTATTTTCGCTCATCTGCAGACATACCGTATCCTCTGTTTGGATCTATATTCTGCGTTGCGGTTCGAATGCTCCTACGCATCCAGAATTCCTGATTCAGTGTACATTTTAGCACAAAATCCTGAGAGAGTCTTTTATAATTTATTCCCAATTTATATCCCATATACTTATAGGCGC
Organism: Lachnospiraceae bacterium; assembly: GCA_015057025.1. Lineage (GTDB taxonomy): Bacteria > Bacillota > Clostridia > Lachnospirales > Lachnospiraceae > UBA3766. The sequence goes on along the minus strand of SVFD01000001.1, from coordinate 338,334 downwards.
TGGAAATGATTAGTTTCGGAATATAACGTTTCTTTTTCTGTTCTTTTAAATATTCAATAGTAAGTTTTACCAGTTTTTTACCTTCGCCCGTGGACGAAATACCCTCAAACAATTCCGGTTTCATAGCCTGGGAAACACCATTATCAAAGTTACGCTTAAACTGCATCCTGTTTTTATAATTATGAGAGTGATATACTTTGGCATCCGCCGCATAACAAATGCGATACCCTGCTTGAATTGCAGTAGCTGCAAAATACATATCTTCATTAAAAATAGCACTGTCTACAAATCCGCCAAGGCTGTCGTATAAACTTCTCGTATATGCAGCACATACATTTGAGAAAAAGTATGTTTTAATCTGCAGCCTCTCCAAATCATCCTTACTTTTAATACAGCTTTCTGCCGGGTAATTAAACTCTCTTGTAAAGCGCTCAATAACCCCACAATCTTCATAAGGCAGCTGTCTTGCATAAGAAAATTCTGCCCTTTTCTCCAGCATCGGTTTTAACAACTCTTCTATAAGAAATTCGTCTGCAGGCATGGCATCATCTGTCATACAAATAAAGTAATCGGCCTTAGAACGTTTTATTGCTCTTCTTCTGGTTCCGGCATGATCGAATTCCATTTTTGACAAATGTCGTACCGTAACATTATCTCTGGCTTTCACTATCTTTTCACCGTACAAAAAAGTATTCCAATACTTTTCTTCCGTATTCATAATAATAATCTGATTCACCGGATAGCTCTGTTTCTCTAAAGCTTCTATCACCTTCAACAATCTCTTCTGCGGTTTATAGGTTGGTATGATGACATCCACCGTTGGCTTTTGCATATTAACACCTTCCAAATCTAAAATAAGGGACCCTTTGTGTATTACGCAGGAGCCCCTTTTCCTTTTATTTCTATTCCAGTTCTTCGTCCACCGACATCGTACCTACATATGGTGATGTATCGGATTCGATCTGCTGGCTGTACTGTAATACCTCCGGTGAAGGTGAATACTCAACCTCCGGATAGAGATATTCATGAAGAAGTTCAACATTAGTGGTTAAATCCAAAGGAATTACACAACTACCCTTACTACCGATTTTACCGGTTGTAATATTGGAATCAAACGGGAAACCTGAACTTCCTACAATTTCATAGTTTGCTACATTTGCTATTAAACTTAAAATTTCATCCAAATCCAATGAAGTTGCAATAAGCGGAAATACTTCTTCTGCAATTTCATTTAATTCACTAACCGAAGCATTCTTTGCTTTATCAAGTACTGCCTGAAGAACATTTCTCTGTCTCTCTGTACGTCCAAAGTCATTACCAACCGCACGGATTCTACAATATGCCACTGCCTGATAACCGCTTAAGGTCTGTAATCCGGATTCGGTAATTGCTTCATAATCTGTGGTAATTTTACCGGGATTTTCTTCTGTTGCATACATAGATGCCTGATAATTATTTAAATGCTTAATTTCATTTTCTTTGATATCGATTTCAACACCGCCAACTGCATCAATTACTGCCATAAGTCCGTCAAAACCAATGGTTACAAAGTCTGTAATGTATAAATCCAAATTCATATTCAACATGGAAATTGCCTGTTCGGGACCGCCCTTTGCATATGCCGCATTACACTTATTATAAGTGTCATTACCAAGATTCAAATAAGTATCACGGTAAACAGATACCAATCTTGCCTCACCGGTATTATTATTGACAGAAAGAATCATAATCGTATCGGTACGGGTACCGGTTGATAACTTTCCGTTTCGTGAGTCTACACCAAACAATGCAATATTGGTATACTTCTGCATATTTTCATCTGTAGTCCACTTATCAATAACCTCTGAATTACCTTCAACATCATCAATTTCGTATTTGGTAATACCTCTATCCTTATTAGTTGTTTTTAATACTAATCCCAAAACAACAACCAATACAACAAGGACTAAAACTTCACCGATTAAAAATACTACTTTTCCTTTGGAATTCTTCTTCTTACGTGCATTTCTTTTCTGCTGTGCGCTCATAACATCCTCCACTAGTATGCATTCTTATTAATAAAACCTTTAAATATTGTCATAAATAAAATTTTTATATCAAACCCGAAGGTCCAATTCTCTATATAGTAGATATCACAATCAATTCTCTTTCGAATGGATGTATCTCCGCGATATCCGTTAACCTGAGCCCATCCTGTCAGTCCCGGACGCACCTGATGCTTAATCATATAACGCGGAATTTCCTCTTTAAACTTATCAACAAATACCGGACGTTCCGGCCGGGGTCCCACCAAACTCATATCCCCTTTCAGGATATTAAAAAACTGTGGTAACTCATCCATACTTGTCCTACGCAAAAGTTTTCCTATTTTGGTTACTCTTGGGTCGTTTTTCACCGTCCATGCTTTGCTTTCTTCCTGCGGCTTCTGAACCTCCATAGTACGGAACTTGTACATCTGGAATGTTTTGTTATGAAGCCCCACTCTTTCCTGCTTAAATATAACAGGACCGTCTCCGGATGCTTTAATTGCAATTGTCGCAATTAGCATTATCGGTGAAAAAATAATCAACGCAAAACAAGAACCTATAATATCCACACCGCGTTTCACAATCCAGTTAAGTGTATTTGTTAACGGAACCCGTCTTATATTAATAACCGGAAGTCCTGATAAATCTTCCGTATATGGTCTGCTGGGAATAACACTGTTATAATCAGGGATAAATTTAGTATGTACACCTGATTTCTCACACAATCCAACAATTTCTTCCAATCTGTCATAATCTTCCAGCGATAACGTAATTGCAATCTCATCTAACTTATTCTCCGGAAGAATATAATATAAATTATCTACCCGGCCTACCACCTTTACACCTCTGTATAAGGTACCTGCCGGTATATGGTCATCCAAAATCCCTCTTACTACATAGCCCCATTGCGGATTTGCTAAAATACGGTCCACATATTCTTCTGCCGCACGGGAATACCCCACTAAAACGATATATTTAACATTATAACCTTTTTTACGAATCTGACGTAAAAACACCCGTATTCCTTTACGCACCAAAATGGTTAATGCAACATTAATAATGCAGAAGATAAATACGACGGAACGCGAAAAGTCAGGTTCATTTATAATATATAAAGCTACGAAAAAGATGAGCAATCCAATCAAATTCGCTCTTATTATATCAAAAAACTCCCGTTTAGCACTGGAATAACGCTTTGATTTATACAAATTCAAAGCGGAATACATTGCCACATAGAAAGGAACTATTATCAAAAGCGCAGCAAAATAAACCTTAGGTTCCAGTGTTCCTTCACCGGGCTTCTGAAAAACGACAATACGAAGCCACCATGCTGCTATATATGAAATAATCGTAACCACTGCATCAACAACAACATGCAGACGATTCAAATATCTCTGATTATCTTTAATCATAATCATCACCTATATTTCTACACACAGCTTATATATTACAATAATGTTACAAAAAATTCAAGTTCATTAAAGGATTTTTCGCAGAACGTTCAAACACAGCTGTAATTCTACTTTTAAAACATCTTTAAAATGTCCTTTTACCATACCAATCTTTTTTTGTTTGGCTTCCTGCGTTTGGCACATTTTCAAACCTTCCAACACAGCTTTATGATACACCTTACCATAACCTTTCATTGTAAAAAACAGCTGTTTTATTATAAATCCTGCCAAATGGGGCAAAAAGTGGATAATTTTCTGTAGTAAAGTCTGATTCTTATAAATCAAATAGACGCTGTTTCTTGCTGCCAGCCTGATTTTAAATTCGTTATATCGTGAACCCGAAGAAGCACTTCCGGCATGATATACAATTGCAGCCGGCTCGTACTTATTATAATATCCGTAAAGTCCGGCACGATACCCAATATCAATATCTTCCAGATAAGCAAAATGCGCTTCATCAAAAAATCCGATTTCATCAAAAATTTCACATCGATAAATAGCGGCTCCGGCACATGATGCAAAAATTTTACCCGGCTTATTATATTTATCCGCACTCTTTCCTTTGCCTCTTGCATATGCCCAACCAAGTACGGTATAAAAGTCTCCTGCATCATCTATAATTTCCGGTTCTTTTAGCGATAACATTTTAGCCTGCACCGAAAAACAATTCTTTTCGGTTTCAATAGCTTTTACAATCTTCTCAACAAAAAATCTGTCAACAACGGTATCATTATTTAAAAGAATCACAAATTCTGCTCCGTTTTCTTTCGCCAAACGAATTCCCGCATTTACAGCCACGGGAAATCCGCCGTTATCTATACGTTGGACACACTGAACCCCTGAAAAGTTGCATAGAATTTCTTCTTTACTGCCATCAGTGGAATTGTTGTCCACCACAATGATATCAAAATCCTGCACCGACTGCTCTTTTAATGAATTCAGACAGTCTGCAATAAACTTTATTCCATTGTAATTTGGGATTACAACTGCTGTTTTACTCACACTGCCTTCCTTTCCTCAGTCTTTTATCTGAAACGAAGCATGACATTCTTTTAATTCAAGATACATACTCCCTAAGCATTCAACTGTGGATCATAAACCACAATATAACCCTGTAATCTTGCCTGTTCACAAAATGCGACACTAACTTTTACATAATCACAATGTTTCTCAGCAAGCTTTGGTACAACTTCCTTCTCCCAAAGTTCCTGCAATTCAGGTCGAATCTGCATATTACGTATATCTCCGGCTCCTACTTGCTGCATTAAAGAAGCTCTGTGCATATAACCACTAAAATCTTTCGGCAAGCCCTGATACATAACCGTTCCGTCACGCTTCATGGCGCCGCCGGCAATTTTACCGCTTTTATATACCGGTCCTGCAAGTATACCTACATCTTTACGGTTTGAAAAAATATCCGGCTCATATACCGTTCTGTAAAAACCAAGATGAGGCATATGTTCCACCGTTGCATTCCATCCTTTTTTGTTAAGAAAATCTTCAACAGCATATTTCCCGCTCTCATAAGCATACAGCTTTGAATCTGTATTGGCCGCGGTAGATTCGTTATGACATCTCCAATGATATAAAATACGAGGTATGTGCGTTGCTTCCTTATCATCCTTAAGCCCTGCTACACAACGCAAAATAATATCAAAGTCCTGGGCTCCGTCATATTCCTGTCGGAATTTTAATTCTTTCATAACATCCGCTTTCATGACGCAGAAATGGCAAATATAATTATTTGTTAAAATTAAATCAAGATTTAATTTCTTCTTTCTGTGCGGTTCATAAAAGGTTTTCAATTCCGAATCCGTCTTATCCTCATCAGAATAAATCAGAACCGGGCAATGTTTTTCAATTTCCCGCGCTACATAAAACAAAGCATCCGGCGTCAGCACATCATCATGATCCAAAAGACCGATATAGTCTCCTGTAGCAGCTTCCAATGCCACATTGGTATTCTCAGAAATACCCTTATTATCTGCAAGTGTCAGATATACAATACTGCTCTCTGCCGAAAGCTTCGGTCTGTATTCCTCCACGATTGCTTCCAAATCGTTATTTCCGCTGGCATCTGCAATCACCAGCTCCCAATATGGATAGTACTGCGCTATTACTGAATCCAAAAGTTCCCGAAAGAAGGTAGGATTCGTACGATATGCCGGAACCAAAATGCTTATTTTAACAGGATTTGTAAATATATATTCCTGAATCAATTTAATTTCATCCTCCGTTAACGGAAAAAATGCATACTCTTCATACTTCGGTGCACTGATTCTCTCCATAACAGCAGAAACGGTTCTTTTCAAACCGTTTCTGCGAAGATATCTTTTTGTTTTTGCAATGGAATCTAATCCTTTTCCCATCAGTCCACCTCATAAAAGGCTTATACTAATCCAGCTTAGCCTTTAAAGCATCTGTTAATGCAGTTACTTTTACGCTTGCATCTTCCAAACTGTTACCTTTTACACCCATGTAGAACTTAATCTTAGGCTCTGTACCGGAAGGTCTTGCACAGCACCATGAATCATCGGATAAATCAAAGTAAAGAACATTGGAAGTAGGTAAACCTGTTTCTCCTTCTTCACCTGTCTCAGGATTTACAGTCTTGCCGCTCTTATAATCGCGCATTTCTTTTACCTTCCAAGCGCCGAATTCCTTGGGAGGATTTGCACGGAGTTTCTCCATAATGGCAGCAATCTGCTCTGCACCGTCCTTACCCTTCATGGTAATGGTATATAAATCTTCTTTGAAGTATCCGTACTTCTCGTACATTTCAACCATCATATCCCAGACAGTCTTATTATTCTTCTTGCACCATGCAGCCACTTCGCAAAGACACATAACTGCTACGATAGCATCTTTATCTCTTGCATGTGTACCTGCAAGACAGCCATAGCTTTCTTCCAGACCGAATACATAATTATATGTATTGTTCTGCTCAAACCACTTAATTTGTTCACCGATATACTTAAATCCGGTTAATACTTCGATTAATTTAACATCATAAGCCTTGGTAATCACATCTGCCATATTGGTTGTTACAATTGTCTTAACCAACGCAGGATTTACAGGCATAATACCCATAGCCTTTCTCTGGCTTAAAATGTATTCTGCTATCAACATACCTGACATATTTCCGGTAAAAGGAACATATTCGCCACTCTTGGTATCGTATGCATAAATACCTAATCTGTCAGCATCAGGATCTGTTGCAAGTACGATATCAGCCTGCACTTCTTTTGCAAGCTTTAATGCAAGAGTAAATGCCTTAGGATCCTCGGGATTGGGATAATCCAAAGTAGTAAACTTAGGATCCGGCATTTCCTGCTCAGGTACTACATATACGTTCTTGAAACCGATTTCTTTTAAAATACGACGTGCAGGAACATTACCTGTACCATTAAAAGGTGTATATACAATCTTAATATCATCTGCAACTTCTTTGATTACTTCAGGATGAATAATCTGCTTCTTTAATTCTGCAATAAAAGCGTCATCCACTTCTGCACCGATGGTAATATAGAGACCTGCATCAATAGCAGCCTGCTTATCCATGGTCTTAACTGTATGATAATCCGTTACTGCTTTTACACAGTTGATAATATCTACGTCTCTGGGAGAAGTAACCTGTGCGCCGTCTTCCCAGTATACCTTATATCCGTTGTACTCAGGAGGATTGTGGCTTGCTGTAATTACAATACCTGCTGTACATCCTAAGTAACGCACTGAGAAAGACAATTCAGGTGTAGGTCTTAATGCATCAAATACATATGCTTTGATTCCGTTAGCCGCCATACAAAGAGCTGCTTCATCTGCAAATTCAGGGGACATAAAACGCGAATCGTACGCAATTGAGATTCCCTTATCCTGTGTACCCATCTGTAAAATATAGTTAGCAAGACCCTGAGTTGCTTTACGTACTGTGTAAAGGTTCATTCTGTTGGTACCTGCACCGATTACACCTCTCAAACCACCGGTACCGAACTCTAATTCACGATAAAAACGGTCTTCGATTTCCTTTTCATCATTTGCAATTGCTTTTAACTCTTCCTTGGTCTTTGCATCGAAATAATCATCTTCAAGCCAGAATTGATACTGATCTTTGTAATTCATACTTTGCCTCCAATCTAAGTTTGGGCATTTTATCGCCCCATAAAATGTTATTTCCCCAATTTTCTCATTTTCCCACAAAGATTTTACACTAAGTTAACGGAATATTCAAGACGGAATACCATCTGCAAACTTCCTATTTTTAAGCATTTTAAGGCTATTTTTTCGGCATATTCAACGAATAATCACTTTTTTCCAAGGTGAAATTAGGATTATAGTAAGGATCTCCCTTTTCAAGAACCCCTTGCCATCTCTCCCTAAATATTTGACACTCTTCCAAATATTTTTGACGAATCATTTCGTTACTTTCCAGTCCTTTGTCCAAGAGACCGGCATGATAAGCTTCTGCAAAAGGTGTAAATACATTTAAGTAACCCAGCTGTCTTAAACGTAAACACAGGTCAACATCTTTTAAAGATACGGACAATTGCTCGTCATAACCTCCGCATTTCTCAAAATCAGCTTTCTTTACCATAAGAGCCGCACCACTGACTGCAGAAGTATTCTGGGCATAACAAAGCCTTCCCATATAGCCGATATGTTCATTTTCATACTTATGATGAATATATCCTGCTACCTTATCCGGTCCCAGTCCTATTACAATACCTGAATGACATATGGTATCTCCCGGATATAAAAGCTTCGCTCCAACCGCCCCCACGTCGCTTCTTTGAGCATACATAAGAAGTTCCTGTATAAAATCAGTAGTAATAAATTCTATCTCATCATCTAAAAGAAGTAAAAATTCGCCCGTAGCTTCCTTAGCACCATAATTATACATGGCAGACAAATTATCATTTCCCTTATAATGGATAATTCGCACTGCAGGGTCTTTTGTAAGCTCTGTATAACATTCCAAATTCTTTTCTTCTTTTTCGATCATTATTAATTCATAATTATCAAAGGAACTTTTTTTGCGTATGTTTTCAACACATTTACAAATTTTCTCCACAGAAGAAGTCCTGGGAAGAATAATAGAAACCTTACTATCTGTATTTAATTCATACTGCAATCTGAAAATTGTTTCAAAGGCTCTGGTGCTTGTAATCTGCGTATTATGAATATCATAATGTTGTAAATGGTCTTCGATTGCTCTTTTAGCAGAATCAATACAATACAGCTTTGCTTCGATATTGCTTGCCACACTACCGGCATGAGCTCGCCAATAATACAGGATTCTCGGTACATGTACCACATTTTTTGCAAGACTGGTCAGTCTTAAAATCATATCATGATCCTGACTGCCGTCATATTCTTTACGGAACAGCTCCGTCTCCTGCAATAAGGTTCTTTTAAATACACTAAAGTGGCAAATATAATTATTTGCACGCAAGGTATCCAAGGCATAATCCGGCTTAAAATGCAAGGTTATCATATTGTTGATGGAATCCCCTGTAAAAGTAGCCTCGTCGCAATATACGTAATCGGCACCTTTCTCCTCTATCACCTTGGCATACTCAAAAAGAACACCGGGATGTAAAATATCATCATGATCAAACAGTCCGATAAAATCGCCGGTTGCCAATTTGTAGCACTGATTGGTATTTCCGGAAATTCCTTCATTTCTCTCTAACTTCTCGTATACAATTCTTGCATCCTTCTTTGCATACTCCCGACAAATTTCTCCTACATATGCATGGTTATCATCCGAACCATCAGCCAGACACAATTCCCAGCCCCCGTATGTCTGATATACTACAGAGTCTATCATCTCTTTTAAGAAGTTCTCGGGTGTATTGTACAGAGGTACTAAAATGGAAATTGTATGTTTCTCTTTAAAGTTATAACCTTCCTGCTCCTTACGCTCCTGCTCATTCGGGAAAGACCTCAGTCCCAGGTATTCGTGAGCCTTCTTCTCCAGTTTCTTGTTTTTAAACCGCTCTATAATCTTCTTTGGAGTTTTGTAATAGCTCCAGTGAATATATAAAACTCGCAGAGCCCTAAGAGGCTTTGAAAGTTTCCATGCAAAACTGCCCTTTATCTTGGCAAGCTTGGCCTCCGCTTCATCCCTCTGTCTCTCTGCAAACGTAAGCTTTGTTTCCAGCTCTACATTTTCTTTTTTTAATTTTGCGTATTCTTCTTTATAAAATGCAAGTTCCTGCATTTGCTTTTCATTATCCATATAAAGCCTCCACGCTTTTTATCATTCATAAAAGACAGCAACTCTCCCGAAACTATTCCACATGCAAAAATCTTTCCGTTTTCTGAAAAAGCTTCTGTCTGGAGCATCTGTCAGCTCCGTATACACAAATGTGGTAGGTTCCTTTAGGCAACTTGTCCTTCGGCAGTTTTATCATAAAACCGCATAAATCCAAATGTCTTGCATTGGGAAATCCAGCAGACATATTCGGACGTAATTTCTTTACAATAGGGATTACATATTTATTTTCCTCTCCCTGTAAAACCAATTCAAACACATATCTGCAATTATCCGCTTCCGGAGCAACCACGAAGCCCTGTATCACATAAAAAGGTTCTTCGCCTTCTTTTATAACAATCTCTTTTTCGGCTCTGTCAATACCAACATGAAGTCCGGCCGGATAAACGGAATAATCCTTTGTTGCTTCCGCTATGGGAGCTTCACCATCTGTATCCACATCAAAATACAAGCCAAACTCTTCTCCTCCGGTGTTGTTTGCACCCACATAAGGATCCGTACAATATACCCATTCATGGCACTTATACAGATAGTCTCTTTCTTTTTTCAGACGTTGCATCTTTTCTTCCGACATTACGTCTGCCCCACGGCTCAAAGATTCATGGTGATATAAAACAACATCGTTTCGCACCACATTTCTTAATCCCATTTCAAATAAAGAAAGACATAAATCTACGTCATTATAGGCAATTCTTAAATCCTCTTTCAGACCGCCCAACTTATCATAATATTCTTTTTTGACCATAAGACAAGCACCGGTCACGCCCAAAACATTATAAACCAGTTTATTTCTTCCATAAAAGTAGGATTGTGTATCATCTTTCCTAAGAAGCTTATGCACAGGGCCGTCTACCGCATTGGTAACGCCTACATGCTGAATCAAAGTTGTTCCCGGATACAAAAGCTTGGCACCCACTGCGCCAACTCCTTCTCTTTGTACCTGACCCACCATGCGTTCAAGCCAGTCTGCGCTTACCACTTCCATATCATCATTTAAAAGTAACAAAACACTGCCCTTTGCTTGTTTTGCAGCCATATTATTCATGGCGGAATAATTAAACTCCATGGGATGATAAATATATTCAAACGGGTATTGCTTTCTGAAAGTTTCAATCTCCTGACGATTTACTTCATTACTGCCGTTATCCACTACAATGATTTCGAAATTTTTATAAGTACTTCTTTCATAAATAGAAGCGATACAGGTCTTTAAAACCTGCGGATTATCTTTAGAAGGAATTAAAATACTTACCAAAGGCAGAGGCTCTTTTATTTCATACACCTGATATCCGTACCCGTTTTCTCTTTTCATGGTCATGGATATGCCTCTGCGTCTGCAGGCTTCTTCTTTTATGGAATCATACTTTTCTTCATTTCCATAGAAAGGGTCCTCTACACGTAATTTTGTCTCCATTTCCTCTCTGGAAATAATTTTGCCATCCTCTTCGTTTGATAAAAACTTGTGATAAAGAATTTCCGGAAGTTCCTTTATTGCCCCGCTTCCGTTCTTTTCCCATATTTTTAACAAAAGATCGTACTGAAAAATATCAGTATCTTCCGTCTGTAAAAAATTAAGATTCTGTAAAGCATTCTTTCTGACTGCCCATACATTGCCCATATACATATACGAAAAGAGGGTTTCTTCCGAAGGAATAGGCTTCAAATTAGGATAACACCTCTGTGAAAGCTTAACTCCTTCTTTATGAAAACGTTCCAAATCCGCCGCCTTGCCGATGCAAACATCCTCTCCCGGATAAAATAAAATAATCTCCGGCTCTTCTTCGAAATAAGAAAGAATCACATTGGTAGCAACAGGGGCCAAAATACCTTCTCCCCTTGTTACAATCAACACATCTTCCTGTATTCTTTCTCCACTCAGCAATATATCTTTCAATTCAGAAACTTTTACATGTCTTGCCGTAAGCTTTGTCTCTTTTGATGCGTACTTCTCCAAGAGTTCTTTGCCTTTTTTTTGCATGAACTCATCATAGACATGTTGTTGCTTATTCAATTGTTGGCTATACTCCCGAAAGCAACGGGCAACCATTCTGTTTTGAACTTTTCGCTTCAACTTACCAAGCATACTTACCTTCCACTTTCAAGCTTCCCTTTGATACGCAGACCATTCTGCAAACAAGCAGCACTTTCTGCCGATATATAATCAACCTGCATCTGTATGTGCAATACCCCATCCTTTTTCTCTGTCAGTTTCGAAACATTCCACTTAAAATGGGGATCTCCGTTACCAAAGAAGAAGGCAGTCTCTGAAAGTCTCACTCCATTGTGAGCACCTTTACCGTTTCTTCCCTTTCCGGTTAATTCCGTCACGATTTCCTGTCCGTTTAATGTGACTGACTGTATATTGAGAATACAAGGTCGATTAGCAGGGTCGATTCTTACATTTATTAAATCTCGTTTTAATTTTATATCAAATGTAATTTCTGTACCATTTCTTCTGACTTTTTCCACAAAATAAGATTCCGCTTCCGAAAATCCCTTGCCGGTATCTTCATATATCTGAATCCTCTCTTTGGAACCAATGCAATCAAGCAAATATTCTAGAGAATATACAGGATTTCCGATAGCATGACGAATCTCGGAAGCCGCCATATAATCACCCTGAACGTATTTCTGAAACTCCCTCTCGGCATTCAAAACCTTTTCCCACACTTCGCCTTCTGTCAGTTGCTCATTGGGATATTTTTCTGTAAGCCATTCTTTTGCCTTTTCCCTAGTTTTACGATCTGCAAAATAGCAATACAAAGCTCTTCGGAACAAAATATCTGCCGAAATCTTTTTATCAAATGTCCATTCATAATCAATAACCGTCCATTTTTCACCGTCAACCATGATATTCTGAAAAATCAAATCATAGTCTGCCACGTTACTGTCACTTCCGGCCATCAAAATATTTCTGTATCTGTCTATCAAAGAAAGAAAGCTTTCTTTTTGTTCTTTTATAATGCATTCATCCAGCATTTCTTCCAAGGTAACACCGTCAAGGAATTCAAATACCAGACCATCTTTTCTCTCACAACGATTTATACAAAGCCCGGTGTCCTTATAAGCAGACTCCAGCGCCTTGCTCATAGCCTCCATATTGGTAATGTGAGCATCTGCATCCTTTGTCATTCCGTACTTCACCACAAAATGCCCGTTAGCATCTTTTACAATATCCGTACGTATTGCAAATTCCGGTGCCCTGTCGTTGGAATATTTTACATACTCCGTTCCAAGCTCAGGACCGGTTACAATCATATAGGAATTGGAATAATGAGGAAACATGCCTTCTCTGATAACCATGTCAAAGGCCTTCTGCTCATCAAACAAAAGAACTCTTTCACGGTCAAAATTACGGATATTCTGATACAACTCGCCCATTTTCGGAAGCTTTCTGTCCGAAAATATTGTAGTAGGAAATTTATAATCGGGATACGGATAATAAAAAGAATATTCCTCAACGCCGCACTTATCCAAAATAGCTTCCAGCCCTTTTCGCGAAAAGGTTCTGGCGCTGCCTTCTTTCGTGGGATAATCCTCAATTCCGTCAAAATATTTACCGGAATGGTCCTCCCTGCAGCCTGCGAAATACTTAAGTCCCAACTTGTTTTCAATGGCAATCACCATATGTCCGCCGGGCTTTAAATGTTTCTTCAGGATATTCATAAAATCTTCGTAAGGAGTTTCCGAACCCATATAGCCCTGTCCATACTCAAAAACACCTATGAGCATAACATAGTCATAATCACAATCCAAATCCTTCTCAACATCCTTAAAATTCCCTACATGAATATAAATATTATCCATGTCCTGATGTCTGTAAGCATTAATCATACTTCTCTTACGTGATAAATCAATGCAGGTAACACTTCCTGCTTTCCGCGCCAAAGCACCGGTAATTGCACCGCAACCGGAACCAACCTCCAATACTTTATCACTCTTGCCGATAGGAAGCCACTCCACAATATTTTCACGCAAAGAAGAAAGATGATAAAAAATCGGCCAACTTGCCCGTTCTTCTATCACTTTACGATAATTATCAGGCTTTTCATTTTTTACAATAGTAAGAATCTCGTCTTCAATTGTACCGTCACAATATAAATCCACACCGGGATAATATTTCTTATCAAGAATAATTTTGCCGATTTGCTCCTGCATCTTTTCCTCCAATGCTCCTTGCATCCGCTTTTTTACTTCGCTCTGGGCATTTTTACAATATTGTCTTTGTCGCCGTCTCGTTCAGCGTTTATTACCTCCACTTGGGAATTCATATCATAGAAGCCTACCGTATCCTTATCTGAAATAACCGTAATATTAATTGCGTCATATAATCTGTGATATACGGTAAAATCACTTCCTTCATAGCCGGTCAGACCAAGCGATAAAAGATATTCGCCTCCCTGCAGGTCCATTTTCTGCTTAAATGTGATTTCCTTACAAATGCCTTTATCTACCGATTCCATAAACGCCCGTTCAAACATGGTATTTGTTCCGGTAATTTCCGTACCCTTTGCGTTCTTAATGGTAAAAGCAAAAATAGGAGCCTGAACGCGTTCCAAAAACTTAGCCTTCATATGAATGGTAAAAGTCGAACCTTTTATAATGGCATTGGTGTGTTTCCCCTTATCATCCGTGATATAACAATCCGTAATCTCTGCTTTCTTTGAACCGTATTCCAGCAAATCAGGATTCGCCCCCTGATCCAATAAAACACCGCTATTTTTATTTTCTGCGATTGCTGCCTCATCATATTGATCCACAAGTACCTGCTTGTAAATATCAATCATTTCTTTGGCCTTGCCTTCTCCCAGCTTCGTTCCCTTGTTTAACAAAACAACTCTGTCACAATATTTTACAATACTGCTCAAATCATGACTTACAAACAAAATAGTCTTACCAAGTTTCTTAAACTCATCGAATTTACGATAACACTTAGCTTGGAAGAAAACGTCACCTACCGCAAGTGCCTCATCTACAATCAGAATTTCCGGCTCAATGTTAATTGCCACCGCAAATGCCAAACGTACAAACATACCGGAAGAATAAGTTTTAACAGGCTGATATGCAAAGTCGCCAATATCCGCAAAATCTAATATATCTTTCAGTTTTGCATCAATTTCTTCTTTACTGAAGCCAATCATGGTTCCGTTCAAATAAATATTTTCAATACCGGTATATTCACGATTAAACCCTGCCCCCAACTCTAAAAGAGCAGAAATACGACCGTTTACTTTTACATCACCTTTTGTCGGATGCAATACACCTGTAATAATCTTAAGAATTGTAGATTTACCGGAACCGTTTGTTCCGATAATTCCCACCATCTCACCTTGACGCACTTCAAAACTCACATCATTCAATGCATGGTGCTGTGGCACCTTTCGCCAAGGAGCCAAATGCAATGCATCAATAACACGATCAGCCGGTTTTTTAAAGAGCTTATAAACCTTGCTTACGTTTTCTACCGAAATGGCGATCGGCCTGTCATCTATTTTATTATCCATTAATTCAGTATTTTTTGTTTCCATGTATACTCCGTTATAAAATCCTTCTACAATACATCCGCAAAATGAACTTTCAAGCGCTTAAATACCAATGTTCCGATTCCAAAAATTACAACCGTGGTAATCCAAAAATACATTGTGGAATAAAAA
Source organism: Lachnospiraceae bacterium (assembly GCA_015057025.1). Classification (GTDB taxonomy): domain Bacteria; phylum Bacillota; class Clostridia; order Lachnospirales; family Lachnospiraceae; genus UBA3766. Next base: position 322,928 of record SVFD01000001.1, on the reverse strand, counting down.
TCATCCCAAAACCATTGTTTCTCAAATAATGCGCTTCGATAACCGTTCACAATATAGTATACCGGATTTAATTTAAATAAAATTCTGTATTTTTCAGGTAAGTATGTTAAGTCCCAAAGAATAGGAGTGGCCCACATTCCCACCTGTAATACGATCTGTATAATCTGTGTTAAATCTTTAAAAAATACTACTACTGCGCAAGTTGTATAGCTAATAGCCAAAACCAATACAAACATGCAAAAACTGAAATACACCAGCTGAAGCAAATATAAACTCGGTGCAAAACCATAGCAGAAATAGAATATCAGTAAAATTCCCGCAAACGCCACATGTACAAAAGTTGCAGCAATCACCTTGATAATCGGCAATATACTGATTTTAAACACTACCTGTTTAACAAGGTAATTATATTCCACCAATGCAGAAGTACCGTTTCCCAAAGCTTCCGAAAAATAAAACCATGGAACCAGTCCTGCCGTCAACCAAAGCACATAAGGTGCTTCAATTCCGCTTGCAACCAATTGCGCCTTTGCCGGGAAAATAACGCCAAACACAAAATAATACATCAAGACCGTTACCACCGGCTGAACAAAGGCCCAAACACGTCCCATGGTAGAACCCGCATATCTGGTCTTAAAATCATTCTTTGCAAGCTTCCATATTAATTTTCTGTTTTGCAACAATTCTTGTGGTAAAATTACAATTTTATCATAAAGTGTCGTTGCTCCTATTACCGCCACAAAAATAACCGCACATGCAAATAATTTTTTAATAATTTCTTCTTTTGGATCCGCCAGCGGATTGTGATGAAGAAGGAGAATTGCCATTGCAATGACAGCCACCACAATAATTAATACAATTCCCAACCACTTCGGAAATCCTTTTTTTGCAGAAGTTTTGTTTTCCGCCATATCTAATCCCTTCTTTCAGGAGTATTCTTTCTATTTCTTCAAATCTTTAATGGAACCCCACTTTTTATCCTTATCGGAGATTGTAAGCTCCACACCTTCAGGAATAGGCCATTTTACGCCGATTTCCGGATCGCTCCAAAGCAATCCTCCCTCATCATTTGCATGATAGTAATCCGTGCATTTATAGCAAAATTCCGCATATTCGGAAAGCACCAAAAAACCGTGAGCAAAGTTCTTCGGGATAAAGAATTGCTTTTTATTCTCAGCAGATAACAATTCTCCATGCCACTGTCCGTATGTGGGCGAACCTTCTCTTAAGTCCACGGCAACATCATATACTTCACCGCTGATAACACGAACCAGTTTATCCTGAGGATAATTAATCTGAAAATGCAAGCCTCGCAAAACACCCTTCTTGGATGCAGACTGATTGTCCTGAACAAAAGTTACATCGATTCCGGCCGCCTTAAAATCCTCATACTGATAAGTCTCCATAAAATAGCCTCTTTCATCTCCGAATACGGTTGGAGTAATGATTTTTAAGCCTTCTATTTCACAAGTTTCCACTTGAAATTTACCCATCTTCTTTTCCTCACTGTTTTTATTTTTTTCAAAGAAATATAATTTCCTTCGTACAAACTAAAATCATAATTTTATCCGTCTGCAAAGGATAAATTCAAATCTACACGGCCTTCTATACCATCAATCTGACCCGATGATGTATACTGCCACATATCATATCGACCGGTGTACAACGGCTCTTCCCGATACTCTGCAACCCAAATGCTATATTGGGACAACATATCGTCGTCTACCTTGTTATAAAACCAATTACGGCTTGCATAAACACCTGCTTTATATCCTGCGGATTCCACCGTTTCGCAAAATGCTTGGCACACAGCCGTTCTGGTAGCCGTATCCAAACTATCCGCCCGGCCTCCGGAGCCTTCCGTATCAATAAAAATCGGATAGTCTAAATCATAACCTTCTATAAGGCTCAAAGCCATACTTGCTTCTTCAATAGCTTCACTTTGATTTATCGCCTGAGTAAAAAAATAAATACCCACCTTCAAATCAGCCTTTGTTGCACCCTCTATATTTTGTTTGAAATACGGATCTTCAACCAGCGCTCCGGTTTTAGAACCTCTGTATCCGCATCTGATAATTACAAATTCCACACCGGATGCTTTCACTGCTTCCCAATCAATATTTCTATTCCACTTTGAAACATCAATACCCAGTACTGCATTTTGCTTATCATTCCACGCTCCGGTATGCTCCGTTGCATCTGCTTCCACCTCATGATTTGCAGTATCTTCTGCTTCTGCATCAATTTCATCCTCGGTTTTAATCAAATACGAAATATCGTCTAATTTGGCAAACTCAATCTTGTCCTTTACACTGACCTTAACCTTTTCCGGCACTTCGTAATCATCTACATCCTGCAATGAAACATAATAGCTCCCCGGTTTAATGCCTGCAATATAAATGTATCCGTCTGCATCTAAATCTTTATATTCTCCGATGCCCTCCACCGTGATATAGAATTTTTCACCTTCAACAGAATTCCCATCTTCATCAATTACACGAACACGCAAATCCCTTTCCACCGAACTGATTAAAAGCGAAAGTTTCTGTTTTCCATCATCTCTTATTTCACCGGCATAGGGTTGATATTCGTCCAAAAAATCGGTATCGTTTAAAAAGCTTTTATCTTCCTCCGACGCAGTTTGCGTCTCTACATTCTCCGCCGCACCGGGGACTGTCGGATAAGATGTTTTTCCTTTTTCTAAACCATTTATCAGTAAAACTACAGACAAAATCAGAAGTATAGAAATAATCACGGAAACAATTGCTGTGTTTCTTACTTTCTTATCCATTATTGTATTCTTCCTTTTCGTCAAATCCTACAGACCGTTCGCAACCTCAATCAAATACTGACCATAAGCTGTTTTCATTAAAGGTTCTGCCAATGCCAATAACTGTTCCTTAGAAATAAAACCACGCTTATATGCAATTTCTTCAATACATGAAATATACAATCCCTGACGTTTCTGGAACGCTGCCACAAAATCAGATGCATCAAGAAGCGCATCATGATTACCTGTATCCAACCATGCAAAGCCACGGCCCAGTGTTCTTACATTCAACTCTCCCCTTCTTAGGTATTCATTGTTAATGCTGGTAATTTCTATCTCACCTCTGGCTGAAGGCTTCACATTTTTAGCGATTTCAACTACATCGTTATCATAAAAATACAAACCGGGCACTGCATAGTTACTCTTTGGATGTTCCGGCTTTTCTTCAATCGACAAAGCCTTACCGTTTTCATCAAATTCCACTACGCCATACTCTCTGGGATCTCTTACATAGTACCCAAAAATAGTAGCTCCTTTTTCCATTGATGCCACCTCTCTAAGCACCTTAGAGAAACTCTGTCCATAAAAAATATTATCCCCAAGAATCAATGCCACGCTATCATCGCCGATAAATTTCTCTCCGATAATAAATGCATCTGCAAGCCCTCTGGGATATGCCTGCTCCGCATAATCCATACGAAGTCCCAATTGTGAACCGTCACCGAATAGTTCTTTAAAAACCGGCAAATCTCTGGGAGTAGATATAATCAAAATGTCCTGAATTCCGGCCAACATTAAAATAGACAACGGATAATAAATCATCGGCTTGTCATATACCGGCATAATTTGCTTTGAAATTGCTTTCGTCAGCGGATAAAGTCGTGTTCCGGAACCTCCGGCAAGAATAATACCCTTCATTTTTTATCTCCTTTTATACGCACTGAATGGGAACGGCGCTTACCGTCCCCATTTATGGTTTTATTGATACATTTCTTCGTAGTATTTCTGATAATCTCCGCTGGTAACACGTTTCATCCAATCTTCATTCTCAAAATACCACTGTATAGTCAGCTTAATACCATCCTTAAACATGGTCTCAGGCTCCCATCCCAAATCAGCCCGAATCTTGTCCGGCGCAATGGCATAACGCCTGTCATGTCCCTTACGATCTTCCACATAAGTAATCAACTCTTTGTTAATATATGCCTTACGTGGATCGCTGTCAGGAAGCATCTCCTGCAGTGTCTCCAAAATAATCTCAATAATTTGGATGTTTTGCTTTTCATTATGTCCGCCTACATTGTAAGTTTCAAAAAGCTTACCCTTCTCCTGCACCATATCAATCGCCTTCGCATGGTCTCTAACGTACAGCCAGTCACGGACATTTTTACCATCTCCGTAAACCGGAAGTTTCTTCCCTTGCAATGCATTATTGATAATCAACGGAATTAACTTTTCCGGGAACTGGTACGGTCCGTAATTATTGGAACAGTTCGTAATATTTGCCGGGAATTTATACGTATCCATATACGATTTTACCAACATATCCGACCCTGCCTTGCTTGCCGAATAAGGCGAATGGGGATCGTAAGGCGTTGTCTCATAAAAGAATGCATTTTCATCATCCGGAAGCGAACCGTATACCTCATCCGTAGATACATGAAGGAATTTCTTTCCTTCTTTAAAAGTTCCGTCCGGAAGTTCCCATGCCGCCTTGGCACAGTTTAGCATAACCGCCGTACCGATTACATTGGTTTTTACAAACACTTCGGGATTACGGATACTTCTGTCAACATGACTTTCTGCTGCAAAATGTACAACTCTGTCAATGTCATTCTCCGCAAAAATCTTACCGATAGCATCCTTATCTGTAATATCAGCTTTCACAAAAGTATAATTAGAACGATTCTCTACACTTTTCAAATTTTCAAGATTTCCTGCATAGGTCAACGCATCCACATTAATAATGCGAATATCATCACCATACTTCTCAAACATATAATGAATGTAATTGGAACCGATAAATCCGGCACCACCCGTTACAAGATAAGTCTTCATGGCCTGTCTCCTTTTTATCTGCTTCTTTTCGGTGCAGAACATACTAAATTGTATTATAACATAAAACCTATAGAAAATCTACTTTTTTAGGTATTTCACACCTTTTAATCCCATAATCCCAAATAAGCATTGTTATCGAGATATACATCGTATCCGTCCATTTCAAAAACAAGTGAAAAATCATAATCTGTAAGTGTACCTTCTACAACATGTCCCTGATTTAAAATAATATAATGGCAGTTACGTTCTCTTGCCAATTCAGCAAGACGCTCTGCATCAGAGATTTCTTTTCGCATTTCAATCTCCAACTCATCCGGCATCCCCCAACGCTCTACCAGTGCATCATAGCCGTAAGGCATCATCACATACGGGCTGTATTGACGGACATACTGCACCAGTTCATGCGGAAATACCGCCATAACTTCACGTCCCGGCACTTCTATCGCGTCACATATATGAATTACGGCATCCGGCAGCTGATATACATTTTGAGCCTTACTAAACTGAGGACTTTTATATACCAAATGACCACCTACAATTATATATACAGCCAACAGAAACAGCAAAACTCCCTGTAACCATTTCTTTTTAATATTGCCAAGAAATTTTACCGCTGCATAAGCAATGACGATGCTCATCGGAAGCATCCACAACAGACGATAATATATCTCCTCTTCTTTCATTACATTAATCACCACATAGGATAAAAAAGGAAAGAAAAACAGTGCCAATACCGCTACCGATACATAAACAAGAACCGCTTTAATCCCTTTATTTTTCTCTGTAATCCACAAATAAATCAAGGAAACTACAAACAGCAGCATCAGACTGCCATTACCCATATACAGTTGTAACATAGCCCACGTAGAGCCGTTAGCTCCTACCATCTCATTGTTTCCTTTCCACCTAAGCCATTAAAAATATAAGTCCTACAATACCTGTCGGCACACAGGCAAGCAGCCCCTTCCATAATAATCTCGGATTTTTCCGAAAAATTGCTAAAAATATAAGTCCCAACATAAAAACAAAAGGAATAATAAATACTGCCATAGTTGTCATAGCTGTCGCCGCAAACATAGTTGTTGCCGCTATAATACAATATATTTTTTCATCTTTTGCTTCTGTTTTCTTTTCAGCAAGCCATATTAACACCATAAATATGCACGGCAAGAGCAGATTTGCAAAAATACTTTTCCCTTGCCAGGTTCTTGTCAAGAAAAAAGTCTGCGCCGTATATATACTCACATACCCATACATATTAAATAATCCGATAATTGTTGCAAAGATATATTTTTCGGTCTTCTTTCTCCTAAAAAGGACATCTCCTATATTAAGAATCACGATATAATGTAATATAATTAAAATCAGCGCCAACACGCTATGCCCCATAATCGCCGGATGTACTATTGTTACTTTCGATAAAAAAGCAAGCCAAATCGGTGCAGAAGAAAAGGCATGCCGCACATCTAAATATTCTGTAACAAAACCTGTATATGGTCGAATTAAATTCATTGTGTTGCTGCTCCAAGTTGCGGTTGCCGTAGCGATAAAAAACGCATCATCTCCGTCCGAAACTTGTTGCAAAAGACGCATTACAATTTGTAATATTACAACAACCGCAAAGACACTCTTTAAAATCAATGCCTCTTTATTCTTCATACGCAAAAAACATATATATATTATTTTTCTTCCGACCCACGCAGAAATCAAAGCAAATATAACAATAAAAACACCAAAGACAAGAGTCAAAAGTTTAAACGAAGTACTCCCCAACAACACAAAAGCCAAATAAAAGCAATGAAAGAAGGCTATCATAATCAGATAACCGTTTACCCACGTTTGCCCTGCCGTTTGCTTATCTTCCGGCATGTACTTAGTAACCAATAGTCCACAGCCAAAAGGAATAGCTATCAGCCAAAAAAAATTTAAAAGTATCTGAAACATTTCATGTACCTCTTTCTCTAGTGCTATTATACATAGGAACCACAAAAAAAACAATGAAAATGATTGAAACCGTTTCCAAGTTGACTTATACTTAATGAAGAATGGACAAGCAAAATATTTTTTGTTGTTCCACAAAATAATTTTGAATGGAGTTTATTATGAATCAACCTGCAATCATCGGCGGAACTCCCGTCAGAGAAACCAAACTTTCCTATGGAAGACAATATATAGATGACAAGGACATTCAAGCCGTAACAGAGGTTTTAAAAAGCGGATATATCACTTGTGGTCCTAAAATTAACGAATTCGAGAAAAAGCTTTGCGAAATTACAGGTGCAAAATATGCCGTAGCAGTAAGTAATGGTACGGCCGCACTTCATTTAGCCTGCATGGCAATTGAATTAGGCGAAGGCGACGAAATCATAACTACACCGATTACATTTGCAGCCTCTGCGAACTGCGCCCTCTACTGCAAAGCAAAACCTGTTTTTGCAGACATCAATCCCGAAACCTATAATATTTCACCTGCTTCCATCCGCGAGCACGTCACACCTGCAACCAAAGCCGTTGTTGCAGTAGATTTTACCGGTCAAGCTGTGGAATTAGACGAAATCAGAAGTATATGTGATGAGTATAATTTGGTATTAATCGAAGATGCTGCCCATTCAATTGGCACCAAATACAACAATCGTCCGGTAGGTAGCATTGCTGATATGACCACCTTTAGCTTTCATCCGGTTAAAACCATAACCGCAGGAGAAGGTGGTGCCATTACCACAAACAACGAAAATCTTTATCGAAAACTTCTTCGTTTGCGCGCTCACGGAATTACCCGAAATACAGAAGAGATGGTTAATGTGAATGATAACCCTTGGTATTATGAAGAAGTAGAACTAGGCTACAATTACCGCCTTACCGACTTTCAGGCAGCTTTAGCTGCCAGTCAGTTAGACAAACTCCCTGCTTTCTCAAAACGGCGAAAAGAAATTGTTGCCAGATATAACGAGGCATTTAAAGATTTACCTGAAATTATTATTCAAAAAGAAATCCCGGAATCCGATACTACCAGGCACCTATACATTATTCAGCTAAATCTGGAGCTTCTAAACTGCAACCGCAGAGATTTTTTTGACGCATTATGCGCAGAAAATATATATCCTCAGGTACACTATATTCCGGTATATTATCATTCGCACTATGAAAAGCTCGGTTATCAAAAAGGAATATGCCCCGCAGCCGAACATTTGTATGAAAGGATTATTACCATTCCTCTTTTCTATTCCATGACAGATCAGGATGTAGAAGACGTCATTCACGCCGTAAATAAGTTGGTGGCATATTACAAAAAATAATTTACTTTATAAAATTAAAAGCATGTGCAGGTTCATCTTTTGCACATGCTTTTCTTTTGTTTCTAAACATAATAAAGGGCAGAGAAAAACTCTGCCCTTAAATTTTAATAGCCTAAATAACTAATATTCATGTCAACGTTCGTTGTAATTCCGTTCACACTACCCTTATCAGTATATTGCCACATGTCGTATCTGTTGGTATATGTGGGCTGTGATGCATACTGTGCAAGCCATATCTTATATGCATTTAATGTGCTTACATTTAATGAATCCTGATACCACGACTTACATGCGTATACACCGGGAGTATAACCTGCACCCTTAATAGTCTCACAGAATGCTTTACATACAGCAGTTCTTGTTTCTTTGCTAATATTATTAGCACGACCACCACTGGTCCATTCCGTATCAATAAAGATAGGATATGAAATCGTATATTTCTGCGCTAATGCAATCGCCATTGATGCTTCTTCCACGGCTTCTTTTTCATTTATAGCCTGCGAGAAGAAGTAAAGTCCTACTTTTAATCCTGCCTTGGTCGCACCGGAGATGTAAGTTTCAAATTTAGGATCCTGCACCAAAACACCGGTAGAAGAACCACGATATCCGCATCGGATAATTACAAAGGAAATGCCGGAATTTTTAACCGCTGTCCAATCAATATTTCCCTGCCATTTACTTACATCAATTCCAAGCACACCACCATTCATGGACAGTGAACCATCACTGGCAAAATTATATTTCACACCGGAAATAACCTGTTCACCGGTTACTTTTTTACCGTTCTCATCAAAGAAATATGTCTTACCGTTTAGTGTCTGCCAGCCATAATAAGTGTAGGTAGGTTCTGCCTCAATATAGAATGCAGTAGCAGTATAATAATCCGCCCATTTAGCCTGTACATACTTGCCTGCAGCATCTTTAATATATACCTGATTACCTGCACTGTCTTTTAACAAGGTTGTAGTATCCTTCTTAGGATTAGCCTTAACGGTAATGGTTACGGTTGCTGTCAGTGCTTTATCATCTTTACCTTTTTCAACGGTTGTCACTGTAATAACAGCTGTTCCTTTGGCAACACCGGTTACCACACCATTGGCATCTACAGTAGCAATTTCTTTTTTATCAACAGTATAGGTAACTGTTTTATCTTTCAGATAATTCTCCACAGTAGGAATGATTGTATAAGTTTCACCTACCAATACCGTACCTGTAGCAGCATTTACCTTAAGTGATAAATCTCCCAACGCAACAACCTTAATAGTACATGTTGCCGTTAAGGCCTTACCATCTTTATCTTTACCGGCAGTTGTCGCCGTAATGGTTACATCTCCGGCTGCAACAGGAGTTACCACACCATTGGCAACCGTAGCAATCGCCGCATTACTGGTTGACCATGTTACGTTCTTATCGCACTCTCCGTTTACCTCAACAACCGGAGTAAGTGTCAATGTTTCATTCATCTTAAGTTCTGCTGTAGTCTTATCCAAAGTAATGGTTTTAACATAAGGCGTTGTCTCTGAAGGATTTTCTGAAGGGTTCTCTGAAGGATTCTCTGACGACCCTGTTCCTGCATCAGTAACCGTAACTGTAAACGTCTGATTTCCGACACTCGCACCTGTAGTCTTATTGGTAATGGTACATGTTATAGTTATATTTTCACCTGCTGCCACACCGGTAACAGTTGCACTTGCTGCTGTTCCGCTGACCGAAGCCACTCCGGCGTTACTTGAACTCCATGCATAACTATATTCAACACCCTGTTCCGGTGTAAAGTTATTTACAGTAAGGTTTGTTGTACTTCCAACCGCTACCGATACTGTATTTACCTTCCAGAATCCGCCTACCGATGCCTGTACAAGCGTAGCCGGATCAGTAATTGTTGACTTTTCAATAGCTGCATATCCGTCAGCCCCGGAACTGATTTCTTTCTTTGACGCTACCCATTTTACAGTATCAGCCAACAAAGTCTCGCTATCAATATTATCTTTATCTTCGGTATCTTCTACCTCAACATTGATTTCATCTTCTGTTTTTACTTCATCCAATACATTGATAACCTGATATGAAATCTTGTCTTTAACCATGACTTTAGTAGCATCAGACGGGAAGGAAAACTCGTCTACTGACTTGATAATTACCATATAAGCACCGGGTTCAAGACCTTCTTTATAAATCATTCCGTCTAAGTCATCATCCGTCCATGTCAGTGTTTCATTGGAAGGAGTTACTACTTCGAGTTCAAATGCAATTCCTGATATCAGTTTCTCATTTGCTTTGTCCGTAAACTTGATTTTTAAATCCTTCTCAATCGAAGTAAAACTTACAGAAACCATGATTGCTTCTTCTTCTCCATTTTCCGAAGGAATAAAAGCTTCACCGATTACATCACCACCGCTGGTAGATACAATACGGTTAATTCCGTTTCGACCAACGGTATCCAACTCGCTAAGTTGCACACCCACTGTGGCAAATTCACCAAGATCATTTACTTTATTATTGTTATTTACCCAGAACACCAAAACAAACACTAAAATTACAGCCGCCAACACACCGGTAAAACCAATTACAGCATCCATCCAGGATAAATTTAATATAAATTTTTCAAAGGCATTTTTCTTCTTATGCTGCACTTTAATATTCCTTCCGTCTCCGGTTTTTACCGCTGCTTTTCCATCTGTTTTCTTACGATTCGCCTGACTCCTTGCCTGTCCGGGATGTTTCGTCGGTGCTGATTCCTTCTTAACAGGAACCACATCCTCATCATGATAAGACAAGTCGCCCAATTCTTCAGCTTCTTCTGCCGTCAATTCAATCTCATCATCTTCAAAAGCATCATTTATAACAGCCGCCTGAATTACACGTGTCGCTCCCAAGTCCTTTTCCTGCATCTCTTCTGCCTTCGTTGTTTCCGATAACTCAGGCATTACCTTTGTTTCACTAAACTGTGTATCAATAAGATCCAGAAGTTCCTCCACATCTGCATTCTGTGCTTCAGTAACCTGCGCTTCTATTTCAACAGAAGGAATTACTTTTGTCGCATCCACATCAACAGAATTTACATCATTGGCCTGCAAAGTTTCCACGGTTGAACGAACCAACGTTTCCTCGTCCAAATTGAAATCTTCTTCATCAGACCATTCCAGTTCCTCTAAATTTAAATTATCTCTTACCATTTTACCATTCCTTTATCTTAAAAATAGACCATACAATATGCATTTTATCTGCATTGTAACATTTCCGTAACATTATAGCATGTTAATATACACGTTTCAACATTTTTTCAATTTTAATTATATGGTAAAATATGTATCCTATTTGTAACATTTCGTAATTGGAAATAAAAAGTAAAAAGAGAATCTGTTTTTTACAGACTCTCCTTTTTACTAGCATCTTATTTTTAAAAACTGCATTCTACCTGTAATCTCAATATCTCTACAGCCTGCCGGTACAAAAATACAGTGTCCTTTATGAAAATGAATATCATCTCTGCTCTTTATAATACCCGTTCCCTCTATACACATCAATACAATAAAAGATTCCTCATCCGCAGATAATTCCACTCCTTTTGCCCTGTCTTCTGTATTTACTAACATTCTTTCCACCTGAAAATGTTTGCAACGGCACAAAAGTTCCGTAGCGCATCCCGGTTGATACTTCAGTATACGCATGGGTTGCTTCGGTTCACTATCGCCACGCAATTCTGCAACTTCTAAGGCCTTTTTTACATGAAGTTCACGAAATTTTCCGTCCTTATCCTTACGGTTATAATCATATAACCGATAGGTCAAATTGGAATTCTGCTGTATTTCAGCTATCAACACCCCTGCCCCAATAGCATGTACGCATCCGGGCTTTATATAAAAGACATCATCCTTTTTTACCTTTATTTTACGTAAATATTTTTCAATTGTGTCGTTTTTTATACTGTTTTCTACAGTCTGCACATCCGTATCCTGATAAAAACCATACACCAACCTGGAATCCTCACAGGCATCTAATACATACCACATTTCTGCCTTGCCGTTTTGTCCCTGCTCATGTTTAAATGCATATTCATCATTCGGATGGACCTGAACAGAAGCTTTTGCTCCTGCATCAATAAGCTTTACAAGAATAGGGAGCTCATTTTTACCACTGACTTTTACAGGATGCCTTCCGAGACACTCCGGATGTTGTTTAATGAAGATATCTAACGGCATACCTTTATAAATTCCACTGTCTATGATACTGACTCCGTCAGAATGCGTCGAACATTCCCACGTTTCAGCCAAAGGTCTGATTCCATACTCTTTGCCGTATTCCGTTGCAAGCCTCTCTCCTCCCCAAAGATAGTCCTTGCATGCCGGTTTTAAAAGAAATGGTTCTATACCTTCACCCTTATTCACTTGTCCGATTTCACCCTTAGTACTCGGGCTCGTGTTTATATTTGTCATCAACAGAAATCTCCCTGCCAAGTTGCACTTCAATCAGCTTAAGCTCTGTAGTTGCAACAATTGTATGCTTACATCCTGCCTGCATGGTAATGACATCTCCCGCACTAACCGTTTGCTCCATTCCGTCTACAACAGTCTTCCCCGTGCCGGATATAATAGTCCATACCTCATCCCTTCTTTCATGACTGTGGTAATTCATTTGATGTCCGGCATTCAAGGTTACCTTAATTGTCATACTGCCTTCTTCCACGTCCATAACACGGTAACTGCCCCAGGATTTTTCCGCATACATAATCTGCCCGTCGATGTTGTCCACATAAGGCTTAATATAGCTGGATTTATTTTTATCAGAAACCAAAATACCGTCAGGACTTGCAGAAACCACCACATCCTTTAATCCCATACACAAAAGCGGCACATCCAGTTCATTAATCACATGCACATTTTCACAGGTTTCATCTAAAATCCCCTTGCCCACAACAGACTCTTCCATAGCCTCAGTTAAGGTATTCCATGTTCCCAAATCTTTCCATTCTCCCGCAAAGCGCATAACAGCTATGCTTTTCTCATTCTCTACCACTGCATAATCAAAGCTTATCTTAGTCAGGGTTTCGTATTTATCAAACAAATCATAATAATCTTTAAAATCAATGAGTTCATGGGCACGCTTCAAAACATATTTTAACTTATAGGCAAAAACACCCCCATTCCAAAGTGCTCCTTTGGCAATGTATTCTTTGGCAGTTTTTTCATCCGGCTTCTCCTTAAAAGTGTCCACCTGACTCACATTTTCTTTCCCGGAAGGAATGATATAGCCGTATTTTTCACTGGGATAGGTAGGCTCAATACCCATCAACACCAAATTAGCCGTATCATTTTGGGCCAGTTCTCCCAAATCCTTCAACGCCTTAAAATAAGACTCATCCACATAAGGATCCACCGGACATACTACTACCGCTTCTTCTTCGGATACTCCCTGCACATCATGTAGATAAGCGGTTGCCAATGCAATAGCAGGAAAAGTATCCCTGCGGCACGGTTCCAAAGAAATACCCACATCAGCTCCCAACTGATTATGAATGGCCGATACCTGTGTTTTTGAAGTAGCAATGGTTACTTTAGCATCTGCATCAATATTTCTTATCTGCCGATACACCCGCTGTACCATAGATTCATATTCACCGGTTTCTTTTTTAAAAATTTTTATAAATTGTTTAGAGCGTATATCATTGGACAAAGGCCAAAGTCTTTTTCCCGAACCGCCGGACAATAAAACAATATTCATTTAGCAACTCCCTATGTTTTAAAATATATTTTTAATAAAACTGCTGTTATAATTACGCAAAAGCTATCGTTCTGCACGCATTGGATTATTCAAAAAATCATCATAGGATAAACGGATTCCCTCTTCCAATTCTGTTTTATAAGTCCAGCCCAAAGCCGTGGCCTTTGAAACATCAAGAAGTTTTCTCGGCGTACCGTTGGGTTTTGTGGTATCCCATTTGATTTCTCCTGTATAACCCACTACCTTAGCCACCAGTTCCGTCAACTCTTTGATTGACAATTCCTTACCGGTTCCTGCATTTACGGTTTCATTACCGCTATAATGATTCATTAAGAAAACACACAAATTTGCCAAATCATCCACGTACAAAAACTCTCTTAAAGGACTACCGTCGCCCCAACAGGTTACAAAAGGTGCTCCGCTTTCCTTTGCTTCATGAAACCTGCGAATCAATGCCGGCAACACATGACTGTGAGTAGGATGATAATTATCATTAGGTCCGTACAGATTTGTCGGCATGACAGAAATATAATCCGTTCCATATTGTTTATTTAAAAATTCACAATATTTTAAGCCGGATATTTTTGCAAGTGCATATGCCTCGTTGGTCTTTTCCAACTCCGATGTTAAGAGACAGTCTTCCTTCATAGGCTGGGGAGCCATTCTTGGATAAATACAGGAAGACCCTAAAAACTCTAACTTTTTACAACCGTTCTTCCATGCAGAATGAATCACGTTCATTTCCAAAATCATATTCTCATACATAAAATCAGCAAGTGCACTTTGATTGGCTACAATACCACCCACCTTGGCTGCTGCCAAAAAAACATACTCCGGCTTTTCCTTTTCAAAAAAGGCCTCTACCGCCTCCTGCCTGCATAGATCCAATTCTTTATGGGTTCTGGTAATAATATTGGTATATCCCTGCCTCTGTAATTCTCTCACTATGGCAGAACCTACCATTCCTCTGTGTCCTGCCACATATATTTTTGCATCCGATTCCATCATTGTCGTTCTCCGTTTTGTTATAACTTTTATACTCTTCTATCCTACGTATAATAATATTATTTATCTATGCTTCCAAGGCTTTCTTTAAAGCTGCTTCCCTTTTTGCAAGTGCCCTGTCATGCTCTGCCATAATCCGAACCAGTTCCTCATAACTTGTTTTCTGCGGATTCCAACCAAGGACCGTCTTTGCTTTTGTCGGGTCTCCCCATAAATTATCCACATCTGTAGGGCGGAACCATGCCGGATTCACACAAACCAGCATTTTACCGGTATTGGCATCATAGCCCTTCTCATCCAATCCTTTGCCCTCCCAGCGAATCGTAATTCCATTAGACGCAAATGCCTTCTCGGTAAAATCACGAACCGTATGCTGTTCACCGGTAGCAATAACAAAATCTTCCGGAGTGTCATGCTGTAACATCAGCCACATACATTCCACATAATCCTTTGCATATCCCCAATCGCGCAAGGAATCCATATTGCCAAGCTCTAAATGGTCCTGAAGTCCTTCTGCAATACGTCCTGCTGCCAAAGTAATTTTACGGGTTACAAATGTTTCGCCGCGTCGCTCCGACTCATGGTTAAAAAGAATACCGTTTACTGCAAACATTCCATAGGCTTCCCTATATTCTTTTGTAATCCAAAAGCCATACTGCTTCGCTACGGCATAGGGACTGTATGGATGAAACGGCGTAGTTTCTCTCTGAGGTACTTCTTCCACCTTACCAAACAGTTCCGAGGTTGAAGCCTGATAAATTCTGGTCTTTTTCGTCATATCCAACATTCGTACGGCTTCCAGAATACGCAACACTCCCAAGGCATCCACATCTCCGGAATACTCGGGCACATCAAAGGACACCTGAACATGAGACTGTGCCGCAAGATTATAGATTTCATCCGGTTCCACCATACGGATAATGCGGATCAACGAAGAAGAATCTGTCAAGTCCCCATCATGTAATTTAATACTGCCCTTTGCTATCAAATGATCAATACGCCCCGTATTGGAAATAGATGAACGACGGGTAATACCATGCACTTCATATCCCTTGTCCAATAAAAACTCTGCCAAATAGGAACCGTCCTGACCTGTTATACCTGTAATCAATGCTTTTTTTGCCATTGCTTTATCCTCTTTTCTTATTATAAACTTTTAATCACTGTGAGTATTGTACACTTGTTTTAAAAACATAATCAGTGTCTTTTTTGTGTTTTACTAGCACAATATTGACTTTTATGTTATATTATTAAAAAGTAGTAAAATCAGTATTTTAAAGAGGTATTTTGTATGAAAAATACATTATTTCAGGATAAAATGGTAACTTCCAATCGAGTGTTATATACTCCATCCTCCTTTGCAAAAAACAATTTAATTCATTTACAGGAAATCGGAACATTACAGGCATTATCAGAGCATACCAGTAAACGCTCCGGTTTAGCCTCTTTTCTTTTCTTTTATATTAAATCCGGCTCCGGAGAACTTATATATGAAGGAAATACATATGCACTTACAGCAGGAGACTGCGTTTTTTTAGATTGCAATAAATCGTATTCGCACAAAACTTCCACTGATTTATGGTCACTGCACTGGGCACATTTTTACGGTCCTAATTTGAATAAAATATATGAAAAATTTTTCAACGAACATCCCTCTCCTGTTTTTCATCCCGGTCATACACATGACTACGAAAGAATATTAACGGAACTTCAGACACTTACTTCTGCTTCCTGCACCGCTAAAGATATGATGATTTGTGAAAAAATCATGGGATTACTTGCCAATATTATGCTTGACTGCGAGCCGTATGATACCAATAAAATAATACCCTTAAAAGCTCTTGTCATTGCCGATATAAAAGATTATCTGGATGAAAATTTCTCCCAAAAAATCAGTTTGGAAGAGTTATCCAAAGTTTTTTTCATTGACAAGTACTATCTGACACGTCGTTTCAGACAACAATATGGCATTACCATTAACACTTATCTGCAGAATTTGCGAATTACCCATGCCAAGCATCTGTTACGCTTTTCTAACAAAACCATTGAAGCAATTGCATCCGAATGCGGTATTGATGATCCCAATTATTTTGCCAGATTATTTAAAAAAATAGAAGGCATTTCCCCGGGAGATTTCCGACGAGGATGGATGAACGGCAAATAGCTCTTTATTTCTTTTCATATTGACTTATATCGCAAAAAATGACATAATAGAAGTCGCAGTTTTACAAAAGCATACATTCCCTATTACAAGATACAAATGAGACAAAATTTACCTTGAAAGGAGTTTTTCTTATGTTGTATCTTCATTTTTGTCATCCTTGCGAACGAATTCATATTTTAAGCGGTCACAGACTTCGTTGCCCTGCCTGCGACGGTAAACTTACGGAATTGTCCGTAACTTATGAGTCATATATCAGGCTAAGTCGCAATGAGCGTTTGGAACTACAGAGGCAATGTGGCGATCCCACTGCTTTACAAAAAATGCAGACACTGTATATTTCACGTTATAAACGCAAATAACGTTGTATAAATTATTTTATCTATGGTTTTATAAAAAATGATTTTGCTGGACTTTTATAAGAAAAAATAGTAGAATATTTTTCAAATCAAATGGTCAAGATATTGACACATATTAATTTAAGAAATGAGGCAGCAAAATGGATAATCAACAGCCTACTGAAAAGAAAACAAAACGAAAATTAAATTATCACCGGGTTATTCCTATTGCATTAGGTATACTTATTCTCATTATTTTAATTATCGGAGTGGTGCGCCTTATAATATGGAATCAGGGGCAGGAGTATATTATCGATGAATCCGTTGACGTAGAAAGTGAGCCGGAAGATCTCATCTTCTTTATGGATCCTTCCATATATACAGATAATAACGACGATGGGAAATTGACTATTTTAGCATTAGGAAATGATACTTTGGCTTATGACAAAGGCGGCATAAATATTGCAGAACAAATTGCAGAACAAACCGGAGCAACGGTATACAATTGTGCATTGGAAGGTTCCTATATGGCAGCCTTGCAGCCAACAGTTACCAATATTGAAGAAAATCCCCTTGATGCATTTTCTTTCTTTTGGATTTCTGACAGTATACAAACAGGGAACTGGGATTTACAATATAAAGCCCTTCCTTTACTCCCTGATAATATTGACAAAAAATCCTATACAGAAACAATTGACTTCATGAAGACCATTGATTATGCTTCTGTGGATTTACTAATTATCTACTACGACGGACACGATTATTTAAACAGAAATCCCATTGCAAATCCTACAAACATATATGATGTTACTACAATGGAAGGAAGTTTTACAGGTTGTTTTGAACGTTATCCTATTAACTATCCAAATATGCAGGCAATGTTAATTTCTCCTACATTCTGCTATGTAACAACGGAAGACGGTAAGTTGGAGGGCTGCGATCTGGCAGATTTAGGGCATGGAAATCTTCCCACCTGTATGACCACCTTACAAACGCAGGCGCAAAATTATGGTGTTTCTTATGTAGATAACTTCTATGGAATTAAAATTAATGCCGAAACAGCTGATAAATACTTATTGAATGACGGCATCACACCAAATGATGAAGGACGCATAATGATTGCGGAACGTATTTCCGGTTTTATCAATGCAAGAATAATAAAAGAATAATTTTTCAAAACAAAAAGTCGAGAACATTCTCGACTTTTTATATTATTATTCTTCTCTTATTTTATTTATATCCTTTTGCATTAAATTTCTTCTAAACTCAAAATCTCTTCTGTTTTTTATTGTCATATCCGATAATATCATTCCTGCAAAGAAAGATTGTATTGCTGCCAACTCAACAAAACCACATACAATCAATGTAGGGAATCTCTCCACCAATCCGGTATTAATATAATCAACGAAAACCGGAACCATAAAACCTACCGCCAATACAGTCAATATTCCTGCAAGCCAAGAAAAGAAAGCAAAAGGCTTATAGTTTTTATATAATCTAACCATTGTAAAAATAACTTTGAGACCATCGGAATATGTGTTCAATTTTGATACACTTCCATCAGGACGATCACGATACTCTATCACCACATTCTCCATGGACATGTTATTTGAAACAGCATGTATGGTCATCTCCGTTTCGATTTCAAAGCCTTTGGACAATACAGGAAAGGTTTTGACAAATCCATATCCAAATGCCCTGTATCCGGTCATAATATCTTTTATTTTACAGCCAAACATACGATTAATACCGGCCCTTACCACACTATTTCCCAGATTATGAAAGGGTCTCTTATTTTCCTGAAAATAAGTTGATGACAAGCGGTCACCTATCACCATATCCATATTTCGCTCTAAAACGGCATCTGCCATTTCTCTTGCAAATTCCAAGGGATAAGTATCATCACCATCAATCATAATATAACACTGTGCATCAATCTCACGGAACATCGTACGAATTACATTTCCTTTTCCCTGTTGATACTCATGCCTTACGACAGCCCCCGCATTCTCTGCAATTTCAGCCGTGCCATCCGTTGAGTTATTATCATACACATATATAACTGCCTCAGGCAACGCCGCACGAGCGTCTTTTACTACTTTTTCAATTGTTTGCGCTTCATTATAACATGGTATCAAAACTGCTATTTTATCCATAACCCGATATCCTTTCTTTTCTCAGTAACCAATTTATGTTTCATATATTATTTACTTCTTAATCCATTCAATTCTTTACCAATATCATTGATATATATTAATGATGTCACCGCCCAAATAAATACTGAAAACAATCCAATCCTATAATCAAATTTCATTATAGAAAATAACATCATAAAAAATGTAACACTCCATATATTCAAAAACATAAATATAATAATTACTATATTCCTCTTCAGATACTGTCTGCCGAAAATAATTTCCAACAAAACAATTAGTATACCAATCAAACATGTGAGCAATAATCCATTCATCCCAATATGCATATAATCTGCAGTTAATCCCGGACTCATTTCATACATTTTCGTATAATTATGTCCATATAGAGAATTTCCATTGTTATACATATTTTTTACAATCGAAAGTGGTGCAAAAGTGTATAATATAACTTCTTTTATCGTCCCCTTAATAAAACTTTCTGTGTGCTGCTCAAAACCTGTCTTTGCCATTTCAAAAAACAATTTACAGCCGTTTTCCTTTTCAACATTTTGTATTAAAACTCCAAATTCTTCATAATATGTTTCATAGTAGATAATTGGATTCATTACTTTTTCTTGCGGCAAAGCTTCTTTTATCTCTTCGGAATAATATTGATAATCCTCCCCAATATTAGGATAAACAAATCTGCTTAGCAACTCTGCAGATATGCAGTATGACGTATAGTTACCAGTCTCTGGCACAGATTTATTTATGCCGTTCACCGTTATCGGTAACATTACTAAAATTATCACTAAGGCAATTATCTTATTGATATAAAGTCTCATTTTCTTTTTTGAAGTGAGAACTTTAAAAATCATGATGCAGACATAAAATATCAACAAGAAAATAAACCCGTAAAAGTAATGATATTTTAATACACCCATCAACAAACCACTTCCTAAAATAGCCAAATATGAGTATATGTTTATTTTCTTTGTTTCAGCAATATTTTCTAATAACTTCGCCATAACTAAAACGATTAGACTCAAACATAAAGCATCCGGCAATACTGCAAACTGCATTTGCCAAATAACCGGTAATGTCAATATATATATTGCCGGCAAAATCGCTTTAGAATACGAAATAGTACAATCAAATAAATGCCTACTAATACTTTGATATCCTGCAGCAAAACACAATAATGAAGTGACTACTTGAAAAATATACAACAAAATAATATAGCTATTTCCAAGCACGCCCTCAAACAACATAAAGATTTTCAATAGACACGAATACCCAACTAAATGCCATCCATCACTACACATAGTTAAAGCATTGCCAAGATATATACCGGAATCATAAAAATCCTGTATATTGCTACCATTCTCCCACGCCCATCGTAGTGCATATAAAATCTGAAGCCCGCCAACTCCACAAAGAACGGCCCGTCCTATTAGCGCCGACCATTTCATCAGTTTACTTTTCATTTACGTCACTCTCTATTTCCTTTATCAAAGACACAAAATGTTCTGCATAAACCTGTTGTCCGGTTGCATTTAAATGTAATCCGTCACTCAAATATTGTTCAAAATTTTCATATGCAATCGGTAATTCATTTAAATTATCTATAAAATATACGTTTTTATACTCTGTCGCAACAAGTTGCATTGCATCCCGATATTCATCTATTGTTCCGCCGCCCCATGATACTTCATATCCATCCTGATAATCTTTCTCGTTTATAAGCGCACAATACGTAATTGAAGATAAAATAATTTTTGCATCCGGACACAAGTTCTGTATCCTTTCTATTGCTTTTCGTAATGCACCAGTGTAAGTCTTCTCGTCATAATTACTTTCACCATACAACGGCAAACCACTGGTATAATCATTAACTCCATATGAGATAACAATATAATCCATTTGCTTTAAATCAATATCCGTAAGAATCGTTGCTTTAATCAAACCATGATACTCATAATCATTAAAAATACCATGAAAATCGCGAACACTTTGTAAATCAGACGTTTCCATCAACCGTACCATATTATGCAAACAAAACATATCCATTTTTGTATCTATATAATCCGCCGTGGGTAGCTTTGCAGCTGTCGTTCCTCCTACAGCACAATTATATATCTCAGCATTCAATGCTTCTCCAATACGTTGAGGAATCGTATATCCATCGTATTCATATGCGTAATTACTGTCTCCCAAAAAAAGAATTCGCATGCACTCTTCATCATTGAGCGGATACACCTTTTGTGCACCAATAAATGTTGTAAACCATAACGATAATGCACTAATCAACGAAATGATGCCAAATGCAATTTTTTCTTTTATCGTTCCTCTTTTCACATTTAAATCCTCTGAATTATTTTCTACATAAAATATGTTGTACCTTCCAACAAGCACATAAAAAAGTAAATACCACAATATACATGGTATCCCAAAATTCCGCACATTACGATACCATAAATAACCTTCGCTGCTTTACTTCCTCCCAAAAAATCTTTATTTTGAAGATTACGTACAAAATAGATACAACTCATCATAAATAAAATAAATAAACAGAAACTGTATCCCCATGCAAAATTTGCATCCTTTTCTCTTGCGCCGGTTTCTTTCAAAAACAACAACTCCACGGCACCAAAAAACCACATCGTCCAGCCAAGAAGAAATTCTCTATGCGTCAATCCCTTTTTCTTTACCTTAAAATCCTTCCAGGTATCCTTAACGACCGGAATAATATTAAATAAAAAGATTATAACCGGAAATAACGCAGACAATATCATGGTATATTGGGGCTTGTCTGCTCTCGAAAAAACGGTATATCCGAATTCAATTACGATACCATTACCGGTATCTTCACCAAACAAAACAGCTTCTTGAAATAAAACAACCAAAATCGTTGGTACAACTGTTGTTGCCACTGCAAATAACCTTTTTACCGGTACACCTGCAAAGCCATCCGCAACTAATATACATAAAGCCGCCGGTGCAAATACAACAACAAAGCTGGTTTTCACAGCAGTCGTCAGAGCAAGCAATACTGCAAATAGAACACACTTCTTCCAGTCTAATTTTTCGCTATATTTTCTTGCAATATCAAAACAAAGAAACAACGTTATAATAGCAACCAGTTTTAAAACTATATATGTCGAATTATGCCAAATGGAAGCTGACTGATAGCCGATATATCGTTGATAATGAATTTCTCGAATAAAAAATGGCATAACAATGCCACATATTGTAGCAACCGCTATTCTACATATTTCATTGTTAATATACGGTCTTAATACATAATATGTGATAAGAATTGTTCCCACCGTACACAAAGATAAGAAAATTGCAATTAACATATTTCGCATCGGAAATAAATCCAACAGACGATATATAATTGCTGTTACACTATAACCCCAGCCATCCAGTGCCATATCGATATGATAAGGTAAATCAGATTCAAAATATAATTCACCTTTATGATTTGACTGCATATAATATAAATAAGTACACGCAATACCATACGCAGTTAACAAGGCTCCCCAAATCACTTTAACAAGCACTTTAACGATATTATATTTATGCAACTCTTTCTTTTCTTTCATTTACTCTTTTCCTGTAACGTCTCTTCCTATCACTTCACGAATCACATACTGTGGAGAACTGTTCATACTAATATAAATTCTTCCTATATACTCTCCAATCAGCCCAAGCATTAACATTATCATACCGCCCATAAAAACCAGCATAGACATCAATGCCGAGAAACCGGCCTGAACATCCGGTAACAATAATCGTTTTACAATAGTATATACTCCATATAAAAAGCCGCCTCCGGCGCATAACACACCAATTACAGTTGCAATTCTTAAAGGTTTGATAGAAAAGGCCGTAAATCCGTTAAACCATAGCCCCAACAACTTCTTTAAAGTATATCCCGAAGTACCTTCTGCCCTTGCTCTATGTCTCACTTCCACATTAGTAATATTCTTAGTTGCTCTTAACACCAAACCAATGACATAAGCGTAAGAATGTTCGTAACGGAGCATATCATCCACAATGAAACGTTTTACGGCAAAGTAGCTGGAAATATACAATTCTTTCGGTTTCCCTAACATTACTCTGGTCATAAGTTCATTTACTTTGCTGCCAAAATTGCGGAATAAACTATGTTTCTTTTTTCCATAACTTGCATATACCACATCATAGCCTTCTTTTAACTTATCTAAAAGCTTGTCCACTTCATCAGCAGGAGTCTGTCCGTCATCATCAAGGCAAACTACAATGTCCCCCTTTGCCTGACGCATACCTGCCATTAATGCCGCATGTTGACCAAAATTTTTAGCAAGATCAATTCCCGTAATATTAGAATATTTTTTACATAATTCGCGAATGGTATTAATTGTTCCATCCGGGGATGAATCATTCACTAATATTACTTCATGGTCGTAACCATCCAACTTATTCATTGCATCATTAATTTCCTCAATTACTGCCGGCAATGTATTTTCCGAGCGATAACAAGGTATTACAAAACTAACCAAACTCATTATTCTTCCTCCGGATTTATTATCCCCATAAGTACAATATCCCTATACTTTCCGTTTATTTTTACATCATCTTTTAAATATGCTTCTTTTACAAAACCTGCTTTCTCATAACTTCGAATTGCCTGATGGTTATCTGCAAATACACGCAAAAATAAACGATGTAATCTTAACTGTTTAAAACAATATTCCACCATCAGAGCGGCTGTCATACTTCCGATACCCTGACCTCTTGCAGATTCTTCTCCAATAAAAATACCGTACTCTGCTTTATTATGATTTCGATCTATGTCTCGGATGTACACGCTTCCTACCGGCACACCTTCTACCGTTTCATCCTTAAGGCAAATGATTAACTGATCCACCCTACCGGTTTCGACCATATTCTTCATCCACGCTTCGTGCGACTCTCTGGTAAAAAGCGCCTGATAAATAAAATGCTCTCTTACAAAATCGGAATTACGCCATTTTATAATATTAGCCGTATCGGAATATTCAATTTTTCGAAGAAAAATTTTATCGTTTTCAATTACTTTTTTCATGTAAAGTCTCCTTACATAAAATATTGACATTTATTGCATTTGTATCACTTCAAACGTTCGTCCATTAGGTGTTTCTATAATATCCACTACGATGGCTTCTACATCATATCCCTTTTCATTCCAGATTATATTTATCCATTCAGTCCCTTTGCTTTCCTCCTGAACAATATAGAAATGTTCATCCTCCGCAACCTGCCGAACTAAATTTTCAACTCCTTGATTCTGCATTCTTTGTTCCTGCAACGGGCTATTTAAAATCCATCCACCCAATCGAATCATATTTTCACTCTCTACATCTTCGGAAAACAACTTCTCTGTCGAGAAAACGAATGACTTAGTATCAATACAATATCTATTGTCAGGATTAAATTGAAAATAATTATTAATATATTCCCAATCCTCAGCATTTTCCAACAATGCAGTTTGTTCAGATTTGACCATCTGCCATGTATATATAGATGAGAATCCCACAGCTAAAACGCACACTATAAGTGTTACACTTAACCATTCTTTTTTCTTTCTAAGACCTTCATAAATCTGTTCTGCATAATCTGAGCCAATCGCCATTAGACATACTAATTGATTAAATAACATACCATATAATACCCGTTCCGGAAAGCGTCCACGTCCGATAAGAAAGACTGATACAATTATATTAAACAATAAGATACTTAATATAATTATTAACGTTTTTTTATCATTTGCATAATAACACAACAGAAAAACAATGCAATATACAACAACCAGAATAAGCCCAATCGGCTGTATCGAATTTTCAAACAAATTAACCGAAAAGGAAAAAATGCTTCGCTTGATAATACTTAATAGACTACTTGCATTATTCCAAATTCGCAGGGACATTCGAGATACTCCTTCCATCTTTTCTGCATCAAAGTCGTCTGCGAACTCGCAATTATAATAGTCTATTGCTAACCAATCTGCATGGCTAATACATAAACTTTCGTATTCCTTTTGATTATCATCATATTGGGGCACACCTGAATAATCATATATTTGAACTCGCGCTTCTTGTGAACGAGAAAATTCAGACCATGTAGGACTACTATATGCAAGATTATCAACTATACTTATTAATAAGTATAAAATAAATAATACACCTATACATACAACTATATTTTTAACAATTTTCTTTTTGCAGCTTGAGTTTTTCCATATTCTATATAAGATAGCTAAACATAGAATTGGCAATGATAGTAAAAAGGGCTCCCTTCTATACATAGCTGATAATAACAATGTAGACACTATAACACTATAATCCAACCAACATTCAAACCTTGTTTGTGTTTTACCCGTAAACATCCACAAAAGCGATATGCTTGCTAATTGAGCACTAATAATAGTAAACTGAGGCATTATTAAATATTTCAAGTCAACCAGCCCGAGCAATAAAGTGGCACTTAACATTATAATTGCTTTATTATTCTTTGCTTCTACCTGTTGCCCCAAACGCACAATAATCAAAAAATAACATAAATAATGTAAGCCTACCATAAAAAAATCATACCATGACACATCCGAAAATACACTATACAGTAACTTCCAGACAGTTGCTAACGGAAAAGCAATAAAAATCATATGACTATCCGGGGTTCCTGTAAAATTCCCATTAATAATATTCTTAAGCATAGTGTCATCATTTGTACTATAAACATAACCAAATTTGAAGTTAACTATAATTGAAATTATAATTATCAGAAGCAATGCAAAAACATATTCAAACCAATGCTGTTTCAAATATTTTTTCATTTCTGCACACTCCTTTCTTATTCTTCAACAACTGCCATTATAGTTTATCTATAAAATTCTTTAACTTTGGAAATAATATATTCTGTCTTTTCCTTCTCTAATCCATAATACAACGGCAATCTCACCAATCGTTCACTCTCTTTGGTTGTATATTTGTCTTCTCCGTGAAAACGACCATACTTTAAACCTGCCGGTGCAGTATGCAAGGGTACATAATGGAATACCGCCATAATATTATTCTTGTTTAAGAACTGAATCAACGCAGTTCTTTCTTCTAAATCCTTACACTTTAAATAGAACATATGGGCGTTATGTGTACAATCCTCCGGAATAAAAGGAAGTTCTATTTTACCTGCCTTTGCCAGTTCTTCAAGGGCATTATAATACAGATTCCATGTTGACATACGGTCTGCCGTAATTTCATCTGCCAGCTCTAATTGTGCATATAAATATGCCGCATTCATTTCACTGGGCAAGTAAGATGAGCCTTTTTCAACCCAGGTATATTTATCAATTTGTCCACGGAAAAACTTTGCGCGATTTGTTCCCTTTTCACGAATAATCTCCGCGTTTTCCACATCTTTTTCATCGCGAATCAAAAGCGCACCGCCTTCTCCCATGGAAAAGTTCTTAGTTTCATGAAAACTAAAACAACCAAAATCTCCGATGGTTCCCAATGCCTGCCCCTTATATGTAGACATGATACCCTGAGCAGCATCCTCAATAACAACCAAATTATATTTATTAGCAATTTCCATAATCTTATCCATGTCACAGGAAACCCCTGCATAATGCACCGGAACAATTGCTTTGGTTTTATCCGTAATTGCCGCTTCAATTAAATTTTCATCCATATTCATGGTATCAGGACGGATATCCACAAAAACAGCTGTTGCTCCACGCAAAACAAACGCATCTGCAGTAGATACAAAAGTATATGCCGGCATAATAACTTCATCCCCCGGCTTAATATCCGCAAGAATCGCTGCCAACTCTGTTGCATGAGTACATGATGTTGTTAATAAGGCTTTTTTAGTCTCTGTCTTATCTTCAATCCACTCGTTACACTTCTTGGTAAACTCACCGTCACCACATATTTTTTGATTTTCCACTGCAACTTTGATGTAGTCAAGTTCTTTCCCTGTATAGGGTGGTACATTAAATCGAATCATTTTTCGCCTCCATTTAACCGCTTTTACTGCGGAAGATATACTACAAATTTTGCATTCCTGAATGTTTCCTGATAAGAATGCTCCTGCATATAGGCTGATATTAACAATGCCTTTTCGTTGTCCGTATCCGGATAATTCAGTAAGTCATTGTAATAGTCAGTCGCAATAATCACAATCGGTTCTTCTTCCATTGCTTCCATCTCTTCTGTCATGCCTTGGAGATTCAGTACAGTGTCTAAATCCGGCCAGCTACTGCTTAATGCGCTTGGCATTTCAAACGCATAGGATACAAAAGGAATATCTCCATATGGTAATACTGTTCTGCCACACAAATCATTTTCGTATATATATACCGATAATTCTTCTATCCGCTCCGCACGTTCAGAAGTCGTGCGCATTCCTTTTAATACCCTATTTTCTGTAATTGTAGCATTTATTCCTGTTGTAAAACCGGCATCCCGGAATGTAAAAACCCATCCGAACAATAAACTTTGTATCATTAGTACAGTGCAAAATACAGATAAAGCAATCTTAAAAGGCCATAATACATCATTTCTTCTGTGCCCCACATATTTCATTGTCATTGTAAAGGTAAATGGTGCAATCAGAAAAAGATTATTATACACCGGATATAGTGCATTATTACTTCCTAAGGGTGTAATCAAAATAATCACAATCACCATACAAGCAAAACATTTCTCAAACTGACTTGCTTTTTTAGAACATATCACAAATACTGCAAGTCCTAATGTAAATAAAATAAATGCAACTGCCCATATTATGAAACAATTATAATTATTATAATCTCTCCAGAATATTCCTAATTTATAATAGGCTAAAACAATAGCCAACATTCCCGCCAGGAAGACACCACTAAAAATATATTTTGCAATGGGCTTTTTGCAGAAACGATATAATATGATGCCGATTCCAACCGCTACCGGAATTATCCAAAGCCATTTTAATTGTGATATATATACATAAAGAGGAGCTGTAATCATACTTACAAGCGAATATGAACTCTCTGTATTCTCCATAGCAAACAGACTTTTTATCATGGCAAAATATTCACTTCCGCCATAAAAGAGCGCGATACCCCCGAGAATCACCAAAACAGCTGTTAAATATCCCAGTATACAAATTCCGATACATTGCAATGTACTCTTTATACTTTTTCTTCTTAAAATCGCATCATAAATAACCACCACAATCAGTGCAGCCTGTGTAAGATTGGGAAATCTTACAAACAAACTGATTCCAAGCATAATACCCGCAACGTAGAAATACTTCTTTTTCTGTGTTTTCACTGCTTTTAAAAGTATGAGACTTCCCAATGCAAAAAACAAATACGTTAGGTAATTATACAGAATTACGCGGGGACACCAACACAATGCCCATGCTAATACTTCACCAATAAAAACATATCTCGCAGGGAGAAATTCTTTTAACTTCAAAAAGGATACAACCAATATAATACTTAGTACTGCATTACAATATATCTGCATACCCAGCATAGTATGTCCGAAAGGTAACTTTGTAAATAACCAGCCGGTTACATTAGCCAAAAACGTAGCCAGTGCCCAAGTCCCCTTTGATTGTGCAAAGTTTTCATAATTTCCTAAGCTATACCCGGTATCTGTAAACTCCACACCACTGTTAACATGTAAAAATGGTAGCAATACAAGAATACTGGTGCATATCAGGGTAAGCATTTTTTTATGCGATTGTATCCAATTTTCTATTTTTTTTACTGCATTCATTCTGCATCTCCGTTTATCTTGCTTTCCACTTTCGCCAAGGGCTTAAAGAGTTTTTGAAACCATTTACGTTCCGTAATCAGAGAAAAAATCCATTTACGCACTAATTCCACACATGAGCAAACAAGAAAAACAACAATTATACTTCCGACTAAATGAAGGAGCATCCACGGTTGACCGGCATTTTGTTCGACATTCAGCCACTGTGGCCATTCATAACGAATATATCTATGCTCATGTATTAAATACACTCCAAAGGTAGCTCCCGCCAGCGTATTAATTATTTTATTAATATTTTTTCCTTTTAGATCCGTTTTTACAAAAACAACAAAGAGACATACGCTACCTAACAAAACAGGCAAACTGTTATAATCATACCAATTTGTAGCATATCCTCCCAGTTTCCCCGTTATCTTATCTGCATAGAGGATTATAAGGCCGACTAAAAATATTGTAATACTACAAAGCAAATAGCCCAACATATACAAATATTTTTTATGTTTCATGCATTCCGGATATTTACGCAAATAAGCCGCAATCACATAAAGACACACAAACCATGCAATATCCATTCCGGCCTGATCCGTAATGGGTATTGTAAAGGGAAGAATAGTTTTCCAAGCAGAAAAAATAACCACCAAAACAATGATACAAGCTTTATGCTGTTGCCGGCTCATTTTTGATACTGCAGCATTCAAAAAAGGAAATGTTGCAAATAACAACACATAAATGGTTGCAAACCAATAATGTCCGGCTGTAACAGGAAATACAACAAAAATAAGCTCATAGAGATTTAACGCTTCTTTATCAACCATGCCGCTTAAAATATAAATACCGCCAATTAACCAAGAATAAAATAAAATCTGCAACCATAGCACTACAAGTTTTTTAAACGTGAATTTTGACTGTACTAAAAAGTATCCGCTTATCAATACATAGACATTAACCGCAACATAGCAAAACGCCTCCAGAATCCATGCAACGTAATGATTCAGCGTGGTCATTTCACCGAAAGGCACTAGTACATTTCCCTTGTCCAAATAATGAAGGGTTATAATCATAAGCATGGCAAGTATGCGCAAAAGTTCCATATTTGATTGTCTTACCTTTACTTTTTCCTGTGCCATAAAATTCTCCGTTGAGTTGCTATTTATAAATTATCCGTTTTATCACGAATAATATATTTAGGACGCCCTTTTACCTCTTCGTAAATACGTGCAAGATAGTGGCCGATAATTCCAAGACTAATCATAATACAACCACCAATTACCAATAAAAGCAGGATGACTGTTGTAAAGCCTTCCACAGCTGTTCCCATAAAATATCTTACCAAGGTCTGTATTCCTAAAACAGCCGAAAAAATAATCATTAACGTTCCCATAAAGGTTACAAGCTGAAGGGGCGCCGTCGTAAATGATGTTGTATTGGAGATTGCATATTTTACAAGGCTCCTAAAAGACCATTTACTTTTTCCTGCCACACGCTCCTGCACTTCAAAGGTTACTGTAGTGGACTTAAATCCGGTCCAGAAAGTCAATGCTCTAAAAAACGTATTTTTTTCCGTTAAGGATAAAAGCACTTCCACCACTCTTCTGTCCATCAGCTTAAAATCCGATGTTGCATTCATATCCAGCTTCATAAGCTTACTCATAATGCCATAAAAGATACCTACAAACATTTTATGAAAGATACCTTCTTTACCACGATTAGACTTAATTCCCTCAATTACATCATATCCTTCTTCCCAAAGGTGATACATTTCAACCAAAGTCTCAGGCGGATGCTGTAAGTCACAATCAATTACTGCACAACAGTCTCCTTTTGCACAAGATAAGCCTGCAAATATAGTCGCTTCTTTCCCAAAATTACGGCTAAATTGGATACCTTTGATATGTTGATCCTTCTGCGACAATCCACAAACCAACTCATATGTTTTATCCTTAGAGCCGTCGCTGACAAACAAAAGCTCATATTCAATTCCGGCACCGGAAAGAATCCTTCCGATTGTTTCGGCAGTTCTTTCTATATTAGCCTCCTCATTGTACGAAGGAATAATCACCGATAACATGCTCATTGTACTATCCTTTCTATTCCATGGGTTCTGTTTTTATATACATAATCCCATCAACAATACGAACAGAACTTTCAGCCGGAAAGCTGTCCATTTCCCTATATTCCTCTGAATTATATATCTCAATAATTTGTTCGCCTTCAATAAAGTTAACCGTAACATTCATATAATGTTGCATAAACGCACCATATTGTGTTCCCTTATATATCAGGATATCTCCTGTTGTTCCGGATATTCCCGAAGTAACTTCTCCGGTTATATCCGTAACCGGATACTTCGACTCATCTACTACACCAATCATTGCCACCGGCATCCCCGTATAATATCCCGGTGTCTGCTCTATACGATCTACTAAACGCAAACAATATGCATATGTTTTTTCATATCTCTCATTCATATTAAAATAGGCAATATTATCCATTAACATAAATTGATAAGATAAACCTGCTGCTGCAAACACTCCCAGTAAAGAAACGATTAATGCCGAAGGTAACTTTCCGAATACATTTCTTTCTTTTTTCCCGCTGGCCTTTGTTTGATTTCTTACATCTTCATAAGTATCGCACAAAACAACTGCAAATATTGGGAACAAAATCCACTGCAGACGCATTAACAGATGAAATGTAACATCTGATGACATAAAATAAATAATATTAGTCCCCAGCGGTATCAATATTACAAACACCAAAAGAAGAAGTGACTGATACCACTTCTTATAACTTTTTGATTTTAAAAAACAAAACAAAGCAGTCACACAGACTACTACACTTAATAATAACACACATATCAGTGAAAATCCATTATTTATAAAGATATTCCCCTTTACGGCAAAAGCGATAAAATCATAATACGCATCATACAACATCCCCGGCAAGTTTTGCAAAGAAAGCTTTCCCATTTCATTAATGCCCTGATAGGTATCCAATTGTTTTCCCTGTACTGCAAGACATATCTTCAAAATTATATAGTACAAAACTCCACCACTAATTCCCATAACCAAATAACGCCATGCTAAGGACCACATTTTTTTTATTTCTGTATTTCTTAAACACATAAGAATCAGTGACATTATACAAAGTAAAATTGTAGCTGCTAAATATGCCTGATAAGAGCCCATACTGAGTGCAAGACAAACTGCACCAAGGCCAAATCCCCACTTATATTTCTTAGTAAAATACGCAGCTAATACAGCCAACAGAAACGCCAACATATATCCATCTGCAGTATATAAATAAGCAAAAGTTGCTGTCACCGCAGGAAATGTTACAAGCAGTGCTCCTATACAAATCCTGCATACAACACTTCTTACTTCAAAAAACTCCGAAACAAAAACGGCAGCAATTGACAAATAAAATATTGCCAAAAAACCTATTACCCAATTCAAATCATAATATGAAGATATTCCGCAGACCACGGTTAAAAACCAGCGTCCCGACGCTACCATATTTTGATCAAAATAAAAACTGGTCATAGCATCCGCATTGGGAAACTTATTTACAAACAAAAACATATGTGTGAGCAAACCAACAACCATTGTAAAAAGAAATGGATACAAATATTTTTTTTGTTTGATTACACTCCACACTTTTTCAAATAATACGTCCATCTTTTCTCCATCCGTTTAGATACAATTTCCGTAGTGATTAATAGATTTATTTCTTTTCTTTAACAATATAAATCGGTCTTCCTTTAACTTCTAAATATGCTTTTGCCATATACATCCCTATAATTCCACTACAAAACAACTGAAGTCCCGCAAAAAAAGTAATCATACATGCCAAAGAGGGCCAACCGGCAACCGGGTCTCCAAATACCAATGCCCTTACAATTAATATACACACTGCGATAAAGGCAATAAAGCAAAATAATAATCCGACAAAAGAAGCCCATACCAATGGTGCTGTCGAAAATGCAACCATACCTTCCAATGAATATTTAAATAACGAAAAGAATTTCCATTTTGTTTTCCCTGCTACCCGCTTGCGATTCTCAAAAGGAATCCATTTTGTTTCAAATCCTACCCATCCGAATATACCTTTCGAAAAACGATTGTATTCTTCCATAGCCAAAATAGCATCCACCATAACACGTTTCATAAAACGATAATCACGGGCACCATTCACCATATCAATCCTAGCCATTTTATTCATAATCCGATAAAATATTCCTGCAAAAAATGAACGGATTAGAGGCTCTCCTTTACGATCCACCCGACGGGTTGCCACACAATCATATCCTTCATTAATTACTGAATTATACATATCCGGTAACAACTCAGGCGGATCCTGTAAGTCTGCATCCATAATAACTACGTAATCGCCGGTTGCCTCTTTCATTCCTGCATACATAGCCGCTTCTTTCCCGAAATTTCTGGAAAACATAACATAATGTACCTTTCCATCCTTTTCTGCCAATTCTTTTATAATTTGAGCAGTTTTATCAGAACTGCCATCATTGACAAAAATATATTCAAATTCCAAATACGGCATATTGAGAATTACTTTTTCAGTTTCTTCATAAAAAAGCGGTATTGCTTCTTCCTCATTATAGCAAGGAACTACCAACGAACACTTATCCATATTTTTATTACCTTTCCTCCGAAAGTTCAATAGCTTTTCACTTTTTATTATTTTGAAAAAAATGCAATATTGTATAATACCAAAGGAACAAAAATGGCGATTTGCAATGTATATCTGCCGTCTTCTTAATCATCACATCCTGCTTTTCTTCAAAATAAGAGTTAGTGGCATACTCAGGATAATATGCCAGAATTCCATCTCGCAATAATCTCAAAAAAGAGAGTTTTCTTTTATAAAACGGAACCTGTCTCATATAAGTGAACAATGTAGTTACATAAAAAGAATCTGTAAAACGATATTCCAGTTCTTCCGAATACTCGTCCAAAAAACCTCGTTTATAACATTCTCCCAACAGAATTTCCATAGTTTGCATCCTATCATTGCACTTTTCCGCAACCGAACCGTACATTATTGAGGCTTCATACTTATAATATAAAGGTTCATCTACATAAGCAAAACAGCCGCAATACAGCATGGCTAAAATGTCAACAGTATTCGTTTCATAAAACATATATTCCGGAAACCAAATGCCGTTATTCCAGAAAATAGAATACTTATATATTCCCGCAACTATACTGTCTGCATTTAATACAGTAGCCTTGTACTTCTCTTCATTCATCTCGCCCGTATACCGGGAATAGTCACTATATATACGCTCACCAATTTCGTAGTCTCTTGTATATTTAATGCTGTAATTACATCCTACGATATCAGCACCGGTAGCTGCCGCTTTTTCAAATAATTTTTCAAAATAATCCGGAGCAATCCAATCTCTGTCATTTATAAAACTAATCCACTCTCCTGTAACAGCCCGTAAACCTAAATTGTAAGCTCCACCCTGATATCTGTTATCGGATGACGCAATTACTTTCACTTTATCAGGATAATTCTTTTCATAAGACTTTAAAACCTCAAGCGAATTATCAATTGACTTATTATCAATGGCAATAATCTCATAATCTCGAATCGTCTGCGCTAATAACGATTTTATACAAAAATCTAGCGAACCATCAGCTGCCATATTGTATACCGGCCAAATAATGCTAAGTTTCATTTCTTACTCCGTATTTACCTATCTTTCACGTACCGCTTTTGTTCCCTCAATCCGATATACCGCATCGCACTTTTCAATCGTTTGTAAACGATGTGCTATAATAATCAGTGTCTTTTTACCATGCAAATGATTAATGGAATCCATAATCGCTTTCTCTGTGTCGTTATCCAAGGCAGAAGTTGCTTCATCCAAAACCAAAACCGCCGGATCATCATACAAAGCCCTTGCAATACTGATACGCTGCCTTTGTCCGCCGGATAATCGGATACCTCGTTCTCCGATACCTGTTTCCAGTCCTTCCGGAAGAGATTTTACAAACTCATCTAACTGCGCTTCTTTTAAAACTTCCCATACGCGTTCTTCGTCAATTTCATCCTCAGGAATACCAAATGCAACATTTTTACGGATAGTATCATCAATCATAAAAACAGTTTGAGGAATATATCCTACATTCTTCAACCACTTTCTGTAATTGTTACCTTCAAATATGTTCTGCCCGTCAGCTGTTATTTCGCCCTTCTGCATCACAAGAAGGCCTAACAACACGTCCACAAAAGTAGATTTCCCCGAACCTGTTTCTCCTACAATACCAACTGCAGAGCCAATTGGAATCGTAACGTTGGCGTCCTTTAAAATCCACTTTTCAGTATTGGGATATTTATAGGATATATCTTTCATAACGATTTCATTTTTAACCGGCAATTTCTCCTTCTGCACTTCAAACACTGAAACGTCGGTATTCTTACCATCAATTTCATCCTGCAGATTGTCTGAGACACCCATAAAAAACGGTTCAAAATAAGAAATACTGTTTAACTGATTATTGATTCGGTTGGCACAAGGCATCATTCGCATCAATGCTACACCAAAGGCAGCAATAATATCCAACAGATTTTCGGTTTCTCCTCCGTTCAAAAACAAAAACAGCAAGTATGCTACAATACCTGCAACACAAACAGTTTCAATAACCAATCTCGGAATATTATTATACAATGTATATCTTTGAACGGCATTTACATATCCCTTTCCGTACTCAGCATATGTATCAATAAAATATTTTTCCCTGCCGCCGATTTTTACTTCTTTGATGCCGATAACTGTCTGATTTATCCACTTAAACAGATTACTGTAATATTCCTGATTGTCTTCACCGGCGCGATGCATAATTGGTTTAATAACCACCTTAATAATCAATAATGTAATTCCCAGCAAAGAAGCAATGATAATCGTCATCAACGGATCAGATACAAGTAAAACAACAGATAGTACAACAAAAACAATTGACTCCGAAATCAATTGTAACAAAGCTAAAATCAATCCGTACATATTATTTACATCTGATGTAATACTTCTTTGAATTACCGCCGTATCTGCATTCAAATAAAATTCATAACCTCTGCGCATATAATTTTTCATCATTCGCTCAGATGTTCTAAATTGATTCGTATAGACAAAATGATACATCGCCTTCTGCATAAAATAAATATATATATTCTTTAATACAAATGCCACTATTAACAGTAACATGACTGCGATCCCAAAAGCTTTATCCGACTCAAAGCCAAACATTTCATATGCTGCGGATAATAATTTATTTTCATGAATTTCTTCCGGCATAAAAACGATGTTGGCCACAGGTATGACAGTCGCCACACTAAACACTTCCAATATCGCACCGATTAACATCATAAAAACTAAAAGAATCATGGTTCGTTTTTGCTTACCATCCAATAATACCATTAGTTTTTTCCAAATCTTACGCATTGTCAAATCCTTCCGTCCGCTTACTTCTTATAGACTAAACTATACTGCTTATATATTTTTATTTTTTCTGTTTTTTTAACTTCATAATCACACCATGACATCGCTTACTAAATCTGGGAATGTAGCTTAATATCAGTAGATTTTTTCTTTCCTTTGGCAACAACAACTTATTCTTACGAATTCTATTTCTTCCCGTCCGTAATTCTTTCAAAATATTAATGCAAACTTCATTATCTTTCTTCATCTGATTAACAGGAATATGGAGCAGATAATCTAATCGTTGAATAAAACAAAATCGTTCTGCCTCTTCCTTATATTGAGGGTATTTTTCTTCCATAATCTTA
The DNA here is from genome assembly GCA_015057025.1 of Lachnospiraceae bacterium. Classification (GTDB taxonomy): domain Bacteria; phylum Bacillota; class Clostridia; order Lachnospirales; family Lachnospiraceae; genus UBA3766. The sequence goes on along the minus strand of SVFD01000001.1, from coordinate 285,844 downwards.
TATGCCTTATTACTGTTACGAATAATGGCATCATAATAAACCTTACGAAAAACGTTTCTTGAATTACTACCGCCTCTCAACTCAATATTATATCCATTTTTTTCTACGGAATAGACACCTTCTACACCATCCAACATACGAAGTAAAAGTTCAAAATCTTCATTTAATTCGCCTTCTAAAAAAGCAAACTGTTTCATATAATCCGCACGAATCAGTTTTGTGCAAAATGAACTGTCTCCCACATGCATCATAAGCATACGAAACATTTCATTTCTACTCAGAAAGTTCGTATTTCCGCTATCTCTGTACGGTCCTGAAATTTGTGTACCATCCTCTAAATAGTTGCTGGACATAGCCTGTACTATAACTGCATCTTCGTGTTTTTGAAAAACCTGATATAAATTTGCATATAAATCTAATTCTGCATAGTCATCGCTATCCGTGAACCCGATATAAGCACCTTGTGCTGCCCTTATCCCTAAATTTCTTGCCGAACTGGAACCGCCATTTTCTTTATGAATCACTTTTACACGAGAATCTCTGCGTGCAAACTCATCACACATATCTTCACTTCCATCCGTGGAACCGTCATCAACCAATATAATTTCAAGGTTTTGATATGTTTGATTCAAAAGTGCTCCCACCGAGCGCTCCAAATACTGTTTTACATTGTAAATCGGTACAATGACCGAAATCAGTTCCTGCATAAATTCTCCCTTAATCTCTATCCAACAAGAGCACCTTTCATGCTTTTTTTGTAAGATATTGATACATCTTATTTTGTTTTATCATAGGTGCTTCGCTTAATGGTCCGTGTTCACGAAATTCTATCTTCCCAACCGCTACATTCTCACATAATTCTATCAACGCCTCACCTGCGTTTTTCGAATTCCATTCCGTTGCTATGGTTTCATATGCAGCATCACCAAATCTTATTCTCTCTTCGCGGTTTTGGCATAACCGTTCTGTTAGTTCCGTCAGTTCTTTTATATTGCCGTTCTGATATATTAATCCGTTCTCATTATGCTTTAGAAGAAATGGCACAGCACCAATCCCGTGGTTTGCCACTACTGCACAACCGCTATTCATCGCCTCATTTAAAACTGCTCCCCAGCCTTCTTTATAATCGCTGGTAAAAAGATAAATATGCGAGCGCCTCATTAAGCTACGGACCTGTTCAGGCGCACAAAATCCTTCAAAGTGAACATATTCCTTCAACCCATGTTCTTCCACATATCTTTTTAACTCGTCTTCCATTTCACCGCCGCCGGCGAATGTCAAGGTAAAATCATGGCCTTTTTCTTTTAAGACCTTTGCAACCTCCAATGCCGATTCAGGATGTTTCCAGTCAATAAATCTCCCTGCCCACAGAATTCGGATTCTGCCCTCCGCTTTCCATTGCAAACGCTCTTCTTTTGTACTTTCTTCAAATTCCGGAAAGTATCCCCAACGAAACCGCTTTCCTTTATAAGCATGTACTATATGAAAATCGTGTGCTACATATCCGCCTGCACACAGCATATATACCGGTGAATTACGATATTGTGTATGATCTTTATATTTTTGATATAAACCTCTGGGTGAAATTGCCTTCCACTGTCCATTTTTATACAAACGCTCCGAGTAACGAATCACTATTTTACCGCTTTCAAGCCGTCTCTTTATATATTCTTCATTATCCGTACCGCCAAAAATAACAATATCGCTTTCTTCTATTAACTGCTGACAACCTTGAGGGTCATCATAATAACATAACAAGTAGGGAATCCCTTTTATTTCATTGTTCCAACCAAGTTTAATGCGTTCCTCTTCCATAGGTTCTGTTTGAATAAAATGATATCCTTCCCCCCACTTTTCATACAAAACCTCTGATACGGGAATTTGATGATGATTAATATAATTTGAAACAAAAGTTACTCGCATTTACAAATATCCTCATAAATTTCCAATAATCTGTGATAATTTGTGTCCGGATTATGTGTTTCCATTGCATGCTTTCTGGCATTTTCAGGATACATACGTATCTCTTCAATTTCCTCTTCTTTTACACGGATAGGGCGCATTCTGGACGCATCTTCATATTCATAGGCATCAAACACCTTAATCACTGCATTCGCTAAAGCCTGCACATTGGTAGGCTCGTATAGAATACCCTCTTTTCCGTCTTCCAAAAGATTATGAACGCCACCGACTCTGCTGGAAATCACCGGAACTCCAAGAATCATTGCCTCACCCACGGAATTAGGCGAATTTTCCATTGTAGACGGGGATACAAATACATTACTGCTTAAATAACGCTGCTTCATCTGCTCTGCATCTAAATTCCCCAGAAATACAATATGTTCCTGCAAACTGTTTTTTTCGATTAACTCTCTTAAGTATTTACCGTAGGATGCCATTTTTACTTTCTTCTTCAATCCGTCATCTCCGGTAATACAGTTTCCCGAAACATATATTTTACTTTCCGGATATTCTTCCAAAATATCCTTCATGGCACGCAACAGGAAATGCAGACCCTTTATAGGATAATCACCCTGACTGACAAAAATGGAATATTTCTCACATTTTTTGTAATCCCATTGCCCCTCATAAAAATTCGAACGCAAAGTTTCATTCATAAAATAATAATTAACATTTGCATTACATTCAGCTGTATAATGACGATCCCAATCTGTTCTTCCCGTAACATTTCCGGTTAATGCCAAGGCTTTTTGCTCGTATGCGCCTCGGCGATAAAACTTCTTCTGTTGCTCCAAAATATTGTCTTTCTTCAAAAAGTCACGCAATGTAGATCGTTTTATTACCTCATCAGGTAATCCTTCCAAATAAGCATCTGCATACACAAAACACAACCCTTGGATACCAATAAGCATCCTTTGCGGATTATTAAAAGCCTTCACCATAGCCAAAGTATGTGGAAATTCCGTTCCGAAAATATGTACCATATCCGGCTTGAAATCATCCACAATCTCTTGCATACGAACTTCCAATGCTTCATCATATTTTTCCGGATGTCCTAAGTCCTCATAAAAGCCATATGCAGTAACTTCATATTCGCCTTTCCACTCTGCCAATTCTTTACCGGCCGGAAAACAAACGCCCAAGGTGAGTTCATCGTTTTTTTCCGCCAAAATACGTTCCGAAAGTCCGGCAAGCCAGCCTTCTTTATTTCCGGCATCCATATTTAAATGTGCTGCAATCACCGGCAAACACCGATTACATAGCCATAAAACTCTCATTGTGGAAAATTCCTTTCTTTCGAACTCATCCCATCACTTCCTATTTTGGGAAGTTTTTGTTTTAACCCTGTCATATGTGCCCGCCAAATGTTTATTCTGTGCGATTCTACGACGTAAGGGCTGTAAGGTAATAAACATGATCAATCTATACAATAACAGCTTACTCTTTTTAATGTACAACGAAGTAATCTTTCGATGCTCCATCTTATCTCTTTTAAGATTTTCCTTCGTCTCCGAATAGCCGCCGCCTTCATAATCCGCAATCACGATTCCGGTATATAAAGGTCTGATTTCTTTTTGATAGTATTGCCGCAAAAAAAACTCATAATCAGCCCTTATTTTATATTCTAAATCAAATGCCCTTTCTGCAAACAGTTCACGGGCAAATATACAAGCCTGATGACAGGGAATATGACGAAAACATACAAAATCTGTTATTTGAGATGTCGCATGGTCCACAGTCTGACTGATTCTGGAACACACATCTCCGTAATAAATACCTTTTCCGGGTTGTTTCTCAATTATATCAGCAACATTTTTCAATACATTCTCATCATAAAAATAGTCGCCGCAATTCATGAAAATAATGTAGTCACCTGTCGCTAATTCAACCGCCTGATTCATTGCGTCGTAAATCCCGCTGTCTTTACAGCTTTTCAGCCTTATTCGATCTGACCTTGGAATCAGTTCTAATGATTGGTCTTTGGATAATCCGTCCTTAATAACAATTTCATAATTATCATATGTCTGTTTTAAAACATCGGATACTGTTTCTTTTAATTTATTGCCTGCATTATAAGTCACAGTAATTATTGTAAAACTTACCATATTTTCTCTCCGCCTAATTCAATATCCAATTCAGATACGGAACAATTCTTGTACCGTCGTCCTTGCAGGACTGTAAAAATAACAGGTAATATACACTTCCTGCCACTATTATCATAATCGTCCATACAATCCGCTGCCATTTCTTCGGAATAGACTTCAATACGGACGGTATCAGAAAAATCTGAAATATATTTAAGAAAAATCCGATACGAGAAATAACCGGAATAAACGAACAACAGGAATATAAAATTAATGCCTCTATATTCAAATTAAAATACAACATATTTTTCCGATTATTCTTTAATGCACTCTTATAATATATCAAACTAAAAATTATTACTCCGATGCATCTGGCAATATTAATAACCGAAGTTTCCCCCGTGTCATATAACGAATCTTCATAAAACGGATAAAACAAAAAAATAATTTTTCGATAAACTTGCGGAAACAATAAAAGCGTCGCCACAATTACACTTACAATCGGAACATTCCACTTATTCCATCTCATCTGCGCAAGAGGATATGCCAACAACACAAACAGTACCGCCATATGGAACGGTGCCGCCAACAAAATACATAGCACAAACCGCACATAATCCTTTTTTAAGATATATTTTACGGAATATAACGCAACCGCCAATACCAGATAATAACGAATCGAATTAAAGCTTGATAAATAATATCCAAATGCCATAAAGAGAAAAAAGGAATATCCAAAGCTTTCCGATTGATCACAAATTGCCTTAAGAAAGAAAAACACAGTCACACAGGCAACGATACCGAAAATCACCAAATAGTTATCACTTCCAAAAATAAAGTGGCAAACTTTAACCAATAAGTTAAAGCCAAACTCTGTGGACACATGTCTGTTCTGAGCAATCAGATTAAAAATAGAAGTATATTCCCAGTAATCATGCCCTATAGCAATTCGACAGGCCGAAACACCAAACAGCGCACAAAAAATCATACTGATTAATGTCATATTCTTTACCTGTTGTCTGGTAGAATTTCGAAAAGGATAGGTTCTGTTTTCAGACACAGCAACCAAATCATTCTGTTCTACAAGCATGGCAAGCACACAAGTAAATACTGCAAGAATAATATAAATTGCCATATCCGACCTCCTTTATTTTTTTTGTTGCTTTTTTTCTTCTTTTCCCTGACGTATACCGTCCTTCATCAATTGAAATGCTCTTTTTTGTTTCATTTCGCCTTGAAACATATTTTTCTTTGTTAATACAAACCGCAATGCCCACAACCATGCAAAAGAACCATATAAAAATGCAAATAATACACCTCTGTCAAAGAAAAACTTCTCGTTATACCCTTTAAACCAAGTTGATTCTCTCGGCACTTCCTTACCAATCAAAAAAGTACTTGTATATATCTGCAGGCCCGCATCAGCGCATTCTTTTAAAAACAAACTATCTTCCCCGTTACTATACTTTGCACCGCCGCCAAACAATTCTGAAAAGCAAACACCGGCACTCTCCAATCTTTCACGCCTCAGGGCAAGGCTACAGGCTCCGTAACGTCCTCTGTTATACCAATGTACCTTATGAAATCCTTCATTCCAATAAGTCTGACGCTCCTTGCAGACCTCTATATTGAAAATAATCATATCCGCTTCCGGATGTTTCACAAATTCATCTATAATGCCTTTAGCATACCCTTCTGCATACTCTATGTCTTCATCACAGAAAAGCAAAATATCTGCTGTAGCATTCGCCAATGCCAAATTACGACTCCTTCCGACCCCACGCTCATTTCGATGAATAATTTTAATTTTATATTCATCACGCATCAGGTATTCCTCATCGTCCTTGTCACATTGGTTAACTAAAATCGCGTCACATTCCGGTTTCATTCTCTCCATTAAATCCGCCGGTTTAGCATTTACCGCAGAAATCAACATTTCCAACCGCATAACCATATCCTCTTACAGCAAATCAAAATCTTCCTGTTGATAAATATCCTCTTCTGTTTCTTTGCGTTCTTTACTACCAAACAGGAGTGGTTCATAGTAATACATTTTTAATAAAGACGCATCACCGTCATATAAAAGAGCACCTAAAATATTACATCCCTGCTTACTCAACAAATCGATTGCGCGTTCCAGCAATTTTCCGTTATGCGCACCCATGCGAACCATCAAAATAACTCCGTCAGCCTTCGCGCACTCCTCTGCAACAAGCGCATTTTCATTGATGGAATCTGTTTTAAACATGCTATAATCGCCTGCCGTATAAAACTCTTCTCCTTCCGGAACATCACCCATAGCAATCGCCAATAACTCATCCTGCTCTAACTTTTCTTTTGCATCCTTTAGTATTTCATACGGAAACTCCGTTTTACCTTTTAATGATGTATCGGTTACGGCTATTTTTTTACATCCCTTCGTAAAGATATTATAATTCAATTTTATGGCTTGTCTTCCCCACAATCTTGAGCCTTCTAACTCCTTTTTCTGACCGATTTTGTTTTCTCTTGATGCATCCTTTGCCTTTGTGTGCAGACATATGCCGATAACAGGGATCCCAAATCTTCTTTCAAATTGACCGGCTACATAAATGGAATCATCAAAAATATACTGCAAAATTATTCCCATAAAAGACAATAAAAAGCCAATTACAGCCCCTGTAGCTGCCATACGTACCGTTCGGTTATCTGTAGTAATCCGTTCCGCAGAATCTGCTTCCGTAAATATAGTAATTGAATCAATATCCACCATTTCTTCAGCCATCTCGATGATTGCCAACTGAAAGGCCTGAGCAATCTCCACGGACAAATCAGGATTATTGGTAGTAACCTTCAACGCTACAAATCTCACATCAGAAACAAGCCCTGCCGTTACCGCTGCCTTCAACTCTTCTTCCGTCACATTGGAACTAATATGACTCATAGCATATTCGATAACTTTATCCGTATGCACAAGTGTCTGCCATGTATAGTCATTAATGTATACGTTTTCCAAACGCACGTCATCATTATAAACCAGATACAATTCTCCGGTAGCAACATACTCATGCTCTTCTACCAACACAAAAGTTTTCAAATAATAAACCGATGCAAAAATCAAAGCTCCGAATATGACAAAATATGCCACAAATCGTGTTCTTTGAATTAAATAAATCAAAAGAAGCTTTAAATCCGCCGGTTCATTTCCATATTTGCATGTAAAAAATTTGCATTCGGATGATCTCATTTTCCGTCTCCTTTTAAGATTCCTTATCTTGCTGTTCCTCCACCGGTTCTACCGACTTATCAACAATTTTCATGGCAGTCTTTTGATTCTGTTCAACCCCTTCTGTACTATCCGGAGTTATTAATACTTTAAGCGTAAGAAGCATTAACTTTATATCAAGCCACACAGAATAATTCTCAATATATGTCAAATCCAATTTCAACTTATCATACGGAGTTGTATTATATTTTCCGTAAACCTGCGCATATCCGGCCAATCCGGCTTTCACCTTCGTTCTGAAAGCAAATTCCGGCATACTCTCTAAATACTGTTCAATAATCTCAGGTCTTTCCGGTCTGGGTCCGATGAAAGACATATCCCCTTTGATAATATTAAACAACTGCGGCAACTCATCAATTCTTACTTTTCTTATAAAACGACCAAAAGGAGTAATTCTGGGATCGCCCTTGGACGCAAGTCTTGCCACTCCGTCTTTTTCAGCATCCACACGCATACTCCTGAATTTTACAATTTTAAATTCTTTGTTGCCCAATGTACAACGCACCTGCTTATATAACACAGGACCACCATCCGAAAGTTTAATAATCAAAGCAGTTATTAACATAATCGGCGAAGTGATAATAACAAGAATCAGGGCACAAACCAAATCTATGGTTCTTTTGATAATTCTTTGCTCAATTCTTAATGCATATTCCCTTGTTAACAGAATCGGGGTATCGAATAAATGCATTTTTTCACAGCCCATAAGAATTACATCCGGTATTTTGGGCATCATGTATACACGAATAGACTTGTTGTAACAATATTTCATCAATGTATTTCTATCGTTTGTGGGAATATCCCAGAGCACGATTCCGTCATATCTTTTCAGGATTTCTTCCTGAATCACTTCGATTCCTCTATTTATGTTAATACATTCTGTAATAATATAGCGATCCTTTCGTGTGCCGAATTTATATAAAATATCATCAATCGGTCTGTCACCATGAACAAGCAACAACTGTCTTGGCGGAAATACCATCTTGTAAAAAAAATCACTGGCAAATACCCATATAAGTGCAAAAAATAACTGAATCGCAGTCATAATAAGAATCGGCTTAGTCGGCGCAAACCATTCACACATTAGCGAAATTTGAAAATAAGAAAATATATTTGCTATTAAAAGTGCAAACACTTGAGATAAATATACATCTAACGGTTTTAAATATCCGATTTTAGTTCCTCCGTATGCAGATGTAAAGAACAATAAAAGTGCAGCATATAATCCGATTACAAGCCAGTTACCCCTTCCCCAGAAAAACAACTTAATTACAGGTTCATAATATTTGTACCAAACATATCCATATGCCACTACCTGAATCAGCAAGCCAATGGTAGTAAGTTGCAATACCACAAGGCGCTTAATGGATTCCATTCTTCTCATTGTCTATCTAATTCCTTCCTGTCTATTGTTCTATAAATTACAATTCTTTTTGCAAACCAAATTCTTATTATTATACCATTTTTAGGGTACAAATTCAATCGTTACATATTGTTATCAACTCAAACGCAAAAACAATCTCTTTAATATCGTCATCCAAATTATCTTAAAAAGAATATTTCATTTACACCTGCTACACTCTTCTTTTCACCGCTCGAAATGCCCATCCTACAAACAAGTATACACTGTAAAAAACATTTAGCTTCTCCTGCTTACGATACAGATTCCAAATTCGCTTCATAGCCTCAATTTTATTTGAAGACAAAGATTTTCCGGGTCTTCTGTAAATAACAAGATTCTCATCCAAACCATACGCAGTGTTACCCTCTCTTAATACCCGAAACCATAACGCAGAATCTTCACTTTTTACATTCGGCATATAAAGCCTGTCTTTTGATATTTTCCGCGTATCGAACAGTACCGTCGATGTAAAAATTGTAGTATTGCTCAATGCCTGTCTATAACGCAATGTTTCCGGCACATAAACCACCTTGCCGGTTCCAACAGCATTTTCATCACCGAATTCGTATCCGGTAAAACAAAAGGCAGCCCCATTTTCCTTCATAAAAGAAATCTGCTTTGAAAGCTTATTACTCTGCCATAAATCATCAGCATCCAAATATCCTACATAAATGCCGGTTGCAAGGCGCATCCCTTCATTCCTGGCATTTGCAGCACCGGCATTACCATCGAGAATGATAAGGCGAATGCGTGGATCATCAAATTTTTTTATTTTCTCTATACTGTTATCCGTCGAGCCATTCTCCACCAAAAGCAACTCCCAACATTCATAGTCTTGAGCAAGGACACTACTGATGGTTTGTTCTATGTAATTTGCCGCATTATAAACAGGAATAATAATGCTTACTTTTTCCTGCATAAACTTTTCCTCCGCGTATCATTCCACGTCTTTTATTAACAGCATTCTTATAAAATGTCATAAAAATACACTTTAGTATACCACATTCTTAAAATATCGTCATCCTTTTATTTCTTTTATCCGGCAAAGTTTCACAAAATATTCGCGCGATATTTACATATTTACAGAATTTTACAAATATGGTACGTTTAATCGGTAGTTGGCATTTCTTATCAGCATTTGTCGCAGAAAGGAGTTTTTATATATGCATGAGCGAATGTCGTCCTTAGATTTGGAACGCTATGTCACCCAAATCATGTTGGACATGGGCATTCCCGCCCATCTCAAGGGATACCACTACTTAAGAGAAGCCATCCTGATTTCAGAACGGGATATGGAAACCGTTACCAGTGTGACAAAGCTTTTGTACCCCTCCATTGCAAAACGCTACCATACCACAGACCAAAAAGTTGAACGCGCAATTCGGAATGCGATTGAGGTCTCCTGGAAACGTGGAAACGCCAGAACATTTGAAGAATTGTTTGGATATTCTTCCAATTCAGGAAGGCATCGACCCACTAACAGTGAATACATATGCCGTTTAGCCGATAAAATACGATTAGATTTAGCAGTTTAAAAATAATATACTTAAGCATTCTATAAACAAAAAGACAGAGCATTCTTTTGCTCTGTCTTTTCTTACTGCTTATCATTCTGCTTTTTGATAAATAATATACTGACCGTCATCAAAAATAACCTCATAACCGACTTCTAATTCATCACCAAATTCCTGACAAAAAGTTTCGTAATCCCTGACAATCCACTCTGTACTCTGCTCATTTGCCGGAGCCAGAGAGAAAAACAAATATTCCGCCTCTTTCGGTAATATTCCATCTTCCATAATAAAATTCACGCCAATTCCCGCCGGCATGGCACAAATTGCTTTGGGCTCCATAGTATACATTGCCACTGTATTTTCCCATGGCCCCAGCGAATCATCTACTTTGATTGCATCCGAAATCGCCGTTTCCAACTCAGACCATTCCTCATGCTCTTCTGCTGCCATATAATGGTCCGACATGTAATACTCCATATTCACCGGAAGAAAGCACAGACTTACTGCCTGTAAAGCCACCAGCGTAGTATATAGCCATTTGCAATCCGCCATCGCCAACAGATACATGGAAAAGATTACTACAATATACGTTCCGCGCATAAATGTAAACGGGTCAATAGAATATAATGTCATATACATCCAATAAAACAACAACACACTGTAAACGACAATGATTGCAATGATTGCATCCTTACCCAACGGAGTTTTCTTCTCTTTTTTTTCCGTTGCTTCTATATGTTCAGTATTTGCCTTATTTTTTCTGTCTTTAATGAAATAAGCTATAATAATCCCTACCGATATCAGAACCAAAATCACACTGAATAATACATGAAACGGAATCAGCGGATTGGTATATACATAAGTCCAAAGTCGAAAAACTTCTCCGGCCCCCTGCTTCATCATCCGAAGAAATGCTATTACAGCTCCAGCGATGTCCATGCTTTTTATCGCATTTAACAAAGCTTCCGTCTTATGAATATTATAATTACTCGATATCAGATGCAACAGATAATAGCTTCCAAAAGCAACCACACCGAGACTTCCTACAGATACTATTAACTTTTGCCATAACTTTGTATTCTTCATAATACCAAAAATATAAATCGGTACACAAAATGCAAAGAATACATATACCTGAGCAGCACCAAGAATTACCAAAGGCGTAACTATATATTTAATGATTTTAGGACTTTCTCGAAAGAGAATTTGGTACAACAGTCCCGCAAGCACAACAGCAATGGCATAACGAAACATCTCAGACATATTCACAGACAAATATACAATAAAAACCGCAGATCCTGCCTGCGCCAAGATTAGTTTCATACTTTGCACTTTACTCGGCTTTACGCAGAAATAAAAAATTAAATTAGCTAAGGTAATATAAAATAAATTTACAAAATATACAAAGCCTTTAGACAAAGGAAAAATATACGCCCAGATTGCATAGGGCCAAATAATTGCGGGACTCCATGCGCTACCGGTTCCCATAATCGCATGATTGCCGTTAAAACCCCAATATCCTATCGGTTGTCCAGTGGCGATACAGGTTTTAATCAACTGATAATAGGCAGCCTCATCATTCCACTTCAAACCCGGGACCCAAGACATGCCGCCGTTACGCAAATAATAATAAATCGCCACAATTCCTGCCAATAGCAAAGGTGTCACAATCATAAAAACTGCAAGCCAATTTATATTCACTTTGTTTTTTTTCATTGTTTTCTCTGACATTTCTTAAAAGCCTTTCTACGTAAGATTGTCTCTTTCGCTAAAGTTTACCATAGAATATTTTATATTTCAAGAAAGCCCATGCTTCGTCATCTTTTGTTTTATCTAAAATATGCTCTATATACTTTCATTCCGCTCTTTTCATAAAGATATATTTATAAATATTGTTTTTTTTGTGAATTTTGGGTATAATGCTTATTAGCTGTGCAGAAAGCATTTTTATTTCAGCACTGAAAGTATAATAAGCGAGGCTTTACATATGACATTTTTGTATGAACTTATACACAATGAAATACTCATGTCTGCCGGATTAAGCTGGGGGCTGGCACAAATCATCAAGACTATCATTCACCTAATTCTGACCAAAAAATTCGTGGCAGAACGATTAATCGGTAGTGGCGGTATGCCCAGCTGTCATTCAGCAACAGTTTGCGCGTTAACCACTTCCGTTATCATAAATGAAGGAATTTCTTCTCCTTTCTTTGCAATTGCTTTTATTCAAGCCATCATTGTAATGTATGATGCAATGGGTGTTCGTCGCGAAGCCGGTATTCAGGCCAAGGTTTTAAATGAAATCACAGAAGTCATTGAAAAAATGGGAAGCGATTTAAGCAATGATGAAAAACTGAAAGAATTTGTGGGACATACCCCTCTTCAGGTATTTGTCGGTGCACTTCTCGGTATCGCGATTGCATTGATATACTGTTTAGTAATCATTAAATAATTGTTATAATTTATCAAATAAGGCTGCTACAGTTTTCCTGTAACAGCCTTTCTTTTATTTATCGGATCAGATAGTTCCTTTCATTGCTTATACTTCCTTAGCAAGAAGCCAATCCATATACTCTGCAATAGCCTCTTTCCAATCTGCAAACATAAAATCAGTCGTTAGTTTCAACATATAATTGTCTAATACCGAATATGCGGGGCGCTTAGCCTTCGCCGCAAATTCTTCGCTGGTAATTCTGTTCACCTTAACATCCTTGCCCGCCAGGCGGAAAATTTCTTCTGCAAAATCTGCCCAACTGCAAACACCCTCACAGGTTCCGTGGAATACACCGTAATTATCTGTAAATAAAAGGGTATCCATCGCTTTTGCAAGCTCCTTTGTGCTGGTAGGACTTCCCACCTGATCGTTCACAACACTGACTTCCGTCTTAGTTTCAGCCAAACGAAGCATAGTCTTCACAAAATTCTTTCCGTCGCCGTATAACCATGCGGTTCTGATAATAAAATATTTATCCGCAAATTCCTTTACGAAATTTTCTCCGGCAAGCTTGCTGGCACCATAAACTCCCTGCGGTCCGGTTGTATCAAACTCTCTGTAAGGCTTACTTGCATCTCCGGCAAATACATAGTCTGTTGATATATGCATAAGCTTAGCATCATTCTGCTTTGCTGCAATCGCTAAATTTCTAGGTCCAATAGCATTAATACGATATGCAAGCGCTTCCTGATCCTCACAAGCATCCACTGCGGTATGCGCCGCACAGTTCACAACGGCATAAGGCTTTTCTTTAGAAACAAAATCCTGCACAGCCTCCAAATCTGTTATATCAAGTTCGTCCACATCCGTATTGATACAAACAATATCTTCTCTGTCCTTATAAAGCTCATTAATGGCACGACCTAATTGACCGTTACCGCCGGTAATAATTAATTTTTTTATTTCCATGAATTTACCTTCTCTTTCCAATATTTTAACGTACAAAATACTTTTTTATTGTAACATCACAGGAAGCGTTCTCGCAACCTTGTTTTTACTATCAGACATCCTTTCCTTCTATTTGCTTCAAGTACTCAAAAGGTTTCTCGTTCTGACAAGTAGCATCAATCACAGCTGTAGTACTGTGCATCGCCCGTTCAAACCATTCCTTAGCATCCTGTAAACTACCTTTTTCATAATAATATATTCCTAACTCATAGCACATTTCAGAACAAGGATAATTGGCTACACCCGTTAAAACCAATTCTAAAAATCTATCGTACTTTTTTCCTAATCGGTAATGTCTGCACAACACACTAACCGCTTCCTGCCATTCATCCACACCCCGAGCCTCGTCCCCCATGCTTTCTGCAAAGAACCGCTCTGCACTTGCCAAATCCTCTTTTTCTCCCGATAACATTAATTCCCTTGCGTACATTTTATGAAGTTTGGTTGATAGAGGCTTCCCCTCAGCAATCATCTTCTCAAAAATGCGAAAATCCCTTCCGGCATGATTATCATGAGGACGATGTAAAATTTCCACATCGCTGTCAAATACTACCGGGTCCAAACGCACTGTTTCATGTATGGGATCAATCCAATTAAATTCCCTTAACCTTTTATACAACTTTGGACGATATTCTTTGTCAAAATTCTCTGTTGTATTAAATTCAGGCGGTGTCACATACCACATCTGCACAATTTCAACCTCAGGAATCAATGCTTCTTTCAGTTGCAGGAAACGCTCCTGATTCATCTCGTCTAAAACTTCATCTGCATCTGCCGAATAAATATATTCACAGCTTGCTTTGGAAAATGCATAATTTCTTGCCGCACTGAAATCATCTATCCACTGAAAATCATAAACATTTTCCGTATAACATTTAGCAATATCTTTGGTTTTGTCAGAAGAACCGGTATCTACAATAATCAGTTCGTCCCAGATACCTTGCAAAGACTGTAGACAACGTTCCAACACCTTCTCTTCATTTTTAACAATCATACAAACACTTATGGTAGCCATTTTGATTCCTTTCTGCCCGGCACAGACTCTAACCCGGTTTTCCTGCATTATCCATTTGTTTTCTTATATATTATACTGGAATTTACTTTACAATTAGTGTAAAATAACTTCAAAGCAGTTGTCCACAAAGTATACATCGACAATATGCGAGATAAGTTTCATATTCATAGGGGGCTTTATGAAATATATTCAAACTGCATTATTAAGTCTGGTTTTAATTTTTGTATTCGTTACTTGCTTGTCAGGTTGTAGTGAACCTGTACTTACAGTCAACTATTATATAGACGGAACATTAAGCAACACTGCTCCGGATCGTAATTTCTACGATTTTGTATCGTTAGAATGCAATAACGAAAAGGCAGTTGTTGCCTGGGACACAAATGAATGGAGGCTTACTACAGAACATCTGAGCAAAGATACTACAGTTAATATCTATTTTAACTATACCGCTTCTCCTTTTAAAATAAACGGAACAGGCTATGCCACTTTGCAGGATGCTTTCAATTCTGTCACCGACACCACTCCTGTAACCATCGAAACTACAGCAGATTACAACGGCTTCGCAGCCACTCCCATAGGTTCTGACATTACCTTAAACTTAAACGGCTTTACCCTTGATGGCCAGGGCTTTGATACAATCACCTGCAACGGCACGCTTACTATCAACGGCGAAGGAACCATTACGAATACCATTTCCGGTGAATACTCTAAATCGCTGGTAAATTATGGCACTCTTAACATTAATAACATTACGGTAGAAAACCACACTGCCAATGTTGCAATCTGGAACAGTAATAATGGCGGTAGTGTAATGAATATTGATAACTGCACCATCAGCCGTGATGAGATTGATTGTATTGTAGTAATTAATTCCGGCGAAATGTACTTTAACAGCGGTACAATTACCGGAGCCGGCGACAAAACCCACCCGGTAGTTTATAATAATGCTGACATTGCTGTTCTTTACTTAAACGGTGGTGTTATTACAAATACAAGTAATAACCATACCGTATATTGCGATGCCGGAACCGTAATTCACAATGACACAGTTGCAGAAAACACCTATGGTATTGAATATGCAGAATAATTCTACGGCTATTTCATTATTTTATAATACTGCTTTTACGGACTGAATCAGGTATCACCTCATTCAGTCCTTTTCGTTATCCACTCTTCATGCACATGATACTTACATAACTTCCGTCTCAAGATAATCATATGCGGCCTTACACACCCAAGTCGAAACGCTTCCGCCATCTACTCGAAAATCACCCCATCCTAAGGCATCAATTGTCACACTATCGGAACATTTGCCGGTTACATCTTTAAATTCCATATCAGCAAATTGTTTCCCCACATACATTCTTTTTATTCCCCCCGGACCATCTGAAAGAACCACAGCTAATCCTGAATTTTCATGTTCGCTTTCTCCCATACGAACCCATCCAATTATATTTTCGTGGTCGAAATAATCTTTTTGTTCTCCGTAGGCATACAGTTCACGTATCTTTATCATCTTCTTTAACCCCGTCATAGGAGGAATATTGTGCGCCGGCAAACCATAATAATCCCCATAAAAGACGCAGGGAAGCCCCTCCCTACGAAAAAGAATGCAAGCATATGCCAGAGGCTTAAACCAACCCTGCACAAAAGAACACAGCGCCTGTCCGGGTTGCGTGTCATGATTATCCACAAAGGTTACCGCATTTTTGCTTCTGTGCTCCACAACCGTATTGTCGAGAAGATAGCGCATATCAAAAGTACCGCTTTGATTAGATGCATTATAAAAGTTATAATGCAACGGCACATCAAACAATGACATACAATTTTCCACATTATCCAAATACTTTAAAAGGCGCTTCAAATCCGCATGCCAGTATTCCGCTACCGCAAACATGTCTTTGCCGGTCTTTTCACGAATTTTTTCAAGCCATTCCTTATAAAAGTTTGCATTAATATGTTTTACCGCATCCAAACGAAATCCATCCATACCTACGGTTTCTTCGTACCACATGCCCCATTTGATAAGTTGCGCTCTGACCGCAGCATTCTCCATATCGAGATCTGCACCCATCAAATAATCATAATTTGCCTTTTCCTCGTCGGTTTCGCCATCCCAGCGTTTTCCCTCGAATAAATATAAGGCATTTCTTTTAGCATTATCATCCCAATCTACACCATTAAAGTGGCTACTGTTCCATGTAAAATCCGAATACTTACCGTTCCTACCCGGAAAATCAAAAATAGTCCACGCAGAAATTTCTTTTAACCCTCCAACCGTTTGTTTTCGATTGTTTTCAGCTGTTTCCACCGCCATAACTTTTTCGCTAGCGTCTGCACCCATCATATGATTCAAAACCACATCAGCAAGCACCTCAATTCCGTTGTTTTGCAATGTTTTGACAGCTTTAAGATACTCCTGCTTGGTTCCATATTTCGTTGCTATAGTTCCTTTCTGTTCAAACTCACCCAAATCATATGTATCATAAACTCCATATCCTACCTCATTGACACCGTTCATTCCTTTATAGGCAGGCGGCAACCATACCTTGGTAATCCCGGCTTCTTTCAACTTAGGAGCCTGCGCGATGCATCGCTTCCACAGTAGCTTGTCTGACGGTAAATCCCACTCAAAATACTGCATCATGGTTTCATTTTTCATTCCGAATCACTCCTCATACTTCCAAGATATTATATCTAAAAGCTACCTTAACTACGCATTTTATCTCTTTTGTATTTATTCACCTTTCCTTCTTAGCTCACTTCACCGAAGGATATTCGTTACACAACAGTCTGTAAGGCTCCTCATCTTCTTCAATTTCAGGAAAACGCCCTACAGGTTCATAAAAGCGATTGTCCGTATTATCGTCATTACACATGGATACTTCGCCAATCAAAACATCTCCCGTTCCTTCCAATACATCAAAATCGTGATACTGATGAGGCCACAGTGTAATACTTTCACCGGGACGCAACTCCACACCCGTACCCGCTTTAACGTAATAAGACCTTCCATCTGCATTCACCAATACATCCGTATCATCCAGTTCACCATTCTTATCATTATAGACATGAATAATCAAAGTTCCACCGCCGCGGTTGATAATATCTTCACTTTTATTCCAATGAAAATGCATAGGCGAATGCTGTCCTTCTTTTAACATAAGAAGCTTTTCAGCATATACTTTTTTATATTTTGGATTATTTTGGTTACCGTTTCGTAAAGTAATCAATGCAAAGCCAACCTTATCAAAATTGCCAAGACCATAATCCGTAATATCCCAACCTAACATATTATCACGGATTTCATCATATTCACTCCCTTTGGAACCCCAGTCTTCTTTGGTCCAATTACAGAATGGCGGAAGGGCAAAACCATGCTTAGCTATCAAAGCTTCCATTTCTTTAATTGCCTTATTAATTTCTGAACGCTTCATATTTTTCCTCCATCTTTCATTTTCCTATCACTTTTTATTTTTCTCCCGTCATCTACAGGAAAGAGTCCTTATAGAAAGGACTCTTCACAACCTAAAAACTATCTCTCATATTCTGAATTACACCCGAAGGCTTCTGTTCAAGAATTTTTCGCAGTTTTTCAGCATAATTATATTCTCTTAAAACTTTTTCATAGCCGGCTCTGGCGATTTTCTTACGCTCCGTTTCGTGTTCCAGATAATATCGTACTTTTTCCGTTAATTCTTCCAAGCTGCGATACATTACCAGCTCTTTACCTTCTTCAAACTCACGAGCTAAATCTTCCTGATAATTTACTAACACAAACCCCTGACATGCCATAATCTCAAGCACTCGTAAAGGTATACCACTTCGAATCGCTCTGGGTGTAACATAAATATTGATTTTACTTCCGTTATAGATAAGAGGTGCCTGTTTTGCAAAGTCTACCGGACCGCAATTATTGATTTTAGGAAATTTATCTGTATTGGAAATTGTATACAATTTAAAATCAAATTCTCTAGCCAGAGTCCTGGCCATCAGTTTACGCTCTTCAACTGTAATCTTTCGGGCAAGCACAGATTGTATGGCAATTTCTTCTTGTTTGGCAAAGAAAAAGTGATCCTTTGCCTGCTCTACCTCTTCCAATAAAAATTCTACCATCTCCTCTGTTACGCCACGATATAACACATCTTTACCATAAACAAAACGTTTATCACGTATCATGGCAATAATCTTTTTGTATACTTCCTTTTCTCTTGCTTCTGCAGAAATACGATTAAAAAGATTATTAGCACTTTCATATAAGGTTCCCACAAATGAAACATCCGCCTTGTATTTCTCCAGCTGTTCGCTCGTTGCATGCTCCAGGGCATTGGCAAGAAGCTCCTTATCTGCCGCCTGAGACATATACTGCATACCATGTACATTATATTGTTTTAATTCCTGCATTTGCGCCGAATCAAAAGTAATAATTCGATTATTCGGCAGTTGTGCAGGATATGAAAATAAACTCCACTGCGGTATATGATATAACCACGAATAATATATAATATTCAGTTTTTTGGCAGCCATTGCAATCGTCTGGAAATAATCCACGGAAAAAAATATGTCCGCATGATATCCCGACGCCTCTTTGGCATAATCTTGAATCTGTTCCTCGGTCTGTATACCCTTATAATTTTCTGCCCAAACCACTTTTACGAAATGCCCCAAATCCCGCAAAGTCTTTTCGATCACAGGCTCATTAAAGGTCCCCCACCGATAAAAAAGTATTCTCATGTTTTTCCCCTGCTTTTCGTTATTTTGTAACGTCTTGCTTTACTTAACAGTATAGAATTTTTTTGTACTTACGTCAATAAAATAGAGCTCGGTTCTTTCTTTTTTTATAGGAAAATGATATGATATTTTTATACTAATTTAGGAGCGTTTGTATGATTTCTTACTCAATCTGCATTATCACAAAAAATGAATGTACCATCTTGGAAGAGTGTCTGCGCCGCTTAAAACCTCTCGGACACGAAATTGTCGTCCTGGATACCGGCTCTACCGACGGTACATGTGATATGGTATTAAAATATACCAACTGCTTACATCATTTTGAGTGGTGTAATGATTTCTCCGCAGCAAGAAATGAATGCATCAAATATGCAAGCAATGAGTATATTTTGACCGTGGATAGTGATGAGTATTTGACTGAGTGGGACGAAGATAAGAATCAGAGAATGATTGAAACAAATCCAAAGGGAATTGGAAGAATATTTCGAACCGATACTTATACACAGCAAGGCGAAACAAGAACCGTGAGAGAAGGTATGGGACGCTTCTTCTCCAAGAAATTATATCACTACGAAGGTAGTATTCACGAGCAGATTGTTCCCAATAACAGCAGTATAACCGCGTCCTATTATGCCTTAACTGCAGAATTTGACCATATGGCATATGCCGGAGATATCGAAACACGAGCAAAGCGTTCCAAGCGAAATGCAGATTTACTTTTAAAAGAACTGGAAAAAAATCCTGACGATACTTATTTTATGTTTCAGCTGGGACAGGCATATTTTATGATGGAGGATTATGAAAAAGCTGTCCAAGCCTATGGTAAGGCTCTAACGTACGATTTGAACCCTCGTTTGGAATATGTGCAAAGTATGGTGGAATCTTACGGTTATGCACTGCTCTACACCAAACGTTATCAGGAGGCACTGGGCTTAGAAGGCGTTTATGAAGAATTCGCTATAAATGCAGACTTCTGCTTCCTGATGGGTCTTATTTATATGAATAATGCCCTGTTTGATTTGGCGATTCAGGAATTCTTAAATGCCACCAAACAGAAAGTATGTAAGGTAACCGGGGCGGGTTCATATAGAGCATATTATAATATTGGTGTAATTTATGAATGCACAGGAAGAACAGAAGGGGCCCTGAAATATTATAAAATGTGCGGAGATTTCGAGCCCGCAAAGACAAGAATAGATGCGCTAAACTAACATGCTACGAATATTAGCATGAAATTTGAACATTTCAGCCCGATTATTTTTTATTATATATAAACCTTATGTACAAGGAGAATACGAATGAATCCCTTCTCAATATGTTTAATTGCTAAAAATGAAGAGAAACGAATTGAACGTTGCTTATCTGCGGCTTCCAAATTAAACGCCGAAATTATTCTAATTGATACCGGTTCCACCGATAAAACAAAAGAACTTGCCGCCAAATATACCGATAAAATCTATGATTTTGAGTGGTGTAATGATTTTTCTGCAGCAAGAAATTTCTCTATCAGTAAAGCAACCTATGATTGGATTCTTGTATTAGATTGTGATGAGTATGTGGAAAGCTTTGATATGGAAAAACTGTATGAATTTATGAATCCCATTTTTCATCATTATGTCGGTCTGATTCTACGTCGCAATCAAATGAACAATGCAGATACTTGTATGGATGATTGGGTAGAGCGTTTTTTTTACAAAAAATATTTTCATTATGAGGGCATTATCCATGAACAAGTCCGGGACAATCGCGGTTGTGCAATTGAACGATGCGAAGTCCCTATCACTGTATATCATGATGGTTATGTTGATACGCCGGAAAATTTAAAGAAAAAGGCTATACGAAACGAAGCACTGTTATTAAAAGCACTTGAAGCCGAACCGAATAATCCCTATATATATCACCAGCTCGGACAGGCCGCTTCCCTTGCGGGGTCTCCGGAACGCGCTGTCGAATATTACGAAAAAGGACTATCTTATAATCCGGATCCGCAATTATACTATGCACAATTAATGACAGTAGCTTATGGCGAAACACTTTTAACCTTACATCGTTATCAAGATGCCCTGCAATTGACAGAAGTTTATAGCAGCTATGAACACATTGCAGATTACTTATGTTTAATGGGATTAATCTATATCAGAAACAACGAACCCTTAAAAGCAATTTTAGAATTTCTAAAAGCACTTTCTGCCAAAGAGCATTGGCGCGAGGATACTACCAATACTTTCCCTCGCTATCATATCGGTTTAATCTATGAGGCTATGGGAAACATAAAGAATGCTTGCGCTTTCTTCCTTAGCTGTGGAGAATACGAACCGGCAAAGAAGAAACTGAAACAATATGGCTTATAAATTATACAAAGTAAAAGGTCGCGCATTACTGCGCGACCTTTTTGATAGTATTTGCAATGATTATCCAAGTAATGATAATACGTTCTGGTTTGACTGGTTAGCCTGTGCCAACATTGCTGTACCTGCCTGAGCAAGGATGTTGTTGTTAGAGAACTTAACCATTTCAGCTGCCATATCAGTATCACGGATCTGAGCTTCAGCTGCTGTAGTATTTTCAACTACGTTATCAAGGTTGTTAATTGTATGCTCTAATCTGTTCTGGATAGCACCAAGGTCAGATCTCTGCTGAGATACTGTCTGAAGAGCTTTCTTAATTGTACCGATTGCTGACTGAGCACTTGTTCCGTCTGTACCGCTGATAGAGATAGCGTCTACACCAAGTGTACCTGCATCCATAGCATCAATGTCAATTGAGATAGTGTTGTTGCCTTCACCTTCAGAACCAACCTGAAGAAGCTTGCCTGTGAATGAACCGTCTAACAACTTCTGCTCATTGAATGTAACAGATTCTGCGATACGATCAATTTCAGATGCAAGTGCTGCAACTTCTGACTGAAGATAAGCACGGTCTGTACTCATGTTAGTACCGTTTGCTGACTGAACTGCAAGTTCATTCATTCTCTGTAACATATCGTGTACTTCTGCTAAAGCACCTTCAGCTGTCTGTACACAAGAGATACCGTCAGATGCATTTTCAGATGCCTGTGTAAGACCTCTGATCTGTCTACGCATTTTTTCAGAAATAGCTAAACCTGCTGCATCATCTGCTGCGCGGTTAATCTTGTAACCAGAAGATAACTTCTCTGTAGACTTTGCCTGTGCGCTTGATGTTAAACCAAGCATTCTGTTTGAGTTCATTGCTGTAAGATTGTGCTGTACTATCATAATTTTTCCTCCTTGAATTTACGGTAGCATCCTTGCTACTCGTTTGTTAATGGTTGTAGTAATTTGAGTGACCGTACGCTTCATCCGCCTTACTACGGTGGTTAATAAGTAACTTATTTTGTTTACTTGTATTATATATCGGAGCGTTTCCGAAATACTTTATACCTTTTTTGAAAAAATTTTAATTTTTTTCAATTTTTTATTTTCTTCTGTAAAATGCCTCTTTCCGGTGTTTTTACACTTAGCTCTTCTTGTCCATTAATTGCGGATCAATTGTATTAATCTTATTCATGCGCTGATAATATTGCATTGCCGCCTTAGAACCCATTTTGGACTGTTTGATGCTTTGACGACTTTCCGCCATTTTATTTTCTACCAGTTTTTTATTCCGTTGTTCCAAGGCTTCCAATTCAGCACTTTTGTCCGTTAAAGAACGTATTGTCGCCTGCATAAAGCCAATCTCAGTTTTATATAAATCTTTCTTCATTGTTAAGGGCTCTTTTACCCGTTCGAACAAACTTTCAAACCCTTCATCAAGTTTTAACAGCTCATCGATAAGAGTTCCCTTTTCAATCGTCAATGCATCAAATGCGTCCCAATCCACATTTTCCGCTAACAATACTGTTTTCTGTGCTTCACTTTGATCAAGAAGTGATTTTAATACCTGCTCCTTCTTCTGAAGACTCTCCAACATCATCTGAATATATTGTTTCTCCATAAGGCAACCTCCCTATCCTATATAAAATCAATCTCTATGCACTTATGCTCCGCCTTTGCCTTTCTTCATCACTTCAACCCAGGTCTCGCGTAAGGTTCGCAAGTGTCCCACAACCTCTTCCATGATCTCCGGATCTTTTTTTACATTTGCCTGAAGAAGCCTCTGCAAGAGATAGACATATATATTATCAAAATCCTGTGCCACGGGATAATTACGGTCTAAACTGGAACGGAACTCTGTAATAATACGCTGCACCTTAATAATATTAGTGTGTGCTTTCTCAATATCTTTCTCATTCATAGCTATAATCGCTATGTTCCCAAATTTAATTGCCCCATCATAGAGCATTAATGTCAATTCTGCAGGTGACGCAGTTAAAATTTTGCTATTCTGATACTTTGCATAGGGATTAGGTGCCATTTCAGCCTTCCTCCTTGATGTCTTTTATAGAAAACTCCCCACTCCATTCGAAGCAGGGAGTCTGTATTTTATTGTACTTCTAACTTACAACTAGTTTGTTGTAAACAAACCGGAAATTGCATTTGCACTGGAATTCAATTTAGATAAAGCAGTTTCCATTGCAGAGAATTTCTTGTAATATCTGTCTTCCGCCGCGGATAACTTCTTCTCAAGTTCCTTGATTTCTTTCTCATAGTTATCATAATCGGATTTCATCTTCTTATCATTGTATACCTTGTACATACTGCTATAATCAGATGATGACATTTTTTCTGTTAAACCGTCATAAAGATTTGCCGATAACTTGGTGAAAAACTTAGTAACAAGTTCCGGATCCGATGCAATTGCTGCTTTTAATTTATCTGTTTTGCCAGAAGAATAAGAATCATCCGCATTACCATCAATATGATATGCATATTTTTCATTATCTTCTGCTTCAAAATAACTTGCCGTTCCTATACCAAAATCTGACAAATAATATGTCTCACCATCAATCTCTACACCCTGACTCATTGCGTTACGCATTGTAGTCATAACAGAAGATAACGTAGAATCCTTGCGAAGAAGCGAATCCTTAATCTTAGTTTCCCAATCTTCTATCTGTTTCTCTGTCATTACTTCCATCTGCTCATCTGTTAAAGGCTCATAACCCTTCGCAGAATCCGCATTGTATGCAGATGACATCGCATTGATAGTTTCATTATACTCATCAAAGAAATTCTTAATCATATCATAGATACCACTGGTATCATTCTGCGTTGTGATAGAAATTTCTTCGTCTGTCATAGCATTGATGGTATATGTAGAACCGTTGATTGTAAAAGCATTTGTGCTTGATTTAAAGGTTGCACCATTCAACTCCAACTCAGCATCACTACCTTTGATTCTAGTAGCACCTGAAGATGCAGTAAGCCCAAGTTTGTTTAATGCATCTGTAGCATTTTCTCCACCACCTGCAAACAAGAAATCATTTGCTTCACCGGTTTCTTTCGCACTAACAAAAAGTCTCTGGTTTCCTTCATCGAAATTAGCATTCACACCAGCTTCGCGCAATTTGCTCACAAACTGGTTCATAGTCATTGTGTCATCAATTGCAATTTGTGTTGTCTTTCCACCAAACTGGATACCAATTGTAGAGCCTTCCAAAATCCCCAACTCTGTCAACTTGGTATCGCCTGTGATTTTACCGCCATCCTTTGCGGAAATTTCAGCACCGGTAAGATAGCCGGCTTTTGCCATAGACTTAATCTTTGCAGTATACGCACCGGTTACTGCACCTTCACCGGAAACAACACTTAATGCGCTGTTGGAAGTCACTGTAGACTTCTTATTGTATGCCGTCGAAAATCTCATATTAGAAAGTTTACCCGAATACAAACCGTAAATCTTACTGTTCATATCCTTCCATGCATCCTGTGTCCACTCTAATTTCGTCTGAGCCTGCTTTGCTTCATCAACCTTAGTCTTCTTTGCAGAAACCAATGCTGAAACAATACTTTCCGTATCCATACCGGAACTTAATCCGGATAATCTCATCATATCTGACATATTAAGTTCCTCCTATCTCTTTTCATCTACAAGGATACCTGCCAGTTCCCAAGCTTTGGCAATCATATCCAAAGTTTTCTCAGGAGGAAGTTCCTTGATAACCTTCTTAGTCTCTCTGTCTACAATCTTAATTGTAATTCTGTTTGTGCCTTCATGCACACCAAACTGAACATCCGAATAGTTAGCTTTCTTGTTGATATCCTCCACAGCCTTACGAATCTGTTCGTTGCTGGGTTCCTTCTGCTGTCCATTCTGAAATTCACTCTGCTCACTTACCTGAGCAACTGCTGCTGTGTTAGCATCCACCATAGGATTGGTTTCTACCATCTGACCTTCCATGGTCACCGGCTGGGGTGCTACTGCCTGGGGTTTCGCTACGGGCTGTGCCTGATAAGACATTGCTCCGCCTAATGCTTCAATTGCCATTTTTAATCACCTCCGTGTGATATATGCTTCTTGTTTACATGGTTACATACGGACTATATCCGCTTTCTTATGTTTTTTATCGGATAAATTAGGATAAAAGTTTAGAGGATTTTTGAAAAAATAGAAAAATTATTTGAATGTATTTGAATGTAAATCTACATTCCCCGTTTAAAAGTTTTTATATCGTCAGACGACGTAGCTAACAATACCCATCGTTTTAAAACTTCACTATTCCTTTCCTCGATAATCCTGCGCTCTGTTTCTTTTGATAATTCACCTTTTTCTTTTAATATAATCAGGATAGACTCCGCCTTGCCTTCTGTTCTTCCTTCCGCTTTGCCATCCTCATAACTTTCTTCTTTCTCAAGCCGTATATGCTTCTCTGCATCATATTCAAATATACTCATAGCCACGACCTCCGCGCGTTGCGATGCCAAAAATTCCGCAAGGATTCCTTCGTTGATGCAATCCTCTACCGCTCTGTTCACAGCATCTCTTAATGCCATATTTTTTCGATTTTCACGTATCTTGGTTGTAAACAGCACATATTCCTTTAACGTTTGGCTCGCTTCCTGCAACGCCTCATTCATTCCGGGATTGATATTATATACTGTCGACTGCCGCTTTTGCACCGACAGTTTTATCTGGTGTAGTGACAAAATACTTCGTGTATTCCATACACTTCCCCCTAGTCCACAGGGTCTCCTTACAATCCCTGCTTATTTTGTTATTGTGAAATTTAAAGCATGGATTTTCAAATACTCTTTGTGAATAAAGATAAGAGACAGCTACGCCATGATTTGTGCAAAGCTACGGCATTCGTGCCCCGAAGCTCTGGCAAAAAGAAAATATGCTTTGTATGTGCATTATACAATCAGATTAATATAAAAGCAATTGGTAAAAGTAACGAAAACTATCTTTTCTGATAATATGCCGAAATCACGCTTGAATGAGATTATCATATGTAACATATCCCATAGGCACTCCCCTTTCTCAAGGGGGCAACCGTTCCCACAGGAATATTTTAGCATGATTTGTTTGATATTTAGTTTTTCCAAAAAACTGTAGTGTCCGAAGCACACTACAGTTTTAAGGTATAAAATATTAAATAATTTAACTTAAGAACAACTTTTGCTCTTCTTCACGTCGACGTGTCAGACCTGCAAGAATTTTACCGCCGCCTTTATTATACAAAAGCATTTTATCTGCTACAGTTGCGGCATCTCTGCCCGCTACCAACGTTTTCAGATTACCTTTTCCACAATTGTAGCAAAAACTGGTTAATGCATCAAATTGATTCTGGTTAAGTGCAAACTGAATGGTTCCATTATGCACATATTCATTCACATAGTCTGCATACTTCTGTAAATCTGCTTTCAATAACTTCCTTGCTTCCTCCATTGAAAAAAGCTTCTGCCCTGGCTGTACCCCCTGCGTATGTCCATATCCAATTGTCCATACTCCTGCCGGACATCGATATGCTTGTAGTTGGCAGCCTTCATATTTTGCAACTAGCGCAACGCCGTTATCAGACACCTGTTTTCTTATGTAGTCCGCTTTCTGAGCGTTCGGATTTTGCTCACTTGTATCCTTCTTCTCAACTATCGGTTTACTTATCTCCTGTACATCCATTGGTGTCACCGGCGTATCTGTCGCAGATACAAGTTGTAAATGTTTGATATTTACCGGACTGCAAATTGCTTTGGTTTTGCTCTCATTTGCATCAATTACTGCTCTATCACCACTTACGGATTTTACAATCCATCTGTCACTTTTAATCCATGACGGAATATCTTTACCATTATAATAAACTGCATCATTGGTCAAACTCACCAACACACCGGGGCAGATCGTGGATACAGTTTCTACCGTCGATATTGCTTCCGTTATTACTGTCGGATTTATCTTCGGAATGGTTTTATCTGCAGGCGGTTGATTCTCTGCCCGTGCCAAACATGCCGCCACATCTTTTCGAAAGCCGTCCATGGTATAACCACTTTGTAAACCATTCCACAAGTGTTCCGGATCCGAATGTCCTGTTGCAATTCCTCTTGCATGTCCTTCATTATGACTGATAATCACCCCGTCTTTCATAGGATCCAACCGAAATTTCATGCATAAAAAAGCAAATAATTCCACTGCCGCATCATACGTCCGCTTAACAACCTCCATACAAGCCTGTCTGTCCGAATATCGAAAAGTAGCTCCGCCTATATATTTGATGATTGAAGGTTCACACATTTCTACACCAATATGCGTATTATTAGAACTGCCTCCACCATGCCATCCTCTATGATCCCATGGTAATGTCTGAAAGATTTTTCCGGTATTTCCATCTATAAAAGCATGCACACATGCTCGTTTCTCGTTAGGATTGTTCGATCTTTTTATAAATGACTCCGCTGATGGTTGCGGACATCCTACACTATGTAACATAAGCCCTTGAACGACTATTTTTCGTCCGGCTTTATAACATGGATTGTTTGTCATAAACTTCTCTACAATTTCCATTTAACTTCCTCCTTTTATTCTGATGTTTCCCATGCAGGTTTACGTTTAAATCCAACATGATAAGTAATTTTTTCCATCACTAACTGATGTTCACCAATTTGGTAGGTTCCGATAGTAACATCCTTCCCCAAAATAATGCCTTTCGGATATTCATTTAAACAGCGGTTTAGCAATTCAGCCTGTGCCAGCTTCGACTCATCCGATAACGGATTATTTGGGTTGACGCTTCCTATCGGAACCAATTTTATATAGTGAATATCTGATAGGGTTGTTTTTTCATCCCTGTTCACTATAATTTCCTCCTAATTACTCAATATCTCCTTAATACATTTTGAAACCGGCAATCATAAAATTATTCTTCTTCCTTCTTTTCGATTACAGTCTGTCCCGCCAACAAGCTACTGTATTCCGCTTTAGCATCGCTTAATTCCTTTTCTACCGCATCTAATCTTTTTTGCGATTCTACAGCCTTATTCTGTGCGGTCACCATACCACTGTACTGATTGCTAAAACTGTTTTCTGCCGGCTTATCATCTCTTTTTTCTATCGGTGCCGCATATACCTTAACCACATATTTCTGTTCAGCATCCTGGTCAAGCTCTTTTAATCCAAAGACTGCAGATAAACTTGTACCATCATCGCTATCATTAGAATCTGCGATTAATCTGATAAAATCCCCTGCCTGTCCTTGGAATACACTCCAGCTGCGATTGATTTCATCTATTACAGAGTTATATTCATCTACAGTACCTTCATACCCTTCCGCATCTTTGTTCAGTCCATTGATAAGACCGGTAATTTTACCTTGAAAAACATTCAATTGCGCACTGCCGATTTTTTTCATCATTGCAATACTGCTTTGCAAATTATCTCTTGCCGCATTCACGCGGCTCTCAAGCTCAGAAATACTGTGTCTCAATGCTTTCAATCTTTCTGCCTTTTCCTTTGCCGCCTGAGATAAATCCTGTCCATTGCCATCTTTTAAAGTACTTTCCACAAGCGCCGGTGAAACACTGGCTGCAATCATGTCCAACACTCTGGCCAGACCTTCCGGGGTACCGTGATTCGTTGCACGTACATCTACATGATATTTTGCAGAATTATCTGTACTTCTTGTATTTGACTGATGTGAGCTGACATTACCGGTAACACTAACCTTAACAACTCCAAAATTTAGCGAAGTATTTACCGAAGCATTCATATCTGACGTAGATTCTGAGCGTTCACTCTGTTTTACCTCCATATCAAATAAAATATTAACTTCGTCCACCTGTAAATTTGGGATTGGTACAATTGCCAGCATCGGTACATCCACCTTCATTTCATCTAAGTTACTTGTACCATCGTTATTAGCACTACGTTTCTGATAACCAAACGCCACTGTACGCACTTTGCCATTTGCATCAAATCCAACTCTGTTAATAAATTCTGCTGTGGAGCAAGCTAACTGATTGCTTGCATCAGCTGCCGCCGAAAGCGGTCCACCAATCAACTGATCCATACTTAATCCCGCAAACTGTTCTGCGATTGCCATAAAAATCCCTTCTTTCTAAATATTTTCTTTTTTATAAACGCCCCGATTCTTTCAAATCGTTTCTCTTTTTGTTTTTCTGTCTTTGCTGATGTAGGATACTCAATACTTGTAATTGCTATCTTTTCAACCTGCATTACAACTCCCATAGGCCACGGAGCAT
Source organism: Lachnospiraceae bacterium (assembly GCA_015057025.1). GTDB lineage: Bacteria > Bacillota > Clostridia > Lachnospirales > Lachnospiraceae > UBA3766. Next base: position 255,837 of record SVFD01000001.1, on the reverse strand, counting down.
CACAAAATAATCGTACATTCATCTCCTCTGCCAAGGTCTTTAAATGTTCATAAATCACTTGTTCAAAAACAATTTTTTCCGGATTTGTCATGCAAACTATTCGTTCATCACTACTCATAATCTCTTTCCAATCCGAGTTCAATCTCCATATTCATAATCTGATCCTGGTATTCCATTATGCGATTGGCAATATCCGACTGTGTCATTAGATATTTTTCTCTGTCAAACATACATGTACTTTCCGTGTAATATTCATGACTCACATGCTCCAACTGTTCCTGTTCCGTCATCATATTTACCACTTTCTTATACAATTGCTTCAGCCTCTTTACTTTTGCTCGAAGCATGTTTAACTCCTGCCACACATTTTTGTGTTCGTCGCATCCTAAGTTGCCATCCACAGCAACCGGTGTTGTATCCAATTTTTTTGCTATTTGATTACTGCTTAAAACATCTGTTAATCGCATAACTCCCTCCGTCGCCGGTATCGAACCAACCTGTAATTTATAATGAACTCTTGGTAAAAAATCACTTTCGCGCTGTTCCGGTGCACAAATCCTTGCATTGACTGAACACTTTCCTGCCTCCTTCATTTCGGCTTTTACCTCTGTGGAAAAATCAATTTCTGCCTTTTCCACATTCAGATTTGTAACAGGTACGATAGATAAAAGCGGAACCTGCATCTGAAGATTATCAACACTATAGCCCTCTTCTCCCTCCTGACGTATCTGGTCATATGCAATATTTAAGTTATTTAAACATACCGTTTCTTCTTTTCCATCATGCCTTATACTTCCCAGTCCCTTAATCGCATCAATTATATGCTCTCTAAGATGCTGATTTGACTTTGCCAAAGCGTATAACGGAGCATACACCAAATCATCTAAGGGTATAAATTCGCTTTCTTTAAACCTGCTGCCTTCATCATCTGCATCATTACTAAGCTCATCTAAATATGTTACGTCATCGTTCATGCTATTTTCTCCTACTTATTAACGACCTTTATGCCAAAAAAATCCTCATATGCACGTACTAAACACTCAGAATACTCCTCTCCATATGCAGCTTCAAATACTTGCGGATTTTGCTTATATTTTTCAAGCACGTCATTAATGCATTCTTTCATTTCCTCAGCAATTGCTTCTTTTATAGTACCACCGTTACTCTGTCCTTTTTTTGCCTTAATATCTGCAGCCAGCTCTTCGCCCCAACTGATTCTTTTCTTTTTGTGCATATCCATATATGCAATAAGCAATTGCTTAAGAATAAAGTTTTTGTGTGTTTTAATTTCAAAAGGATTCAACCAAGTTTCCTTCATATGCATACCACAATCTGCATACATTTGATTTAACTCGTCTTTATTCTGAATTATTCTCCATCCCGCCTCATCACTTCCTTTCTCTACACGTTTATAGGCAAGTAGAGAAAAACTAGCATCCGCAACTACGTCTACAATTGTATTAAAATAATTGTGCATAATCTTACCTGTCATTTCATCTTTGCACATTTTCAATATTTCGTCATTATCATTTATCATCTGTGCAATGTAATTGTACTGCGGCCCATGCTGAACTCTGTAATAATCGCTTTCATGTTCTTCTTGCAGTTTTGTCGCTAATGTTTCTTTCAATTTCTGCTTGTTTCCTTCTATTTCAGACAAAATCCAGTTTGTAATTTGCGTTTGTCTTGCTACATATAGCTCTTCCTGTATTTTCGTTATTTCGTGCATATCTAACGTAGATGTCATCGTTTTACCTGCCACAAAAAAATCATGCATATCATAATCGCCGCTGAAAAATAGTCTGTTAAAAAGATACATTTGCATATTATTAAGGTTTTTAATACTTTCCGGCATTTCCTCTAAAATAGAGATATTTTTATAACATTCTATTAATCCGGCTTTTAATTCCTTACTTGCAAGATTTAAATACCGTGCATGTTCTTTCCCAAGAATCAAGTTATCTTTATTTCTTGAAAAAATGTTTACTTTTTCATTTTTCTTATGTGCATATTCCTTGATTTTCTCTTCTCCCAATTTTGTAACATAAATACCTGTAATTTCACCTTTATCCCAAAATCCAACCAAACCCATTAACAAACCTTGCGCCAATTCCTTATCTTCACCAAAGTCCTGAAAAAACCTATTAATTACAGCATTAGCAGCTTTCACTTTCTGTTCTTCATTCTTATCTGTTACACCTACTGTTTTGATAGTCTTTGCTAAAATTGAATGCGGTTTGGCACCAGCGCCTCTCGACAGACATCTAATGGTATATTCGCCAGCCTCTCTGAAGCTATAAATATAATTATGTCCATTAGCTAATTCCTTTAATTTCTCCCTATCTGCTTTCAATATATACTTATCCATTTCTTTACACATATCTTCTTCCTCCATTTCTAATCTTCTTTTATAAATAATTCTCTTTCTCTCTGTCTACGGGCAACCAATTCTTCATTCACTCGGCCTGCCGCCTTACGGTATAAAAGTATTTTTTCTGCCACTGTCTGTGCATCTCTTCCGCTCACCAAGGTTCGCAAATTACCGGGGCCACAGTTATAGCAAAAACTTACAAGTGCATCAAACTGATTTTGATTTACCGTGAAAGTAATAGTGCCATTACTTATGTAATCATTTACATAATTTGCATATATCACCACATCCTTCATAAAAAGCTCTTTAGCCGCCGCTTCATCCGGTAAGGTTTGACCCTCATAAACATCCTGCGTATGACCGTAGCCAATCGTCCATTTTCCGCCTGCACATTTCGATGCCTTCAATTTACATCCTTCTTCATGCATGAGAAACTCAATCCCACGGGGTGATAATAATCTGGTTGGAACTTGATTCTCTAATGTGTTATTTTCCACTGCTACAAGTTCCGAGCTCCCCTCGGATTTATCAGGTGCATCTTTTTCCCGGTCACTTTTATTCTGTTCTTCCAAATACCGAGCCACATCCTGCCTAAATCCATCCATAGTGTATCCGCTCTCCAATCCGTCCCACAGATGCTCCGGATCCGAGCATCTTGATGCAATTCCTCTTTCGTACCCTTCTTTATGACTGACAATGACACCATCCTCTAACGGATCCAGCTCATACACTGTACAAAGAAAAGCAAACAACTCTACTGCTGACTGATATGTTTTTTTCACAACTTCCAGAGCTTGCTCGCTGTCTGTACAGATAAACTTTGTACCGCCTTTATACTGAATACACGCCGGTTCACACATTTTAACCCCGATATATTTATCATTGGCTACTCTACTTCCGCCATGCCAGCCCCTATGGTTCCAAGGCAGTGTCTGATAGATAATCCCCGAATTGCCATCGATAAAAGCATGTACACAAGCCCTACTTACGCTCTCGTTATTCCAATTGTGTATGAAGACACCTGCATCCGGCCGATTACATCCAACGCTGTGAAGCATAAGTCCACGAACAGTAATTGTCTCCCCGGTTTTATAGCATGGATTTCTTGTCAGAAAACTTTCTACAATTTCCACATCAGCTCCTCCTTTCTTTTTTCACAATGCGCTTTGTGTTAAAAACATAATACGATATTGTGTTAGCCTCCTCATTTTTTGCTACTTTGCGACATATTTCTATCTGTTTTTTGCCCATAAAAAAAGAGCAGATTCCAATGAAATCCACTCAAAACAGCCTTATTCTATATTTTTTCAAAAAAATACTTGACACCCACAACATATTATCGTATTGTGTTAACTCTGCCGTTGCTCCTGTTGCAAAACAGCACTCTTCCACTTTTATTCTATAATTCTAAGCAATTAATTCTCCTTCGCTTTTCCTCTGCTGATGATGCCGTATAAATTCTTGTCGTCTCCAAACTGGAATGCCCCAAAATATCTGCCAATTCAAATAAATTTGAATACGTCTTCATATATGTAATCGCAAACAAATGCCGAAAGCTATGGGGATGCACCTTCTCTCTTGGCACACCTGCCTTGCCTGCAAGCTTTATCAACATTTTATAAACAGATATACGATTAATGGCATTTCCACAATTACCAAGAAAAATAGGACCCGAATCAATATTGCTCATCTGACAATAATCTTCCAAGTCCACAATTAACTTCGGAGGTAAATACACCTCTCTTGTTTTTCTTTTGTTACATATCGTAAATTTACCGTTCTCCAGTGATTCCACACTGCAGCCTGACAATTCACTTATTCTGATGCCGGTTAATGCCAGTGTGCGCATTAGACAATAGTATTTCTTATTGCCATTTTGTTTCGTATACTCCAACAACCTACGATACTCTCCACCGCTTAAAACATCATCCGGACACTGCCTTCTCTGCACCCGTTCCGTTCTTAATACACATTCTGAATGACCGGAATAAACGAGATAACTGTTAACTGCTACAGTATAAAGATTTACGGTTGTAACCTTCCATCCTTTTTCTTTCATACTCGCTTTATACGCCACAGTTTCTTTTTTACTAATTGGTCTTTTACCCAAAAAATCCCAAAATCTCTCAAGTTGTATCAGATATATTTGAACAGTTCTTGCAGATAATTCCCTCTGATATAAATATTCCTCGTATTCTTTCCGTTCTTTTCTTCTGTCCACTTCTTTTATCTCCTTTCTTTGGGTAAAAGAAGTACTGTTTTGCAACGGATTTAGTTTATGCATTACAATTTATATTGCAATACATAAAAATATAATACAATATATCGACGATTTATGACAAGATTTAATTATAAATTTTTATATAAGCTAACTAATAAACAAACTTCTCTCTTCCGACCTGCGACGTACCAAAGCCGAAATGACCTTACCACCGCCTTTATTATACAGAAGCATTTTATCCGCTACGGTTGCGGCATCTCTGCCCATTACCAACGTTCTCAAATTACCTTTTCCACAACCATAGCAAAAACAGGTTAATGCATCAAATTGATTCTGGTTAAGTGCAAACTGAATGGTTCCATTATGCACATATTCATTCACATAGTCTGCATATTTTTGCAAATCTAATTTCAATAGCTCTTTTGCTTCCTCTACCGAAGAAAGCTTCTGCCCCGGCTGTACACCCTGCGTATGTTCGTATCCAATTGTCCATACTCCTGCCGGATCTAGATATGCTTGTAATTGGCAACCTGTATATTTTGCAACTAGCGCAACTGCATTATCAGAAACCTGTTTTCTTATGCCATCCTTTTTCTGTCCTTCGGGTTTTTGTCCGCCTGCATCCTGTACATCCATTGGTGTCACAGGCGTATCTGCCGCAGATACAAGTTGTAAATGTTTGATATTTATCGAACTGCAAATAGATCTGGTTTTGTTCTCATTTACATCAATTACTGATCTATCACCGTTCACGGATTTTACAATCCATCTGTCATTTTTAATCCATGACGGTATCTCTTTGCCATTATAATAAACTGCATCATTGGTCAAACTCACCAACACACCGGGGCAGATCGTGGATATGGTTTCTACCATCGATATTGCATCCGTTATTACCATCGGATTTATCTTCGGAATGGTTTTATCTGCAGGCGGTTGCTTCTCTGCATGTGCAATATACTCAGCTACATCTCTTCGAAAGCCATCCATTGTATAACCACTCTGTAAACCGTTCCATAAATGTTCCGGATCGGAATGCTCTGTAGCAATACCCCTGGCAAATCCTTCGCTATGACTGACAAGGACTCCATCTTCCTTTGGATCTAAATGAAATTTCATGCATAGAAAAGCAAATAATTCCACGGCCGCATCATAAGTTCTCTTAACAACCCCCAAAGAAGTTTGTCTGTCCAAGTCACGAAATTCATAGCCACCTACATACTTGATGGTTGGCGGTTCACACATTTCAACACCAATATGTGTATTATTAGAGCTTCTTCCACCATGCCATCCTCTATAATCCCACGGCAATGTCTGATAGACCTTACCCGTATTTCCATCAATAAAAGCATGCACACATGCTCGTTTCTCGTCCGATTTGTTCCATTTCTGTATAAATGCCTCCGCTGATGGTTGCGGACAGCCTACACTATGTAACATAATCCCACGAACAACTATTTTTCTCCCCGTCTTGTAACACGGATGATTTGTTAAAATATTTTCAATAATTTCCATTTGCTTTCTCCCCTTCTGTTTCCCGTGCAGTTTTTTTACATTTCATACGATAAGTAAATTATCCGTTAGTAGCTAATATTTACAATCGTAGCATTAGTAGACAATTTTCCTTGTCAATTCTTCTACTAAGTTATAACCATCCCACAACAAATCAAAATCCATTGTATGACCAACCGGCACAACTCTATCAATACCTTTTATTCCGGAATCCATTAGAGGTTTTATAATCGAATTGTCTCCAACTAAACATACAGTCTGACAATGCGTATCATTGCAAAAATCTTCCAGTTCCGTTATATCATGACAACTATATTCATAAAAATAGCCGGAATTACCCCTATATTTCATGAGCTCCGAGCTAAGTTTATCCACCTCCACTCGATAAAGCACATTGTTATAGTTGTTCTTTATAGAAACTTGACCGTACTGCGTTGCAGAAATATATAATTGAGATAACTTATCAACTCCTTGAATTGTTTGAAAACGATATTTTAACTCTGCTAATTTTAAAAGTTCTTTCCAAAACAATTCTTTAACTTCCGAAACACACTCACCCATCCACACAACTACTCTGGGACTCGTACATGCATTTTGATCTGACAAATATGTATCATTATAAAAATCCATTGCTACTCTTTGTTTATTTTCTTCAGCTAAGTATGAATCTGCATCTATTATGGCAAGCGAATATCTGTCAGCAAATGTTATTTCCTTTGCTCTCATTGGCATGGGTGATTGGCGAAGTTCTATAATGGTATTATCACCACCCCATATTATTCTTACATCACATATACTTGAAAAATAATCATTGATTTTTTTATCTCGTTCATAGCGAACCAACGTGATATAAGGTCTAAGTTTTTCATATTTTTTTTCTGATAATACTTTATTAATTGCCTTGTTTATTACAGAAACCTGAGGAAAATCTTTGGATGGAATTCGCACGATATTAGCATTTCCGCATATTAATCCTGTAAATAAAGAATATGCATAATTAACAGGTACATTTGATGGTGCGATATGAAAAGCAACGCCTCTTCCTACCGAATTATCATTCCTTATAAATCTGTCTTTTAATGATAAAATCGATGATTTACGGAGCCAAAATCCCAAAGTCACAACATCCGGAAACATTCTTGATTGTTTTTCTGTCATCAGTTCTTTTGACAGGGAGTTCAAAAAATCAACAACCAAATCATCAAACGGCTTTAATACTCTGATTTTGGATGCATCCGTTATATTTCGAGAATTTCCGACCAGAAAGTTCACCTTAGAGAGTACTTCCCTCACCAGTGAAATGCCTTCATGGACTTCTTCACTGTCCGGCTCGCTCTTTCTCAACCCTGCTGCATAGGTATCACTGCAGCCTCTAATTTCAGCCTTAGCTATACGACCGTTTATTCTAAAATATTTACCTTTTCTGCCACAGGGACAATCATCCTCACCAAGAATCACACCCTCATCCTCCGTCAAAAGAGAATGTCCCGGATAAGATTCCGGTATTGTTGATACTACCTGCAATATCCCTGTTTCACCATAATCGCATATCGAAAAATCTTTTGCTCTTCTTGCTATTACATCCGAAAAGATACTCGTATGCAAATGACCACATTCACACTGCATATAAATAGAGCCGGTCTGTTCAACCATTCCATAATAGTCATGAATACAGTCAATTCCACAGACCGATTTTAACCTATCATGAAACTCTTCCGGACTTACCGCTTCATTCTGCAGTTTCTTCCATCCGCCTCCATGAATCAATACGCTATTAGACAAATTGAATGTTATTCCTTCAGCCTTCAACCTCTCCAATTCTTTATAAAAATGTTGCCATATCATAAATGTAAAGCCAAAAAGAAATATTCTTTGTCCCTGATGCTGTTCCAAAAAACCAGTGATACCATTTACATCCAGATTCATATTTTCATCAAGACCATAGATTTTTTTTGAGCCAAATATTGAAAAGCCAAGAATCCCTGCGCCTCTGGCTGAAAATTGTTTACGGTCTTTAAGCACAGTCGGACTATCAATTATAATCATCGGCATACGTGAAGATCCTGTAAAATGAGAGACAATTTTTACCATGGTCTTTTGTTGATTCGATGATGTTGTTCTATCAAGATATATTTTTGAAGTCTTTTGGCCTGTAGTTCCTGACGAATTCATTGTTTTTACAATCTCTTCTTGCGAAACACTCTTCAAATCCAACTCTTTAAATAATCGAACAGGCAAAAACGGAAGGTCTTCGTAAGATTTTGCTTGCGTAATATCGAAAGATACACCCTTCAACATTTTGGCATATTCTTCGCAATTTTCTTTATGTAATTTTGTCAACGCAAAAAGTCTTTCATTAAGAAGTTGCCGCTTTTCCTCTTTTGCCAGAGAATATGGTTCAATTTTTAGAATATCATCAAAATTCATTTTATTCTTAAACCCTCTCGATTTTATGTATCATAATACTTTGCCAGCTCTTTATACAGAATTTTACCCGCATCATTCTTAGGTATTTCATCAATTACAATCGCCTTAAACGCTTTCGGATTAAGCTTTGTTTTTTCAATGATAAAATTTCTTATTTCGTCTGCCTTCGACTCATTTGTCACAAAAATATACATGTGATCATCAACACCTGCACTTGCGCACTCGCAATCACTGTATTTAGCCTTAATCAGGCGATCAATTTCATCAAGATTAACTCGATTTCCATAGATTTTAAGAAATCTTTTCTTTCTTCCAACAATATAAAAGAATCCGTCTTCATCCTTCTGCGCCATATCTCCGGTCTGCAGAATGCCTCCTCTTTCGTCTCCCTTTGACAAATCCTTCATACATTCAGCATATCCCAGAGTAACATTGGCTCCCTCATATACCAGTTCACCGGTTATATTCGGTCCTTTAATATCATTCCCATCAGCATCTATTAAATTGAATTTGCCCCCGGGAATTACGATTCCCATAGAACCACATTTTTCTAATGCTTTATCTGCCGGCAAATATCCCATACGGGCTGTTGCTTCACACTGACCATACATGACTACAAACTTTTTTTCATTCTGACAGGCATATTCTGCAAACTTCTTATGAAGTTCAGGAATAATCTTTCCTCCTGCCTGTGTCATATAACGCAATGACGGCAAATTCATTCTATAAAATCTTAGCTTATCTAACATCTCGTAGGTATAGGGCACACCGCCAAAAGATGTTGCACCCTCTTCTTTGAAAAAGTTCCAAAACTCCTTTTGCATAAGACTTTTATCTGTCAAAAGGATTGTTGCTCCTACCATAAGATGTGTATTAATAATAGACAAACCATAAGTATAATTCATCGGCAATGTAGTAATTGCCTTTTCTGTGCAATCCAAATTTAAATACTGAACAATTGAATCCGTATTTGCCTTAATGTTTGTATAACTTTGGCGTACAAACTTTGGGCTGCCCGTCGAACCTGATGTAGTAAGCAACAAAGCTAATTCCGGATATAAATTATACTCGAGCTCATATCCTGTTTTAAGCAATGCATAGTCATCTATCTCATACACATTATGATATGCTTTAAACTCTGTTTGCATCTCCGCCGGTGCCCAAACAAATTCAGGTTGATAAATTTCGATAAGATTCCTAAGCAATTCTCTTTCTAAGTGAGCATTCAAAAGAACAGATACAATATTCTCGTTAATACACGCAGAATATCCCACTACCGAACCTATTTTATTTTCGCACAGGCAAAAAACCAGCGTCCTTTTACCAATGACACCGGCTAATTGTTTTGTCATATTCTTAAGCTGAATATAGGTTACTTCTTTCCCGTATTCATCCTTTAATGCTATTTTTTCTTCGAATTGCTCGAAATCCCACATGAGTCACCTCAATCACTAAAACTCAATTTCATAATTGGAAGATAAAATTTCTTTTCCCTTCTCGTATGAACTAAAATCAATAATATCATCTGTGTCCATCATAATATCAAAGGCATCTTCAAGCTCTGCCATCAGACCCATGTGACCAACAGAATCCCAAGATTCAACATCTTGATATTTCAAGCCTGCAAGCTGATCTTCTGTTACTCCTAAACACTCAATAAAAGCATTGTTGTAAATTTCTAAATTTGTCATTGTAAAAGTCCTCCTAAATTTTATATATTATTTTTTATTGTATTAACCAAATTAGATACCGTTAACCCATGTTGTTCCAACATATATTCATACGTGCCTGCTTTTTTATATTCGTCCAAAGTTCCCATTCTGATAAGTCTTCCTTGATATCCTTCTTCAGACAGCACCTCAGAAATCGCAGTTCCAAGCCCACCGATTCTTGAATGTTCTTCCAAAGAAAACATACATTTCTTATCTCGATTGACAAGAATGCACTCCCTGTCGATTGGCTTAATAGTATGAATATTAACAACCTTAACCGAAATGTTTTCGCTTTCCAATTCTTTAGCTGCTTTCAGTGCGACGCTTACCATACTTCCTGTTGCATAAACAACACAATCCGAACCTTCTTTTTCAGTTATCGCTTGTCCAACTTTAAATTCATAATCCGCCCTATGTACAATTGGCTGATTCATTTTCCCTGAAAGCCTCAAATAAACCGGTCCATCTATTGCCACGGCCGTTTCAACACATTTGGCAACTTCCATACAATCACAGGGCGAAAGTATCGTAATATCCGGCATACATCTTAATACTGCCACATCCTCCAAACCATAATGCGTTGTACCAAAAAGTTCCATTGCAAATCCACTACTCAAACCCACCAATTTAACATTGCAATTCATATATGCCATAAAATGTCTGACAAACTCATTCGCTCTCATTGCTGCAAAATTAGAAAAAGTAGTAACAAAAGGAATCTTACCTGCATCGGCAATTCCTGCTGCCATACCAACAGCGTTTTCTTCCGCTATTCCAACGTTTATATATCTATCCGGATAATTCTTAATAAACTTTTCTAATCCTGATACTCGTGCCAAATCAGCCGACATTGCAACGATTCTTTCATCGTCTTTTGCCAATTCATTCAACACTGTTCCGAAGGTACCTCTTTGGCCAAGCAACGACAACATTCTGTTATTTTTAACGTAATCCATAGTTCTCCTCTATTTCCGAAATTGCCTGCAAATACTGTTCCTCATTCAGCTCATGATGATGCCATTCATTATTATTTTCCATAAAGGATACTCCTTTACCTTTTACCGTTTGAGCAAGAATAACTGTAGGTTTATCTGAATTTATATCTTTGATAATTCGACTAATTTCTTTCGCTTCATGACCATCACAAACTATCGTATTCCAACCATGTGCTTCCCATATCCGCTTTAAATCTTTTTGTAGAATATCTTCACATTTACCATCTGATTGTAAACCGTTACAATCCACAATTGCACATATATTCTTCAGTTTCTTTGCAGATATAACAGATGCCGCTTCCCAATTTGAGCCTTCATCAAGCTCTCCATCACCAAGCACAACATATACTCCGGCTCCTGCATCTCCCCATGCTCTACCGGCCGCATACGAAAGTCCCATGCCTAACGAGCCGCTCGAATAATCCACATGATTATTCGCAGACCGACTTGGTTGTCCCGGAAACTCTCCGCCATTTATCTCGAAAGAATTAAATTGCTCATCTGTTATCATTCCGACTTGATGCATTGTTGCATAATAACCAAGAGCACCGTGAGCTTTGCTAAGCACAAAAACATCTCTTGACTCATCAAAATTCTCAAAGATTGCTGAACATATTTCAACCAACGACAAGGAAGGTGCAATATGTGCTCCAACCTTTCCGGCTTGCTTTGCTGCTACTAAAATATCTTTGCGTATTCTACCTTCTAATGTCAGCTCCAGTGTTTTATCAAGCATAATAATTCCTACCTCTTTGAATATTGCGTAACGCCGCCATCCACTCTAAATACCTGTCCCGTAATATAGGAAGAATAATCTGAAAGCAAATACATTGCAGTATTAGCAATATCATCTGTCTTTCCCAATTTTTTCAAGAAAGCAGCTTCCTTTTGAACTTCTGAAATATATTCCGGCATTGTAGACACCATATCTGTTTCTGTCACGCCCGGACAAATCACATTTGCCCGAATACCCGACGCGCCCAACTCCTCTGCAATACTAAGTGTCATTGTAAGTAGAGCTGCCTTTGATGCACCATAAGCAGATTTACCGGAATTTCCATCAAGCGCAGCTGACGATGATACATTCACAATACTACCTTTTTTATTTCTAATCATAAGTTTAGATATGTATTGTGTAAACAAATATGGAGCAAAAAAATTCACCTCAAATTGTTTACGCAGTTCATCCATATTTGTCATTTGAAAAAGTGCATTATAAGTGACACCCGCATTATTTACAAGACCATCTATAGATAATTTTGTACTTCTGATACTTTTCACTGCATCCTTAATAGCATCTTCATCCTGTAAATCAAAATAAACCGGTATAATCTGAACACTCTCTTTCACTGTCAACTGTTCACAGAACTGCTTATGTTCTTGTGTTTCTTTTCGCGCATGGGCAAATACATTTGCTCCATTCTGCGCAAAAATTTCAACCATTTTATGACCGATTCCTCTTGCAGTTCCGGTTACAATTACATTTTTTCCTTCCAACATCTTCATCATCTGATACCTCCATCAACTCTTATCGTCTGTCCTGATATATGCGTTGATAAATCTGACATCAGATACATGAAAACATCTGCAACCTCATTCGCTTCTCCAAGCCTTGGAATCTCCATCATCTTTTCCTTGCTTTCTATTACCTCTTGAGAAAGTTTTTCAGTCATGGGCGTTTTGATTACTCCCGGGCAAACTGCATTCACTCGAATTCCACTTGTTCCAAGTTCAAGAGCCATACTTCTCATAGCACCTAAAAGCGCTGCTTTAGATGCTCCGTATGTAACTTGTCCGGCATTTCCGTCAAGAGCAGTTATGCTTGATGTAAAAACAATGCTCCCCTCCGTTTTATATCGTTGCATAAGTTTAACAATATACTGCGACAAAATAATCTGAGAATATACATTCACTTGAAAGGTATCAACCATATCCTGATAAGTTATCATGTTAAAATATGCATCTCTGTTTATTCCCGCAATATTTACAAGTCCATGTATCTCCATTTTAGATTTTTGTATAGTCTTTGCCGCTTCCTTGACAGATGTAATGTCTGCCATATCAAAATATATCGGTATAACCTGTACGCCATTTTCCGTTGCAAGCGCATCACAAAATCTCTCAAACTCTTCATTTTGTTGGTAAGCACAAGCAAATACATTCGCTCCGTTTTTTGCAAATTTCTCCAATGTAGCTTTTCCAATTCCCTGCAGACATCCGGTTACCACTATATTTTTATTTGATAACATACTTATCGTTCCTCCAAATTATGAATCGCACACTCTCTTTATTAATCTGGTTCTCTACTTTTTTATTAATCTTCCACAATGTGCTTTTATTACATTTTTTGCACGTTCCATTGATCTCCAGCGTTTTTCTCCAAGGTGGTAAGCATACAACTCAATGCCTTCATCGTTCATTGTTTTTATTAAAAAACTCTCCATTGTTTCGCCCAAAAACTGCTTTCTATAATCGCGGTGACACAACAATAATCCGCCAACCGCAACATCATCTGTTTGCGCCATTATTCCATCATGAACAACTATCTTTCCATCCTTTCGGATAATATAATTTCTACCCATTCCGGTTCGCATTCTTTCCAATAATTCTGTCACTAATCCTTCATGCGTATACTGACCTCGATAAAAATCATCGTCTAAAATCATAGTTGCTATTTCGTCAATATCGTCCTCAGTTGCTTTTTCAATAGATTCAAAATTAAAATTGCGATATTTTGTTAACTGAACAGCTACGCTCTCTTCCAAAATATAAATATCTTTATATCTCTCATATAACTGTTGAGCAACATCGTAAGATGTATATATCACTTTATGTTCTACAGAATCTATCAACTCCGCAATTAATTCAATAGTATCAATACTATTCTTCACGCAAAAAAATCTTAATGCTGTATAATACCGCATCGCCACAATATCGATTTCATCTGCATCTTCATGTACCCATACCTGTATATTGGGATTGGATAAACCATATGTCTTGAGATTAATATACATATATATACTCACACCTAAATTTGTTTTTAAAATTTGTAATATATCTTCAATATCATTTTCTAGTGCTAATCTCATTTATCTTTCTCCTTACCAAATATATTAGTCTTCAAACTTCTTTAGCCATATACAATAGCACCTAATCATAGGAATATAAATCTCCAATTTCCACCACCACAAGATGTTCAGGTTTTCTTCCGCTCAAACGACTTGGATAAAGCATATAATCTCCACCATACACATAATTCAGCGCCCTGTTGCAATCCTTCGGAGCAAGAAACTTGTATCCTTCAAATTCTATTTCAATCGTATCATTGAAAGCCTCTTCACTCAAAAAATACGCTCTATACGGACTTCTTACAGGGGCATGAAAATATGAGTAAAATTGATTTGTACAGCGTGACGACATAGCCCATTTCATAAATAACTGATAGTTCTTTCTATTTCCTTTTTTCCTTACTTGCATATACCATGCACGCCTTAAAGGTTTCTTAATAGCATCTGCTCCGGCATGTGCCCATGTTGCCCGACGATAAAATCTGCATATCTTTGTTTGAATCCAATGATAGAATCTGTTATTAGTCTGGTGAAATACCGGTAAAATATCCATGCACACCGCGTATTGAGCCTTCATATGTTCACGTCCCGGCGAAGCATATACGGTTCCTTTACGAACAAGCCTTTTATAAGTCAAATTATTGTCCGGTTCCGAATCTATTGTTCGCAAAAAGTATTTATCAGAATCTATTTCTTCTTGAATAGCCTTATCCAGCTTAAGATAATCTTCAATTGGCATTAATACATCAATATCATCATCCCATGGTATAAATCCACCATGCCTTACCGCCCCTAAAAGCGTACCAAAAGCAATGTTATAACGCAGTCCATGCTTTCTGCATACTGCATCAAATTCCTTCAGCAACTCAAGCTGTATATATTGTACACGCCGTAATGTTTCTCCACCTTTAAGTAATAAATCCGCCTTTCTGTTTTTTGTAATTCCATCTTTAAATTTCTTGCTATATCTATCAACCATCTTCACTGCATGTTTACTTACATAACATGGTTGCCCCTCAAACTTAACAAGCTCGACTTCTTCAATTTCACATCGCTTCACAAGAGGATTTCCCATATAGAAACCTTTCTTATAATCGCCATGTAATTCCGCCAATTGTTGTTCTAGTAACGCAATCGAAACTTTATCTCTTCGTTTACGATAATATCTACTTAACATTCTTCTTTTGGCAAATCGAATTCTTCTAAATATAGGGACTTGCGAAGTCAGCTTCCGCGAGTGTAAGCACCTCATTGTTTTTGTCATAATTTTGTAAGCCTTCGTTCTTTTCACAAAATAATCACTTACAAAAAAAACAGGTAGCACTGTAACATGTGTATAATAATAAATTTCATCCTGTTTACGTTCTATCGGCAAATTGACTC
Source organism: Lachnospiraceae bacterium (assembly GCA_015057025.1). Taxonomy (GTDB): domain Bacteria; phylum Bacillota; class Clostridia; order Lachnospirales; family Lachnospiraceae; genus UBA3766. Next base: position 240,148 of record SVFD01000001.1, on the reverse strand, counting down.
GATTTTTTTTTGCAAGCCAAAAGCATATATTATCATACTGGTTTGCATTTTCATAATTTACAAATACATATGAATTATTTAATTCTACATATCGTTTAACATCCTCAACCAATTTACAATATGTTCCATACTCCACAATCAGACTTATTCCCGGTTCTGCTATCGAAAAGGGTTTTTTTTCTACATACAAGGTCAACGTATCATCCACCAAGGAATACTTATACCCTTTCTCAATACAAATGTCATGTAAGATGCCTAATAATTCAAGTGCCTCTAAGTGCGAAGCAAACATCCCCTTATCTTCTACATCATATTGACCGTTGTATGTACCTGCCATTACTATTTACCTCCAAATAATTATTTTCAGCATATCAGCTTTGTTCTTTTAAATATCGATAAATTTTCTTTCCTGCCGTACCATCTAAATTAGGAAAAGCTTTATTTATCTCGGCTATTCTCTCTTCAAATTTAGGGTCGATGCCATTGACAATATTATCTCTAAATTGTTCAAATGTTAAATTACCTTTGCCAAATCGAAAATAATTCACATTACAATTAATAGGTGATTTATCCGCAACTTCCTTCTCAATCTGCGACTGAAAAATCATTATAGGTTTTTGAGTTACCATATATTCATTAATCAAAGAACTCCATGTAGATATCATCGCATCAGAACACGAAAAAGAAATTCGATAATCACCCAGGTTATCAATAATACCATTGTCAGCATTTCTAACGCGTTGTTCAAAATCATTTACATATTCTAAGCATTGTGTAAATCTTCCTTCCAGCATGTTTTTCATTAACGGATGTGGTCTCCAAATAAGCACACAATCATCTCTATTCAAAAAAGCTTTTGCAATTTCTTCGTGATAACGTATTGCATAATTACCTACCTTTTCTTTTAATTGCTCTGCCGTAGGAAAATACGATAAATGTGTATTAAGTAAAAAGACTTTTTTATTTGATATTTTTTTCTTCCAGTCTTCCGGAATTTCAACTTTTGCGTTTTTATTATTCACAATCGCATCAATCTTAGGAGAGCCGAAATCAACCAACATATCTTTCGGGAATCCAATTTCTTCATAAATTTCTTTTAGACGTCTTGATTGACATATAATCACATCAGAATTTAATGTCGCCGGTGCTGCCAAAAGGGGAATATTTCTATCTCCGCTATATGTAGCAAATGTGTGATACGGTGAATAAACTAATTTCCCGGTATTCTGTTTTAACACTGATGAATAAAAACGCTCCGGCACTCTCGTCATATTATTCGCATCATCATACGGATTATGAATAACGATAATATCCGGATGGCTTTTCGCTTCAGAATATTGATTATAGTGCACACACTCAACCTTTGAAGGGAATCTTTCCGCTTCATAATGCAAAGATATATTGCGCGGATTTGTTATATCAAAATATGGAATAGGCACTACTTTAACATTACATTCATCATCTTCCAAAGCCGCTTCCCAAATAGTTTCCATACTAAACCACATATCCGCTTTATAAGGCATGAATACTATTTCCAATCTATCATTCGGAATATCATTGATTAAAATATTCAAAGCAGATTCCAAACTTTTTATCATACTCATATTATCACTTTTCTTTTTTTCGATATTCTTCTCTTCAAAAAAGAAAGCAGAATACCTCGAAAAGGCAAAAACAGACTCTTGAAAATTAGGAAACACTTTACTTTCCTCTGCAGAATACACTAAAATACATTCTACACATGCATCCAAATCATTTCTTAGTTCAACATATGAAGACATAGTATTTTGTCCTATAGACTTTCTCAAATAATCACATGCCTGCAGCATCGATTCTATCATATCTATAATTTGCCTTTTGATATATCTTCGCATCCTATTTTCCCTTTACTAAATACTTATTACTATTTTAATTCATCTACCACTTTTCTCATTGCGTTCAACAACTGCAATCCATCTTCATCATTTAAATTACCTATATGCCCCACTCTCAATATTCGCTCAGCGAATTCTCCACCGGAAGGTGTGACAATATATCCGTACTTTTCTTTTAAGATTGAATAAACTAATTTTCCTTTTTCCTCGAATAGTATTGGTGTTAAAGCATTACTTTTTTCAAACTTAGGAATTTCAAATCCGAGTTCTTGGGCCTTTTCTCTAAATTTCATTGCTCGAACTCTAGTCTCTTCAATTTTGTTTTCTATTCCTATACTTTGTATATATTTTATCATGTTATAAAATTCAATAAAAACCCCTACCGCAGGCGTAAATGGCGTTTGCCCACGTTGAAAATTATAAATATAATCCTTGAAATCAAAATACATACTGCGAACAATTTTTTTATTTACTCTTTCTTCAATAATTCTAGGACTTAAAACCACCACTGACATTCCGGGAGCAAGCGAAAGTGCCTTTTGCGAGCTAAAAATTGTCGCATCAATATTATATTTCTGCATATCATATTCATCCGCAAAAACGGAACTTATTGCATCAACAATTAAATACAAATTATTTTTTTTGCAAAAATCACTAATAATTTCTATAGGATAGATTTTACCAATTGATGTCTCATGAATATTAACTAACAGCCCTGTATATCCCCCCTGTGCATACAAACGCAACTTTTCCTCTGTAATATTTTCTTCGAATCCTACCTTGATTTCATCACAACAAATGTTATGCACTTTACATATCTGCACAAACCGAGCACCAAATCCACCACCGTTAATAACCAAAATTTTATCTTTTTCATCGAAACAATTCATAATTGTTGCTTCCATTGCTCCGGTTCCTGAAGCCGTTAAATAAATGGTTTTTGCACCTTGCTGTGCTGAAATCATCTTTTTCAATAGCTCGTCCGCTTCTAGCATCATATCCGAAAACTCGGGAGTCCTAAAATACGGCAATTGCTTGCCTCTAACAACACGCGTTTCTTCATACATTTCTACCGGTCCAACTGTAAATAATTTCATTATATGCCTCCGCGCTCAACTTTTTTTGCTATATGATTCAATATTCTTTCATAATCATCAAAATAGTCTATTTCCGACCAAAAATGTCCTTCCACATCTTTAGTATAAATCTCACGTTCCTGATTATCGGTAAATGAATAAATAACATTTTCCCACCAAAGATTATGTTTCTGCTGACCTACAAGTTCATTTAATCTTTGCTTAAACAACGGCACAAAACTTTTTGTAACTTTAGCTATTCCCACATATTCGCACTTTCTTTGTTGCAAAGGCAACTCCTTTCCATACGCTCTAATGCATCCACTATCGGTAGTTGAAAAGAAATAATCGCCAGTCTTCGTACGTGTTTTGTCAACCATCATAACAACCTCTCGCTCGTCCACTAAAAGCATATTTAGAATTTCTTCTGTAAAAAAAACATCAGCATTTAAAATTAATACATCATCATCCTCTTTTAATGCATCTTGAGCAAGCCATAAACTGCCAATACTATTTGTGACATCATAGAAGGGATTATAATAATATGTAATATCCATACCCTTTAAAGCTTCCCTGATTTGGTTATGCTGATAGCCCACACAAACAGATACATCCATTCCTCGTTTCTGTAGCATTTCAGCAGTAATGCGTATTAAAGGAACTCCGTCAATTGGCAATGTCGATTTGGGCACAGCTTTTACCATTCTTGATATTCTTGTTCCTTTTCCTGCCGCAAGCATTATTACCTTCATTTGTATCCCCCATCTCACATTAAGATTTGTGTTCTTCATTAATTTGACAAATAAAATCCACTGCGCCCTTGTCACAGTGGATTTTCTACCACACTAAAACTGCTTCCCTGCAACCTGACGCCATCCTAGCTTATAATGAGCTCAGCATCCTCGTTCAAAATCGCATACTATGCCCATAAATATATTATAAAATAGTATCGGCCTTTTTGGTTGAAAAGTTTAGTTTTTTATAAGATTTTGTTGTTTATTTCTTGAGTGTAATTCTAAATTCCACTTCTCATCCCTCAATCACACTTTCTCCAGTCCTGCAAACAATTCTTCCAATCTCGTAACCGCCACGCCAAATCGCTCTGCAGCCTGCTCCATTGAAATAATTCCATCGTTCACAAACTCCTGCAACACAAATAATTTTCCTTCCGTTTTTCCTGCCAACATCCCCTCTGCTATTCCTTCCGCTCTTCCCTTTGCTATTCCTTCTGCTCTTCCCTCTGCTACACCTTCCTCCATAGCCTTCACACGTGCCTCTTCAAGTTCTTCATCATACAAAATTCTAACTATTTCTCTCATTTCTCTTACCTCCCTAAAAATCTCTTTGTTTGCACTAACAATAAGTTCTATTACCGACTTATATAACTTTTCATGTCGATGCAACTCATATTGGTCCATAATTTCCTGCACTTCTTCAAAACTGCTAATATCATCTGTCAAATATCGCAGCCAAAAGTTTTCCTCTTTGGATAATTCTTTTATCACAATAATCTGTATCGGAAAGTGGTCTCCATAAACATAATATATCCCCGCCATTATTGCCTTAATACGATACCCCCGCACTTCTTCTAAATGCTGTAAAAGCTTACTTGGACAAACTTTACTGACCAACGTTATGGTTATATCATCCGCTTTGATTGTATCTTCACCATTACCGTCTGCCTTATAAAAGCATGCATAGCCGTACACTTTATAGAAGTCATCTACCCCCAGATAATCCTTAGGACTCTTATATTCTATAAGGTTATGACTTCGGAAAATCCTACCTATATTCTTCTGTATTTTTGTTTCTTTACTCTTTTTGACAATCAATACATCAATCGATTTCGGTTTTGTTCCAAGCTGATGTTCATTTTCAAAAATTAGTTTTTCTTTCTCTTCTGTGAAATCAATCTGGATATCGGCATAAAAAGCCGGATGCCATTGCAAGAACGTATCTTTCATCGTTCGCATTCTCCTCCCTATTTCACTATTTCAAGGGATTATGCGCGAAAGACTTTTCAGATTTGAAATTAAGAAATGATTCACAGATATTCCCTGAATTGTAATTATCCGAAGGTAATATATTTCTCCTTCAATAATTTGTTTCATACTATCACATAAAATTTTCTTTGTAAATATAAATAAAAAACACCGACTTTTCCTTTCGTCATTTTGCACATACAATATACGCTGTGATTTTGGGGCTTTTACCGCTACATTTTGTACTTTCACTTACTTGCGCACTAAAAAAAGCTCTCTTTCGAGAACTTATTTTATAATTAAATTTCTATGCCCCAATTTATACTGGAATTTACCTTTTCACTCAACCAAAAACTATTTTTTCTCATAATATGCCGGAATCATACTAATGTCTTTCAGGTATGCATCTACTTTCGACTTTCCCTCGGTGTTTAAAAGTTCATAATATGCCAACAAGCGTTTTTCCTCTGCAGTATTCTTTCCTCTCTCCGGACGAACAGGCTCCAGGCTTACCGGATCGATCTGAAGCTTCTCACACACCGCATTCAATCTGCCCCAAGCCATGCCGTCAATGCCGTTATTTAATGCACTGACAAGTGTTCCATGGGGAATTCCTACCTCCTGCGCAAACATACGAACGCTTGGGTACCGCTGTAAAATAATATCTTTCAATTTATCGGAACGCTCTTGCATAAATTTTTATCTCCTCTTGTAAAAAATATATAAATATGTTATCTTATAGAAAAGGTGGTACTAAGTTGTACCCCCTTGTGCTAGAAATCTAAAAAATAACTGCTCTCAGTTTCCAGGCTAAGGGGCAGTTATTTTTTGTCCTTATGACTTATCTTATATACAAGACCTATCAGTGCTATCACAAACAATCCCATTTGGATGAGATTATCATATGTAACATATCCCATAGGCATTCCCCCTTTCTCAAGGGGACAACCGTTCCCACGGGGATAGTATAGCACATATTATTTTGTATTTCAATCAATGTTTTGTTTTTCAATCACATTCTAACTAATAATTTATTCCCTATTGTAAAAATAAATGTGTATGGTATATTATTTGTTTTATATCGCACAGCTAATTCTTACCCTACTCTTCCCTCATCGGCACAATCCCCTCTTCAATCATAGACAGCATGTGCGGAACCACCTCCGGGTCAAACTGAGTGCCGCTACACTGCTTCAACTCATCAATAATAACATCCTCCGGCAGTGCTTTACGATAGCATCTGTCACTTGCCATAGCATCATAAGAGTCTGCCACACCGATAACGCGGGCCACCTTAGGAATTTCATCCTTAGTAAGTCCCATACAATATCCCTTACCATCACATCGCTCATGGTGATATTTAGCGCCATCCGAAATGCCTTCCAACGCTGTGAAATCTTTTAGAATTTCGCCACCCACATTCACATGACTGCGAATAATATTCATTTCTTCCTCGGTAAGTTTACCGGGCTTATTTAAAATGCTGTCCGGCACACCGATTTTACCAATATCATGCATAAGGGCAATATAATAAATACGTTCCTGCTCTTCCTCCGTCATCCCCAAACGCTTTGCAAGTTCACGAGAATACGCTGCCACACGAGTGGAATGTCCTTTTGTATATTTATCCTTAGCGTCAATCGTTTTCGCAAAAGTACGTAAAGACTGTTCAACGATGCTCTTGTATTCCTGCTGTCGGCGATGAATTCTTTTGACACGTGTATTAACAATTAATAATACCACACCGGCAACAACCGTTGACGCAACCAAGCCTGTCAACACCCAAAAAAGCGGCTGTTCATACAGTTGACGCTCTTTTGTCAGCTGCAAAGTATATTCCACACAGTTTTCAGCATCGCCCAGTTCATACACCCACACCTTAAAAGTATATTCTCCGCCGGGAAGGTTTGTATAACTGACACTTCCGCTTTTACTATCCAGAACAACGGGTTCCTTATCAAATCCCTCCAGATAATATGCCACACGCATTTCTGTAGTATCCGTAAACGAAAGTGCCGCAAAATCTATAGTAATACGTTGTGCACCACCTTCAATTTTAATGCTTTGCGGATGCTCATAGGTCTTATCATCTACGCTGACACTTTGAACGATAATCTTAGGCAGATCGTTATTCACTGTTTCAAACTCAAATATACTGATACCGCTTCTGGTGGAAATATAAAGACTTCCGTCTTTTTTCAGGTAATTCCATGTATTTGCATTTAACGACCCCGTCAGTCCATGACCAAAATCATGACGAATCACTTCTGTTTCTTCACCACTTAAAAGCTGTGCTTTATCAAGTTCTAAAATCCCATTATTCTGTAAAAGCCAAAGCTTCTCATCTCTCTCATAAAACTCGAAAATACTTCCGGCATCTTTTCTGAAATTGGTAACCTGCCAAAAGGTTTTATCATTCTGCCAGTAATACAGACTACTTCCTGCGCTGACAAACCATCCATCATTTTCTTCATCACGAAGTAATCTTAAAACAACACCTTCACCGAGACCTTGGTCAAAACCATAGTTAGTAATTTCACCATCTTTGATAACATAAATACCGGCGCCATCACTGCCTACTACCAACTCACCATTTTCACCTTCGGCAATACAAAGAATTGTAGGATTATCCAAACCATCCTCATGTGTATAATTTTCCACCAGCTCGCCGTTTTTGAAAATATCCACACCGCTCTGAGTTCCTACTGCAATACTTCCATTTGACAGTTCGGTTATAACACGCGCTTTATCACCGGTTAGTCCGTTTTCGGTATTAAATTCTTTTATACTGCCATCCGCAGGGTTATAACAAACCACCGCAAAATCAGAATAGCTGGCAATCCATACATTCCCTTTACTGTCAGCAGTAATACAGCGTATACGAACCCCTGCATATTTTTCGGTAAGCTCATTTTCCACTCTATTCCAATTAGCATCACACACAATCAAGCCGGTATCATTTCCCACATACCAGCTTCCCTTTTGATATGCAACCGTGTTAATTGCAACTCCTTCTAATTCCGCCTGTTCATTAGGCGTAGAAATGCACCCCTGGGAATATTTAATAATTCCGTAAGCAGAGGATGCCAACCAAATGTCGTTTTCATAATCTGCAATTGCAGCATTTACTGAAACCGCATTATCCGCCTCGCCAAATTCAGTAAGCGTTCCATCCGGCGAAATTACCGCCAAACCATTGTTACCGCTCACCAAAATGTATCCGTTATCACAAGCATTCACCGCATTATGTACCGCAACCTCTCCGGTACTGTAATATGTAATATCAAAAGCACTTTTCCCAAGCTCTTCCGATTCAAAATGTACTACCGCAATACGATTTCCGGAACCGCCGATAACAACATTTCCTTCCGCATCCGAATCAACGCTATACACATCTGCATCATCAAAGAATACCTCAGATTCCAATACAACGGGTTTGGCATCATCTTCTACCACAACACATTTGCCATCATTAGCTGCACCCCAAACTCTTCCGTATGTATCCACAGCTACAGAATAAACCGTATTGCCCTTTAAGGCCTCTGCGTCATAAGGAATAACAGTTCCGTCGCTAATTTTGGCAAGTCCCGAATTAGAGGCAACATAAATTGTACCGTCTTCTCCCTCTGCAAAACCTCGCACGCAAAGGAAAGAACGATCCTCGGGCACAGATATTTTAGTAAAGGCATCATTCTCCATTACCACAACACCGGCATCATTGGTTCCTATCCACAGACGTCCCTGTGAATCCTCAAAAAGAGCACGAATAGAGCTGGACTCAATTTTTCGTTCTACACTGTAATTACGGAATTCCGTACCATCATAACGAATCAGTCCGCCATAGCTTCCAATCCATACATAACCGTCAGAAGTCTGCAATACAGTATTAGCTTCACCGGTTGGCAGCCCGTTAAGCTCATTATACAAAGTTACTACGTACGGCACTCCCACATCATGTGCTTTAACTTGCATCGCAGGTATAATGCACAAGCTGCACATCACCAATGCACAAGCTGCAACAAAACTCCCTTTTATTCTTCGCTTTACTTTTTCTGTCATATTTCAACCTTTCATCGTGAAAAACAGTTCTCCATTTTTCGCAAACAAAACCTATATAGAATATATCAACATACAAAGCTATGTTATCAGATAGTATGGGATTCTTGCAAGAGATTTTACATAAACGACTAATATTTTGTAACAAAATCCACTTAATTTATACAATATATCTGCCTCACCACTATAATCAAAAAAGTACTCTTAAGCCTTACAAACTCAAGAGCACTTTTACAACACTATATTTTATTAAAATAATTTGTTTAAAGCCTCTGTAGAAACTACGTTCATAGCCTCCTTATTTGCTTCCTGAATCTGAACGTATACTTCCTTACGATAAACAGGAACCTCCTTAGGAGCAGATATACCAAGCTTTACCTGGTCGCCTTTGATTTCAAGCACGGTAATTTCTACATTATTGTTAATTACAATTGCTTCATTTTTCTTTCTGGATAACGCTAACATCTTACTCACCCTCCTTTTTCATTTTTTGAAGGATGTCGTAGACAGGGAATTTCACCTCATATCCTTCCACAATAACCTGACATGCTTTTCTGGTAGCCACATTAATTACAAAAGGCGCCTTTAAGTTTACAGTCATTTGGGTTAAATCTGAAGGAACCGTAATGGTAACCAGTACCAGAAGTTCGTCGGGATTGATTTCACCGATTGTACTTAATAATTCATCATCCGCTTCAGGATTATAATCAGGTTTTACACGCAAAGGATCAATAACCGGCATTGCAAAATTAGACTCCTGCACAGACTGCATCCAATGAATGCCGCCGTTAGCTCCCTGCTCTGTATCATGAATCAATGCAAAATCCTGCAAATCGGGAAATCCTACAATTCCTCCCGGAAAATGAATCATTTTGCTGTCATCAATTGTTACTTCCCCAAATAATCTAGTATTCATTACCATACCAATACCACCTTCCGTTTATTAAATATAGTTCATTAATGATGTCTGTAAAAGTTTGCCTGTTGCCGCTAATGCTGCATCATAGGTAAGTTCCGCGCTACTTAGCTGCACTGCCAAATCTGCAATATCTGCATCTTCATTCTCAGAAGTCAATGTTTCAAATGCAGTCTGCTGATTGCCGAGACGATTCTCAATCAATGTAAGTCTCAACGAACGGTTACCCACCGTCGTATATGCCATATTTACCGTATCCAAATATCCCTGCATTTCAGTAATACCGCTTTCAAAGGTTTTCTGCAGGGTATCTTCCATATAGGTCTGGGCCTTCTTTGCCGCCGCAAGCTTCGCCTCAACTGTATCCTGATCATAGGCCTCATTGCCCACCATACCTTCAAGCTTTGCTACTACCGCATCGATTTTATCCATTTGATCCAAAAGATCTAATGCTTCGTCTACTGCTCTTCCTATACCATGCAGATACACTTCGTCCGCAGTAGTATTTACCTGAAGTTGCTGATTAAAGCCTACGTCATATTCAATCACCTGCTTTGCAGTATTTCCCACTTTAGTAAGATATTCCGCATTATAATCAATACCATTGGATGAACAAGCAAAATAGTGTTCAGGTCTTAAATCATTATCTGCCCACTCACTCTTCTGGTAAGTAATTTTTATTTCCTGTGCCGGATCTAATGCCTGCATAGCCGTATAGGCAGTTTCACCAAGAAGTAATTCTCCGGTTTCCGGTACAAAAATGATTGCATCCGGATCATAATCCGCATAATTTGGATCAGACACTACTCTGTAAGGATCTGTTGCCCCATTCGCAGACATTGTTGTTACGGTACCAAGGCTTTGGTAAAGAGTCTTGCCATTTTCATCATATCCGATTGCCTGATTGATAGTAGGCACCATACCATCGTCCAAATTCTCATATGCAAGACGGATTCTGTGAATTTCATACATCTCCACTTCCTGCTCCGTTGTCATATCCGCACTGTTATAATTTGTCTCATTTAAAGTTGTTAACTCACCCATATCCACATAGGTTTGGGTGTCAATATCTGTATTGGTAATCTGCTCGTTTATAACATATTCCTGCGTCGTATCTTCCGTAAACGATAATTTCGTATCGGTTCTGTAACCCGTAAAAATAGTTCTTCCTGCAAAATCTGAATCACCGGTAGCATACACCTCATCACGAAGCTGCTTCAAACTCTCTAAGATTACTGCACGGTCAGAGGTCTGCAGGTTACTTTTAGAACCTCTCTGAAATTCTGTAATCATATTAGATACAACGTCAACGGTAGACTGAATAGCAGACTCTGTCAATTCCAACCACTGTTCCGCATCGGGAATATTCTTTTCATTGTACTGGCTTACCTGACTTAAATTACTTCTTAAACGCAATGAACGAATTGCCACAACCGGATCATCGGAAGGCTTGGTAACCTTCTTCTTGGTTGTAATCTGGGTATTTAACTTATCCTGTAAAATTTTGTTCTGGTTGATGTTGTACAGGGTGTTATTCTGCATAATTTTATTTGTAATTCTCATAACGCCCCTCCTTTTTACTTTAATACAAGGTTTTTAAGTTGCCTTTTATAAAAAACTAAAATACACTTTTATACTCCGGTTTCAAGAATCAGTCTGTCATAAATTTCTGTTAAAACCTGAATCATCTTAGAGGAAAGATTATATGCATTTTGATATTTTACAAGACTGACTGCCTCTTCATCATTATCAACACCTGAAATAGATGTTCTCTGATTATCCACCTTGGACGCCATTATATCCGCATTATTGTAAAATGTTTCCGCACGTTCCGCATTCAGCGCCACGTCTCCGAGAATCCATTCCAAAAGTTCTTCTGCGGTACCTCCACGAAAGGTCATTACATTAGCATCAGACTTCATAGAGTAGAGTTCTTCCAGAATATCATATTTATCCTGACCGGCTGATGCATCCGTATGTGTTGCCAGTCTGTCAGCATTCTCCAATAAATCTTCATTAATGCCAAAGTTTGCAGCAGTCAGCATTCTATAGCAATCACTGGAGGAGGTAATAACTCCGTTGATTCCTTCTTCGTGACGGAAGGACAACTGCTTCGCAGTCGCAAGATTTCCGGTAAATAGATTCTGTCCCGGATCACCGTATACATCACTGCTTCCTTCCTGAGTAAGAATATCATTAAATGCCTTTGCAAAAAGTCTTACCCATTCATTTAACTGTTCCTGATAATAAGGAATTCCCTTATAATCCACAGCCTGATTTACGGATGCTTCACGATGAAGCTTAGAATACGGCACTTCCATATCATTTTCATCTTTATCAATTTTAAAAGTATAAGAACCAGTAGTAGAGTCAAATGACCATTCACTGTACTTATAAAGCGTATTCCCAATATTAATGGTTCCCGAATCAGGCAAAGTACACTTGGTCATATCTAAAAGATAATCTGCTGTCACCTGAATCGTTGCAAGGCAATTACCTTCTGCATCCTTCTTCAAATTAGTAAACTCACCATAAAAATATTCACCGTTATTGCCGTCTCTCATATGGAGCAGCCCTGCAAGTTCGCCTCCCATGGATGCACTGTACATACCAAATGCAGAACCATTACTCCAGTAAATATCGTACATACCCTGTACATCTGACTGATATGCTTTATTATCGGTTTCTCTTGCAACACATTTCAAACCGTTATAATCACTTCCGTCTACCAGTACCTGACCATCTGCAATAGTTACCATATAACGATGTGCGCCGGTAAATCTGTCAGGATTATGAGAATCATAAATAGGAGTCTCAGTCACTTCCACATCTACAATAGCAGATAACTGATCAATCAAAACGGTTCGCTGGTCTCTTAATTCATTCGCTGTAACACCCGTTAACTCAATAACGTTAATCTGCTTATTTAAGGATGCAATTTCTTCTGCAAGAGAATTAATTTCATCTACTTTTACCTTTATTTCAGAATTGATATCTTCCTGTACCTTAGAAAGATTGGATGCCATCTCATTGAAGTAAGTGGTTAAATTATTTGCATAACCGATAAACTGCGCTTTTACCACGCTGTCACCGGAGCTCTTCATAAGCTCCTGCATGGAATTGAACATTTCATCAAAAATCGATTTAAAACCTTTTACGGTATCATCATCAATGAAATACTGTTCAATCTGAGAAGTATAGTAATTTTTCTTATCATACTCACCCTTAATTTCGTTATTGTTCCAATATTTTACATCATAAAATTCGTCACGCAGCCTCTCAATGGAATCCACGTTGACACCGGAACCGGAACAACCGAAGGTTGTATAGGTTCTTAATGCATCTGCTGCAGTCTGGTTTACAACCTGCTTACTGTATCCCTTCGTTTCAATATTGGAAATATTATTTGAAGTAGTGTTCAGAGCCGCATTTGATGCAAGCAATCCGGTATATGCTATATTCAATCCATAAAATTGTGATGCCATGCTGCTCCCTCCTTACTTTTCTTTAATCGCATCCTAATTCCGATGCCCTATATTATAAATCTTAAATATACTGTAAACGCTTTATCTTTTAGCCTAAGGATGTAAGTAAATGTTCCAACATCTGACTAACCACATTGATGTATCGGCTGGACGCATTATATGCATTTTGGAAACGAATCATATTGGATAATTCTTCGTCCGTCGATACGCCGACGATTTGTTGTCTGGCACTTTCCGTAGAATCCACGGTAATCTGCTCGTTGTCTCTGATGCTCTTAAATACTGCTCCATCATTTGCTACATGAGCCACCAGTGATGAATAGAAACTCGGAATATTCATTCCGTTCGTAGTCTCCGGATTTAACGTATATTCTGCTTTCTCAAACGCTTCCTTAAGCAATTCAGCTGTCTCATAATCAATACTGTCATCCGGTCTCTTAAATCCAAGCTTACCCGGAGTCTGCATCAGTTCCTGATTAATAATCAGATTAGCAGTCGTAAACAACGTTTCATCATCACTTAAATTCTCTGCCTGATCGGGGTCTGCAGTACTTCTTTGGAAAATCTGAAGTGCATTACCATTGCCGTCTGACATATAATTGCCATCGCCTTTTTGAAATGCCTGCTCGAGTGCACCGTTAATGGATGTTACTACCGCATGCACCAGTTTATCAAATTCCGCCTGAGCGGTCATAATTACGGAATTGGAAATCTTTGCGTAGTTTTCTTTATCCGTAGCAATCACTTCACCGTTTTCATCATATGTATTCTCCATATCCGTAAAATTAGCTCTGTGATCGCCTCTTGTTATAATCAAAGCCTTCAATTCTCCGATATCTGTATCCAATACCGGCGATAACTCCTGAGTTAAATCAAAGACCGGTGCGGTTTTGGATTCGTAAATGGTATCTCCGGCCTCGTTTACATAGAACCTCGCATCATCCTTCCAAAAAACATCATAAAAGGTTGTGGTTTCATCTATCTGTAGACCGATTTCATTTACTCTGTCAGGAGTAACAAACATATGTCCTTCTATTTTTACAAGAACATTGCCCATTGCATCATCATAATAATCTATATTAGCCATACCGCTTAATTCATCCAGCAGTTGGTTTCTTGCATCTTTTAAATCATTTGCCTTCTCAATTCCGGCAGTTTCGATTTTACGAATCTGGTCATTGAGTTCTCTTATTTTGGCACCATATTCATTAATCTGTTCTACCATGTCTTTAATGTCGCGGTTGACATTATCCTGATAAGAACATAAACCGTCATATACAGCTTGTGCATCTGTCATAAAAGTATATGCTCTCTGCATTAAAAGACCCTGTGTAACAGAACTTCCGGGATCTTTTGCAAGTTCCTGAACCGCTGTCCAAAGTTCAGAAATAGAATCCTGGAAGGATGCTCCGTCCAGTTCACCCAAAAGAGTTTCCACTTCTTCTGTTGCATTGTAAAAAGTAGAGTACATTCCTAAACGACCGTTTTCTTCACGATAAGTCTGGTCCAGAAATACATCTCTAACCTGTCTGATTTGGGAATATTCTACGCCGAGACCCAATTGCTTGTTGGCAATGGATGTGGCATCGATAGATATGGTGTTGTATTGACGGTCACCAAGCATAGTCTGCTGTCTGACATACCCTACGGTGTCAGCATTGGTAATATTGTGACCGGTTGTATTAAGAGCATTCTGACTGGTCTGCAGTCCGGATGTTCCTACATATAAGCTACCCATTAACGGCATAACTCACCGCCTCCATTTCAACAAGAATTACTGTTTCGTATCAAAGCGTCCCGCAAAACTACCCATGGTACTTCCGGTGTTATATGCACCTCTGTTATAATTGGCAGTCTCCGGTGCTTTACGCATTGACTGTATCAGGTTCATATCAAATGCTATCATTTCCAAAGAATTCTCAAGAAGTTCCTTATTCTGTTCATTAACCTTTTTCATACGTAGTGCCACGCTTCTTAACTTGTCGTGAATTTCCGTAAGAGCTTTGTATTCTTGAGGTCTTTGCACCAGCATTTGAGCCAAGTCTATAAGTTTCAATGTTTCAACATCCTTGTTGATTACGTTGGCAATATCTTTCATCACTTCAATCCGTTCCGATTCATAGTGATTTACAATGCCAACAATGCGTTGCTCCTCATCCGTGATTTGCTGCAGTTTTTCAAGGTCTCCTTCCACGATAATTGTGGTTTTGCGACAAGATAATTCCAAAAGTGTCTCATATTCCGCATATTGTTTATTCAATACGCTAATTAGATTTTCTACCAAACTTGCCACGCCGGATACCTCTCTTTGTTTTAAATAACGAAAAAGTGTTTGCCCGTCAATAGGCAAACACCTCGCTTAACTCATGCCATATTGAAATTAAGCGAGTGTCTGACTATACCTTTCCAATAACTTATCGGCAAAGGACTCACCGCTTACTTCATAGGTTCCGTCCTGAATTGCAGCCTTAATATCTGCAATTCTATCTTCTCTGATATCAGATGTATTTGCCAATGCCGCTTTCGCCGTTTGGATATCCTTTCCTAACGTCGAAATCTGGAGTTTATCGGAGAAGCTGGTCTGTGTGGACTTCTGTGTCCTGTTCGGTTTCTGCGTGTTGTACATCTGCTGTACCTGGATGTATGACTGTATACGCATATCAGATTCCTCCCTCCTTGGAATATTCATCTGATATAGATATCGGAGTTTTTTTTCAATACTTTAGAGTTTTTTTCATTTTTTACTTAGAATCGTTTCTATAATTACTTTTATCTTTCAAGTGCTAATTTGAGCTTTGATACATTTCTTCCATTCCCTTACCTGCTTCCACATTTTCAAAGTCCATAATAAAATATTTAGAATTCTTTGGATGTACATATACAGGTAACATATCACCAATCTGAACATTAAGACTTTCTTCATCTATTAATGTAGGGCTTGTAAATTCCATAGGCATGTCCGGAACGAAGTCAAGAACACGACAAATAATTTTGTGGGTATATACTCCGTTTATTCTCACTTCACTGACTTCTTTTTCTATAATAACAGTCCGTACAGGCGTCGTTTCGCCAATCAATTTCAGTTCTAATCTTTTTTTCTTTATATTATTTATAGGAATTAAAAATAAAAGAACAAAAGGAACAGCAAATACGATAAACCAAAAGTTAAATTTGCCGCTAAGGCCACTTTTTTTCACATCTGCATTATAAGGCTCCAAATAGTCATAATACATCTCATATTCATCGCCCACCTGCGCTTTATCAAATAATCTTGAAATCGGCGTAGTATACGTCGCCCCCTTTGCCTCATATGTAACATAAGGAATGGAAATAATGACAAAATCTCCCACTTTAAGTTCATCTACTCTCGTTACAGTGCCTATAGTTTCCAAGGGTTCTGAAGAATACTGACTTCTTCCGCTGCCGAAAAACCAGCTAAAAATTATAATAATGACTGTAGCACACGCACAGACAAACGCTACAATAATATCCGTTACTATTCCTTTTTTTAGTTTTTTCTTTCTCTTTTCCATGATAACAAATCTCCTTTTTAGGTATGTATGTATTTTATACCTTTTATTTATCATTTCCAAGCAATTTTTCTTTTTCTATGGCTTATAAATGAATCGTCATATAATAGTCTGCCAGTTTAAAAAATACATCCGCAGCCGCCATTCCCGCCGAAAGAAAAAGCATTAAAATCATGATAAAAACAGATCCCTTGTCATACACAAGTTTTCCCTTCCAAAAACTATAAATCAAGATTTCCAAGCCCAAAACAACCAAAATCGCCGGCCACATAGCAAAAACAGTCCTATAGGATAAAATTCCAAATACGGAACACAAAAGAAACATAATGCCAAAGACAACCATACTCAGCCCAACCGATATCGTTCCGACACGGCGGGTTTTAGTAGCGTCTTTCTTTTCTGTTACCTCTTTATTTTCATTAATATATGTTGTATCTTCCAAGTTACTCTCCATCTTTTATCTCCTTCTTCTTTCCGATAATCAAGCCGATTCCGATAGCAATAATCAGAATAGAAATTACAATCTCGGGTACATTATCAAAAATCGGCCAAATCACATACCAATATCCTTCAGGAATTAAGTTTGCAATAACATTTTTAAAATTCTGCCATAACATGGTTGAACCGATAACTATCAGAATTGCCGCCCCCCACTTACGAAGGGTCGGGCTGGTAATGCGCGTTTTACTTCCGTCCCCAAAGCTGTCCCAAATAAAATCATCTTCCATGGCCTGTAACATTTCCTCAGTACATGCAGCAAGGTTTCTGGCATGAAAAAAGGAATAAAACCATACCAAAATCGGCAAAAACAGCATCACACCGCCTATTCTGATTAAAGATGACAACATAAAACCACCCAGAAACAGCACCATTAAACTAATACCACACTTCATAAAACCCATATACATCTCTGCCGCTCCCGGCATAAATGACCATATAAATGTAAAAAATCCGTTTTTCTTTCTTCTCATAATTTACTTTCCTCCGTTTTCTTTAAAATTGTTTATTTCGTTTTCATTTTCTTGAAAATAATTACTTTGAAAAACCTTTTGCAAAAGACCCGTATCATTTAAAACTTCTTCCCTCGTCGGATAATCACTGTTTTCTTCTTTCCATGTCTCATAATCAGGAATAACTTCTCGAAACATTTCCGTATCTTCATCTTTTATCCAAACCGACAAGTCATAAACTTCCGCCTCGTTCTTACATTTTTCAAATATTTCAAATTCCGGAAGTTTTGGAATTATCATAATAAATGCCACTGCTGCCGCAACTGACATTCCCACCCTGATACAATATGCTGCAAACTCTTTTCGTTTTTTATACTCTTGTGATTTTTTTATCCGTGTCGATGCCTGGTCATCTTTTATTTTTTCAAATAATACATTTACAACATTCTGCGTTAATTCCGGAGGTGCCGCTACAAGTTCACCGGCTTCCACATCCAAAATCAATTGTTCTAATTCTTCATCCGTTAAATATTCATTATGTAATGTCATTGCTCCAGCATCTCCTTTCTATAGCTTATCTTTAACTTTTCTCTTGCCCGATATATTCTGGTCTGTACCGTATTAATTCCAACTCCGGTTTGTTCAGATATTTCTTTTGCAGTCTTCCCCTCCAAAAAATACATCAGTGCCACTTCCTTATAGGGCGGCATTAATTCATTACAACATCGCCTCAGTTCTTCCATCACCTGCTTATTCATAACAATCCGCAAAGGAGTATCCTCATCCTGCAGTTTCTCTTCCGGTATATCTTCCGTTGCAGTAGGTACCATTTTTCTTACTGCCGCCCGATGATAATCTGTACACTTATTGACAGCAATTCTGCAAATCCACGCTTTCTCCGACTGTCCGTCAAATTCGTCCAAATTCTTATATACTGCAATAAAAGTTTCCTGAGCCAAATCTTCCGCCGCAAAATAGTCTCCCGTCAGTTTTAGGCAAATGGAGAAAACCAGATTTCGATATCTTTCTATTAATTGTATGAAATTGTCTTTTGAATCGATATTCTCCACCTCCTGTCGCCTTACAATAATATAAACGTAACATATTTTGAAAAGTATTCAAGAAAATGTAAAATTCTGTTACAGTTACTTTTACTTCTTGCATACATTTCTTCCTTGTAGTAAACTGTTAGAGGATAAATATACAAACAACTTAAGAAAGGGTAGTTTCAAATGAAGAAAAAATTATTTGCAGTTCTTTTGTCTACCATGCTTGTATTCGGTATGTTTAGTGGTTGTGGCGAAGAAGAAGCTGTATCCGACGAAAATAACGAGCTAGAAAGCATTGAACTTGTAGAATCAGAAGAACCCGAAAGCGTGGTAGAAGAAAACCACGATGGCATGTACCGAAGCGAATTGACAAATGAGTGGATTGATGAATCTCTCGAAAATCAGCGTCCCGTCGCTATTTTAGTAGATAATGAATTAACCGCTTTGGATCATTACGGACTTACACAGGCAGACATCATTTACGAAATTATGAACAGTACTGCCAATGGTGAAATCACACGTTTTATGTGTATTGTAAAAGATTGGGAAAACATTACACAATTTGGCAGCATCCGTAGTGCAAGACCTACACATTTTATGTTAGCACCGGAATATGATGCAGTTATTATTCATGATGGTGGTCCTTTCTATATCGATGCATTTTTGAAGAACCCCTGGGTTAATAACTTAAGTGGCGGATTTGCCCGTATCGACAACGGAAAATCACGCGAATTTACGGAATATGTAACCACAGGAGAAATTGCCGACAGATTAGAAAGAGCAAATTACTCCAGCGAATATACTGATTACTATGAAGGTCCTCATTGGACATTTGCAAGTGAAAACGATCCTATGGATTTAGGAACCTTCTCTGATTCCGAAGATTGTACTTATGTGGATCTTCCTTTCCCTCATAACAGATCCGAATTGGAATATGATGAAGAAAGCAACACCTATCTCTATTACGAATATGGTAAAGCACATATTGATCTTGCCAATGATAACAAGCAGCTTGCTTTTACTAATTTAATTATTCAAAAAGCAACGCTTAACCAGTTTGACGAAAACGGCTATATGCAGTTTAACCTCATTAACGAAAGCGGTGAAGGCTATTATATCACCGGTGGCAAGGCTATTCCTATCACTTGGGAAAAGGGTACCGATACAGAACCTACCAAGTATTATGATGAAGACGGTAACGAAATCGTTCTGAACACAGGTAAAACTTATATTGCATTTGTTTCTACCGAAAGATGGAGCGAATTGGTTCTTAAATAAGCTAAATGCAAATAAAAATATCCGACTGCTCAGTCGGATATTTTTTATTTCAAAATAAATATTATTACATATCATCCAAATCACTCAACATTCAGATTTTGGTCTATTTCACTAAAATCATAATACTCTCTGTTAAGCAAAATTTCTCGTGTCTTTTCTCTTCCACAATTCATCAGCATATCTAAAATAGACAATCCCGGTTCAAAACCACCGAACTGCTGTCGATATGTTGTACCATTATAGTTTATATATTGATGATGCAATCCCGCCTCGGTAAACTCCTCAATTTTTACATATGCAGAACTTCCCAAATTAGACAAATATGTATCACAACCAATTTGCTTACACATATCTACCAACATAGCAGTCTTATTACCACTGAATTCGTAATCTTTATCATATACGATTTTAGTTTCACATCCCAAATCCTGTAAAATAAAATTCATAATATGAATATTCAACTCTGAAAGGTATGTCCACTCTCTGCTATATGTCTCTTTTAAAAATGCTTCATAGTCTTTATAGAAAGGTGCTTTTCCATAAAGCAATTGAATTGTCTTCATGGTTTTTTCGCGCCAATCTGTAGTATTATCTATTTCTACATCACAAATATTCTGGTCAAACTTTCCTTTTGTAATAATAGGAACCTGCAGATAAGTCCACCCTTCTTTTGTACGGATTCTATTTCTTTTTTGCCAGCTTTTCTTCTCGAACTGAACTTTTGTCACATAAACAAAACAATCCGATAACATAATTTTTCCAATTAATCCCGGATACGGCCAGTAATTCGGCTGATGTCCTGATAAAAGCATTTCCATCACTCCTTTGCTAACTACTCTTTTCTAAATTTTTTCTAAATTTTCGGTATGCATTCAATGCTCTGTAATATAACACAAACCATACTGTAGATTTCTGTTGCATTTTCATTAATTTCTTCTCTTCAGAATGCACTAATTCTACATAGTATTTATTCTTTTGAAAATCAGGAAAAACAGTACGCATCTCTTTTCCCATTCTTCTGACAAATCCCATATCAGTCTTAGGTGTGCCCTGCATATATGAAAACAACGTATTTTGATAAAATAAATTTGTAAACTTATACTCTATTTCATCATAAAACTCTTCCAAATACCCTTTCTCAGAAGCATACTTATACATAATGCGCATCGCTTCTAGCCTGTCATTGCAACGCTCCATTGTAATGACATGTACCGTAGACGCATTATGCTGATAATAAAAATACATAGGTTCCGGTATATACTCAAAATGTTTTGCCCTGCGAAGTAACTCTATTCCCGTAGCATTATCCTCAAAGAACATATGCTCAGGGAATGCAAACGGCTCATCGAACAAGAGATTTCTTTGATATATTTTAGTCACTAACGCTCCCGGATTCATAAAAAGCGATGCTTTTCTTTCATGTGTTAATTCTCCGACCTGTTCCGATAAATTACAAGGCACTCTATCGGTAGGATTCATTGTATGTTCATATACATAACAGAAATCGCACGCAACCACATCAGCACCGGTTTCTTTTGCTTTATCTAACAATCGTTCGAAACAATTCAGAGTCACCCAGTCGTCACTATCCACAAAACCAATAAAGTCACCACGACTAAGCGATAATCCTAAATTTTTAGCGCCACCCTGTCTGTGGTTTTCTTTCAGCGAATCAACTACTAATTTCTCGGGATATTTTTTTTGATACTGTTGTAAAATTTCCAATGAATTATCCGTTGAAGCATCATTTATAGCAATCACTTCATAATCTTCAAGTGTCTGATTAAGCAATGAATCCAAACAAAACTCAAGCTTCCCGTCCGAAGCCATATTATATACCGGAACAATAATACTCAACTTCATACTATAATCCTCTCTAATGCTTACACTTTGTCAAATCAGGAAATCTATGAATGGAGGGGTCTTCATATTTATCCATAAAGTCCGCACCCAAACGCACCCTATCTTTTACAAATTCTAAAGCATCCAGTTCCGTAAAAACTCCAATAGCTAAATCCATTTTGCATCCTTCAATAAAATTAAGCATTTCCATAGGCACCACTTTATCAATAATTTGGTAATCCGGAAACTCCTTCTTATAATCCAACTCGTCCCTGGGATGTGGTTTAAAAACAAGCATATACTCGTCTTTATAACGCTCAACAATATCCTCAAATATTTGTTTTCTCACACTCAAATCCGGGCAAAGAGGTTCTGTTAAAACAAGCGCAGTCTTAACATTGTTATCTTGAATTGCCTGCTTTAATTTATCGATATCAGGAACAAAGACCTTTAACAGTAAATCTTTATCTTCCCGTCTCAATCCTTCAACCAATTTTTTTCTTGGCACTTCCACATACTTTTCAAACGGAATCGCAATAACCGAAATATCATTTACCTCCATATCTATACAATATTTACTGTATCCGTTTTGTATAAATATCAGGTTACACTTCTGAGACAAAAAGGCTTTAATTTTAAAATGGTTCAAATTATCTAAATGCGCCAAATCGCCATTTTTTAAACAATTCAGTCCATCTTCCACAGCGTGATAATATATGTGATTTGCATTCAAATAAAAGCCTATGGGATCGGAATCACAAAAAACATAAATATCCCTATATTGTTTGAAATCTACAGGTATATACTCCGCCTGCAAGCGTGCAAATTTCTTTGTGAATTTGATTCGGTTTAATGTACTCTTTATAAAGTTTTTTTCTTTTTGCCGATATTTTGCCAATTCCGGAAAACATCTTTCATGTTTTTCATCAAAATCTACTACCTCTTCAAAAAAACCGCTTTTTCGCACTCTTTCCGAAAAATCACCAAAATCCGTAGACATATGACTGATTACAAGAGTCGCTTTACCTCTTTTTTCAATAGGCAAATTCATTTCCTTTAGAAACGACACATAAACATGATAAAATGTATGGCATACATAAATACGTTCTTTCACTTTAATTTCACTCTGTTCCTTTATAAATTTGGAGCATTTACCAACGCCTCTGCAATTCTCCATGCTCCTCTGCCATCTACTATTCTTTGTAATTTAATTGACTGTTCCCGACGAAAGTGCTCTTCTCTTGCATTCTCCATTTGCATCAGAAGTTGTTGCATCGTTTCCTTAGGATTTCTTCGAAAGTCACCGGCAAAAGAGACCAGATCCCGTTCATGAAAAGACTGTACAATCTCCAATTGGTTATCTGCAATTGCATAACACGACGCAGCAGTTCCTACTGCACATACCTCGTATAAAGTAGTACCTCCGGCCGTAATTACATAATCCGCATTGCTCATTAATTCGGACATATTTTGCGCATTCACATATAAGTCAACTCTGGGCTCATTAGCATATCGCCTCTGCAATACTTCTTTATCTTCACTAAACTCACCTATCGCAACCACAACCTGCAAATCATTCCATTGCGGCTGTTGCAATATAAACTCCAAGAAATCAGCACAAAAATGATAATTGTCCGTTCCTCCACTGGTAATCATCAATCTATCCAAATTAGGACGAATCTTTTTAGGCGGTAATTCCGAAAACTCCTGTCTTAACGAAACATAATCCGGTCCCAGCAATGCCTTTCCCGGGGCTTCCGAATAATCAGGCGGTTCTAGCACTCCGTTAATGAGCTGTTGACATCCGTAGCCAAATTTACCGAGTTCATCAAAATAAGTGACGACAGTTATCTCAGAAAGTTTTTTCATATACCTTTCTGTTACCATATAGCTATCAACTAATAAGCTTTCGATATTGTTTTCTTTTATCACAATTTCAAGCTTTGATAACTCACTTTCCATATCATTCCATACACTTCCCAAAATGACACTTTTAAAATCATATGTGGCAAGATATGGCAAACAATTTTCATCTGCAGATATAAAAACGCATTCCTGTCCCATCTTTCGAAGGCACAGTGCTATAGCAATATCTCTCTTAATATGACCGGTAGCTATCTTCTGATTGACATCGACTCGAATTCCTATCATTATAGTTTTTCTCCAAACATTCCAAATGCAATGGGTGTTCCAAATTCAATATCACACAGTGCAACACTGCCAATTAATCTATCATAATATTTAGGTTCTAGGCCATATCCCGGTCTCACCACGCGGACATTCTCTGCTGTAAACACCTCACCTTTTTTAATGGGTGCACTGCAAAAAATAGATTTTCTATTTACCAGATTTGCTTCTTCCTGTTTCATCGGTCCATATTGAATATGACCTCTCGCCTTTTCTGCCTGCCTGATATCCGAAACCATTGAAGCAAATTCATCTTTATTCATGGAAAAGAACGAATCCGGGCTTTCAATATCCCTACTGATACAAAAATGTTTTTCGATTATGGAACCACCAAGCAATACAGCAGCAACTGCGCCAATGCTTCCTTGGGAATGGTCTGACAAGCCTACAGGAACATTAAAAATCTCTGACATATTTTGTAATGTAGCCAAATTCATCTGATCAGTTACAGCCGGATAAGCTGTGGCGCAACGTAACAAAGCAATCTGGTCGTTACCACAACTACGTATTGCATTTACAGCTAACTCAATCTCTCCGACAGTTGCCATTCCTGTGGACATAATAATCGGTTTCCCCTTAGACGCAACATATCGAATCAAAGGAATATCTACCATTTCAGGAGACGCAATCTTATAAAACTCCACACCTAATTCTTCCAGAAAATCTACAGCTGTTAAATCAAAGGGCGTAGAGAAAAAATCTATCCCCGCTTTGTTGGCTTCAGCCATCAATTCTCCATGCCATTCCCATGGTGTATTTGCTTTACCATAAAGTGCGTACATGGTATTTTCATTTTGCCACGGTCCTGACTTAATTCGAAAATACTCATTATTACAATTTAATGTAAGTGTATCGGCAGTATATGTTTGAATCTTAATACAATCCGCACCTGCCTCTTTTGCAGCCCAAATTATCTCCTTTGCATGAGATAAACTTCCGGCATGATTTGCAGACATTTCCGCAATAATATACGCAGGATTCCCGGCACCGATGACTCTGTCTTTAATTCGAAATGACATATTATTTCTCCTTCATCATAGTATACTTCAATTCAGCAAGTTTCCAATCTTCATACGTATCAATATCCTGAACTTCGCTTTCCGGATAAACAACACCTAGAGTATTTTCCGTCACCAAAGTATGTCTTTGCAATAACATCTCAGGTTTAAAACAACAAAACTGTCCACTATCATGATACATAGGTTCCAAGTCCTGAGATCTAGTTCTTGCAAATTTCTTTTCAGCAAATTGTATATATCCATCAGTACTAACAAAAGCACGTTGTGGCGGAAACGAAAACTGCACAATTGGCAACACCGAATCAGCCCCTTGCTCTTGCATTAATTCGACTGCTTTTCTCAATTTTGCTCCTGTCACAAATGGAGCCGTCGGATACAAAACACAGGCACATTCAAATGTTTGTCCTCTTTTTTTATACTCATTAAGCACTTCTTCTATCACATCTGCAGTTGTAGCAAAATCATCAGATGTTTTACGGCTACGCATAAATGGTACATTTGCTCCTGCACTTTTAGCAAGTTGCGCAATTTCTTCATCATCCGTAGAGACCATTATCTCATGAAAACAACCACTTTTAATTGCAGCTTCAATAGAATATAATAAGATAGGTTTACCACAAAATGGTTTTATATTTTTTTTAGGTATTCTTTTGCTTCCGCCTCGAGCAGTAATAATAGCAATGTTACTCATAACTTAATATCTCTCACACTAAATTTTATATTTTAAAAATTCTTCTATAAAATATTATAGATACTTATACGTATCCTAACATATTATTTTACAAATTATATTATTAACGAAAAACAATACCATTGGTTGTCTCTTTCCAATACAATCTTATCAGATACCCCTTCATAAGCACTTGGGAATTCATCCATTAATTCCACGGAAATACACCGAAATTCTTTACCTTTATACCAAAGAACGGCCCCTTCATATCCCTTCTGGCTATTTATTTTTCGACACATAATCTCATAACTATCTTTTTCAAAATCAATAGTATAATCATTTTTTTGTATTTTTCGTCGATATACACCATTTTCGATAATTTTGGCATCACATTTACCCGACCTATAAAAATCAATCTTATCTAACATTAAAGGAATTTCTTTCTCCAACCTTTTTTCTAAACATGGCGGAGTATCGTTTTCTGATATATAAATCTTTTTTTCACAAATTAATGGTCCTGCATCTATTCCCTCGTTTATTTGATGCAAACTCATTGTAGCTTCCTTTTCCCCCAACAAAACACTCCAAACCAATGGATATGCACCTCTGTTAGTTTCCAAGCTTCCCGGATGAAAATTAAAAAAAGAATATTTATCTAACATTTTCTCATGTATAATAATCCCTGTTTTATACACAATAAAATAGTCTATTTGCTTTGGACATTTTGCCATCTGCTCTATAATCTGTTCTTCTTTATTTATGTAGAAAAGTGAAACTTGCATCTTCTCGCTTAATAATTCAAGCTCCGATGACTCTTTTGATGAGTCGCAAAACCATACACAAATATTATGATTTTTCCAATCTTTTAAAATTTTAATCATCGTAGCCGATGAACCTATATATCCAATATTCACCTATTCATTATCCTTTCTTATAACTCCTACTCATTTTATTACTAAAACAACATGCATTGCAACTTACACATCCAAAAAATATATCATTTTTAATTATACTTCATAGCAAATAGCTAATCAACCTTATATAAAAAATTTATTTTAAACCCAAATATTCTGACAAGCAGTTTTCTTCAGACAGAAAACAAAACAGATGAAGTTCTTCCTTTTTCTGTCATAAAACAAAGCTACTCCATTAGCACATATACTTTCAAAATCATATATGCATTATAACGCAAAAAGAGGATATCTTCTAAATTTCTTTAGAAAATATCCTCTAGTATTGCTAATTCTATTAAATTCGGGTCAAGTCATTCTTTAAATAAACGTAAATCCCTTTATTTGATTATAAATTTTCTTGGTCAAAAGTTGGTCAAATACCCTTAGACCAATGCTCTGTATAACCAATTTTAAATTAATATACATGAGTTTACAACGATTTATTTATCCAAACTCTTCATTGTCGGGAATAACTTTGGCTCCATTGGCTATCCTTGCAAATTCTTGTAAACCCTTACTTTTCAGGCTTTTGAGCCTTTCATACTCTTTCACACTCTTAGCCAATTTATTGCCTAAAAGTAGTCAAAAAGTAGTCTTCCCCACTAAAAAGTAGTCACTGAATCTTTGTAAATAGCTATACAAAATCACATAAAGACTTTTCGATTATACCATGCCGAAAAGAAAACCTCAAAAGGACTCTTTTCTAAAACACATCCATATTCTTTGCTAAATTTTCAAATAAATTCCACGGAGTATCCATGTACTTATAAGCATATTCGTTGTCTGGTATTTTCAGCTCTGTGGCAAATAGAATTACATGTCAAAAATAAATTCAACGATTCTATTACTTGCTTTGTCAGTGGCAAATATAATATCATCTTTCTTCCAATAAGGTTTGTCAGCACTTTGATATTTGGAAACCAAAGCACCAGCTATAGGATATTCACTATCAATATATCCCGTCTTGTTCTCGAGCTTAGTTGAAACTTTTGTTCTAAACCATTCATTTCCGATTGCTCGGTTAATCTTTTCTTCAAGAAGAATTTTATTGCCTAATTTGTTTACAATGCCGTAGAATTCCTCTTCACTGTCAATCTCGGCATCCTTTCTAATCTCCTGAAGATTATTACCACTATAAGGCATAATGTGCTCAATATCATATTTTGTTCCAAGTGTAAAACCCATAGCATTTTCTTTTGCAAAAAGATACTCGTTCAAATATACTAAAGCATTGCCATCATAGTCTCGCAATGCTCCCCAGACAACTTCTTTATCCCAATTAGAACGAATATGTTCATTAAAATCATGTGTGATTTCATCTACAGTGGTACTTTTGTTAACGAACTTTGCCTCCATCCCAAACAAAAATGTTTTAAAATATTTACTAGAGTAACCGACATCGACAAGTTCGAGAAGACAAAACAGCCGAAGCAAACACTCAAGAATCGGACTAACAATTTCCTCTGCAATATTTTCCTCATTGAGCCTAAAGAAATAACTTGCCAAAAATAGTTTTGTGTTTTCATTGAACTTCAGTAGAACTTTCATTTGAGGATATTCAGAAACTTTTTTCCAAATTTTAGCTAGCTTAATCAGATCTGAACACATACCGATAGGATCAGTAATTGGCATTTTATTAATCTCGGTAAAATATCTTCTCAAGCCAGGTGTAGTTACATTGATTGCACCTGTTTCGCTTATCGTTTCTTTGTTAATGGTTCGTATGTAATACATGTACTGCATCAAAATCGAATTGATATCTGCTATGCGAATAATCTCCAATTCATTTATGCAGTTGTTCAACTGCTTCCACAAATCTGCGAACTCTTTTTCTTTACCTCTTTTTTCTGCTTCCGCATATAACTTGGCAGAGATGATATCCGAATCGTAAAGAGGTAGTCCATCAGAGTTGAGAGAGTTAAACATGGTAATAGCTTGCTCAACTTGCCAGCTCTTAATTTCAATTACTTCGCAGTTATCCGTTATGGATTTTGCAATACTGTTCAATTGAGAATCTGACATTTCACTTATCTTTCCATAGAAGAATTTGAAATTTTTAAAAAAATTAGTATACCTATTATCTTTTTGCTTGTATTTGATTTTGGTTACTCTTGCTTCTGCTGAGGCATAATCCGTAGCCTGAAGAATTGTAGCCAATTCTGTCTTGTATTGTTCATTTATAGAGAAGTTCTCAAGAATGATTCCGCGGCGGCATATTTCGGCATCTTTAGTTACATCCGGCTTGTCTGAAATATCTTCCGTTTCTACCTTGTACAGAATACCCATAATTCTTCTTCTACGTTCTTGCAAACCACGACAAAGGCTCGCAGAGTCCTCGTCGCTTGCAGTTCTCTCAATTGCAATATTGATTCTGACAAGCAACGCTTTTAATAAGAGTAAAAATGTAGTAGTTCTCTGCTGACCGTCAATAAGTCCATACTTTGTGTCATTATCCTGACAGTTGATAATAATTGTCCCAAAAAAGTATCTGTCCTTGCTTTCGCTTTCAACAAAGTCATTTATGTCTTGCCATAGTTTATCACAATTATCAATACCCCAAGAATACGCGCGCTGGTATTCCGGTATAGTAAATATCGTTTCATCTTCAAGTTTCAAATAGTCACCAATCTTTTTAAGCTTGGGTTCAATATTCTTTGCCACAATCAGACCTCCATAACCATTCTAATATTTTATCAAGCTACTATTTGCCCAATAATATTTTTCTCTATTTTCACACATTGATCGGTTTAACATTGCCCATCTATGGTTTTTACAATCTTTTCAATCGCATACAGCGGCAAGTTAATAAGCCAATCCTCTTTTTTGAAATCTGCCATTGATGTACGTACAGATATCTTGGGCAAGAATTTCTCCTGATAGGTTTTCAAACTCTTAGCTCTAAGGTTAACTTCCGCTTTTACTTCAACCGGAATAATTAGTTCGCCCGTATCAACAACAAAATCAACTTCGCAAGATCCTCTGTCGTTGGTGTAATAAAAAATACCCAAATCTTCGATGGTTTTAAGCTGCTGGCAAACATATTGTTCGGTAAGAGCTCCCTTAAACTCAATAAAAAGATCATTACTGTCAAGTAATGTGTGTTGGCGAAGCCCTACCATACATCCAAGCAATCCAACATCTACCACAAACAGTTTGAATGCTTTCAAGTCCTCATAGGCTCTCAATGGAATGCCCGCAGCATTGACACGGCTAATCTTGTGAACGAGGCCACAATCACTAAGCCACATAATTGCAGTTTCATATTCTTTCGCACGTGCGCCTTCACGAACAAGACCGTAAATAAATTTTTTATTTTCCTTAGCAAGCTGAGAAGGGATACTGTTCCACAACATACGAATTTTAGGAACAATCTCATTCGGAGCATGTTTAGAAAAGTCCTGCTCATAAGCAGTCAGAATTCGCTTTTGTATATCTCGAACTTCATTAAAGTCTTTGTTTTCAACAAAACTCTGCACCGCTTCAGGCATACCGCCAACAAAATAATAATGTTTCAACGCATCAATGTATGTTTGTTTGAAACTTGTAATCATTTCAAAATCCTGCTTATCAAGAAGTTCTGCAAAATGCCCCTTGCCGTTTGCCATTAAAAACTCTTTAAAAGAAAGGGGATAAAGTTTCAAGAAATCCACCTTGCCAACAGGAAAAGAGGTCCCTTGATGCAAAGCAATACCGAGTAAAGAACCAGCGCACACAATGTGATACTGTGGTGCATTCTCGTAGAAATATTTAAGCGATGCCAACGCCCTTGGAACTTCCTGCACTTCATCGAAAATCAGCAAAGAATTATCAGGATTAATTTTACGACCCGCATACAGTTCTAATCCCATAACCAAGCGTTCTGTATCCAAATCAGAAGCAAACAACTCTGCCATTCTGGAATTAGAGTCAAAATTGATATATATGATATCCGCATACGCCTGTCTACCAAATTCTTTCATCAGCCAAGTCTTGCCAACTTGACGTGCACCTTCGATAATTAAGGGCTTTCGACGTTTGCTTTGTTTCCATTTTAATAGTTTTTCAATAGCAATTCGGTACATACACGCACCTCCGTTATTATAATGCAAATATAGTATAGCACGTAAGTGCAAAATTTACAACGAGTTTTAGATAGACAATCACACTTTTTACAGCGAATAAAGTTGCTAATTTTCAAATATTCTTAAATCTATTTCTTCTAAACCGCTAATAATCCCTTAATCTACTTTTCTGCACCCTTTGAATAACGTACATATTTTTTTTTGTTCATCCAAAATTTTAACTTCCTTCGAATAACTATTTTACCGTTTCCCATAACGCAAAAAGAGGATACTTTCCAAATTTCTTTAAAAAATATCCTCTAAGTAGTGCTTTTCTTTAATTTTTCTTTTCAGCTAATTATATATTCTTAGTTATGACTATATCTTTTAGTGGTCAGATAACTATCCACCACCCATCAAACCCGCATAATCACTGGATTTATTTATCAAGTGACTTCATCGTCGGGAACAATAACACATCCCTTATCGCATAGCTGTCAGTCAACAACATACACAATCTGTCAATACCGTAGCCGATGCCGCCTGTAGGAGGCATACCAAGCTCTAATGCATACATAAAGTCTTCGTCTGTTGTATTCGCTTCTTCATCACCTAAAGCAAGTAATGCTTCCTGAGCTTTGAAACGTTCTCTCTGATCGATAGGGTCGTTAAGCTCTGAATAAGCATTACACATTTCCCAACCGTTCATAAATAATTCAAAACGCTCTACATAGTTAGGATCTTCCGGCTTCTTCTTGGTAAGAGGAGAAATCTCAATAGGATGATCCATAACAAAAGTAGGCTGAATCAAATGTTCTTCAACGAACTCTTCAAAGAAGAGATTTAAGATATCACCTTTAGTGTGATGAGCTTCAAACTCAACATGCTTTTCTTTTGCGATAGCCTTTGCTGCTTCTGTGTCAGCGATTTCATTGAAGTCAACGCCTGCATATTTTTTAACCGCATCAATCATGGTAATTCTTTCAAAAGGCTTACCCCAATCCATTTCAATGCCGTTGTATACAATCTTGGTTGTTCCAAGCACTTCCTGCGCTACATAACGGAACATATTCTCTGTTAAATCCATCATTCCGTTGTAGTCGGTATATGCCTGATATAATTCCATCAATGTAAATTCCGGATTATGTCTTGTATCAAGACCTTCGTTACGGAACACACGACCAATTTCATATACTCTTTCAAGACCGCCTACGATAAGTCTCTTTAAGTATAACTCAAGAGAAATACGAAGTTTTAAATCCTCATCCAATGCATTGAAATGAGTCTCAAAAGGTCTTGCAGCCGCACCGCCGGCATTAGCAACCAACATAGGAGTTTCCACCTCCATAAAACCTTCGCCTGCCAAATATTTACGGATAGTGCTAATGATTTTAGAACGCTTGATAAAAGTATCTTTTACTTCTTCGTTCATAATCAAGTCTGTATATCTCTGACGATAACGCATATCGGTATCTGTCAAACCATGGAACTTCTCCGGTAAAATCTGCAAGCTCTTAGATAACATAGTCATCTCTACCGCATGCACGGAAATTTCGCCGGTCTTGGTGCGGAATACATATCCTTTAACACCATAGATATCACCGATATCGGATTTCTTAAAATCTGCATAAGCATCTTCTCCGATAGCATCCTTGGCTACATAAACCTGAATTCTGCCCTTCAAATCCTGAATATTACAGAAAGAAGCCTTACCCATAACACGCTTAAACATCATACGTCCCGCAATAGATACTTCAATAGGGCTTGCGTCCATGATTGCTCTTCTTTCATTGTAGTCTGCATTGATTGCTTCTCTTGCCTGAGCTTCGTCCAAGCCATCCACATTCACTTCCGGTCTGCCGGCCAAAAGCTTTTCTTCGTGAGCAATGTATAACTCTTTCGCATCAGTTGTGTGATGTGTCTGATTATATTTTGTAATCACAAAAGGATCCTTGCCTGCTTCCTGAAGATTTGCAAGCTTTTCTCTACGTACTTTTAAAAGCTGGTTCAAATCCTGTTCCGGCTGCTGATTCTTCTGGTTCTGCTGATTCTGTTCTGCCACGCTTTTATCCTCTTTCTTTCTATAACTATTAACCTTATAAAAGTTGTCTGCAATTGCAGGCAACCTTTATACAAAACATTTATGCTTTCAAAATATCAAGAACCTTATACTTGATAACACCTACAGGAGCTTCCACACTTACGGTTTCACCTTTCTTCGCCCCAATCAAAGCCTTGCCAAGAGGTGATTCATTAGAAATACTTCCGCTTAAGCTGTCAGCTTCCGATGCACCTTTAATGGTAACTACCATTTCTTCTTTTAATTCCTTATCAAGAAGCTTTACGGTATAACCGAAGGCAATCTTCTTTCCGTCTCCTTCATCGCTGTCTACGTCAACAACTTCTACGTTCTTCAATAACTGCTCTAATTCGAAAATTCTTGCTTCAATATCACGCTGTTCATCTTTTGCTGCATCGTATTCAGCGTTTTCTGATAAGTCACCCTGCGCTCTTGCTTCTTTTAACTTCTGGGAAACTTCTTTACGTTTTACGACTTTTAATTCCTGTAATTCATCTTCGTATTTCTTTAAACCTTCACGTGTCAACAAATTTTTCTTGTTTTCTTCCATTTTTAAGCTCCCTTTCTTATATCAAAAATAAAGAATTTGCCCTGCAAATTCTTTGCGCGCGAGCGAGGTTGCGTCGCAACGTAATACATTTTCGCGAGCTGCGCATCATAACATTTTAGTTCGCAGAACTAAAACGTATGCCTTATCCCGCTTATTCTTTTAGCAGTTTATTATTATAAACTAAGGATGTCCACTGTGTCAAGGGCGACCGTTCCATTAATATCGGGAGGGAACCGAATTCTTTTATTCCGGTGCTATTTTATATTTCATGCACGGTCTTCCACCCGTTTCATAATTTATTTGCGCAATCACTTTTCCCGATTCCGAAAGATAATTCATATATCTTCTAACCGTAACACTTGTAAGACTAATCCTCTCGGAAATTTCATCACCGGTCAGCCACTTATCATCATTTTTCTTCAACTCTTCCATTATTATTTCAAGCGTCTTTACCTGTATCCCTTTCGGATACAATTCCTCACTTTTCTTTCGACTGTTATCAATAATATAGTCAATACTCAATTGGTTTAATGTTCCAATATCCTTAAGTGCATTATTCTGCCCAATAAATTTTTCAAGCGCCATTTGAAACCGCTCAAATGTAAAAGGTTTAACTAAATAATCTACAATTCCAAGATGTAATGCCTCCTCAAGCGATTCCCTTCCATTTGCTGCCGTAACCATAATCGCTTCTACCATCATTTGTCTGTTCCTTATTTCTCTAAGTAATTCAAATCCATTCGTATGTGGCATATATACATCCAAAACAAGCAAATCAACTTGATTTTGGGTCAAAAAGTCTAATGCACTTTTTCCATCTTTGCATTTACCAATCACCTTAAAATTTTTATTACGTTTTATATATTGTTCATTTATCATAGCAACCATAGGATCATCTTCTACAATTAATACATTAAACATATTCGCCTTCTCCTAACCATTTTCTTTAGAAAAACTCACCGAAAAAGATGTTCCAATATCCTTTTGGGACTCCACTATTATTTTACCGCCAAAATTTTCAACCATCATTTTAACCTGATACAATCCGGTTCCTCTTCCTCCTCCCTTTGTGGAATATCCGTTTTCAAAAATATGTCCCAAATTTTTCTCTTCAATACCCCCACCTGTATCATCTACGGTAATCAAAACAGCTCCCGGGTGGGAATAAATTCCAAACAATAACTCTTTTTCTGACTCAAAATCACTGCTCTCGTTTAGAGCTTCCAAAGCATTATCCAGAAGATTTCCTATAATGGTTATTAACGTTTCTGATGGAAGATTCATATCTGTTGCAGAATAATAGCAGCCCTCGCGTAAAATAAATTTCACGTTAAGCTCCGATGCTCTTGCATTTTTTCCGATTAGTAAAGCTGCAATAGCCGGATCGTTAACAGCATTCATAATTTTACTGATCGTTTCACGTTGCACTATTGTTATATTTTGAATATACATTGTTGCTTCTTCATACATTTCCATTTGTATCAATCCCAATATAACATGTAGCTTATTCGTAAAATCATGATTATTGGCTCTCATGGAATCCACCAAATATCTTGTACCCGACAAATCTTCCATCAACTTCGTATATTCAGCTCTATTATGCAAAATAGCAACAGAGCCAATGATTTGATCGTTTTCTTTGATTGGAATTCTATCCATGATAATATCCGCTTTCCCCAAGCTTACATTTATTTCTCTGTCACCATTCTTGATAGCGTTTGTCAGGATTTCATCTCCGATTGATTCGACATTCATTCCGACAATATCACATCCTTTTATATTGCTTACCATCTTTACGGCGACATCATTTGCAAACTGTATCAAACCTTTAGAGTCAAAAGCAATAATACCTTCATCCAGCGCCTCCAAAATATTATCACGCATCTTATACATTGTCGAAAAAACATCCGGTTCATAACCCATAAGACTTTTTTTAACACGATTTGATAATTCATCGGAAATCATCATTTCAATAAGCATTGCAACAACGGTAATGAGTAAAAAAATCAATAACATTTGCAGAGTTTCAAGCTTAATATTTTTCATAAGCATAATTGCCATTACAAATCCCACATACTCCCCATCCTCATTATAAATTGCTGCATATGCTCTTCTTTGCCTTCCGGAAGGTCCTGTTTCATCAGCAGTATAATAATCATTTAAGCCTTCATTAAATTCAGGTTGACTACCATCATAAATGGTACCGATTAGCGAGTGATTTGAATGATACACACGAATCGAATCCGAATTAACTACCGAAATAACATCAATATCTTCAAGCGTTTCCTTCAATGAGTCCAGATATTCCGATAGAATCATTTTTTCATCTTCGCTATAGGTATTTTCTTTTATCAAAATAGGCGAACGTGCAATAGTCTCTGCTACATTTTGTAAGTTACTATCTCTCTTTTCCGTCTCATAATAAATATTAATCAAAACACCTGCAATTCCCATAAATGCCGAAAGCGAGATAATCAATATAAATTGAGTTCGGAAAATAAGCTGCTGTATACTTTTAAGCGTTGTATTTTTTATTGTACTGTTATTGATTCCTAATTTCTTTTTTTCGTTATTCTTCATATATGCCTTCTCTATATACATGTTAAAAATCTATGAATGGTTTCTATGCATTACTTTATCATATAATTATCTTTTGAAAATACTTTTGAAAGTAAAAAAAATACTTTTGTCTTTCATTTTATTTTTCTTTTTTTCCAAAAATTGTTTTTTTATCATCCGTCCAATATCATATGAGCAGACAAAACAAAAAGGAGAGTAGATTATGAGCTCAATTTTAGAAACAATAATGTTGATTTGCTTTGGCTTTTCATGGCCTTTAAATGTCATCAAAGCATACAAGGCAAAGACTGCAAAAGGAACCAGTTTACCATTCATTCTTCTCATTATTGCAGGTTATATTGCCGGCATCAGTGCCAAACTGGTTACTCACCAGTTTAACTACGTTCTAATTGCATATATTGTTAATTTAGCAATCGTATCAGCAAATGTAATAATTTATTTTCGCAATGTTTCTTTGGATAAGAAACATTTGCACGCATAGGAGGACAAAATATGTTTAAAAATGAAACTTTAAGATACAATGCTTTAAATAAAATTGCCGACCCAAACGGTATTGTCATTTTTGGTTGTGGCGAGGATTTTTCCATTCCTGTCGGAGAACTTAGGCAAGCTTTTGCTATTACTTCTAAAATATATAACAGAAGTTTTCCAAATCTTTCTGTTAAAGAGGCAATAACAATCTATGATGAATACGTTTCATCACTCACACCAGAAACCGTTTTACTGCATATCGGAATGAATGACTTAAATTTCTTTCATGAAAACAGTACATTATTTATTCAAAAATATCGTGAGCTTCTTGCGCACATCCGGCAACAAAATGCCAATTGCCGTATTGCAATTATTACACTTAAAAACCATGATAACAATTCCTTAATCGGAGAATTAAATACACATTTGAAATATCTGTCTGAATCTGAGCACTGTGAATATATTGATATTTCCGCAAAAAAACTATGGAATCCAAAAGGAACCATGGATGCCGTATCATTTGTATACTCTATAGGTTTTGTTCATCCGCTGCAAAACAAGCGTCCCCTCTACGACCTTGCAAAAATATTTTTCTGTTATGAAGCTTAATATTCCTCATTTCAAAAAAACCTTTGAGTATGGGCAATACAGCCCCGCTCAAAGGTTTTTCCTTATTCTTTCTCCACAATTTTGTTTGCCATGTGCATCGCCTTCGTGACCGGATAATACAAAACCAACATAATTACCAGATTGCCGATACCATGTATTAAATCAAACGGTATTCCCGCTACCCACCAGGTAAAAGCCGTACGAAATCCATTCATAAGTCCGCCCTCATATTCACCCATTCCAAACGCACCAATAAAGATGTACGGAATGGAACACAAAAATCCAAACAGCAGCCCAAATACACCTGATAGAATCGTGCATCCAAAATACGTATTCTTCTTTCGCATCATCATTGCACAAACTGCTAACAAGGGCCATGCATACAAATACATTACCCACCATACGTTAAAACCGTAAACCGCACCTTCTATCAATATAAAAGCAGGAATAACATAAAAAATCCTGTTTCCTAAATATAAGGTAAACATGATAATCCAAAAGGTCGTGAGTTCTACATTCGGCACCTGAGCCAAAGCAAACTTACTTACCTCTATGACAGCTATCATCATACCTATCAAGGCAATATCTTTTGCTGTAATTTTATTTTTATTCGTACTTTTCTTCATGCTGCTTTTCTCACTCATTCTATACTTGTTCCAGCCTTGCTCGTCTTGTTTTTACTTCATTTATTTTACTGTACATATTCAATCACAAAAGCATCGCCATCCAGTACAGGCTGTGTGTCAATACCATAATTACAATACTCACCATTCACATAAAATCCCCAATAGGCACCATTCATATTATAATCTGCCACTTCACCATTAACGGTACTAATCATCATACCATATTCACTTTCAGTACCGTCATAAGTCAAACCTTCAGCTTCATCCATTGCCTGGCGAAGATACTCTGCATCAGTGTTTAATTCATACATGGTTGATTCATCTGCTGAATTAATCACTTCGATGGTAATCGCCTTTGCACCTTCCTGGGGCTTTGCACCGAAAATCATCCAAACTGCCACCAACGCTGCAACTAAAACAACAACTCCACTAACTCCTAAAATAATTTTGACTGATTTTTTCATCTTTTCTCTCCTTATGTGTTATTTTTAATTTTTTAAATGCTCAGTTTCGGGTTACAATTCAAGTTATTTTACTCCTAAAACAAACCCTCGCCTTCACATAAAAAAACCTCTTACTGCACAAGTAAGAGGTTTACGCACACCAAATGAAAGCCCCGGGGCTTATGGAATCTCGTACTGCCAATTACTCGTGACCTGAAAGCTTATGCTTTCCGTACCGGACGCCGGGCAGGTCTCCTGACTTAAGAATCAACACATGCCCTGCCTTCCCGGTCCCCCAGTGGCCTCTAGGACATATTCCTCTCTTACAGTGACGAGTTCGTGCAGGACTTACACCTGCTTCCCTTTTCAATGCAGCCAAGCAATATTTTGCTTCCGCATCACCCGTTCCGTTATGAAATTATTATTATCTATTCTGCAGTATCCCTTGCGTCGGACTCTGACGATATCGTTGCTTCCGCTATCGTATCCTGTAGTTGTTCCTCCGCTTCCGTCTCTGCTTTCTCAATTTCGTATTTATTAACTTTACGCTTAAACAGTCTTTTATAAAACATCCAGTCTAACTTAGAACCAAACGTGACTTTCTTCTTTTTATTTATGACACGCTCATATAAAAGTGCCACCCATACACCGGAATTAATCATGCGACGATTCTCGCATATCAATCTCATCTGTATCGAATTAGGAAGTTTAGAAATAATCACAACCGGAGAAATATCATTTAATTCATTTACCAAATCTTCTGCTGTAGAAGTTTCTTCATCCCAAATATATTTTCCGACTACATTCACACTACCGTGTAACTCCTGAAGATAGCGTTTAAGACTGTCTGCTTTTTCATCAGAATCCAAAATCAAGTATACACTTTGCTTTGCTCTGGAAATCTTTTTGATAAATTCATGCAGAAACTCATCCTGCTTAATTTCATTTTTACGTTCTCTGGTATTCTCTCCAAGAACATCCAAAACCGTGGGCTCGCCGTATAAAATCAAGTCCATGGATTCCAGCCATTCCTTCTGTTGCTGATTCTCCCCGGCGTCCAGCAACACCTGTGAAGATACGTAAAAAATGGTATTCATTGCACCGTTACCGACGTATTTCAAAGATAGCTTAATTGCTTCTTTTAACGGATAATCGGTAATCTGCATCCCCAAAACATCAATGACTTTCACAAGCTTCACCTTCTTGTTTTGCTTATCCCTCTAATCAACATCCGTCTCAAAACGGACAAGTTACCCATATAGTATAGCAGAAAACAGCTATGGTTTCAACTATGCATAATGTTCTGTATGTTCTCCCATTAAATATTTATTTAATCTTACGGATACACTTCTCTTTAATTTCAATTCGTCCCGCTTTTAACAAATTTCCCACGGCACGCTTAAATTCATTCTTACTCATTCCCATCTCACGTTTGATGGTCTCAGGTGATGCCTTGTCGTTAAAAGGCAGAACACCGTCATAGCTTTCAATGACGCTCATAATTTCCTCAGCGTCTTTGGCTATTTGTAAGTACGCCTTATCTTTCAAACTCAGATTGATTTTACCATCTTCTAAAATACCTGTAACGCGGGCTTCCACCTTACTTCCGCAAGATACATTCTTCTGGAATTCCTTTGCAGGAACCAATCCGGAATATTTATCATCTACTGCAATAAAAGCACCGAAATTTTCACTTATCTCGTACAATGTACCCGTTACCCAATCATCTTTGGCATAATCGCCGCCTTTTTCCAGATAATGATATAATTTCATAGTTGCGCAAAGACGATTACTTTTATCAATATAAAGGGCAACCAGAATTTCATCTCCCTCACGGACACGATAAGTCTGCTCACGGAAGGGTAACAATAAATCCTTCTCCAGTCCCCAGTCCAAAAAGGCACCGATTTTAGTTGTACCGGCAACCCTTAATCGCGCAACCTGTCCCAAAGTTATCATTGGCATTCTTGTGGTCGCAATTAATCGATCGGAAGAATCTTTATACAAAAACAACTCAGCCTGCTGGCCGATTGCCATCCCCTTAGGCACCTGTTTTGCAGGTAAAAGCACTCTTTCCTCTCCCTTTTTGTCATCCAAAGCAGCAAAATACATACCGAATTCTACTTTTTTAACTGCCTGTAATGTTTGCACTTTTCCTAATTCTAACATAATTGTCCTCCGTTCTGTTGGTATGGATATCTCTTCATACCCTGTTGACGTTTAATTTTAAGATATCTTCATTTAAAAAGAATATCTTTTTATTATGGTACAAAACAATTCTTTTATTTTGAAAACGTTTCAAACAACAAAACTGCAAATGCAGTATCCTCGCTATTATTAATTGCCACCTTGTATGCTCCGTCTTCTTTGGATACCCAAGGAATAATTTCATCTCCCAGCATCGCCTGCTTACGATACTCTACACGCAGGCGTTTTATCGTAAAATCTTCAGGCAAATATTGTTGCGCCATGGCAACATATTGCCCGTTGTTGACGTGATGATTGGTGTCCAGATGATGCATACCTACCCGGAAGTTCTCCTGCTTTCTTTTATCATCTCCAAGCACGATTTTAGCCCTTGAATACTCCATAGGATACCGTTCTTCCAGCTCATAAGCATCCAGAATTTCATCCGCCGGACGTACCGGCTTCATGGCATTAAAATCCATAAGCATCCAAGTACTGTCAGCTACCGCCAGCAGTTCTCCCTGCTCATCTCTCATAAAAAAGTTACGATATCCGAAAGTCCCTCGAAAACCATGAGGTGCAGTGGAGATTACCACAGTTTCACCCATTCTCGGATAACGGTTCACCTCTATCTGCCAGGTCAAAAGAATCCAACCAAGATTTTTTTGACTCAATTCCCAATAACCTACTTTACGGTCATCGGAATCCAAATTTACGCAATCCTGAAAATAATCAATCAGCGAACACATGGTCAAAAGACCGTCAGTGCCCACTTCGCTGTATCGTATTCGGGTTTTCCATTCGTACATTTTACATTCCCCTTACAAATCTTATACATTCCATAGGATTTTATCGCAAAATATAATATTTGGCAAATATAATCTTTTTCACTGATATAATACCTCACTTATTTTATGCCCAGGGATCCTGTTCCGTAGGAATTCTGATATCCGCAAGACACTGAATTTCATTGATAAACCACTGATTCGTAGAAGGTTTTCTACGCAACTTAACCGGCCTCGGTGCATCTGCTCCACCGCTTGTAACGTAAAGAGTGGCCCAATTCTCTTCCGGATAAGAATACGGATTATCACTCACTGTAATCGTATACGGTGTTACGGGCACATAGCCGTTATCCTGTGTTGCACCTTTAAAAAACGACAATGTCTTATATTGTTTTCCTGCAAGACGATCCTTAATAAATTGCTTCTCTCTTTCGCTCACACTCTCCGGTCCCTTTAAAAAGTCCAACATTTCCCATGTTGCATTTGCATCCTTTTCCCAATTGCACAATACAGCAATACACAGTGCTGTTGTCTTGAAAGGCGAATCTAAAGAAGCCTCCGGCAATGTCTGTAACTCTGCCAAACTTGTGGGCAAAGAAGCAAATGTAAAGCTTTCGATATGATTTCCGTTATTCGTAGTTGATTGTGTTTCCATCTGATTGTTCAATTTCTAATCCTCCTTTTACAATAAGGCACCGAAACAAGCGACTGCCTTTCACAATTTCAATGCAATTCACATTGTTCAGTGTACCCATACCCTTTTCGTCACTTGTAATTATATCACTCTCACTTATTGTCGACAATAAAATTTGAACTATTTGTGTTCACATTCATTCACCTGTCTTATTTACAAACACAAAAAAAACTCTGAAGTTTCCTTCAGAGGTTTTTTAGCAGGGCTACAAGGATTCGAACCTTGAGATGACGGAGTCAGAGTCCGTTGCCTTACCGTTTGGCGATAGCCCTAAATATGTGTGCGTCTCACTCACGCTTACTTAATATACACTTTTTTTCTCGGTTTGGCAAGTCCTAATTTTAATTTTTTTCCGTTTTTTTGCAAAAACCGAATTTATACAGCGTCACAACACATTTTATTTTATTATGCACGTTCCCGGAGAATGCTATCCATGCGTTTTTTTAACTTAGCTTCTTCTTCCCTTAAGCTTTCCATTTCCGCTTCTGTTCTTCCCACAATTTCCTTTTGCTCCCGGATTAATACATTACGATTATCCACACCCATTTTCTCGGCCAAATTGATTATCCCCTCCCTTGTGCTGTTGCGCAGATGATATAATGCAAACCACACCAGAAAAACAATTAAGCAGATGAGAAACAAAGGAATAAAAACAAAGTATTCCACCATGGCCATAAAGGATGCAATAATATTGAATATATAGGCGTATGCAAAGTCCATTCCCGGCGGAACTGCATAAAGAATAATCAGATACCAGGGCAAAGCACCAATACTGATAATCAAAGCAACCACCAGCCAAAATTTCACCTTAAACTTATCGTCCAGCATTTTGTTACGCCACATTTTAATATCCTGTTGGGCATCATTCTGTTCATAATCCAGTCTGTCCAACTCGCGACGGATTATAGCCAAGCGGTTATATATTACGGCTTCTTCTTCACTTAAGGTATCAAAGGTACCGAAATCCTTCATTTGCACACACCCTATCATTTTTATTAAAACACAAAAATGTTAATCAAAAATTTATACTTCCTATTTAAAATGTACTGAAAACTATATTTATTGTCAATAATAGGATAAAAAGTATTGACATACCCAAACCAATTGTTATAATTAATGTAGTATTTAAAACTACATCAAAAAGTTTGTTTTTCTATATCGGAGGTTCTTATGAGTTCATATGTGTTAACCTGTTGTTCCACAGTTGATTTACCAAAAGAATATTTTGAAAAAAATAATATTCCCTATGCCTGCTATCACTATATGATGGACGGTGAGGAATACTTAGATGATTTAGGCGAAAGCATTCCTTATGATGAATTTTATAAAAGAATTGCTGCCGGTTCCATGCCTACCACTTCACAGATTAACATTAGTGAATTTATGGCATTCTTTGAACCATTTTTACAGGAAGGTAAAGATATTATTCACATTTCCATGTCTTCCGGTATCTCCGGCACCTGCAATTCAGCCTTAAATGCCAAGGAAGAATTACTGGCAAAGTATCCGGAGCGTACCATTAAAGTTGTTGACTCCCTTGCTGCAAGTTCAGGCTACGGTCTTTTTCTTGATAAACTGGTGGAAATGCGCGATGAAGGTAAAAGCTTGGAAGAACTTTATCTCTTTGCAGAGGATTACAAACTCAAACTTCAACACTGGTTCTTTTCAACGGATTTAACCCATTTTAAAAGAGGCGGAAGAATTTCGGCAACTGCTGCCACTTTGGGTAATATTTTAAACCTCTGTCCCTTAATGAATGTAGATTACATGGGCAAGCTTATTGTGCGCCAGAAAATCCGCGGCAAAAAGAAAGTCATCGCAGAAATTGTGAATAAAATGATTGAGCTTGCCGAAGGCGGCAAAGACTATAACGGAAAATGTTTTATCTCATGCTCTGCTTGTGAAGATGACGCAAAAAAGGTTGCGGACTTGGTAGAAGAAACCTTCCCTAACCTAAACGGCAAGGTTGAAATCAACAGTATCGGTGCAGTAATCGGTGCTCACACCGGTCCGGGAACTGTAGCACTGTTCTTCTGGGGAGAAAAGAGAGTAAATTAATAATAAAACAAAAACTACGGCATTCCCTCTTGGGAATCACCGTAGTTTTTTGTATACTTTTCACTTTCAATTACTCTTCGGTCCACTCCGTCCACTTTGTACCGTTCCAGTAAATACGTTCACTTACTATTTCGGCATCTGGAGTTCCCCAGTTTCTAGTCCCCCAAACTTCATAGT
This sequence comes from Lachnospiraceae bacterium, assembly GCA_015057025.1. Lineage (GTDB taxonomy): Bacteria > Bacillota > Clostridia > Lachnospirales > Lachnospiraceae > UBA3766. The sequence goes on along the minus strand of SVFD01000001.1, from coordinate 195,981 downwards.
ACGATTTGTCTTCCCCGTAGAAAACTTCTCTGAAATTCTCATATATACTTGCAGAACTTTTATGATTTCTTTCCATTACAAAATCAACTACATATAGAATATCTTTATATTCTTCTAACCGTTCTTTATCATTCTCTCCACAAATTATAAGTACAGGTTCTACTGTAACGCCCTTCTCTGTAGCTTCTACTTTGACCAAAACCACTACCGTTCCGTATTCGGATAAATCTTCATTGTAAAACAGTTCTACTTCATAATACTGACAAGTTTCCTCATGCTCTAAACCTTGCAACTTTTCCGTATATGCATGCCCTTCACCAGACGGCAAAACAGTACTCACACGACATCCGTTATCCAATTCCACAATAAAATTGTTATGATGATTATCGGGGACATAAAAATCCTCTCCTTCAAAACAAGAATCTATTATGATGAAATCCTCTATATCATTTCCATCAATATCCCATTCTTCCGCTATATAAGTCTCTTCCATAGTTCCAAGACGTTGTTTTTTCAATTCAACGATATCAAAACCAAGACTGCCCCCGGATCGTTTTAACCACAAATACCCTTCATAAAAGCAATTATCATCTATTTCTGTAAATAGTACTTTAATAAAACTTCCCTCTACCTCAGCGTATTGAATCGTGCATTTTCCCGAATCACCATCATAATCAAGAGATTTTTCACTCAGATCCGTATCAAGTCTGTACTGATATTTCTCTGCATAAATATCAAAACATACACTATCATAATATATATCATTGCTACGATCATAATAACTGTCACATTCTTCTTCTGCATATTCCCAAATATCGCAACCACCCGGAATGTATCCGTCTTTATATATAGATTCAATAGATGGTATTACCTCTTCCAACCATGCAACACTTTCCGTTGTTAAGATTTTTAAGGGATTGTTAATGCGTACAAAGAAAAGTGCCAAACAGCACGTTACCGCCAGCAGAAAAATAATAACAATGGATGCACCGCCCCTCTTATTTGTAAAAATATTTTTTACACGCTTTTCAGTATTGGATTCTCCAAATGCCAGTTCTTCCCGAAAACCGTTACTACGCATAGCATATGACAGCAAGGTATTGGCATACAATTTCTTCTCTTCTGCTGTTGCGGCAGAAACTGCCTTTTCATCACAATACATTTCCATATCCTGACTCATAATCTTAACAGCGATCCACACAAGAGGATTCCACCAATATAAACATATACAGAGTAATGCAAGAAAACGCACACGGGTGTCCTGATGTTTTACATGACTTTTCTCATGTGCAAGAATACATATTCTCACCTTTTCTTCATTTTCCAACTCAGCCGGAAGATAAATACGCGGACGGAACACTCCCATTACAAAGGGTGTCTCAATTTCCCTGCATAACCATGTACTACTGTTACCTTTATAAGCTCTTGAGACCTTTTTACGCGCTTTTATGTACTGCACAATATAATATATTCCCATACCAAATGCACCCATTGCGTAAATACCCAATAGGATCATCTCCATAACCGGAGGCAAAAAATTTTCAATATATGTATTTTCTGCTGCCATAATCTCCGCACGGGTTACCAGTGATGCAACAGGAATCGTAAAGGAAATAGGGCACAACAATCGTAATACAGCCAGAATCCACAAATAATAACTGTATTTTTTTGAGCGATTGCGTAACAGATATCGTATCAGCAACACAAACAAAATAAAAATAGATGACACAAAGCAGATTCTCCAATATGCATCCCATTGAAACCTACATAGTATTTTATCATAAATCCAATTTTGCATTACCTGGTCCAATTCAATCATTATTCGTCCACCTCCGCCTCATCAATGATTTTTTGAATTCTTTTAATATCCTCTTTCGTCAACTTTCGATCTTCGAAAAAGGACACCAGAAAAGAAGCTACGTTTCCCTGACTGATTCTATTCAACAATCGGTCACTTTCATCACGATCTGCTTCCTTCTTTGTAATCAATGGAGTTACAATGGTATTTTCACTTTTCACCATTCCTTTATCACTCAATTTCTTTATGATTGTATAGGTAGTAGATTTTTTCCAGTTATACTTTTCGTTACATAATTTCACCAACTCCGGCGAAGATAAGGCCTCCTTTTCCCAAAGAATAGTCAACAATTTATATTCGCTGTCATATACTTTTTCCATAATCATTCTCTCCAGTCTATTGCAATAGTCTATATTTAGTCTATTACGATAGACCGGTAATGTCAATTAAATTTTTAATAAGCTTTATCAAAAAATGCGCAGTTCCCGAAAGTTCTGCGCATTTTTTACATATTCGTATTATTGTAATTGGTTAATTAGGTTATTACTGCACACTCTGTCCGGAATTATTACCACTTCCGGTATTACCGTTTGTACCCATGGTATTATTCTGGTTTGAGTTTCCGGCATTATCATCGTTGTTACCGCCTGCACTTCCGCCGTTCATGCCTTCGCCTACACCATTCATGTTAAACATATCTTTTAAACGATTCATCAAATCATTATAAAAACCTTTGACATCTTCTGTCAGGGAACCATCAGCATCGCCGATTAAAGTTGTATATTCTTTTACAATTACTGCAGTCTGTGTATCACCATAATTATTTACGAATGTATCATATTCTGTCACAACATCCGCACTCAGCGTTTCACCATTCTCATCCAAATATAAATGATTATTATTTTCTCCATCAACATAACCGCCTGTAATAGCCGCAGTCACTAAGTTGTTATAATGTTCTACCGCTTCATCTCTGTATTGGCTGTCAGGATATTTTGTAATGAACTCCTCTATGGTTACTGCTCGCTCAAGAAGTGCTCCCGCACTGATATTTGCCCCTGTTTCACCAAAAGCAGGTTGAGATACTTCAATATCCTTCCATGCCTGATATGCACTTTCTTCATCATTTAATTCTGATGTTCCGGCATTATCCGATGTGGGTTCAGATGCGCTTTCAGAAGGTACTGAATCTGATACATCAGGTTCTACCGGTGCATCACTGCAGCTCATACATGCCACATGCATAAAGCACATAACAAAAATCACTGCTATGACTACAAATTTTACAATTTTTTTCATAATAAAAACCTCCGTTTTTAAATCAGTTTATACTCCCTATCATTTCCGCGTTTACATATTTTATTCATTTTTTTTACTTTTCTGCTCTTTCAACAGACTGCTGGGTTGCGCTTTAACAGTAGGATACCGGAAAAGCAAGGTTTTCAACGCCTTCCACTGAAAAGGCACCAAGGGCCAGAAGTAACTTGTTTTTCCGAACGTCGGTGTTGTGATGACAGAAATCAATATAACTGCCAATCCGACAGCAAATCCCCACAGTCCAAAAAATCCGGTACATAATACTAAGAAAATGCGATAAATACGCAATCCTTCCGCCATATCCAGACTTGCTATGGAAAGTGTTGCCAACATTGTTGCCGCGCCGTAAAAAAGAACTTCCGGACTTGCCCACTCCAATTTAACCGCTACATCTCCGATAATCAAACCACCGACAATTGACAATGCCCCTGCAAAACGCTCCGAAGTGTGGGACGTTGAATATCGAAACAAATCCAATGTAACTTCAATAATCAACACTAATACAAATAATTTAATGGGGGTCATTCCATCTGTACTCACCAAAGAAAACTGCTCCGGCAAGGGAATATATGCGCCAAACAAAAGAAATAACGGAAGAAGCAACAAACTTGCCAGCAACGAAAACAATCTCATAGCACGGATATAATTTCCCACTACGGGACTTTTATAATAATCCTCCGGGCTCTGGGTAAATTGAAAAATACTACAGGGCAACACCATAACCATCGGTGAAGCATCCGGTACAAGAAGCACATATCCTTCTTCCAGATAACTGCTTGCCACATCAGGCCGCTCCGTCGTAAGAACACTGGGCAAAGGATGAAAATAACTTCGCGGAATCAAAAGTTCTTTAAGACTCTGCATGCCCATGGTTAGGGATGTAACTTTTATACTGTCTAATTTCGTCCGTATCTCTTCAATTAACTTTTCTTCAGCCTTTCCTTTAATATAGGCAATTGCCACATCCGTTTTACTGTCTTCGCCCACCTGATGCAATTCAAATGTCAGCTTCGGATCTCGTATTCGTCTGCGCATCAGTGCAGTATTCATAATAATATTTTCCACAAATCCATCTTTTGCACCTCTGGTTACTTTCTCAGTATCAGGTTCTGTAATGCTACGCAGAGGATATGTTCTTGTATCAATAGAAACTGCCTTCGCAAAACCATCTACTATTAAAATAGTTTGTCCGCTTAAAAGATTTTTTATCAGAGGCTCCCAATCATCTACATAAGAAACCTGCGCAAACCCCAATTTGCAGTCTATAAAATTATCTAAATTCTGTATCTTTCCTTCGCCATCGGACAGACTTTGCACATCCGCAACAATATGCTGCAAAACTTCAGTCTGGGTAAATCCGTTAATTGCCAACATATAGACTTTGGTCTTGCCAAAAAATAATTCTCTTTCAATATAATCAAAACTTTGCTTAATTGACATCAATGACCTTGCCATGGTGATATTATCCTGAATGCTGGTAGTTATCATATTGTTCCGCCTTTCTCCTGCATTCGTTACATGTTTCTTGTAACAAAAAAGGACCGTTATCCGGTCCTTTTAGTATCTGTTTTTTATTCTTTTTTATTCTTCAGGTAAAATGAAAGTATCAATTACTTTTACAATGCCGTCATTATCATTGGAATCTGTTATAAAATCCGCTGCTTCCTTAATTGCCGGCTGTGCATTCTCCATGGCCACGCCAATACCTGCATATCGAATCATAGTCATGTCATTAAAACCGTCACCGCAACAAATACAATTATCTTTGGTCAAGCCTACCGTACTCATCATTCTGTCCAAAGATTGCGCTTTATCGATATTTTGAGGCATAATCTCAATAAAAAAAGGTTCGGAGCGATAAATGCTTAAAATACCTCTGTACTGTTCCTGCAATTTCCCCATTAACGCTTCCGCTTTCTCAGGCGGTGCCGTCATCAAACATTTATTCACATCAAAGGTAACAAAATTCACAAAATTCTCTACCGGGCGAATCCCCATCCCGTTAATGCCGGCTTCCAGCTTAATATATTCATCCATTCGGGTTCCGACAATAATATTATTTCCAAGATAGGTCACCAATCCGCAGTCATTCTCTACTGCAAAACGATGCAAACCGGGAATGACTTGTGGCGGCAAAGTTTTCTGGAACATAATATTACCTGTTTTGTATTCTAAAATACATCCGCCGTTAAATGCCAACAAATAGCCGCCTCTTGTGCCAAATTCCAATTCTTCCGCGTAACGCATCATTCCTGCTGTAGGTCTTCCCGATGCAAGAATTACCTTATGTCCACGTTCCATCACACGAATAATACCTTCTTTTGTACGAGGTGTAATCTCTTTTTCAGAATTTGTTAATGTGCCATCAATATCCAAGACCAGATATTTAATATCCTTTTTATCCATAGTAAACCGTTCCTTTTATTATTTATCCCGATTTCCTTATCTTTTACACAACAGACGTAAAGTCCTTGCACAGTATACTTGAAATATTCCTTTCTGGCAAGTTTTTTATACAATGTCAATTTTATTACGCTCCTGTTTCAGTTTATCAAAAAATTCAGAAACATATTCAAAATACTCAACAACCTCTCTATGTTCCCGCGAAGGATAATGCAGTTGAATCACAATATCCCTATGGCATTCCGGCTCTAAGATAGGCAACAAGCACATCTCATCATCCTGATAACGCTCCCATGTATAATGAGGCCAAAATCCCACTCCCAATCCGGCCGCGATCAAATTCTCAACGGCAGAAGTACTGTCACCTTCAAAAATAACATCAGGTTTAAAACCTGCCTGCATACAACAATTATCACAAATTGCGCGGAGACTCTTTGCACCGGTCAAAGATATAAATTTCTTATCTGCAACTTCCTTTAACACAATACCTCTTCTACCACTATATTCAGAATTTCCAGCCACTGCCAGAAAAACGCGTTCTGAAAAAATATAAAATAAGTCTTTGGAATCAGAGGGTGTACTAAAATGTTCTTTGGTAAATATTGTAATATCCGCATCTTCCATTTCTGCATTCTGTACGATTTGAAAACGCAAATCTTTGTGCGCTTTTTGAAAACGAATAATGGTATCTGTAACAAGTCCTGACGCAGCTTTTACATTAATTTTTATTAATTTCCTACGCTCTCCGGCTAAAAGCTGTAATTCCTCCGGTATTTCATTAAGCGCCTTCAGTATGGGTTCTATTTTATTTTGTAAATACTTACCATACTCTGTCAAAACAATATTTCTTCCCCGCGGTTCAAACAACTTCACTTCTAATTCTTTTTCAAGACGATGTATGGTTTGGGTCAACGCCGGTTGTGCTATATGCAATTGCTCTGCGGTTCTGGTAACATGCTGGGTTTGCGCCAGTGCATAAAAATACTTTAACTGTAATATTTCCATTCTTTTCTTCTTCTTTCATAATATTGACGTTATAAATCCGTATTAAATTATATATTATACATTTTAAATAATCAAGAGTATGATGTAGCAGAAGACAAAGGAAAAGGAGAGAAAAAATGAGTCCATTATTAGAAACTATTATGTTAGTATGCTTCGGCCTCTCATGGCCTATCAATGTTATGAAGGCAATTAAAGCCCGCAGTGCCAAAAGCATGAGCCTGCCTTTTATCCTATTGATTATCTCAGGCTATATTGCAGGAATTAGTGCAAAACTACTTTCACATCAAATTAACTATGTCTTAATAGTTTACTTTGTTAATTTGGCAATTGTTACCATTAATCTTTTTGTCTATTTCCGAAACAGACATATCGATCATGAAAATGAAGGAATAAACCTTAAATCATATACACAAATTGCTTAATACATAAAAAGAGGAAGGTCCTCCATAATTCTGTCTCCATCTTCCTCTTATTATTATACTATTCACATATAAAAATCGTCTCTTAAACAGCAAGAGGCGATTTTATATTCATATCCATTATTCAACTATCAATTCATATTCCATCATTTCATAGGAAAGTCTGCTACCTTCCCGAATTGCCGGGGGAAGTAATGCCCTTGCCACACATTTCAAATCATCCGCGCTTTCCTCTTTTAAATATGCATAATCGCCATCCAGTCGTTCCACTATATACTCTTTACGCTCAAACATAAAACCCTCCGTTTATATCCATGAAATCTCTATAATATCTTTCCTTTTATTCTTCATGGATATTTTGCACAAATATGATATACTAATTTTATCATATTCAATATACATAAGCTATCGGAAATTGAAATTACTTTGATAAAGTTTAAGTTCTTTTTCTCTTACTGAACACTCACGGTTTCCGATTACGAAAGGAGTTGCCATGTTTTTAAAAAATGCCGCAGAAAAACAGCTGGATGAAAAACTAAACCGTATCCAAAATAATTTCGAAAATAATTACAAGGATGCAGCACAACTAAATCTTAAAGAATTTGAAGCACTTCTTAATTCTTTAAAAACCGAAGGCCGAATAAAAGAAAAACGCATTGCACATTACGAAAAAAAGCTTATTGAATTTCAAAACCAAATGCAAAAATTCACTCACAAAGACCAAAAATGTACCTGGTAAAATTATTTATGTATTTTTTACAAAATTTTGCGAAAAATCATTTAATTTTTGTGAAAAATTTGCTATAATCTACTTACGCGTTTATAAAGCGATTTTTACATACGAATAAACAATTTTATTGATTGTGATTTTAGCAAAGATATAGAAAGAGAAGGTGAAAAACATGGGTTTATTTAAAAAGAAACAAACCATCGTAACGCAAAATGACTTGGCAAAGTCTATTTCTGTTGAAGTTGTAAAAGAAAAAACAGCCCCCATTGTTGAAGGCACTACTTTAATCGGCAACAAGTATGATGAAATGTTATCGGAAGAAACTGTAATCAATGGTGAATTAACCAGCATTTGTAATAACTTGGGGGAAATTAACGACTCTGTTGAAGGCTTGGGTAACTTAGTTGAAACGTCTCAGGCATCTTTATTAAAAACAGCTGAAGCCGCATTAAATTTTAATGATGCCAAACTTGCCATTATTGATTCTGTTGAAGATGCAAAATCCGAAATCACCAATTTGAAAGAAAGTTCTGACCAAGTAGTTGCAAGCTTTAATGAAATGCATGAAACATTCCAGAATTTGCAAAAGTCTGTATCTGATATCAGAGATTGCATGAAAGGCATTACTGATATTGCCAACCAGACAAACCTTTTATCCTTAAATGCTTCCATTGAAGCCGCACGTGCCGGTGAAGCCGGACGTGGTTTTGCAATTGTTGCAGATCAGGTTCGTATTCTTTCCGACGAAATCAAGAAACTTACTGCCAATATTGCAGAAAGTGTTAATAACGTAGAAAAAGATACACAAGGCTTAAATCAGTCTATCGAAACTTCTGAAACTGCTTTTGAAGCAAGTAATGCTAATGTAGCATCTGCATACTCTATTGTAGAAAAAGTACAAACACTTGCCACAAGCATGGATGCTTCCTGCGAAGATTTAACCGCATCTCTTGCACAGTCTAAACAGGCTGTAGAAGGAATCAGCGTATTAACAGAATCTTCTCAGAACTGCTACGGCAACGTTTCCAACAGCATTAATATCATCAGTTCATGTCAGAACAATAAGAATACATTATATGATGAAATGCGGGAAGCACTTCTTGGTGTAATTCCTTTGGCAGAAGAATTATCCAACATGGAATAAAAATTTACACAATACTTAAGGGTCTGATGACAAGCATCAGACCCTTTTTATCTTTTTATATATCCATTTACCAAGCTTCTTTATTCCTTCCAAAAAAACAGAATAGCCTAAGCTTGCCGCTAACAAGAACAAAAGTGTAATAATTGCATACTTAAATTGATAAATTTCCTTTCTCCATATATTCATATAGAAAAAAGTATGCACAAGATACATATTCATAGAATGACGTCCCAAAAACGAAAATACTTTTTTCACTCCGGGTACAGTCGCAATCGTGACTGTAGTCATACAAACAATAAATAATGCAATAAAAGTATCTGTGATACTAATAAAACTTTCCTGTACAATCTCCTTTTGACGCACAAACACACAAAGTACCAATCCTGCAATTCCCAAGAGCCACTTAAATACTGCATGCAACTTCCACTGCATAACCTTATCAATCCACTCGCCCTTAGCTGCACAAACTCCAACAACTGCCACCAAAAGGAAGCGCTCTATATTAAAATTCATATTAATTACTAACGGAGCTATACACGCAATTAATATAATATAATAACCTGCTTTCTTTGCCATAAATGCAAACAGCGGCACGAGGAAAATCAATAAATAAGCCACTTCCATATACCACCAGCTGACATTTAGTGGTGCAACTCCAAATATACTATGCAAACCGATTGCATCAGTCATCAAACGTATAAAGCCTTGTCCGCCCCATCCGTATTGAGCCCTTAAATCCAAATGAGGATACATAATAATAATCACGCTGACATATAAAATAAAAAAATTAAGCATCAGTTTAAAAAATCTTTTTAGCGCCTGTTTGTAAGCATCTATCATGCTCAAATCTTTTTGACTAAATATTCCTTTCGCGATTCCATATGCTGTCAAAAACACGAAAACACTAACACAAATATTTCCAAATCCTGCAATCGTTAAAAAAGTTTTCTGACTCAACGGCGTATAAATTACCCCCATTGCTTCTACTTCATAAACATTAAAAAACAAATGATACATGAGCAGTAATATAATTGCAAATCCCTTTGCAACATTTGTATGTTCTTTTGTAAATGTTTTCCCTTGTACTTTGGATTCCATTTTTAACTCCGTTCTTACCTAAACATTAATTTATTCAACTACTATTTTCTTAAAAAAATCGTTACGCGTCAAGTATTTCTTCATATGATATACCAAAGAGAGATTTTAGACAATATAAAAACAAAACAGACCGTCCAATCATTAGAATATAAATCTAATATCGGACGGTCTCCTTATTTTAAATATTAAAAATATGTATTTTATTCATCAATAACTCATATGCATATATTAATAAACTCTCTTTTCCAATAAGCGTTCTTCAAAACGTTCTCTTGGCATCGGTCTGTCATAATAATATCCCTGCACCGCAGAACAGTCTATTTTTTTGAGAAACTTTACCTGGGCATCCGTTTCTACACCCTCGGCAACAACTCGCATACCAAGTTCATTAATCATATTTACAATATTTCGAATAAATACTTCGTCTTGCAAATCTTCATTCTCAATCGTATCAATAAAAGATTTATCCAGCTTGATAATATCCACATCCAACTTCTTTAATACATTTAATGAGGAATAGCCTGTACCAAAATCATCAATCGATACTTCAATTCCGTTATTACGCATAATTTTACTGAATTCCACAAAGTTATCAAAACTTTCGAAACCTGAGGCTTCCGTTAATTCTATCTCTATATAATTGCTGGGAATTCCCTGACGATGAATAATTTCTAAAATTCTATCAGCAAAATTATCATCCTTAAAATGTAGCTTAGAGAAGTTTACGGATACTCTTACCGGATTCATTCCGTGGTCTAACCATCTTCGGATATCTTTACAAACTGTCTCAAAGACATACATGTCCAATGCACAAATAGTTCCTTCTTTCTCCAATGCCGGAATAAATTCCATGGGAGGAACGATTACACCTTCTCTCACCCAACGAACCAACGCCTCGCTGCCGCACAAGGAACTGTCTTTTAAAGAAACCTTCGGCTGATAGTAAACAATCAACTCACCATTTTTTAATGCCGTGGGAAAAGCTACGGATACATTTTGTGCCTGTAGATCCTTGTCACGCATCTTCTTTTCAAACCACACCACATTGTTAGCATTCTGCTGTCTTGCATATCCAAACGCTATGGTTGCACAATTCAGCGCATCATCTACATTATTTCCCGGTACAATATCATAAATACCGATTCTTGTTTCTACATCTAAGGACATAGGCTGATTATCTATCCATAACTGGATATTAATCTTTTTCATTCTTTCAAAGAAAATACCTACTCGCTCTTTCTTTATAAATACTATGAAATTATCTCCACCCAAACGTGCAATATTTTCATCCGGTAAAATAAAGTCGCTGATTTTAGACGCATATATTCTTAACAGCTCATCCCCCTGTGCAGAGCCTACCTTCTGGTTATAGTATCTGAAATTCTTAATATTCATAAAAGCACAGTTGTATGCAGCTAAGTTGTTTTTCTGCATAACCCGCGCCAAAAATTTCTTCATGCCCATAGTATTACTTACCATAGTCATGCTGTCGGTCATCATAGCACGCTCTACCAGCTCTTTTAGACGTGCTCTTCTCATTGCAATATAAATTGCATGAGATAATACTTTGATGCTCTTCTTCTCATCCTCATTCCACACATAACCAATTTCCGGATAAAAAATCATATTGAAAATACTCTTATTATCAGTTACATAACTTTCCTTTAGTTCCTCTGTTGCATAACCTCTCTCATAAGTAAAAAAGTCATGGCCAATAGATCTTCCCCGAGGTTGATAGGCATTCGGACGCACTTCCATAATCATAGCAGCTTTGCCCAAATGCAGTTCCTCCCGAACATGTATAAGAGCCTCTCCTATCCGGTCCTCCAACTTATCCAACCCGTCCTCGCATGTGGAAATCAATTCCATAAACTTACCAAAACCGTCACTACACATGATATGACTCATTATTTCACCATCCTTCCCTTTTCAAAGATGTATGAATTCATCACCGTATCCCTATTATAATTATATATTTAATGAATGGCATATACAAGATACGCAAGTCCGTAAACATATAAAAAAAGCACAAAAAACGTATTTTTTGTGCTTTCGAAACAACATAATTCTGTTATAAAAAACTATGAATTTAACATTGTCTTTTTACGCCGGCGTTTTGCATTTTTGGATTATCATACTTACAGCATTTTTTATTACATACACATTTCTTATAAATCGCTTACCATAATTGTAATAAGTGCATTCTCATCTTCACTCAAACCGTACTCTTCAATCATGCGGTTTGCCTGGTTTGAAATAACCTTTTCAAAATAATTTCGCATAGTTCGCGCATTGGCAAAATGTTGCATATTAATTTCTTTCATATTACGAATTTTATCCAGAATAACCGGCTGTGTGCCCTCCGCCAATATATAATCCTGTTTTTTGCAGTAGAGCGCAAAAATTTCATACAACTCAATTTCACTGTAATCCACAAACTGAATAAACTTACTGAAACGGGAACGAAGCCCCGGATTGGAATCCAAAAACTGTTCCATCAAGTCATTATAACCGGCTACGATTACTACCAAACGTTCGCGCTCATCTTCCATAATTTTAAGAAGTGTATCTATGGCTTCCTGCCCATAGTCACCTTCATTCGTACTTGCAAGTGAATAAGCCTCGTCGATAAACAGCACGCCACCCATGGCTTCTTCAGCCATTTTACGGACATTAATAGCAGTCTGCCCCATATCAGGAGATACCAACATAGAACGGTCTGCTTCCACAAGATGTCCTTTCTCCAGAATATCTAAATATTTAAAAATATCCGACATTTTACGGGCAATGGTTGTTTTACCGGTACCGGGATTTCCCGTGAAAACCATATGACGTGAAATATTGGCCGTCTTATATCCTTTCTGCGCACGGATTTTTTGCACAATCAAAAGATTTACCATATCATGAATTTCTTTTTTGACATTTACCAAGCCTACAAGTTCGTCAATCTCTTTTAAGACCTGATTAATCTCCTTTATAAAAGGCTCCTCACTGCGGGCAAATAATGTCATTTTGTCCTCAAGGCGCTGTTCCTTGATTTTAGGCAACTCTTCCACACCGCTACGAGCTTCCACTTCGTAGATATATTCTTTCATGCCGTTTAAAAAGAATTCCATTAACTTAATGGCATATTTCAAACGCGCTCCGGAGCAATTAATCAATACATTACCAAACTGCTCCATGAACTGATACAAACGCCAAGCATCTGAAAGATAATTGGTTTCCCTTAAAATATCTGCCTTTTCCGCCCGGGCAATCAATTGAACAGACTTAGGTACTTTTTGCAAAAAACTGTCATCACTTAAGCAGTCGTCACCATAACGTCTGATTAACATCTCATAATTCACCATTTTATCAAAGGTATTATTAATTAAGTTAATCTCTGCCGCCGTAACGTTCTCATCACAAACCGCAATCAAAAAAGCCATATTAATAACTTCATCACAAAATTGCACGTACAAACCACCCTGGGCAAAACCACCGATAGTCGATTCATATTTGTCACAGATTTGCTGACATTCTAACAACCCTTGCTTCAATTCTGACATATATATTCCCCCACATTTGTATTCGCTGTAAACAGCATAAAATCCCCGTAATTGCTATTGGTTTTATTATAGACTTGTTCACAATTTCTGTAAAGGAAAAAGCACGGCTTAGCGTGCTTATTAGCATCACAATCATAAAGATAGGCTGTTTTATTTTCATAATTTTAGCTCTCCTACTTATCTGCATTGCTTTTTTTAAGTATTCAAGTTTATTTTATTTAAACATTAAGACCTTAAAATTTTACAATAAGCAGGGTTGCTTTTATTGAAAAAATATTATATTTTTATCCTTTGTACGATATTTTCCGATTCTTATTCGTCTATATAAGTGTAAGGAGGTGTGAAGCACATGAACAACGTCAAGGATCCGGACAAAATAGCGGAGCGAAATATCATATTTGAACGCATAGTAGATCAGTATCAGCTGTCGCTCCTAAAAATGTGCTATCTCCACTTGCGCGACCAATCGTTGGCTGAGGATGCCGTGCAGGAAACTTTACTCAAGGTTTACCGAAGTCTTGATTCATTTCAAGGACAATGTAGCGAGAAGACATGGATTATGAAAATAGCCATAAACACCTGCCGAGATATGAATCACTCAAGTTGGTATCGTTTTGTATCTTATGAGGTTACACCGGATATGTTACCTGAACCTTCTACTGAACTTGAGGAACACGATGAAGTTCTTACCCTTGCGGTAATGAATCTTCCACGCAAACTGCGAGAAGTCATACTTCTCTACTATTATCAAGATATAAGCACGATAGAAATTTCAGATTTGCTTGGCATTTCTCAGTCTTCTGTTTCCGGGCGGCTGAAACGAGCCAAGGATAAACTTCGTAAAAGCATTGAAAGGAGTGAATTTTATGAGCAAAAAAACACATAAAGATTTCTTCTGCAACGCAATTGACCGCCGATTATCCGGACTACATGAAGACCCTTGGCTTGCCCAGCGAATCATGAACAGCAAGAAAGGAAAAGTAACCATGAAGAGGAAATTTAAAAAAGCGCCGGTTGTGGCTTTTACCGTAATTGGTTGTCTTTTGGCATCAGTCACCGTAGCGGCAGCCGCTGACAAGTTAGGCATCATTCATCTTTTTTCAGATGGTAATACAACAAATACAAATATTACCGATGGCATTCAGACTTTAGAGCCACAAAGCCAAAATAACGACAAAATTACAAGCAGCCTGTACGAGGGTGAAAATGTTTGCTTCACTGTAAACGAAGCTCTGTACGACAGTATCGGCGAAACTTACGCTCTTAACTGGACAATAGAAAATCTCAACGAACACGAAGACCTCTATATCATATGTAAGGGCATATATTTCGGCAATGAAAGCACACACCAGCGCACTACCAGCAACTATACTAACTTTATCCTCGAGACCGGAACCACAGAGTGTATGGCACTTGGTGAGTTACCGGAAAACGACAGCAATGAATGCCGTATGGATTTCATTGTTCTGCGTGCAACGGCTCCCTTTGCTGTTATAACTGCTGAGAGTTCAAGCGAGGGTTTGCAGACTGAGGCTACACGACTACGCTCTGAAGGATATATTCCCGTTGATGGAATGGGTATTGTATGCGATATTCCCATCTCCGAAAGAGGATACGCCGAAGAATTATTGGCATCAGGCGACTTCGAGATTGCCGAAAGTTTCTCTCTTAATTTCACTCTGGAGCAGGACAAATTAGACGATACGGCACGCGTATATAACGGTCCCACTGAATTTGTTTTTGACGACTATGAAATAAGAATTCGAAGCGCCATCTGCACAGCTACCGCAATTTATATTGATGTCGAATACATTACCCCCGAAGCACCTAAGAACGGTGGCAAAGGCGTAGGTTGGTTGTGGGGCGTACAGTTTGATGTGCCCGGTCTCGAATCCTTCACAGGAAACGCCGGCGGTTATATTCACGATCCTATTCTGCTGGAAGACGGTCGCTATATGAACCTGTATGAATATGAAGCACTCCAACTTTATACACAACCTGATACACTTCGTATGACTTTGGTAACATATGATGAAAATTTGAATCCTGTTAACGTTTACAGCGACGATGCTATTGAGTTGAAGTTTGAGTAGTAAGAAGATAGCAGTTAAAATGCGGACATAACGGTATATAAAAACCCCGAACTCTTGTATCAAACAAGAGTTCAGGGTTGTGTGCTTATTCAATCGCAATCGCACTTTAAATTTTTCTATATCGTCCATTTCCTAAAAACTCTAAAATTCCTTTATCCCTCAATATCTGTAACTGCTGACGAATTTTATCTTTGATGTGATGGTTATTAGGATACTTCGGTGCCAATAACTGCTCAAACTGATACATCTGATTTAATGTAAATTCTGAATCTTCAATCATATTGACACAATTTAACACATCCAAAATCCAGCCACGCGCATTCAGATTGTATTGCTTAATAAAATCTGTTTTTTCTACTTTTGCAATTACACTTTTTATAGGCTGCTCAATTTCGTTCTTAACAATATAAATTCTTCCCTCATCAGGAATATTCTTTAACACAATATTACAACCTACCCAGCCTGCTCTTCTCGCCGTTTCTGCAAGTGGCTTTCTTTTTTCAATAATATCAGGAACAAAGAAATGCTTCGGAACCATTACCAAATTTTTTACTCGCAAATCCGCTTTGCCATATTGAATAAAGAAAAAATTAGGATTATTCACTGCATTTATTCGCTGTATCATAGTGTCATAAGCACCATCAGTAACTTTATTACTTATAGACGCGTTCTTACTCTTTAATTCATATTCTTCTGCACACTTAGGGCAATAAAAATCTGCTACCGGTCTGTTATTTTCAAAGTGACTTATGTATGCACTTCCGCAATATGGGCAAAACAAATTATCGCCTACCCAATGTTCTGTAATTACTCTTATTTTTTGCGAATTACTATTATATGCCGAAGCAATTCCTGCATCCATTTGTAGATTCATATTAGAACTCCATTATCGGTTTGAACATTGTATTATTTTCAAACCTCTTTTTAATCTTCTCAATATTTTCTCGTAATATCTCAATTAATATACAGTTTCGCTTTATATTCAAGGCAACTTCACCAATTACACCACTACCCACAAACGAATCTAGTACAACTTCTCCCTCATATGTAACATATTGCAGTATTTGTTCACACAACGCTAAGGGTAACTCGCTTTGATGTATCTTCTTATTCTTTGACACAGGTTGTACATCAAACATCGTTGGTAACATACCGTTGCATCCACTCATATAGCAATCAATACCTGTAATGTCAGATTTCTTCTTATCATACCGCATATTTCTTGCTTTTCCCTTCGAAAAAATCATAACATCCTGAGTATTTTTTGCCTTTCGCCCGGTATTACTAACAAAAGTTCCTTTTTTCCAAGGCACCTTTGAATAGTAAATAAATCCTGCTTCTTTTGCATATTGTTTGATCTGATATAAATATTCGTAATTATTTTCATTCTCTGCCGGAAGTATCTCCACCAAGAAACAGCCTTCCTTAAGTACTCTCGCTTTCTCCTTAAAATCTTCCAACGTGTACTTAAAACAATCATACTCGGCAAAGGCTCTGGTTCCACCTTTGTTCGATTTCAAATCCAGCCAGGGATGATCAGTAAAAATACAATCAACACTATTATCTGCAAGCATGGATAAATCTCTGCCATCACCTTCTAAAAGAATGCACGTTTCTTCCGCATCAAGCGTTTTATATATTCCTTTTGCTATTCTCTCAAAACGAATTCCCAGATTCTCATATATCCTAGCACGAATCGTTTCATGCGGTTTCTCATTATTCATCTGATATGCGTCATTCAGGGTGAAGGACTCTTGTTGTTTAAAACAATTGAATATTTTTTCTGCCAATGTCATCTCGGGCACCTCCGTAGTATTATGGGGATAATACTATAGTAAGGGATGTCCGATTTAGGGGACTATAAAGAAAGCACAACCCGTTTTTATCTGTCTTATATATAATTATATCATATATATCTAAATTCTTCTATTCTTGAGTAAATCTAACGCAGCGTTTATTAATCTATATTTCTTTTTTATACTATTGCTGTTATACTATATATGATTATATTATATGCCTTTACTGTTGCCAAAAACTAAAACCTACTACTTGTGCAAGCAAAAATTTATAATTATAAATTTCACTAGCCGGGTAGGCTATTTGCTTAGAAACTTTAGAATCACATCTGATAAGACGCAAAAGGAATTAGTGGATAAATACGGTTTAAATGAATCCACCATCCGCAACTATGAACTTGGGAACAGATATCCAGATGCGGCAATACTATTGAATATAACCAATAACCTCAATGTCAGCTTTTATACGTTATCTGACCCAGATGTTGCAAATATATTCAGTGCACTTCATGTACTATTTGATATCGAGTGGGCATACGGACTACGCCCTACTATGAAAGATGGGGAATTGACTTTCAAATTTGAAGAAAGACTTTCAAGCACCGGACCTCGCCCGCAGGAAGACCTTGATAACTTCCGAAAGATGGTTGAGTATTGGGCACGCTTAAGAGACAGATTAGAAGATGGCGAAATAACAGAATCGGAATACTATCTCAAAGAGATAAAATTCCCGATGAATCCGATAGAATCGGATAAAGAATACACAGTTTCGTTGAATCTTGATGATGACGACCAGTTAATGGTTCAGAATGTGAATGAAGATGAAGACGCTGTGGAAACCGCTGAGATGTTAAAAGACTTGTTTCCTGATTTCTCTTATGTGAAGAGAAAAAGGAAACCGAAGAAAGAATAAATACTTGCATTAAACATTCAAATACTATCACCAAACCACAGACTATTATTTACAAAGGAGTACTTATCGAATGAAAAAGTTTAAAATCCAAATATGTTTACTTGGTTATCAACGTTATCTTGACAAAATAGAAAAACTGCAAAAATATTCAAGCAAATTATTTGAAATTACAAACTGTATAGAAATCAAACAACTTCCATCCTGCGATCTTGAATGGGGTTATTCTGATAAATGTATCTGCCAACTTCTTACTTCAAGCAAAATTGATAATAACAGTGTCGATCTTTGCTTATGTTTTATCGATAGTCCTATCGAATGCAATTATTTTACTAGGGATTTATCACTTTTTGATTCAAAAACGGTTTTATGTTCATTTTACCAAGTAGAATCAATCTTTAATGAAGAGAATGTTGATATCTTCAACTATATACACGGCATTGTTTTAAAAGAAATAGTTCAAGTTGCAGCTTTACATGAAGTTAATGAAGATTATTTTCTACATGATGATACTCGAAACTGCTTATTTGATATGTGCGGATTAAAACGAGATATTGCTATAAAATATGGTATGCCCAGTTTATGTCCTTCTTGTATTGCCAAAATTGAATCAACAGCAGTAGATAAAGAATTTGTTCCTCTCCTAAACAAAGAATTTAAATCATTTAAGAAATTACTCTTTTACAGAATTATTGATTTTGTAAAAAGAAAACCTCTCTTATCTATTACCATTACTGTTATTAGTACCATTATGATGAATGTATTGTCATCATTTTTATTTGAATTGTTGAAATCACTTTTTTAAATTAATACATTCCAAAGAAAGGATATGATACATATGAGATTTTGTGATTTATTTATTAGCTATAAAATTGGGTTAAAAGGCATAAAGAGTACTATCCCTTTTACCAAGCTCCCTCTTTACCGAAAGATTTTTGTAATCATCTTTTTTGCAAGTGCTATTGTTAGTGGCATTTTATTACTGTTCAAACTAACTTTAGCCTCATATATCCCAATAGCGTTAGGAGCCCTTTCATTTATAATTTTTATTATAATTGATTCCCTAAAAAGCAATCTTGAAGTAATGCTTGACGAGCACTATACACCTTATTCTGAAAGCAGAATGAAAATGGTTATTGAGGTGTTAACTAAATATAAAATTGACATTCACAATTTTGAAGCGCTTGATATGCTAATAGACGAAGCTAAACATGCACAAATTCATTGTGATTATCTAGCACCATTGAAAAAACCACTTAAAACATTAGGTGCCATTATTATTCCTATTATCGCCTTTGTTGCACAAAAAATTGGTGATGCAGCTACTCAAGACGAAATGATTATCATGGCAGCTCAAGCTATAACTTTAGTATTGCTTGTTTTTTCACTCATCTTTTTATTGACACCTACCATAAAGGAACTTCTCTACATTGATTATAATAAATACAATGAATTTATATATGACATGAGACAAATAAAACTCTTTTATGCAAAAGAAGATTCTTCGTCTTCAAATTAAGAATCATATTAAATATTTCCCAAAATTATTGTCATTTAATTGTCACACCCAAAAACAAGAGCCAAGAAACGCCGTAAAATCCGCATTTCTTGGCTCAACTTATGTTACTACAACCCGAGCGCGAACTCGCGACAACGTCGCTCGTACGCGAGCTGGCGCCCAATAAATAGGCAAAAAAATACGTGGAAGAATGCAAGCACTCTTCCACGATTATTTCGCCTATTTGCTCGGCTTGTAGCCAGTCGCGATTATTCCCACTCAATTGTAGCAATCGGCTTCGGAGACATATCATAACAAACTCTACAAACTCCATCAACCTCGCTCAAAATACGATTTGTAATCTTCTCTAAAATATCCCAGTCAATGCGAGGCACGGTACAGTGCATAGCATCTACTGTGTTTACGGCACGGATGATGACAGGCCAGTAATCAAGGCGCTTGCCATCTTTTACACCGGTAGAAGTGATATCGGGCACTACTGTGAAGAACTGCCAGATTTCCTTATCTAAGCCTGCTTTTACGAATTCTTCGCGAAGGATTGCATCTGATTCACGAAGTGCGTGTAAACGGTCTCTTGTGATAGCACCGGTACAACGAACGCCAAGTCCAGGGCCGGGGAACGGCTGACGGTCGACCATTTCTGCAGGGAGGCCAAGTGCCTTACCTACCACACGAACCTCGTCCTTGAAGAGTAATTTAACAGGTTCTACAAGACCTTCGAACTTGAAGTCTTCAGGAAGTCCACCTACATTGTGGTGTGCCTTAACACCATCTGATTCCAAAATATCGGGATAAATGGTTCCCTGTGCAAGGAAAGAAATTCCTTCTACTTTTCCGGACTCTTCTTCGAATACACGAACGAATTCCTCACCGATGATTTTACGTTTCTTTTCGGGTTCTGCAACGCCTGCAAGCTTGTCCAGGAAGCGGTCTGTTGCATCAATATAAATAAGGTTTGCGTCAAGCTGATTGCGGAATACTTCGATTACCTGCTCGCTTTCGCCCTTACGCATTAAACCATGGTTTACGTGTACACATACCAGCTGCTTGCCGATAGCCTTAATTAAAAGTGCGGCAACTACAGAGCTGTCTACACCGCCTGAGAGTGCTAATAAAACTTTCTTGTCGCCAACCTGTGCACGCACAGCGGCAACCTGTTCTTCAATGAACTTGTCTGCCAAAGCAGGAGTTGTGATACGCTCCATTGTATCAGGTCTCTTGTTTGAATCCATGGTTTTTCCTCCTAAAATCATATAAGATTGTTTTTTGACAAAACTTATTATAATCAGTTCATTATCAGAAATCAATTTTTTTTTATAAAAAACCAAAAATTTCTTGATTAAGCGTACTTCGAAAGAATGCTCACACAATATTGATTCATACTTACTCCTTCCATCTCTGCCTTTTCGGCAAGATGCTTATGGAGAGTTTTCGGAACCCTCAATTTAAATTGGCCGGAGTAATTGGGCGGTTCCGGGATTATAATGCCATCTTTTATACCGTTTTCAATCCATTCCCTTTTCGCATCTTCTGCCATTACCATCAATTCTTCAATAGTATCAGCGCACGTAATACAACCGCTTAACTCGGGGTAATAGCCTGTGAATCCGCCTTCTTCTTTGTCTTCTATTATTACAAATTTGTACGCTATATTCATATAATCATCTAATGTCTTCATTCTTATTCTCCTCTTCTACGACTTTCCTAACCAACTCAACATATGCTCTTTTGATTGTTTTATGACGTGGAATCGTAATGTTACTACAACCTTTTTTACGGAAAGTAATATGACTGCTACCGCCTGATGTTTCTCTTGCAGAATACCCATACGCCTCTAAAATTTTCTTTAATTCTTCAAACCGCATTTCTGCCGAAGAATCCTTTAGCTTATGTATAAGTTTATCCCACTTTGACATATTATTATTCCTTTCTTTATTATATGTGGTGTCATATATGGTGTCAATGTTGCCCTATAAAAAATTTGATTATCTTTGCAGAAACTGCAGAAAATTCAGAATATAGATTATGATTAATTAAAATATTTACTTATAGCAAGGATACTACCGGTATCAATGCCTATAAAATATGCCTCTAATATATCGCCAAATACTTCTTTTAGCCAAGCAAAAAGCATCGCAATTTTCGACAATTAATCGCGATGCTTTTACATACTATATAAAATTATCTATTTCAGCAATTCGTCCGAAAGACGAATAATCTCCGGCGCTATCCTCTCACGCTCATGCTTTGTCACCACCTGATATACGGGATATGCAAGGCACACGCCAATCATCCCTACAACGCCAATCACAATGCCCGGCACCATAACGCTTTCCATTCCAAGTTTCGTGCCTATGTCCGTCATCACAAGACTCATGCCAGCTCCCATAATCAACGCACTGATGATACCAATCACCAAAGACACTACCGTTCCCTTACGGTACACGCTTGCATCCAAGCGACGAAGCTGCATCATTTTATCTTCTTCCTTGGGAAGGTATTTCTTTCGTATATCATTGATTTCATTCTGCTCTTTGGCAGAGTAAGTATATTGAAATCCTTTTTCGTCCATTTTGCTACTCCTCTATTTTATATCTTTTATCTTCTTAATTTGCTTGTTCGCCACAATCACCATATAAATCGCCATACCAAGAATCAGTATCGTCACGCCCGCGCCGGTGGCCCCGGTCATAATCAGGCGGAACTGCTCATCATTATCGGTACCAAATGTTGCAAGCATTGCTTTTTCAAGCGTCAGCATGGAAACCAGCGCCGTTGCAAGCCCCAGCATTTTGCCCGCCGTATAAACCGGGTTTTTTAGCTTACGGTATTTGTTAAAATCAATGACTGCCATTGTAAAAGCATAAAAGGTATACGTCGCCATAGCAATCACGGTAATCTCGTGGTGCACGAAAGCGCGCCCCTGCCACATAATGTAATACACAAAACCTGCCAGTGTTACGTTCAGCAGAAAAAGCGAAATTCCGCACCAGCGGTACAGTTTCCACTCTTTCACCAGGTCGGACCGCATATTGTGTTTCTCCGAATATTTCGCAAGCAAAAATCGAACCAGTGCCAAAATACCATAATAGCCTGCCATGGAATAGAACCACACCGTATGATGCTTATATCCGAGAGCCAACTGAAACAACGCATACGCCAAATTGATTACCACATTACGATAAAGCGACGTGCGAATCCGCAGTCCGGCATCACTTTTATACTGTTCTTTGAAAGATTTTACCCGCTTATTCACCCTGCTGCCTCCGCACTTTTACGGTAAAAGTACTACCTGCGCCCGGAGTACTTTCCACGCCGATTTCGCCTTCCATAATGTCGATGACTCTTTTTACAAGGGCAAGGCCCAAGCCGTTTCCCTGGGTTGCTCTTGACGTATCACCCTGATAAAATTTCTCAAAAATGTGCGCTCCCACTTCCGGAGACATACCGCATCCCGTATCTTTCACTTTGATAACGGCATAGGCGTCATCCGCCGCCAGACTTAAGGCAACCGTTCCGCCTTCCGGCGTAAATTTAAAAGCATTGGACAGAAGGTTGTTCCACACCAGATACAAGAGTTCTTCATCTGCCGTAATCATAACATCTTCTGCGATTTCAGTTTCAATCTCTATGCCTTTCTTCTCCCATACATTTTCAAACTGCAAGAGACACTCGCAAAGTTGCTCGCTTAAATTATACTCTGTGGCATTGCAATAAATCTGCTGATTTTCCAGGCGATTTAATTTCAGGATATTGGTCATCATATCCGAAATACGTCTGCTGCCGTCGGTAATTCCCTTGGCATATTCCAGTCTTTTATCAGCAGGCAAATCAGGGTCCTGCAGAAGTGTTCCGAAATTCTGCATTACCGAGAGCGGCGTCTTCATTTCGTGGGATACGTTTGCGATAAAATCTGTGCGCAAAGTTTCCACGCCCGACAACTCCTCCGCCATTTTATTGAAACAATCGATGATTTCGTTAAACTTCGCATCCGTGCCAAAACGGCTGATGGGCTTAATACGCACGCTAAAATCACCCTGCATCATTTTCTCCGTTGCATCGGTAATCCGCTTCACCGGACGCTCTACCGTAAGCTTTCTGCGGACTACATCAATCACCGTAAAAATAAAACTTAACAGCACCACATTGCCGAAAGTAAGTTTTGCTGCTACATTAATATTCTCTTCGGTCAACGAAAGTTGCAACGTATCCGAAAGAATTGTAACAAAAAGCATCATACAGCACGTGGTCACAAAGGCCACCAACGCGAAGAAAACAATATAGTTATTTACGATAAAAAGCACTTTCTCATACGTATTCTTCTTTTTCACGAAATCACCACCTTATACCCAAGTCCATGTACCGTCACTATTTCAAAGTCTTCGCACATCTCAAGTTTCGCACGAAGTTTGGTCATATAAACATCCACCGTTCTGGTTCCCGATGCAGTGTCCGCGTCCCAGAATTCGTCCATCAGCTGACTGCGTGTAAATGTCTTCTTGGGATAAGAAAGCATTTTATATAAAATATTAAATTCCCTTGTGGTAAGTGAGATTTCCTCTTCGCCAAGATAAGCCGTACGCTCATCCATATCCATTTTAAAATTGCCCACCATAAGCGTTCTTGACGTGGCAATCTTTGCGCGACGTAAAAGCGCGCCGATACGCAGAAACAGTTCATCCAAATCGATGGGTTTCACCATATAATCATCTACGCCTACGCGAAAGCCTCTCTGCTTTGATGCAAAGTCGTCCCGCGCCGTCATAAAAAGAATAGGGATTTCTTCGTTCAGCGAACGCACTGTTTTGGCAAACTCAAAACCGTCTATTCCCGGCATCATGACGTCCGATACGATTAAGTCAAACACGATATCATACATTACGTCATATGCTTCCTCAGCGCCAAGGCACCCCGTTGCCTCGTATCCGCTGTTGTTTAAAAAGGAACAAACGGTTTTATTTAAATCTCTGTCATCTTCTACCACCAGAATTTTGAACATAGGGATTCCTCCTTTAATACTCTACTTCTAGTGTAAACGATAACATTCAAATGTTAAAGTTTTGTTTACGTTTCTTACTTTTATGTGTAAAAGAAACCTTCGCCCACCTTTACTTCATTAACTTCTCACTAAGTTTAAGAATTTCTTCGCCGTATTTCTTCTTACGTGATGCAAGAATACTCTTGTACATGGGATAGTTGATGATTGCCATAATCATACCGATTACACCGATTACGATACCGGGCACCAAAGGATTGCTGATGCCGATTACATTGCCGATTTCGGTCATTACAAGACTCATACCGCTACCCATAATAATTGCGCTAAGGCTACCAAATACGTATGCAAATACATTTGCGGGACGCTTTACTTTCGCATCCAATGCTTTTAATTCGTCTAACTGTGTGTGCTCCTTCTCTGTGTACTCGCTTCTGATTTTCTGTACTAAAAATTCCTGATCGTTTTTGTTCATTTTAATTTTCCTCTTATCTTTCTTTGTTAATTCTTTTTGTTTATGTTTACATTTCACTAGTTCTTTATTTTTTTACGTTGGAAAATAGTTCTGTCAGTTTACTTCACATTTCCCTGTAAACGCATCTTCGCATCTTCCACGCTCTCACCCTCTTTGGCAAAAAGTTTCTCAACACACTTGTCGCTCACCTTGTTAAAACCTTCCACAGCGCCGGTTTCAATCTTCTTGTAGCCTTCTACAACACCGTTTTCGATTTTCTTATAACCGCCTACTACAGCCTCTGCAATTTTTTCGTTTGTTTCTACTAATTTAGACATATTTGTTTCTCCTTCTCTTATAAAAATGTTGTTTGTTTTGCTTCAGTTTGTAATTGCATTTTATCGGTGATTTGTTTTCGGGTTGTTTGCGAAATGTTTAAGTTTTGTTAATTTTCGCGAAAAGCACAAGCCATGCAAGGTCGGACAATATCAACCGGTGGGTGCTTGCACACACAAGGGTGATATTGTCTGACCTTATAGGGCGACGCCCGTGACCGAGTATGCGTCAGCATACGAGGTGCATGGCGCAGAATGCGACGCCCGTGACCGAGTATACGGCAGCATACGAGACGCATGGCGCAGAATGCGACGCCCGTGACCGAGTATGCACCAGCATACGAGGTGCATGGCGCATATAAAAAAAAGGAACCTTTCGTTTGAAAAGTTCCCCGCTGTAATTTTACTCTAACTCCTCATAATCCTCAAACATGATCCGCACGCCATTTTCCTCCGACTCCACGTGATAATGTCCGGCGTACCACTTCTCAAACTCCAGATTATCCATAATCTGTTGCAACCACTTCTCCATGGTTTTATCTACCCTACTTTGGTCAATGCCCTGGATAAAAGCCCATACAGGCTCACACTCGATAGGTACTGTATGCGTCAAAACATAGTCCACCTGCCAATCCTGCGCGTCTAATTGCGCTTCTACATATCGCATCGTCTCCTCATCTGCCTGCTCACTTTCAAACCATTGCAAACCGTGACTTAATCTGTAATATTTATCGATACTATATGCACCGCCTATGACAATCGCCTTCTTACCGTTAAAATCATAGATCTCGCCATCCTTGGCAAACACCAGATTCGGATATGATTCTTCTATGTATGCCAACGCACCATGCCATTCCTTTTCCTCGTAATTGCCGGTCAGATAAGGACGTTCCTCATGATTGCCATGAATACAGAATAACGTAATCGGCAACTGCGATAATTCATTTTTTAAATTATTATCTCTATGGTCACAGTAATAATTTATTCCTGCATCACCAAGGATAATCATAATGTCTTCTGTTGTAGTTCCCATTCGCTCACAGAATTGTTTGATTCTGTAAAATTCTCTATGGGTATCCCCCGTTAAATATATTGCCATTTTTGTTTCCCCCTTTTATAGGCATAAAAAAGCCGACAAAAGCAATTTTTATCGGCTCTAATTATTATATTCTGTTTTTAAGATGTATTTCCTTTTTTAACCCTAAAAACTCTTCGCCCAGCTTATCAATGAACCCAAATGCTCATTGTCTCTTACAGACTTAATAATCTGTTCTGTCATCGGCGTACCGTTTCGACGCATCTTTCCAAGAATCACTTCCTGTAATTCCGCTACATTCATTTCTTCGTAGGGCTTATTTAAATCAAGGACTGCCTCACCCTTCTTTTCAACTACTTCTGCGCCCTTCTCGGCACCGGTTTCAGCACCTGCCACCGCTTTTGCAGTCTCTTTTTTTACTTCGGCAACGTTTGCCTGTGCTACAGCCTCAGCTTTCACTTCAGCAACTTCTTCCTTCACAGGCTGCTCTACCGCTTCAAACTCCATCTGCGCTACTTCACAGGTCTCGCCCAATTCGCAATTCACACAAGACGCCGCAGGTACCCAGATATCGCCGGAATTTGCAGCCATATCAATGTTTAAGTTACCACCACTTGCGTTTATTTTACGGCCTGACAATGCACCGATGTATTCACCGTCGGGTGCGGAAACACATACACTGCTGCCGTTTTCATCGTTGTTTACCGCCACGATTACGGTAGAACCCTGATAACTTCTTGAGAAGGCGTATTGTCTGTTGGTAAGACGTAATTCCTTGTAATCACCGAAGTTTAATTCCTTGGTGTTCTGACGGATTTTACCAAGGGCTGAAATTAGCTTCACGCAATCATTGTCTGCCGCCTTCGGACCATACACATCATAAGACATTTCGGGACGAAGGGAATCATCGCTGAACTTCTCCTTTTTACCCTCGATACCGAATTCCGATCCATAATAGATGGAAGGAATGCCGGGCAAGGTATACATCAGAATATGTACAGGGGCAAACTGTGCCTTATTGCTAAGTTTTGTATAGATACGCTCTACATCGTGATTATCCACGAAATTGTAAAGCTTTAATCCATCGGGACGATTACCACCCATTTCATACAATCTCTTCACTGTATGGGCGATTTCAAAGAAGTTATGGTCGTTGTGACCGGAATACAATGCCTTATGTAAGTGGTAGTTGGTTACGGAGTGCAAAGTGCTTTCATTTGCCCAACGGATGTAATCGCCATGAATTACTTCACCCATCAGCCAGAACTCAGGCTTTACTTCATTTGCGGTCTGACGCAACGCCTTCATAAAATCAAAGTCCAAAACATCTGCCGCATCCAAACGAATGCCGTCTACGTCAAATTCCTTTACCCAGAAACGGATTACATCGCAGATATAATCTTTTACCGCAGGATTCTTCTGGTTTAACTTTGCAAGCAGATTATAACCGCCCCAGTTATCATAGGTAAAACCATCGTTGTATTCGTTGTTATTCCAGAAATTTACATTACAGTACCAGTCTTTATACTGTGAATTTTCCCGATTTTCCTTAATATCCTTAAAAGCAAAGAAGTCACGGCCGGTGTGATTAAATACACCGTCAAAAATAACTTTTATGCCCTGTGCGTGACACTCAGCCACGAATTTCTTCAAAGTTTCGTTGGTTCCCAAACGGCTGTCCAGCTTGCGGTAATCTGTGGTTTCATAACCGTGCCCTACGGACTCAAACAAGGGTCCGATGTAAAGTGCGTTACAACCGATATTCTTGATATGTGAAATCCAGGGAATCAATTGGTTCAATCGTTCCACCGGTTCCCCGTAAGAATTCTCCTTGGGCGCCCCTGTCATACCCAGCGGATAAATGTGATAAAAAACTGCGTTGTCATACCATGCCATTTTATAATAAATCTCCTCTGTTTTTCTTTATTTTTAACGTTCTTATTTTACCATAACAGCAGGGTCTTACGCAATATAATTCAGTCCTCGCACAGGCTTCTTAGTTGGATTTTTCGCTTACAAACATCTTATTTTTATATAAAAAACAGCGTGCTTATCGCACGCTGTGATCTATTATTTCCTCCGATTCCTTACTGCCTCTGCCAACAGAAATTCTATCTGTCCGTTAATACTTCTGAAATCATCATCTGCCCATTTGGCAAGTTCATTCCACAAGGAAGGGGAAAGACGCAGAAGCACCTGCTTCTTTGCCTTCTCCTTTTCTTTTAGATTCTTTTCTTTCTCGAGAATTTCCTGTTCCATAGCATGAAGTTTCTCAAGACGTTCCTGCAAGGCCTGTTCTCTCTTTTCAATTTCCATCTTCATGCTCCTTCCTTCATCTGTGTAACATTTTATTTTTACACTTTCATTTAACCAATTCCTAATTCGGTTTATTCTACATTTAAGTATATTGTTTGGCAAGGATGTTTTATATATCCATAAAGACCGTTTGAGTGCGTCGGTGCTTAGCGAAAAGACTTATTTATAAGGCTTTGAGTTTAGCATCCGTTACGTACGAAACCGAGCGAGAGCGTGTCTGCATGGATATATAAAACATCCTTGCCGTATACATCACCATTCCTCATAAACCGAATCAAATACCTGCTAGTAAATGGAACCACTGTTTACAATAGGCTGAGCTTCTTTATTTCCACAAAGTACAACAAGAAGGTTACTTACCATTGCAGCCTTACGTTCATCGTCTAAAACAACCACTCCATTCTCGTCTAACTGGTCGATCGCCATTTTAACCATGCTTACTGCGCCTTCTACAATCTTCTGGCGTGCTGCAATCACTGCCACTGCCTGCTGACGCTGTAACATTGCTGCTGCAATTTCTTCCGAATATGCAAGATGTGTAATACGTACTTCCATAATCTCAAGTCCCGCACCGGCTACGCGTTCCTGAAGTTCGTTCTTCATCTGCTCTGCAATTTCCTGACTGCTGCCGCGCAAGGTTTTCTCTTCCACGTCATCATCTTCCTGCAAATCATCATAAGGATAAAGTCTGGCAATATTTCTAATTGTAGAATCGCACTGAATAGATAAATAGTCGCGATAATTCTCTACTGCAAACACAGCCTGCGTAGGATTCACTACCTTCCAGATAACAACTGCACCGATGATAATAGGATTGCCCAAAACATCATTTACCTTCTGCTTCTCATTATTTAATGTACAAACCTTGGTAGACACCTTTTTGGTTCCCACTGTTCTCATATATACATTACCATTAGCATCCTTGGTCGCTATTTTCTCCGCACCCGGATTAAAAGCAGTGGCAAAAGGATTTACAAAGTAAAAGCCTGCACTTTTAATTGTTCCATAATATTTACCGAATAAAGTCAGTACAAGTGCTTCGTTAGGATTGACCACTTTCAAACCGCCGATACAAATCATTGCAATGATAAAAAGTATAGCACCTGCAATAATAAGAAAAACGTTAAACATGGCTCCTACAACAAATAAACCGATACTTGCCAGTGATGCCAAAATAATAAGCAACAACATAACCATACCAGACATCGGTCTGATTTCTTTCTCCGTTACATTTACATTCATTTTCATTTTCTCTTCCATAAAACTCTCCTCCGTTTTATCTATACTTTTACACAACCCGGTTCAAAACGATTTCTTTTTAATATCATTTTGATATCATTAATATATTCCAACTTTTTCCTTTTGTCAATATATTTTTAGCCCTTTTTATAATTGTTTATTGTCTTACGAAATCACCTGAAACCAAATAATAAATTATAGCATAATTCATCTTCACAAAAAGAGACGCAGCATACACTGCCGCGTCTCTTTTAGAGGGGTTTATTTATAATGATGAAACTGTGCGAGGCTTTGTCTTACTCTTTTCCTCGTCACAGCAGAATTGGCGATTTGCTCTTACAAAACGGACATATTCCACACACACCAACATGGCACTTAAAATCCAAATAACCGGTTCTAAGAAACATACACCCATATATCCAAACATCGGAACAATTACAATAACCGCAAGAAACTTTGCAATTAGTTCCACAATACTGCCTATCACCGGAATTAATTTTCTTCCTACACTTTGTAAACTGCTTCGAAGCACTAATAGAATACTTAATACAAAGAAAAATGGCAAATTAATTCGAATATAATTCGTTGCACAATTCAATACAACCGGATCTTTAGTACCGCTTAACAACTGTACCATAAGTCCGCTTCCGAATACCGAACACAGACAAGCAAAAGCACTCCACACAAAATCGATTAATATGGATGTAATAATGCCTTTTTTTACACGTTCCATCTTTCCTGCACCAAAATTTTGACTGGTAAATGTTGATGCTGCCATAGTAATCGTTCCCAAAGGAAGCATAAAAATATCGTCAATTTTTCTTGCTGCCGTATGCGCCGCAATAGTCTGTTCTCCCAAAGAATTGACCGCACGTTGCAAGGCAACGGAACCAATGGATACTACAACAATCATAAGTCCCATGGACAGACCTGTAGACAGAAGCTCTCCGATTAATCTTCCATCCCATACCACATCCTTAGGACGAAAGATAAACATCGGACATTTTTTATAAATATATACAATACATAAAACCACTGACATAAGCTGGGCAATCACTGTTGCGCATGCTGCTCCTGCTACACCAAGAGGTGTATATTTAACTAATATAATGTCAAGCAGCACGTTGATTATCATTGCAATCACCAGAAAATATAAAGGCGCACGGCTGTTACCGATAGCACGAAGCATGCCGGCAAACATATTATAAAACATGGTCGCAACAGAAAATGCCAATATAATAAAAAGATATTGCTTCGTTTCTTTTATAATGGTAGCCGGTGTCTCTAAAAAGTTTAACAGCGGATTCAATAATAGCAGACTCCCGGCCATAAAAATTACGGATAAAACAGCTGTCAATACAAAAGTAAGTGCAACCGACTTACGGATCTCATCCTCCTTATCAGCACCAAAAGCTCTGGCAATAATCACCGCAAATCCATTGGTGATACCATTTGCAAAACTGACGACGAGACTATATATCGGTGCAGCCGCTCCAATGGATGCCAATGCATTATCTCCCAACACATTTCCTACCACTGCTGTGTCCACTACGTTATACAATTGCTGAAATATATTTCCTATTAAGATTGGAAAAGCAAAGGTTAATAAACAACCCAAAATGGAACCTTCTGTCATGTTTCCGGCATTCTTTTTTAAATTACTTTTCGCTGCGGCATTCATTTTCCTCTGCTCCTTTCTTTTTCTACCTTGCGATTATAACAGTGAAATTTTTGCTTTTACAATATTTTTGTTGTTTTTACAGTAATTTTGTTGTTCTTTTTTAAGATTGGTGATAATGTATATTTAAAATATTCATTTTACTTTTTTTATTTGCAAAATGCTTAAATAATTTATGGTTTGATATTCATTTATTATAAAAAGGAGATTCTGATGAACGATTCTTTAGAAAAAAAAATTTCTCACCTGCAATTTGTGCAACGAGAAAACAGTACCAGACACCATAGTTACAGCGAAGAAGTTTTATCCTACGAATATATTAAACAGGGGGATATGAAGGCTGTAGAAGAAGGCATACGTATATTCCACTCGGATACAGTCGGGCATTTATCCGATCATCCGCTTCGTAACGCTCAATATCTTTTTGTAGCCGCAACTACATTGGCCACCCGCTATGCCATTGAAGGCGGCATGGATCACGAAACTGCATATATTGCCAGTGACCTATTTATCCAAAGAGCCGATAAAGCAGAAAGCGTTTCTGAAATCTATGCCATACACAAAGAGATGTTAACTTATTACGTCAAACAAGTCATTTCCATTCAGAGAAAAACTGTACTCTCCAAACCTGTTATTCAATGTATGGATTATATTTATTATCATCTTCACGAAACTTTAAACGGACAAATTTTAGCTGATATTACCGACCTGAATCGTTCCTATTTATCAACTCTTTTTCATAAAGAAACAGGCTCCACACTTTCAGACTATATTATGTCTAAAAAAATGGAAGCTGTTGAAAATATGCTGAAATACTCAGAATACACATTATCGGAAATCAGCGAATACTTAAACTTTTCTTCTTACAGTTATCTTGCCAAAATTTTTCGTAAAACACATAATATGACCCCAAAAGAATACCGGATCCGTTTTGGTGGACATTCTGATATAGGTGAAAATATGCACTAAAAAACATCTTCGGGACAAAACCCGAAGATGTTCTTAAATTCATACTACCATAAATTTCCTACTACTTCTACCAGTCTGGATAAAACGTCTCTGGTAATTGTAAGAGGTCTGCTCTTTAAATTTACTACAATACAATCAAAGCCGTTCTCTTCATACAAAATCTTCGCTACAGCCGGAAAATCCATCGCCCATGCATGATACTCATCTCCTGCATATACCAAATTAAATTGATTCCAGTCTGTAAATGCCGGCAATGCCTTCTGCCCTAAATTATCTTCATACATAGGAAGAATCGTATTAGCGTTTCTACCCAATCTGATATCTTTTGCATCCAAAGATTCCGGTGCTCCTTTCGTCGGAATTAACAATCTGGCCTTAGGAAGCTCACGCATTAAATCATTTTCCAGCTTGGAAAGAACCTTGCGACGCTCATGATAACTAACCTTCCACTGCTTTTCCTGAATAAATTTCATGTAAGCACGCATCAAACCAGGATTAGTAACCGGAATATCTTTTTCAGGTACATTATCATAATTTGGAGCTTTTAAAATATATTCTTTCTTTATAAAGTATCCTACCTGACCATTATCAACAAAAATGCCACCGACGCCATTTGTAAAAAAAGCTCTTGAAAGAAACGGGATAAACTGCTCCTTCTTAATTTCTTTTACGCGGAACACTCTTCCTTCTTCGCGATAATGTTCAACACACAGGTTCGCATACTCTTCAGTAGAAAAAATCCAAATAGAATCTTCGATTTCCGTAATAAACGGGTACCCGGTTGCTGTATCAAGTACAGAATAAATCACTGGTGCATCGATTATCTTTTGTATCAAAACACTGTGCATTTTTCTGATGCGGTTTTTCATATCATCCGATTTATCGGAATCCGATACATAATCTTCAGAATTTAAAAACCATTTTGCATTATTTAATAATACGCACATATCCTGAATACTTAAAGAAGCATATTCTTCCTCTGTAATGTCTTCATCACGCAATAAATATTTATCGCTAATCTCCTTATCATGCTGTCTCTTTTCTTCTAATGTCATGTCCAGTCTCCTTTAGCCATCGGATGTTTCTATTAGTATTCCTAAACTCATCCATTTTATAAAACGCAATCAGACACTACTTTCGTCTACTATTCTATCATCTGCTGCATCTGTTCTGTAATTCTTTCAATCAAAGATTCAATCTCTGCCGTCTTTGCTGCAATTTCTTCGCTATTTGCTGCAAGCGTTACAATTGCTTCATTTACCTGACGAATATTATCTAAGAACACTTCTGTTTCACTTGCAAGATTTTCCATAGCAGGAACAACATCCTTGCTCTGTTTCTGTCCGCCTTCTACCGTAAACTTCGTTAATTCAGCAAGTTCTCGTACTCGCTCGGCAATGACCGCAAAACCTTTACCTGCTTCACCTGCTCTTGCTGCTTCAATACCCGCATTTAAAGCCAGCATATTGGTCTTACTTGAAATCTTAATAATTTCTTCGTTAATTTCGTCATATCCCTTTACAGACTTAGTTACCTGCTCCGTAGATTCCTGCATCTTATCACCGAATTCTGCCACTGCAGACATCTTCTGCGCCATATTGGTTGCATCTGCTGCCGTTGCCTGATTTCCTTCCGACAACTCACTCATCGCTTCCGTTATACGTGCCAACTCAGCGGCCACTTCCTGATAGATGGCTTCTTTCTGCTTTCTCGGCTCTTCTGCTTCTAAAGCTTTTGCCTCTACGTACTTCATTGTTTCGCTCAACTCATCTTTTACATAATGAATACAATTATCTACTACATTAATGCCACAGGCAACCGCAGTAGCCATAGTCTTACAATTCTTATATCCGCAAGCACCACAATTAATATTTCTCTGTTCAGGCTCGAATTTCTTCATCTTCATGAATACATTCTCAATGACTTCTTCAGGAACCTCTTCCAAGCGAGCATCTTTTACTTCATATGTACAAACAAAGTCATTAATATCCAGTTTCTTAAACTGTTCATTTAGTAACTTCAAACGAGCTTCCGGTGTATTCTCTTTGCTCCATGCACTCTTTTTATTATGACGATTTGACTTTACTCTCTGATTATGAATTTCAAGTAAAATATCATCATTCATTTCATTCTCAGGATCGGTTGCTGTACCGTAAATACATCCGCCACCGCAATTAAGTGCATCAACCATAAAAGGTAACTCTTTGCCGGATTTTACACGTTCAGCATAAGTCTCTAAGAAATGATAAACATGCTTCTCCCCTTCAATCTGACGGATGAAAACATCCTGTCCAAGGAAATGTTCTACGTTCTCACGTAATCCACCGGGCTGAGGATATACACTACCCAGTCCGTATTCCACTTCATCAAAAGCATTATATCTGCTTAAGTCCATACCTTCCAACTTCTTAAGCAAATGTTCAAAGGTAACATTATATTCAATATAACCTGCATTCTGCGGTCTGGTTATTTCGGACTTCTTTGCAATACAAGGACTGATAAATGCGAGCTTATCCGTAATGTTCATATATTTCTTTGCATAAATAGCTCCACACATCATAGGACTGTGAATCGGTACTAGTTTCGATACCAGTTCAGGTACATAATGCTCAATATAATCTACAACCGCCGGACAAGGCTGAGAAATTCCGCCAACCAGATTATGCTTAGTAAGCCAATTCAAATACGCCCAAGTGGTAATATCTGCACCAAAACTAATACTGATAATACGATTTGCTCCAATACTCTTCAAATAACCTAAAATCTGTCTGTACTGGTCAGGATAATTTGCAATAAATGCAGGAGCAAGTAATAAACTGATACGCTGCCCCTTTGCTAAGTCCTCAAAGAATCTCTCTGTATCATCCTCAAAAGCTCTTGCTTTATGCTGACAGACATCAATACATGCTCCGCAATGTACACATGCATCTCCATCAACTTTTACAACATTATCCAATCCTTCCACTGCTGCATGATTAGCCTGTAAAACAGGACAAACAGATATACAACGATTACATCCCACGCAATCATCGTTGGTATAGACTAACCCCTTATTTAACTCTCCCATATTGTTTCCTCCCCCAATGAGTATAATTATATATATTTTATTCCAATTGACGCACTTAGTCAAGGCAATCACATAATTCTTACATTAATACCTATTTCTGTCTATCATAACAGCAAAAAGCTCTCTTACTATAATAGGTAAAAGAGCTTCTTAAACTTCATTATATATGCTGATGTAAATATTTCTCTCTGGTTGCCATTCCTCCACGAATATGCCGCTCTGACTTATTAACATCCAACACAACCCTTGCCCGTTTCGCAAGAGACGGATCAATTTCCTCCAGGCGTTCCGTTACGTCTTTATGTACGGTTGGTACAATTTGGAATGGTTTTAGTTGGGATTGTTTCTGAGTTGTTTTCGCTGTCTTCTGCGCCTTCGATAAGCACAGTGTCATCTAATCCCAAGTCACCGATAAGACGCAAGTAAATATCCACATTACCATCCTTGTCCACTTCGATTTTATTGATAAGACGTTTTAACTGTGTATTTGTCATTTCATGAACATCTGTGATATCGTCCATCTCTTTGAAGGTGCTGTTAAGAATCGCTTCTAACTGCTCTCCCTTTGTCAGATTGTAAGACACCATTTTCAGTTCATTTTCCAATCTATCAATCTCTTTTCTCATGCCACCGATTTTCTCATTTAATTCCTCTCTGGAAATCAAATCATCGGTGTACATATCCATATATTTCTCACGCGCCTTACGAAGTCGATTTAACTCTGTAGTTAATTCCTTTTCATATTCCACGTTCTCATCTTTAGCTTTATAAACACGTTGGAACTCTTTGATCACATGTTCAATTACTTTCTTCTTTTTACTGAACACATCCTGAAAGTACTCCTGCAATACCTGAATCAATTCTTCTTCATCCACTGTAATTGCATTTGGGCAACTATCTGCACCACGACCATTGTGACCGGAACATACCCAACGAATATAAGTGTTCTTATACTGACGAACTGTTCTACGGAAAGACCAACCACAATCTTTACATTTAATCAATGTGGAGAATAAATGCTTGTTGCTCTGACGTTCATGTGTCATCTTAAAGGAATCATGACGCCCCTTTAAAATCTCCTGTGCTCTATCAAATATTTCATCATCAATAATACGAAGTTCCGGACGAATGGTTACTAACCATTCAGATTCATCTTTTTCCTTTCTCTGTCCAGTCAAGAAATCTGCAACCTCTTCTTTTCCATTAATAATCTTTCCGGTATATATCTCATTAGTCAGAATGCGACATACAGAATTCTGACTCCAATTATTTCCTCTCTTGGTTTTCACACCACGTTCATTAAGCATGTTTGCAATCTTTGCACCACCAAAGCCTTCTTCTGTGTACCACTTGTACATCTGGCGAATAACCTTTGCTTCCTCTTCATTGATGGATAGATTGAAATAATCACCGATGGTTTTATCGTATCCGTAAACAATGTTTGGAACTCGACCTTTTTCTGCATTCATCTTCTTACCGAATTTGATACGCTTAGATGTGTTCGCACTTTCTTCCTGCGCCAATGCACCAAAGATAGTTAATACGAATTCAGAGTTACCCATACTTGTCATGTTAGCAGTAAGGAACTGTGTCTCGATGCCAAGCGCTTTTAACTTACGGACGCTCTGTAACAAGTCAACCGTGTTTCTGGCAAAACGGGAGATATCCTTTACCACTACCATATCAAATAAACCTTTCTCAGCGTCTGCAAGCATACGCTGGAATTCTTTACGATTTTTGATTTTGGTTCCTGAAATACCTTCGTCTGCATATAATTTAATAAGGTTGTCCCCTGTGCGTTTCGTGTATTCTAAGAAAAACTCTTTCTGAGTCTCTAAACTGTTGAGCTGGTCTTCTTTATCTGTGGAAACTCGACAATATGCTGCTATGTTCATGTTTAACTACCTTTCTGTTAGAGTTGTAGCGTTCTGTTACGACTATTATATCTCTTTTTATCAAAAAAACAAGGTGCAAACTGATTACATTCAGCTACACCTTGTCTAAATCTTGACTCAATTCTTTTCTGCGTTTTATCCTATGCTTCCATATAACTTGGGCACACCTACAAATTCCGATTCTTTCTTGTACATAAGGAATGAGCCGCTCTCTCTGTCAAACGACTATCTGACAGGAATTTTATCATCTGTCTGATACCATTCTTCATCTTAAAAGTACTCGTCATAGTCCCTCTGAAATCATATGGTAACACTGTATGGAAAGCGCCATTAGATGTATATAATTTTTGCACATGCCAAATCGTCATACATTCCTCCCTATTAACCTTCCTCTTTCAACAAGTATCTTCTAGCTTTGCGTTCACCTTCTACCGTTAAAATGCCATCATCTACCATTTCTTTGAGTAATCTCTTGACCGTTGAATCTGCAAGCCCTAACAGTTCTCTTGCCTCCATATTACTGATACTACTATGTTCTTTTACATATTGAACAATCACTTCTTGTCTATCAGTTTTTATCGGCTTTTTATCGGTTTTTATCGGCTTTTTATCGGCTTTTTCTTCTGACCGATAAAAGCAAACCACAAATCCGGATTTCATTTTCTTAAATTCATATCTGACTCCGGCTGCGTCACAGGCTTCTGCTATACGCTTTAATCCCGTTCCAAAGCTCTCAATATCCTTGGAATAGTAAAGCATTCTTGCAATCATAGGGTTTCTACGAATCGGTCTCTCTGCCTTATCAATAAAGTCTTGTGGCTCATATCCTTCAGGAAAAGCTCCGGGATTATAAATCTCAACCCTATCTTTATAGATTGCAACCTCATTACTTTGACCGGATGCATAGTCCTTATGACAGAACGAATTTAATAATGCCTCACGAATTGCATCCACCGGAATCTCAGGAATCTCTGTACGCTGTAAGGCTCCAGTAAATTCTACTCTCCAATGAATGTTGCTTTTAATATAACTCTCCGCTATATCTACCAGCTTTAACACCGGTCCATGATGACGCTGGATATCATTAAAAGTCAATCTTTCATTTGTAGCAAAAATCGCCATCTGCAAGTCTTGTACAATATCATCGCTAAACAGTACTTTTCCTGCATTTAGTAAAGCATTTCCTTCTGTTAATTCTAACTGATTTAAAACAGTCTCTTTATCAGTATACGAAATTGCGATTCTTCCTACCTCGTGCGCCTGTGTTGTGTATTTCTTTAAAAGTTCCTCGTCGATGTCATCAACCGTCTTATTGGACACAAGGCTTTCCCAACGATTTCCTTCCCTACCACTACGTAATAGCAATTCAGTTATCTGCTCTGGAGACATGGTTAAATCCTCATCTGCAACACGAATCTTTGCAACCCCATATGCAAAATATGGAGCCTGGTTACCTTCAAATTTTACATGAATACAATCTCTACCATCTATAACCACTTTGTTGATTTCCGGGTATATCTTTGGCTCAATAAAATTTTTGATTTTCTGACTAACTTCTCGTAAAGATTCCTCTGTAACAACTTGTCCTATTACCATTCCGTCAGGCTTTACTCCAAAATATAATTCTCCATGCTGATGTTTATTCAAAATTGCACAAATTGACTGCACTGCTTCTTTTAACTCACCAGTGGATTTTTTAAATTCTAATGTTTCTGTTTCAATCCCTAAATTCAAATCATCAGCCCCTTTGTTATATTTTTCGTATCATCATTATTGTATGTCTATACCTAAATTCTATGACTAAACAATAACTTCCTATGACTCATTTTATATTTTTACTTGGCATTAATCAAGCAGTATTGTACGGAACTCAAAAAACATTTTATGAACTGAAATAGAAACTCAAATTCCATCTCAAATAATTTGAGTTTCTTCACTTTCTTATCAAAAACTCAAAAAACAACTCAAATCTCTCTTCAAAATTTAAGTTCTTTCTTTACATTCTTTATAAGTACGAAAAGCAAGACATCTCTACCTCGCTCTTCTCCGTCTTATACTCACTGTCTCTTTCATCACTTCCATTTTCTCCGGCTCTGCTATGTATTCACTCTCTTCTGCACACTTCGATGCAGCTTCTTCAATCGCTCTTTCAACCTTACCCGCATTTGCTTCAATCAAAAGCTTACACAAGAATTCAGCGGTATCCTCCGCCGAATTCGGATTGTAAAAGCAATAATTCAATTTCCTTTGCTTCAAGCGGAATCTCCACCTCCTTCTCTTGCTTGTCCTTCTTTCCAATACTATGAGATTAATTCTCAGGTTATACCTGTTGTTTGTCTTACACTTAGTACTTAGGGTCAAAATAAGCTGATTGCTAAAAAAGTGCAAACTTTTTTTGTCTATTTTTTGAGAAAATCCTAGTCTCTTTTTTTGAACTCGTAAAACTTACAATTAGCCAGTCTCAAATTGTGAAACGGCTACAAACCCAGTAAATACAGGCTTTTTCACAAAACGAGACTATTCTCGCAAAATGAGACTGCACAAAAATAAACCCCAGCAGGATACGCCTAAAGTTGCATAACTTTAAGCAAAAAACTTCCCGCCCAGGGCGTTCACACTAGGAGACCTAGAACCCGAATCCTTGTCATGCATATTTACTTCTTAACAACTTATGATATGAAGTCACCTGTTTTTAAAAAGGACTTTTCTCTTGATTTTTGGAAAAGTCACTAGCGCTACTAGTACTTTAAAGTCCATAAAATATAGCGGCTCTTGGTTTATTTTCCAAAAGCCGCCAATTCATTTAGTTATTGTCCGCAAGCGCAGAATAATATGCTGCCATCCTTCTGCTTGCTGCCGTAATATGGTCTTCATTATCCACCCACATTTCGCACTGTTCAATGACAATTCTCAATGCGTCTTCCATTCCTTCCGGCGGATATTTGTATTTTTTGAGCAGTCTCTTTACTTTCTTCCTCATGGACGCTCTTGCAGATTCTTTCTTTTCCCAGTCAACAGTACGTGAACTGCGAAGTTCTTCTGTCAGCTCTCTTGTGATTGCAATAAGCTGGTCATTCGTATAGAAATCTTTTACTGCTTCCGGTCTTGTCAATGCATCATAAAAAGCAAGTTCTTCATCCGACAGGCCCATTTCATCACCAGCCTTATGTGCGTTACTGATGTCCTGAGCCATCTTCATCAGCTCTTCTATTACTTCTTCATTGGTTAGCATCCCATTCAAATAAGATTTAACCACCCTGTCAAGCATAGATGAAAATTCCTGCGATTTTACAATGTTGGTTCTCTTATAAATCTTTACCTGTTCAGCAATCAATTTCTTCAGCAATTCTATGGACAGGTTCTTTTCCGGCATTTTTGCCACTTCTTCCATAAAAGCTGTATTGAACAGATTAAACTCTGTATCCACATCCGTAAATAGGTTGATAACCCCATCACTCTGCACACTCTGTTTTAACAGTTCATTGATTTGTGCGTTAATCTCCTTAAAGGATAATGGGCCTGGCTTAACTACCTTAATCAATACTGACCTGACCGTCTCAAAATATGCCTCTTCTCGTCTCTCATCTGCTGTCGCTATACTCTTTGACAATGAAAATGCCTGTCGCATCATATAGCATTCAGTCAGATAATTTTCTAGCGTTTCTGCATTTTCCGGAGCAGACAGGAAGTTCACACCACCTGTTATGAGATTCGCTCTTCGCAGGTCACTCTCAGTTGTCATGAAATCGCTATAATCATATCCATGCATTAAATCACGACATACAGATAACTTTTCTTGGAATTTCAGGTATGCAGTCTTTGCCACATCCATGTTACTGAATTTCTTCTGGTCAGATTCTGTATATTGTTTCATGGCTGCCTTCAACGCAGACGCAATTCCAATGTAATCAACAATCAGACCTCCCTCTTTATCTTTAAACACACGATTAACACGGGCGATAGCCTGCATCAGATTATGTCCCTTCATCGGCTTAAAGATATACATAGTAGACATTGACGGAACATCAAAACCTGTCAGCCACATATCAACTACAATAGCAATCTTAAATTCACTGTCATTATCCTTAAATTCTCTTGCAAGGCTTTCTCTGTAAGATTTATTTCCGGTCAGTTCCTTCCATTCAACAGGATCTTTGTTATCTCCTGTCATAATAATTTTGACCCTATTCTCCCACCCCGGACGCATTTCAAGAATTTTATGATATATCTTCACTGCAATCGGTCTGGAATACGCAACAATCATGGCCTTGCCAGTCTGTTCATACTGTCGGCAGCTTTCATAATGTTCCAAGATGTCTGTGCATAAAGAATTAAGCACCTTAGGAGTACCAAGGACGCTGTCCATATGAGCCAACTCATGTTTGCTCTTTTCAATGTCTATCTCATTCGCATTGGCTTTCAGGCGTTCATACGTTTCATCAATCTGTGCCACAATCTCTGGGTCAAGTTCCAGTTTAATTACTCGGCTCTCATAATAAATCGGTCTGGTCGCACCATCCGCTACTGCCTGAGACATATCATAAATATCTATGTAATTACCGAATACCTCGAATGTATTTCTGTCTTCCAGTTCAATCGGTGTTCCTGTAAATCCTATGTAAGTTGCATGTGGTAGTGCATTTCTGATACGTCTCGCATTGCCAATGGTAATCTTACCCGTCTTGGCATTAACACGTTCCTCAAAACCATATTGGCTTCTATGCGCTTCATCCGCCATTACCACAATATTTCTTCTTGTAGAGAGAGGTTCTGCGCTCTCTTCAAATTTTTGCATGGTAGTAAAGATGATACCAT
The DNA here is from genome assembly GCA_015057025.1 of Lachnospiraceae bacterium. Taxonomy (GTDB): domain Bacteria; phylum Bacillota; class Clostridia; order Lachnospirales; family Lachnospiraceae; genus UBA3766. The sequence goes on along the minus strand of SVFD01000001.1, from coordinate 153,401 downwards.
TTGCAGTTCTTCCATCCAACCAGTCCATCAGGGCAATCGTCTTGGAGCCGTTCTTTTTCTCATCTTCTGATAAACGTCTTTTTTCTGCCTGTACTGGAGTCTGTCTCAAGAAATCTTTACATTTTGAGAACTGGGCAAACAACTGGTCATCCAAATCATTTCTATCTGTAATAACAACAATCGTTGGGCTGTTCAATGCTTCCTGCAAATATTTTGCATAGAAAACCATAGACAGGGATTTACCACTACCTTGTGTATGCCAGAATACACCTCCTCTACCATCTCCGCCATCTGCGCTTGCTTTTCTGGTAGATTCTACTGCTTTCTTTACAGCAAAATACTGATGGTATGCCGCCAATATCTTAGCATCCCCCGTAATTTCCTTTGAGAAGCAGATAAAATTATGTAAGATATCAAGAAATCTATCCTTTGCAAACATACCTTTTATCAAAGTTGTAAAATCTGCAAACTTTGTATCCTCATAATCCCCATCAACAGTCTTCCATTCCATAAAACGGTCAATCGATGCAGTGATAGTACCAGCCTTCGTCTGCGACTGGTCACTAATCACACAGAATGCATTGTAAATAAAAAAGCTCTCTATAGCCTTCTTATAATTCTGAATCTGCTGATATGCGTCGTCAATCGTAACCGAATCAGCTTTCGGAGACTTTAATTCCATCACAACAACAGGCATACCGTTCAGGAATATAACCACATCCGGACGTTTTGTTTCATATTCCTCGTATGTCCACTGGTTTGCCACAATAAAACTATTTTTTGCCGGACTATCATAGTCCACCAGTCTTACAATTTCACTGACTTCTTCTCCATTTTGCTGAAATGATACCGTAACGCCATTCTGAATGTAATCTGTAAAGATTTCATTCTTGGACACAAGGCTGCCTGCCTCATATTCCTTAATCTTCATGATAGCCTCATCAATGGCTACCGCCGGCAACTTCGGATTGATGGATTCCAACGAACTCCTTAGCTGCTCTTCGTATAAAGGATTACGTGTATCTCTCTTTACGTCAGGTCCATAAAGGTGTGTATATCCGAGGCTTTCAAGCAACTCTACTATAGAGTTTTCATAACTTGATTCGTTAAAACTGGACATAAATCTTCACCTCCTATTTATGTTAAAATTTGTTTTATCTTAGTGTTATAAACAATAATTTAGTGGCTTAAAGCTGAATGGTAGATACATCAATATCCCCATTCATAAGTTTCGGCAAGAGGGTATCTCTTAATACGGATAATGAACGGTTTTCTGCTTCATTTGTCCGAAGCAAAGCAAATAAAGGCTCAATTTGATTATTGTACTCTATCAATGTTGCTTCCGGCGGAATTACAACTTGAATAGAACGCAAATTTGCTTGGCTAATCTTCTGTTGAACAGCTCCAGTAACAATGGATTTAACTGGTGTACGTTTAAAAAGCATATAAAGACTCTCAACATTGAAGCCACGTTTGCCGGTAAGCACATGAGCGTGATTGTTTACCCAAAACTGTCCCCAAACATATTGCAGTATTGGATAACCTAAATCATCGACTACAGTGCCATCCTCTCCCATGAGAAGATACTTTCCGTCAAAAATAAAATTATCCACATAGTCCATTAGAGATGCTGCACCATAATATGGATATATTTTGTTTTCCATACTCATTCTTTCTGCACCAGAAAGCGGAATGCGTTTTGAATCATGGATTTCGATGATCTCGCCAACAGTTCCAAGACGCCATCCATCAGATAACTTATCTGATATGCTGTATGGAAAATACTGATTGTAGAGAGTCTGAGCTTGCTCCAGTAAATTATTGTTTATTTTATCATTCTTTTCTATTTTATCATCTATCATAGACAGATATCTTGCTATCTTTTTCTGCTCATCCGAATCATCGACAATATTTAATTCCAGTCCTATAATATCATTGCGATTTACCGAACCAAAAACTGAACCATTTTCTCTATTCAGTAAGAGAGGCATATTATATTTCAACAAATAGAACAAATACTCATGGTTACCATTTTTCATCCTTATTGAACATACACCTCTACCAAGACACATATCTACAGGAGTAAAATTCAAGTCACCAACAGGTGCTCTAACGCTCATTATTACATCTCCTGCCTTTGCCATTTTAGTTGACAATGTCGTATATGTATCAAATACAGGGTATCTTCTTCCAAATGTTCTATTTCCCTGCAGAAAAGGAATGCCTTGTTTCTCAGAATTATAATATTCTGATTTTGGCGATTGTCCCATGGTTACTTCTGCAATATCTCCTAATCGAACTTTTTTCATTTCAGACATCATTCTACCTCTCTATCCGATATATTTTCTATGAGCAATCTTAACATTACTCTGCTTGACCATAGCATATTGCAAGGTCGTATCTATTCGTTTATGCCCTAAAAGCTGTTGAAGCTGCTCTATTGGCATACCCTTATCTATTGCCATAGTTGCAAGTGTGCGTCTAAACTTATGTGGATGTACCTTTTGCAATCCTAATTTTTTTCCAAACTTACGAAGTCTCGCTTCTATGCCACCGATTGTTACACGATTAAACGGTGCCTTAAGCGATACAAACAAAGCTACATTATCGTCTTCTCTGCCATTCAAATATTCTTGTAGATGTATTTTAGTTCTGGCATCAAAATATACAATTCTTTCCTTATCCCCTTTGCCAAACACAATACACTCTCTTTCATTAAAATCTATATCTTCACGATTCAAAAGAACCATTTCCCCAATTCTCATTCCAGTTGATGCCAACATATCAATGATTGCCAGATCTCGAATTTCATCACAATTATCACGCATAAGCTCCAGTGCTTCATCCGAATATGTTTCCTTTATATTGCTTGCGGTTTTAACTTTATGAATCCTTCTGACCGGACTTTTCAAAATATAATCTTCATCTTCCAGCCATGAGAAAAAACTAGATAAAATTCTGCGGATATTATCAATCGTAACCCTACTGGATTGTTTTTTCGCCTGATAGTCAGTCAAATACACACGAATATCATCCGTTGTAATATGCTTCACTTCTTTACCTATACCAACAATCATTGCATCGATAGTAGCTCTATAGTATTTTAAGGACTTCTCGGAGCAGCCTTCTATTCGCTTAGCTGATAAAAACAGTTCTACAAAATCCTGCTCCGTAGAAGTTTCTTTATTACCCTTATCGGTAATTTCATACTCAAAAAGTACATGCTGCATCACTATTTGCAGTCTTTCCATTTGTGCGTTGTTCAGATATGGCAACATATCACTGACAACATCGTTAATTAGTTTTTGCTTCATAGTCGTATCTCCTTTATTTTTAGAGAACGACACGCAACGGCAGTTCTTTTGATTAACTCCTGCCGTTGATAGGAGTTATAAGTATAGTAAACAATAATTTAGTAGCTTAAACTTCAATGCTGGATACATCTATTTCACCCGACATTAGTTTCGGCAGAAGAGTATCTCTTAGTGTTGCTAAACTTTCAATTTCAATTTGGTTAGCCTTTATTTGAGCAAACATTGGTGCAACAATTTCATGAAATTCTTCCACCTCATCATCGGTTGGAACAACAAAAGGCATACCTTTGATTATCTTTGAGTTTACTGCTGTTGCGATTGATGATGTACTTCCCATAGATTGATAGTTAAAGCACTTCAGATAACAATAGAGATATTCATTTATTACCTTTTTTTCAGTCTTGAAATGTGCTATAGCTTCATTGGTGGTCATTTCACCATTTGTAATAGCTATTCTGCCAACTGTGAGTTTAAAGCTAAGTAAAACTGTATTATCTGGTACGACTTTTACATTGTGTCGCTCAACAGCTTCCTTTGTTAATTGCTCAGAAGTGCTGCTTATGTAAAGACCGCAAGTCCCCATATCCGAGATTGATACCCAATTTACATCTTCAGGATTAGTGCTAAACCATTGAGTTTCTTTTCTTGGCGGTGTTTTACCAATAGAAATATCAAAATACTCATCAGCACGACATGTTTTACGCTCAGCATTGATGGTATTAACAAAACTATTACGATATATAGCGAGCACTTGCTCCAGTAAATTATTGTTTATAACACTATTCTTTTCAATTTTCTCTCGTATCAATTCCAAAAATGAAACCACTTTTTCCTGATACTTAATATCGGGAACTTCAAATACAATCTTCTTAAATGTTGACGTGGCTCTTGCTAATGCCGGTACTCCCACCTGTGATGCATTCGCTAAAAGTTTATGTCTTCCCTGCGGTGTATGAAGATAATACACCATGTATTCAGGCAGTATTCTTTCATTGCATTTGACCCTAAACTGACTCTGCGAAATAACATATCTGTCACGTGTTGAATTTTGTGGAATAAACACCGCTTGCCCCAATGTTCCTCGATGAGTTATTACAACATCTCCCCTGGATGCATTTGCTTTCCCTAAAGAATCTGCCTTTTCCTCGGTAACATAGCCAAACGTATCTTCATTCAAAGAAAATCCAACCAAATTACTACCATTGAGCACTGCCACTCCAGAATCGGTAAAGCATTCTTTTTTTATGTTTGAACCAAACGGTCCCATTGATATTTCTTCTAAAAGATTTTCAGCCAATATTTCTTCAAAAACCATAAGTTTTCACCTCTTATTCGCCATATCCGATAGCTGCAAGTTTCTTTTTAATTTCATTTTCCAACTTGTGGGATTCCTTAAACAAATCATATAACTCTGTGGTCAATCTGGCCATCTTTTCCTCAAAGGGTTCTCCATCATCTTCCTGTTCTTCTATCCCAACATATCTTCCCGGTGTTAAAATATAATCCTGCTCAGCAATCTTTTCTGTTGTAACAACAGCACAGAATCCCGGAACATCTTCTAATGTACCAGCGACAAAAGCATTATATGTTGCAGCCAGTTTTCCAATATCATTCTTCTCCGGATCATCAGAACCATCCGTCAACTCTCGCAATGCACGCGTAACCATTGTACCCATTTTACGTGCGTCAATGAACAAAGTCTTACCCTTCTGCTTTTTATTCTTTGATAAAAACCACAAGCAAACAGGAATACCCGTTGTGTAGAATAACTGACTTGGAAGAGAAATAATACATTCTACCAAATCTTCTTCAATAATATTTTTTCGTATTTCGCCTTCGCCACCACTCTGTGAAGAAAGAGAACCATTTGCAAGCACCATACCCATCTTTCCATTTGGTGCCAAATGCCAAATCATATGCTGAATCCATGCATAGTTCGCATTTCCAGCCGGAGGTGTTCCATATTTCCATCTCTGGTCTTCTTTCAATTTATCAGCCCCCCAAGAGGAAAGATTGAAGGGTGGATTCGCCATTACATAATCTGCCCTCATGGTCGGATGCTGGTCACTTAAAAATGTATCTTCCGGAAACTCTCCCAAATTACAGTCAATGCCTCTGATTGCCAGATTCATTTTAGCCATCTTCCATGTGGTAGGATTCGATTCCTGCCCATAAACAGAAATATCATTTATCAATCCCTGATGGTGCTTAATAAATTCCGCAGACTGTACAAACATTCCACCGGCACCACAGCAAGGGTCATATACACGACCATTAAACGGTTGCAAGATTTCTACAATCGTTCTAACAACACAGGATGGTGTATAAAATTGTCCAGCATTCTTACCTTCCTGTTCAGCAAAATTTCTAAGACAGTATTCGTATGTTCTGCCTAATAAATCTTTCTCATCTGCTCCGTCAGTCATTTTAATATTAGTAAAAAGGTCTACTACTTCACCCAGTCTACGTTTATCAAGCTCTTGACGTGCAAAATTCTTAGGCAGAATTCCCTTTAATTTCTTATTTTCTGATTCAATAGCAATCATTGCCTTATCTATAACTGTACCAATTTCCTCTTTATGTGATACTGCTGCTATATCTTTCCACCTTGCACCAGCAGGAACATAGAAAATATTTTCAGAATAGTATTCATCTTTATCCTCTTCAAATCCCTCACCTTCATCTTTTAGTTCTTGGTACTTTTCATCAAAACTATCCGAAATATATTTCAAGAAAATCAGTCCCAGAATAACATTTTTATATTCAGAAGCATCCATATTTCCTCTAAGGACACACGCAGCATCCCATATTTCTTTTTCAAATCCTATATCCGCGGTATTCTTTGTTGCCATGTTATTGACCTTCCTTTTTCTTATTTTCGATTTCCTGTATCAATGCGGTTCTTTCTTCCTCGGTAAGTTTTGATATTTCTTCTATTAAACTTATCCAGTCAGCATCTTGTAAATTTGCCCATCCCTTGGCATCAAGTGCATCTTGCATATTTCCTGTATTATTCACAACTTTCAGCCCCTTGAAATTTGGCAATGAACTATTATACCAGTAATCTACCATGTCATTTCCAACATCATATATTTTGTAACGTCGTCTCAACATGTAGGAAAGCAATCTGTCCTTAATTTTTATATAGTCTGAATTGTCATCCGGGCGGATTTCAATTCTTATTCCACTGGATTCAATTTCACCATAATCATCGCCACTGGTTTGCCGCACTGCTTCCTTATGATTTAGGATTTTCATATTATCGTTAATGATTAGCCTATCCATAATTCTCGCAACCTGCTCATATGTAAGATCATCTATATTCAAACCATTTATATCTCTCACATCACTGAGACCCAAAATCCAATCAATAGACACATTATAAGTCCTTGCAATCCGATATAAATTGTCTGTAGTAATCAACTGTGTACCCGTTAGCCATTTACTAACATTCCCTTGTGATGTCTGCAATCTTCCAGCAGTAATTTCTTGCGTTTCTTTTTCAAACAATTCAGCCAATCGCTCTTTGACTATATCCTTTAAATCATCCATAGTTTCGTATCTCACTCTCCAAAAGGTCCTGTATTATCACTCATAAATTCCGCATAATCATTTTCGACCTTTTTAGCTTCATCCCATACTTCTAACCAATTTGCCTCTGTCACAGCTTCGCCAGTCAAAAAATCCAAACCATTCATACTCCAAGTACCTTCCCAAATCAAAGGGCGATCCTGGAATAAAGCAAGTTTTGTTTCATTCCAATTATCATAAAGTTCTTTATCCGTTTTATATATCGTCACGTTTTTCTTCGTAAGCATCTTTATTAATGGATCAGTGACTTTAAAGGATACTGCATTTGCACTTTCCTCCATTTTTAATGCTCCATGTCGTATTAACTCATGCAAATTTCTTACTGCGGTAGCATATGTAATTCCTTCGCATGATTTATCTATTTCCTTTTTATCAGACAATCCTAACAGCCAATCCACAGAAACTCCGTATATTTCAGAAACATGATATATTGTTTCCAGTGTCGGTTGCTGCGTTCCGGAAAGTAACTTACTTACATTCCCCTGTGTCATATTCAATTTCTTTCCAACTGTCTCTTGAGAATCCTGTCCAAAGGCTTCTTTCATTCTAGCTTTAATTATATCTATTACTAATGCCATACTATCACCTACTAATCGAATCAAAAAACTTATTATTTGATTTTGTCTCCTGGGCAATTCTTCTTTTTATATACCGAGAAAAATGCCTTCAAAAATTCATGCGAAACACCTTGAAGTGGTCTGCATTCATAAAAAAAGTTTTTTACATCTTCATCCCAAGAAATATAATCTATCTCTGCATATTCCTTAAGTCTTTTATCCAACCAAATCTGATAAATATCTTCTTGGCTTTGGAGCATGGTTTTCCACTCATACAAAATCGATTGAAGAATTTCATCACCTATCCCAACATTAGTAACCATTGGCAACTCCTTATCAATACCGTCTACAGTATGCATGGTACTACAAAATGGCCATAATGCTCCTTTTTCACCTAATATCGAAAACATTTTCAAGATATCACCGTAAGACATATCTTGTTTCGCAATTTTCTTTTCCTCCGTCAGCCCCAATAACCAATCTGTAGAAACATTATATTCTTTTGCAATCTGAAAAATGGTTTCAACAGTAGGATGCTGCTTTCCAGTAAGCAACTTACTCACATTTCCCTGCGTCATATTTAATTTTTTCCCAACAGCCTCTTGTGACTCATTTTTAAAAAGTTCACTCAAGCGTTCTTTCGTAGTTTCTATATTAAATGCCATATATCGCCAAACATTCCTCTCTCGAATAAAATATTCCTCTGCCGAATAACTTCATTCTACCACGAATATTTTAATTTTTGAATCCCTCTTTTGAACATTTTTCAAGAATATTGCCATTCAAACCCATCGTTATCTTATTCCTGGCATTTCCTCTATACTTAAATCATCAAAGAGATTACTAAAAATCTTTTCTCTCACAAGGATGTGAGCAGAAACTGATCACTTCTGCGCCCGAAAGCACCATGTGAGATTAACAAGTTAACAGACCAGCTATATAGGGCAAGCTGGCCATTTGCAAATTAGGAGGACTCCGAAATGTATGGCCACAGAACTATAGCAAAGTATCGCCGTGAGGTTTCCTCCCAGCCAATCAATGGAGGAAATCTGATATGGACAATGCAAATTTCAACAGTAGTAGTATTTCGGTCTGCAATACGCCATCCGGCAAAACAAGTAGTAGAAAGCCAATCAGAAACCATGAAGACACATCCACTTTTTTGTCAAAAATTGAAATGAAAAATGGCAACTATTACACAGACAAAAACACAATAGACAAAATAGGACAAATCGAAGCAAAAGGAGATGATTTTTCACTATTAAACAGAAAAATTATGAGTTCGCGCACGTCAACCGAAGGCGGTACATCGGTTGTGTATAAGTATGGCGATAAGCAGGGAACTAAATATTTAATTCATGAAGTGATAGACTTGAACGGATTTATTTTGCATAGGGATTTCGATGCTGTAAGAATTGCGTCTGGGCAATTGATAAACAAAAAACATTAGTTAGAAAGAATCAAGTACTACAAATGCATTTATAAAGTTTGATTTGAAACAGTTAATGGCGTAAAGCCGCACAAAATTCTATCTGTTATACAAAAAACACTTCCGATTTTCTACCGGAAGTGTCCTTACATTACCCCTATTCAACTACCCAAACAACCTTGCCTTTCCACCGTTCTATATTGTTACCACCATATGTACGGTACTCTTACTGATTCCGAATTTTTTAGCTGTCTGCCTCACTGTAGCATTCTGCTCAATAATATAATTTGCGACTTCAATTGCGCGTTCTTCAATATATGTTTTCAAAGCTTCCCTGCCATGCTTTTTTTACATTGTATGAAACAGCAATAGCAAGTATGCCTATCACATTTGGCTTATTTTTATGGTTAATGTTAATTGTATATTTCCATTATTCTTCCTTCGGATAATAAATATAAATGCCTTCATTTATAATATATTGATATGTGTCCTTCATATTGCCAAGCACCTCTTCAACATTATCTGAAGTCACTCTTCTTTCCTCCTTAACAACACACTCCAACATGTATTGATTAATATCAGGAGAATAATGAATCATATCCATATAATTATCAAGGTTGCACACAATATCTCTTTCATCCTGAAAGAAATAAACCTTTGCATTATCCAAAGTACATAATACAGATAATGTTTCTTCCAGTACTTCTAAATACAAGTCACCGATGCCATTTACATATCCGCAATCCCACCACATCATGGAATAAGGCGGAAACATAATAATATATTCCGTGTCGGGATGTTCCTTAATCTCATTTACGACCAATGCCAAGTTTTCATTCAAAAGTTGCAACTCGTTAGAATAATCCGCCTCGGAAGCAACTGTTTGCGGTTTACTGTAAGCACGCATTGCTCCGGCAGCACTAAAATCCTTATCGGCTGCCCAATTGTATGCCTGACCGCCGGTATTAATATCCATGACAGAATATGCTAAAGACAGCGGAATCTCTTCCATCAAAATATCCTTGTTATATAAATATGTAATATCATCCAATGGACTTTTAGTATGGAGATAATTCAGTTCCTCATTATTCTGAAATGTAGTTTGCGTAGAACTGGTTAGGGCAAAAATGTCCAGACACCAAAAAACCTGTTTAATCTTATTTTCATCATGCGCAGCATTCATATAATAAAGCAAATCTGCCACAGAACCGGAAGCTCTTATTATTTTAATTGTATTAGCATTATAATATTCATCCACATATTCACTGTCAAAATTTTCTGCCACGGACGAACCTAAAATCACAGTATCATATTTAAAATTACGGATTGTGCCAGGCATCTGATAATCTCTGTCGTACAGCACAGTCTCCTGTCCCCCAAGCGGTGCGTGATATACATAAAATGGGTCCATAACGCAAACAAAGCCACCGACTATAATCAAAAAAATCAATATACATATTACCAGTTTCTTAAGCGCTTTTATTTTCTCCATCTTGATTCTTTCTCCTCTTTAAAAATCAAAATATAAGAAAGTACTTACCTGAGACAACGAAATGAATGCCCATACAAATAAAAATGCCATCATTAAAATGCCTCTTGTCTTGCAACCATTCTTTTCAATCCACGATTCTGCTTTTTTTCCTTGAATAAAATATAAGGATATACCAAGAAGCAGAAATAAACAAAACATATAAAATACATTCTGCCATTGCGGAAATTTCAATTCCAACATTTTACGGATAACATAGGTTTCCGGAATCTGTAACGTATTACTCAATCCCACCGTAAAAGAAGTAAACCCGCCGGCAAATAACTTTTTAATCAATAACCACGCCTGTGCCAATGATTCACTTCGGAATATCGAAAATGTAAAGGTTACATATATCCCTGTAGCCAAGCGATTCATCCACTCTTTGGGAAAACGAAGTTTTGGAAATACGGCCTCAAATATCATGGCTGCACCATGTAAAATTCCCCAAACTACATAGGTCCAGTTTGCCCCGTGCCAAAATCCGCTAATTAAAAAAACAATGAATAAGTTTCTGCATTTTATTGCCAACCCTTTTCTGTTTCCACCTAAAGGAATATAAATATAGGTTGTCAAAAAGCGGGATAATGTTATATGCCATCTACGCCAAAAATCTTTCACGGAGGTTGCCATTAAAGGTGAATCAAAATTCTCAGGCAATTGGAAACCAAACATTTTTCCAATACCTCTTGCCATATCACAATAACCGCTAAAATCGAAATATAATTCCAACATATAGAAAATTATGGTAATCCATGCAGCCGGCAAATCCAAATATGCAATATTGTTGTACTCAGCGTTTACCACAATAGCCAAAATATCCGCCAATAAAACTTTTTTAGCAAGACCTAAAATAAACAAAGCAATTCCGTCGTAAAACATATTCCAGTCCGGTTTCCTATGCTTTCGCTCCTGTAACTGTGGGATAAATTCACTATGTAACACAATAGGGCCTGCTATCAATTGCGGAAAATATGTTACAAAGCATGCATAATCCCAAAAGCCGTAATCAGGTGCATCTTTTTTATACCTATCAATCACAAAAGATAATTGTTGGAACGTAAAAAAGCTGATTCCTAAAGGTAGTGCGATTTTTTCCACATGAAAATCCGAATGGAAGAAGAAATTGCAATTATCAAGAAAGAAATTATAATATTTAAAATAAAAAAGCAGTCCTACATTAAAAAAAATACCAAGAAACAATATTACTTTTCTGCGATTATCCTTTTTACACTTTTCAAACAATTTACTAATAATAAAATTAACAATTGTGCTTCCAACCAATATCAATAAATACCATGGATTATAGTATCCGTAAAACCACAGAGACATGCCAACCAAAAAAAGTTTTGCCGGCATAGGGCTTTTAAGTTGTTGCAACCCGTACCACCCCAGCAAAACAATAGGCAGAAATACTGTAATAAAAATCAATGAATTAAATAACATAACCGTTCCTTTTGCAAAAAAGAGCAGTTTACTGTCTTACTCAGGACTTAATAACTTATTTTATAACCTTAATATTATCCATCAAATACTCAATTACTGCTTCCTTCATAGCAAGCTGATAAATATACCCCTTGCCGTACATTGCTTCCATATCCGCCATATATTCCATACTGCTTCCTTTATCCGCAAGCACCTTGTTTAAATGTTCCGAAGTAACTGTCAAACCTGCATCCTCATAAATAGCTTGAATCGTCATACGCTCTGCCACTGCTTTTTGTGCCTGAAGACGAAGATAAGCTTCATATTCCAGCTCGCTTGCGACACCTTTAGATGCAATAACATAATCCTTAAAAGACGAATATATTTTTTCGCCGAGATACATATAATACATCTCATTCATACTTTCGTATTCGCTTACGTCATCATATTTGGTAATACCCATTACATCTTCCACATATTTTTCCGGATATTGAAGTACTGCACAACTGTTGGCAATATACGTTTGTACATACTCTTTCAATGCACTGCGAAAACCTTCTTCCTCTAAATATTGACGATATGCATCTGCGGTTAAGGCATAATCCGATAAATATTCTTTGACAAATGCATCATTAAATTCAGGCACAACATAAATACCGTTTAGAGTAATGCTGAATACCGCATCCTTTCCCGCTACCTCCGCATTCTGATAATCCTCCGGGAACGTTACTTCAATATCAAAGCTGGAACCGGTTGTTTTACCTACCAACTGTTCTTCAAAATCATCAATAAATCCGGCTTCTCCTACTACAATTTCAGTACCGCCCTCCGGTGTGCTTCCACCTTCAAACGCCACTCCGTCTATCTTACCTACATAATTGAGATTAATGGTATCTAACAACTCAACCACCTGTCCGGACTCTGTAGAATATTCCTTATGATTTTGCAATATATTATCAATCTGGTTATCAATTTCTTCTTTAGCAGGTGCAAGGTCATTATAATTTACTTCCATGGCATTATAGTCACAAAGCTCTACATAATCCTTTACCACAATATCTTTAATGGTTCCGTCATCTGCCAATCCCTCACTGTAATTTGAAATGGGGCGGGTAAGCAAAATAGTATTATAATAAATTGCATATCCGATAAAAGCTACTAACAAAAGCACTGCAACTCCAATAAAAATATTTCGTATGCTTTTTTTTGTTTTTGCTTTCCGGATTGCTTTTTCTCTTTTCTTTTTCTGCAATTCACGTTTCTGACTGCTCATATATTCCTCCTAAATTATCAGCTCTAAGAATAAAATCCCGCTGATCTTACTCACTTTCCTAGTGTAACATCAATCGGGATTTTTTTCACTATATTTTTTGTTTTTCACAACCTTTTAAAATATATTATTTTGTTGCATCCTCATTACGAATCTGTGCACGCTTTATTTTACCGCCCAAAGTCTTAGGAAGTTCATCCACAAATTCTACGATTCTGGGATACTTGTAAGGCGCTGTCGCCTTCTTCACGTGATTCTGCAATTCCTTTATCAGTTCATCGGAAGGAGTATAACCCTTAGCAAGTACCACGGTAGCCTTAACTACCTGTCCTCTGATTGGATCAGGAGCTGCCGTAATCGCGCATTCCACAACTGCCGGATGCTCAACCAATGCACTCTCTACTTCAAAAGGTCCGATACGATAACCGGAGCACTTGATAACATCATCATGACGGCCTACGAACCAGTGATAACCCATATTATCTCTCCATGCAACGTCTTTTAAGTTATAAGAACCGCTGCCGAGAGCTTCTTTGGTCATTTCCTCATCTTTATAATATCCGACAAAAAGACCAACCGGAGGCTGTTTATCCAAACCGCAAATAACAATTTCGCCTTCCTCACCGTTCTCACAATCTTCTCCCTTGTCATTTAAGAGTCTTAAATCATAAATCGGTGAAGGCTTGCCCAATGTGCCGGGCTTTGCTTCAAACCATTCAAAGCAAGCAATCAAAACAGTGCCTTCGGTCTGACCAAAACCGGAAGCAATTTTTTTCCCGGTTAATTCCTCCCAGCGGTCAAATACTTCAGGATTCAACGCCTCACCTGCAGTACACCACTGTTCTACGGAAGACAAATCATAATCCTCTACTTTTTCCTGTAACATAAAACGATACATGGTAGGAGGTGCACAGAAGGTTGTCAATTTATACCTCTCAATCACAGCCAAAAGATTTGCCGGAATAAACTTATCCATATCATAACAGAAAATAGTCGCGCCGCAAATCCACTGTCCATAGATTTTACCCCAGCCAAACTTCGCCCAGCCGGAATCGGACACGCTCATGTGAAGTTTATTTTCCTGCACTCTCTGCCAATATTTTGCGGTAACAATGTGACCCAAAGGATGCATATAATTATGACAAACCATCTTGGGCATACCGGTTGTTCCGGATGTAAAATAAATCTGCATAATATCAGTATTCTTCGTTGCCGCATCACCTGTAGGACGCTCAAAGACATCAGACTGCTCCACTAATTCTTTGTTAAAATTAATCCAGCCTTCACGCTCTGTATTATCTACCAACGCAATGTGTTTAATGCACGGTGCCTGTTCCTTGGCAAGCTCCATCTGCTCTACAACATATGCATCATTTAAACATACAAACATCTCAATATTTGCCGCATTGGCGCGATATGCAATATCCTTCTTGGTAAGCTGTAATGTTCCCGGAACTACAATAGCACCAAGTTTAATCAAACCGGTAGCACATACCCAGTACTCCCAGCGTCTTCTTAAAATAAGCATAACAACAGAACCTTTTTTGATTCCTTTGCTTGCAAAAAAGTTTGCCGCACGGTTAGACAACTTACTCATATCTTCAAAAGTAAAAACTTTCTCTTCGTTATGGTCGTTGCACCAAACCAAGGCACGGTTTTCTGGCTTTTCTTTCGCCCAACCGTCAACAATATCAAAACCAAAATTAAAATTTTCGGGAATATTTACGGTATAATTCTTTTTAAAATCATCATAGGATTCAAACTCAATCCTAGGTAAAAACTTTTCTAACATTTTATCTCCATTCCATGCTTTGTACGCATAAACCTTACTCCGCAATCATGGTTAAGAATGTTGCGGGCACATCCCCGCCGCATCTCTGTCCATGAGGGTAGGTAGGGTTAAAATAAATACTGTCTCCTTTTTCTAAAACGATATCCTGGTCACCAAAGGTGACGACGACAGTACCTTCTAACACCAAGTTGAATTCTTCCCCCTGATGAGATACGAGATCTGCTTTCTTATCGGAAGGGTCCAAAGTTACCAGGAACGGTTGCATAATGGTATTGTTGAAATGATATGCCAGATCCCTGAATTCATAACCCGGATATCTGTCAGCCTTCTGTCCGTTTCCGCCGCGCACTACCTGATAGGTTTTTAACTTAGCAGACACACCGGTAACAATTTCCGAAAAATCCACTTTATAAATCTTGGAGAGTTTAAAAATTACGTTAATAGGAATATCTTTTCCGTTTGCTTCATACTGCTTGTATAATTCTACGCTGATACCAAGCTCTTTCGCAATTTCTTCTTCCGAATAATCACAAATTTCACGAAGTTCTTTGATACGCAGGGCGATTTCTCTGATTTCGTCCATAGTTAACCTCCTTAAAATAAAAGGAAAAAGTCGCAAGCGACTTATAGTCTCCTTAAAAACAGGAATAGAGAATCGTATTTTTACGATTCCCATTCCGACAAAAATCTTTTATGATTCCATACCAATCTTCAATGCTTCCTGATTTAATCCAAGCATAGCTGCTTTCTTAGCAGGAATAACTTTCTGGATACCTTTATCCAAAGCTTCCTTTGTGCAGAAGCCTACTTCCTTAAACATCTTACCTACAAGGATGATAATTGCACAGCCTTTTAAGCCTTTTTCATCCGCAATCTTGGTAGCATCGATGTAATATACATTTACGTCGGTACGCTCTACTTTCTTTGAAATCATAGAACTGTCTACGAGAATTGTACCACCGGGTACAACCGCATCTACAAACTTATCCAAAGAAGGAAGGTTCATTGCGATTAATACATCCGGCTGTGTTACCAAAGGTGAACCAATGGATTCATCACTGATAACAACGCTGCAGTTACAGGTACCGCCACGCATTTCGGGACCATATGAAGGAAGCCAAGAAATTTCCTTGTTATCCATAAGACCTGAATATGCAATTGTTTTACCTGCAAAGAGGATACCCTGGCCGCCGAAGCCTGCCAATAATACGTTTAATGTCTTGCTCATTATTTGTCTCCTCCTTCTGCATCGATATCTTTGTATACGCCGAGAGGATAGTACTCAAGCATATTTTCACGAAGCCACTTCATAGACTCTTCCGGAGTAAGTCCCCAGTTAGTAGGACATGTAGAAACAACTTCGATAATGGAATAACCCTTTTTATCAATCTGGTTCTGGAAACCTTTCTTAATTGCTTTCTTAGCAATATTAACATTCTTTACACTGTCAACGGTTACGCGCTGTGCAAGTGCGGTACCGCTTAAGGTAGAAAGCAATTCACACACGCGGATGGGATGACCTGCTGTAGCGGTATCACGTCCGTAAGGTGAAGTCTGTGTTACCTGTCCGGGCAATGAAGTCGGTGCCATCTGACCACCTGTCATACCATAAATTGCATTATTGATAAAAATAACAGTAATATTTTCGCCACGGGTTGCTGCGTGTACGGTTTCTGCCATACCGATAGCTGCCAAGTCACCATCACCCTGATATGTAAATACTACGTTCTCAGGAACTGCTCTCTTAATACCTGTAGCAACTGCGGGAGCACGACCATGTGCAGCCTGCACCATGTCACAGTTAAAATAATTGTAGCTGAATACGGAACAACCTACGGAAGCAACACCTACTGTCTGTCCCACTACACCTAACTCATCTAAAACTTCTGCAACCAGACGATGTACAATACCGTGTGTACATCCGGGGCAGTAATGAAAAGGCACATCTGTTAATGCCTTGGTTTTTTCAAATACAACAGCCATGATTACATCTCCTTTCCTGCAAGTGCGCGTATCTGTTCAAGTACCTCTGCAGGTGTAGGAATTACACCACCGGTACGTCCGAAGAATTCAACGGGCTTTCTGCCGTTTACTACAAGGCGCACATCATCAACCATCTGACCCATGTTCATTTCTACGCAAAGGAATTTCTTTGCAGTAGGCACAACCTTTTCGATTGTCTTATCAGGGAAAGGCCATAGGGTAATAGGACGAATCATACCAACTTTAATGCCCTCTTCTCTTGCAGTCTTAATTGCACTTCTTGCCACACGTGAAGAAGCACCAAACGCTACAACAACGATTTCTGCATCGTCTGTCATAAACTCTTCTGCACGCTGTTCTTCTGCTTTAATCTTCTCATATCTTTCATAACGTTCTTTTACGAGATTTTCAAGCACTTCAGGCTCGATGTATAATGAATTTACGATATTTTTAGGTCTCTTGTTCTGATGTCCGTTGGTTGCCCAAGGCTTCTCTGCAATTGCAACATCCTTCTTCTCGGGGAACTCAACAGGTTCCATCATCTGTCCCAACATACCGTCGGAAAGAATCATGGAAGGAACTCTGTACTTCTCACCTACTTCAAAAGCAAGGGGAACAAAGTCAACCATCTCCTGAATAGTGGAAGGTGCCAGAACAAACATCTGGAAGTCACCATGTCCGAGCGCCTTGGTTGCCTGCCAATAATCAGACTGGGAAGGCTGGATACCTCCAAGACCGGGGCCGCCTCTCTGTACGTTAATAATCAGTGCCGGTAAATCAGAACCTGCTATGTAAGATACACCTTCAGACTTCAAACTAACCCCGGGCGAACTGGAAGAAGTCATGGAACGCACACCAGCTGCGGTTGCTCCGAGTACCATGTTAATCGCTGCCACTTCTGATTCAGCCTGTAAAAATACGCCCCCCTCCTTAGGTAAACGCTTAGACATATATGCCGCAATTTCAGTCTGCGGTGTAATAGGGTATCCGAAGTAATGCTTACAGCCGCACTGGATAGCAGCTTCTGCCAAAGCTTCGTTACCTTTCATTAAAACTTTCTCTGCCATTTTAATTATCTCCTTTCAAATTCTTCTATCTTTCTACGGTAATTGCCACGTCAGGACACATAATTGCACAGGATGCGCAACCGATACATGCTGACTCGTCTGTCAATGTGGAAGGATGATATCCCTTCGCATTAATTTTATCCTTGGAAAGAACAAGAATCTTTTTGGGACAGGCGGTAACACACAATCCACAGCCCTTACATAAAGCTTCATTTACTGTAATTTTTGCCATGTTTATTTCCTCACTTTCTGCTAGCGTTTATTTTATATTTTTTCATTTACAACCACATCCGCAAAAACTGCTTTTTTGAGACTTTCTTTTAATATGGTTATTAATTCCTACATTCTGTCAAAATCAGGCTCTCCTGTCTCCCATGGTGCCCTTACATATATTTCTACCGGATACCATTTGGCATCAGGATAATTCTCTGTCAAACCACGCACTCGGTCATCTTTATACAGATATGTAGGTATGGTAGTTGCCCATAACGGCAATTTACAACATTCTGCAATTTCTTTTGCATATGCCAGGGAATTCTCTATAGTCTCCCATGAAGTGTCATATTTCAAATGGGAGTTATTTATAATCGCCGTAACCTTACATCTGGAGGCACTTTCAATCTCATTCATAATCTCAAGCGTTTCTTCCGCTGTAGCAGTCAGGTTTCGATATCGGTTTACCAGATACAACATCTCATAATCCGTATCCGCCAACTGTTTATGAAATCTTCCCAGTACCACGGAACCTGCATCATCGCCACCCACATCCATAATAACGTCATTATCGGTTTCAAATACCATATTAAGATTCACAGGGAATCCCGGAGTCTCCACATTTGTATTTGCAAACATGGGAGCGATTACGGTAATACCCATAGTTTCCAGCTTCTCTTTATAACCCGAGGATAGAAAATAGGGATTTACCAGGTCCAAATCTACCAGAGTAACTTTTCGTCCCTGCTTGGCTCGGTTTATGGCAAGATTCAAAGAAAAATTACTTTTACCGCAACCATAATGACCGCAGACAATATAAAATTTTCTTTTTTCTTCCAAGCCCACACTTCCTCTCTTATTCCTTTTGACGCTTACCACCTTCGATATTTTTCGTCAAAAACCTCAATTAAGATATAATAGCACAGGGTATTTCAGAAATCAAGTTATGACTGTAAGAATTTCAAGTGTTCCAACAGCTCCGGCGTAGGCTGAAAACCTTTCTTTTCCATAGATAAAAGATACCGTGAAAATTCTGTTTCCTTACGCTTTCTTTTATTCTCTACCCGGATAATAACCTCACCAAACATGGGATTCTGCTTCAACGCATCACGAATCTCTTTTGAAAAAAGACAGTACTCTGTCATAATATTGCGGCATACCTTATTTAACCGGTTTGCGCCTTCTGACTCATACTTCATCCATGCAATATAATCTGCAATAAACACCTCGGAAGTGTTATTACGAAATCTTGTCAGTTTATCTTTTAATTTCTGTTTATTAGCATCCGATAACTCATTATTCTTTTTGTAAAATTGTATGTAATCAAAATATTCGGAAGTTAAAGAACGTTCTGCAATATCATTCCAACGGACTCCCTGCTCCGTCCGACAAAATTCCCAGCGGTATCGTCCCATCATATTAAGAAGCATCTCCTGCAAATCGCCTTGAGGATATAAAGGAAGGACAAACCTTGCAGGACTTACTCTCTTGCGTCCTTCTATTTCCTGCCACATACTTCCTCTGTACCCTACATGTGGAATTAAAATAATATCCGGAAGCACCTCTGTCATAAGGCGTAGCGTTCTGCCGCCACCTTCCTGATCATGATAGGAATATTCACGATAAAAAATCGAAAAATCCACATCACGAACTGAGTCCATTAATTGCTCCACTCTCTCATATGAAAGAATGCTGTTTGCAATATTACCTGCCAGTTCCCCGCCCGTTACGAACGGACAAAAAGTAGCGTTGGCGCTATATACAATACGGCTGTTGGGACGAAAGAAGTTTTTGATTTCAAAACGTACCTTACGCATCATATCGTTATGATACTCTCTCTCTTCCTCCGGACTGACGCTTCGTTTCTTTTTAAACTCCTGAAGAAATTCTTTATAATCCCTACCCAGTTCATCGCGGGAAGGTTCTCTTTGACCTGTATAAATCTGATGAAGCCATTGACTTATGGTAAAAACCTTGTACTTACCCTCATAGTTTCTTTCTTTAATTAAATTATATATTCTGACCTGTTCCTCTTTCGTAAAATCCGTATCACTTATAATGCCGTAATCCAAAAACAGATTTGTCCAAAAAGGAGCAGATTCACTTTCCTGCTCTTTTCTCTTAAAAACAGCCTCATATAATTCGTAAAACAAAGTTTCAAATTCATGAATGATTTTAACTGCATTAGGAGCCCGAAACTGGTTTTTAACAAGCATCCTGAATGTTGTTAATCCATCCATAAATTCTTGCTTTCTGGCCCCTGTTACCTCTGCATAATCCAAAAGTTTTTTGGTAAGTCCTGAAAATGCATTCTGAGCCTCTAACATCTGATTGGCAGTATACTCCGTCATCATAATGACATCTTCCGTCTCTGCAGATGTTTGCAATATACCAATCGCATCTCTT
This sequence comes from Lachnospiraceae bacterium, assembly GCA_015057025.1. Lineage (GTDB taxonomy): Bacteria > Bacillota > Clostridia > Lachnospirales > Lachnospiraceae > UBA3766. The sequence goes on along the minus strand of SVFD01000001.1, from coordinate 132,826 downwards.
ATTTTTTCAGTTTGAGAAACCATGCTGATACCGATAATTCCAACAAACTCTTTATCCATCGTCTGTGACATTGCATAAATCATTTCCAGTTCCTGTACTACAGGCTGTATGTCACCTTTTCCATCCCTAATCTGCAATGCCATCTCATAATAACCGGTGTACAGATTATCTTTATCTGAACCAAAAAACATCTTTCCGATATCTTCATAAAAGTACATACACTTCTCTGCCGCCATTCCCATATTACGACAGCTTTCTTCAATCATCTTCAGAAAACTCATAGCAGTATAGGGTGTATTTCCCAAGAAATTTTCGATTGCTTCCAAACTCAAGAGAGATAATTCTGAAACAACCTCTTCTGTATAACTGTCCGGTGCATACGTCTGATAACTGTTCTCCAGTTCCTCAATATGATTGAGGCTTTGAACTTTTACATTATATTTCTTAGTAAAATTTTTATATTTCTCGTAACTTACTTTTAACTTCCCATATGCCCTTTTACTACGTTGATACCATTGATTCTGCAGACTGTATTGTTGTTTGTACAAACGAATTGCAGACAGAACAGAAACGGAGAGATATTTTTTCTCTCCGCCAAAAACAGGTTTTAAAAGACTTGACCCTGTAAAAGCATACATGCATACCTTCACATTTGTCACTGCAACATAATCAAAACCATATGTTCCCGACCAGATATCACTTATGCCAATCATGTCGCCTGCCCCAAGACAGATTGCACCATATACTGTCTGCGCATTAATCTCGCCTTCCACTATCATGGCAAGAAACTGCACTTCTTCATCTTTCTTATAAATGACATCTCCCGGTTCGAACGTGTATATTTTTTTATCCTGGTATTTTCTGTCCCCCATTTTAAGCCTCTTTGCCTAATATTCTATAAAACTCTTCTTACCGTTATAATCGTACGATATGTAGCATTTGATATCTTAATGCCGGTTTTTGCCGAACTGGCATGTACAATCAATCCGCCGCCAACATAAATAGCAACATGCCCTGCATAACAGATAATATCTCCCGGTTGTGCTTCTGCATAAGAAACTTCCGTTCCAACCGTTCGTTGTGAATATGATGTCCTTGGAATACTAACACCAAACTGCTTATATACCGACTGCGTAAAACCGGAACAATCTGTTCCGTTGGTAAGTGATGTTCCTCCCATAACATAAGGGTTTCCTAAAAACTGAACCGCATACAACGCTACCTGTTTTCCCGCATCACTGCCTGACGCATTATTAATAATCGACGTATCTATCGTATAAGCAGAACCTGTATATTTATTACCTCCCGAAGAGTTTGTTCCGCCTGTTGTGGTACCGCCGGTGCCTCCCGGATTTGCTTCCGCTTCTTCGCGCTCCAACGCTTCCTGCCTATCCTGCTCCAACTGCCTGATAGCCTCATTCTGCTCCCTAATCTGTGCAGCATAGGTATCTGCCTGCGCCTGCGCATCAGCAATCTGCGCCTCATATTCCTCAGACACTACCTGAAGTTCTGCAACCATAGCTTCCAATTCAGCTTTCTCAAGTTCACATTCTTCTTTTGCTGCTTCAAGTTCTGCTTCTTCAATTTCCAATTCTTCTTTTAATTGTGCAACTTCCAACTTCGTCTGCTGATACTCTTCCAACATCTGATTATCATAGTCATACACCTGTTGTATGTACTCTACCCTTGTAAATAAGTCGGACAAACTTTTAGATTCCATAAGCATACTGATATAAGAATTATCATTCTTTTCGTACATTACCTGTATACGGACCATTGTATCTGCATATTGTTGCTCTTCTTTAGCAATTGCATCTGCCAAATCCAGCTCCGCCTGTTCAATATCGCCCTCCAGAACTTCAATATCACCTTCCAAAAGTTCAATACTTGCCATTACCTCTACGATAGCGGTAGTCAGCACTTCTATTTCGTCTTCTATTTCAGCCTGTTCATCTTCCAAAGCATCAATATTTTCTTCTATTTCGTCCAATTCCTGCTGATTCTGTTCCATTTCTTCTTCTTTTTCATCAATCTCGGATTGAATCTCGCTGGAAGTGGTTGCATATATGGTTTGTCCGCAAATTGTCACAAGTAACAAAATTGTGGTTATCATCTGAAATATTCTCTTGCGCATTTTGCGTTCCTCCTTAATCCATAGTTGTTTTTATTATATAACATTTTTACATACAATTACAACACTCACCAAATAATTCCTAAAATAATATATCAGGGTACTTTTTCTTGCCTTTTATTTCAAAGAATGTTACAATGTTTCTTGCATAAGAAATCGTTGAAACAGGAGGCTTACAAGAATGCAGTATCTTTTATTAGCCAAGCTTAGTACCGGATGGATTATAACCATTATCGTTCTGGCGGTAATTATTATATCTATGATTGTTCTTTATTTTCTCGGAAAGAAAATGGAAAAGAAGCAGGCAGAACAGCAACAGATGATGGAAGCAAATAAGCAAACCGTCAATATGTTGATTATTGATAAAAAGAGAGTAAAATTAAAAGACGCAGGTTTCCCCCAAGCAGTTTTAGATCAGGCACCTAAGATGTCAAGAAACATGAAGGTGTATGTAGTAAAAGCTAAAATCGGACCCCAGATCACTTCTCTTCTCTGTGATGACAAAGTTTTTGACACCGTACCTGTCAAAAAGGAAGTAAAAGCAGTGATAAGCGGTGGTTACATCTTAAGCGTTAAAGGCTTACACGGCAAGAACACCCCCGTGCCTCAGCAAAAGAAAGGTTTTTTCAAACGAACCATTGATAAATTGCAGGAAAAAGCCGGCGCAAAACCTGTAAAATAAGCACATAATAAAACCGTGAAATTAATTTTCACGGTTTTTCTTTTTGTCTGTTATCACAATCTCTGTTTCACATTCGGAAACAAGTTCTCCATTGCTGCACAAAGTATATTCTGTTTTAATCAACAATCGTTCTCCCTCGCATGCAATATCAATCTTACTGCAATCGTTTTCCATTATGAACATTCCGTAAGGGGTCTGATATTTTACCTCCTTTTTTTTGCCGGGGACAAAAAACATGTCGGTAACAACAGCTCCACGTTTTTCAATTTTTACTCCCCTCTCAGAAGCACGGATAATATTATGTATTATCGCTCCATCCTCTTGTTTTTCATCATATTCCACGCGATGTACTTCTTTATTCAGTTCATATGTACCCTCCGCACAGACTATAGTTTCATCCTTTTCTTCTCCCAGTTTCTGGCGGCCGGTTATTTTAATTTGTACTTCTTTCATCATGAGCTTCTTTATTCCAATTCGTAATCATTTCCCAGATTTTACTTTTTATAACAATTTCATCCTCATCCGCTGCAAGCACTGCCATGGCAAGTTCCCTGTCATCCATTTTAAATTCCACAATCTGACCATTTTCATCCACGACACTGCAACAGTCCGCCGTTATACTGAATTCCGGAAACACGGTAAACCAAAGAATCAGAGGAATCGTAAGAAACGTAAGTAAATCCTTCCTTGTAAACAGTTTTTCTTTTATAAAATTCATGCTAATATCCTTTCTTAAATGCAATCTGATTTCAAGTTGCTATGTAAAACGCGTTCTGATATCAGCATTACCTCTAAAAAAAAGAATATACACAAAAAATTATTTTATGGGGTGATAGAAGGATGAAACAAATACCTGCTTGGCAAGATTTCTCTTCTTAATTTCTTCCGCAGCCCCTTTGGCATCTTCCTCACTTTTATATAATCCGAATACGGTAGGACCGCTGCCACTCATCATGGCACGCATGGCATTATGCTCCTTCATTACATTTTTAATCTCGGTAATTTCGGTATATTTTGTTTCTGTTACGGTTTCCAGCACATTATCCATTACCTTAACTACGCCTTGTAAATCACCGGCACGAATAGCCTCTGCCATGGCATCAATGTCGGGATGATAAGTTAAGGAATTAGCGTGAAGATTTTCAAACACATACTTCGTAGATACATCAAAATCCGGCTTTGCGATTAAAACCACGCAGTCAGGTACATTGGGCAACATGGTAAGCACTTCTCCGATTCCTTCCGAAAGTGCGGTGCCACCCACAATACAATACGGCACGTCAGCACCGATTTTTACGCCCAGCTCACAAAGTCGTTCTTTCGTCACGCCCAGCTCATACAGTTCATTCATTCCGTTAAAAACTGCTGCTGCATCCGTGCTTCCTCCAGCCATACCTGCTGCCATAGGAATTCGTTTCTCAAGATGAATACGGATTCCTCCGGGAAGCTTGTATTCCTCAAACATTAATTTAGCAGACTTATATACCAGATTTCTTTCATCACAGGGGAGACCTTCTATATTACAGGTCATTTCGATTCCTGCTTCTTCTTTTTTTTCCAATGTCAATGTATCAAATAAATCCACAGTCTGCATAATCATACGAAGTTCATGATACCCATCTTCTCTTCTTCGCAAAACATCCAGCCCCAAGTTTACCTTTGCATATGCATTCAATTCCAAGCGGTTCATACTAAGCCTCCCATGCTCTATCTTAAATACCGTTTTGCCATCATACTTTTTGATATCGTGTTTCTTGTCATCCATTTCTTTAAATACTTTATCAGTATATCACTTTTTAAAAGGGGACTCAAGACATGTCGCCGCACTTGCTCTTATAAAACCTCTTAGATTAAATTATTAAAAAAAATGTTAATTTTTTTAATAAAGAGCGGAAAATACTATAAACATTTTAAATTCAATGCCGATATTATTAGAAAGCAGTTAATGGACTAACTGCGCACTAAAATAATCACCAAGGAGGGTAAAGAAATGAGTGTTAATTCAGTAACCACATCTATGGAAGCATCTTACAGCACCTATGCTACCAAGACAGATTCTGCCAAAAAGACAGAAAACACTGCCAAAGTAAATGAAGCAGCTGCTGTATATGAATCTTCTGCAAACAAACCTGCTTACACAAGCAAAAAGGTTGCAAATCCCGAGGTTGCCAACCAAATCAAGGCTGCTAACGATGCAAGAGTTGCTCAGTTAGAAAATATTGTGCACAAGTTAATTTCCGGCCAGGGCGATGCCTACGGCAAAGCTAACAACATTTGGCAGTTCCTAGCCAGTGGCAATTTTACCGTTGATCCTGCTACTAAAGCACAGGCACAGGCCGATATCGCCGAAGACGGATATTGGGGCGTTAATGCAACCTCTGACCGTATCGTTGATTTTGCAGTTGCATTGGCAGGAGATGACCCTGAGAAGTTAGAAGAAATGAGAGCCGCATTCCAGAAGGGCTTTGATAAAGCAGCTAAAACCTGGGGTGGCGAACTTCCTGATATTTCCCAGAGAACATATGACGCAGTTATGGAAAAATTTGATAAGCTGACAGGCAAAACCGAAGAAACCACCGCAACAAACTAATTTTAATTCTAAGCGGTAATTTCTGTATAAAACAGCATATTTAAGACTCTGTACGCATATTCTTTAAAGAATACGTGCAGAGTCTTATTTTTGTTGAAAGGAGTTTTTATGGAATTAATCAAAACTGATATACATATGGATCGCACCGATTGTCGTGTTGAATCCCAGTTTACCTTAGATGAGGACTGTAATGTCAGTGACAGCAAAGCGGACATTTCCCGCATACTTTTAAGCGATGGTATTATCAAAATTGAAGAAGTCCGCGCTTACGATGAACAGGTATTGGTTCGCGGTAAACTTATGTATCACCTTTTATATGAGGCAGATGACAGTTTCGGTGCCTTACATTCTTTTAGCGGTAAAATACCTTTTGAAGAGCGCATTAATACAGACTGTGTCTCTTCCGGCGATAACCCTATCATAACAACAGAGTTAGAACACATACATATTACTACCATCAACTCCCGTAAAGTAAATGTGCAGGCATTGGTTCTTTTAACCGTGTTGCAGGAATCTGTATACACCGAAGAAATCAGCACAAGTGTCACCAAAGACGAACCGGTAGAATATCGTCTTTGTAATCAGCAGTTATTAAGTATTGCTGTAATGAAAAAAGATATCTGCCGCATTCGTGATGAAGTAAAACTCCCCGCCAATTTACCTGTTATGTCAGAAATTCTCTGGAGCGATATAAACTTAAGTAGTCTGGACTTTAAACCGTCAGACGAAAAAATAAATATTAAAGGCGATGTAAATATGTTTTTCATCTATCGCCCGGGAGACGATACTAACGGATATGAGTTTTTTGAAACATCCATGCCGTTTACACAAAGCATTGAATGTACCGGCAGTAAGGATTGTCTAATTCCTGATATAGCATATACCATTTCACAGAAAGATTGCGAAATCCGTCCCGACCTGGACGGAGAAGAACGCCTTATCGGTTTTGATATCGTAATGGATTTATACATGAAACTTTATGAAGATAAAAATACGGAATACATTTGCGATGTATATGGTGTTTATAATGAAATAGAGGTGGATTACAAAAAATATAATGTAAAATCCTTACTGGCTCAATCTGCAGCTATAATGCACATGCAGGAAAAAATTCCCTTCAATTCCAAAGGCGAAGAACTATTACAAATTAAGTACTCTACCGCTCAGCTTGTTCCGGAAAATGCGAACATAGGCGATAACTCTATCGACGTAGAAGGCTACATCACTATTACTTTCATCTATATTACAGATGATGACCGTTTCCCGTACCGAACAGGCAGCTTTGAAGTTCCTTTTAACTACTCTATTGATTTGCCGGGCATCAACGAGCAAACCATTTATCAGCTTGATGCCAATTTAGAGCAATGCCAGTTAACTTCAGCCGGAAGCGACAGCCTTGATGTAAAAGTTTCTGTTGCGTTTCGAATTTTTGCCTATGATCTCAATGAAATCGAAGCAGTCAGCGATATCGATGCAACAGATAATAAAAACAGCAACTGTGCAAACTGTCCGGGTATCGCCGTCTATTTCGTAAAAGATGGTGATTGTCTATGGAATATAGGCAAGGAATATCGGGTGCCTCTGGCAAGAATCAAAGAACAAAACAACCTCACTTCCGATGCCGTGAAGAAGGGACAGAAGTTAATTGTGATGAAGTAATTGATAAAAGGTCATTATTTAAAGGTCTTGGACCGTGGTGATAACAATTGTTTCTTAGGGCCGGGTACAAAAGCCCTTCGAACCAACTTGTTATCACCACGGTCCATTCGGTTTTGGTATAATATACTAGTGCGAGAATTTCTCCAGCGTTTCTCCGGCAAGACGATACTGCGTCCATTCATTCATAGGTGTTGCTCCTAAAGACAGATAAAAGTCAATACTTGGCTGATTCCAGTCAAGACAACTCCACTCCAAGCGACCACACCCTTGGGATACGGCAATGCGGGCAAGCTCTTTTAACAATGCCTTACCATAACCTTTGCCGCGATACTCTTTTTTGACAAATAAGTCTTCCAGGTAAATTCCGGCACGACCAAGAAATGTGGAGAAGTTATAAAAATACAGGGCAATACCTACCGCTATACCACCTTTCATCGCAAGAAGCACTTCCGCTTTTTTCTTTTCAAAAAGCCACTCTTTCAAAAGTTCCTCCGTAGCCACCACTTGGTCGGACATATTCTCATACTCCGCCAATTCTTTGATAAACGAAAGAATTGTTGATACATCATTTATATCTGCTTGTCTGATTGTAAAGTTGTTCATTGTTGCTCCTTTTACATTTTACGCTTAATAATTGTACATTCACCAGTCTTTACAAAGCCTAGTTTCTCAGCCATTTTAGCTGAAGCTGTATTTTGATAGTGGCACGCCCACACAGGCTTCTTTCCTTGTTCGATTGCATATTGCATCATTCTTTTCGCCACTATCATGCCTAATCCTTGTTTCTGATATTTCAAATTTGTTTCAATTCCGATATCGATTTCCTGACTGCTTACCGCGGCCGAAAAAGCCCAAGATGCAACCTCTTCATTATGTACTACACAATATCCTTTTCCCTTTAACAAAAAATCATCTGCGCTTTTCCAAAACAGCGAAGGAACAATATTTCCGGAAACTTTAGATAAAAACCCGGCATCCAGTTCTTTCAGTTCAAATTCCTTAGGCACATCAATTTTTGCATTGACCGCATTTTCTCTGTACTCAAAAAGAGATCTTCTTTCCAAAACAACATTTTCTTTTGTCCGAAAATAGCTTTCTACCTTTTCACTATCCGTCATTAACAAAAATCGTCTTGGCATATTTTCATCTGTCATATACTCATATATTTCTTTCAAAAATATATCATTGACTGTTTCTGAAAGATATGCAAATCCACAATGTGTCCAAAACAGTACTTCACTTGCATCTGCCGAACTCACAAAAATATCTCCGCTTTGAATTCCCTCCGCAACGGATAGCGGATATACCCTACCACATTGATTTGAATTGGCGATATCAATATATTGGGCATATTCTTCACAAGTCACTCTTCTCATATCTTTCCTCTTTCATCTAATCACAAGTGCCGCGTGGAAACCTTACTTATGCATCTGCCACACACAATATAGGTTGAGATTTTCTTTTATATAGTCGAAGGGTTTTTGTGCTCGCCGGTTCTTAGACTGCGTCTTATGCAGTCTTAAGTACCGTTGCGTAGCACAAACAAGCGAAAGCGTCCCTGAGACATATAAAACAAAACCTCAACACCTTATTACTCTTCGCGGCAGATGCATTTTTACGTTTCCACGCGGCACACATCTTACTTCACGCAGCCGATAAGTTCCTTAATATCTGAAATCTTATTCTTAAGCATATATCCTTCAATGCCTTCCACAACCTCTATGGTTGTATAAGGATTCATAAAATTCATGGCACCTACCGATACAGCCGTAGCACCTGCCATAATGAACTCAAGTGCATCTTCCGCAGTTGCGATACCGCCCATACCGATGATGGGAATTTTTACTGCGTTGGCACACTGATAAACCATACGAACTGCAACAGGCTTGATGGCAGGACCTGACAATCCGCCTGTTTTATTTGCAAGCACGAACTGACGTCTGTTTACATCAATTTTCATACCGGTAATAGTATTGATTAAAGAAATTGCATCCGCACCTGCTGCCTCTGCCGCCTTTGCCATTTCAGTAATGTCGGTAACATTGGGGCTTAACTTCATGATTACAGGCTTCTTAGCAACATTTTTAATCTTTGATGTAATATCAAACAAAGCGTCTGCCTTCTGACCAAAGGCAATAGCACCCTCTTTTACGTTGGGGCAGGAAACGTTAATTTCCATCATTGCCACATTTGTATCATTCAAGCGTTCTACGGTCTCCAAATAATCCTCTACTGTTTTACCGCAAACATTTACGATAACAGGAGTATCAAACTTCTTTAAAAATTCTAAATCTCTTTCAATAAAAACATCTACGCCGGGATTCTGCAAACCGATGGCATTCAACATACCGCCATAGGTTTCTGCCACACGGGGGGTAGGATTGCCGGCCCAGGGCACATTGGCAACGCCCTTGGTCACAATGGCACCTAATTTATTCAAGTCCACAAACTGGCTGTATTCCATACCGGAACCGAAGGTGCCGGATGCCGTCATAACGGGATTTTTAAAAGTAACACCTGCAATGGTAACCTGAGTATTCATTAAATATCCACCTCCCTAGCATCAAATACGGGGCCTTCCGTACAAATTCTGGTATTGTTTACGTGAGAATGATAATCCTTCTTGGTGGTTTTGCACACGCAACCAAGGCAGGCACCAACACCGCAAGCCATTCTCTCTTCCAAGGAAATATATGCAGTAATGTTGTTCTCTTCCGCGTATTTTTTAATCGCGCGAAGCATGGGCATAGGACCGCAGGCCATGATGATATCCGGCTTAATGGTAGTTGTTCCCAAAGCAGTTAAAACATTGCCCTTACAACCCACACTGCCGTCTTCCGTTGCAATATACACATTACCGTAGGGCATAAAATCATCTGCAAGGAAGTTGTATCTGTCACGGTATCCCAAGAAAATATGCTTGTCCGCATTTAATGCCTTGGCAAGCCCTAACATAGGCGGAATACCGATACCGCCGCCCATAAGAACAACGGTCTTTCCTTCTGCTTCTTCCACTGGGAAACCATTGCCTAAGTTAGCAAGAATCTCCATAGTATCTTCTGCCTTGTAAGTAGCAAATTCCTTGGTTCCTTCACCTGCCACACGGTATACAAGACGCATTCTTTTATTCTCTCTGTCCACATCACAGATACTGATGGGGCGCACCAGAAGATGCGACTTATCCTTCGGATAAATTCCGATAAACTGTCCAGCATTTGCGTGGACTGCTGCCTCTGTTTCAATGAGACAATCATAAATTCCTTCCGCAATTTCAGTCTGGCTGTAGACCTTAGCGGTTTCTTTTTTGCGATAAAACATACTTTACCTCCTAAATCCCTTTCCTTGTGCATACATATGCAATCTTTCTCTATGCAAAGGTTGAACGGCATACTCCGATATGACCCCTGCATCCAGCATTTGCAACAGATAAATCGCAAACACTTTAAAATTTCCCAGATGTTTTTCTACCTGAAATTTCGTTTGATCTCGAAAAAACAATTCAATGTAATAATAGCTAACCCTTAACCCTGATTTATGCTTACACTCAATGGCCACAATATCCGAACATGTATAAGCAGTTTTTTTCAGTATTTTTCTTAACACCAGTTGTTGTCTGTAAACAATCACAGCTTTGGATGATAAAATAAAATACAGAAAAAGCAAAAACCATAAAAATCCCATAAGCAAACCAACTCCAAGAGCAGCTAATAAAGCGCCTTCTTCCGGCATGCGTACCAGAAATACCATCAACATATCAATCGGTATTATTACAAAAATGTGAACCAGAATAAACGCAAGCAGGTAACCTCTTATCCAACCACCTTGTACCTTAAATTCATGATTCATTACAGGCTTCGGACTAGCATTTGAATAATCCATAAGCATTCCTCCTAATCTCTGTACACTACCTTACCCTTACAAATGGTATACTTCACCTTGCCCGTCAGCTCTTCTCCTAAGAAAGGAGAGTTCTGTGACTTGGAGTGAAAACCATTCACTCTCCACTTTTCATCCGGATTAAAAATTACGATATCCGCAGGTCCACCTACTCTTAAATCACCTCTGTCAATGTTATACATTGCCGCAGGCTTAGCGGTCAGCTTGTCCAAGACTTCCATCATAGACATTCCGGCCTCTTTTACAAGCTTCTCAATGCATAAGGGCAATGCCGCTTCCAAACCTAACATACCGCTGGGAGCCTCTGTTAGGGGCTTGTCCTTCTCTTCCTTGGCATGGGGTGCATGATCTGTTGCTATCATATCAATGGTGCCGTCTCTTAAGCCTTCGATAATAGCAAGTCTGTCTTCTTCGGTACGAATGGGAGGATTTACCTTGGCAAGAGTTCCTTTGGCAATCACTGCCTCTTCCGTTAAAGCAATATGATGGGGCGTTGCTTCCGCATATACACGGTTGCCGGGTACTGCCTTAGCCTTGCGTACCAACTCAACACCTTCCTTGGTGCTGATATGCTGTACGTTTACAATTGCGTTAGTCTCCAGCGCAATCTGCAAATCTCTTTCTATTAAACTAATCTCCGCTTCTCTGGGAGAACCGCCAATGCCGAAATGCTCAGAAACTTTACCACGGTTCACTCCATTGTTGGTAATCAAAGAAGCATCCTCTTCGTGAAGGCTGATTGGCATATTAAGTGCCGCTGTTTTCATCATAGCCTCACGCAAAATCGCCTCATCCATAAGAGGAATTCCATCATCCGTAAAACCGATAGCACCTGCTGCCGCAAGGGAATCCATATCAGTTAATTTTTCTCCTTTTAGTCCAAAGCTTACTGCTCCGCAACTTTCTACGCGAATACCGGTTTCCCTGCCTTTATTAAGGACATATGACAAGGTATCCACATTATCAATGGTGGGCTTGGTATTACACATCATAATAACAGTGGTATAACCGCCTGCCGCCGCCGCTTTAGCGCCGGTATAAATATCCTCTTTATACTCAAAACCCGGGTCTCTAAAGTGGGTATGCACGTCCACAAGACCGGGGGCAACAATCAGCCCCGTTGCATCAATTATCTCTGCCTCTGTAGGAATTTCATCACAACCGATGGCAGTGATTCTATCTTCTTTTATTACAATATCGGTATTGCCTTCAAATCCATTCTTAGGATTAATGACATAACCATTTTTGATTACAATCATTGGTACCTCCACTTACTTAAACACTACCGGCTTATCAATATATTCCGTGCAAATTACCACATAAGGATAGGACTTATTTTCTGCCGGATTCTCCTCCGGTCCCGGTCCTACCAAAGTGGTATCCATACACACTCTCTCATTTGTAAGATACAATTCATTCACGGTGATGCTATAGCCTCCGGTAGCCTGTTCACCATAGCCTACACATAAATACATAAAGTCCCCGTCAGAATAGGTTTGATAAAATACATCACCTTTTTTCTGCTCTAAAACCGTAACCAGTTCATCCGGAATATTCTCCGTGGCAACTACCGTAAAATCCAAATCTCTTATCTTTTCCGTAGTTTCATTCTTCTCACTGCAAGCCGCAAAAAACATACATAGGAAGCTTAAAGTAACGTATACCAGTAATTTTTTCATCATTTTCACCTTGACTTCTTTACTTCCATTTTATGCTTTTTTGTCCGCTTTATGTGTTAGACATGTTAATTGCTATCTATACTTTTTAAATAAATCACTCGTGCTTAATAGAACAGATAATAGTAATTATCAATATCCTCCAAACTAGTCTTCACTTTGCGTCCGTTATATTTCATCAAATCAAATCCGGCATCTGAATACTGCATGAAATAAATTTCCTTTTCAGAAACTGCACAATAATTTTCACCTACACAGCTGCCGATATCTTTCACAACCTCACCATCGTATAATGCAAGCTGTCTGTCGCCGTTTTCATCAGAAACCTGATATGCAAAAATAACCGCTCTGCCGTCTGCCGTAGCCGACATACTGTTTGGAATAATATTTCTGGCCACCAACGCACTGTCATAATATAAATCCACACTACCGTCTCCTGCATCTTTACCCAGATACATTTTACCTTTATTAACATATTCAATGGATATCACATTATTATCTGCAACTTCAACCTTACCCTTATCCAGCATCTGATAGCCCATAGAGTATAAGGTTCCCACTCTGTCATCATCTCTACTGTATCCGATAAAGTATGCTTTCTTACCCGAAGTATCAAAATATACTTCATCACCTAATTCCATGACGCCCACATCCTTCATAGCAATGGCTTCTCCACCTGTCACAAGTTTGTATTCGCAAGCTTCAGAAATAGGTCCTACTGCCGCAAAAAACATCGACGCATCTTCATCAGCACCATGAAGTTTCCATACGTCCGCAGTAACCAAAGTACTCTCTGCATCTCCGGCCTTATAATAGTAAAGACCTCTTTCTGCAGTAAGATAATATACTTCACATTTTTTATCAATATTATAAATATAACATTCGCTATATTCTTTGCTGATTTTTACTTTTTCACCACTCTTAGTTGTAAGCATGTAAAGACCATCTTCTTTCTGATAAACAACAGTCTTAAAATCCCCCGCATTTGCTTCTACACTTATAACTCCGGTCTCCAAAGTGGTAAGACTTCCCGGATTATTAAGCTCAATACTGCTTAATTTTCCACCACTTCCGCCAAGAATTAAGGCCGCATCTTTTTTATCATTTAATGTAAAAGTAACTGCATCATTACACAGATTCTGAATGGTTTCATCTTTTACAATATACTGATAAAATCCATTGCTTGCAGCATAGTATACTACTCCTTTTTTAGCGATTTCATAGTCAGTTACTCCCTGTGAAATCAAGGTAGCATTACTGCTTCCTTTCTTTGCGCAATATAAGTCAAAAGACGCTCCGTTTCCGTTCATTGCAAAATAAATATATTTGCCGTCAGTAGTTACGGCAGAAGGATTTTCGTTATTATTTTCGCCTTCTTCATTGAAATTCCATGTGTTCCACTGCTCTGAATATACGGCATCCTTAAAAAGCTTCTCGCTCATCATACTACCATTATCCTGATACAAAAGAACACCTCTTGTCAGGGACTGATAATGCTTGTTGTAAAGAATTAAACCTGTAATACAGCCAATAATTAAAACCGCTAAAACAATGCAGGTAATAATAATTGCCTTCTTATGTTTCTGATACCATTTCTTATTTTCATCGTTTTCTGCTACATTTTCTTCAATAGGAAGAACCTCTTTCCCATTTTTTTCAGCCTTTTTCGCTTCCTTTGCGGCTTTCTTGGCAGCCTTTTTATCCGTTTTTTCTTCTGCCTTCACGCCGGAATATACTTCTTCCATTGCCTTGCTGTAAGCATCCTCTACTGCTGAACTATCTTTCTTCATTTCATCCATTTTTACCTGTACCTCTTCACCCGGGATTTCTTCGGTTTGCTCTTTTCTTTCAACCTCTGCAAGTTCTTCTTTTTTCTTTGATTCTTCTCTTGCTTCCATGTCTTCCTTCCCCGCTTCACATTCCGGTTCATTCTCCTGTGTCAAAAGTTCCACCAATTCCGTAAAATGCATTCCGTGGGAAGCCTTAATCAACACTGCATCATCCTGTTTTAAAAGTCCTGCCACTTCATTCTTACAATCCTCAAGAGTTGCAAAATGATACAATTCCATGGTGTCCTTTTTATTCTCACATTCCGCGGCACCTTGATACATTTCTTCACTTAGGGAGCCCACACAAATCAGCACATCTACATTATGTTTTGCCGCATATTCACCCACGCCCCGATGTAATGCTTTCTCATTTTCTCCAAGCTCAAACATATCACCTAAGATTGCCACTTTGCGGGTAATAGCCTCACCCAGCAAATCAATTGCTGCTTTCATGGATACAGGGTTCGCATTATAACAATCATCAATAATGGTGTATTCGGAAGTTTTTATCAAATGACTGCGTCCGCTGACCGCTTCCACCGACCGGATTCCTTTTTCAATTTCTTCTTCATTCAATCCCATAATTTTACCCACGGCAGTTGCCGCTAAGGCATTATAAACCATATGTTTACCGGGCAAAGGAATCTCCGCATTTATCTTCATATCATTAGCATGAATCACACACTCACTGCCAAGAAGGCCTTTATTCACCACATCAGAGGCATAGATCTCATCTGTTTCTTTCATACCGTAAAAAACAGGTTTCTTTCCATTAACCTCTGTAATTTCTGCCAACTTATCATCTTCTGCAAAAAGACATGCCCTACCGTCTTCTTTTAGATTTGCAAAGACCTCTGTCTTTGCTTTTAGCACACCATCCCTGTCGCCAAGCTGTTCTAAGTGACACTGACCAATATTAGTAATAACACACACATCCGGCTGAGCAATTTCAGATAACCTTGTCATCTCGCCAAAGTCGCTGATACCCATTTCAAGTACTGCAACCTCATGTTCCTCTCGGAGTTTTAAAACGGTTAGTGGAAGCCCAACTTCGTTATTAAAATTCCCTTCGGTTTTCAGTACTTTATATTTCTCTGCCAATACGGAAGCTATAAATTCCTTGGTGCTGGTTTTGCCAACGCTTCCCGTAATACCCACTACCTTAATATCAAGGCTCTCACGATAAAACTTGGCAATCTGCTTTAAGGCAACAAAAGTATCTTTTACTACAATAAAAGTACCCTCTACACCCTCAGGAATATGTTCGCATACTGCTACAATTGCACCAAGTTCAAAGGCTTTCGCTATGTAATCATGACCATCCACACGTTCGCCTTTGGTGGCAAAAAACAGATAATTTTCTTTTACAAGTCTTGAGTCAATTACTGCGCCGGCAATCCGAGCTGTTGCTTCTGCTCCGTTTAAAACCAACTCACCGCCACAGGCTTTGGCGATATTTTCCAAGGTCATGTTTTTCATGCTGTTTTCCTCTCTGACTATTATTCGAATTTACTGCTTAATACATAAACAACAAAGATGTAATTCTTCTTTTTACCTGTACTTAACTATACTTCTTCAAAGATATCTCAATAATATGCTCACAAAGGGATGCATAATCCATTCCCTCTGCCGCCGCCTCCTGAGGCAAAAGAGAGGTCGGTGTCATACCGGGCAAAGTATTCGCCTCCAAGCAATACACGTTCTCCTCTTCATCTGCCATAAAATCAATACGGGCATAGGTCTGTAAATGGAGTACCTTGTATGCAAGTTCTGCCGCCTGCTGGATTTTATTTCTAAGAGAGTCTGAAATATTTGCCGGACAGGTCTCAATGGTACTGCCTGCCTGATATTTATTTTTATAATCATAAAAGCCTTCTACCGGCGCAATCTCCACTACCGGAAGTGCTCTACCCTCAAGAAGTCCGCAGGTAAACTCACGGCCTTTTATAAACTGTTCCAAAAGCACCTTGTCTTCGTATTGGAAGGCATCATTGGCAGTCTCAAGAAGCTCTTCTTTATTCTGTACCATATATACACCAACACTGGAACCGCCCCGGGATACTTTTAACACGAGAGGGTAGCCAATGGTCTCTGCCATGGAACGCACATCCTCCCCCTTATAAACGGTCACGGATTTCGGTGTCGGCACGTTTCCCATCAGGAAATATTCCTTCGTGATTGCCTTATCCATACAGATAGCACTGCTTAAATAATCGGTTCCTGTATATTTAATACCCATTAAATCGAAAGCCGCCTGAATACGTCCGTCTTCGCCGTTAGCTCCGTGAAGGGCCATAAAAACAATGTCAGATCTTTTACAGATTTCACAGACATTTTTACCGAAAAAGTCAGTATCACCATTCTTTAACGCCTTCAATTCATCCATGGTAGGGTTCTTCTCGCTTACTGCTTTCATACCCTCGGCCCAGTCTCTTGTATCATCAAAAATCACATCCAAATTATCGTATTCCACGCCCAGATACACATCCAAAAGAACCACCTGATGTCCCTTTGATTTTAACGCACGATATACTCCTGTACCGGAAACTAATGATACGTCTCTTTCCGTACTGTTTCCTCCGGCCACAACCGTGATTTTCATAGCATCCTCCGTTCTGTGCCAAAGCACATATCCATTATTATAAAATATTCTTCTTCCGTTTGTCTTTGTGCAGATACAAAGGCATTCTTCACACATTATAACATACTTTTTAATTATATCCTTTTATGAGTGTAAATTCAAGGTAATGTTGCAGTATACACACCATTCTTTACATCGGTTGCAGCTTCTCACTCATCCCCTTTCTGCCTTGCTTTTCCCATAAAAAAAGAGTATCATATCCTTAATGAGTTTTTACGCCAAATTTGGTAATACTCAAACTATATTTCCTATTGGGGAGGAACTTATGGACAGACAAAACTTAACCCTCATGACTGACCTTTATGAGCTCACCATGATGCAGGGTTACTTTAAGAGTAAAAATGATAAAACCGTTGTATTTGATATGTTTTACCGTACCAATCCTTCCGGCGGCGGTTACGCCATTGCAGCCGGTTTGGAACAGGTCATTCAGTATATTAAAGAATTAAAATTTGAAAAAGAAGATGTTGATTACCTTGCAGGTTTAGGTATCTTTGAACAGGATTTCTTAGATTATTTAAGTACCTTCCGTTTTAGCGGTGATATCTATGCAATTCCTGAGGGAACTGTTGTATTCCCCAGGGAACCGCTTCTTAAAGTAATTGCTCCCATTATGGAAGCCCAGCTTGTAGAAACTGCAATCCTTAACATCATTAATCATCAAAGTTTAATTGCCACCAAAGCTTCCCGCGTGGCATATGCCGCACAGGGCGACGGTATTATGGAGTTTGGTTTAAGACGTGCGCAAGGGCCTGATGCAGGTACTTATGGTGCAAGAGCTGCCATGATTGGTGGTTGTATCGGAACCTCCAATGTACTTTGCGGTCAATTATTCGATGTCCCCGTAAAAGGAACCCATGCCCACAGCTGGATTATGAGTTTTGAAGACGAATACACTGCTTTTAAGACTTATGCCAACCTTTATCCTAACGCCTGTATTCTTTTGGTAGACACTTACGACACCTTAAAATCCGGTGTTCCAAACGCTATTCGCGTATTTACCGAAATGCGTGAAGCAGGTATTAACTTAGGTTACTACGGTATCCGTTTAGATAGCGGTGACTTAGCTTACATGTCTAAGAAAGCCCGTAAAATGTTAGATGCTGCCGGCTTCCCTGATGCTGTCATTTCCGCATCCAGTGATTTGGATGAATATTTAATTGAAAGTCTGAAATTACAGGGTGCCAAAATCACCTCTTGGGGGGTGGGTACTAATTTAATTACCTCTGCAGACAATCCTGCCTTCGGCGGTGTATATAAACTTGCGGCAATCCGCGATGAGAACGGTAAATATATTCCGAAAATTAAATTATCCGAAAACTCTGCCAAGGTTACAAACCCCGGCAACAAAACCGTATATCGTATTTACGAAAAAGAAACCGGCAAAATCAAAGCTGATTTAATTTGCCTTGCAGATGAAAAATATACCGAAGATGACTTTATACTTTTATTTGACCCTAACGAGCCTTGGAAAAAGACCAAGATGAAGCCCGGCACCTTTACAATTAAAGAATTACTGATACCCATCTTCTTAAAAGGCGAATGTGTTTACACTTCTCCTTCCGTTATGGAAATCAGAGACTACTGCTTAAAAGACCAGAATACCATGTGGGATGAAACCAGACGTTTTGCAAATCCTCATGAAGTATATGTAGACTTGTCAAGTAAATTATATGATATTAAGATTGCTCTGTTAGACCAAATGAGCAAGGATTAATTTATTGCAAACAACTATAAAACTCCCGCCAACTTTGACGGGAGTTTATTTGTTTATTCTTATTTTTCTTTTAAGTTAATGTGGATGAATCTTACTCCTCAGCGCGTAAATAGGCAATAAAATTGTTTCCGTTTTCTTCAAAGAATTCCTTAGAATCGTTCATACCTACCTTATAGACTCTTCCGTTCTCCGGATTCATCCAGACCGTATTCAATTCATTGAATCCGACAAGCAATACCGCTTCACCGTCATCTCCGATAAAAAGCACAGGAATATCCTGATTTACATAGTAAAGCACAGAATCTAAGCTACAACCCTGCAATTCAAGAATCTCAGCCTCCGGCATTGCATCTTCCATGATTTCTACTGCATTATATCCCTTATCAAGCAGACTTTGCACATCTCTGGAATAACCTTCATAGGATAAAATAGTCTCTAGGCAGACAGCCAGAGAAGATGTCTCTTCGTCCATCTTAGTTCCGGTAATTTTCATAATCTGGTTACGTGTTGACAAATTACCTTTTATCCATACATAATCACCATCGGCATTTATAACACTTCCCGAATTTGCATACGCGTCTCGAATTGCAGCCCCCGGATTCGGATAAACTCCCACTATTCTTCCATAGGCATATACATAATAAACATTTTCCTGAGGTGCAATATCAATGTTAACCCTTCTGTCGCCTTCATATAATACTTCCTGCGGAGCCATAAATTTAATTGCATCATCGTCTAATTCCGAACGCAATACAATCTGTACGATTTTTTTATAACTCTCAGTGGCTACTATTTCAATACTGTTTTTACCCTCTGCTTCCACTTCATTATTTAAAATCGTACCGGAAGCAGTATCTTCAAAACCAATACCATCATTATCTCTTTTTACCTGTATAAGCGTAATCATATTATCTTGGATTTCACAACCTGTTACATAACGACCTTCTTCTGAGTAAGTTTTTAAAATACCTCCCATCTGATTTCGAATATGAACAACATACATGGGAAAGGTGGTATTACCCATACTATCAGTATAAATATCTTCCATGGTTGCAATACCGTATACCAAATCATCACCCATAAATCCCAGGGGCATGACGCACTCATTTTCTTCAGCACTTATCCTGGCACGGCTTTCTTTTTCTAAGCTCATCATAAACATTTCTTTTGATTTGTAGGCATTATTACCTTCCTGCCAAACAATCATAGAATTATTCTCAGAAACTTTAAAGGTATGCTCCGTTACTCCGGAAACCAATTCTTCATATTCACCGGTCTCTAAATTTATACAAAAAATAGTACCGTCCAAATATACATAAAAATTTCCTTTTTGATTCAAATACGCCAGCTTGTCAACATTAACTTCCAACATTTCATACGTTTTATCATAAGGAATAAATAGCAATTCTTCTACCGTATTTAATACACCATCATATGCATAAACTAAAACTCCGACTTCACCTTCATGCACTCCTCGATTCATATATCCGTACACCATAAAAACTACATTACCGGTTTCATCAATATTTAACACCTTAATATCATGTTCCTGATTACGCGTACGCCAATCGAAGTTATCCTTATCATAAAAGCTGAATACACGAGCAAATTTATTATCTGTAATATTACATACGTACAAGTTACCTTCTTTAATAAATGCAAAGATATTGCCGTCATCACTTTCAATTAAAGAAATATCGGAATCCGCAATGCCTAAGACAATTTTATTTCCGTAAAAGGCGTGATCCTCTTCGAAAAACATCTGATTCATATAACGGTCATATTCTAAAAGATACATTCTCTCCGTTCCTGAACGTATGCGAAAACGCTCCGTTACATTATAATAATGTGTATCCCGTCCTTCTTCCAGACTGACCATATATTCCAAACGGATTGTAGCTGTAGTGCTCGCTATTTCTTCAATAACCGCGATAGGTTCACTCTCCTGCACAACCTCCAAGTCACCCCACGTAATTTGGTCAAAAGAACTATGAATATTTACGTGCTGATAATTAGTATTATCTCCTGTTGAATCACTTTCCAAATACGTAATAATATCTTCATTGGAAGGTGCTTCCGCAAATGTTTTTTCAGAAAAATCATAAACAAAATTTAGTTTTTCCTTCGCTTTAAAATCATATGCCTGTATAATACGCGTATAATATCTTATAATTTCTCCGCTATCCAAAGTAAGAAGAATTACCATCGTATATTCCTGATTTTCTTCTATCAAATCTTTAATAGAAAAGGTTGTGGTAATATAATCTCTGGTTTCAACGTAATCAACCAGTTCCGTACTTTCAATCAGGCGCTCACCATCAATACTTCTTATTTCATAAGCCAGTCCCTCAACCTGACTATTGTACTTGTCCACATAAAGCGATACGGATCTTCCTTCTTCCAATGGTGTAATACTTTCTCGCATATATGAAGGATCCATTGGCGATGCATAGCCTTGCATACGATTGATAATGTGTAATTGGTTTCGAATACTGACCGTCGGATACGTTGCCTCTGCCATTTCCATAGTCATGCTTACATTATCCTGATTCAATAAAACGCTGAACAAAAATAGAGCAAGGAAAAAAGCCATTGTAACCACGGCTATTTTTATGGTTTTCTTTATTTTCATACAGCTTTTCTCCTTTCTTTATTATTCTTCCAATAACTTCTGTAAGGTTGTGTGAATTCCTAAAAACTCTGTAAACTCCTGTTCTTGATTTGCGAGCTTTAACTTCTTTGATGCCGAAATCATTTTGTTACTTTTCACAGCTCGAATCAAAATATTTTTCGGTGTATGCGTCATATCAATAAATTCCAACAGTTGCGTTTCGTACCCTTCTTTTTCAAGAATTAACGCACGTAAAGAATCTGTCACCAACGCTGCCATTCTGTCCTTGACAATACCATATTTAAACATTGGTTGCAATGCCTCATTTTTGATTTGACGATTTACTTCATGATGACAACAGGGCACTGATAAGATTACTTTAGCATTCCACTTTAACGCCTTGTACAAGGCATAATCTGTAGCCACATCACAAGCATGCAACGTCACCACCATATCCACCTCGTCCTGACCGGTATAGTCCTTAATATCCCCTGTTAAAAACTGAAGATTTGTATAGCCATATTTATCCTTTAATGCATTGCAATGTGCAATTACATCCTCTTTCAAATCCAAACCTATAATCTGCACTTCTTTCTTTTTTAATTCATGCAGATAATGATAAATTGCAAAAGTAAGATAAGATTTACCGCATCCAAAATCAAGAATACGAATTACTTCCTTGTCCTCCAAGGCAGGCAAAACATCCTCTACAAATTCCAGAAAACGATTAATTTGGCGGAATTTATCGTAAGCCGTGCGAATAATTTTCCCCTGAGGAGTCTGTACACCCAAATCTATCAAAAATCCCACCGGGACATTTTCTTCTAAAATATATTGCTTTTTACGATTGTGAGAAAGCTGTTGCATACGCTCTTGGGTAATTCCTGTTTCTTCGCTGTTTTGCACTCCCTCTTTACCTTGCTTTTGTTTACAATCGTTTTCTAAACATCCATTCCTTAAAGGTTCCGCACTACTCTGCACCGGTATAGATTTCTTTTCTTTTATAGTTATTGTACCCTTTTTATTGGAAAGGCAAATCAATGTTCCCTGTTCATTATGTACTTCCATCTGACCAAAATCATTTTGAAGCCACTTTATACAATTTTCACGCAATACTTCCGACTCCACATTCTCATGGAATACCTGCTTCCCCCTAAAAGAACTCACCTGATACAATACATCCTGTTTTAACAAAACAGGCCGCACCTTTACCTTAGTGATATTATCTTTATTTCTGGCATTGCTGATAATAATTTCTTTTAAATTAACATTAATATATTGATTAAGCTTCCCTTTTAACTTATCCCACTGTGTAATATTTTCCATAAAAATACCTTTATTACAAATATAAAATCTTACTACTTTATATTTTTAATTATTGTAGTTTCGTACTACTCACCTTTTTCATATTTTCAGGTAGTAAGTAAGTTTAAATATGATTCACGGACACCCTTTCGTCACACTCCTTATAAAAAGGGTGTAGCGCGAAACTACACCCCTCACTTTTATTTCAATGCTTCCAATCGGCAAATCGCCTTCTTCAATGCGATACTTGCTCTGGTTACATCTAAATTGTCTCCCTTCTGGGCAAGACGTTCTTCTGCACGTTCTTTCGCACGTTCTGCACGTTCTTCATCAATTTCAAAAGGCCACTCTACAATTTCAGCAAGAATGGTAACTTCATCAGGAAGAATTTGTGCAAATCCGGAAAGAAGTGCCGCATTTTTCAGTTGTTCCGGCTCTGTAATAGTTAATATGCCCGGATCAATGATAACTGTGGTGGGAATATGTCCTTTAAATATACCCATCTCACCTTCTGTTGTATTAAACTCGACCATGGACACCTGACCCTCATAAAAAACACGTTCCGGTGTTATGATTCTAAGTTCAAAAAGCTTGCTATCGTCCATGCTTCTCTCCGTTCTATAAAATTACGCGTTCTGGTTTCTTTCTGCCATACGGGCAACTACATCGTCAATGCTACCTGCATTCAAGAAGTAACTTTCAGGAATGTTATCATGCTTTCCTTCCAAAATTTCCTTGAAACCGCGAATAGTTTCGGATACAGGTACGTACTTACCTTCCAAGCCTGTAAACTGTCCTGCTACGAAGAAGGGCTGTGACAAGAATCTCTGCACCTTTCTTGCACGGTTAACAAGAAGTTTATCTTCTTCGGACAATTCGTCCATACCGAGGATTGCAATAATATCCTGTAATTCTTTATATTTCTGTAAAATTTCCTGAACACCACGGGCAACCTTATAATGCTCTTCACCAAGAATTCTGGGATCCAAAATTCTGGATGTAGACTCCAAAGGATCAACCGCAGGGTAAATACCTAATTCTACGATGGAACGTGACAATACGGTTGTCGCATCCAAATGTGCAAATGTAGTCGCAGGTGCAGGGTCAGTTAAGTCATCCGCAGGTACGTATACAGCCTGAACAGAAGTAATGGAACCGTTCTTGGTTGATGTAATACGTTCCTGAAGAGCACCCATTTCTGTCTGTAATGTAGGCTGATAACCTACCGCTGAGGGCATACGTCCAAGAAGCGCAGATACTTCAGAACCGGCCTGAGTAAAACGGAAGATATTATCAATAAAGAGTAATACATCCTTACCACCCTTATCACGGAAGTATTCTGCCATAGTAAGACCTGTAAGACCAACACGCATACGCGCTCCGGGAGGTTCGTTCATCTGACCGAACACCATGGTTGTTTTGTCAATAACACCGGATTCCTGCATTTCATGATAAAGGTCATTACCTTCACGAGTACGTTCACCAACACCGGTAAATACCGAGTATCCACCATGCTCTGTAGCGATGTTACGGATAAGCTCCTGAATCAATACTGTCTTACCAACACCGGCACCACCAAACAAACCGATTTTACCACCCTTCTGATAGGGGC
This sequence comes from Lachnospiraceae bacterium, assembly GCA_015057025.1. Taxonomy (GTDB): domain Bacteria; phylum Bacillota; class Clostridia; order Lachnospirales; family Lachnospiraceae; genus UBA3766. The sequence goes on along the minus strand of SVFD01000001.1, from coordinate 108,476 downwards.
AAAGCAAGTCAACGACTTTGATACCGGTTTCAAGCAATTCTGTTGCTGTAGACTGCTCTGCAAATTCGGGAGCAGCTCTGTGAATAGGATCATAGCTTACACCGACCGGTGCAGGCTTATTATCAATGGGATCACCAAGAACGTTAAAAATACGTCCCAGTGTATTCTCACCTACGGGTACGGATATGGGTGCACCGGTTGCGATTGCTTCCATGCCACGAACAAGACCGTCTGTAGGTCCCATCGCGATACATCTTACGGTGTCATCACCAAGATGCTGTGCAACTTCCACAACCAATGTTTTACCGTCATTGCAAGCAATTTTAATCGCTTCATTAATATCCGGCAAGTTGTTTTCTGCAAACTTAATATCCAAAACCGCACCAATAATCTGTGTGATTTTTCCTGTATTTGCCATCTTTTTCCTCCAATAGCAGCTTACGAAATTGCTTCCGCACCTGCAATAATCTCTGTTAATTCCTGGGTAATAGAGCCCTGACGCGCTCTATTGTATAACAAGGTCAGACTATCAATCATTTCCTGAGCATTGTTGGTTGCATTATCCATTGCCTGCATACGTGCGCCGTTTTCACTGGCAAGAGATTCAATCAATGCACCGTGTAAAAGGCTTGTCATATACTTAGGAATAATCATCTTCAATGCTTCTTCATCTTGAGGTTCGAAATTCATAAGAAGTCCGTCACTCTCAAATTCATGCTCTTCCGGTAAAACCGGTAAAAGCTTAAGAAGCATCGGTGTCTGACTTACAGTATTTTTAAAATTAGTGTATGCAAGGTAAATCTCACCGACTTCCTTTTCATCGTAAGCCTTCAGAATCTGGTTACACACCTTAATGGCATCTGCGTACTCAAATTCATCTGCCAATTCCGAAAAGTCAGCTTTAATGGTAAACCCTCTACGTTCCAAAGTCTCTCGACCCTTACGGCCGATTGCATAAATATCCACATCTTCTTTATCGAATCCACCCTGAGTAATCAGTTTTACGACATTGGAGTTGTAGCCGCCTGCCAAACCTCGGTTGGAGGTCAGCACGATAATTGCCTTACGGGTTGATTCCTGTTTCTGTGTATAAGGAACATCCAAGTTTCCTGCTTTTGCAAGTAAACTTACTACGGTATCATACATACAACTAAAATATGTCTTCGACTGTAAAGCTCTTGTTTTAGCACGCTGCAATTTTACTGTAGATACCAGTTTCATAGCTTTGGTAATCTGCTGCGTACTTTGTACACCGGCCTTACGTCTTTTAATATCTCTCATTGAGGCCATATTTTAATCATCCTTTACTTTCTGACTTTGTATCGGTTTTATGAAATACCTTTTACAAAATCTTTCTTGAAATCCTCTACTGCTGCAAGAAGTTTTTCTTCCACTTCTTCTGAAATTACCTTATTTGTCTTAATTGACTCGGGAATTTCAGGATACTTGGTATCCAGGAATTCAAAGAACTCTGATTCAAATCTGGTAATATCATCAACAGGTACATCCAAGAGACATTTCTTGGTTGCTACAAAAATAATGATAACCTGATATTCTACCGGCATAGGCTTGTACTGAGGCTGCTTAAGGATTTCCTTAATTCTTTCACCCTGCGCAAGCTTTTCCTTAGTATCCGCATCCAATTCAGAACCGAACTGTGCGAAAGAAGCAAGTTCTCTGTACTGAGCAAGTTCCACACGGATAGGAGCCGCAATCTTCTTCATAGCCTTAATCTGTGCCGCGCCACCAACTCGTGATACGGAAAGTCCCGCATTAACCGCAGGTCTGAATCCGGAATTGAACATTTCTGTTTCCAAATAAATCTGACCGTCTGTAATGGAAATTACATTAGTCGGAATATATGCGGAAACATCACCGGCCTGAGTTTCGATAATAGGCAATGCTGTTAAAGAACCTCCGCCGTATTCTTCACTCATACGTGCTGCACGTTCAAGAAGTCTTGAATGTAAGTAGAATACGTCACCGGGGTATGCTTCACGTCCGGGGGGACGTCTTAAGAGCAAGGACAGTGTACGATATGCAGTAGCGTGCTTACTTAAGTCATCATAAATAACAAGCACGTCTTCTCCGTTTTCCATCCACTCTTCACCAATTGCACATCCTGCGTAAGGCGCAATATACTGTAAGGGAGCAAGTTCACTTGCAGTAGATGCAACAATGGTTGTATACGACATAGCACCATATTCTTCCAAGGTTTTAACAATGGAAGCAACAGTAGATGCCTTCTGTCCGATAGCAACGTAAATACATTTAACATTCTCTGATTTCTGGTTAATAATGGTATCAATTGCAATAGCGGTTTTACCGGTCTGACGGTCACCGATGATTAACTCACGCTGTCCGCGTCCGATAGGAACCATGGCATCAATCGCCTTGATACCTGTCTGCAAGGGTGTATCAACTGATTTTCTTGTGATAACACCGGATGCCACTCTTTCAATCTGACGATATTTGGTAGTTGCAATAGGTCCCTTTCCATCAATAGGCTGTCCCAATGCATTTACAACACGCCCCAGCATTGCGTCACCAACGGGAACCTCTACAACTCGGCCTGTTCTCTTAACAATATCGCCTTCGCTGATACTCTTCTGATTACCAAGAAGTACCGCACCAACATTATCTTCTTCAAGATTCATTACCATACCGTAAACTTCGCCGGGGAATTCCAATAATTCACCCTGCATGGCACTTTCCAAACCATGTACACGGGCAATACCGTCAGCCACCTGAATAACAGTACCGACGTCAGCCACTTCAAGACGGTCTGAGAATCTCTTAATTTGATCCTTAATAACGGAACTAATTTCTTCCGGTCTTAAATTCATGAATCTGCCGCACCTTTCTTCTAATTATTCTGCCAACTGGACTGCAAGAAGCGAACGCTCCATTTTTTCCAGTTTGGTCTTTATGCTGCTGTCAACAACCCTGTCATTAATTCGTACGGTCATGCCACCGATAATTTCAGGGTCAACCTGATAAATCACTTCAATTTCGCGGTAAGATGTTGTCGCAAGCAATTTCTTGTGAATCTCATCTTTTTTTGCAGGAGTCAGTTCCACCGCCGTTGTTATATATGCAGTACCGATTCCTTCCGCTTCTTTTACCCGGTCTGTAAAGTAAGCAAGAATTTCTTCTACATGAGCGTATCTGCCCTTCTGAACTAAAAGAATTAAAAAGTATAATAAGTCATCACTTAATCTTCCTTGAAAGACTTCTTTTATAATTCCTTCACGCTCATCCTTGGATACCTTCGGATTATTCATTAAAACCGAAAGTTCCTTATTCTCTTTTAAAACCATCTGCAGCCCGGAAACTTCTTCTAACATTGCGGAAACCGTATTCTTCTCACTGGCAAGTTCGAATAACGCCTCTCCGTATGTGCCGGAAACTAGCTTAGCCATGTATTCTCACCCATTTCTTTCAATGTTTCGTCTAAAAGACGTTCCTGAGTTGCTTCATCGATGGAAGTAGCCACAATCTTACCTGCCATTGCAGTTGCAACAGAAACCATTTCGTTTTTCACTTCATGAGCAACACGTTGCTTCTCAAGTTTTGCTTCCTGGTTTGCACGATCAATAATGCGGTCTGCTTCTTCTTTTGCTTCGATAATAATTTTATTTTCATTTGAAAGTGCTTTCTTACGGGCATCTGACAGAATTTGTTCCACCTGTGAATCCACGCCGCTTAACTTCTCTTCGTATTCTTTTTTCAAGCGTTCTGCTTCTTCGCGTTCGCTCTTTGCAGACTGAATATCATCAGCAATGCCCTGTTTTCTCTTCTCCAGAAACTTGCGTGCCGGATTAAAGAAAAAGAATGAGCCTGCAAGGAACAGTACGAATACAGCAACAAGCGTAAGAAACGAGTCGTGAAGCAACTGGATGTCCAAATCAAACAATCTCGACATTCCTTCTTCACCCGTTAAAAGCAAGTTCATACTCTGTATTGTGTTCAAACTGCTGCCTCCCTCTTCTATTTCGCTACGCGCTTTTTAAAAAGCGCATCTGCACCTTTGTATCCTAATTAAGGTAATAAAGGTTTTACGAACAATAAGAGGAATGCAATCAACAAACCGTAGAGACCGGTTGTTTCCGCTACCGCCTGTCCAAGTAACATGGTAGTCATAATTTTACCCTGTGCTCCGGGATTTCTACCTACTGCTGAAGCACCGTAACCTGCTGCAATACCCTGACCTACACCAGGTCCGATACCTGCGATAACCGCAAGACCTGCGCCGATTGCTGAACATCCCAAAATAAATTCATTGTTAAATTCCATTTTTCTTTCCTCCTAGAAAATAATTTTAATCTTCTCCACCCATGGCATTTGAAATATATGTCATGGTTAACATACAGAATACGTATGTTTGAATTGCTCCTGAAAATAAATCAAAGTAGACATGAAGTGCTGCAGGCCAAACAAGTGCAAACATCTGCAACAGGCCGTACACCAATGCCATCATTACGGTACCTGATAATACATTCGCGAACAAACGCAAAGATAAAGAAACCGGAACTGCCACCTCACTGATTAAGTTAATCGGAAACCAAATCGGCAACCAGGGCGGTAACGGTGAACACATATCTTTCCAGATAGAACCGATTGAATTAAATCGGAACTTGTTCACATGAATTAATGTAAAAGTCAGAATACCTAGCGGTAAAGTTACACCATAATCCGCTGTCGGCGGCCTCAATCCCAATAAACCGGAAATATTGCTCACCAGGATAAAAATAAATAGTACGCCGATGTAATTTCGAAATCCTTTGCCCTTTTCACCCATACCGCCGATTACGATACCGTCCAAAAGTTCCACAATCATTTCCGCAAAATTCTGGAAACCTTTCGGAACCGTTTCTGCTTTACGGAATACCGAACCGCCGATGATGAAAAAGAGAAGCAATACAAGCACTACGATCAAAAGACATATGTGCGATGTTGTTATCCACACCTCTTGTCCAAAGAGATTGTAAGAGAAGACACCATGTATCATAAAGTCAATGTTGTCTCCGCCGGATAACAGGATTCCCTGTCCCATACTTCTACCTCCTTATTCTTCTTCTGTGTCAGGCATTTCCGGGCAAATTTCTTCTTCCCACTTAAATACCTTAAACACGATTTTATGAGTAAACGGCTGGAGATATGCCGCCACTTTCAAACCAAAAACACCGATAAAAACGCTGATGGGATTTACCCATTCAGAAACCAGGGCCGAAACTATCAATACCAGCACCACGATTCCGTAACGCAACAAACTCGAAACTCTCATACCGGCACTTGCATCCGCACCAAGTTTAGCCTGTTCTAACATCTTATCGATACTTTTTGCCATATGCCAGGCCAAATACATGGAAGTAATCATTCCTGCCAAAAGACCAAGAGCATACGCAACTTTGTTCTCCACAAACCAGATTCCTATGAGAAGTGCCAACATCGAAAAAAACGCCGACCCCACCCAAAGTTCCACCAACGTTGGATTTATTTTTTTCAAATCTGATTACTCCTTACCTTCGCCGAAATATTTCTTTGCAAGCAAATATACATTCCTTCCGCCCGCAATCGCTCCGACAAAAAACAGTACAATCGCTATATAAGAAGTTCCAAGCCACTTATCCAAAAGTAACCCGCCAAAAAAGCACATGGCAATCGGCACCAGCATGGATATGCTAAACTGTGAAATACATACCAACACCTTGGCAATCTCTCGCATGTTTATTTTATTATCTCTTTTTCCGGCTGCCATAAAATTAGTACTTCTCTCCCTATTTTGTACCATCTTTATAATTATACTCACTTTGTCAAGCAATGTCTAGTTAAAAAGTGCGAATTTTAGGCACTTTTTGCAAAGTTTTTTCGTTGACTTTTATCATTGCAAAAGGTACTATTTTTACAAGGTCATATACATTTTGTCACCCGAAAGGATTTGTATGGAAAATATCACTTTATATCGCAGAAGACTGATACCCGACGAAATAGTACATCTGAAAAACGATATCGTTTTGTATTATGACGATACCGTTATTATTACCAAATGGAAGACCATTAAACCACGTAAAGATATGGACCATGGTTTTTCTGCTTATATGCTTAAGGAGGGGATTAAAGTAAGCAAGTTTTATCGCGCGGATAATTCTTTACTTTACTGGTACTGCGATATTGTAGATTATGAATACAATTCCGAAACAAATTCCTATACTTCAACAGATCTGCTGACAGATGTTGTTTTGTATCCGGACGGGCAAGTTCGCGTATTGGATTTAGATGAACTGGCAGAAGCCTCTGTGAAAGATCTAATTACCAAAGAGCAGTTGCATTCTGCTTTGGTAAGAACGAATAAATTACTGAATGTAATGTATAAAAATGAATTCAGGAAATATACGGATTTGATTGATAAATATGATAAATAACCCCAAATTCCTACGATAAATTCGTAGGAATTTGGGGTTATTTATTTCATTCCTCAGTTCAATTCCTTAATTTTATGTTGCTTATCGCCGCTACGTAACAATCTTTGTATAGGTCTGTCAATTAAATAATGAGATATTATTCCCACTATAACCATCCCTCCTGCAAACGCATACATAGTATAACGTAAATCAAAGTTTATCAGCTCAGGTTTCTTATTCGAAATAATATATAACAAAAGAAGCATAGGCACATGCCACACATACATATCATAGGTAATTTTACCTAGAATCCCAATAAACTTATAGTTCAACATTTGTTTTAGGGGAGAGCCAATAAATAATAAAATTAATGCTGGATAATATATAAATATCATAATATATCGAATTCCATTTTCAAAATATTGAAAATAATTCGCCATTCCATAAGTCATTCCTGCCACTAGAAAAAAGCAAACCATCGAATGTTTCCATGTTATCTTTTTCCCATGGGTAAAATGGGCAAACACAAGACCAAAGAAAAATGCACAATAGCCCCTAGCTGCATTTTGATTAAAAAAGGGCAACTGCAAATGACATTCTAATATGCTTACTCCCAGCAAAATCATAGCAACAAAAAGATATGTTATTTCCAACTTTTTCCTTCTGCCAATATAAATCAAAAAGAAAAAAATTGCATAACTTAATAACAAGGAACTGATATACCAAACCGGATTATTTACTAAGATACCATCAACTTTCCATACGCATTGCAATCCCAGTCCGCTAACAATTGTATCCCATATACTAATATCAGGTCCTAATATCCAAAATCCGTTCCCCTCTCTTTCATACAAAAACAAAAAAATTTCATATACGATACAACTAATAAAAACTAAGGGGAGTAATCTTTTTAGTTTAGATAAATAAAATTCGGAAAATGACAGTTCTTTTTTATCTACAATATTGTAGGCTAAAAATCCCGATAAAATAAAAAACAGCTCAACCAAATACCCAAAATCAAAATTGCCGCCGTGAAAATTAAGCTCACCCGTAAAAAAAACACCTGTAAGTTGTTGATAATGATGGAATATTATAAAAACCGCAGCAACAATGCGTAAAAAATCCAACGAATATATTCTTTTCATTAAATCCTCCTAATTAATAATATTCCCAACATTAGCAACTAATAAAAGATATGATTACCGATTTGAATACCGGTCAGTCCCGGAATCGGAGTTCTAAAGTATACGCAACCACCCACATTGGTTACACCGGCCATTGCCTCATCTGCTGCACGATAGCAAGAATCTGTTGCTTTATTTTGCGCGAGTGCAAGTGCCAGGCGCCCGCTTCCTGCCGGCGAAAACTGACTCTTCTGATAAATAACACCGGAAACTGTATTAGGATATACGCTGGAGAGCACACGGTTAATTACCACCGCTCCTACCGCAACCTGTCCCTCATAGGGTTCTCCTCCCGCTTCACAATAAATCAGATTTGCAAGAAGGTATCTGTCGCCCTCTTCAAATACAACCTGGGAAATATCACGTTTTGCAGAGGAATTTGCAAGTTGGGACATAAGAAGTTCTTCCTGATATTTTTTCTTCAATGCCTCCACATCCGCTTCCTGTGCTGCCAATTCCGCTTCCTTCGCAGCAACCTCTGCTTCCAATTCTGCCAATTCTGCTTCTGCTGTAGATATTTGGGCAGCATATTGTGCTACATACTCCGCAGTTTCTTCAATCATTTCATTGATTTTTTCCTGTTCCGCAATATTCTCTTCTTTTAAAACTTCCAACTCTTCCAGTTCTTCTTCCAAGGCAACCTCTTTAGCTGCCACCTCTTCTTTCGCTTCCTGGTATTCTAACAATAACTGATTATCATAATCTGCCAGCATGCTGATATAATCCGCAAGATTTAAAAGTTCCGAAATACTGCGGGCAGATAAAAGCATTTCCAAATAATCCGTATCCGGACTCTCATATGCCGCCTGCATTCTATTCTGCATAGCTTCATACTGTTCTTCTTCCGTCTGCTTTGCTTCTTCCAAATCCAGCCTTGTCTGCTCTATCTCATCCTCTTTGTCCGCAATTTCAGTTTCTAACTCAGCTAATCGTTCTGTTGCCGCCGCCAGTTCTTCATTTAATGCTTCCAATTCCTCTTTTAAAGAACCATGTTGTGCATTCAAACCGCCAAGCTCGTCTTCTAAATCTTCCTTTTCCTGGTCGATTTCTTCTTTTTCCTGTTCCAGCTGTTGCATTTCCTGCTCAGCCTGATTCAATTGATCCAAAGTTGTTGTAGCATAAACATTCATCTGCGGAATTGCAATTGCAATCATACAGACTGTTAATGCAAACGCTATCAGTTTTCTTCTTCTCTTTCTCAAAATCATACCTGCCTTTTGTTTTTCCCCTATTGTTTCAGCAAAAGTTACTATACTTCAAAACTAATTGTGCGTCCGGTACGTTGATACTGTACACATTTCACCCCTGCCGCCTCAAACATTTTTTTAGCTGCAATATTTGAAGGTGTTCCCTTATATTTGTCGGAATCATAAATAACTTCCTTAATACCTGCTTGAATAATTGCCTTGGCACATTCATTACAAGGGAACAATGTAACATAAATCTTTGCGCCCTCTAAATTTCCGCCACGATAATTCAAAATCGCATTTAATTCACTATGGGCCACAAACGCATACTTGGTATCCAGTTCTCCGCCTTCTCTTGCCCAAGGAAATAATTCATCTGAGCAACCATTAGGGAATCCGTTGTAACCAACTGATAAAATACGATTGTCTTTTCCCACAATACAGGCCCCCACCTGTGTGTTAGGATCCTTGGAACGCATACCGGAAAGCATGGCAATTCCTGTAAAATATTCATCCCATGTAATATAATCTTTTCTCTTCATGTACCCCTCCGTTTTGGCACCCCACTGCCTGTATTCATTTCTGGTTCTCAATAATTTTTATCAGGAAATCCTTATATAAAAATTAATCTTCAATCAAATTGATTCTTCTCTGATGTCTCTCGTCACCGGAAAATTCTGTTGTCATAAAAGTATCTACAATTTTAAGTGCAAGGTTCATACCCACAATACCCGCACCTAAAACAAGTACATTTGCGTTGTTATGCTGTCTTGTCAACTCTGCTGAAAGGGAATCTGCACAAAGTGCCGCACGCACACCTTTTACCTTATTTGCAACCATAGACATACCAATACCGGTGGTACAAATTACAATACCCTTATCACATTCTCCCTTTGCTACCGCTTCCGCTGCCGGTCTTCCGTGATTGGGATAATCGCAGGAGCTCTTATCATAGCAACCGAAATCTTTACAGGTATGTCCCTGTGCCTCCAAATGTTTCTTAACTGCTTCCTTTAAATCGTAACCGCCATGGTCACATCCTAATGAAATATTCATTTACGCATCCTCCCAGAGATTTTTATATTTATGGCCTGCGGCCTTTAATAATCGATTCATAATAGCCTGTCCGATTCCGTCCGTAGCAAAGCTTTCGGAATAAATGGCATCAACTTCTTCATCATCAAATTCACGTAAAATACGATAAAGCGACGCCGCAATGGCTGTTTCTTCGCTTCTGTTTCCGATAACCTTAACTACATCCGCGCAATACTTGTCTGCATTCTCACCGGTAGCAATGACACCGGTTTTTAATCCCTGTGCCCGGCTCGCTTCTACCATTTGATTGATTTCCTTCACCACCGCCTCAGGGCTTCCTTCTAAGATAAGCATGTCTCCCTTAGGGGCATAATGGCGATATCGCATTCCCGGTGCTTTCGGTCTGTCCTTGCAATCCCCGTCTAAAAGAGTGGGGTCGCAGGTTACTTCTCCCAGAACATCTTTTAACATCTCCTGTGTGATATAGCCCGGTCTTAAAATCATAGGCACATCACCGGTCAAATCCACTATGGTGGATTCCAAACCGATTTCAATGTTACCGCCATCAATAATCATGTCGATTCGTCCGTCCATATCTTCCACCACATATTTTGCCAGGGTCGGACTGGGCTTACCGCTTAAATTGGCACTGGGTGCCGCCACAAAACCGCCTGCGGCTTCAATAAAAGCTAACGCCACTTTATGGGAAGGCATTCTTACCGCTACCGTATCAAGACCACCCGTTGTCTCCTTAGGAACACAGTCTGCCTTTGGCAGAATCATGGTAAGAGGTCCCGGCCAAAAAGCCTCTGCCAGCTTCTTTGCCTCGTCCGGTATTTCTTTTACGATAGTTTGTAAATCTTCCATCCGACAAATGTGTATAATTAAAGGATTGTCAGAAGGACGCCCCTTAGCCTCATATATTTTACGGGAAGATTGAGGATTCAGCCCGTCTCCTCCGAGTCCATATACCGTCTCTGTCGGAAAAGCCACCAGACCACCTCGTTTGATGATTTCTCCCGCCTGTGCCATTACCTTTGCATCTATTCTGTTTTCTTCCTGTGCGATGACAACGGTACGCATACCGACCTCCTGTATCGGCATCTAACTGCTTTATGAGCAGAATTTCATATGCCTATACTCATTCGATTGTATCATAACACATTTTTTTAAGAATACCAAGGAATTTTATATTATCATTTCTTTTTGTAGCATTTCACCTCTTTTATGTATCCAAACAACTTCATCCGTTTTGGGTGTTTCATCCGGCACCACATTAATGCCATCCAAATAATTGCAAATCCCCTGCTTGATTGCCTCCACAATTCTTTCCCGATAGTCTGAATCTTTTAACAAAGCCTCTTCCTCGGGATTGGATAAAAAACCGCATTCAGCAATAATCATAACTTTCGAGCATTTCGTTAAAAGGTAATAATTATCATTCCCTTTCTGTACTCTGGGGCGGGCAATTTCCAGTTCTGTATTTAAAGCATCCTGCATCAATTTTGCAGCCTCAGCTCCTTTTTCACTGGTCTCATGGTAAAAAACCTGCGGCCCGCAAACCGACGAATCGCCGAAGCTGTTTTGATGAATACTCACCACCAAATCCGCGTTACTTTCTTCAATAATGGCAAGCCTTCCACGCATATCCTGCATTTTTTTATTACTGCTGTTTTCATCATACAAACCGCTGTCGTTATGTCTTGTCAAAACAACCGTCATGCCTTCCTCTTCCAAAGCCTCCTGTAATGCTAAGGTAATTTCAAGATTAATATCCTTTTCTAAAGTACCGTTCGCTCCCACTTTGCCCGGGTCTGCCCCGCCATGTCCGGCATCAATTACAACAATATATCCACTGTAAGGCTTTTCGAGCAACTCAGTTTCCGTCAAAGGAATTTCTCCAGCCGGATTTTGTGCAATTTGCACTCTTTTATACTGGACAATAATACCTCTAATCAACAGAGCAAGCGTCATAGCTACTATCATAATAATTGCAACTTTAAACATCGTTTTCTTATCCATAAATTGTTTTCCTTTTATCAGATTTGAAATAGTTTCAATTTTTACAATATATGAATGCGGACAGGATGTGTATGCAAAAAGGTGCACACCACTTATGATGTACACCTTTGCTTATCTCACATTGCAGCTTCAAAATCAGCAATAGTCTTAGACTTTGCGGCAAGCTTAAGCCATTTGCTTAAATTCTCAAGATTGGTTTCCTCAGAAATACGTTTCTTCAGGGATTCGCTTAACTGTCCAACTTCTTCTAAAAGTTCCACAACATTTTCTACTTTTCCTTGAATGATTCCTTCCATTCTTCCCTCTTCAATCATGTCATCAATTGCTTTACACACGCCTTCTTCCTCCTTTTCCTTCTGTTCCTCTTGTTTTTGCAGTTCTATGACTAGTCTCTTTTCTTTTATCAGGGTAGCCAAAAGAAATCGACTATCCTTATCAAGCTTACGTATTTCAGGTTCATTCCTCTTCATGTATTCCTTCAATTCTTTCACATCCTTTCTTTTTGAATAAAATTCAAACAGCGTTCTTAAAGTAGTTCTAAAATCACTAAAATCTTCTACTTTATTTAAGTCATATACACGGATACGATAATCCGGCACCAGCGCTGCGACACACTGCTCCATGTTTGCATCATCGACAGATATTGTGGTCAGCTCCCTCAATGAGTCAATAGCATCCCACTCTTTATCTCCCCAATACAGAACCAACGTATGTATCGGATATAAGCGGTCTCTTTTACGAAAGCCATACAAATACTCATCCGGCGATAATACATTACGATACTTCTCTTTGTTTCTCTTTCGTATTGCTTTGACTTGATTCTCGTATTCCAGGCTCTCTTCTACCATGATACGTACCAACATACTGTAATCAATCCTATATTGATTCTCCAATACATAAAGAGCAAACACTCTGCCGTCTTTCGTTTGCATTTTAACCACATCACGAAGTTTCTCTAATGCAACTTCCTCATCTGCTTTTTGCAATACACTGTTTACCGACGTTAATTCTTCCGCCTTCAAAACAGGCTTTCCTCCGAAGTAGACTCCGTTCATCAAGTCAGCGAAATGCTCCGCATTCTCAAAGAACGACTTTTGGGTAATATCTAATTTTCCCATAGCCCTCCTTCCCGAATACTCTCGGTGCAGGAGTTTCCTCACCGTGTCCTTGAAAATCTCCTGCCTATTAAATTGAAAAATGGATAAAAAAGCATAGATTTTCCTGAAATTGAACCCAAATACCTAAAAACTCAAATAAAATCCATAGGTTGGATTGTGTAGAATTGTCAGATTTGTATCTACATAGAATTTGTAAGAAATACTATATGCTTTGAATACATCATAACTAAGCATGGAAAGAATTGTCTATGTGCAAATTGCACAAAAAAGATGCACTCCGAAATGAAGTACATCTTTCTGTCGTCATTAAATCTATTCCTTGGTACTGTAAGACAATTATTCCACCGTAATATAAAGCGTAAATTCCTCGGAAGTTCCGTCAGCATAGTTTACAACAAATGATGTTTCCTGGTCTTCGCCTTTATCCCAAAAACGAATTGCCCATCCAACCATTGTAAGATCTAATTCAAAATTATATGTACTATTTTGAACATCCGTTACTTCTTTATTGTTTGGTATAATCCGTATCGATTCACCTTCTGAAATTGTGTAATATGCACCGTTCGGTATAAGCACTTGAGGTCTCCCCTCTTCTGCAAAACTATAATTGGTAATTATCACACCATCATATTGTTTTAAATACTCTATAAATTCATCACCATTTGTACAGTTCGCATACTCTATTTCTTCCACCGTTTTAAGTGAATTCTCCTCTGAAGTCTCCGGCCCATTTTCTTCCTCACTTATTTCCTCCACAACCTCAGATACCGCTTCCGACTCAACCTCAGTTGTAACCGTCTCATTATTTGCCGCGTCACTATCATTACATCCTAACAATAAGACATAACACAATATACTTAGCGCAAATAACACATTGAATTTCTTTTTCATCTCTATCATCTCCTTCTCTTTTTTAATTAAATAATTATTCTTCATTCGGGCATATCTATAATTACTGATTGCAAACCACAATTTTTTATTATATGCAACCAATTGGTAACATTGTCAAGAAGGGGGATTATTTTATGAAATGGCAAAGAATTGAAGATTTAAGAATAGACCACGACTTAACACAACAGGATGTTGCCGACCTTTTACATTGCCAACGCGAAGTTTACAGACGTTACGAAAAGGGAACCCGTGAGCTCCCTTTATCTTACGCCATTATTTTAGCACAATATTATCATGTATCCCTTGATTATCTTGTAGGTCTTTCTGACCAAAAATAACAATTATCCCATTCTCTGCAAACAACTATCTATTTACATTTATAAAAAAACAGCGGTGTGATAATTATCCTTTTGTCCGCCGGGCTTTTGTGTTCGCCGGTATTTGGATTGCGTTTTTTGCAATCCTATGTACCGCTGCGTAACACAACAGAGCGAAAGCGTCCCAAAGAACAAATGATATTATCACACCGCGTCCACTTTTTAAATTAAACCAACTTCACTGTTTCACGTGCAATCGCAAGCTCTTCGTTGGTAGGCACAACCATAACGGTTACCTTATCACCCTCATTAGAGATGATTGCTTCTTCGCCGCGAACCTTGTTCTTCTCGGGATCAACGGAAGTTCCCAAGTATTCGAAATACTGTCCAACCATACCGCGTACGCGACTGTCATTTTCACCGATACCTGCTGTAAAAGCAATGATATCAACACCGTTCATAGCTGCTACGTAAGAACCAATGTACTTAGCTACTCTGTAGCAGTATGTTTCAAGAGCAGCTTTGGCAAGTAAGTTACCTTCGTCCATTGCTGCAGACAAATCACGGAAGTCACTGGATACGCCGCCTGATAAACCGTAAACACCGGATTCTTTATTTAAAATCTTGGTAACTTCTTCCAAAGACTTATCTAACTTCTTACCAAGGAATTCTACGATTGCAGGGTCCATATCACCGGAACGTGTTCCCATGATAAGACCTTCCAAAGGAGTAAGACCCATACTTGTATCCACACACTTGCCATGGTCAACAGCTGAAATACTTGCACCGTTACCCAAGTGGCAAACGATAATTTTAACATCTTCACGCTTCTTGCCGAGAATTTCTGCAGCGCGGGCTGATACAAAATCATGGCTGGTTCCGTGGAAACCGTAACGACGCACTTTGTAATCTTCATAATATTTATGAGGAAGTCCGTAAAGGTATGCTTTCTCAGGCATTGTCTGATGAAAAGCGGTATCGAATACACCTACCATAGGTACGTTAGGCATAATTTCCTTACATGCGTTGATACCGATTAAGTTTGCAGGGTTGTGAAGAGGTGCAAGGTCATTACATTCTTCAATTGCCTTCATAACTTCATCATCAATCACAACAGAACTTGCAAACTTCTCGCCACCGTGAACGATTCTGTGACCTACAGCGTCGATTTCGTCCAAAGATTTTACAACACCGTGATTTGCATCTGTTAATGCATCAATTACCATCTGAATTGCAGTAGTATGTGTAGGCATAGGATTCTCGATTGCAACCTTGTCTCCGCCTGTAGGCTGATGCTTTAATACAGAACCGGGAGCTCCGATTCTTTCGCAAAGACCCTTAGCAAGCACTGCTTCTGTGTCGCTGTTGATGAGCTGGTACTTCAAAGATGAACTACCACAGTTAATAACCAATACGTTCATTTTTTCGTCCTTCTTTCTTTTTTATAAAATAATTTGAAATATAAATTATTAAAATCTGTACCTCTTAGATTTCATTGTAAAATCTTTTTAGTACGCCTTACCCCAATATACCATTTTTGAAGCAGGTTTGCCACAACAAATACACTTATCTGACAATTTTTCCTGTTCAAAAGGCATACAACGGCTGGTTGCCGCAGCATCCTCTTTTACCTTGTCTTCACAAGCTCTGTCGCCACACCACATTGCTTTTACAAAGCCGGGCTTGTTGTTTAAGATATCAAGGAACTCTGCATATTCAGTAGCTGTATAGGTATGCTCGTCGCGGTGTGCGCGGGCTCTTTCCAACATCTCTACCTGAATCTTATCAAGAAGCTCTGCTACCTTTACTTCCAATTCATCTAAATTAATTTCAATCTTTTCGCCGGTATCTCTGCGGGCAAGGACAGCCTTGTTATTTTCAATATCACGGGGACCGATTTCAATACGTACAGGAATACCGCGCATTTCCTGCTCAGAAAATTTCCAGCCGGGAGACTTGTCGGTATCATCTACTTTTACGCGGAAGCCTTTTAAGCGGTCTTTTAATTCATAAGCCTTATCAAGTACGCCTTCCTTCTTCTGCTGGATAGGAATAATTGCAACCTGTACGGGTGCTACTCTGGGCGGTAAAACAAGACCCGAATTGTCGCCGTGTACCATGATGATGGCGCCGATTAATCTGGTGGTCATACCCCATGAAGTCTGGTGTACGTATTCGAGTTTGTTTTCTTTTGAGGTATACTGGATACCGAATGCTTTCGCAAAACCATCGCCGAAGTTATGGCTGGTTCCGGACTGCAACGCCTTACCGTCATGCATCAATGCTTCGATAGTATAAGTTGCAATTGCGCCTGCGAATTTTTCTTTATCGGTCTTCTGGCCTTTTACAACGGGGATTGCTAAAACATTCTCAAGGAAGTCCGCGTATACATTCAACATCTGAATGGTACGTGCTTCTGCTTCTTCCGCGGTTGCGTGTGCAGTATGACCTTCCTGCCATAAGAATTCACGACTTCTTAAGAAAGGTCTTGTAGTCTTCTCCCAACGAACAACACTGCACCACTGATTATATACCTTAGGCAAATCACGGTAAGAATGTACTTCGTTTGCATAAAAATCGCAGAATAAAGTCTCTGAGGTGGGACGTACGCACATTCTCTCCTGTAGGGGTTCCAAACCGCCGTGGGTTACCCACGCAACCTCCGGTGCAAAACCTTCTACGTGGTCCTTTTCCTTCTGTAAAAGGCTCTCGGGAATAAACATAGGTAAGTATACATTCTCTACTCCCGTCTCCTTAAAACGCGCATCCAACTGACTCTGAATCAACTCCCAGATTGCATAACCTGCGGGCTTGATTACCATACAGCCTTTTACACTGGTGTAATCGATTAATTCTGCTTTCTTTACCACATCCGTATACCACTGGGCGAAATCCACGTCCATAGATGTGATGGCTTCCACTAATTTCTTGTCTTCTGCCATGATTCTTCTCCTTTATTTGTTTACTATATTATAAATTTGCTTTATTTCACTTCTTTTTTGAAAAATGTATCTACTATTAAAAACACATAATCTCTGTTCAACTATCAGAAAAACTGAAAGTTTCGCATTATCTATTACAATGTAAATAATGCTTTTTCGTAGTCCTTAACATAATACTTGATATTAGTTCTTCCTTTTTGAATTACGGTGTGCCCTTCATTTTCAAGCATTTCCTTTTGTGCCTCAATTCCTCCTGGATACTTTGCATTTAATTCTCCATTTGCTTTTAATGTTCTCCAATAAGGGGTTTTATCATCTGCACGCTGATAACTCGCCCATGCAACTATTGAAACAAAAATTCCGGCTGTGATAGGTTCTGTAAAATCAGCACCGCTTTGTTTGGCAAAGTAATCTCTTATTGTACCTACTGTAAGCAATTTACCAAAAGGAACAAGTCGCATTACTTTGTCATAGTCGATAGGTGGTGCAAAATACATTTTATCTCCACCATATTTTTCAATGCTCTTTTCATCTGTGATTATTTGAACTTTAGGCATATCCTTGCTATCCATAAGCATAGCATTAAAATCTTTTTTATCTTCATTTGCCATAATGTATCACCTCCAAGCCAATCATATCTCAATAAACACACTCATGCAATGAGACGGTTTTATAATCTCTCGCAAAAATTCAAAGTTTCCGTTTCCCTTTAATCACAGATATTTTTATCAGCATCACAATTCCGAAAAAGGATTTTTTTAAGTTCTTAATGCCTTCTTTTTCTTGGTATCCTGTTTCTGCGTATCCTTATAAAATCCTGCGACCTTGCGGAGAATATTAGTTTTTGAGTAATTTGTTTCATTCCCAGTGATTTTCCGACACGATGTCGGAAAAAGGTGCAACCGAGCCAGGACGGCGAGTTTGCACCGTTCACGTCCACTTCTTCCAACTGCTTCTCCCAAATTACGTCCAAAAACTTATATTCGAAGAACGGAGCAGATTTTATAAGGATGTACAGAAACCATTTCGTGAAAATAAAAAAGCCCTTCAATCCCCAAGGGACCGAAAAGCTCGGCGATACCACCCTAATTAATGCGTCTGCATTCACTCATCCTACCGTTAACGCCGGTGCTACGCCTGTGATTAGCAGGAACTCCGAGGCGGGTTCATGAAAGCTTACGTAAGAGCCTTGCAGCCTTGGGCTCTCTCTCTGAAACGGACTTTTTCTTACTATTCCTCATCATCGTCTTTTCACTATAAAAATGATTTTAGGCAGAAAATCTTCTTTTGTCAATGCCTAAAAGAAGCATTTTATTGCTTTTATTGCCTTTTTCTTATCCCTATCTTTACCACAGGTGAATTAAAATAAAGTAGCAGCAAAATTTACATAGATTTTACATTCAGCTGAATTGAATTTTACAAACGGGCTTTATTATAAATTTGTGTAGTTTAAAAATCAGTTCTTTGATGTATTGATAAAATAATTTTTGAAAAAATAATATAAAAATTTTACGGAGGATAATATGGACTTTTTTGACATTTTAACCCTGATTGGCGGACTCGCCATGTTTTTATTTGGTATGCAGGTACTTGGCGATGGTTTAACCAAAGCTTCCGGCGGACGTATGGAACGCATTTTGGAGAAATTAACCTCTAATCCAATAAAAGGCGTTTTCTTAGGTATGCTGGTAACGGCAGTCATCCAATCATCATCCGCAACCACCGTTATGGTTGTCGGTTTCGTTAATGCAGGAATTATGAAATTATCTCAAGCTGTAGGTGTTATCATGGGCGCCAACATCGGAACCACCGTAACCTCTTGGCTTCTGAGTCTTGTAGGTTTGGAAAGCGGTAACTTCTTTATTCAAATGCTAAAACCTCAAAACTTTTCTCCCATTCTTGCCATTATCGGTATCTTTCTGATTATGGTTGCCAAAAAGGAAAAATATAAAGATATCGGCAATATCATGGTAGGTTTTGCAGTTCTTATGTTTGGTATGAATACCATGAGTGATACAGTAAAACCATTGGCAGATGTTCCTGAATTTGCTGAATTCCTGCTTATGTTTGAAAATCCTTTCTTTGGTGTATTTGCCGGCATGCTACTTACGGCAATCATTCAAAGTTCCTCTGCTTCTGTAGGTATTTTACAGGCATTATGTTCTACCGGCGCGGTAAGCTATGCAGTTGCCATTCCCATTATTATGGGGCAAAACATCGGCACATGTATTACTGCCATTCTGTCTTCTATCGGAGCCAGTAAAAACGCCCGTCGCGCAGCATTAGTACATTTATATTTTAACTTAATCGGAACCTTCAGTTTTCTAATTTTATTCTATATTTTACATGCTGTTATTGACTTTGGTTTTATGAGCGTGTCAGCCAACGAAATGGGTATTGCAATTGTTCACTCCTGCTTTAATGTGTTTGCGACTTTACTTCTGCTTCCTTTTTCTAAGTTGCTTGAAAAGCTCGCTTGCCTTTCCATCAAGGACAAGGAAGAAACTCCGGCAACCGCAGCCGAAAAAACCTTTGCCATTCTTGATGAACGTTTCTTAGAAGCTCCCGGTCTTGCCGTAGAGCAATGCCGCAATGCAGCTGCAGATATGGCATCCAAAGCGAAAGAGGCCCTGATGCTTGCGCAAAGTCTCTTTGAACAATATGACGAAGCAGTATTAAATGAAGTTATGGATAAAGAAGACCTTTTGGACCGCTATGAAGATGAATTAGGAAGTTATCTGGTGAAATTAAGTAGCCGCAGTCTTTCCGAAAAAGATAGCCACATGCTTTCAATTCTGTTACACTGTATAGGAGACTTGGAACGAATCGGTGACCACGCAGTAAACCTCGCTCACTCAGCCAAAGAAATGCACGATAAAAATTTGCGTTTCTCTATCAGCGCAGAAAAAGAACTTGCGGTATTCGTCCGTGCAGTAAATGAAATATTGGAAACTGCAGTGAATTCCTTTGAAGAACAGGATGAAACAGTTGCACGAAGTGTAGAACCTTTAGAAGAAGTAATTGACCAGTTGAATGCGGAAATGAAAGACCGTCACATCATTCGATTGCGTCGTGGAGAATGTACAATCGAAATGGGCTTTATTCTTGCCGATGTCATGAATAATTACGAGCGCATATCTGATCACTGCTCCAACATTGCAATCTGTGCCATTCAGGAGAATATAGATGTGGATGCCCATGATTACATCGTCAATCTAAAAACACCCGACAACACAGATTTCCTTGCTGCTGTAGAATTATATAAAAGAAAATATTATCTTCCCCGATAAACAATATATTGCATTCGTCAGATGATAGTATTACTTCTGATTATTGCTTTTACTTACTAAAAAGGAGAACCGATTATGTCATTAATCTATATAGTAGAAGACGATAAAAACATTCTGGAAATCGAAACCTTTGCGTTAAAAAATTCCGGCTACGACATTCGCGGTTTCTCTTGCGCCAAGGATTTCCATCATGCTTTGAAAGATTTCCTGCCGGATTTAATTCTTTTAGATATTATGCTTCCCGACGAAGACGGATTAAGCATTCTAAAAAAGCTTCGCATGGACAAAAAAACCCAGAACCTTCCTATCATCATGGTAACGGCAAAGACTACCGAAATCGATAAAGTAAAAGGTCTGGATATGGGCGCCGATGATTACATGACCAAACCCTTTGGTGTTATGGAACTGATTTCCAGAGTTAAAGCCTTGCTTCGCCGTTCACAAGGTGAAAATCCGGAGGGCAAAACTTACAAATTCGATAAAATCGTTTTAGACGACGAAAAACACCTTGTCACGGTAAATGGTGAAAATTGTGAATTAACCTATAAGGAATATGAACTTCTTAAGCTTTTTATAACAAATGCCGGCGTTGTAATTAACCGAGAGCGTATTCTTGAACGCATCTGGGGGACAGATTTCGAAGGTGAATCAAGAACAATTGATATGCACATAAAAAACCTCCGCCAGAAATTAAAGGACTCCGGCAAATGTATTAAAACCATCCGCAACGTAGGCTATGTATTGAATGTGGATTAAAACATTCGACCAAATGAAAAGAGGAACGGCATAACATGCGAAAAAAATTAAATATTCAGCTTATGGGGATTGCTATATTATCCATGTTTCTTACTATGATGCTACTCCTCATTGTATACTACGAATTATTTCAGCAACAGGTTTTAGATGAATTAAAAACAGTAACCCGACTGATGGGAAGCATCGAAAATTTAACAGAATACAGTGTATCGGATTATCAGACTAAATTTGAAAATCTGAGAATTACCTTGTTGGACGAAAACGGTAATGTTATTTATGACAGCGATGTGAATGCGGAAGAATTGGATAATCACGCTAAGCGACCTGAAATCTCAGCAGCATACGAGGACGGCGAAGCTTATGCCATACGAAAATCTGACACCTTGGCACAAAACACCTTTTATTATGCCATACTCTTAGACAACGGCGGTGTATTGCGTGTTGCCAAAGAAGCCAGAAGCATTTTCAGCGTTTTTGCTTCTTCTGTTCCATCACTTATATTTATTGCCTTATCTCTGACTTTGCTTTGCATGGTTTTGGCACATTTTCTAACCAAATCCTTGATGCGACCTATTGATTCCATGGCTAAAGATATTGACCACATGAGAGAGGTGGAAACATACAGCGAATTAGAGCCTTTTATTGAAACCATTAATCGTCAACATGAAGACATTATCAAAAGTGCAAAGCTCCGCCAGGAATTTACAGCCAATGTTTCCCATGAATTAAAAACCCCTTTAACCGTTATTTCCGGTTATTCGGAATTAATAGAAAACGGCATGACAACGGAAGAAGACACATTACGATTCTCTAAAGAAATACATCGCAATTCCACCCGTCTCCTAACCCTAATCAACGATATCCTTCGTCTATCGGAATTAGATTCAGGTGAACAAAGCCTACCGTTTGAAAACGTGGATTTATATGAAGTCGCAGATAACTGCATTTCCATGTTACAAATGAATGCTGAAAAACATAATGTTACTCTACACCTTTACGGACAACACACCCTTATAAAAGCCAATCGGCAAATGTTGGAAGAAATGCTCTACAATTTATGTGATAATGGTATTCGCTACAACGAACCCGGGGGCAAAGTTGAAGTATCATTAAAAGAAAACGATAAAAATATAATTCTGATGATTAGCGATACCGGCATCGGAATATCTCCAGAAAATCAGGAACGCGTCTTTGAACGCTTCTATCGGGTCGATAAAAGCCGCTCCAAAAAAACCGGTGGAACCGGTTTAGGACTTGCCATCGTTAAACATATTGCCGAACAACTAAATGCCAAACTTCTAGTAGACAGCGAACTTGGCAAAGGTACTACAATTACTATCCTATTTGAAAAATAAAAAAGAGACGTTGAGAATTCAACGTCTCTTTATCTGATTCATCCTAATTATTTAATAATGCACCAGTTACCGATTAAAGGTAAGGGTGAATCATCGCCCTGGAATACTTTAATAAGACCCCATACTAAGAATACAACAGAAACAGGGCTTGTAATAATTAAAAAGTATCCAATGTTGCAAATCAATACCTGATTGAAGTGCTGCTTAAATCCTTCATCCTGGAAAAGATCCTTGAATGCTAAACCGATTACGAGAAGTGCGATAACACCGAAACCGATTAAACTTGCAACATAAAGAATGATTTTAGCTGTTTTAGCGTCCATTTTTCAATAAACTCCTCTCTTTAATTAATGGTTTATGTAACTACACATAATACATTTTGATTATACATCCCTAAATCTGTTCCGTCAACTGTTTTACAAAGATTTTCCCCTGAAATTTATTATTTTTTTTATATTTTTTTAATATTTTGTTCGATAATTTCTTTTATAAACTTATAAGACTTTCACAGTCTGATAATTACCGAGTGACATTATTTATGATATAATAAATAAAAATTACTTTACAGCAAAAGAAAGGAGCATCCCTATGGCACATCAGGAATATATAAGAGAAATTCCCGGTAGCGACACCGTTGTTCTTTGTGTACACGGTATATTCGGCACTCCCGACGTTTTTACGCCTCTTTTAACACAAATCCCACAAGATTGGTCTGTTTTCAATATATTACTGGATGGTCACGGTAAAACAGTACAGGATTTTGCCCACAGTTCCATGAACAAATGGAAGGGACAGTTTCAACGCACCATGACTTACTTAAGTGTACGATACTCCAAAATCATTATTATCGGTCACTCTATGGGCACCTTATTTGCCCTGCAAGCCGCAGACGGTTCAAACCCACGTATTAAAGCATTGTTTTTGCTAGATACTCCTTTTATAACTATTTTAAGACCTTCTTGCATAGCTAATTCTTTGCAGATTCTTTATGAGCGGATCCCTTCCGATAACAGGGTCGCCTTTGCTCACAAGGCAGCCGTCAGTGTCACTCCCGACAAACGTATTTGGCTGTATTTGACATGGCTTCCCCAAATTCTTGACCTCTTCAAAGAAATTGCAGTTACCCGAAAATGCATTTCCACAGTAAAAGTCCCTTGCCGTGTGTTTTTATCTCAGAAGGATGAATTGGTATCTTTACGTTCCTTAAAATACTTAAAGAAAAATCCACGCATCAAGGTATCTATGTTAAAAGGTGCCACTCATTTTTACTTTGCCGAAGAAAATATTGCAAGAATGCAAAGGGCACTGGCCTCTATCTGCCGCAAAGTGGATAAGCTTCCTTCTCACAAGTAATTCTTTTGTAAATTTTACAAGATTAGTTTGCTTTTTTTTATACATTTTTTTATAATAAAAATGGTTACAAATAAGATATACAGGGGGGTTTTTATGCTTTTATCCATTACACAGGTAAAACCGGGTATGATTCTGGAAAAACCGGTTATGATGCCAGGCTCAGATAAATGTTTGTTAAAAGCCGGTGTTGCTGTTACTCTGAAGAATATTGCCCGTATGCGTGAATTACATATAGCATCTGTCTCCATCGCAGACAGAAACACTGTTTATATTTCTCCCGCAGATAAAATTGCCGAAGCTTTTGTGGCTGATTTTCTTCACTATTCCAGAGCGCTGTGTCCAAGTCAGCCGGAAGCAAACCTAAGCGATGAAATTTGCGATTTAGCCAGACGCAATGAAAAACTGGCTGTGAAATTATCTACTAACGAAGATATCCTTTCTTTTCTTTTACAACAGAAAATTACGGATAATACCCGTCTGTATCAATATAGTATTATTACCTGCGTGCTTGCCGGTTTGGTTGCCGCACGTATGGATATGAGTCTTGATCAGACATTGAAATGTATGATTGGTGGTCTCTTAAGTGATACCGGGCTTTGCGAAATGCCAATGCTTATCGGCAAGGATGATTTTGACGGTCAACAGTTAGCCCTTTATATGGAGCACCCCACCTATGGTTATCACTTTGCAATTCAAAATAATATTGACCGTGAAGCAGCCGAATGCATTCAATGTCATCACGAACGTTGGAACGGTAGCGGATATCCCCGCAAATTGCAAGGCGAAGAAATCCCCTTGTCTGCCCGTATTGTAGCAGTTTGCGCTCATTATGCCGCCCATATTGCGTATAAGAATGACAAGCCCTATGTTGCCATAGAAGAAATTTATGGCGGTAGCGGAATTTTCTTCGATTACGAAGTCGTAAAATGTTTTACTTCCACCATTCCGGTCTATCCGCTCGGCGCATTGGTAAGACTTTCTACCGGCGAAGTTGGCATTGTTGCAAATATCCGAAAAAATGAAGGTGGACGCCCCATCGTAAAAGTTCATTACAACCGCTTCAACAGACCGATTACAGAAAGTAAAATTATCGACTTAGGAAAAGAGCGAACCATATTTATAGAGGAAGTATTATAATAATCCCCTGATTAAAACATAAATTAAGACCCTGTCAGGCAACTCCTTTCAGGGTCTCTTTTATTTCATTATCATCTTATACCTGTTCTGCCATTTCTGCCACGCGCTTCTCCACGTATTCTTTCACATCCTTTTTCTCCATATCCAAGGATATGGCAAGTTCACCATACAAACGCTCTTCGGCTATATGAAAAAACTTCTCATCTCCCGCTGTATTCTTCTTGCCTTCTGCCTGTTTTTGCTCCTGCCTTACATACAGCGTTTTAATAATTTTAACCAGTTCTTTACAATCATAGGTACGAAGTGCTTCCTTAAAAACTTCATTTCTCTTTTTATCATCCTGAATTTCAAGAAGCTCCATATCCTTCATGGAATCAATCAGTTCCATCGCCTCATCTTTATTCATAACCGCACGCATAATTACCTTTTGGTTATCCACTGCCGAAAAAATTTTACTTCCCTTCATATATGGCGAAACCAGTGTGTAATACATTTTATCCTTAGGAACCCCGCTCATGTTCAAAGGTCCCACCTTGTCTACCTGATACACACCATCGCTGCCATAAACCACAAAATCTCCTACTTCAAACATAAGCTTCTCCTTTCTTTTTCTTTTTTCGTTATGAAATATTACTTTGTTTTGGTTGTTGAGCCAATTTTCTCTTTCTATTTTATCAAAAAAAATTTGCTTTCGTAAGCAAATTTTTACGTAAAAAAACCCTTATATTCGACAAAAATTGTCTGAATATAAGGGTTTTAGCCGGTCTTTAACCAAATCTTTTTCTTTCTATATTTTAAATTTACTATTCTCCGCATTGGCAAGCAAAAGCTTTAATCGGTTCTGTTGATTAATCTCGCTGGCACTGGCATCATAGTCAATGGCAACAATATTAACATTGGGATTCTTTTCCTTAATTACCTTCATAACACCTTTACCTACGATGTGATTCGGAAGGCAACCAAACGGCTGTGTACATACGATACTCTTGGTTCCGCGATGGATATGCTCTACCATTTCCGCAACCAAAAGCCAACCTTCACCCATTTTTACACCTAAATGAATATATTCTCTTGCCAGCTCCACCGTTTTCTTAAATTCTGTAGGCGGGTCAAAATGACTTTCTTCTTTGATAATCTTAATGATATCATTTTGAATACCTTCCATCAGTCTGTAGGCAATGTGAAAAGCATGAACGGACTTCTTATGTATGCGATACATTTTATATTCTTCCATACGTCCGTATACATAAAACATGGCAAAATCCACCAAACCTGCCATGGTAGGTTCTGCCCCTTCCTGCAACAGGTAATCCTCCAGATAACGGTTTGCAAGAGGTGAAAACTTAACATAGATTTCACCAACAATACCCACCTTCTCTTTCTTCTCACCGGTTCGCGGAATTGCTTCAAACTCCCGCACCATTTGGCGGATAGTTTTCTTGACCTTTTTATAAGAAATATTCTTTTCTGCCAGCTGAGCCACCAGCTTCGTCGTCCATTCATCCGCCAGTTTTTCACTGTCACCTTTATTGACTTCGTATGCCTTTGCCTGATTGCAGACACACATAATCACATCACCGTATACAATGGCATACAACATTCGAAGAATCATGGGAATCGTCAATTTAAAACCGGAATTCTTTTCAAGACCCACGAAGTTTAATGAAATAATGGGAATATGTCCGTAGCCGGCCTTTTTTAAGGCTTTACGCATCAATGATATATAGTTGGATGCTCGACATCCTCCGCCTGTCTGGGTAAAAAGCAATGCCGTTTTATTCAAATCATATTTACCGCTTTCCAAGGCATCAATAAACTGACCTACCACAAGAGTTGCCGGATAACAGGTATCATTATGTACATACATAAGTCCCTTATCAATCACTCTTTGTCCGGTATTTTCCAGCATCTCAGCGTCATAACCGTATACCTTCAGCAAAGAGGCAATCATTTTCAAGTGACGCGGAAGCATAGTGGGGAGAAGAATTTTATATTCTTTCTTCATTTCCGCTGTAAACTCCACGCGGGTAACTTTATCATCCTCTTCCGTCCATACAGATATAGCCGGTTCATTTATTTGTGTTACGTTTTCCTTTGTTTCCATTTTTTAATCTCCATCAGGATAGAAATTATACTACTGCTTATTTTTACGCATCTCAAGTGCTCCCATTAAACTTCTGAGACGAATGTTTACCGCACTTAAATTATTGATTTCGTCGATTTTAATCTGAGTATAAATTTTATTTTTCCGTTCCAAAATACTGCGAACCTCATCTGTGGTAATAGCATCAATACCACAACCAAAAGATACAAGCTGTACCAGCTCCATATCAGGCTGACCGGTTACATATTTTGCCGCCGCATACATTCTGGAGTGGAAGGTCCACTGATTTAAAACCGCCACTCTCGGCATGGTGGTCAAGTGACTGATTCCGTCTTCAGACACTACCGCAAAACCTAAAGACTCTGCCAGCAAATCAATTCCGTGGCCGATTTCCGGGTCAATATGGTAAGGACGTCCGGCAAGTACCATAATCTTTTTGCCTTCTGCTCTTGCTTTTTTAATGATTCGATCTGCCTCTGCGTGATTTTCTTCTTGGAACTTATAATACAAATCCCAACCGGCACGCACTGCCTTGCGTAATTCTTTTTTACCAAATGTTCCAAATTCTTCCGGAAGATACATCTGCAATTCACGGACTAATTCTTTTTCTTCCTTGATATGTAAGAACGGCTGGATAAATTTAATTTCTTTTAACTCATCCATATTATCCTTAAGAAGTTCAGGATAATACGCCACAACTGCGCAGTTATAGTGGTTATCTCCACCCTCTTCTTTTACATTGTAGGTAAGACATGGTGCAAAAATTGCATCCACTTTATCATCAATTAATTTATGTATATGACCATGCATCAACTTAGCCGGATAACATACCGTATCGGAAGGAATGCTGTCCTGACCGCGAAGGTACAAATCACGGCTGGAAAAGCCCGAGAACTTCACATTAAAACCAAGCTCCGTAAAAATACCATACCAAAAAGGTGCCAAATCATACATACCAAGTTGCAGCGGCAAACCAATGGTAAATTTACGTTCCGGATATTCCTTCATCGCCGCAAGTCGATTTCTTTTAAATTCATACATGTTCATATCATGGGTAATATTTTTGCTGTTATTACCCATACGTTCACAACGGTTACCGGAAATATATTTACCACCGTCTGAGAAGGTATTGATTGTAAGGGAACAGTGATTGGTACATCCCTGACACTGTACTGCTTTGGAAGTATGTGTAAAGTTCTTTAAATCCTCACCCAACATTGTGGTTGATTTATTAATGTTACTCTGCTTTGCATACAACGCGGCACCATAAGCTCCCATGATACCCGCAATGGCAGGTCTTATTACCGCATGCCCGATTTCTTTTTCGAAAGCACGCAAAACCGCATCATTTAAAAAGGTTCCGCCCTGTACTACTATGTGGTCCCCCAATTCTCTTGGAGAATTTGCACGAATTACCTTGTAGATTGCATTTTTAATAACGCTGACAGAAATACCCGCAGATATATTCTCAATACTAACGCCGTCTTTCTGAGCCTGTTTAATTGAGGAATTCATAAAAACCGTACATCTGGAACCTAAGTCTACCGGTGCATCGCCCTTTAATCCAAGCTTAGCAAATTCCGGGGTCTGATATCCCAAAGACTTAGCAAAGGTCTCGATAAAAGAACCACAGCCCGAAGAACATGCTTCATTTAACATGATACTGTCTACTGCGTCATTTTTTATCTTAATACACTTAATATCCTGACCGCCGATATCCAAAATAAAATCAACTTCATCACAGAAATGCTTTGCCGCCATAAAATGCGCCATAGTTTCTACGATGCCCTTATCGATATGAAAAGCATTACGGATTAACTGCTCACCATAACCGGTTACAGCACTTCCGGCAATCTGAATACGGTCTTTGCACAAGTCAGATACAACCTGCAACTGTTCTTTTACAACATCTACGGGATTTCCCTTATTGGAGTTGTAATATGACCATAAAAGTTCTTTATCTTCACTTACCAAAGCAAGCTTGGTTGTAGTGGAACCGCAGTCAATTCCAAGATAAGCCTTGCCACTGTATGTATTAACATCCCTATAAGCTACAGTTTCTGCCGCATGACGTTCATTGAACTCTTTTAATTCCTCTTCATTATCAAATAATGCAGGCATGCAAACCACCTGCTTCTGCTCTGCCAAAGTAGCTTCTACCGCCTGAATTAATTCCTTATAAGACAAAGCATTCTCAATACCGGAAGCAAAAAGTGCCGCACCCATGGATACGGAATACAAAGCATATTCCGGGAAAATTGCATTCTCATCAGATAACTTTAAAGTAGTCTTAAAGCTTTTACGAAGTCCCTTATTATAATATAACGGTCCGCCAAGGAACATAACCTTACCTTCAATTTTACGTCCCTGGGCCAGTCCTGTAATTGTCTGATTTACCACTGCAGAATAAATACTTGCCGCAATATCATTCTTTGATACACCTTGGTTAATCAATGGTTGGATATCGGTCTTTGCGAATACACCGCAACGGGAAGCTATCGGGTATTCTTTTTGACACTTTAGACTCATTTCATCCAATTCATCCGGTGTTACATCAAGTAAAGTTGCCATCTGGTCAATAAAAGCTCCCGTACCGCCGGCACAGGTACCGTTCATTCGCTCATCAACGCCACCCTTTAAAAAGATAATTTTGGCGTCTTCACCGCCCAATTCAATTACAACATCCGTGTCAGGCTCTTTTAATTGGACAAGGGCATAGGTTGCATATACCTCTTGTATGAAAGTCAAACCTGCCGCCTCTGCAAGTCCCAGACCTGCAGAGCCTGAGATTGCCACTTTAACAAGAGCATCTTTTAAATACGCTTCACACTCTTTCAAAAGCTCCAGAGTTTTGGAGCGCACCTGAGAATAATGTCTCTCATACTTGCGATATAAAACCTTGTCGCCTTCCGTTATGACAATTTTTGCAGTGGTGGAACCAATGTCCACACCAACATTCAAAAACTTCTTATCATCCATGTCGGTCCTCTTTCTGCTTGTACTCTTTCATTTCATCTTATGACAAAACTCACTGCTCTAATTCAAGAAATTTTTTTACATCTTCCAAAATGCTTTTACCATATGCATAACCACTGTCATACATCTGTCTTAATTTAACAGGGTCCGTTTCCAAATGACTGATTGCAATATCTCCCTGAGGCTGAATCAAAAACAAAGTTCCCTTTTTCTCCAAGTCATAAACCATATCCCACTGTTTATAATATAAGTCCAGACGATTTTTCATAGCCTTTAAAAAAGGATTAAATTTCTTACCGTAAAGGATGCGCATTGCCCAGTTATACTTACTCAAATCACTGGGTTCCATCCCCTCCCCCTTGGTAGAAATCAACACAATTCTTTCGCACCCCTTATCAAGAGTATGCTGTACGGGAATGGGATCTGTCATACTACCGTCCATATACCAGGTATCTTCTGTTTTAACCGGTCTCCCTACCAAGGGCAAGGCGCAGGAAGCCGTAGCAATGGTTGCGAGACGATCCTCATCCTTATTTTCACTTAAATACTCCGGCTTACCGGTAAGACAATTGGATACAACAAATTCATTCTCAATGGAACTTGTAAAATATGTATCAAAATCAAAACGTGTTTTTTTCTCATACGGCAAAATACGGAATAACTTATTTAAGTTCAAAAAAGAACCATGTAACAACAGTTCTTTTACTCCTGCATAGCTTTCCTTCTTCGGCAAAAGCATCATATCCTTAGAACGTTCGATTTGTCCGGATACAAAGTTCATGGCATTACAAACACCGGAAGAACTGCCTATCACATAAGAAAACACAACCCCATCTTCCATAAAGCAATCCAAAACACCGGCGGTGAACATCCCTCGCATTCCGCCGCCTTCTAAAATCAATCCACTTTTCACGGTTAAATCCTCACATAGAAAGGGAGCTTTCGAAAGCTCCCTCTGTAATTTTATCCATCATAACATATTTTTTGCTGTTTCGACAATAAAACATCTTTGCAATTCTATGCTATAGTGCACTCTATTATTTGTTGCTTACGCTCTCAATATAGTCACACAATTCCTGAACTGTGGTAAAATTGGTATTGTCGCCGAACTCAATATCAAATTCATCTTCTACGGAAATTGCAAGAAGCATCATAGACAATGAATCAATACCAAGATCCGTAATAAGGCGTGACTCCATAGTAACGTTAGAGATATCTACATTAGGTTTTACTCTCTGCAAGATTGCAATTAACTTATCAAAAATCATTTCTTTTGTCCTCTTTCTATCACTTTCAGTAGCCCAAAACAGGCTTAAAATTACTTCTTTTTTAACTGTATGCAGGGAATGTCCTATTATGAACATTCCCCGATTATTTTACTATATATGTGCCTTACGGTCAATCTTCATTGCACCGGTTCGCTTGAAGTCTTCGCTTCTTACCATTACCTTGGTTACACGCTTAAATGTAGGCATAGTTGCATTTACCCTGGCAACAACATCTTCTGCCTTTTTCTGAATTTCTTCAGGGCTTAAACCTTCTACTTCAGGTCCGTAAGGGAAAATTTCAATTGCAATAACTGGTTCGCCGTTCATGGTATCTTCCTTAATCAAGCAGTCTTTTACAAAGTTTTCTTTGTAATATACCTCTTCAATTTCTTCAGGAGAGATATTTTCACCATTAGATAAAATAATTAAATTCTTAATACGGCCAACAATGGTAATATAGCCTTCTTCATCTTCTTCTACAAGGTCACCTGTCTTTAACCAGCCATCTTCCAACACTGCAGCTGTTGCTTCGGGGTCATTATAGTAACCAACCATTACGTTGTCACCTTTAACCCAGAGTTCACCATTCACAATCTTATATTCCTGATCAGGATAAATCATACCCATAGAATGAGGCTTCTTGTCTACATTGTAGTTTGCACTGGAAAGATTTGCACCTTCTGTCATACCGTAACCTGCAAGAATTTGAATTCCCATATCCTGAAATGCCTTCATCATACGAGGAGGTACGGGAGCCGCACCAACCAACATTTCTTCTACGCTGGCAATAAATTCTTTGCCCTTAACGCTTGCAAGGCCTAAGATTATTTCTGCAAGACCGGGTACTACTACAAGACAAGTAGGTTTGACAAAAGGAATCATACCTACGGATTTCTTCATATCAGGATTTACATAAATGTAAGAACCGGTATAGAGACCTGTTAAAAAGCCTGCAACTGAACCATAAATATGTGATAAAGGAAGGAACGCAATGTATCTGTGATGGAATACACGATTGTCTCTCCAACATCCGTTCTGTGCACCACGCATTAATGCACCGTGGTTTGTTACAACACCCTTAGGTGCACCGGTTGTACCGCCTGTAAAATAAATTGCAGCAATGGTTTCTTTTACAATGTTCTTGCCCATAGGTGCTTCATTGTCAGAAATAGACTGAATCGGGAATACCTTAGTATTTAATCCTGCTGCCAAAGGTGCAAATTCATCTGAGATAAATAACGCTTCAATACCAAACTTCATGGTACATCCTGCAAGAGCCTGCTCGTTCAACTGTACGGGAAGCATAATCATAACATATCCTGCAGAAGTAATTGCAAGAAACCATTCCATGGAATCAATACTGTTACGTGACATAACCGCAACCTTAGCACCATCTGATAATCCAAGATTATAAAGAAAATCTCTTCTTCTGGCTACACGGCTGTAAAGTTCATTGTATGTATACTTTACTTCATCGTTACCTACTGCCTCCAACTCGCCATAATCCTTCTTCATCTTCTCAAGCAAATCACAGATGGTAGGCATATAAGCCAATCTCTCTCTGTCTTCATCCGATACTCTTCCGGGAAAATACTGCCATCTTGTTTCTCTGTCCATTGTTTTCTTCGCCGCTTACGCGACTCTCCTTTCTTATCTCGTATAAAATTTATTATGTATTCTTTAACAAACCATTTTTATGCAAACAAATTTCTATGTATGCTGTACTTCTGCCTTGGCGATTCTTTTTTTGCCAAATATCTTTTCGCTTTGCTTTTCCATACCTAACATATGTTGACGGAATCTTTCACTCTCCGCCTCAAGATAATCTGCCGCCATACCGTTGGTGGTGGATGTAAGTGTCATGGGCTCTCCGAAAAGAATCTGTTTACGTTTACCGATAAACTTACTGTATTCACCGGATAGGTATACCGGAATAATTGGTGTACCGGTCATCTGGGCAAGAAGTGTAAATCCGGATTTAAAAGTATCCAATGTATCGATTTTCGAACGGTGTCCCTCGGGGAAAATGCAAATAGACTCACCTTTTTTTACTGCCTTGACGCTGGCACGTACCCAATTGGTGTCTAAACCGTTACGATCCAACGGAATGGTTCGATTTCCTTCCAGAATGGTTTTAAACGCTTTCTTCTCATACCAATCCTTGGCAATCAATATATTCGCCTTATACTTATTTAACACGGAGAACATTACGATTCCGTCGTATAAGGTTGTATGATTTACAATAAAAATTGCCGGTTTCTTACGGTATTCTTTCAATGCGGCTTTGTTTGTATAGCGGATTTTCGGTCTAAAAATCACACGCATACCTGCCACGATAGCAATTTTACAAATCCAGCAATATATCTTTAGAAAAAATTCTTTTATCTTCTGCATATACGTTTTTCTCCTGATTCTAAACGATATCGAGTATCATCTTAGCATCGAAATATAAACTTAATATAAACTTTTAATATAAAAATAATTTTATTTACTACTTCTTTACCACATTAAATTATATTAATGTTTCTTGTATTTCTTACATTTTTCAGCTATGCTTATGTTATATAATTTAAATAACATCTTAATTTATATAAAAGTTGCAGAGAATCTATCTTTGATATTTCTTTTGCAACTTAGAAAGGTCTTTTTATGTTTACAATATTAATCGCAGAAGATAATCGTAATACAGCCAGATTAATGGAAGTTGTTTTAACTCAAAACGGCTACCAGACCCTATGGGCAAAAGACGGGGAAGAAGCTTTAGATATGTTGGACAAAAACCATGTTGATTTAATTCTTCTGGATATTATGATGCCCCGAATGGATGGCTATGAATTTACTAAAATACTCCGGGAAAGCGGCAGTCAGATTCCCATACTCATGGTAACGGCCAAAGACAGTCCCGACGATATACATAAAGGTTTTCTCACAGGAACAGATGATTATATGACCAAACCGGTAGACGAATTTGAAATGCTTCTTCGTATTCAGGCTTTACTGCGTCGCGCTCAGATTGCCGCCGACAGAGAGTTGGTAATCGGCGACAGTAAATTATTATACGATTCCTTCAGTATTCGATATAAAAACGAAGAAACCGCACTCCCCAAAAAGGAATTTCAGCTTCTTTTTAAATTGCTTTCTTTTCCCAATAAAACATTTACACGAAACCAACTGATGGAAGAGTTCTGGGACGTAGACTCTCAAAGCGAAGAACGCACCGTAGATGTGCATATTAACCGTTTACGCGAACGTTTTAAAAACAATCCCGATTTTGAAATTATTACAGTACGTGGCTTAGGTTACAAAGCGATTCGAAAGGATATATAGATTTTATATGACAAAATTAATCAAACGACTGATTCCCGAACGTTTCATACGAAGTATTTCTACGCGACTGACTTTCTTCATGCTTCTAGCATTAAGCGTATCAAGCCTTTTGGCCGGAACCTTTTTAACAATTATATATGTTACCGACTTGAAGACCACTTGGGATTTAGGACCCGTTAAAATTATATTAATTGCCCTTGGTATCAGTTACGTCAGCAGCGGTATTTTTTCTATTGTATTGAACAAAAACATCCTAAAACCTCTAAATGAATTAACCAGAGCCACCAAAGAAATTGCTTCCGGAAACTTTAACATCAAAGTTGATAATGTTTTAAATCCATTTAATCGAAGCAGTGAGCTGGGAACTCTGGTAGACGGTTTTAATAACATGGCGGGAGAATTAAAAAGTACCGAGATGTTCCGTAATGACTTTATACATAATTTTTCTCATGAATTTAAAACCCCCATTATTTCCATCCGCGGCTTTGCAAGACAGCTATACCAAGGAAATCTGACACCGGAGCAGGAACGGGAATTTGCCAGAATCATCATGGATGAATCCGAGCAGTTGGCAAATATGTCTTCCAATGTACTTTTGCTTACCAAATTGGAAAATCAGGAAATTGTAACGGATAAAACACAGTTTTCTCTGGACGAACAATTAAGAAATTGCCTTATTTTATTTGAAGAGCAATGGACAGAAAAGAAATTAAACCTGGACCTGGACTTAGAAGAGATTACAATTTATCAAAATGCTGAAATTCTTGCCCATGTATGGAAAAATTTAATATCCAATGCGATTAAATTTTCAAAACCAAATGGTTTTCTCATAATTAAATGTAAAAGAACCGTAGACCACATTCATATATCCATTACGGATACCGGTGCAGGTATGGCAGAAGAAACCATGTCACAGATTTTTGATAAATTCTACCAGGGCGATACTTCTCATGCCACTCCCGGTAACGGCTTAGGTCTTCCCCTTACCAAACGTATTGTGGAAATGGTCGGCGGCAAAATCTATGTCAAAAGTACGTTTGGAAAAGGTAGTACGTTTACTGTACATTTACCTTTACAATAGAACATATAAAAAGAGATTTGTAATATTGCCATTCTGCAATTACTACAAATCTCTTTTTTAGACTTAATTTATCCGGCCATGCCTACCATTGAAGATGAAGGCTTTATAAACTTACGGCTCTTATCACCATTATAGGATTCCCAGCCATAATCCTCTTCTTCATATTCTTCCCACTGGTCCCATTCTTCCCAGTTGTAATCATCTGACTCATCATAGCTTTCCCAGCCGCCCCACTCTGACTGTTCCCAGTCATAGCTTTCTACTTCAGCTTCTGAAAATTCTTCCAAAAATTCAATATATTCCTCATCAAAACCGCAATTAGAATATACTTCTTCCATTTCTCTGTAGAAAAGCTTTGAATTATAAGGAAGAGTAACCGATAAACCTGTCATCTCTGCATCACCTGCAGTAGAACTGCAATAAACCAATGCCATCTTCAATGCAGCCTGAAGCGCTTCTGCTTCTTCCGTATCCAAAGTATCCGCTAATGCCATCAAATCTACTGCATAATTATATTCCTGCAATACACTCTCATCATTATCAATACTGCTGCCGTTACCGTTATTACCAAACATGGCCTCCCAAGGATCTCTCCATAATAAATCTGATGGGCTTTGGAATCGTATATGTGCTCTGTCACTACGGTTCATTTGCATACTGTAATTGCAGGATAACAAGTCATCTTTAGCAGAATATGCAAAGTCAGCCCACGCCTGGAATAACAACTTCGTATATCGCAAGTCAATCAGTGCCAGGATACCATCCTGTCCGTTATCAGAAGATTCTTTTACAAAGTCATCAATAATAACCTTAGCCAAATCTTCCATAGGGATTGACGGATTACTTCCAAGAATCGTAAGCCAGTTTCTGTATTCCCAACCCAGTCCCGATTCAAAGTCTTCTGATGCGATTAAGTAATCTGCCATATCATAAAATGCACATGCTGTTTCTATTCCACCCATAAGGCACGCATCAAAACCAATCATCTCAAATTTGACACCACTGTTTCGAATCGCCTGCTGCATCTCATCCAAAGTCAACGCCGCATAATAATCATCTACATTTTCGTCATATCCGAAACCGTAAACAGCACCACCGCCATGATTCCACATAATTAACATGTTACGATTTGCGGGATAATTTGTGTTACAGAAAGTAATAAAATCTTCCAATGTGTCAGGATCCGTAACATCCAACTGGCCCAGACTGTCATCTACCAAAGTAAGGCCACCGTTTTCTACCAAAAATCGTTGCGAATGTTCCGAAGAAATCGCATTGGTCTGCCACTCTTTGGTTCCGCCGGTCTGAATAACTACCCGAACATTTTCAGATAAGGTAGCATCCAGAATTTCACGTATATCCATTGTTGCCATACCACCTTGGCTTTCCAGATTAGAACCGTTCATATACAACATAATGGTTACAGTATCTTCTCCATCACCTTTTAACGTTACGAAAGGATCACGTATCGCTTCTGCTACATAATCGTCGCCCTCTATATTAACATTCATATTATCATGAACAATAGGTGCCGACGGCTGTGTGACTATATCATTATCGTCATCCTCATACTGATAATTGTTGACAATAATATCCGGCTCCTGCTCCTGTGTCAAATCCGTAAGGATAAAGAATCCTGCAACAAATATAACTGCGCAGATGCATACCATTAAAAAGGCTCCTGCACATAAAGCTGCTGCAATCCATAATCCGCGTTTTTTCTTTTTAGGTTTCGGTTGAACCGGTCTGCGCATAGGTGGTTGCCCCTGTGCCTGCACAGGTCTTCCCTGCATTGGGCGTCCCTGAGGTTGTACAGGTCTTCCCTGCATCGGTTGCTGCTGCGGTTGTACAGGTCTTCCCTGCACCGGCTGTCCTTGCGCTTGTGTGGGTCTTTGCTGCACCGGCTGTCCTTGCGCTTGTATGGGTCTTTGCTGCACCGACTGTCCCTGCGCTTGCACAGGTCTTTGCTGTTGCACTGGTGCCGATTGTTTACCCGGCACCTGATTCATATAAACCTTTGCCGGACTTCCTTCAATAAGTTCAAAGCGAAATCCGCACTTATCACATATTAACTCATCTTTTTCAATTGGATCTCCACATTTTACACAATAGAGCATAAGCCCTCCTTCCGTCATTCCCTGACTTCTTTCGTATATACTACTGTTCCTTAATTGATATCATTCCTGCCATTGTTCCCCGACGTCCCTTTGTGGCACGATGAGAAAATAAAACATCTCTGTTGCAACAGGTACAAATTCCCGAAATGGTAATATTTTCCGGTAAAACACCTCTGTCCGTCAGCGTTGACCAAATAACACGCCACAAATCAATATCATAGTGACCGTTATCTTTTTCGTAATACCAACCATCTCCCAAATATGTCAAATCGGTAAAATCATAGAAAACATCTTCGTCCACTTCAAAGCAACACACACCAATTGAGGGTCCGATTCCTGCTACAATGTTTCGTACGTCACAATCATAATCCGATATCATACGTTCTACCATTTTACCGGCTATTTCTTTTACGGTTCCTCGCCAGCCGGAATGAGCAATGCCTACCACCTTCTTCACCGGGTCATAAAAGAATACCGGTACACAATCCGCAAAGGTAGCTGTTAATACAAGCCCCGGCTCATTGGTTAATAATCCGTCAATCGCCTCATAGGTAAAAGGTTTTAACAAGCCGCATCCGGCGTCTGCCGCTGTTACATTACGGATATTCGCCTCATGGGTCAACTGTGCAAGTACCACTTTATTCATATCTACATGTATGGTGTCACAGAAAATTTTGTAATTCTCCAATACGTTTTCCATACTGTCTTCTGTATTAATTCCCAGATTCATGGTTCGATAAAAACCTTTGCTGACACCGCCTTCTCTGGATGAAAAAGCATGTACAATATCATCATACTTCTCAAATTCCGGGAATGTATAATATAAAACTTCGTTATCAAATTGCTGTTGCATAAACATTCTCCCTCTTACTCATTTTTAAGTATAACTGATAGAATTTCAACTGTAAAGAATAAACACTTTTAATCATAATAAAAAAGCACCCAAATCATTCATAATCTGAGCACCGTTTCATTAAATCTTTTATTAAATAAAAACCGTATGTATCTTATCAATTGACACCGCTACACGTTACCCGAACAGTTAGCTGGGCCCAGGTTGCCTTGCGGCACCCGGAAGGTTCCTCTTAGTGCTGCTTTGTTCCCAACCTGACACGGTTCGTGGATTTCCGTCGCGCAAGACCCGAGCTTAAACGCCACTTATCCGGGGCAGCTGTAACGATGCCGATTCATAAGATACATACGGCATACCTAGTATACTCATTTTGTGAAAAAAAGTCAATCATATAGTTCTCTTACTTCTCCGCCTTCACTCTCTGCCTTAATGCCTTAAAAAAATCTTTTAACATTTGACTGCACTCTTCCTCCAAAACACCCTCTTCTATCTCTACCTGATGGTTAAAAGCAGGCATTTGAAGCAAATTAATAATCGTCCCGGCACAACCGGCTTTTACATTGCGGCACGCCTGTACTACTTTGGTAATGCGAGCCTGTACAATGGCACCGGCACACATCTGACAGGGCTCCAGTGTTACGTATAATGTACATTCTTCCAAACGCCAATCCCCCAAGGCTTTGCTTGCCATAGCAATGGCATTTAGCTCAGCATGAGACAGGGTATTTTGGTCTGTTTTGCGACGGTTATAGCCTCTTCCTATGATTTTATCCTGATATACAATAACACAGCCTATGGGCACTTCTCCGAGTTCATATGCCTTCATGGCTTCCTTCATGGCTTCCTTCATATATTTTTCATGATTCATATTATTTTTCCTTTTCACTCAGAAATAGCCGCAGGATTATCCTACGGCTATGTATTCATTCTTAAACCATTTTTTCTCTTTTAAAAATTATAAGATTTCTTGCAGGCACACTTCCGTTACGGGGTTCTGTCTGAATACGGTCAAGCTGCCAACCGGAATGACTGTAACGATTTAACATTTCTTCAAATGTTTCAAAATCACCGGTAAGATGTCCCTTCGGTCTCTCAGCTTCCGTGTACAAACGATCTACTATCTCGATTTTATACTCGTAAGAAATATTTGCCATACGATCAAGCTTTGTATTCATTGCAGACATTGTATTCATCATACAAACATCTAAAGCATCTCTTAATTCATTAATGCTGGCTTTCTCAAATAAATCCTGCTCTACAACGCTCTTTCTCTTAATAATAACGGTATCATAGCCTTCGGAACAATCTAAAATCATTTTTTTTGCATATTCAAGATTGTCAACACGACGACGATATCCCTTTTCATCCAAATAATTCAAAGCTGCTGCCTGAATGTTCTCGTCAGTCTTCGGTAATCCTGTGTCAATATACTCTTCTGTTTCACTGATGGAAGAAGTCTGAATAAAAGCACTTTTACGAATTTCTTCCAAAATCACTTTCTTTAAATCTGCCATGTCTTTCCCCTCTTCAACATTTATTTTTCGTATATATACGAAATCCAAATGTAGTATAACACAAAACACTTCCTTCTGGCACACAAAAAGCAAATTTTTCCTTTAAAATAGGCATTTTGCACAAAATAACGCCTCTATTTTTAGGCACAGAGCCAAGATGCCTTTCCTGATAGCCAAAAGAAATCCTTGCAATTACCATCATTAAAAATCATAATAGAAGAAAAACACCTTTGGCACGGAGGATATACAATGCAAATACATGGCCTTAATAAAACAACTCTTCTTGACTATCCCGAACATGTAGCATGTACGGTCTTTTGCGGACATTGTAATTTCCGTTGCCCTTTTTGCCAGAATGCTGATTTGGTTTTGAATCCCTCCTCCCAACCCTGTGTTTCCGAAGATGAATTTTGGAACTTTCTCATAAAACGCAAAGGTATGTTGGAAGGCGTGTGTATTACCGGGGGCGAACCTACCCTGCACAGTGACCTGCCGGATTTTATCAAGCGCATCAAAGAGCAAGGTCTTTTGGTCAAACTTGATACCAACGGTTACCGCCCGGACGTCCTTTGTAAACTTATGGAGGAAAACTTAATTGATTACATTGCCATGGATTTAAAATCCTCTAAAGAGGGTTATGCAACTTCTGTCGGCTTGAAAAACTTTGACCTTAGTGCGGTAGAAACATCTGTAGACCTTTTGTTAAAAGGCAACATCCCCTATGAATTTCGTACCACTGTAGTAAAAGAACTTCATTCCAAAGAAGATTTTCTTTCTATTGCTGACTGGATAAAAGGCTGTCGTGCTTACTTTTTACAGTCATATACAGAATCCGGCTCCATTCTGCAATACGTACTTCCGCCGGAAGACCGCATTCTGAATGCAAATACTTTAACCCCCTACACACCGGAAGAATTAAAAGCCATTATATCTCTTTTAAACGAAAAAGATATCCCGGCAAAATTAAGAGGAATCGCATAATCGTTTTAATGGCCTGCGTTATGATTCGCAGGCTTTAATTTTATCTGTTACAGTTCCACTCTGTAGAGATAATACCCTAAATCTCCCGAATGCTCGTACCCTTCAAATCCAAACATGGCGGCCGAGCTCTGCTCCTTTTTTACAAACTCCCCGGGCACCCCTACATAAAAGAAGGTTCCCTTCTCTTGAGAATATTCACCTAAAATCATATGGCGGTATTGATAAAAGCCATGCATTAAATAAGAATTACTGCTCAAATGATGGTACTTATTATTTAATAACTGTAAATCCACCGGCTTAATGGACACATAGGGTCCTTGCCCCTTAAAAGGATAGAGAATAGGATATTTCTTTTTAATTACTTCCCACTTATCAGGCTGAGGTTCCATACATTCAGAAAGCAACTCGTTCATCTCTTCGGAAGACCCATCTGAGATTTCGTAGATTTTTTGCGCGTTATCCGGCATTTCCTGTTGCGCCAATTTTTCGTCATTTTGAAGCTTTTCATCCTCCCGATATTCTTCTTTATGTCCTTCCGCAAGAGCATTCTCCGCTTCCTTTTGCAAACTGACTTCTTCTATCTTTTTTTTCTCCTGCATTTCTATATCCGGTAAATCACATAAGTCTGCTATTCCAAAACATCCATTTTCCAGTTCAAAAATAATCTTTTTATATTCATCTCCTCTAAACTCTTCTAATTCTATAACATATTCTTTCTTTCCTCTTCCTTCTTTTATTTTTAGTTCGAAGAGTTTTTTTCTGTTGCTGTTGCTTCCGACGCTTATCTCTACCCTGTTATTTCTCCACTTCTCTAAACCAAAAATTTCAACAGTAAAAAAGACACTCTCCTTTGTTACCTTTTGCCGTACTACACCTATATTTCCGCTTTTTACGCCATTAATATAATAATCTATAAAACTAACCTTTCTACTATAAACAGACATGTCCTCTCCTTCATACTTTTTCTAAAATGTATGATGAAAAGGACATGTTTATGCTTCTTTTATACTATAAAATTGTTTTCTCGCTCTCAGCAGATACCTTCTTTTTCCCTGATAACAGAGAAACCTGTATGCATTCCGTAGGACAACTTTGAATACATTTACCGCATCGGATGCACTCTGCCGAATTCGGTTTTGCATATACCGGAATATCCATGGGACAGACATTTTTACACTTTTTACAATCAATGCAGGCATCCTTCTCTATTTGGAATTTAGATAGTGCAATAGGATTAAACCAACCATATATGGCGCCTAAAGGACAGAGATACTTACAAAAAGGTCTGTATATCCAAAGCGACCACAAGAGAATTCCCACAAGCACAGTAGCTTTCCAAATAAAAAGCCCTCCTAAGACCTGTTGCAAACCTTCATTGGCAGCAATCAGGGGAACTCCACCAAACAATGTTCCGGAAGGACAGATATACTTACAAAACCATGGGTCGGATATCCCATATGCACTTACCGCAAACATAGGCAAAATAATAACCATAACTACCAGCATCACATATTTTAGCCATACTAATATCTTATGTCCGGGCATATTTTTACGTTTCTTGAAAAATGGGATTTTGTAGATAAGATCCTGCACCAGACCAAAGGGACACAAAAAACCGCAAACCACCCTGCCAAGCAAAGCTCCCACAAAAAGAAAGAAACCTACAACATAAAAGGACATATTAAATTTAGGACTTCCCAGCACTGCCTGCAGCGAACCGATAGGACAAGCTCCCAACGATCCGGGACAGGAATAACAATTAAGACCCGGAAGACATATTTTTTTACTCGGTCCCTGATAAATTTTGCCCTGCAAAAAGCCCACAATATATCCATTGGTAAGTGCTGTAAATATCAACTGCACTGCTAATCTTAATTTTTGAAATGAATTTCTAAAAAACTTAACCAAGACCGATACACTCCATACAAATATAAATTGCCTTCTGATACAGAACCATAACTTCCTCGCGCCAAATACCCAATATCATAAAAAGAATCCCCGCTATGAGACTAATCCAAAATAATGGGTGAATTTTCTTTTTGCACATGAAAATCTCCTTTTTCATAACTTCCTGCTCTTACAATTGATATACTTCACAGATATTAAAATTGGCGTCACAAAGACGCCAATTTATCATCAATCAATATTTTCCAATCTTCTTTACTCATAGAGCCTACTACAGTATCTATAATTTCGCCTTCACTATTTACAAAGAAAGTCGTAGGTACATACTGCAAATCATATAATCCCCAGTCATATACCTCTTGTGTCGGCAATAAATGTACATAATCCGCACCGGTCTGTTCAATCAGGCTTTTGGCATAGTCAATATAATCCTGACTGCCGGCATCCGACGGAATGCCAATTATTTGAACCTCTGTAGAATCGTACTCATCAGCCAATTCTCCCAAATCGGGCATCTCTCTGATACATGGACCGCAATAAGTGGCCCATACATTTACCACGGTAAGCTTAGATTCCGTAAATATTTCCTGTGTTACCTCATTACCATCCAAATCCGTTGTT
Organism: Lachnospiraceae bacterium; assembly: GCA_015057025.1. Lineage (GTDB taxonomy): Bacteria > Bacillota > Clostridia > Lachnospirales > Lachnospiraceae > UBA3766. The sequence continues at coordinate 64,738 of SVFD01000001.1, read as the reverse complement.
GTAAAATAACCCTGGGCACTTCCATCCGTAATCGTCTCTATCACTACTTCCGCAGGAGTTATCGTTTCGCTTTCAACTACATCTTCGGATATCTCCGATTCTTCTGTCGCTTCCTGTATATCAACGCTTTCGTCTTCAACAATCTCACTAGGCGTCATTGGTTCCTCAGGCTTTGATTCTGTCAAAAAACCGCAACCGCTTACTGTTACAAGCAACAATACAAAACATATGAAAAAAGAAAACTTCTTTTTCATTCTTCTCTCCTTTTAATCCGGCATTTGTTCATCCAAATATTTGGTATAATTCACAACCATTAATGCAATTTTTAAGGTGAGGGCATCGTCAAAAGTCCTGATATCCAATCCCGTTGCCGCTTTTAATTTCTCAATGCGATATACTAATGTATTTCTGTGAACATAAAGTTGTCGCGCTGTTTCTGATACATTTAAGTTGTTATCATAAAACTTATTTACGGTCATTAAGGTCTCTTCATCCAATTCCTCAGGAATATCATCCCCAAAAATTTCTTGAATAAACATATGACATAGATTTACCGGTAATTGATAAATCAACCGACCGATACCTAAAGCATCATAGGCAATAATATCTCTCTGCTCATAAAAAATCTGACCTACATCAAGCCCCATCTTTGCTTCTTTATAGGATTTGGATATTTCACGCAGTTCTTTTACAACAGTGCCATATGACACACGGGATTTTACCAATACTTCCGTATTCATAATCTCAAGAAGCATTCTTGCCAATTGTTCCATATCGGCATATTCTTCATCGGCTTCCAAAGTATGCACCAGAATAACATTTTTCTCATCAACCGCTGTTACGTAGTCATCCATTTTTCCGGCGAAAGCAGAATGAATAATTTCCTGTGCCTCCCGACTCTTATCCTCCGGCACTTCCACCAAAAATACAATTCTTCTTGCCTGAGCAGGAATTCCCAGTTTCTTGGCACGATTATAAATATCTACCAACAATAAATTATCCAAAATCAGATTCTGCATAAAATTAGTATGATCATATTGTTCTTTATATGCCACTAATAAATGCTGCAGTTCATTTACCGCAATTTTACCGAAAATATAGCCATCAGACTGGCTTCCTCTCGAAATTAAAACGTAAACGACTTCACCGTCTTCCTTTACCTTAAAGAGGTAATTGCCTCCGATAATTTGGCTGTCGGCAGGTGAATCAAAAAAACTCTTCATGTGTGTAATGTCGAGGCTGTTTTTATTAAAAGTACTTGCCATCATAACACCCTGCACATCTATAACACAAAAGTCCACTTTGGTTAAATCTTTCAATTCATCTATACATGTCTGAATGACTTGTTTTGTAATCATTTCAAAACCCCCGGTTTCTATCGCGCCTTCTTAAGTGCGATTCGTTCCCTTAAAAGAAGGGGAAACGTTTCTTTTTGCCCTCATCAGCTTTCTTATCTTCAGCTTTTATTTCCTCGTTTTTGCCATAAATACTGGTCGCCACATCCCAAGCATCCTGCTTCACATCTTCCGTCTTGGCAAATTCCGAATCCGCTTCAGAAGCAACTTTTTCCACTGCTTCTGCATCAATTTCCGTCATCTCAGAATCACTCTCACTGATTACCGAATCTTTAGATTCTTCAACAGAAACCTTATTCTTCACTGCCTTTAATACAATGGCCGAAGTGGGCGGAAGCGTAACTTTTACTTTACCATCAATCACATCATATTCAAACTCAGAAGTGGTAAATCCATCCGCATAAGTAAAAATCAATCGTTGCATTTTATACTCTTTAGGCACTCCCGCTTCCCAAACACTTACTTCTTTGGTTATTTCATTATAGTTGTTATTTACCAGTACAACAATCTGCTCGCCAGCTAAAGTTCTTGCATAAGCAATGTAATTATAATCTGCACCCAGATTCATCAGAGAACCTGTCAGAATCTCTTTATTTGTTTTGTGAACCTTAATAATTTCCTTATGGAAGTTAATTAACTCATGGTCTTCATTGCCCCAAGGATAAGTTCTTCTATTGTCCGGATCCGTAAAGCCACAGACTCCGGCTTCATCACCATAATAAATGGTAGGAGCTCCGGGCCAGGTCATCTGAACCACAACAGCTTCTCGGAGAACAGCCTTATTCACGCCCTCGTTTGCAGCCTGACAACCTAATGTATGCATACGGCCAACCTTATGATTGGTTCTTGTTAAAAATCTTGAATGATCATGATTACTCAACTCGTTCATGGAAATCTGTAAGGACGGAGTTGTAAAATTCGTTCCGTGATGCGCCATTGCCCCCCAGAAACTGTCTGCGTTACCCAGTAAGTCTTCGCGATAATCATCGCTATGCTTCTGCATACCGGTCAAAAACCATGTCAAAGGCTCCATAAATGCATCATAGTTCATAACCGTATCCCATTCCTTACCGTTTAACCATGCTCTGGGTGAACCATAGTGCTCCGCAAGTACAATAGCATTAGGGTTTGCTTTACGTACTTCCTTTCGGAAATCTTCCCAGAACTTATGATTAAATTCCGGTGAATGACCTAAATCCGCAGCCACATCTAATCTCCAGCCGTCCGCATTATAAGGTGCTGAAACCCACTTACGCCCGATATGGAGAATATAATCATATAATTCCTGTGAAGCTTCATAATTTAACTTGGGTAAAGTATCATGTCCCCACCAACCATCATAGGTATTATTATAAGGCCAAGGACCTTCTTCATTATGGAAACGGAAGTAATCATGGTAAACACTTCCTCTGTCTACGTAAGCTCCCTTTTCATAGCCCTTCTGATTCTCATAAATACGTTCTTTATCCAACCATTTATTAAAAGAACCGCAGTGATTGAATACTCCATCAAGAATAACCTTCATGCCGCGCTTATGTGCTTCTTCCACAACCTCCGCAAACAAAGCATTACTTGCTTCCAGATTCTTCTTATTCGCCACACGGTTAATATATTTGGTAGCCATATGATTTTCTCTCTGGCCTTCGTTTAACAACTCACCCTCATCATCTACAATTCTACCGATATGGGGATCAATATAATCATAATCCTGAATATCATATTTATGGTTAGAAGGCGATACAAAAAGCGGGTTAAAGTAAATAACATCAATGCCGAGACCTTCAAGGTAATCCATTTTATCAAGAACACCCTGTAAATCGCCACCGTAAAATTCACGAACGCCCATTTGTGCAGGATATTTATTCCAATCCACAACCTTCTGTGAATAATCGCCTAAATACATGTATTCTCTGGTTTCTACATCATTGGTGGGATCACCGTTATAGAAGCGGTCCACGTAAATCTGATACATAACCGCACCCTTTGCCCACTCAGGAGTGGAAAATCCGGGAATAATGCGGAAGTTATAATAATCCTGAATATCTCTGGTTACTCCGCGCATGTTATAAAAGCAACAAAGTTTTCCGACTTTAATCTCGAAATAATACTGTAACTCTTCTTCGCCAACTTTTATCCGACACTCATAAAAGTCAAAGGTTTCATCCTGTGACACTTTCTCCATATCATAGCTTTCGCCCTTTATTACAAGGTTCACCACATCAATATTATTACGTGCCGAACGGAATCGAATCGTAACCTCATCCCCCACCTTAGGTTCAACAGGAGAAAGATAGTCAGCCGTGGTATCGGAAAAGAGAGCCCTCTTATTTAAAAGGGGACGCATCGATGATATATAATGACATGATTTTTCCAGTTCAAAACAATGATCTATATTCATTACAAAATACCTCACTTTACCCTATATTTTATTATATTTCAAGGGGGTTCGCAAGTGTTTATTGCAAAGGCAATATAGGGTATAAAATTCCTTACTTACGCTTTGCCGGCAGCCTTACGGCTTCTTTTATTTTTATACATTTGTTCATCGGCTACTTTCAGAAGCTCTTCATAATTGCTTTTTCCGTCTGTAAGACAATATCCGTATGAAAACCTCAAGGGCACGCTGATATTCTCTCCCAAATGTGCAATACTGTTATCCTGGATAAAGCTTAACGTTTTGACCGTATTTTCTAATTCTTCTATGTTGTCATACTGATACAGGAACATAACAAACTCATCTCCGCCCTGTCTTGCAATAATACAACTATTCGGGCCGAAAGAGCTTAATACACCGGCAATTTTACAAAGATAAATATCACCTTTATCATGACCATAGCGATCATTGATTTCTTTTAAACAATCCGCATCCACCATAACCATGGCTCCGTGCCCGATTTTATCCGGCTCTTCAAATAATTCCGATAATTGATTTTCCAATCCGCGGCGGTTATATAAGCCTGTTAAAAGATCGGTATCACGCTCTTCTTCAATTAATTTGCGCTTATTAATTTCTTCGGTTATATCTATGACTATACCAAAAACATCATTATTGTTGGTAAGCTCCTCTAAACGGATGTAGGAAACCTGCTTGCCTTTCAGACAATAAACATCTTCTTCATCTTCAAGAGGATTTTGGCGGAGTTCATCGATAAATGCGGCAAACTTTTTATAATCTCCGCACAATTCTTCCGTTTTACTTTTACCAAAAGAAAGAATGCGGGGAACATGGTCCGTATAACGAACCTTTGTCATCTTTTTACTATATTCGTATACACCGATCGGAACATCCGTTTTATTCAAAACATAGGAAATTTTTCCGGTTCCTGCAAGCAACGACTTAATCATTTCATTGGAATGTTTACTCAATTCAGCAAACTCTAAACAATTTTGCACATCAACGGTTTCATCCAGATTACCTTCTGCAATGGAACATAACTTCCCGTTAATCTCATAAATACCTTGAATAATATGCTTATTGATATAACGTGTCACCGCAATAATCAAAATAACCGAGACTAAAATCAAACATACGGCAAGGGTAAACATATTTATCCATATATTGTGATACAAGGTATCTGCCGTCACCACACGTCCGATTAAGTTATCACCTTCCTGTGTAAACACACAAAATGAATTAACACCCTTTACGTAAGTATGAAAACCCTTTCCCCTGGACAACAGTTCATTCAAATCAAAGCCGATTTCCGCACAATTTTTCCCCACATCTTCCGAAGTGGTTGAACCCATAATTTCACCGGTTGCAATATCAATTGCATACAAGCTGACTCCCGTATTAACACGTAACAACGAGAAAATATATGAAAGCTCATTTTTTTCTGTTACTTTCATCACATTCAAAGGTTCCATACCAACCTGCACAATAAATTCTTCATGCTCACTCCAAAGTGCAGAATACTGCATTGGTTTGCTTTCGGCAGTATTTGGGGTAATATCCTGTACCAAAGTTAAACTTTTATCTGTCAGTAAAGGCTTAAAAAAACCAATCTGCTCGCCCGAATCCATTGTCAGTCCATAATATTCCGGATGGGTTCCTGTATAAATGCGACCGCTTTTATCAAAGAAATGTATTTCATCCACTTCCATAAAATCGGCAATCTTCTTCATCTCCTCTAAATCTTCTAATATAGCCGGGTTTTCCTCCACCATAAAAGCAATTGCCTCTGCGTTATGAATGCAGGTCTGCTTATAATTCGTTTGGGTTGCAACTAATTCAGTCTGATTCTCCAGCATAATTTGCTTAATTTGGACAAACACATCTGCCGCACTGTCTTTCGCATAATTTTGGGCACTAAATATTTGAGCAATGGCAGCAACCATCAAAATAACCGCGACCATAATAAGAGTCACGGTTTGCATATATCGAACAATCATACTTTTAATATTCGGCATATTATTTCCCCTTTTACACTCAGACATTTTTATATCCCCGTTTACATATATAATAATCTCTTTTACACATTCATATAATACTATATTGAGAGTGTTTTTGCAACTTAACTAAGTTCTGTTTGTGTATTCTTTTGGGTTATAAAATATCTCTCAGAGGTGATTATAATATTATGAATGTTACAAATAAAATCAAAGAACTTGCAAAAGAGCGTGGTTGGAGTGAATACCGACTTGTAAAAGAATCAGGATTAGCCACATCCACGATTGCCAATATATATCATCGCAATACCATACCAAGTATTCCTACTTTGGAAGTGCTTTGCAATACATTTGGTATTACACTATCACAATTTTTTAGTGACAGCGAACCCGTAGCATTGACTCCTGTTCAACAACAATTATTAACACAATGGTCTAAACTTAACGAAGAACAACGTAGCATTTTATTACAATTAATCAACAGCATGAACGCATAAAAATACCACCGGCACAGAATCTTTTTATTCTTATGCCAGGTGGTATTTCATATTTTGCCTGCTATTATATATGTATTATTATCATAGCAACATTCGTTGCAGAAAAATCAACGCATAAAATTTAAAACGGCAACCACAATCGCACAAATAATGCCCACTACAGTTAATATAATTCCTCTTTTTCTCGTATCCTTTACCGCATATTCAATTTCTCTTTCACTCTTCTTCGTCGCAAGTTTAGGAAACAAAGCCATAAACAAACCTAAAACAGCAATCATAGCAACCACTGCGATTTCGAAAATTTCATACATTTCAAGTACCCCCTCTTCAAGTTTTTCTACATTTCAGATATAGTTTTTATATATTGATAATATAAAATTATTAATATTTAGTCAAGCACCGCAGTTATTCCTTCCTACACAAAGAAAAAAAGACAATTCATAAATGAACTGTCCTTTTTAGAGAAGGTATTTCTCTTATGGGGTATAGCAAAAAACTATAATGTATTGGGGGGGTTACATCTAGAAGTATAGCAGAGGACCCCTCTTTGCGCAATCCACGTAATTCACAAACATTACAAAAACTTACAGGTGTTTTTAGTAAAATTGCACAAAAAGAGCCGCTATATTCTACATACAGCGACTCCAAATCAGTTTATATTATTTTATTTGTTTGAATCTTATTCCTTGCTATCCTAAATACTTTCAACAATTATATCATCTTTCTTGCCACGGTTTTCAAACAAAGCTTCAAATTCTTCTCTTGTCACACGTTCTTTCTCCAGCAACAATTCTGAAGATGCATGGAGAATGTCCATGTGCTCCGTAATAATTTCTTTTGCCTTTGCATAACACTCGTCGATAATAGATTTTACTTCCATATCAATTTCACCGGCAATTCGCTCGCTGTACGGTCTGGTCTGTGCCAAATCACGACCGATAAATACTTCGTCGCCGTCGCTGTCATAATTGATAACACCTAAGTTTGACATACCATAACGGGTAACCATTTCACGGGCAACTCTGGTAGCTTTCTGAATGTCGCTGGATGCTCCTGTTGTAATATCATCAAAAATCAACTCTTCTGCAATGCGACCACCAAGTGAAACCATAATGTGCTGTTTCATCTGACCCTTGGTATGAAACATGTCATCCTTCTCAGGCAGAGGCATAGTATAACCTGCCGCACTGACGCCGGTTGGAATAATGGAAATGGTATAAACCGGATCCATATCCGGCAATACATGGAACAGAATTGCATGACCGGATTCGTGGTAAGCAGTAATCTTCTTTTCCTTATCGGAAACAATCTTACTCTTCTTCTCTGTACCGATACCTACCTTCAAGAAGGCCTTGGTAATATCTTCATCTTTAATAAAAGCACGATCCTCCTTCGCTGCCAGAATTGCAGCCTCGTTTAAAAGATTCTCTAAATCAGCACCGGTAAAGCCTGCAGTCGTCTGAGCAATCTTCTTTAAATCCACATCATCACCGAGAGGCTTGTTTTTCGCATGAACATTAAGAATTTCTTCGCGGCCTCCCACATCAGGTCTGCCAACCATAATCTTACGGTCAAAACGTCCGGGACGAAGAATCGCAGGATCCAGAATATCTACACGATTGGTTGCGGCAAGCACAATAATTCCGCTGTTTTCACCGAAACCATCCATTTCAACAAGCAGCTGGTTCAAGGTCTGCTCACGCTCATCATGGCCACCGCCCATACCGGTACCTCTGCGTCTTGCCACCGCATCAATTTCATCAATAAAAACAATACAAGGTTTTGAAGCCTTGGCTTCTTCAAACAAATCTCTTACGCGGGATGCACCTACACCAACAAACATTTCCACAAAATCAGAACCCGAAATACTGTAAAAAGGCACACCAGCCTCACCTGCTATTGCTTTTGCCAGCAAAGTTTTACCTGTTCCCGGAGGTCCCTCAAGCAGCACGCCCTTAGGTATTCTCGCACCCACTTTCGTAAATGCAGTAGGGTCTTTTAAAAACTTAATGATTTCTTCTAAATCATCTTTTTCTTCTTTTAACCCGGCAACATCCTTCAATGTTGTCTTTGTATCTTTTGCCATTCTGGCACGGCTTTTACCGAAGTTCATCATTTTACTGCCGCCGGCAGCTTCACTTTGGGCATTCATAAACATTACAAAGAAAAATGCACAAATGCAAAGAATAATAAGGGGAGGCAACATATAAGTCAAAAACCAATTATCCTGGGGTACCTCACCTACTACAGGGTCTAATCCGTTTGCTCTCAGATATGACTCCATAGCTTTAACATCTGTTACATTTAATGTTCTGGTTGCTCCGGTAGTGGTAACCACCTGTATCTTACCACCATCGGATTCTTTTGTCTGTTCGATGATTACGGACTCTATCTCGCCTTTTTCAACAGCAGTCTCCAAATCACCTCTGGTAAAAGAGTAGCTTCTAAAATCCATAGTTCCAATCCATAGTGCAATCAAAAGCAATATGACGATCAAAAAGAATATAGGACCCACTCCCGCTCTTCTTTCTTTATTCACTTACATATCTCCTATCTGTACATTCTATATATTAAGCATACTAAAACATATGCCTTTATTCATTTTCAACCACACCGACATAGGGATAATTGCGATGTTGCTGCGCGCAATCCAATCCATAACCAACCACGAACAAATCCGGAATCTGAAAACCGGTATAATCTACATCCACTTCAACCACTCTTCGCTCCGGTTTATCCAACAGTGTGCAAAGGGCAAGACTTTCAGGCTTGCGGCTTTCAAGAAGCTCCATAAGTTTGCTTAAGGTTCTTCCCGAATCAATAATATCTTCTACAACAAGCACGTCTTTTCCTTCAATAGAGTCATCCAAATCCTTGACAATCTTAATCTGACCACTGGACTCAGTTCCGTCACCATAGCTGGAAACCGACATGAAATCAAGAGTTACAGGCACCGTAAGACGCTTTGCAAGTTCACACATAAAAAATACGCCTCCGCGCAAAACGCAAACCAAATGCAAGGTTTTTCCTTCATACTTCTTACTGATTTCTGCTGCCATTTCACGAATTTTCTTATCAACTTCTTCTTCCGGAATTAAAACCCTGATATTATCCATTTTCTTTTCCTCCTATGGTAAGTTCCAGAACCCGCTCTGTTTTCTCCGACACCTTATAAAAACTGCTGATTCGGTAGCCCGGCACCCACATGATATGATTATCATCTGCAAGAACCCAGACTTCATCCCTTTTATATGCCGGTATTTTTTCCTGTATAAAATATTCCTTCAGCTTTTTGCGACTACCTTTATCATTAATCACCAGATAATCGCCTTCTATTCTTTTGCGGAATACGACACATCTAGTTATTTTATCATAATCAAACCATTTCGTATATGTTTTTTGCGGAATATTTTTTAAATCGCAGTCTGATAACAGTTTTGCAGAAATATAACCCAGACCATCCAACTCAAATGTAACCTCTTTTCCGCCATTCAAATCTGCTTTGCTTAACAGAGAAATTGTTGTAGTTACTTCTGATTTTGCATCTTCTGTACAATCCTCTTTACGAACCAAAATCCCCTCAGCCGTGCGATATGCATATACATTTCCCGGAAGCGAAATTTTTCTGCCTGCTTGCAGACTAAACAGTTCTGTCACTTCCCGGACATGCACTTTCCCCAAATCTTTGGCTGATTTACTTTCTTTCTCTAACACAAAATACAGTAACCTTGAGATAATCGCCGGGTGCTCTTTGCGTAATTTTACGTCGTTTACAAAAATGCCGTCGTCCTGTGGCCGGCAACACCTCTCAAAAGCCTCTTGCGTTTGAGATTTCATATAGTCCTCTACCTGCTGCAAACCAAATGCAGTATCTGCGATTCTCTCAACCACTCCGGGATGCATTTTATCTGCCGCAGTAAGAATCTCGTGACGAATATAATTTCTTGTATAATCGACCGTTTCATTAGTTTCATCATTTTGCCATGCTATATTTCGAGAAACCAAATAAGCTTCAATCTCTGTTCTTTCTACATCCAACAAAGGCCTGATTATATCGCCGTTTACGGGGCTGATACCGCCTAACCCTTTTAAATGGCTTCCTCTGAAAAGATGAAAAAGTATGGTTTCCGCACAGTCACCTTTATTATGTGCCACTGCAATTTTATCTGCCCCGTACGTCTCTTTCAGTTCCTTAAAAAATGCATATCTGACTTCTCTTCCCGCTTCTTCAAAGGAAATCTTTTTCATCCCGGCAAATTCAGCCACATCAACTCTTTTGACATGACAGGGAATATTCCATTTATCACATAAACTTTGTACATATTCTTCATCTCTTACGGCTGTTTCCCTGAGCATATGATTTACATGGGCACAAATCAGTTTAATATTAAATTCTTCACGCAAATGTAACAACACAGAAAGAAGGCAGACTGAGTCCGCCCCTCCTGAAACACCTACAACCAAAGTGTCTCCTGTTTTTACCATATGATTTTTTTTCATATAATTGGAAACTTTTGTAATCATGTTCTAAATATATCTAAAATTTGTGAAAAATTCAAGTACGTGCCTTTGCAGAGGACAGTTTACCCACCATAATTGTCATATCATCACGAATATGTCCGCCACATCTGCGGATTGTACACTGCATCAAATAATTGGCAGCCTCTTCCGGGTCTTTTATTTCCATTGAAGCAAATGTCTTCAACAACGATTTTTCATCCCCGAAACACTCTAATACTCCGTCAGTTACCATTAAAAGACAGTCGTTTTCATTTAATTCATAAACACATTCTTCTTTATCGTTATTACAACCCATATCATTTAACAGCTCAAAAGAGAAATCCTCCCCTTTCTCTTCTTTTGCTTCCCGCACAGAAAAACCCAAGGGATATCCTGTATTTTTTATCCGCTCAATACTTTCTTTTCGTCTGATAAAACTGTCACAAGCGCCATATTTACGAAAAAAAATCGTCCCCTCTGCCAAATCCACAATACATGCATCCAAGGTAGGCATATTCTGTTCTCTTCCGTGCGCCACAAACAAACTGTTTACCATATCTGTAACTTCCGTCATGGCAAATCCGGTATCCATATATTTTTCTGCCAATTCCAAAACACGTTCACTATCCCTGCATGCTTCTTCTCCCGAACCTGCACCATCTGAAATCATACATACTTTTTTCGTGCCGGAAACACTATATACAAGATAATTATCTCCGGACACTGCTTCGTTTTCCTTGGTTGCAGATGCAATCCCTGTTTGAAATTCAAATCTTCCCTTACACTCATATATATACGTATCATATTCGTAAGCTACAAAAAACAGATTTTCTTTCGCCGACACCAAAGGAAACCCGAACATCTCCGTTAAAACTTCCGCTATATCATCTGTTGTATAGTCTGCATTACGCTGCCCCCGCATGGTCAATACAAACTGCATGGCACCTTTTCTTCGTATCAGATAAATTTCTTTTAATAAAATCCCATGCTTCGCCAAGCCATTTTTTAAAATACGCACCTTTCTGGCATTTGGCTCACTGTAAGACAAACTTTCCTCTGCCAGTTCCTCCATATACGTTGCCATTTCCTGCAAACGTTGCTCCATAATTTTACGATTATCACGTAGTGCCTTTTGAAAAACCAATTCCCTGCGGTCCATAACTCCCGTCGGAGACTCCTCTTCCATAATCCGAAAAGAATAGGATAACTCCCTATACGCATCCGCTAAAAGTAATATACGCTTTCTTCCATATGCAGGTAGCAGTTTTGCTTCCTCCTGTTTGTTCAAACCCATCTTCCATATCCTCCTGCATGTCCAAATTTGTCATAAGTATAACAGTTTCATTTTGCAGTGTTTGTCGAAGGAAAGAAGGAAAAATACATTAGTTTACGACTATTTTTGCGTTAGCAGACTTTATCCTGTCTAATGTAAATCTCTAAGTAAAAAAGACGTTGTGATATATCATCACAACGCCTTAATTTATTTAAATTTTCTATACCAGTTTTCCGCCACAATACTGGCAGTATCTCGTACCGTCAGGCACACCCAAACAATGAGGACATTTCAACGGATATCTCTTTTTCTCCTCTTCTGTCAAGCCGGTTCCGTTCATCATGTGAACAGCTGCCTTTTCGTCATAATTAGGCATGTTTTTATTCATGGCATGGAATGCAGCTTCTCTCTTAGCCTGCTCAGCTGCCTCTGCTGCCTGCTGTGCTGCTAAGGCTTCAGCCTCTTTCTTGTCCGCATATTCCTGCTGACTCTGCTGGATTTTATTTCCAACCGCCATAACAATGGCAGAACCAATGGCACCGCCCAAAGCATTACCCATGGCATTACCAAAACTGCTGTTACGGCTGTATCTGTTATTTGTAAGAAGGCTTCTGGTTACATTGCCTACTATATTGGACGCAGTATTTACCTGAGAATTATATTGATTTCTTAAATGTCGCGGCGGTGTAGACATATTAGAGGCAAAATGAGAAATTTTAGGTTGAGGAGTATGTCGGAATCCTCCCACAGAACCCATTCCTGAAGCAAATGCATCACCTGCGCTCTTACCAAAGCCTTTTCCGCCAAATCCGCCCTTGCGGGAACTATTCTTAAAAGCCATTTTAATTCTCTCCTCATTCTTACTACTCAATAATCTTTTTTCTGCATAATATTTTATCATAAAAATAAAATATTGTGTAGTATCTTTTATATAACCTTTATACCTCCATATTGACGAATATTTAGAATCTTACATGCTTCCTCACCAAATACATCATCCATTCTGCTATAAAAGTTTCTCCCACATTCCCTTGGTCTGCTCACTACACTCTATTGCATGCACTCTTTCTACTTCTGCATAAAGCTTGGCATCAATATCCTTTAAAGACAGACCGGACTCTCTTACCCAACCAAACATGGCTTTGGCCGCCATATTACGCCAACGGGTGATAGGAGACTGAATACACACCTTTATCATCTCGCGGCCTTTACCGAAATGTTTGTCCAAATGCTGTACAATCAAGTCTAATTTAATTCCACCCTGTACCGGACCAAGACCTAAATCATCACCCATTTTATTGGGGTACTGTTCATATGCAATTTCCCTGTCACACAAAGTAAGGAATTCATCCACAGACTGATGATTTGTAAACAGATAATAGCAGAAATTATAATATTTCGCAAAATCCATTTTCATCAGGCGAATCAAATGCTGTGACATATCAATATCATACATTTTCGCAATGCGCATGCACTCATGGGTATTCTTTTCAATATTCTCTACGATATATGTATGAATATCTAAAAGCCCCAACACCTCTTTTACCTTTGGTTCTATCGACGGAGAATTCTCTATTTTACTTCCTCTAAAATATGTTGCTATATCTGTAAGCAGCGCCACCTGCTCTGCATCCCAATTATGCTTTTTACATTCCTCAAGATAAAGTAATGTCAGTTCTATCGGATGCTCTAAGGCTGACATACCCTCACAAGGGCCTTCATCCAGCAAGCCTGACATAATATCAGATGCCCCCTGAAATTCCTCATCTGAAAAATTACCTTTTTGAAGGCGTTCATAAAGGTCACATTTCATGGCACATTCATAACCAAGATACGCATACATAACATCATTTTTACAGCCATGACAGAGAAGCCATTTTTTCTTCTCTTCGGTATCGGCCTGCATCATTTCTACTGCATTAATTTTACCCCAGCCTTTTAACTTCTTTGCCAGTTCGAAATATAATTCCTGTTGCCTATCCTCAGCCCAATTGCGGCTGTTCATAATAACATAATCTGTAAATTCTTCACAATAGCCCAAAGTGGCTATCATTTCACATATACCCGGCTTATCTGCCACATGAAATAAAGCCAAAAGACTTAACCCCAGTTTTACGGTCTCGGTTTTCGTTCCGTATTCTGTAAAACAAACTGCCAGACCCGCCAATTTTTCTGCATCATAATCCTCACGATGCTCGTAAATGCTGTTTTGTAAAGATTGGCGAATACTTGCAACCTTATAATTTTTTACCTGCTCTTGTTCAAATATCTGCAAGGCTTCCTCGGGCTTCATAGAAAGATAATCTTTTATTATCTGCGCAAAATCACATTCTTTTACTTCATCTGACATATGATGTCCGAAAATACCTTCTAAGGCTCCCGGTGCAAAACGAAGTTCATTTTCTTTATAGGTTTTTTCTTCTGCGACAAAATCCTCCGGAAGTTTTCCGAATTTTAAAATACACTTCTTAATTTTATGATAAATACTGTTTTCTAACATTTCTAACTCCAAATCGTATATTACTGCAGCCATGCCAACTATTGCCTGTTATAATAGTCAATTCCCGCACTGGGATTAAAATATGTTCTGATATAACCATCCTGTGATACTACCACAAACTCATTGGTTTCTTCCACATAATATACATCATCCCCATCTTCCGCTTCTATTTTATGCAAGGCATCCGGATTTATAATTACTTTATAGGCAGCCAATTCATATTCTTCTGCAGAAGCAAAACCCATTTCTATACCATGTTTTTCATAGTGCTGGTCTAATAAGTTATCGTTTCGAAATGTAATTTCAGCCACGGTAATTTCCGGTTCCGATACCTCTTCCGATATTTCTTCCGACACTTCTTCAGTTACTTCATTCCCGGATTTTTCTTCAGCAATTACTTCACTTTCTTCCTGCAATATACTCTCGTCTTCCGAGTATTCATTGTCACCTGTTTGCAGGTTGACATCACTTTCTGCTTCAATTCTTTCAGAGGATTCAACTTGGCTTCCTATTCCTTCATTATTATCTCCGAACCCCAAAAGGGATGCAATTCCCACAATAATGACAGCTATAATCGTCGTAATAATTTTAGCCAGACCCTTTTTGCCGCCTGCACTCTGAGATGATTTATTTTTCATTCCGTACTCCTTTTATTCTCTTAATTAAAAATCCATTATATAGTTGCTTGTATTACATTGCTTTTATTATATCCTTTCGGCCAATGTTGTGCAATCCATTCCTTTCCCTGCCTAATTAAATTTTTTATAAAAGAACAAATTACTTGAAATAATATCTTCTTCTCTTCCGGAGGCGTTTGAATTACTCCGCACACAAAATGGGCAACAGCAGCTACCGCCCCGCCCTCATCTCCCGATATCAGTGCCGGAATTCCTATCCGCTGAACAAATTGTATCAGATAATATCTTTGAATATTAGTAGTTTTGTTGACCAAGCCGTCTACGATATCATTGATACCTTTTGATAGTTCTGTCTGTTTCGTTTTTAAAAATTGATCTCCCTTCACAAGAAATGCAAACGGATCATGTTGCCCTGATATAGGTTTATGCGCATATACATCACGCACCTTAGTTTGTATATAAAAGCTTTTTCCCGGATTATCTTGTAAAAGCTGTCCGATAATACTGTCCCCAGGATAAAAATTATTTAATTTACTCTCTAATTCCTCATACCCGTCCGCATAATTTGCCGCAAATTCAGGATTTACTCCCGGCCCGTCAAAATTATCAATTCTTACAATTTTATCTCTGATATAAGCATTGGACATTACATAAGCAGAACATACATTACTGCCACCCTTGGAATGCCCAGTCAAATAAATTCTCTTTGCAGTTATGTTTTTAAGATAACGAAAAGACTCCAACTGGGCACCCGTACCTATTACCTGATAAGCCAAACGAAAATTTTCTGCCCACCCTATTGTGGTTCCGTCTGTACCCCGCATGGCAATTACCGCAGTCCCTGCGGAATTAATATCCACCGTAAAAGCGGCCCATTGGATATTTTCCTCTTTTTCGGCACGCATATGTCTGATAATACAATTGGCATATCTTTTGCTTTGCGCCAATTTACTTATAAAAATTTGTTTATCTTGAGAATAAAGATTTGAAAAGTCTTGCTGATGCATAACCAAATTGGCAAATTCCGGTACTGAGATTTGACATCGTTCAAAATCAGAAATAATTTGCTCAAAAGGATAGTAAGATAACTGTGAAAAAACAAGAGCATCTATCTCGTTATAATTGGATGTTGTTAAGCGTGTCACTGCATAAGAAAGATACGTATTTATATTAGAAAAATAATTCATAAAAAACCTGCTTTTTTTACGATATATTTATCATATGTCTTTTTTAGTCTCCTTGTGATTTTTAAAATATGAAAACAAAAATTTCCCGATGTTTAAAAAACACCGGGAAATTTTATGTTAAATTATCCCTATTTTATCCTCTATATTTTTTAGCTCTGATAGAAGATTGTAAACTGCATCCTCGGAAAGAACTCCCCTTTTCAAATTTTTGGGAAGTTTTCCTTTTTCATCATCCCTATAATCTTCCATCCACAACGGACTTTCATAGTAAGATACCAGTTCATTTATTTTATCTTTTATCTTTTCATAACGCTCAATCGCAACAGATAAGTCTTGGACAACTTTTTCGGTTTCATCCAATAACTCTTCCATATGCCGGATTCTCTCAATTTGCTCCATACTGAATATCTTCCTTTATTACATATCCTGATAAAATCTTATTCTTGCAGAATTCATATTGATTCTTTTATAGTCAGAGCTTTCTTTTGGCCTCTTCCAAAGTCTCTATTACCTTATCGCACCATGCATCAAATTCCGGATCTTCCTTCTGACATTCTTCAGGATGGGCCATAATATAATCCAATGCAATTCTTACTCCCTGGTCAAAACGGACCGTGGTCTTCATATCAGGCACCGCTCTTTTTAACTTACTGTTGTCAAACACTACGGAAACCGACTTATCACCAATCAAACTTCCTGTAAAATCATATCCGTACTTATCACCCGTCGCCGCAAGAAAATCGGAAGATACATAGTAAGGCTTTAACTCTACACCCAAAGCATCCGCAATCGTAGCATAAATCTGATTCCACGTCAGGGCTTCATCTCCCGTAATATGGAAGGCCTCACCAATGGCATGGCGATTACCCATAAGCCCCGTAAAACCAATTGCAAAGTCCTTGTTAAAAGTTGCAGTCCAAAGCGAACTTCCATCGCCCTGAATAATCACAGGCTTACCTGCCTGCATTCTTTTTATTACCTGCCAAAAACCATTTTTACCGTGAACCCCCAAAGGGATGTTACGTTCGTCATAAGTATGACTGGGACGCACAATAGTTACCGGAAAACCTTCTTCTCGATACTTCTTCATCAAAAATTCTTCGCAGGCAATTTTATCTCTGGAATACTGCCAATAAGGATTGGCAAGAGTTGTTCCTTCTGTAATTATATAAGAAGCCGCCGGCTTATGATAAGCAGACGCAGAACTGATATAAATATACTGTCTTGTTTTATCCTTAAACAGGCGGTAATCACGCTCAACCTGCTCCACGTGAAAACCAATAAATTCACACACTGTATCAAAGGATAAATCTTTAATTTTACCTGCCACATCAGCCTCATCATTCATATCGGCAATAATCTGATGCACACCTTCCGGAACCACAGAGTTACGATTTCCTCTGTTAATCATCCAAACTTCCCAATTTAACTCATTTACCAGACGTTTTACAATTGCAGTGCTGATAATCCCTGTTCCGCCAATAAATAATGCTTTCATTCTAATACCCCTTTCTGCTAATCCGCATCGAATGCCTTACCAAACTGTGTCTCATATAATTCTGTATAAATTCCGCCGTCATCCACAAGTTCCTGATGGACACCACGTTCTGCAATAACACCATCTTTTACTACAAGAATTTCATCTGCTGCAAGAATTGTTGACAGTCGATGCGCAATCAAAATACTTGTTTTAGACTTAATAATCGGATTGATTGCTTCTTGGATTTTACTTTCGGAAATGGAATCCAAAGACGCAGTTGCCTCATCAAAAATAAACAATACCGGATCTTTTAGAAGAACTCTCGCAATAGAGATGCGCTGTTTTTCACCACCGGATAATTTAAGTCCCCGGTTACCAACTTTTGTATCCAGACCCTTTTCCTGCTTCTCAATAAATTCATAGATATTTGCTTTTTTACAAGCTTCAATCAATTCATCTTCGGTTGCATCGGGTTTCGCATACAAAAGATTGTCACGAATGGTTCCGTTGAAAAGATAAGTCTCCTGACTTACAATACCAATATTCTCACGTAAGAAATGCAAATCCAGCTTACGTACATCCACTCCGTCAAAGGTAACTTCACCTTCCTGTACATCATACAGACGGGGAATCATATTGATAATGGTACTTTTACCCGAACCGGAAGGGCCGACAATGGCAATGCTTTTACCTTTCTCCAGTGTAAAATTAATATCTTTAAGAATCTTACGTTCCGGTTCATATCCAAAACCGACATGCTTAAATTCAATATTACCATTAGCTTCCTCAGGGGTAATGGCATCCGGTGCATTCTGAATTTCAACCGGCATATCAAAGTATTCAAAGATACGGGTAAACAGTGCCATGGAACGAATCCACTCTACCTGAATATTCAAAAGTGAATTCACAGGACCGTACATTTTGCCCAGCAAGGCTACCATTACGGAAATATCACCGACGGTAAGCGTCGAATCATACTTCATAATCAAAATGCCACCCACAAGATAAAGAAGCATGGGGCCAACACTGGAAAAAGTATTAATCACTACCATAAACCAACGGCCTGCCATACCCTCACGGATATTCAAACGAATCATACGATGGTTGGCATTTTCATATTTACCATACTCATAATCTTCACGACCGAACAACTTCACCAGCAACTGTCCGCTAACAGACAAGGTTTCATTAAGAATTCCGTTGATTTCATCATTACATTCCTGAGCCTCTCTTGTTAAAGTCCAGCGCGTCTTTCCGGCCATACGGGTAGGAATTGCAAACAGCGGAATAATCAAAACACCAATGGTTGCAAGAATCCAGTTTTCACGATACATCAATATCACTGCTACAACAAGTGTAATACTATTCGATAAAATAGAACTGAAGGTACTGGTAATTACACGCTCCACGCCGGAAATATCTCCGGTCATTCGCGTAATAATATCACCCTGATTATTAGAAGTAAAAAAGCCCTGTGACATGCGTTGCAGATGTCTGTACATCTTGTTCCGCATATCATATGTAATATGCTGGGCTATCCAATTATTTAAATAGCTTTCTGCCACACGAATCAGATTACCGCCTAACGTCACCCCGAGAGATATCAAAATCAGGGTCACAAGCTTCTTCATATCTTGTCCGATTAAACCTTCGTCAATAATACGACCGGTTAATACCGACGGAAGCAACGTCAATGCCGAAGACGCCAGTATGCACACCAGTACAATCGACATTTGCTTCCAATATGGTGTCAAATATGAAAATATTCTTTTTAATAAAGGCAATGTAACTTTAGGTGCATTTGCCTTCTCTTCTTCCGTAAGGAATCTTCCCCCTCTTCCGCCTCCGGGTGCCATCTTATGTATCCTCCTCTATTACATTGCCATAAAAGCGTACCGCAGTACAAAAACAATCGCTACAATCAAAGTTAACGGTTTGATTTCTTTAAACTTGCCCAATAATGCTTTTATCAGGCAGAAGGTAATAAGTCCCATTGCAATACCGTTGGCAATGGAATAGGTAAAAGGCATAAAAATCACGGTACAAAATGCCGGCAACGCATTACTCATATCTGTAAAATCCACGTCTTTTATATTGGATAACATACTGATACCGACAAAAATTAATGCAGGTGCGGTTGCCGCCGAAGGCACAATAGCAACAAAGGGAGCTAAAAGAATCGCTGCCAAAAACATCAATGATGTGGTAAGGCTGGTCATCCCGGTTCTTCCGCCCGCGCCAACGCCGGCACTTGATTCCACCATTGTTGTAACCGTAGAAGTACCTACCAACGCTCCTGCCGCTGTAGAAACCGCATCACATAATAATGCTTCTTTCATACGGTGTACTTCACCGTTTTTATCTACCATCCCGGCCTGTTTTGCTGCTCCAAACAAGGTTCCGATAGAGTCAAACATATTTACCAGCGAGAAACTGATTACCAGCATCACTACCGTAAAAATAGTCTCCATCAAATTTTCTCCACCAAATAAACTCGCAAAATCCAGTTTAAACAAAGATACTTCCGCAAAATCCTTAATCTGGCCACCCAAATTAAATGTGAAATTTGATAATTGGGTAACACCCAAAGGAATTCCCACCATCGTGGCAGTAATAATGCCAATCAAAATAGACGCCGTTACTTTTTTATATGCAAGAACTGCAATCACCACAAGACCAATTAATGCAACGATGCCCCCCATTATAGCATTAATCTGTTCCGGTGTTACTCCTTCTTCTCTCCATGCCGCAAAATTAAGCATGGCAACTAAAGTAGATTCATTTCCCACTACAAGACCGGCATTTTTCAAACCGATAATCGTAATAAAAAGTCCGATACCGGGGGTAATTGCACTTTTAATACATTGAGGTATCGCCCGGATGATTGCTTCACGTAAGCCAACCACCGTAATAAAAATAAACAAAAGACCTGATATAAATACAATTACCAGTGCCTCCTGATAACTATATCCCAGTCCCAAAACTACAGTATATGCAAAAAAAGCATTCAATCCCATACCGGGCGCCTGTGCAAAAGGCACTTTTGCATAGATTGCACAAAGAAACGTTCCTATAAAAGCACCCAGACAGGTTCCGATAAACACTCCGTTATATACTTTGACCGCCATATCTCCATCGCCCATAATGACATATGGATCTGACAGAATCTGCGGATTCAGAATCAGGATGTACGCCAGTGTAATAAATGTGGTAAGTCCTGCTAATATCTCAGTTTTATAATTCGTTTTATATCCATCAAAATCAAAGTATTTTTTTAACATAGTTGTCTCCCCATAGGATGCACATATTTTCTTAAACAGTATATCATAATTTCATGTTTTATAACAACTTATATGTGTAAGTTTATATTCTTATTTATTAAAGAGATTTTTTCTTTTTTTACATATCTTTTGTTATATATTTTTAAATTGTTATTTATAGAATATAAAAAACCTCTCTTGGAGAAATCCAAGAGAGGTTTGATTTTATCAAGCTATGAATTATAACTGAGGACCAGCACTTACTAATGCCTTACCAGCTTCATTTCCTTCATACTTAGCAAAGTTCTTATTGAAACGAGAAGCAAGATCTTTTGCTTTTACTTCCCATTCAGAAGCATCTGCGTATGTATCACGAGGATCAAGAATACCTGTATCAACACCGGGAAGTTCTGTAGGAACTGCAAAGTTGAAGATAGGAATATTCTTTGTTTCAGCCTTTTCGATAGAACCGTCAAGGATTGCATCGATGATACCACGGGTATCCTTAATAGAGATACGCTTTCCTGTACCGTTCCATCCTGTGTTAACCAAGTATGCCTTTGAACCGTTAGCTTCCATCTTCTTAACGAGTTCTTCACCGTACTTTGTAGGATGTAACTCTAAGAATGCCTGGCCGAAGCAAGCTGAGAAGGTAGGTGTAGGTTCTGTAATACCACGCTCTGTACCTGCAAGCTTTGCTGTAAAGCCTGATAAGAAGTAGTACTTTGTCTGCTCCGGTGTCAAGATAGATACGGGAGGAAGTACGCCGAATGCGTCTGCTGACAAGAAGATTACGTTCTTAGCTGCAGGAGCTGCTGATACGGGACGTACAATATTATCAATGTGATCGATAGGATAAGATACACGAGTATTTTCGGTAACGCTCTTATCGTTAAAATCAATCTTTCCGTTTGCATCTAATGTAACGTTTTCAAGAAGAGCATTTCTCTTGATTGCGTTGTAGATGTCGGGTTCAGAATCTTTATCAAGGTTAATAACCTTAGCATAGCAACCACCTTCGAAGTTGAATACACCGTTGTCATCCCAACCGTGCTCATCATCACCGATTAAGAGTCTCTTAGGATCTGTAGACAATGTTGTCTTACCTGTTCCTGAAAGACCGAAGAAGATAGCTGTGTTTTCACCGTTCATATCTGTGTTTGCTGAGCAGTGCATAGAAGCAATACCCTTAAGAGGTAAGTAGTAGTTCATCATAGAGAACATACCCTTCTTCATTTCACCGCCGTACCATGTGTTAAGAATAACCTGTTCTCTGCTTGAGATGTTAAATGCAACAGCTGTTTCAGAGTTAAGGCCTAATTCCTTGTAGTTTTCAACCTTAGCCTTAGAAGCTGTATAAACAACGAAGTCAGGCTCAAAGTTTTCAAGTTCTTCAGCTGAAGGCTGGATGAACATATTCTTTACAAAGTGTGCCTGCCAAGCTACTTCCATAATGAAACGGATAGCCATTCTTGTGTCAACGTTAGCACCGCAGAATGCGTCAACTACGAATAATCTCTTGTTAGAAAGCTGCTTCTGAGCTGTTTCCTTAAGAGTTGCCCATACTTCTTCAGAAATAGGATGATTGTCGTTCTTATATTCATCGCTTGTCCACCATACAGTGTCCTTAGAATTTTCGTCCATAACGATATACTTATCTTTAGGAGAACGTCCTGTATAGATACCTGTCATAACGTTAACAGCGCCAAGTTCGCTTTCCTGTCCGATTTCGTAGCCTGTTAAACCTTCTTTGGTTTCTTCTTCGAACAATAATTCATAAGAAGGATTGTATACGATTTCAGTGCTACCGGTAATACCATGCTTTTCCAAATTAATGTTTGCCATCTGATTAAACCTCTTTCCTTTTATTTTTTGTTTATGGGTTACTAACGACTTGCTTAGACAAGTTGTAGTAATCCGTGGTAATTATACTAGATAATTAAGGTGCTCGTCAATATTATAATTGAAAAGATTTGGTGTTTTTTAATGCTATTTATGTAAAATAATCCTTTACCTTTCCTTACGCTCCTAAAGCACTTCTATGCTTAAGCACATAAGACCTCAATATTAAATCAAAAATAACACCGGCAACGCCAAGACCTCCGCCCAAGAAAAGATTTACAAACAAAAATATAATATTGGAAGTCAGCGCCTTGTCATACGAAGCCACAATTGCCCTACCCTGTGCTACATTACTACAGTTTCTGACATAGCTTGCATGTTTAAAGTTATTGATACATGCATAAATATTCCAACCGCCACAGCCAATAGTTGCTATTCCCACGCCAAAAATCAAAAATACAAATCCTACCATAATTTGATAAATAGCTATGAATAACCATATTACGGCACTGATTGTAACCATAGTGGCTATTTTATCCGTAACGGCATTCGGCAATTGTATCGCCTGCACGTTTCCCTGCGGCAGTTCCTCAAAACAGTTAAATTCTCTGTCTATTGTGTTGGCATTACTATATTCTTCCATAATATGCATTCCTCTCTTCTGTATAACACCGACGTTTTCTTTGTCTATTTTAACATAGTTTTTTCATTTGAAAAGATATTTATTTTAATAGTATAAAAAAGATTCTGACCCTTTACACCTTTTACTTTTTTTAATATACTGAATACACACACTTTTACAATTTTAAAAGGAAGGATAAAAATGCAAAATAAAACAACTTCTATTATTAAAATTGCACTTTGGTTATTCATACTCGGTATCTGGACCTCCCCCTGCTGGGTTACAAGACTTACGGAGGCCATTGAAACAGCTGACAGCGCCTTTGATTACGCCAGAATAACAGATATAGATTATCGCGCGGTTGTAGTGGATGAACCGGACAGCGAAGGCAAAATTGTTATTACGGAACGCTTAACCTTTGACGTACACGCCGCTTTCAAAGGTTACGGCATTTGGGAATTATGGCGAGACCTGCCCGAAGACAATATTGACGGACGACCGATTTATTATAAAATCAATTCCGTAACCCAAATTCTTGACGATGGTACAGAAGTTGTTTGGGAAGAAAGCCCCCGTCTGTACTGGGAAGACGAAGACTACGTAAATACCAATAAAGAACTTGGTCCCGGCAAATGGTATCACAGCGAAGGCCCCTATGATGAATATGAAAGACAATATGAGTGTCTGCTCTTTTATGTAGATAATTTATATCGTGAAGAAGTAGTTTTTGAAATTGAATATGAAATGTACAATGCAACCTTTAAATATAATGATTGTACCGATTTATTTATTTCACTCTACTCCGGTGAATCCGTTAACCATTTAGAGTCCTACCATGCCGAAATACTGATTCCCGATGAAAAGATGCCGGCTTCCGGAAATTACGTGTACTCTACCTATGGAACCAACAACTATTGTTTCCCTGTAGAAGAGTCCGGTACCGCAAATCCCGGCTATCATACTTTTTTAATTGATTTGGATAAAAGCGATTTGAAATTCAGACCGCACAATGAGTACATAGAGTTTGATATGGTTACCTTCGGCGAAGACAAGCATGCTTTTTCGGAATATACTCCCGATAACTGGTATACCTCCGATAATGTTTTACAGGAAATTATTGATGAACAGACCGAATACACAAACTCAGCCATAGCTTTTACATTCCTTAAAATTTTGGCTCTTATTGCATCTGTTATTATATCAATACTTATTTTGATTTACGCATTTACCGCAAAATGGTTAATGAAGAAAAAACACAAGATTTATCAGCCTACTGTTGCCATGGACTACTACCGGGACATTCCGGATGACTTGGATCCCAAATTTGCATCAGCCCTGGTATTCAGTAAGCATAAAACGCCTAAAGATGATTCCGGAGTATACTCGGCCATTCTTTTAAGTCTGGCGCGCAAAAAATATATTGAGCTTTCAGAACAGACCTGTAATAACGATGTTCAGATTACAATTAAAAAACGTCCCGCACCCACACCTGTTCAAACAACCATGAACAGTACGGTAAATACCAATGATATGTTTTACGGGGCATCATCCGTTGCAAGTGCAGGTGCAGAAGCTGTAACGCCCGAAGTACAGACAGCAAACGATACTCAATACGAACCGCTTACCCCCTGTGAAGAATATTATTATAATTTGTTGATTCGTCATACAGCCGGCGATACAATATCCATGAGTACATTCCAGTACCGCGTATCTAAAGACTATTCCAATACCGATACTTTTGTGCGAAATATGGATCGTTCTATTGTAAACATCGGTGTTAAGGACGGTTACTTCCAGAAAGCGGATTACACACAACCCAAGAAAAAGCTTGCCGGCACCTCCACCTTTTTCATGGTATGCGGAATTATTTTAATCACTTTATTCAATTTGATTTCTTATCAAACAAGAATGGATTTGGCTTATGGTTCTTACTTCATTCTTGGTGGGGCATTTATTATCAGCGCTCTTTGGTTAAAGAAACAATCCCGCGATTATATTTTACTTACTCAGTTTGGTGAAGATGAATATGCTAAATGGCGTGGATTATATAAATTCTTAAACAGTGATACTTTGATTCACGAACGAACCTATATTGAACTACCTATTTGGGAAAAATATTTGGTTTATGCAACTGCTTTTGGTTTATCCGAAAAGATTATAAAAGCAATCAGCATCAACTGTCCGGAAGTATCATCAAGTGAAATGCTGAGCAATCCCTGCTACCGTTCCAGAAGTTTTCATCATACATCCGGACGTTCCTTCCGCTCAGCAACCCGTACAGCTTCCTACACTGCCCGTTCCGGCGGTGGCGGATACGGCGGCGGTGGCGGCAGTTTCGGATATGGCGGTGGCGGCCGCGGCGGCGGTGGCGGTGGCGGAGGACACTAAAACCGGAGCTCTCTGTATCAGAATAACTATATTAATACGACATCAAAAAAGAGCGTTATGCATTCACATAGCGCTCCTTTTTTATTACTTAACTTCTATACCACTCTTGCACCGCAGTACGGACAATTCCTTGTGCCGTCAAGCACTCCCATGCAATGAGGACACTTCAAAGGATATCTTTCTCTTTCTTCATCCGTCAAATCGTTATCATCGAATAATTGCGGGGCTTCTCTTACTTCCTCTACAACATTAAACAGTTCTTCTTCATGAAAGCCAAACATACCTGCAACCATGTTTGCCGGAAACATCTGTAATTTATTATTATAAATGGTAACCGCATCGTTATAAAACTGTCTTGCAAATGTAACCTTATCTTCCGTTTCAGAAAGTTCTTCCTGCAACTTCACAAAATTTGTATTTGCTTTTAATTCCGGATAATGCTCAGATAATACAAATAATGATTTCAGCGTTGAAGTTAACTGATTGTTCATTGCAAGTTTTTCTTTTGCTACATTCGTACTCATATAGCCGCTTCTTGCTGCCGCAACATTTTGAAGTATCTTTTTTTCATGAGAAGCAAAACGTTCTACTGTTTCTTCCAAATTCGGTAATAAATCAAATCTTCTTTGCAACTGTGCATCAATCTGTGCAAAAGAATTTTTTACTTTATTTCTTGCCTTCACCAGCTGATTATATGTAGTAATTATAAATACCGCTATTACAATTAACAAAATCAAAATAACAACAAAGCCTATACCGATTATCCACCCCATAAAAATTCCTCCTTTTGTAAATTAATCGGATTATAACATCTATGGTAAAAATACGCAATAAAATCTCTCAACACATAACGCATCTCTTATCCACGCACAATTGCCTAATCTTAAACCTTATCCTCTTTCCAAAGAAAGATATCCTTCGCCTGTATATTATCAAAATCAACACCCATACTTTTCTCAATTTCCTCCTTTGTAAAAGTATGATAAATTGTTTTTGAAATATATTTTTCTGCTGTTTTTATAATCTGATTATACTCCGGTATATCATCCGGAAAATAGATACCGCCTTTATTCTTATTTTTTATCATCCAGCATACCGCTGCCAACGCTGACATGGCTACAGGTGTTATTGTAGGCGTTTGCCAATAGGAATCTTTTTTATTTTTATATAAAAAGGATGGCTCAATCCGGTTTCCTACCCACACCGGATTAAAATTGTCGCCCAAAAGAAGAATGCCCACAAATTCTGTACCGGATTCTATTTTTTCCTGATACACCAATTCATATTTTTCCGGATAAATGTATCCGTGAATAATGTTGATTGAATTCTCATCTTCACAATCCTGGGGCTTATCAGGATCAGGCACAGGATACTCATTTACCTTAGCATGCTCAATGTAGTTTCTGGCATGAGGGCAGGGCAGATACACAAACATAACCGTAGGTCGGTATACAACCTTATCTCCTTCTTTCACCTCTAAATTCTTAGCTATGGATACAATTTCTTCGTGAGGCACCAGGTATCCGTCAAAACCTCCTCCCGGATAATAAGTCCTGCACTTTCTTTCTGCCGCAATTTTCTTAAATTCCAAATAGCCTTTTTCACGATTTACATAGTTACATTCGTCAGCGTAATCAACCTTCTCATGAGTCCCGATATGAATCGTTGCTTCGCTCAGCATTTCAAACCAAAAAGACTCCATACACCAGGTACTGCAAAGTTTATCATTGCTGTATTCTTCTTTTACTTCCTGAGAATCAATATCATTGACATGAATCATTCTCACGCCTAAAATCCTTGCGGCTTCATTAAATTTTCCTGTCTTTATCAATTCTTTTAATATCTTGTCTTTTTTAAATTGCGTTCTTACTACATATTCAATGGCAGCTTTTACAAAATGCGATACCAGTCCCGGATTATTGCCGTGATGTATCACAATCGGATAGCGGTTTGTTGCAGTCCCGGAATACTTTTGTATTAATTCATGCTTTAACTCATTGGCGCCAAAAATACTGTACCAATGATTGGGCCAATCTGCTTCGCCGGTATTTAGATACATAATGTTATTCCCTGCACACCAATCACAGAAATCCTTAGTACCTACCATATCCGCAAAATCAATCAACAAATCGCCTTCCTGTAAATATTCACCGAATACATCTGCATAATTTTCTTTTGTGATTTCTTTTACCAAAAAATTAGGAGCAATTCCGCCTAAATTGATATATGCATCAAACTCCGACGGATTTCCTGTTATAACATAATAATTGTTCTCGTCAAAACGAATTTCTTTTTGAATTTTTTCATAAAAACTTTTTCCAACTGCACCAAATCCGAATTGGAGAATTCGACCCTCAAATTTAATCACTTTTACTTCCTCTTTACTCGCTGTCTAAATCAAAAGGTTTATGAATTCTGATTTTTTTCGGTTCATCATATACCTTCATGCGATATATTTCCATTTTCTTTTTCTGGTATCCGTACAAAATCTTCTTTAAATCATTCCCTATAAAATCACTAATTACTACGATTTTATGAATACCGTTATTCCCAAAAAACTGCGGCGACGGCATATCATGAGCATAAATGTCCCAGCTGTTATCAAAGACAGATACATCTATGCGATGTCTGTGCAATCGATTGGAATCCAACAAAAATACCGGCAATGCATCTTCCGGAATATCCGTCTTTAAAAGTTCTTGTGCTCCCTGAATCAGGGCAACACCTACAGACTGATTATCCACCGTCGTTCTCGCTCCGGTTTGCTCAATGGTTCCGTTAAAAAGAGGGATGGGACGATACCCTTGCTTGGCTAACGCAATTCCCCACTCCACGCTCTCTGCTCCCGGTAAATCTACAATTAATGCTGCATCCGCATATATTTCATTCGAAAAATCTGTTGCCGGCATCTCAAAGGGAGTTACAATATACTGTTTTGAATATTCATGAATTTCCACAAACGGTACAGGACGCACCCATTCCGTCCATTTCTTTCCTAACGGAGCCCATATACGATATATTTCTTTATCTGTCATTATATTCACGCTTTCTCAATTAACACCGGCGTATCTGCCGCGTTGGAATCTATACGTAAAGATTTACTGATTCTGGCATAATATCCTGCATGCTTTCCGTCTACGGTATAACATCCCAAGCATACATGAAACTGCTCTCCTTCTTCTGTTTCAAGCGGCTTGGCAATAAATTTCTTCTGTGCAAGATATTTCTTAGGATGCCATTTAACATCCTTAAGTATTTTTTTGTATTCATCATCTACACAGGCCTCTTTTATGGATATACCATCTCCTACACGCCCACAGGCCGGTTTGTATATATAGCCTTCTTTTCCTTTGGCATCTTTGACTTCCAAAGTTTCCGGAAGGAGTTCTCTCCAGGTTGCCATACTGATTCCGTTCTTTTCAAGTTCATCCCAAACAAGAGGAAAACGCTTGGTTTGGGCATACATGGCTATGGGATGATTACAGGTAGGAACCGTAGAACCATAATAGTCTTTGTAGTATTTTCGACGCATCTCTATCATCCACTCTAAGGGTGTATACCGATACACCATGTCCAACACGCCTTCGTTACCGTCAAGTGTACTGTAAGCTTTGCCATTCTCAAATTTTACATGGTCTGCTGCTCCGTAAATTACTTCAAAGCCTTTTTCTTTCAGACGGTCGCCAAGAAATTGCATGACCTGTCTGTCATCACTGTAGGAAGTACAGTGCACTAACATGATACGTCCACCGGCTCTTACTTTACTACAAATGGCAGCCACCAGATTTTCTCCGAAGTTCATGCACCAATACTTATCTTCTCCGTCAATTGTTTCCAACGCCAGCTTGGGCATAAAAGACCCTTCCGCATAGCCTCCCGGCACATCGCTGTTTACTTCACTTACTGCCCATTTCCCTTCTATGGTGGGATGAAAATCATATCGTTTCAGACGCACATGTTTATCCGGCTCATAATTGGTTATTTTATGAATTTCTCTGCGTATTCTTTTTGGTAGGGCTAAGGGTTTGATTAACTCCTGATGCTGATTCAAATATTCCTCTGCCGCCGTGGTTTCTTTATCCAGCTTTTCAATATACTGTACCAACTCTTTATGCTCTTCCTGTGTAATGACCAATGCATATGGTGCTACCGTATTATTGTCTAAATACTGTGGATCCCACTTATAACAGTCAAACATTAAAGTTAATTTATATTCATCGTATTTTTCTTTCGGAATAGGAATTAATTTCATGAATATGTGCCTCTTGGTGATTTTTATTTTAATACTTTACATGTATTATACTTATAAAAAAGTATACCACAGCCAAACTGACTGTGGTATATTTTTAGATTATTATTTATAAGAACTATTCTTCTTCAACGATGTCTTCCTCTACAACATCTTCTTCAACTACATCTTCCTCTTCTGCATCAACGTCTTCTTCTGTTTCAATATCTTCTTCTACATCAAGGTCTTCCTCAACCTCTTCGTCTAATTCAACATCACTAACATCCTTACCGTCTGTGGTAACGCCTGTGATTTCATCTCTCTTAGCACAGAACGAACACAAACGGGTACGGTTTGCTGCAATTGCCTGTTCAACAGAACCAACAGTTAATTGATCACTCTGGTTTAGAGATGAACAATCTTCATGTGTATGATATACCTTACCGAAAGGGCTCCAGTATACGTTATCACTGATTGCTTCCATAGCTGCCTGCTGTTCTTCTGCAGAAACAGGATTGAAGTCGTAGCTTGCCACTCCACCGATTAAAAGAGCAATGATTGCTACAACCGTTGCAATAACCTTAGTCTTCTTATCAGCTTCCTTATTCGTTAATGCAAGGATTACAAAAGGGATAAAGCATACTGCACAAACAATAAGTCCCATGTTGTTCCACAGCCAGAACAACGCTTTGTTCTTTTCACTGGCAGGCTTAATGTGGTTCGCCTTCTTCCAGAACTGTGAACCTACGATTACGCAAATTAAGTCTAAAACTAAAAATGCAATAATCTGCCATAAACTGGGCATAAAGTTTAAGTTAATCTTGCCAATTAACACTAAATACGCCAATACTTCAAATACAAGTGCTACTACCCACAATGCAATTGCTCCGATACGGAAACCTGTTGCATTACCTACAGGTGCTGCAGCTTTTTTCTTACGTGAACCTGCTTTTACTTCTTTACCGCTCTCAGCGTCCACGATTTTTTTCTTTTTCTTTGGTTCTGCCATTATTAAATTTCCTCCTAATGTGTGTTTACAACAACTGTTTTTAATTATACTTATAATTTAATATAAAACAAGACATTGAACTAAATTTCTTCCTTGCCTTGACTTATAAAACCAATTGTCCGATAATTATTTTATCGGCAAAAAATTATTTTTCATAAGAGGAGAGTTATAAATGGATTTAATGAAACTTGCAGGAACTTTGTTAAGTTCCGACAGCGTTGACGGTGTCAGCGAACGTACCGGTTCCTCCGGAAGCGATGTATCCAAAGTATTGGCTAAAGCACTTCCTGCATTACTTGATGGCGCAAATGACCAGGCAAAAGGAAAGAAATCAAGCAAAGGTTTTGCTTCCGCACTTTCGGATCATGCCAAAGATGACACCAGTAATTTGTCTAAATTTTTAGGCAATGTTGATATGGAAGACGGCGCCAAAATTATCGGTCATCTTTTAGGTTCTAAAGAAGAAGATAAGGTGGACGAAATCGCAGAAGAGGCCGGTGTTGAAAAAGCAGATGTTCTTTCTATTCTTTCCGCTGCTGCCCCCCTGCTTTTAAGCCTTTTAGGACAACAGACCGAAAAAGAAGATAAAAAAGAAGCTGTAGGCGATTTAGTAGGCGTATTGTTAGAAAATGTTGACGTCGGAAGTATTTTAACCGGATTATTAACAGATAAAGATTCTTCTAAAGAATCCACCAAAAAGAAGTCTACCGCCAAAAAAAGCTCTTCAAGCAATAAAACCAAAAAATCCACTACCAAAAAGTCTTCCTCTGGGAGCACTAAAAAGAAGACTACTTCTAGTACAAAAAAGAAAACCGCTTCTGATAGTAGCACCGGAGAGTTGGTAGGTGACATCTTAAAAAGTCTTTTAAAATAGTACATAAAAAATCCTTCCGACCAATAATCGGAAGGATTTTTGCTATGATTCTGTTTCTTCCCCATCAGATGGTATCACAACCGTGTCTAATATTTCGTGGATTTCGTCTTCTGTTAAATCCTCGAAACATATATAACCATGATATTCGTCGTATGCAATCACTACATAAGTTCTTACCCGTTCGCCGTCTTCATCCTCGGTTATCTCGTCAACCAAAGTGAATTCTATATCGGAGATTGGAGAAATGTAGTCCCTTTTATTTCCGGTATTTCTTAGCGAAAGGCTGTATGCCATATCCTCTGCAACATTCCCGGTCATAATAGATTCTGAGAAATGAAATGTTCCATCTCCGTAAGGATACCATACTGTTACATCATAGGTTACGGTATCCGAAGTTTCCGTTATAACATAGGTTACAGACTCCGCATTCTCGTATGTCTTATTAAACCAATTGTCTAACTTGGCGTCCAGCAATGCAGTAGCATAATCCGCATAAGTGTAATAGGTATTGGTCGCATAACCGTTTACTACATTCACTCTCTTTGTTAACCAATTTACACTTTCATCGCCTTCTTCATAGCCCAAATCGGAAACTTCAACTTCCTCACTATGATTATAAATATCCTCATCAACTACATATTCCGGATTTCCGACAGAAATAGTGTGTTCAGTAACAAATACTTTATCAATAATTAAATTTGTCGCATAGACTCCAACAGGTGTAACACATAAAACTGCCAATATGATAGCCGCCGCACCTGCTAAAGTAAACCCTGCCTTTTTTGTCTTTTTACGACTTTGCCCTGCCTTAGCAAGTATATCTGCATTTAACTCTGCGCTCGCTTCCATATCGGCAGGAAATGCTTTTTTTAGTAAGTGGTCCATATTATCTTTCATATTCCACCATCCCTTCTTTCAATCTGGCTTTTGCCTGATGCATTCTGCTTTTTACTGTACCTGCAGGTATTTTTAACGTTTTGGCTATTTCCTCAACAGACATATCCTGCATATAATACATAAGAATTACAATTCGCATTTTTTCCGGGAGACCGTCAACAAGTCTTCTCACCATTTCAATTTCATCTTTTTTAATAAGTTGCTCTTCTGCTGTCTCCTTATCTTCGGCAAGCTGCTCCAGATTTTCTTCCTGATAATATACAATAGCCGCTTTCTTATTTCGCCACATGTACTTCCTCTTTTGGTTATTCCAGAGATTCACTGCAATAGAAATAAGATAGGACTTAGGGTTCCGGTCTTCATCCAACTCATCCTTTTCAATTGCCACAAGAAAGGTATCCTGATATAAATCATCAGCATATTGTCTGCTCCTTGTAAGATATACACAAAAAGAATAGAGTTCCTTTCCGTATTCATTTATGTACTTTTCTAACATAACCGAATTCATTTTTTTCTCCTTCGTTGACGCCATCAAAGGACTTTTCCGTTGCCCTTCACTTATATATTTTCATTATTGTGATAAAGGTTCATTTTTCTTATATTAATTTTTATAATATACATATTTACTACAGAAAAACCGCCGCATTCAGCAGATAAAATCCGACTGAGCGCGGCGGTATTGATTCTTTCATTATAGTTTATACGCTATAATCCGGCTCTTTGTCCATGATAATATATGAAAATACAATCATCAAACAAGGAACAAAGCAATTTACAACGGATGCCCACATTGCATGCTTCTGCATTCCGTAAGTCATCAGAATATCATAGTTGACTCTCCAACCAATAATGCTGTTTACAGTATAATAAATCAACCATAAAAGTTGTATTGCCAAAATAATAAACATACCTATCAAAGGAAGAATGGACGATAAAATCAAAATGACGCTTAACCCTCCTCCTATAAATATCATTATCAAATTAAAAATCAAATAAAACCAGAATATGTTCTTACGCTCTTTTAATTTTATAAATCCAAATAAACTATATTCCCTCTTTGACAACTGCAAACGGATATACATCTCGCCAATGGGAATCCAAAGCAACCATCTGTTGGGAATCCCTACCTTCTTTGCCAGCTTACAATATGGTATACGACTTGCTATAAACAACGCCAAAAAACCAAGTGCAAAAACAGCAAACGTTGCAATAATTACTGTCAGAGAAAATCCAAAAGAACCTAACACCATTAATATGGCCATCAGTTCATCATATGCCATTGAGTAACTTTCCATATTTATGCTCCTTCATAATATTTTAATTATTTCAATTTCAAGCCATCCTGAAATGCCTTGCCGACAACTTCACCCAGTCCTACATAGGTGTGGTTCACCGGATCATATGCAATAGGTTTTAATTTCTTTGGATCAATCTTTCCATCTGTCAAAATACTCTCATCGGCACAGACATTCACAATTTCACCTACCAGAATTTCGTCCTCGTATCTTTTTACCTTACATTCCAAAGCCATAGGCAGCTCATCAATCAAAGGTGCATTCACATACTCGCTCTTAGTTGCATGAAAACCTGCTTTAGCAAATTTATCGGGCACCTTGCTTGCAGATTCCACGCCGACATAGTCGCAAGGAATCACGGTGTCTTCCGTTGCAATGCTTACTGTAAAAGCACCTGTCTTAGCAAGATTCTCTGTGGTTTTATGGGGAGACATGCTGATAGTAATTTCATTCATATCCGTAATGGTTCCCCAAGCCGCATTCATGGCATTAGGCACACCATTCTCATCATAGGTGCCGACAATAAGCACCGGCATCGGGTACATAAAAGGCTTGGGGCCGAAGTTTGTTCTATTCATAGGGGAACCTCCTTGGAAATTTTTATATGATAAAACTTTAATCTAAATTATCTCACATAATAAACGTAATCTTCTTTTCTTGGTGCAGGTGCCTTCGCCGGCTCTGCTGCATTCATAAGATTGCCAAGCGCAAGCGAGCCGTCGTACTGATAAGTACCGACCATTTTATATTATTCGCTTAGTTTTTTATATTTTATCATGAAAGGATGTAAAATAAAAGGATTCTATAGTATCTTATGAATGATACTGTGTTATATTTGTAAAGAATTTGCATATAATATAACATAGCACTTGACGTACGTAAAAGCGTACGCTATAATGTAACTGACATATAAATCTCGTCATTCAATGAAACCAAAGGACAACAATACAAAAGATTTATTACTAAAGACAGAAAAAGTAGAGATATGCAAATAAGAATGGACGAGAAAATTAACAAAAGAAATGCAAAAGAAAACAAATTTACAAAAGCAATAACAAATGAACTTATGAAACGAGGGAGATTTTTATGTCGACAATTAATATCACAAATGCAAGAAAGGACCTCTATAATTTGGTAGAGTCTGTCAGCTTGTACCACGAACCTGCATTAATTGTGGGAAAAAAAGCGAATGCAGTACTCATATCCGAAGATGATTGGAGTGCAATACAGGAAACATTATATTTAGATTCGATTCCCAATATGACACAATCTATTTTAGAGGGTGCAAAAGAATCTATTGAGGACTGTACTCCGGAGGAAATGGTAGAATGGTAGATGTATAGGATTGTTTTTACCAAGCAAGCATTAAAAGACCTTGAGAACCTAAAAACTGCAAACATTTCTAAAAAAGCAAAAACACTGGTTGATTTAATTCGCGAGAATCCTTATCAAAATCCGCCACGATATGAAAAGCTGGTAGGCAAATTAGATGGCATTCTGTCACGAAGAATTAATATCCAGCATCGCCTTGTATATCAGGTTGATGAAACGCCTTGCTCTGAAAATGGAAAGCAATATCAAGGTACAATTAAAATTATTCGTATGTGGACACATTACGAAGGTATTTAGGAAGAGCCCCACGGCAGATTGCCGTGGGGTGAGTTTTTTTATTTATTGCTCAAATTTATTCCTAATTCCATTCTCACCCTGAGCAAATACATACCCAGCCCAAAATACACATATTAAGTCATAATACATTTGCTTAACTTATAAAAAGCTATCCTTTGCGTATTCTTTTTCAAATTGCATATCTCTTAATTGTGTTTGAACTTCCCCTGCCCTTATTTTCCAAAATTTCATGTTAGAATAACATTTCCAGACATTATAGAAATATATAAACAAAATTGAAAACAAAGCAACTGTATACCAATTCCAATCTACCACAATATTCTTTCCTTCTAATACATATCCAACTATTAAAGGCAATAAAGAAATTGGTGCCAAACTTTTTAATATTCCCAACCTTTCTACTTGTAATGTGTAATTTGAGTTATATCTCTCCATCTCACTTATCATAATATTTTCAGGTGATGTATGTCGATATTCCCCATCTCTAACTTTTCTTAAAAACTCAAAAAAATTAAGTGCCTCATATAATTTTTTCCCTGAAAAAAAACATTTTATTATCCATATACTAAATATAATTTTCCAATATTGAGAGAGATCCAATAAAACAATTAAATCTATTGAAAATGCATCATTTAAGAAAATTATTAATATCCAAAACATAAATAATAAAATAAGCATTTCTATCACTTTTTTCTTCAAAACGAAAATATACTTATACCATCTTTTATCATCTTCGCTCTTCTTTTTTAAATATAGGATAATGCCCACAAAAACAAAAGAAAAAATAACTATCGAAAAAAAGCCCCAGAAACAACTATTGTATGGCACTATTACCTTTTCAACAAACAATTCATAATTCATATTAACACTCCTCTCAAATCATATCCCATATCCAGTTGTAGTTGCGATTATTAATATTATTATATCAGAACATTTGTTTGTTGTAAATATATTTACAGAACGTTTGTTCTATTTTTCTTTTATTTATTTCCACCCTACTTCTATACTCCATCCATAATAAGCATATCGCCTTCCGCAAAAAATATATACATAGCATTTATATCCGAATTATTCTCACTTTGATGTGTATTTTGCTTTGTAAATAAAAAATCACCCAATTTACGCCATCGTAAACTGAGTGACCTACTACCCATTATACTTTTTCTTTTTAGGTTTTCTTTCCGGTAATTCCGGATACATTTCTTCCACCATCTTCTGTAACGCTACTCTATCATCCAAAATGGTTACCGGTAACATAGGTTTTGCACCTTCATATGATGGCTCCGGTTCACTATCAGGCATATATTTTTTACTGGTCTCAGTAATCTTTACAAGAAAACCATTACCATAAATCCCACCAAATATCCGTTCTTTATAATAAAAAATATATCCACCCATCATTGGAATATTTCGTATATCTCCCAAATCAGATAGTTGGTCCATTATATAATCTGCAAGTTCTTTATTTTTTGACATAAGTACCTCTATTCCTTTTTCAATGACTGTACTCTAATAGCTACATTTTCGTTGAATTCTTCGTCTGAAAACTTTGGATCTCTGGTATCAAACCATATCTTGCAAGGTACTTCATCACATTTCCCGCAATTTTGCATACCTTTACTATTTCTAACACAATCATAAATCGGACAGGCTTTCCCTTCCGGTGCATAAAAAACTTTTCCTTCACATGCATTGCACCCATTACACATTTTGTCATAGCAATAGCACTCACTACATTCTATACCACAAACACTAGTATTTTCTCTCATTGTTTCTCATCCTTTCGGCTCATCAGAATTTGAAAATACTATACTATAATTTGTTTTAAATAACTTGTATATTTCCGACATGATTGAATGCAATAGCCTTAGCCGTATGTATATCCACAGAATGATATCTTTTAAATTCCCGCAACAAATGCGATTGATCAGTATATCCATATTTATAAACCGCACTCAATACTTCAAAATCGAGCTCACACAAAATATCTCTCCATAAAAATTGATACCGCACCAAATTACTTAACTTCTTAGGTGTAACACCTACATATTCATGAAACAACCGTTCCAACTGTCTGGTACTTATAAAAGAATCCTTTGCTAAACTTGATACATCTAAAGAACCTCTATGTATCAAAATATTCTGTATCGTATCGTTAACAACTGTATTCTCCTTCACATTGGATAGCCTTTCAATCAATAACTTCTCTACAAAAGAAACCTTTTCCTGTAACGTTTTTAATTCTAACAATTGGGGGCGAATTATCTTGTCCAACCATTCAAATCTTGAACCAACATTGAAGTATCCATTTAGGGTTGATTTCATAGAATCATCCGCAAATGCATATGCTCCCCACCCATAGAAACGAATAGCAAATGTTGATATTATATGTCCTATAGTTTCGTTGTTATCTGTATGAAAACTGCAATCATTTATTCCGCAGAATCCACCGGTTACTGTATTATTTGTGTAATCTATATCATAAATAATGTCCACACAGGTATCAGGAATTACTAATTCCGTCGCCGCATCGTTTTTACTTCGCATCATGGGGCTTTCTGTCCCCCAATAGCATCGGATATATGGATGCATTTCTTTGCAAGGGGATAATTCGATATAAGAGGTTTTGCGTTTGAAAGGTGTTGATGTTAATGGATGATAACTGATTAAATTGTTCATATCCTGCAACTCCTTTCGTATAAATTACAGTTTTCTTCCCATTAAATAAAATTACGATACTTCTAATCAATTTACCACATATATCCACACAGAGGATTTAAACACATATATTGCATTGTATATATCCCGCCTTTAGAACCAACAAAAGTGTACTGTTTCTTCTCATTATTTTGTATTTTATGTATATTCAAACATTGGCACTCAGGACAAAAGTTCGAATATAGATTCATGCTGTCAACAACTTCCTCAACAGAAGTAAACGGATATGAAGGAACCTTTGTTAATTGTCTTGCACCTATACGCCGATAACCTAACACCCATTTATTCATTTCCTCTTTGCTTACTTCAGGCAATATAATCTGCTCAGCACCACCTGCAAAAGTTTTCTTATCCAAAGGCTGGGGTGCGGCCATTCCAACGTTTATAACATTTCCTTTTGGCAAACAGAATTTAACCTCATACATCTTAGTATTTTTCCACTGTGGGAGAAGGGCCAGTCTATTCTTTACATCTATAATGGACTCTGAAAACTCTGTTGTAGCATATGATCCCAACATTTGAGAACCATATTCTTTTCCTGTATTCCTTCCAATATATTTTCCAAACACTCTATATAAGATAATATCCTCTATAGTTTCGTATGTGCCATACTTTGAATCCAAGAAACTTTTCTTTATTGTATCTGGAAGTTCTTGCTTCTCTACTTGCTTCAATTTTCCACTTAAATTTGTTTTATACTTACAATTAAACTCTCCTGATTTATATAAAACAATTTGATCATAATCGCACGCATTTACCGTATAAATTGATTTCACAATTTCATCCTCTGATATATATTCACCTATTTCATCCAAGTATGGTAAAATCCAATGTTAAAATTATTCTCAATATTGCTTTTTCGGGTTATCGTTCCTTCACAAGCAAAACTACGGTCTCCACATGCCATGAGTGCGCAATAAAGATGCACATCCCATGACTTATTCGTTAAGTCTAGGGTCTAAAATGATGCAACAGTCCCCTATCGGACCTGCAAAATTAAGCATGATGCACCACTTTGCACCTGCCATAGAAAAAGATTCGATTTGTTTTTGAGATATAAGCCGGGCTGGCTTATGAGTGATTTGTTTCTGCTCTTTCTCTATGGTACTGAATCCCTTCATACTATCCTTGATATTGTACCATAGATTTTTTATTTCGGAAATTCCTTTCCTTTAAAAATGGGCAGAAGAAAACCTCCAAATCTTTGGGGGACTTGGAGGCTTGATTCCGGCCATTTTGTAATTTAATACATTAATATCTATGTAAAATATAATTTATAATAATGTTTGTTTCCATCTCCAAATTACCCAATACGGATTAACATTCCCCTCCTTTTTTAAAGAAAAGAAGTCTTCTAATATATCCTTACTTCCTAAAATGGATGCACTTCCCAAAATTGTCTGTAGCATTGAAGGGTCAAAATTATCAAAATAATTTGAAACTGCAAATGGAACACATGTAAGAGCAATTCCAACTACTGTCGTAATGCCTTTTGCTTTAAGAACTGCTTTTTTTTTCTCAAAAGATATTTGAAGATTTATTAAAGCATCTTTTAGCTCCTTTAATACATCCGTTTGTAGATCTGATTGCCCATTACTTGCTTTTGCAATTTTTTCTACTGCATTTGCAAGACAATCAAATTCAACTGGATATTTATCACATAATTCAATAAAGTCCTCTGTCCTTGCGTTATATAGCCATGGAAATGCCATATAGAACATATCAGGTTGTTGAAGTATTCTAGTTAAGTTTCCATTTTGTGATACATCTGCAACATTTTTTAAAGGTATTATTGAAGCCGAATCAAATATCGTACCGTCTAATTTACTAATTTCTTCATGCGTATCTATAGGGTAGAGAAAAGCAATATTATGTTGTATCAGGCTCTCAAATCGAAAATATTGCTTCATAAAATCATTGGGTGGCAAATCATAACTTTCACCATTGTGTGGTGTCATGTCAATATAAGACAATAATGCGCTCGTTTCAATCAATGCTCTTTTAGGAAATAAACACATATAATTATCAATAAGATCACTATGACACGCTCGTGGATTAACCGAAATATACTGTCCACTTAACTGATTGTACTGATAACTCTCATAATAATTTACAACCAAGTCCCTTAAAGTATCTATCTTTTCCTGTCCACCTCTAAATACTCTATTCTCAAAATCTTCCCATATTTTTATCTTTTCTTGATACTCGTCATAAGAATAAATTCCCATTTCCTCAAGAGCTGCTTGCAAAAAAATCTTTTGTTTCATAAAATTGTTCTCCTTATATACCAAGACAAAACATTGCCAATTAATCTAAATAAAAACAGAACATTTTCAGCTATACCATGTATATCCCATTTGTTTCACTTATCAATTTTACTTAATTACTTCCCATTCACCAGCTTTTGTAGCACCTCTTCTTGTAATCTCTCCTAATTTCTTCATCAATTTGATACGGTAACGTACTTCCTCAGCTTTCACACTCAGCATCTCTGCTATTTCATTAGCATTAATTGCCGGATTCTCTTTCACTAATTTCTAGATTTCTTTGGTGACATCCGAACTCTTCTGTTCTTCCTCACGAATGGCAACAAATATTAAAAAAATCCATTCCGGCATATTGCGCATCTCCTTTTAGTATATGTTTTCCATCTTACGTTCCTATGCAAAAAGCAGGTCTTACGACCTGCTTCTTCTTGGTTGGGAATCTATACCCTAAAAATCATTTTTGTAGAGCTGTTAACTCTATTCTTCTTAGTTGGGAGTCTATACCCTAAATTCTTAAGCAGAGCACCTCGCTCTTTTCTTGATTAGATTATAACATATCCCTTTCAAAGATACAAGAAAAATTACAAATTTTTTGCCTCATTAAAAATCGCATCAATGCCATCCTTAACAAGCTGCTTATCCAAAGAATATGTTACACCTTTTATTGTTTCGTTAATCTGTACTAAAAATTCATCAATTTGCTTTTTATCGGGAATTTCCTCTTTCCTTAATTTTACAATTTGATAAGCCATATCTTTTGCCTTTGAGATTAACTCAGCTTCATAAGCAGACTTTAAGATTTCAATCCTTTCATCTTGCGGGATACTATATACCATCTCTCGGAGACCTAAAAATAATAGTTTATGGAAAATATACTTTTCCATCGGACATTCCTTTACTGTACTGCCTTCTTTTAAAGCAATAAATCTATCAGCATTAACTGTTCTAACCTGATTGTATACTGCGTATGTATCATTAGTTTTTAACGATGATGGCAAACTATTCATCGCTCTTAATTTTATTTTATTCACACCGACTCCATTAGGTGCACTCGTAAGTGGCATAACAATAAATGTTGCTTTATCAGTATTTCTCTTTAATACTACTGCCAAATGCTTACCATCAAATTCACAATCTCGGACCGGATCAAAAATCACATTATAAATGTATCCTACTTTTATATCACTAAACCGCATCTTCTGTCTCCCTTTTCTTCGGTTATCTTATAATAGTATACAGCGTTTGCTTCTTTTTCTCAACCAAATTTTCCTTATTAGATATATTCATAATTACTTATGTTTTCCACAATAACTTCATGCTCCGGCAGTAATTGTGTAACTTTTCTCATCCTGCTTACTTCTCAGCATCTATTAATACCTAAACACTTCTCTGAAATTTTCGTAAAATACATCTGTCATGTCCGTTTTTACTATCTCTGATATCTTTAATACCAGTCTCTTTAGCTCTTTTTCTATTTCTTCAATGTGCTGAACTTTAAATGTAAATGGTGCATCTGTTTCCAACAACATGCGGTCAACAGGTACCGCATTTATTACCTCTAATCCTGATTTTGTTTTTAACATACTTGAATTAATCGAAAAATAGCATCCTAATTCTATTGCTTTTTCCAGTTGTGGTATCGTGCCTGTAAACCAATGAAAGATATATTTATTACTTCTTTGTGTTTTGTATTCTCTCAAAATTTCAATAACTGTATTGGCTGACTTAAGAGAATGAACAGAAACCACTTTTTCTCCACACTGCTCACACAGCTTGACAATATCACGAAATGCATGTATTTGTGTTTCTTTGGTCTGAATATATTCTTTACTAAAGTCCAAACCCACTTCGCCAATATTGTGACTTCTTTCAAATAATGCTTTAAACAGTCTCATATCATCATAGCCGCTAGAAATCAATTGCGGATGCATGCATGCGGTCTGCATCTTCTATCTTTGACAGGATATCTTCTATCAGTTCCTTTTGCTTAACCGTAGCCGGAAGCAAACCGCAGGTGTTATCTATCTTACCCACACCTTCACGGGTGCTCATATAATTCATGTAATTGGCAAGATGTGAAGGAGGGGCATTCTTGAGATAGTTGCAACGTAAAATTAACTTAGGCATCTATTTCTCCTTTAAGTGCTTTAGAAAAATCTCTTCTAATTATTTTATTACAGTCCACTTTTCTCTTAGGTCCTTCATACCCTCCTAAACCTAAAATTTCATATTCAAAATCGCTATGTGCATAATAATCCCATACCTTTATATTATTTTTTTTGAACGTTTCGTTAATAATAATAAAATCTTGCCATATTGTATTAACAGTTTCATTTTTCATTAACACTTCAATTTCCATCAATGTATTAAAAACAAATCCACATAATAAATCTGCTGCCTGAATAAGCAAACTCTCATCTGACTTGCACTGTTTTACAAATTTAACATTTGTAATTATCGTTTCTTTATTAAGAATATCTCTCAATTCTTCA
Source organism: Lachnospiraceae bacterium (assembly GCA_015057025.1). Classification (GTDB taxonomy): domain Bacteria; phylum Bacillota; class Clostridia; order Lachnospirales; family Lachnospiraceae; genus UBA3766. Next base: position 21,398 of record SVFD01000001.1, on the reverse strand, counting down.
AAAACATTTTGATATCCCCATAGTTCATCAACATATAAATTCACTTGTTTATTAATAATTCTTGCATATATATCGATATTTAAAATCCTATCTATCAATATCGGTTCGACCAATGTTAGCCATCTTTTTTCACTGCCATTCTTAGAAACATCTTCAAATTCTTTTATCATTTCTTGTAGATTTTCATCCGATAAATCAGATATTGTACGCTGAACATCCAAAAGGTTTTCATTTTTGAAATGATTTGAAAGCGCTACTTTTATACTTCTCATTTCCTCTAACTCTATTGTTCCATTATGTATTATTTTACTAAATGCAACTAGAAGACTGTCATCTTTTGAAACGCTATCTGCCAACGCCTTTTTTAACCCTGTTCTGTATGTTAAATATCCATTCACATTGGGATTATACCAATGGTCAAAAAAGGTTTCTATTATTTTAGCAGCCACCATATACCTTTTATCCGCTACTCCAAAAACAGGAACTGCATTAAATTTAAATATTAGTATGTTGAATAATTCTTTTACTCTTTCATATTTGAGACCTTTTTTCGATTTAAGTTCTTTTGCTCTTGAACCACAAAATATACGCTCTACACTTTCACATATTTCATTTTCCTTCTCTTTCTCAATTAACCAACCACCATATACAAAATATGGTTGCTTAACATCAAGATAATTTGTTCCTGTATTACCACTTTCATCGAAATAAAGTGCTAACATTATCTCTCGTCCCTCCTCTTTGCTTCAAGACATCTACTATCCCCAAATTTCATATTGACATGTAATCATACCACTATCTTCTATCGGTACTGATTCTCCTAAATATTTTTCGAGCCATTTGTATTTCTCAATAATAGACTTTGCTCTTTTATCCTCTTGATTCTTTGTCAATTTAGCATCTTGTTCATTAATTTGCTTTTGTATCAGTTCATTAAGCAATTCTTGTTCATTCTTAAAGAACAAATAATCATGCCCCTGTTGCATTCGATTAAGGTAATGCATTATATATTTTCCATCAGTATCCTTTTTGACAATCATACCATTAATCTGCTTTATCATCTCAGCATTCTGCCAGTTTGTAATCAATAAACGATTATTATATTCTATAACTTCTTCAGCCACATAATCATCAACAACAATCCGGGGATATATGGCCTCTTTATTTTCTATCTGATATGCTCTATTAATTGCTGATCCAAAAAACAAACTTCTCTCTTCCTCATAATACACATCGCCATAAGCAATTCCACCTCTGCAAATAAATCCATTCGACAAAAAAGCATTAATTACTGTTTCTGTATTATACATTGCAACATTCATTAAGTTTCCAAGGTCTTTTTTGTTTTCGTCGACACCATCTTTATAATCATAAATTATGTATGCACAATCAGAAAATGTATATATTTTTCTTCGATACACAGTACCAGCTTTATCCTGTATCTGATTTCTTTCCAACTGCATATGAAATGTTCTATTAATCTTGAGTAGTTCATCATAATCAGTTCTGTCTTGACTACCTAAAATATCTATGAAAATAACTAAGCATTTTTTATATCCCATACCATCTACCACCTTTCCAGTTTATTGTAGTACATATTATAGAATAATGCATCTTTTTTATTGATTCTGATACAGATATGCATCTTCAAACCTCACAGCACCATTAATTCTTTTCACTTCATCCGTATACTTTGCCTGTAACTTTTTTAATGCCTCTTCATCCACTCCATGACTGTACGCAATCACATGAGACAGCTTAGAGGTTTCTATTGCCAGCTTATACATCGCACAAACCATTCTGTTCTCGCTATCCTTCACTGTGGAATTCATCACTGAGGAGATAGTGGAAAGCATATAGTTTTCAATTTTCTCTGATGTCAGATAGCCGATATGAAATTTCAATGCCTGATTCAAAAATTCATTTCTTGATTTCACATCTGCCTGTTTCAGTAATCCATCCACCTGCTCCAGCAAATCTTCCTCAATATAAAATTCCTTCCTTACTTTTCCTTCGCTCGCCACTCTCATCCTCCTTCTCTACTACGCTTCGCAAATGTCTACGATATGCTCACACAGTTTCTGCGGTATCACACTTCTTTCTCTGGCACTTTTTAATCCCTGTGTCCCGGTCTTGCTTCCTCTTGGAGCTTCCACATGACACGAATCTCCGTTATGACACATCGGCAAGAATTTCGGATTGGGATGATTCGTCCAGATGTCAGTCGGCTTCATCCTGTTGTCACTTTAAAAACGGGCAAAAAAATCGGGCAAAAACTAGCCATTTTTTGGTCTAATTTTTGCCCTCAAACCACAACATCTTGTGGTCAAACCCTACTTTTTCTTCTCTTTTCCACAATACTGCATCATTATTACACACTCCACATGCCATGAGTGCGCAATAAAGATGCACATCCCATGACTTATTCGTCAAGTTTGGGTTCTAAAATGATGCAACAGTCCCCTATCGGACCTGCAAAAATAAAGCATGATGCATCACTTTGCACCTGCCATAGAAAAAGATTAGATTTGCTTTTGAGATACAGGTCTGACTGACCTGCGTGTGATTTGTTCTGCTCTTTCTCTATGGTCCACTTATCCGTTGATAACTTCTAGGATATTGTACCATAGATTGTTTGTTTCGGAAATTACTTTCCTCTAAAAATGGGCAGAATCAAACCTCCAAATCTTTTGGGGACTTGGAGGCTTGATTCCGGCCATTTACCTATTCATAAATCATACTCTCAGCATTTCTTACCTTCACTGTTTACAATAAGCTATCAACCCTCAAGCGCTTCTCCACTGGGATTTATAATACCATTTTGTAAATCAATCTTATCCTTTAAATATTGTGCAAAATACGGATAGTACTTCTCTTGTAAAGATTTTATTTTCCAATCAAATCCTGTAACAGTATGTCTACACATTGGACTACCACAATGACACTCAAAAGAATAATCTTCGTTGTCTATAAAAGCGTAATCAACCGTGAGTTCTTCACCAGCTTTAATATCTTTGATAGCAACAAATGTTATCTCTCCATGCATTCCGCAATTTGGATCACATGAATGATTATTATACAATTTAATATAAGCTTCTTCTTCTGGCAAAACTGCTCCAATATAAAAGTCATCTGAAATCGGCAAATAACTATTAATGACAGATGATGAGAATAACTCTTCTCTAGATAATATATGTCCTCCTTTTATATAGACAATTTCTCCTTTTTTTATATTTTCTTTTGCGAACATCCCACATTTATTAATTACGCTATTGCGAACTTCTACTTTGCTACTTATAATAGATTTCATTTAATATTCTCCATCAATGGAACTTCATGCAATAAGCAATGTATGCCACCACCACCTAATAGTGGCTCACGGCTATATACTTGAATCACATCTCGTTCCGGAAATATATTTTCAAACATGGTCTTTACCACTTCATCAGTGTCACAACCGAATGCAGGAATTAAAACCGCATTATTAATTATATAATAATTAATATACGAGGCCGGTAAGACATCTCCAGCATTTCTTGGCAATGCATCTGGATGTATCCATAAGCCACTCGATTCTTTCTCATTCATATACTGTATTGGCGGAAGAGGAATCAAGTGAATTTTGTATTTATTTCCATCACAATTAGTTATACTAGATATGATATCAAAAGCTTTCTTTATACGACGATAATTTGGATTTTTATTATCTTCCGTCCACGCTAAACAGAGTTCGTTTTGATTAACAAAAGATATTAAATTGTCTATATGACCATTTGTTTCATCATACGCCAGTCCCTGATCAATCCAAATAATCCTTTTATCATGAGTTGCTTTTAATATTTCTTCCTCTAAAAATTCTTTCTTCTTAAAAGGATTACGATTTCGATTAAGCAAAACACTTCTTGTAGTGAAAAGTGTACCATTTCCATCTGAAACAACTCCTCCACCTTCAAGAACAATATCAACTCTATTACACGGTACACCAAAGTAATCGGAAACTACCGAAGCAAAATTATCATCAGCATTCCACGGAAAATAGGCTCCTTCCTTTTTTCCGCCCCAAGCGTTAAACTTCCAATCAATGCATTCAACCATTCCATTATAACGCACAAAAGTTGGCCCGACATCTCTTGCCCATATATCATCATATTCGGCCTCTATGATTGTGACTTTTTCAGGTATATCCTTTATTTTTTTCCTTATTTGTTTTTTACAAAAAAGAAATACTGGTTCATATCTCGAAATAATTGAAACTAAATCCAGTATATACTTTTGTATGTGTACAGCATCGTCTCTCCAAATATCATTTCTACAAGGAAACATTACAATTGTGCCGTAATGCCGCTCAAATTCACCTATCTGTCCGTTTCTCATTTTATTTTGTGCATTCATTAGCTATTTCCAATTTCTGCATTTGAGCCTTAATCGCTTCCTCTGGATGATATCCTTCAAAAGGTCTTCCCGACTCTACATACATGTCAAAAGCGACTCCATTATATCCCCCATGAACCGGCACAACTCCACCAGAGATAAAACTTGCTTTATCTGAAACCAAAAAACTAACCACATTAGCAATCTCAAAAGTTTCTGCAAATCTTCCTAAAGGACATAGTTCAGAACCTGTACTCCTAGAAATAAAAGGTACCATCTCGGAAGACGATGGATCTGCTTCATCAAAAGACTTAACCCAACCAGGACATATCGCAGTTACACGGATTTTTTTATCATCATATCCAAAATTAATTGCCAAGCTATCTGTCAAATTAATTAGTGCCGCTTTACTGGCAGCATATGCCATGCTTGAAAATGAACCTTTCATTCCATCTGTACTAACCATGTTAATAATAACTCCATTCCTCTTCAACTGCTTTTTAAGTCCAACAGAAAGAATGAGTGGTGCCGTGACATTAACCGCAAAAACACGATCCCATGTCTCAAAATTATAATTGTTAATATCTTCTTCACCACTAAATGCACCTGCATTATTAATGACTGCATCTAACTTAATATCAGAATCCGTAAAATAACTAATGAGAGATTTCAATGACTCCCTCTTTGAAAGATCACACTGTAAAAATTTGATATTATTAGGATTTTGTTCATAAAACTCTTTAGCAGTTGAATCCTCACTATGATAAACCGCGTATACAAAAAAACCGTCCTCTATAAGTTGCTTGGAAATAGCAAAACCAATTCCTGTCGTCCATGAAACACCTGTAACTAATGCATTTTTCATCATAATACCTCCCTAGTAATTTTTATTTTTCTGCAACAAAATTGAAAACAAGTAACAAAATACCAACAATAACCATAAGAACTGTACAAATATATGTCACTACCCATTTGGTATGTACTTTTTTTGTTGCATCCAATACAATAGATTTTTTCTTTTCGTAATCCATAACTCGCTTTTCAATAATATAATTTTGAAATTTACTCAGCTTTGTTGCAAGATACATACACAACGCACTTGCCACCAAAAATACAAGTGATGCTAGATACATGAACCAACTATTATATAATTTGCTTTTTTCAAAACATAAACTCGTAAAAATATTAATCGAAAGCGAAATAAAGATACCACTTACAAAAGTGTATACATTATTATTAATCAACATGAGAGGAACAAAAATTTTCTTATACATTATTACACTTCCCCCTTAAGCCTATTTTCTACTTCCAATATTTGTTGACGCAAAAGTCCCAATTTAGTTTCAATTTGTGATTTAAGTGTATGTAGTTCCAATTTACTAGTAGCACTTAATATTTTCAATGATATTTCATCCTCACATTTTTCTACTTCCTCTTTAAGTTGATTGATATTTTGCTTTATATCCATAAATAATTTAAAAGGACCTGTTTCAGAATCTGGATTTGCCGTAACATGATCTTTATAATCAAGCATTTCTTTTTCTACTTCACGAATAATATTATGGGATAACTCAGAAAGTGATCGAAATCGAAAAGCTATTTCCTTCATCATATTATCTTTATCAGAAACAAGATTTTGCTCAATATCATAATCACAGGATATATCAAATACATCTAAAGCCATATCCTCTAGCGCCTCTGAAATAGTTGCATACTCTTTAAAAAACGACTGACGTATCTCTTCACAGCTATCATATGACGCACAAGATTGCATTTTAGACATATGCACATCATATACATCATCCATTTTTTGAGAAAGCTCAATTAAACTTGTCCGAATATTAGATATTTTCTTTTTAAATTCTGTCCTTCTTCTGAGCGCCGTAGCTTTTTGTTCACATCCCCGTATTGCTTCATTTATTGAGCGTTTACGGTTTAAAAAACGTTCTTTTACCTGATTCGTATCTTCAATAAATTGAGTTACACATGATTTAATTCTTTGACTTTCAGTCACAATTAATTTTAAACGATTCTTTTCTTGTTCAAGGTAATCAATAACAAGCCCCATCTCTGCATTCCAGTATTCTCCAGATACTGGGTCTTTAATACGTCGACAATTAGTTACCAACTGCAATGTATTACCATTTTTACCAATATCATTCGCAATATTATGAAAAATCGCTTCATTATCGATAATATCTATCTGGTCTCTACGAGCAGCTACTTTTTCATCTTCTGCAACAAACAAATCAACAAAGTCTCTCCCAATTACTTCTTCGCTACTAAATCCGTACAAGACTTCGCACTGTCCCATCCACAATTTAATAATGCAATTTCTATCGCTTGCCCAAACAGTAAATGGAGAATTGTCAAGAATTACCAGTTTCATTTGATCTTCATATGTAAAGGCTCTTTTTGCTTTTATCTCTTCAATATATGCAATTAGCTCATCTTTCGTCATATCTTCGTAATTCATGAAATACACCACCTCCATTTTTATAAACTTTTACAAATTATGGATGTAAATAAGGATATGGATCACACGAACCCAACTCTTTATAAAGTCTCCGAACAGCAGCACACTTTATAAGATTTTGACCGTCAAGTTTTCCTGTTTCATTTACTGTTTCACCTAAACAATACCCTCCACAATGATACTTGACTTCACAATATGTACAATGTTTCATCGTAGTTGAGCATCTATTATTCAAATCTTTAATTTTATTTTCATACAAATCAAAAATCTGAGTTTGAGGATTCCACCTCCCAACAATAAATGGACTCATATGATATGGCTCTGCACCTAAAACCACCATATCACAAGCAGAAATATAACCATCAGGCGTTAAATGTGGAGCGCTTGTAGGAGTACAACAGCGACAATGATAACAAGATTCACCATCAAAATTTATTGTAAGAAAACTCCCCCAAAAAACACCTTTTGATTTGGCATATTTGTAAGCTTTAATATAATTATCAAGGTATAAATCCATATTAAAGTGGTATGAAAGTTTTTTCTGTTCATCTTCACATACAGGCATTTTCCCAACACTATAAAAAAGAGGATTTGTCCATACATAACGGATACCAAGGTCATAAAAATAGTCTACCATTTCACATTGTCTATCTATATTAATATCTGTAATAGTAACTCTGGCACCAACCATCAAATTTCGACTACCTTTATTTCTAATTAACCACCGTACATTATCTTCTAATACATCAGCAGATGATCGATTATTGAACAAATCATTATAAAGTGGATTTAATGGACGATTAAATGATTGTACATCCTTCATTCCATCAAACGACATCCACATAATATTGAAATTATCCAATGCCCAATCACGAATTTCCTCGGTAAAAACACCATTTGTTTGGATTTCAACCGTAACTTGATTTCCTCCGTTTGGATGAGACCTTGCGTATTCTGTAATTTTTTTAAGTTGATTAAACTCTTGTGTAGGTTCGCCTGGTCCATAAAATCTTATATGCCGACTATCATTTTCTTCAAAATACCAATCGATTCCTGCTTTTGCAATTTCAAAGGGAAGAGTCTTTTCCTCAACAGCATTACGCTCTTTTGCATTATAGCAATAGCGACAACATAAATTACATCTTGTCGTCAAAAAAAATGACAGCATTTTTTTATTGCAATGAGACATTTTATTCTCTCCCTTCTGTTTCTCAGCATATTTTCTTCATTTGTTACTTATTTTGATCTTTTCACCATCCGGAAATATAAAAGCCTGTTCATAACCAACATCCAAAGTTTCAGCAATAGCTATCATTTCCTCGGAAGAAACTGTATCACGTTTTAACTTTTTATTAAAATTCTGTGGTGACTGACCAATTCGTCTACTTAGTTCTGCTAAACTAATATTTAGTTCCTCACATAATTGTCTTATCATATCTGATGTTGTCATGAATCACCTCCATCAGTATATTTTAATTATAAACCTTTTGGTTTATGGCACAATATGGCTCTACCATACTTTCTCAAAATACTACTGAGCATATTAAATCTCATTACGGTGTTTTCATAATTTCTATCTCCTTTACTCCACGCATTTACCCATTCTGATATTTGCACTTTCTCTCTATAAGTAAATATTTTTTACAAGTAGTGTCACACCATACCTACAAAGTATCATCTCGCCATTTTTACTTTCTCAATGTATGGTACTAACATACTTATAGGAGGTGATATTATGACTCTTCATCCCAAACAGTTTGGCATAGTATTGAAAAATGCACGCATGGACAAAAAACTTACACAGGCAGAGTTAGCTGAAATACTGGATATTTCTCTGCCATATCTCAAAGACCTTGAGCGTTTTCGTAATAATCCTAGCTACGAAGTATTTGAAAAAGTTATACGCTACTTCAACTTGTCAGCGGATACCGTAATCTATCCAAATAATAATCTGACCGATAGTAAATATCAACAAATTGAACGTCTGCTGACACGTTGCAACGAAGAACAACTTCATGTGATCCTTGCCACCACAGAAGCAGTACTATCTATGGGTAAAACATCTTTAGAATCAGAATAATTGTAAAGTATGGTATTCTTATAAAACTGTCATTACTTTTTCTTAAATTTCAAAGGCTCATTTTTGCACTGGAATCTCCTGCAAAAATGAGCCTTTTTATCGTTCTATTTGTTTCATAAATTCTTCTGGAGATATATCCTGACGCAAAAGCCCTAGACCACTTAACAGAAGAATACAATCTACATATCCCTGGCAATATGCTTTCTGTCCTTCTAGAGAGTTCATATCCTCTAGTTTTGACATCCACTCTAAAAGTATTTGTTGTTCTTTTTGGGGAAGACTGTGTATTATTTTTTCACATTCTTCGTGCATCTTCTCCACTTCTTGTTGTGTTTCCTTATATCCAAGGATTTCGACTGCTGTATTCCTCGTTACATTTTCACAACGGAGCTTGTTCAAAAACTGACTGACCTGTTTCCATATTTTGTTTTCCATTTTCAATTCCTCCAATCTACTACTATTATTAACATATCTACAGATATTACACCACACAAATTCATGTAACAATTTTATATTGAATAACAAATATAGGCAGAATAAAGCCTCCAAATCCTATAGACTTGGAGGCTTTATTCTACTCATTTCTTTTAGAAAATTCATAATCACATAAAATTTCTATATTCATAAATCATTCCTTCATATTGTGGCAATAACCATCCTACCTTTGCTATTGCATTAGAGGACTGAATTGTACATGGTAATTTTGAATATAATCCAAAACTATTCCAATTCATTTTTGATAATCCTAGTATTTCAGATGCTATTTGAGCCAAATCGCCATTTCCATAATGCTTTACAATTTTCAATGGTGCTGGCACATTAGTTCCACCCTGAAAATATCGACGATTTGAAATAACCGACGGTGCTATTCCATGCGTAAAAAGGTATGCTGTATTATCATTAATCGCAAAACAACACCCTCTCTTAACCGGAAATAGATCCGCTTGTAAATACTTGTTATACTCGAAACATTTAAAGTTTTCGTCATAAGTAATCTCAATTAGATCAATATCTTTTATTCCAGCACTACCAAGACATTTAGTCAAACCTGCGATTTCCTCTTCCTTAAAGGGAGTTCTTTTATGTATAACAACTCTCTTTGGCAAACTTGAAAAGGATGAAAAAAATAGTTCTTTTATGTTCAATCCAAGTTGATATGCTTCATTCTCAGATAAATATGGATTTTTTTGTGCATCAAAGGTAACATCCTTTATCTTGCTTAACTTATACCTTAAACCTTGTCCATCTGACGCATATATATGACTACATCCAATTAATGTTTGTTCCCCATTTTTAAAATGGTTAACGCTGTAACCTATACCTGCAAATGCGGTATCTGTCCGCAGATTTGAAAGAACCCATGGTGTTCGCCCTGCTTTAACATAAATAGCCAATGATATTGCCCAAGCAATTTGACAATCTAATTCACTGTCTAAAGTCTTTTCTCTAATAAACTGAGTTGATATATGTTTTTGAACTGCAAAAGCCTTAACATAATCATGCAAATCAAATCTAGTAACTTCATCTTCATAGCTTGTAAGTATCTCATATTCCTTTGGAATATAAATCATAATAACATCTAACTGACTATTACGTCCTAGTTCTTCAATCCTTTTATTTATTTGTTTTCCAAATGCAATAGCTGCTTTGTATATATCATGTTCTTTAAGTTCCACATCATCCAACGCTAACCATTCACTTCTTGCCGGAATATCAAGCCCTACACCGAAAACACTGTGAAATCCCGGATAATTAATTACATAATCCGTATTATATCTTGTCGTATGTGGCTTATGTAATCCATCTAAAAAGCTTTCAAATTTTCCCTGCCCACTGGCTGGACATATTATTCCTAATTTGATTGTTGATGCGTATACCTTATTATTCATTTCATAATCATAAGGCATATGATTCACCAGACCTCTCATTGGATGAAAATCCTTTTGCATTGTTCCATATCTCGGATTGTAAAACTTTAATTCAGCATCCAATAAATCTCTTGCACATATCTGTATTCGTTTTTCACTTGTAGCATCCGGCAAATTTGCATTATATTTGGAATGCATACCAACCAACATACTTTTATTTACAATTTTAAATTCAAAACCAGAGTCTGAATCAAACGGATACATAGCACATATAGTTGTATTTTCACGAAAAATAATTTTTCTCCATTTTTCTAAATACCCATAATAATTCTTATTTGCCTGCCTCTGACAAATATTTTCAATAAATTTTTTTGAAAATTCTAAATGCTCTTCCTTACTCACATCTTTTTTATTTTCATAAAAATATGCTGGTATAAAAGCAAGATAATTGTACTTTCCATCCGAAAAAAGCGAAAATTGTATTCCTCTGTATGCAATAATCTTCTTTCCATCAACCATCTGGCTGAATTTTTCACTTTTCCTCCATATCTTATTTTTATTATATTCACATCCACTATATTTTCCTATAATAGTAACCAATGCTCTAAGCAACATTTCTCTAAATGTTTTATTATTCAAAAATACATCTTTAAGAATAGGCGCACTTTCTATCTTCCCTTCTAACTGTCCCGAACACATACTCCTAATTGATTTTATATTCCCCCAGGCATATACCATATCATTGTGAGGCACAGCGATAATATTATACTGCTGCAAATTCTTGCAATAATCCCAAGGTTTCTCCCCATCTTTATAAATAATTTTAAATTGATAACACTGATTAGGAAATTTTATAGGAAACAAGTTTGTATCCATACATTTATTTATATCATCTGCAAACGGTTGAAACGCAGTTGTCTCACACTCTACTCCTACACCAAGGTTTTTCTTAATTTCCTCTATCCTTCTTTGTAAATCCTCATTTTCAAAAAACATATGTGCAATATTCAGCATCGTTTTGTCAAATCCATCTGTTGGAACATAAAAAGCATTTCTTCCAGACTGATTAATTTTTTCAAGAAATCGTTGCACTTTAGGCGGAATGTCCCTTCCATACCCACACCAATATATTCTCCCAGCACCTTTTTTCATGTAAGCTCTTTCTAGAGCGTCCATTACAGAATTATCTCTTCCACTATACCCCAGTACGATAAAATTTCTTTTTTCAATCTCATGTGTCAAGGCTCTAACTAAAACCTCACTTTGATTGTCCAATTCCGTTTCCGTATTTTTTAACGGCCCATATTTATAATCTCCATGTAGAGCTATGCATAATAATTCTTTATCTGTATCATTACGGAAAATTCTATCTTGCGATTCCAATGTCACCTCGATAGGCACAAGTCCATACGAATGAGCTGTTTTCAGCATCAAACCATCAAAATTCGTTGTCCAAACACTCTTCACAATTTCATTCTCAGCAAGCAAAGCAATAATATGATATCCTAAACTTGGACATTTTCCTTCTATCAGGTGTTGGAAATATTTCCTTCTATCATCGGCTATTTTATACGCTGCCTCAATATATTTTGAATATTCTTCTTCTGAGTTTAGCTGTGGATATATACCCTGATTATCTAACCAGTTCTGAATTGATCGCTTTACCTGCTCAGACTTTATGTTATTATGCGTTTCTGCCAGAACTGGATTTTTTGAAATAAATATATCTCGCTTCCATTCCCAGATACACTCTCCTGCCGATGGTACTCCTGATTCAACAGATGCCCCAGCTCCTAAAAACATAGAAAACTTTGTATCCATATTCTGTTTAATAGATCTAACAAATTCGTCAAATTCCAATACATAATCCATGTTCTGTACCTCTACACTATCTAATCCATCGCCTTTTAGTAACCATTCTTCCAACTTAAAATTTATAAAACTTTCCAATAGCCATCTCGTTTCCCATTCACACGAACTATCTTGCCCTCTTTGACCAATTTTTTTATGGTTCGTTGAATGGTACTTACAGATATTCCTACTTGTTCAGCTAATTCTTTCTGTTTAATCCTTGGTGAAGACAATATTGCTTTTATTACTTTTATTTCCATTTCTGTTCTTCCTGAATCCAAAACTTCATTCAAAACTTCATCCAAAACTTCATTTTTTTCATTCAAAACTTCATCGGTAAAATTAAGGTTTTTCAATATAACTCTGAATTCAGTTGCATTTGAATAAAAAACCGGCTTTTTGTCTTCTGTATAATTTGGTTCCACTTCATATGCCTGCATGATCTTTTTAAAACCACTACCCCTTCGTTCCATATAATCAAGCCGACTAAAAATATCTGCAACTACTGGATTTCTACGCTTTGAAGGAACATTGTCAATATCTCTATCCTGAATAAGTGTCCCATCATACATCCCGCCGGGTGAATATATTTCCAAACGGTCATCAAAAATATCAATATGAACTTCACTTCCCATATCTAAATAATCACGATGCACTAATCCATTAACCAAGCCTTCAAAAATGCTTCTCTCTGGATACTCCGGATATTCTACTCGTCTATCAGATTCTTTTTTCCACATTTTCTTCGAATTTCTGCGTGCAAAGTTCATGCCTTCTTCCAAGAGTAATATAAGGCTTCCTGTATACTCTTCATCATCCAAAGCATCAATAACTCCTGATGCTTTATCAAAACCATTCCATCTGGTACAAAATAGTCTTGAGCAATAAATAGGAGATTCATCAGCAAGCAAAGCACCAGCATTTGTTAACATACCATTCTTGTCAACAATACCAAACGATTCAAAATCTTTCATTTCCATACTTTTCTTCGTTTTTTTATAATATGCTGCCTTTAACTTAGAAAAGGAATAATCATCAAAACTATAATCCGTAACAAGACTGTCATATGTCCTATTTTTTCCTCTCAAAACCAGTCTCTTCAGATCTGTAGCAGTGGCCATTACACTCTCATTGCCGATTCTGACATAGGCAGTATAATTTCCTTCACCTACATAATAGTAAGGTGTCTCTTCTCCCCGATATACTTCCAAAGTTACGATTTCCTTGCCATCTACAAGATGCGCTTTTAACAAAACTTCTGGAGTTGGGTCCATTTTTACCTTTATCTGTTCACTAATAACTTCCATAGTTTTCTTTACATCATCAATCCCTACCACAGAGTCATCATCAGCAATACCGAAAATAAGCACACCACCAACACCATTGGCAAAAGCACTTACACTTTTCAACCAACTCTTCGGTTTTTTTACCTCTAGCATTACTTTTTTGTCATATTCGGTTGCTTCACCAATCAGTTGTTCTAATTTCATAACCTCTCCTTATATTTTTCTCTATTCCTGAGACAATATGTTTGGATAATATATATTAATTTCTTTGAGATAATCACTGGCATTATACCTATAACTGGCACATCCTTCCAGTATGCTATATGCTTTTCTTTGTATTTTCTTATTAGCAGAATTCCTAATAACATTATACGCTATACCTGCAAACAAATCATAATTCTCGAAATGTCCATAGCCGGTTGCTTCCGAATATGTTCTATCTATCTCACCCAAAAGTGCCAACTGATCTATTTCGTTGAATTGTATTAATACTTTCCAAAATGTATATAGCTGTTTTCTTACGATGTAATTTGAAAGTTGTTCCTGCCTCATGAGCCTCATCACAAATTCTTCTACATCCTTGGATATCTCTCCATGTTGTAAATTGACCTCAATGTTCTGAAATTTTTCTTCTTCCGAAATCTCTCTCACGGAACTATTTACATCCTGAATCATTTCATCCATCGTAGTATAACGTTTAGCTCTATTACGCTCTGTTGCCTTACTGATAACAAAAGACAACTTTTTGTTCAACTGACTTTCGCCGGTAATATAATCGATTATTTTTCCAATCGAATATATATCACTCAACTTATCCAATGCAGTAAAATCATGCAACCCAATGGGATCAATAAAATAATGTGAATTCTTCGGAGTTGAAGTCGATTTCAAGCTATGGTTTATCATAGTATCTTTGCTCAATCCAAAATCAGACAATACAACATGTCCCTCTTTAATTAAAATATTTCCCAAATGCAAATCTCTATGTATTATACCAGCTTCATGAACATCCTTCATTCCTAACAATAACTCTTCAATAACTTGCAAAATCAACTTATCATCTTTAAACGGATTATTCTCCAAATAATCATAAACATTACAGTCGCATTTTTCCATTAAATAAGAATCATTATTCTCATCATAATTAAAAACCTTCAGAACATATGGAGATTTGGCTAATCTAAGCATATTCTCATACTCGTATTTAAACCTTTTCTTCCATGCTTCTTCTGTTCTATACTGTGACTTAAGTTGCTTTTTATAAATCTGTTCATTAAACAGAAAGATTTCACAATAACTTCCTTCAAACAGTTTATAGTCATTCTTTATCTGTATAACCCCTGCTGCATCTTCCAATTCCAACCCAAATCGCTTTAGGAAAGCCTTGGACTTGTCCATAATAGTCTTTTTCATTTCTTTCCGATATGATGAACTATTAACTAATGTCAAAACGGCTCCAATTACTTTTTGCTTAATTTCCAAGCTTTTGTTTGAATATTGACTGAAAAGACTTTGTGTTTCAACATATTTTACATTTGCTACGGTTTCAAAATAATCTTCGATGGATAAATAATCAATTCCTAGAACGGAATTCTCCAAATAATAATCTAAATTTAATCCATCATAATGAGTCCCCATATATCCACGCTGATCCACTTCGACTTTTTCCTCAAAAAATACAGTGTCGTAATACTCAAATAATTTATTAATTACTGATTCCACCATAGCACCTCCTACGAGATAATTTCCCTTTCATACATATACATTACCAAAAAGGAATTATAATATTTTTATAATCTCTGCTTCTTGCACCCTTAGATTTATTACAATGCTCACATGTCAATTGTATATTACAAGGATCATTCGTTCCTCCATCTTCCAATGGCACCATATGATCGAAATTCTCATCTGACAAATTAAAGGTTCCAGACAAATCTTTTCCACATAACTGACATCGGTTCCTATCTCGCATTTTTACAGCTTTTTGTAACCATACTGGAAAACTTCTTCTTTTTATTACACCGTCACTCTTAAGCATATCCGGATAATCTGTTTTTTTCAGTTCTTTAACTACTTTTGCAACTTCTGTATTAAATCTAAACAGAAAATCTTTATTAGTAAAAAGGACATAAAATACATGTTCTGCCCAGTGCTCATTGATATTATCGCAATAAAAATCATTCACTTTTTCAGCGAATTCTTTCCACTCATCAAAATACTCCTCATCATATTCCGGGTATTCTGGTGGCAAATCTCCAACATCTGTAAATGTATATCCAAAAAGATTAAACAGCGCTTCATTGTGTTCACACAACACATACTCTTCTGGTGTATTCTCTATTACAGCTTCATATAAAAATCCATCTACTAAATGTGTTCTTATATATCTGTGTAAAAGACTATCTTTACTTGATTTATAAAATCCATCTATATATTCATTAAGGTACTCCGTCATAGTTTCATATACGCCATAATATCCATCCAATTCTATCGCACTCGAAATATGTGAAGCATCCATAACTGCTGCATCTGTCAGCGTCTCTACTAGTTGCTTACCCATCATAACCTCTCAAAATCCATTTTATTTCCTAATTTTACACATTTATTATGTAAAAAATTATATCATAATACTTACAATTATTCCATTGCCTTGTTTATGCTAACAATAAAACGCCCGAACCCATCGGGCATTTTATTCTTACCGTAAATTCTACAGATTTATTTAACAGGCAGGAATTCCGTTCCCTATTCAGTTGTCATCCCTGCCTGTCGCTTACTCATATCTGATTTCCTGCTCCATGACGATTCCCGACTGAAACTGTATAATCAGCTTCTCGGCAGAGACTACCTTGATGCTCGCTATTAGTCTTCTTACAAGGTCATTATCAAATTCCGGTATCTGGCAGGTCTGTTTCTCTAGAAAACTGTCCATATCCTTCAACCGCTGTTCATAACTGTCAGCCAGTTTTTTCTTCCGTCTGGCCTCTATCTGCTCCTCTTTTAAGGTCGTTATCTCCTCTGCTATCCTGCGGTATCTCTCATCGAATTCATCGGTGTAGGAGCCTACCCTTGCATTTTCTGCAATCAGAGCCACCATCTCTTCTTCCTTTTCTTTGATTTTTTCATCGTATTCATCCGGCTCCTGCTCTCCACCATAGCTTCCGATTACCCGGATGACGTTCTGCCTGAAGGCTCCTACAAAATCTCCGTCACCTCTGGTAATTCTGTTTATGGACTCCATAACTGCTCTGTTCAATGCTCCCTCTTCCAGTGTCTCGGACTTCTTACAGTTCTTGTTTCCGTTTGTCAATCGGTTGCTGCACCGCCACACAATCTTCTTTTTGCCATTTCTCGACCATGTAACTCTTCTGTATTCCTGTCCACAGTCTCCGCAGAGCAATAAACCGGTTAGGGCATATTCTGAGGAAAACTTACTTTTCTGATTCTTCTTCCGTGTAACTGCTGATTTATTTATGGATGCCCGTCTTGCAAGTTCTTCCTGCACCCGGTAAAACAGTTCCTTTGGTATGATTGGCTCATGGTCATCTTCCACATAATACTGTGGCACAATTCCTTTATTGATAACCTTTTTCTTGGTCATGAAATCTACCGTATAAGTTTTCTGCAGTAGGGCATCTCCCATGTATTTTTCATTACGGAGCATTTTAAAGATTACCGAATCATACCACTTATTCTGTCCTGTAGCAGTTTTTATGCCATTCTCCTCTAGGTACTGGCTTATCATTTTGGCACTGTAGCCCTCCAGATAATGTCGGAAAATCAACCGCATAATTTCTGCCCCTTCTAGTACTATGACCAAATTGTCTTCTTTACAAAAACTTTAATGCCGCATTGCAACTTTTGGGAATATAAAAAGAGCAATAAACAATTTTGTTTATTACTCTCCTTAGGATCTCTTAATTTACTTTTTCACCTTTCTACACACCGTAGTAGCGTTTAATCGCTTCTCCTATGTACTTCGTTACTCCCTGTCCATACTGCTTATCAGTCGCTTCTGTCAGTACACCATTACCAAGATAATCGTCTGCGGTCTTGAGCAAAACATATCTGGCATTATCTACACGTAAGAGTTTTTTGTAACTCTCGGCCAGTTTCCCTACACATTCTGTTTCCATATCCGCATCCTGTTTCTCCATTGCAATAGCAAACTGCTTATAGATGTTGTCTATATCATATTGCACCTGTTGCAGTTCATCCATATTCCCTGTAGCTTCCAAGCTCGCCTCTACAGCTTTATCCTTACTGCCATAAATCTTAATCAACTCCGCAGCCCTGCTCTCATCCTTTAGATTTTCTTCCATAGAAGCACAATAATTTTCCAGACTGCCGAATTGCTCTATTATGGCATTCAGCGACTCTTGACTTTGCAATTCCAAACTGTGGTCAATAATTTTCTTTACATCCTCTTCTGTAAACGCACCAAAACTCATAGTATTTACTCCTTTCATTACATCATCAATCAACTCAATGATTCCATTTAGACGATTGCGTTTACGCTCTAAAAGAGATTTCTGTACCGCCAATGCTTTCTGCTTGTCATACTCCGGATTCTCCATTATCTTCTTGATGTCAGATAACGGAATTTCCAATTCTTTGTAGAATAAAATTTCCTGCAATTTTTCTAATTCCTGATCATCATAGAGGCGATACCCGGCTTCCGTTACTCTGGCAGGTTTCAGTAGACCAATCTCATCATAATAACGCAACGTCCTGATACTGATTCCGGTTATTTTTGATATTTCTTTTACCGTCTTCATAGATTTCCTCCTTTCGATTCCATCCTAAACCGTCACGCTACGAGAGAGTCAATACTCAAATTAAGAAACTATTTCATATCCTTCATGTGCTAATGGAAAAGTGATTCAATTGTAGCATTATAGAAATCCTTAACATATCTGCAAATTATTTTTCTATTTTATGCCTTCAATCCACTTATACATAACATCTAATAAATTATCGCATTTTCTTGTTAACGCATATACTTCTGGTATTAATGATTGAGAATATGTTTGTCTGGCGTTTTCAATAATTTCAGTCCAATTGCGTTTACTGTTCCAAGCTTCCTTAGTATCAGCAATACCATTGCAAAATCCATTGCGCTCTGCCTGCTGTGAATACGAACGCATCTTTGAGAAAGAGCTCATCCCTTCATTTTTAGATTGACCTGTTTTGTCTAAATGCGACATCAGTGCAAACATTTCAATTTCCGTTGCATTTTCAGGATCAACATCATTAACACTTACTTCATAATTACCAACTTTAACAATTGGTTTTGATGGAGTAGAATTTTCTGAGTATTGTGCTAAATATGCCTGACCTCCAATAGCCATTACACCAATATTTTTTCCATCACCACTGCCTGTTGCCTCTCTTGTTGCCGTTCCCATTTTAAATGTCTTATCATTTTCCGTTTTTGTTGTAGTAGCAGAGTGCATATTATATTTCAAATCAAACCTACAAGGCGACTGTGTTATTCCTAAACTCATTATTGTTTTACCTCCATACTTCTTATAAAGTCTTTCCATCCGGATACTGTATCTTTGTATCTGAAAACTCATCCTCAGCCGATACCTGAATATGCCCATCGTCATCTACAACACATTCTTTACCATACACATTGATTACATCCCCTGTCTGGTACCCCTGCTTTTTCCAGTCGGTACGGTTCATGAAATCAATTCTCTTATCTATATTCATTATGACACCATTTTCCAATAACATATAGTGTCTGGTGCCTGCTCCGGCATCTATGGTGAAATGCCCCTCAGTAATTCCGAACCCGGCAAGTATCTCCTTCTGCTCCTCGTTGGAAAAGCCATAAGTTCCACTTCCCTTTGCTAATCTTGAAATCAGATTACTTGCCTGATGCATTTCCCATCGATAATTGTAACCTGATCTATTCTCGCCTATAGCCTCTGACATCCTTTCGGAATTTGCCCAACCAACATGTCCATTGTTTACAGTCCAAGTATAATTTTTCCCATTTTTAGCTGTGTAGCAATAATATCCTTTGTTATTTAATACCAGTTTATTGTTCTTAGCCGAGATATTGGGAAGAGTTCCTGCATTTATCTTCGGAATAGCATAGTTTGGAATATACTGTCTTACTCCCCCTATTTTAAACGACAACACTCCAAGTTCTCTCATTTCTGGATTACAGGAACCCATCACAAAACCTTCACTAAAGTTTATGGCATCCAGCAGGGCAGGCATATTATTGTAATGGTCAAAGTAAAAGGAAAAATCGCTGGCAGACAAATTTAATGCAGTATCAAATAATGCCACAACCGACTCCTTGGAATAAGTTCTCTCAGAATACGAAATATGTAATATATCCCTTTGTCCTTGTCTTCCAGAATTTGATAATATATTTAACGCCCCCTGCGCTCTTTTTACTTTCTGGGCAGCCATACTGTACTGCTCTGACTGATAAATATCTGCTACGTTCCTTACCATGTCCCTCTCTCTTTCCGTAAATTAAAAATATCTTGTCTATGTATCTTTATACATCTATCGTCCCAGCATAAGTATTTACACATTCGCACTGCACAAATTGACTATATCTTGCATCAACCGACCATAAAATAAGATTTTTTTCCTTACAGAAGTTTCGCCGCACACTTCTCTGTATAGTCCAGCAAGTTCTGTATCCACTTATCCATAGCCAGATAAGAATCCCAATTACCCAGCGTTTTATAATCTTCCATTACCTCCTGTGCGTAGGCAATGTAATCAGCTTTCCCAAAATAACTGTCGGCATCTGCATTTGCCCGAACCGCTACTGCACGCAGATAGTCACTGGGAGAAGTATGACCTGTTTCCACATTCAATACTATCAACTCATTAAAACTACAATTATTTGGATTAATTTTACTTGCGTCCACCATCTCCTCGAATTCGTTACCTTCAGCATCCAGCCCCTTGATAACATACAACGGATTCTCTTCTGAATAATTCATTGCCTTATATATATTCGCAGATTCTCCTGTCTGTGGACTTGCATAGGACATAAGAGCATCGGAGTATAACGCAGTCTCCTGTGTAGTTGTTCCAGTACATTTCATAACCGTATTTTGGAAATCTCCACCTGTCTGCTGTACTTTATTGGTCGTACCTATTTTTGCATACGGACTTGTTCCGTTATAATCTATAATCTGAATTCCCATCATCTCATCCCTTCTGACTTTGACCTAATATCCCGGATAGCCCATCTGCTTTCTCCATTCCTCACGTTTCTGCTGCTCTTGTTCTTCTGTTGTGCCCATACGCTCCAACATTTCCTTATAAAGCAACTCATCAATTTCATTCGCTGTATATAATTGTCCTCCTGAAATTGTGCGGAATATTCTCTCCCCATTGTAATCAGGATGGGTTCTCTTATACATCTCCTCATAAGAAACCTGCTGTGCTTTCAATTTTTCCTCATTCGCAGCTATAATCTCCAT
>SVFD01000007.1 GCA_015057025.1 Lachnospiraceae bacterium | reverse complement strand
CTCATAAGCGCTTCGCGCTTATTTCGTCACGTGCGTTCGCACTATCAATCCGTAAGCCATGTCACAATTTCGTGCAAGCACGATTGTGCCCTGTCTTCCGGCTTGGCACCGCTCACTGCTTCTTGAATTTTCAGGGTTGGATTGCTGTTTATTTGTCAAGGTACTTTTGCCATGTTCAATTTCCATGACCGCAACATCTTACGATGTTAACGGAGAAGGAGGGATTTGAACCCTCGCGCCGCTATTAACGACCTACTCCCTTTCCAGGGGAGCCCCTTCAGCCTCTTGGGTACTTCTCCAAACAAGCTAAATCATAATCATTAACTTTATTGACTGCGAGGTGCAAACGGAGAGGGTGGGATTCGAACCCACGTGCCCTTGCGGACAAACGGTTTTCAAGACCGCCTCGTTATGACCACTTCGATACCTCTCCATGCGCGCTAATTTTGTCAGCGCAAGATGTATTCTATCATTTATAATTTGTGATGTCAACTGATTTTTTTTATTTTTTACAAAATTTTCTTATCACTTTTTTAGAATATACCCAACTTCGAATCTATCTATTCATATCTATCCTAAAATTACTTCAGCAAGCACCATATCTTCCGGCGTTGTTATCTTTACATTATTATAACTGCCTTCAACAAGTTTCACTTTTATGCCGCCAAAAATTTCTGCCACCATAGAATCATCCGTAACCGAATACTGTTTACTATACTCTTCTTCTCTTGCAAGAAATACATCATAAGAATTCCTAATTAAATCGTATCGAAAAGTCTGTGGTGTCTGAATGGTCCAAATCAAATCCCTGCGTGGTGTTTCTTTTACATATCCTTCCACATCTGAAATTTTTATAGTATCTTTTACAGGCATACCGCTTACGCATGCACCGTGCTCTTTTACCATTCTTACATTTCTTTCAATAATTGCCTCATCAACAAAAGGCCTTGCACCGTCATGAATCAAAACAACTTCTGCATCTTTGCAAGCTTTCAAACCATTATATACGGAGTGATAACGTTCCTTTCCTCCTGCAACAATTTGACTCACCTTGGTAATTGCATATTTATCTACAATTTCTTCTTTACAATAAGTAATTTCATTTTCTGCAGTGACCAAAATAATTTCATCCACAATACTATCCTGAAACGCTTTTAATGAATAATATAAAACCGGTTTGTTTCTAACCAATAAGTATTGTTTCGCCACATCGGACTGCATTCTTTTGCCGCGACCTGCAGCCAGTACAATTGCAATTATTTTCCCCATATTTACTTTCCTTTCTTACAAATACAGAGTCTTTGATTTCTATTCATAAATGAAGGATATAAAAGCATGCAGGTTTTAACCAACATGCTTTTCATTTCTATGTATTATAATCTTTCGCCCAGTTTCAAATTCGGTACTGCATTTAAATCGTAACCGTGACGCACACCTTTGATATATTCATAATAAGCTGCCGCACCAATCATGGCAGCATTATCCGTACACAAAACCGGCGGTGGCAAAAAGAACTCAACACCTTTCTTTGCACAAGCCTCTTCGAATGCATTTCGCAAAGACACGTTGGACGCAACACCTCCGGCAATAGCAAATTTATCCAAATTGTATTTTTCAATGGCATCCATAGAATGTCCTACCAGCACATCAATAACTGCCTGCTGAAAAGAAGCTGCTACATCCGCGGTATTAATCTCTTCTCCCTTCATTTGACAGCCGTTCAAATAGTTGAGCACCGCTGATTTCAAACCGCTGAAACTAAAATCATATTCCCCGTCACCCACTTTGGCTCTCGGAAAATGAATCGCTTGCGCATTACCTTCTTTAGAAATTTTATCAATTTTGGGCCCACCGGGATAACCAAGACCAATGGCACGTGCAACCTTATCAAAAGCTTCCCCCGCTGCGTCATCTCTGGTGCGTCCAAGAATCTCATATTCACCATAATCTTTTACGGATACCAAATGTGTATGTCCACCGGAAACTACCAAACATACAAAAGGCGGCTTTAACGTAGGATTTGCAATATAATTTGCTGAAATATGCCCTTCTATATGATGTACACCAATTAACGGCAAGCCCGTTGCAAATGCAATTGCTTTTGCCGCCGATACACCCACCAAAAGAGCCCCTACCAAACCGGGACCGTATGTAACTGCAATTGCGGAAAGTTGCTCCAAAGTCACTTCCGCCTTCTGCAAGGCTTCTTCAATTACCTGATTAATTTTATCAATATGTTTACGGGATGCGATTTCAGGAACAACCCCACCATACACCGTATGCAAATCAATCTGCGAAAAAATCACATTCGAAAGAACCTCTCTACCGTTTTTAACTACCGCTGCTGCAGTCTCATCGCAGGAACTTTCGATTGCCAATATCAAAACATCTTTTTCCATTTTTATATCCTAAACACTAATTATTTTCCTGTTTTAAAAAACTTACGCTTCCTCTGCATTCATTTCACTTTGAAGTTCTTCAACTTCCTCTTCTTCTAACAATTCCCAACCAAGAATCTTCCAATGACCGTCTTTGTCTTTACGCATAATAAAAACTTCATTACTATATATGTACTCCGTTCCCTGACGCAAGCGATAGGTAGCGTAAAGTTTCGCACACTCATATCCGTCCTGTTCAAAAAAGAACACATCCGTGCTGGAAGATACGGTATATCCTGATACCACAACATTCATGGAGTTAAATTCCAATACATCAGCCCGCAAACTTTCAATATATTCTTCCTCAGTCATTGCCGCACAAAGTTCTTCATCATATAATTTTCTTGCCGTTTGTGCAAGACGTATCAAGTCTTCTTCCGTAAGATTTTCCTGATAAAAGCAGGTAGTAATTTCACTGTAATACTTTAGTACTTCTTTCGGAGTGGGGGGATAATTAATATCTAAATTACGAAGAACAACATTATCCACATTTGAAATTACAACTTCGTCTTCTGCCACACCGGTCTGCGGCTTGTTATTTATATAAATAAACAAAGTTAAAACAGCTGCAACAAATAATACTACAATAACCACAACCAGTATTTTACGCCCGTTCTTCATCTTTATCCCTCCTTTCCGTTTTAATCCTGAAACATTAATTCTACACTTTTACCATCTTTCCCTGCATGTGAATTCGGGAAAATTTTACGCACCTTTTTCATATAATCTTCCGGACGAACCAGCGACGGACTGTAGTGAGTCAGCCACATTTCTGCCACATTGCTTCGCTTTGCAAGCTCTGCAGCCTCATAGAAAGTCATATGTTTATATTCTTTTGCTTTTTTTACCTTATCTTCTTCTCCGTACATACCTTCACAGATAAACAAGTCCGAATCCTTGGCATTTTCCACAATACTTTCGCAAGGTCTGGTATCCGTAGTGTATGTAACCTTTAATCCCTTACGCGGTGCACCAAGCACCATATCCGGTGTATAGGTAATACCTTCCGCTTCAATAACTTCACCCTTTTGCAATCTGCTCCAATACTTCTGAGGTATTTCCTGTTCTTTTGCCCGTTCCAAATCAAACATTCCTACCCGTTCTACTTCCAGACTATAGCCGTAGCACGTAATATTATGATTCACTTTAAAAGCATTCAGCTTAATCCCCCCCAAGTCAATAGACTGTTGAGTGTCAGAAAGTTCCATAAACTTTATTTCAAAAGGCAGTTCCGGCGCAATAGTACGCAGCGCCGTTACCACTCTTTCCAATCCCTTAGGGCCAATCAAAAGCAAAGGTTCTGTTCGTTCTGCATTACCCATGGTCAAAAACATTCCCGGCAAACCACTGATATGGTCCGCATGAAAATGTGTAAAACAAATCACATCAATCGGCTTAGGACTCCACCCCTTTTCCTTCATGGCAATCTGGGTTCCTTCACCGCAATCAATCAATATGCTTTTTCCGTTGTATCGAACCATTAAAGAAGTCAGCCATCTGTAAGGCAGTGGCATCATTCCACCGGTTCCCAAAAGACATACATCTAACATATTACACCTTCGCTTCTATTTTTTACAGAAGCTCCGTTACCACCGTTACCGTAGGCGGCACTGCAAACTCCTTGGTTATTCTTTCATAACAGTCTTCGCACAAATCGAAGTCGTGCTTTTCACGGTCTCTTTTAGAAAAATATCCAAACATCCAATCCGAATGAAAGCATCCTTCCATTAAAATACCGTTTTCTACTTCCATATTTTTACCACAGCCGTTACATACGACTCTGAATAACTTCTGTTGTTCTTCATTATATTCCCGCATTGGTACTCCTCCACTCTATCTGTTTTATAATGATCCTGCTTAAAACAGGCATCATTATGTAAAATTATACAGAACCCAAAAGTACATTCCTAGTGGGAAATATAGGAACATTTAATCCTTGTGTAACCAATAAATCGCTGCATTTTCTGCAGGATTCCGATAAAAGTTCGGACGAATACCTTCACATACAAATCCAAGCTTTTCATACAAAGTTCTTGCCGGTACATTACCTTCCCTGACTTCCAAAGTAAAATGTTTAATACCTTTGCTCTCACCCTCGTTCAACAGATGTTGCAACATTTGATACGCAATGCCCTGCTTCCGATACTCCTTTGCAACGGATACATTCAACACTTCGCCTTCATCAAAAGATGTTACCAGTCCGCATATACCTACCAAAGTCTCACCTTCATAAGCAACAATGTAGAGGGAAGTTTCTTTGCGGATTTCTTCTATAAATGAATTGGCTGACCATGGTTCGCTGAAATTCTCAGCCTCTAATATGACCACCGCTTCTATATCCCGCATTTCCATTGCACGAATTATCATAAAAGTCCGGCTTCCTTTCTTTCACGCTCCGCCTGGGAAAGACGAAGATATTCCGGCGAATGTACTGCCGCATCTTCATAAATGCCCTCTTTATATTTCTCCATACCAAGACCTGCCACACAGCCGGCCTTTTGCAATACCAGGTGTGCCGATGCGAAAGAATAAGGTACTTTCATCAAACCCTTTAACTGTTCTGCAAAGACAGGTACACCGTCTCCTAAAAAAATAACTTCTCTTCCTTTTTCATTTAAAGCTTGTACTATTTCTCCAATTGGTACCGCACATGCTTCCTTTATTACATTTATTTGATACTCACAATAATAACAACCGCCATTTTCCGTGTCAGCATCTCTGCTAAATTCTACTTCTTTTTTACTAAATTCATAAATACCCGTATATACCTGATTACGTCTTGCATCCATGATCGGACAAACAAGCGAATCGGTTCCATACAAATTATATGCCAAAGCCTCTAGCGTAGATACCGGCACAATAGGCTTTTTTAATGCAAGTCCCAACCCCTTTGCAGTAGCAGAACCGATACGCAATCCCGTAAAAGAACCCGGGCCTGCCGCAATTGCAATCGCATCAATCTCTTTCATGTCCAAACCGGACGAAGCTACAATTTCTTCCAACATAGGGAGTAAGGTTTGAGAATGTGTTTTTTTATTATTCACGGTATATTCCGCCACCAGCTTATTGTCTTCCAAAATCGCGACGGAAGCCACAAGTCCGGAGCTGTCAATTCCAATTATTTTCATATTAAACCTCCACACTTTATACTTTTATAAGGTAACAAAGTGTTTCTGCGTCATTTACTAAAAATCTGTAATGTTACTACTCTATCGTAATCCTGCGATAATCGAATCCTTTCTCAGGATTCTTCTCAATTGTAATAGTGACCGTATGCTCCGGCATCAGTTCTTCGATTAAGTTTGCCCACTCCACAAAGCAGACTCCTTCACCATAAAAGTAATCCTCATAACCGATTTCTTCCATCTCTTCCGGATCACCGATACGGTATACGTCGAAATGATAAAAAGGAAGTCTTCCTTCTTCATACACCTGTACAATGGTAAATGTCGGACTGTTAATATGCTCCTTTATTTCAAGTCCTTCCGCAACACCTTGGGTAAAAACAGTTTTACCCACGCCCAAATCCCCAATCAGGGCATATACACTGCCGGGGCATGCATTCTTCCCCAATTCCTTACCCAGTTTAAAGGTATCTTCTGCACTAAATGTTTCATATATCATAGTTCTGTTTTCCAATTCATATTATACTTATCGAAATTTCATGGTACAGATTCCCTGCCCATATTCATTCCTACAACTTTTTTTAAAAACGAATCTTCATCCTATCCGGTGATATGTGAGCCGCAATATATGCAATGACGTCTTCGGTCTGATTTCCCAAGTCCACTCGCGGGAAAATAAACGCATTCGCCTTAGATGTATATATAAAAATACTCTTTCTTGTATTGCATGCTTTCATGCATTGTTCCCACTTTGCCATTTGGATTTCTCCGTTCTGGCTGATTTCAATGCCTTCTTCACAAAGCTTATAATGTAATGGTTGTTGAAATGCCGGTATGAGTTTTGCCTGTACAAAAGAGCGATGAGCGGCTGTTAACGGTTCATACACAATAAAGGCAATTCCCAAAATCAAGAACAAAATGCGGCTGGTATCTTCTCTTGCAAAAAATAAATATATGCAAAAAAAACCTAAAGCCGTAGCCAAAATAGTAATCGGCTTCTTATAGGTATGCTGAATTTTAAAATCATATAATACGCCCGGAGTGACTTTTACATCAAATTCAAGTTCCAAGATGCATCCCTCAACTTTCTATGCATTCTTAATCCAGAATAGCATAACACAAAACCTGAATTTTTAAAAGAGAAAACTGTGTGAATGATTTTCTATTCACACAGTTTTTATTCCTATACTATACACTCTCAACCGCTTGAGTTCCTGTTTCTATTTTCTGCGAAGTGCCTCAATCGGAGTAAGTTTTGCAGCTTTTCTAGCCGGATACAAACCAAAAAACACACCTATTCCGCTTGAGAACAAAGCTACTACAAGAATAAATAACGGATTATAATCTGCTACAATATTCATCTTTGCAAGACTTCCCGCCAAAGAACATATTAAGGTTGCTCCGCCGATTCCTATAAAAATACCTATAATTCCTCCAAGTAGCGAAATCGTTCCGGCTTCCACCAGAAACTGAAACAGAATACTTCCTGTTCTTGCGCCCAGCGCCTTGCGAATACCAATTTCTTTGGTGCGCTCAGTAACAGACACCAACATAATATTCATGATGCCGATACCGCCTACCAACAGTGAAATCATGGCAATCAATACAATAAAAGCGGTTATAACATTTAATATGGCATTAAAACCTTCTAATACCGAGTCAAAACGCAAGACCTCAAATTTACCTTCACCGCGGACGTCATGACGCGCTGCCACAAGGTTGACCGCATCATTCGCAACCTGAGCAACATTCTCTTGTGAATCTGCCAATATATAAACCATATCATGTTCTAAACTGATACCATAAGCACCAAGACTCTCATTAATAAGCGAATGCGGGACTTCTATTGTATATTTTCCGGTACCGTATAGCATCTGTGTCGCTGCAGATTCACTGTCTTCCCTGACACCTACAATTTTTAAATTGTAATAACTGCCATATAATTCTATTTCCAATATTTCACCCAAAACATCGGTTGAACCAAAGAAAGCTTTGGCGGTAGCCTCCGGTACTACACACACATGTTCATAATTATCATATTCTTCCTGTGTAAAATAACGTCCTCTTACCAAAGGTTCCGAATATAAATACTGTAGCGCAGGAGTTCCGAATCTTGCACTTACCTCATCCGGAGCAAACCTGCTTTCACTTTCTACATCTACCCATATAGTTACATCTGTCGTGACACCTTTGACATTGTTAACCTTTTCTTCAATTGCCTTAATATCTTCTTCAGTAATATAGTGATTTTCATCTGCTGCCAACAGATAAATACTGTTTCCTACCATATCATTCAACGTATTGTAAATACTGTCTCTGAAACCGTTTCCGGTAGACACGGTCAAAACCACGGAAGATATACCGATAACAAGTCCCAGCATGGTAAGAAAAGAACGTACTTTATTCATTTTAATATTTGCAAATGCAATTTTTATATAATCTAAAAACTTACTCATGTCTTAACGCCTCAATCGGACTTAAATTAGCCGCTTTTTTTGCCGGATAAATTCCGAAGAAAATACCGACAACACTGGAAAAAGCTGCAACACCAAATACAGTTCCCACATTAATATATGCAACGATATCCATTCCCAGCAACAAGGAAGCAATTTTACAAATCACGGCAGCACCGCCCCAACCCAAAAGCATGCCAAGGACACCGCCAAGTAACGTAATCATAGCAGCTTCTGCCAAAAACTGAATCATAATGGAACCGGTTCTTGCACCAAGTGCCTTACGAATACCGATTTCACAGGTACGCTCGGTAACGGATACCAGCATAATATTCATAACTCCGATACCGCCTACTACCAAAGAAATGGCAGCTACCAACGATATAAAAATCGTAATGTAGTTAATAATATCATTAATCTGTTTCGTGGCAGACGCAAATTCGTCCGTTGTAATTACATGTTGTCCGCGCACATCTTTTCTTGCTTCCATCAATTGGATACAATCCTGAGCAACCTGGCTTGAATGTTCCGGTGTCTCTGCAATCACAAGAAAGTTATCGAATTCCTCTCCCATGCCCCAACCGGTCAAATTATCCATTGTGGTAATGGGCATCTCAATTTCCACCTCATCATAATAATACATCAATGTTTTCACTGCATTGTCTGACTTGGCTCTTACACCTATAATTCGCAAATCCACCACAGCATCACCGATGGTTACTTCAATACTTTCACCTACAACATCGGCACTGCCAAATAAATTAATGGCGCTTTCCTCCAGGATGACACAAACCGGACTGCCATCTTCATATTCTTCCCAACTAAAATAACGCCCGTGTAAAATCGGTTCCGGCATGGCATGCAAATAATCCGGCGATGATGCCGTAATCCATGTGGTATAATCTCTTTTCCAATTTGCAGTAACGCCATACTGGCTTGCCACCGGCATAACCGCCTTGACATTATCCACCTTATCACGAACTGCCTCCACATCTTCCGGCGTAAACCAAATATACTCTCCGGATTCATTTTCCTCCCAAGCCATAATATATAACTGACCTGCAAACATTCCGTTAATACCGTCGAGCACAGAAGTTTTTACACCATTACCGATGGCTACAATGAGAATAACCGAAGAAATACCAATGATAATACCGACCATGGTAAGAAAAGAACGTCCTTTGTTATTTCGAATGGATAGCCAGGCAATTTTAATATATTCCATTAACTGAGACATATTAACTCCTCTTTCCTAGACATTTACATTCCTTCCGTCATCATTTCCATATCTTCCGTACTCACTTCCGGCATTGCCATTACAGGCATTCCTTCTTCCAAATCAGAAGATACCATAGTGATGACCTGATCTGTTTCTTCCAGTCCTTCAACAATTTCTACATATTCATCTGAAGATATCCCAAGCGTAACATATCTTTTTACAACAACACCATCTACTACAAGATATACAAACTCGCCTTCTTTATCAGCACTGACTGTCTCCACCGGTAACATAAGCACATCGGTTTTGGATGCAGTAACCAAATCGATTTTAGCATCTAAGCCCAGATAAATATTTTCATCAGGATTATCAATATGTATTTCTACTTCAATGCTGTTTCCTCCATTACTGCCCGCAACTGCCATACCACTGATTTTGGTAACGGTTCCTTCATACTCACATCCAAGGATTTCCAAAGTTGCTTTTTGCCCCAACTTAATTTCCTCCAAATTACTCTTAGTAATGGTAAAAGTAACCTTTACATGATCAAGACTCGCCAAAGTAAGCATTTCCGTACCCGCTACCGTTTTAGCACCGGACTCGACTGTGGATAAGGAAATAACTCCGTTAAAATCAGCTTTAGCTCCCTCTTGATAATCCAAAACATCCTGATATGCCTTTTCCGAACGCATTGTATTTAATTCACCGTTTAGTACAATATTCTCGGCATCATACTTATTTCCCAATGCATTTTCGTATGCTTCTGCTTCACTCTTTGCTTTTTCAAGTTCCGTCTTATAATCTGTCAAAAGATTCTGTGCTTCCGCAAGCTGTTTCTGCTGCTCATAAGCAGTAACGCTGCCGGAGGTCAGACTAATCTCATAATTCAATGCATTAATCGCTTGCTCTTTTTCCTGAATGTATCCGGTATAGGTTTTTACTTCTTCTTCTGTCAGTCCAAGCATCTCTGCATTTGTAATATAGTAAGTATATTCTGCAATTGCTTTCTGGGCTTCATAAATCTGATTCTGCAGATTGGCCACTTTTATGGCATTGGCATCCGTAATAGTTGTTGTAAGATTATCTACCGTAGCCTGCTGCGTATTTACCAAATCCTGATACTTAGCAATATTGGCATTAGCAGTAGCCAGATTTTCTTTATTTTCATTATAATCCGTCAATCCGCTTTGATAATTGTTGTTTGTAATCTGATTTTCCAGTTCAACTTCTCTTAAAACGAAGGCAAAATCTTCTTCATCAAAGGAAATTAAAACATCTCCTTGGGCCACCTTATCGCCAACACCTACACAATCTTCTATAAGGATATTGGCCGGCGCATAATAATGAACTACATTCTCACTTTCAATCACACCACTTGCCATAATTGTGGATTCCAAGTCTCCCTTTGTTGGAGAAACCGTAAACACCGTCATGGGTGCATTTTTCATAACTGCGGATACAATGGCATAAATTACGATACCCAAAAGTACCACAGCTCCGGCCCCGCACAAAAGAAAAATTTTTCTTCTCTTCTGTTTTTTTAACTTTTTCTGTCTTTCTTCCTTTGCCCGTTGTAATTGAGCTTCCACGCTTCTATCTTCATTTAAAACAATTCCGTCCTGACTTCCCTGACTCATTATTCCGCATTCTCCTTTATTTCATCGTAATCTATTTTTCCGTCTTTAATATGTATAATTCTTTTTGCTTCCATGGCGATATCGCTATCATGGGTAATTAAAATAACCGTTCTGCCTTCTTTATGCAATGTTTTAAGAATCTCCATAATCTCCTTACTGGAGTGAGAATCCAAATTGCCCGTGGGCTCATCCGCCAAAATAATCGGTGGTGCCTGTGCAATGGCTCTTGCAATGGCAACACGCTGTTGCTGGCCGCCGGACATTTCCGAAGGTTTGTGCGTCATACGATTTGCCAAACCCACTTTCTCCAATGCTGCCTCTGCCAGTTCCATACGTTTCTTCTTGGCAACTCCTCTGTATATAAGCGGAAGTTCCACATTCTCCAATGCCGTAAGATTCGGAATCAAATTAAAGCCCTGAAAAATAAAACCAATTTCTTTATTTCGAATGTCAGAGAGTTCGTCATCTGTCAGTTCAGCAACATCTGCACCGTGCAAAAGATAAATTCCGGCAGTGGGTACATCCAAACATCCCAACATATTCATAAGTGTAGATTTCCCGGAACCTGATTGTCCGATAATCGCAACAAACTCATTTTCTCCAATATCTAAATTCACATGGTTTAACGCCCACACTTCATTTTCGCCGGGATTATACACCTTACACATGTCCCGAATCTGTATTAACTGCGTCAAAAAAATATCCTCCTTATCCTTTCATTATATATGCATAATATCTTCTCTTTTAATATCATATCATTGTGACTATATAACCTTAATATATCCTTTGTGTATCCTTTACTTTACCTGTATCTGTTTTCCTTAATACTCACAAAAATATGAATCATTTCCACAAACAGCATATAACAGCATATAACAGTTGTCAACCATTATATGCTGTTACTTTTTTATCGCTATTTATTTCTTCTCTTCCTGTTCCAAACCGGTCCCTTCACTTTTCTTCCGTTTTTTAACGTTCACCTTACTTTCTTTTAAAAAAGGACGCAATGGTTTATATAAAAGCATGGCAAGAATACCAACTGCAACACTTTTCAGTAAATTCATGGGTAACGCCGCAAACATAACAAACGTCGGTATATCCTTAATCCAAGGATTTGTGGCATTTCCTATAGATATCAGTGTCTCTAAACTTCCTTCAAAGAACATCTTTACAAAAGTGGGTAGTAAATAAAAACCGTTTAACGCCGAACCTACCACACACATACATAAACCACCCGTGACACAAGAAAGTATAGCTCCTTTTTTGGTTTTTTTCATCCAATATACAATTGTCGCAGGAAGAACCAAAGAACAACCGATTATAAAATTAGCCAGTTCTCCCACAAATGCCGTACTTGTCGGGCGGAAAATTAATACTTTAATTAACACCTTAAACATTTCTACCAAAACTCCGGCAACGGGACCATAAGCAAATCCGCATATTATTCCCGGCAAATCACCGATTTCAAATTTATAAAAATCCGGAATCAAACCGGGAAGCGGTATTTCTACCGCCATCAGAACACCTGCGATGGCAGAAAACATACCCACAACAGCAACCTTGCGCGTGCTTAATATTTTTTCTTTTTCACCGTTTTTCTTTCGAATCAGTTTTTCTGCAATCAATGCAATCAAAAAGATTGCAACCATGATTCCCAGAAATTCCAGTGCAAATAAGACATCACTTTTTACGGTTTCCACAAACTTAGTTAAATTATTCATATAATCCTCCTTTTTACCTCAGATAAATGGCATACGGGGATTGTTTCGGAAAATATGTATCCATACCTGATTCATACATATAAAAAGCCCTGAGCACAAAAAGACTCAGGGCATAATTATTCCGAATCAAATCTCTTCTTCCATCCAGACTTTACTGTCGGTTTCGGATTCGCACCGAATCGGCCGTTTACACGGTTCGCGGACTTAAGGTTACTATCACCGCCGGTAGGGAATTACACCCAACCCTGAAGATATTTTTTTGTCATTATACTGCCATAATTATCCGGTTACAAGTGTTTTTTACAAATTTTACATTAGAACTTCCTTAATTTTGCATTGTATGTTGCTCTCTTATCTTATATAATATGCATGTAAACTTTTTGTGTGATAAGGGAGAAAATTATGGAAAGAGAACGAAAGAAACTACGGTTAAATCCATTATTGATTACCATGAACATTACCGGCATTTTATGTCTTATCTGTTGCATTATGATTCTTGTGCTGATATTAAGCGGTAATCAAACAAAAGAACCCGCCAAGGACGCTATGGCATTAGAACCCGGACGAACCTATACCGCCGAAGAAGTAGATGCTCTGATTGCAGAAGCCAAATCAGAAGGTAACGAAGAAGGTAAGGAAGATATCAAAGAAGATATCAAAAATGCCTATACAAACGGAACCGGTATTGTTCACGAACTGCGTCTGCTTTTCCCAAACGATATTGTATTTTATAATAACGGAAAGTATCAATTTGTTCCTATATCGGATACCATTCCTGCGCGCACCTATGACCCTGCCGGATTGGTGGTTAACGAACGTAATGAAATGGAATATCAGGTGAATGGTCAGACCGAATCTGTAAAAGGAATTGATTTATCCCGCTATCAGGGAGAAGTCGATTGGGCATTGGTAGCAGCAGATGGTGTAGATTATGCAATGATCCGTATAGGTATTCGAGGATATGGTACCGGCGAAATTGTTTTAGATGATACTTTTGATGCTAATATGACCGGTGCCCTGCAAAATGATATTGATGTTGGTGCATATTTCTTTACACAGGCAATCAGCGAAGAAGAAGCTATCGCAGAAGCAAATGCCGTTATAGAAGCACTTGCACCTTATAAGGTAACCTATCCCATCGCAATTGATGTGGAAGATGTAAATGACAGTGCTGCCAGAACCGCAAATCTTACACCGGAGCAAAGAACTGACTATGTTATTGTCTTTTGCGAAACCTTAAAAGCTGCCGGATACACACCTATGATTTACGGAAACCTTAAAAGTTTTTGCGATATGCTTGACATGGAACGTTTAAATGATTATGAGAAATGGTTTGCTTTTTATGACACATATGTATATTTTCCTTATGAAATATCCATGTGGCAGTATACAGACAGTGGTGTCGTTAATGGTATAGAAGGAAATGTGGATTTAAATATTACTTTTACCCGTAAATGGGGCCAATAAAATATACTTTTTTATTAAACATATAAAAATACTCTCTCTACCGTTCATTCGGCAAAGAGAGTATTTTATTGTTTTCCTATTTTTTTAGTCTTATCTATCCTTTTCATCCAAACGCATAGTCAAACTAATACGTTTTTTAGCCAAATCCACTTCTAAGACCTTAACATCTACAATATCGCCTACACTGACTGCTTCCAAAGGATGCTTGATGAATCTGTCGGTAATACGTGAAATATGAACTAGTCCGTCCTGATGAACTCCAATATCCACAAATGCACCAAAATCAATTACATTTCTTACAGTTCCTTTTAACACCATGCCCGGCTTTAAATCTTCCATATCTAATACATCACTTCGTAAGATAGGTGCCGGCATGCTTTCTCTGGGGTCTCTGGCAGGCTTTTCCAATTCATTAAGAATATCTGTCAACGTAATTTCACCGATTCCAAGTTCTTCCGCCAATTTCTTTTTATCGCGTACCTTACCTGCAAGTCCGCTTACTTCTTTTACTTCCTTCTTGGCTACAGGAGCAGCTTCTAATGTTACATTTCCCATGGCCTGTGCCAAAGCTTTACCCATAGCAGTATTTGTATTGCGAACCACCGCCTTCTTTTCTTTCGGTTTTGCCGGTTGCTTAACAGCTTCTTTTTTGCCTTTATTTGCAGCAGCACGTTTCTGGGCTTCTTTTACATCATCCATAGTAAGTCCGAGTTTTTCCAAAAGCTTCATAGTGGCTTCGTAGGACTCGGGATGTACGCTGGTAGCATCCAAAGGATTATCACCATCCGTAATTCTCATAAATCCGGCACATTGTTCATATGCCTTAGGACCTAATTTAGCAACCTTTAAAAGTTGCTGTCTGTTAGTAAATCTACCATTTGCTTCACGGTAATCTACAATATTCTTAGCAATTACTTTGGTAATACCTGAAATATATTCCAAAAGCGGTGCAGAAGCCGTATTCAAATCCACACCAACCTTATTTACACTGTCTTCCACAACTCCGCTTAAGGCTTCTCCCAGCTTCTTTTGGTTCATATCATGCTGATACTGTCCTACACCGATGGACTTCGGATCAATTTTTACCAGTTCCGCCAACGGATCCTGCAACCTTCTGGCAATAGAAGCCGCACTTCGTTGTCCTACATCAAAATTAGGAAACTCTTCTGTCGCCAATTTACTTGCCGAATACACGGAAGCACCTGCTTCATTCACAATAACATATTGAACAGGTCGGTCAATCTCTTTTAAGAGTTCTACAATAACTTGCTCTGATTCTCTCGACGCCGTGCCGTTTCCGACAGATATTAAATCTACATTATATTTTTTGATGATTTGTTTTAATACTTTTTTCGATTCTTCGACTTTATTTTGAGGTGCAGTAGGGAAAATTACTGTGGTGGTAAGCACCTTACCTGTAGGATCTACAACCGCAAGCTTACAACCGGTTCTGAATGCAGGATCCCAACCCAAAACAACCTTGCCAAGAATGGGAGGCTGCAAAAGTAACTGTTCTAAATTCTTTCCAAATACAGTAATCGCCCCGTCCTCTGCCTTTTCCGTTAATTCATTACGGATTTCTCTTTCAATGGCAGGTGCAATCAAACGGTCATAAGCATCCTCTGCTGCTTCCTGTATAACAGGTGTAGTATATGGATTTTCGCTTTTTAAAGTCTTTTTATTTAAATATTGTAAAATTCTTTCCTTCGGAGCTTCTATTTTTACTTTTAATACATCCTTGTCCTCTCCTCGGTTTAATGCCAACACACGATGTCCGGCTACCTTCTTTACCGGTTCGGAGTAATCATAATACATTTCGAAGATTTTTTCTTTTTCTTCTTTCTTAAGGCTGCTCATAATAATACCCTCATCCATGGTAGCCTCTCTGATATAAGTTCTGTGTGCCGCATCATCAGAAATCATTTCCGCAATAATATCTCTTGCTCCGGCAATTGCCTCTTCAACGCTTGCAACACCTTTTTCTTCCGACAAATAGCTTTCCGCACTCTTCTCTAAAGGTTCTGTAGTCTCTTGTGCAAGAATTAATTCTGCAAGTCCTTCCAATCCTTTCTCTTTCGCTATACCGGCTCTCGTCTTCCTCTTAGGTCTGTACGGACGATATAAATCCTCAACCGCAACTAAAGTTGTAGCTTCCAAAATCTGTTTGCGCAGTTCCTCCGTCATCTTTCCCTGCTCTTCAATGCTGGAGATTACCTGCTCCTGTTTTTCACACAGATTACGTAAATATGTAAGTCTTTCATTTAAATTACGTAATACTTCATCGTTCAAATTGCCTGTAACATCCTTACGATATCTGGCAATAAAAGGAATGGTATTTCCTTCATCAATTAATTTGATGGTAACATCCACCTGCTCTTTTTTGATTTGCAATTCTTTTGCAAGTTGTAATGCAATATCCATTTCTTCCTCCTCTAATACGGGAACATGTCCCTACTCCTATCCAAGTATACCCGATTTTATATAAAATTCGCAACTAAAATAGGGCAAAACTACAGGTTTTCTTCTTTTCAATCCACTTTTCCCATGATATACTGTAAAAAAGAAGACTTATTTTTAGATGTGGGGATAACAATGAATCACACTGAACCGAATTACCGCCATTTTCTTATGGCAAGAACAGCCCGCACCTGCGCCTTTTTTGCAGTAATAACGGCATTGTTTGGTACCATGATTTTTCCTTTTATCTTTGGCGGCTTATCAATTATATTTGCAGTACTTTCTAAAGGAAACACTGCAAGCTATCAATTAAATGCCAAAATTGCCATTCTTGTATCGGTTTTTGCTATAATCGGCAATACCCTATACAGTGGTTTTGCTATATACAATATTGCTTTTAATGAAGAATATCAGCAACAGTTAAACGAAACATTTGAACAATTATACGGTATGGATATGGAAGAATATACTTCTTACATACTATCGTATCCCAACACTTCCGGCGAAAACTAAGAACGCATAACGTCATGCAGAAAGGAGCCATTATGAGTCAAATAGCATATGCAGGTGTCATGAATTATCAGCCACTGAATACAGGTATGTCAAATTTCACACCCATATCTCCTACAACAGATACA
This sequence comes from Lachnospiraceae bacterium, assembly GCA_015057025.1. Taxonomy (GTDB): domain Bacteria; phylum Bacillota; class Clostridia; order Lachnospirales; family Lachnospiraceae; genus UBA3766. The sequence goes on along the minus strand of SVFD01000007.1, from coordinate 135,458 downwards.
ACAGCCGTAGGCAAAGTGGGCTCTTCCAACAAACCGGAAGCCGCAACCGAATGCCAAACTTGCGAGAATCGCAAATATCAGGACGGCTCCAACGAAATGGTTTCTTTTAAATCTGCCCAACACATATCGCCCATGGCTTCAGCAAGTCGTGTCCGTGCTCACGAGCAGGAGCATGTTTCCAATGCTTTTACAAAAGCAGCTCAAGATAATGGTAAGGTAATACAGGCAAGCGTTGCATTAAAAACTGCAGTATGTCCCGAATGCGGCAGGACCTACGTTGCGGGTGGAGAAACCACGACCAAAATCAAATATGAAAATGAAGAAAATCCTTATACAAAACAATTGAAAAAAATTCAAGGTGATGCCCTGAGAGGACAAAATTTTGATGTATCTATTAAGTAAAGGTTTAGGAACAATTTATGTATTCAAGCATTAAAACAATCAAATCAACTGCAAAAGAACAACTGCTGTCCCACATGTGGACAGCAGTCTTATTTACGCTTTTTTATCTTTTGATAACGAATTTGTGCACATTCTGCCTTGCATTCTCCCCTTCTTCCGGAAATGTTTTTTCATTTCTTTTTTATGAAATGAATATCCTTTTAATTAATCTCTTTTCCGGTTTATTGCAGACCGGTATTGCAGCCTTTTACTTAAATCTTTTTACCGAAAGGCAACACTGTACATTCTCTGATTTATTCCATGCATTTTCCCATGGACCGGATAAAACCTTAAAAGTCACATTAGTTCTTTCCCTGATAAATACAGTCTGCACACTTCCCTATGCAATTTACAGTCTGTTTTTCATGCCGGAATTTACAATGGAGCAATTATTCTCTTTTGATTACGACGCATTAAAATATATGCTGTTTGCTTATACTCTTTTGACCTTGGGTGAATTAATCTATTTCTTTATTTCACTTAACTTTGCACCTGTATATTTTATGCTGGTAGATATGCCGAATTTATCCGCCGCAAAAGCATTAAAAATGAGTTCATGGTTAATGAAAGGAAGCAAACTAAGACTCCTTGGTTTGGAACTTAGCTTCCTTCCTTTACAATTTGTTTCTTTATTAACTTTCGGCATTGGTAATCTATGGATTATACCATATAAAAACACTGCCGCGGCATCCTTCTACGTTGATTTGTCGCAGAAACGTACTAATCAATAGATTCATCTCCGACGGCTTTACCACCAAGACTTTTCCATTTCAGGTAGGCCGTCATCATTTTATCCAAATCACCATCTAACACTGCATCTACATTACCGGTTTCTTCACCCGTTCTGGTATCTTTTACCAATGTATAAGGTTGCATTACATACGAACGAATCTGACTACCCCATCCGATTTCTTTGATTTCCCCACGGATATCCGACAGTTTTTCTGCATTAGCTTCCTGCTTTAACATTAAAAGCTTTGCACGGAGCATTTGCATTGCCTTATCTTTATTGCTGTGCTGTGAACGTTCATTCTGACACTGTACCACAACCCCGGTGGGAATATGGGTAATACGCACTGCCGAAGAAGTTTTATTAATGTGCTGTCCGCCGGCACCACTGCTTCGATAGGTATCAATTCGCAAATCATCCGGATTTATATCCAGTTCAACATCCTCAGGAAGTTCCGGCATTACATCCAGTGAGACAAAGGAAGTCTGTCTTTTGCCTTGCGCATTAAAAGGCGAAATACGCACCAAACGGTGTACACCTTTTTCTGACTTCAGGTAGCCATAAGCATTTAAACCGTTTACCTGCCATGAAACAGACTTAATTCCCGCCTCGTCGCCATCCTGATAATCCAAAACTTCAATGCTGTAGCCTTTCCGTTCTGCCCAACGCACATACATACGATATAACATAGCCGCCCAATCGCAACTTTCAGTACCGCCTGCGCCGGCATTTAATCGAAGAATTGCATTATTGGTATCATATTCTTCCGATAAAAGTGTGGAAATTCTGATTTTTTCAAACTCCTCCACAAACTCATCCAGTTCCCCGCGGATATCCGCTATCAATTCCGCATCATTCTCTTCATATGCCATCTGAATTAACATACCGATATCTTCCACCTGGCGCTCCAGATGATGGTACATATCAATGGTATCCTGAAGATTCTTCATCTCTTTCATCTTACGATTGGAAATTTCAGGATTGTCCCAAAAACCGGGTTCCTGACTTTCTCTCTCTAATTCTTTCACCCGCTCAGTCTTATTCACTAAGTCAAAGTGAATCCCTCACTTCCGCTAATGGAGTTACGTAAGCCTGCAATTCGCTTTTCATTGCATCTAATTCAACCACCTGCGTCACCACCTTTTCTTAATTATTTTTATAAAAGACACCCGGCAAAAATGCTCATAAATCAGCCTACACTTTACCGGGTGTACATTATACATTATTTTAATTTACGCATTCCTTCCGCAGCACTGCTTGTACTTGCGACCACTTCCGCATGCTATAATATTCCCCGTTTCTACCGTATTTTATCATTGTTTTTACTTCTTTGCAACACTGGGAAATCCCCATTTTTCAAGGCTTACAAACTTTTTTTGACTTTTTTTATTATTTGTGATATAAATATCATCTCTTATATATGGTGGACAAAATGTGGGCAAATTTTATATAGTTTTCTATTATTCAATTTTCTTTCCAAGATATGTATAAGTAATATATCCTTGTATTTTTTTAATGTATTCATTCGTTTTATTATAAAACTGTACAAAAGAAATTGTATCAGCAGGTTGGGGCCTATCTCTTAAATGTTTCTCAAGCTTTTTAATTTCCGAAAGTAAACCATTATAGAATTTCGGATTGCACTCTCTAAAAATGAAGAGTCTTTGTTGTATTTCCTTCAGTACATTTTCTAATTCTTCAGTTCCAGAAATAGTTGTTCCATTAAAAACAATAATGCTACTAGCGTCAAGTAATCTTTCGAATATTAAATCATCAAATATTTTCCTAACAAAATCTGATTTTAATTTTAACTCATATAATTTTTTATTCCACCTATATTCCCAAATAGATAAAATAATGGTAAAAATAATGGTACATATTGATAATCCAATTGTAATTACTGATTCCATAATGTTCTCCTTTCTTATATTTTTTATTATCCTTTCATTGTTACAACAATCCGTCTGGTAACATCGTCGTTTCCGCAATATAGAACATAAATGTCACTATATTTGACCTATTTTTCAGAAACATGTTCTGTATATTTCACAATGTTCGCAAACATGGTATCATTTCTCATATTATGTCCATAAAAAAAAGAGGGCACTTATGTGCCCTCTTATACCCCATGATGTAATTTTTCTAATTAATTGTAGAACACTGCCTGAATAGTATTATATCCGGCAATACCGTCCCTCTTTAGATTAAGTTTCTTCTGCAGCTCCAGGATCTCTTTTCTGGTATCTTTGCCATAGCATCCATCAACTTTATTATCGTGGCCAAGAATTTCATTTGCGCGCCGCTGCATGTATTTTACCAAAGCACCTTTAGAGCCTGTCTTCCATGTCAAACCGCTTCTCTTCGCCTTCAGGTTAATTTTCTTACGTACATACTGCGTTTTAGGACCATCTTTGCCATCTTCGGCCAATTTCTTTCCTGAGGCATCACGATACCCATCTGCATTAGCAGCCTTCTGGAAGTCCAAAATGTTAATATTACAGGTTGAATTTTCCTTTGTTTCATTAACAACCATATCACCATCAAAATTTGAATAAAACTTATTCAAATCAATATTACCGGATGCACCGGGGATTCTTCCTTTTGATGTATACTGCCACACATCAACTTTGAGTAATTCACTCGCCGGAAGATTATCCGTATAGCGTGCATACCATAAATAAACCTCGCCAACTTCTCTTCTTACCTGATCCAAATTAAAATAGTTCTTAAGATAATCTTTATTAGCATAGATGGTAGGGATATAACCAGCCTCTCGCACCTTCTTAAGGAATGAAATTGCCATCCTTGTACATAACGCCGATGTTATATTTACACCATTTTTACGTGCGTAATTAACGGAATCGTATTCGAAATCAAATGCAATCGGACATTTCTTCCAGTATTTCTTTGCCTGTGCAATCGCATATTCAGCTTCTTTTACTGCCATGGCCTCATTATACGCATAAGAGAACCAATATAAAAGCACAGGAACGCCTAAATTAACACATGCTGAAGCATTGGTGATATATTTCTCATCAACATTGTTTTTACCATAACCGGCGCGGATACCAATACGCTTATATCCGGCGTCGCGAATCTGTTTAATATTAACGACACCATTATGTTTAGATATATCCGGACCTTCATACAATACCTGTTTACTCATTCTTATTTCCTCCTTCACTTTAAAAAGAGGAGACCGCATCTGCAATCTCCTCCTCTTCACTCTTTATTCAATCTTATTTTTATAAAACCGGCTCCACAGCTTCGATGCCTTGTCCCAGCCGAACATAGCAACATAAGCAACACCAAAACCGATAAGAACTGCTGCCACAATCATGTACCAGACAATTGCATATTGCATATACTGCATGTATGCAAAGAACACGGCAACTGAAAGACCAATTGATATTACAAATACCAAGATGTCTGTGGGAATTTTTTCTAACCACTTAATTCCCTTAATCACCTGCACAATAAGTGAAACCATAAAGGCAAGTAATCCCACTATTGTAACTAATGCAGCTCCATACTGTAATAATGTCTCCATACTACTTCCTCCCTTCTATTTTTCCACTTTTTTAAGTGGAAGTTTAATTGTTCTGTTATATATATCCGTTCCGGTACCATTGCCACCCAAAGCATGGTATGCTTCATAGAGAATTCTTAGGTTATCTAATATCTCTTCTGCCTTTTCCAACGGAATATAACCTAATTCAAGATACTGATTACAAGTCTGAAATAGCCGGTCATGCAAAATTGCTATCATGCCGGCCTTAATTGCCTCATCCTCTATATTTTTCTTTTTTAATTTACTAAATAGCTTTTTAGTGCAAAAAGAAAGACCGGCAATTGCCAGTCCAAATAAGAATTCAAGCCAATATTTTATTAAAAATTCAAACATGCTACAGTTCCTTTCTTTTATGTCATTACTTCACTTCTTAAAGATTCATGTGTATACGCAGATAACTGCTCATGAGTGTACGCACTCAGAATTTCGTGGGTATTATATAACAAGCCATATTCCAAAATAATATTTGCCGGTATCATTTGATTTACCAAATTTAGAATCTCCTGATACTGCTTCTTTGATGTGAGGGCTATTTTTATGCTTAATGTCCATGTCTCTTTATTATAAGACATAACGTAACCATCTTTACCACACATTTTTTGTAAGTGCGCTTCCAACATTCTATACGTATACGGAAGCTGAATATTATAGCGATTGATGATTCTAAAACGCCTGTCATCTAAAGTATCCGTTCCCATTGGTGAAATTTTTAGAATCTTCTCCCAGCGTTTAATACCGTTTTCTGTCATAGTATACAGAAACTGATCATTGTAAGCATCATCGACGGCTTTCCACAGTTTTTCAAGTTCCGGCTTTTCAGCGTCGGCATATGCTTTCATTTCACGTATATTTTTAAATATATCCGGGAGATACTCCAAAATATTAGGTTGTGGCATCAATATCCCCCCTTATTACGATAGCATCCTTGCTTATAACCAAATTTTCTTCAACACCATTTAAACTCGTTCCTGAAACATCAAGAATACCCGCTATATCAAGAATACGCGTTTCAATTTGTGATATTCTCACAATTATATTGCCTGAATCCTCCCAACCTGCATTTAAAGTGTTAAAGTAATCATCAATGGCATTATTTACATATTCGGAAACGTCTTCCCACGCATATCCACTTTCAAGTGAAATATTCATGGTTATATTTACACTCTCCTCTTCCACACCTACTACCGTTACCGTATGTCCAATTGGTGCTATTCCGTATCCTGCACCTTGGTTTTCTAATGGATCTATTAGTGTTTGAATATGATTAACAAATTCTTCTAACGGCTTTGTGTAGGAACTGGTCGTAAATACCAGTTTCGTAGTACCTCCACCTTTCCACTCTTTTGCCGAATATATCTTAACTCCTCCTACGCCCGCAATCTTTTTCATCTTTTCGATATAATCTGCCCGATTTCCGCCGAATGCCTGAGAGTGTAAAGAATTGTAATAGGCTTCATCAATTAATGATTCATCTGCTTCATCTTCTCCCCACTGATATATATCTGTGATTTTAGCCGAAACAAGTCCGTCAATATATTCAACCGGTATAACATCGCCTGTAATATTTCCAATTACTCCGGAAGTATCACACTGTACGTAATAAAACCCATCACTTATTTTTTCTATAACAGTGTAATTTATATTATCATAACTAAATCTTGTTCCCTCAGGAATGTCCGTTGCGGCCGGTAAGATAGCTAATACACAGACTGCATTTGTAGCATCAAATTGTGTTATATCAACACCTCGTTCTTTACATCGCTGTATTTTCCCTTCTCGGTCTGCTGTATCAAAATATGTAATATTTAAAATATTATCAATCGCAATAAACATATTCTGCAGTTCTATAGCCACCGGGGCAGCGGCATTGTATAAAAAAGAGGTTTCTCGCTTATCCAGTGTCCCCGGCATCCGTGCTAATACCCTTTCTAATATGGATTCATATGTCTGTGTTTCATACATTTACATCAACCTCACTTTCAAACGTTCCAAAAATGGAAGAAACCTTGAAAATACCATGTACGGTATCTTTTCTTTTTTCAAAAACAAAATTACCTACACCCGTTATTCTATCATCCTGCATAAGAGCCTCTGTCACTCTTCGTTCCGTTTCCGGAATCACATACGAATATGGTTGGCCAATTAGATCATTTAGTTCAACGCCATGATTCCACGAATAAATAATATGTTCATATCGTTCTGTATTCAGAATAATATAGATTGCCTGCTTCAATGCCTCCAAATCATTAACGGTACCATTAATCCTTGAATTGGATATATCTAATCCATAATCTTTTGAAGCAAATTCTGCTTCTGTAAAATTCTGCAAAAACTGTTCGTTAATCATTGGAATCATCTTTTTTACCCACCTTATCCAATACTACATATTTCTGACCACCTTGAACACGAAGCAATATAACTTCATCGCTTACAGATAGTCCGTTATTAATTGTAACGTTCATTTCTCCTGATATTTTATGTGAGTGCTCGGCTTCAGCATCTTCGGTATAACCATTTAAAGTATGATTATGCGTATCTGTGCCACCATCCTCTGTATTACATTTTATTTTGTGCGTATGTGATGCATTATCTGTCTCTGTTTCCCCATCCATCTTTATTGTAGTTTTATAGTTCGTAACATTTCTGGCAAGCACCAAAAATTCACTTGTAAGAGTTATCTTCTGGTCAATTCGGATTTGTATTGGAGATACTGATACAACGGTACCAAACACCACACTGGTCGGAGCCGATGCAATTACCGCCTCAAGGGCCATTTGCTTAATAATTTGGTCCAATTTAGGCAATAAACTCGCCTCCTCTCAATGTTAGATCCATAAAATGTGAATCTTTTTCAAAAGTATGTTTTACATTTTCCACTAACATATAATTTTCAACCTTTATATCTCCGAGATTAAGAAAAACAACAACTGAACATCCGGCACGTACTCTTACATCTCCAAACGCCTTCGTTATCTTTAAATTTCTCGTTTTTGCGTTATATAACTTTAAAAGAGCATCTGCTTTTGCAGATGCCCCCTGAGGATTATCCAGTTTTTCAAAAAACTGTAACACACCCCATTTATTGATATTGGAAGAATCCCTGCTGATGTATACTTCACGTCGTGCAGTTTCCTCATTATCATAAATTAGTTTAACCTGATTATATGTCTGGTCATTGATGCTTGAACTATATGTGAAATTTTCTCCCGTCTCTTCATCAATCAACAAATCTAACAGCATATTTTCAGTATCTTCAAGTGATAAAGCTCCAAAATCATCATACAATACATACAATCTGGTTGTATTTTTCAATGTTTCGTCCAGTGCATTTTGTGATATATCAAACAACGTTTTATTGTCCTCACATCTTGCCGGAATTACATAACCGGTATTTGCCAATTTACCCACACGCAAACCAAAATCACCGGCTATCATTTCAATTAACTGGTCAGCTCTTTTATTTTTATAAATATAAGAATCCTTATTTTTGAAATATCTCAACTGATCATACGCAGTAACCTGTATTTTTTTATCTTTACTGCGGCACATCCCAAAGATAAAGCCGAAAAATACATTTTTCCCATCTTTCTGCAGTTTAACTGGATTTCCTTCTGTAATATCCAAAATATCATCCTGCAGACATGTAAATTTCAAAACACCCGGTTCACCTTTTCTACTGGTTTCCCAAGTTATACCGCCTACTACCGGTGGTTGATATGCTTTTGATTCGTTCAGAATCCATAAATCTATTCCCATACTCTCTCCTAGGGTATAATAATAACAGTTCCCGGATATATCCAATGCCCGTTACTGCTGGATGCTCTTCCGTGAGCTTTTGCAGCGTTTTCGATTACTGTTTTATTGGCATTGTATATCGTTGGCCAGAAGGAACCGTCACCTTTTTTCTTTTTTGCAATATTATAAAGAGTATCTCCACCCACTATTTTGTACGACGTTCCGGACGTATTTGCACCGGCGCCATTGTTTCTTATAGTACCAGTCATTACTTTAGGCCTTATATATGCCGATACGTTAGCTGTTTTCGTGCCATACTCCTTATATTGTTTAAGATTTAAGGTGACCTTGATATCGAAGCCTTCGTTTGCACTATCCTCAATATTATAATCTTCAAGAGACACCTTTATATTTGTATAAAAAAGAACGCTTCCCGTAGGAAGCATTCTCGCAATAATAAACTGAAACGGTTTTTTATTTGTTTTATACTCTTCAAAAATCTTAAGATAATATGCTGCGTTTTGAAATCCTTCTGTATATCGCGCAAAAGGATATTTTTGATTTGGAAGTAATAGAGAAAAAGAGAGTTCCGTTAATCCGGCACTCTTTAACATATTTACTTCCCCTTCATTGATTAGCTCAATTGTTTTATTCTTATTCTTGATTTTCGTTTTAATTTCAGAGGGTGCAACGGGAAGAAGCACCTTATCCATATAAATATCATATGCCATTTTTAATGTACTCCTTCCGCCGCAATTTCCATACTCTCATAGAGTCTGTCTTCAAGTTGTGTTACAATACCATCAATATCCACATCTGAACTGATAGAATTATGATTCTGCATATCAATTTTGATTTCAGCGGTAGTAAAACGGTTTACTGCCTCCTGTTCTGCAAGATCTCTTAAATACTTCAGGTCTTCATCCGTCACTTCCATACTATCTGCCATAGCACCCGTATTGTCCGCAATATTAGATAAATATGAGTCTGTTTCTGTACCTGTATATGTATTGTCAAGCAGTCCATCCAATCCGAGATTACCATATATATCATCCATACCACCAAACAGATTAAATTTATCTCCGATCCAGTCTGAAATAGTATTTCCCGAATCGATTCCGTAAGCAGTCGTATCTTCATACTTTATTCTTTGCAAATAGGTATCTTCACCGGCGAATCGTTCAAATTGAAACATACCATCACCAAACTTTTCAGTAACTATACTATCTAGCGAATCCATCCACCCCTGTACAGAAGATGCTAACTCGGAACCAAAAATAGCATCAATTGCATTCGCTATACTTTTAATGATTCCCAGAATTAAATTGGCCCAATCGACCCATACACGTGCAATAGTACCTAATGGATCTGTCCATATATTGGCAAAATATTCAGCTGTTCCAATCAAGACATTTAATAACGATACTATTAAATCGGTTATCAAATTATACAATCCGACAACCACATTCCATATTAGGGCGCCTGCAGTATAAATAGTTGCCAATATCAATCCCCAACCGCTTATAAATACGCCTGAAGTTGTTGTAATTACGTTTGCCAGTATGCTCATTGCTCCTATAATAGCAATCACAGTAACAAGAAGCCAAAGCAAAGGACTTGCTAATATAGCTGAATTAAATCCATATTGTGCTACCATTGCTGCCGCCGTCGCACTTACTTGTGTTCCCATAGCACCTGCTACCGCATGACTCGCTACTGCCATTGCCAATTTTGCACCTGCTCCCAGAAGTTCCGCGGTTTTTAACGCCAATACTATACCATAATATGTTGCAAGCGCAGCACCTGCCGTTCCGATAATTGGTGATATCCATGACCAGTTTTCATATGCAAAGGTGGCTATAGTAGCCATTATATTAAATATATCTAACATCACCATGGAAGCGTTACCCATCGCAACAACCGCCTCCACAGCAAACGTCTGCACTTTTTCATTGTTTGCCACTTCGTTGATTTTACTTAGTACCGGATTCAACGCTTTTAAACCATAGTTTTTAACTTTATTCATGACCTGTTTCCAAGTCATAGGCATTGAGTTAAATGTGTCATTAACACTTTCTGCAGCTCCAATTATTGCACTTTTAACAACTTCCGCAGTAATCAGCCCTTCTGCTGCCATATTTCGCAATTCTCCAATCGGAATGCCCATGTAATCCGCTACTTCCTGCATTATGTTAGGCGCTGCTTCAAATACGGCATTAAATTCCTCTCCTCGCAAAACTCCGGATCCAAGAGCCTGCGTAAGCTGTTGCATGGAGGATTTCTGCTCTTCTGCCGATGCTCCTGCAATCACATACATCTTATTAAGTGTTTCTGTAAAAGTAATTACTTCATCATTACCATTAAAAGCATCTCCAGCACGTTGTGCTAATGATGCTACAATATCCGCGCTATCCGCATATAAAGCACGGGACCGATTCGCCGATGCAAAGATATCCTGTGTAAGTGATTCCAAAGTTTCATTTGCATCCGTGTCTACTACCAGCTTTAAGCGAGCCTCTGTCTGTGTGTTCTGGTCTGATAAATTAACCAACTTATCAAGCGTTTGCATAGATGCATATGTTCCCACCAGGGCAGCGGCCTTTTTGACCAGGCCGCCCATTACATCACTGCTCTTCTCTATCTTATTTGTTAATCTTTCCTGTTGCTCTCCGGCGCTTTTTATCTCTTCTTCCATTTTGATAATTGCAACAGATGCATTGGTTAATTCTTCTCTCGCATTCTGAATTTCCGCTGTATCAATAGAATTACCACTAACTGACTGCAGTTTTTCAAAATTATTAAGCACTATATTTAACGCCTTATTCATGCTCCTAAGGGCTGGAGACATTCCATCGGTTATTTTTATTACTGAATTTATTCCTGACATAATAACACCTACTTTCCTCTCCTGCCCGTTTTCTTAATACTTCTTCTTTCTTTCTTTTCCTGCTCTATCTTAGTCTGAATTGCGGCACATACAAAAGCTTGTTCACGCTTCGGCATACTCACAAATTCAGACGGTTTCCAATGAAATTTATGAAGACAATAGTACGCATAATTACTCTCTCCATCGCCTTCATTAATTAGTTTTTTGCTTCTTCAATCAGCTCGTTGATATCTTCGGCTTCTGAACTGTTCACAAGTAATTCGGTAAGACGGTCAAATTCGTCTTTATATAACATTACTTTTATCAACTGTTCTGCACCCATCACGCCGTATGAGTTCTGTAACTCTGCATTGTTTAAGTCAGGATAAACAACTGCTTTAGCAGCTAGTTTAACCAAATATGCGTTAGAATCAAAATCCTGTGTAAACTGATTCTTCTTTCCGGTTACAGGTACCTTCTTGGTACAAGACTTTCTCAATACTTCATCTTCTTCTGCACTGATAGAACGAATTTCCCACTCTACAGGCTTTCCGTTATTTTTAATTCTCTCACTAATTACTACTTTCTTATTTGTTCTCTTTTCTACATTGTTTGCCAAAAAGCAAGTTAAATTCTGCATGATAATATTCCTCCGCTTTATACTTCCCCCGTAATTAAGGGAGAAAGGTGTCGGAGGATTACACCGTTCGGGTACGTTTCCCTATTCTCCCTATGTGTAGTTACATGCCGCTTAATAACGAAAATTTTTCCGGCATTTCAAAATCTTCAAAAGTAAAATCCATGTCTTCATCCAAAAACTCTGCGTCTGCATCAAATTTAGCTAAGACAGCTCCATCAATATTACAATCTTTTAAGATGATTGTTTGTCTGCCAACAGCAGAGGTCGGATCTTCGTTCGTAACCTGGATATCAAAATATACATCTTCTCCGGTTTCCTTGTAGTTGAGCATCAGTTCTCTAAATATACTGGTGTTGTAGTGGAACTTTGCCGAACCGGTACCACTCCATCCGGACGACTTGTTGCCCTTGCCAGTACGACCAAGAATAGGAATTTCCGACTTCTTTTTATTAAATTTTGCTTCAAGATTAATTGCCTGCATCAAATTATATCTTGTACCTTTCATGGTAACAAAGCATTCAGCTAAAGACGCACTAATCGCATCTTTTGCATTCATGGTATTATTTTCCATTTAAGCCTACCTCCTTCTTACTGAACCACAACACTCATGTATAACTGAGACATTGCATTTACTACCGTAATAACGTCTGAAACCACTACCGATTTCTTGTTTTCACCTAATTCTACTGAAACATTTGCCGGAACAAAATTTTCAATAGCTCTAATTGACTGCAGCTCCTGATGATGCTTTACGATATCATTCCATAATGAAATTCTTCCTGATGCATTATTCGGAATCTTTCCGAGATATTTATCATTAAATATCTTTGCAATATCCATAGCAATCTGATCAATTACTCTGATTGTCTGATTAGACTTAAATTCCTCATTCTTTTCAGCTGTAAGTGTTACTAAGGAATTGATATCCTCAAGAACTCTTACCTCATCGCCTACCTGATGGAATACAAACTCACCTGCCATAATTGCAGCTTCCAATTCTGCCTTAGTATATGATGTCGGGAAATCAAATTCTCCATCATACACCTTATTAGTATTAGATTCATTTACCGCACATCCGGCTTCCACACCAGTGGTCCAATATACTGCTTCTATAGCGTTTTTTACATTGATTACGCCCTCAAAATCTGCTGCCTTGTTAAAAACAATCAGCTTATACTTTACGCCGTAATCATTTCTCATATCTTTGCATTCCTGCAAATATAAGTCTTTAATGGCATCTTCCTCAGATAAGCATCCCATTGCATTAAAAGTAAACTTCTGGGATGCATTTAAAAACTCCGAATGTTCTGCTGCCGTTATCTGACTTCCATCCAACTCAATACCGGTAAGATTTGCTCTCTCTGCAGCTGCCATTATCTCTAAGGTCCATTCAACCCAGCCGTTATCATCTGTCTTTAATTCTTCAATAGTTGTTACCGTCTTTGAATAAACCAAAACTGTACCCATATAGATGTTGACATCATATGTACCTTCAACCGTTCCACTTAAAATTTCCGTTGAAATCTTGGTTCCTGTTGAACCCTTATATTTTGCTCTTGCAACAGCATTTGAAGCATAAGCGCCACCATTCATAAGCTTATAACAATACAGAGTTGTAATATTTTTAAAAAGGTCACGCAATCCTTTGGCTTCTTCTGATTCGTAAGTGAATCCAAAAATCTGCAATGCTCTTTTTCTGAAATCATCCGCTGTCACTGTGAAAATCTGACCATCCACGCCCCATTTAAGCGGTAAGGCCAACGCAGCATATCCTCTGGCTCCCAGATTCGCTGCTAATCCTGAGGCACTTACGAAATTCATATATGCACCCGGAAGGATCTTATTTTGTGAGATATAATTTCCACCACCTAACATAGCTCAATCATCCTTTCTTTTTCATAAAATCAGAGATAAGCTTATCCGCTTCCTCAAACGAATAAAGCCTATCACTCTTAAGTACTACCTTTGCAACTCTTGTTTGATACTTTTCCATTTTCAAAAGTTGGTATCCTCTATATCTTTTATTCTCCTGCACTTTCGCAGTCTGTTCTACTTCTTCTTTCTTTTTCACTTCTTCACCTTTATACTCCTTCTAAATTGATATCTGACAACATGTTATCCATTGTTTCCGTGGTTTCTGCGCTGTTTAGAAATACATCATATTGAACTGAGGTTTGCAAATTACCATCTACAATCTCACTTTCAATTGAATGTCCACGTACTATATCACCGGAAGAAAGATTAATATATTCCAGCCCATCCATCATTTTTTCAGAGATTTCTTCCATCTCTTTGTTTCCGCCAATCGGGAAATAGGTAATAATATACGGATATGTCCTATTTTTCCGCTTTCCCAATAATGGTTTATTTTGGACTTTAAGCAACTTAATAAAAAAACAAGGTTCCTTCAAACCCTGTTCCACATCATCAGTATATATCTCATATCCTTCTCCGAACAATTCATTTAGTTTAACAGAAATTCCAACCGTTATCTCATTTGACATCGAATACCTCTTTCAATTTCTCATATAACATCTTTTCCAGCAACTTAGGAGCCAAAGACTGCACTTCCTGCTCCGATATCTTCAGCATAAATTTGCCTTCTGTCCATCCATTCTTTAGTTTTCTGCCTATCTGTGGTACGAATCGCCCGACTTCCTGTCGATGACCATACTCTACATAGCTAGTATATTCCATCGGATTATATATCTCAATTTCGTATACAACACCATGCTTGGTTACGGTAGGTTTCACTTTCCACGCTTTTTTTAAAGTGCTTCCTTCATATCCTTCCCAATACTTTTCTTTGGTTTTATCATCAATCCATTCCGGTATCACGCCTACAGGGGTTCGCTCTTTTACTCTTCGCAATAATCTGCTGGCAAGTGCTTTTGACATTTCTGTACATAGGGCATCCATATCGACCTTTTGGAGTTTTTCAAGATTATCTCTCAACTTCTTGAGTTCTCTATAATCAACTTTTCCCCACTTAGCCATTATGCCCACCTCTCGAATAACTTCAACGATATTTCCTGATGGTATTTATATACCTGAGGTTCTCCAGAATTGGTATATTCTGTTGTTTTACCGTTTTGTGTAACCTCTATTTTAGAACCGGCACTAATTTTTATTTCCGGAGCTATGAACAGCTTAATTTCCTGTGCTAACGATGCTGTATTCCCGTCTCCTGTCGGATAAGCAGATTTATATGATATGTGACACGGTTGGTCCTTTATGGTTATTTGCGGTACAAAATTAGTCTGCTTCGTGGCCAAATCTTTCACTTTCACATTTTCAGTAACGGTACATGAACCATCATACATTGCCTCTATCGCTTTTCTAATTCTGTTCCTCATTACCACACCAGCTTTCTGCATCTAATAATATCTTCCTCATTACCGGTAAGCATGTATTCAATGATAGTATCAAACTTGTGCTCAGGTGAATCTTCAGAGGATAAAGTAATACTTACATCGCCCATACTCACTGTTTTAGCAAATTGTTCCATATCAAATTCTTGAAGTTGGTCAAATGCCTTCTTTAACTTAAGAAATTCAGCACATGCCCTATCAATTGCTATATATTGCAATTCATTTGGTAACACTACACAGTTAGTGGCGTTCAAAATACTTTGCTCCGTTTTGGAAATTGTAAATTCTAATGAATTTGTATCTTTTTCCTCCACATATTCATATCCCAATTGTTTTAGTCGTTCTATTACTTTTTCTTTTTCCATACTTACCACCTTGTAAAAATAGGGAGTAGGATAGCCTACTCCCTAAAATCTGCTTAACCTCTTGAAATAATTCTCGCAATCGGGATCAGCTTGTGATTGATATAACTACGCTGTGATTCTGTAGATTCTCCTGAATGAACAAGGCACCAGTTCTTTCCATTCTCCAACTCTGCATTGGTAGGAGATAAAGTAGCCTGCTGCTTCTTCTCGTATGAAATACCTTTAGGCGCAAATACTTTACGCTGACGCATATATAAAGTATCTTCACCGCCATTCTTTGCCGGATTTCTGCCCATTTCATAAGGAACTTTAACACCAACATCTTCGTAGTCAATTGCACCATCACCCAATACATAAGTGGTATACTTGGTGTATGCTTCCTGTGCTACAATTCCCTGTTCTTCATTTCCTTCTACTGCTGCCACTTCCTCGGTAGGTAAAGCATCATCAACAATCACCAATTTACCGTTCCATGTACCAATTGCTAAATCACGGGTGAAGCCTTCTTTGTCAGTATATTTCAAATATTCAAGTAACTGTAAGTTCTCCAGTGTTGTTGCGACGTCGGAATGCATAAATACCAAAGTGAACTTTTTCTTTCCGGCACCACATGCTTTATTTGTAGCAGAATTAAGCGTTGTCGGCTTCATAAGACCGTCATCTTCTGCAGTAATATCAGTGGTATGCTTACTAACAAATTCCTGACCTTTCGTATCTGTCATAGAGAATACTCCCTTAAGAACGGAAAGGATTGTATCCTGATCCAATCCATCCTTATACTCTGCAACCTGCTCTGCTACATTATCCATAAAATCAACTCCACCGGTAACATCATATGCGAAGTCCTTCTCTACCCATGCTTTAGCACGGCCTACAACAACAATACCGCGCTCAAAAGTCTTCGTTGTGGATGCTGTAATATCAGTCTTGCCGTCATAGTTAACAGCATCACCTTCCAGCATTCCTCTCATGACAACTTTTGCATACTCGGTACCGTTCTGTGAAGCAAATACATCTTTGATATCCTGATTACCAATTAAGGCCTTTGATTTCTTGATCTCGTTTGTCTTTACATTGGGGACTCTGTCTACTAAATACTTAAATGCCTGCGGGTTAAATGATTTTGAATCGAAATTTCCCATTTCTTATACCTCTTTTCTTTCTTAATTATTAAATTTTTACATCCGGATTTGCTTCCAAATATGCACTTAACTGAGAATAGTTCATCTTAGATACATCTGTCTGTACCTGTGTAGGGTCACTGCCAGGCGCCGGTGTAAAACCTCTAACTTCAGGTATCTTAGGACCAAATAAAAAACTGGAATCTTCTGCCTTTGACAGTGCTTCCAGTTGTTCCGATAAACCTTTCACAGTTCCATCTTCATTTACTTCTGTGTTCTGAAGGTTTAATAATGCTTTAATCGCTGTTACATTTTTACCATTGCGTTCCGTAATCGCTTTTTCAACTGCATTATCAAGCTGCATTTGCTTAATCTTTGCAGCAAACTCATCTGCCGCTGCCTTGTTAGCATTCTGAAGATCACTAATCTGCTTTTTCATCGCTTCCGAATCGCCGGTAGTCTTTTTTAAGTTTTCCAACTGTTCATCGCGCTCTTTTAAAAGCGCCTCAGCATTCTTTTTGGCCTCATTTACCTCATCAAAACGAACTTTTGGTATATAACCCTTTAATTCTCTTTCTGAGGCTTCTGCAACCTTCTGCGCAACATCTTCTGCAACTCCAAGTGCCAAAATTTCTTCTTTTTTCATAGTTTCTTTTCCTTTCTTCAAAAACATTTTTTACGTGGTTCAGTCCACTACTATTTGTCTTGTTCTTTTGCATCTACAATACCAAAAAGATGATTATAAAAAAAAGACTACTTCGGCACACTCCTTTATCATTGGAGGGCTTTTTCATCTCTTAATTATCTCTTAATATTCGAGCCCGGTAATCTCTGTATATTCTTCAGCAGTAATTCTTTCTTTGACAACAGCATCTCTTACCATTTTTTCAGTCCAAAATTTTTTTTCATAGTAATACTTGATTTTATCAAAATGTTTTGAATGCATAATCTTCCTCCTACATTTCAATATCAGTCATCATCGCAATATAATCAATCTGTGCTTGCGCTGATATATTTTGCTGACTAAGTCGGTCCATATAGTCAATAATGCGGGTATCTATATAAGGTGCATAATCTAAATTACCATTTTTCATCTCTGCTCTAAAACAACAGATTCTTACATCACTCCAACCTTCAAAAGGATTATTATCGTCTGGTATTTCGATTTCCTGTAGGGTTGTGTTAGTCGTACTATGTACGTCTTTAATCTCGCCTTTTTTATTTACGTAAATTTTCATTTTATACACCCCCTACCACATAAATATCATCAATAGAAAACATACTTGCAGCATTATTGCCACTCGAACGTGTTATAGCGTACTGTGCAATAGTAATGTAAGCTTCGCCCTTAATGTCTGTAACGTCAATCTCTACCGTTCCGTTCCACTCTGCTGTATGCCAGCCAGTCATTGTACTACCAACAGCCGCCACTTCTTTAGATAATAAATCATTACCATTAGGTGCTGTACCAATTTTGAGCGTTAAAGTTGTGTTTGAGTTGTAGTATGATTGCAAAGCTAAGTGAATATTTTTTAATACAAGTTTCTTAGAACCTGTCACATCTAATGCGTCTTTGGTGTAATAATTCCAAGTACTCTGATTAGGTGTAGAATTACTAATATCATAAGGGTATGCATCATTATTCCAAGCTACGTCAAAAGGCTCTGTCTTGCTATAGTAGTAGTATTTCTTAATACCGCCTATAGCATAATCTTGCCACTTTTTGTTTTCGTCTAGTAGCTGTATTATATCTCTATCAGAAAGATACTGCATTCCTATTTTACCAATAGCAGTTCCAACAGCTTTTGCATCTGCGGCCTTCCCTTCAACCGATAATGTAGCATCTACTTCTATACTGCTGCCAGCGTTCTTCAATGCTTCATCAATCTTATCCATATTATCGTTAAAATCATTTACATCATAGAAATCTGTTGCCTCCGGTTTCTTTAAACCGTAGTTTTTCGTAGTCTGCATTTGTTTCACCTCATTTTTTGATACAAAGAAAGCACCCTATTTGCTAGAGTGCTTTCTTAAATCATCATTCCTAACTTTCTTGCTTCTTCTTCCACCTTAGCCCACTCTTCATAGGCTTTTTTCATTTCTTCCGGTGCATCTTCCCGGACACCATTTACTCTGCCATGTTCATCATGTGTTATATAATCCCAGAAAATAGGTTTACCTTCCCACATTATTTTATCTCCTTTAATACTTTAATTATTTGAACAGTAAGAGTAGCTCCAGAATAACCATTTAGCTTGTAATCTCTAATAGCTTCCGCTAATGTTTCCGAATAATTTTTTGTTGCCTGATTAGATATTTCTTTTCTTAATTCCAATATGCTTTTATTTGAACGAATTCTTGAAAAAGCCTTATTTACTATATCTTCGGCCATCTCAGATGATATAAGTTTATTTTTAATACCATCTATATCCATATACGGGTATGTTTTTTTAATCAACGCTAACTCCAACAAATGCCCGGCTTCATGATAACCACTTGTCAGTGTTATTTTATTAAAAACAGTTGAAAATTGAGGATTAAAACACAATTCTCCACCAGGAGAAAAAGAAGCATAACCTAAATCAAACTTATTTAGTCCTGTAAATGAACTTCTGGACCAATCGAATTCTAACATAACTTCTTCAAATTCTTTCGTCATTTGCCTTACAGACTCGAAATTTAAAGAAAGAACATCTTCGTCAACTTTAGCATTGTAATTGTCCTTCAAATACCTTTTCAAATCATCGAAAGATTTTAATTTGTCTATCTCACTTACAGACATATTACTACTGCCAAGTAAAGACCGCAAGCCCTCTGAATCAGTTTTTACACCTACATATTGCTTGTACCAATCATTATAGTTCATATCCGCCGGTACATAATATGTTTTATCGTCATCTCCACGGGCTATACGCTTGGATCCAAGTTCGAATTCGTCATCAAAGTATGGTAGTACATCCGTGCGGCACCATGGATGAAACGGTGGTGCCGTTACACCAATTTCAAATTGTGACATTGGAAATACCTTCTTATCCATTGCCCGACATATTTCAGATGTGCTTTTATCCAGAGTGGCATCTATCTCATATTGTTCCACACCCAATTCCTTCAAGGAGTCGTAGGTTGACGAAGAAGCAATAAAGGCAGATTCGGTCATTACCAATCTGCCTGCCTGCTTTCTACTGACATTAAATCGCTTTGCTATATCCTGTGTAACCTCATATGGATTTTTGCCTCTTATAATTGATTGTGTAAGTCCGTTATGAAGTTCTGATACCAGCTGTGTCTTATGACGCCAAATTCTATCAGAAAAATTACTTCCATCTGCTGCCCACGGCTTAGTAAGTACTTTTTCGATTTTATCCGTATCAAGCTTCATTAGGCTATATCCTAAATTATAACCTTTTGTGATTTCATAAGCCGTATGATAATAACCTTCTTCATAAACATGAGCCATTATCTTTTTAAAATCTTCATTTTCACGACCATACAATACTTCTGCATGATGTTGTATTTGTAACTTAATTGCTTCTAGCCTAGATATATGCCACTTAGCAGAAGCATTTTCTAATTGCTTCATCCACTGCTTTGTTACGTCATTTTCACGTCCGTATTTTATGTACTCCATTACATTCCACTTCAATTCTTCCAACTCGTCAGAAGTTAATAACTTTCTTGCT
This sequence comes from Lachnospiraceae bacterium, assembly GCA_015057025.1. Lineage (GTDB taxonomy): Bacteria > Bacillota > Clostridia > Lachnospirales > Lachnospiraceae > UBA3766. The sequence continues at coordinate 114,938 of SVFD01000007.1, read as the reverse complement.
TCCTGCATGGTAATATCATTGTTTACAGCGAATCTTGCATACCACTTCTCAATATCTGCCTGGACTGCTGCCGATGCCTGGGCATATTGTCGACTTAGCTCTTCAAAATATTCTGCTCCTATCTGTGCCTGAGCACTTGCTAATATCTCAAATCTTTTTCGCCAGTATTCTCTACTCTTTGGCATTACAAACACCCAACCTCTTCAAATACCTTACACATTTTAGGAAACTGAATCGCTATCCAATCTACCATTTCTTCATTCTTTGCCCATGCTTCTACATTATTAGAATTAACAGACAATCCACTTTCATTAAAAAAAGCATGTACTATCTCATGTCGTAATACCTTACTTTTGTATAGTTTCTGTCCTTTTTCGTCTAAGTCGAAATACTTTTTCTCACTCATGTCTGCGACTACGATCAGCTTATTTTCTTCATCACAATAGCCGGCTAGTTTATTTTCCTGCATATATTCATCTTCGGATACTTTATGTACTTCCAACGTATATTCCGTTCCTAAAATATTTACACTACTCTTCATCGTTTAATTCCTCGTTATCCTTTTTCGACGTTGTCTGGGGAAAGGCTTTCACATATACATCCATATCACTTTCTTGTTCCTTCATGATCAAATTCATTTCCTTTTCTACATCATCAACGAAAGGAACTTGCGACAACAATGTTCTATTAGATATCTTCACTCCCGATGTATTAAGTGTCTGCATGATTTCAGCCTCATTCATCAACATATCCCGGTTAAATGTAATTGTTACCTTCTCATCAAAAAAATCTCCCTGTCCTGTTAATGACAAATGAACATTAATAAAATAAAGCAGTTCTTCCAAAGCTGCCTGATACTCTGTCTCAAAATCATTTGTATCAATATCGATATCCTGATACATGCTTAAAATATTCATTCGATTAGGTGTACCGGAAGAAAGTAACTTACCATCAAAGCTTTTAGCATTCTCGATAATAGCGTCTTTTAAGATTTGCAAGATTGCCTTATAATTCTCTGCATTTACTTCGATACGCAACGTATGAACTCCACCTTTGGAATCACCTGTACTTCGGACCTTCACCGCGCCATACTCTGACAGGTTATACCTGAATTCTCCCAAATCAGTTCCATCATAATTCTCTATTACCAAAATTGTATTCCGGTTATCTTCCAGCATATGATTATGAAACATGGATAACAGCTCATTTATGGCATCCTGTAATGGCTTAACACGTCTGATTAACGGAATCTCATTGTCGTTATACTTAAAAGCGATAAGAGGTATCTTTTCCCAGTTATACGGGAGATCATTTAAGGAAACATAGCTTTCGTACTCTCCGGCCTCTTTATCCGGACTCAACTTGCCAGAATTTAAAATGTATCTGTATACTCCTTCCAGTCTATATATTTCTACCTTTTCAATCGTCTTTTTACTGCCGGATTTGTAATAATCAACTGTATAGAGGCGGATTGCATAATCTAATTCTTCATGTTCATCATCTTTCCAAAATGGAAGAATCTCATAAGACGGAAAAACCTTAAATTTAAGCTTTCCGGAACCGCCGTAATATGGAAATACCCATGCAATTGCCCCATTCATTGATTTCTTTGCAGTCGCCTTCAACTTACTCATCATTTTTCTATCAAATATTTTCTTGATGATATCAACATACTGCTTATTTGATCCGTCGATGGCTATAGGCTTTCCCAAAAAATAATTTGCCTTTTTATCAATGGCTGCTGCATACTGGTTATCAATATCTTTGCGGTTCGGCAAATTCTTTACCTCTTTCAGTTCTCCACCTTGACCTATTACCATTCGTTTTTTATACAAAATGTCATGGTACCCGCTATAATACAAAAAACCGCTAATCGCTTCTTTTCGCTGCGGCGATTCTTTCCACTTTGCTATTTCACTCTCTAAAAAGGACTTATCTTCGATGCCTCCTGTAAAGCTCTTCTTAACAAAATTATTAAGTTTTCTCGCAGTATTTACAAAAAAATCAAATATCATGTTCCTTCTCCCGGTTTTTTTAAGCTATAAAAACAGAGAGTAAGAATCTTTAGTTTTCCTACCCTCTTCAAACAATTAATCGAAACTGTATGTATCACCTTCAGCTATGCTTTCAAGTGCATAACGCATTGCATCCATAAGGTGATTGAAATCATCAATGGGAATATTTAACTTCTTACCTGTTTTATCCTCTTCCCACTGATAGTTATTAATCTCTGTAATGAAATTAACACATCTTGGATGGATGATGATATGGTATTCCTGGATGAAGTCAATTCCGTTGTTTACGGAATCCTTACCCTTACGTGCTTTCTTGATTCCCTTAAGGCCAAGTTCACGCAGACGGTCGATACTCTTAGGCTCTGCCGAATCAGCTGTTATCTTTTCTTTTGCATAGCCCATTTTCTGAATCTCTTCTGCAATAGATTCATTACTCATGCCCGGCTTGTACAGTTCATCAAACACCCATATGGTTTTACTTGCCTTGTCCACAAATCCGCAGAATAGTGCTGTCGGATCATTTGTGTAACCAAAGTCAAGACCAAATGCAGTCTTTATTCCGCAAATAGACTTCACTTCCTCTATGGAGAAAGCTTTCTCTTCCCAGTTTTCAAATACCAATCCGTCAACAATGCCCCACTCTCCTAAACCTGCGACTTTATATCGCTTGGGATTTTGTTTCTTCATGGTTTCAAATACTTTAATATCTGCAGCGTCCAACCATTCATTGCACATGTAATTGGTTGTCATTGCCAGCGTTTCATCATCCGGATTGTCAAAGAACCGCTTTTTTATCCAATGACGTTCATTCCATGGATTCAATGTTAAGGTTATCTGTTTAAATAATCCGGTTTCCGGTGGGATAGCTCCTCGGATGGTTTCATCCAGCATATCAAAGTCATCTTCCGATGTAATCTCATATGCTTCCTCTATCCACGCCCAACATAAATAACCAATCTCTGTTGTGATACTGGTTATCTTTAACGGATCATCCAATCCACGAAAATAAATCTTTTGGCCGGTGGGCTTATAAGTCATCTCCAGTGGTGATTCCTTGATGTCCCAGTGTGCTTCCACACCAAGACGACGTATCGCCCACTTTAATTCCTTAAAACAGGAATCTTTAAGTGTTCTGAATACCTTCCTGACTACAAGCAAATTAGCATCCGGGTACTTCATCAGGTTGGTTATGTACCAGAGCGCCGTTGTCTTGGACTTCTTGGATGCTCTGGAACCTTTGCATACTCTGTATCTGCCCTTCCATCTCCAGAAGGTACCGTATCCACCGCCTACTACCTCAGGAAGACTTACATGGTGCCTTCGTCGAGCCTTGGATTTCTTCGGGTTATAATCCTCCGGGTACAGAATAAATTTCATGTACTCAAATACATGTTGTGAGGATACTTGTTTCACCATAGGCTATCACCGCCTAATCTTCCAAAGCGTCTTCACCTGATATTACGACGGGTATCGCCACATTTACATCTACCTTATCGCTCCACATTCCCAAATGCTGGCCTAACTTATCAAGTGCCTTTAGCTTGGATGCAATCTTTACTTCCCTCTCTTCACTATGGCCGGTATCAGAATCAAAACTTTTATACTTTACACTTTCAACACATGCAAGATCATCCGGTGATGCATCCTCTTTAATCTCACCGGTCTTTGTATCAACGATATCCGTTATGTTCACAAATGCCATCTTTGCAAGCTCCAAAACCACCCTATCCTGGTTGACTCCGGTCCTCTTACTTCTTTCTGCCATTGCTTTCGCTATAGCATTTTGAATGTTGGGTTTTGTCAGGTTTTCGCAGCCTATGTCCCGGGCACTTTCTATCGAGTAACCCGCCCGAATTGCGGCCTGTGTTGCGTTTAGGTCAATCAGATATTCATCCACGAACAATTGCTGTTTTTGGGTCAATTTTTTGGCCATTTTGCAACACTCCCTTCCAAAATTGTTGTTTCTGGGTCCGTTTTTGACCTTTTTTTGATAAAAAAAGAGAACAGAATCCTGTTTCTGTCCTCTTTCTTAGTTTACACAATATCACAGAAGTAACATGAATTACCATGAACTATTTAAAATTTTTTTCAAACATTTTAACTGCCTGTTTTTTCAGCTCACTTGCCCATCTATCGGAGATATTCATCTCCTCTGCAGCCTTAGCCAAAGTCTTATTTTGAACATAATACTTAATTAGCACCGATTTATGCTTAAATGAATCCATTTTCTTTATATTTTTCATTGCTTTAGTCTTGGCCGTATTCAATTCTTTCTGCATTTCCTGAATCTGCTTACTGTATTCTGCCATCTCCGGCCCTTGCTGCTCCTGTGGACTGGAACAACTGCCGGAATGTGCTACTACATCACGATACTTTACATTGATATTCGTTGCTTTTGTCATTAGCTTTTCGTATTCTTCCTCTAAAGACTTAATGACATTATCGACATCTTTCAATTGTTCCAAAAAATCTAATGCATTCATCTTACTACTCACTTCCCCTCACAAAACTTCTTTTAGCCAATCAGTTTCTTCCAATATGTTCCCAGTCTCAACAAAACTGTTACTGTTTTTCGGTGCCTGCTGCCGTTGCCGTTCCTCTATGTAATTTCTGCCGAACACTTTAAGAAACGACAACTCCGGATACCTCTTCTCAAAAGCATATTGTGCCTCTTTCTTTAAATCCTGCATAATGGTTTTATTAAAATGCACGGCTTCCGGACCTTGCGTGTGATGATACAAACACAAATATACTTTCAATCCATATTTTTCTGAAATTCTTCTGTTTGCCGTTCCACATATTACATGATGCTCCTCTGTTACCTTAACGGAGTCATCCATATGTAACTTCTTACATAAATAACAGGTGCCGTCACGCTTATTATGCATTATGCTTTTCATTACGCTTCCAACGCTTTCTTATTGGTGTCGGTTCTTTCTACCTTTATTCCACCTTTACTGTTAATCGATATTTTTCCGGTCATCTTGCCGGATTTTATGGTAATCTGGTCGATTCGGTCTCCCATAATCGGAAGTACTGCTGCCTTTAACAAACTTGCCATATCAGGATTCTCTTCTTTGAACAACTTCTCAACATTTGTTTCAGCTGTCAGCTGCATATGTTCTACTTTCTGGGCAGCTTTTGCATCTGGGCATGTACATTTCATTGTTGCAAGATTTGCTAATTCCTGTTCGGTTCTTCTACCGTCTACTTCTATCTGTCTTATTTGCCCGCAATAGATACAGGCTCCCGTTTGCAAATTTTTCACTTTTTCATTTTTCCTTTCATTAAATTCTTTACATTCTTATTTTTTGAATGATATCTAATTCAAATACTTGTACCAAATAACAAAATATTATATTATGTTTTCAATATCTTTACTCAAAGGAGGATCTATACTAATCATGGATACTAACGACTGGTTGACACTTCTAATACCTATTGCATGCAATGGTTTTTTTATTTTCTGTTTTCAAGCATTTGTATCTCATAAACTAAAAAAAGTAGAAAAACGCCGAGAAACTATTTTTAATGTTATTAATACTCTTTCAGTAATGGTATGTGAAAACTATGAAAGTATTGTTTTATTAATAAATAAATGTAGCCCCGGGTATACTCCTGTTGAATTAATGAAGCCAGCTCCATTTGAAGAATTACTAAATTCTGTTACCCGAAAATCAGTACAAATATATAACTATGCCAAAATTCACAATACTATTTTAAAAAAAACAAATATTTCAATAGATGAATTTGTAAATGCATATGAACAATTAGGTTCGTTTTTAGGACCAAAAATTAATAAAACTTTATCTTCTGATGACAAACAAACTATTTTTAAACTTATTAACAATTTTAAAAATGCTAATATTTCATTAAATGAAAAACTGGAGCAGATTTTGATAGAAAAATAATAATCCTATTGTTTTATTTATACTTCATAGGCGTCCTCCTTATATCTTTTTATAAATTATCTCCGGTTTTATACGAGACAGCTGATATGTCAGTTCTGCCACGTTAAAACCTTGTTGTTGGACTGCATACGCTATCTTCTGATACTCATCCTCTGAGTAGTAACGATTTAGTATCTCTAACAGCGCATCCAGTCCGGTAATGCTTTTTCTGAGTTCTTCCATCTTCTTTTGTATCTGCATGTTCACTGGGACATTCACCACCGGTTTCCCAACAGGTTTCATGATTGACTGCTGCCAGTGGCTGATAAACTTCAGGAAGTGGTTGCCACGCGATAACAGGATAGAACTCTCTACTGGCTTCATCAAACCAGAAACCATTTCCGGCATAGTACATACTGGTAGGTAATTTTGCACCTTGCAAAGTGACGTTATATTCTATCAATACATTTGCATTAATCAAATCCAATACGTCTTCAATTTCTACAATTATTTTTCTCGGTTCTTCCGGCAATCTCTCACTGCAAGGAATCCAACCATCTGATGCCCCTTGATTCAGTATGATATTCAATACCTTGTCAGCATAGGATTCATCTGTATTGCAGATATAATATGTATTATTTTGATTTTTACCTTCTCTTGCCCTGCCAATGCTGATGCTATGTAAGATATGTTCCAATGATATTAACTCTGGTTCTGATAAATACTTGTATATATCTTCTCTTTTAATAACAATATGTGTATTTTCTATAGATCCCTGCATGTTACCCCTCGCTTGTTTTTCAATTCGTTAAATTTTTTAAGCTGTGAATCAGATAGCTTTCCGCCACTTCTTAAAATCGCATAACATATTTCCTTGTATGCGACATCTATTTCGCCTGTTTCGATAAAATACAATGCATTGCTTAAATAGCAATCACAAGGATATTTTTTTAATTCTTTTAATTGCTTTTTGTCACTCTTATTTTTCTTTAAGAATATTTTAAATGGATTCATTTTACACCTCGCTATCTCTCGCAATACTCATAATTACTTTTGGAATAGTTGCAAGAATAAGTTCCGTTATTGTATTTGAATTTAAAATCATACTTGTTTTCTATGACCTTATCAACATTCATTACTACGAATTTGTATTCGTTGAATTTGTCATATACTTCATACATCATTCCACCCCGCCTGCCTTTACTATGTCGATTGCCATTTTAAATGCTGTAATTTCACTATCACACATAAGAACACCACGTTCTGCTTGATTATCTTCAAACAATTTTTTATTATGTTCCAAATTCTTCAAGCCCTTTTCCAACTCTGCCACAACCTTTTCCACGTCATAGGCTGTCTTTGAGTTTTGTACACAGTATCTTACAAAATCCAAATACTTACTTCTTTCATTTTCATCTGTAAAAGTAAATTTTTCTGCTACTTCAATCACTGAATTTTCTTCTATCAATCTACCCATTTTCTTCACTTCCTTTCTGCCATAATTTAATTCCTCGTTCTTCACATAGTGCTTCTAAAACATCTGCTTTTTCTCCAAGATACTTTTCGTGTTTTTCTCTTTCCTGTATATCTCGAATATCATACCCAAGTTCATACATATCTTCTGTTTCAGTACCTAAAGAATCATATACTGATTTATAATACTCTTTTTCCAGTTCTTCATTAGTTAATCCACTAGCCCATTTTTCAATGCTGTTTCTTTCAGACTTTCTCATTCCGCACCGCCTTTCATCTGCTCTGCTACTTTATCAAGCCTTACTGTGTCAGCATAAGTGTTTAAAAGTGGTTTTAGTTTTTCTGCAAATTCATCAATAGCCTTGTTGCGGATTTCTTTTTCAAATCGGTCATAATAGAATTTTCCTTCAAGACTTTTAATAACTGGCACAAGGTCTTCAAAACCGTTTTCTTTGCAAACTTTTTCTTCTCTTGTTAATGCTGAAAATAATAAACTTTTCTCTTTGTGTGTTAAATATCCCATATCTTCTTCCTTTCTAACTTGCTGATAACTTGCACAAAACACATCAAAAATGTAAAATTCCTTGTGTTTCCGTGCGTTTTTAATTTGATGGTAACTTGCTAATGCCAATCAAGTTTCTGTCCGCAATCTTCACACCACAACATATCTTCTGCAATAATGCCATCACAGCAAGGGCATCTTCCAATCATACCAACACTTGTATCTTTATCTTTTGCTATTGTAGTGCAAAGTGGTTTCTTCGCCACACTCTTCTCTTTCAAAGCCTTAAATTCTTCCACTGTGCCGATTGCTTCAAGTGCTTTTTCTTGCCCTTTTATATACTCTGCTTTAAGCTTTTTATGCATATCTCTGTATAATTTGTTTTTATTCTGCTTGAACTTCTTATAGTTCTTCTTCATTTCTCTTAATTCATCGACTGTACCTATCTTTTGATACTCTGCAAGTGTTCTTTCCAACACTGCAACATTTTCTAAAAACTGTTGGCAATCAGGCCTATTTCCATTCAGTATTTCCGCACTTTCTTTCAACTCCATTACTGCAAACTCCTCTCGTTTGGTATTATTCTTATCTTCTTCAGATTGGCTTTGCTATGCCGCACTCTTCTACAGGCCTTTTTCCATTCTTCGGAAAATTTAGCGTAATCCTCGTTGGTCATCTTTATCATTCTGCTAAACCTCCTTCTAACAGTTTCTCCAGGCGCTCCAACTGGATGATGAGCATGTTCAAACTGTTTTTCTTTGCCTTGACAGTCTCAATCTGAGGAAGGTTGTATTCATCCCAGCTATAAACTTCGTCCAAAGTATCAGCGATACTTTGAATGTTATCTATTACTTTGCTTGCAGACTCATTATCTGTATCACTTCCTTCTGTCTCTGCTTCTCCATTTCCTGCATCATGTTCTGTAATTTCCTTTTCTGCCAGTGATGTATCAATATCGGATTCCACCATTTCTTCCACACTGCATTCACTTTCTCCGGAGTCATCAGTTGATGTTTTATCTTCGCCCTTAATACAGTCTTTTCTACTCTCTTTTTCATCTGTTTTTACCTCTTTTTTCGCTGTCTGTTGCGACGTCGCAACATCCTGATTTTTCGGCATTTCTTCCGTTTTTTCCGGTCCCTTTTTCAACTCAGGGTCCGGCGCCGGCTCTCCATAGAAATTTGCCCATGTGTCTGCTGCCGGCATATAAAATTCTCCGTATATTTTGGTTATCTCAATGAGAAAATCCAGCCACTCCATATTGACAGGATTCGGTTCTACCATGGATTTATATTTAATGCCGGTCTGCATATCGTACAGAAAAAGGAAAATGATTCCTTTTTTACAGGTTGCATATCCACTGGGATTAATCAGTTCAACCACATCCTTCAGGATGTCGCCCGACTCTGCATTCATTAATAAATCAAGGACTTTATTCAGTATTTCCCGCTTTTCTTTCCTGTTGAACAACTCAATAATGCACTTCTGCAGAGGCGTATAATTTGTTTCTTCCAGTCCTTCCGGCACCTGCTGCCGACTGAATTGCTTAAGCTCCCGGATATCTTTAACCGTGGTCTTTTCTGTGATCATCAGACACTCACTATCTGAAAGTGTGAGCATCTCGGCAAGCTTACTGCTGCCGATTGCCCGAAATTCTTCTTTCAGTTCCAAGGAATTACCTCCCTCGGAAAACTTCTCATTGATTGCAATAAAACGGCTTACCGTTGACTTGGCAAGTCCATATTCCTTTTGTGCAAATTCGAAAATATCTGAAGCTCCGTCAAACATTCCGCTGTCGCGAATCTGTTTTAATCGATATCCTATATGTACGAAGTTTCCTGCCGTTTCTGCAAGCTTTCTTCTAATGTCTTCTTTCCACTGTAACCATTCATCTAATGTTATTTGATGTTCCATAACTATATTTCCTCCACTTCTTCCTCTAATTCTTCTACATCCGGTCCTTCTCCATATTCTTCAGCACACTTTTTACTATCCGGCACCAAAAACATACATGCACCTTCTGTTATTGAACATTCCCATCCATGATATTCATCTGTTTGTATTGCACACTTACATGCCATTCTATATTTCCTCCACTTCTTTAATCTTCAAAATGAAATATCTTTCGCCCGGTACCGCTCCCCATTCCGGACATCCTTCTAATATTGTCCGCTTCTCAACATACAGAATAGCAGCTCCGTTGTTGACCTCTTTCTGCCTCCCTGCTTGCAGGGGAAAATCACTTTCATTTCCCAAGTCACATCCTTTTCCAGCTCCGTAGGATTTATATATTCATCTTCCGGTTTGGTCATCCATGGAACAGGAACTATAATCCCATAATGACCGGAAGCCTCTGGGCAGCATTCTCTAATATGTTCCCATAGCTTTCCACTCCTCATATCCGGCAGAATGGACTTATAACACTCCATTGTAGTTACGATATAATTCTTTTCGCCGATAAAATTCAGCCCGTTTCCGCTGAAAACATCCTCTCTGCAGCTCTTAACCTCATAGCAGGTAAATGTACCCTTTTCAATATCACTTTGATAAATAACGCCCTCGGGCTCGAACTGCATAAAATCTACTCGCTTCACATTCGATGTGCCATAATCGATACTAACCTCGCTCGCCCAATACTTCCCGCGACCGCTCAGCCGATTGCTGATCAAAAGGTGACTGAGGAATTTAGTGGTATCTTTCCTATTCATCCGGCACCACCTCCAGCTCTAAGATATCCTCCTAATCCGTCCATACTCTTCCACCTAATCTTTTCGATACAGAGGACATAGTAAATTACATCCTTTTCAGCTCCCCATTCTTCTCGACCAATTCTTTTTTCTAAATGACAATCTGCTATAAAAGCCGGAACCTTGTAACCATATCCATTCGTAAATCGGATTTGTGTTTCCAGCATATCAACCGGGATATCTCCAACCATATTGAACACTTTTTGAAGCCTTTTCGTATAATACGGTTTTATTTCCCGGTACTCTTCTTTCTTTTCTCCGGAAAGTATCATGTCAAACCACTTTTTCTTGATAGGTAATGTAAGCATTGTTTATCCTCCTACTGTCCTGCTGCTGATTATGCCATTTTAAAATCATATTTCCTCAATTCCGAAAGCGGATGATTACACTTTAACCTTGTTACATACGCATCAAGCCATCTTTGCATATTATCCTTATCTGGCTTTCTATCATGTGCACCATACCACTGAAGGATTTTCTCATCTGCTATTTCTACCGTGATATAAGGCTCTGTTTCTTTATCCTTGAACCTCAACATTAAAATAATGGATGCACCGGTATTATGCTTTTGTAAATAATTATTATCTCCTACACAATGATGCAGTAATCTTCCCTCCATTACGATTTCTTCCGCAGAACGGACCGGGCGGATTACGTAGTTATCATCCTCATAGTAATACTTCTTACGCCACGCTCTGTATTTACGTTTAATATCAGGATACTTCTCGGCCACTTCCTGCAATCGCTTATCAGCTTCAACCTTATTATTTTCTGCAATCATATTATTATGTGCCTGTTCAAGGTTTCTCGGCTGTTGGTATACAGTATTTTCAAGGTTATATCCCAATGTCTGACGCATAGACAGATAATCGAAATAGATATCTGCTGTATGTTTCAGCCTTGCCGATGCAGTTGTACAACCGGTACCAAATTCACATCCAGCATACTTCTCGATTCGATTAAGCATCTTCTGAATAGTCATAATTTGCACAGCCATATGTAGTTTCTGCCTGTCTGCCTGAATCTCGGCCAACTTTTCAACTTGCTCCTCTGTCCAGTTTTCTCCGAGCCATTTCTCAGACTGTAGGATCCGCAGAACGTCCAAGTTGCCACCTTTTGATATAATGAATTTTACTCTATCTTTGCGGATACCAAGGAACTCGTCCGGTCTTTGTGCATGCTGGTCGGCTACAATGCCATATCTGCAACTTACAAGCGATTTCGCAACTTCATGCAATCCCAGTTTCATAAGCATTTCTAATTGTGGTGTTTCTCTATACCGTTTCAGATAGTCGATAGGGTTCGCACTCTTGACTGCTGCCATATACTCCTTCAATCCGCTATACTGCACTATCGTTCCCTTCATCTCTTCATAAGTCTGTTCTAATAGCGGACCTTCTTTAATCACGATGTTACTTAATCCGTACAAATTGCAATCATCCCAAAAATCTCTTCCAGCGTATGGATCATGTTTTTGAAAATCAGTTTGCACAGCTTTGCCATCTTCGAAATAAGCTCTTGCAATTTCAATTCCGCTCAATTCTTCGTGCGAGTTATACATCTCCAGTCCTTTTTCACCGCATATCATTTGTAACTGCCATTCTTTTGACAATTCTATGTACCTCATCACAAATCCGGTCTCTTTATATTTCTGCCCTAAGAATACATGCACAGTCTTTGAAAATGCTGAACGAACTTTTCCTTGGCACTTCCACTCTCCACGAGCTCCGCACATAGGACAATTACCAAAACCGCCTTCTCTTGGTTCCTGTACGTGTCTTTGGAACTGACTTTCATATGACATTCCGGCTCTCCACCTTGCTTCGGTCACTCCACCGCACTTTGAACACGCTATATCTGCATAACTTCCACGCTTTTTGTAAAAAAGATAATGCTTATGATTAAAAAATCTCTCATCTGCCATTTCCAGAAGCATATGCTTCGGTAATTCTGCAGTATTCTCGCATCTTTCATTTAGCGCCTGCTGCCTTCTTTCGTATTTTCTTTTCTCTGTTTTCCGACGTGCACCAGACACAATATTACTCTGCTTTCTCTCAATAAACTCCCACCATCTTCCTTTGTTCCACACTTTTATATCCTTAAAGAATTTCTCTATTCTCTCCAAATCTGCAGCATCATAAAGCACATTTACATTTACATTTACCTTTTCCTGCTCCTGATAGGTTCTTGCTCGATTTTCTCTTGATTCCCATATCAATCCATCCGAGTAGCACATTGTACATATTTTTTGTCTTGACCATTCATTCTTTTCCGGAAAATATGTCCCGAAATCTTTTTGAGTACATACAATTCTTACTACCGGAACATCCATACTCGTTTTTTTATTTTCGTACACCTCAAGAAAGAAATGTCTTTCATGTTCCACATTTTTTAATGCAGTAACACCGATATACTTTACCTGTTTCTTTCGACTAGTCTTTTTTAATCCCAAATACGGTATCTTTTCAATGGCCTTTTTCTTCATACAACCACCTACTTCCCGAGGTAATATTCCGTCATAATCTGTTTAGCTTTTGCCATGCCCGGAATACCAAGAGTACAACGGCCAGCTGTTACGCCTGCTGCCTTCATAATGTCCTTATCAATCGGAATCTGATGTTTAAATGACCACGTAAGAAGGGCTCCTATTGCTCCTTTAAGGCTCTTTTCTTTTCTGCGAATTGCCTTTGCCATATTTTCGTCCTCAAAGCATCTCGCTTTTAAGTACTCCACCCAGTCTTCCATGATTTCCACCGGTTTTAATTCCTTACTCTCGACTTCAATCTTTCCGATGGCTGCTGCCATGTCATCACACAGATAAAACAAATCGCCATCTATAAAAGCTTCTGCTATATCCAAATCAATGCCGTTTTCTTCTGCCAGCACCTTAATGCTTTCTATGTCTCCTTCTTTGCGAAGGTTCACTGCTGTTTTGTTTATTTCTGCTGCTGAATCAAATTCTCCAAATCTATCAAACATCTTTGTTTTCCTCCAATTTCTTCTTTGCTTCCTGTTGCATCCACGTATAATAAGAATGCCTGCTGCCGACCAGGCACTGAAAACGGTGTGCATTTAGTAATTCCGCCGTTTCCTGCCATTCTGACATGTGTGCAATGGGCTGTCTTTTGGCATTTTTCCAATCTTTTGCCTTCCATTCGGCTATCCAGCCCCTCTCAAGTGCTCCGGCCAAGTACTCAGAATCCGTATAAATACTCAATGCGCAAGGTTTTTTTAGTCTCTTTAATGCGGCAATCAAAGCCTGCAATTCTGCCTGGTTCTCTGTTGCCTCTTTTCGATATTCAGTTTTTGATAAGGTCGCCGGACCTTTTGCAGTCTCCATTTCAAGGATGTATGTAAAAGCACCCGCTCTTTTCCGTGGACCTTTTATTGTCGTGTATAGATACACGTTTACCATATCCATGGTGCTCATCCTCCTCTCGACTGCTGTTCTGCTTTAATTAGTGTGTAGGAAAAATATTCATAACCTGTTATTTCTGATATGCCATTTACTATGGAGTCTTTATCAAGGATATATCCCTTCTTGACGCGGATTTGCTTCCTAAATGAATTTGCAGATATGATTCTCTTTGTTACCTGCGGTCGGGACAAATTACGGGAACCATACCACCGTTTCCCGATTAATCTTCCTTCTGTTTCTTCCGTTCTGGAAGAATACTTAACGAAATACTCCGCTATCTTTCGATACTGTCCGTTTGTATTCAGCGGATCCACGTGGATACCACCATGTGGCCAACACCTACGAATGATATCTAAATCACACTTTGACATCATCATATGTACGTGTCTACCGCCTCTCGGACCTATCTCCTTGACGTAGATGTATTTCAACTCCATACCACGTTTCCGAAACTGAGTTCTTAACTTTCGGATGAATTTCTTCATCATATCCTGCATCTGTTCACTGCCGGCGGGTGACTGCTGCCGGAAGAAGTCCAGTCTTACAAGATAATCGCCATCCTTAAAGTTATGATTCATGAGCCTTCGCAACTCTTTAATTGCTTTCCTAAGGTTTACTTTCCTCTGTGCTTCACTGGTAAGCTTTTCCTTAACGGCTCTCTTCTCTCCCTTGTCATGATATCGTGGTGAATAATACTTATTTATCTCTATGGTATTTCCTGCCACACATATTTCTTTGACGTATGGCATAGAAGGTTCTCCTTGTCCTATAGATAATATTTTTGAGCAAGACCAAAGGGAGCCTCTAACTCCCTATTTTCTTGACTTTTTCGACCGTATAAGCTATAATTAAATTACTCATTGTAATTACGACTTAGGTCGTCGGGCTCGTGGTTCCAGTCACGAGTCCTTTTTATTTGTAAGATCACCCTTCTATGCCGTTGTTGAATCCGCTTTAAAACTTTCTCGGTATACTCTCAGCACTCTTGCTTCTAGAAACATACCTTCTTTCAGTTCATCATCATCTTCTTTATATGTCCTATTTCCAAAGAGCTGTATTCTGTCTTCTAAATCCAATTCCATAAATACGGTTATATTAACTGCCGTATCATATACATGTTTCGCCTGTTTCCATTCTCCAGCCATACACAGTTGGTCGAATTTTTTCGGTAACTCAAACAGCTTCTCTCTAATCTGCTCCACTGTCAGCACAGGACCACCTCCCGCTTGCCTGTTTCTTTATGTATCAGCGTTATCGTGATATTATCCTCTTCCTGTACCAGATACTCTTTATAATCAAGCCCGGCGTTGGTAATTCGTTTCTTCTGTGCGTAGGTAGGATTTACTGCTCTCTTACTTCCTTTCATTCCTCTTCCTCACCTCCTACTAATCCGTAATGGATTCCGACAATGATTAAATATGTCATAGAAATAACCGTTAATACGAATGGTGCCCATGATACCGAATCAAGACTGCTGCCGGCATAACAAAATACAAAAAACATTAGCCAACTTAGTATCTTAATTATTGTGGGCATTTTCTTCTGTTTCATATGTACCCTCCTTATCGATAGGCTTAATATTAAAAGGATCTGTAATGTCATATCCCTCATACTCGGACAAGAATCGTTCCAGTTCTGATTTTCTACACTTCAATCTTCCGATTACCAAAAATCTGAGCAGTCCTGCATTCTTAAGCTTGTACACATAATTGACACCGGTCTTTAATATCTCTGCCACTTCTTTTACGGTATAAAGTTGTTCCTGTGCCTGCATGATAACTTCCTCCTTTTTCCTAGGATTTTGTTGCGACGTCGCAACGCTCTTCTAAAAGATACTTAGTGCTATTTTCTAACCTTCTTTTACCAAAGCTTCTACTATGATTGATACCTCTTTACTTCGTTTCATATTTCTCCTTTCCGCTTATGTTTGCTAGCTTTTAGCTAGTTTATCAGGCAAAAAAATATCATCTAATGAGCATTTATAGATTGAACATAATTTAGCCATCTGCAACGCATTAGGCGCAGTATGATTATTTTCCCAACTTATCAATGTATTTGTCGATATTTTCATCATTTTTGCCACTTCCTTTTGATTCATATTCGCATTAACTCTTAATGCCTTTAATGATACTTTCATAAATTACTCACTCCTTTTTGCCTTTATTATACTCGCTTTTAGCTAGTTGTCAATGCTAAAAGTTAACATTTTTGTGTTTTTTGTTGATTTTTACAAACTTTTAGCTTATAATTGCCATATGGAGGTGCGTTATATGTCCGATGAAGAATACAAAAAAATCTTTTCCACTAATTTAGTCTATTATTTAAAAATCAACCAAAAAACGCAAGCAGATTTATATAAGTATATAGGAGTTTCTTCAGCTACAGTTTCAGATTGGTGTAACGGAAAAAAAATGCCGCGCATGGATAAAATACAATCCATATGCAACTGGTTAAAAATAGAAAAATCCGATTTACTGGAAAGGCATACAGAAAAATCTAATTCGTACTATCTGAACAAAGAAACTTCCATGATGGCTCAGTCTATTTTTGAAAACAAAGAACTACGTATGCTCTTCGATGCGGCTCAGGATGCAAGTCCGGAAGACTTACAAACAGTTCACAGCATGTTATTAGCATTGAAACGAAAAGAACAAGGAAAGATTGATTAATTTTTACTATTATTACGGGGTATATTATGTCTGATTTCAAAGATATATTAAAATATTATAGAAAACTTAATAACTTATCCCAGCGTGAATTTGCATTGCGCCTTGGAATATCTCCATCCGCTATTAGTATGTATGAGGCAGGGCAACGAGAACCTGATTTTAAAACAGAAGAAAAAATTGCCGACTTCTTTAATATAGATTTAAATACTTTACGCGGACGAAGTCAGTTACTTAATACTTCTAATAGTACAAGTCATGATTTACAAAGTATGTTTACTTTGAAACTAAATGAATTGGTCTTACAATCCGAAAAAACGCAAAAGGAAATTGCTGATGATATAAATGTTTCTCCACAAACATTTAATACCTGGTGTCAGGGAATTGCGTTTCCTCGGAAAGATAAACTCCAATTGCTCTTTGATTACTTTAATTTTGGCTATTCCGATTTGGCAGAACCATTAAAAGAGCCCGATAGTTATACTATTGCTATCGCTCGCACCATTTATGAGAATCCTGATTTGCTCGCTCTCTTTGAATTAGCGAAAGATGCAAGTCCTGAGGCTCTGCAATTATTACAAGATGTACTTTCAGTATTAAATAGAAAAGGACGTGGAAACGTTGATTGATTACCAGATTCAGCTTATCCGGTTTCCAAATAATAAGGTGCATGAAACTGTTGTTTCGAATGAAGATGGCAGTTATACCATTTTTATTGAGTCCTCTCTTTCCAGAGAGGCACAGAAGAAAGCTTTCATTCATGCCATGCGCCATATTTTAGGAAATGACTTTACCAAAGAAGATATTGATAAGATAGAATTGGATGCACACAGTGCATAAATAAGAAAACCGCCCCTGCGCCAACAGGAACGGTCCTCTACAATTGAATACAACTCCGAAGAGATGCACCAAAAACTCTTATATATTGTATCATCTTCGGAACAGTCTTGCAAGCGTGGGTTCTTCGCGGGCTGTTATTTTTATACCCAAAATTAGTAAAGGAGATGATACTATGGCTTCATTAAGTGTCAGAAATCGAAACAGAGGAAAAACCTACAAAGACGGACGTCCCAAACCGCCAAACTGGGAATACCGCTTCGAGGCAGCCAAAGTCAACGGAAAACGTAATCAAATATCCGATAGCGGTTTTAAAACCAAAAAGGAAGCTGAAATTGCCGGCACTCAGGCTCTTGCCCGGTATAACAATGCCGGTACCCACTTTGTTCCGTCGGAAATGTCCGTATCTGACTATATGGATTACTGGTCTTCTACTTATGCTTCCACTAATATTTCAGATGGTACCGCTGCGTCTTATATGAATATCATTAACAAATATATTAAGCCCAAACTTGGAATATACAAACTAAAGGCGGTCACTACTATAGTTTTGCAGGAGTTTATGGATTCTCTTGGCCAGGATTATGATTTTTCCAAAGACTATATGACTACTATACTGAAACTCCTGCGGCAAACTTTTAAATATGCCATGGAAGTGGCTGAATTTATATCCGTTAATCCTACGGTCAATGTTTCTATTCCCAATATCGATTACTGCGACACCGGCGATGAAGAAATTCTTGTTTTGAGCACGGAAGAAGTCTCTACTATCCTGAGCTACTTCCAAGGATCCTTTTATCAGTATTATGCAATGCTGATTGCTTATTACACCGGATTGAGAGTTTCGGAAGTGTATGGACTTACTTGGGACCGTATTGATTTTGAGCGAAAGACCATCACAGTCAATCGAATTGCCAAAACCTTTAATTACAACGCAAAGAAAGGTGCTGTAAACTGTCACGTCAAATACAAGAACAAACAAATATGGTACCTTGGAGCATGCAAGACCAAAACTTCTTACCGTACCATTTCGATTGGTGACACTCTTGTCAATGCTTTAATGGATTATAAGGAGTGGCAGGACGAAAACCGGGACTTTTACAAAGAATATTATACCCACTGTTACGGAATTGAAGAACTCTCCCAGAATAAGAGAAAAGTAATCCGTATTCTGCAGACTACAGAAATCAGAACCGACCTTGAAGAACTGCATTTGGTATGTGTGAAAGAAAACGGTTCCTTTTCCGGTACCGCATCCATGCGCTACCCATCCTTTGTTATTAACAAGAAGCTTGGAATCAAATTTACCTTTCATGCTTTTCGGCACACCCATGCTACCATGCTGATAGAGCAAGGCATCCCAATTAAGACCGTTTCGGAACGTTTGGGACATGCCAACACTCAAATAACCTGGGACGTATATGTTAAAGTTACGGAACAAATGGAACAGGCGGCAGTGGAAGCCTTTGAAACCGGAAGCGGTATAAGACTCCGTGATGAAGCTTTGTATGCAATCTGGAAAAAGACAAAGAATATCTGCAGAAGCACCGAGTATTATACAAAACGTGGTATAAAGGTTTGCGAAGAATGGGAAGACTTCGGAGCATTTGAGCAGTGGGCACTGGATAACGGATGGACATCAGGACTCCGTCTGCTACGCATCGACAAAGCCGGCGACTTCGGACCGGATAACTGTATGTTCGGCACCGAAAACAAATCCGTTAAAGGAAAGTATATTTATTCCGATGGTTTCAACATGAAGTCCTACAGTGTACAACAGGTTGGCCGGAGCTGGTGTTATCGTATTACCGATTATGATACAAACGGTAACCGCATAGAACGACGCAAGGCTGGATATGCTACTGAAGAAGACGCGGCACGTGCTGCAGAAGAATTCATATGTGATATGTTGGCCAAGAGAGAAATGCGGGCGGATACTGTGCAACTTAGGTTGGTGACGTAGAGTATAATACAAATACTAAAATTAAATTTGACACTGGAATTTATTTCAAAATGTGGAGTAATAAACATTGTAGCCCTATCAAAATGATAGGGCTTTTTATTTATCATATTTCACTATATCAAAGAATATATTAAAGTATTTGGTTAAATAACTCTTCCAAATTGGCAAGAACTTTGCTTTTATAATATAAAAAAATCGGGAACGAGTCTTAACCCATTCCCTACAAAAATTTTAATTTTTTAATCGTGAGATAATATTAACACGATTTATTCATATAGTCAACAATTTTTTTCACAAATGTATAACTTGACTTTATACACGCGTTTTTTTCAAAATATTCTTTATTTCTTATTACACGACCATCTACAAACTCTTTTAGCTGTTCAAATCGCCGCTGTTTTACAACACTCGAATTTATAAATTCGTTATAAACATAAATTAATGTTGTAAAATCATACAAAAATTTATTACTTAATTTTGCTGTTCGCATTGTAGTTCCTATGCCGTCTATTTGTGATACAAATTTTACTATTTTAGCAGATGGTTTGATATTTCCTTTATGCAACTTATTTATTAAACAATTACTATGAGCAGTTGCGTTTCTTAAATCTCTTATGGAATAGAGTAACTCTCCATCCTTTAAGCGCTTAGGATATCTCTTGTTATAATATTCATATAATTTAACCATATCACCAAAAGATATAAGTTCTACAAATACCCATGCGGGAAAATATGGATAGTATTTATCTATTAATTCTCTGCAGTACTCACTTGATTTATGATTTTGTATATTTTGACAACATCTTTCATAATTTGTTATAAAGCGTCTTATTATATCATACCCATCTTCTTGTTCATTATTCTCAATATCTTTTAAAATTGCTGTTTTTAAGGCATGTTCAATATCCAAACACATTTGTAAAATAAGATATCTTAAATGCATATCAATAGTCGATAATTCCTGAAGGTATGCAAAATCTAAATTGATATATTTTTCGACATTCTTCCCTTTTTGACCTTTCTCATAGTTAGCTCTGTAGGATGCCAATTTCATATAATAATTATTATTTTGAAGGAATAGCTTCGCATCTTCTTCTTTAACAATTTCGAATTTGATTCCTTTTTCTTTCATATGTGAGATCAGCTCATCACTTGTTTTAAGTAACTTCATCAATATTCCTTCTTTCGCTTTTGTCTTATTATATAATACATTTCTCGACAATTAAAGAACTATTTTTATAGAAATCAAGTGTCTTCAGATTATATCATACCTTATAGTTTTTCTGCATACATATAAATTTTACCCACCAATTTATATTTGGTGGGCAAATGGTGGGCAAAAAGCCTTTTTTACTATTATTTATAATGTTTTGTCTGACTACGCATTTCGCGAAACCCTTGTAAAATAAGGGCTTACGCATTCCTTCCGCAGCACTGCTTGTACTTGCGACCACTTCCGCATGGACAGGGTGAGTTAGGATAAACTTTCTCACTTTCACGCTTCACAGGTCCTTTTGCTATAGAATCATCCTTATTAGTACCGGTTACTTTAGCTACCTGTTCACGTTCTAACTTCTGCTCTACGCGCACATGCATGACAAGACGTACCGTTTCTTCTCGAATTCCGTCTGTCATGGCATCAAACATATCAAAACCGCTCATCTTATACTCTACGAGAGGATCTTTTTGTCCATATGCCACCATATGAATACCTTGACGAAGTTGGTCCATATCATCAATATGAGCCATCCACTTATGGTCGATTGCCCTCAAAAGAATAACACGTTCTACTTCTCGAATCGCTTCAGGACGCTGGAATTCAACTTCCTTTTCTTCATATAATTTGACAGCTTCTTCTTTTAATTGCTGCTTTAAGGCATTTTTCTTAGGTTTTTCTACACGTTCTGCCGTAACAGGTTCCAAAGGAACGATAGGAAGCAATGCTGTATTTAATTCATTGAAATCCCACTCATCGATAGAGGCATCATCACTGATACAATTATCTACGGTATTTTCAACAATATCCGTAATCATCTTATATACAACATCACGCATACTCTCGCCGTTTAATACACGAAGTCTTTCTGCATAAATAATTTCTCTCTGGTCATTCATAACCTGGTCATAATCTAACAGATTCTTACGAATACCATAGTTATTGTTTTCAATTCTCTTCTGGGCATTCTCAATGGTCTTACTTAACATCTTATGTTGGATTTCCTGTGTTTCTTCCACTCCAAGAGAATTAAACACAGCTAAAAGTCTTTCGGAACCGAAAAGACGCATCAAATCATCTTCCAACGAAATATAAAATCTGGATTCACCGGGGTCACCCTGACGACCGGAACGACCACGCAACTGGTTATCAATACGGCGAGATTCATGACGCTCTGTACCGATAATCTTAAGACCACCGGCCTCACGTGCCTTATCGTCCAGCTTAATATCCGTACCACGACCTGCCATATTGGTAGCAATAGTAACCGCTCCCGCCTGTCCTGCTTTAGCAACAATTTCAGCTTCCATCTCATGGAATTTTGCATTTAATACCTGATGGGGAATACCCTTCTTTCTTAAAAGACGGCTCAATTCCTCAGATGCCTCAATGGTAATGGTACCTACCAGTACAGGTTGGCCTTTCGCATGTGCTTCTGCTACTGCCTCTACAATGGCATTGAGTTTACCACGCTTCGTTTTATAAACAGCATCATCCTTGTCAATACGGGCAACCGGACGATTTGTAGGAATCTCAATAACATCCATACCATAGATGTTACGGAATTCCTTTTCCTCTGTTAATGCAGTACCGGTCATACCGGCCTTTTTATCAAATTTATTAAAGAAGTTCTGGAATGTAATAGTCGCCAGAGTTTTACTTTCTCGCTTAACCTTAACGTGTTCTTTGGCTTCGATTGCCTGATGAAGTCCGTCGGAATAACGACGTCCCGGCATAATACGTCCGGTAAATTCATCTACAATCATAACCTGATCATCTTTTACCACATAGTTCTGGTCGCGGAACATAAGATTGTGGGCACGAAGCGCAAGAATAATATTGTGCTGAATTTCCAAGTTTTCAGGATCTGCAAGATTCTCAATACGGAAGAACTTCTCAACTTTCTCAACGCCGGCAGCAGTAAGATTAACTGTTTTATCCTTTTCGTTAACGATAAAATCACCATCTTCCACCTGCTCCACTTTCAGAAGGATGTCCATCTTCGACTGTTCCTCCAAATCCGCGCCTCTCTTCATCTGGCGGGCAAGGATATCGCAGGCCTCATATAATCTGGTAGAACGTCCGCTCTGACCGGAAATAATCAACGGTGTTCTTGCTTCATCAATCAAAACAGAGTCAACTTCGTCGATGATTGCATAATGCAGGGGACGAAGCACCAGCTGCTCCTTATAAATAACCATATTGTCACGAAGATAGTCAAAACCTAACTCATTATTGGTTACATAGGTAATATCACAGGCATATGCTTCCCTACGTTCATCTGACTTCATGCTGTTTAAAACAACACCTACTTTTAAACCTAAAAATTCGTGGATCTGTCCCATCCACTCAGCATCTCGCTTGGCAAGATAATCATTTACGGTTACGACATACACACCCTTACCTTCCAACGCATTTAAATAAGCCGGAAGTGTAGATACCAAAGTTTTACCTTCACCGGTTCTCATTTCTGCAATACGACCCTGATGAAGGATAATACCACCGATTAACTGCACACGGTAGTGCTCCATATCCAGCACACGCTTACCCGCTTCGCGCACTACTGCATACGCTTCAGGCAATAGTTCATCCAGTGTTTCTCCTTCTTCATAACGCTTCTTAAATTCAGCAGTCTTGCCCCGTAATTCTTCATCAGATAAAGCCTGCATGGCAGGTCTGTAGCTTTCAATTTTATCAACTGTTTTATAGATTCTTTTCAGTTCACGCTCACTGTGCGTACCGAAAACTTTCTCAAATACGGCCATTTCAAATCTCCAATCATTCCCAATGGTAATCTTTAAAAAGCAAAATGCCCACACAAATCCACATTACCATTTATAATTTACATCTTGACTATTCTAACAGATTTAAAAAAAGGATTCAACCACTTATGTGTAAACAAAGTGTGAACCCTTTTAAAAAAATTATTATTTAACTTAAAATATCTTCCTACGATATCTTTGTTTCTCCAAAATTCTCCAAAAAAGTAGGATCTTTTGCTTTGCGCCAAAACAGATAACATACCACTGCCGCAAATAATGCATGCACAAACAATTCAAACCATGCCGGCCCCTTGGTCAATATTTTAATTACTCTTCGCTGTGAGCGGCGGCTGGACTTTAAAAACTTCTTCGTTAATTTGTTAATCTTTTTCTCACGTTTTTTTACTGCAGTCTGCAATTTCTGACCGAATGTTTTCTTTTTACCGAACATAATCCGCCTCCCACGCTTGGACTTTTTTATATTATAGTCTTTTTTGGTATATCTTACAACTGATTCTTTCATGTTTTTACTCTTTCCACTCCTTTTCACACGTTGAGAAGTTTTCCGTTTTATGATATTATGGTACAAGTTGATTAAATTAAAAATATGTAGAGCAAGCTTTCAAAAACGGTTTTAATATCAGGGAGGACATATATGGATTGGCACAAGTTAATTGAGCTTTTAAAGGATCATAAAGTATATTTACAAACACACAATTTTCCGGATCCGGATGCATTGGCTTCCGCTTTCGGTATGCAGGTATTCTTGCGTGCCCATGGTGTAGAAAGCACTATCTGCTATTCCGGTGAAGTCGAAAAAAACAGCACTAAGAAAATGCTGGAAGTTTTTCACATTGATGCTTATGAAATCAATGATATTACCGACATGTCATTCGATGATTATATTGTTACCATCGACGGTCAGAAATTCAACTCCAATCTTACGGATTTTCCTGGGGACGAAGTGGCTTGTATTGACCATCATCCTACTATGATTCCCTGTGCTTACAAATACAGTGATTTACGTATTTGCGGTGCCTGTGCTTCCATTGTGACAAACTATTTTAAAGAAAGCGAAACAACTTTGGACCGCAACACTGCCACGGCTCTTTTATATGGTATTAAAATGGATACTGATTCTTTTAACCGTGGGGTTACGGACTTTGATATAGAAATGTTTTCTTTTCTTCATAAAATTGCAGACAACCAGACAATCATTAACCTGTCCCATAACAATTATGAAATTCAGGATTTGTATGCATATGGCGAAGCAATCCGTAACATCAAAATATATGATAATGTTGGATTTGCATCTATATCTTTTGACTGCCCGGATGCTTTGGTTGCAATGATTTCCGACTTTATTCTAGGTTTGGATGTGGTAGAATTTGCAGTAGTATATGCCGCTCGCAACGGCGGTTTTAAATTCTCCGTACGAAATGAAACCGCCCATTATCACGCGGGTCTCATAACGGCCAAAGCCTTGGAAGAGATTGGCGACGGCGGCGGGCATTTCGCAATGGCAGGCGGTATTATAACCGAAGATAAAATGCATCTACTCGGTAGCAATCCCCACTTCGAAATCCAACAGCGTTTCATGAATACATTATATGCAATGGACCAGCAATCCGAAGAAAAATAAAGCTTTTACACTCAAAGTAATTGCACAATGTTGGCACCTGTGTTATATTGATAATGGTTTGATTATAAAAACATTTGAAAATAATAGTTTTTAGGAGAATAATTTATGCAAACATATTGTATTACAACAGATTCCAACTCAGATTTACCAAGAGAATACGTCGAGAAATTTAACACTACCATTATCCCCCAATATTATTCCTTTGATGATATAGTATATGGTGATGAACTTCATATGTCTCCAAAGGAATTTTATGAAAAAATGAAGGAAGGTGCACTTCCTCAGTCTCAGGCAAATAACCCTGCCGTAATTGAAGAAAAATTCCGTGATATTTTAGACCGCGGAATGGATATCATTCATATTGCATTCTCTTCTGCTTTAAGCGGAAGCTATAATAATGTTTGTATGGTAGCAACAGAATTATTGGAAGAATATCCCGATGCCAAAATTACCGTAATCGACTCACTGAACGTATCTTTAGGCGAGGCAATCATGGTAATTCACGCAGAGAATATGAAAGCAAATGATGTCGCTTATGATGATGCAGTTGCAGAATTAAACGAATTCCGTGATCATATCAATGTACAGTTTACCGTTGATGACTTATTCCACTTACAGCGTGGCGGACGTGTCAGCAAAGCAACCGCTGTACTGGGAAGCACCTTAAACTTAAAACCCTTCCTTTATGTAAATAAAGATGGCGGTCTTACTTCAGACGGCACAGTCCGCGGACGCAAAAAATCCATCAGCAAATTAGTGGAGCGCATGACAGAAACCATGAGCGCCAACACAGATTTCTCGTTACCCGTTGGTATTGTACACGGTAATTGCATTGAGGACGCAGAAACCTTAGCTTCTATTGTAAAAGAAAAAACACAGTTTACCAATGTGATTATTAATGACATCAGCCCCAGTATCGGAGCACACGCAGGCCCTGGTGCTTTAGGCCTTATATACTATGGCGATATGAAAGCTGCAGCCAAGGAAACGAAATAGAATTCCTGAAATCAAATTAATTTTATAATATAACGAAAAAGAGAAGCCGGATGTGTCCTGTTGGAATGACGCAGCTTCTCTTTTATATTATTCATTTTTTTCTTCTTTCTTGGTTACTTTGTCAAACCACTGTTCTTCGCCGGTTTCCATATAAAGAACCAAATCATTGATTTCCTTATCTGTCCATCCCCTCGCCCGAAGAGCAAGGATTAATCTGGAATTCTCTCTATTATTCATTTCTTCCATCGCCCACACCTCCTCTTAAGAGAATTATAGGCTTTCCCCTCCTTCCCTGTCAATTTGTACATTTTGCTAAAAATTTGAAAACTTGGTCGATTTGACCGGATAAAAATAAGATAATGTGTGAAATGCACTTCTATTAAAAAAGAAACATGAAATCTTTCCATATTTCGAATTATTTCATGCTTCTTCTTATCTTTCGTCTCTCTTTAATTCTAACTCTTCTGTAGAAATTCCCAAATTATGTAATTCTGCTCTTACCAGCTTCTCCTGATACTCCAATTCTTCCATTCCATACTTTTTGATTCTCTGAATAGCTGCAAATTTTTCAAGTGCGATTTGTTTCTGTTCCTGTTCTGTCATTTCGTTCATCGCCTATACCTCCTCTTAAAAAGTATTATAGGCTTTCCCCTCCTTCCCTGTCAATTTGTACATTTTACTAAAATTATTGAAAACTTGGTCGATTTGACCGGATAAAAAGATGGTTTTGAATGTGGATTCATTATAGCAAAGTGAAATAGTTGAAAGCAAGGAAATGGTGTCGACAAATTGTGACATTTAAAAGGACGCAAGGGGATGGAATTTCTATGTTCTCTGACACGGTCATCGAACAAAAGAAATCCCTCCCCTTGCTGTGCTATGAAAGTGCATATGATTTATGTTCTAGCTTATTGGTTTGTGTGTTCATAAACGATATCTCTTATTTTATTAACAGCCTCTGCGCCAACACCAGTTACATACAAATCTGTATCATATTCAATAAAATCTTCTACAATTAAGTTTGCTGTGATATATTGCAAAGACGCTAAACCAGAACCTTCTAACCTTTCATCATTACAATCAAAAGTCAAATATTCATTTTCATCACGATATATAAAATCCACTAAAATATCATAATATTCTTTAGAATTTTCTACATCAGTATGATACATCTCAAACAAATAATGTAATTGTTCAGCTTGATTAACTAAGTATTCATCAAAAAATAATTTTTCAGATAAAACTGAAGAACAATCTTTACCATAAATTCCATTATCATTAATTAAATATTGCACATACGTTTGAAAACATCGCAACAACTCATCCACATTACCAAAATGTTCATTTACCAAAGTTTTAAATTCTGCCGGCTCCATATACGAACAATTTAACACCAAAAGTCCGGCTAAGTTTTCTTTATTAATGTCTTCCGCATATTCAACATCACTAACCTTAATTTCCTCATATCTTGCCATTATCTGCTCCGCAGTCACTGTCTCCGGCACGATAATTTCATCTTCGCCCACTTCCAGTTTTACGGGCATTCACACCCACCCGCATATAAAATCCCCCCTCTCGTCGTTTTTTTCATATATTCCCAAAAAATATCATAGACTTTTATCAGAAAAAATTATATAATAGAAGCGAAGTGTATATACACTTCCTTTTACATACGCAAATAATCAAATAAGTAATAAACTTTGAGGAGGAAATGTAAAATGGGTTTGATTAAATCAACATTCAATTCTATCGGAAATACCATCAGCGGCGCTGCTAACAGTGTTGCCGGTGCAGCTACCAGTGCTTTCAGCACAGTAATTGGTGATCAGTACAGAGAATACTTCTACTGTGACGCTTTTCCTAATGATATCTTAATTCAGAAGGGTCAGAAGAAGAGTACAAGGAACGGCAGTAACAAGGGTAGCGATAATATTATTTCTAACGGTTCAATGGTAATCGTTAACGAAGGTCAGTGTATGATTCTCGTAGATCAGGGTAAAATCACTGAAGTCTGCGCAGAACCCGGTGAATTCATCTATGATGCTTCTACCGAACCTTCCATTTTCTACGGAAACTTAGGCGAAAATATTAAGAACTCTTTTGTTCAGCTTGGTAAGCGTATTTCTTTTGGTGGTGAAATCCCCAAAGATCAGCGTGTATACTATATTAACTTACTTGAAATCCGTAACAACCTTTGGGGTACTGCAGGAACCTTCCCCTTCTTCATTCATGATAAGGTAACAGGTTTCCAGGGTGATATCAACATTATGTGTAACGGTGAATTTACATATACCATCGTTGACCCTGTTCGTTTCTATACATTCCACGCAGGTAACGTAAGAGACGAATTCAACAAGAAAGAAATTCACAGCATTCTTCGCTCTGAATTTATGACAGCGTTCCAGCCTGCTTTGGGAACTTTCTCAGAAGTAGGTTTACGTTACAGCCAGATTACTACTCTTACAGATAAATTAACAGACCAGTTAAACGTTCAGTTATCTGAAAAATGGGGCCAGTTACGTGGTATTAAGGTAGCTTCTGTTACCATCAACACTATCAAAGCTACTCCTGAAGATGAAGAAAGAATCAAGAAATTCCAGGATGTTGCTGTTTACACCAACGTAAACATGGCAGCTGCTCGTATGGCTACTGCTCAGGCTAATGCTATGGAAGCTGCAGCAAGCAATGAAGCAACCGGACCTATGATGGCTTTCGCAGGAATGAACATGGCACAGATGACAGGCGGAATGAATGCTAACAGTTTATTCGCTATGGGACAGCAACAGCAGGCAGCTCAGCCCGCTATGCAACCTCAGGCAGCAGTTGTTGGTGCAGCCGCAGCTCCCGCAGGTTGGGCATGCTCTTGCGGTACAGCAGGCAATACCGGTAAATTCTGTATGAATTGCGGTCAGGCAAGACCTGTTCCTTCAGAGGGATGGACCTGCTCATGTGGTGCAGTAAATCAAGGCAAGTTCTGTCAGGAATGTGGTGCTAAGAAACCCGCAGGTGCTCCTCTTTACAAGTGTGACAAGTGCGGTTGGGAACCCGAGGATCCTACCAATCCTCCTAAGTTCTGTCCCGAATGCGGCGATGTATTTGATGACAATGATGTTCAGAAATAATGTTAGCCGAATCGTAGTATTAGGTTAGATTGACATGGCGGTTTGTGCGTATGTGCAAACCGCCTTTTTTATAACCGACATATTATTTTTTATAAAAAATAGCACTTCCTTTACAAAATATTATGACGCAAATATTTAGAAAATGGAGAACACGAAATGGATACAAACGATATAATGACAAACGAACCCAACATTGTAGAAACCAAGGAAGAAACAGACCGCAAATGCCCTCAATGTGCAGGTGTTATGAGTTATGACCCCGCAACCGGTGGCACAGCCTGCCCCTATTGCGGATATGTAGAGGAAATTGAAGCAGACGAAGAACTTCCGGAATCTGCAGAAGAACTTGATTTTGAAAGTGCAGAAAATACTGCCAACTGCAACTGGGGGGTTGAAAAGAAAACTGTTCTATGCAAAAGCTGTGGTGCTGAGTCAATTTATGATGCGCTGGAAGTATCCAGCGAGTGCCCTTACTGCGGCTCAAATCAGGTTATGGAAGCCCAGGGCAAGGATACATTAGCACCTAACGGCGTTGTTCCTTTTAAAATTTCAGATGATGAAGCATCTAAATTATTTAAGGCGTGGATTGGCAAGAAATTCTTCTGTCCAAAACTTGCCAAGGAATCTGCCAGAGCAGATTCTTTCAAAGGAATTTATCTTCCTTACTGGACTTATGACACACAAACTACTACTCACTATAGAGCACAGTATGGCAAAGACCGTCGTGTCCGTAACAGTCAGGGAGAGACTAAAGTCGTTACCGACTGGTTCCGTACCAACGGTGCCTACACTGAATTTATTGATGATCAGCTGGTACTGGCATCTAATCGACACGACGGATGGATGTTAAAAGGCTTAGAACCGTTTAATACCGCTGAAAATAAAACCTATAAGCCGGAATACGTTGCAGGTTTTGGCGCTGAACGTTATTCCGTAGGTTTAAAAGAAGGCTGGGAAAAAGCAAAAGCCGCTATCCAAATTCGTTTACGTTCTGCAATTACCAAAAAGATTCGTCACGAGAAAAATGCAGACCACGTAAAAGATTTGCGCATGAGTACAATTTATTCCAAAATTACATATAAGTACTTAATGTTACCCATTTGGATTTCATCCTTTAAATACAATGGAAAGGTATACCAATTCATGGTAAATGGTCAAACGGGTAAAGTTTCCGGCAAGACCCCTATTTCCGCTGTTAAGGTTATCATTACCATCCTTGCAGTTTTAGCCATCCTTGGTCTGTTCCTTATCATTGGTTCATGTATGGGTGAATAAAATGAGCAATAATATCTCTTCTGTGAATGATACAATGTTTGAAACTGCCGGTAAATTAATGGGTGGAATGATTACCTTAGGCACAGGTTTTTCAATATTTGTTATGATAATGATGGCCATTATTTTTGTAGTTTTTATTATTTTATTTGTGACTGTAATTAGGAAAATCATGCTCATTTCCCGCAAGGCGAAACAGGTGACCAACTCAGTCAAAGAAGTTTCTCAAGCAGTTTACGGAACTGACGACATTGTGGAAGGTTTCAAAAGACAACAGTTCGAACAATCCCTTACACCTCGCTCAGTCTCCAATATGTCCGGTGTTTATTTACCTAAAATCCAAAAGGATTTTCCGGAATTTCACTATGATGAAATGCGTGAGCGTGCAAAAAATGTTTTGACTTCATATCTCTTCAGTATTGATGAATCAGATCCTTCTAAGTTATCGGAAGGCAATGATGAGCTCAAAAATGCGCTTATAATGCATCTGCAACTTTTAAACGACCGTCATTACGAAGAACACTATGAACGCATGAAAATACACAAATGCGAAATATCTGACTATGTCAAAAAAGATGGTCGCTGTACAATAACTTTTCAGGCCGCTATTCAGTATTATTACTATATTACGCAAGGCGGCGACATTAAAACCGGACGAAAAGATCAATTAAAGCAGTCTAAATACGAATTGGAACTGATTTATATACAGGACCGGGATTTTATAAAAGAAACCGGCAATTCCGCTTTAGGTATTACATGCCCGAATTGTGCAGCTCCTATTTCCAATTTAGGGGCAAAACACTGTATTTATTGTGGTTCTCCTATTGTTGAATTCAATATTCATGCTTGGAGCTTTTCATCCGTAAAAGAAATAAAATAATATAATGATTATTTTATATTACAAAAACAGAGTCATACAGGTAATATTTTCCTGTATGGCTTTGTTTTATTTTAGTATAAAGGAACTATTCTTTTGACATATTAAGTGTAGGCATCTTTTTACGAAAGGAGACATTTACTATGACTTTTAGAATTATTAACGCAATTGCTTTAACTCTTGTGATTGTTGGTGCCGTAAACTGGGGACTTATCGGCTTTTTAGGCTTTGATTTAGTCGCTGCACTCTTTGGTGATATGAGCGGTCTTTCCAGAGTAGTATATGCGCTGGTTGGTCTTGCCGGATTATACTCCATTATCTTTTATAAAAGACTTGCAATAGACGAAGCATAAAAGATTCGCTACCATAACAATTTATATGGTGCAGCAAAAAGGCAACTCCCTAAAGAGTTGCCTTTTAACATGCCTAAACGGCCTAATATTCAATTTTATTGTTCCGGTTCAATTAATCCGTAAGTATTACCTTTTCTCTTATAAACAACACTGATTAAATCTGTTTCAGCATTATTGAATACAAAGAAATTATGTCCTAACAATTCCATTTGAACACATGCATCTTCCGGATACATAGGCTTGATATCAAACTTCTTAGAACGAATAATCTTAATTTCATCATCATCCACAAATTCTTTCTCGATATAGTCACTCTTAAAGAAATCTGTATTATGTTTCTGGTCCACAATCTTATTCTTATATTTCTTTAATTGTCTTTCGATGATTTCTTCCACCAGGTCAATGGATACATACATATCATTACTTACCTGTTCCGAACGAATAATCTTACCCTTTACAGGAATGGTAACTTCAATCTTCTGACGATCCTTTTCTACACTAAGAGTTACATGAACTTCTGTCTCCTGTGTAAAGTACTTCTCAAGCTTTCCGATTTTGTCCTCTACCGCACTTTTAAGTCCCGGTGTAACCTCAATGTTTTTCCCAATAATAATAAATTTCATACTGATCACCCTTTCATTGGTTTATCGTAGATCGTACCATGATTGGCCAAAAATGCTTACTCATTGTGTACGTGATTATTATACCATATTTGTCCATATATTTGCAATATTTTCTATAATTGTACTGAAAATTTATCCAATTGTTTCTCTCTTTTTTGACATTTGAAATGTCAATATATCAACGATTATTTTTTGCTTTTTTCGACTTTTTCTACGTTATGTACAAAACGAATGTTTTGGTGGTTTCCATAAAATCACGACCTTTTTAGTCAAAAAATCGGTGGATAATGTGCATAACTTAGTGCATAAGTGATTTTTCGGTATTTTTTCAGCAAAATAACTGTGGATATCTTTTTTTAGTATTTTTACATTTTTCCCTTGCATTCGACATATTTGTGCATATTATACAAAAGTAATCTTCTACCTAAAACTGTAATCTCCTATATAATTGTTTTACAATATTTTAAATTATTAAAAAATATACTTTACAATATCCCGGGAATATATATTACAAATCTTCTCATATAAGAAGTAATAAAAAAGCGGCTCCGTAAGGAACCGCTCATAATAACATATCTAGAAAATTCTACGAACCGCAAGAACCTTCTTATAATCTGCATTTGATATAATAATACCTGTTTTACTTGAACTTGCATGTACGATTTGTCCGTTTCCGATATAAATCGCCACATGACCGGAATAACAAATCAAATCTCCGGGCTGTGCATTTGCCAAACCGCCTTCTACTTCATATCCCTGCGTACGATCAGAAGTAGATGAATGAGGAAGTGATACTCCAAAGTTTGCATATACACTCATTACAAAACCGGAACAATCCGCACCATTTGTAAGAGAGGTGCCACCCCATACATAAGGATTACCAACAAACTGACATGCATATTCAGCAACAGCTACACCCATCTCACTATCACCTGTAATAACAGGAACTGTAGTCGTCGAATTAGAATTGCTTGCAATCGCCTGTTGTGCCGCCTGCTGCGCTTCTGCTCTCGCCTGCGCTTCGGCTAAAAGGCGCTGCTGTTCTTCTTCTCTGGATTCTGCCTTTACAAAATCAGTACGTAAACTAACATATTCTGTAGAAACATAACCTTCGCCTTCTTCAACAGATACCTTAACCCAACCTTCAATTTCCTCTTCTTCCTTAATTACCTCGAGTTCTTCTCCCATGGGAACGAGACCGATAACAGAAGATTCAATATCTGCTTCCTCACGAACCTTTAAAGTAGTTGTATTCACTGTAGCAATTCTTGTTCCAACCTCTTCGGCTAACGCAATCGCTTCTTCACCTGTTACGCAAAATTCTGCCTTTACATAACCTGTTACATTTCCGGACTGAATCTGATACCAGCCGTTTTCTTCTTTAAGCAAGGTTCCAACCGAATCATCATAAAGTTTACCTACGATTTCAGATTCCGTATTTGCTTCTGCACGCACATTCACATAATCATTTACATCTGCAATTACCAAATTCTCATACTCAGCCGGAATTTCTTCTTTCACTGCAACATTAGCACCGGGAATTTCCAATTCCTCAGTCGGAATAATTTTATTCCCCGTTATTGCTTCTTCTGTATTTGTTTCTGTCGCAGCTTCCGCTGTTATACTTTCATCTGCAACTCCGCTTTGTGCTGTATTATCTGCTAAAACTGTATCTGCCTTAATTACTTCCGGCGTTGATGCCATCTGCTCTTCACTAACAGGCTCAGTAGTTGCTTCCTGCACTGTCGCAGCAGTAATTGGCTGAATTGTCTGCGCATTCTCTTCATATGCAGCTTCCGAAGATATCTGTGCCCCAGCAACAGACTGTTCATCTATAGATTCCGTCGCACGAACAACAGACACATTGTTTTGGATTGTCTGCAATTCTACTGAACTGGTATTGGAAGCATACGCAGATGAATCTTTTACTATTGATTCAATGGAAGCCTGCACATCAATATAAGAAGAACCTTCTCCTATATCAACTGCCGCTCCGGCTGCGGGTAATTCCGTAAACTTTCCGTTCGCTTCTACCGAAAGGGAAAGACTTGCCATTGCAATTGCAATACCCATTGCACATATACCCGTAGTCAGTTTTTTACGTCTCATAAAATATCCACCGTAAAACCTTTCTCATCTTCTGAGTTGAAGTGTAAATATTACAAAATTGTTACATCCAAGTAACAATATAGCAGTTTTCGTAATATTTGTCAACACATTTTATGTTTACCAATCTCTGGAAAGGCTTATTTTTCGGGCTTTTCTGAAAATACAAGATAAATATTTATGAAATTTTTTCGTAACATTTACTGTAACAAATCCTTTTGGAAAGCAGTCACGGCATTGGCACCATCAGCTACTGCAGTAACAACCTGTCGCAAAGGTTTGGTTCTTACATCTCCTACAGCATATACAAAAGGCAAATTGGTCTTACATTCTTCTCCTGCCAGAATATATCCTGATGCATCTGTTTCAACCACACCCTTAAACGCTTCTGAATTAGGAAGAATGCCGACAGCAATAAACACACCTGCCACATTAAGACTACTTATTTCCCCACTCACCTTATTCTTAATAGTCAAAGAAGAGACCGCATCTTCCCCTTTTATCTCTTCAACCGTGGTATTCCAAAGAATCTCAACATTTTCGCATTCCTTAACAGCTTCCTGTAAAGTTTTAGCTGCGCGCAGTTCATCCCTTCGGTGAATAAGATATACTTTATTACAATTTCGTGCCAAAAAAATAGCA
This sequence comes from Lachnospiraceae bacterium, assembly GCA_015057025.1. GTDB lineage: Bacteria > Bacillota > Clostridia > Lachnospirales > Lachnospiraceae > UBA3766. Next base: position 79,816 of record SVFD01000007.1, on the reverse strand, counting down.
TCTTCTACCGCAACATCTCCACCACCAACTACTGCAACATCCCTTCCCGTAAAAAACGCGCCGTCACAGGTTGCACAATAAGACACTCCCATTCCTGCCAATTCTTCCTCTCCGGGAACATTTAAATGGGCATGTTTAGCACCGGTTGCAATGATAATACCTTTGGTTTCATAGGTCCCATTCTCACCTACAATAGTATATACACCATTCTCTGCGCGAATCTCTGTTACATCATCTTCCACAGTTTTTGTCTTCATCTTAGCGGCGTGCTCGCTCATTTTTTGTGCCAGTTCAAAACCACTGATTCCGGGAAGGCCGGGATAATTATCTACTTCGTAGGTATTTAAAACCTGTCCGCCGCCAAACCCGGTCCGCTCCAACATCAACGTATTTAAGCACGCCCTTTGTGCATAAATTGCCGCAGACATACCGGCAGGGCCGGAACCAATAATTACCAAATCGTACATTTTATTATTCCTTTCATCTGATTTTGTTATAGTTTTTTCTACATTCTACTGTATCAGTTTTTAATGTAAATTTCAATCTTCCCAAAGAGAAATCCTTGCAGATGCAGGCCGGATGAACTATACTAAAACCTAAGTAATCTTTTTATTATATAATTATAGAAGGAGTATTCCCATGAATTCATATGCTCTGGTTACAGGCGCCTCCCGAGGCATAGGCAAAAGCATTGCAGAAGCGTTGGCAAAGGAAGGATATCATCTGATTTTAACCTGCTTAAATTCTTATGATACACTTATTGACTTAGCAAGTCATCTTAAGAAAACTTATAGGATTAACTGCATTACAATGCAATGCGATGCAAAAGATGCCGAATCAGTCCATAAATTATTTGAAAATAGTCCCGCTCCGGATATTATCATAAATAATGCCGGCATTTCATATGTCGGATTATTGCAGGATATGACTATAGAAGAATGGAACAATATTATTAACACAAATTTATCCTCTGCATTCTATACTTCCAAATACGCCATTCCTCTAATGTTACAAAAACACAGCGGGCACATTATTAACATCTCATCCGTATGGGGTGATACAGGGGCATCTGCCGAAGTTGCATATTCAGCCTCTAAAGGTGGATTAAATGCGCTTACCAAAGCATTAGCCAAAGAACTGGCTCCCAGCGGCATACAGGTCAATGCCATAGCCTGCGGTTTAATTGATACACAAATGAATGCTCATCTCTCCGCAGAAGATATATGCGCCTTGACAGAAGAAATCCCCGCAGGCAGGCCCGGTAGTTGCGAAGAAGTAGCGCAGACAGTTATCAGCCTTCTTAATATGCCCACCTATTTTACCGGTCAGATTATAACCTTAGATGGCGGTTGGATATAAGAGATTAAATTCCATAAATATTACTTTTTCTATATTAATCATTACAGAACATATTCATCACAATGTATATTTACCATCTCTTCTTCCGGCAAGTCTTCTGAGCATCCGAAGAGACACAATGCCGCAATAATAACTATAAAAATAATACCAAATTTTTCTTTCATAATAAAAAAGCCTCCTTTTATCGGACTATATTTAGTCTTCGAAAAACTGAGGCTTTTTATTCTTTTATTTTGTTTTCTTTGTCCCTGCTTCCAAGGGTATGTAAAACTGTTCTCCGTCCTCTAGGCGCATACAAGCCAACTGACTGGATTTATTCTTCAATGCCATGCCGCAATCAATGTTGTAAACATGATAGCCATAATAATCCGGATTATGATAAATTAATCCTCTGCCTAAATCATCAATACAATCCAAACGCTGTGTAAACGTATGCCCTGATATATATATATTCTTTTTATTAGGATATAACTTATCCTTATTCTCTCTGATAAAAGCTCTGTCATATATATTCATCCACACAATATCCCAAATTTCATCATGTGTCAAATCTTTATAACAGAAGCCTTCTTTAATTTTTTTGTTACAGGTATATGCATGAGAAAGATGGTATGTTTTATTATTTACCTTAATCTTTTTGATAATCCATGCATTCTCTAAAAATTCTATAATTGCTTTTCTCTTCGTCGATGTTAACTTCTGAAATTCTTCATAAGTAGATTCTCCTCCGTTACAAGGATCTAACCACAAATCAATATCATCCGTATCATGTCTGTCCTTACTGGCGATTTCATCAAAATTCTTCAATGCATCCAGCATCAGCATTTCATGATTTCCCAAAATCATAACTACATTAGGACGTTTCATGATATCCGATATAATTTTTATCCCATCCGAACCTCTGTCTATTACATCGCCCAGAATATATAATGTATCTTCTGCCTTCAGGCCAATCTTTTTAATCATTTTCATGTAAGTTTTATATTGACCGTGGACATCACTCATTACGTAATTACTCATTATCTTTGTCCTCTACACTTCTACAATATCACTTACATCAACCTGAATAATCGGTCTGATTCCCATAGGAATGTTCAACTTCCACTGCTTCATTTTACCATTCTGAATAGAGTGTCCGTCGCAATTCTCTCCATAGGTAAAAGTAGCACTTTCAGCATTAATGGTTCCTCTGGTTCTTAATGCATAACCCATAGGAAGCGCTTCATCCATCTTCTTTGCCGCAGCATACTGCGAGAAAAGAATCTGACTCTGATTTACAGGAGTTTTTAATGCATTACCGCCTCGCACGGCACGATTTTCAAAACCATTCATCACTTCTTCTACAGAAGGAAGGAATACTCTGTCATAAGTAATCTGGTCCGTAAAAGAAGAGATGGGCGTTTTCACTTCTTTGATAATAATCTTTTCCTGCTCTTCCTTGGTAAAAGCCTCGCGGAAGAAATCGCGATTTAACCATTCACGGATTTTACTGGTTTCCCAGCCGATTCCCGTACGAATCTTAGTCACCTCACGCTCTGTCATATCAATATAGGATTTCTCATCATATAACTGGTAATCCAATACATACTCAGACTGAAGAATCATTTTATTTCCGTTCTGATATAAAATAATCCAAGGAATATCCGTACATTCAAAAATACGATACATTCTGCTTTCATCTTTGATTTTCTGTTTATTAATCAAACGGAAATCTTTAGACATCAACGCATCCTTGGCGCTGAATCTTTTAAACTTGCCGGAATCCAATACTGCTCTGTCATTACCATCATAATTTGCATAAATAATGTCTGTTGTAAGACGTGAACCGGTTACTTCATTCATAGGGTAATGTCCGAACCATACTCTGCGATTCTTCTTATCATATAACATCAATGCATTGCTGTGAGGATACTGAATTTCGTATGTTTCAGCAAATTCCTGTTTTATTTTCTGACCATATAAGTGTCTCTTTAACTGCCCCATATCCTGCTGTCTGTCTTTGCATTCCATGGAAAGACCGCGCATAATGGCATCTGCAATTCTGCGTTCCATAGGTATGCCGTAATCGGCAATATGCATCAAGGGCTCATTCTGGCTTCTCTCAAATGCATCCGTAGGAATATCTCCGGTAATCATACAATACAGTGTCGCACAAATACCATAAACATCAGTCCAAGGTCCCTGTCCTTCACCCACCATCTGTTCTAACGGTGCATAGCCAAACTTACCGAAATAAATTTGAGCTGTCTTATTACTTAACTTCTTGGTAGCACCGAAGTCAATCACCTTAATGCTTCCGTCTTTATCAAGCATGATATTTTCAGGGCTGATATCACGATGAATCAAACCGCTCTTATGAATTTCTTCCATGGAGGTAATAACCGGTTCCATTAATGCAAGTGCATGCTCCACCTCAAGTTTACCGCCATGATTATCTATATATCTTCTAAGAGTACCACCCTCTAAGTATTCCATAACCATATAGGCTGTATTATTTTCATAAAAAAGTTCTTTAATGGATACAATACCTGGATACTTTGAAAACTGCGCAAGAGTTTTTGCTTCACGCTGATATGCTTTCAATTCTTCATAATATTCTTCCGGTGTAGTTCCTTCTGCTACATATAACGCATCATTAGTATCACGTTCTACCATTTCATCCGGGAAAAATTCTTTCACTGCAACGCGGTATTCCAATAACAAATCAAAACCCATATATGTAATACCGAAATTACCCATTCCAAGAATATTACCGATTAAAATTTTTCCATTCAAAATAGTTCCGGGCTCCAACGCGCGTCCGAAACTCTTCAATCCCCTTTTTGCTTTACCGCAGACAGGACAGAATTCATCTTCCTTACTCATATGCATACAATTCATACACAATTTGCGGATCTCAGACATTTCCATTTTTCACCAATCTCCAATCCCTTTTCTTTTCATATACCCATCTCTCAAGCATAGTAAAGGGTATACTTTCCCCTATTACACATTATACTAGACTTTCTATAATTTTTCCATTAAAATTTAATAACAAAGCAAAAAAATTGCATATTATAAAATAATATTGTATTTACAGTCTATCATTTTAGAACATAAATTAACAATTTCTTAAAAAAATAGTGTTATTCTTTAATCAATGGGAATTTTTTACAAGTTGTTATGTAAAAATAGTTATAAAGTGAAGAGGTGATTCTGTTTGAGCAAACTAGTCAAAAAGAAAAACCGGGAATACAGTTATGTGAAAACTTTTATGCGATTTGCTCTCATATTTCTTCTGTTCCTGGTAGATTTATTGCTGATCCTGGTTGGATCTTATTTTCTGAATCGTTATATAGTATACCTGTATGCAGTCTTCGAATTACTCAGTATCATTGTAATGATACCGTTGATTGCCAGTGACCGAAATGCGGCTTACAAATTATATTGGTTGGGTGTTGCCTTGGTTTTACCGATTGCCGGTCATATCATGTATTTATTCTGGGGACGTTCCGTTATTAACCGCAAGGCCCACAAAGAAATACAACGTGCTATAGACAAGGCAAATGAAAATCAGATTATGGATGCAACAATCATTAAAAAGCTGGCATCCGAAGATGCTGACAAAGGAAAAATTGCCTCCTACCTTTATAATCAAAATTATCCGTTGTATGAAAATACTGCCGTTACTTATTTTGAAATCGGCGAACGTTTTTTTAAAGACGTGGAAGAAAAATTAAAAACAGCAGAAAAGTATGTTTTTATCAGTTTCTTTATTATTGCTGATGGTTCCATTTGGGAGCGGTACACGGAAATTTTAGAGCAAAAAATCAATCAGGGCGTTAAAATATATGTAATGTTTGACGACACAGGCTCTTTTATGCAAATGTCGGATACTTCTATTAAAGAGTTAAAAAAGAAGGGGTTTAATGTACTGATTTTTAATCCGGTAGAACGCAGTTACCATCGGTTATTCTTTAATTACCGTAACCACCAAAAAATCCTTGTTGTTGATGGTAAATATGCATATACCGGCGGAATTAACATCAGCGACCGATATGCAAACATCATATCTCCCTACGGACATTGGAAAGATACCGGACTCCGTTTGGAGGGTGATGCCATTTATGGCATGCAGTTGATTTTTATCGGTATGTGGAATGCTTCAGGCGGAAATATTCACATTAATGATTTTCCTGTCCCTCATAAAAAAATCGAAGGCGGAACCTATTGTCAGCCCTTTGCCGACGGTCCCTCTAATAATCCTGATAATCCGGCCATGGATATGTTTCTACAGATTATCTGTAATGCAAGAGATCATATAAACATTATGACTCCATACCTGATAATTGACGACACCATGAAAGATGTCCTTTGCCTTGCCGCTAAATCAGGAGTAAGAGTACGAATTATTACACCCGGAGTTCCTGACAAAAAAATCGTCCGTCACTTAACCGTAAGCCATTATGGACCTTTACTTAGAGACGGAGTGGAAATCTACGAATACACTCCCGGATTCATTCATGCAAAGCATTGTACAAATGAATCCTCTGCTATTGTAGGCACAATCAATATGGACTTCAGAAGTTTTTATACCCATTTTGAAAATGGTGTATGGATTCCTGACGGAGACGTTTTAAAAGATATAGATAAAGATTTTGAAGATACTATCAAAATCTGTAAACGGATTACTTATGAAGATTGGCTGAAAAGACCTTGGACGGATAAGTTTTTACAGGAATTCTTATATTTCTTTAAATGTCATTTCTAATACGACTTAATAATGATAAAAAACAAAACCCGAATATCGGAATGATAAATTTCCGGCATTCGGGTTTTTGCAACCTTTTAATTTCTAATAATACGTTCTATTATTTCTATTATTTCTATTATTTCTATTATTTCTATTATTTATATTTTTTACAATCCGTGCAGGTTCCGTAAAGAAAGGTTTTCTCCTGATCAAGTTCAAAACCGGTTGCTCCCTGCATCCACTGTCTTGCTTCTTTGGTTGCCTCATGACTTAGATGTACCAGTTTCCCACACTCTGTACACTGCAAATGCAAATGAGAATGACATTCTTCACTTTCCATAATCTGATATACATATTGTCTGGAATCTTCTTTGGAATGGCGACGTACCACACCTTCCTCCACCAGCTTTTTCATTAGTCGGTAAACAGAGCTTTTAGGTACAGACTCGCCTTTACTGTTCAATTCTTCCAAGATTTCCTCGATCGTAAACTGTCTGTCATGGGCAGATGATAAAAAATTCAATAATATTTTACGTTGTTGAGTCTGATAAGTACTTTTCATAAAAATATAAACCCCTCTATCTTGTACTTCTATATACAAAGATAGAGGATTTTTGTAAAAGTGTCAACTTTAGAACTCTCTTTTTCCCTCTATAGAAAACAATGCCCACTCTGCTACATTTGTACAATGATCAGCTATACGCTCCAAATATTTTGCAATAATCAAAAGGTCAAGCCCTGCTTGAGCATGCGGATGCCCTTCTTCAAATAAACAAATCAGTTTATTTTTTTGTTTCACATATAAGTCATCTACTATGTCATCTTCATCAACCACTTTTTTCGCAAGAACAACATCTGTGCCGATATATGCTGTAATGCTTTCTGCCAACATTTTTCTACATTGTTCCACCATAGAAATTACAATTCCCAGATTATCTTTATCCATCTTTTCTACATATGGAATCAACTCATCAATATCTAATGCCTGATCTCCGATACGTTCCAAATCAGAAATCATTTTTAACGCGGCAGATACATTACGTAAATCTTGAGCCACCGGTTGTTGCAGCAAAAGAAGCTTCATACATCTATGCTCAATTTCTCTCTCTTTTTCATCAATCTGCGCTTCCAAATTACGTACATTATCATATTCGCATGCTTCGCCTTTTAAATCTGCGGTAACTGAATTTAAAATTTCTTCGCAAAGCTTGCCCATATAAAATAGTTCCTGATTCAATAAAAACAGTTCTTCTTCGTAAAATTTTCTCATTAACCAAACCTCCCCGTAATATAGTCCTGCGTTCTTTTATCTTTGGGCATAGAAAACATATTCTCCGTAGTATCATATTCCACAACTTCGCCAAGCAAAAAGAAGGCTGTACGATCAGCAATACGTGCTGCCTGTTGCATATTGTGAGTTACAATAATAATGGTATAGTTCTTTTTCATCTCCATTGCCCAATCTTCTATTTTTAATGTAGAAATCGGGTCCAATGCTGATGTGGGTTCGTCCATTAAAAGCACTTCCGGTTTCACTGCCAAAGCTCTTGCAATGCAAAGTCTTTGTTGCTGCCCTCCGGAAAGTCCCAAAGCACTCTTTTTCAGACGATCTTTTACCTCGTCCCAAATAGCAGCATCTCTTAATGCCTCTTCCACAATTTCATCCAATTTTTTCTTACTGCGGACACCATAGGTTCTGGGACCATACGCTACATTGTCATAAATACTCATAGGAAAAGGGTTGGGTTTTTGAAATACCATACCTACTCTTTTGCGAAGAGAATTTACATCCTTGCCTGCATAAATATTCTCGCCGTCTAAAAGAAAATCTCCCGTAATTTTACATCCCTGCACCAAATCATTCATACGATTTAAAGATTTTAAAAGAGTAGATTTACCACATCCGGAAGGTCCGATAAAAGCTGTAATCTGATGCTCGGGAATTTGTAATGATATATTTTTTAATGCCCAAAAATCTCCATAAAAGAGATTGGCATTTTTTATTTCAAACTTATTCATCTTTTCTCCAATTCTTATATACTTTTTTATAGATTTATGCATCTTGATGCTTCTTAGCTACCGACTTTGCAACACCATTTGCTGTTGCATTGATACCTGTCACAATTAAAAGAAGTACTACTGCTGTTGCATATGCTTCTTCTGTATATAATCCTTCAGATAAAAGAGCATACATATGCACTGAAAGGGTACGACCGGAATTCATAATACTCTCCGGCACACCGGCAACTGTTCCAGCCGTATAAATCAACGCAGCGGTTTCTCCTACTATTCGACCTACTGCAAGTATCACACCGGAGAGAATTCCCGGCACTGCAGAAGGTAGCGCAATCTTGACTATGGTGCGAATTTTTCCGGCACCAAGGCCCAAACTTCCTTCTCTGTAGCTTTCCGGCACTGCTAACAAAGCTTCCTTTGTTGTTTGCAAAATAACCGGAAGAACCATTATTGCCAAAGTCAGTCCACCGCTTAAAAGCGAAAAATTAAACTTCATTTCAATACAAAAAGTCAAATATCCGAACAATCCATAGACGATAGAAGGTATACCCGCCAAAGTCTCCGCAGTTATATCGATGCACTTTACCAAAAGACTTTCCTTTTTTGCGTACTCTGTCAAATAAATCGCCCCGCCGATTCCAAATATCATAGCCGGTAGCAGAGCCAAAAGCGTCATGATAATTGTATTTATGATTGCCGGCATCATGGATACATTGGTACTGTTATATTCCCATGCAAACAGGGACCAACGAAGATTTGGAATACCGCGAATTAAAACATAACCGATTAAAATAACCGGAACAGAAATTGTAATCACCGCAGCTATATGTACGACAATTCTAATCAGCCATGATTCTATTCTCTTTGCGTCAGGTTTCGTATTTCTTTGCATAATTTTATTTTGTGTGGTCATTACTGCACCTTCCTCCTTTTGATAATGGAGAAGCTTAAGTTAATGAGCAGAATAAACATAAAAAGAACCACAGCCGTTGCAATCAAAGCTTCTCTGTGCAAATCCGCCGCGTACCCCATCTCCAGTACAATGTTGGCAGTCAGGGTACGGACGCCCTTAAACAAACTTTCCGGAATCACCGGCTGATTCCCTGCTACCATGCTGACAGCCATGGTCTCGCCGACAGAACGCCCCACGCCTAAAATAACACCGGCCATTACCCCGGACCTTGCAGCCGGAAGCACGGTTTTAAAAATACTGCTTTCATGACTGGCCCCCAATGCAAGAGCTCCTTCATAATAGGAATTCGGCACAGCACGTAAAGCACTTTCGGTCACACTTATGATAGTGGGCAAAATCATGATTCCAAGAAGAACAGATGCCGTTAGTACACTTTTTCCTCCACCTCCAAACAACTGTTGCATAATCGGTACAATAACCACCAGGCCAAAGAAACCATATACAATGGACGGAGTACCGGCAAGCAAATCAACTGTTGGTTTTAAAATTCTATACAGTCCTTTCTTACAATAAAATACCATAAAAACAGCACTCAAAATTCCGATAGGCACACCAAGCAAAACAGAAAGTCCTGTTACAAGAATGCTGCCTATAATCATAGGCAAAATTCCAAATAACTCATTTCCCGGTTTCCATTTCATTCCAAACAAAAAATCTGAGACACCGATTTCACCTATAGCCGGAATCCCGTTTTTAAAAAGGAAAAAACAAATAACTGCAACTGCAACAATGCATACCAGAGCAGTAAGCATAAATATTATTTCAATACATTTTTCAATAAAACGATTCATTTCTATCTTTCCAATCATTATTTCATACAAAATCGGGAGTCGGTTTTATACCATATCAGCCGACTCCCTTTATTTTTTATGAGGAGAATTTTTACCACTCAGTTGCTTCACCCATATAGATAGCTCTTACTTCATCCTGTGTCATATTAGCTACAGGATTTTCATGGTTTACTATTACTGCAATACCATCTTTGGCAATTACGGTAGGTACGAGTCCTGCTTCCAGCTCAGAATCCTTTAAGTCTCTGGATGCCATACCAATATCACAGATACCTTCTGAAGCACTTGTCATACCCGTTGTAGAATCACTCTGCTGAATTTCGATTGTTACATCCGGATTTAATACAATATAAGCTTCCTTTAAAGCTTCCATAACAGGAGTTACAGATGAAGAACCACCGACAGTAATCTTACCGCTCATTCCTCCGCCTGTATAAGGAGCCGCTTCACCAACGCTGATATATCCCTTCTCCGTCACAACAGCCTGTCCTTCTGCACTCATGATAAAATCAATAAAGTCTCGGGTCACGTCATTTACTTCTCCACATGTTGCAATATTAAACGGTCTTGATACTGCATATGTACCATTCTCTACATTCCCAATAGTAGGTTCTACCCCATCAATTGAAACCGCTTTTACAGAATCATTTAAGGAACCCATAGAAACATATCCGATTGCATAAGGATTTCCTTCTACTGTGGTAAGCATTACCGATGTACTGTTGGTAATTTCCGCCATATCTGTGGTATAATCCACTTTTTCACCACTTTCATCCTTTTGTTCAATACCGAACAATTCAATAAAAGCACCTCTTGTTCCGGAACCATCTTCTCTGGATACTACCGTAATCTCACCCGCGAAATTCACTTGTGTTTCTACGCTGTCTTCGGCTACTACATCAGATATTGCATCATTGTTTACTTCCGCGTTACTTTGATTGCCGTTTGTGCATCCTGCAAATAAAAATGCCATAGATGCTACCGTCACTAAAATCCATTTCATCTTCTTCATTTTCTTATCCTCTTTCTGCGGCTTTTTTCCTCAGCTCGCAAATTGAGTCTATCAAAGCCATGTAAATTTTACATGCACGCTTTTGCAAAATAAAAGTAAAAATAATGTCAAATTATTTCAAATAGAATTTACATTCTTTTGGTTTCCTAAATAAAAAAAGAATACGATTTAATCGTATTCCTTTTTATAATAATATTCGTGTTCTATTTTTTCTCATCCTCCAACAGATAACCTCTGCATTTAGGACAATTCTTAGGCTCCATACCAAAGCCTAATGATAACATCTTTTTACAATGAGGACATCTCCAATATTTGATTCTGATTACAATCGCTGCAATAATAAGACCGATTGCAATTACCAGGCAAATCAGTGCAAAAATCGGAGAAAACAAAAGAGCTCCGCCTAAAAATGCCATAGAAAAAATAAACAGATAATTTGATACCGTATTTGCTTTTTTATAATTCATATTTTTATGCCTGCGCTATCTTTTACCCCAGGCTCCTCCTTAAGTGTTTTTTTTATCATCTTATTTTTTTATTGGAAAGTCAACCTTTTCACAAAGTTTTCGCTATTATCCCCGAAACTTACCTATCAGCGCGAATATACCAAACATTACAATGTCAGCTGCTACAACCGTAGCGCCTACAGGAGTGGAAAAGATAATGGATACCAGCATCCCTGAAAATGCACAAAATACTGACAATACCGCCGAACAAATAATAACACTTCGAAAACTTTTAAATATTCGCATTGCCGACATAGTAGGAAAAATAATCAAGGCAGATATTAACAGGGAGCCTACCAGTTTCATGGCAAGCACTATAACTACCGCTATTACCGTAGCAAGTAAAATATTATATGCCTGTACTTTTACTCCTGTTGCCGCCGCAAAATTTTCGTCAAAAGTAATGGCAAACAGTTTATGATAAAAGAAAATAAAGATTGCAATTACAAACACCGATAAGCCGATACATAACCATACATCCTTAGATGATAATGTCAAAAGGGATGCGCTTCCAAATAAGGTACTGCACACATCACCTGCAACATTTCCTGATTTTACCATTTCCGGAAAAATATTAAGTACCAGATAGCCTAAAGCCAGTGCCCCGACAGACAGCATGGCAATTGCCGCATCACCTTTTATTTTGGTATTCTTACCGGTGCATAAAAGCAAAATTGCAACCACAACAGTAACCGGAAGTATTAGTAACATTTGATTGGTAAAATTCAACACCACTGCAAATGCCATGGCTCCAAAAGCCACATGTGACAATCCGTCCCCGATAAAAGACAGTCTTTTTAATACCAGTGTTACCCCCAACAAAGATGAACACAGGGCAATCAGCACTCCTACAATCAAGGCATACTGCACTAAAGGGTAAGATAAGTAATACGCGAGCTTGTCAAATAATTCCATAAATTACACACCCTCCCCTGCTTTGATATATTCATCCTTCGTTCCGAAAAAAACAGGTTCCTTCACCAGATTTAAAACATGACTGGCATATTGGGAAACTGCCGGCAAGTCATGGGAAACCATAATAATGGTGATTCCGTCTTCCCGATTCAATTTTTTAAGAAGCTCATAAAATTCCAATATAGTTTCCGGATCAAGTCCTGCAACAGGCTCATCTAAAAGCAACATTTTCTGTGTTGCACAAAGTGCTCTTGCAAGTAAGACTCTTTGCTGCTGCCCTCCGGACAATTCTCTATAGCTTCTCTTTTTCAAATCAAGAATTTCCATTTTAAGAAGCATCTCATCCATCAACTGCTTATCCTTCTTTGTATAAAATGGCCTTAATCCGCTTCTGTTCAAGCATCCGGAAATTATAATCTCTTCTACCGATGCGGGGAAGTCCTTCTGTACAATAGTCTGCTGCGGCATATATCCGATTTCATTCTGTTTTAATCCGTCACCAAAAGATATTTTGCCTTCCATCGGTTTGCAAAGACCTAAAATACCTTTAATCAAAGTGGATTTACCCGAACCATTATCACCGATAATATATAAGTAGTCCCCTTGCTCCAATTTAAAATTGATGCTATGGGTCACTGCTTTTTTTTCATATCCCATTATGACATTTTCACATATTAGCTGTGCCATCTTTTAACCTGCTTTCTGTAAAAAAATGTTTTAACATATGCTTCATCGTTTTGCATTAAAATGCAGACCTTAACGCTTCTAAATTTTCTTCCATATAACCGATGTAAGAACATCCGCTTTCTATATCGCTTTGGTATACCACCTGCATGGAATGTAATGTGACAATCTCCACATCTTTTTTACCTGCATTTTCCGATATGGTTTGTGCTAACACATCCGTACCGCTCTCAGTAATAAAAAGGACATCCAAATCGTTCTCTGTTACTTTTTCCGCCAGAAAAACTACAGTCTCAAAATCTGCTTCAGACTCCGTTGAACACCCCGGAAATGCCGCATAATACTCTATCCCATAGTCCTCCATCATGTATAAAAACGGAAAGCGATCTGCTACCAGAATAATTCCCTGTTCTCCGGATTCCGTAATCATATCCTCATACTTCTGTTCCAGCGCGACCAACTCTCCTCTATATTGTTCACCATTTGCACGAATTTGCTCCGCCTCTTCCGGTAATGTCAGACACACGGCATCTTCAATAGCCTCACAAGCCTTCGCGGCCAAACGAAGAGATAACCATATATGTTCGTCCATAGTATTTTTTTCCTCATGCTCATGTTCATGCTCTGTCTGCATCCCTTCCACATGAGTCTCTTCCTTTAATTCATCCTCTAATACATCCATCAAATTAACAACAATGCGATCTTCATTCGGGTTCGCATCTAAAGCCTCTTCAAGCCACAAATCGGATTCTCCTCCTACATGTACCAAGACATCACATTCCGCAATTTGAATCAGCTCTTCTGCAGAAGGTTGAAAACTATGCATATCCGTTCCGTTATCCAAAAGCAGAATTACCTCTGCCTCACTACCTGCAAGAAGCGTTCTCGTCCAATCATACAGCGGAAAATTTGTACACACAATTGTTGTCTTACCACTAATCGAATCACCGGCTTCTGCACCACCGCATCCCGCAACAAACCATATCATCATTAATATTGTTAAAAATAAAAATAACCTATTCTTTTTCATCTTTCCCTTTACTTTCTATCCGCAAATAAAAAAGCGAGTATTACAATTTGAGAATAATTCTCATTTTAGTATACTCACTTTTTTAATATTGTCAATATAAGTTCTGCTCTAATACGGCATTCAAACCATAACAAAACTTTGAACGTATATGCTAATCCTCTACAATTACAGCTTTGATTGCATCCGCTGAAGGATTATACTGGAATAAATAAATAGTGTAATTTTTATCCTGTTGAAGGTAAAGTACTGACTGTAACAATGTAGTACTTCCCCAGATAGGATACATGGTATTGTTGGTTCTACTTACGGTATAAGAATATTCACCGGGCCAAATTGTAGCAAAATCAGTTACTTCACCGGAATTAACGTTTCGGAAGGTTACGTACCTATTGCCGATTACTACATTTAAAGGTCCGCTATTGTAAGACAAATTACCGACTCTGACACAGGAAGCGTTTCTCGCGCGATCACAATTTTCATCCGTAATCGTTTTAAACCCTAATCCCGATGCTGTATTTACAATAGCAACCGTTGCCATCATGCCGTTCTTGACGGTAATGGGCTGTTGCAGATATACATAACCGTTTTCTCCCATGAGAGTAATCACAGGTTCTCCGGTTGCCACATCCACATATTCCGTCACATCCGCAAATCCAAAATCATTGACAAGAAGTTTGTCATTGATATATACCCAAAAAGAATTATATCCGCTGGCCGCATTCAAAAAACGTATTTTACCATTACGGTTACTTCCGGGATTACAGAAAGAACAATTCTCATTCGGTCTGGGGTATGTGATAATAATCGTTCCCGGAATCGTAGGTATGAAGCTTCCGGTATTATTATTTCCGTTCATATTATTACCCGGAAATACCGCTCCGCCTTCCCCGGGATTCGGTAATGGTATGACAGGTATTGCACCGGTTCCTGTATTACTTCCGGTTCCGTTCATATTATTGCCTGGAAACACTGCTCCGCCTTCCCCGGGATTCGGTAATGGTATAACAGGGATTGCGCCGGGCGCGTTCATATCCGTTCCCATGTTCATGTTACCGTTCATACCGTTATTCATGTTGGTATCATTAAGTTCTGCATCAGTTTCTCCATTGACACCATTCATATCATTGCCGGGAAATACCGCTCCCCCCTCTCCGGGATTCGGAAGGGGAATTGCCGGTGTTGCCTCTCTGACGTTCCTTACATTCATACCGGACATAGGTAAATTATTAATAACTCTCATTTTGCCTCCACAACAATATCATTTTTATTTTCATTCTTCTACTATGATATGCGTTGCAAAGAAAAATGCGCCTGTATTACCTATTTTGCCTTTTTCTTCGTTTCTACAGACTCTTGCTTACGAGTCCTCATAACATTCCATACAACCAATCCGATACCGATTGCCACAATAAAAAGGGAAATAAACTGCGAGGTAGATAACACACCTACCGAACCTCTGGAATCATTTCTTAAAAACTCAATCCCGAATCTTCCCACACCATATAAAATTAAATAACCGGCACCTATATTACCGTCAATTTTATTTTTACGGGAATATAAAATCAAAATCAGAGCAATTAAAAAATCACCTGCTGACATAAACAACTGCGTCGGCAATAATTTCACTCCGGATGGTGCAAGGGCTTCCGGTGGAAATACCACACCCAACCAGGAATCCGTGGGACGTCCGTAGCAACAACCTGCCAAAAAGCAACCAATGCGTCCGAATCCCTGTGCAATGGCAATCTCAGGCATAACCAAATCAAAATATTTCACAAAAGATATCTTTTTAATTCTGGTATAAATATACCCTGTTAATACACCTGTTATGATTCCGCCATAAACTACAAATCCCGAACTGCCAAGTACCGCCCATGGACTGTCAATAAAACGTTTCCACTCCACAATTACATATAAAAGCTTACCGCCCAAAAAACCGGCTAATATACAATAGATTGCAATATCAAGAATTGCCTCCTGATTCATACCTTTCTTTTTGGCGCGATACATACCGACCAAAACTGCAACAAGGAAACCGATGCCAATCATAAGTCCGTATCCGTGAATTGTAATTTTTCCGATTGTTAAAATTTCATTATGCATTGTTAACTCCTGTTATCTGTTTTATTATATAACTTCTTTTTTTGATTCTTTTGTTCATACATCTTTTTATCTGCAATGCGGATACAGTCTTCTAAATAAGTCTTGGGCTCAATCACAAATATATCCGAACCGAAACTCATGGATAAAATCGCATGCTTCTTTTCATTCAGATTGTAGTGTTCAATATCAGCCTGAACCTTCTTCCAGTAATTTTCGGTCTCCCGTTCATTCTGTACAATACCCATAACGACAAACTCATCGCCGCCGTAACGAATTACGTAGTATTTTCCTGCATTTTTCATAAGAATTTCTGCAGCCGCACTGATAATTCGGTCTCCTTCTTCGTGACCGTAATCATCATTTATTTTTTTCAAGCCGTCCAAGTCCACAAATGAAATATGCATTTTACATTTGGACATCATGGACTTCATCTTAATTTCTGCAAAGAAACGTTCCATTCCAAAACGGTTATAAGCGCCTGTCAGTGAATCTTTAATATACATTTCATCCAAACGTATCATGGCGTTCTGCAAAAGATTCTGCTTTCGGATATTTTCCACGGAATGCCCCATGGAAATCAGCCAATATACATATAACTGATTATCCATAACATAATCACTGTCTACAAAGACAAAGTATCCGTAGTTACGCTCCATGCAATGCAAGGGTGAAAAGAAATACAATTTTCCTTTGTCCTTATCTTTAAATAAATCATCCATGGCAAGACCGGAATCAAAGGATTCCTTCGCTTTAAAAATACCATTCTGATACGCAATTAAAACATTGATCTTAGGACTGTAAGCAAGTTTTTCTTCCGTGCTCATACTTTCCTGTTCCGCAAAGCTTCGTTCAAATACAGATTCCACGAAATCTTCGTTAGCACACAAATAAAATTCCGGCGGGTCTACAAGACTTACAAAATCTTTCATAGCTTCAAGCCAGCCATTGTAATCCTCTGCTGCCGTAATACTCTTCTCCAATTCAATCATTTGATGAATCATTTTGCGTTGGAACACTTCTCCGTGTTGCTCTTTTAACTGAATAATGGACTCACTTCGCCAACTGCAACCGCAACTGTCACCATAAATCACTTCATCAGCTAATAAATTTTCTTTGGGTACATTTTTGCCGTCTAAAACATCCAACAATACCTTACATGCAGTAATTCCCAGCTCATCAAAATTTGTACGCACAGTGGTAAGTTTTGGACTGCAATGTTGTCCCTCAAAGGAATAATCATATCCTGATACACATACATCTTCCGGCACACGATATCCTTTCTCCTTCATACAGGCAACTATTGTTAATGCCATTGTATCATTTGCACATATAATCGCTTCCGGAAAAGAAAGCTTTGAACTGAATATTTCTTTTGCCGCCTGTTCTGCCCCTGTTACATAAAAATCACCCTGACTGATTCGCTCTGAAATGACCGGAATGCCATTCTCCGTTAGTACGTCCTCATAAGCCTTAAATCGTGCTTCCGCATCAGGATTACCTGCCACGCCTTTTACAAAATGTAATTTTGTCATCTTATGTTCCAGTACATAATGTTCAACTAACTCACGCATTGCAGTATAATTATCACTTGCCACATAGTAATAGTCTTCCATTTTACCGCCCACACATACAATGGGACAGGTAAGATGACTTAAAAGCTCTATCATTCTCTTTTTATTTGATTCGATATGAAAAGTATTTGAAAAAATTATTACACCGTCAAAAAGACTCAAATCCGGAAGATATGCTATATTCACCTCTCCCAAATTATGTTTCTCTCTTTCATATGCACCGGTAAACCAATGAAAAATGGCAATATTACACCCATTTTCTTTTCCGTAAATCTCAATCCCCTTTAACATACGTGCCTGTATATCCGAATCCGCACCGGTTGTCAGCACCGCAATATTCTTATTCTTCCCTCTCATAATTTCCCCCTTAAGCCATTAGCCATATAGAAGTATTATATCACTCTTGACATCATACAGCAAACATAAAATGCCAACAGCATTCTTACAGCCGTTGGCATTTATTTATCACATAATCATAACTGTTACATAAACAATTTCATACAATTATCTCTGTACACGTCCTGAACCGTCGCCTTCCGCAAGTTTCTTCACTTCATCAACGGTTACCATATTAAAGTCACCTTCGATGGTATGCTTCAAACAGCTTGCTGCAACTGCAAATTCAATCTTCTTCTGTGATTCATATCCGCTTAAAGAAGCGTAAATCAAACCTGCGCCGAAAGAATCACCGCCGCCAACACGGTCAACAATGTGCACATCATAGCTCTTGCTGAAGAAGTATTCGCCGTTCTCATAAAGCATTGCTGCCCACTTGTTATCATTTGCAGAAATGGATGTTCTTAAGGTAATTGCAACCGTCTTAAAACCAAAACGCTCCTGCAATTTAGCCGCTACCTCTTTGTATCCTTCATGGTTTACTTTACCGCCGGTAACATCTGTTCCCTCGGAACGGATACCGAATACGTCTGCTGCATCTTCCTCATTTGCGATACATACATCAACATACTTGCAAAGTTCACCCATTACTTTGCCGGCTTCTTCCTTACTCCAAAGTTTATTTCTGTAATTCAAATCACAGCTTACCGTAATATTTCTTTCCTTTGCGGCCTTACATGCAGCAAGGCAAATATCAGCAATATTCTGATTTAATGCCGGAGTGATACCTGTAAAATGGAACCAATCCGCACCATTAAAAATTTTATCCCAATCAAAATCCTGTGCATCTGCCTCACAAATAGCAGAACCTGCGCGATCATAAATAACTTTAGATGCTCTCTGGCTGGCACCCTTCTCAAGGAAATAAATTCCCACTCTGTTTCCACCACGTGTAATATAAGAAGTATCCACACCAAATTTTCTCAAAGAATTGACTGCTGCCTGACCAATTTCGTGCTTAGGAAGCTTCGTAACAAAAGCTGCGTCCATGCCAAAGTTTGCCAGGGAAACTGCAACGTTTGCTTCTCCTCCGCCATATGTTGCAAGGTATTTCTCAGCCTGCAAAAAGCGATTGTATCCTTCCGGCTCAAGTCTTAACATAATTTCTCCAAATGTAATTACCTTCATCTTTAAACCCTTCCCTTTCTTTGCTAAAACAATGTTTGTGAATACGTTTTTTTCCTTTTACTTATCATTTCCGAAAGTCTTATTTTTATGTCACTATCAAAAATGTAAGTGCTTACATTTCGATATTACAACGGTTTGCCCAGTTCGTCAAGTATATTTTTCATGTTTTAGTCTTACTTTTTTTGTATTTATTAGAGTTAAAATTTTTTCCATTTTCGCCAAATTTTCCTTTATTTAGGGGCTTGCACTTTTTTCCATATGATTGTATACTCTTTTATGTAAGCACTTACATTAATTATGATGTTCATGAAAAATATGATAGAAGCGTTATTCATCCTTTTCATATAAATGACAGTTTTACTATTCTTCCTGTCACTTACTCTTACGCTTCAGAAACGGAGTAACCTATGGGACTTACCATTTATGATATTTCCGAAAAAGCCGGCGTATCCATTGCCACAGTATCCAGAGTTTTGAATAACAGTTCCAATGTCAGTGATAAAACCAGACAGAAGGTTTTGGATGTTATGGAGGCTAATGGTTACACTCCCAATGTTTTCGCAAGAGGACTTGGCTTAGATACCATGAAAACCATCGGTATTCTTTGTGCTGATTCTTCGGATTTATATCTTGCCAAGGCAGTTTATTATCTGGAACAGCTTCTTCGCGAAAATTCCTATGACACCATTCTTTGTTGTACCGGTTATGAGCCGGAACGCAAAAAAAGCTGCATGGAACTTCTTTTATCAAAAAGAGTGGATAGTGTTATTCTGTGCGGCTCCAACTTTTTACATGATAAAAAAGAAGATAATGAATACATTGTGCAGGCGGCGGAACATATTCCTGTTATGATGCTGAATGCTGATTATGATTATAAAAACGTCTATTCCTGCTTCTGTGACGACCATCGTTCCATGATGACTGCTGCAAGAACCATGATTGCTTCCGGACATCAGGATATTCTTTATCTGTATAACTCCCGTTCATCAAGCGGTCTTCGCAAACTCAGCGGTTTTATTGCAGGTTTGGAAATGGCTGGTCTGCCGGTCCGCCAAGAATATCAGTGCTTTTACAACGGCTCACATGAAGACATAGATCACATGGTTAATTATATAAAAGAATTAGCAGATAAAGGACTTACTTTTAATGGTATCATTGCCTCTGATGATGCTTTGGCATTGGCAGCTGTAAAATATGCCCGCAAGGCAGGACTTTCTATCCCTGATGAACTTTCCATAATCGGATATAACAATTCGCTTCTTGCCAAATGCTGCGACCCTGAATTGACCAGTATTGATAATCAGTTGGATACACTTTGTAAAACTCTGGTACATACGCTGATAAGTGTATTAAACGGAGACAATGCTCCTCAGAAATCCATTTTTTTCGGAGAACTGATAGAAAGGGGCACTACTCCCGAAAGATAGATTCTTTATTTTCTGCAAATACTACTTTTATTAAATTTATTTTATTAAAACAGACGGAGGTTTTCTATGAAAGCATTTATGGATCAGGATTTCTTACTTTCCAATCCCACATCGGTGAAACTTTATCACGAATATGCTGAAGTGACACCCATACTGGATTATCATTGTCACATCAACCCCAAGGAAATTGCCGAGGACCGCAAGTTTGACAACATTACCCAGGTATGGTTGGGTGGAGACCATTATAAATGGCGTTATATGCGTTCCTGCGGTGTGGAAGAAAAATACATTACCGGCGATGCCGGTGACAAAGAAAAGTTCTTAAAGTGGGCTGAGGTACTTGGTAAAGCCATCGGGAATCCGCTTTATCACTGGAGCCATTTGGAATTACAGCGCTATTTCGACTTCCATAAACCTCTTAATAAAAATACTGCCGAAGAAGCCTGGGAAGTATGTAATGCTGCTCTTTCACGAGATGATATGAGTGCCAGAAATCTGATTCGCCGCTCCAATGTAACTCTAGTTTGTACCACAGATGATCCTATTGATGATTTACAATACCATAAACAGATTGCAGAAGATTCTACCTTTGAAGTTAAAGTACTCCCTGCATTTCGCCCTGATAAAGCCATGAATTTAGAGAAAGAAAGCTATCTTGACTATTTAAGTCAACTCGAAAAAGCAAGCGGTATTTCTATTAAATCCTTCCGTGATTTAAAGAAAGCTTTAGCCGATAGAATGGACTATTTTGCCAAGATGGGGTGCACCGTATCTGATCATGGTTTGGAATATGTTATGTACGAGCCCGGAACACAAGAACAAGTCGAAAAGATTTTTGCAAAACGTCTTGCCGGTGAGCTTCCAAGCCGGAGCGAGGAGCTTCGCTTTAAAACAGAATTCCTTTTATATGTCAGCCGTGAATATGCCAAACGTAACTGGGTTTTACAATTACATTATGGTGTAAAACGTGACAATAACGTAAAACAATTTAAGCTTTTGGGACCGGATACAGGATATGACTGCATTCAGAATAAGACTTCAGCTGCTGAGCTGGCAGATTTCTTAAATGCCCTGGCAGTAACCGACAAATTGCCCAAAACCATCATTTACAGCTTAAATCCTACTGACAATGCATATATCGGAACTATTTTAGGCTGTTTTCAGAATTCAGAAGCTGTTGCCAAAATTCAACAAGGTTCCGCATGGTGGTTTAACGACCACAAAATCGGCATGCAGGAGCAAATGGCGTCCCTTGCAAGTTTAGGTAATCTTTCCGGTTTCGTAGGAATGCTTACAGACTCAAGAAGTTTTCTCTCCTACACCCGCCATGAGTACTTCCGCAGAATTCTCTGCAACTATATGGGTACTTTGGTAGAAAACGGAGAATTCCCGGAAGATTATGAAATTTTAGGTGAAATTGTAAAAGATATATCCTATTACAACGCAGTACGATATTTTAAGTTTCCTTTGTAATATGGAAGTATATTTCAAACTGCTTTTAAGCATAATCAAAAACAAATTTTAATGATTGAAAACAAATAAAAATATTCTAAACGGAGGTATCCCATGAACAAATTCGTAGAAGAACTCAGTAAAATCGGTATTGTACCCGTAATTGCAATCGATGATGCAAATGACGCCGTTCCTTTAGCCAAGGCTTTGATGTCCGGCGGTCTTCCCTGTGCAGAAATCACATTCAGAACTGCTGCTGCGGAAGAAAGTATTCGCAGAATGTCTGAAGAGTGTCCTGATATGTTAGTCGGTGCCGGAACCGTACTTACTACCGAACAGGTTGATAAGGCAATTGCCGCAGGTTCCAAATTTATTGTAAGCCCCGGCTTAAATCCTGAAATCGTAAAATATTGTCAATCAAAAGGTGTTCCCGTACTTCCGGGTTGCAGCAATCCTTCCGATATCGAAATGGCGCTTTCCTTAGGTTTAACAGAAGTAAAATTCTTCCCCGCGGAAGCAGCCGGCGGTCTTAACATGATTAAAGCAATGTCTGCGCCTTACGGCAATGTCAAATTCATGCCCACAGGCGGCATTAACGAAAAGAATCTTACCGACTATCTTGATTTCGATAAAATCCTTGCCTGCGGCGGTACTTATATGGTTACCAAGAGCATGATTGCAAATAAAGAATTTGACAAAATCGAACAATTAACAAAAGAAGCCGTAAAAGCTATGCTGGAATTTGAAATCCGTCATGTGGGTATCAATGCCGAAAACGAAGAAGAAGCAATCGGCATTGCAACCTTAATCGCCAACATGTTTGGCTTCCCTGTAAAGAACGGTAATTCCTCTGTATTTGCAGGAACTGCCGTAGAAGTCATGAAGACAAAATACCTTGGAACCCATGGGCATATTGCCATCGGTACAAGATATTTAGAAAGAGCAATTTACCATTTAGAGCGTCAGGGTGTAGTATTTGATTATGATACTGTAAAAACAGATGCCAAAGGCAAAAAGACTGCAATTTATATGAAGGGTGAATTTGGTGGTTTTGCGCTTCATCTTGTACAGAAATAATTTTGCTTTTTAATATATCCTTTTATGCAAATCAAAAATGCAGGTAGTCCTATCGACCGCCTGCATTTTCCTTTTATATATTCCCTTTTACAACTTTTACGAATCAGTTTCTTCTTCCTGTGGCATGTAAGGCTGTGCCATCTCAATTAAATCATCCACCGTATAAAGCGGTGCTTCCATAACCAAACCGTTACCGGAGGACAGATATACAATTCCTTTTTCTAAATCCACATCCATCAGGTTTTCAATCCACATAACAGGCTTCATATCAGCATTCAAAATATATCCGCCGGTATAACCACCCAGGTATGTATAATCTTCTTCATCATAACCCAGATAATAACTTACCGTTTCCACATCCTCTATGGTATTTACCACCATTTCGTATTCTGTATCATAGATAACCATTGTATAGTCATAGTATTGTACAAATATGTATCTTTCATCATCACTATATAAAATACTTTTTACATAATCCGGATTTTCCATACCGATTTTAACCGCTATATCATAGGCTTCCATATTTTCAATAGTCTCCGGATCCGGATAAGCATATTCTTTTTCCGATACTTTTACATCAGATCCCGGTCTCATATTATAAACAGTTAATACGTCTTCATTTTTGCCTACAACAAAGAAACCGCAAGGAGTCAGCAAGAACTGCTCAATATTTTGTGTTTTACATTCTAACTGTTCTGACAGATCCCATGTTTCTGTTGAATTTGCATAAACACTTATTATCTCTCCATTATTGCATAGGATTAGAAATGCATTCTGGTCTTTATATGGCTGAATTCTTACAACATCAGAAGTCAATCCTAAAATCATATCAATAGTACCGTTTTCTACGTTCATAAGCATCGCCGTTGTATCCGTTGTAACAATTAAATCGTTTGCACCCTCACCCAAAGACAGCTTTATTTGATATACCCGGTTATTCTCACATACATTTTCCCATATAAGATTGCCGCTTTGAATATCAACAACTGTAATATATCCGTCAATCCCGGTATACGTATCGCTTCTCTGATTACTGATAATGTATGCCTTATTATCTCTAATTACAATATCCTCTAATTCTTTAGCTTCCAAATTGTAGTTTGCGAGAACTTCCATGGTATTTATGTCTGTAAGCTGAACTATAGAACTTTGGTTTTCTTCACTGCTGTACGCACAGGCCAGTATTCCATCATCTGAAATATAACACTTATCTGCATTTGCATCTATGTTTTCGTTCTTTCCAAGTAATTCCAATGTGCTTCCGTCATAGACATAATATGTGTTAATTTTTTTGATTGCAAAATAATTACCCAGAGTACTGACCGTTATATCTGATGCATCTTCAAAGTCAATCTGCTCTACTACTTCGCGTTTTAAAAT
This sequence comes from Lachnospiraceae bacterium, assembly GCA_015057025.1. Taxonomy (GTDB): domain Bacteria; phylum Bacillota; class Clostridia; order Lachnospirales; family Lachnospiraceae; genus UBA3766. The sequence continues at coordinate 55,264 of SVFD01000007.1, read as the reverse complement.
ATCATAGATACTAATTTTATTTGTTATCTCTTCAATATATATAAGTCTGTTATCTCCTAAGAAAGCATATTCCTCTTTGTCAAAAATATTTGCTTGAATCACATCAATAACTTCTTCGCTATATATATCATAAAGTATTAAGGAATATGCACTGTCATGAATTGCTACAGTATCCATATCCGGAGAAATAGCCATACTCCAAATCATACCGTCTGCTTCTATCTGATAATCTGCTATATACTTATCTCCGACATCATATACACCTAAGCTTTCTGCTAAAGCAAAATGTGCTTCCGGAGTATAGGGCATGGATAAATAATCCACTTCCGTCAAAGCCTGTGCCGCAGTTTGAATTGCTTTTTCCCGATTACCTTCTTCAAGATATCGCAATGACAATTCTGACATGGACAATGCCTGATTGTACTTCAATTCCTCATGCTGTTCAAGCACCATATCAGCCAATGCCTGAATTTTTTGATTTTTATCATGTAAATTCAAGGCAACCACACCGCAGAAAAGTGCAAACAGAAGACAGGCAATACCCCCGATGGTTACCATTGTCATAATGCGCTTGTTTCTCTGCTCTTTATGTCTCTGGCGCAAATCATCATAATTCAAATGAAACATTCCTGCACACAAACGAAGTACTTCCGTTTTCATGGCTTTAAGCACTTCTTTTTTATTTTTTCCGCGTACATCTGCGGCCAAGGGCTCTACCGGTATTTTAATTTCTTCCACACTGCCATCCGGATTTGTTTTTGTCTCAGTTCTGAACAACAATTCATCAGGAAACGATTCTGCCGGCTCTCCTTCAATTAATACGGCGAGTACGCGTTCACGTCCCCGAAGATTAACAAAAGTTTCAATTTCTTTTTTACACCATAAGGACTCCCGTAGTCTTGGAGAACAGATAACAATTAGCCACTCACTGTTATGAAGTGCCGCCATAATCGGATCATTTAAATCACTGGTTAAAGGGAGTTCTTCCTTATCACGGAATACTCTTTCAATGCGGTTTTTCTGCCCCTTTCTTTTCTTTGCCACACTTTTGGGCATACGAAAAGCTTCCAACTGCTTATGAAGATTCTCTGCCACAAACTTATCCAATTCCGTATGTCTGTAACTGATAAATGCATCATACTTAAACTTCTTTTCCATTTTTACACCTCAAAACCTTTATTTCAATTGACTGATAATAAAAACATTTTATTCTTCGCATTCTTTATAGGTCTTTCCGAAAATCTTTTTATTAATTAAATATACATCATGTAAATCATCACATCGTACTGCCAGAAAATCTCCCGGTTCTCCGCGATAATATTTACCCCACTGGGTAAATACCTTGACATTGCAGGTAACAGGTTTTGCATAAATCTGTGCCTGACCGGTAGGCATACAACATCTTGCATAGGATGTAATCTTTGTATTTTCCCCGGTAAGACAGTTTCGGATTGTAGGTATATACTGTGCATCCAATACATCCTTTTCAAAACAATAGGTACGTTCCATCTTCTCATACGAACGAAGGAACTTTTCTTCTTTGATGGGGTAAACCTCACCATCCACACCAATCATAATATAATCCTGCTCTGTCACCTTGAAAACGTCTGTATCGCCTTCCATGGTTCTAACCAGAATCGGAGTTCCGATTTCTACCACTTCATCCGCTTTTACATAACCGATGGGAAGTTTTATCTTCTCGTACTTTTTAAATTCTGCAAGATTTGCTTCATATTCCTTCGCATAAATCATATCGAAATCTTCATAATATGCTACCATGCGCTCTTTAAAGTATTCTTCCGGTAATTTATCACCAAACTTCTTTTGATATTTTTTCTTACTGATAAAACCACCGGCCTTTTCATAATGGCCACCACCGGAACCGATATCTTTTGTGAGAAAGCCTGCCAATTCACTGGCATCCACTTCTCTGACGCAGCTGCGAACCGAAATTTTATAGCCTTCCGAATTCTCGTTGAACACTACGCTGTTATCCATTTTATCTACTTGTAAAAGAAAGTCGTTAATCAATCCTAAAATATTAGGGTCACAGGGTTTGGAGCGTACTACCGCAAAACGGTACTTCTCATTGTATGTATATCCACGCATGGCATTCCCGGCAATATCCAATTCTTCCAGGGAAATATTCGAATTACGGAAAGTAGTAATTAAGGACTGCTGAACCGGAATCGCATCAATCATATCCCTGTCTAAAGGATTATATAATTCCGCAAATTGGTTTGTATCCGTATACAGACCATAATACAAAGCCGTTCCTAAACCGTTATCATCCGTAACAACATAACCATTATCACGAATCAACTTCCAAACCAAGGTAGCACATCCGCCAAGACCGGCATGAATAATGCTTAATTCCACATCTTCAATTTCAGCCTGGTGGTGGTCAATAATTCCGATTTTGTCTGCTTTAATTTGCGTCACATTTCCGGCTCCGTATTGACAGTCCACGGTAATCAAAAGTCCCGGGCAATATACAGTTTCCTCATCTGCCGGAATATATTCAATAGGGATATTTAACAATTCAACCATCAACTTAAGATTAGATTTCTGTATTACATTTCTTCCGCTGTAAACAAGTCGGACATCCTTCCCTTTACTTTGAAAATAGCAATATAAACCATACCCCGAACCAATGGCATCTGCATCCGGGTTATCATGGCATTGAATGGTTATCGGATTATATTGTTCAAAATCCTTTAATGTCAGTTCTCTTGCATTTTCCAGTACACTCATTTTATTTACAATCCCCTTCACTGTTTCTTACGTACAATTTACTGGGTCGATATGCATCCCCTGAAGTATACTCCTCAGTCTCTGCCACCATATTACTGATTTTTTTTCTGAAATTAGCCTTATAGAGTTCCTTATCCAGTAAGATTTCATATACCTTCTGCAATTTAGGCAAAGTAAATTTCTCAGACATAAAATTAAAAGCAATGTCCGAATACTCCACTTTGTTTTTAATACGTTCACGGGCATATTCAATAATCTTTTTATGATCAAATGCCACTTCACAATCCTTTTGCAGAACTTCTTCTACCGGATGTAATAACCTGCCAATATCTCCACCGGCATCCTTTGCATATAACTGATCCTTAGATACCAATGCCATATAAGATACCGAAATAATTCTCATACGAGGGTCGCGCCTTACATCGCCCCAGGTGTACAGCTGTTCAAAATATATATCCGTTAATCCGGTCTCCACTTTTACACCACGTTTAACAGCTTCTTCCAGGCTCTCCTCAATGCCGACGAAGACACCGGGTAATGCAAGGCAACCCTTGTAAGGGAATTCCTCTCGTTCCACCATGACAACTTTTAAGGTATCGTCTTCAATGGTAAAAATCAGTACGTCTACTGCCACTGAAGGTTTCTCAAACATGGAACTGTCATACTTTTGCAAAAATTCTTTTTCTTCTAAATTTGTTTTTTTCATATTAGGCGCCTCTTCTTAGTATCTTTTTACTACTTTACAGATATATCATAGTAGTTTTCACATACTTTGTCAATAATTATCTTACGAAAATCACTAATTTCTTATAATATTGTTGCTGTATTGTGATAATCATTTACACTATTTTGGTTGCGGTGGATTTCTTTTATCTTTTATAATAAAATAATCATAAGTATACATTATGGTTTATAATAACCGGACTTCATTTATATCTTAAAACCGAAACTTCAAAATATATAAACACGGAGATTAACTATGAACACATTAAACTTATCCCCTGAAGAAATTCTTGCGCAAATGACTTTGGAAGAAAAAGCAACTCTTGTAAACGGTGCATCATTTTTTGGTATGGCAGGAATGGAACGTTTCAACATTCCGGCACTGCAGTTATTGGATGGCGGTACCGGCATGAATTTCGAGCAGTTATTCGGCGATATGTATTCCAGAGCCGAAAAAGATACAAACAGCACCAACGGCATGGTTGGATCTACAGTGCTTACCCATGTAATCGACTATTATTACGAGCCCGAAAAATTAACCGAAGAAGAATCGGAAGTCCGTGGTTGGATTGAAGCACAATTACTCCAAAAGACCGGTAGCGATTATGCTCCTTCCTGCTTCCCGCCCGGCATTTTACTTGGTGCAACTTTTAATCCTGATGCAGTAAAAACCGTAGGCGAAGCCCTGGGTGCCGAAAGCCGGCTCTTTGGTGTACAAATTCTTCTTGGAAGTCCTAACGTAAACATTCACAGAGACCCGCTAAACGGCAGACTCTTTGAAGGCTATTCCGAGGACCCTTGCTTGGTTTCCACCCTCGCGCCCGAACTGGTAAAAGGTGTACAGAAATTCAAGGTAGCTGCCAATGTAAAACACTTTGCCGCCAATAATCAGGAAACCAATCGTGTAGGAATCAATGAAACCATATCCGAACGTGCTTTGCAGGAAATCTACTATCCCGGATTTAAAGCCTGCGTGCAAGAGGGCAAGGTCGAAACCGTAATGAGTGCCTATAATTGCATCAACGGTATTCCCTGTACGGAAAGTTATAAATTATTAACGGAAGAGTTACGTGACAAGTGGGGCTTTGAGGGAACTGTTTTATCTGACTGGGGCGCAGTTTATCACCCGGTAGAAGCCCTTCAGGCCGGAAACGACTTGGCGATGCCCGGCCCCTTACCCGCCCAACCGATTATTGAAGCAGTAAAAGACGGCCGACTGGCTATGGAGGATTTGAATAAGGCTGTTTTACGATTATTAAAAACCATTGCCTACTGTCTGGAAAATCCTTACAAAAATATTTCTTCCGTAAAAATCGGCGCTATGGAAGTTCCCATGTGTGCAGTCAACTCCTGCGGATACGGTACACCTGATTTGAACGCGATGTATGAAGCAACCACTGCTGCCGCTTATGAAGCTGCGGCCGAAGGTATCATACTGTTAAAAAATAACGGAGTATATCCTCTTCGTTCTGATAGCAACAATTGCAACCATTCCGGCTGTAACCGGACTGCTGCGGATACAGATTCAACCACAGGAACACCTCAAACCATCCTGCTTACCGGCAGTAAAGAGTTCTTAACCTGCGGTACAGGCAGTGCGGGAATTACCACAAACCGCAATGCATCCTTTGTTGATTGCATTGGCGGAACCTATGCGAATTATGATTATGACTTTGAAGGTTTTTGCAAGGAAAATCAAGGTTTTCACATTATTTTGACTGCAACGGTCAGTGGCATGGAAGGTAACGACAGACCCCATATGAGAATCTCAGAAGCAGACGATAAACTGCTACATAAATTGATTTCTCTGAAGAAGGATTATGACTTTAAATTAACCTTGGTATTGAATGTATGCGGTCCCGTAGACCTTCGTGATTATGAAGCGGATTTGGATGCCATCTGGTGTGCATTCCTTCCCGGCATGGAAGGTGCCCATGCCCTGGCAGATTTGATGATGGGTAAAAGAACCCCTTCCGGTAAACTTCCCTTAACCTTCCCCAAGCGTTACGAGGATACACCTACCTTCTTAAACTTCCCCGGAGAAGGCTATGAAGTAAATTACGGCGAAGGTATTTATGTAGGCTACCGCTATTATGATAAAAAGAAAGTTACCCCGGCTTATGCTTTTGGCTATGGACTTTCATATACTACTTTTAAGATTGATAATTGCACAGCTGATAAAGAAGAATTTAAAGATGAATTGAATGTAAGTCTGACAATAACAAATACCGGCAATTTCCCCGGTTCAGAAGTAGTGCAGTTATATATTTCCGATGAGACTTCCATGTTACCGAAACCCATAAAAGAATTAAAAGCTTTCCGCAAAATCTTTTTACAGCCCGGCGAAAGCAGGGATGTAGCGTTTAAACTGACAAAGAAGGATTTTATGTCTTTTGATATGGATTATAACGAATGGTTAGCAGAGGAAGGTTATTATCATATTCTGATTGCTACCTCAAGTGCAGAAGCTGATATCAAAGGTGATATCCGCGTGTACCTTGATACCCGTTCACCTTACTCCTATGGTTTTACCTCTACCGTCAAAACCATATTTGAAAAAGAACCCTTAAAAGAAGCACTTTTTACCCTGTGGAAAGAAATGGGTTGGGATATGCAGATTATTGCAAGCAATTATCAGTACACCCCCAACCGTACCATAGAACAAATAATGCCCGCCACCCCAAGTGAGAGCAGCAGGCAAAGTTTCTTAGCAAAGGTTGAAAAAGTGCGCCATTAAATATTCTTTTACTTCAATTAGGGATGGGAGAATGTATTCAGACAGTTCTTCCATCTCTTTATTTGGCGGTAACATATCAGGCACCATCAAAGGCCGCATATTAGCGCTGTGAGCCGCTTTAATTCCGTTATAGGAATCTTCTATAACATAACACCTTTCCGGTATAATTTGCAGGCTTTCCGCGGCTTTTAAAAAAATATCCGGTGCCGGCTTACTTCTGCTTACCATATCTCCGCAAATAACTGCGTCGAAATAGTTTAATAAGCCAGCATCCTTAAGCTCCTGCTTTACCACTGCTTCCCTGGTGGAAGATGCAAGGGCTATACGAATATCGTTCTCTTTTAAGAATTTTAAAAGTTCCTTAATTCCCTTCTTCATAGGGAGTCTGCCTTCCCCGTAACGACTGTGGAACAACGCCGACATTTCCGCCTTGTACTCATCATAGGGAAAGTCCTGACCGTAGCGAAGCTTCATCTTCTCTCTGGTGGCTGCCGCATTAATACCTACACACTCTGCACAGGCTTCTTCTATGTTAGGAATATTATACTTAGCGGCAGTCTCTACCCAGCACTCCACTACCAGTCTTTCAGAATCAAAGATAACTCCGTCCATATCAAAAATCACTGCATCAAAATCACGTTGAATCATAGATACTCCTTAAAATTCTGCCTGATAGCTAATTACTCCCGCAGACATCTTCTCCGGATACACATACCATTCACCATCGTATTGGTATACAAACACAATATAATCATAATCAGCATACTCTTTGATTATCTCATTATATGTCAACTCATTGTATTCGCAAAAAGTGTCATCCTTCCACCAGTTCTTATTATAACCGTACAGATTATTTTTATAAGACCACTCAATTGAAATTTGGGCTACATACATATCATCAACATCCAAATGACTGCCATCTGCCAATGTTACAATCTCATCCATATTATCCAATTCGATAAATTGCAAACCATTTCTTTGCGATACCGAAACATTCTCAAAACGTCCCATTTGTTCTATCTCGTATGTTACTGCAAACTCTGGCAGAGCTTCTTCCATGGTTATCTCGTTAAAGTCCCTATCTACCAATCCACCATCGTCATCCTGATATACGAAAGGATATTCTTCATATACAACGAAATCAGGAATAAATTTACTCCAATCAGCATTATCTACCCTACTTCTGGCAAAACCCATATCCGATTTCCAAAAACAAAATACTTCATATTCACTGTCACTTAATAATACCGAAGAAATCGGGCCTTCCATTCCTTCCGGATAGGATGCATTATGTACCGCTTCAAAATCCAACATATTGCAGGCATTAAAGTACTCATCCAATGCGGCTTCTACATCTTGCTTATTATTTTGCATAATCGCACCGCATCCAACGAATGAACATCCAAATATGATACATAAAATAAGTGTTACACTTTTTTTGATTATTTTCATAACAGCCTCCTTTTATTTATATGACGAAAATATAGCACTTTTTGAGTTAGTAAGCAAGGAAAATGTGCAGGTTACCATACATTATAGCTACAATTAATCCTCTCTATCTTTTTGTTACTTTTTACCATTGTGTAATGGAAACGTCGTCCTTATACTTTTTATATGGGTACTACCATTCGCGGTAGGCGGTTAGTCTCTCACCAGGGAGACTGTGACTCCCTGTTTACATAGAAATCCCCGGTTTATCTGTCGGAAATCTTGCTAAAGGAGGGATGCCAATGCTGACTATTGAATGTCTGATTGCAGTTATCAGCTTATGCTTGACTGCTTTTGGACTTGGATATGCCATCGGAAGCAATAAAGCACAAAAATAGCCGCCCTGTCTGGTAAACGAAGCGGCATTTTTGTCAAACCAATTTACTAGGACTAACCGTCTATCGGTAGTACCTTTTTATGTCTTCATTCTAACACAATATACTTAGAAGTCAATGTACAAAGTGCACAAAGGAATCAGAGATAATAATTCCATAGAAATTCTTACTCAATCCCCGTCACTTCATAACCTTCATCTTCTACAATCTTTTTCAAAACTTCATCTGCCACTTCCGCATTCAAAGTTAAAACCGCATTTCCTTCTTCGTGGCTTACGATTGCTTCATCCACTTCAGCCAATGCTTCCAAAACCTTTTTAACACGGCCGGAACAATGTCCGCACATCATACCTGTAATCTTCATTGTTTTCTTCATATTATCTGTTTCCTTTCTTATTTCAGTTTCACTATTGTTTACAATCTCACAAACATTTCCGTCGCAAGGACAGTTTTCCTCTTCGCTTATTTCCGGTTCTGTATCAACATTCAGCGCAGGCTTCACTCTTTTATCTCTTTTAGCATTATACACCTTACAAAGATTCAAACGCAAGGCATTGGATACCACACAGAAGCTTGAGAGACTCATTGCTGCTGCACCGAACATAGGATTTAGTTCCCATCCCAGAACCGCTATAAAAGCACCTGCTGCCAGTGGAATTCCCACGCAGTTATAAAAGAATGCCCAGAACAAATTCTGATGAATATTTCTTAACACGGCACGGCTTAAACGGATTGCCGCAGGCACATCTAAAAGGCTGCTCTTCATCAGTACCACATCCGCCGCATCAATGGCTACATCTGCACCGGCACCGATGGCAATTCCCATATCAGCTTTTACAAGAGCGGGAGCATCGTTAATTCCGTCACCTACCATGGCAACCTTACCAAGCTTCATCAATTCTGACACCGCCGCTTCTTTGCCATCAGGAAGTACGCCTGCAATCACCTGATTTACGCCGGCTTCCTTGCCGATAGCATTGGCAGTTTTCTCGTTATCGCCGGTAATCATTACTACACGGATACCCATATTCTGCAACTGCGCAATCGCTTCCTTACTGTCAGGCTTCATCACATCCGCTACTGCAATCATACCAAGAAGCTGACGCCCCTTTGTAAAAAATAATGGCGTCTTACCCTGCATAGCCAGAGCTTCTGCCTGCTCTTCCATTGCTTTGGATACTTCAATCTGACCTTTGATATATCTAAGGCTTCCGCCTACCAGGTCATCGCCGTCACATTTTGCTTTCAAACCGTTTCCGGGTAAAATTTCAAAGTCGGTAACTTCCGTTTCTTTTATTCCCTTTTCACCGGCATATTCCACGATCGCACTTGCTAAGGGATGCTCACTTTTACATTCCAATGCATAAGCCAGTGTCAGAAGTTCTTCTTCTGTAACACCGTTTTGGGCAACTACATCGGTCACCTTAGGAGTTCCTGCCGTAATGGTTCCTGTTTTATCCAAGGCCACAATCTGTACCTTGCCGGTCTCTTCCAAGGAAACCGCATTTTTAAAAAGAATACCGTTCTTGGCACCCACACCATTACCTACCATGATTGCTACCGGAGTCGCCAGTCCTAATGCACAGGGACAACTGATCACAAGGACAGATATACCGCGGGCCAAAGCAAAACCAATGCTCTCACCAAGGAACATCCAAATTATAATTGTAATCACCGCAATGGTAATTACTACAGGAACAAAAACGCCTGACACCTTATCCGCCACCTTGGCAATGGGGGCCTTAGTGGCCGCTGCATCACTTACCATCTGAATAATTTGAGAAAGCGTAGTATCTTCACCTACACGGGTTGCCTCGCACTTTAAAAAGCCTGAGCAGTTAATGGTTGCCGCAGATACTAAATCGCCTGCCTCTTTATCCACAGGAATACTCTCTCCGGTTAAGGCTGATTCATCAATGGCACTGTTTCCTTCTATGACAACGCCGTCCACGGGAATGCTTTCTCCGGGGCGCACCACAAAAATATCACCTTTTAAAACCTCTTCCACCGCAACTGTTTTTTCTTCGCCATTACGCACTACCGTCGCTGTTTTTGGCGCAAGATTCATAAGAGACTTCAGTGCATCCGTGGTTTTACCCTTAGAGCGGGCTTCCAACATTTTACCTACGGTAATCAAGGTAAGAATCATTGCCGCAGACTCAAAATAAAACTCATGCATGTACCCGTGAGCACCTTCCATATTGCCTGCTGTCACTTCTGCCGTCATGGCAAATAATGCATAAGTACTGTACACAAATGCCGCACCGGAACCCAAAGCAACCAAGGTATCCATATTGGGTGCTTTATGAATAATTCCCTTCAATCCGTTGATAAAAAATTTCTGATTTATCACCATGACTATAGCAGTCAATAAAAGTTGTAATAAGCCTAAAGCCACCGGATTATGCTTAAAAAACGCCGATACGGGCCAGCCCCACATGGAATGTCCCATAGAAAAGTACATTAACACAACAAGGAATCCCACTGACGCAATCAATCGCTTTTTCATCTTGGGCGTTTCGGTATCTTCCAAAATATCCGCGCTGTTATTCTTTTTATTTGCAGTAGATGCTAATGCGTCATTCTGAAGACTTGCTCCATATCCTGCATCCGTAACTGCTTTAATAATATCGGCTGAACTTGCATTACCTTCCACACCCATGGAATTGGTCAAAAGGCTTACGGAACAACTTGTTACTCCTTCCACCTTAGATACTGCTTTTTCCACTCGCGCACTGCAAGCCGCACAACTCATGCCGGTTACTGTATATTTCGTCATAAAAACTCCTACTCTCAGCCCTGTAATCCTTTAGACTGTCTGTCCATATCTTCAATAACAATATCATAAATTTCGCCTAAAGATGCACAATATTCCAAAACCTTCCAAGGCTCGTTGGTATGATAATGAATTTTAAACAATTCCTCATCACCAACTGCCAAAAGACAGTCACCTTTGAAGTTTTCTGTAAAATATTCACTGATAGCATCCTCATCCAAATCTTTTCCTTCAATTAGTAATTGTGTATCATATTTAAATTCAAGCATATTGCAAACCTCCTGCCATCGCATATTAATATTATAATTATAAGTTATTATAAACCGAAAATATACCTTCGGCTTCTATCAGTTAGCATAAACTAATTCGTGCAAAAAATCAATCCTGCGCGATATTTTTATCTTGCTTTTTACAGCTCAATACAGTATAGTTATCTCACAAATCATTTTCATGTAGGGCAACCTACTCTGACTTTCTTAAGTCATTTCACAAATTCTTATGTTTCCAATAGGGATGAATAGGATGATTTATATTTTTGCCTGCCTTATTTGTGTACGCAAAAATAAATCAAATATTATTTTAAGGAGGACTATGCCTATGGAGCATACCAAATTTCCAAAGTTCCGGCCTCTTAGCGAATTGAATCTTATTGATAATTTTTTATTTCATAAGATGATTGATGACAAAGAGACTGGCGAAGAATTTTGTCGTATTCTTTTAAGAACAATTCTTGGAAAAGAAATACGACACATCCGAATCACACCTCAGAAAGAATTGTATGGTCTTGACACAGACATGCATGGTATCCGAATGGACGCTTATCTGGAGGATATTAGTGATTGCGATGCCTTGGATGCGGATATTTTACCGGACATCTATGACATCGAACCCAACCTTACTTATGAGAAAGACTCAATCCCCAGACGCATGCGCTTTTATCAAGGAATGATAGACGCTGCCAATCTGAAAAGAGGCCAAGCATACACAAGTCTTCCTAACGTAGTCATTATTTTTATTTTACCTTATGACCCGTTCGGACGTGATCGTATGATTTATACCATACAAAATATGATAAAAGAAGAACCGTTTTATAATTATAACGACGGTGCATTGAAAATGATACTGTATACAAAAGGAAAAGCCGGAAACGCTAGTAAAGAACTGCAGGATATGTTAAAATATTTTGAGAGTTCAGTATCTGCTAATGTAACCAATCCTGATATCGCATTTATTCATCATGTGGTTGGTCGGCTCAAAGAACACGAGGAGACAAATTTAGATTATATGAAATCATGGGAATGGGATGAATACAATCAAAAAATCGGACGGGAACATGGATTAATTGCAGGACGCGAAGAAGGTTATGCCGTCGGACACGAAGAAGGGCTTGCTGTCGGACGCGAAGAAGGACTTGCCGTCGGACGCGAAGAAGGTTATGCCGTCGGACACGAAGAAGGGCTTGCCGTCGGACGCGAAGAAGGAATCTTTGCTCTTGTTCGTAACTGTCGCAAATATAATGCAAGTGAAGATGAAATTAAAAATGAACTCATGTCAAACTTTTCTATATCTGTAGACGAAGCTCAAGGCTATCTGAATCGATATTCTGAATAATCTTAGTCATTTCTATTTACAAGATTGATATAAAAATATGCAGTTTAAAATGTACATATGACTAAAAAAGCAGAACGAATGACTACATCATCCGCCCTGCTTTTTGCGTTCTTCTATTCCTACTTGCAACAAATAAGTCTAAATATACTGCATTTTAATATTATTTCATAATCTCAAACTCATCCGCCAGATAGTATGTATCAAAATCTCCGGGTGCATGCCAGTCCTGAATGGAAATTACAATACGATATTCCCCAGGTGGTAACTCTCCATATAAATACTCCCACGTAACAGGTAAAACAGTAGTTTCTCCTGCTGGTACATTATAAGCAATCTCCTCCCACGCCACTTCTGCAATCGGAACCAGGTCATACCAGACTCCATCAATCTCACGCTGAATGGTAAACCATGCACCGGTCTGCAATATCTTTCCTACATCATCGGAAGACTGATAATTCAAACGTATAAGATTATTAATCTCTAAGTCTCCACTCGTACCAGTATATTTCTCCACGGAAAGCGTCACACCATCCAATGTATTCACTTCCGCGGTCCAGGGAGCATCTACCACCGCGGGCAAATTCATTCCTGACATCACATTTCCATCCTCTGATAAAGTTCCTGCATCCGAATAGTGCACTCTAAGAATCAATGCCGTATATAAAGGCAAATGCTCATCATACATTTCACCGGTGTCTTTCATTGACAACGTAATCGCCTGACCGCCTTTTAACTCGTCAATCGGATAAACATCTTCCGGAATCTGCACCACAAAGGCTCCCGGGAAATTGTCCGACTCGGAAGTGATGCAAATTTTGTCCGTAGAATCTGCCATAACTTCTTTTATGGTTGCCTGAATAAGCACCGGCTGTTCTTCACCTTCTGCCACAGTACCGCCCACCGCGTAATTATCCGTGACAAAAATATAAGATGCTTCTCCGTAAAAACCGTTGCCGTTACTGCCTTCATCCCACTGGGCAATTACCTCGTAAATGCGTCTCGGACGCAATTCCAGGAAAAAAACATCCTCTGAGGTATATTCGTTTAACACCAACGGCTCCATATCACCCAAATCCAGCAAATCATATTCTTTTACCCTTATACGATCTGGGTCAATCCCCCAACTCAACATGTACGGAGCATAATCAATGCCGTTATAATCGCGCACCTCTATCCATTCATCCTCCTTGCCTTTTACTGCTACCGTCGGAAAGGCTCCGCAGGCATTTATTGTAGTCATCTCATTCAGATTTCCCGTAGGATAACTCCACTCATAGGTTCCGCTCTCCACATAAGTAAAATTTATAGCACTGGATAATGCATCCTGCATAGTCAGTGTAGGCGGTTCTTTTAGAATTTGAACTGAAGTGATAGACTCAAAGGGTACCGTTTCACTTCCTTCATAAGGTAGCTGTCCGGACTCTGGTAACATCTCGCGATTATGTGCCTCTTCTAAAATATCAATCACCGTATCATACAAATCCCGCGGCACATAATAACAAGTCGCACCCGTAGTTTGCATAGTATCCGAAATCATCCCGTAATTCGGTTCACTGTACATCGAAATAATTGTACCATTCTGATAATCAATAAAAATCGTACTTAAGCCTTCTAACTGTTCACCGTCGCCTACTTCCTTATACCCATCCGTATCCAAAGTAGCCTCCAGAATTTTCTTTAAATCTTCTGCATCCGTAATCACCAACGGTTCCTCTAAGGTACGACCATAATATCCGTCAGAATAGATGATAATTTCATCCACATTCTCCCATTCTACACTTCCATCATTGATATACGGTATAGTCCTCTCCTTCGGCTTTGTCATAAAACAAACAGCCACCACTGCACACAATATAAGTGAAACAAGGATAATCCAAAAAGCAGGCTTTTTATAATTTAAAACATTTACGATACGTTTCTTTACACTCACCTCGCCAAACGCCAACGGACAGGCCGAAATCATACGACCCGGTGTGCTGCATTTTAAAAGTGCCTCGGAATACGCTTTTTTATGACCTTCACCCATTTCCTTAATCACTTTCTCATCGCAGGCAAGCTCGATGTCACGACATAATAAAATATATGCCACCCATACCAAGGGATTGAACCAATAGAAACTTAAAATCATAAAAGCAATGGGTTTTATCCAGTGGTCTTTCCTTGTAATGTGCGCTTTTTCGTGTGCGATTACACACTCCATATCCGTAGCATCTATTTCAAACGGCAAAAAAATTTGGGGAGAGAAAAATCCTAGCACAAAGGGCGATGCCACTTTCTTGCTCTGATAAATCGCATATTTACCGCCGCGGTAAATCACTGCATCCGCCATACGTCTTTTCAGGCGAATGTAGGATACAATACAATATGCAAACATCACAATCATACCAACCAGCCAAACAACAGCCAGAATATCTGTCCACAAAATGCTTGCTGTTTGCACCGCTTCTTCCATTGGTGCAAGTGTTCCCACCACATCCGTACTTTGGGGCGCAGCTCCTGCACTCGTACTAAAGTCCAGCATCGACGATACACCTACATCCGTTCCGGTTGTGCCTCCCTGCACATTTTCCGTAAAAATAGGACTTTTACCGGGCAACAGACTAAACATACTCTCAAAAGAAAACGGCACCAAAAGTCTCATCCCCACCAATCCCCAGAGAATGCCACGGATCCACTTCGGCGCTTTGGTTAAAACCAAACGCAACACAATCACTGCCACAATCAGGTAACTTGCCGTAATACTCATATTTACAATTTCAAGAAAGAAGTTTGTCATATACTATTCCTCCTCATACGAATCAATCAAGTTACGAAGTTCTGCCACTTCTTTAGCAGATAATTTTTTATGTCTGCTAAAAGCTGCAATAAAAGCAGGGAGTGAGCCCTCAAACGTCTTCTCCACCAATTCATCAATCTCAGCCGCTTGAATATCTTCCTTGGATACCAGAGAAGTCACCACCGCATCTTCACTTTTTAACACGCCGCGCTCCGCAAGGCGCTTGATTACCGTATATGTAGTGGCCTTTTTCCAGCCCAATTCCTCCTGACATAATTTCACAAGCTCCGTACTTTTTACAGGCTCATGCTCCCAAAGAATTAAGCAGAAACGATACTCACTTTCAAATACTTTCGGTGTCTCCATTTATCATCTTCCTTTCTTAAATAACACTTTTCAACTGCCAACAACCTTTTTATACATGGAATATAAAATATATCTTTTTATACTTTCTACCTCATCCAAAGCATAAGGTCGAATACGTTAAACCTTTTCTATAGTCTAACGCATTCGACCTGCACTGTCAATATTATTTATAAAAATATTTTCTTACTCTTACACAAAAAGGAACATCCCACTTTCGATGGATGTTCCTTTCATGTCACAATTTATGCGTCCTCGCTAACTGCCGTCTCATCATACTCTAAAATATCCCCCGGCTGACAATGCAAAGCCTCACAAATAGCCTCTAGCGTTGAAAACCGGATGGCACTGATTTTACCGGTTTTCATCTTGGATAAATTCACGTTGGTAACGCCAACCATCTCCGACAATTCATTCAAACTTATTTTACGGTCCGCCATCACACGGTCCAGCCGTAATACAATTTTACCCATAATCGCGTCCCCCTTTTATAATGTCTCGTCAGATTCCTGCTGCAACATGGCACCATATTGGAAAATATACGCCAATGCCAAAACAACAAGCACCATAATAATCATACCGATATCAATGCTGATATTCAAGTTGTTTGATACCATAAAATTCGCAGCTGCTTCTGCTGTAGGGTACACAATGCACCAGGGAATTAACGAAAATCCAACCTGCTTGATGCGCTTAATTACGCCCACAGAAAAAGGTGTCTCACAGGTTTTAAATTCCTTGCAGAGCTTAACAATAAAAGTAATTGTTATAAAATTAGCTACCATTAAAAGCAACTGCAACAAGATAAAAATCACAATTTTGGATGTATTAAACATATTCGTAGGTTCAGATGCAAAATTAACATTTAATGTATTTGCTTCTTCATCTGCTTCAACACCTACTATAACCATTTCTGTATCCGATGTAGTTACTGTATACGCATCCGCCTCAAGCTCTGCCATATCTTCTTCTGTAATTTTCTCACCAATTGTATCCAAATCCACCTGCATATCCATACCGACATAATAATCCAAAGTAAACAAATCCTTTGGCATTGCCAGCATCAAAATTCCTGTTGCCAATAAAATTACAGCGCTCAAAATCACTAAGATACGACTGATCTGTGCTATGACTTCACCGATTTTACCAAACTTATTAATTTTTGCTACAACTTCCTGTTTCATTTTTAATCCTCCGTTTTTAATCTTCTTAATAATTGCTACTTTCCATTTTAGATAAGAGAAAATGCCGCGCAGATTCCTGCAAATATATTTGAAATAGTATGTATTATCCAACTCGGAATAATGGACCCTTCGCACTTCTTCTCATTAATATAACCCATTAACCACGCAACAACACCCGTAAATATAATCACAATCAATGCTTTGGCAACTCCTACCACTCCCAAAAACATAACTCCATGTATGAGGCCGAATATTAAAGCCTGAACAACGTTGGCTACACCAAATCCGAATTTATTTTGGATTCTTTTTAATAAAAATCCTCTGAATAAAATTTCTTCCGGTAAAGCAGTATTAAATGTTGCATAGATTACAATTGCCGGAATCGCCTGTAATCCAAGTCCCGCAAATTCAGAAGTTGCAATTTCAATATCTTTCAACATATATAATGTCAACATTCCCAGGAACATAAAAGCAACGGTTACGATAAAAGTGGCTATAAATACCTTCTTATTCCATTTCATCTTTTTTAATCCAATCCACTGCGGAAAGCTTTGCTTTTTTCTTACAGTAACGAACCACCAGATAAAAGGTATGATTGCAAATAAAATAATCTGTAATATACTGCTTACAATTTTGCTTAATAATAAATGCATTTTCACCTCCGACTTTAAAAAGTTACATATTTGCGCAAAAAGTTAAATATTTAACGTTTATCGATAAATCCATAATATCACATTATTTTCGTTTGTCAACAACTTTTTATCGTTTTTCGATAATTTTTTATTTTAATCGTTAAAAGAGCCCTGAAACACATCGTTTCAAAGCACACCGTTCATTGCAAGGCTTTTCGAAAGCTCTCAAATTATCTATTCATTTAAGTGCCTGCATCTTATTTGTATACAAAAATCCGGAGTTTACCTTTCCTCTTTCCCTTGCTATAATAAATCAGGTATTCAAGTTTTACTAAATGAGGAACGAAATATATGGAGCAGTTATTGATTATCGAAGATGATAAAGGCTTAAATCAAGGATTAAGCAAAGCTTTGAAAGCAGATAATCGTCAGATTATATCCTGTCAGGATTTAAAAACAGCAAGAGACCAACTACTTTGTGGCGAGGTATCTCTTGTTTTATTAGACATAAACCTGCCGGACGGTAGCGGACTTGATTTGTTGCAGGAAATCAAAACAAATATGCCAAACATACCGGTCATTTTACTAACCGCTAATGATACGGATATGGATATTGTAAACGGTTTGGAACTGGGGGCAGACGATTATATTACCAAACCTTTCTCCCTATCGGTTTTGCGAGCAAGGGTAAATACTCAATTGCGAAAGAAAACGATTATACATAAAAATACTCCGATTCATATCGACCATTTTTGTTTTGATTTTGAATTAATGATTTTTTATGTAGGCGATACCAAAATAGAACTAAGCAAAACGGAACAAAAATTATTACATCTACTGATTAAGAATCGCGGACGTACTATGCCCCGTAATATCCTTGTAGATCGTATTTGGACGGATGGTGCAGAATATGTTGATGAAAATGCTTTGTCTGTTACAATGAAACGTCTGCGGGATAAGCTTGGTGCGCAAGAATACATCAAAACTGTTTATGGAATCGGTTATAGTTGGGTGATAAAAGATGAATGAGATAGGTTGGATTATAATACTGCTGTTTTTTCTGTTGGCAACGACCATCGTTCTATGGAATCGAAAGAAAACCGAAAACACAATTGAAACAATTGAAAATATGCTGGATGCTGCAATGGACGGTTCTTTTACCGAAACCTCTTTTGATGAAAGCAAACTATCTGCCTTGGAAACCAAATTTGCACACTATCTTTCTGCCTTGGAAACGTCTTCACATAATTTAACTCTGGAAAAAGACAGAATTAATTCCCTGATAGCAGATATTTCGCACCAGACCAAGACCCCTATTGCGAATCTGTTATTATACAGTGAACTTCTTAAGGAAGAAGAACTTTCTGCATCCGCAAGAACAAATGTTGAAGCCATATACAGACAATCTGAAAAACTGCGCTTTTTGATTGACTCTCTTGTAAAACTGTCCCGGCTGGAAAACGGTATTATAACGTTGTTGCCACAACATACTCCGTTACAACCAATGCTACAAAATATTGCAGAACAATATTCTTTAAAAGCGAATGAAAAAGGATTATATCTGCAGCTTTATGATACAGATATTTCTGCAACCTTTGATCCGAAATGGACCGCGGAAGCATTGGCGAATATAGTAGACAATGCCATCAAATATACAGACCGAGGTACGATAACGATTTCTGTTACAAACTATGAAATGTTTGTAAAAATTGACATTGCAGATACCGGTATTGGCATCCCGGAAAGTGAACAACCTAAAATTTTTACACGCTTTTATCGTTCAGCAAGTACTCGTGAACAGGAAGGTATAGGAATCGGTCTGTATCTGGCACGCCAAATTATATCCGATGAGGGCGGTTATATCATGGTTGCTTCCATCCCCGGTAAAGGAAGCACATTTTCCGTATTTTTGCCAAAGTAATACCAATTCTTTCAAAACTGTTAGAATTCATCTCACGCCGGAAAGAATGTGGAAAGAATTATATGCAATAATCTGTATGTGTCAAAGAATATCTTCTTTGCTTACATACAGATTTTTTCATGGAGGTACTTATTTATGGAAATTTTACAGGCAAAAGACCTGAAAAAGATTTATGGTTCCGGAGACAATGCGGTTCATGCATTGGACGGAGTTGATTTAAGTGTAGAAAAAGGTGAATTTGTGGCAATTGTCGGCACGTCCGGCTCCGGCAAATCTACGCTTCTACATATGCTTGGCGGCTTGGACCATCCTACAAGCGGTAGCGTTATTGTAGACGGGAAAGACATCTTTTCATTGAAAGAGGAAGCTTTAACAATCTTCCGCCGTCGTAAAATCGGTTTTGTATTTCAGTCATATAATCTTGTTCCCGTATTGAATGTATATGAAAATATTGTTCTTCCCATTGAACTGGATGGCGGAAAAATTAAGAAAGGATTTATACAGCAAATTGTTGAAACTTTAGGATTGAATGACCGCCTGAATGCTTTACCAAGCCAGCTTTCCGGCGGTCAACAACAACGTGTGGCAATTGCCCGTGCATTAGCTGCTGCTCCGGCTATTATTCTTGCAGATGAACCTACCGGAAATCTAGATTCTAAGACCAGTCAGGATGTTTTAAATCTTTTAAAAATCAGCAGTCAGAAATTTGCACAGACCATCGTAATGATTACGCACAATGAAGAAATTGCTCAATTGGCAGACCGTATTATCCGCATTGAAGACGGTCGGATTGTCACCAATCAATAATGGGAGGTGGCAAAGATGAATATCAAAAACAAAAAATGTATTCGTCGCTTAAGCAGACGTTCTTTGTGGGCATCCCACAAACGTAACATTATTGCAATCATTGCCATTGCCCTGACAACATTACTGTTTACGTCTCTTTTTACAGTAATGATGTCTATCAATTCCAGTTACGAAATGTACACATTTCATCAGATTGGCGGTTACTGCCACGGTACGTTTAAAGAAGTAACTGACGAGCAGATCCAAGCCATTGCTTCCCATCCAGGTGTAAAAGCAGTTGGTGCTCGTACCAATATTGGCTATATTACCAGCGGTGTCTTTGCAAAAAAGCCTGCCGAAGTTAGTTTCATGGATAGCAACTGTACCAAATGGAGTTTTGCCGAACCAACTATGGGACATCAACCACACAATAGAAACGAGATTACTATGGATACAACAGCCTTAAAACTTTTGGGCATTGAACCGGAGTTGGGTGCTGAAATTACTTTAACATATTCTGTGGGGGATAAAAGCCAGACCGCCTATGAAAAAACCGAAACATTTACTCTGGTAGGATGGTGGGAATACAATGATATTGATCCGGTTCACTATATTAATATCAGCGAAGAATATGCCAATGCCATCGAGGCGGAAGGCATATCTCTAGGTATGGAGCCTTTCCGAACAGATTTGAATGTAATGATGCCATCTGCAATTGATATTGGCGGACAAATGGAGCAGGTAGCTTGGGACCTAGGTTATGCCTCAAATGAAACAGGTGCGAACCAGTCTATCCGTATCGGTGTCAACTGGGGGTATACATCTTCCCAACTTGGTGCAAACATAGATATCTCCAATGTTATCGCCATTATTGCATTCCTTGCACTAGTGATTTTTACCGGTTATCTGATTATCTACAATATTTTTCAGATTTCCGTTACCGGGGATATCCAATTTTACGGACTACTTAAAACAATTGGCGTAACATCAAGACAGCTTCGTCGCATCATACAGCAGCAGGCACTACTTCTGTGTGTAGTAGGCATTCCGATTGGACTGTTACTGGGATATGGTATAGGTGCGGTCTTAACCCCCATAATAATGGCAGAAACCACTTTGGGAGCAAGTATTGCTACCGTAAGTACTTCATTTATTATTTTTCCTATTTCTGCGTTTTTTGCTCTTATTACTGTTTTGTTATCCTGCTCCCGTCCCGGAAAAATCGCGGCAAAGGTTTCTCCTGTAGAAGCAACAAAGCATACGGATGCTTTTACCAATAAAAAGAAACGGCGTGCCACTCGTGGTGCCAAGGTATACCAAATGGCCTTTGCAAATTTAGGAAGAAATAAAAGCAAGACTATCCTTGTTGTAATTTCTCTTGCGCTGTCTGTGGTACTTCTCAATATTCTAGCTACCTTTACAGATGGTTTTGATATGGAAAAATATCTGGAACGACAGAGTTGTGCAGATTTTATTGTCAGTAGCACCGACTACTTCCGTTCAGCAGTTACTGATAATGATTTCTTATCTGAAACAGAAATTGCACAGATTGAAGCCAATACTTCAAGTTCATTAGCCGGTTGCGGATATACACTGGATGGTATTCCTGCCATTGGTTGGATGACGGTGGAGAGCTGGCGTGCGGAGATGTCGCAATACACCTCTCCGGAAGCAATCAACGCGGCTTTGCCGCAATTACAACGCCGTGATGATATGGTAGGTGCAACCACTCTGATTGAAGGATTGGATACACCTTTATTTGAAAAGCTGACCGTTTTGGACGGTGATATTACTCCTATGCTTCAAGGTGATACAAACGCCATAGCAATAGTTCTTGATACTGATGATTACGGCAATGCACAATATTTAGATTATTATCCGGAAATTGGTACAACACAGACTATCTCTTATATAGAATCTATCTATTATATCGACAGTCGTACCGGAGAAACGTGCAATGCAGACACTCCCTTGGAATTCATAGACTACCGCATGAATAGTCATGATGCAGACTATACCATTTGTGCCTATGTAACAGTTCCCCATTCCATGAGCCATCGTTATTCTATGGTTGGTGGTTACAGTTTTGTTCTGCCGGTGGAATCACTGAGAACAGATAGTGGCCAGACAGTGGTGCCAATGTTTTATCTGTTTGATACACCTGACGCCACCACAGAAGCAGAAGCCGAAAGCTATCTTGCCGAACTAACCTCAGATAATGCCTCCGGATTAATGTATGAAAGCAAAGCCACCATACGTGCCGAGTTTGAAAGTTTTCAACATATGTTCCTTCTGTTGGGTGGTCTGCTTTGTGGAATTATCGGTATTGTAGGAATCTTAAATTTCTTCAATGCCATTATGACAGGAATCATTTCCCGTAAAAGAGAATTTGCCGTATTACAGGCTGTAGGAATGACCACTAAGCAGTTAAAAAATATGTTGGTATATGAAGGACTCTTTTATGCCCTTAGTTCAGCTTTGGTTGCCTTGATTCTCTCTTTTATAATAAATCCTTTGGTGGGTAACCTTCTGGAAAATATGTTTTGGTTTTTTAGTGCAAACTTCACTCTTGGTCCCGTCATCCTTGCTATACCTATGTTTGTTCTGCTTGGATGGGCAATTCCTACTTTTATGTATAACCAAGCCGGCAAATACAGTATAGTAGAACAAATAAGAGAAGTTTAAATTTTACACAAATAAAAAACAGCTCTCTGCCAATAGAACGACCGAGAGCTGTTTTCTAATTACTTCTGTATCATTTTAAAATTTTATTCCCAAATCATATACTCATCCAACTTATCTAAACTTCCATAAAAAACATTTAAATCGATATGTTCTTCCGCACCGGAATATCCGCCAAGCACTGCCTGATCCGTATACTGCCAGAATGTCCATTCCCCACGCATATCCAAATTGGGACTGAAATAGACATTACGAATCCACAAAGGATACCCGTCAATTTCACCATCCAAATACTTATAATAAAAAGTATAGGTAGTGTATACCATAGGCTTCACGCCGTATTCTTCTTCCAGTAATGCCAGCATGGTTTTTAATTCTGCCACAAGCTCCTCTTCATCCGGCGGATTACTGAATTTATCTCCATAAAATTCGATATCTACAACCGGTATCAAGTTTCCTGCCAAATCTCCCACGGTTTCAATATATAATTGCGCCTGGGTTTCTGCCGGGCTGTCAAAACTAAAGAAGTGATATGCGCCAACCTTTAAATCCGTATCATTCGCTGCTAACCAGTTCTCAGCAAATTTACTATCTATATGCCCGCTTCCTTCCGTTGCCTTGATAAAAGCAAATTCAATATCTTCACCCGCAAGAGTCTTCCAATCAATGTTTCCCTGATAATGGGATACATCCACACCTCTAATCTGATATCCTTCTGCAAGTTTACAGGCAAGATGATTGGTCTTGGCAGATGCATAAAGAACAACTGCTACCAGAAACACAAGAAGTATCGCTATTTGTATCAATATATATTTTTGTCTTTTATTCATTCTAAATACTTTCCAAATACATAAATAATCAGTCTTTGACATTATCGCTTCTATTACTACTTTTGTAAAGTATATTTTAAAAAGAAGCCATATAAAATGACTTCTTTTTACTTTTATTGTTCATATACAATTTTTCTCTGTACCTTTACATCAGCCGGTTCCTCGTCTAATCTCCGACTTAAATCCTTCGTCTTGCCGCCGTTTGCTTTAATCATCTTACGCCAACTGTTCTGTGCCGCAATCTTATAAACAAATCTGGGAAATGCTACCGTGGCATACTTATTCACTTCCCCTTCTTTCTTTATGATACGATCCGCAAACTTTTTCATTGCCTTGTAAATATTTGCTCTAAGTCCTGCTTTACCCGACATATTACCGCTTACGGCAATGGCACCGCCACCACCGATTCCAAGACTTCCCTTATATGCACAACCGGCCTTGGCACACCAGTTTTTTAATACATTTAATGCAGGTTCGGCCTGATTTCCTTCGTAAAAGCCGCAATTTGCAATGCCATAAATACTTAAATTCTTATTCTTCCATGTCATCTTCTCTAACTGCTTTAAGCAAGCAATCAGATGAGAAGGTAAGGTATCCACATATAAAGGAAATGCTACTACCCAAGTATCCGCTTTCTTTAACTTTTCTATAATTTCCTGTGTAAGCTTGCTTGTTCGCAAACAGATTTCTTCAATGTCTACCTTGGTTCCAAGACACTCTTTTAAATCGTTTAAAAGTATTCCGCTGGAGCTTCCCTTTACCTTGGGACTTGCGTTAATCAATGCAACCGTCATAATTCTAACCCCTTTAACTCATCTTTACTTTTATAAAAATGGATTCCATTAAATTCTGCGTGAAAGTTCTCGGCATTGCCCTCAATAATATCTCTTGCAGTCTTCTTCTCATCTTCCGTAATGTCTTCTCCGTAAAAGTGGGCAGACAATTTAAAATGATTGGTATATCTGTGCTTATGATGCATTTCACCATTCTTGATAATAAAATCGCCTTGCACATAAGAAATTGCCCTATCCTGTGCCGCCTTAACAAAAGGGCTCACTGTGCCGTAACAACATTCGCTTACGATAATCATTTCATCACAAAGCCCCATATCAAGAGATGTACGTTCATAACCATCATGAATTACACACTCACCCGGCGTCTTCGCCCAGCACCCGAAGCAACCAATGCAATGCTTAATATTTCCCTGAGGATTGATGACCTTGTGATCACCCTCAATTTTAAAATCAAAATCTTCAATATCCGTAAGAATCAGTTTCATGCTTGCCTCACAAGTAGATATAGTATCTAAAACTACTTACATTATTGTAACACAGTTTTGTCAAAACGATTCTTAAAAGAAAATAGTAAATTTATTAAAAAAATATAAATAACATTAAATACTAAACTCAAAAATCTTTTACTTAATTCTTGAAAATCGGACAGAATATAGTACAATAAAATTAATGAAAAACAAAAGAAAGGAAGCAGCATTATGTACAACGGAAATGAAAATGTAATGATTTGTGATCATCCTTTGATCAAACACAAAATCTCCATGCTCCGAAACAAAAATACCGGAACCAATGAATTCCGTGCTATCGTGGAAGAGATTGCAATGTTAATCGGTTATGAAGCCTTAAGAGATTTGGAAATTGAAGAAGTGGAAATTGAAACTCCCTTAGAGGTTGCCAAATGTCCCGTAATCGCAGGTAAAAAACAGGCAATCGTACCTATTTTACGTGCAGGCTTAGGCTTGGTAGGCGGCTTATTAAAATTAATGCCCACTGCCAAAGTCGGACATATCGGTTTGTATCGCGACGAAGAAACCTTTGAGCCTCAGGAATACTACTGTAAGCTTCCTTCTGCCATAGACCAGCGAAAAATCTTCGTAGTAGACCCCATGCTTGCAACCGGCGGTTCTGCCATTGCAGCCATTGATTTTATCAAACAGCGCGGTGGCAAAGACATTAACTTCCTTTGTGTCATCGCGGCTCCTGAAGGCCTTGAAAAGTTGATAGCCGCCCATCCTGATGTGAAAATTTATGTTGGCAACTTAGACCGTGAATTAAATGAAAAAGCTTATATTCTTCCCGGCTTGGGCGATGCCGGCGACAGAATTTTCGGTACAAAATAATACAGCATTTAAAAGACTCTGTTATGCATAAGTATAACAGAGTCTTTTTATTTTCTATTATTATAATTTATTCTGCCGTTGTATTTTGATATGTGGCATAAGGGTTTTCCATTACTTCACCTCTAAAAAGCGTATAAGCAAAATTAACAACCGCATGTTCACCACTGGTTACATATTCAGTATCCCTTATCTCACCTAATGCCGTTCGTGCATCACCGTCAAGTTTGGCGACTAAACGCGCATTTTCATCAAAAGATGCTGCAAATTGTTTATCACTTTCATTCAACATCACATCAGCTAAAGCAATTTTATTATCGTATTCTTCTTCAGGCAAAATACTATCTAAAGTTCCTTCATAATAACCTATTGTACTACCTATAGCAACGTGACTATCCATAGCACACTCATCATATAAAGCAGACAAATCTTCCATTGTGTATCCATATGTAGCTAAAATGGTATCCAGTTCTTCTGCCTTAATATAATCTAAATTGGCAGCAATTACCAATGCTTTGATATGCTCCGGATCATTGTACTGATATTTACCGGTTAATTCATCTATTAACGCCATTACATCCTGCGCTGAATAGAATTCTTCTTCTACAACTTCTTCACTCTCGACCTCAGATACTTCTTCTGATTCACTTGCTTCAGATACATTTACTTCAGAATTCACATCTTCTGTCACAGATGAAACCTCCGATGAAACCTCTTCATTCACCACTTCGTTTCCACCGCATCCTACAAGCAAGCTTAACGACATGCACATCATTAAAATAATTGCTACTAAACTTCTTTTACTCATTTCTTATTCTCCTCTTCCTTATCCGTCGAAGGACTTTTAACCATGTAAATTCCCACAGGTTGTATTTTGATTCTCACAGTTTTAAAACACAAAAAACTCCGCCATGCTTACGCATGACAGAGTTCACCTGTTTACCCTTATAAATTCATCCGAAATACACGCCAAAGAAAGCCCCAAAAAAGAGCCTACTTTATGTTCTTTCTTTCTTTCTTTCTTTCTTTAATGATTATATTATGGAGCATTATATATGCAAGTCCTTTCGACTTATTTTTATGATAAAAATATAGCACTTTTTTTCTTTATTAGCAAGCAAATACTGTGATGCTTTATTCATTATAATTTTTATTTTTATAGAGTGTAATTACTGTATTATTTGTTTTACTCTTTTTCTCCTTTAACATCCAGATATGTTGCCAGAAAACGTGATTCTTCAATTCTTGATTTGACATTATAAATAGCTGTTAGATTATTATAGAACCTGCTCTTTTGCAGTATTTCGTCCCGAATATTTCCCATATCCAGTATATTTTTTAGAGTAGCTTTCCTATTCCTTGGAATTGCAATATCTTTCAGATATTGTAGCCCTATTATATGATAAAAATCCGTGTCTCTAAAATCCAATTTAAGCTCTTGTATTTTTCTATTTTTCGAAACTACAAATCGGTATTCATATTGTTCCAATTCACGGAAATTTTGGGCACTCTCATAAATATTATCTGCCATAGAATCTCCCATTTTATCATAAAAATGTCAAAAGCCTCGCATATAAATGCAAGGCCTCTAACTCAAAAAATATAACAACTTTCTTTCGCAAAAGCTACGATGGGTTATGGTAAGTTGTCACCTTTGTAACCTCCATAGTCCCCGCTTCCCATCGCGGATTCTACTTCATTGGTATTGAAAGCATTTGGTGAGTCTGCTTCTCCGAAGTTACCTTCTAACATTATATTATATACATAATAAAATAATGTCAACCAAAAAACAATTAAATTTCATCGACAAATATCGACACGATAATACATCTCTGATTACATATAAAACTGACCTCTATTTTATTCGGTTACGAAGGGAAGACATTCGGGGTAATATTCCACAAAACTAGTACTTGTTCCATAAACTATCATCTTAGCAACGCTTCTACTTTTATCATCATTTATTATCTGTCTTTCTTTCGCATCTTGAAAACTTGTCTTATTTTCAAATGCACTCACAACCGCATTTTCCATTACAAGGCACTCTTCATATTCATCACCATTTAAACAATACAGATAAATTGGTGACATGGAAGTATAATCGGGCATTACATAATCCATGCCGTCCAGAATGTCATCATGAAGCTGAATCATCTCCCCCTTCGTCTCAAAATACTGAATAAACAATTCATTGACTTCCTCTTTTGTAAATTCATATGTATTTAATGCTTCTTCCACTTCTTCCTCTGTCATATATTTTGCATTGGTACCAATAACAACAGCTGCTATTTGGCGTGAATCTTCATCTGGATAAGCTACGGAAATTTCATTGATTCTTGCTTCGATTGCAGTGATGGAATAATCTTCTACTACCTCTTCCACTGCTTCACTACTTTCCTCTTCCGATGCTACTTCTTCACTGCCGGTCTCTGATGCAACTTCTGATTCAGATACATCCTCCGTCACATCTTCTGCCACTGATGAAACCTCAGAATTATCTGTTCCATCCACCACTCCGTCTCCGCCGCATCCTACAAGCAGGCTTAACGACATGCACAACATTAAAACAATTGCTACTAAACTTCTTTTACTCATTTCCTTTTCTCCTCTTCTTTATCCGTCGAAGGGCTTTTACCATGTAAATTCCGACAAGTTGTGTTTGCTTTTCACATCTATGAAACACAAAAAAACTCCGCCATGCTTACGCACGACAGAGTCTGCCTATTTTTCCTTATAAAATTCATCCCAAATACATACCAAAGAAAGCCCCAAAAAAGAGCCTACTTCACGTTCTTTCTTTCTTTCTTTCTTTCTTTAATGATTGTACTATGGATGGACATGGATGCAAGTCCTTTCGACTTATTTTTATGATAAAAATATAGCACTTTATTATTTTATTCGCAAGATAAAAAATAATGATTAGTGCTATTATCTCTGTCTGGCATCTTTCTTTAACACCTTTTCTATGTACTCCCTACACCCTTCTTCCAGTATATGAAATGCACAACTATTATCTGTTAAAACTTGTTTACGATTCGTTGTTACCATCTTATAAATTTTATTTGCTTTCTTTTGAATCTTTTCCGCATTTTCCATGCAAAATTGATATTCCTTGTTTAGCAATATCCTATATTTTTCGTCCTTTATTTCCTTAATAATTAATCTTTCAATACACTCATCCGGAACCGGAACCATATAGTTAAATCGTAAAGAGCCTTTTATTTCCTTATTATCGCCCGGCACACGAATCAACATATTCGCTTCCTGTTTTTTATCAAAAGAGGATACTGATACATAATAATTCATACCATTTACCTGCATAACTGCACCAAATGTAAATTTATTATGATCCGTGTATCTGACATTAGGAACCTTGGTTATTCCCCTTTTCTCCTTTTCATATCTTTGTAAAAATTTATTGTATTCTTCATTAATCCGATAAAAATCCATTATTTTTCTCCACAAAAAAAACAGGGAGATAAATGATTTATCTCCCTGAAAATTAACATTCGCATTTTAAGCTGCGAAGCACTTAAATGAAAGGTTCACACTCAAAGTAGTGAAGCACTTAAATTAAGGGTTTGCACTCGTAGTAGCAACGCACTTAAATCGAGCAAAATTCTGTGCTCACTTATATTATATGCAGTATTTCTCAAAAAATCAATATAAACTTATTGAATGCCATTCATCTAAAAAGTCTATATCCATATTCTTTTTTCGGTTGGAAGATGCTTATCTATTAATATTTATTATAAAGCACTCTCAACCATATCACAAACGATTCCCATCGACAAATATCGACATATACCTCGCTTGTTTTATCAGGCATTCTTCTTATATATTAACTATAATGCATTGGCATATTCAGAGACAACATTACTATATGCATCAAACCCCGGAATATTATTGGCTCTATAATCAGGATGAATACCAATCATAGCAACGACATAATGTGTTTTACTTCCATCATAATTTTCTATTACCCTTATACAGAAAGCAGTTATATCTTTTCCCTCTCCAAAAGCAATAGTATCTTCAAACTGATTTAAATATGTATATTCGTCAGAATTTAAACAACATTCATAAACCATAATACCATCCTCATAACGTATTTCATATTCATCAATATCACCAGCTCGATATGCACTTCTTAAGTCAAAAGCATCTCTTTTTGCCTCCAACGCAGCCACAAAGTTTTCATTCAATTGTTCAAAGCTATATCCATATGTAGACATTACTGCTTCAACATCTTCACCACTCATATAATCAAGATTCATTGCGATTACCAATGCTTTAATATAGTCTGCATTTTCATCCGGATATTTTGCGATTAATTCATCAATCAATCCCATAACTGCATCTGCAGAATAATCTACCTCTTCTATCACTTCACTGCTTTCCTCTTCTGATACTGCTTCCTCATTCTCTTCACTACCGGACACAGATACTTCTTCAGATACATTTACTTCAGAATTCACGTCTTCTGTCACAGAAGAAACCTCCGATGAAACCTCTTCATTCACCGCTTCGTTTCCACCACATCCTACAAGTAAGCTTAACGACATGCACATCATTAAAATAATTGCTACTAAACTTCTTTTACTCATTTCTTATTCTCCTCTTCCTTATCCGTCGAAGGACTTTTAACCATGTAAATTCCCACAGGTTGTATTTTGATTCTCACAGCTTTAAACACAAAAAACTCCGCCATGCTTACGCACGACAGAGTTCACCTGTTTACCCTTATAAATTCATCCGAAATACACGCCAAAGAAAGCCCCAAAAAAGAGCCTACTTCATGTTCTTTCTTTCTTTCTTTCTTTCTTTCTTTAATGATTATATTCTGGGGCATTATATATGCAAGTCCTTTCGACTTATTTTTATGATAAAAATATAGCACTTTTTTCATCAGTGTGCAAGGCGGAGATTTGATGTCACTACAGCCTTTGGCCCTGGTTATTCGCTGGGCAGTAATAAATCATAAAAATAATCGCCTTCAGTAGTTCAGACCTAGGCGATTATTTCGTTCTAATATAACCGGACTAACCGTCTATCGGTAGTACCTTTTTATGTCTTCATTCTAACACAATATACTTGGAAGTCGATGTACAAAATTCACAAAAGAATTCTATCTTACTCCGGTACAAAAAGGAGTGTTACTTCTATAATTTACTCGCTCTTCATGGAGCGTGTCTGTCCAACTTCAAAATTCACACCTGTGTCATCAGGTTTCTCTTCATCAAAATTATAATCCTTGCCGGGAAGAATTGCATTTAAGATAATACCTGTTAACGCACCAACTGCAAGTCCGGAAAGGCTTATTGTAATTTCACCAATTGTAAAAGCAATTGCACCTGCGGTACTGTAATTAATTCCAATGGAAAGAACAAGAATCAATGCTGCAATGATAACGTTACGGGACTTCGCAAAGTCGACCTTATTTTCTACTACGTTACGTACTCCGACTGCTGAAATCATACCGTAAAGGATTAAGGAAATACCACCAACCGTTGCAGTAGGCATTGCCTGAATCACCGCTGCAAATTTCGGGCAGAAAGAGAAGAAGATTGCAAAGACTGCTGCCAGTCTTACTACCATAGGATCATATACTTTGGATAAGTTTAAAACACCTGTATTCTCACCATAGGTTGTATTTGCAGGAGCCCCAAACAGAGAAGCAACGATGGTTGCAAGACCATCACCCAGTAAAGTTCTGTGAAGTCCCGGGTCCTTAATAAAATTCTTGCCAACCGTTGATGAAATAGCAGATACGTCACCAATATGTTCTACAATGGTTGCCAATGCAATAGGCATAATGGTAATGATTGCTGTAATCATTAAAGATGCATCAAAATTTTCACCAAACATTGCAAAAACTGTAGTATCCATATTGATGGGAAGTCCAATCCATGCGGCATCTTTAACACCGCTAAAATCTACCTGTCCCATGCAGATACCTACCAAATAGGATGCAACTACACCAATTAAGATAGGAATAATTTTAATCATACCCTTACCAAAAATATTACAAATAATAACTGCAAGAATTGCTACCAGCGCAATAATCCAGTTAGAAGAACAACTGTCAATGGCCGACTTAGACAATGTCAAACCGATGGCAATAATAATCGGACCTGTTACGATAGGCGGGAAGAATTTCATAATTCTCTTTGCTGAGAATAACTTAATCAATAACGCCATCACCAAATAAAGAAGTCCGGCACATGCCACACCAAAGCAGGCATAAGGAATCATTTCAATATTACTCTTGCCGTCAATCATTGGCGCAATCGCAAAATATCCGCCTAAAAATGCGAAGGAAGAACCTAAGAACGCCGGAACTTTTCCTTTGGTTAACAAGTGAAATAAAAGTGTTCCGATTCCGGCAAATAAAAGTGTGGTTGACACATTTAATCCTGTAAGAATCGGTACTAAAACGGTAGAACCGAACATGGCAAACATGTGCTGAAGTCCTAAAACGATAACCTTGCCTGCGCCAAGTTCTTTTGCATTGTAAACTGCATCTTGTGTTTTGTTACTCATCTTTAGCCTCCTTGGTATTTTTTGTATATTTTACACCATGTACATCATAACACTTTTTTATACTGCCCACAATATTTAACGCTACACAATATTGGGCACAATCCCTTTCTTAATCTGGGAACGATAAAAGAGATTTACGCCAAAGTAAAATAAGGAATTTACCGGACGCTTCACAAATGCATCAGTAAAAATTGTTCTCTTTAATATACTTCCGATGCTGTATACATCATTGTACAAATCCCAGTATGCCTTCGTTAATTCCTCCGGTGTCATATTCTTCGGATAATGCACTGCTTCGCAGGAATTATAGGAATATATATCTGCGTTGTAAATACGATTTTGCTCTTCCATTTCATCAAAAAACTTGGTTCCGGGAATCGGCGTAAGAATATAAAATCTCGGTACCGCAATATGATTCTTTGCGATAAAATCTGCAGTGGCACGGATGGATTCCAAGGTGTCTCCGTCTGCCCCCACAACCATTTCCGTTGAGATATCAATACCATGCTTACGAATGATGCGAATCTGCTCGGAATAATTCTCGGGATGAGCCCATGCCTTATTCATACTGACAAGACTTTCTCTTGTAATACTCTCCAAACCGAAGCTTAAAACATAGCATCCGCTTTTGGCAATAATATCCAGCAATTCTTCATCTTTTGCAATATCAATGGAGCATTGCGTCATCCATTTCATTTTTAACTTTTTAATTTCTGCACATAATTCAATTGCGTAATTCCTGTCGGAGAAAATATTGTCATCCAATAAAAGAAATTGTTTAAAACCCAATTCTTTTACACGTTTAATATCTCTGATCACATCGGGAATACTTCTCTTTAAATACTGACCCCTGTATAAGCAATATACCGAACAAAAGCTACAGGTTTTCGGGCATCCCCTTCCGGCCTGTACCGGTAAAAAATTGCCTATTTTTTTATTTAAAAGCAATTCATATTTCGGCAGCGGAGTTTCCAATTTGGTAAGCTTCTTTTGATATACCTTTTTTAATTCCCCGTTGGAATAATCGCGGAGCATTTCGGCCCAGGTTTCTTCCGCATCTCCAATCATTACGCAGTCTGCATACTTTTCTGCTTCCTTGGGCATAAGACTTACCATATAACCGCCCAGTACCACTGTTTTTCCCATTTCCCTAAACTTATTGGCAATATCAATGGTACGATGTACCGCATGTCCCATGCTGCTGATACCAATCAAATCCGCATCCGTGTCAAAAGGAACATCTTCGATAGTCTCATAGCAAAGCTCCACCTCATACTCTTCCGGTGTTAAAGCCGCAAGCAAAGGCAAGGCCAAGCCCACGAAAAACAGTCTGCTCTTTTTTACCAGCACTCCATGTTGGTCATATGGAGTGGGCTGTATTAATAAAATCTTTTTATTCATTGTTTTACTCCCGAAAACAGACTTTCCGGTCTGCTTTTATAAAATAAAAATTCTCCGAAACTGAATGCATAATGTCTTAATAACAAACAGAAAATCCTTAATGCCGATAGTCTTATACAACTCAGCCTTACGATTATGAAAAGCAAGTTTTAAGGACATTTTATAATACTGCATGGTAAAAGCAAAAACGCTCATATGCTTCGGCTTTAAAATACAATGGAATAAGTCTTGCTTACGGATATCTTTACTTACCAAATTCTTCTCATACTCCTTGTAATTGGCAGCCCCCTGCATAGGTGTAAAAACGGATACCGTCGGAATAATCGGTCTGCTTGCAATCCATTTATACAAGTCCTTAAAATCCTTTTTATCCATATCCTGATGCACGATAAAAAGTCCTGCACAAATAATATTATTCTCACTTAAAATGCGCACACATTCTTCATTGTGCCAAACCGTGGCATGTTTGTTGTAGGAATCCAATTCCTTGTCATCGGTAGCTTCCAGACCTACCATAACCAATGACAAACCGATTTCGGCCAATTCCTTCATAATATCTTCGTTCTCAGCAATAAAATCCGCCCGCCCGTATATCAAAAATTTCTTTTGAATATTCTTTTCTTTTATCAGACGGATAAATTCCTGTAAATATTCTCTGCTGACCAAAAAGTTGTCATCCGTAATATGTACATTAGGAACATCAAGGGATGCAATCTCTTCAACCAAATGCTCCACATTCCTGCAACGGTATGCACCGCCGTTTCGATTGGTGCAATAACAAAAGGTACAGGCATTAGGACAACTGTAGGAATTTTTAACAAGTGCCAAGGGTCTGAATTTCAAATAGCCGTAACGTTTTAAATTAGCATACAAATAACTTCTGTCTGGCACCGGTAAGTCTGCCGGGCTTTCCACTTCTTTGTCATTAAAAATCCATTCACCGTCTTTGCGGTAACATATGCCCTTTATATCCTCCAAGGGCAGATCCTTTTTTTCTCCGCTTAAATACAACATAAGAAGAGCAAAATTTTTTAACCCGCTTAAATGATATAAATAATCCGCGTCCGAATCATAGAAATTACGATAATTAATTTCCACGTGGCTTCCGCCTAAAACAACCCTAATCTTTGAATCATATCTCTTGACTGCTTTAGTCAAATTCTTTATCAGTGGTTCCTGGGTAATATATCCCGTCATACAAACTACGTCAGGCTTTACCTTTCGCAGTTTCTTTTTAAGTGACGTTAAATCATGGCGTCTGTCATAAATTACAGCCTCATGTCCCAAAAACTTTATCACCGTATATAAATATTCCATTTCCAGCGGCTCATGGTCTACCTGAGCGGTTAACGCAAAGATACCTACCGTTTCCGGCTTAATCAACAGTACTTTCATCTTTATTTCCTTTATTTTTATATATCTTATCAAAGGTTCCGAGAATAGATGCCAGATAAATTCTCGGATAATTTACGTAGTATAAGAAATCGTATTCCAGCTTAAATAACCACATGGGCAGATGCTCCGGTTTCATCAATACATGGGTACCGCCGGTCCTCTTGTACTCGTATTTATATAACTTATCCTTATTCTCCTCATAAGTAACAGTTCCCTTAAAAGGAATAAGAATACTGAACAGCACCCATATAAGTTTTTCTTTCTTAATAAACTTATTGATTTCCATGAAATTCTTATGGGTAAAATCATAGTTGATTACAAATAATCCCACACAAAGCATTTTGTTTTCACGAAGAATTTTAACCGCTTCCCGGTTCAATGCCACGCTGGAATTCTTGTTATAATAATCCAGAGTTTCATCATTGGTAGCTTCCAGGCCCACCAGCATATCACGGAAACCAACCTTGTAAAGCAGAGGCATTATGTCTTTGCACCGTACAATACTGTCGGCTCTTGCAAATATCATAAAAGTTTTATAACAATTATGCTCGATTAACTTATTACAGATTTCCAAAACTCTTTCTTTATTTACCAGGAAATCGTCATCAATGATAAAAATTTTATCGTTGTTAAGTCCCAGAATTTCATCTACCACATCATCCACTTTACGTTCTGCATAGTGACAGCCGTTAAACTGTCTGGAAATGCAGAAGTTACATTTCTGCGGGCAGGAAAAGGCAGTCTTCATTACAGAGAATGTACCTTTGGCAAGGACGCGGTACTTTTTAATATTGTCATAAAAATGACTTCTGTCAGGAAGCAGACCGTAATCGCTTATGGGCTCGCCTTTTTCATTTTTTACCCATACATCCCCGTCACGATAAGCAAGGCCGGTACAGTCCTTTAATGCTTCTCCTGCAAATTCATTACGCACTGCAAGACGGATGGAATCCAGACCATGGTCGTAGAGTACAAAGTCTATATCCTCCAGCATAAAATCTTCAGGATTAATAAAAACTTCCGCGCCGCCCACCATGATTTTCAGCTCAGGGCGGGCCTTCTTTAATTTGTGGAGTTCTTTTAAAACATAATGTGCAATGTTGGAAATAATGGAAAATCCCACAATGGTTATATTATTCTCTTCAATAACTTTTAACAGCCTCTTAAAGCGAAAACATGGGCTATTGATACTTTCATCATGAATCATACAAAAAGCATCTTCTGCCTTAATTGCTGCCATAATATATTCCAACCCTAAGGGTTCTAAACTTGCAACTCTTTTATCATAGGGTGCACGCACCAGTAAATAACGTTCTTTTCTCATTTTCATTCCCCATTTCTTTCACTAAAACCAGCCCTTACGTTTCGTATCATATGCTGTCTTAAACAAGGCTCTGCACATAACCTTGGGATAGGTCAAAACATGAAGCCAGTATACGCGGAACATAAACATAAAGGATGACATATGCTCCGGCTTAATGGTAATGTGAATACCATCCAATCTCTTGGACTTAAATTTAATCACGCGGTCCTTATATTCATCATAGGCATCCGTTCCCTTATAAGGGGTAAAAATACCGAATACCACCCAAAGCAGATTATTCTCACGGATAAACTTAATGAGGTTCCTAAAGTCCTGCTTGGTGGAAGTATGACTTACCACAAATAAGGCATTGCATACCAGATTGTTATCGTGGAGATTCTTAATTGCCATGATATTTTCATTACGGGAGGTTTGCTTATTATATTCGTTTAACTGTTCATCACTGATGGCTTCCAAACCTACCATAATATCGCGGAAGCCTGCCTCATAAGCAAGGGCAAGAATGTTATCCGGATTCTCCGCCAGAAAATCTGCTCTTGCGTATGCCATAAACTGCTTTTTAATGCCTCTTTTAATAATCTCATCACAGAACATTTTAACGCGCTTTTTATCTACAAAAAAGGTATCGTCCACAAACCAGATTCTCGGATGATCAATCTCTTCTATCTCATCCACTACCTTCATAATATCTCTTTCGGTATAAACATCACTGTTCATCTTCGTACAGTAACAGAAGCTGCAGTTAAAAGGACAGGAGAAGGAGGCTTTACTCAATGCATAACTGCCTTTTAAGAAAATAAAATTCTTTTTAAGTCCCTGATAAAAAGCAGTACGGTCAGGCTTACAGATAAAGTCGTCTACCGCAGGGCCTTTTTTCTTAAATACCCATTCTCCGTTCTTCTTAAAACAAATACCATTCTGTTCATCCATAACAGCTTCCTCAAAACCGCCGAGAATTAAATTCTTCATAGTCTGTAAACCGTTATCGTAATATACCATATCGATTGATTCGGTGCAGAAATCTTTATAATTCATTTCGGCTTCCGGTCCGCCCACCCAGATATTGATGTTATCCAAACGCTTCTTAAGTTTCTTGGAGGTCTCAAGAATGTAGTCTACCGTATTGGCATTTGCATTGAACCCTATGTAATTAAAACCACCCTTTTTTATCTTATTGGTCAAACGGTTCATCCGGTTAAAATAGGGATACTGGAATTCATCAAAAATTTCGCATTCCACTTCCAAATCGTTACACAGCCCCATGATATATTCCAATCCTAAAGGCTCTAAGTTTGCAATGATTGTTGTGAATTTAGGACGAACCAATAATATTTTTATCTTCTGTTTCATTTACTTTCCCCTCATTAATTTCTTCATATATTGCCAGTTTACCTTAAAAGCACCTACGGTTAATTTCAATGTATCATGCAGTCCGTATTTTTTAATCATATACCATGCACTTACCGGATTTGCGGTAATTGTGTAATACAATACCATCGTGTACCAATAATATTTCCGTGCCGATATATGCGTGGGTTTTACAACCAGATGTGCCAAATCCCACTTCTCGTATTCTTCTTCTGCCACAATGAAATCATTGCGGTACTGCTCATACATTTCAGTTCCCCGAAGCGGCGTTAACGGTTGTAAATTTACAAATACAAGAC
The DNA here is from genome assembly GCA_015057025.1 of Lachnospiraceae bacterium. Classification (GTDB taxonomy): domain Bacteria; phylum Bacillota; class Clostridia; order Lachnospirales; family Lachnospiraceae; genus UBA3766. The sequence goes on along the minus strand of SVFD01000007.1, from coordinate 17,205 downwards.
CCAATTTTTTAATCCACCTGCCAAGGGCTTTAAAGTCTTCTTTCCGCCAATCCAGCCCCAGAATAAAGGTACCGTAACATTCCACATCATAGCGTTTGAGAATTGCTACCGCTTCCTCATTTATCGCTACGTTGGACTTCTTGTTATAATCCACCAGTTCGTTACTGTCACAGGATTCCAAACCTACAATAACCGCCCGCAATCCTACTTCCTTAAAACGCTTGATTACGTCTTCGTTGGCAGCAATAAAATCTGCCCTTCCGTAAATCAAATATTTTTTATCTATGCCCTTCTCTTCCAGCATATCGCAGAAGCGAAACAGGCGTTTCCTGTCTACCAGAAAATCATCATCCACTATATAAATTTCCGTTTCCGGTACGCTCTCTAACTCTTCTATGATATTCTCCAGTGTACGGGTAAAATACTTCCCGTCCGTAATTTGACGACAGAAACAAAATTTACACTGATAAGGGCAACCGTAACTTGTCTTAATCAGACTGCAGTTCCGATGAAACATATAATAATAATGCTTCCGGTATTTATCCACCTTATCTCTTGCCGGGAATAAATAATTGAATTCATTTTCTTTAACTACATCAGGACCGTTTTTTTGATAAACGCAGGGAATCCTATGTGCATCTTCTTTTTGTTCCAGTGAATCCAGAATTTCGATAAAAGTGCGAATACCATTGGCACGTACAATGTAATCGATATACTCACATTCAAAATCCTCCGGATTTACCTCGGCATGAACACCACCCACAACAACAGGCAGTTTCTCATCATAAGCCTTAATCTTCTTGGCATATTCTTTAATGACATTGACATGGGCAATGTAACCTGTAAGGCCTACTATATCGGGCTTATGCAACTTAAGAAAATATGCCAAAGACTTTTTCTCAAGAATCATATCCACGATAATCGCTTCATGTCCCAGTGCTTCAATGTTGGATGCCAGATACTCCAGTTCCAAAGGCTCACAAATCATAACGTTCTGCAAACCAATGGTTTCCTTATGCGGTCTTGGTCTAAAAAATAGTACTTTCATGTTTTTCACTTTCTTTCTTGAATACCTTATAATCCGGAAAACTATAATGATACTCCAGAAGTCCTTTTCCTAACTTAATGGCTGTATTTAACAATACATTTGTATGATTGGCATAAAAATATTTCTTCTCAAGAACAGCTCCGAATTTCATCTTGGTTTCTTCGGAAGTCTGTCCCAAATCGATATATTTAAATTTATTTTCGATTGCATATTTTATAATGTTATAAATCATAAAATAATACAAATCCGTAGTTTCTGATGCATAATCCATTCCGCAGAACATAAAGATTAGTTTATCGCCTACACCTTTTAACATAACAAACCCCCATGGCTTACAGTCCCTGTAAAAAACAAGTTGTTCAGCCTCCGCCTGTTCAAAAAATCCCGGCTCCAGCCGTTCTAATTTATAGCCGGATTTCTCATAGGTATTGCGGTATAAATCATATACTCTGCCGTCCTTTGGATTCAGCTTCATTTCTAAATCATCACAAGCTTTGATTGCCAGACGAATTCTTCTGCGATAGGAACTTCGAAAACATTTAAAATATGCTTCTGCACTTTCATAACTTTTACCATGATTACCACGTGTCAAATCCACCATACAGGTAGGCAGTGTCTCACCAATTACGTAACTGCCGTGAGCAATAGGGTTTGAAACATTCAGCACAAGCTTCGCACCCTTAATGGTTTTGATGTAATCAAGCATAAACTTTTCATCATTGGTTACATACCCCGGATAACTTAAGGAACAGGGAAAACCTATTACTTTAACAGGGTAATACAAGGCTCTTTTTCCAAAGGTAAAAATATCCATTCGGTTATGATACACTACAAAAAATGCGTAGGAATCGCCTTTTTGAATATAATAATATTCCTGTTTAAAAAGATTATTTTCTTTTATCAGATTCAACAATTCCCTGTCATAGGGATATTCCAAAAAGGGAAGCTTTGGCAACTGATCAAAGTGCTCCTCACAATATACTTTTATATCCTCATTAAATTTCTTTTTCATATACTACATATCTCTTATAAACTCCGTCGCAAACAGCTTTGCAAAAGCCGGAAGAGTCCACATTCTCATCTAATACCCAGGAGGTTTCCGCGCGGGTTGCTCCGTAGTTTTCAACTATCTTTAAAAATACCTGATGAATCAGAACGAGAGGCATTCCCACGGTACGATATTCTTCCAACACCCCATACTCCATTACCTTGGCGGTGTTCAGCTTTTTATTCAAAAACAGATTCTTTATAAAATGCTTTGCACCAAATGCCTCGCCCGGTTTGGCAAGCTCATTGAAATCCGGATACCACATAATAAATGCTACCGGCTTGTCACCATCAAAAGCAAAAATCAATGAATCTTCTTTCATGAACAAAAACAGTTCTTTTAACATCTCAATATCTTCCTGATAGGTTCTTGGATAGTAATATCTGTGGTTGGGAAAACATTGATTGTTTAAATCCGTATAAATTTTTGCATATTCCTCAAAATGCTTTTTATCGAAACATTTAAATGTATAATTACGTTCCACTTTACGAAGAAAGGCAGCATAACGTTCCAACTGCTTGTCAATCTTTTCAATGTGGTAGGTACTCATGGTAATTTCTTCACAACCCATATTTTTAAAATAGGTATTGAAGTACTCGTGATTAATGGCTGAACCGAAGGAGTTGCCCTTCTCGTAGCCGGAAGCCAACAATCCGAGACCATAATTTACGTGGCCGTTTAAGCCGATTACAAGCCTTGTACATCCGAAAGCCTTACCCACTTCCACAACCTTGTCCGTAAGCATTTTAACGGCTTCATCCACGCCGTCACGACTCACAAAGAAACTAAGTTGTATGAATTCTTCTAACTGTCCGGTATAAACCGCCATACCCTCACACTGAATACAGCCTTCCTCTTCCACATAATAAACTTTGACTTCCTTGTTATCCGTAAAAGATGTTTTCCCTGCGAACAAGTCCTTAATCATAAAAATATCGTTGTCCACATAATGAGAGTTTTTACCTAAAATTTCTCTTCGGAAGGCAAGAAATTTTTTCTGTTCTGATTTGCTTTTTACTTCTGTAATATTCACAATTATCCCCTTATCTTACTTCTGCGCTCTTTGCTTCCAGATACCCAATCAACTCGCTTACTGTGTTTAAAGAACGATAATCTTTTTCATCAATTTCAATGTGGTATTCTTCTTCAATCAAACAAACCAGATTTACGAAATCAAAGGAAGTCAAACCGTAATCTTTCTTGAAATTATCATCATCGTTGATTTGCTTAATCCCGTAATTATCTTTCATTAATTTCTTCAATGCTGCTATCATAAATTCTATTCTCCGTATTTATTTCTTAAAATCTTCTTGGTGCTGTTTTTCTCAAACTCTTTATCCATCAATTCATAATCCGCAAGACGCATATATTCGGGCAGGCTTTCGTTGATACGGTCGATATCCGCTTGAATATCTTCCGGTGCCTCTTCGGTATAAATCAGTGCTACAAGAATGCGGTTATCATTTACCCTTCGGGTGGTAACGATGCACTCTTTAATCCAGTCCAAGTTGCTTAATTTCGCCTCTATCATTTCCGGCAAAACATTCTTGCCGTTATCAAGAATAATCAAGTTCTTCTTACGTCCCGTTACGTACAAACGACGCTCTTTTAAATAACCGTAATCGCCGGTCTTAAAATAGCCGTCTGCCATACATTCCGCAGTTGCTTCCGGGTTCTTATAATACCCAAGCATTACGTTGGGCCCCTTGATTAAAATTTCACCGTCGTCCGCAATTTTGGCATCGACTTCTTTGATAATCGTACCAACACTTTCGGAATCCATATCGAATTCGCGATTGATACAAATCAATGGTGCACATTCCGTCAAACCGTATCCGTTTAAAAGATAAATTCCAAGCTCCATATAGCGATCTACGTAGTAAGGATTTAAGGGTGCACCTCCGCAGGAAATGAACTTTAAACGTTTGTTTATTAGATTACCGAAAAGCATTCTCCGAATATCGATTTTAAATTTCAAAAGAAAGTTACTAAGCTTAATCATACGCTTAAGAAGCTTATCCTTTTTCTGACGTTTGGCTTCCGCCATAATCTTCTTATAAACACCCTCCGCAATCATGGGCACCATGCTGACAAAATAAGGATTATATTCTTTTAAATCCCTTTGGAAATGTTTTAATTCCATAGTCAAACAAATGGTTCCGCCGTTATACAAAGTACATAAAATCCCCGGATTGAAGCCGTAGGTATGATTCATGGGAAGTACCGCAAGGCTTGGACTTTTTAAGACGTTATTCTGCAAGGCACCTCTTAAGCATGCCGTTACGTTACGCTGGGAAAGCATTGCGCCTTTAATATCTCCTGTGGTGCCTGATGTAAATGCGAGTACACAGAAGCGGTCACTGTCCGTATCCTTAATTTCTTCCCAGAGCAAATCAATGGGATGCTTGTCTTGGATGATGCTGCAATACACTTCATCAATATTGATAAATTCCACTGCATCGGAATCTTTGAAACTTTCAATCAGGTGGGCTGTTTTATCGGTATAAAAAACTACACTAATATCAAAATCATGAATCTGCTTCCACAAATTCTCCGGTACATTTTCCTTATCCATGGGCGCAATTACATTTTGAAATACTGTCGCAAAATAAATTGTAAGGTACTCATAACGGTTCTCCGACAAAATACCGATGTGTTTGTTTTTTAAGTTTTTATTCTTCAGATAGAAGTAGAAACTTGTGGTCTCTTCCAACATCTCACGATAGGTTATATCGCGTATGGTTTCTTTTTCGCGGTAACGGATTGCAATCTCCTCCGGAGTCTTGCCGTAAACGCTGTGAAGCATCTCATAAAAATTGTTATAAACCACCACATCAAGATAAGGATAACCTGCCATATTTGTACCACCTTTTTTAACAGTATTTACAATTGTCACATTCTGTAAAATTATATCACATTATGACATATTCGTAAAATAGGAAATGTGATGTGGCTTTAATTCCGGATTCGTATGATTTTTATATAAGAAATATCGAAAAAAGTAATTTTTTGCATATTTCTACAGTTTACTTTACTTCTAAAATATATTAGAATGAAACTTGAGTAAAAAATTAAATATTACATAAAGGAGACGTAGTTATGAAAATTTCATCATTACAGAAAGCAAGATACGAGTATTCTCCCAAGCTTCCCGCAATGTTAAGAAACGGTATTGCTGACATTTGCGTAAACGAAGGTGCAGAAACTCAGAGCGTAGCTGATCAGGAAAAGATTAAAGAACTTTTCCCCAACACCTATGGTAAGAAAGAAATCACTTTCCAGAAGGGTCAGAACACATCTGTTGCTAAGAAGCAGATTGTAGGTGTTATCCTTTCCGGTGGACAGGCTCCCGGCGGACACAACGTTATCTGTGGTTTATATGACGCCCTGAAGGCTACAAACCCTGAAAACGAACTTTACGGCTTCAAGGGCGGCCCCAGCGGTCTTATCGAAGACGACTATTTAATCTTTGATGACGAATACATCAACAAGTTCAGAAATACAGGTGGTTTCGATATCATCGGTTCCGGCAGAACTAAACTTGAAACAAAAGAACAGTTCGCTATCGTTGCAGAAGTTTGTAAGAAGCACGGCATCACAGCTGTTGTTATCATCGGTGGTGACGACTCTAACACAAACGCTGCTGTTCTTGCTGAATACTTTGCAGCTAACAACACAGGTGTACAGGTTATCGGATGTCCTAAGACAATCGACGGTGACTTAAAGAACGAAGACATTGAATGTTCATTCGGTTTCGATACAGCTACCAAGACATACAGTGAAATCATCGGTAACATCGAAAGAGATGCTAACTCAGCTAAGAAGTACTGGCACTTTGTTAAGGTTATGGGACGTTCTGCTTCTCACGTAGCTTTGGAATGTGCTCTTGAAACACAGCCTAACATCTGCTTAGTATCTGAAGAAGTTGCTGCTAAGAAGATGTCACTTTCTCAGATCGCTGATTACATTGCTGATTCAGTTGAAAAGAGAGCAGCTAAGGGCTGGAACTTCGGTGTTGCTATTATCCCCGAAGGTGTTGTAGAATTCGTTCCTGAATTCTCTGTATTGATTCACGAAATCAACGAACTCCTTGCAGGCAGCAAGGCTGATGCATTCAACGCTCTTCCTACATGGGATGAAAAGTATGCATTTATCCAGAACGGTTTAACCAAGGAATCTATGGATGTATTTGCAATCCTTCCTCAGGCTATCCAGCAGCAGTTATTCTTAGAAAGAGATCCTCACGGAAACGTACAGGTATCCCTTATCGAATCTGAGAAGTTATTCTCTGCTATGGTTGCTGATAAGTTGGCAGCTCGTAAGGCAGCAGGCACATACAAGGGTAAATTCAGCGCACTTCACCACTTCTTAGGATACGAAGGAAGATGTGCATTCCCTTCAAACTTCGACTCAGACTACTGCTACTCCCTTGGATACAATGCATTTATGCTTATCCAGTACGGTTACAACGGATACTTATCTAAGATTTCCAACCTTTCTAAGCCCGCTAATGAATGGGTTGCAGGTGGTATGCCTATCACTAAGATGATGAACATCGAAAGAAGACATGGCGAAGATAAGCCCGTTATTAAGAAAGCTTTAGTTGAATTAGATGGTGCTCCTTTCAAATTCTTCGAAGCTAACCGTGACGAATGGGCAGTTGAAACATGCTTCGTATACCCCGGTGCTATCCAGTACTACGGACCTGCAGAAGTATGCGATATCACAACTGTAACACTTGCTCTTGAGCAGGCAAAATAAGAAATTCTGCATTTTAAATAAATTAAAATAATTAGGGAGTATCGCAAAATAACTAAATTCCAGTTATAGCGTGATACTCCCTTTTAATTTATAAACATTGTATCTATCTCTTATTTTCTGATTTTATGAACACTATTAATACTTAAGGATTACCATACTTGATGTAAGTCCGGCTGCAGTACCAATTAGCATTACAGTATTTCCGCGAACAATCTGTCCATCGTGTATCGCATCGCACAAAGCATAAGGGATTGACGCAGAAATCATATTGCCCAATTCTTTTACACGATTAATATATTTACTCTTATCAATCCCTAATCGTGGCATTATCATGTCCAAAGCCTTACTTGCCTGATGCGGTACAATGATATCAATATCATCCAACGACATTTCCGCTTTTTCCAAAGATTCTTTCAGAAATCCCGGAAGCTTATAGGCCGATAATTTCAATACTTTAATTCCTTTCATATCAAAATAATAATCTTCTTTATTTTCTTCACTGAATTTAAACGCTGACAACAAACCGCAGCCGCCCCTGATTTCAGTATCATGCGCGCCCTCTGACCATGTTTTCTGCGCCGCAAACAGTACTCCCGAATCGGTATCGGATTTACCCACAATAAATGCAGTAGCGACATCAGAAAATAACTCATAACTTTCGCGTTGATTCGGATTAAGTGCAGCAGATGCAGTATCTCCCGAAACAATTAATATCCTGCTATATCTTCCACAATCTGTCATATATGCTGCCATATCCAATGCCGTAACAAAACTTGTACATGTTGTATTTATATCCATTGCAGGAATATCCATCCCTAATGCTACACGTTCATGAATCAATGCCGCATTGCAGGGAATTGCCTGTAAAGGTGTTGCCATACCACCGATAATACAATCAATATCCGACATTTTCATTCCTGCATCTTCCAACGCTTTTTTAATAGCCACCTCTGCAAGATCGAGTATTGTCTGTCCATCTCCCAGACGATATCTGGTCTGATCCCCAAACATAATTTTTGTTGATGCCAAAGTGCTACCACATCCGTAAATTTTAAGATTCCTCATTTTTATCCTCCTTTGTAACACAACGTTCCACACGTTTAAGCTTTCGTTTCTTATCATAATAATAATGCTCAAACTGTATCCTTGGCATCATAAAATTCATATCCTCTGCAAGTTTTTGAAATTCCTCGCTCACTCTCTCCTTCAATGGTTGTTCGATATCAGCATAAACCGTAATACTAGCATCCTGCATCTGTAAAACTCTATAATCCGTTATATTTCCGGCAAACAGAATGCATCTTCTGATAAAATCCGGAAAAACGCAAACAACCTCTCCGTTATGACCTTCAAATTGAAAAACATCATCCTCCCTACCCTCAATTTTCTCAAGTGCCATAAAAACAGAACCACAGGAACACTTTTCTCTTCTCTCTACCAAAACATCGTTTAAACGATATCGTATAATCGGCTGTGATGTCCTCTCTAAATCACTGATGATTGGTACAAATCTATTATCATCCAGATATTCTTTTTCAATATAAGTAATGTCTTCATTTAAATGAAGCGTACCACATTTACAAGTTGTTGCCAGACAACCTTCCGTACATTGATATACCTGATGAATGACATCCAAACCAAATACTTCTTTTATGTAATCCTCATCTTCCTTTTCCAGTACTTCCGCTATAGAAATTACTTTTTGCGGAGAAACAGTAAGGGCATTATTTTTAATTTCATTGGCAATCATAAGAAGCATGGACGGCTGTGCTACAATGATATCAGCCTGAAATGCCTGAAGCTTCTTAAGATTCTGATTCACATCAGCATATATATCAAAAAATTCAAATTGTATGTTCTTGGAACCTACTGACTCATATAAATTGCTGTTAGCTCTCATAAAAAAAGCGATTTTACATTTTGCAAGAATTCCTTTAGGCAGAAATTTTGCAAGTACATATCCGGCCCACTTATCCTTCTCGGAGTTTTCTACAAGAAAAATCCCTCTGCTGTGAGACGTTCCTGAACTTAATCCAACTGTAATATTATGCAGTCTGTCACTGAATTCTCTTGTACGCTCTGAGCCTATTGCAAAATCCATAGCCTCATCCCTATCAATTCCGACTGTATTAATACGATTAAAATTATCCATCATAATCTTTTTATCTATAATAGGAAATTCTTCTAACGACTTCCCTTTATAGTCTTTATAAAAGTCGGAATATTGCGTCACAAACTCTAACTGCTTTTTTATTTTTTTACTTTGATATTTTTCAAGCTTTTCTACGGTCCCAAACTTTCTGTTTTTATATTTTAAATAATATTTTAAAACACTTAATTTGTTACTCATACCGAATTTCCTCCATCGTATCGTGGGAAAAAATCACTTTTATCTCAGGATTTTCTTTTATAAACCGTTCCAACCTTCCGACAGTATCTACATACGCTTTATAATCGTTCTGAATCCATTGTGCCACCTTGCGCATGTCTTTTACTTTACAAAGCAAATCCGCTCCCCAGCATGCATCTGCCGCAAAAAATATCTGGTATTCCGGCAGATAAATTCCAAGTTGTCCGTCAACATGTCCATTTAGCTCCACACCCAATATAGAGCCATCTCCCAACACATCATATATCTTCTCAAAATAACCGCTAAAAACCGAATCAGTCACACCGGCAACCGGCATTCTGTATTTCACACTTCCATCCGGCTTCATGTTTCGAAACACGAGTTGAAAAGCTCCTCCACTCTGCAAGGTATCAATCACCTTTTCTGTAGAAATAATCTCATAATCTTGCAACAGTCTTAATCCGCCAATATGATCCGGATGGGCATGGGAAATTATGATTTTATGAATGTATTCCGTTACTATTCCGTCTCTTTTAAGCTTTGAAATAATTGTGTCTTCTTCATTCACATAACTTTTATTTAATGCATTATATAAAAAAGACAAAATATGATTTTGGTAAATTAATTTGGAATATCCCGTATCATATAAAATATCCCCTAATTGACTGTGTCGAATCAAAACCACCCGCGCCGGGAAGAACCGAATTTCCTTACTATGATGTTTAAAAACATGCCTAAGATTATTCTTGCAACACCCACAATTATATAATCTAACTTCTGTTATTTTCTTTCCACCATTTTCCATAATTTGTAATTCCCTCTGCAATCGTTATCTTTGGTTCATAACCCAACAGTTTCTTTGCTTTAGATATATTAAGCGTTTGGGAAAATGCCAGTGTGCAGACCGTGTATCTGGTTAATGCCGGCTCTCCATTTATATGAAAAATTCTATATATGGTCTCTAAGAAAGAAGCAATACCATATACCAAATTAAAGGGTAATTTAAGATACCTTGCCTTCCCCTCAATTGATTTCATAAACAATTCCAGAATTTCCTTAAACTGCATAGGCTCACCATTTGATATATTAAAAACTTGCCCGTTTATATTCTCAGCCTGCACACATAACATAGCCGCATATGCCACATTTTCCACACATGTGATATCAACATAATTCTTGCCTTTATTAAAAAGAGGAATTCCAATTTTTTGATTTGCTTTTAAAATACGGGGAATCAAACTTGTATCACCGATTCCAAAAAGACCTCTTGGACGAATCACTACCGTATATAGTCCTTCTGCCTGAAATTTTTGTACAATTTCTTCCGACATTATTTTGGATTTAATATAGTGATTCAGTTCATTTCTGCTATCATATTCGTTTTCCCTAATATCAAAACGATGAACTTTACCGGAATAAATACTGGGTGACGAAATATATACCATACGCTTAATATTTTTTTCCATGCATAACTCACAGATATTTCTTGTCCCAATTACATTGATATTGTAAAAACTATTCCAACTTCCCCATACTGTAGATAATGCACCTGCATGAATAACATAGTCCACATTATTAAAATATATAGAACAACCTTCCTTATCCGTAAAATCACCTTTGCAAAAGGAGGCTCCCATCTCCGCAAGCTTTTGCCCTGTTTTTTCATTTCTTCCAAGTGCAAGCACTTCATATCCTGCTGATAAAAGCTGTTCAACCAAATATTTTCCCAGAAATCCGGTTGCACCTGTCACAAGAATTTTTGTCATCCTTAATTCTCCGTTTCACTAATATATATCATCAGTCTCTCTATTAATTCATTCATATACACCGTCGAAAATTCACGAATCAATTCAGGTTCCGGGCAATAATGCTCCAACAAGTTCTCCGTGGCTTTCATTAATTCACATTCTTTTTTTAATATATCGCCCAATCCCAGCTTTTTTAGATATTTTGCATTAATCGCCTGTTCCCCTTGTTGTGGATAGCATAAACATGGAACACTATTTGAGACCGCTTCACATATACTATTCATTCCTCCGGCCGTAATAAACAAAATAGTGTTTTTAAATATTTTCTTTTGGTTTACATACGATTTTAAAATGATGTTGCTTGGTATATTTTCTTTTATGAGTTTGCCATATGAATTTCCACAAGAAATAACAACCACATACTTTGTATTAGCAAATACCGAAAAAATTGTTTTGTAAAACTTTATATTATCATTAAAAATCGTTCCTAACGACACATAGATAAGATTATCATACTTATACTCTTCATCCCCTTGATATAAATCATTCCTATGAATAACTGCCGGTCCAAGAAAAAAACAATTATTTTTTAATTTATCAGCATCGGGATGAATCAGTCGTGGATATGTATAAATATTTAATCTCTCTTCATTCATTAAAAGTCCTAATACTTTATGATTTTTTATGGGATATCTTTTATAAATTTTATTCTGGTATTTAATGATGTTTCTAATCGCCCCATATTCAAATAAAAGTTTCCCAATGAAGTGTGTCGTATACAGCCAAAATGTTTTGCTTGTATATTGGTGTGTAGTAATAATAGCATTCACCGATGCTGCTTTTATCCCCATAGCATCTGCCACAACTCTTCCCCAAAAAGCAAGAGTATCATGCATAATCAAAATCGGTTGTAATTCTTTTACTTGAGCAAGCAATGTTTCCAATTGCTCGTTACTGAACCTTAATATCAACTCCGCCAATTTTAGAATTTGACTTCCAATTTGCGGATCCCATTCGGCATTTCCAAAATTATATGCTCTAAATTCAGCCCCGTGACTTTCTATTTCAGTTCTATATTCCTCCGATGCATAGTAAATCACTCTATAATTACAGCGTACTAGCTCGCTTATTAGAGATAATGTAGGGTTAATATGTCCATATGCCGGAAGTCCATAGAAAACAATATTCTGATATTTTTCATACGGATTCATTTCATTACCATACATGATAAATTTCCTCTTATATATACAGAAATTCCTTTTACCCTATGATACTTTATAATTCACCTTATTGCAATGATTACAAAAATAAAAAAACCCACAAGCTTTTGCTTGTGGGGATGAATATAGAATACATATTATCTCTTTGAGCACTACACCACTTATTAAATAGGTCATTCCGGGATATTTATGTGCTACGCAGAAATACTTTTAAGCACTTATAAGTATTTTTGCGATTACAATCTTCTTATTTCACTTTTCATTAAAATGCATATACCGTTTCAAAACACTCTGTAGCATCCATTCCATTCACGATAGGAGGCCATCCGCCATTGGTTGTGTAGAATCTGCAATACTGGCCATCACCTGCTAACGTATCTACATAGGTTTTACCGTCAGTACGAAGGTATTGGAACGTAGTACCTACAGGGAAAGTATAAGATTCACCTGTTAAGTTTCCGTTTGCATCCACCAATTCTGCTGCAATTTCTTTGGTAGAAGTTAAAATAATTTCTTCACTTTGGAAAACATCATAGGTTCCGCTCTTATTCACCGGCATTCCGTCTGCACCTACATAACAATGCGCAACACCTACCATCGTACTTATCATATTCATACGTTCTGTCACACAGAAATCAGATGAATTTGTAAAATACTTTACAGCGCCATTAAAATTACCCTTATACTCAATGCTGCTTCCTGTAATCTCGTATACAAAGCTTTCTGCAACATAATCTTCTTGTGTCCCGGTAACATATAAATAACTTTTACCGTTTGCTCTTACATAGTAAGGCTCTAACACCCAGCCGTATGCATCCTGAGTATATTCCTGGCCGTTTATACAAATGGTGAAAGAAGAAAATCCCGAAGCCGGATCGGTATAATTCTCAACAGTTGTAATATGATCTAAATCTCCGTCAGCGTCCAAATCAACATCAAGGCTTCCCCATGCACTTGCGGGAATTACATAGTCATCTGCAACATTGTTAAAATAGTAAGTATTAAAAATGGAAGGATATTCACTGAAAAGAACCGTCACCTGCTGCCTTCCGTCTGCATAAGTCCCAATCTCATAACTTCCGAAATAAAATGTTACACCATTGTAATCCAATGTCCATGTCAATGTGATTTCCGGCGTGATATACATCTCAATTGTTTCTTCCAATGTCGGTGTGAAGTATGTAATATCAGGGTAAAGTTCCAGCATTTCTGTTGCAATAATTTCGGACAATGCATCCATATCTGTAATAACATCATTCAATGCAATTTTGTCTCCGGTCTTAGTATCCACATTAAAGCATCCAAAACCATCCGAACCATGTGCGCCACCCTGATACAAATAACCCTGCTCTAAAATGGATACTGCTGTTGCATCTGCACGTTTTACCGTCATACTTTCTGAAATAGTATAGTATCCCATCCATTGTTCTTCACCGTATTCACTATAATCGCTTTCTGCCAGTGCTGCCAACTCATCTCTTGCCGCTTCTATATTTCTGACATAATTCATTCTGTAATCCTGGATTGCCATAGACAGTTCCGGATAACGCTCATTGTCTAACACAGGATACTCGTAACTTACCGACCATAAAAACGGATTATCATTGCTTTCATACACTGATTCAAAATCAATTTGAATAGCCTGTGATGTTTCTACAGGTACTTCATTGTTGCTTTCAGAACTCTGTATTTGATTGCTTTCTTTTTCTGTTACATTCACTTCTTCCGAACTCACTTCGGAAACAGCCTCCGACATCTGTTCATCCGGCGTGAAACTGATATTCAAATTACATCCGGTCAAACATGCTGTTGCAAGTATTGCCACTGCTAATAATGCTTTCTTTTTCATTTCTATTCTCCTTTTACACAAAATGTTTGTTATCACTTCAATCAGTAGTTAGTTTCTTTTTGCTACTTACATTTTGTATATTAGTATCATTTTGCTACTTTGTCAATACTTTTTTATAATTTTTATTTATATTTCTTGTATTTCAAATATAATAATATCTGTTCCGTTACTCTCATTTATTAATTTCCAATAAAATACTTCGACAAATTTAATTTACTTAACTACTACCACTACAACACTATTCCCTCATGCACATGATCATGGTTTTCTAATAAAATATGTTTATGAGTATGTTGCAACTCATCTTTATTATGTGTATGAATATGCGTATGTTTATGGCTGTGCTCATGGGTATGCACCAAATCGCCATGACTATGTTCGTGAGTATGGATATGCTCGTGTTCATGAGTATGTTGCAACTCAATTGTATCTTTTGCCATAATGACCGTACTTATAATCATTATAAAAAGGGCTATATAAAATTGCCAAGCAGGTCGCTCTCCAACGAACAACATACTAAACGCTACTCCTAAAAACGGTGCAACAGAATAATACGCACTTGTTTTGGCAGCGCCCAAATCTTTTTGTGCTATGATATAAAAATTGATACTAAGCCCATACGATATAAATCCTAAAACCAACGCGCACAACAGCGATATAAATGAAGGAATACTCTCTCCGATGAAAAATGCAACAATAAGACTTCCTAAGCCGGAAAAGATACCTTTAATAATCACTATTTCTTCCGAACTTTTATTGCTTATCATCTTGGTGCAGTTATTTTCAAATCCCCAGCAAATACAAGCGCCTAACACAAATAGAGAACCTTTATTAAATGAAAAAGCACCCATTCCTTCAAAACTCAAAATAACACTTGCTACTACCACCAAGCCTATGGCAATCCATAGTTTTCTTGAGATTACTTCTTTAAAAACAATCAAAGCAATCAATGAAGTGGCAACAATTTCAAAATTATTAAGAAGTGACACATTTGCGGAATTTGTGTTTGCAATACCCAACATTAACAAAATTGGTGCAATAATATCAAGTATCACCATGGCAATTGTATATGGAAGTTCCTTTTTTGTAAGAGGTTCCTTCCTACTCTTTTTTCCTATCGCCTTCGTTATACCCACATAAATCAGCATTCCGATTCCTGCACCAAGATATAACAGGCCCGCCATCATGGTTGCCCCTATATGTTCCATTAACAACTTAGAAACCGGCACATTGATTGCATATAATGCCGCCGCTAATATAGCAAGCATTGTAGCTATATTTTTTGTTTTCATAGTACCTCCAAAGTGCGTAAACTATAATTTTCACCATCTCTATTATATCCCTATCCATTATTCTACACAATAAAAAAGCCCCGATAAAAATCGAGGCTTTTGAAATAATTCTTTTTTTATTAACGCTTGCCGTACTATGAACTCTGTAATCTACTTGGGTTTAACTTCATAATTGCGAATAAAATGAATTCCAAACATAATGATTCCGATTATTACAAGCAATAATCCAACACCCGTTCCGCTATTATTGGGATAGTAGTAATTTATCGCCAAATGCACAGGTACAAGAAGAATTACAATTGCAATGAATACCAGTTCTGTTTGAAACAGGCTTTTCCGCGCCTTAACCTTTTTTGCCTGCAACTCGAGTAAATTCTCTTCTGCCTTTTCTTTATAGTTTTCCATAGCAATATGTTCCCCTGTTAAAAGTTCATTGACACTGATGTTTAATAAATTACATAGTTCAAGCATTATGGATGCATCGGGCATACTCTTTCCGGTCTCCCACTTTGAAACTGCTCTATCAGTTATCCCAAGCTTTTCGCCAAGTGATGCCTGGGTATACCCACATTCTTTTCTGCAAGATGCAATAAACTTTCCTATTTTTTCTTGATTCATTTTTGGGAACCCTCCTTTCGCTACTGATGCTACAATATAAGTCTAAATAATACCACACATCAACAGTTGATATTCATAAAAACATCGCACTAATGCACCCAACTACCAGTTGATAATAAAATACTGCACGAAATATGCGGTTTTTACAAACTGAAAGTTATCTTCTCTTGTATGTTGCTACAATTCCAACCACAGAAGCCAAAAAAGCAATCGGTGCGAGTCTTACAAATAAGAATTCAAACCCGTGCATTATTGTTCCTGCCACAGCTAACTCAGGATCATTGTAATTCCAATCCAGATAAGGACTATTCATAAATGCAAGTGCGATAAATATAATCACTATAACCGCACACACTAAAATAAGAATCCATCGAATCGTTTTCACCGTTGTCCTACTTCTTTTAGCAAGTTGTAAATTAATAACTTCCAACTTTTCAGAAATTGCCTTTAAATCATCGGTAGTCGGTTCAGCCACAGTTTCTCCAAGCAACTCACTTACCGTAGTACCCAATTCATCCGCCAATATAATCAACATACCTGAATCCGGAACTGACATACCGTTCTCCCATTTTGATACAGTCTGTCTTACTACATTCAGTTTAATTGCAAGTTCTTCTTGCGATAACCCTTTTGACTTTCTAATTCTTTTGATGTTTTCACTAAGCATAATCTGTGCCTCCTTGTTTTGATGGCTCAATTTTATATTTAAAGGAGCCGTTGCCACAAGCAACGCATATTAACATCCGCTGATTTAAAGACTTTTGTGTACTATTTGTGTGCTATGAAAGAGAATGTATGAGTAGTTTTGAAGACTCAAAACTATTTGCCGGTATAAAATTATTTGCTTCTACAACCTGAAATTTACCTTTTTTTATAAACCAACAATTCCGGATTCTTTCCATCGGATTCATAGGTACATATCATAATAAAATCCATGTTTGCAAGAACCCCGAAGCATAGTCCATCTACAATTTCTGATTCCAATTGATTACCCAAATAAGTTGTCTTGTCATCTAAAAATTTCACCCTCTTACCGTTGGGAAGGGGATATTCGAGATTTACATATTTACCAACTAAAGCATTTAAGTTTTCCAGTTTAGGCATCCCCTCAATAGATAGTTCATTAATCTCATTTATCAATTGCTGTTTAAATGCCTCAAATTGTCCATCATCACTTAGTTCTTCATATCTTTTCCAATAATCCAGTTTAGGAAGCAATTGTTTCAAGTATTCTCTAGCCTGTTCTTCCGAAAAGTCCTCACCAACCATAT
>SVFD01000014.1 GCA_015057025.1 Lachnospiraceae bacterium | reverse complement strand
ACAATCAAGACAAAGAAGGAAAAGCTGGAGCGATTCCAACAGAAATTAGCTTCCTTAACCTTTTTAGACCCAGCTTGTGGTTCTGGTAACTTTCTTACAGAAACCTATATTTCTCTAAGAAGATTGGAAAATGAAGTGATTGAACTGCTGCAGGGTGACGGTCAGATACAATTTGGCTTTGGCGATGTGATTAGAGTCGGCATTAATCAGTTTTATGGAATTGAAATCAATGATTTTGCAGTGAAGGTTGCCATGACAAGCCTTTGGATTGCAGAAAGTCAGATGATGAAAGAAACGGAAGACATCATACATATGAGTCTTGAATTCCTTCCATTAAAATCATATACCCATATTATTGAGGGAAATGCTCTAAAGATGGATTGGAATAATGTGATTCAGAATTACAAACTGAATTATATTATGGGAAATCCTCCGTTTGTGGGTGCACGACTTATGAATGCAGAGCAAAAAGAAGATTTAAACAAGTTATTTAAAGGATGGAAGAACGCAGGAAATTTAGATTATGTGTCTTGCTGGTATAAGCAAGCTTCGGATTATATAAAGGGAACAAAAATTAGATGTGCTTTAGTTTCAACTAATTCCATTTCACAAGGAGAGCAAGTTGCAAATCTATGGAAACCACTTCACGAGGAAGGGGTGCACATTGATTTTGCACATAGAACATTTAGGTGGGATAGCGAGGCAAGCATTAAAGCGCATGTTCACTGTGTAATTATCGGCTTCAGCAGTGGAAATTCGGATAAGACAAAAATTATTTACGAATCTGATAGACCACAAGTGGTAAATAATATCAACGCATATTTAGTGGATGCAGAGAATACGTTCATTGAAAGTCGAAAAAAACCAATTTGCACGGTTCCAGAAATAGGAATAGGGAATAAGCCTATCGATGGCGGCTACTATTTGTTTAGTGAAGCCGAAATGGAAGAGTTTTTGAAAAAAGAGCCAACAGCAGAAAAATGGTTTCGATCATGGATGGGTGCCGAAGAATTCATTAACCGAAAAAAAAGGTTTTGCTTATGGTTAGGTGAGTGTCCGCCGAATGAATTGATAAAAATGCCGGAATGCATGAAAAGAGTTGAGGCTGTACGTGAATTTAGATTAGCTAGTAAAAGTGATGGCACAGTCAAATTAGCCCAAACGCCTACTAGATTCCATGTTGAAAACAGACCGAAAACAAATTATTTACTCATACCGAGAGTTTCTTCGGAGAAAAGAAGATATGTACCAATTGGTTATATTGAACCACATATATTGTGTAGCGATTCTGTACATCTTACAACAGGAGCTGAGCTGTACCATTTTGGAGTCTTGACCTCAAATGTACATATGGCGTGGATGAGAACAGTATGTGGTCGTTTAGAAACTCGTTATAGATATTCAAAAGATGTAGTTTATAATAATTTTCCATGGCCGACTCCAACACCAGAGCAGAAACAACGAATTGAACAGACAGCACAAGCTATTTTAGATGCGCGTGCTAAATATCCAGAAGCTTCTTTGGCTGATTTATATGGAGAATACATGTATTTGTATCCTGAATTATTAAAGGCACATCAAGCAAACGATAAAGCAGTTATGCAGGCGTATGGATTCTGGGGTAAATTAAATTCTGAAACAGAATGTGTGGCTGAACTAATGAAAATGTACCAGGCATTAACTGATAAAGCCTAAAATACTAATAGAGTTTAGAGAGCAGTAAAATAGCCCGATATATTTATGTATGAGGCATAAATATGTCGGGCTTCTTATCTGTATTTCGTTTTAGTATGAGGATTTAGTACCAATAAATTAAAGTCGCATTATTGAGCTTTTTGGATTTCAATTCTTATTAATCCGTCTCCACACATAAATTCCATCTGATTTCCGTTCGCATCAGTTACGTTCCATTGGTATCCTTCGCCGGTTTCTTCTACTGTGAAACCGTAATCAGACAATGAATTCAAATAAGTGATAAGTTTATCTTTGTCTGCCCCGTCCGGCTGTCCTGAATCAGAAGGATTGGTTGCAGCACTGGTATTTAAACCTTGTAATTCCATTTTATAGGTTGTGTCGCTTTCCTGAGATGTAGTCCATCCTGTGAATGGCAATTCCGGTAACAGTTTTTCGAAGTCGTTGCTCGCCCAGCTGGTATCGAAAGAAGATTCGTCTTCCTCTTTTTCATCATCGGCTGTCTCTGCCCCGTTTCCCGCTGCATTTTCTGTTTGCTCGTCGTTTTTTCCGTTTTCATCTGTAGTTGTGTCACTACCACAAGCTGTCATAGAAAGAACTAAAAGCAGTGAGAGTAGCAATGTAATTAATTTTTTCATGTTGTCTCCTCCAAGTACGTTTTTTTAAATATACTATATTTTCCCTGCCTTTACAAGAAATTTTCGAAGTCTCGGATTCTCTAATTAGAGAAATCCACTCCGATATCTTCCTTAGCCCATTCAATAATCTTTTTTACGGTTTCAATCTGTTCTTCGGTTAGTTCTGCCTGCCCTTTTTCGCAGCGGGCGTAACTGCCACTCAGACTAATGCCATAATCTTTACCAAACTCGGTATCTATCTTATATTCAGGCATGCATTTACACACTTTATCCGGATCGTAATCAAGATTGACTAAAATATCTGTCAATGTAACAGAATGCCCATACATAAATGTATGACTGCTGCCATCCTCGAAATAAATAGTGGTCTGTGTGTTTCCACAATATCCGCTAACCGGATCGGAAACAGTCTGTGCTTTGGCAGCGGGTTGATGAGAGTGCGTTTCTGTCAAAATATTATGCAATCCCAAGACTTCGTCCGTAGGTTCATATGTGCCGTCCCCTTTTGCTGTGAGGATAACATAATATGCACCGGTTCTGGCAGGATAAGTTTCCTCCACACCGTCATGGACGATCAGAACTTCATCTCCATTTCCATAACCTTGAAACAGATTTCCTTTTTTGCTCTGATCGGATACCAGCATTGCCATATCTCGGTCATCGATTAGGTATGTATGTTTCTCCGCCAAATACAGGCGGCCCTTTGAAATGCCGTATCCTTTGATTCCGATGATGCATACTGTCACAATAAGCAGCAGGATACAAAGCAGAATGAAACCACCTATCATACTGACAGGCAACAACCATTTTTTCTTTTTCATGATACCGCCTCCATTCTTATACTACAAGAGTACATTCACTTGCTTACTCAACTTCAGAACCGCCCCATTCAACAACGGTAAACCCAGTACGTTCAAAAGGAGTAATTGTTGGTTCTTCGATTTCAATAGGTTTTTCTAACACTTTATATGCCATAAACACGCGTAAAATGCTATCAGGTCCCGGGGTGATGTGCAGTTTTGCAGAATCTGTGTATTTATCCGTTTGGAAGGTAATCAGGTTATATGGATTATCCTGCATAGATGGAAGCCAGTACACGATAAACTCATTTGCTTCTTTCGCATTCAGCCCAAGTTCTGCCAGTTTTGTTTCCAAAAACTCTGCTGTATCAGAGCCTTTTACCACATATCCCTTGCTAAAATCATATTCTACGTTGGAGATGCCTTCCCAAAACAGATAGGAATAAGTCTTGCCGTCTGCATCTGTCAGTGTGCCGTCAGGCTCTGCAGTCACACTCCAGCCATTCTGATACACCGGATAGGTGCAGATAAGTTCACCTTCATAATCCAGTTTTACTTCTACATCTGTTGTTTCTTCCGGATACAGGTAAATTACCGGTTTTTTAGCCATATATCGGTCCTGGCATCCGCACAAGAAAACCATCAACATCATTACACATAAAAACAAACTTACTTTTTTCATCAAATCACACCTTTCCGAATCTTTTATTTGATTCCATTATATCATATCTATCTTCTTAATCATATACTCGTCAAAAAAAGCCGTTTAGTTTCATTATGGAACAAAAAACACCGCAATCTTTAATCAGATTACGGCATTTTATTGGTGGTATTAATTATGATTTGATACGTAAGTTCTAGTACTCTTCGATGTAGTCTACAAGGTCAGAGATGGTCTCCAACTTACTAAAATCGTCCTCATCGACCTCGATTTCAAAATAATCTTCGACATCCATGATGAAGTCCTCCATGCTTTCTCCGGAAAAACCCAGTTCATTAGACAAGTGAGTATCAAGTGTGATTTTCTCAGGATCCACTCCATAATTCGTAGAAAGTAGTTTTTTTACGGCATCAAACATTATCAGAACGCTCCTTTGTGTAGTTGTAAATGTATCTTCTGTATATCTTGATATTATTCATAAAGGCAGAGTTTGTCAATATGATATGCAGATGAATACAGAAAAAGCAATGTATTTATTGTTTTACTAAATATTTCATATGTTTTGGGGATTTCAGTTAATTGACAAAAGATAATATTCATAAGACTATTTCCTTCATAATACAGTTCGGTGTTCTCATTTGTATATTAGAGCGAAAACAACCAACAGCTGTGAATTACGTTCTACATAAAAGCGATACCTTACCCTTTGTGGTAGTGGTTGTGAGAGTGCTACACAGTACCCCGCACGACAAGGGTTGTACCTTTGCGATTAAGGATGTAGGCAAGCGTTTAGCCGCCTTGTACCCCCCACTTTGTGATTTGGAATGTAGCACACCAAAGACAAGAGGGTTACCCCTTTGTGATTAAGAGTAAACGAATGGAAAGGAGACGAAAGAAATGGGATGGGCAAAATATGCAGAGGATAATTTTGAATTTTATTGTGAACGCTCTTATATGCGTGAGAGAAGAGAGATTGCTCCGGTAACAATCATGGAAAGAACGCAGCCAAAGACACAAGTTCAAAAAGAAGCAAGAAAAGCACCGGTTAGCCAGTTAATCTGGCACAAAATTTATGTGTAAAGGAGATAAGAAAAAATGAGATGTTTTGATGTAGCAACAGAAGTGTTAAAGGAGGCGGATACAAGATTTCAACCGTTATTTGTCCGCAACGAAGAGAAAGATGCAGAGATTAAAGGATACTGTGACCTGGTGGATGCGCTTGTCATCTTTACCAATGTGTTCAGTTACGAAGTAGAAGTAAATGAGGAAACATTGGAAGTGTGTTTACGTGTGTACTGGGGAGAGGATGAAAGCGATAGAAAGATTGGTATTACCATTCCGGGTGTATGGAAGCATATATCCAGAGACCAGATGAAACAAATTTTAGAAAGCAAGGGGGTGTAAGGATGGCAGTAGCAATTATCTTGATTGCTCTTGCAATACTGGGTTATATGTTAGAAGATCCGGCTACGTCGAATTCTCCTCATGCAAGGGAACAACGGGAGAAGGAACGGAAATTAAGGAAAGAGAAGTGGCTAGAGCAGGTTACGGACCGGAAACTGGAGTTTGAGCTGGAGGATATGATTTACAGAGGAAGAAATTATGACATGATCCGGCAGGAAGTGGTTGAAGCTTTTACAGAGATTCATCAGGCAAATAAAATAGAGGATATGATGTGCTTACATCCGGAAGACATTGTATTAAGGTATGGGAAGAGTGCATATACCAAAAAGCAGAGAGAAAATATTGCGGCGGCTCATAGAGAGACCGTGCAGCGGGTGATGATGGCCAACAGAGGAAAGCTGATGTGGCATGATGCATGGTCCGGCATTCCGTCTTGGGGATTTGGTGCGCCTACCACTCTGATGATGTATGAATGGAATGAAGAAAGTGCGGATTTTGTAAACTGGATGGATTCCAAGCTGAGAGAACACGGGATACAGGAAGAATTGTATGTTGTCACACTACTTAACGAAAAGTACGCCCTTGAAACAAATAGGAAAATGAAAGGTTCTTATATGTGGGAACCGGCATTAGATTAGCGTTCTTAAACTGACAGACAAGATAATTTAGTCCGAAAAAGAGACACAATTGTCGCTTGAAAGCCCCTTTTTCCTGCTATATGATAAAAGAAAAAAGGAGATATGCAGATATGAACGAAAGAGAGAAGTACAATAAAATAATTTTTCCTGATAATTTAAAGCACTGGCGCGAAGATTCACAGCTATTGCAGGAGGAAGTTGCAAAAAAGTTGGGGATCACCGTAGAAGAGTGGAAACGCATGGAACTGGGAGAAAAAGAAATGAGTAACACATTTCTCATTCGCTTATGCCAGACGTTTGGAGTATCCAGCGATGAAATCCTCTTTTATCACAAGAAAAGTTTCATGGATATAGCTCCGGTATTATCCATGAGAACACTGGCGGAAGAGGAACAGGAAAAAATCAAATTGCGAAAGGAAGAGGCTAACAGCGCCCCGACTGCAAATGAACCATAGCAGAGCCGATGCAACATGCAACTAATGCAGAGCGTCGGCTCTGTATTTTTGTTATATGACGCCATCATTCTACCACTTGGCGCTGTATTTTTACCACTTGGGGAAAACCTCTTTACTTCCATGAAAAATTCATTCATACTAACGGCATGGAGATGAAACAGATGAAAACAAGGATTGAATTGGATAATAATATCAAAGAAGAAGAGATTGTCATTCGATGCAGGACCGTAACAGATGAAATCCAAAGGTTATATGAAACATTGTCAAATAATACGGCAAAGGAATGCAGTTTAACCTTTTATAAAGGTACGGCAGAGTATTATCTTTCATTAGATGAGATTCTTTTCTTTGAAACAGAAGAAAAGGTCGTCTTTGCCCACACAAAAGACGATATGTATCAGGTGAAATGCCGGTTATACGAATTGGAAGAATTTCTACCGGGCGTTTTTATGCGCATATCGAAATCTACGATTATAAACACAAGCAAAGTACACTCCATTCAACGTAATCTGACATCATCAAGCCTTGTAGAGTTTCAAGGCACCTATAAACAAGTTTTTGCTTCAAGGCATTATTACAAAGCACTGAAAAATAAATTAGAAGAAAAGAGGAAACCATTATGAAAAATCCAAAAAGAGGAATCAGAACAGGGAATGTATTTTGGGGTCTATTGTTAGTCTTAGTGGCCGTGTTTTTAATCGTTAATCAATTAGGATTCTTAGAAGATATAAATGTATTCAGCATTATTTTTGCAATCTTCTGGGTATCAGTTCTCATAGAAGGACTTACGAAGCGAAGTTTTGGAAAAATTTTGTTTTCACTGGCATTCCTTTTTATGATATTTGATGAACAATTAGGAATCAAAGGAGTCAGTAACTGGAGCGTCCTTGCAGCAGCTTTATTAGGGACCATAGGATTTAATATGATTTTCAAACGAAAGAAAAACTGTCACTTTGGGAGAATCAATGTGCATTCAGAGAATCAAGACACACAAAATCGAGGGCAAAACAGCTTGGAAGGCAATCATGTTTTCTTCCGCACCGTTATGGGTTCAGCGGTAAAATATGTCAATTCCGACAATTTCGAATCTGCTTTTTTGGAAAGTAGTTTTGGGGGCATGCAGGTTTATTTTGACCAGGCAATCATACAGAACGGGAAAGCAAACATTGAAGTAGATATTTCATTTAGTGGTGTAGAGCTATATTTTCCAAAAAGCTGGGAAGTAATAAATCAGACGAATACATCATTTAGTGGGTTGGAAGAGAGAAATAGCAATGATTCTACCGGAACTCCTGTGGTGACATTAACAGGAAACATAAAATTCTCAGGTGTGACAATTATTTATGTATAAGAGGCAGAGCCGATGCTGCATGTAGTGCAGAGTCGGCTCTGTTTTTAAGAAGTATTCTATTTTGAAGATTCTATGACATTTTTATGTATCATCATAACCTCCAGCAAATCTACACGAATATATTTGGCATTTCCGGGACATGACACATACGACGAAACTGATGTCAGGTTTCATTTTTTATTCATATCGTGTAAAATAAAATGGAACATTTCTAGAAAAAATCCGTCTATATTAATAGAAGCACTTTTGCAAGACATGTACAAAGGAGAAGCACATGAATGATTATGAAATTGTAACACTGTATTTTAAGAGAGACGAAGCTGCCATTTCAGAGACCGAGAAGAAATACGGTGCATACTGTTTCAAAATAGCACATAATATTTTGGACTACAAAGAGGACGTGGAAGAGTGCCTAAATGACATGTATCATCATGCATGGAACGCTATTCCGCCAGCAAGCCCGAAACATTTAGGTGCCTGGCTCAGTAAGGTTATCCGAAATCTTGCACTGGATCTATGGGCAAAGAAGCATGCACAAAAAAGGTATGCAGGTATGGAAGAAATCTTTGATGAAATCAAGGACTGCATTCCTTCACCAAAGTCAGTGGAACACGAGATGGAAGAGAAGGAATTGACGGCATTTATCAATGCTTGGCTTAAAACTTTGCCTTCAGAAGAACGCGTGTTATTCTTGCGCCGGTATTGGATGGGAGATTCCCTGAAGGAATTAGAAAAAGAATACGAAGTGTCTCATGGGAAACTGGCAAAGAAGATGTATCATCTTAGAGCAAGCCTGAAAACGGCTCTTGAAAAGGAGGGATATTCTTTATGAGTAAGAAGGAAGAAAAGTTATACCGAAGCCTTACAAACATTGACGACGAGTATATAGATGAAATGATGCAGTCATCGGTACATATGGTTATAGCAAGAAAGAAACCTGTTAAATCCATGAAATACTATATTATGATTGCCGCCTGCATTGTATTGGTTTTATCTACTGCAACGGTCTTGGCAAAATCTAGTTTTGGTACGCGGCTTATTGAGATGTTTACTTCAAGACGACCGGGAACCGGTCCTTACACGGAATCAGGATACGATTTGCTGGTGGATATTGAAAGAATTCCGGTGCGAGAATTGGGGGATATAAAAGGGGTGTCAGAGGAGATACGAAAGCAGATTGCGTCGTACCAGCCGACACAAAGCTGGTATCCTAACAGTTGGTATAAAACGTATGCAAGTTCGGAGGATGCCATAGCGTTTATAGGACTCGATATCATTCAAAAACTTGATTGGGAATTGGAAGAGAAGAACGCATCACTGACTGTATTGGGTGCAAACAATGGTGATATCAAGCATGTTTCGATGGAAACGAGATACCAGGAAGGGGATGTGCGGCTGCAGGCGTTCGCACAAATTTACACGGAAAATTATCAGGAACAAATCACATACGGAACAAGGACCACAGAAGATGCATCATTCAAGGAATCATACTATACAACAAAAAATAATTTGCAGTGTCATAT
>SVFD01000002.1 GCA_015057025.1 Lachnospiraceae bacterium | reverse complement strand
GTGTAAGTGCAGTAATGCATTCAGCTGATGGTTACTAATAGGTCGAAAGCTTATCCAGGTAAGGAGTAGTGTAAGGAAGAATTAGCTTGGTGGAAAGAAATGTCTGTGTTCGGTTTTGAAGGTTTGAATACCTTTTTTATATAGACGGCTGATTGGATACCAATCAGTTTTTTTTGTGTTTTTAAAAGGAAATTATGATGTTTAATATGGAAGAATAAATAATGCTATATTATAATTAGAATGTAATTAATTTTAAAGCTTGTGAAGTATGAGGAAAAATAATGAAAACATATACAATATGCGGAAGTATGCGATATGAGAAAGAAATGAGAAAAATTGCATATTTTTTGGAGTCTCAAAAAGGATATAATATTTTACAGTGTACTTATGATGATATGGATTTTAAAGCAGATAGTAATACAATAAAGAAACTAGAAGAAGCACATTATCAAAAAATTATTTTAAGTGATGGAATTTATGTTGTAAATATTGATGGATATATTGGAGAATCTGTGAAAGAAGAGATAGAATTTGCGAAAGAACATAAAAAAGAAATATTATATCATTGTAATTAAATAATATCAGATATTGTTTGTATAAATAGAGAACTTTTAATAGAACGGAGCAGTAGATGTCAGAACAGAAATTTTATATGGATATAAATGAGGAAGAACATAAGGAACGTGCCATTTTGGTAGGGGCTGACTTTGACAATATGGAGGATTTTGACCTTTATATGGATGAGTTAAAGCAGCTTGCAAGGGCTTGCAATATGGAAGTGGTTTGTATTATTACTCAGAAGCTGGATATGCCCAATAAGGCAACGTTAATTGGGCCCGGAAAGGTAGAAGAGGTAAAAGAATCGGCAGTGATGTTAGATGCGGATATTGTAATTTTTGCCCAGACTTTATCACCTTCCCAACTCCGTAATCTTCAAAATCAATTGCACATTGCAATTATGGACAGAACATCGCTTATTTTGGAGATTTTTTCTAAGAGAGCCAGAACACGTGAGGCAAAAATTCAGGTAGAGGTGGCAAGATTACAATATACATTGCCGCGATTGGTGGGCTTGCACGAGGCCTTAAGCCGTCAGGGCGGCGGAAGCGGAAGTATGAGTAACAAGGGTGCCGGAGAAAAGAAATTAGAGCTTGATCGACGTTATTTAGAGAATCGTCTGGCACAGCTCCGCAGAGAGTTAAAAGATTTGGAAGAAAATCGTCAGGTACAGCGTAAACGTCGCGATAAAAACGGTGTTTTTCGTGTTGCACTGGTGGGATATACCAATGCAGGAAAATCAACACTTATGAATGCTTTTATCGATTACGCTAAAAAGGGCGATGATTATGACAAGGATGAAAAGAAAGTATTTGAAAAAGACATGCTTTTTGCTACCTTGGATACTACTGTGAGAAGGATTGAACCGGAAGGAAAGATACCGTTTCTTTTAACAGATACCGTAGGATTTGTAAGCCATTTGCCTCATGCATTAGTGGAAGCTTTCCATTCGACTTTGGAGGAAACCAAGGATGCGGATGTGTTGTTACATGTGGTAGATGCTTCGGATGTAAACCATGAGGAACAGATTGATATCACAAGAGAAGTGTTAAAAGATTTGGAATCCGGCAGTATTCCGGCAATTTATGTGTATAATAAAGCGGATGTGATTTTTGCTCCGGAAGAATTGCCAAAGCGTGTAGGCAATAAAATTTATATGAGTGCAAGCCTGCAAATCGGTATGGAAGAATTGATTCAGATGATTCAGGAAGTTTTTATGAAGAATTACATTGCCTGCGAACTTTTAATTCCATACAAAGATGGGGCAAGTTATTCGCGCCTGAAGCAGAATGCGCAGATTACGGAAGAAGAGTATACAGAAAATGGTATTCGTATTAAAGGTAAGCTTCTGAAGGAAGAATATATGCGGATGCAGGAGTATATTTTTTAATAAAGTTATAAACTATAAAAATTGTTTGATGTTTATGAAAAGTAAAAGTATTTTTGGTGGGAAATGACTAAAATAGTATTATATACTTTTACAGAAGAAATAATGTGTGATAAAATATATTTTTATGAACTATTTATGCAAAACAGATGAGCGGTAGGGAGCGCATTATTGTAAATGAAGAAGATTTTTGTTGTGGCGGGAATTATTATTATTGCAATTATCATTGGTATATTTGTAATTAACATATATGAAGCTGATACTGAGGTTACTAAAGAAACCACCAAGATAGGTGTTATTTTAAATGGGAGTATAGATGATCGTAGTTGGAGTCAGTCTCACTATGAAGGATTGGAAGCAACTGCAGAAGAATTAAATTTATCGATTATTTATAAAGAAAATGTTGTGCCGGAAGAAATACCGGATATTATTGATGAATTTGTAAAGTCAGACTGTAAGGTAATTGTTGCCAATTCTTTTGAATTTGGTGAATACATAAATGATGCTGCAAAAGAATATCCGGAAATATATTTTTTGCATGCTACAGGTGTTGGTGAAGATAAAAATTTGTCTACATATTTTGGACGAATTTATCAAATAAGATATTTAAGCGGTATTGTAGCCGGTTTACAGACTGAAACAAATGAAATCGGATATGTTGCAGCGTTTCCTATTTCGGAAGTAAATAGAGGCATTAATGCATTTACCTTAGGAGTGAGAAGTGTAAATCCGGATGCTATGGTATATGTCAGTTGGACAAATTCCTGGAATGATGATGATGCAACGGCTGAAGCAACGCATAGACTTCTTGATAATCATAATATAGACGTTCTTGCCATGCATACAGATTCATTGATGGCACTTGAAATAGCGGAGCAGGAAAGGATTATGTCTATCGGATATAATCTGGACAATAGTCAGGATTATCCCAATACATATTTAACTGCTGCGGTTTGGGACTGGGATAATTTTTATACTCCTGTAATATTGAAATGTCTTCAAGGAAAATTTGTAGGAAAACATTATTGGGAAGGTGTTGAAACCGGTATGGTTTCTTTGGCACCGCTTACTGATAAAGTAAGCAAGGAAACAGAAGCAATTATCAATCGGGAAATGGAAAAGATAAGTAGCGGTACTTATGATGTTTTTTACGGGCCTATTTACGATAATGAAGGAAATCTTCGAATCGAAGAAGGTGAATGTATGACTGATAATGCCATGCTAAATGAATTTGATTGGTATGTTGAAGGGGTTGTGAGTGATGAAGAAAATTAAAAACAAACAGCATATATTGCTTATTGCAGCCGGGATATTATTAGTGTTTATTATTGTTTTTATTTTTACAATTAATTTAAAAAAAGAAGACACAATCAAAGTGGGATTGATTTTAACCGGAAATTCTACGGATGAAGGATGGAACGGAATGCATTATCAGGGGGTTAGTTCTGCCTGTGAAGAATTAGGTGTGGAACTTATTGTCAAGGAAAATGTTTCTGAAGGGACCGGACAGTGTGAGATTGCCATTGACGAACTTGTCAAAGAAGATGTTGGAATGATTATTTTATCCAGCTATTCATATCCTACGGAGGTGCAAGATACAATTCAAAAGTATCCGCAGATTTCTTTTTATGGAATTTCTGCGGAATATTCTGCGGATAATATGACTTCATATTTTGGAAGAATGTATCAAGCGAGATATTTAGCCGGAATTGTGGCCGGTATGAAAACGGAAAATAATGTAATCGGTTATGTGGCGGCAATGCCAAATAGTGAAGTTAACAGAGGAATTAATGCTTTTACGCTAGGTGTTAAAAGCGTGAATCCGGATGCTGAAGTTAATGTAATATGGACGAATGAATGGGAAGATGAAGAAAAAGAGTCAGATGCAGTAGATATTTTAATTAATGAAGCAGGTGCGGATGTTGTAACATATCATCAAAACCAACATTATGTCGCACAAAAAGCAGATGAGGCAGGTGTTTATTCCATAGGTTATAATGCCGTTGCACAGGGACTGTCTGAAAAATACCTGACAGCGGCTGTGTGGGATTGGAATGCTTTATATTATCAAATTATTCGTGAATTTTTGCAAGGCAAAGGGAATGCTGTGGAACGTCATTGGTTCAGCCTTGATACCGGTGTCGTGGCTTTGTCAGAATACTCTGATTATGTAGAAGAGGAAATTATACAAAAAATAGAATTATCGAAGTTGGAAATGACAGAGGGGAATCAAATTTTTTCAGGGGTTATTTATGATAATAACGGAACCCTTAGATGTGGCGAAGGCGAATCTATAAGTGATGAAATATTACTGAAAAAAATGGATTGGTTTGTGGACGGAGTTGTAATTTATGGAGAATAAACCCGGTTATAAATTAAAAAGAAATAATATATGGATAGTAGGTGTCAGCTTTTTCATACTGATTATTGTTTGTATTGCCATGTGGTGGAAAATGCAGGATATTATAAATGTTCAATTAGAACATCAGGTTGCAGAGCAAAGCAAAACAATGGCAAAGGTTGTAAATAACAGCTTTAGCGAAGAATTGCGATTGCTAAGTGAAGTATCTGCTTTTATCAATATGGAAACCGGTCAAATGGAAGAGTTTCTAAGTGAAGAAGTAGGTGTTTCTTATGGTGTGCTTCGCATTGACGGCACACCAACCTATGGTGAAGCGTTGGATATTTCAGAATATGACGGGATTTTTGAGTCAATTCACGGAAATGCAGCAGTCAGTTGTGGTGATGACGCAACGGTATTATTTACAGTGCCCGTTTATAGTGGCGATAATGTAAAGTATGTGTTGTACAAATTGTATGAAGGTACGGTTTTGGCTGATAAAATTGATATTTCCTGCTATGACGGTAACGGTGTATGTGCCGTTATTGATATTGATGGTGAAATTCTTTTGGAAATGAAAGAAGTACCATTAGAAGCGGATTTTTTAGTTGATGACACTTATGTAAAGACTTTTGAAACAATACGTTCAAAAATGAATATCAGTGCTTCAGCTGCGTCAGTATGTAAAAACGGTGAAGAAGAAAGAGTGATTTTTGCATCAGAAACGGAATATAGTGGGCTTTATATTATTGGCTGGGTGCCCAAAGATGCAGTGGCGGGAGATGTTACATTGTTAATTCCGCTTGTATTATGGTGTTTTGGTCTTTTATGGCTTCTTTTGGTTATAGTGACAATTTATTTGCTGGGTGCAGAAAAAAAAGCAAGAGAAAGTGATGAACTGCGTCAGGCAAAAATGATTGCAGAACAGGCAAATCATGCAAAATCAGACTTCCTTGCCAATATGTCTCATGAAATTCGTACACCGATTAATGCGGTAATCGGTATGAATGAAATGATACTGCGGGAGAGTGAAGAGGAAGCAATTTTGGAGTATGCCGGCAATATTGATATTGCAAGTCAGAGTCTTTTATCCATTATTAATGATATTTTGGATTTCTCCAAAATTGAGTCCGGTAAAATGGAAATTGTTAATAATGAATATAAGTTAGGTGAGGCATTATATGATGTTGTCAGCATGATTGAATTAAAAGCAAAACAGAAAGGTTTACAATTTCAAGTCAGTGTCAACTATGATTTGCCGGAGCTTTTATACGGTGATGATATCAGAATAAAACAGATTCTATTAAATCTTTTAAATAACGCAGTGAAGTATACTGCAAAGGGAAATGTAAAGTTAACCGTGGACGGAAAATATGATTCTACGAATGAAAATGTAGAACTTTTTATGGCTGTGGAAGATACGGGAATTGGCATTCGCAAAGAAGATATAGAAGGTTTGTTTAAACATTTCCAACGTTTGGATTTAAAAGCAAATCGAAATGTGGAGGGAACCGGTCTGGGGTTGGCAATCACTCATAATCTTGTTCAAATGATGGGTGGTAAAATAGAGGTTGAAAGTACTTACGGAACAGGTTCTGTTTTTACGGTATTTTTATCTCAGAATATCCGCAGCACTGCTAAAATCGGCGATTTTAAGAAAAACTACTGCATGTCTACCGGTCGTTTGCAGAAATATCAAACCGGTTATACTGCTCCTGAAGCATCTGTTTTGGTAGTGGATGACAATCAAATTAATCTGCAGGTGGTAAAAAATCTTTTAAAGAAAACCTGCATTCAGATTACAACCTGCACCAATGGTCCTGAGGCATTGGAATTGATGTGCCAAAATCGCTATGATGTTATTTTGCTGGATCATATGATGTCCGGTATGGATGGTATTGAAACCTTGAAAAAGTCCAAAGAACTTGAAGGTAATAAAAATAAGGATGCGGCAGTAATTGCTTTAACTGCAAATACGATTTCAGGTGCTAAAGAAATGTATATGCGGGAAGGTTTTACAAATTATTTAAGCAAACCTATTGTGGGTAAAGTTTTGGAAGAAATGCTGGTAAAATATATTCCGGCAGAGAAAGTTCATGTTATTACAGCCAATATAGAGAATAAAGATTCTGAAAGCAGGGAGAGTTTGGCGAAAAACCTAAAACAGCCTGAACAAGGGATTGAAGAAACGGAAAACAGTCTTTTAAATTCTGATTTGGGGATGAAGTATTGTGCAGGAATTAAGGAGATGTATTTGGAAGTCCTTAAAATGTTTTACGATCAATACGAGAGTAAAAAAGCTGATTTAGAGCGATATTATCAGGATGAAAACTGGAATGATTACACGATTGTTGTTCATTCCTTAAAGACGAATGCATTAAATGTAGGTTGTGAAAGTTTTTCGGACGAATGCCTTAAATTGGAAATGGCAGGAAAGAAACTTCGTGAAAATATAGATGCGGAAGAAAATGAAAAATATATTTCGCAGAATCACGAAGCAATGATGGGTATGTATTTGAATGTAATAAAAGATGTTAAGGCATATCTTGAAAAAGAAGGGATAGAAGAATGGAACGCAACGATCTGACGAGAATACATAATACTGAGGAAGAAGATATTAATACGAAAAAAAGCCATATCTTGGTAGTAGATGATGACGCGATGAATTTGTTTATTGCAAAACGCATTCTTTCTGCTAAATTTGAGGTAAATACGGTTTCTTCCGGAAAAGAAGCTTTTTCTTATTTGGAGGAGAATGAAACAGACTTGATATTGCTCGATATTTGCATGCCGGAAATGGATGGTTTTACTTTTATGAAATTGATAAAAGAAAAACCGGTTTTGAAGGAAATACCAATTATTTGTCTGACTGCGGATAATGAACAGGAATCGGAAGTTAAGTGTTTCGAATTGGGGGCGGTAGATTTTATTACCAAGCCTTTTATTGATGAAATTATGTTTCAGCGTACAAGCCGCACATTAGAATTATCACATTTGCAAAAGTCATTACAGAATGAAGTGGAATATAAAACAAGAAAGCTGGAGAAGCGTAGTCGTCAATTAAAAAGAATGACGGTACAGGTAATGCAAACGCTTGCAGGAACCATTGATGCCAAAGATAAGTATACCAATGGACATTCTGTGCGCGTAGCCGATTATTCAGCTATGATTGCGACTAAAATGAATATGACTCAGGAAGAGATTGATAATATATATTATATTGGATTATTACATGATATCGGTAAAATTGGTATTCCTGATGAAATTATTAACAAAACTTCCAAACTTACAGATGAAGAATACGCAATTATTAAAACTCATCCGGTAATCGGTTCCGAAATTCTTGAAAAAATGTCAGAATTGCCTGATATTATGGTGGGAGCAAGGTGGCATCATGAACGATATGATGGCAAAGGATATCCGGATAAGCTTGCCGGAGCTGACATTCCGTTAGTGGCAAGAATTATAGGCGTGGCAGATGCATATGATGCAATGAGTTCAACAAGAAGTTATCGAGGTATATTGCCACAAGAAGTAATTCGTAATGAAATACAAAAGTGTGCCGGTTCGCAGTTTGATCCGGAAATTGCTACGATTATGATAAAAATTATTGATGAAGATACGGATTACAGATTTAGAGAAAAATAGGTGGTAGGAAGTTATGAAGAAGATATTGATTGTAGACGATGACGGTATCAATTGCTTATTGGCAAAACACGCGCTTGCCGACAATTATAATGTTGAAACAGTAAATTCCGGGGCAGTAGCATTGAGTTTTTTGGAGAGAGAGATACCTGATTTGATTTTGATGGATATTGAAATGCCGGAAATGGATGGTAAGACGGTAGTCAAAAAAATTAAAGCTTGTGATGCGTGGAATAAGATACCTGTTGTATTTTTGACCGCGGATACCAGTCCTATTACGGAAGCGGATTGTCTGCAATGCGGTGCGGATGATTTTATCACGAAACCCTTTGTGGTAGACGTTATGAGAAGCCGTGTGGCGAGAGTGTTGGAGGCTCACGATGTCCGTAAAGATTTAGAGCAGGCATTGGATCAGGAAACCATTAAATCCTATACGGATGCGCTGACAGGTCTTAAAAACAGAGCCTATTTGGAAAAGGAATTAAAGAAGCTGTTGGAAGAAGGCCATAGAGGAACCTTGTTTATGACGGATCTTGATAACTTTAAGTCGATGAACGATACCTATGGACATATGGTTGGTGATGCGGTTCTTCAGAATTTTGCAGATACGTTAAAGTTGCATTCCAAGGAGGATGACATTCTTTGCAGATTAGGTGGCGATGAATTTGTTGCCTTTTTTACAGATGTAACGGATATAAATGAAGCGTCAGAAAAAGCCGCAGGTGTAATTAAAACCTTTGCTGAGAAGATGGGGGTTATGGGCTATGCAGGTATTGTATCAGTATCTATCGGTGCTAAAATTGCGGAAAATGGTGAAACATTTGAAACTTTATATGGTGATGCGGACGATACTTTGTACTTTGTAAAAGAAAATGGTAAGAATTCATATCATTTTTGGAGTAAAGACGGAGTTGTATCCGATATTAAATTACAGGAAATCGATACGGACGCGGAACTAAAAGATATTCATCGAATGATTTCGGAGGAACAGGATAAAGACAGAGGCGCATTTCATGTTGAGTATGATGATTTTAAAAAGTTATATGACTTTTCTATGCGTACGGTAGGTCGTAATAATCGTAATGTACAAACACTTTTGTTTTCCTTAAGTTCAGATAAGGTGCGAGCAGAGCAGTCTATGGATGATATTATGGAAATTTTAAAGCAGGCAGTTATAACCTCTTTGCGTTCCGTCGATACAGGTACAAAGTATAGTTGCAGTCAATACATTGTTCTTTTAATGGATACGGATGTGGAGAACGGAAGAGCAGTAGCAAAACGTGTTATTGACAAATTTTATCAAAATGAAAGAGTTAAATTTTCCGGTATTAAAGTAAACTATGACATACAGCCTTTGAAAGCTGAATAAGTGTTTACAACGAGTTTTATACATAAAATAAAAAGACGGCAGTGCAAAATATTAGATTTTGTGTTGCCGTTTTTATAAATAAAAAAGAAACACGATTTCTCGTATTTCTCTTTGAAAAATTGAAAAAGTACTGCCGGCGGTGGGACTTGAACCCACACGTGGTTGCCCACAACAGATTTTGAGTCTGCCTCGTCTGCCATTCCGACACACCGGCATAAGTTATCAACCGTTGTTAATACTATCATAAAATGAAGATTCTTGCAAGGAAAATTTGCATTTTTTATAAAATATATTTTTAGGGATTTACTTTAAAAATAATGTGATTTGGTGTAATATAGATAATAGTGTATCATGTGTGCAATTTGGGAATGTTTATGAGGTAGTTTCCATGGAATGCAAAGAGGTTCAGAAAAAAATTCATAGTTTTCTTAATGATGAGCTGGATAGCAAGGAGAGCCTTGCTTTTATCGAGCATATTAAAAGTTGTCCAAATTGCAAAGAAGAACTTTCGATTGAGTTTCTGGTTATTACCGGTTTGCAACGTTTGGATTCTGCGGAAGCCTTTGATTTGCAACGCGAATTGGAAGATAAGATTAAGAATAATCAAGAAAATGCCCTTCGACGCAAGAAGATGTCCAGAATTGGATTTTTGTTTATTATTTTTATTGCTGTAGTGGCAGGTTATTATGTTTCAATGTTGTTTTATACCTAAAAAAGGGGTTCGGATTTATGAGTGAGAAAATCGTTTTAATAGATGGACATAGTATTTTAAACAGAGCATTTTACGGAGTGCCTTTGCTTAGCAACAGTAGCGGATTGCACACCAATGCCGTATATGGGTTCTTAAATATTATGTTTAAAATTTTAGAGGAAGAAAAGCCGCAGTACCTTGCGGTTGCATTTGATGTGAAAGCAAAGACCTTCCGTCATGAGATGTTTGAGGCTTACAAGGGCACCAGAAGGCCTATGCCGGCGGAATTGCATGAGCAGGTTCCTGTTATTAAAGAAGTATTACAGGCTATGGGAATTCTTATTATGGAACAGCCCGGTCTTGAGGCAGACGATATTCTTGGAACTATGGCAAAACGTGCCCAGAGTAAAGGAATGGAAGTAGCCTTGATTTCCGGTGATCGAGACTTACTGCAGATAGCTGATGAACATATTAAAATACGCATTCCTAAAACCAAGGGTGGCGGTAAAACCGAAGTAGAAGATTATTATCCTGCAGATGTGGTTGCCAAATATCAGGTGAATCCCAAGCAGTTTATTGAGTTAAAAGCCTTAATGGGGGATACTGCGGATAATATTCCCGGTGTACCTAAGGTTGGAGAGAAGACCGCTACGGATTTAATTGTAAATTTTGGTAGTTTATCAGGGGTATATGAGCATTTAGATGAGGTGAGTAAGCCTGCCATCCGTAAGACGTTGGAAGAAAATAAAGACTTGGCAGAGCTTAGCTTAAAGCTTGCTACTATTGAAATTAACGCAGAGATTCCTTTTGATATCAAAGATGGATTGATTGGCGATTTTTATAACGCTGATGCTTATGCCTTATTCCAGAAACTGGAGTTAAAATCCTTTTTAGGACGATTTGCAGCAGGTGCGGTAAAGCCTGACCGAAAAATTGAGAAAGTAACGGTTACAACTGTAAAGGATGCTAAGACACATTTTAACAAGGCAATAAAGGCAAAACATATCGGATTGGCACTTTTACCGGCAGAAGAGGGGGAAGAGGTTGCAGCTTTCGGGCAACTGTCCCTGTTTGCACCGCAGGCAGAAGAGAGTAAAATCATCGGTTTGGCGTTGGCCTATAACGCAGAACAGATTATTTGGATTGCAAAGAACGATGAAATCAGTGAAAGCTTTCTTTTAGAGAATTTACAGGCACTGGTGGAAGAAAAGACCGGACCGGTTATTTCGGTATATGACAGTAAAAATGCTTATCCTTTGATGGTGTCCAAGAATTTGCGAAAGAAGTCTTCGAAAGAAATTTCAGGACGATTCTTTGATATTTTAATCGGAGCCTATCTTTTAAATCCGTTAAAAAATGATTATGCGGTGGAAGACATTGCATCCGAGCACTTGGATCGGGTGATGCCTACGTTTAAGCAGGAGTTTCCCAAGATGACGCCGGTGAAGGCCTATAATGAGAGGCAGGAAGCTTTGGTGGCATATTATTGCGATATTGCAGGTGTGGCTTACGATGCCTACGAAGTTTTAAAAGAGAAACTTCAGAATACAAAGATGCTTGAACTCTTTACAGAGACCGAAATGCCCTTATCAGTAGTTTTGGGCGAAATGGAAGAAATCGGTGTCATTGTAAAACCTGACGAGTTAAAAGCCTACGGTGATGAACTGCAGGAGAAGATAGAAGTTTTAGAAAGAAGAATTCATGAAGCTGCGGGAGAGAATTTTAACATTAATTCGCCGAAGCAGTTGGGTGAGATTTTATTTGATAAAATGGCTTTGCCCGGTGGTAAAAAGACCAAGACAGGCTATTCTACGGCGGCTGATGTTTTAGAAAGTCTTGCCAAGGAACATGAAATTGTAGCAGATGTATTGGAATACAGAGGTCTTGCTAAGTTAAAGTCCACTTATGCGGATGGGTTGGCTGGAGAAATTGCGGAGGATGGCAGAATTCATACTACCTTTCACCAGACCATAACTGCCACGGGACGCATCAGTTCTACGGAGCCGAACTTACAGAATATCCCCATTCGTATGGAGATGGGACGTCTGATTCGTAAGGTTTTCGTGCCCAAGAACGGATGTGTGTTTATGGATGCGGACTATTCGCAAATTGAACTTCGTATCCTTGCCCATATGTCGGGGGATGAGCAGTTGATTGAAGCTTATCGTTCGGCAGAGGATATTCACAGAATTACCGCTTCCAAGGTATTCCATGTGCCTTTTGAAGAGGTGACTCCTTTGCAGAGAAGAAATGCCAAGGCTGTAAACTTCGGTATTGTATATGGCATCAGTTCCTTTGGTTTGAGCCAGGACTTAAGTATCAGTCCAAAGGAAGCGAAAGTATATATTGATGAGTATTTTAACACGTATCCCGGAATTAAGGCGTTCTTAGATAAGGCAGTGACAGATGCTAAGAAGTTAGGTTATTCCACAACCATGTTTGGCAGAAGAAGACCTATTCCTGAACTTTCTTCGTCAAATTTTATGCAGAGAAGTTTCGGAGAGCGTGTGGCCATGAACGCGCCCATTCAGGGAACGGCGGCAGATATTATGAAGATTGCAATGATTCGTGTGAGAGACCGTTTGGCAGAAGAAAATTGCAAGTCCAAAGTACTTCTGCAGGTGCACGATGAACTGCTTCTTGAAGTAGAGAAAGAAGAAGTATCCAAGGTAGAAGAAATTCTTCGTACAGAAATGGAGAATGCGGCGCAGTTAGCGGTATCCTTGGATGTGGATTTGCATACGGGAGATAACTGGTATGAAACGAAATAAACCCTTCAGGGTGATTGGAATTACCGGTGGTGTCGGAGCCGGCAAATCGGTGGTTTTAAATTATTTAAAAGAGAAATATCCCTGCGAGATTTTGGTGGCGGATGATATCGGCAATGAGGTAAAAATGCCAGGCGGCAGATGCTATGAGGCTTTTATCGAATTGGTAGGTACAGATATTGTTTTGAAAGACGGCACCATTGACAGGGCTAAGGCGGCAGAGAAGATTTTTGCGGATGATGCACTTTTAGACGAAGTCAATGCCTTGATTCATCCGGCGGTAAAAGATGAGGTGCGAGAGCGTACCGCCAAGGCGAAGGAAGAAGGCAAGGTCGGCTTTGTTTTCATCGAAGCGGCACTTCTGATTGAAGCCGGATATTTGCCGGAACTGGATGAACTTTGGTATGTATGTGCCGGCGAAAGCTTGCGTGCAAAACGTTTAAAAGAAGCACGTGGCTATAGCGAAGAGCGTATCGAAGGCATAATGGAGCAACAGCTTACGGAGGAAGAATTCCGTAAATATGCTGACCGCGTAATTGTAAATGCCGGAACCATTGAAGAATTAAAAGAGCAAATAGATAACATTATGGGGGACTATTTATGGCAGGAGTAAAATATCCCGCGTCTCTGGTGTTCGGTCTTGATATCGGAACCAGAAGCATAGTAGGAACAGTTGGATACAAGGACGGAGATTGCTTTTATGTAGTGGCACAGGCAGTCAAGGAGCATGAAACCCGCGCCATGATTGATGGACAGATTCATGACATTGCCAAGGTTGCCGGAACCATCAAAGAGGTAAAAGCAATTCTGGAAGAGAAGACCAAGCGCAAGTTAAAAGAAGTATGTATCGCTGCGGCAGGTCGTGTTCTGCGCACGGAGTATGCCTATGTGGAGAAGGATTTCGAGGTAGAGACCACCATTACTGACGAGCATATTTATGACTTGGATGGTGCCGGTGTGGAGAAGGCTTATGCGACTTTTAACAAGAATTTGGGGCCGGATGAGAAGTTTTACTGTGTTGGACACAGCGTAATCCGTTATTATATGAACGGCAACGTAATGACCAACCTTGAGAACCATAAGGCAAAACAGATTGGTATGGATTTGATTGCAACCTTCCTTCCCAGTGATGTGGTGGATGGTTTATATACTGCTGTGGAAATGGCGGATTTGACCGTTGCAAACCTTACTTTGGAGCCTATTGCGGCAATTGAGGTTGCAATTCCTGAGAAATATCGTATGTTAAATATTGCTCTTGTAGATGTTGGCGCAGGTACTTCCGATATCTGTATCACCAAGGACGGAAGCATTGCGGCTTACGGAATGATTCCTACGGCGGGTGACTGTCTGACCGAAATGATTGCCCAGCATTGCCTTGTAGATTTTAACGTGGCGGAAGAAATTAAAAGAAACGTTACCGAGAATGGCGTAGCTGAGTATGAAGATATTATCGGCCTTCCCCAGTCTATTACCAAGGATGAGATTTTACAGGTATTAGAGCCGGAGATTGATAAAATGACTTCTCAGGTTGCAGAATGCATTATGAAGTTAAACGGAGATAAACCTGTCAGTGCTGTATTTGTTGTCGGCGGTGGTGGTAAAATCGAAGGTTACACAAACCACTTGGCTGATAAAATCGGTATCCAGGTACAGCGTGTTGCTTTGCGTGGTGAGGAAGTAATGCAGAAGATTATTTTCCAGGACGATTCTTTGAAGAAGGACTCTCTGCTGGTAACACCCCTTGGTATTTGTCTGAACTTCTATGAGCAGAATAACAACTTTATTTTTGTATCTTTTAACGATGAGAGAATGAAGTTATATGATAACGGTAAATTGACCATTGTGGATGTAGTAATGCAGGCCGGCATTCCCAACGAAGCTTTATTCCCGAGGCGTGGTGCGGGCGTTACTTTTACATTGAATGGTAAGCCTAAAACCATTCGCGGTAATCAGGGTGAAGCGGCAGAATTTTACTTAAACGGCGAACCTGCGGATTTACATAGTTACATTCATGCCAACGATATTGTGCGTTTAATTGAGTCTACTGCAGGCGAAGATGCGGTGGTAGAGCTTGGCAGTCTTGCGGAAATGAAGGAAAGTATTACGGTAATTGTAGATAAAACACCGGTACAGTTCCCGAAATTTGCAAGCGTAAACGGCGAGCTTCGTTCCCCTGCTTATGTAGTGCAGGAGGGTGATGAAATTGAGATGCTTAATTACTACACCGTACCGCAGATTCTTGAGTTTATGGACATTATCTTAGACAAGAGTAAGTGCGTCAATGTCAATAACAAGAAGGCCGACAAGAGAACTAAGGTGTATGATAATTTTACCTTTGATATTGTGAAAGCAACACCGCCGAAGAAGAAAAAAACGACGAAGAGCAAGGCCGGAAGTAAGTCTGCCGGAACCGAAAGTAAGAGCGGCAAGGCAGGAAGTGCGGATAGTAGCACAAATAAAGCAGGAAATGCAGACAACGGTAAAAATGCAGACACAAAGGTAAATGCAAATAAGAGCGTAACTGATGACGTGGAAACGAAAGCGGATGCATTTGCGGATGATATGTCGGATTATCTTGCTGATGTGGAAGAAACCATGGTAGAGGAAGAAAGTGTGATAGAAACCGTCGGAACTTCTTCTGCAAATGCTACCACAAATGCAGGCGCGGATGCAGAAGCGCAGGAGGCGCCTAAGCCTGCGGCAGTTGAAATGATGGTTATGGTAAATGGTGCTCCCATTACCTTAAAAGGTAAGTCTTCTTACGTGTTTGTAGAAGTATTTGATTATATCAATTTTGATTTAACACACGCCAACGGTCGTTCCATTGTAACACAGTTAAACGGCAGACAGGCACAGTATATGGAACCCTTGACACCGGGTGATGTGATTGAAATTTACTGGAAGGAAAGATAAAAACAAATGAGACTGGTCAGTATTGCCAGCGGTAGCAGCGGAAACTGTATTTATGTGGGAAACGATAACACCCATCTTTTGGTGGATGTGGGTATCAGTGCTAAGAAAATCGAAGCCGGCTTAAAAGAAATTGACCTTTGCGGCAAGGATTTGGACGGTATTCTGATTACTCACGAACATTCCGACCATATTCAGGGCATTGGTGTTATGGCACGTAAATACGGTATCCCAATTTATGCCACCCGTGGCACGATTCAGGAAATTTTACAGAAAAAAAACTTAGGGGACATTGATGTATCGCTTTTTGAAAGTATTCAGGCGGACAGTCCTTTTATGATAAAAGATATGGAAATTAATTCCATGCGCATCAGTCACGATGCAAGAGATCCTGTAGCGTATCGTTTTCGAAGCGGTGAAAAAAGCGCTGCTATTGCGACAGATATGGGAACATATGATGATTATACCATAGATTGTTTGAAAGGCTTGGACGTTCTTCTTTTGGAAGCAAATCACGACATTAATATGCTACAAGTTGGGCCCTATCCTTATCCTTTGAAACAGCGTATTTTAGGAAGTCACGGGCATTTGTCAAATGAGGCCGGCGGAAGACTTTTATCCAAGGTTTTACATGATGATATGAAGGCTGTGGTGCTTGGACATCTGAGTAAGGAAAACAACTTGCCGGAATTGGCTTATGAGACAGTGAAGTTGGAAGTAACCATGGGCGATAATCCTTATGACGGCAACGATTTTCCGATTCTTGTGGCTAAGAGGGACGGGACGTTTCCGAAGTTGGAGTTTTAGGGTGAGTGAATGTAATAAGGGTTAATGATAAAACCTTCATAGAATGTGATTTATAAAGAAGAGATTGAGAGGAAGTTAGAAAAATGAATCAGAATAAAAATCAAGGCGGTAAAAGAGCAGTTATTTCTTTTGTAGTGAGCATCTTATTGGCATTGGTATGTTTTGGTGTATTTGTTCTTGTCTATATGTCAACCAAAGGTCCCACACCGGTAGATGACAGAATTGTTGAAATTTCAAAGATTATTGTTCTTATAGGTGTGTTTTTTCTTGTTATGGCCTTTTGCCATTCATTGCCTATGATTATTAGAGGTAAGAAAAGCCAGGGTGGTACTGTGGTAACCGACGAAAACGATATTTTCAATGAGGCAAATATGCGTGTGGCATTGGAAAAGTATGTTCCGGCAGGTGAAACCCTAGTTGCAGCAATACGTGTTGTAACCAAGGAATCTTCCGCAAGTTGCGTGTTTGATAAATGTATTCTTACTGAAGATGATATTCGTCCCGCAGAAGACGGTAAAATTGTATCAGTGCGCAAGAAAAAGCTTGCAACTTATGATATGTATCTTGGTATTACAGAGCGTTCTCTTGTAGTGGCAGATTGCGGTGCATATAAATATTATTATGAGTTTAATAAGGTTCCCGTTTCCAGCGATTTAAAAATCCGGACCTTGACAGAACCCGTTTCTTTGGGCAGTTTGTGCAAGTGTTTTGCCTTGGAAGATGTTGAAAACTGCAAGGTGAAGAATGGTATGGCAGGTTCCTTAAATTGCGTGATTACCATGAAAAACGGCGATTATTTTAAAATAATGATTCCTAAGACCGGTGGATTTGGCGGCGGTATGCCCCGACACGAGGAATATAGGGATATGATTTTGAAGTGCTTGAGTGGGGAGAAGGCGTAAAAAAAGTGTCTAATTAATAAAAAATAATTAACAGTTTAAATTTGGTATTTGTATCAGTGATGATATGTGATACAAATAAATGTATGCTTGTAAAAGAAAGGAGATAATCTTGAGTACACTTATCGCAAAAGAATACAAAAGATTCGAAGATATTAAGCATACGAAAGAGGATGGCACTGAATATTGGAGTGCAAGAGAATTAGGACCTGCATTAGAATATACTAAGTGGGAAAATTTTCATAAAGTAATAAGGCGAGCAATGATAGCTTGCGAAAACAGCGGAAGAAGCGTAGATGAATGTTTTCCTGAGGTCAGGAAAACATCAAACATGCCAAAAGGTGGCACAAAGCCGTTAGTTGATTATGAACTGTCACGATATGCATGTTATCTGATTGTGCAGAATGGTGATCCGCGCAAAGAAGTGATTGCTTTGGGACAGACATATTTTGCAATTCAGACATATCGGCAAGAAGTGGCTGACCATTTTAATCAATTGGACGAGGATAACAGAAGATTGGTTATCAGAGGTGATATTAAACAATGGAATCAGATGCTTGCCGAGACCGCGTATAATGCCGGAGTTATAACAAATGAAGAATTTGCAATTTTTCAAAATGCCGGGTATATGGGCTTGTATGGCGGATTAGATGTAGATGATATTCATAAAAAGAAGAATTTAGAAGTAGGGCAAAAAATTCTTGATTATATGGGAAGTACAGAATTGATTGCTAATCTTTTTAGAATATCACAAACAGAGGAAAAACTGCGGAAAGATGAAGTAGATAATGCGAAAACAGCGACAACGGTTCATTATTCTGTAGGTAAAGAAGTTAGAACTGCCATTGAAAAAATTGGCGGAACGATGCCGGAGAATTTACCAACGCCGGTAAAGAGTATCCAACAGATTGAAAAAGAACAAATGGAGCGTTTGAAAGCAAAAGCAAAGAGCGGAAAATTAATGTTGGACGAATGATTTAGGAGAATGTAAATGCTTAGAATCAGGCTTAAAATATGCCATTGATATTTATGGTGCTAAGAAAGTATCCTTGGGTGTTTTTGAAAATAACCTTTCGGTCTATCATTGCTATAAGGTGGTAGGGTTTGAAGATGTGATACTCGATACAGTTGAGACGTATTCTGTTCTTGGAGAAGAATGGAAGTGTAGAGAGTTGATGGTGGAAAAACGACAGGCGTATATTTTTTATAAGGGAGGCTACT
This sequence comes from Lachnospiraceae bacterium, assembly GCA_015057025.1. Lineage (GTDB taxonomy): Bacteria > Bacillota > Clostridia > Lachnospirales > Lachnospiraceae > UBA3766. The sequence goes on along the minus strand of SVFD01000002.1, from coordinate 356,041 downwards.
TTATGAAAAAGAAAGCGAAAAAAGTTATTTCTATATATCTTATAATATGTCTTTGTCTTTGTTTCACGGCATGTAGAACTGTGAATGAATCGCAGGTTGCGGAGGAAAGCGAAACATACATTAGCGAAGAGTATAATTTACAACCGGAAAGCAATGAAGAGAATAGCAATACCGATAATAGCACTGAGAGTATGATTGCTCCTTCAAAGGAAGAAGTAATTGCTATGCGTGCTGTTGTATTGGACGGAATGAGTGAAGAAGAAATTAGCCGATTGAAAGAGAATATTAAAGTTGCTAACACAACAATGGAGTATGCATATTTGAATGATAATATATTTGACAAATTATCAGATGCAGATAGTCCGTATTGGCAGTACTTTGATAAAACAGGTGAGATACAGATCGGCTGGTGGTATAACAGATATATTATTCAAAAAGATGCAATTATGCAGGCGGAAGGTATTACCGAGGCGGAGTTTTATGAACGGGAATACGAACCGGGAATGGCATATAACCGATTTGATGCGGCAAATTTTATTGAATTAATTGAGGATATGCAGTTATCCGTACAGAATGAAATGTTGTCTGCAGATTTGCAACAGTTAATTGATTTGACTTATATGGCATCTGTGACTCATAAGATGGAGTACGCAAATCAGATTTATAAAATTTTGCATGATTTGGATTATTTTCTTTTACGGTATGGAATAGAAGATGTGGGAGCATATACGCAGGATAAGGGAACCGTTGCTAAATATTATGGTGTGCTTACGGTTTACGGAGCGACTCCTTATAAATTGGATGAAACAAACTCTTATAATGTTTTATATCAAGAAACCGTAGAGAATGATTTCATAAAATATGGTGAGATGGAGCGGGTTCATCAGGAATTTAAGGATGCGGACGGAATTGTTACATATTATTATGATATGGAATGTTTCTATTTCGATGATACTTATCCTGAGAAGTTGAACGAGACGCTTCAAGACTATTATGATTCTGTGGAAGAGGCATATATACAAGATGCGCAAGTTTATGCCGAGCCCTTTGAAGAGGATGTTAATACCCCATGCAATAGTTTGATTTTTCAATATTTTACTTATGTTGATGAGGATTACGTCAGTCTGGTATATAACGATGTTTGTTACATGGGAGGGGCTCATCCGTATTCAGCAAAGAAGGGGATTACTATTGATTGTGTAACCGGTGAGGTTGTTGATGTACAACGATTTTTGGATGATTCTGATGAGGAAATCGGTGAACAGTTGCAGTCTGTATTGGGAATGGATACTGCATCCATGGATGAATGGGATTTTTATCTTACGGAGACCAGTGTGGTATTTTTTTATTATGATCCGAAGTATTGGGATTCGGTGGCAGCACGAAGAGTGCGATAAAAGAATTGTATAAATAATTTTTTATATAGAAAGGAAACATTATGAAAAAGACAATTATTACAGTAGTAGGTAAGGACGGCGTTGGTATCATCGCTAAAATTTGTACTTACCTTGCAAACAATCACATTAACATTGAGGATATTTCTCAGACCATCGTGCAGGGATATTTTAACATGATGATGATTACGGATATGAATGAGGCATCTAAGCCTTTTGCGGATATTGCAAGCGAATTGGAGCAGATTGGGGAAGAAATCGGCGTTGTTGTTAAGTGTCAGCGCGAAGAGATTTTTGATTCAATGCACCGCATCTAATATAACGAACGAGCTATATAGATTCGGACGAAGAAAGAGTTTACAAGCTTGCTAATTTAAAACATAACATTGGAGGCAATCATGATTAACATATATGAAGTATCTGAGACAAATCAGATGATTGAAAAAGAGAATCTTGATGTGCGTACTATCACCATGGGTATCAGCCTTTTAGACTGCGTAGACCCGGATTTGAAGGTATGTAATGAGAAGATTTTTAAGAAAATTACTACCTGCGCCAAGGATTTGGTGCAGACCGGTAAGGATATCGAGCGCGAGTTCGGTATTCCTATCGTAAATAAAAGAATTTCCGTAACCCCCATTGCATTGGTGGGCGGTGCGGCTTGTAAAAGCCCTGAGGATTTTGCAACCATCGCAAAAACATTAGATGATGCGGCAAAAGTAGTAGGCGTTAATTTTATCGGCGGATATTCCGCATTGGTTTCTAAGGGTATGACCCCGGCGGAAGAACTTTTAATTAAATCCGTGCCTTTGGCACTTTCCACTACAGACAGAGTGTGCAGTTCCATTAACTTAGGTTCTACCAAGACCGGTATCAATATGGATGCGGTTAAAATGGTGGGTGAAATCATCAAAGAGACCGCAGAAGCAACCAAAGAAAAGGATTCCTTGGGCTGTGCTAAGCTTGTGGTGTTCTGTAATGCACCGGACGATAATCCTTTTATGGCGGGGGCGTTCCACGGTGTAACCGAGGCGGATTGTGTCATTCATGTTGGTGTCAGCGGACCGGGCGTTGTAAAAACAGCCTTGGAAAAGGTACGCGGCAAGAATTTCGAAGTGCTTTGTGAAACCATTAAAAAGACTGCTTTTAAGGTAACGAGAGTAGGCCAGTTGGTAGCAAAAGAAGCGTCTAAGCGTCTTGGTGTTCCTTTTGGTATCGTAGACTTGTCTTTGGCACCTACACCGGCGGTTGGCGACAGTGTAGCGGATATTTTATGTGAGATTGGTTTGGAATATGCAGGTGCGCCCGGTACTACGGCAGCTTTGGCACTTCTTAACGATCAGGTAAAGAAAGGTGGCGTTATGGCGTCATCTTATGTAGGCGGATTGAGCGGTGCTTTTATCCCTGTCAGTGAAGACCAGGGTATGATTGATGCGGTAACGGCTGGCGCCCTTACTTTAGAGAAGTTAGAGGCCATGACTTGCGTATGTTCGGTTGGTCTTGATATGATTGCAATTCCCGGCGACACCAAGGCAACCACCATTTCCGGTATTATTGCGGATGAACTTGCAATCGGTATGATTAACCAGAAGACCACAGCAGTGCGTATTATCCCCGTAATCGGCAAGGGAGTTGGCGAGACCGTGGAATTCGGCGGTTTGCTTGGTTATGCGCCTATTATGCCTGTAAATCAGTTCTCTTGTGATGCTTTTGTAAATCGTGGCGGAAGAATTCCTGCACCGATTCACAGTTTTAAAAATTAATTATGTAAACCTAAAAGCCTGTAACTCAATGTTGCGGGCTTTTGTGATATATCATTTTCTTTCGGAGATTATAATATGAAATAGTGTGGATTATTTTATATTCCAACAGAACGCGCTCTCGCTCGGTTGAATACGTAACGGTACTAAATTCGCAAGGAAGTATCCTTGCTCATTAAGTGCCGACGCATTCAAAACGGTTCTTTATGGAATAAAAATATCCACACAATATGCGAAGATAACGGTCCGAAAGAAAATGATAACAAACAAAAGGAGGGCAATATGAAGATTCTCGTTACCGGAGGAACCGTATTTGTCAGTAAGTATGTAGCTGGGTATTATGTAAACAAAGGATGTGAGGTTTATGTATTAAACCGAAACAGTAGACCGCAGGTGGAAGGTGTACATTTGCTGGAGGCTGACCGGCATAATTGTAAAGAAGTTCTGAAAGGACACTATTTTGATGCGGTGCTTGATGTGACAGCCTATACGGCGAAGGATATTAAGGATTTGTTTGTAGGTTTAGAAAGTTTCGGGCATTACATTATGATTAGTTCCAGTGCGGTGTATCCTGAGACGAATGTGCAACCTTTTACAGAAGGGCAGAGCGTGGGGCTTAATAAGTTCTGGGGACAGTACGGAACAGATAAAATTGCCGCAGAAGAGGCACTTTTACAAGCAGTTCCTAAGGCATATATATTAAGACCGCCTTATATTTACGGACCGATGAACAACGTGTATCGGGAGGCCTTTGTCTTTGAGTGCGCTGAAAAGGGGCGGAAGTTTTATATTCCGAAGGATGGCAGTATGCAGTTGCACTTCTTCCATGTGGAAGATTTGTGCAGGGTGATGGATGAGATTTTTGAGAAAAAGCCTTTGGAACATATCTTAAATGTGGGGAATGAAGAGACGGTCAGTATTTTAGATTGGGTTAAAATGTGTTATGATGTGGTAGGAGCACCATTGGAAATTGTAAATGTGGATGGTGCGGTAGAACAACGGAAGTATTTCAGCTTTTATGACTATGAGTATAAGCTGGAGGTGAGCCGGCAGAAGACGTTACTGAATGAAACGATAGATTTGCGGGACGGCTTACAGGGAGCTTATGAGTGGTATAAAAATAATAAAGGCGAAGTAAGAAGGAAGGATTTTATTGTTTTTATAGATGAGGAACTAAAATAACTGTAAGGTAGAATGAAATGAAAGTAATAATTAATAGATTAAATTCCAACAATATCCATTTGATTGTAAATTGGTGCAAAAATAAAGACGAATATTTTTTAAGACAATGGGCAGGAAACGGATATAGTTATCCATTAACGGAACAACAGATTTGTGACAGACTGGCGGATGGCGCAGAGATATATGAGGCTCATCTTGATGATAAAATGATAGGAACGATTGAAGTAATCAGTAGAAATAAGCAGGAACATACAGCATTGATTGGAAGATTTGTTTTAGACCAGACAATTGTGCAAAAAGGACTGGGAACTAAAATGCTTCTGGCTTTTTTGGAGTATTGTAAAGAAATGCTTGGGATAAGGGAAGTGACATTATTTGTATTTGACTTTAATTTTGCGGCACACAGATGTTATCAAAAATGCGGATTTGTTGAAGAGGGGATAGAAGAACGCCCTAATGGATGGAAAGCAATCCGTATGAGGAAATTATTGTAAAAAAGATTGGCTCAAAGGTAGAAAAGAATAAAGATATTCGCGTTACTTTTGGTTGGGAGAATTTTTTATGTACAACGCCAAAGAATTAAAACTTACTTTAAACAACAAAGAAATCAATTACATAACTTTCGGCAAAGGTACCAAGTCTTTGATTATGATTCAAGGTCTTAATACCAACAGTATTAAAGGTGCAGCGAATTCCTTGGCTTATATGTATCGTATCTTTGCCAAGGATTATACAGTATATCTTTTTGACAGGAGAACGGAAGTCTATGATGGCATTACAGTCCGGGAACTGGCGGCAGATATTGCGGAGGCGATGGATGCGCTGGAACTTGTCAATGCAGATGTGTTTGCGGTCTCTCAGGGCGGAATGATTGGTCAGTACCTTGCCATCGACAGGCCTGAATTGGTACATAGAATGGTGCTTGCCGTAACACTTTCACGTAACAACGACGTGGTAAAAGAAGTTCTGTCCAACTGGATTCAAATGACAGAGCAGGAGAACTACAAGGAACTGGTTTTGGATATGGCGGTTAAAATGTACTCGGATGCGTATGTGAAGCGCTACAAACCTTTTATGCCCCTTCTGACAGCGGTGCAAAAGCCAAAGGATAAGGAGCGTTTTATTACATTGGCGAAAGCCAACCTTACCTGTAATGCATATGAAGAGTTGGAGCAAATCAAGTGCCCCGTACTGGTGCTTGGCGGAAGTCGGGACAAAGTTACCACGGGACAGGCATCTGTGGAAATTGCAGAGAAACTTGGCTGTGAGATTTATATGTATGAGGATTTGGGGCATGCTGCCTATGAAGAGGCGAAGGATTTTAACCGGAGAGTTTACGACTTTCTGATGAAAGAAGAGTTAAAGCAGTGATATATATTTTTTAGGAATTTGTTCATAAAAGTACACGAATGTTGATGGAATACAAAGATGATATAGGGGAATACGTATGAAAGAAAAGAAAGATTTTGGAGCATCGAATATTTTACAATGGATATTAGGGTTGATGATAATAGCAGCTTTTGCCTTTTTCATCATCGGAGAAGTAGTTTTGCCGCCGGAAAATTTGGAAGACATCGGCGAATTCGGACTTTATGAAGGTGAGTGGGTTCAGGTCTTGGATGACGGCACAACAGAGTCGATAGAAGTGCCGGGAGAATGCAAGACGGAGCAGGGCGAATGGGTTACGATTGAAACGGTTTTGCCGGAAGATATTTCGGATATTAGTTTCGCAATCCGTAGTATGCAGCAGGATTTCAAAATCTATGTTGGAGATGAGTTGCGCAAAGAATATTCGACCATTGAGACTCAGCCTTTTGGTAAAACCAGTACGATTACCTATGTATTTTTTGATGTATATGAGGATGATGGGGGTAAAACTTTAAGGATTGAATTTATGAGTGATTCCTCTTATGCAGGCTATGTAAGTGAAGTTTATATGGGTGAGCATGTTGCACTTTGGCAGAATATTATCAAAAACTATGCGCCGTCTTTGATAATTGCTATGTTTATGTTACTGGTGGGAATCAGCGTTTCCGTATTAAGTATCATTGTTCGTTTTATGTATAAGACGGAAGTGGAATTGTTACATATGGGAAACGGTATTATTTTGGCGTCTTCCTGGATGATTGCGGAGTCAAGGATGCGACAGTTTATATTCCCGAACAGTACGATGGCGGTATATCTGGGATTTTTTATGATTATGCTTTTACCTTATCCCATAGCTGCATATATGAATAAGGTGCAAAAGTGTCGTTATCGAATCGCATATTTGGCAATTTATATTGCGGTAGCCGTGAATTGTGTGCTTGGAACGACGTTGCAGGTTTTGCAGATAAAAGACTTCTTTGAAACGATGTTGGTATCTCACATTATCATCGGATGCTTGATTATTATAATGACTGTAACGATTATTCTGGACACTATTCATGGGTATGTGAAGGAATATTGGGCGATTGCAATCGGTTTTGTAGCTTTGATGCTGGGTGGAATCGGCGAGATTGTTATGGTATATATCAACAGTTCGCAGTATAACGGAATTCCCTTATGTTTAGGGCTTGTAGTCTTTTTGATTACAGCCGGAATGCGAACCGCAAAAGAAGTCCGCGCGGTAAATCAGGAACGAAATCTTGCCCTTGCCGTCAGCGAATCCAAGTCGCAGTTCCTTGCAAGTATGTCACATGAAATTCGTACGCCGATTAATACTATTATGGGTATGAATGAGATGATTTTGCGCGAGAGCAAGGAAGAAAACACAAGGGAGTATGCAGATAATATCAATCGGGCCAGTGAAATACTGTTAGGATTAATTAATGATATATTGGATTTATCTAAAATCGAAGCAGGGAAATTGCAGATTGTAGAGGCGGATTATTCAACGGCAAATATGTTGAAAACAGCTATTTCCGGTATAGAAATGCGGGCTAAGCGTAAAAATTTAGAGGTAAAAAAGGATATCGATGAAACACTTCCTGCTGTTTTAAACGGAGATGAGATTCGTATTACACAGATTTTAAATAATTTGTTATCCAATGCGGTGAAATATACAGAAACGGGTTCTGTTACGCTGACGGCTAAGGGGAAAAGCATGGAAAACGGATTTTTCCTGCAGTTAGCGGTTTTGGATACGGGTATAGGTATTGCGAAGGAAGACCTTGAACGTCTTTTTGATACCTTTGTTCGACTGGATTTAAAGAAGAATCAGAATATTGAAGGAACAGGTTTGGGACTTAGCATTACAAAGCAGCTTGTAGAAAATATGGGCGGTAGTATTACGGTTACCAGTGAAGTCGGAAAGGGCAGTTGTTTTATGGTAGAGATTCCGCAGACCATCATAGATGAGACGGCTATGGGAAGCTTGGAAAGCAAAAACGTAAATGCACCCACAGAGGCGGAAAGTCCGGTGAAAACGTTCAAAGCACCGGATGCGAAGGTGCTTGTGGTAGATGACAATAAAATGAACTTGAAAGTAATCGGAAACCTTCTGAAACGTACGGAAATGCATGTGGATTTTGCAAATGACGGAAATCAATGCCTGGAAATGACCAAAGAGAAGAAGTACGACATTATTCTTATGGACCATATGATGCCTGAGCCGGACGGTGTGGAGACATTGCATCTTTTACGGGCAGATCAGGAAAATAAGAATCTTGAGACACCTGTAATTGTTTTGACGGCAAATGCGGTGGGTGATGTGGAAGAGAAATATTTGGAAGAAGGCTTTGATGGATACTTGCCCAAACCCATTGACGTGGAGAAAATGGAAAAAATCTTATCAAAATACGTCTAAAATGCATTATTTTCATAAAAAATCAAAAAATCCCCTTGCGTCACCTATTGCTTGTGACGCTGCGTAACGTCCTAAAATGGGCGTTGAAAGGAGGCGAGAGCAATGTCAAAATACACAACAGGAGAAATTGCCAAGCTTTGCGAAGTGACGGTCCGTACCGTTCAATATTACGATACGAGAGGCATTCTTGTACCCAGTGAATTAACGGAGGGCGGAAGACGTCTTTATAATGACGAAGACCTTCGCAAGATGAAAATCATCTGTTTTTTACGTGAGTTGGATTTGCCCATCAACAGCATTGCCGACCTGTTAAAAGAAGAGGACCCGGGAAGCGTTATTTCCCTTCTTTTGGAACAACAGAGAAAAATGCTGAAAGAAGAAATCGCTGAGCGTGAAGAACGGCTTAAGAAGTTGGAAGAGTTAGCTTCCGGGCTTAAGGATGTTGAGCATTTTTCGGTTGAATCCATAGGTGACATTGCTTATCTTATGAAGACAAAGAAAGAATTAACGAAAATGCGTTGGAAAATGATAGGGCTTGGTTCCATTATGAATGTGATTGAGATTGGAACTATTATTTTATGGATTAAAACAGGAATTTGGTGGCCTTTTGCAGTGGGTATGTGTATCGTTGTGGCAATCGGTGTTTTTATCAGTAGATACTATTATAAATCTGTGGACTATATCTGCCCGCAGTGCCATACTGTATTTAAGCCAAAGTTTGGTCAGATGTTTTGGGCAAACCATACACCGAATACCAGAAAGTTGACCTGTACAAGTTGCGGACACAAAGGCTTTTGTGTAGAAACCTATGCGCAAGAGAAAACGGAGGCCTAAAAGATGAAAATGGATAAAAAGAAGTTTACAATTTATATGATTTTTGCCTTTGGTCTTGCGTGGGTAATTCAGATTATAGCAAGCATTTTTTCAAGAAACGGAAATGTGGCTGTATTTCAGCTCCTTTTGATGGTTTGTATGTTTATGCCGTTTCTGGCTACATTTATTGCTAAAATTCCTTTAAGAGGTATGGGCTGGATTCCGAAACTGAAAGGCAATATCGGCTGGATTTTGTTAGCATGGTTTGGTCCTATGGTTTTGACCATTTTGGGCGCAGTGATTTTTTATATCATTTTTCCTGACAGACTGGATTGGAGCGGTTCCTATATGGCTTCTCAGTATGGCGAGGAAATGATGGCAGAATTGCAGTCTACCGGAATCACCATCCCCCTTTTAACAATCATTACCATCGTGCAGGCCTGTTCCTATGCACCAATCATCAACGGATTGTTCGGTTTGGGCGAAGAAGTAGGCTGGCGAGGCGTTATGTATCCCATGTTAAAAGATAAGCTTGGCCGGGTAAAAGGTATGATTCTTGGTGGTGTAATCTGGGGCGCATGGCATTGGCCGATTATGGTGCTTGCAGGATATGAATACGGCTTAGAGTACTGGGGCGCACCCTTCCTTGGTATGGCGATGTTTTGCCTGTACGCTACAGTGGCCGGAATTATTTTGGATGTTTTATATGAGAAGACCAAGTGTATCTGGGTACCTTCCGTAGGACATGGTGCCATCAATGCAACTGTGGGAGTTCCTGTTCTAATGTTAAATGCCGAATTTGCGGATCAGTTGACCATAGGACCGTTGCCCATCGGTATTATTGCAATGATACCGTATATTATCACTGCAATTCTTTTACTTGTTCTTACCGGGAAGAAGAAAGAGAATTAAGAGGTTTTTAGAAAAGATAAAATGGAGTAAACCATGAAAAAGAGTAAAAAAATGATTGCCCCGATTCTGATATCTGTTATTATAATACTATATTATGTTTTATATTTTGGTATTTTAATGGCACTGTTAGGCGGTATCTGGAAGTATGTGCTTGGCATTGTTCCGCTATTGTTTGGCAGTGTGATGATTAAGGTTTGTGTGGAGCGAATCAAAGAAATTAAGGAAGGTGAAGAAGATGATCTTAGTAAATACTGATTACATTAGCGGAAAAGAGTTAGAAACCCTTTCATTGGTAAAGGGAAGTACCATTCAGTCAAAGCATTTGGGAAGTGACATCAGCCAGAGCTTTAAGACTTTAGTCGGCGGTGAGTTAAAGGCTTACAATGAAATGATGAACGATGCCCGTGCCCTTGCAACCAAGAGAATGGTGGAAGAAGCAGAAAAATTAGGAGCAGACGCTATTGTGAATATCCGTTATGCATCTTCGGCAGTTATGCAGGGCGCTGCGGAAGTAATTGTGTATGGAACAGCAGTGAAGTTTGTGAAATGATTTTAATGCGTTGAAATGATAATGTTATGTGCGTTTTTTTGAATAATTAAGAATGAGTTTAGCAGGGAGATGACTTTATGGTTAGTACAGCTTCAATGATTGCAATTATTATCACGCTTTTAGTTACATTGATTGCACCGGTAGTCGTGTGGATTATTTATGGTGTAAAAAATAAGGGAAAAGGCGTTTGGAAGGCGCTGGGTTTAGGTGCGGCAGGTTTTGTTTTGCTTCAGATGATTATCCGTATGCCGATTCTTAATATTGTAAGTTTGATTCCGGGATTTGGGACCTTCGTAGCCGAGTATTATGTGATTTATTGCCTGATTCTTGCTATTACGGCGGCTTTGTTTGAAGTGGTGGCACGTTTCGGTGTGGCTAAAATCCTGCAAAAGAAGATTAATTATGAGCAGGGCGTTGCAGCAGGCTTGGGTCACGGCGGTATTGAGGCAATCTTGATTGTAGGTATGACATATATTAACAATTTGTTGTATGCAATTATGATTAATTCAGGTGCTTTTGCCCAAACGATAGAGGCAGTTGCGGCTACGGATACTACAGGTATGGCGGAGGCACAGTTGCTGGCGATTCAGGCATCTTTGGTTGAGGCACCAAGTTATCTCTTTTATCTTGCAGGCTATGAACGTGTGCTTACCGTTATTTTCCATACTGCTATGAGTTTGCTGGTTTGCTATCTTGTTTACAAAAAGAAAGCGGTTCTTGGCGTAAGCATTGCCTTTGTGGCACATTTCCTGGTGGATTTCATTGCACCGTTGATTAACGGATTGGCAACGCCTTATCTTGGAAGCGTGATTTCAGAGGGAACGGCTTATGTGATTATTTACAGTTTCCTGACCGTGGTTGCGGTGGCTTCGTTTGTTGTTATTGTGATGATTGGGAAGAAGTGGAAGAAGGAAGCGTAGTTTGACTTGATACGTAAGGTGTTGTATTCTTGATTAAAGCAATTCTTTGGGAGGAAATCGGATGTCTTTTTTAGAAATATTAAAAGGAATTGTTGGAATTATATTTTTCTTGGCGTTGATGGCTACTGTGGCGATTGCCATAGCGGCAGTGATTTTTAAGATTACAAACAAATTGGATAAAAAAAGAAACCGAAGCCTTACGATTGCTTTTTTGATTTCTTTTATCACAGGAATTTTAAGCTGGATTGGGCATTTTATCATTGCACTTCAGTTATATAATATGTAGTAAATGAAATTTGGCTAGTGTGATAAAATAATATAAAATAACAGGTCACTTGATGATAAGGTGACCTGTTTGTTTTAATAAAAGTATGAATCAATTTTACTCAACAATCACAATCTCTCGACTAAACTCACTCATCGGCTTATTACCGAATTTTTCGGTAACGAGAGAGTCGTAGATGTGAGATGCCTGAATGTCGCATTCCAGCATTTCCATACCGGTAGAGGTTAAGAATTCTCTTGCGTCTGCCAATTTGGAAATCATGGGGACTTTGGAGACCTTTTTAATGGTTGAGGTTAATTCGTTGGCGCTCTTGCGAAGACCTAACATTCTTGCATAGAAGATGTAATCCTTATCAACATAGTGCTGAAGGGCATCTTTACGAAGATTTAAAAGAATGTGCAAGAGACAACGGCTTACGCGGGCATAAGTAATGTCTTTGGTTTTTAACAAATCACAGAACTGTGAGTAATTCTCGTAGTTCTTTAAGTTTTTTACAATTTTATCAGAAAAATCTTCCGAAATATCCACATATTCTGCAAACCCCTTTGGTGCATCCAAGAGAAGTTTATACTTCAACAGACTGGAAATATCTTCGTGGAAAATGGGAAAAGTCTTATGGAAGTCCTTCTTCATCATTTTGTAAACATAATCGGGTACGGAGCTTTTGATCATATCCAAAGAATCAGCAGATTTCAAGGACTCTCGGATGGAGAGAGCAGAGCTCATTACTTCGGTCACCATACGGTCGTGATAGCCGGCGCCCATACGTCTTGTGGTTTGGGGCAGAATTTTACTGTCACGTTGGATAATTGCTTTAATGTATTCAATGCCCAAAATATTGTTAGGATAGCTCATAGCATCCACGTGCATAAAAGAATTGGGCAGGGTTTCTTCGATTACCTGCATTCTTGCGCGGGGGTAGGTAAGTCCTTGTTTCATTTTAGACTTGATGGCGTTAGAGAATGCTTCATCTTCCTTGGATAAAAGAATAGCAACTTCCGTCAATGTCTTAATATCGCCACACTCACTGCCAAAGCAGAGGGTATCAACCACGCCTAATTTATCAAGCAGGGCAACGGCACCGGAAGCAAAGTATTCCGCACTTCCCGCGGCATAGTAGAGAGGCAACTCAAGTACTAAGTCTGCACCTGCATCCAAAGCCATTTTGGTTCTTGTATATTTATCGATCAGGGCGGGAACACCTCTCTGTGTAAAATTACCGCTCATTACAACCACAAGGTAATCTGCACCTGTCATTTCTTTTACTTTTTGCATATGATATGCGTGTCCGTTATGGAACGGATTGTATTCTGCTACAATACCGGCTACTTTCATGGTAAGCCCCCTTTCCAAATTATTTCCCCTATTGTTTTTACCTTTCTTTTAAACTTAACATTTTTAAAAGACAGTGACAAGTTAAAATAATGAAAAAGTTTAAAAAAATCTTGTTTTTATATACATACCCTTGTAGATTAAAAAAAAATTATGTATAATATTTGAGGATTATCGAAAGAAAACGATAATCACATTATTATTAAATATTGGAGCGGCCCCCCTGGTATGTTTAGAGGGACAACCCCAAACATATAAAAGGAGAGACGAAAATGGCATTCGTAGACAGAATCAAAGAAAAAGCAAAACAGTGCAAGAAGACAATTCTTCTTCCGGAAACAATGGACGACAGAACTTATTACGCAGCGGCTCAGGCAATCAAGGAAGATTTAGCTGACATCGTTTTAATCGGTAGCCAGGCAGAGATTGACGAGCACGTAAAGAGCACAGGTGTTGACATCAGTGCAGCTAAGGTAATCGACCCTGCAAACTGCGATAAGTTTGATGATTATGCAAATCTTTTATACGAAACAAGAAAAGCAAAGGGCATGACTCTGGAGCAGGCAAAGGATATCCTTTTAAAAGATACCATTACCTTTGGTATCGTAATGTTAAAGGCTGATGATGCAGACGGTTTGGTAGCAGGTGCTTGCCACTCAACAGCAGATACTTTAAGACCTTCATTACAGATTCTTAAGACTAAGGCAGGCTGTAAGCTTGTATCCGCATTCTTCGTAATGGACGTTCCCAACTGCGAATTTGGTGCAAACGGTACATTCATTTTTGCAGACAGCGGTTTGAATCAGGATCCCAATCCTGAAGAATTGGCAGCAATTGCAGCTTCATCGGCAGAAAGCTTCGAAGCTTTGGTAGGAGAGAAGGCAGTTTGTGCAATGCTTTCACACTCAACCGTAGGCAGCGCAAAGCATGCATTGGTTGACAAGATGGTAGAAGCTACAAGAATCGCTAAGGAACAGTATCCTGAAATCACTGTAGATGGTGAATTCCAGTTAGACGCTGCAATTGTTCCTTCCGTAGCAGCTTCCAAGGCTCCCAACAGTGATGTTGCGGGTAAGGCAAACGTACTTATTTTCCCTAACCTTGATGCAGGTAACATTTCTTACAAGATTGTACAGAGACTTGCTAAGGCTGATGCATACGGACCTATCCTTCAGGGTATTGCAAAGCCCGTAAACGATTTGTCAAGAGGATGCTCAGCAGAAGATATCGTTGGTGTTATTGCTATTACAGTAGCACAGGCACAGTTGAACTAAGATTAAAATAAAAGAGATTTAACGCCATCTGTGATTTGCGGATGGCGTTTTCTAATATAAAAAAACATCAGCGACAGAAGCGTTGATGTATAAAGTAAAATTATGCAATTAAATATTAAGCAGCAGAAGAGCAATAAAAAAGACCTTCGTAACCGAAAGTCTTTTTGCACTAAAATTAATCTTCAACTTTAACGATTTCTTTTTTGTTATAAGAACCGCAAGCCTTACAAACTCTGTGAGGAACTGTTAAAGCACCACACTTGCTGCACTTTACTAATGTAGGAGCGCTCATTTTCCAGTTTGCGCGTCTTTTATCTCTTCTACCTTTGGAAGATTTATTCTTAGGACAAATAGACATTGTGTTACACCTCCATATCATAAACCGATGCCGGAAATATTCGTACTTTATGAATTATACAAGCAGGTGGATACTTTGTCAACAAAAATTTTATCATAAAGTTCTTTTTATATGAAATCTTGATTTTTACTTGCAATTTTAGTATAGTAGTAAACAAGTGTGGGTTTGTGTCCTTAAATGAAAATGTATATTTTTTATACATAGTATAAAGGACACGTATAGACATGCAAAAGAATGGAGAAACATTATGTCAGAATATGTTAAAGTTGTAGTGGATGCCATGGGTGGCGACAATGCGCCTATGGAAATTATAAAAGGTGCTGTGGCGGCAATTAATGAAAATGATTCGGTAAAAGTGCTTTTTACCGGTAAACAGGAAGTAATTGAAGAAGAATTAAAGCAGTACGAATATAATAAGGAACAGGTTGAAATTGTAGATGCAAGGGAAGTAATCGAAATGGCAGAACCACCTGTTAATGCAATCCGTACAAAGAAAGATTCTTCCATTGTAAAAGGTATGGGGCTTGTAAAAGAAGGAATAGCAGATGCTTTTGTATCCTGCGGAAGTACCGGTGCGGTTTTGGTAGGCGGACAGGTTCTTGTTGGGCGTCTCCCCGGCGTACAAAGACCTCCTTTGGCACCTTTAATTCCTACAGCTAAAGGTATGGCGCTTCTTATTGACTGTGGTGCCAATGTAGATGCAAAACCTTCTTATCTTGTGCAGTTTGCCAAGATGGGAACTGTATATATGAAGAATATTATGGGAATTGAGAATCCCAGAGTCGGTATTGTTAATAATGGTGCTGAAGAAGAGAAGGGAAATGCTCTTGTGAAAGAAACTTTCCCTTTGTTAAAAGCATGTCCCGATATTAACTTTGTAGGCAGCGTGGAAGCAAGAGATATTCCCAACGGTGATGTAGACGTTATTGTTTGCGATGCTTTTGTAGGTAACGTTATTCTTAAGTTATATGAAGGCGTTGGCATGACCCTTGTGAAATTGATTAAGGATTCCATGATGTCAACTACCAGGGGTAAAATCGGTGGTGCCCTTGTAAAACCCGGTATGAAGCAGGTGATGAAGAAATTCTCTACCGATGCATACGGCGGAGCACCTTTGCTTGGATTAAAAGGCTTGGTTGTAAAATCCCACGGCAGTTCCAATGCGGAAGAAGTGAAGAATTCCATCTTACAGTGTATTGATTTTAAAAAGCAGGATATTAACCGTAAAATCAGTGAAAGCTTAAGCTGTAGCGAGGAAGCTTAATAATAGAAAAATGATGCAAAACAACAGCGCAAAATACAGGATTTATGTACGATAAAATCAGTTTATATCTTATGAAAATGTAATAAGATAAAGATTGGAGATAAAATGGAAATTGAAGTATTAAAAACGGCTATCTCAAATATTCTAAAGGTAGACCCTAATGAGATTACGGAAGAGACTACTTTTTTGGGAGATTTGGGAGCGGACTCTCTTGATGTTTATCAGATTGTAAGCGGAGTAGAAGAAGAATTGAACATTACCATTACTGCAGAGGATGTTGAAAAGATTACCAACGTAAGAGAAGCGGTGGAAGTAATTATTAATGCAGAGAAGAATCAGTAATCTGCGAAAAGCCCGGTTCGGGCTTTTTCTTTCGATTGCTGACAAGAAAAGAAATGTAACGGAGAAGCGTAATGAATGTAGATGCGATTATCGCAGAAGTTGAAAAAAGAATTTATTATGAGTTCAAAAACAAAGAACTGATTAAATGTGCTTTGACACACAGTTCTTTTGTGAATGAATTAAAAATTAATAAGTGGGAGAATTACCAACGTTTGGAATTTCTTGGTGATGCAGTGTTAGAGCTTGTCAGCAGCGAATTTTTATACGAAGGAAATTCGGGAATGTCTGAAGGTAAAATGTCTAAGGTGAGAGCGTCCATGGTATGCGAACCGGCATTGGCATTCTGTGCAAAAAAAATTTCTCTCGGAGAAATGATTTTACTTGGTAAGGGTGAAGAAGCCGGTGGCGGACGTGAACGTAATTCTATTCTTTCAGATGTATTTGAAGCGATTATTGGCGCAATTTATCAGGACGGCGGTTTGGACGAAGCAAGAAAATTCATTCATAAGCATGTTTTGGATGATGTGGAAGAGAATCAATTATTTGTGGACAGTAAAAGTATTTTGCAGGAAAAAATCCAGGCAGAAGCTGACAAAATACTTTCTTATAAGTTGATTTCGGAGAGTGGACCGGAGCATGATAAAAGCTTTGAAGTAGCAGTTTATATCAATGATGAATGTATGGCCACTGCTATGGGACATAACAAAAAAGAGGCTGAGCAACAAGCGGCTTATCTGGTATTAAAGAAAATGCAGGTATAATATTTAAACGCAGTACGAACATAAAAATGAACACAAGGTTCATATGAAGGGTAATAAAATGTATTTAAAAAGTATTGAAGTGCAGGGATTTAAGTCTTTTGCAAATAAAATTGTATTTAAGTTTACAAACGGAATCACCGGTATCGTAGGTCCTAACGGTAGTGGTAAAAGTAATGTAGCCGACGCGGTGCGTTGGGTACTTGGTGAACAGAGAATTAAGCAGTTACGTGGTGCGTCCATGCAGGACGTTATCTTTTCGGGTACCCAAATGCGTAAGCCTGTGGGTTCTGCTTATGTTGCCATTACATTGGATAATTCCGATCATTCCCTTGCGATTGATTATGATGAAGTAACTGTTGCAAGACGAATTTATCGTTCCGGTGAAAGTGAATACTTAATCAATGGTACGGTTTGCCGTTTGAAGGATGTAAATGAACTCTTTTATGATACCGGTATCGGTAAGGAAGGTTATTCCATTATCGGTCAGGGTCAGATTGATAAGATTTTAAGTTCCAAGCCGGAAGACCGTCGTGAACTTTTTGATGAAGCGGCAGGTATTGTTAAGTTTAAAAGACGTAAGGTGGAAGCAAGTCGTAAATTAGAGGCAGAACAACAGAATTTAGTTCGTGTCAGCGATATTTTATCAGAGCTTGAGAAACAAATCGGACCCTTGGAAAAACAGTCAGAGAAAGCAAAGGTTTATTTAAAGCATAAAGAAGAATTAAAGACTTTGGATGTGAATGTTTTTCTCCTGGAGAGCAAGCGTGTCCGTGAACAGTTGGAAGAATTGGATAAAAAGGCAGTTATTGCCGAAAATGACTTTAATATTGCAAATGAAGCGAATGATAAGTTAAAAGCTGAATATGATGAAATAGAAGGTATTTTAGCCGAGCTTGAAAAAGAGATTGAGGAATCCCGCTCAAGTCTTGCCAATACCGATATCATGCGTGAAAAGCTGGAAGGTGAAATTAAGCTTTTAAAAGAACAGATCCATTCGGCAGAAGGCAATAAGGAGCACATGAATGTGCGTCTTAATTCCGTGAATGAGCAGATTGCAGCCAAAGAAGAAGAAAAGGCTGTAATTTTAGAAGCAAAAACTGAGATTGATACAAAGGCGGCAGAAGGTGTTGCATTAAGAGATGAGGCACGAGAAGCACTTCTTGCATGCCAGACTGAAATTGAAACTTTGAATTTTAGTGTGGAAAAGAGTAAAAACTGTATCATTGACCTGTTGAGTGAGCGTGCAACCATTAAGGCAAAGTTAAGCCGTTTGGACTCCATGACGGAACAGAACAACATCCGTTTGTCTGAATTAAACGCACGTATCTTAAAGGCAAAAACAGAAGAAGCAGAGCAAGATGATGTAATTGCCAAGTTAGAAGAAGCTTTTCAGGCTGTTACCAAGGAAATTGAAGAACGTAATCATGAAATCCGTGTTATGGAAGAGCGTGCCGGTAAAATACACGATGAACTGGGTGACATGGACAAGAAGCTTCGTGATACCCAGGTGCTTTACCATCAGGAAAAGTCCAAGTTAGAGGCAATTACCAATTTGACCGAGCGTTACGAAGGTTACGGAAGCAGCGTCAAGAAGGTAATGGAGCAAAAGGCTTCCAATCCCGGCATTTGCGGTGTTGTGGCAGATATTATTAAGGTAGATGCCAAATATGAAACTGCTATCGAAACAGCTCTTGGCGGTAATATCCAGAATATTGTTACCGACAATGAAGCTACCGCAAAGAAGATGATTCAGTTTTTAAAGGCTAATAAGCACGGTAGAGCAACCTTTTTACCGCTTACCAGCATTACCAATCCTCAGGAGTTCAAGAATCCGGAGGCCTTAAATGAACCCGGCGTGATCGGAATGGCAGATGCATTGGTGAATTTGGAGGCTAAGTATAAGGATGTAGCTAAAGCTATGCTTGGTCGTATTGTTGTAGTAGATACCGTAGATAATGCTTTAAAGATTGCAAAGAAGTTTGATTATGGCATCCGTATGGTTACTTTGGAAGGTGAACTGTTGGTGCCCGGCGGTGCTATCAGCGGTGGTGCCTTTAAGAATAACAGCAATCTCTTGGGCCGTCGTCGTGAAATGGACGAGCTGGAGAAGAAGGTTAAAGCACTTTTGAAAGAAATTGATGTCATCCTGGATGATATTGAGAACTTGAAGAAGGAACGTAATGAACTTCGTAAAAACATGGCAGATAGCAAGGATCAGTTGCAGAGTGCATTTATACGTCAGAATACAGCCCGCTTAAATGTAATGCAGGCACAGGAAAAGAAGGATGATGTACAGAAAGGCTTTGATGAACTGAAGTTGGAAGAAGAGGATTTGAGAGAATCCCTACAGCATATTACGGAAGAAAAGGAAGCTATTCAGAAAGAATTTGCGGATTCACAGGCTCTTGAGCAGAAGGAAACCGAATCCATTACCGTAAACCAGAAGAAGCTGGAAGAGGCCCGTGCAGAGGAAACCGTTAAGTTAAATAAGGTTGCAGAGTTGGATTTGGAAGTAGAAAAACTTCTTCAGAGACAGGGCTTTGAACAGCAGAATTTGAACCGTGTGGATGGTGAAATTGCCCGGCATGAAGAAGAAAAGAAAGAAATCGTGGAAGGTATCAATTCTGGCGTTAGCGATATTTTGCATAAGACAGAAAGTATTCAGGAAATTGAGAAGACTATTGCCGCTTCCCATACTACCAAATCCGATACCCAGGAGAAGTTGGATGCTGCCATTGTAAAGCGTGATGAATTGAATGCGAAGCAGAAGAATTTCTTTGAAGAGCGAGATAAATTAAGCAAGCAGATTAATGATTTGGACAAGGAAATCTTCCGTTTGAAAGCCCAGAAAGAGCGTGCAGAAGAATCCATGGCTTCCCAAAGCAGTTATATGTGGCAGGAGTACGAAATTACGCTTCATGATGCTCAGGGACTTCGCAATGAAGAATTAACGGATTTGCCGGCTATGAAGAAGGAAATCGCATCTCTTAAGGATAAAATTAAAAAACTGGGGGATGTTAATGTTAACGCCATTGAAGATTATAAAAATGTCATGGAACGTTACACATTTTTACATAAACAGCATTCTGATTTGATTGAGGCGGAGAAGAGCTTACAGCAGATTATTCTTGAGTTAGACGAACTGATGCGTAAGCAGTTTAGAGAGCGTTTTGCAGAAATTGACCATGAGTTTGATAAGGTATTTAAGGAACTCTTCGGTGGTGGCCAGGCTAACTTAGAACTTATGGATGATGATGATATTCTGGAAGCCGGTATTAAGATTATTGCCCAGCCCCCTGGAAAGAAACTGCAGAATATGATGCAGTTATCCGGTGGTGAGAAAGCATTAACTGCAATTTCGCTTTTATTTGCAATTCAGAACCTAAAACCTTCGCCCTTCTGCCTTTTAGACGAAATTGAAGCAGCTTTGGATGAAAGTAACGTAGACCGTTTTGCAAAGTATCTTCATAAGATGACAAAGTCTACGCAGTTTATTGTTATTACCCACAGACGAGGTACTATGGATCAGGCAAACCAGCTGTATGGTATTACCATGCAGGAAAAAGGTGTGTCAACTTTAGTTAGTGTGGACTTGCAGAAGAGTGAATCATAAAAAATACTCTTTTACAGATGAAGTGTAGCAGTGAAAGAAGTTTAAGAAAGGTTGGTCTTTTATGAGTGAGGAAAAGAAAGGTTTTTTTAGCCGCTTAAAACAAGGTCTCAGTAAAACAAGAAATAACATTGTGCATGGTATGGACTCTGTTTTTAAAGGATACTCACGTATAGATGAAGATTTTTATGAGGAACTGGAAGAAGTGCTCATTATGGGAGATATCGGTGTAAATGCCACCGGTGAAATAATGGAGCGTCTTCGTAAGCAGGTAAAAGAGCAGAGAATAAAAGAACCTCAGGAATGCAGGGAACTTTTGATTGAAAACATTAAGGAACAGATGCGTGTAGGCGAGACTGCCTATGAATTTGAAAATAAGCAGTCTGTTATACTTGTTATCGGTGTAAACGGCGTGGGTAAAACCACTTCCGTTGGTAAGCTTGCAGGCAAGTTAAAAGACAAAGGCAAACGTGTTTTGATTGCCGCTGCGGATACTTTCCGTGCGGCTGCGGTTGAGCAATTAGAGGAATGGTCTAATAGGGCAGGCGTGGAAATTATCAAAGCAAATACAGGCTCTGATCCTGCCAGTGTTATTTTTGATGCGGTAAGTGCGGCAAAATCCCGTAATGTGGATGTTTTAATCTGTGATACCGCAGGACGCCTTCATAACAAACGCAATCTGATGGAAGAGTTAAAAAAGATTAACCGCATCATAGAGAGAGAATTTCCTGATGCTCACAGGGAAAATTTAATTGTTTTGGATGGCACGACAGGTCAGAATGCCTTGATGCAGGCAAGGGAGTTTGGAGAAGTAACAGATCTTACCGGTATTATTCTTACCAAGATGGATGGTACAGCTAAGGGTGGTATTGCTGTGGCAATTCAATCGGAGTTGAAAGTGCCTGTTAAATACATTGGTGTGGGTGAAACCATTGAAGATTTGCAAAAGTTTGACAGTGAGCAGTTTGTAAATGCGTTGTTTGATATTGAATAGGGTATTATATTGAGGTAAGTGAAGGATTCTGTCCGGTTACATATTTTCCGTGCAGAACGCGCTTTCGCTCGGTTTCGTACGTAGCAGATGCTAAGCGCAAAGCCTTGTAAACAAGCCTTTTTGCTAAGCACTGACGTACTCAAAGGGTTCTTTACGGAAAATATGTAACCGGACAGAATCGTTTCATGTAACGAATAAATAAAGAGAATATTTGAACTTAAAACAGGTATGCTAGATATTATTAAGGCTTGCCTGTTTTTAGTCTATATTATGAAATGTAAATTGAAATATTATATTTAAGAAAGATAAATGAACTATGAAAAAGAATAGCAAAGTGATAAAAATAATTGTTAAAGTGATAAAGGTTATACTGGCAACCTGTCTGTATTCGGCAGGTGTTGCTCTGTTTTTGGATCCGAATAATTTGGCACCGGGGGGCGTGACAGGAGTATCTATTCTTTTAAACCGATTGATTCATATAGAGACGGGTACATTGATTTTGGTTCTTAATATTCCGCTTTTGATTATTGCGTGGAAAAAATTTGGTTGGCGGTTTGTGGTAGGGACGTTGTCTGCACTTGTTTTGATTTCGACATTTACAAATGTTTTTGAACGGTTTGAACCGATTACCAAGGATATGTTGCTTGCGGCGGTGGCCGGAGGTATTTGTATTGCGGTAGGGCTTGGTACTGTTTTGAAAAGCGGCCTTACTACAGGCGGGACGGATATTGTGGTGCGCCTTTTACGTTTGAAACATCCGCATATTAAAACCGGTTCTTTATTTCTGATTGTGGATTTGATTGTTATTTCCGGCTCCTTACTGGTGTTTCGCGATTTTGAAAAAGCCATGTATGCCGTTATTGCAATCATGATTACAAGTTGGGTTTTGGATTTGGTTTTGTATGGCAAAGATGAGGCGAAATTGATTTATATTATAAGTGATGAGCCGGACCAAATAGCCAAGCAGTTTATGGAAGAACTGGATATGGGAGTTACGTATTTGGAAGGTGTGGGTGCTTATACTGAGAAAAATAAGAAGATTATCATGTGTGTAGTGAAAAAAAGAATTGCGCCCAAAGTCGAAGAGGTAGTAAAATTAACTGATACAAATGCTTTTATGATTGTAACAAGTGCCAGTGAAATTTTTGGTGAAGGATATAAAAGCTACCATGCAGAGCGGTTTTAGCAGGGGAAAGACATATATAAGTTCATAGTATCATTTAGAGAAGGAGATAAAATGATGAAAGTAGCCATTATTACAGGAGCAACCTCAGGAATCGGCTGGGAAGCTGCAATTCAGATTGACAGACGTTTTAGAAGTTTGGATGAAATTTGGATTATTGGAAGAAGAGAAGAGAAACTGCTGGAATTACAGAAAAAACTTGGTCACAGTGTCAGAACCTTTGCCATGGATGTGACGGATGAGGCTGACATGAAAGAGTTTGAGAATGTTTTATATAAATTGAATCCTAATATAAGAATGTTATTTCAAAGTGCGGGAATGGGCTTACACGGGCGATTTGCAGATATGACAGCAAAGGATCAGGCGGCAATGATTCGTTTAAATTGTGAAGCTTTAACAAATTTTACTTCGATTTGTCTGCCTTTTATGAGAAGAAACAGTCATATTATTAATTTGGCATCCAGTGCAGGCTTTATGCCTTTTCCGGGATATTCGGTGTATGGTGCCAGCAAATCATATGTGCTTAATTTTTCCAGAGCACTGCGCGCGGAATTAAAACCCCGTGGAATTCATGTATTGGCAGTTTGTCCGGGGCCTGTAAACACTCCTTTCTTTGATGTGAGTGAGAGATATGGCGCAGGTATCAGTCCATTTAAAAAGGCAATGATGAATACTCCTGAGGTTGTGGTACGCCGTGCATTGGGAGATGCTGCATTGCATAAGGCGGTATCTGTTGACGGACCGCATATTGGAGCGTTTCGCCTTTTGGTAAAAGTATTTCCCCAAACGCCTGTCGTTGATTTGATTAGCAAGGTACTTTAACAGAAGGAAATAATTGGAAGATTTTTGTGTGTATATTAAATAAAAAACGAAAAAATAAGTATTTTATTTATGAAAAAAATGAAGTTGATGTTATAAATTAACAAAAACTTTATGGCATAATTGTGAATATTTTACAAATATAGAAAGCGGATTTAGAAAAATATTATTTTTGCTTGCTGTAAAAGGGCTAATTTGTTATAATTCTTATAACTGGATAGGTGTGTAAAAATATCGAAACACCTATTTTTATGGGAGATATGATGGCAGATTTTACAGGACTCGGAACGAATGCAATCATCGTTCTGTTTGTTATGGTTGGCATATTGGGAATAGTGGTTGGAAGTTTCTTGAATGTTTGCATTTACAGAATTCCAAAGAAAGAAGATATCGCAGTTGAACGTTCCCATTGTATGCATTGTGGTCATGTTCTTGCATGGTATGAACTGATACCGTTATTTAGTTTTCTGATACAGGGAGGCAAATGCCGAAGCTGTAAAAAGAAGATTTCCTGGCAGTATCCTATTGTAGAGGCACTGAACGGAGTTCTTTGGCTTGGTGTTTTGTTGGTACATGGCCTGAAATGGGAAACGATTCTCTTTTGCTTATGTGCATCCGTGTTGATTGTAATAACGGTTATTGATGAACGAACACAGGAAATACCTTTTGGTTGTAATATATTTATTTTCTGCCTGGGTGTTGTGAGAGTGGTTTTGGATTACACGCATTGGTATGAATACATAATTGGATTCTTTGTGGTAAGTACTTTCTTTCTTTTGATTCTTTGGATTACCAAAGGTAGAGGAATGGGTGGCGGAGATGTGAAGTTGATGGCTGCGGCAGGTTTGCTGTTGGGCTGGAAGTCGATCCTTCTTGCTATGCTTGTTGGGTGTGTACTTGGTTCCATCATCCACTGTTGCAGAATGGCCTTTGATAAGAAGAAAGAGCATGTGCTTGCATTTGGCCCGTATCTTGCGGCTGGTATTTATCTTACTATTTTATTCGGTGCACCTATTGTGGAATGGTACTTTGGCATGTTCCAAATCTAAAGGAACATATTAACTTTAGGAATAAATTCGGCTATGCCGGTTTAGTCAAAATATACTATGATTCTTACATGAAAGGGGAACGAGAGAATGGAACAAAAATTATTGTCCATTTACGTTGGAAACGAAGTAACTCGTGTCTGTGAAGTTGTTAAGAAGTCCGCAAGTTTAGTTGTGGTAAACAACGCAACAGAAGTTGCAACACCGACCGGTGCCATGGATGACGGTTATCTTACTGATGTTCCGGCAATTGCAGAAGCAATCAGGGGTTGCGTATTTGGAAGAGGATTCTCAGCAAGTAAGGTTATCTTTACTATTTCTTCCAAGAAAATTGCGAATAAGGAAGTTGTAATTCCTTATGTTCGCGGAGACAAAAAAATTGCATCAATTTTAGCAGCAAATTCAAGTGAGTACTTCCCGATGAGTACTACCGGAGATTTTATTTTTGCACATACTGTAATGGAAACTTTCCCGGATGACGAAGGAAAGAAAATTCGTTTAACTGCAGTGGCAGCTCCCAGAGACTTGGTTGAATGCTATTATGAATTAGCAGATGAGTTAAGACTTACAGTTGAAAATATTGACTATGTAGGTAACTCAGTTCTTCAGCTGTTAAGCTTACAGATGAAGGAAGGCGATACAGAACTTGTATTACAGATTGAAAAAGATATGACTTTCGTTAACGTTATGAGTGGTAAGTCGGTTATTTTACAGCGTAGCGTGCCTTACGGAAAGAATGCTGTTATTAACTCCATGATGGAGATTAAGAAGTTAACAGAAAAAGAGGCTAAGACTTTACTTTCTAACAGAGATATGCTTGATCGTCAGGTTACTGAAGAAGAATATGCTGAAGCAGTGCGTTACTTAATCAGTAGTATCGGTCGTATCGTAGAATATCACAGAAGCCGTAATCCGGACCGTATTATTGATGGTATCCGTGTGTTTGGTGAAGGTAGTGCGATTGCAGGTATTGATGAAGTCTTAAGACAGGAACTTGGTGCACAGGTTACCCACTTCTCTACCTTACAGGGTATTAAGGTTGGTAGCAAAGCATATTTGACAAGTGAAACAGCACTTCGTTATCTTGCAAACTTTGGTGCGGTATTAAATCCTATCGGATTGAACCTTAACAGAGGAAAGTCAAAAGAGAATGTTTCCAAAACAGCAGATATTGTATTAACTGTTTTATTGGTTCTTTCTATTGTTGTAATGCTTGGTTTATCATTGTTTGCAGTAATTCGTTATTATCTGTCAGAGGGTGCTAAGGAAGTTCTTGTTGCAGCGATTGCTGATATTGAAGATATTGAACAGCTGGCTTCGGAACATGAGTATGCTATTGCAGAATATGAGACTGTTCTGGCATTTGATGCTTCTACATATTCAAACAATGAACTTGTTTTAGGCTTTATTGAAGATTTGGAAGACATTCTTCCGAAGGGTACAGTTATTAATAATTTCTCATCTGTTAATGGTGAGGTAGAGTTCTCGGTAATGACACCTAATAAGGAAGCGGTTGCTGATGCAATTGTTGAAATGGGTAAATTGGAATATGTTTATTCATTCTCAATCCCTGCTATTACAGAAGAAGAGGGAGCAATTCCCGGAACTCCGGAATATGAAGCTTTAGAAGAGGCTATTGAAAACGACGAGGAAATCGAAGTTATGCCTACTTATGTTGTATATGAGTTTAGTTGTGTACTTGTAGAGGTAAAAGAACCAGAAGAAACAACTGAAGAAACAACTACTGAGGAAGGAGGAGAGCAGTAATGAAAATCAGTGATAGAGAGAAAAAAATTATTGTTATTGTTATTATTGCAGCTGTAATTGCTCTTCCTATTCTTTTTGTACTTAAGCCTTATAAGGAAAAACAGGAAGCTATTGACAAAGAAATTGCCGATTTGACAGAAAGATACGAGTATCTGTTAGAGTTAGAAGAACATAGAGAAGATTATGAGAAAGAAATTGCCGAGTATAATGGCATGCGTGACGACATTATTGACGGATATGCAGAAGGCATCCGTCAGGAAAATGTCATCATGTTCTTAAGAGGACTTGAAAAGAATATTCCTATATTTATGGAAACATTGTCATTTACCGGTAATACCATCACTCCGATTTCGGCAGGCATGACTCAGCCGGATGGTTCTGTAACAGGAGCTATTGATGCTGTTAAGACTCAGACTTCGGTTTCTTATGAATGTGAATATGAAGATATCAAGACATTTATTACGGAGATTATGGGTAACAGTGACAGAATGGTAGTATCTGCTATTGATATTTCTTATGACAGTGCTACCGGCAAGGTGTCCGGTATGTTTGTCCTTGACCAGTTCGCAATTGTTGGCGAAGGAAGAGAGTTGGAAGCTGCTGATATTCCTACGATGTATCATGGTAATGAAAGTATTTTCGGTACATGGATTTCTGACGAGGAATTAAGAGAAGAAAAACAAGGCGGTGCAGCACCTGAAGAAGCAGAGGATGCTGAAGAATAAGTAGTATTATATATTCCTTGCGGCACGTTTTGTGCCGCAGGGATATTGTAATTGATTTGAGTTGTTATGATAGAGCAATGTATTGTTTTATGATAAGAACTTAAATGATAGGGCGATTTTGGAGGGATAGAATGAAAAGAAAGAAGCAAAACAAAGCAAAGTTAAAAAATCTTGGTTTTTCACTTATTGAAGTTTTATTAGCCATTGTAATTTTGGGTTTGGTTGCGGCACCTATATTACAAATATTTTTGACTTCTGCAAAAATCAACAATCGTTCCAGAGAAGTTCTGGCGGCGACAGATGTGGCAAATCTTACCATGGAGTATTTAACATCTATGGATTTTGATAATGATATTAAGCCGTTATTGACGGAAAATACCAGCACAGAAAGATTTCCCACTCTTTCTTATACAGCTACAGCAACCGACATGGGAACTTCTCATGGAACCTTAGCTGATTTTGAGGCGAATATTGTAGCAAATTATACAGCAGATTCTAAACAGATATTTTACAATTCCATTATGGGTGATTCTTGTTTGGGTGTTGCGGTAAAAGATATTGAATACAATGGTTTTACCTTTGATATGATTATATGGTTTGAATCAAATAAAGAAGGTAGCGATGAGTATTATACATATGATGTCGTGCTTGAGGTGTTTAAAGCACAAGATGCTATTGTGGAAGATGATGAGGGAAATAAATCAGAAGTTTTTTCACATTTTAACGAGAAGATTATAACCGTTGATGGTGCGGTAGCAAATAAATAGGAGGGGAAATATGAAAACAAGAAAGAGTTTCATGAAGGATAATCGAGGTGCAGCATTAGTAACCATTATGATTGCAGTTGCATTTATTTCCATTCTTGCCAGTGCAATGCTCTATATGTCATATTCCAATTATCAGATGAAGATAGTTAATTACCAGTCTAAGGTAAATTTCTATGGTACAGAAAAGGATATGACTCAGGTTTCTACATCCATTCGAAATGAAGTTGAAACCGGTGGAGATAATACATTGCAGTCATTAAAGGATATTGTAGGATATCAGGAAACAGCTGGTGTGGCAAGATATAATCCGGCGTATTTATCTGAACTTGTATATCCGGATAATGTTGATTTGACTGCTGTATCCGGTATTCAGAATATGTCTGTAGTTGTGGGTGATTGTAATGCAACCTTTTCTTCCAATGTACCAGCCGGTGTAAGTAACTTTATTGTTGAAGGTACAGAAAATGACCAGACGGTTACGTTGAAAGGTATTGTAATTGAGCACGTTACTACAGAAGACGGATATGTACATAAGATTACTACTGACCTTGTATATAAGATTAAGAAGACTAAAGGTGATGATTCACCCGGCGGTATTGGTGAATTCAGTATGTTAATGGACTGTCCTGTGAGTGGTGAACCTTCCGGTGGTGATGCTACCAGAGCTACCATGTACGGTAATGTATTTGTTGGTCCCGGAACATATAAGTATTTAGCAGACGGAACACTGAATCCGGCAGGAGCTAATGCTTTGGTTCTTTCTAATGAAGCATATTATACCCAGAAGGGTGACTATATGGTTGTATTCGGTAATGTTGTTTTATCGGGAACATCCGTATTAAATGTAGTAAGTGGTCGCTTGACAGTGTTTGGAGATATCATTATAAACGATAGTGCAGCGTTGTTATGTACAGGGGAGATCTATTTCCCTTCAGGAAATAAACCCGGAACAACAGAACCGTATGGAATCAAGGCTACTAATGCACATAATGTTATTCCGAATACTTTATTAACAGATCCTAATGCTATTAAATATTTGGAAGCTGATGATTATACCAGTATGCTGGCAGCTCTGAAGTTGGATGATACAGATTATACAAATGATGGTATTTTAAAACAGATTCTTGTTCCTGAAAATGAAGAATGGTTATCAGGGCTTCAGGAAACTAAGAGTACCGGAATGATTGATTACTATGGTGTTAATTACGGTTATCGCTTCCATGTTGCAGATGTTATGAATACGGGAGATGCTAATAACAGATTGGTATTTAATGCGGCAGATCTTTCTATGCCGGATGGTGCCAATATTAATGCTACTATTATCAGCTTTAAACCTGTTAAAGTTATGAACGGAAAGAATATGCTTCTTAGTCAGCTGGGTAGTGATACCTTTGATATGCTTACTGCGGAAAGTACAACAGAAAGTCCGTTCTACAGTGATAGTACTCACAAGATTAAAATTAAATCAAATACAGCTTCAGGTTTGAAGGAAGAAGAACATGTGGTAGGATCTTTCTTCCAGGCGGATGCAAATACGAAAGTAAATAATATTTTAAATCTTGCATCAGGTGGCGGTGATGGAGATACTACCATTGATACAGCAGTCGGATACTCAAATTGGACGAAGGAATAGGAGGAAACTTATGAAAGATAATAATAAGGGTTTGTCCTATGTCGAATTTATTATTGTAATTGCAATTATGGCAATTGCAGTTGGTCTTGTTTCTTTATCCATGGGGTTAGTATCAAGGACCAATATCAACCGAGGAGCAGAGAAAGTAAGCAGTAGTCTGAATCAGGCAAGAAACACTGCGATGGCGAGAGGGACTGATAGAGGAACTATTGAAATTTCTTTTGATGGTGCAACATATTATTGTTATGTAGGAAGTTTGTCGTCACCGAATAAAGTTGATTTGATGGATGAATTGGTTTCACAGCCTGCAACGATTTATTATAAGATTCAAGGCAGTGATGATTTGATTGAAGTAACTCAGGCCAATCCGTTGGTGATTAAGTATAATCAATCAACCGGTGCATTTTTAGCGATGCCGTCAGGTGATTATTGTAGTCAGATTATTTTGCAACATAAAGACCAGTCTACCGGTATTCAGTTACATCCGACTACCGGCAAGAGCGAATTGATTACTTTATAGAGGAGGAAGAAAATGAAAGCAAAGCGCAATAACAAAGGTTATACTCTCGTAGAGATGCTGATCACTCTTGCGATTTTTGGCATTATCATGATTGGTATTGCAATGATGATGCGTACGACCTCTATATCTTATTTAAAAGGCTCAAGAGAGGTTGCAATGCAAACAGAAGTACAGATTGTTGCAAACCAGGTAGAAGAGTTGTTAGTAGATGCTACAACCGGTTTTAGTGGTATGCTTACAGATGCTGCCGGCCGTAAGTATTGTTGGATTCAATCAGGAACAACGAAGCATTGGTTGGTATTTGATTCTGTTGAGCAGGAGCTGTTATACGATTCAACTGCTGATGGCAGTAGTTATACAGATGACAGTTTATCTTTAATGGCAGAATATGTATCTGATTTTAACATTACAGGATGGGAGAAATTATCAGCTACTCCTTCGGATAATTGTGATAATAAGGTTACAATTGAACTTGCAATGAATAATGAAGGATATGAGTATGAAGTATCCAGAGATGTATTTTTCCGTAATGCACTTGAAGATGCTACCGTTTATGAAATTGAAGGCGCAGCCGGCGGTGCTGAAACTCCGGAAGATGCATATACTGCTAAAGTTTCATTGGATCGTTATGCAGTATTAAATCTTCAGAAGGAATATGGCATTGTTTCAGATATTGCAGTAACATCAAACTTTGCAACTTATTATGAATTTGTAAATGTTACATTCCGTACAGGTAATACAGAAGTTGCAAAAGCAATTTCTTCTGCAAGTCCTGCTGAGGCTGGTACGGCTACTGCTTATATTCGTGTAAATGCGGCAACTACTTCCTCAACAACAACTTCGGTTAAAGATACACAGGGAGTTGTTGTATCCGGTAAAGATGCAAACGGTGTTGAGAAAAAGATTCTTTTAACAACGGATGCAGTTGAATTTACTGTAAATACTACAGAAGCTACAGCAGATGGTGTTGTATACTTATCAAATAAAACCGGTGACGGCCAGGGCGGTTATACATGGCTTGGTGTAAAGGGAATTGATATCGCATCTATGATTAATATTTCCGGTAAGTCATATCAGTATGCTATGGTTGCCTATATTGATACAAATAATGATCAGCAGTATGCACTTGTTGATTCAAATAAGCCTACTGTTAAGACTGTAAGTACAGTTTCTCATGGTTATTCTGATGGTGTTGCTTTAAATAATAGTGGTGTACAGAGAGGTCTTGCTTTAAAGGCTGACCCTGAAACCAATGGTTTTATTCTGGTACAGGATAATAATGCATTGATTGCAAATGATAATGCTAAGAATGCGATGTTAGCAGGAAATATGAGATTATCTATTATGATTCATTTGCCTTCTGACAGTGCAACGGGTACACATACGGTTGTTGACTTGGCAATTTCAGCACCGGGATATGATATGCAGTATTATAAGGGTGCAAATACGTATAATGCAACACCTGCTAACTGGGGTATTACATTTACACCTTAAATAAGTTTTATGTTAGATTTTAAAGGAATCGCTGTATAGCGGTTCCTTTATTGCTTTTCTGATTTTTATCGGATATAATGTCCATATTAGAGAATGTGTGAAAGAGAGAAAAGGTATGGAAAATAATATTACAAATATATCAGAGCAAAAAAATATTAAAAATAAGTCACTCATAATAGAATGGATTTCTTTTGTGGCTTTTTTTGGACTTTCCATGGTTATGTTTTGGTTTCATGAACCATGGTATGATGAAATTCAGGCTTGGATGGTAGCATCCGATGCTTCGGTTTGGGAAATGATATTTGAATTGCCGCATTTCGAGGGGCATCCGCCTTTTTGGACCCTGATTTTAGCGATTTTTGCAAAAACCGGTGTGCCAATGGAGATAGGATTACGTATACCTACATTGATATTTTCAGGTGTGGCGGCATATTTGGTTATATTTAAGGCTCCTTTTAAAAAATGGATTCGTTGTCTGATTCCTTTTAGTTATTTTTTGTTTTATCAATATACCATAATCTGCAGACCTTATTCGTTAATGTTTCTTGGTTTTGTTCTGGCGGCATTTTTTTATAAACAACGTAATCAAAAGCCTGTGCGCTTCTTGATTTCACTATTTTTATTATGTATGAGTAGTGCTTACGGAATAATGTTTGCAGGCATGATTTGTATTGTATGGACTATTGAAATAGTAAAAGAGTTGTGGGGAAACGGATTTGTTAATAAGGCATTAAGGGATAGAAGAACATGGGCTTTGCTTGTGATGTTGCTTGCGGCGGTTTCTTTACTTGTGATTATCTGGCCGGCTGACAGTGCTTTTGCCCAAGTTCGTGTGGTGGATTTTTCATGGTTGCGTTGCCTTGTTTATACATATCTTGTGCTTCCTGCGGATGCTTTGATTACAGATATTGCATTAATGGGAAGATTACAACAGTATGATACAATGATACGTGCAGATTATGCAGTCATAATTTGTATTGTACTTAGTTTGCTTTTATATGTTGTAATTCTTACGGCAATGCATGTGTTTCGAAAGAAAGCATTATTTATATTACCGTATTTGGCATTTGCTACATATGCAGCTGTAGGATATTTTTATAATCACCATATGGGTATTGTGCCGCTCTTTATTTTGTTTGTATTTTGGTGCGCAATAGATGACAGACCGGAAGAGTTAAAACTTCCTAATTGGTTGCAGAAACTTGAAAAGGGTACTCCGGGTATTGCAAAGAAAACCGGTTATTTCTTTACTGTATTAGCGTTGGGTGTATCCTTGTTCTGGACTGTTATGGCTGTAAAAAATGATATTCTTTTGCCGGTTTGGTATGCAAAAGATTTGGCTGCAATGCTGGAAGAATATGATTTGACACAATATAAAGTGGTAAATCAGTGGACTTATGAGGAAATCGATGAGAGCACGGTGACGGAAGAGAAAGAGGTTATTTCTGAGACGGAAGACGGTTATGTTATTTCAACGGAAGTGGAACAGCTTGCGGCAGAAGATTTTTATCAATATGTTAAAATGTGTAATTTCGTAGATGTGTTGGCTTATTCTGATGAAAAAGTAAATTATATTTATAATTTTAATGAAGGTAATCCAAATAAGCGTTATGTAGATCATGATATGTTGTCTCAGGAAGAATGTATGACATATTTAGAAGAACTGGGAAAACAGGGCTACCCTGAGGTTATTATTGGCAATCCTGAAGTATTGGGAATGATGGGACTTGATGTAAATGAATATGCATATGTTCCGGTGTATGGATTCACCTGCTACCGTATTAATAAGTATAATGCGGTTTATGCACGCGGTTTTGTATATGTAAGAGAAGATATTTTTATGACACGAGAGGATTGGCCTATTTATGAGCAAATTGCAAACGGCTTTGCCGAACAGTGAAAAAAATAATTTTTTGATGACCATGTTTCAATTTTTTAAAGAAGAAAAAAGGCTAGAGTGGTTTTGTTTCGGTCTGTTTGTGATTCTTTATATTTTAGTGTCCCTTTTTCATGAACCTATGTACGATGAGGCTCAGGCATGGCTGATTGCAAGAGACGCTTCCTGGAGGGAATTGTTTTTTGAAATCCCGCATTATGAAGGTCACCCGCCTTTTTGGCATTTGATACTTGCTTTGTTTGCTAAAAGCGGTTTTTCTATTGATATTGGTTTGCGTATTCCGGGAGCATTATTCAGTATTGCGACCATTTGGCTTATATTATTTCGTTCTCCGTTTCCGAGGATGATTAAATGTTTAATACCTTTTACGTATTATGTTTTCTTTCGCTATAGCATTGTGGTACGACCTTATTGTGTAACCATGTTTGGGTTATGCCTGGTGGCACTTACATATAAAAAAAGAGCAGAGAAACCATTTCTTCATATGTTTGCCCTAATGCTTTTGTGTGTAAGCAGTGCCTACGGTATGGCTATGGCGGCCGGCATTTGTATTGTCTGGATTATTGATATTATAAAAAATATAAAAAAGAATTATTTTAAACAGTTTAGTGCAATGGCTGTGCTGTTAGCATACAATATTGGACAGCTTTGGCTTATGATGCCTATGGATGATACCAATAATGTGGTGTTTTTTTCCGTTTCTACTATTATATATAGTATGATTTATATGTGTATCCTCGGACCGGCGGATTCTATGTTCTTGGATACGGGAATGGATGCCAGACTGCAGTATTACGCGGAGGGGATAGTCAATGGAGGATTGATATCTTATGTTAACCTTATTGTGGGATTGATTACAATTTTGTTTTTACTGTATTATGCAAGAAAATATCGTAAACTTTTATTGCTTATTATTCCCTATAGTTTGTTTTCTTTGTTTTCGTCTGTAGTTTATTTTTGGTATCATCACATAGGTTTAATCTTTTTATATCTTGTGTTTGTTTTTTGGTGCGGGTTGGATGAAGTTGTATCAAATGAAGTAAAAAAGATGCCGGATTTTCTTTCACAAATCAATTATAAATACAGTAAGTTATGTAAACAAATTCCTAAAATAGCACTTGTATTATCACTGGGTATGTCTTTGGCATGGAGTGCTTTTTGTGTAGGTACGGATTTGTTTCGCATTACTTGGTATACCAGAGATTTGGCTCAAGGAATTCAGGATGTGGGAGCAGACCAAAATAATTGTGCGTTACAATGGGAGATTGTTGCAATAGGACCCTTTGAAGAACCGGCTGACTATACGGATGCTTCTAAATATCGACATATACCTTCTGTTACTCAGTTTTTTGATTGTCTGGTTTACTTTGATGAAAATATCTTTTACAACCACAACGGCGGAAATCGGAATGTATCCTATAATCAACAGATTCTTGCCGAGGATGAAAAGCAGACGCAGATGCTGGAGAACATGGCAGAATATGGCTATCCGGAATTTATTATAGGAAATTCTTTTGTTTTAGATGCTTTGCCACTTGAGGAAGAAATGCCGGGGTATGTACCTGTTTATCGATTTGAGGTGTATAAACCGGATAAGTTTATTATAGACTATAATGACCGATATATTTATGCAAGACAGGACATATACGCACAGAGAAGTGATTGGCCGATTAAAGAACAATTAATTTTCAGATAGTATTTTTTTCGTGTCTTACTAAAATTTTCCTTGCATCTTAAAAAAAATTGGTGTAGAGTGGATATCGGCTACCCTAAACAGGGTGAGAGGATAGAATGAATAGGGGAATTAAGTATGGCAAAATATCTGGTGATTGTGGAATCACCTGCGAAAGTGAAAACAATCAAGAAATTTTTAGGAAATAATTATGAAGTTCTGGCAAGTAACGGGCATGTAAGAGATTTACCTAAGAGCCAGTTAGGTGTAGACGTTGAACACGATTATGAACCTAAATATATAACTATTCGCGGAAAGGGAGATGTATTATCTGCACTTCGTAAAGAAGTTAAAAAAGCAGAAAAAATTTATCTGGCAACTGACCCTGACCGTGAGGGAGAGGCTATTTCATGGCATTTATATGAGGCATTGAAATTAGCGGATAAAAAGGTATATCGAATAACTTTTAATGAAATTACAAAGAATGCTGTAAAAGAGTCTTTGAAAAATGCCAGAGAAATAAATATGAATCTTGTGGATGCTCAGCAAACCAGAAGAATACTGGATCGTATGGTAGGATATCGTATTTCTCCGGTACTCTGGGCTAAGGTGAAAAGAGGCTTAAGTGCAGGGCGTGTACAATCTGTAGCATTACGTATTATTTGTGACAGAGAAGAAGAAATTGAGGCTTTTATTCCTAAGGAATATTGGTCTATGAATGCTTTATTCAGTTTGAAAGGTGAAAAAAAACCTTTGGAGGCATCTTTTTACGGTAAAGGTGATAAAAAGCTTGAATTAAGTACTAAAAAAGAAGTAGATGAGGTAAAAGCAGCATTAAAGGATGCAGAGTTTTATGTGGATGAGGTAAAAACAGGCGAACGAATAAAAAAGGCCCCGCTTCCATTTACAACTTCTACTTTGCAACAGGAAGCAAGCAAGGTTTTAGGTTTTGCAACTCAAAAAACCATGAGAATCGCCCAGCAGTTATATGAAGGTATTGATATTAAAGGAAATGGCACTGTGGGTGTGATTACTTACTTGCGTACCGATTCAACCCGTATATCTGATGAAGCTAAAGCTTTTGCAGCTTCTTATATTGAGAATGTTTACGGAGAACAGTTTGTTCAACAGGAAGAAGGAAAGAAGAAAGAAGAGAAACGTATTCAGGATGCACATGAAGCCATTCGTCCAACGGATATTACCATGTCTCCCGATAAATTAAAAGATTCTCTTACAAGAGACCAGTTCCGTTTATACCAGTTAATATGGAAGCGCTTTGTGGCAAGTCAGATGACGCCGGCAGTGTTTGAAACAGTATCTGTGCGTATTGTGGGCGGCGATTATTCCTTCCGTGTCAGCGCGTCAAAGATTGCTTTTGAAGGTTACAGAAGCGTTTATATGCAGGAAGAAGATGAAAAAGCGGATAACAATACGTTATTAAACGGAATTGATAAAAATACAAAGCTTTCCTTTGAAGGATATAAGGAACAACAGCATTTTACCCAGCCACCGGCACATTTTACGGAAGCGGCACTGGTGCGTGCGCTGGAGGAACTTGGTATTGGTCGTCCCAGTACCTATGCGCCTACCATTACAACCATTATTGCGCGTCGCTATGTAATTAAGGAAAATAAGAATCTTTATGCATCTGAAATCGGTCAGGTTGTAAATAATATGATGAAGGAAGCTTTCCCCAGTATTGTAGACGTGAATTTTACCGCATATATGGAAGCATTACTTGATAAGGTGGAAGAAGGTACCGTAAACTGGAAAACGGTTGTATCTAATTTCTATCCGGACTTAGACGAAGCGGTGAAACAGGCAGAAAAGGATTTGGGTGAAGTTAAGATTGCTGATGAAGTTTCGGAAGAGGTATGTGAAGTTTGCGGTCGTAATATGGTAATTAAATACGGACCTCATGGTAAGTTTTTGGCATGTCCCGGCTTCCCGGAATGCAGAAATACTAAAACATTTTTGGAACGAATCGGTGTATCCTGTCCTAAGTGCGGTGGAGATGTTGTGGTTCGAAAAACCAAAAAGGGACGTACCTATTACGGATGTGAAAAAGCACCGGATTGTGATTTTATGGTATGGCAACGTCCTACAAATGAAAAATGTCCCGAATGCGGAGATGTTTTATTGACAAAAGGTAATAAACTTGTATGTGCAAAGCAAGAATGTGGCTATGTCAGACAAATTGAGAAATAACTTTTGAAATGTTGCGCAATTTGTTTAATTGTGTTAAAATGGTTATGTGGCAGTGATGGTTACATAACCATTTTTATTTAATGGTTATCAATTATATTAAATGCAATGGAGACAGCATGAGTAGTGTACAGTTATTGGATAAAACAAGAAAGATAGTTAAGCTTTTATATTCGAACAACGCAGGGAAAGTGGTTTTTACCGATATCTGTAAGGTGATGCGGGATGTGACGGATTCCAATGTTTTGGTAATCAGCCGTAAGGGAAAGATTTTGGGGATGGGCAATACCTCTAAGGTCCCTGTGATTCATGAATTATTGGGAGAG
Organism: Lachnospiraceae bacterium; assembly: GCA_015057025.1. Classification (GTDB taxonomy): domain Bacteria; phylum Bacillota; class Clostridia; order Lachnospirales; family Lachnospiraceae; genus UBA3766. Next base: position 318,448 of record SVFD01000002.1, on the reverse strand, counting down.
AAAAAAGGCGTATTTATTGATGCTGATTTAAATGAACGTTTTCTTGGCGTTCTATCTACAAAGGAAAATGTGAATTTGGGAACATTGGGATTCGAAGAAACCGATTGTTCTTTATATCGCGGCGTTATTACACCGATTGTGATTGCAGGTGAACGTTTGGGTACACTATTTTTATATCGCAATAACAGGGAATATGAAATTGATGATATTATTTTATGTGAGTATGCGACCAGCGTGGTTGGCTTGGAGATTCTTCGTTCTGTCAGTGAAGAGACCGCAGAAGAGTCCAGACGTGTAGCAGGAGCGAAATCTGCCATCAGTACCTTGTCGGGGTCTGAGATGGAAGCAATTATTCATGTATTTGATGAATTGGGCGGCATGGAAGGTGTTTTGGTTGCCAGCAAGATTGCAGATCGTGTGGGAATTACCCGTTCGGTTATTGTGAATGCTTTGCGTAAATTGGAAAGTGCCGGAGTTATTGAATCACGGTCTTCAGGAATGAAGGGCACATACATTAAAGTGATTAATGATATGGTATTTGAAGAAATTAATCTTTTAAAGAGAGGTAATGAGTAACAGTATAAAAAGAAAAATGGTGTCGGACTTAAGTTATTTACACGAATTGTCGATATAGTATATAGCATATTTATAAAGACACAGCAGGGAAGCTGTTTTATAAAAAAGAGATAAAAGGATTTATTGTGTATAGCGATAAATCCTTTTTGATTTACATAAATCGGACATCTTGTGGATAAAATGAAGAAAAGCACAAGATGGAGTGGTTTTTTTGCAAAAATAGCTTGTGTTTTTATAGAAATAAACTATAATGAAATAAGGTGGGTGGACTGTGCCTGCCTATAGGAGGTTTTATATGATTAATACCAACACATTTGACTACATAAACGTATTGGATAAAGCTGCGGATGCATCATGGAAAAGAAACGAGGCAATCAGTAATAATATTGCCAACGCGGCTACACCCGGTTATAAGAGACAGGATGTTTCATTTGAAAATGAATTACGTCACGCGATTTTAGGTGCCAGTGGCGGCAGTATGGATGCAAAGATTAGTAATGTTAATTTAAAGACTTTGAATCCCACCATATATACCGATTCTACGGAAGTGATGTATCGTTTGGACGGTAATAATGTTGATATTGACACTGAGAATGTGAATTTGGCAGAAAATCAAATCAAGTATAATGGTTTAATGAACAGCATTACGCAGGAATTTCAGAATCTGCAGTCTGTTATGAAGTCATCATAGTAAGGAGGTAGCAAATTATGGGAATGTTTGATGCTTTTGATATCAGTGCATCGGGATTGACGGCGCAGAGATATCGTATGGATGTTATCGCAGAAAATGTTGCGAATGCAAATACAACCAGAACAGAAGATGGTACCCCGTATCGCCGTAAAGTGGTTACTTTTCAGGCAAAGGGTCCGGGAAAAGAATCTTTTGCTACGGTGTTTGGCAATGCTACAAGCTCATTTAGTAATGCAGTAGGAAAAGGTGTACGCGTGACTACGGTACAGGAGGATTTTACGTCTGGAATGAATAAGGTATATGATCCTGCTCATCCTGATGCTGATGAGTCCGGTTATGTTACATATCCTAATGTGAATACAATTACAGAAATGACGAACTTAATTGACGCTACTCGCGGCTATGAAGCCAATGCAACTGCTTTTTCTGCAAGTAAGTCCATGGCAATGGCAGGATTAGACATCGGTAAGGCATAGTTTGAAATGAAAATTTAAGGAGAATGGTAAATGGATCTTTCAGCTGTATATAAAATTAATACAGAGGCATTGGATCAATATAATGCAAATAAAACAAAGGTGGCAGAAGGCAGTGATATGTTTTCGGTTATGTTGAATTCTGCCATTGATAATATACAGACCACCAATGCATATTTATCGGATGCAGAGAACGAGGAAATTAAATTTGCCCTCGGTGAGACCGAGAGTACCCATGATTTAATGATAGCTCTTCAAAAAGCATCAACTGCATTACAATATACGGTGGCGGTCAGAGATAAATTCATACAGGCATACCGGGAAATTATGCAGATGCAGATTTAATTAAAAAACTGTCTGAACGGATAGAAATTTCAGATGACCGTTTAGGTAAGGAGAAGAAGCAATGGTTGAAAAACTTTTAGATAAACTAAAAGAGTTCCCACCTAAGTTTATGGCATGGTGGAATAAATTCTCGTCTAAGCAGAAGACTGCAATGATAGCAGCTCTGCTTGGTTTTATTGTTGCGTTTGCAATTTTAATTACTGTTGTATCAAGACCACAGTATGTACCTTTGGTCACCTGTGAAAATGCAACTCAATCGGCAACGGTTAAATCTCTGCTTGAAGAAGGTAATTATGATTATCGAATTGCAGATACGCAGGGACTGGTTTATGAAATTAATAATGATCAGTTGTCAGATGCAAATATATTAATTAATTCCAATAATATTTTGACGGAGACTTTCAGCTTGACGGATGTTGTATCCGGCAGTCTTACAACAACGGAATCGGATACACAGAAATTGTATACGGCACATTTGCAGGGTGACCTTGAAAATATGTTGGAGGATGTGGAATTTATTGAAGAAGCAACCGTTAAATTACATATTCCCGAAGATGACGGAACACTGATTGCCAGCAAAGAGGAGAGCTATGCTCAGATTATGTTGAAGTTAAATGCAGCATGTAGTTCTGATCAGGCTAATACAATTGCTAATGCTATCAAAACGGCAATCGGTAACGAAACTACCGAGCATATCGTGATTTGGGACACACAGGGAAATCTTTTGTTTAGCGGTGGTGATGAGGTTTCGTCTGTAGGAAATGCTTCCAGTCAGCTTAGTTTGAAACAGCAGGTTGAAGCAATTATTCGTAATGAAGTTAAAAAAGTACTGCTTGGAACCAATGAATTTGACATGATTGAAGTTGCAAGTAATTTAACCGTTAATTTTGCTGAAACCGAAAGGACAGAAATTAACTATACTCCGGCTGACGGACAGATGCAGGGTGTATTATCCCACGAATCTTCTTATGAAGCTGAGACAGACGGTGGTACTGCAATGGTGCCCGGAACTGACAGTAACGGGGATGATACATATGTATGGAGTGAAGGTGAGGGCGGTTCAAGTTCCGTATCGCAGTTTGAAAAGGATTATTTGCCTAATTCTGAAACTACAGTAGAAAAGATTCCGGCAGGAAGCATTATTTATGATAAATCTTCTATTGCAGTTACCGCAATTTCTTATAACGTCATTCGTGAAGAAGATGCCAAGGAATTAGGTCTTTTAGATGGTATTACATGGGATGAATATAAGCTTGCAAATTCTGACCGAAAGAAGTTAGAGGTAGATCCGGAATTGTATTCAGTGGTATCCGATGCCAGTGGTATTGCATTGGAAGATATTACTATTGTTGCTTATGAAGAACCTTTCTTTGTAGATAAAGAAGCCGCGTTTGATGTGGAATTTACGGATGTTTTGCAGATTGTTTTAATTATTATTATACTTTTACTTTTGGCTTATGTGGTAATTCGCAGCTTTAAGCGTGATAAAGCAGAGGAAGAGCAGCCGGAAGAACTTTCTGTTGAAAATCTTTTACAGTCCATGCCTACTGAAACGTTAGAAGATATTGAATTAGAGACTAAGTCCGAGACCAGAAAGATGATTGAAAAATTTGTGGAAGAAAATCCGGAAGCGGTTGCAAATCTATTGCGTAACTGGTTGAATGAAGATTGGGGGTAGACCGTGAATGAGAGGTGATGACAGAATTACAGGACTTCAAAAAGCGGCGATTCTCCTGATTTCATTAGGGCCTGAAAAATCCGCTATGATTTTTAAACATTTGAAGGAAGAAGAAATAGAGGAATTAACGTTGGAAATAGCGAATACAAGAAGCGTAACTCCTCAGATAAAAGAAAATATTATTAATGAATTTTATGAGGTATGTCTTGCACAGCAGTATATTGCAGAAGGCGGTATCGGCTACGCGAAGGAACTTTTGGAAAAAGCACTTGGTGCGGACAAGGCTGTGGAAGTTCTCAATCGATTGACTGCATCTATTCAGGTAAAACCTTTCGAATTTGTTCGTAAAACAGATGCGAGTCAGTTGTTGAGCTTTATTCAGGATGAACATCCTCAGACCATTGCTTTAATTTTATCTTACCTTGGACCTAGTCAGTCGGCTATGATTGTATCTGCATTATCGCCGGAACAGCAGGTTGAGGTTGCGAAACGTATTGCAACAATGGACAGAACAAGCCCGGATGTTATTAAGGAAGTTGAGAAGATATTGGAATCAAAGCTTGCAAACCTTGTAAATCAGGACTACACCATTATCGGTGGTGTGGACCATGTTGTGGAAATTTTAAACACCGTAGATCGTGGTACAGAGAAGCATATTATGGAGACTTTGGAAATCGAAGACCCAGAGCTTGCAGACGAAATCCGCAAGAAAATGTTCGTATTCGAAGATATTTTACTTTTGGACGATCGTGCTATTCAGCGAGTATTGCGTGATGTGGATAATAATGACCTTGCAGTTGCCCTTAAGGGTGCAAATGAAGAGGTCCAGAATGCAATCTTTAACAATATGTCAAAGCGTCTTGCTGTTATGATTAAGGAAGATATGGAATTTATGGGACCTGTCAGAATGAAGGACGTAGAGGAAGCACAGCAGAAGATTGTTAATACCATTCGTAAATTAGAGGATTCCGGAGAAATTGTAATTTCCAGAGGTGGAGGTGACGAGATCGTTGTCTAGTAATTTCTTTAAATCTTCAGCCGTTGTGCAGGAGAGAGAAGTTCGTATTATTAACAGCAATGAAATTGTTGCCAAAAAGCTGGAGTCAATTGCACATTATGTGCAGGAAGATACAGAAGGCGAACTGGAAAATGTATTTTCGGAAGGAATCGGTGCTACGGAAGTGGCAGTGCTGTTGGATGATGGCGAAGAGAATGCAGAAGGTTTTACGGAAGGCGTTGTGATTGCGGATAAAGGAAGTAAGGCTGATATGCAGATTGCCAGTAAAACGGCCAGCGATATCATCCAGCAGGCAAATGATGAAGCTGCACAGATTCTGGCCAATGCTCACAAGGAAGCGCTTGAAATTAAAAATGAGGCTTTTCAAGCCGGCAGTGAGCAGGGATATGCGGAAGGCATAAAAAAGGGCACGGATGAACTGAATCAAAAGTCAAAAGAACTGGAGCAGATGAAAAAAAACTTAGAAACAGACTATCGTAATGCTGTTGATGAGTTAGAACCAAAGCTTGTGGATGTTATAACGGATGTTTACGAGCATGTATTAGGTTTGTCCCTTGAGGAACATCGTGAAGTTGTGATTCATCTGGTAAATTCTACATTGTTTCAAATGGATGGCGTAAAAAAGTTTCTTTTACATGTATCCAAAGATGATTACCCTTATGTTTCCATGCAGAAAAAGGAACTGGTTACAGGAACGGGTATTGCTGTGGAGAATGTAGAGATTGTGGAAGATTTCAGCATGAAAAGAGGACAGTGCATTATTGAGACTGACGGTGCAATCTTTGATTGTGGTTTCCAGACGCAGATGGAAGAACTTCGTAAACAATTAAAATTATTAAGCTATGAGCAAAAATAAAAAGCATAGGAAATTCTGATGAGTACCTTTAATCCGGATAAATATGAGCAGTTAAAACAAAAAAAATATTATAAGAAACTCGGCAGGGTAGTAAATGTGGTCGGGCTGACCATTGAGTCGGCAGGTCCGGATGCTACACTTGGCGATATCTGTTGTATTTATACGGAAGAAGATAAAAGTAACTATATTATGGCGGAAGTGGTAGGTTTTAAGGAAAATAAAACTTTACTTATGCCTTTTGAAGTTACAAACGGTATTGGATTAGGGTGTCTTGTGGAAAATCAGGGAACATCCTTGAAAGTACAGGTTGGTCCCTTTTTATTAGGTCAGGTATTAGATGGCTTGGGAAGACCCTTGGAAGGAAAACCTTTTACGGCTGGTGCATCCTACAGTGTTGAAGCGCCGCCGCCGGATCCTATGAAGAGAGAGATTATTTCTGAGGTATTGCCCTTGGGTGTTAAAGCGGTAGATGGCCTGATTACGGTTGGCAAGGGACAACGTATCGGTATTTTTGCCGGTTCCGGTGTTGGTAAATCCACCCTGATGGGTATGTTTGCAAGAAATACCAAAGCAGATATTAATGTAATTGCATTAATTGGCGAACGTGGTCGTGAGGTTAGGGAATTTATTGAAAATGACCTTGGAGAAGAAGGTATGAGACGTTCAGTGGTTGTGGTGGCAACTTCTGACAAACCTGCATTGGAACGCAATAAGGCTGCAAAAACTGCTACGGCGATAGCGGAATATTTCCGTGACAGAGGTAAGGACGTTCTTTTGATGATGGACTCTTTGACACGTTTTTCCATGGCACAGAGAGAAATAGGGCTTGCCAGCGGTGAACCGCCGGTGACAAGGGGATATCCCCCCAGCGTATATGCGGAAATGCCTAAGTTATTAGAGAGAGCTGGAACCAATGAAAAAGGTTCGATTACCGGACTTTATACCGTATTGGTTGACGGTGATGATTTTAATGAACCGATTACGGATACGGCACGTAGTATTTTGGACGGTCATATTATGTTGAATCGTAAGCTCGCTCATAAAAATCATTATCCGGCTATTGATGTATTACAGTCTATTTCCCGCTGTATGTCCATGATTACGGATAAGGAACAGAAGCGCCTTGCATCCCGTATCAAAGGAATTATGGCGACCTATAATGATGCAGAGGATTTGATTAACATCGGTGCGTACAAAAAAGGCAGTAATCCGGCCATTGATGAGGCGATTGCATATATAAACAAGGTAAACGGTTTCCTGTGTCAGATGACGGATGAAAAATATACGTATGAAGAAACGTTGGATTTGATGAGAGAGCTTTTTGGATAAGTATTTTATAAAAGAGGTTTAAAATGTCAGTTTTTCGATTTCGTATGCAGAGTATATTGGATATGAAAGCAAAGCTTGAGGACCAGGCCAAAATTGAATTTGCTCAGGCGCAGCAAAAGCTAACGGAAGAACAGGAACTTTTGGAGCAAATCATAAAGCGTAAGGATGATTATATAGCTTATGGTATTAAATTGCGCAATGAAGCAATTAATGTGCAGGAAATTTTGGATAATAAAAATGCGATAGAGTATACAAAAGAACTGGAAAAAGAACAGAGACTGGCGGTGAATGTAGCACAAAAAGCAGTGGATGCTGCAACCAGACGTATGATGGAGGCAAGAGCTCAAACCAGAACCTATGAAAAATTAAAAGAGCATGCTTTTGAAGAGTTTATGTTAGAAGAAAACAGAGCGGAGAGCAAAGAGATTGACCAACTAAACAGTTATCGCTCGGCAAGAAATGCTCAATGAAAGGAAGTGTCTTATGGCAGTTCGTGATGATGAAAGACAAGATAAAATAGAACGCGACAGAATCAAAGCTGAGCGTAAAAAGCTGGAGGCTGAGAAAAAACAACAAAAAAAAGAAGCGAAAAGGCGCGCGAAGGAACTGGCAGCACAAGAGGCAGAATTGGATTCTGACTCTGCGGGCAGCAATGTCGGTGTTTTTTTTGTTACGCTTTTATTGGTTGTTATCTGGTTGGGGATTACGGTTCTTTTGATTAAATTAGATGTGTGCGGTATCGGAACTAATATAGTGGCGCCTGTAATTAAAGATATTCCGGTATTGAATAAAATTTTGCCGGCAGACAGTATCACGGAGACGGATGATACAGAAAGCTATTATGGTTACGGAAGTTTATCGGAAGCGGTGGATCAGATTCAGTATTATGAAGGTCAGATTGATGAACAGTTAAGCACCATTGAAGCACAGGAAGAGCAGATTGCTGCTTTGACAGCTGAAGTGGAGAGACTTCAGACTTTCGAGGATAATCAAGTGGAATTTCAGCGTATTAAGACTGAGTTTTACGAGGAAGTTGTGTACAGTGAAAAGGGGCCGGGCGTAGAAGCTTTTATGGAATATTATGAGAGCATGGATCCGGAAACTGCGGAATTGATTTATCAGCAAGTGGTAACACAGGAAAATTATGATGCGGAAATTGAAGAATATGCTCAAGCTTATTCTGAGATGAAACCGAAAGAGGCAGCCGGTATTTTTGAAGCAATGACAGATGACCTGGATTTGGCGGCTAAAATTCTTGGAGCAATGCAACCGGATGACCGAGGTAAAATTCTTGGTGTAATGGATCCGGAAGTGGCGGCAAGAATTACAAAAATTATGGAGCCTGAGAGTTAAGAAAAAAAGCTTTTTAACCGATATATTATATGATTGCACATGAGACATTGATAAAAATGTCTGTATATATGTGAAGAACCTTGAAAAATTCATAAGGAAGGAGGAGTTTGGATGACCAGTGCAACAGTAACACAACTGGGAGAAATGATTGCCAATATTAGTGGCAACGCAGGCAACACCGAAACACAGACCGGCGAATTCGCAGGTATTTTTCAGACAGCGGCAGGTAAATCCGAAGGTGCGGGACCACAGGAAACGGTTAAAACTTCTGTTACAGAAAAAAACATGAGCGTATCTAAAACAGCAGATAAGCTTAGAGAACAAAGGACAGAAGAAGTTTCCAATGAACCAAAGGATATGGAAGTTGTAGAAAAAGAACTGGAAGCGGCGGCAGAAGAGTTGAAGGAAGAAATTGCTGAAAAACTTGACATTACGGTGGAAGAGTTGGAAGCGGTAATGGAAACTTTAGGACTTACGGATGCATCTTTATTCACACAGGAAGGCATGACAGCTTTGGTGATGGAGGTTGAACAGATTTCTACATCAATTGAACTGCTTACCAATGCAGACGCATATCAGACCTTGCAGGATTTGAATGCAGTAGCCGGAGAACTTTTGGAACAGGTACAAAATGAAAATCAGTTAACGGATGTTGAAATGAAAGAGGTATTAGAACAGTTTTCGAAGGTGAAAGTAGTATCACAGGGAGTATCTGCAGATGAAACAGATATGCAGAATATTACAGGTGAGACCGATGAAGCTGAAAATGCTGATACAATTGAAGGCAAACAGCCGGCAGATAGCGAAGCAGATGCAGAAACAAGCACTAAAGACGTGAATTCGGTAAAAGATGCAACCACACCGAACGGAAAAGAAAGTGAAGCAGGAAACAAAGGAAACGAGCAGAACACAAATCATAACCAGCAGGTAGCGGCAGAAAGTAATTTCCAGTTGAATAACACACAGACAGTAAATCAGACAACGACAGATTTTAGTCAGAATATTACAGGCGGAAATCTTAGTACACAAGAGATTTACGATCAAATCGGGGAATTCATTAAGACAAATATCAGACCCGGTATTGCCGAGGTTGAAATGCAGTTGAATCCCGAAAACCTTGGCACAGTAAGCATTCATTTGAGTTCTAAACAAGGCAATGTTACAGCGCAGTTCGTAGTACAGAATGAAGCAGTAAAGGCAGCTTTGGAAATGCAGATGATTCAGTTAAAAGAAAACTTCGCGGAACAGGGCATTAAAGTTGATGCAGTAGAAGTAACCGTTGAGAGTCACGCTTTTAACCAGAATATGCAGCAGAGTAATGAAGAAAACAATCAGGCACAGGCTGAGGCAAGAAAAAGTTCAACCCGAAGTATTAATTTAAACGGAGATTGGACAGAAGAAGAGTTGACAGAAGAAGAGCAACTCGTAGCAGAAATGATGGAAGCAGACGGAAATACAGTAGATTTTAAGGCATAGGAGGAACGACATATGAGTTTAGCAGCACCTTTTGTAGATGGAGAATTAGTAACAAATACATCTCAAATTGCGAAAAAAGAAACAAAAACTTCTTCAGCATCCGCAAACTCAATGGATAAAGAAGCGTTTTTACAGTTACTGGTAGCGCAGATGAAATATCAGGATCCTTTAGAGCCTACATCAAATACTGAGTATATTTCACAGTACGCAACCTTCTCAGAGTTGGAACAGATGCAGAATATGAGTGCAAATATGACACTTTCCAGAGCATCTGAAATGGTTGGTAAAGAAGTAATCGTAGAAAGTACTTCCGATTCCGGAAAGACAACTACCATACAGGGTCAGGTAGAATCTGTAAGTTACCAGGGCAACAAAGCATATGTCAGCATCGATGGTACACTTTATTCCGTAGACGATGTTGTACAGATTGTGGATGATGAATACCAGGCAGGCGTTGAAGCAATTTCAACCATTAACAAAGAACTTGAGAAACTTCCGAAGATTGAACAGGTAACCTTAAATGATGCAACTTCCATTCTTAACATTTATAATACATACGCTACGATGACAGATTATCAGGTAGAAATGCTTGGTGAAGAAAAAGAAAAATTAATTAGCGAGTACGTAAGTAAATTAAATGAACTTCTGGCTGCAGCAGAAGAGGCTGCAAAGAACGAAGCGGCTAAGAATGAGAATAAAGGTGATGCAGAAGAAGGTGCTGAAAATGCGGAGGGAACCGTAACCGAATAATTCCAAGGAGGGATAAGGATGAAGATTGAAAACAGTCAATTCCTTTCAAACCTACAGGTAAACGGACAACTTCCCGTAAATAAAACAATTCCGAGACAACAAATCGGAACGGGATTATCATTCCAAGAAGTTCTGAGCCGGACAACGGAAGCAGAACAACAGGTCACGGAACTGAAATTTTCCAAACATGCGGCAGGAAGATTGATTGACAGAAATATTGAATTATCCGAAGCACAGATGGAACGATTACAGGAAGGTGCCAGAAATGCAGGTCAGAAAGGCATCAAAGACTCTCTGGTGATTGTAGATGAATTAGCTTTTATCGTAAATGTACCGAATAAAACGGTTGTTACGGCATTAGATCAGACAGAAGCCAGAGGAAACATTTTTACAAATATTGACGGGGCAGTAATTGCATAGCCGGACCTTACAAGGAGGCTAACGTTTCTGACTGACAGAAGAAACGAAAACGTCAAAATAACGATTGGGAGGTCAAATATTATGATGAGAGCATTATATTCTGGTGTAGCAGGTTTAAAGACCCACCAGATTAAGATGGACGTTATTGGTAACAACATTGCAAACGTAAATACAACTGCATACAAATCTCAGTCTATTACATTCAGCGAATTAATGTATCAGACAACACAGGCTGCTTCAGGACCGAACGAAACAACAGGTACAGCCGGTGTTAACGCAAAACAGATTGGTCTTGGTGTAACAAGCGGTGCGATTTCTACCGCAATCACAACTGCGGGTGCAACACAGACGACAGGTAATCCTTTTGATATCAGAATTACCGGTGACTCTTTCTTCATTGTGAATGATGGTATGAATAACTATTTTACAAGAGATGGTTCTTTCTATGTGGATGCAGCAGGTAACCTTGCTATGACAGCAAATGGTTATAATGTTATGGGTTGGGGCGTTGACCCTGTAACTCAGACAATTAAGCAGGATATTGTTGAACCTTTAAGAATTATGAGTGCTGATAACTTAACATATCCCCCTGAAGCAACGACTAAGGCTTATGTTTCAGGTATTCTTGATAAAAATGATACCAATGCAGCTTCGGCAGACGGTAAAGTAATCAGCGTAAGCATCTATGATGGATTAGGATATTCTTATACAGCAAAATTTGCGATTAAGAATCTGGAAGAAGAAGGACAGTATACTGTTGAATTAACGGATATCCTTGATGGAACAACAAATGAATCATTAAAGGACCGCTATAATGTAGGAAGTATCAAAGACATTGCTACCTTTGGTCAGGAAAAGGTGTTGGAAGAAACTACATTAGCTACATTGTTGGATGAAGTAACATATGATGCAGTAAATAATAAATATTTCAAGAAATCCGGTTATTCAGAAACTTTCTCGGATTATGATGCAAACAGGGTAAGTGGAATTACATATACAGTGGATGATTCAGTTGCAACCGGTGATTATGCAGCTGGTGATAAGATAATGATGAATGGTGCAGGAACACTTTCTAAAGATGATTTGGAAGAAGCGTTTGATTTGATTTATGTAACAGATGCAACAAACGGAAATTATTATTATTACAAAGATGAGGCCGGAACCGAATATAGATTAACTTCTGATACGGATGCTGATTGGGCAACGGTGCTTAATAAAACCGGGCTTCAGAACTTTGATGCAACATTGGATGCTGATGGTAATGTTTCATTTACGTTTGAACAGGAATTTACTGTAGAAGGAAATACCACATATGACGGTACTAATTTTACCAAAGAAATTACGATTGAAGAAGCATATGGTGTCGATACATCTAAGGAAAATACTACTTATGAATTTATGGTAGCTCCTGATGGCCAGGCGCAGATTACTTCAACAACCATTCTTTCAGGAAACACCTTGATTTATGATACTGCAACAGGTGAATTTAAATCTATTAACGGTGCCGATACTGCAGTGCTTGATTTTGCGGCGAATACAGTGGATGTTCTTGGTAATCCTGTTGATTTGACACATTTTAGCGATGTAACCATTGATTGGACTGCATCATCTATGTTCAACAATAATAAGACCTCTACCATCGGTATGGTTTCCGGTGATAAGCAGGGGCTTGGTTCCGGACGTAAGCTTGGTGAATTGTCAGGCGTATCTATCCAGAATAATGGTATGATTTATGCATCTTATGATAACGGTCAGACAAGACTTCTTGGACAGATTGCAGTAGCGTCTTTCTCTAATGCTTCCGGTTTGCAGAAGGAAGGAGATAACCTTTACAGTGCAACTTTGAACTCAGGTGAATTTGATGGTATTGGTGTGGATGTAACTGCAGGCGGCGGATACATGTCAACCGGTGTTTTGGAAATGAGTAACGTTGACCTTTCGGCTGAATTTACCGAGATGATTACAACCCAGCGTGGTTTCCAGGCGAACAGCCGTATTATTACAGTTTCTGATACTTTATTGGAAGAACTTGTAAATCTTAAGAGATAATTAAAATTTATATCCAGAGGACTATTTTTCATAGTCCTCTGGTTGTTTATTACAAGAATGTATGATATACTATATATAGTGGTGCATAGTCCTATAAATAATAATTTGTAGGCTTTTTCGTGTTTTAGATAATATTTTCAGGTAATAAATGGAAATGGGGGAGAATTATGATTGAATTAACCAGATTAAACGGCACAAAAATCCTTGTAAATGACCAATTAATCGAGGTTGTGGAGGAAACTCCCGACACTGTCATTTCTTTAGTTACCGGAAAGAAAATAATTGTAAAAGAAAGTAGACAAGACGTGAAAAATTTAGTAAAATCGTATAGAAAGGATATTTTTGCAAATTGATGCGAAATGAGTGGTGAGTAGCAGTGGATTTGGCTTCGATTATTGGACTCGTTGTCGCCTTTGCCATGATGCTGTTGGGTATCTTGACAGGAGACGATGGTGTTGCCGGAATTAAATATTTTTGGGATTTCAAATCTGTCCTGATTACCTTTGGTGGTGCGTTTTTTACTACCATGGCTGCTTATTCCATGAAGGATTACATAGCAGGACTGAAAAGTTTTCTTTTAATTTTTAAGACCCCTGCACAGAATATCCCGGAAATGATTACAAAGATTATTGATTTGTCTAATGTCGCTCGTAAAGAAGGTCTTCTATCTTTGGAAGAAGTGGCAAGCGAATTAGATGATGATTTTTTAAAAAAAGGCATTTTACTTATTGTTGACGGAACAGATCCTGAACTTGTACGTGCAATTATGGAAACGGAATTGGTTAGTACAGAAGAACGCCATAAAAAGAAAATTAGTTTTTGGCAGGATTTGGGTTCGGCGGGACCTGCTTGGGGTATGATTGGTACCTTGATAGGTCTTATTCTTATGTTACAGAATATGTCAGATGCATCAGCAATCGGACCGGCAATGTCGGTAGCTTTGATTACAACATTATACGGTTCTATTCTTGCAAACTGGATATGTACTCCTGTTGCCAATAAGTTAAAGGCATATAACGCACAGGAAATTATGTTAAAAGAAATTATGATTGAGGGATTGCTTTCCATTCAGGCCGGCGAGAATCCCAGAGTAATAGAAGAAAAGTTAAAATCTTTCCTTGCTCCTGCAGAACGTATGAATACGGGAGAAGAAGAGGGAGGTGAATAAGATGGCAAAACAGCGTAAAGCTGAAGAGGCTTCACCGGGGTCTCCTGCTTGGATGGCGACGTTTAGTGATCTTATGAACCTGTTGTTGTGCTTCTTTGTGCTTTTGTTTTCCATGTCTACTGTTGATGCGCAAAAGTTTGAATTGGTTGCAGCGTCGTTTTCGGATACTTTTAGTATTTTTTCCAACGGTGGTCAGGCAGTAGGAGATGGGATGCTTATAAGTAATGGTGTCAGTCAGTTAAATGAACTGGATGATTATCTGCATAGTGTGGGACGACCTAATGAATCAGATGAAACCATTACGGATGCTTTAGATGAACTGGAAGCACAGAAACTGGCAGAATCCGAAGAACTTGCTGAAAAAGTGGAAGAGGCTTTGTCAGAAAGTGGTTTGGATGATGAAATAGGAGTGACTTTTAATTCACAGTATGTTCAGTTGACATTGAACGGATCGTTATTGTTTGATTCGGGCGATGCACAATTGAAGGAAGAGTCTATGGCAGTCATGGCACAGATTGCAGTTATATTGGAACGTTATGCAGAAGGAACGATTGAAATCGAGGGTCATACGGATAATGTACCCATGAATGGTTTTAAGTACTCCAATAATGAGGAATTAAGTAGTGCGAGAGCAATTTCGGTATTTCATTATTTGATGGAGAATACCACAATAGATCCTGCACATGTAAAATATTCCGGAAGAGGAGAATATGTTCCGATTGCGGATAATTCTACACCGGAGGGAAGAGCTTTGAATCGAAGGGTAGAAATTAAGATATATAACACATTGAGTTCCCAGTAACACGGAACCGGAGGGATATCATGAAAAAAAATTTTATATCCATTTTGATATTGGGTTGTACACTGATTAATGTTGTACTCAGTGCGATTACCATGTTTAGTGTGGTAAGTACGAATCAAAAAACGGCGGCAATTGTTACAGATGTTGCCCAGGTTTTAGATATTGAGTTGGGTGGAACAGAAAGTGAAGCCAAAGAAAATGATGTACCGATTGAAAATATTGTGACATATTCCATTTCAGAAGAAATGATGGTTGAATTACAGCCGGGAACGGATGGGGAACGCCATTTTTGCTCGGTTACAGTATTCTTTTCTATGGATTCGAAACATAAAGATTATAAGAAATATGGTGTAACCATTGGGGATAATGAGCTTATTTTAAAGAGTATTGTAAGTGAAGTATTCCAGGAATACACAATGGACGAAGCAAGAGCAAATCAGGATGAGATTCGTGGGGAAATATTGGAGCGTGTTCAGGCTAAGTACGGTGGTTCGGATTTCGTTTTTGATGTTTCTTTTAGTGATATCATGTTCCAGTAAGTCCAAAAACAGTCCGGTAAGACGGTAAAACCAAGAAAGACAGGAGGTGGACTTGTGGCTGATGTACTCTCGCAAAGCGAAATAGACAACCTACTAAAAGCATTGAACAGTGGCGAAATCGATGTTGATGAGATTAAAGATCAGTCGGCGGAGATACAAGTCAAGAATTATGACTTTAAGCGTCCCGCAAAGTTCTCCAAGGAACATCTTCGAACACTGGAACTTATTTTTGAACATTATGGAAGATTATTATCTACAAATCTTCCGGTTTATTTAAGAAAGAACGTGCAGGTAAATGTGGCAAGTTCGGAAACTGTTACTTTTTCTGAGTTTTCCAATGCACTTTCTAATCCGGTTATTTTGGCTGTTATTAATTTCAGACCATTACCCGGTGATATCATTATTGAAATGACGGAGAATCTTGGTTATGCCATCGTAGACCGTATGTTAGGCGGTAAAGGTACGGCATTGGAGAAAACCAGAGATTTTTCGGAAATTGAGTTATCTATTCTTGACAAAATCATGGTAATTTGTATGCAGTTATTGCGTGAACCGTGGAAGAACGTAGTAGAAGTCAATCCGATGCTGGAGAGGATTGAGACAAATCCGCAGTTTGCACAGATTATAGCACCAAATGAAATGATTGCTATTGTTACTCTTAATATTAAAATCGGTGATGTAGAAGGATTTATGAATGTGTCTCTTCCTTACATTACACTGGAAGACATCATAGATAACTTAAATACAAAATTCTGGTTCTCGACCATGACCAGAGATTCGGATGAAACCTACGACGAATATTTGCAGAGCATGCTAAAACGTGTAGATGTTCCCGTAAAGGCACTTTTAGGTCGCAGTTCTGTAACCGTTAATGACTTTGCCGGTTTGCAGGTGGGCGATATTATACGATTGGATACAAACGTAGACAGTGCATTGGAGGTTTACGTTGGAAATATCAAAAAATTTACCGCGGTAGCCGGAGAGAGCAACGAAAAGTATGCTTTAAAGGTTACTTCAGTAATAAGAGAGGAGGAATAAATCAGTGGACGGAATTTTGTCTCAGGACGAGATAAACGCATTATTAAACGGAATGGATTTATCCGATAGTGCTTCTTCTGATTCGGGTGCCGGAACGACGGAAATAGACCAAAATATCCTGACAGATATCGAAAAAGATGCCATTGGTGAAGTTGCCAACATTAGTATGGGTACTTCCGCAACCACACTCTTTTCCTTAGTAAACAGAAAAGTTAATATTACAACACCTGTAGTTACTTTAGCTACTTGGGATACACTTATTGATGATTATGAAAAACCCTGCGTATTTATTCAAATCAAATATACTTTAGGATTAGATGGTTCCAATATTTTAATACTTAAGGAACAGGATGTAAAAATAATTACAGACCTGATGATGGGTGGAGACGGAACCAATACGGATGGAGAGCTTGGGGAATTGCATTTAAGTGCGATTTCGGAAGCGATGAATCAGATGATGGGTTCGTCAGCAACTTCTTTATCATCAATGCTTGGTAAGATGATTGATATCAGTCCGCCACAGGCAAGTTTGATTAACCTAAACGAGTTTAAGAATGCAGAAGATATTGCGGGATTTTTAACAGATACTTTTGTAAAGATTGCTTTCCGAATGCAGATTGGAGATTTGGTAGATAGTACAATTTTGCAGTTGTATCCTATCGAATTTGCAAGATCATTATATGAAACATTTATTAATCAGCAGATGGGTGGAATGGCAGAAGAACCGGTTAAAGAAGAAATACCGGCACCAACTCCGGTACCGACGCCTACACCGGCGCCTATGCCTGTACCGGAGGTGCAACCTATACCGGCGCCGCAGCCTGACATGTCAGCATATCAGCAGATGCCACAGATGGGAATGCCAATGTATCAACAACCCATGATGCCGCAGATGGGAATGCCGATGTATCAGCAGCCCATGATGCCGCAGATGGCACCGGTTAATGTGCAACCGGCACAGTTCCAAACATTCTCAACTCAGGCACCACAGCCTGTAGCACAGGAGAATATGGGATTGATTATGGATGTTCCTCTGGAAGTAACGGTTGAACTTGGTCGTACCAAGAAATCAATTGCGGAAATTCTGGATTTTGCACCCGGAACAATCATAGAATTAGATAAGATTGCAGGTGAACCTATTGACGTTTTGGTAAACGGAAAGTTCGTTGCAAAGGGTGAAGTAGTAGTAATTGAAGAAAACTTCGGTATTCGTGTTACTGAAATTATAAAATAGTCTGATAGGGAGAAAAAACTATGGGAAAAAACATTTTAATCGTTGATGATGCGGCTTTTATGCGTATGATGATTAAGGACATTCTTACAAAGAATGGTTACACTGTTGCAGGAGAAGCTGAAAATGGTGCTAAGGCTGTTGAAAAGTATAATGAATTAAAGCCTGATTTGGTATTGATGGATATTACTATGCCTGAGAAAGATGGAATTCAGGCGTTAAAAGAAATTAAGGCTGCAGATGCAGGCGCACATGTTATTATGTGTTCTGCCATGGGTCAGCAGGCTATGGTTATTGAATCGATTCAGTCAGGAGCTAAGGACTTTATTGTTAAGCCTTTCCAGGCGGATCGTGTTCTTGAGGCTGTTAAGAAAGTAGTTGGATAAAAATGTTATTGGCTTTGGATGGTAGTACGGGAATTAACAGCTTTGCTCAGTTCCTTACTGTACTTATTATTTTCATTGGTGTATTGGCGCTTACATATTTTACAACGCGCTGGGTTGCCTCGTATCAAAAAGGGAAAATGATGTCCGGCAATATTCAAGTGCTGGAAACATTTAAGATAACACAGAATAAATATATTCAGATTATTCGTGTGGGGAACCATGTTTATACCATTGCCATTGGTAAGGATACCATTACTTTACTGGGTGAAATAAGCGAGGATGAAATTCATATTCAGGAAGATAGTAATTTTCCAAAGATGGATTTTAAGCAACTTTTAGAAAATGCCAAAAGTACGAAATTTAAGAAATAGGCGATTGGACTATGAAGATTATTAAATTCAAAAGACAAATCGTAACTGTAATATGCCTGCTGTTTATGGTGGGCATATTGTGTATTTCTGCAACTGAAACAGTACATGCAGCAGAGATTACGGATTTGCCGGATGTAACAATTGAAGAACCGGAAGTGCCGGAAGTACCGGATCCGGATGGGCAGGCTTCTTTGGAAATCACATTGGATGAGAGTAACGGAACCATCAATGGTGCTTTAAGAATCTTAATTATTCTTACTCTGATTTCTTTCCTTCCTGCAGCGCTTATTATGCTGACTTCTTTTACGAGAATTATTATTGTTATGCATTTTACGCGTTCGGCATTGGGAACACAAACGGCACCGCCCAATCAGGTACTGATTGGTATTGCAATTTTTCTGACGATTTTCATTATGGGACCTATTTTTACGGAAATAAATGAAAATGCAATTAAGCCGTTAGATGAAGGTTTGATTACGGAAGAAGAAGCTTTAGAAATAGGAATGGAACCTTTGCGTGAATTTATGTATATGCAGACGCAAAGTAAGGATGTAAGTGTATTTATGGAAATTTCAGGCAATGAATGGGATGGAACTCCTGAGGATGTGCCTACATCTGTCTTGATACCAAGCTTTATTGTAAGCGAGCTTAGAACATCTTTTATAATTGGATTTTTAATATATATCCCGTTTATTGTAATTGATATGGTAGTAGCATCCGTCCTTATGAGTATGGGTATGATGATGTTGCCGCCTACTACGATTTCCATGCCGTTTAAGATTCTTTTATTTGTATTAGCGGACGGATGGAATCTTGTTATTGTGAATTTGGTTAAAACATTTTATTAGAGTATAGGTATTTCTAAAAGAGATTAGTGAAAGGGGAAATGAGTATGACAACTGCTGAAGTAGTAACAATTGCAAAGGATGCATTGTTTACAATTATTATTACGGCAACCCCTGTTTTACTTATTTCTTTGGTAATAGGTCTGGTTATCAGTATTTTTCAAACGGTTACGTCCATTCAGGAGCAGACCATGACTTTTGTACCCAAAATCCTTGGTATTTTTTTGGGGTTAATGCTTCTTGGTGGGTGGATGCTTGAAAATATGGTTACATTTATGACGGATTTATGGCAGAATTTCAGTTTATACATAAGGTAATGCTATGATTGATTTTACTTTTCCAATAGAAGAACTGGAATATTTCTTGTTAATTATGACGAGAGTAACTTCATTTGTATTTATTGCTCCGTTTTTTTCGATGCAGAATACACCTCGTAGAGTAAAAATCGGATTGGGCTTTTTTATATCTATCTTATTGTATTATATGACCGAGCCACATGTATATATTGTTTTTGAATCAGTGTGGGATATGGCTACGGTAATATTAAAAGAAGCGGCAGCGGGGTTGATTATTGGTCTTGGGGCAAATTTGTGTACGAGTATTGTATTATTTGCCGGGCGAGTCATTGATATGGAAATGGGTTTTGCAATGGCAAATCAGATGGACCCGACTACGAGAGAAAGTGCAACTTTAACCGGTGTGTATTATCAGAACATGGTTATGCTTTTGATGATGATTACCGGTATGTATCAGTATTTTATCAGTGCATTGGCGGAAACATTCATTTTGATACCGGTTGGTATGGTTCAATTTAATTTTGATAGCTTATTATCTTCTTTTGTTCAGTTTTTGGGCGATTATATGATTATCGGAATGCGTATTTGTCTTCCGGTATTTTGTACTATTATGCTATTAAATGCAATTTTGGGTATTTTAGCAAAGGTGGCTCCTCAAATGAATATGTTTGCGGTGGGAATTCAGCTAAAGGTTTTAACCGGGCTCACCATTTTATTTATTACGGTAGGACTTTTACCGGATGCGGCAAGTTTAATTTTTACACAGATGAAGAAAATGATAGTGGCATTTGTGGAGGGAATGATGTAATGCTTTCCTATGATTTGCAGTTATTTGCCAAAGAGGGACCGGGCGGTGAAAAAACCGAACAGGCCACTCCTAAAAAATTAAGAGATGCAAGAAGAGAGGGTCAGGTAGCCAAGAGTAAGGAATTAGGTCTTGGTATCGGTCTTCTTGTCATGTTTTTAATGTTAAAATTATGGGTCGGAATGTTGGGCTCGCAGTTCATGGAATTGTTTACGCTGGTTTATAATAAAATTCCGGATTTTACCAGCATGGTAGCGGGACAGATTTCTACATGGGATTTTATGATTATTTTCAGAGAAACCATGTTGAAGATGTTATTGATGATGTTACCATTTGCAGGAGCAGCATTGGTTGCCGGTTTTATTATTGAAATTTATCAGGTAAAGTGGCGCCCTACATCAAAACCTTTAAAGCCTAAATTAAGTAAATTGAATCCGATTAATGGTTTTAAAAAGTTTTTTTCGTTAAATGCATTGATTGAATTGTTAAAAGCGGTCTTAAAAATAGGGCTGATTATTTGGGTTGCATATTCTACTCTGAAAAATGAGTGGAGAGATTTATTTATTCTCTATGATATGCCTATCGAGCAGGCAATTGCGCTTATGGGCGATATTGTGATTAATCTTGGAATTAAAATATCTCTTGTATATCTGGTTATTGCCATTGCGGATTGGTTTTATCAGAAGTGGAAGTTTAGAGAAGATATGAAGATGACCAAGCAGGAAGTTAAAGATGAATACAAGCAGGCAGAAGGTGATCCGAAGATTAAAGGAAAAATCCGTCAGCGAATGATGCAGGCATCGCAGAGAAGAATGATGCAGGACTTACCCAAGGCAGATGTTGTTATTACAAATCCGACACATTTTGCAGTTGCAATCAAGTACGATGCGGACCTTTATGATGCACCTTATGTAGTGGCAAAGGGAAGTGACCATTTGGCTGCCAAAATCAAAGAGGTGGCCAAAGAGAATAAAGTTGAAATTGTTGAAAATAAACCTCTTGCCCGTATGCTTTATTATAATGTGGAACTGGGAGCGGTAATACCGCCGGAGTTATATAAAGCAGTAGCAGATATCCTTGCTATGGTATATAAGATGCAGGGTAAAATTTAATCTAAACAGAAAAGACAGAAGAGAACGGAAGTGTAAAAAGCATAGAAATAGATTAGCGAAAGAAGGAGGTGCAATACGTGAAAAAAGCGGATATTGGTGTGGCGTTATATTTGCTGGCTGCGATTATCATGTTAATTGTACCTTTGGAAAGCTGGATGTTGGATATTTTAATGACTTTGAATATTTCAACTTCTTTTGTGATTTTATTTGGATGTATGTTTGCCAAGGAAGTTTTGGACATGTCCTTCTTCCCTACGATATTGCTGTTTACGACCATTTTTCGTATTGCATTAAATGTATCTTCTACGAGATTGATTTTATCAACCGGTGAAGCCGGAAATGTCGTTTCTACCTTCGGTAGCTTTGTAGGTAGTGGTAATTTGGTAATTGGTGTTGTTATTTTTATCATCTTAATTTTGGTACAGTTTATGGTTATCAACAAGGGTTCTGAACGTGTTGCTGAAGTAACTGCACGTTTCACCTTGGATGCGATGCCCGGTAAACAGATGGCGATTGATGCGGATTTAAATACCGGAGCTATTACGGATGAAGAAGCGAAGGAGCGCCGTGATAAAATTCAGGAAGAGGCAAGTTTCTTTGGCTCTATGGATGGTGCGGTTAAGTATGTAAAAGGAGATGCTACCGCAGGTTTGATTATTACGGTGGTAAATATTATCGGTGGTATCCTGACCGGTATGTTGATGCAGGGAATGGATATTATGACTGCTTTAGAGCATTATACCATTCTTACTATCGGCGATGGTCTGGTAAGCCAGATTCCTTCACTTATGATTTCGCTTGCTACCGGTATTTTGGTTACCAAGGGCTCCAAGGATGCAGACTTTGGTAATGTGCTTGTAAAACAGTTGTTTGGTGTGCCGAAAGTTATGTACCTTGTAGGTGCTACGATTATGGCACTTGGTGTTTTGACACCTTTGAATTTGATTTTATATGTGGGATTTGGTGCTGTATTTATTATTGTAGGACGTATGATGGCTAATTCACTGGAAACAGCCGGAATAGAGGCTGAGGTAGACCAGGAAGAAGTTGCAGCTTCCGAAATTCGTAAGCCGGAGAATGTCAACTCGCTTCTGCAGGTGGATCCTATCGAATTGGAATTTGGTTATGGTATTATTCCGCTTGCTGATGTGAATCAAGGAGGAGACTTGCTTGATCGAGTGGTTATGATTCGTAGACAAATTGCTCTTGAGCTTGGTACAGTAGTTCCGATTATTCGTTTGCGCGATAATATCCAGTTGAATCCTAATCAATATATTATTAAGATAAAAGGTATACAGGTAAGCGAAGGGGAAATATTATTTGACCACTATATGGCAATGAATCCGGGATATGTGACGGAGGAAATTACGGGTATTCCTACTTTCGAACCTTCGTTTCATCTGCCGGCGCTTTGGATTACGGAAGGACAAAGAGAACGTGCGGAGGCTTCCGGATATACCGTTGTTGATCCGCCGTCTATTATAGCAACTCATTTGACTGAAATTATCAGACATCATTTGGCAGAGCTGCTTACAAGACAGGATGTTCAGCATTTGGTAGATAATCTTAAAGAAAGCAATCCTGTACTTGTGGATGAATTGGTGCCTAAATTGCTTGGTTTAGGTGAGGTACAAAAGGTTTTGCAAAATTTATTAAGCGAGGGTATTTCTATTCGAGATTTGCTTACTATTTTTGAGACTTTGGCTGACCATGCAACAACCACAAGAGATACGGATATTTTAACGGAATATGCGAGACAGAGCTTGAAACGTGCTATTTCAGGTAAGTATTTTCCTGCGAACGAGACTACCAGCGTGGTTACGTTAGACCCTAAACTGGAACAGGAAATTATGGGAAGTGTAAAGCAGACAGAGCAGGGAGCATATTTAACGTTGGATCCCGAGAAGACGAAAAAGATTATGAAGAGCGTGGAAACAGAGACTGAAAAATTAGAGCGTCTCGGCAAAAATCCGATTATTCTTACTTCGCCCATTGTTCGTATGTATTTTAAAAAATTGTCCGAAGATTATTTCAAGGATTTAATTGTGATTTCATATAATGAAATTGAATCTGATGTCGAATTACAATCTGTTGGGATGGTGACAGTAGCATGATAATTAAAAAATATCAGGGAAAAACAGAAGCAGAAGCAATGGAAAACGCTAAGAAAGAGCTTGGGGAAGGCGTTGTTTTAATGAATGTTAAAACCGTAAAACCCAAAGGCTTTTCAAAGATTTTTAAACAATCATATGTTGAAATTACCGTTGCAAAAGAGGAAGAAAGTGAAGTGCTTATCCGAAAGGAAAAGGATGTCTCAACTGCTTCTGTGAAAAAAAGTCCGGAAACAAAAGTAAATACAGAGTCGGGGAAGGCAATATCTGCAAAGACGGAAGAAAGAATTTTAGAAGAAAAACTTGATAGCCTTCATTCTTTGCTTGAGCAGCAGATTCAACGTCGAGAAGAGACGGTAAGAACTGCAGAGGATAAAGAGGAGTATAAAGAGAGTAAAGAGGAGAAGGTAGAAGAGGAAACGGGACAGGATAAAACAACAGCTGTTCTTTCACTGATTCGTGAAACCTTGTTAGAGAATGAAGTAGATGCAAAATATGCAGATTCCATATTAGATGAGGTGTCCAAATTACTAAAACCCAATATGCCTATGGAGCATATTCTTTCAAATGTTTATCAGAGAATGATTTTACGTTTTGGAAAAGCGGAATGTATTGTACCGGCAGAAAACGGGCCGAAAATGGTCTTTTTTGTAGGTACTACCGGCGTAGGCAAGACCACAACCATTGCGAAAATTGCATCAAAATTTGTTGTGGAAGAAAAGAAAAAGGTCGCATTATTGACAGCAGATACTTATCGAATCGCGGCAACGGAACAACTTCGTACTTACGCCAATATTCTGGAAGTACCTTTCCGTGTCATATATACTGCAGATGAAATTTCAGATGCAATCAAGGATTTTGCTTCATATGATTATATTTTAGTAGATACGGCCGGACACTCACAGAATAATGATAAACAACGTGACGATATGGCTGATTTTGTGAAAGCGGCAGAGGGGAAGGCAGAAAGAGAGGTATATTTGGTAGTATCTGCTACAACCAAGTACAAAGATCTTTTAAGCATTGCAGATAAATATAAGAAGATGTTTGAGTATAAGATTATTTTTACAAAATTAGATGAAACATCGGAGTATGGAAATCTCTTAAATGTAAAAATATATACAGGAGCGGCAATGTCCTATATAACGTGCGGACAGAATGTTCCGGATGACATTGAGACATTTAATGCACAAAGTACTGTCAAAAAATTATTAGGCGGGAAGTAGTAGAGAAAGCAGAGGGACATATGGACCAGGCGCAACAGTTACGAAATATCATTAAAGCAAACCAACAGCGCCCTTTGGCCCGGGTTATAACAGTAACCAGCGGAAAGGGTGGTGTGGGTAAATCCAATACTGCCATTAATCTTGCAGTTCAGTTCCGTAAAATGGGGCAGAAAGTTATTATTTTAGATGCAGATTTCGGTTTGGCGAATATTGAAATTATGTTTGGTGCAGTACCGAAACACAGTTTGTATGATTTAATCTATAAGGGTATGAGTATGAGTGATATTATTACTTGGGGACCCGGTGAAGTAGGTTTTATCAGCGGTGGTTCCGGTATTGTTGGCATGTCTGATTTGAGCAGAGATTATTTAACCTATATTATTAAAAATTTGGCTCAATTGGATGCAATGGCAGATGTGATTATCATTGATACAGGAGCCGGAATTTCTGACGCGGTGTTAGAATTTTTGGTAGCAAGCGGTGAAATTCTTCTTGTGACTACACCGGAGCCTACTTCCATTACAGATGCGTATTCCTTATTAAAGGCATTAAGCAGGCATCCTAGATTTTCCAATGAACATTCACAAATTAAGGTGATATCCAATCGTGTTGGTTCGGAACAGGAAGGAAAAACACTATTTAATAAATTGAATGTGGTTGTTTCCAAATATTTGAATCTTGGATTGGAATTTTTAGGAAGTATACCTCAGGATATGGAGTTGTCAAACGCAGTAATGCAACAAAAACCGGTTTCTTTGGAGAATCCGAAAGCAAAGTCGACTTTGGCTTATGAAAAAATTGCGACAATATTGATGAACAAAGAAATAGATCAAAAAATTCAGAAGAGAGGAATGGCTGCATTTTTTTCACATATCGTAGCCGGTAAGAAGACGACATGATTGAACAGGAATTTTTGTTATCTAAATTCATATCGCCCGGAGCCAGGATTGAGTTAGAAGCCATTGAACGAGTATTACATGATAATGGTTCGGAAAAGAAAATTTACGAATCTAAAGTAGTAGACGTAATCGGCGAAGACCGTTTGGAAATTTTTATGCCTATTGAGCAAACAAAATTGGTACTGTTGCCTGTAAACGGCGAGTATCATATTCATTTTTTTACTTCAAGAGGCTTGTTTCAGTGTGATGCAAAGGTGAGTAACCGTTATAAAAACGGATCTTTGTATTTGCTTGAAATGAAACTTACCAGTCCGTTGCAAAAATACCAGCGTCGGGAATATTATCGTTTTCCGTGTATGCTTGATATGGAAGTTCGGGAATTGTCTGACGAAGAGAAAAGAGGCATTGATGAAAACGGTGAATTTTTGGCAGATGAGGATATAAAAGGAAATAAAGCGGTAATTGTTGACTTGAGCGGTGGCGGTTTGCGTTTTACATCGGCAACACCTTTTGAGCCTAAAACGATTGTGGTTTGCAATTATGTGCTTAGAAGAGAAAGCGGAAATAAAAGGCTGTGTATTGCCGGTGAGCTATTAAGCTGTAAGCGGTTGGAAAATAATCCGGGACAATATGAACAACGTGTCCGTTTTATGTATATTAGTCCGAGAGAACGCGAAGAAAATATTCGTTATATTTTTGAAGAAGAGCGAAAGAAAAGACAAAGAGATAGTTAAGATAAAAAGGCTTTTGCAAGCAGAAAACTGTTTTGCAAGAGCCTTTTTACTCAGAAATTTAGCGGTATATTTTTATTACCATGTAATGGAACCGGCGCATGTGTCGGTAGTGCAATCGCAATTCTGCGCAGTATTGCCGCAGACAGACGTAGAATCCGGCGTGTCACAAGGTATCCGAGCAAGTGATGTGTTATCACATTTGCGGTCCTCCAGAATTTTAATGGGATGTTTAGCAACCTCGTATCTGTAATCCATTCCTTTGTTTAAAATACGTTTTGATATAGTTACATGACTTGCTACATTAGGTACATTATTATTGACAACGGACTGATAATAGAAGAACGGTGCGCTGTCTTCTAAATCTTTTAAGGGTACGACACATTCTTTGCGTTGTGTATTTCCTGTGGTAGTAGCAATAATATTGCGAACATACTCAATGTTGGGACCAAGTTGTAAAACGGAAGGGAAGTTGCCATTGGGAATTACCTGCTGCCAATCTTTCTTTTCATATTTCCATAAAAGTTCTTTTGCCTTGTGGAGATGTGCGATTTCCTGGATGAAACATTCTTCCCAAATACGGCGGATATAACGGTCGCATTCCGTCTGCATGCAGGAATAATATAAATAACATTCAGTATATTCGTGCATCAATAAATCTTCTAACCATGTTGCATTGGTGTCTTTCAAACTTTCATATTGGGATACATGTTGTTCTTCGATCATACCGATTTCCTGATACAGTCGTCTTCCTAAATCGGAGTTGCTGTATAAAGGAGCCACATTCATATAATAATTCATGGTCTGTTGTTCGGCTGCTGTGATAATATTGATATTTAATATTGTTTGTAGGTCTGATTTTTTATTGCAAACATGTTTAAAAATGGAATCAACCGGATGCCTGTGTTCTGAAATAGTAGGGCGTGCAGGCATAATTTCCGTGTATCCGCCAACTAGCTTTTGAGGATCTGTGCCATATTCATAATCCAAAAGATTTGAATAACGATATAGGTGATCAAAGTCTTCCAACAGAGCAAAGTTGAGAGCGTTCTTTACGTTGCAATCACATTCCATTTTGGCAAGGACTGCAGTTAAATCTACAGCTAACTGCTCATAGGCTATTGTAGTTTCCAAAATGGTTTCGTTTCTGGGACGCAGACAGGAGATTCGCTTCTGTTGCTGTTGTTCGATGCGACGTGTTAAAGCCAGTTCGCGTCTCAAATCATTATCGTCGCAATGGCGTGAAAAGTTTCTTGAAAACCATTGAGCCTCAAATTCTGTACCATTCATTAAAATAATACGGGTTTTTGTATAAGGATCTGTATCATATTTGTTATATGGCTTTGGATCCATCATGCACCAATCCATAAATGTTTTTTCTATGGACATGGGCCTTTCTTCAAAGGGATTAAAATTTGACATATCGTCCTTTCTGCCGATAGGCAAATAATTACTTTAATATAAGATATTCATTTGCGTTTTATTCGGTTCCTATTCATATTGTTTAAATTAAATATACATATATTCAAAATACAGATTGATTTACATATAATATATCTTTATTTTTTATGGAAAAAGTGATAAAATAAAACATAAATAGTTACTATGCACGCATGTGAAGAAAAGTATGTGATATAATATCAACTGTAAAATGGGCTATAAGTAGATACATATGAAGTTCGCCCATAAAGTAACCCAAGAAGAAGGTGAATGACCTATCGTAACATACAATTACAAAACGCCCCGTAAAACCGGTAAAATTGTTGCAATTGCCTGCTCTACAGGAGGTCCCAGAACTTTACAGGAAGTTATTCCTAAACTTCCGAAAGATTTAAAGGCACCGGTATTAATTGTTCAACATATGCCGGATGGTTTTACACAGACTTTGGCAGAACGATTGGATTCCTTAAGTGAATTGGAAGTAAAGGAAGCTGAAGAGGGAGATATATTACAGAACGGACATGTATATCTTGCGAAGGCAGGATGGCACATGGAGGTTTGTAAAGAAGGCAGTGTACATAAGATACATTTGCACGATGAACCCTATCGGGAGGGAGTAAGACCTTGTGCAAATTATATGTATGAATCTCTTGCAGATTGCGGATATGAAGAAATTATATGTGTTGTACTGACCGGTATGGGAGCCGATGGTACGGAAGGCATTGAATATCTTCAAACCAAGAAGACGGTTAAGGTTATAATCCAAGATAAAGAGAGCTGTGTGGTATACGGAATGCCGGGCAGTATAGAGAAACATAAAATGAAACATAAATCTGTTGATTTAAAATACATAGCAAATGAAATTATATTAAATGTGGGGGTATAAGAGATGGACGTAAGCCAGTATTTAGACATTTTTATTGATGAAACACGAGAACACCTTCAGAATTTGAATACACAGATTCTGGCCTTGGAACAGGATGCGGAGAACATGGATACCGTAAATGAGATTTTCCGTGCTGCACACTCATTAAAGGGTATGGCAGGTACAATGGGTTACAAGAGAATGCAAACTTTGACTCATGACATGGAAAATGTTTTTTCTGAGGTTCGTAACGGTGCAATTAAAGTAAATGCAGACATGATTGATATATTGTTCCAGTGTCTGGATGCTTTGGAAGAGTATCTTGCAACCATTCAGGAGAATGCGGATGAGGGTACTAATGATAATGAACATCTCATTAAGGCTTTAAATGTTATTCTTGAAACCAAGGGTGGTGCTGTTGCGGCAAAGGAAGAACCCAAAGCTGAGGTGAAAGAAGAAAAAGCTGCAAGCGGCGGTTCCAAGAAAGAAAAGTGGCGTGACATTAAGATTGGTGATGTGGAACGTCATGTTATTGAAGAGGCTGCAAAAGAAAATATTCATGCATACGGTATCAGTGTATATGTACAGGAAACCTGTATTTTGAAGGCTGCACGTGCATTTTTGGTATTTAAAGCATTGGAAGAACTGGGCGATGTTATTGTTTCTGTTCCTTCCGCACAGGATATTGAAGATGAAAGATTTGAGAATGATTTCAGCATTATTTTCTTAACAGAACATCCGTTACAGAAGGTGATTGATGCAATTAAGTATGTATCTGAAATAGAAGAGGCTATTGGAGAGGAAATTAAGTTGGAAGCTACTGAGCCTGCTAAAACAACAGCAGTTGCCAAGAAGTCAGAAACTAAGGTTGCAGTAAAAGATGAAAAGACTGCAGCACCTGCTAAAGCCGGAGAAAAGAAGGCAGTCGGTAAGCCGGTTGCAACACGTACCGTTCGTGTAGATATTGAAAAACTGGATGTTTTAATGAATTTGGTAAGTGAACTTATCATTTCCAAGAACTCTCTTGTCAGTGTTGCTGCAAATGAGGTTGGTTCTTCAAATCTTGCGTTTAATGAGCAGATTGAATATTTAGAGAGTGTAACCACAAATCTTCACGAGTCGGTTATGAAGGTTCGAATGGTGCCTATTGAAAGCGTTGTAAGTAAGTTCCCCAGAATGATTCGAGACCTTTCTAAGAAATTAGATAAAAAGATGGAACTTTACATGACAGGTGAAGAAACAGAACTTGACCGTACCGTAGTTGACGAAATTGGTGATCCTTTGATGCATTTACTTCGTAACTCTGCTGACCATGGTTTGGAAAGCGCAGAAGTACGTAAGGCACGTGGTAAATCAGAAGTTGGTTCTATTTTCTTGAATGCTTATCAGGATGGTAATAACGTAGTTATTGAAGTTGGTGACGATGGTAACGGTATTGACGTTGAAGCGGTTAAGAATAAAGCAATCGAGAGAGGAACCATTACTGCAGAACAAGCGGAAACCATGGCAGATAAGGATATTATTGATTTATTATTCCTTCCCAGCTTCTCTACTGCAAAGACCGTATCCGATGTATCCGGACGTGGTGTAGGTCTTGACGTTGTTAAGAGCAAAATTGAAGCCTTAAGCGGTGAAATTGAAACTAAGACAAAACTTGGAGAAGGTAGTACATTTATTGTTCGTCTGCCTTTGACACTGGCTATTATTCAAGCGCTTATGGTTGTTGTAGGTGGCGAAAAATATGCTATTTCTCTTGGTGCTGTTCAGACAATTGAAAGCATTGAACCTTCAGAAGTCAGAACCGTACAGGGTAAAGAAGTGATTCACTTAAGAGGCAAGGTAATTCCTCTTGTTAGATTAAATCAGGTTCTTGATGTGGAAAGTACACGCAGACCGGATGAAGAAATGACTGTATTGATTGCTAAGAAAGGCGATCGTCTTGCAGGTCTGGTTGTGGATGATTTGCTCGGACAGATGGAAATCGTTATTAAGTCTATGGGTAAATTTATCGGAAAGTGCAAGTTAATCAGTGGTGCTACCATTTTAGGCGATGGTGAAGTTGCATTAATTCTTGATGCAAACGCATTGATTTAGTAAAACTGTTGCAAAGAGTGTATAAGAACTGAGTGAATAATCAGTAGAAAGAGGTAAGAAATGGACGAAATCGCTTTGTTAAAAGATACAACACAATACATAAAAATAAAAATGGGTGATGAAATGTTTGGCATCGATATTAAACATATCGATAATATTGTAAGAATGCAGAGCATTACCCGAGTTCCTAAAGTTCCTGCATATATTAAGGGTGTTATTAACCTGCGTGGTGAAGTAATTCCCGTATTCAGTCTTCGCTTAAAGATGGGTATGGAAGAAGTAGAAGAAACAAAGAAATTCCGTATTATTATTATTAAACTTGACGGAAGTTACGTTGGCCTTATTGTTGATGAGGTAAGAGAAGTGGTTACACTTCAGAATGATTTGACAGAAAAGGTATATCGTGATCCTTCTGATCCTACACAGAATTTTTTGTTGGGAGTAGGAAAAGATGGCGACAATCTGATTTCGCTTTTGGATGTAAATGAGGTTGTAGCTGAAAAGAACTAATGGAGGCATAATTGTATGTCCAGAATTGATTTAGATAATTTGAATCAGGAATTTTATGATGTATTAAGAGAAATCGGTAATATTGGTGCCGGTAATGCTACAACGGCTTTGGCCCAGATGCTTGGTTGTAAGGTTGATATGGCTGTACCACAGGTTCGGTTGTTAGAATTTTCCGAGGTAGGAACCATTATGGGCGGAGAAGAACAGATTATGGCTGGTATTTACCTAATGGTTGAAGGTGATATCACAGGAAGCATTCTGTTTTTACTCAATAAGGATTCGGCAAGAAAACTAATTTCTAAGCTTATGGGCATGGAAGTAACCGGTGAAGAATTAAGTGAGATGGAACAGTCAGCACTGAAAGAAATCGGCAATATTATTACGGCATCGTATCTGAATTCTTTGTCAATGTTAACACAGCTTGTTATTTATCCGTCAGTACCAGCGTTAAGTATTGATATGGCCGGGGCGATTCTTAGTGTACCTGCTATTGAGTTTGGAACTATGGGAGATAAACTGCTTTTAATTCAGACACAGTTTTTTGAGGGATTGGATGGTTATTTTATTCTGGTTCCCGATTTGGATTCTTATGATAAAATTTTATCTGCGCTTGGCATGTAAGCTTTGCTGAAAGGTTGTTAAATGAGTCAGACGATTAAAGTTGGCATGGCAGATTTGAATGTATGTAAAAGCCCGGATAAAATTACCACATTAGGGCTGGGTTCCTGTGTAGGTGTGGCAATACGTGATCCGATTACACAGATTGGCGGTCTTGCCCATGTCATGCTACCAAATAGTAAAACAATTAAAAATAATTCTAATATCTATAAGTTCGCGGATACCGGTATTGAGGAATTGGTGCGCCAAATGGTATTACAGGGGGCATCCCGTAGCCGAATGGTTGCTAAAATTGCGGGCGGAGCCCAAATGTTTGCTTTTCAGAACAAATCTGATATGGTAAGAGTGGGTGAACAAAATGTAGAGGCCAGCAAAGCAAAGCTTAAGGAGTTAAATATCCCTATTTTAGCAGAAGATACCGGAAAAAATTATGGTCGAACCATAATTTTTGATCCGCAAAACGGAGAATTGGTTATTCGTTCTGTAGGAAGAGATGAAGTTGTTATTTAGCGAAAGGTGACTATTTATGAAAAGAATCAGATTATTACCTGCGTTTGTAACACTTCTTGCAGGCGCAATAACGAGCATTACTTTATATGTTTTAAGGGTTGAGGCATATATTATGTTATTAATTCTCTTGGCTGTTTTGCTTATCTTTTATGTTTTGGGTGTGATTGCCATGAAGATTATTATGGATTGTCCGCCTAAGGAAAAGAAGGAAGAGGAAGATGGTGAAGGAGAAGTAATCCAGAAAGAAGAAAGTAAAGTGAAGGATAATTCGAAATAGTATTTAAAATATGGGTATAAAGGGAAACAGAAAGCAGCATTTGTTGCGGAGGACGTTACATGGATGAACTGAATAGAAAAAGGCTATGGGATGATTATCAGCGTACGAAATCATCAGAAGTCAGAGAAAAAATTATATTGGAATATGCTCCGCTTGTAAAGGTAGTAGCCGGGCGTCTTAGTATGTATCTCGGCTATAATGTTGAGTATGAAGACCTGGTAAGCTATGGTATTTTTGGATTAATTGACGCAATTGATAAATTTGATTCCAGAAAAGAAGTTAAGTTTGAGACATACGCAAGTTTACGAATTAGAGGAGCTATTTTAGACCAGATTCGTAAAATGGACTGGATTCCAAGAACGGTACGTCAAAGACAGCGTCAAATTGATGCGGCGATGAAAGAGATTGAAAGTACTATGGGAAGACCGGCAACGGATAATGAAATTGCTATTGCTTTGGGAATCAGTGATGATGAATATTGTGAATGGCAGTCACAGATGAAAGTTACCAGTGTTGTTTCGTTGAATGAATATCTGGAAATGGGGACCGATATTTCTAATGAAAAAGCAAATGTTTCAAGACATTTTGATGCACCGGAAAAGGTAATGGAGCAGGCAGAATTGAAAGAAATGCTTATGGATGCTTTAGAACTTCTTACCGAAAAAGAACGAAAAGTAATTCTTTTATATTATTATGAAGAATTGACTTTGAAAGAAATCAGTAATGTTTTGGAAGTCTCAGAGTCAAGAATATCACAATTACATACCAAAGGACTTCAGAAAATGAAGACTAAGCTTGGTAAATATGTAGGAGTGTTGGAGGAATTCTAACGGAGGAATTTGAATGAACGGATTTTTTCAGTTGGATTTGCGTCCGGAAGGAACTTTTCTTCGGATATATGCAGCCACGAATGGTGGAGAACCCGTTAATATTAATGAATTAGCGGAATATCTGCAGAAAAAAGGAATAAGTTATGAAATCACTGAATTAAATCGTAAGGTGCAGTCAATTACCGATAAGGGTGTATTTCAATTGGATGCTGTCAAACGCTATCAGGAGCGTGAAATGATGGTTGTTAATATTGCGTCCAATAAGATGGAAGCCAGTGTTCGTTTTTATCCTTCTTCCGTTCAGGGTTTTAAGTTAGAGAAAGATGATATTTATGCAGACTTACACAATGCAGGTGTAAATTATGGTATTGATGATGATGTAATAAATGCATATCTTGCAAAAAGAATATATTGTACAGATATTATTATCGCAAATGGTTTGCCGGTGCGTCATGGTACGGATGCCTCGATTGAATATTTTTTTAAAACGGATTTGCGAGCAAGACCTACTTTAAATGAAGATGGTAGTGTAGACTTTTTTAATTTGAATACCATGAATCATGTTAAAAAAGACGATTTGCTTGCCCGGTTAACCAAGGAAGATCCGGGTGATTACGGCATTAATGTCTGTGGCGAGCAGGTGAAGCCCAGAGACGTAAAACGTCTTAAATTGAAATACGGACGTAATATTTACGTAAATGAAGACCGTACGGAAGCATATTGTGAGGTTAATGGTCATGTTACGTTAGTTGATGATAAGATATTTGTCTCTGACGTGTATACTGCAGAGAATGTTGATAATTCCACCGGTGATATTAATTATGAAGGTACAGTCAAAATTTCCGGTAATGTGTGCTCTAACTTTACCGTAAGAGCCAAAGGAAATATTGAAATTATGGGTGTTGTGGAAGGCGCAACACTGGAAGCCGGAGGCGATATTACCATTGCCAGAGGCGTGAATGGTATGGGAAAGGCCGTACTGAAAGCCGGCGGTAATATTATTTCTAAATATATTGAAAATGCAGAGGTTACAGCCAAAGGATTTGTGGAGACGGAAGTAATCCTTCATGCAAAGGTTTTAGCAGGTACGGAAGTAAATGTTGGCGGAAAGAAAGGTTTGATTTCCGGTTCTACCGTCTGTGCAACCAATTTAATCAGTGCAAAGACATTAGGCTCACAAATGGGTGCGGACACTGTCTTGGAATTAGGTGTTAATCCGGCAATTAAAGTACGTTATCAGGAATTACAGGAGCAGATTGCTAATAATCAAAAGAGTATGAAGCAATTACAACCTGTATTATTAGCATCCAATCAGAAGTTGGCTGCCGGTGTTAAAATGTCAAAAGACCAGTTAAAGTACATTCAGGAAATGGCAATTGCTTTTAAGCAGTTACAACAAAAAATTGACAGTGATATGAAAGAATACGACGAAATTGACGAGCTGCTGTGTCATGAAACAGCGGCAAAAGTTGTAGTAAAAGATACTGTTTTTGCCGGAACAAAAATAGCTTTTAATGATTTGTCTACGGTTGTAAAGCAGGATTATCGCTATTGTAAGTTCGTAAAATCCGGCGGAGAAGTCAGAATGATGGCATTGTAAGAAAGGAGAATATTATGGCAATCGGACCTATAGAAATGACAGGTATGGTTACCCGTTCCCAGGATATTTCTCTTTTTAAGCAGAATGAAGATAATAAGCCGATGGTTGATCAAAGTAATATTCAGGTGAATGTACAGAAAAAGGTACAGGATCAGAATCAGCAGGTTAATCAGGCGGATAATGCAGAATATCATGAATATCGATATGATGCGAAAGAAAAGGGGAACGGCTCCTATCAGGAGAATAAAAACCGTAATAAAAAAGATAAAAAGAAAGAGGATGGTACTGTGGTTTTAAAGCAGACCACCGGCTTTGATATGAGAATCTAAGGAGTTTTAAACAAATGAACTGGTTGCAGATAGTATTTCTGTTGGGCGGAATTATTGTTTTTATCGTTAGCTTTATTCTTCCGGAAAAAAACAGTGATAAAAATGATGAGAAGAAACAACGCGAACAGATACAAAAAATGGTAGATGAGCAGCTTAAAAGCGCCAAAGAGAAGTTGACTGAAAGTGTAGATGAAACAGTTGCGGAAGCCGTTGAGAAGGCAGAAAGAAACTTAGAACGTGTTTCCAATGAAAAAATCATGGCTGTCAATGAATATTCGGATACTGTTTTACAGGATATCAATAAAAATCATGAAGAAGCAGTATTTTTGTATTCCATGTTAAATGATAAACACGATAACATTAAGAGTACGGTTGCAAGTATGGAACAGTCTACCAAAGAAGCTAAGAAGGCAGTACACGAAGTGAATCAGGCCAAAGAAGCCGTTATGAGTGTAAAAGAAGCTATTAGTGTAGTAGAACGAGCAGAGGCAGGCAGTAAAACCGGTGCAGATGACACGGCTTATGAAGTGACTGAAAACGGTACTGTGATTTTGGATGGCAAAGAAACCAGTGTAGATGAAATTTATGCAGAACTTTTTCCAGAGAAAAAAGGAAAGAGCGAGGATGAAATTATTGCAGAGATTGCCAATAAGGATGTGGCTAAAGCAGATAAGAAATCTGAGTCAGATATAAAAGAAAAGAAGCCTGCAACGAAAAAGAAAAGTACAACTAAGATATCGGCAAAGAAAGATAATATTTCCATGCCTACCTTTTCAGGTGGAGTAGGACAAGGCAATCATAATGAAAAGATTCTTGCTTTGCATAATGAAGGAAAGTCCAATGTTGCAATTGCTAAGGAATTAGGCTTGGGTGTGGGTGAAGTAAAGCTGGTAATTGATTTATATCAGCAAAGCTAAAGAAAAACAGGAGTATATTCTTATGAAGTTAAAATACTATCTGAGAGGTCTCGGTATCGGTATTGCTGTGACAGCGGCAGTGTTGATGCTTGCCGGTGGCGGAAAAGAGAACCTTACGGATGAAGAAATTATAGCGAGAGCAAAAGAACTTGGAATGGTAGAAAGCGTAACGCTTTCGCAACTTTCAAGCGAAACAGAGTCTGAAAGTGTTAGTGAAGAAAATCTTGCTGAAACATCAGGACAGGATTCTATAGAAGATGTATCTGAGAATATTTCCGAGGATGAAGGTGTTTCGAATTCTGAAACGGATACTTCAGAAGTTACATCTGAAAATAACAGTGAAGCAGTTTCGGACTCATCTTCTGAGGTTGCATCGGAAGAAGATAATTCACAAGAAGAAACAAGTGAAGAGGTCGAGGAGTTTGTTATTATTGAAGTGGGTTCCGGAGACGGTTCCGATACGGTCAGTGTGAAACTGGAAGCTGCCGGATTGGTGGAAGATGCCCAGATGTATGATGATTTTTTATGTGCAAACGGTTATGATAAAATTCTTCAGACCGGAGCGCATGAAATTCCTAAAACTGCAGATTGGGATATGATAGCGGAGATTTTAGCGGGGCGAATGTAAATTCGTCCCTTTCTTTTTGGGGGGTGAGGACGGCTGGGATTTGTATATATCCCTTTCAGGGACGTTTCCACTCTGTTGTGTTACGTAACGGTACCATAAGGTTGCAAAGGACGCAACCTAAGTACCGACGAACACAAAAGCCCTTTAATGGATATATACAAATCCCAGCCTGTGTACTAATAAATAAGAGAATGGTCAAGAATGTACTTTGTTGAGTCAATAAGATAGCAACAATTTATACGGTTATGGTTCATCAGTTTTACCTGAAAAACAATATAATAAATAAGACATAAAATCATTTGCATTTTCATAGCACAGCAAGGGGAGGATTGGTATTTGCAGTTTGAAGGGTGTTTGTACTCGCCGGTACTTGGGTTGTGTTTTTTACAACCTTATGTACCGTTGCGTAGGACAATCAAGCGAGAGCGTCCCGGAAAACGCAAATACCAATCTTCTTATTGCGTCCGTTAATCCAATCCTCTTATCCAATTCTCCTTACATCCAATACAAATTATTTCACACTCTGTCAAGAAAAAATACTTGACAGAGCTTTTCTTTTGTTATATGATTAGCAAGGTTGTGGGATAATTATGCCCGTTAAGTGGATGGGAAACAACCGTCAATTAGGAGAACTATCATGGAAAAAATCGTGGAAAGAGGCATGTTATACGACTTTTATGGTGAACTTCTAACAGAGCACCAGAAAGCTATCTATGAAGAGGCGGTTTTCAATGATATGTCTTTAAGCGAGATTGCAGAGCAGTATGAAATTAGTCGTCAGGGCGTACATGACTTGCTGAAACGTTGCGATAAGATTTTAAACGATTATGAGAATAAGCTTCATTTGGTAGAGAAGTTTATGAAGATAAAATCAAGTGCCGGTGAGATTCATAAGGTGCTGGATGAGATGGATGCTCTGGAAGATATAGAGCAGATGAAAGTAAAAAGCGGAGAAATTCGCAAGATATCCAATGAAATTTTAGAGGAGTTATAAAATGGCTTTTGAAAGCTTAACCGATAAACTTCAAAATGTCTTTAAGGGCTTACGAAAAAAAGGTCGTCTTACAGAAGAAGATGTTAAGAAAGCCTTAAAAGAAGTCAAAATGGCTCTTTTGGAAGCTGACGTATCTTTCCGTGTGGTAAAGCAGTTTATGAAATCCGTAGAGGAACGCGCGGTAGGTGAAGAGGTTTTAAATGGTTTAAATCCCGGACAGATGGTAATCAAAATCGTAAATGAAGAGATGATTGCTTTAATGGGAAGTGAAACCACAGAAATTGCCTTACAGCCCGGTAAAGCAATTACCGTCATTATGATGTGCGGTCTTCAGGGTGCCGGTAAAACAACCACTACTGCAAAGATTGCAGGTAAGATGAAGTTGAAAGGCAAGAGATCATTGTTGGTAGCCTGTGACGTATATCGTCCGGCAGCGATTAAGCAATTGGAGTTAAATGCCCAAAATCAGGGCGTTGATTTCTTCTCCATGGGAGACGGTCACAGTCCTGTGAATATAGCTAAGGCGGCGATTGAGCATGCCAATAAAAACGGTCACAACATTGTAATTCTGGATACTGCAGGACGTTTGCATGTAGACAGTGATATGATGGAAGAGTTAAAAGCTATTAAGGCCAATGTAGAAGTGCATCAGACGATTTTGGTTGTGGATGCCATGACCGGTCAGGATGCAGTAAATGTGGCCAGCGAGTTCAATGACCAGATTGGTGTGGACGGCGTTGTTCTTTCCAAAATGGATGGTGATGCCAGAGGTGGTGCAGCTCTTTCAGTAAGAGCAGTAACCGGCAAACCGATTTTATACGTTGGTATGGGTGAGAAGCTTTCCGACTTGGAACAGTTTTATCCGGACAGAATGGCAAACCGTATCTTAGGTATGGGTGATGTGCTTACCTTAATTGAGAAAGCACAGGAAAATATTGATATTGACGAAGATAAAGAGAAAGAAATGATGTCCCGTATGAAGAAGGGCAAATTTGATTTCAACGATTATCTTGAGTCAATGAAGCAGATGAAAAAGATGGGTGGTCTTTCCGCAATCCTTGGAATGATGCCTAACATGGGAGTATCTGCGGCGGATTTGGAAGGTCAGATTGATGAAAAACAGATGGCAAGAATGGAAGCCATTGTTTTATCCATGACGCCTCAGGAGAGAGCAAATCCGAAGATTTTAAATCCCAAGAGAAAACATCGTATTGCGAAGGGCGCAGGTGTTGATATAGCGGTAGTAAACCGTTTTATCAAACAGTTTGAACAGTCCCAGAAGATGATGAAACAGCTTCCCGGTATGATGGGTGGACGTGGTAAAAGAGGAAGAATGCGTTTTCCTTTTTAACATATAATAACAATTTTTTATAGTTACACATTTGGAGGTAAAGAAAAATGGCAGTAAAAATCAGATTAAGAAGAATGGGATACAAGAGAAACCCTATTTACAGAATCGTTGTAGCAGATTCAAGATCACCCAGAGATGGTAAGTGCATCGAAGAAATCGGCACATACAATCCTAACACAGATCCCAGTGAATTCAAGGTAAATGAAGAACTTGCAAAGAAGTGGCTTGCAAACGGTGCTCAGCCTACAGAAGTTGTTAGCAAGATTTTCAAGCTTGCAGGTATTGAGAAATAATAACTTCTCATAACACTTTTGGAGGTGGATTATGAAAGAATTAGTAGAGGTAATTGCAAAAGCTCTCGTTGATAATCCCGATGAAGTAACCGTAGAAGAAAAGATTGAAGGCAAGAATGTAAAAATTGAACTTCATGTTGCACCTTCTGACATGGGTAAGGTAATCGGTAAGCAGGGACGTATTGCTAAGGCAATTCGTTGTGTTGTAAAAGCTGCATCCACCAAGGATGACTTGAGAGTTGATGTAGATATTGTTTAAAGAAAAGGGCGGTATCCGTAAGGATATCGCTTATTTTTTAGTGATTTCATATATTTACCACATCTCAAGTTTATGATAGAATGAGCGTTAGTGAATGATACGTTAAGCTATCAATTAAAGTTATTTATAAGTCTTAGAGAATTTTATGAAAGTGAGAAAATAAGATGAATAAAATAAAAAGTGGATTGACTTTTATAATTGGGCTTGTTTTATCTGTTATTATTCTTGTCAGTCCGATATGTGTACATGCTCAAGGCGAGACTGTTTTACCGTCAGGGTTAAAGGCATCAGACATGGCGGTTTTAATAGATGAGATAGTTACAGGAACTTCAGAGGAAATCTCGTTAAATGCAGCAGGTGGTGCCATTCGAATTACGGTGAACGGTGAAAGCCTATATATGAAGGACTTTGGATATGCTGATAAAGAAAATAATATTGCCGTAACAGAAGAAACCGTTTTTGAATGGGGAAGCGTTTCGCAGTTACTTATCTGGGTAAGTGTTTTACAGCTTGCAGAAGACGGAACTATCAATATGCAGGAAAATATTGCAAATTATCTTCCGGAGGGTGACTTAAAAGATGAACTGGAGCCTATGGCAATCAGTATGGAGAATTTAATGAATTATACCTCCGGTTTACAGGATAATCTTTCCGAACGATATGTTTCTTCGAATGTGGAGTATTCCTCTCTGGCAGAGACGCTTTCAGATACAATTCCTGAGCATATATATGCAACCGGTAGCGTGGTTGCACAATCAGATTGGCCTTGTGCTTTGGCTGCCTATGTTGTGGAATATATGTCAGGTGTAAGCTATGCAGAATATGTAAAAGAGAATATTTTTATACCTCTTGAAATGGAACATACAGCATTATTACCTGATTTATCAGATAATGAATGGGTTATGAATGCCAGAAAAACAGTTAAGTCATATCAGGGCGATATTATGATTCCGAATTCTGTTTATTGTATGCCCATGTATCCGGCAGGTATGGTAACGGGAACAATGGATGACTTCCATTGCTTTGCCAATGAGCTGTTGTTGCAGGATGAAACTTCCCGTTTGTTTGATAAAAAAGAAACCGCAGAAACCCTATTTGATACCACTTTAAATTATACGGAATCTGATGAAGCAAGAATTGCCCATGGCATGTTTATATATCGTTTTGGTCAGGATGTATATGGAATGAAAGGTAATTCCATGACTCAGATGGCTGTGGTATATATGGAGCCGGAGACGAGGACTTGTTTAACTTATATGACAAATGAATTCAATGAAATGACTTTGTTGAATTCTTTGGAAGAAATTGTTTTTGGTGCGCCACAATACGAAGTGGAATCTGATTTAAGCGGATTGAGAGTGTATGAAGGAACTTATGTATTAGGCAATTCGATTATAGACGGAAGATTACAGTTTACCTCCGTATTGGGAGCTTTGTATGTAACACTCAACGAAGAGAAGCAATTGGTATTGCCCATGTTAAATGATGAAGTTTTGTTATCATTTGTAGACGATAGTCATGCGGTAATGGGAAATGGCGAATTGGCCAATATACATGCTTATCCTGACGGAACTACCGTTATTATGACTCCGAATCAGGATTACGTCACATATTCAACATTTAAGTATTTTGCACAAGTTGCTACCTTTTTTATTATGCTGTTAGCATATTTTTATTCTTCTGTTGCATTGGTTATTGCTTTATTTGAATTTGTGATGCGTAAGATAAATAAAGATGAGAGAAAAAAAGATAAGTTTTATAAATATCATGTTATTCAATGTTTAAATACAACCGTATTTGGTCTTTATTTTGCATATATGGCGATTATGAGTATGTCATATGCACCGATGTCTTTGGTGAAAACGGCATCTATTATGTTCTGGCTCGGTAGTGTTATGTCAGTGATTTATCTTTTGTTTTTCTGGAAAACGGGAAGAAACGAAGCTGCAGATCAAAAAACAAAGATTTTTTACTGGGCAACGGCGGTATCTTCTGTCGTTACAGTTGCGTTTGCGGCATTATTCGGTTTGATTTTATAAATGATAAAAGGAGAGAATATGGAAGATTTTTTGCAGGTTGGAGTGATTTCATCCACTCATGGTATTAAGGGAGAAGTGAAAGTGTTTCCCACAACGGATGATGTTAACCGCTTTAAAAAAATGAAAGAGGTGTATCTGGATACCGGCAAGGAAAAAATAATTTTACACCCGGAATCCGTTAAGTTTTTTAAGCAGTTTGTAATTCTTAAATTTAAAGAATTTAATAACATAAATGAAGTAGAACAGTATCGTAATAAAAGTCTTTTGGTAGACAGGGAGCATGCTGTTAAGCTTCGTAAGGATGAATATTTTATCGCAGATTTAATCGGTCTTAAAGTTATAACGGACGAAGATAAAATTTTAGGTACATTAAAAGATGTTTTGCAGACCGACGCAAATGATGTTTATATTGTTGAAACGGAAGACGGCAAAGAGGTTTTACTGCCTGCAATTAAAGAATGTATTTTGAATGTAGACATGGAAGCCGGTGAAGTGCTGGTACATGTAATGGACGGTCTGCTTGATTGACAGATGGAATAATGCTTTGCGAAAAATTATGTTGTAAGAAAAACTATGTTTTAAGACAACGAAACGGAGAATATACATGAAATTTCATATACTGACCCTGTTTCCGGAAATGATTGAACAGGGATTAAATAACAGTATTATAAAAAGAGCTGCAGAAGCCGGATATTTATCTGTGAATGCAATTAATATCCGTGATTATACATTGGATAAGCATAATAAGGTTGATGATTATCCTTATGGAGGCGGTGCAGGAATGTTAATGCAGGCACAGCCTGTTTATGATGCTTATAAAGCATTGGTAAAAGAACATGAAGAAAATAACAAAAAGACACCGAGAGTTATTTTTATGACACCGCAGGGAAGAACTTTTAAGCAGGAGATTGCCCAGGAATTGGCAAAGGAAGAGGAATTGATTTTTCTGTGCGGACATTATGAGGGAATCGATGAAAGAGTTCTGGAAGAAATCGTGACGGATGAATTATCCATCGGTGATTACGTTTTGACAGGCGGAGAATTACCGGCAATGGTTGTAATTGATACTGTTGCAAGATTGATTCCGGGTGTTTTAAACAATGATGAATCTGCGAATGATGAGTCTTTTGCAGGGAATCTATTGGAATATCCTCAGTATACCAGACCGGAAGTTTGGCATGATAAAAAAGTGCCGGAGGTTTTGCTTAGCGGACATCATGCAAATATTGCAAAGTGGCGTTTGGAACAGTCTGTAGAGCGAACCAAGATAAAACGGCCTGATATGCATGAAAAGTATATGGAAGAACTGGAAGCGTATTTAAGAGAGCATCCGCCGAAAA
Source organism: Lachnospiraceae bacterium (assembly GCA_015057025.1). Taxonomy (GTDB): domain Bacteria; phylum Bacillota; class Clostridia; order Lachnospirales; family Lachnospiraceae; genus UBA3766. Next base: position 274,980 of record SVFD01000002.1, on the reverse strand, counting down.
AGAAACGTCGTAAAAAGAATGCAAATGCTGATGAGGAAAACGTTAAAGAAAAATAACCCATAGATTTTATTGGAACATACTGAATGGAGAGTAGTATGATTGCAGCAAAAGGTTTGTGTAAAGTATTTGTAAGAAATATTGCAAAGAAAAAGGGAATGAAGAAAAACAGTGCTACCAAAGAAGAATTTTATGCGGTGGATCATGTGGATTTTGAGGCTAAACCCGGAGAAATCCTTGGCTTATTGGGTCCTAATGGTGCCGGCAAAACCACGGTTCTTCGTATGCTTGGAAATTTAATGACACCTACGGAAGGTGATGTATATCTTACGGATTTGGAAGGTAAGGAAGTAACATCGGTAATTGAAAAGAAGCAAAAAATCGGTTATTTATCAGGAAATACCAAGCTTTATCAGCGTTTAAGTACAAGAGAAATGCTAAGAGTTTTAGGCGATATTTATGGTCTTGATAAAGAAACCTGCGAGAAGCGTATCAATGAAATCTTTCAAGTGCTGGATATGGAAAGTTTTGGAGATAACCGTATTGAGAAGCTATCAACCGGTCAGACACAGCGTGCGAATATTGCCCGTTGTCTGATTCATAATCCGGAAGTTTATATTTTTGATGAACCTACCTTGGGGCTTGATATTATCAGCAGTGAAGCAATTGTTTCTTTTATGAAAAAGGAGAAGGAGAAGAATAAAACAGTCCTTTATTCTACTCATTATATGGAAGAAGCGCAGTATCTATGTGACAGAATTGTTATGTTGTATAAGGGCAAAGTAATTGCTACGGGAACACCGGAGGAGTTAATGGAGCAGACCTGTACCAATAATTTGCGTGATACCTTCCGCAGTCTTATTAAAGAGGAGGAAACGGACGATGAATAAAAAGACGGTTTTTTCTCTTTATAAAAAAGAAATGTTGGATATTTTCCGTGATAAAAAGACTATGATTATCATGGTTTTGGTGCCGCTGTTTTTGTATCCTTGTATGATGCTTGGAATGATGCTTATTATGAGCAACATATCGAAAGAAAGTCTTGAGAAGACATATCAGGTGGGTATTGTACAGTGTGTGGAAGCAGAAACAATTCAGCAATTATTATTGGATGATAAGGATAAATATGAATATTTCTTTGAAGTATCCGTTTATGATAGTTTACAGGCCTGTGAGGATGCTTTAAATGCAAAAGAAATAGATACTTTTATCAGTGTTTCAGAAACAGAAGACGGAAGAACTTCTTTTGAGGTAGGATATTTTTCTTCGGTAGCAGATTCTGTTTCGGCAAGTGATTATGCGGAAGAAATATTAAGGGGATACAGAGACGGATTACGTAATGATTTAATTGAAGAACAGTTTGAAGATTATGAAAAAGTATTAAATCCGATTGTGGTAAGTAATCGAAATGTGGCTACCATTGAAGAGTCTACCGGTTCCATATTTGGCTATATTATTCCTTTTATGCTTATTACAAGTATACTTATGGGGGCAATTTATCCGGCAATTGATGTGACGGCAGGAGAGAGAGAACGTGGTACGTTAGAAACCATGATGACTCTGCCGATTAAAAGCAGTGAAATGATGTTCAGTAAATTTATGGCAGTTTCTACCATTGCGGTCATGTCTGCATTGTTAAACCTTTTATCTATGTTTTTGGTTGGAATCTATATGTATAATTCCATGCAGCTTGCCAATACCGCATTCGGGGATATGAATCTGTTACAGTTTGTGCCTTCGGTAATTGCATTGCTGGTTTGCATGCCTATTTTTGCAATGTTTGCATCTGCCGTTTGTTTAAGTATATGTATTTTTGCAAAAAGTTTTAAAGAGGCAAATAATTACAGTACACCTATACTTCTTGTATTTATGTTTGCATCCATGGCAGGAATGTTACCGAATCTTACTTTGACAACAAAAACTGCACTGATACCGATTGTGAATGTTGCCTTATTTATAAAAGCAGTGTTTGAATTGCAGTTTGACTGGACCAATATTATTTTGGTTTTGGTTTCCAATATCGTATACAGCGTTGCGGCTGTAATGTTGATGTCAAAACTCTTTTCCAGCGAAGATGTATTATTCGGTGAAGGATTCAGAGGAATTAAGTTCTTAGAGAAGCGTTCTAATATGAAAGAAAACCAAATGCCGGGTTTAGGTGATACTATTTTGATGTTTGGCTTGCTTTTGTTATTAATGATTTATTTAAGCTCTTCATTGGTATTCAGACTTGGAATTTGGGGAACCGGACTTGTGCAGTTGATTATTCTTGCGGTTCCTGTATTTTATGCCTGGTATATGAAGGCTGATTTTAAGAAACTATTTTCTTTGAAATCTCCTAAAATCAAACATATTTTTGGCGGAATTTCCATGTGGTTCGGTATCTGGTTATTGGAGCAGGTGGTATTAGTTAGTCTGTTGGAATGGTTTCCGGGGCTGATGGAAACATCAGAAGCATTAAATTCAATAATTATTGATGCAGGTTTCGTATCTGCTTTTATTGTGGTGGGGATTTGTCCCGCTATTGCAGAGGAGTTTGCGTTTAGAGGCTTTTTATTCGGTACTTTAAAAGATAAGTGGAAGCCATGGCTTGCTATAGTAGTTTCAGCTGTTTTGTTTGGTGCTTATCATATGAATCTGTTACAGTTTATCGGAGGAACCATGATGGGCATCGGATTGGCCTATGTGGCATATAAGTCCGGCAGTATCTGGGTTGGAGCACTGATGCATTTTATTAATAATGGTTTGTCGGTAGTATTCCAGTATTATCCGGAGCTTATAATGAAGATTCCTATCCTTGGAGAAGAAGTTTATAGCGCGGGAGACATGCTTATTTTGCTCGGAATCGGAATTGTCTTCACTTTATTGGGTATTTTATTATTAAAGAGAGAAAAAAATGCTTGCAATTAACATAATTTTATGTTAGATTATATCTGTTGCGAAGTAAAGAGATGGTCCGCTGCTACCAAATTCGGTATCAAGAACGTCCGATGAAAAGAAGGAGGCTTATAAAATGAGCGAAATTATTAAAGAGATCGAACAGGCACAGTTAAAAGCTGAAGTTCCTGCATTTAACGTTGGTGATACCGTAAGAGTACACGGTAAAATCAAGGAAGGTAACCGCGAAAGAATTCAGGTTTTCGAAGGTACCGTATTAAAGATTCAGGGCGGTAGCAACCGTCAGACTTTCACAGTTAGAAAGTTTTCTAACGGTGTTGGTGTAGAAAAGACATGGCCTATGCATTCACCTAACGTAGAGAAGGTTGAAATCGTACGCGAAGGTAAGGTAAGAAGAGCTAAGCTTAACTACTTAAGAGACCGCGTTGGTAAGAAGGCTAAAGTCAAAGAAAAAATCAGATAATTTTATGAGCAGTTCCCAATGGGACTGCTCTTTTTTTGTTTCGTGGAAATGTTGAATTAAATTTATATAATAAGAGTTTAGGGCATCATTACTTGTAGAATTTTTATGCTTGAGGTATAATGTATTTGTGAAATTATGTTTAAGTATCGGAGTAAATTATGGTAGCAAGACGCAGGAGAAAAGGTTTATCTTTTTATGAGCGAAAAGAAAAAATGAAACCCGGAACATGGAAAGAAATTTTTAGCTATGTGTTCTGGATTTTTTCGGTGTCTTTTGCGGCATTTGTGATTGTTTTACTTTTTGGAATGCGCACAAGTATGATTGGTGTATCCATGGAACCTACATTATATAACAGTCAGGAAATTTTTATAAATAAAGTTTCCTATCTGTTATTTTCACCGGGCAGGGGAGATGTTATTGTCTTTCAACCTAATGGTAATGAAAACTCACATTATTATGTGAAAAGAGTGATTGGGCTACCTGGAGAAACCGTACAGATTCGCAATGGACAGATTTATATTGACGGTGAGTTGTTAGATGAATATACCTTTGATAAGATTGAAACGGCGGGATTGGCAGAAAAACCTTACCTTCTTGGAGAAGATGAATATTTTGTGCTTGGAGATAATTGCAATAACAGTGAAGACAGCCGTTCCGGTAATATTGGTGCAGTACATCGCGATTATATTATAGGCAGGGCATGGTTTTGTCTTGCAAAAGAAGATGTAGGAATCGGATTTATTAAGTAGAAAGAGGAAATAAAATGGTAGTACAGTGGTATCCCGGTCATATGACAAAAGCAAAGCGTATGATGCAGGAGAATATTAAATTAATTGATTTGATTATAGAACTGGTGGATGCAAGAACGCCTTTGGCGAGCCGTAATCCGGACATCGATGAACTTGGAAAGAATAAGTTTCGCCTGATTCTTTTAAATAAATCAGACTTGGCTGACCCTAAGTGTAATGCTGAGTGGATGGATTATTTTAAGAAAAAAGGTTTTTTTGTGGTAGAAGTGAATTCTCAACGTGGCAGCGGAATCAAACAGATTGAAAAGACCGTTCAGGAAGTGTGTAAGGAAAAAATCGAAAGAGACCGTAAAAGGGGCATCTTAAATCGTCCTGTACGTGCAATGGTAGTAGGAATTCCTAATGTGGGCAAATCAACATTTATTAATTCTTTTGCAGGAAAGGCTTGTACCAAAACCGGTAATAAGCCCGGTGTTACCAAGGGGAAACAGTGGATTCGTATGAATAAAACCTTGGAGCTTTTGGATACTCCCGGAATTTTGTGGCCTAAATTTGAGGATCAGCAGATTGGTTTGTATTTAGCCTTGATTGGTTCTATCAATGATGAAGTTTTGCAAATGGATGAATTGGCAATAGCACTTATTGACATTATGAAGGAGCAATATCCGGGACTTCTTACTTTAAGATATGAAATAGAAGAAAAAAAGGACAGCCAAGAGGTATTGTACGATATTGCCAAAGCACGAAAATGTTTCTTAAAAGGTGAGGAATTAGATATTCGTAAAGCATCTAACTTAATTATGGATGATTTTCGTGGAGGAAAATTAGGAAAGATTACTTTAGAGAGGCCTGAATAATCATGAAAAAATTTTTAAAAGAGGCAGTGCAATTCAGTCTGGTATTATTGATTGCTTTATTGATATCCTTATTTATTGTCACTTTTATCGGACAGCGTACCGTGGTTGACGGTGAAAGTATGGAAAATACTTTGTTTCACGGTGATAATCTGATTGTTGATAAAATTTCTTATCGTTTTAGTGAACCGGAGCGTTTTGATGTTATTGTATTTCCGGCACATTATGATTCAAAAGTATATTTAGTGAAACGTGTTATTGGATTGCCGGGTGAAACAGTTTACATAGACGAAGAAGGAAAAATTTATATCGACAATATTTTGCTGGAAGAGGATTTTGGCAAGGAAGCAATATTAAGTGCCGGTAAAGCATCGGAACCGCTTACTTTGGGGGCGGATGAATATTTTGTGTTAGGCGATAATCGAAATGATTCCTTAGACAGTAGGGATTATATGGTTGGAAATATTAAAAAGGATGAAATCATCGGTAGAGCTTGGGTGAGAATTTATCCTTTTGACCAAATTGGTTTCGTTGAACACGAGTAAGGTATAGGTTTTACTTAAATTATAAAAATAATATAGGCAGAAGTTTATATAAGAAACGAAAGTGAAAAAGAAATGGCAAAAAGTATCGGAAGTATTAAGGAAGCTTTGGCAGAAGTACAAAGCAAAGAAGAATATCTTCAGTTTATGGAAGAATATAAAAATGATGATAGAAGCGGCGTAATTGCGCTTGTAAATAAAGCGAAGAAGGCTGTAGATGCAATTGATAAGGAAATAAAAAGAACAGAATTGCTCAAAAAATACGAGTACGAATATGAAAAGTTTGGTTATGTCTGCGGGATTGATGAAGTGGGCAGAGGTCCGTTTGCAGGACCGGTAGTTGCATGTGCAGTCATTTTACCGTCAAATTCCCAAATATTGTATCTAAATGATTCGAAGAAACTCTCCGAAAAAAAGAGAGAAGAGTTATATGATATTATCATGAAAGAAGCCGTGGCGGTTGGTATTGGTATGCGAGATGCCGGACGCATTGATGAAATTAATATATTACAGGCTACATATGAGGCAATGCGTGATGCAATTGCCAATTTAAAAGTGAAGCCGGATGTGTTATTAAATGATGCAGTTACCATTCCGGGTGTTGATATCAAACAGGTTCCGATTATAAAAGGTGATGCCAAGAGCGTTTCCATTGCTGCAGCAAGTATTGTTGCAAAAGTTACCAGAGATCGTATGATGGTTGAGTATGATAAAAAATATCCCGGTTTTGATTTCGCATCAAATAAAGGTTATGGCACACAGAAGCACATAGATGCATTAAAAGAACAGGGTCCGACGCCGATTCACAGAAAAAGTTTTATCGGTAATTTTATATAAAGAGGTATGACATGGGTTTTAGTTTATCCAATTTACTTTCATATGGAACTGGTTCGGCACCGGTAGGGGATTCTTCCGGTGTTTCAAGCTCTGCCCAAATTCAGTTGGATAAAGGAATGACAGCTTTAAAAAGCATGGCACCCGGAGAGACATTACAGGGTGAGGTTGTTTCCGTAAACGGCAGTGAAGTGGAAATCAAAATAGCTGATAATGCAGTTGTAACAGCAAAACTGGAACAAAGTATGAATATCGCAGTCGGCCAAAAGATGATGTTTGAAGTCAGCAATAACAGTAATGGACAGATTGCATTAAGAGCACTTTTTACTAATCTTGCCCAGGAACAATTAGCACAGAATGCTTTGCAGGCCGCGGGAATTCAGCAGAACGGTCAGTCGGCACAGATGATTTCCGGACTAATGAAAGAAGGTATGCCCATAGATGCCCAGACACTTCAAAACGTATATCATGATATATTAAAATTTCCTGAAACGGACCAGTCTTTACTTGTTCATATGCATAAAATAGGTATGGAGACAACACCCCAGAATGTGGAGCAGTTTCAGGCTTTGGTAAATTATGAAGAACGCGTAGCAAGTACGATTAATGAACTGATTCATGAATTACCTGCTGAATTAAAGAGTATGGCATCCAATGGGGATGCTTCAAAAGCTATGATTGTAACTCAGGAGCTGGTATCTTTGATTGCAGAACACGAATTGGGATTACAAGCAGAAAATTCGCAGGTTTTAACGGAAAGTATGTCTGATAAAAGTGCGGTAACCGGTCAGATGACGGAGACTGTAGGTGTAGCAGTAGAAAACGAACAAGCATTAGTGAATACAAATGCAGAGAATACACCGCAAACAGCCATGGATAAAGCTTTGGCTGCCTTAGAAGAGGCAATGAATCCGCAGAATCAGATACATACTCTTGTTGATGGCGAAGAAGGATTAAATGGGACTACACAAGGGATTACTGCAGAAGCGGGAGATACCCTTAATTTTTTAAGTGAAAATGATAAAATATTATCCGGAATCTTAACAAAGGCAGAGTATACAGAGCTTGCAACGGTTTTGGAACAATCCGGTTTTTCAAAGGAAGCGGTTGCCGCTGTTAAACAGGGAAACCTTCCCATGCATGAATTGTTTGCAATGATGAAAACAGAATTGGCAGATAAAGATGCTTCTGTTGCAGCCAGGTTATGGGATAATCAGGGTTTTACTAAGTTAATGGGAAAAGAATTGCAAAGTGCATGGCTTTTAGACCCAATGGAAGTAGAAAGTGGTAAAAATATTTCTGATTTTTACAATCGCATAAATAATCAGGTGAATTCCATTATTCAATCCATGTCACATTCTTTATCTGAAAGTTCTGTTTTGTCACAGAGTTTGCAACAGTTTCAGGAGAATGTGGATTTTTTGAATCAGTTAAATCAATTTATGCCGTATGTACAGCTTCCTTTGAAAATGAACGGTCAGTCTGCAACCGGTGATTTATATGTTTATGCAGATAAAAGGAGTCTTGCAAGCGGTAAAGATACCGTAAGTGCGGCTTTGCATTTAAATATGCAGCATTTAGGTGCTGTAGATGTATATGTTAAAATGCAGGATAAAAATGTTACTACGGATTTTTGTTTGGAAAATGAAGAGACATTAGACTTTATTGCAGAGCATATTGATATGTTAAGCGAGCGTTTAGAGCGTCGTGGCTATAATTTGAATGCACAGATGAAGGTTAAAGAAGCCTCATCTTTGAAAGAAGATATTTTACCGGTGACAGAGTCAATATCTGTAGAAGAAAAAAGAGCAGAAAATGCAGTTGCAGTATACCGTTTTGATGTAAGAGCTTAGATTTTATGACGATGTAAGAGGGGTAATGATGCAGGACAAAAAAACAAAAAGAAAACAAGCCATTGCATTGGAGTATAATCCAAGTGAAGATGCGCCGAAGGTCATAGCCTCGGGGCAGGGGGCTTTGGCTGAACGTATTATAGAAAAAGCAAAAGAAGCAAATGTGCCGCTTCATCGGGATGATAAGCTGGCAGATACTTTATCCCGATTGGAGATTGGTGAAATGATACCACCGGAATTATATGAGGTGGTTGCCGAAATTCTTGTTTTTGTGGATGCAATGGATAAGATTCGGCAGAAGGAATTGGATCAGAGGAGGAAGTAATATTAACAAGAGACAGACCGGAACAGAATACGAGATGATAGCGGACCAATATTTAAAAGTCCGGGGAGTACGTATTATAGAGCACAATTTTCGAAATCGATTCGGTGAGATTGACCTTATTGGATATGATGGGGAATATTTGGTGTTTTTTGAAGTAAAGTACCGTAAAGATATAAGAAAAGGTAGTCCTGCTGAAGCTGTTTCTACTAAGAAATGTCATACTATATGTAGAGTGGCTGATTATTATAGGATGAAACACGGTATTGGAGATTTTACACCTATGCGTTTTGATGTAATCGCAATTTGCGGAAAAGAAATTCAGTGGTTTCGGAATGCTTTTGCTTATTGTTGATTCTCTGATATATTTTAGTAATATACATGAGAAAAGAGATGATATAATTGACACAGGGGAATAAAAAAAGAAAAATACGGGTAGGACATGTAATTCCTTTGGTTGTAGGAATTGTTGTACTTTTTAGTGCATGCTTTTTGTTTGGATATTATTACAATAATGAATCTGCGGATTTTATTACAGATATAAAGACATTATTTCACTTAGAGACATTAGAAGAAGTCATAGCTTCAGGAAATAAGGAAGAGAATAATGTTAATATAGAAAATGCAGACAACATATTAGAAGAAAATGAGGACAGTCAGGAAGGCGTTCTACAGGTCTTGCCGGAAAATGAAGAAGAACTAAAGGATTATCTGGCATCTTTGGTGACCCCGGAAGGTAAGATGCTTGCAGTTGCAAAACAGGCACCACCTGCGGTAAAAGGAATATACGTAACCGGACCTGTAGCCGGACATGAGAGAATGAATGATATCATTCAGTTGGTGGAAGAGACAGAGTTAAATACTGTCGTAATTGATGTCAAAAATGATGATGGTTTTATTACCTATTCTATGAGTAGTGAAACCGTTGAAACATTAGGCTCTACGGTAAAGTATGTAAAAGATATGCCTGCGCTTGTTCAAACCTTGCATGATAAAGGTATCTATGTTATTGCCAGAATAGTTACATTTCGCGATCCTTTTATTGCGAAGGCGAAGCCGGAGTGGAGTGTACATCGGACTAACGGAAGCGTATATTATGATAATAGCGGTCTTGCGTGGGTGAATCCGTATAATCGGGAAGTATGGGACTATCTGGTTGAGGTTGCAACCTGTGCGGCCGAGGACGGTTTTGATGAGATTCAGTTTGATTATGTAAGGTTTTCTACGGAAATTAAAGCAGGAGAAGTCAATTATGGCGAAGATTCTGCCACTGTATCCAAAACAGAGATAATTACGCAATTTACCGAGTATGTGTACAGTAAACTATCGCCCCTTGGTGTGATTATTTCGGCAGATGTGTTCGGAACCATTATTGATAATGAATATGACAGCGGAATTGTAGGACAGGATTATGCTGCCATAAGTGGCAATCTGGATGTGGTTTGCCCTATGATATATCCTTCACATTATGCTTCAGGGGTATACGGACAGCAATATCCCAACAGTGCTCCTTATGAAATGATAACCGGGGCCCTGAATGCTTCGGGAAATAGTCTTTCAACTCTTCCGGAAGGTGAACGGCCTATAGTCAGACCCTGGCTTCAGGATTTTACTGCAAGTTGGATAAAACCATATCATAAATATGGTGCTGAAGAAGTTCGTGCGCAGATTCAGGCGGTTTATGATGCCGGATATACGGAATGGATTCTATGGAATGCATCTAATTATTATACGAAGGATGCACTTTTACCGGATGAGAGTTTGATGTCGGCAGAAGAGGCTGGGAGTGAAGAATTGCCGGAATAGAATGACAGATATATGTTTCATAGAACTATTACAATAAATATGCAGTGTGAAGATTGACAAAAATTGCAAGCAATTTTATAATATGGGACAGTGTGTATTGGCATTTTGCCATGGTATGTTGAACATTGTAAAATATTAATTTTTATAAAAGAAACGGAGAATATGAAAATGACAATTTATGACGAGTTGCAGGCGAGAGGTTTGCTTGCTCAGTTGACTGACGAAGAAGAAATTAAAGAGCTTATCAATAATGGTAAGGCAACTTTTTATATTGGTTTTGACCCGACTGCAGACAGTCTTCATGTAGGTCATTTTATGGCGCTTTGCTTAATGAAGCGTCTTCAGATGGCAGGCAATAAGCCCATTGCCTTAATCGGTGGCGGTACAGGTATGATTGGTGACCCTTCCGGTAAGTCTGATATGCGTAAAATGATGACCAAGGAAACAATCCAGCATAACTGCGATTGCTTCAAGGAGCAGATGAGTAAGTTTATTGACTTTTCTGATGGTAAGGCTATGATGGTAAACAATGCAGATTGGTTACTTGATTTAAACTATGTAGAGTTTTTAAGAGAAGTGGGTCCTCATTTCTCTGTTAACAGAATGCTTACCGCAGAATGTTATAAGCAGAGAATGGAGAAGGGATTAAGCTTCTTAGAGTTTAACTATATGATTATGCAGAGCTATGACTTTCTTATGTTGTATGAGAAGTATGGTTGTAATATGCAGTTTGGCGGTGATGACCAGTGGAGCAATATGCTGGGCGGTACAGAACTTATCCGTCGTAAGTTGGGTAAAGATGCATATGCTATGACCATTACTTTACTTCTTAATTCAGAAGGCAAGAAGATGGGTAAAACAGAGAAGGGTGCTGTTTGGCTTGATGCGAACAAGACGTCACCTTTTGAATTCTATCAGTACTGGAGAAATATCGGAGATGCAGATGTACTTAAGTGCATTCGTATGCTTACTTTCTTACCTTTAGAAGAAATTGATAAGATGAATGACTGGGAAGGCAGCCAGTTAAATACTGCGAAGGAGATTCTTGCATTCGAACTTACCAAGATGATTCATGGTGAGGAAGAGGCACAGAAGGCGCAGGAAGCATCCAAAGCATTATTTGGTGGCGGTGGAAACAACGCGAATATGCCCACTTACACCTTACAGGAAGAAGACTACAGAGACGGAAGTATCGACTTGATTGGTATTTTGGCTAGTGCAAAACTGGTTCCTACCAGAAGCGAAGGTCGTCGTGCTATTGAGCAGGGTGGTGTGGCCGTAAATGACGAAAAGATAACTGACATCAAGAAAACTTATACCAAGGAAGAAATCGGCGCAGGTGAGTTTATTGTAAGACGTGGTAAAAAGAACTTCTGTAAGATTTTAGTGTAGTCGATTAGTACTAAGATAAGGTGCTAAAACCTGGTTAATATGCAAGCACATGCAGATAAAAGCAAACGAAGGAGTGAATCAACTTCTTCGGTTGCTTTTTTTATATGATTGGATTATATTGAAATCAAAGAAAAGAATCGGAGGTAATGTATGAAGAAGAATGTCATAAAAGTAATTATTATCATGGCCATTTGTGTGATTATTATTTCATTATTGATTTTTTATATTACCTCTCAGGATAAGGATGTTCAAACACTTGATGAATATGGACAAGAGGTAACAACGGTTCAATATACTATGGGGTTAAGTCCGACTGGAAGTGTAATGGGAGAAAAACTTTACGGATATGCATATGACTTGGAAGGAAGCGGACAGAATTATTTGGTTTTTTTAGATTATTTAAATGAAACACCCATTTCGGAATTGGTGTCCATATCGCAACCTACTATGTTGAGTAGTGAATTGGAAGGAAATCGTAAAGAATATTGGTCTATCAGTGCTTTTGGGAAAGGTACTGAAAATAAATATTATTGTCTGATAAGCCACACATTAATAAATATGGAAAATAAGGAAACAATTTCTGATGAGTGGATATTAAATTCCTATAATGAATCAGGAGAACTTCTGCATTCTGTAGCTTTTTCTAAGGAGAATATTCTTGACGGATACTATCAAATAGAGGAAGGGGCAGATGGTAACCTATATATTTTAACACATGAAGCAGCAATAGATGAAACAAAATACTTGTATGTTATCAATAAAGACGGTGAATTGTTATCTACCGAAGAATACGGAAATTATGTTAATATGATTAAAACAGTATCCGGATATACACTTTTGGCGCATGATAAGGAAATTGTAATTTTAGAAGATAATCATCCTTACGAAGCCAATTTGGATAAAATAAAAGCAAATGATATATTTGCCTGTGCGGAAACGGAAGAATTTGATTTTATTTATGATTGGCAGAATATAGTATACGGATATGATTTTGAAACCGGTAATAGAGTACCGTTATTCAGTATGGCAAATCTTGAGTATAATTTATATCAAACAACTTATATGAAAGATGGAATCCTGTATACATATGTAAACTTATTGAATGTAGGCCCTATTGTAATTAAAACCATGCCTAAAGAGTTTGTTCAGACTGATGAAAGAGAAGTGTTGTATTTTGCAACCTTGTCGGATTCTATAAGCATACCCCAGGAGGTAGCGGAATTTAATATTAGTAATACACAATACCGCATTGAAGTATTGGCTTATGGTAATGAAGAAAATCCTATGCAGGCACTTTTACAGGATATTATGGCCGGTAAAAAAATTGATTTGTATGATTTGGAAACCATAGATTATTTTACCTTGGTTGAAAAAGATATGTTGGCAGATATATATCCATTTATTGATGCTGATGAAGAATTTTCGCGTGAAGATTTTCGTGATGAAATATTGAATGCATGTGAAGTAAACGGTGAGCTTCCTGTGATTATACCTGGTTTTTATATTCAGACATTTTTAGTGGACGACAGTAGAATTTCAGAATATGGAGGCGAATGGAATGAGGAAGTAATAAAAACTCTGATGCAAGAGAATACGGAGACTTCTTATCGGGAAGAAATGTTACTTTACTTATATCATGCAAATAAAGATAAATTAATCAACGAAACCGGACAGAGTTGTAATTTTAGCGATGGTTTGTTTGAGGGTATATTAGAATCATCTGCACAGTTTCCGTCATATGACGAGAGTTTTTCGATGACATTTATGGACGTGCTTCAACAAAGAGGATTTATTTCATATAATATAAGTTTTTATGATTTGTGTGTAATTTCTCATTATAATGATATGGATAGAGGCGGTAAGCTTTGTCTGATGGGAAATTTGGATGGTAATAAAGAACAATTATATCTTCGCCCGACAAAGGTGTTGGGAATTGGTGCGACGGGTGAGCATCAGGATGTTGCATGGGAATTTGTGCGACAGTTCCTGACTTATGAGTATCAGATAAAATATTGTTATCCGGGAGGTTTATTCCCGATGCGTAATGACGTTTGGGAGGAAATGTATAAGGTTATTACCAGTGAAGAAATTTATGAAAATGAAGTGGTAGGAACCATTTATCCCTATTCTTCCAATGTGGTATTTGGTATGGCAGAAGAAGATATTGTGATTGGACCGGCAGATTTAGATGTTATACCAATGATGGATGCTTGCTTGGAGCATTGTGTTATTTATATTGGCGAAGATGCATGGATTTGGGAAATTATTACGGAAGAAGCAAAGGGCTTCTATTCAGGACAAAAAAGTGCGGCTGCTGTATGTGAGAGTATACAGTCAAGAATTAATATCTATATGAAGGAACAGGATTCATAAATAAGCTATAATTGCCGTTTATCATATTTTTGCGACCGTTTGTCGCATTTTATTGCTATATACAACAAAATATTTTAAAATGAAATTTGTATGGATATCTATAATAATATATACGGGAAATGGTACGATAAAATGCAGGTTTATCTGTGTGAAGATATAAAAGAGCATGCAGTTTCCATAGAAAAGCTTCTTATGGAATGTGCAAAAGAAAATAATATACATATTGAAATTCGAAGTTTTGAGAATGCACAGAAACTTCTGGATGATTTACGCAAAAAAAAGGAGACTGGGGAAATTATGCCCAATCTTCTTTTTTCTGATATTGAATTACCGGGAGTAAATGGAGTGGAATTAGGTAAGATTCTAAAAGAAGAGATGCCGGAAATTCGTCTTGTGTTTTTGACGGCATTTGAACAGTATGCTATTGAAGGCTATGAAACCGGAGCTTGCCGCTATTTATTAAAACCGCCGTCAAAGGAAGAGATAAGTAAAATCCTTATTGATACGGAGAAAGTAAGAAAACGTAATAAATATATTATTGTGAAAAATGTAAAGGAAGAGATATGTTTACCGGTAAATGACATTTTTTATATCAGCGCAGAGGATAAATATCTTGTGGTTCATACAAAAACAAAAAAGCATTTAAATCGCGGCAGCTTGCAGGATTATGAAACAATGCTTGAAAATTATGGATTTTTTAGGGTACATCGAAAATATCTGATTAATCTGCGTTATCATAAAAGCACTAGCAATGGTAGTATTATATTATCAAACGGAGATAAGATTCCGTTAAGCAGAAGAAAAGAAAGTGCTTTTCGCAGTGCTTTTATGAAGTATATAGAGGGAGGTTTATTGCAATGATTGACAATATCCTCTCGTTTTGCTGTGTTTTTGTGGATTTGCTGGTTTTGTATGACCTGATTTTGATAGTTGAAGTACCATTTGGTATTCCGATGAAAAGCAATTGGAAGCATTTTTTGATTTTAGGTCTTGTTTTTATTGCATATTATATTTTTTTATGTTATGTGATTGAACCGCCTAAAAGTATTATAGCTATATTGGAATATTTATTTTATGCAACTGCGATTGTAATTTGTGCCAAAGAGAAACGCTTTAAGGCATTATTACTGTCCGTTCCGGCTGTTTTGGTATATATGCAGTGGGGGATGAATTTCGAATTAATTGAAGTGTTGTTTGGATGGAATCGTTACGGTTATATGTTGGATAACATATTTATTACACCTCTTTGGATAGTTTCGGATATTTCATTTTTTATTGTTCTGATTCTTTTAAAGCACTTTGTGGGAAAGAAGTCTGTTTATGTCACCTTGTCATTGTGGGAAGGCATTATACTGGTTTTATTCTGCGTTTTCGGTTCGTATTCTGCGGATATTCTTATGATGTTACAGGACACTTTTGATGACAGAGCATTAAATATCGCATGGGTTTTGTTTGTATTAGTGTTAAATGCGGCTCTTGTATATGCCATTGCTTACCGTAAAAGAGCTAAACATTTTCAGTATATATCTGAAAATTATAAACAACAGTTTGATGCGGAGTATGAATATTTTAAAGAATATAAAAAAGAAAATAAAGAAATATCCAAGTTTCGTCACGATTGGAAAAATCATATGATAGTGATGCAAGGACTGTTAGAGCAGGGAGATGTAGAAGAAGCAAAAGCATATTTTGATGAATTGTCAGGCAAGACAGATATGTCTAAATGGAAAGTGACTACCGGCAACGAGACACTTGATATGATTCTTGCTCCTAAAATGTTAAGCATGCAGGAAAAAGGCATAGATTTTGGTTTTGAAGGATGTCTTAACGGGATTTCTTATATGAAGCCGGCAGATTTATGTATTATTTTTTCAAATTTGATTGATAATGCTATTGAAGCAGCAGAACAATGTGAAGGAAAAAGGGAGATTCATGTAAAAGTAACTCATAGTGAGGAATATTGCATGATCGTCATTTTGAATTCGTTCAATCATAAAATTGTATATACAGAAGGAGTATTAATGACCACAAAAGAAGATATAAAAAATCATGGTATCGGTCTTGGAAATGTAAAAGAAATTCTTACAAAATATTCCGGGAACCTTGAAAATGAGGCAGGGGATGAATGGTTTAAAACAAAGATATTATTGCCAAAGAAATAAGATGAGAAATAAGATGATTAAAGAATTGTCACGCTTTTTACGGTGTGACAATTTTTTTTGTCATTTTTTATAAAAAGGTATTGACAACTTTCTTTGTCAATGATATATTGTGAATGACAAGTAAAGTTGTCAAGTTGCAAATAAAAGACGTCAAACTGCAAAAGAAAACTGTCAAATTAAAATGTGTAATATGTGAGAGGAGACACGATAATGGAAGAAAACATGGTTATGGATTCGGTTGTAACCGAAAATGTACAGAATGCAGAGCCTGATATGGCAGGCGGAATGAAAGAAATGAAGAAAACAGCTGCCAAGATAGGCTGGAAGTATGCTTTATTTGGAGTGGTAGTAACCCTTCTTCAGGTTGTATATTCTGTCTTATTGCCCGAAAGCATGTATGATAAATCATGGGCACAATTTATGCAGATTATTTTACCTATGTATGTGATTGGATTTCCCTTCGTTTTATTGCTAACTCATAAAATGCCGATTACAAAGATTGAGAAAAAGAAGATGGGCTTTTGGAAGTGGATTCTTTGTGTTTTAATCGGTGCCGGAATTTGTGGTGTTGGTAGTATAATCGGTTCGGTTATTAATACTATTTTAACCGTACCTTTTGGTGTGAATGCTGATGAAACCAATGCACTTGCCAATATGATGTTGGATTCTAATCCGTTTTGGAGAATTTTAACAGTTGGTATTTTAGCACCTATTTTTGAGGAACTTATTTTTAGAAAATTATTAATTGACAGAGTAGTAAAATATGGTGAATTCCTTGCAGTTATGTTATCAGGTCTTATGTTTGGTATGTTCCACGGTAATTTTGCACAGGTATTTTTTGCAACAGGACTTGGTCTGTTTTGGGCATTCATTTATGTTAAAACCGGTAAGGTTTGGTACACAATTGCTTTGCATATGACAATTAATTTAACAACATCGGTTATTAATCTTTATTTAGTACAGATGTATCTGGAAAAATATGAACTCTTATTGGATCCGAATTATATGAATAATGCTATGGCCGGTGATCCTGCAACGATTGAAGCTTTAATTGCTATGTTTGCATTCCTGGCATGGATGGGATTCCTTGGTATTCTTGCTTTGACCGGAATTATATTATTCTTTGTATTTTTGAAAAAATTCCGTTTGAATCCCAGTCCTTACGGAATTTCCAAAGGATGCCAGTTTGGAAAAGGTGTATTCTCATGGGGTATGATATTGTTTTGGTGTTTCTGCCTGTTTTTATTCGCACAATATTATGTCTCTATGATACTTATGGCAATCAGGTAATAAAAATAGGGGGTGGCAATTATGCCATTATATAATAAATTAAAAGAATTACGGGCACGTAAAAATATAAACCAACAGGAATTGGGAAAGTTGGTGGGAGCAAGTCGCCAAACCATAAGTCTGATTGAAAGAGGGGATTATTCCCCCTCGGTCACGCTGGCGATTAAAATTGCTAAGGTATTTGATGTGACGGTAGAAGAAGCATTTCAATATGAAGAAGATTAGAAATGAAATTGAGTAAAACGAAAAAGATATAGTATAAAAATCATATGCAAATAACAGCTTGTGAAAGGATAGTTTGTTATGAAGGATAATATTAAAGTTAATGCAGAGGCGTTAAATGAAGAAGATGATGCAGTTAAAAATATCGTAAGCAATGAAGTAAAAGAACGCAAAGCAGAAATTAAGCAGGAAGATAATAAAAAGATTGGACAGTTTATTTTGATTTGTGTAATTTCCGGTATTGTAGGAGGAATTATCGGTGCCGCCGGTATATTTATAGTTGTTTTGTTGGAACGCTCCGGTATGTCATTTGTGAACTTTTGGAATCAGTTACAGAAAGATTTTACGGTGCCGGCATCTATACTTATGATTGTATTGGATATTTTGTTTTTTATCATTGGCTTGGTTTATTACAGTAAGGGAAAGAAAATTTGGAAGAGTAATATTGATGAAGATGAGAAGTATGAAACTGCAGACCGTAATTTATCTTTAAGTCTTATGTATTCCAACATTTTATATTACGTGAATTTTGCTTTCTTTGGATTTGCAATGTATGCAAGCATGTCTTTATCAGATTCAGATGAGACTAGTGTATTATCATCTGTTTTACGTTTGGTAATACTTGTTGTTTTTATGGCTGCTTTATATGCAGGATTGGGTATTCAGAAAGCATGTGTAAATCAGACAAAACTTATGAATCCTGAGAAAAAGGGTAGTGTTTACGACATGAAGTTTGATAAGGTTTGGTATGAAAGCTGTGATGAAGCAGAGCGTATGCAGATTGGTATTGCAGGTTATAAAACCGTGAAAACAGTAAATGTTACACTATTAGTTCTTATGGTTGTTTTTGTTTGTGCTGCTATGTTTTTTGAAATTGGTATTTTGCCGATTGCAGTCATTGCGATTATTGCTTTTGTGGCTAATATTACATACAGCATAACTGCCATGAATGCCGGTAAGCAGTAATATATGAATAATGAGTGTATATAGTTACATCACTAAAAATCCCTTGATTCACATTGAATCAAGGGATTTATGTATATTTTAAAACTCAATATCAACTTTTCTTGCATTGTATAACTTCACAATTTCATGAATCTTATCCGTAGGAGTTAAGGTGTGTGTCAGTGAAGTATCATGATTCATAAAGTCGATAATGGAAGCAGTGAACTTACTCATATCAGCCTGTAAATAATAAGGACGTTGTAAAAGTTCAGGAAGGGTATAAGTAAGGTTAGTAGTAATTACTTTGTCAAAATATCCCTTTTCATATGCCTTATCGAAAGCTTCCAAACCATTTGTAAACAAACCGAAAGTACAGCAGATAAATACACGTCTTGCATTCATTTCTTTTAACTGACGTGAGGTATCAATCATACTGTCGCCGGAAGAAATCATATCATCAATAATAATAACATCTTTACCATCAATGTTGTCACCTAAGAATTCATGAGCAACAATGGGATTCTTACCATTAACAATTCTGGTATAATCACGACGCTTATAAAACATACCTGTATCTACACCGAGAACGGTAGCAAAGTAGATGGCTCTGTCTAAAGCACCTTCATCAGGGCTGATTACAATGGTATGTTCTTTATCGATAATTAAATCATCTTCATTGTTAAGTAAAGTTCTTGCAAACTGATAATTCGGTGTGAAATTATCAAAACCGCAGAGAGGAGTGGCATTTTGCACTCTGGGGTCATGGGCGTCAAAGGTAATAAAGTTATTAACACCCATTGCACTTAATTCTTCCAATGCATAAGCACAGTCTAAAGATTCACGACCGCTTCTTTTATGTTGTCTTCCTTCATACATAAAAGGCATGATAACATTGATTCTGTGTGCTTTACCGGTTGCTGCAGCAATAATACGTTTTAAATCCTGATAATGGTCGTCAGGAGACATATGATTTACATAGCCGTGCATTCTGTAGGTCAGGCTGTGATTGCAGACATCAACAAGAAGATATAAGTCTTTACCTCGGATGGATTCCAGTAATTCACCTTTTCCTTCACCGCTACCGAAACGGGGCGTCTGATATTTTACAAGGTAATTATCTTCGATATAACCTTGAAAAGCAGGGTCATTTCGGTGAACGTTGTTAATTTCCCTACGAAAAGCAACCAAATATTCGTTAATTCTTTCTCCAAGCTGTTTTGCGCCGGGCATGGCAACAATTTTAAGCGGAGCCACAGGCATGGCATTTTCAAGTTCAAGTAAATTAGGCATATATGTAAATCCTTTCTCAAAATATGTTCATAATTTAACTATATTATAATAAATAACCTGTTTAAAAGCGTTACTTCTTTTATATCATTGCTGACAAATTACGTCAAGAAAAGCTTGCAATCTTTGCTTGAGAAAGTTTAAGGACTGGTGTATTATATAATAAGTGTATTATGTGCAAGAAACATTGTTGAAATATGTAATAAGCATGATATAAGGTTATGATAATAAAGAAACAAACAAGATGCATTTATAGTTTGGAAAAAAGAAATGAAGAAAAAGAATTTACACATTATAAAAGAAGTTTTACCGGGAAGTATTGCTGAAGAATGCGGTATGGAGCCCGGGGATACGATTTTAAAAATAAATAATGAAGAAATCCAAGATATTCTTGACTATCGTTATCTGATACAAGAGGAAGAATTGGTTATTACCGTATTAAGTAAACAGGGAGAAGAGGTAGAGGTTGAAATCGAAAAGGATTTTGACGAGGACTTAGGTATAGAATTTGAAAATGCGTTTATGGATGATTATCGTTCCTGCTCAAATAAATGTATTTTCTGTTTTATTGATCAGATGCCTCCCGGTATGCGAGAAACTCTGTATTTTAAAGATGATGATGCAAGATTATCATTTTTACAGGGGAATTATGTGACATTAACCAATATGTCAGAGGAAGATATTAACCGCATCATCCGTTTTCATTTGGAACCGATTAATATTTCTTTTCAAACTATGAATCCTAAGCTTCGCTGTAAAATGCTTAATAACCGCTTTGCAGGAGAGTCTTTAAAAAAGGCGGACAGGCTGTTTGAAGCAGGAATTACCATGAACGGACAGATTGTTCTTTGTAAAGGTGTAAATGATAAAAAAGAGTTAGACTATTCCATTGAGCAATTAATGAAATATATTCCGGTTTTGGAGAGTGTGTCAGTGGTACCGGTGGGATTGTCTAAGTATCGTGAAGGTTTATATCCGTTAAAGCCTTTTACCAAGGAGGATGCAAAGCAGGTACTTGTGCAGATTCATGGCTGGCAGGCGCATTGTATGGCAGCTTTTGGTACACATTTTGTTCATGCTTCTGATGAGTGGTATCTGTTGGCAGAAGAAGAATTACCGGCAGAAGAGAACTATGATGGCTATTTACAACTTGAGAATGGTGTAGGCATGCTTCGCTTATTTCGTAATGAATTTGAAGAGGCGTACGATTACATCAAAGAAGAAGCTGAGTATGATTCTATTCTATCAAAGAAATTGAAATTATATGGATATGGAGAAAGAAAAGAAGCAGAGGTGCTTGTGGTTGACGAAGATGTAAAGCCTAAGCGTATAGTCAGTGTCGCTACCGGCAAATCGGCCTATGATATGTTATCTGAGCTTTCTGCAAAGATTATGCATGAATTCCCAAAGATACAGATAAATTGTTATGCAATCCGTAATGATTTCTTTGGGGAACAAATTACCGTTTCAGGACTGATTACGGGAGGCGATTTGATTGCACAGTTGGAAAATAATGAACTGGGAGAAGTTCTTTTATTGCCTGAGAATATGTTAAAGTGTAATGAAGATGTATTTCTGGATGATGTGACAGTTTCTGCGGTGGAAAAGGCTTTACAAGTAAAAACAGATATTGTAAAATCAAGCGGTCAGGAATTTTTATATAAGGTGCTTGATATTGATATGAAATAAGTTTTATTTATGTATAAATATTATTTTATTGTCCGGATATTGTGATAATAAGATACGGAAAGAAAGGTTTATATGGCTAGAAAAAAGAAGAAACCCATAGTGGCGGTTGTGGGACGCCCTAATGTAGGTAAGTCAACATTGTTTAATGTGCTTGCAGGGGAGAGAATTTCCATTGTAAAAGATACGCCGGGTATTACCCGTGACAGAATCTATGCGGACGTAACATGGTTGGATAAAAATTTTACATTGATTGATACTGGTGGCATTGAGCCTGACAGTAAAGATATTATTTTATCTCAAATGAGGGAACAGGCTGAAATTGCCATTATGACAGCAGATGTTATTCTTTTCCTTGTTGATGTAAAGCAGGGACTTGTGGATGCGGATGCTAAGGTTGCGGATATGCTTAGAAGAAGTAAAAAACCTGTTTTATTAGTAGTAAATAAGGTTGACAGCTTTGATAAGTACATGGCAGATGTATATGAGTTTTATAATTTGGGAATTGGAGATCCGATTCCTGTTTCTGCCGCCAACAGATTGGGCATCGGTGATATGCTTGATAAAGTTATGGAGCATATTCCGGAAGATGCTTTTACAGAAGAAGAGGATGAAAGACCTAAGATTGCCATTGTAGGTAAGCCAAATGTGGGTAAGTCTTCCATTATTAATAAATTGGTTGGCGAAAACCGTGTAATTGTATCTGATATTGCAGGAACTACAAGAGATGCCGTAGATACGGAAGTAACTTATAATGGTAAGGAATATGTACTGATTGATACCGCAGGTGTACGTCGTAAAAATAAAATTAAAGAAGAACTCGAACATTTCATGATTGTCCGTACCGTCAGTGCAGTGGAACGTGCGGACGTTGTAGTTCTGGTTATTGATGCTACGGAAGGTGTTACTGATCAGGATACCAAGATAGCAGGTATTGCTCATGAGCGAGGTAAAGCTATTATCATTGCGGTAAATAAGTGGGATGCCATCGAAAAAGATGATAAAACCACTAATAAATTTACTGCAGAAATCCGTGATATGCTGGCATTTATGCCTTATGCGGAGATTATGTTTATTTCTGCTAAAACAGGTCAGAGACTGCCTAAGCTTTATGAAATGATTGATACCGTAATGGAGAATCATGCTTTACGTGTAGCAACCGGTGTATTAAATGAAATTATGATGGAAGCAGTTGCAATGCAACAACCGCCTACGGATAAGGGTAAGAGACTAAAATTGTTCTATATTACCCAGGTTGCTGTAAAGCCGCCGACATTTGTTATTTTTGTAAATGATAAAGAATTAATGCATTTCTCATATACAAGATATATTGAGAATAGAATCAGGGATGCATTCGGATTTAAGGGAACACCGTTGCATTTCATTATTAGGGAAAGGAAGGAAAATTCATAATGACAATTCTGGCAAGAGTTTTATGTTTGCTGATTGGTTATGGTTTAGGCTCTATCTCAACCTCTTATCTTTATGGTAAGGCAAGAGGAATTGATGTTAGGGAGCATGGAAGCGGAAACGCAGGAACAACAAATACATTAAGGGTAATGGGAAGAAAAGCCGGTGCCATTGTTTTGGCAGGAGATATGTTAAAGACATTTTTTGCAATTCTTTTAACATGGTTGATTTTTCATTGGTTTTTCCCTGATATGGATTATTTATTAAGAATTTATACCGGTGCAGGTGTGATTCTTGGTCACGATTATCCCTTTTATATGAAGTTTAAAGGCGGTAAGGGAATTGCCTGCTCAGGAGCTATGATTCTTTCCTTCTATTGGGGAATTATTCCGGCAGAAGTTGTTATTTTCTTCGGAATCTTTTTCCTGACACATTATGTTTCATTGGCATCTATTTTTATGTATTTAGGGTTTATGGCTCAGTTAATTATTTTTGGTCAGAGCGGTTTGCTTGGTATGAGTCAGCCTGCATTGATTGAAATGTACATTGTTGCTGCATTGTTAACTGCACTTGCGTTATTCCAGCATAGAGAAAATATTAAGCGTCTGATTAGGGGAGAGGAGCGTCAGACTATCCTCAAAAAGACTAAAAAGGACGGAGAAATCGGTGAACTTAGTAAGGAAAAAACAGAAGAAACTGATGAAGAAACCGTAGAAGAACTTGCTAAGGCAGATGTAAAAGAAGATAAAACTGAGAAAATTTCTGTGATTAATCCGGATAAAAAAGAGCAGGTTGAATTGTCAGAGGAAGTCAAAACAGAAGAAGAGAATGTAAATGATTCCGTTCTAATCAAGGAAGACGAAGTTGCAAAGGATGAGAACGAAGTTGTATCAGCTGATTCAGGAGAAATAAAGGAAGAAAACAAATAATAGAATCAAAGATACAAAAAATACATAAATATAATTTCTAAAATAAGAGAGGATTACAGATATGGCGAAAGTCGGTATGATCGGCGCAGGAAGCTGGGGTATTGCACTGGCAAAATTATTGTACAACAATGGAAACGAGGTGACCGTTTGGTCTGCATTGGAAGATGAAATTACAATGCTTCAGACTGAAAGAGAACATAAGGATAAGTTGCCCGGTGTGGCACTTCCTTCGGATATGATTTTTACTGTGGATTTGGAAGCTGCAATGAAGGATAAGGATATGCTTGTATTAGCTGTTCCTTCTCCTTTTGTAAGAAGTACATCGGCTCGTATGAAAGAATTTTTAAAAAAAGGTCAGATTGTAGTGAATGTTGCCAAGGGTATTGAAGAAAAAACATTGACTACTTTATCCGGGGTAATAGAAGATGAACTTCCGGATGCAGATGTGGCTGTTTTATCAGGCCCTTCCCATGCAGAAGAAGTAGGACGTCAGATTCCTACAACAATTGTTGTAGGAGCTAAAAGCAAAGAAACAGCAGAATATATTCAGAATCTTTTTATGAGTGAAGTATTTCGTGTGTATACCAGTCCTGATGTATTAGGAATTGAAATTGGCGCGGCTTTAAAGAATGTAGTTGCATTGGCTGCCGGTATTGCGGATGGCTTGGGCTATGGAGATAATACAAAAGCGGCGTTGATTACCAGAGGTATTAATGAAATTGCACGTCTGGGTATGGCTATGGGTGGTAAATTTGAAACATTCTATGGTCTTTCCGGTGTGGGTGATTTGATTGTGACCTGTGCAAGTAAGCATTCCAGAAACCGTAAGGCCGGTATGCTGATTGGTCGTGGGTACACCATGGAAGAGGCAATGGCAGAGGTTAAGATGGTGGTAGAAGGTGTTCATTCCGCGAAGGCAGCAATGGCTCTTGCTCAAAAATATGAAGTAGATATGCCTATTGTTGAACAGGTAAATGCGGTTCTTTTTGAGGGGCAGTCAGCTGATCAGGCTGTAAAAGAGTTGATGCTTCGTGATAAGAAAATTGAAATTATGGATGGTGCTTGGAAATAAAACGGAGGTAACCGGATGCGTACAATGGAATTTAAAATGGAACGTGAAAATTTGGTTTCCATAGGAGATACGGTTAAAATTACAGAAGGTGTTCTGCCATCCAGCTATTACTATACGGCAGAACCGGCAATAGCAATGTCCGGTAATTATGCTTATTATGAGCGTTTAAAAAGCAGAGAAGGTGTTGTACGTGATATTTTGGATACACCCAGAGGCTTCTTTCTTCAAATTGAATTTGATGAGGATGAACCTCCTAAACGGTAATATGTAATGTATATAGTGCAATCTTTCGAGAGTGCACTATATGTTTATAAGGAGAAAATAAATGAAGTATTTACATGTTCTCATGGATGCGGATATGACCTTAATTGATTTTAAGGCGGCACAGCGTAATGCATTGATTGTTACATATAAAAAATATGGTTTTCCGGTAAATGAAGAGAGTATTGATTTTTATGATAAATTAAATGATAGTTTGTGGAAAAGACTGGAGCGTAAGGAAATAACCAAGCCGGAGTTAATAGATTGCCGTTTCAAGATTATGTGTGAGCATTTTGGGGTGAAACATCCCGGAGATGATACTATGGAAATGTTTTATCAGAATGAATTATCGAAAGGCCACGATTTAATGCCGGATGCTTATGAAGTATGTGCCCGTCTTGGAAGACATTTTCGTTTAAGCCTGGTAACAAACGGAACTGCAGCTGTTCAGCATCCTCGTTTGCAGGAGAGTACGTTGCTTCCTTTTTTTCAGAATGTTTTTGTATCAGAGGATATCGGTTATAATAAGCCGAGTCGGGAATTTTTTCAATATGTTTATGAAAAGCTTGGTTGTCCCGATAAAAGCAGTATGATAATTGTGGGCGACTCTATGAGCTCGGATATTAAAGGCGGACATGATTTTGGTATTGATACCTGTCATATTGTGCCTGAAATGCCGGAGTATGGTGAGATTGTGCCGACTTATACAATTCATTCCTTAAAGGAACTATATGATGTTTTATATTAGACGAATATATAAAAATTTATAATGATGCATTTAAAAGATACTTTTACAAATTGTAGAAGTATCTTTTTTACGTGTCATATACAACTAATCTAAGACATATATTGTAACAGAAACGTCAGGAGGTTGGTTATGGACAGAAATAATACAGATACATTTGATCTTTATCATGATATACAGGAAAGATGTGCAGGAGAAATTTATATCGGCGTAGTAGGACCTGTAAGAACGGGAAAATCCACGTTTATTAAGCGTTTTATGGATTTACTTGTTTTGCCTAATATGACGGATAATAATGAGAGAATGCGCGCGCAGGATGAATTACCGCAAAGCAGTGGAGGAAAAACCATTACAACAACAGAACCCAAATTTATTCCTAAGGAGGCGGCAGAGGTTTCTTTATCGGATGATGTAAAAATTAAAGTCAGGTTAATTGACTGCGTAGGTTTTATGGTAGAAGGTGCCAGCGGACATATGGAAAATGATATGGAACGTATGGTAAAAACACCTTGGTTTGAACAGCCGATACCTTTTACCAAGGCGGCAGAAACCGGTACACAGAAGGTTATTAATGATCATTCAACCATAGGCTTTGTGGTGACTTGTGACGGCTCTTTTTCGGATCTGCCAAGAGAAAGTTATTTGGCGGCAGAGGAACGTACAATTACAGAATTAAAAAACTTAAATAAGCCATTTCTTGTTATTGTAAATTCTTCCAGACCTTATAGCGAGGAAGCGGTGACTGTGGCGAATGAAATCATGACAAAATATGATGTGAAAGCAATTCCTGTAAATTGTGCCCAGCTAAAAAAGGATGATATTAATAAACTTTTAGAAGAGGTTTTATATGAATTTCCTATTACAAGATTGGAGTTTTATATGCCTAAATGGGTGGAACTTCTTGAGAGCAATCATAAAGTAAAAACAGATATGGCATTAAAAGTTGCTGATTATGCAATGAATTTGAATACTATGCGTGATGTAGCAAATAGTTCCTTAAATTTAGGAAGCGAATACATAATTTCATGTAAAATGGACGCTATTGATATGGCAACAGGAAAAGTATTAATGAGTTTAGCTGTAGATGACAGCTTTTATTATGAGATGCTAAGTGACATTTTAGGTAAAGAAATCACAAATGAATGGCAGTTGATTGATACATTAAAACAGGTTGGCGCCAAGATGCAGGATTATTCCAAGGTTGAAAATGCAGTAGATGCAGTCCGCATTAAAGGGTATGGTGTAGTTACTCCGGAAAAAGCAGAAATCAGGTTGGAGAAGCCCGAACTTATACGCCACGGCAATAAGTATGGCGTGAAAATCATTGCTCACAGTCCCAGTATACATATGATTAAGGCAGATATTGAAAGTGAAATTTCTCCGATTGTGGGAACACAGGAACAAGCCAATGATCTGATTAATTTTATCAATGCAGAAGGTGAAAAGACGGAAGGAATTTGGGAAACAAATATTTTCGGAAAAACAGTCGAACAGCTTGTTCAGGATGGGATTAATCAGAAAGTAACTTCCATTGGGGAAGAAAGTCAGGTAAAATTACAGGAAACCATGCAAAAGATTGTAAACGAATCCAACGGTGGTATGGTATGCATTATAATTTAAAAGAAATCGCAAGATTTGCTTTTTAAACAGACCTTATTATGGTACAATAAAGAAGTGGAAATTTTATTTCCGCTTCTTTTTATATTAAAATTGTGGGGAGGGTTTTATATGAATCCGATTTATGAAAAATTACAATCTTGTGTTGCCTGTGTCAGAGCAAAAACAGATTTTGTTCCGAAGGTGGCAATTGTTTTGGGTTCCGGTTTGGGAGACTATGCAAAAGATATTGAAGTTAAGGCAGAGATTGATTATTCAGAAATTGAAGGTTTTCCGGTGTCTACGGTTCCGGGACATGCCGGTAAATTTATTTTTGGTTATGTGGGAAGTGTGCCTATAGTTTGTATGAAAGGCCGTGTACACTATTATGAAGGATATCCTATTTCAGATGTAGTATTACCCATACGTTTAATGAAATTGTTAGGTGCAGAAATTCTTTTCTTAACTAATGCATCCGGTGGTATTAATCCGGAATTCCATGCCGGTGATTTTATGTTGATTGAAGATCATATTTCATGTTTCGCACCCAATCCCTTGATTGGTCCCAATATTGACGAATTAGGAGTTCGTTTTCCGGACATGACTCATGTATATGATGAAGAATTAAAAGTTCTGATTCGTCAGGCGGCATCTGAGAATAGTATTGCAATACAGAAGGGGATTTATATCCAGCTTACAGGACCTTCTTTTGAGTCACCTACTGAAATTAAAATGCTTCGTACTTTAGGTGGCGATGCAGTTGGTATGAGTACTGTAGTGGAAGCTATTGCGGCAAATCATATGGGCATGAAAATCTGCGGTATTTCATGCGTATGTAATCTTGCAGCCGGTATGACTGAGAATCCGTTGACTCATGATGAGGTGCAGGAAGCTGCAAATAAGGCAGCACCTTTATTTAAGAAGCTTGTTACCGAGTCTGTTAAGAAATTTGGTAAACTGTAAAATTTAAAAACAGAGTATATTATGTAAGCAAATCTGTATATTTTGTACTTGAATTGAAAGGTATGATGAGATGAAAGATCAATTGTTAATTGAAGAAGCTCTTTTGGCAAGAGAGCAGTCGTATTGTCCCTATTCAAACTTTGCGGTGGGGGCTGCACTTTTGACAGGAAGTGGTAAAATTTATCACGGATGTAATATAGAGAATGCGTCTTATTCTGTAGCAAATTGTGCGGAGCGTACTGCAATTTTTAAGGCGGTAAGCGAGGGTGAAAAAGAATTTATTGCCATTGCCGTTGTGGGTGGACAGAAAGATGCTCCACCGGTAGATTATACTTATCCCTGTGGGGTGTGCCGTCAGGTTATGTCAGAGTTTGGCAATCCGGAAGAATTCCGTATTTTAGTTGCAAAATCTGTATCTGAATATAAAACATATGTATTAAAAGATTTATTACCTGAGAGTTTCAGTCTTTTATAGGAGTCAGAATATGAAAATTCGTTTATATCACGCAAGATTATTAAGCTTTGCAGACGGTGATACTGATATAAAAGAGAATATGCAGGTGGGAATTGAAGATGGGAAGATTCTTTTTGTCTGCCCGGATACAGATAAAAGAAATGAAGCTTATGTTTGGGATGAAGAAAGAGACTGTAAAGGCAATCTTTTATTGCCCGGATTTAAAAATTGTCATACTCATTCAGCCATGACTTTTTTACGTTCCAAGGCAGATGATTTACCCTTGCAGGAGTGGCTGAATAATACAGTATTTCCGGCAGAAGCGAAGCTTACGGCAGGGGATATTTATACGTTTACAAAACTTGCAATTCTTGAATATCTGCAAAGCGGAATTACCGGAATTTTTGAAATGTATCTGACTCCGGAAAGCATTGCAAAGGCGTGTAGGGAATGCGGAATGCGTATTACCATGACCGGAGGTGTGAATAATTTTTCGCAGTCGGTAGTATTATTGGAAAAGTGGATGAATGAATTTAATCCAGCCGGCGATTTGGTACGGTTTGTACCCGGATTTCATGCAGAATACACGTGTTCAAAAGAATTATTACATGATATTGCAGACCTTTCAAAACAGTATAAAATGCCGGTGTATGCTCATATTTCTGAAACTGCAAAAGAGGTTGCAGAATGTAAAGAACGCTATGGTATGACTCCTGTAGCTTTTTTGGACAGCCTTGGTATGTTTGAAAATGGTGGTGGCGGATATCATATGGTGTATCTTGAGGATGAGGATTATGAAATCATCCGAAGAAGAGGATTATATGTGATTACCAACCCGGGCTCAAATTGTAAACTTGCCAGCGGTATTGCGCCGATAACCAAATTATTAAAGGAAGGAATTCCGGTTGCAATCGGTACTGACGGACCGGCAAGTAATAATGCGTTAGATTTCTTCCGGGAAATGTATTTAACTTCTGTTTTAGCTAAAATAAGGGATGAAGATGCGGCAGCACTACCGGCAATGGAAGTATTAAAAATGGCATGTCATACCGGAGCCCATGCTATGTGCATACCTGAAAGTGACAGTATAGCAGAAGGGAAAAATGCGGATTTGATTTTGCTTGATTTATCACAGCCTAATATGCAACCGCTTCATAATATTGGCAAAAATGTTGTTTATGCCGGAAGTAAAAATAATGTAATTTTTACTATGGTTAACGGTAAGATTTTATATGATAACGGTGAGTTTTGTGTGGGTGTTTCCAAAGAAGAAATATATACAGAAGCAAATCGTATTATAGAAAGAATTTTTTGATTGAAAGGAATTCTTTAGTTTTATGGAATATTTGATACTGTTTGGTGCGTTGATTGCTTTTTATCTTTTTGTGGTTATACAGGGAAAGTTTAGTGAACGGAAGATAAAAAAGTATTTTATTACACGTTTAAAAAAAGAATATAACCGGTTAAATGATGCTGAGTACAGCAGTGAACGCATGAAAGCAGCAACCGGAATGTATGAATGGCATAAGGGGGAGTCTTTTAATATTGATGATATTACATGGAACGACATAGACGGTGACCGTTTATACAAATCAATTAATCATTGCTATTCTTCAGCAGGGGACGAATATTTCTATTATAGAATGCGTACTCCTGTTTTGACAGAGAATAGGGATGATTTTTGTAAAAACGAAGAAATTTATGCATATATGAAAGAGCATGAAGAGGAACGTATCAAATTCCAGCTTTTATTTGCAAGAATGGGTAGAACGGGCAAGTTTTCTTTGTATCGTTATCTGGAGTATTTGTGTGAACTTCCGGGAAAGAAAGCAATTGTATTTATTTGGCCATGGATATTAACAATTCTTGGTATTATTATGTTATTTATAAATGTGCATATAGGCCTGATTATTCTTGCTTTTGTTATAGTTTATCAGAATGTCACTTATATGAAGAAAAAGAAGGATATAGAGCCGTATTTAGTTAGTTTTCAATATATTCTTCGAATGTTGGATACAGCAGAGAAAGTTGCTAAAGTTGTACCGGAGGTATGGAAGGCAGAAGGGGAAGAACTGAAGTCGCTACGTAAAAGTTTAAAAGATATATCCGGTTCAAATATTTGGTTTGTATCTTCTGATTACTCAGCGAATGCAGCCACAGATATTGTTTCCGGCATTTTAATGTTTTTTAAGATGCTTACACATGTTGACTTGTTTATTTTTTATCGTATGCTGGGCACTGTGTCTACCCATACTGATGAGATTGACAGAATGAATATGATATTAGGTAAAATGGAAACAGATATTTCTGTCAGTGCATTCAGACAGGCTCTTGATTATTATGCAGTTCCTGTATTTACGGATAAAGGTATGAAGATTGAAGAAGCAATTCATCCTCTGATTTCTGAACCTGTTGCGAATTCTTTTGAAATAAGCAAAGGAATGCTTCTTACCGGTTCCAATGCATCCGGCAAGTCAACATTTTTAAAGACGGTGGCAATTTGTGCTTTGCTTGCCCAGACTATTCAGACGGTTCCGGCAAGAGAATATGTGGCAGAACGGTATCGTATTTTTTCATCCATGTCTCTTAGGGATGATTTGGAAAGCGGAGAAAGTTATTATATGGTTGAAATTCGTTCCATTAAACGTATTTTGGAAGCAGTGGAGGAAGATGACGTTAAGGTATTGTGTTTTGTTGATGAGGTTCTTCGCGGCACCAATACTGTAGAGCGAATTGCGGCTGCATCAGAGATTATGCGCTCATTCTCCGGAGAGAATATGTTATGCTTTGCAGCAACCCATGATATTGAATTGACACAGCTTCTTGCGGATGTATATGATAATTATCATTTTGAGGAAGAGATTGAAAATAACGACATTTTATTCCCGTATAAATTATTAAAAGGTCCGGCAAATACGCGTAATGCCATTAAATTGTTAAGCTTAATGGGATATCCTGATTCTTTAATTGAGAATGCGGAATGGATGGCGGGCTGTTTTATGCAGGAAGGCGAATGGAGAAATAAGGAGAATAGAGCATAATGAAAGTAACGCTTTACAGTGACGGTTCGGCGAGAGGTAATCCCAATGGTCCCGGCGGATATGGCTGTGTTTTACATTATACGGATTCTAAGGGAGAATTACATGTAAGGGAATACAGTGCGGGTTACAAACAGACAACCAATAATCGCATGGAGTTAATGGGTGTTATTACCGGTTTTGAAGCCCTGACTAAGCCCTGCGAAGTAACAGTGGTTTCGGATTCCAAATATGTTACGGATGCATTTAACCAAAAGTGGATCGATTCATGGGTTCGTAATAATTGGCGTACGGCAGGAAAAAAGGATGTTAAGAACATCGATTTGTGGCAGCGTCTTTTGGAAGCGATGAAGCCTCACACGGCAGAATTTATCTGGGTAAAAGGACATGCCGGACATCCGGAAAACGAACGCTGTGATGAACTTGCTACCAAAGCGGCAGACGGAGATAATCTGCTTGACGATGCGAATGGTGCAATGCTACAATGATTTAACGAAATGTTTTTTTGAATAAAATAATTATTTGAAATAGATTATAAGGAGAATAAAAATGGAATTTATGGCTTTTCTTTCATCATTATCAAGCTATTTATTGGTATTTATAGTATTTGTGGTTGCGATTGCACTTGCAATCTTTTTAGGTATTAGTTTATATAAATTAACACATAAAAAGAAACTTCAAGCGGAAGCAGAGAATGAAGTGGCAGAGGCTACTAATTAGACTACAGTATAAGAATACCATTAACAGATAAATGTTTTGGGGAGATTGTTTATGCCTAAAGCAGAAAAACAAAAACAAAAGCTCTTATATATTTTAAAAATGCTGCATGAAAAGAGCAATGAAGAACATCCGATTAAAATGGATGCCATTCTTGCCATGCTGGATAAAGAAGGAATTAAAGCGGAACGTAAGAGTATTTATAATGATATGGATACACTACGTGATTTTGGTTATGATATTGTACTTACCAAAGGAAAGAACGGCGGATATTTTTTGGCATCCAGAGATTTTGAAGCGGCAGAACTGAAAGTGTTGGTGGATGCCGTTTCGGCATCCCGTTTTATTACTGCAAAGAAATCAAAGGAATTGATTACTAAGATTACAAAATTGGCAGATGACCATGAAGCAAAAAATTTGAAACGTGAAGTTTATGTTGTAAATCGCGTAAAATCCGATAATGAATCCATTTTTTATAATGTGGATGAAATACATCGTGCCATTGATGAGAATCGACAGATTTCATTTAAATATCTGGAATATTCTATTAATAAAGAGGTTCGGTACAGAAAGAGTGGTAAGACATATCACGTAAGCCCTTGGGCGCTGACATGGAACGAAGAAAAGTATTATCTGATTGCCTATGATACCGAATCTAAGGTGATGAAACACTATCGTGTGGATAAAATCAAAGAAATTAAGATATTAAATGAAATACGATTAACGGCTGACAGGAATAAACATTTTGATGTGGCGGAATATTGTAATCAATTCTTCGGAATGTATTCAGGAAGAAAAGAAGTATTAACGGTATGTTTTCCGAATACTTTGATGAGTGTTGTAATTGACCGGTTTGGTAAAGATATTACAGTGCATGTGAAGGATGAAACTTCTTTTACAGCGCGTATTCCGGTGGCTGTCAGTCCGCAGTTGTTTGGTTGGATAACAGGATTGGGTTCTGAAGTGCAAATTATCAGTCCTGAGTATGTGGTGGAAGAATATAAAGAATATTTGATGAGCATATTTAAGCAATATTGATTATTCCGGCAATATAAAATCGGCGTAAGAGAATTTCTTACGCTGTTTTTTTGTTTTATCAAATTTTTTTATAAAATGCATACATCGCTTATTGACATAGACAAACACAACATCTATACTATATCTTGTATCGCCTTTTTAAAAATAATAAATTTTGGGTACAATATATAGAGTTTTATGTAAATCAATTTGGAGGGGGAGAAGTGTATGGAAACAAAAACAGATTATGGTAAAATTTATATTCCGCAGAAAGCTGTTAAAGTTGTTAAAAAGGATGGCAGTAAGGAAGAATTTAATGTCCAGAAGGTTATTGATGCGGTAAATAAGTCTGCTTATCGTGCATTAACCAAATTTACGCCGGAGGATGAAGCGCAGATCTGTAAAAGTGTAGTGGAAAGTATTGATGAAATGGGTGAGGAATTAATTCCTATTGCGAAAATGCATAATATTGTAGAGCGTGCATTGGAAGGTGTAAAGCCCATTGTTGCAAAGAGTTATCGTGATTATCGTAACTATAAGCAGGAATTTGTCCGTATGCTTGACGATGTTTATAAAAAAAGCCAGTCCATTATGTACATCGGTGATAAAGAAAATGCGAATACAGACTCTGCGCTTGTTTCTACTAAGAGAAGTCTTGTATTTAACCAGTTAAATAAAGAACTTTATCAGAAATTTTTCATGACTACGGAAGAAATTCAGGCATGTCGCGACGGTTATATTTACGTGCATGATATGTCTGCCCGCCGTGATACCATGAACTGTTGTCTTTTTGACGTGGCAAACGTATTAAAAGGCGGATTTGAAATGGGTAACATCTTTTATAATGAACCCAAGTCATTGGATACTGCCTTTGACGTTATTGGTGATATTGTATTAAGTGCCGCAAGTCAGCAGTATGGTGGTTTTACCGTGCCTGAGGTGGATAAGATTTTAGAACCTTACGCAGAGAAATCTTATGAAAAATATGTAAAAAAATATCTTGCTATGGGTGTAAGCGAAGAAGTGGCAAGAAAAGAAGCAGATGAAGACATTATCCGTGATTTTGAACAGGGTTATCAAGGCTGGGAGTACAAGTTTAATACTGTAGCAAGCAGTCGCGGTGATTATCCTTTTATTACTGTTACTGCAGGTCTTGGTACCGGAAAGTTTGCACGTCAGGCTTGTATTTCTATGTTAAATGTACGTAAAAGAGGACAGGGTAAGCCTGAATGCAAAAAACCTGTTTTATTCCCTAAAATTGTGTTTCTTTATGATGAGGAATTGCACGGTCCCGGTAAGGAAATGGAAGATGTATTTAATGCAGGTGTAGAATGTTCTGCCAAAACCATGTACCCGGACTGGTTAAGTATGACAGGTAAAGGATATGTGGCAAGTATTTACAAGCAGTATAAGAAGGTTATTTCACCTATGGGTTGTCGTGCCTTTTTATCTCCCTGGTATGAAAGAGGCGGTATGAATCCGGCAGATGAAAATGATCAGCCTATTTTTGTGGGCAGATTTAATATCGGTGCGGTATCTCTTCATTTACCTATGATTTATGCCAAAGCAAAGCATGAAAGCAGAGATTTTTATGAAGTATTAGATTATTATTTGGAGCTTATCCGTCAGCTGCATATTCGTACCTATGCATATTTAGGTGAAATGCGGGCCTCAACCAATCCTTTGGCTTATTGTGAAGGTGGTTTTTTAGGCGGACATTTACAGCTTACTGATAAAATCAAACCTTTGCTTAAGGCGGCAACCGCGTCCTTCGGTATTACCGCATTGAATGAATTACAGCAACTTCATAACGGTAAGTCTCTTGTGGAAGACGGCAAGTTTGCTGTGGAAGTTATGGAATATATCAATAAAAAAGTAACGGAATTTAAGGAAGCGGACGGAAATCTTTATGCAATCTACGGTACTCCTGCAGAAAACCTTTGCGGTTTGCAGATTAAGCAGTTCCGTAAGAAATACGGTATTATCGAAGGCGTTTCTGATCGTGAATATGTTTCCAACAGTTTCCACTGCCATGTGGCGGAAGATATTACACCGATTCAGAAGCAGGATTTGGAGGCCCGTTTCTGGGATTTATGCAACGGCGGTAAAATCCAGTATGTAAGATATCCGATTGACTATAATTTGGAGGCAATTAAAACCCTGATTCGCCGTGCTATGGATATGGGCTTTTATGAGGGCTTAAATATGTCTTTGGCATATTGTGACGATTGCGGTCATCAGGAGCTGGAAATGGATGTTTGTCCTAAGTGCGGAAGCAGCAATTTAACAAAGATTGACCGTATGAACGGCTACTTGGCATATTCACGTGTTCATGGGGATTCACGTCTGAATGAAGCTAAAATGGTAGAAATTAAAGAACGTAAGTCGATGTAAGGGGAAGGGAATGAAGTAAAATGAGATATCATAATATAACTAAGGATGACATGCTTAACGGTGACGGTCTTCGTGTGGTTCTTTGGGTAGCGGGATGCAGTCATTGTTGTAAAGAGTGCCATAATCCCATAACGTGGGACCCGAATTCCGGACTGCCTTTTGATGATGCGGCTAAGCAAGAGATTTTTGAACAATTGGATAAGGATTATATTTCGGGAATTACTTTTTCCGGAGGAGACCCTTTGCATTTTGCCAATCGTTTAGATGTGGCGGATTTAATGAAAGAGATTAAAGAAAAGTATCCTCATAAAACCATCTGGCTTTATACCGGTTCTCTGTGGGATGAAATTTACATGGAAGATTATATGCAGTATGTGGATGTCTGCGTAGACGGAGAGTTTCGCATTGATAAAAAAGATACCAAATTAATGTGGAAAGGCAGTTCTAATCAGCGCGTAATCGATGTGAAAGCTACATTGGAAAAAGAAGCACCTTATGTACCTGTGCTTCATTGCGAAAATTATGCAAAGGATGCTTTCGGCACCAATACAAGAATGTGCGAGGCATAAAAAGTTCTTTATACTCTTTTGATACAATAAAAACTATAACGAAAAGGGAAACAAAATGAACGATATCATAAAAGAAATTAAAATTAAATATTTTGATGAAGAGATTGAAAAGCTTTGCTATATTGACGGAAAATCTGACTGGATTGATTTGCGCGCGGCAAAGGATGTGGAGTTAAAGAAGGGTGATTTTGCGTTGATTCCTTTGGGTATAGCAATGCAGTTGCCGGAAGGATATGAAGCTCATGTAGTGCCCAGAAGTTCTACATTTAAAAATTTCGGTATTATACAGACAAATCATCAGGGTGTAATCGACTGCTCCTATTGCGGAGATAATGACCAGTGGTTTATGCCGGTTTTAGCAGTGCGTGATACTGAAATTCATAAAAATGACCGTATCTGTCAGTTTAGAATAATGGAAAATCAACCGAAAATTCAGTTTACTGAGGTGGCTGTTTTGGAAGGAAAAGATCGTGGCGGACATGGCAGCACCGGAACAAAATAAAGATAACTTGTGTAAAAATGGTGTTTTTTATTGCGAAAGTAATATACAAATGATATAATACCAAGGTAGTTAATTTATACATATTTTGAAAGGTGGATTACAAAATGGAAAAAACAAAATTTGGTGTATCAGTTGGACTTCTAAGCGCTCTTTGCTATTTTACAGGCTACTTCAGTTTCACATCATGTGTGATTTTATTTGCTGTAATTTTAGCTTGTTCAGAATCAGTTGCTGCTAAGAAAAATGCTTCACAGGCACTTGTATTGTCTGTATTGTTCTCATTGATTGCAACTGTTTTAGGTTGGCTTTCAGGAACATACTTAGATATGATTAGTACATTAAGCGGTTGGTTCATGGATTGGTTCAGCTGGTATAATGCATATGATATTCTTTCTAAGCTTGATATTATGGGCTTCTTAAATAGTATCTGGGGTCTTTTGGAACTTGTATTGATGATTATCTTTGTTATTAAGAGTTTCAAGGGTAAAAACATCAAGATTCCCGTTGTTACAAAACTCGTTAATAAGCACTTTGACGAAGCAGAAGCTGAAGAAGTTTAATTTTTGAGAATGATTGACAGAAAACACTGTATTTTATCAAAAAGTACAGTGTTTTTCTCTCTGTTTACAAAAGATTCATCAAAATATGTATAATGAAACGTTTTCATTGGTGTTTTAAGGAGGAACAGATATGATTCAGGTTAAAAATCTGACAAAAAAATACGGAAATCACCTTGCGGTTGACGATATTTCTTTTCAGGTTAAAAAAGGACATATTTATGGTTTGTTGGGACCAAACGGTGCCGGAAAAAGTACTACAATGAATATTATAACCGGATATATTGCTCCCACATCCGGCAGTGTTACAATTGATGGACATATTATGGGGCAGGATACATTAGAGGCAAAAAAATGTATTGGATATTTATCTGAAATTCCGCCGCTTTATCCGGATATGTTCGTAAAAGAGTATTTGGATTTTGTTGCAAAACTGAAAAAGACAGCAAAAGAGGGAAGAGTTAAAGAAATCGAAGATGTTATGGAGCGCACAGGACTTACGGATGTTGCGAACCGTTTGATTAAAAATCTTTCCAAAGGATATAAACAAAGAGTCGGAATTGCTCAGGCACTTCTTGGCAATCCTCAGATTATTATTTTAGATGAGCCTACGGTGGGACTTGACCCGGAGCAGATTATTGAAATCAGAACTTTAATCAAAAGCTTGAAAAAAGATCATACGATTATTTTAAGTTCGCATATTCTTTCTGAAATCAGTGCAGTATGTGATGATGTTTTGATGATAGCTAAAGGTAAAGTGGTAGCTATGGACACCACTGAAAACATTCTTAAGATGAATAAAAGTGGTCAGAATCTTGCAATTACTGTAAAAGGTAATGCATCCAAGGCCTCTGAAGTATTAAAGAATTTAAAATGTATTGAATCATATGAGCTGGTTTCTGAAAAAGACGGTCAGGCATCATTTAATATAATTGCAAAAGATTCAGAAGAAGATATTCGAGAAGAAATTTCTTTTGCCTTGTCAGATGCAAGAATTCTCATTATTGAAATGAATGCTTCCAAGGCTTCCTTAGAAGACGTTTACCTTGATATTTTGCAGGACTGTCGTGAAGAAGAGGAAGCAGAGGCGGAAGCGGTTGAGGCTGATAATGATGATAAGGCAGATGATGCGGAGGAAATGGATAGCATTGTTTGGAGCGAGTCTGAAGACGATGATGTTGAGGAAGGAGGAGAAGAATAATGTCTGCAATTTATATAAAAGAGTTGAAAAGTTATTTTAAATCCTTTTCCGGTTGGCTGTTTTTGGCAGTGTTTACTTTCTTCGGCGGGTTGTATTTTTCATTATATAATATTTTTTACGGAAGTCCATATATTTCAAATACATTAGTAAGCTTACTGATCGTATTATTGTTTTTGGTTCCTTTGTTAACCATGCGTTCGTTTTCGGAAGAAAAGAAGTTAAAAACCGATCAGTTACTTTTAACGGCGCCTATTAGGGTAAGTTCCATTGTATTGGCTAAATTTTTAGCAATGGCAACTGTAATGCTCATTGCCACCCTCATTTTTTCTTTGGGAATCATTTTGTTGGTGATTTATGGTAGTATTCCTGTGGGAGAGACAATTCTTTCGTTGGTTGGATTTTTCTTGTACGGATGTATCTGTATAGCAGTAGGTATGTTCTTATCTTCTGTAACGGAACATCAGTTTATTGCTGCTATATCAACTTATGGTGTGTTTATTTTTATGTTATTGGTGCCTTCCTACTGTAATATCTGGTTTGGAAGTGACAGTTTAATAACTAAGATCATTAATGTGTTTGATTTTATCACACCATTTGATATGTTATTTTCGGGAATTATTGTTGTAAGCGATGTGACTTATATTTTTTCTGCAATCTTTATTTTTCTGTTATTGACATATTTTATGGTTGGTCGTAACAGTTTTCAGCCCGGAAAAGAAGGAAAGAAACGTCTTCTTACCGGTGCTATCGGAACCGCTGTTATAATTGTTGCCATTGTTGCATTAAACATTGGGGTGAGATTTTTACCGTTAGAATATATGCAGTTTGATATGACAAAGCAAGGATGGTATTCTATTACGCAAGAAACGAAAGACCTTCTTGATACTATGGAAGAAGAGGCAACGATTTATGTTATCGGTGAAGAAGATGAAGTAGATGATATAGTTAATATGTACTTAAATTCTTACCATAAATATTCTGATAAGATTAATATTGAGTATAAATCATTGGACTTGTATCCAACCTTTTATCTTGATTATACAAGCACATATTTGGAACCTTCCAGTATGGTTGTGGTTATGGGAGATAAATTCCGGGTAATCCCTTATATAAATTGTTATATTGTGGAATACGGATATGATGCAAATTATCAGATGACAAGTACCATTACCGGTATTGATGTAGAAGGACAGATTACTGCGGCTATCGGTTCTATGATGGCCGGTGAAGACCGACTGGTATATTTCCTCGAAGGACATAATGAAATTGATATATCACAGTCTTTGATTGAAAGATTTATTAAAGGCGGATATACTGTAAGAACACTTTCTTTGTTGAAAGAAACTGAGGTTCCGGAAGATGCGGTTACTTTGGTAATTAACGGTCCGGAAAATGATCTTTCTGCGGAAGAAGTAGCGGCTGTCAAACGTTACGTGGAACGCGGTGGTAATTTAATTATGATGGCATCTGTTGATATTTCTGAAACACCTAATTATGATGCTTTAATGGAGGAATATGGTGTTGAAATGACAGAAGGCTCTGTTGTTGAGGGAGATTATTATTATGTATATAATCAAATTCCTTTTGCAATTCTTCCCGATAACGTATATCATGAGATTACTGATCCTATTTATCAGGAGAGATATGCTTTCCTTTTACAATCACGTGGTTTTACGGTAAAAGAAGATACAGATGCAAATATGGAAGTATATCCCCTGTTTACAACTTCTGATAGCGCATATGCAAAGGTGTTAAGTTCTGACGCTACATTGGAATTTGAAGAAGGAAATGATGTTGGACCCTTTGCATTAGGTGTATGTACGGAAATTTATTTGGATAACGGTGAAGAAGCAACTGTTACCATGATTGGTTGTAACGGATTTCTTTATGAAGAATTGGATATGATTGTTGCAAATGCCAATTCCGATGTATTCTTTGCAGCAGTAAATTATGGTTCGGATTGTGAACTTATTACTACAATTCCGGCTAAAAGTGTAAATCCTGATTATATTATGATTAATTCAACCCTTGCTTTGGTATATATGGCAATTATTATCTTGGTATTGCCTCTTGCGTTAGGTGTTGCGGGAATTGTTATTGTAGTAATCAGAAGAAAGAAATAGTTTAAAAGTGAGGCATTAAAATGGCTAAAATAAGAACACGTTTTGCACCTTCCCCTACAGGAAGAATGCACGTAGGTAATTTGCGTACGGCGTTGTATGCATATTTGGTATCAAAACATGAGAATGGTGATTTTATTCTTCGAATCGAGGACACAGACCAGGAAAGATATGTAGAAGGTGCAGTAGATATTATTTATCGTACTTTAGATAAAACCGGTCTTCACCATGATGAAGGTCCTGATAAGGATGGCGGTGTTGGGCCCTATGTTCAAAGCGAACGTCAGGCAAGCGGTATATATTTGGAATATGCCAAGAAATTAATTGAAAAAGGCGAAGCATATTATTGCTTCTGCGATAAGGAAAGACTTGCTACTTTGGAAAGAGAAGAAGGTGGTAAGACCATTAATGTATATGATAAGCATTGTCTTCATTTATCCAAAGAGGAAGTGGAAGCAAAGCTTGCGGCAGGCGTACCTTATGTAATTCGCCAAAATAATCCTACTGAAGGAACAACTACCTTTCATGATGACATTTATGGTGATATTACCGTTAATAATGATGAATTGGATGATATGATTCTGATTAAATCAGACGGTTTTCCGACTTATAATTTTGCTAATGTAGTAGATGACCATTTGATGGGCATTACCCATGTGGTAAGAGGTAATGAATATCTTTCTTCCTCTCCCAAGTATAACCGATTATACGAAGCTTTCGGATGGGAAGTTCCTGTATATATTCATTGTCCCTTAATTACGGATGAAGAACACAATAAATTATCCAAGAGATGCGGACACAGTTCTTATGAAGATTTGATTGAACAGGGATT
This sequence comes from Lachnospiraceae bacterium, assembly GCA_015057025.1. Lineage (GTDB taxonomy): Bacteria > Bacillota > Clostridia > Lachnospirales > Lachnospiraceae > UBA3766. The sequence continues at coordinate 232,928 of SVFD01000002.1, read as the reverse complement.
TTTAACTGAAGCCGTGGTTAATTTTGTGGCATTGCTTGGCTGGTCTCCTTCTGAAAACAAAGAAATTTTTACCTTGGATGAATTAGTAGAAGCTTTTGACTATACGCATATGTCCAAATCTCCGGCTGTATTCGATTATACCAAGTTAAAATGGATGAACAGCGAATACATCAAAGCAATGGATTTTGATGCCTTTTATGAAAAAGCAGAGCCGTTCTTAAAAGACACGTTAACCAGAGATGTAGATTTAAAGAAGATTGCGGCAATGGTTAAAACAAGAATTGAAGTCTTTCCTGATATTCCCGGACTTGTTGACTTCTTTGAGAATGTTTTAGATTACGACATTGAAATGTACACACATAAGAAAATGAAGACAGATGCGGTTTCTTCATTAACGGTTTTAAAAGAAATTCTTCCTGTATTGGAAGCTGTGGATGACTATTCCAATGATAATCTGTACCAGACTTTGGTAAACTTCTCTCAGGAAAAAGGTTATAAAAACGGTTATGTTTTATGGCCTGTACGTACTGCTTTATCCGGTAAGCAGATGACACCGGCAGGTGCTACGGAAATTCTTGAGATTCTTGGAAAGGAAGAATCCCTGAAACGTATTAATCAGGCGATTGCAAAGCTTGAAGCAGAATCTTGATAAAATACAGCAGAAAGCTGTAACTCATGGAGCGGGCCCGTTACTTGTAACAGCGGGTCCTGGCTCCGGAAAAACAACAGTCATCACACATCACATCAAATACTTAATTGATAATCTGGGTATTTCACCCAAAGAAATCCTTGTTATAACATTTACTAAATCGGCAGCTGCAGAAATGAAAGAGCGGTTTTTATCTCTTTTGCAAGAAAATGATACACAGGTTGTTTTTGGTACTTTTCATGCGTTTTTTTATCAAATACTGCGTCAGTCAGGCGGCTTTCATAATAGCAGCATTTTAAAAGAAAAAGAGAAAATAAATCTCTTAAGAGATATCCTTAAAGTACAAAAGATACATTTTTATGAAAATTCTTTTTTGGAAGATTTGTTAGGAGAAATCAGTCAGGTAAAAAACAAAAATAATTTAGACCAATTTGAGTCAGATATATTGGATAAAAAGGAATTTTATTATACTTATCAGGAATATCAAAGAAGAAAAGAATCTATTCAAAAAATAGATTTTGACGATATGGTTACTTATTGCTATGAATTATTATCAAAGGATTCTTTGACATTGAGAAAATGGCAGGAGCGTTTTCGTTTTATTTTGGTAGACGAATTCCAGGATATTAATCCGCAGCAGTATGAGATTGTAAAAATGCTTGCAGAAAAACACCATAATATTTTTGTTGTTGGAGATGAGGATCAGTCTTTGTATTCTTTTCGCGGTGCAGACCCACGCATTTGTTTTCAGTTTTTAGAAGATTATCCTGAAGCGAAGCAACTTTATCTTACTGAAAACTATAGATGTCATAAGGATATTGTTGAAGCATCGAAGAAGCTTATAAGTCACAATAAAAATCGTTTTTATAAAGAGATTCATGCAATTAAACCTAAAGAAGATGAAGAGTCCGGTATCGCTGTTTATCAGTATAATTATGAACAGGAAGAATATGAAGCAATTGCAAAAAAATTAAAAGAATACAGGAATAAGGGCTGTTTGAATCAATGTGTAATTCTTTTTCGCACAAATATAATATCCCCATTATTTTTTATGGAATTAAAGAAAAATAAAATTCCATATAGAATAAAAAATACCTGCAAAGATTGGCAGGAAAATACAGTCGTAAAAGATATTTTGGCATATCTTTCAATGGCAGAAGGTGATTTAAGCCGAAAACATTTTTTCAGGATTATGAATAAACCCGTAAGGTATATCTCGAGAGATATGTTATCTGAGGATAGAATGACATGGGATATATTAGAAAATAATGCAAAGGGTCATTTTTCAGTCTTAGATAATATCCAAAAATTACATAGAGATTTGGAGTATATTCATAAATTGCCGCTTTTTGCGGCGTTTGGATATATAAGGCGGGGAATCGGTTATGAAAAATGGTTAAAAGAGCAGGGAGGTAAAATACTAATAGAAGGAATGGAGGTGTTGGAAACGATAAGAATTCTGGCCAGAGAGTGTGATACACTGGAAGAATTGCTGGAAATGTTAGAAAATATAGGTAAAGATAGTGAAATAAACAATGTAGAAGAGGCAGTGGATATTATGACATATCATGGAGCTAAAGGTTTGGAATGGCCTGTTGTATTTTTGCCGGATGTTATAGAAGGAATTACACCTTATAAGCGTGCCGGGAATAAGGATGAATTAGAAGAGGAGCGTAGAATGTTTTATGTGGCATTAACGAGAGCGAAAGAAAAGGTTTATCTGTATAGCCTTTATAAAGATGAAAAGCATAAAAAATCCCCTTCCATCTTCTTAAAAGAATTGAAAGGGGAGTAAATTTCTTTTATTCTTCATCATCAGGAATCAGTTCGTCATATTCCTGTTTATCTAAAAATTCATCAAAAGCATCAGCCACAGCTTCATACACACTATCATCTTCAATATATTTTAACTGAGGCTCATCATCAGGATCGTCGTCGTCCTCCTCATACTCATAGAACCAGACATCGCCGTAGTTTTCGTCATCTTCATCTACCATAGGAAGAAGAGCAATATAATCCTTGCCGTCAACCTCTAAAATAGTGATAATTGCACAATTAACAATTTTGCCGTCTTCCAGTTCTAATTCTACTGTAATATCCTCTGCTTCTTCATCAGGAATGTTATTTATTAAATCTGCCATAGTTTGTTCCTCCGTCAGGATGTAAAATTTATAGGTATATTTTATCAGTATAATACATAAAATGCAAGTTATATTCTGAATTGCATAGAACAGCATTTTGTGATAAAATATAAGGGCTTATGAAAAGAAATGAGGTATAGGAATGACGGATTTAACCATTACAAAAGGTACAACCTATCCTCTGGGCGCAACAATTACTAAGGATGGCGTTCAGTTTGCAGCAGTTCTTCATAAAGAAGGTAACTGTGGTGTTGTTCTGATAGAAAAGAAAACAGGGCAAAAAACAAGAATTCCCTTTTCGGACGGTAAAAGAATCGGTAATATTTCTTCTGTGGTTGTAAAAGGTCTTGATATTGATGCCTATGATTATAATTTTTATTGTGATGAGAAAGAATATGTGGATCCTCATGCAAAACGCATCATTGGTAATGAAAAATGGGGAATCAAAGAGGAAGAAATAATTCTTCGTTCCGGTTTTGAAAAGCCGTATGATAACTGGGAGGGTGATGAACCGCTGTGTATTCCTTATGAGGACAGTGTGATTTATTGTTTACATGTACGTGGATTTACAATTCATCCTTCTTCAAAGGTAAAAGGAGCAGGTACTTATCAGGGTATCATAGCCAAAACGGAGTATTTGAAATCGTTAGGAGTGACGGCAATAGAATTGATGCCGGCTTATGAATTTGAAGAATATAATCCAACCAAAAAAGAAGAAAAGAAAGACATTATGTCTTTTTTTGAAGAAAAATCTGTAATGCCTATTAATTACTGGGGATATAAAGAAGGTTATTATTTTGCACCGAAGGCATCTTATGCTTACGGTGAAGATGCGGGTAGTGAATTTAAGGACATGGTAAAGCATCTTCATAAAAATGGTATTGAAGTAATTATGCAATTTTATTTCCCTGATAATGTAAAACAAGGATATATTTTTGATTCTATCCGCTATTGGGTAACAGAATATCATATTGACGGTGTACATGTAAAAGGAGGTAAGGTTCCTATTTCTTTTATGGGAACAGAGCCTTTATTTGCAAATACAAAGATTTTTTATCAATATATTCCCGAACAGGAAATATATGGTATTCATGAAATTCCGGCATATAAGAATATGTGTATTTATTCCGACGGATTTATGTATAATATGCGTAAATTTCTTAAAGGTGATGATGATATGCTTTCTACAATGTTGTCTCTTACCAAACATAAGCCGGAGCGTGTAGGCAGTGTTAATTTTATCACTAACTATTATGGTTTTACATTGAATGACCTTGTATCTTACGATAAGAAGCATAATGAAGATAACGGTGAAAATAATCATGATGGGGCAGATTATAATTATAGCTGGAATTGCGGCGTAGAAGGAAAGAGTCGCAAAAATGCTGTTATGGCCTTACGAAAAAAGATGATGCGAAACGCATTAATACTTGTTATGCTTTCTCAGGGAACCCCTGTGCTATTGGCCGGCGATGAATTTTGTAATACACAAAACGGCAATAACAATCCATATTGTCAGGATAATGAAGTCTCTTGGCTGAATTGGAATCTATCTAAAACCGGCAAGGAAATGCTTGAATTTACAAAGGATTTGATTGCTTATCGCAAAACAGCAGCATTTTTACATGTAAAAAAAGAATTTACCATGTTGGATATTCATCATTGTGGTTATCCTGATATGTCATATCATGGACTGCAGGCGTGGAAAGCAGAACTTGAAAATTATAATCACCATGTTGGAATTATGTACAGTTGTCCGGATGAAAATGGTAAAGGTGTAAAACTGTGGTATGTAGCGTATAATATGCATTGGGAGAAGAAACAGTTTTCATTACCTAAGTTAATGAAAGAACAAAAATGGAAAGTTGTTATGACAACAGGTGAAAGGGTAAAAGAAATACCGGAAGCCAAAAAATCATCCACTTTTGAAGTGGAGGAGCGTAGTATTACCATTTTTGAAGCATAAATAAGTGTTCTTTTGAAGTGAGTAACCTTTTATATTGTATAGCATAAAATATGATAAAAGTATTTTTGGGAGAAAAACAATGAGTTGTTTTTTGATTTTATTACTTTTATGCTGTTGCAAAGGTTCAAACCATAATCACAATTCTTGCGGATGTAGTCAACACAATCATCAGGGATGTGGATGTAATCATGTGACAGTAAATGAATCATGTGGTTGCCATTCGGAATGTGAGAATCATTGTGGTTGCAATAATGTTCATCAGGCTGTTTTAAACTGTAATGATTGCGTTGTATCACATAGTGATTGTGGATGTCAGGAAGTAACTCCCTTCCCGAATTTTGGTGGAAATTCAGGTTGCGGATGTGACAGAAACTAAGGAAATGCCGAAAGGCATAGATGATTCTATGCCTTTCCTTTTAATGATAATGCTTTTAAAGCGAAATGACGGAGGAGTAAATAATGATTGACGGAAAGAAAGTACTTTTTAGCGGTATGCAGTCTACGGGCTCATTAACTTTGGGAAATTATTTAGGAGCGTTAAAAAACTGGGTTACTTTAAGTGATGATTATGAATGTTTTTATTCGGTAGTGGACATGCATTCCATTACAGTGCGTCAGGACCCGGCAGAACTTCGTAAGAAGGCTAGAAATTTATTGACGCTTTATATTGCTGCAGGTTTAGACCCGAAAAAGAACTGTATTTATTATCAGTCACATGTTTCCGGACATGCTGAGCTTGCTTGGATTTTAAACTGTTTTACTTATATGGGTGAATTGAACAGAATGACTCAGTTTAAAGATAAATCGGCAAAACATGCAGATAATATCAATGCAGGTTTGTTTACATATCCTGTTTTAATGGCTGCAGATATTCTTTTATATCAGGCAGATGTGGTGCCTGTTGGTAAGGATCAGTTGCAGCATTTAGAGCTTACCAGAGATCTTGCACAGCGTTTTAATTCAATTTATGGGGATGTGTTTGTGGTTCCTGAGCCTTATTTGGGTAAAAGCGGAGCTAAGATTATGAGTTTGCAGGATCCAACAAAGAAAATGTCTAAGTCTGATGAGAATCCCAATGCAAGTATTTATCTTACAGATGATACAGATACCATTATCCGTAAGTTTAAACGTGCGGTTACCGATTCGGAGGCTAGAATTAAATATTGTCCCGAACAGCCCGGTATCAGTAATTTGATTGAAATATACAGCGCATGCAGCGGTAAGAGTTTTGCTGAGGTTGAAGCAGAATTTGAAGGCAAAGGCTATGGCGATTTTAAGCTTGCAGTCGGTGAAACGGTAGCAGATACCTTAAAACCTGTTCAGACAAGATTTGATGAACTTTGCAAGGATAAGGCATATATTGACGGAATTATTAAAGAAAACGCAGAAAAAGCCAATTATTATGCAACCAAGACTTTACGTAAGGTACAGAAAAAAGTGGGTTTTCCTGAAAGAATAAGATAATGTAGAGTGGTAAATTGGACAAACAATATATCATAATAAAAACCGGTTCACAAGGAACCGGTTTTTATATTAGTAATTATAAATAAATTATTCTGCTTTGATTTCTTTCCAAAGATTATTATATACTTCATCACCTTTATCCCCAAGGTACTGGAAAGTTTCCAGATTGTTATATTGCGAAAGATCAGGGAATGCAATATCAGAATTACGAATGTCTTCATCCTCAATTAATTCTTTTGCAGCATCATTGGGAGTAGAGTAAGTAATATATTCAAAGTTCATAAGTGCAATTTCAGGTCTGCACATAAAATCAATGAATTTTTCAGCATTTTCCACATTTTCAGCATCTTTTAAGATACACCATGAATCAATCCATACGTTGGTACCTTCGTCAGGAATTACATAAACCAAATCGGGATTTTCACGCTGGGTATAAATTGCTTCGCCGGAATAAATAACACCGATTGCAGCTTCGCCACCAATCATTTTATCACGAACCTGATCTACAACATATGCCTGAACAAGAGGTTTTTGTTCGATTAAAAGATCTTTAGCTTCCTGTAACTCTGTTTCATCAAGAGTATTCATGGAATGACCGTTTAATTTTAAAGCAACCATAAAAGCATCTCTTACGGAATCCTGCATAAGAATATTATTTTCGTATTTTTCATCCCAAAGTACAGACCAGGAAGTAATAGGTTCATCAACCATGGTTTTATTATAAAGGATACCTACGGTTCCCCAGCAGTAGGGTACGCTGTACTTATTTCCGGGATCAAACTGTTCAGACTGTTCATAATACTGATCGCCGATGTTGGATGCATTGGGAATATTGTCCCAGTTAAGTTCCTGTAATAAATCGTTTTCAATCATTTTCTGAATCATGTAATCGGAAGGGCAGACAACATCATAGTTAGCAGCACCGGCTTCAATCTTAGGATACATGATTTCATTTGTTTCATATTCTTCGTAAATTACATCAATACCTGTTTCTTCTTCAAACATTTCAATTGTTTCGGGATCAATATATTCTCCCCAGTTGTAAACATATACAACACCATTTTCGCCGCCGGAACTTCCGCAGGCAGAAAGTACCATTGCACAAATGGCAACGGATAATAAAAGTGAGACAATTTTTTTCATTATTTTCCTCCTGAAATTTCTTTTTTTGTTTTATCTTTGGGTGTTCTGTTTATCAATAAAAGGAGAATCAGAACACTAACAAAAATAAGCGTTGATAAAGCGTACATTTCCGGTTTAATACCTTTACGTACTTCTGAGTAAATTTTAGTTGAAAGAGTATCTACACCGGGACCTTTTGTAAAGTGTGTGATAATAAAATCATCCAGTGACATGGTAAATGCCATCAAAAAACCTGAAAAAATACCGGGAGCCAAATCCGGTAAAACCACCTTGAAAAAAGCTTTTAAAGGAGGAGCTCCCAAATCAAGAGCAGCCTCGTAGGTAGAAGGATTTAACTGTTTTAATCGCGGCATTACACTTAATATAACATAAGGAATATTAAAAGTTATATGAGAGAGTAGAATCGTCATAAAACCAAATCTGATTCCTACCGTAATAAAAAGCAACATAAGTGAGATACCGGTTACGATTTCGGCGTTTAGCATGGGGATGTTAGTGATTCCCATCATAATTGTTTTGCCGGCACGATTCATTTTGTTAATTGCCAGGGAAGCAATTGTACCTATAATTGTTGCAATTACGGAAGACAGTATTGCCAACATCAAGGTATTTAACAGAGCTTGCATAATTGCTTCATTTTGGAACAATTCAATGTACCATTTAAAAGTAAAACCACCCCATTTTGCTCTGGATTTACTTTCATTAAAGCTTAATACCATTAGTGTGACAATGGGAGCGTATAAAAATACAAAAATAAGAGCTACGTAAATTTTACGGAGAATATTTGTCATAATGCTGAACCCTCCCCGTCTTTATCAAATATTGCAGTGATAATCATGCTGATTATAATGAACAGCATCAGTACCATGGAAAGACCACTGCCTAAATGCCAGTTGCTGGTCTGTAAAAATTCTTGTTCAATTACATTACCGATTAAGAGGATTTTGCTTCCACCTAATAAATTACTGATAATAAATGTGGTAAGTGCCGGTACGAAAACCATGGTTATACCACTGATAATACCGGGAACGCTTAAAGGAAGTGTAATGCTTAAAAATGTTCTTACATTATTTGCACCTAAATCCTTTGCTGCGTTTATTACGTTTCTGTCAATTTTATTTAAAACATTATAAATCGGTAAAATCATAAAAGGAAGGAAATTATATACCATACCTAAAATAATGGCATAGGGAGTATTAATAATTTCCAATGCAGGTAAATGCAGAAATTCCAATACCTGATTAATTACGCCGGAACGCTCTAAGAGAGTCTGCCAAGCAAGGGTACGAAGGAGGAAATTCATCCACATGGGAAGAATAAAAATTAAAACAATGAAGCGATCCTTGTTACCATTCATATTAGCCAGTATCATTGCAAGCGGATAAGCAAGTAAAAGGCAAATAACGGTACTTATCAGCGATAAAAGGAGAGCAATACCTAATGCCTTCATATGCTCCGGTGTAGTGATAGCAGTTATGTTTTCAAATGTAAATGAGCCATCCTTGTCAGTCAGTCCATAATAAAATACCATAAGTAAAGGAATAATAATAAAAGCAATGGACCAAATAAGATAAGGGGACGCCATAAGAGAATTCAGTTTTTTATTCTTCAATGGGTGCCGCCTCCTCATCTTCAGATTCCGGTTTGTTCATAATCTGGATATTAAAAGGGTCTACCTTAATACCAACTTCGGTGCCAACGGGGAAAAGGGAAGTAGAGTGAACAAGCCATTCAAAACCGTTTGCCATGACTTCCATTTCATAATGTACACCCTTAAAGATAAGATGTGAAACAACACCTTTGATTGTTCCTTCTTCAGGTTTTACTAATTCCACGTCTTCAGGACGGATTACAACGTCGACAGGTTTGTTATTGCCGAAGCCCTTATCAACACAGGCAAAACGTGCGCCTAAGATTTCTACCAATTCATCCTGAATCATGGTGGAACCGATAATATTACTGTCGCCGATAAAATCTGCCACGAAAGCATTTTCGGGTTCGTTGTAAATCATTTCCGGAGTTCCGATTTGCTGGATATAACCCTGATTCATTACAACTATGGTATCTGACATGGTCAATGCTTCTTCCTGATCATGTGTTACATAAATAAAAGTAATGCCTAATTCGTTTTTTAAACGGATTAATTCATATTGCATATCCTGGCGGAGTTTTAAATCTAATGCGCCAAGGGGTTCGTCAAGAAGCAGTACTTTGGGCTCATTAACAATGGCGCGGGCGATGGCAATTCGTTGTTGCTGACCGCCGCTTAAGGAATCGGGCATTCTTTTTTCGTAGCCATCTAAATTAACCAGTTTTAAAGCATACTTAATTTTATCATCAATGTATGCTTTGCTTTTACCTTTGATTTTAAGACCAAAAGCAATGTTTTCTGCAATATTCATATGTGTAAACAATGCGTATTTCTGAAATACGGTATTTAATTGTCTTTTATGGGGCGGAAGATTGGTGATATCGGCACCGTCAAAGATAACGCGGCCTTTGTCCGGGGTTTCAAAACCGCCGATGATTCTTAATGTAGTGGTTTTTCCGCATCCGCTGGGGCCTAAAAGTGTTAAAAACTCATTTTCGCGGATATATAAGTTCATGTCATCCAAAACCATCTGGCTTCCGTATGATTTTGTGATATTCTCTAAATTAATCAGTCTGTTGCTCATGATTTGCTCTCCTTAGTGTCATTTATTAAAATGTAGGAGGGGTGCTTATCCAAAGGAAAGTGGCCCCGGATTTACCTGCTGCTTCTATATAATGAGAAGAAGAAGAGGTAAAGTAAAAGGATTCGCCTTTTGAGGCTTTGTAAGTCTTTTTACCTATATGAATACGTATGCTGCCGGATAAGACATAACCGAATTCATCACCTTCATGGGGATTGTCAGGATAAGTGCTTCCGCCGGGCTGTAGTGTGACACGTATAGGCTCCATCATGTTTTTCTGGGCATTGGGAATAATCCATTCAATTTTATTTCCAAGCTTATCATCTTCTTTTTCGAAATAATCTTTGTCATGAAAGACAATCTGGGTATCTTCTTCATCGCTAAAGAATTCTTTCAAATCAGTACCCAGACATTGTAAGATGTCCATTAAGGAAGTAATGGAAGGAGAAGTTAAATCTCTTTCCAACTGTGATATAAAACCCTTGGATAATTCACAGCGGTCTGCCAGTTCTTCCTGCGTCAGCCCTTTTTGGACTCGCAGTTCTTTGATTTTTAATCCGATATTCATAATGCGCCTCTTTGTTTCAAAAACAACAATTTTAAACTTTTTGTTTACTTTTACTAAACAAATCAAGATTCATTATACGCACTAAGATTCAAATGTCAATTAAAATATGATATATTTTAAGAAAAATATATAAAAAAATAAATTAATAGTAAAAATATAGATACAAACACTTATTATCTAAAGAAATTACCATAATAAAAAGCAGAAAATAATATTAAAACAAAAAAACAATTAACAAATATTTTAAGCTGTGGTATCATTTATTCATATGGCACTGTTACGGAGGGATAGAAGATGGTAAATCAGAAATATGTCGCATATGTTTCGACGTATACCATGAAAAATAAAAACGGTATTACAATATACGATGTAGATGTAGAAAACGGAACCATGAAAGAAAAGGGAGATGTTGAAATTACAAATTCTTCCTATTTAACATGTTCCCACAACGGAAAATATTTATATTCCATTACAGATATGGGTGTAAAAGGATATCGAATTCTTGCAGACGGTATGCTTGAGGAAATTAATTATGCCTCCATTAATGGTATGCGGGGATGTTATTTGTCTACGGATTATGACGATAAGTTTCTTTTTGTAGCAGGATATCATGATGGTAAAATTACTGTTTTGAGACTTGCTGAGGATGGCAGTATCGGTGAAATCACAGAAGAAATTTATGTAGTTGGTATGGGTGATGTTATGGAAAGAAGTTTCCATCCCCATGTAAACTGTGTCAAAATGTCCAGGGATAACCGTTATCTTTTGGCTGCAGACAGCGGCATGGATCATGTTAATGTTTATGAATTAAATCATACTACAGGTAAATTAAAGCAGATTGATATTATTCGAAGTGATGTAGGAAGCGGTCCGAAGCATATGGTATTCTCAAAGGACGGACAATTTCTTTACATTGTGCATGAGATAAAAAATTATATTGATGTATATAAATACAGTTTTGTTGAAAAATATCCTGAATTTGAGAAGATTCAGACAATTTCTACCGTAAATGAGTACCATGCGGGAAGAACCATTACGAGCATGGTAAAATTAACTTTGGATGGCAGACATATTATTAGTTCCAATGCAGGTGATAACAGTGTGATTGTGTTTGATTTAGATGTAAACACGGGATTTCTTACAAAGAATTTCTGCCTCCCAATCAGCGGTTCTTATCCAAAGGATGCGGCAATGTTTCCGGATTTAAAGCATTTGGTAAGTTTAAATCATGAATCCAATACCATGACATTTTTTACGGCAGATTTGGACAAGCATATTATTGCAATGAGCAGTAAGGAAATCAAAATTGAGAAACCTAACTGCATTATCTTTTACGAACTAAAATAAGAAGGCGGAGTATTTTGAATGTATAAAGTACTGAAAACAGAAGGAAATGCCAAACGTGCCGTTATGGAAACGGTGCATGGTACAATACAGACACCGGTTTTTATGAATGTTGGTACTGTAGCGGCAATTAAGGGAGCTGTATCCACTGCTGATCTGGAAGAAATCGGAACACAGGTGCAGTTATCAAATACCTATCATTTGCATGTAAGACCCGGAGATGAAGTTGTGAGGGATTTGGGCGGCCTTCATAAATTTATGTCGTGGAATAAGCCGATTCTTACAGATTCCGGCGGATTTCAGGTTTTTTCTTTATCAGGTCTTCGCAAAATAAAAGAAGAAGGTGTTTATTTTCAGTCGCATATAGATGGTAAAAAGATTTTTATGGGGCCGGAAGAAAGCATGCAAATTCAATCGAATCTTGCATCTACTATTGCAATGGCGTTTGATGAATGTCCTTCCAGCCGTGCAGACCGTAATTATGTACAGGCATCTGTAGACAGAACCACAAGATGGTTGGAGCGTTGTAAAGTAAAGATGGCGGAATTAAACAGCAGAGAAGATACCATAAATAAGAATCAACTTTTGTTTGGTATTAATCAGGGGGCTATTTTTAATGATATCCGTATTGAACATGCCAAACGCATCAGTGAATTTGATTTGGATGGTTATGCATTGGGTGGACTTGCCGTGGGTGAAAGTCATGAAGAAATGTATGATGTATTAGACCACACAGTTCCTTATTTGCCTAAAGATAAGCCTACTTATTTAATGGGTGTGGGAACACCGGCCAATATTTTGGAAGCTGTGGAACGAGGTGTTGATTTCTATGATTGTGTATATCCTACCAGGAACGGACGACACGCTCATTTGTATACAAATCATGGTAAAATTAATCTTTTTAATGCAAAATATGAAAAAGACAGCAGACCTATTGAAGAAGGGTGCATGTGTCCTACCTGTCAGAGATATTCCAGAGCTTATATCAGACATCTTTTAAAAGCAAAAGAAATGCTTGGTATGCGTATGTGTGTTATCCATAATCTTTATTTTTATAATAAGATGATGGAAGAAATCAGGGATTCTTTGGATGCAGGTGAATTTAAAGCATATAAAGCGCGTAAGTTAGAGGGCATGGAGCGGAAAGAAGAGTAAAATTTGTGAAAAGCCTATGAAGTCTTAAAAAGTGCTTGCTTACAAAGTGAAAATTGTGTATTCTAGTTAAGATTGCATTGCGAATTAATGGATATGATATAGATATCTTTTAGATGCGAAAATATATTGTAATTGTTTGGAGGTAAGAAATGAATTTATTTTTAACAGGTGAAACCGCGGCTGCTGCCGCAGATGCAACCCAGACAGGCGGGATGTTTGGAGGAAGTATTTGGGTAACAGTAGTTTATATTGTAATTATCGTTGCTTTCTTTTATTTTATGCTTTACAGACCTCAAAAGAAAGAACAAAAGAAGATGAATGCCATGCTTTCATCTATGGAAATCGGTGATATTGTTGTAACAACAAGTGGTTTTTATGGTGTGTTGATTGACATTACAGAAGAAGATGTTATCGTTGAATTTGGTAACAATAAGAATTGCAGAATTCCGATGAAAAAAGCTGCAATCGCACAGATTGAAAAGGCAAATGCTGATGTATAATATATTTAGGGGCGTTTTTTAACGCCCTTATTGTTTTTTTGAACGGAGTACAAAAGAGATGAAACAAAAAAAGAGTTTGCTGATAGGCATAACTGCTTTGATAGTTATTCTTACAATTAGCGGAATATATTTTGGCCTGGCATGGTATTATTCGGAGCGTTTTTGCTATGGAACGTGGATTAATGGAGTGTATTGTACCGGCAAAAGTGTTGAGGAAGTTAATGAAGAATTGCTTTCTCTAGTTACATACGACAAAATTACGGTGATTGATAGGAATAATAATTGTTTTGAAGTGAATGTTGCAGATATTGATTATAAAATGGACTATACAACAGCCTTAGACAAAATTAAGGAAGAACAGATATGGTTAAATTGGATTCAATATTATTTTAAAACACAGAATTTTGAAATTATGCCTGATGTTGTATTTTCGGAAGAAAAGCTAAATGCATTGTTAATGGAAGCTGATTTTATGAATACGGAAGTATACAGTGAAAATAATATTGCCGAAATCGTTTTAACCGATGAAGGATATTGTTTGATGGATCATACGATTAATCAGATAGTACCGGAACAGGTATGTATTGCGGTGGCTGATTCATTGTATGAAATGCAGGATGAAGTGAATATAGCAGATATAGAAGGTTGCTATTTGAGCATGGAACAAAATGCCAAAACCAAAGCTGTGTATAGCTTGTGGGATGAAATTTCCGATTTTCAGGATTTTAATCTTACATATGTTTTAGGTAACAGAAAAGAATACGTTGATGCATCGGTTGTGGCACAATGGATTACAGTTGATGAAGAAACCGGTGAATTTGTTCGTGATGAAGAAGGAAAATTTGTACTTAATGAAGCTAAAGTGATGGAATACGTGATTGCTTTGGGTGAAAAATATGATACCTATGGTAAAGAAAGAGAGTTCATGTCTACCAGAGGCGATTTGATTACCATTGAAAAAAGTGTATATGGTAATGATATTGACGAAGAAGATGAATGTGCTTTGTTGATAGAAGATTTTTGTGAAAATCGTGATGGAATAGTAAGAGAGCCGGTATATGCACAGAAAGCAATCAGCCAAAATGAGGATGATATAGGAGATACTTATATTGAAGTAGATATGACGGAGCAAATGTTATATTACTATGTGGATGGTGAAATAGTACTTGAAACCGCGGTTGTAACAGGTAATATGCGCAGAGGCTGGGATACACCGGCAGTGGTTTGTTCTGTTTACGGCAAAGCAAAAAATCGTATTCTCAGAGGCGCGACTTATGCGACTTTTGTATATTATTGGATGCCTGTTTATGGCAATATCGGTTTGCATGATGCTACATGGCGTAAAGAATTTGGCGATGATATTTATATGACTGACGGTTCTCATGGTTGTATTAATATGCCAAAGGATAAAGCCGGAGAACTATATGGCATGTTAGAAATTGATACGCCTGTAATTTTGTTTTATTAAAATATTAGCTTGTTATTTTTTTGTCATTTTATGATTTTTATAGTTGACGAATATTGTGCATAATTGTAAAATGAATTTTATGGTGATTACCAACCTTAAGGAGGAAAGAAAATGGCTAGAGTATATAATTTCTCGGCAGGTCCGGCTGTGTTACCGGAAGAAGTATTAAAAGAAGCGGCAGAGGAGATGCTTGATTACAAAGGAACCGGTATGTCGGTTATGGAAATGAGTCATCGTTCCAAAGCTTATGATACAATTATTAAGGAAGCAGAAGCTGACTTAAGGGATTTGATGAATATTCCTGATAATTACAAGGTTTTATTTTTGCAGGGCGGAGCACATCTTCAGTTTGCTATGATTCCCATGAACCTTATGAAAAACAAGGTTGCCGATTACATTGTAACCGGTATGTGGGCTAAGAAAGCACATAAAGAAGCTCAGAAGTTTGGTACAGCAAATAAGATTGCTACTTCTGAAGATGATAACTTCTCATACATACCTGACTGCTCAGATCTTCCTATTTCTGAAGATGCTGACTATGTTTATATTTGCGAAAACAACACAATTTACGGTACAAAGTTCAAAACTTTACCTAATACAAAAGGCAAGACACTTGTTTCTGACGTATCAAGCTGTTTCTTATCAGAGCCGATGGATGTATCTAAATATGGTATTATCTACGGTGGTGCACAGAAGAATATCGGACCCGCAGGTGTTGTTATCGTAATTATTCGTGAAGATTTGATTACCGAAGATGTTCTTGAAGGAACACCTACCATGTTACAGTATAAGATTCATGCTGATGCAGAATCACTTTACAATACACCGCCTGCATACGGCATTTATATGTGCGGTAAGGTTTTCAAGTGGCTCAAAAAGCAGGGCGGTCTTGAAGCTATGAAAGAATACAATGAGAAGAAGGCTAAGATTCTTTACGATTACCTTGATGAAAGTAAGATGTTCAAGGGAACTGTACGTAAGGAAGACCGTTCGCTTATGAATGTACCTTTCGTAACCGGCGATGCGGATTTAGATGCTAAGTTTGTAAAAGAAGCTACAGAAGCAGGCTTTACTAACTTAAAAGGTCACAGAAGCGTAGGCGGTATGCGTGCAAGTATTTATAATGCTATGCCTATTGAAGGTGTTGAGAAATTAGTTGAATTTATGAAGAAGTTTGAAGAGGAGAATGCGTAATGTTTAAATATCATTGCTTAAATCCCATTGCCCAGGTAGGCTTGGATTATTTTGATTCCAATTATGAAAAGACATACGAAATCGCTGAAGCAGAAGGTGTGCTTGTAAGAAGTGCATCTATGCATGAAATGGATTTTTCGGATAACTTGCTTGCAGTAGCAAGAGCAGGTGCAGGTGTAAACAATATTCCTTTGGATAAGTGTGCAGAAAAGGGTATCGTTGTATTCAACACACCCGGTGCTAATGCAAACGGTGTTAAGGAATTGGTTCTTTGTGGTATGTTGCTTGCTTCCAGAGATGTTGTTGGCGGTATTGAATGGGTAAAAGCGAATACTTCTGATGAAAATATTGCCAAGTCTGCTGAAAAAGAAAAGAAACTTTTTGCAGGTACTGAAATTGAAGGCAAAAAGATTGGTGTAATCGGTCTTGGTGCAATCGGTGTTAAGGTTGCAAATGCAGCGCAGACACTTGGTATGGAAGTTTACGGCTATGACCCTTATGTTTCCGTAAATGCAGCATGGAACTTAAGCCGTGGCGTTAAGCATGTATTTGCAGTTGAAGAAATATATCAGGAATGTGATTATATTACAATTCACGTACCTGCTTTGGATTCTACCAAGGGTATGATTAATGCAGAAACCATCGGAATGATGAAGGATGGTGTTATTATTCTTAACTTTGCAAGAGATATTCTTGTAAATGAAAATGATATGTTAGATGCATTAAAGAGCGGTAAAGTGCGTAAGTATGTATCTGACTTCCCCAATCCCACAACAGCCGGACAGGAAGGATGTATTGTAATTCCTCATCTTGGTGCATCCACAGAAGAGTCAGAAGACAACTGTGCAAAGATGGCTGTTAAGCAGATGATTGAATACCTTGAAAACGGTAACATTGTAAACAGTGTTAACTATCCTGCATGTGATATGGGTATCTGTACTAAGGCAGGCCGTGTGGCAATTTTCCATAAGAATATTGCAAATATGATTACTAAGTTTACAGCTTGCTTTGGCGATGAAGGTATCAATATCGTGGAAATGACTAATAAGTCCAGAGGCGAATATGCATATACCATGATGGATATTGAAAGCCCTGCAACAGAAGAAATTATTAAGAAACTTTCTGAAATTGACGGTGTGTTCCGTGTGAGAAAGGTTAAATAATTAACTGACACCGTTGGAAGAATATATTTTATATATGAGCTTAAGAAAAAGCCCCTTGATAATCTTTATCAAGGGGCTTATAATATTAAATGGACTTTTGTTGTCCAAATTGATTGTATTGTGCACCCAAAATTGTGTTTTGGTGTATGAGGAGTGAGGAAAATTGTTTAAAATTTTATTTGAGGAGTATAAGAAGCATAAAGCAATTATTTTGCTATATGTATGTCTTTGTGTTTTCTTATCAGTGTTTTGCGGTCCGTTTTTAAGTGACTATATGCCGGGGGTTGCTATGGCGACAACGGATGCAGAAGTAACAACGCTTACCGAAGCAGAGACTTTGTCCACGCTTACAGAACAAATTCTTGGAAATTCCATTTCGTCTATTGCAGGCGGCTATGCCAGTGTGGTGGCAATTTCCTGCGAGCCTTTTACCGCACTGTTATTTCTTGGTATTATTGAAACTGTGAACCGTTGGTGCGGCTATCCTTTGGATATGATGTCTACACCGGCAGGAAATCCAATTGTTTTGCTTGTGATTGCGATTTTTTGGGCAGCAAGCAAACTGATGAAATCCAATGAAACAACTCAGGTTTTCGGCATGGTGACCTTGGGTGAATTAGAAAAGTATCTTGGTTTGGTTTTTATTTTGGTGCTTGGCGTTTTGAACGTAACCGGCATTTCGACAGGTGTTATGGATGCTGTTCTTTCTGCGGCTTCGCCGGAAAGCGTAGCTGAACCTCGGGCTGCGGCTTGGATTACGGTTATTTCTATCATTTGGTCAGTATTTTTAGCTGTTTTATCGGTTGCGGTATATTTTATTATAAAAACGGTTATGTCAGGCTTGGATGTTATTCAGATGACTTTATCCTTTATTCCGGGGTCTGCATTCTTTTTTGAAACATTAAAGAGTTTGTTTGCAATCTTTCTTGTGGTTGTAAATGTAATTTGTCCGCCTCTTGGGATTGCTTTAAACA
Organism: Lachnospiraceae bacterium; assembly: GCA_015057025.1. Classification (GTDB taxonomy): domain Bacteria; phylum Bacillota; class Clostridia; order Lachnospirales; family Lachnospiraceae; genus UBA3766. The sequence continues at coordinate 214,527 of SVFD01000002.1, read as the reverse complement.
TTATCATTTTTATTATTGGTTGTTTTCTGTTTAAAACCTGTTACAATGCAACCAGATATTTTCATAATGTTTATATCAGACCTATTTTTAAACGTATAAAAGGATTTGATCCGCATATTTCTTTGGTATCGAAGAAACTTCCGAAGAAAATCAGAAAGTATAACGAATCAGAGCAGATTAATTGTAAACTTGCCATACCGGTATATCCTTTACGATATGTTGGAGAAGAAAAGTTACGCAAATATGACCGTTGGTGGATGATTGCAGATGATAATTCAGTGTATTTTATGAAAAAACGTATGGGCAAGAAGCGTGTACGTAAGCTTAGTTGGAAGGATACATATCAGCAACCGGTATATATTCGTAAAGGTCTTTGGTACTATGAAGTATTTTCATTTTTACCTGATGAAAAAAATCTTTCAAAGAAGTTTCCGAAAAAAGAATTTTCTTTTGTGTTTAGCTTGGAATATTTTTATCGTTTCAATGATATTTTGGAAATAACAAGATATCAGGATTACAGTCTTATTGCACAAGCACAAAAGCTTACCAAAAGACAGCAACGTGAAGAAAAAAGAATGCAACGTAAGGAAGCTTTGTTAAATAAAATTGACTCATGGAAAATGAAAATAGAAGAGAAAAAAGATAATAAACAGGAGTATTAAATGAAATTTTTCAGGCGACTGAAAACAAAATACGGAATCGCACATCCGTTGTGCATGCTGAGTTTATTGGCATGCTTATGTTTGTGTGCCGGAATTATTATTTATGCTCTTGCTAATTACGAAAATACGGATATTTCTCAGATATCCAATGTGTCGGAAGATATTTCCGCTGAAGCAGTTTTATTGTTTGGGGAAGAAGTGTTTGATACAATTATTCAATCGTATTCACAAGTGATTGCAATTGGAATCGAACCGTTTCTTGCTGTGATTGTACATGGTTTTGCAGGCTTAATTAATGCCATGATTGGTTTGCCTTTCGATATCGAGGCAACAATGTTTTCCGTGCCGCACATTCTTTTCATTGCCGTAATTGTATATGGAATAGGTAAACTTATGCAATGTTTTGAATGTACTCGTTCTTTTGCTATGTTAACTTATGGTGAATTTGAGCGTATCTTTGGTTATGCGCTTATGGTACATATTGCATGCCAAAATGTTATAAAAGTAATGTATGTTTTCGAAAAACATAAAACTACACTGGGGGGTATATTTAAAGGGATACCGTTAGAAATGATTATCGGAGGATTTGTATTTGCAATCGGGATTATTACTTCGTTTGCCGGAATTTTGTTTTTCTATATTACCAAAACTTTGGTATTGGGCTTGCAGATTATGCAGCTTTCTATATCATTCTTTCCTTTTACATCCATGCTTTTTGAAACATTACGGAGCAGTATTACCATAGCAGTTGCGGTATTTAATCTTTTATTTCCGAAGGTTGGATTTGCATTTAACTGTGCTGCAGTGGTGGTGGGATGTATTTTATTAGCGCAGACCAGTAGCAGTGTTGAATATTTTAGAGTAATTTATGTTGAAACATTGTTATTGCCTTACTACCGTTTTAAGGGGAGTCATAAGCTTTTGTACAAAGATGTTCCTACGGAGATTCGTAAAAGATGTAAAAATTCGGATGGTATTATAGTTCCGGTATTTTCCATTGATAAATTTAATATAAAAGGCATAGAGGTTGCGAGTCACGAAAAATGGTGGTTGGAAATTACGGAAGATAACTTGTATTTTTATCGTAAGAGAGTCTTTTCAAAAAAAGTAGAGAGCTTTTCTTTGGCTAAGGAAGAAAAAAAATGGTATTACAAGGATAATTGGCGATATCTTGAATTATTTGATTTAAACGGACCGGATGAAAATATTATTAAATTATTTAAAAAACCGGAGCGCGAGCTTTCTTTTGCGGTAAGCAGGGAATATGAAGTGATTTTTAAGGATATTACCGCAAACATGCATGCAGTGGACTACAATGCGTTAAAAGCAAGGCTTACTGAAGAAAGAAAACATTATATTGAACAGGAAAATAAAGCATTTTATGCTGCAATACAATAAATTATTGACCCAACAGGAGGATAAAAAATGGCAGTTTTAAAACCGTTTCAGGCAATCAGACCGAAGAAAGGATTAGAAGAGCAGATGGCAGCTCTTCCCTATGATGTATATAATAGGGCAGAAGCTAAAGTAGTTGTGGAAAAGAATCCCTTGTCTTTTCTTGCAATTGACAGAGCAGAAACACAGTTTTCCGATGATGTGGATACTTACGCAGATTGTGTCTATGATAAAGCAAAAGAAATGCTTTGGAATCGCGTTGATAAAGGTGAATATATTCAGGAAAATGAAAAATGTTATTATGTTTATGAACTTGTCATGAATGGCCGTTCGCAGGTGGGTATCGTAGCCTGTGCAAGTATTGATGATTATCAGAATAATATTATTAAAAAACATGAAAATACCAGAGCAGATAAGGAAGTAGACCGTATCCGTCATGTCTCAACCTGTGAAGCGCAGACGGGTCCCATTTTCCTTGCATACCGTTCAAATGATGTTATCAATAAAGTGGTTGCTGACAAGCGTACAGAAGCACCTTTATATGATTTTGTCGCAGATGACGGCATTGCACATAAGGTGTGGGTTATTAATGAGGCTGATAGCCTTGCTAAGATTGAAGAAGCTTTTGCAGGCATGAATGAAATCTATATTGCAGACGGACACCATCGATGTGCCTCTGCGGTGAAGGTTGGTCTTAAGATGAGAGATGAAAATCCCGGATACGACGGAAGCGAGGAATTTAATTACTTCTTGTCTGTATTATTTCCGGACGACCAGTTGATGATTATGGATTATAATCGTGTTGTAAAAGATTTAAATGGTAATACTGAGGAAGAGTTTATTTCTAAATTAGAAGAAATCTATGATGTGGCAAACATTGGTAATCAGGCACAGTATCCTAACCGCAAAGGCGAAATCAGTATGTATTTGTTTGGTGAATGGTATCGTCTGACTGTAAAAAAAGAATTTACAAGTAATGATCCTATTGACGGTTTGGATGTGTCTATTTTGCAAAATAACGTATTGGGTCCTATTTTAGGCATAGATGATCCCAAAACAGATAAAAGAATTGATTTTGTAGGCGGTATCAGAGGATTAAAAGAGTTAGAGCGTCGCGTTTCAGAGGATTGTAAGGTGGCATTTGCCATGTATCCTACATCAATCAATGAATTGTTTGATGTAGCAGATGCAGGTCTTTTAATGCCTCCGAAATCCACATGGTTTGAACCGAAATTGAGAAGCGGTTTGTTTATTCACAGTATTCGTACTGACAAATAAGAATAGTAACTATACAAACGATTAGCAGAAAGGAAATAACAATATGACCAAAAAACAGTATGCCAAAATGGACTGGGAAGCAATTGAATCTATCGTGTATTCTGATAATGCACATCCTTTTGAGATTTTAGCACCGCAGAAGAGCGGAAAAGAAACTTTGATTCAGGCTTTTTTGCCCTTTGCAAAGGAAGCCTGGGTAGTTTTGGAAGGAAAAGAAGCTGATACCGTTCAAATGGAAATGGTTGATGAAGAAGGATTCTTTGCGGCTTTTGTAGCAGGCACTGCTAAAAAAACATATTGTTATAAAGTACTTACCAAAGAGGATAAAAATGTAATCATAGAGAATGCCTATGATTACGCACCTGTTATTCCTAAAGATTCTTTTGAAGAGTTTATAAATGGAAATTGCACAGATGCGTATAGAATTTTAGGCGCTCATTTTATGACCTTAAACGGTAAAGAAGGTGTGAATTTTGCTGTTTGGGCACCTAACGCCTTGCGAGTCAGTGTTATTGGCGAGTGGAATCATTGGGATGGCAGAGTTCATTCGATGGAAAAATTAGATGAATACGGTATTTTCACACTATTTATTCCCGGCGTAAAAGCAGGAGATGTATACCGTTTTGAACTTAAGGTAAGAGGCAATGAAATTTTATTAAAAGATGATCCTTATGCGACTGTTCTAAATGAGGACGGATATGCTGTCGTTAGTGAAGACAGTACTTTTTCATGGACGGATAAAGAATGGATAAAGACCTCCGGCAATAAATTAGTGTCACAGCCTGTACATATCGGTCAGGTTTCCTTGATTGATATTGTAAATGAAGCTGGAAAAGGCAAAAAGAAGCTTACAACTGTTTTAAAAGAAGTAGTGACAAAGCTTGTGAAATTCGGATATACCCATATTGAATTGGCACCGGTTGCAGGTTTTTCGAAGGATAAAATGGATGTATATCAAACACTTTTCTACTACGCACCTGATGCAACCTTAGAAGAAGGTGCTGTTGTTAAGGAGTTTGTAAATGAGTGTCATAAAGCCGGATTGTCTGTGCTTATTGATTGGTCAGTTGCGTATTTTGCTAAGGATTCCAATGGTTTGGAATGGTTTGACGGAAGTAATCTGTATGAACATGCAGATAAGAGACAGGGATATCAGCCTGTTTTTGATGCAAATGTTTTTCAATATCAGCGCCCGGAAGTTAAGAGTTTTTTGATTTCAAATGCATATTACTGGATGAAAAAATATCATTTTGATGGTATGTGCTTTAATAATTTAGCTTCTGTTTTGTATCTTGATTACGGCAGAAGCGAATGGGTATCAAATGCCTATGGCGGTAAGGAAAATCTGGAATTTATTGATTTTATTAAAAGTTTAAATAAGCAAATTAAGACAGATTTTCCGGGAAGTATTACGGTTGGTGACATTGATGCAGTTTGGGCTGAAGCATCCGATAAGAATAAAAATTCTCTCGGTTTTGATTTTGTGCGAAACAATGGGTTTACAAAGGAATTGTATGATTATATAAAGACAGAGCCTTCGCAGAGAGCAAAAAAACTTCTTACGATGCTTTCGGGTCTGGACTATGCATATAATGAGAATTTTGTTCTTCCATTATCTGCCAATATAATAAAGAATGGTATGCTTAAGAATTTCCCGGGAATTATGGAAGATAATTATGCTGCTATGCGTGTTCTTTATGCATATACCATGTTATATCCCGGTAAAAAATTATTCTGCCCTGATATCAGAGCATTGGTAGAATCGGTATCTAAGAAAGAAAAACGCAATGAGTTTGCTGTCGGGTTTGATGTTTTTGCTGGAGAATTAAATAAGTTATATGCAGGTGATAAACTTTTATATGGTTTTGATGAAATAAAGGGAAGTCTTCAGTGGATTGACCATAAGGCAGATGTGGCAAATGTAGTTACTTTTATCCGTAAGAGTGGCAAAAAGAATGAAATGCTTTATGTTGTGGCTAATTTCTCTAATGAAGAGTATGATGCGTTAAAATTAATTGTGCCTTTTGGCGGTAAATATAGCGAAATTTTCACTACTGAAAATGAGGCGTTCGGCGGCAGTGGAATTGTGAATGCTAAAACCATTGTAACAGAGGAAGCACCTTATGATGAGAACGTCAATATATTAACGGTAAAAGCTGCTTCTATGAGCGTTTCAGTATTCGCATATAAGCCTTTTACGGCTAAAGAACTTGCTGAGATTGCGGAGCATAAGAGACAGTTAAGAATTGCTTATGTTAAAGCAGAACGCGCCAAAATTGAAAAACGCCGTGATGAAGTAATTGCGGAAGCAATTAAAGATGCAGAAACCAGAATTAAGGAATTAGAAAAACTTCTGGAAGAAAAATAAAAAATAGAGTTTTGAAAATGTGTGATGCATAATTTGAATAATACATTTGGGGAGGATGTATGGATATTGAACAGATTTTTAATCAATTATTAGGAAACCTTTCCGAAGGAGTATTGAACCTCGGCGGAAGAATTCTTTTTGTTGTGCTTACTTTATTTATCGGATATTGGCTGATTAAATGGGTAAAGAAACTCCTTAAACGTACGTTTACCAAGTTTGATGTGGAAGAAGGAACGGCAGGTTTTCTTGCTTCTATTATTACAGTTGCTTTATATATTGTGTTGGGCTTCATCATTGCAGGTACTTTTGGAGTGGATGCTGCAAGTATTGTTGCAATTTTGGGTTCTGCCGGTGTTGCAGTCGGTCTTGCAATTCAAGGAAGTTTGTCAAACTTTGCCGGAGGCATTTTGATTATCCTGTTGAAACCGTTTAAAGTTGGCGATTATATAATTGAAGACAATAAAGGAAATGCAGGTACTGTAACCGAAATATCTTTGTTTTATACCAAATTGCAGACTATAGATGATAGAACGGTAGTTTTGCCTAACGGAACTCTTGCCAATACAAGCCTTACCAATGTGACGAAGACGCCTAATCGCTTGTTAGAGCTTAAGTTTGGTGTGGCATATGAAGCAGATTGGAAGGGTGCAATGGGTATTGTTGCTGAAGCATTCAAAACAGATGATGCATGCATTAACGCATCTGATGTGGAAGTGTATTTGGATGAACTGGGTTCCTCGGCAATTGTAATCGGCGGACGCTGTTATGTAAAGAATGAAGCGTTCCGTTTTGCAAAGCAGAGAATTCTTGAAAACGTTCTTGCGCGTTTTAATGAAGAGGGCATTGAAATTCCTTATCAGAAACTTGTTGTTTTAGAGCCTGAGAAGGAAAATAAATAAGAGATATTTTTATCTTGCAAAATAGTTCCGTAACGGATATAATAACACAGGACTGTTTTGTTCTGCTGGAATAGCTCAGTCGGTAGAGCACTTCACTCGTAATGAAGGGGTCGTCGGTTCGAATCCGATTTCCAGCTTAAAAACCATATCCGTTACGGGTATGGTTTTTTCACAAGAATATACTAGTTGATATGTTTCCGCATACAACACATGTGGAAATTAGAACGGAGAGTACTATGGCACAGCTTTGGGGCGGCAGATTCACAAAAGAAACCGATGAAGCCGTATATCAGTTTAATGCATCTATTGGATTTGATCAAAAAATGTATCGTCAGGATATTGAAGGTAGTATTGCACACAGTAAAATGCTGGGTAAGCAGGGGATTATCTCACAGGAAGATGTAGATGCGATTATCGCAGGCTTGGAAAGTATTTTAGCTGATATTGAAAGCGGTAAGTTAGAAATTTCAAGCCGTTATGAAGATATACACAGTTTTGTGGAAGCAAATTTGATCGACAGAATCGGAGATGCGGGAAAGAGACTTCATACAGGAAGAAGCCGTAATGACCAGGTAGCGCTTGATATGAAGCTTTATACCAGAAATGTCATTGACCATACAGATGTCTTGTTAAAAGATTTATTAATGGTGCTTCTTGATATTATTAGAAATAATACAGATACATATATGCCCGGATTTACCCATTTACAGAAGGCACAGCCTACAACATTGGCTCATTATATGAGTGCATATTTTGAAATGTTTGTAAGAGACAGACAGCGTCTTGCAGATATCAGAAAACGTATGAACTTATGTCCTTTAGGTTCAGGGGCAATGGCAGGAACCACATATCCTCTGGATAGAGCTTATACTGCTGAATTACTTGGATTTGATGGCCCTACCAGAAACAGTATGGATTCTGTATCCGATAGAGATTACGTAATTGAACTTTTATCTGCATTTTCTACTGTAATGATGCATTTAAGCAGATTTTCGGAAGAATTGATTCTTTGGAATTCCAATGAGTATCGTTTTGTGGAGATGGATGATGCATATTCTACAGGAAGCAGCATTATGCCCCAGAAAAAGAATCCTGATATTGCAGAATTGGTAAGAGGAAAAACAGGTCGCGTTTATGGAGCGCTTATTTCAATTCTTACCACTATGAAGGGATTACCTTTGGCATATAACAAAGATATGCAGGAAGATAAAGAAATGGCCTTTGATGCATTTGAGACCGTCGGTGATTGTCTGTATCTTTTTACCGGTATGCTGTCCACCATTTCATTCCGCAAGGATGTAATGGCTAAGAGTGCCATGAATGGTTTTACCAATGCAACAGATGCTGCGGATTATCTTGTAAATAAAGGGGTTCCTTTCCGTGATGCTCATGGAATTATTGGTCGCATGGTTCTTTTATGTATTGATAAAAATTGTGCGATCGAAGATTTGTCTATAGATGAATTTAAGGAACTTTGTCCTGCTTTTGAAGAAGATATCTATGATGCAATCAGCTTGGAAACCTGTGTAAATAAGAGATTGACTCTTGGTGCGCCGGGGCGGGAAGCTATGGACAAAGTGATTGCAATGTATGAAGCATATTTGAAAGACAGTAAGTCATTATAATTGTGAATGAATCGTAAGATTTATTATAAAAGCGATAAAGAATATAATATCTATTGCATTTGGATTTAGATTTTATATCGCAAAATTGAAAACAAGAGGAGTAAAAAGTTATGAGCGACAAATTAAGAGTTGGTATTTTAGGCGGAACAGGTATGGTAGGACAGAGATTTATCTCACTTCTTGAAAATCATCCTTGGTTTGAAGTGGTTTTAATCGCAGCAAGTCCCCGTTCTGCAGGTAAAACATATGAAGAGGCAGTTGGCGGACGTTGGAAAATGACTACACCTATGCCTGAAGCAGTTAAGAACCTTGTAGTTCTTGATGTAAATGAAATTGATAAAATTGCGGCAGAAGTTGATTTTGTATTCAGCGCTGTAGATATGACAAAGGACGAAATTAAGGCAATTGAAGAAGCTTATGCCAAGGCTGAAGTGCCCGTTGTAAGTAACAATTCAGCTCACAGATGGACTCCTGATGTTCCTATGGTTGTGCCCGAGATTAATCCTGATCATATGAACGTAATTGAGTTCCAGAAGAAGCGTCTCGGAACAAAGAGAGGTTTCATTGCTGTAAAACCTAATTGCTCTATTCAGAGTTATGCGCCTGTTTTAACAGCATGGGCAGAGTTTGAGCCTTACGAAGTGGTTGTTTCTACATATCAGGCAATTTCCGGTGCCGGAAAGACCTTCAAGGATTGGCCTGAAATGGTTGAAAATATCATTCCTTACATTGGTGGCGAAGAAGAAAAGAGTGAAAAAGAACCTCTTAGAATCTGGGGCGAAATTAAGGATGGTGTAATTGCACCTGCTGACCATATTAAGATTACAAGCCAGTGTATCCGTGTGCCGGTATTAAACGGACATACAGCATCTGTATTTGTAAAGTTTAAAAAGCAGCCTACCAAAGAGCAGTTAATTGAAAAGCTTGTGAACTTCAAGGGTGTACCTCAGGAATTAGAGCTTCCCAGTGCTCCCAAGCAGTTTATCCAGTATTTAGAGGAAGACAACAGACCTCAGGTAACTTTGGATGTTGATTATGAAAAGGGTATGGGTATCAGTGTTGGCCGTATCCGTGAAGACAGTATCTATGACTGGAAGTTTGTAGGCCTTTCGCATAATACCGTAAGAGGCGCTGCAGGCGGTGCTGTACTTTGTGCTGAATTGTTAAAAGCTCAGGGATATATTACCAAGAAATAAGGTTTGAATAAAAAGGAAAACATATGTTAATCGGACGTTCGCAGGAATTGGACTATTTAACACAATATTATAATCAGGCTGATAACAGTCTTATTGTACTGTATGGGCAGAAAGGCTTAGGCGTTAGTTCACTTTTGCAGGAATTTGCAAAGGATAAACATGTCATTCATCTTTGTGCAGGACAGTGCAGTCCGAGACAGCAGTGTTATGTCTGGTCAAAGAAAATAAGAAATCAGGGTATTTCTCTCGCGGAATATCCTGATTTTTCTGCGCTTTTTGAGGCGCTTGGATTGTTGTGTCATAAGGACAATGAAGAAGGTAAGTCGTTACTCATCATTGAAGATTTTCATTGGGCGGTAAGAAACAGCGATGATTTTATGAATGCGTTGACGGCTTTTCTTGTAAATGAGGAGTATCGCGGTCGTTTTATGATTGTATTGGCGTCTAATGCCATTGGCTGGGTGGAAAATACGTTTATTTCAAAAATTGGTCGTAATGCGTTTGCGATTTCAGGCTTTTTAAAAGTAAAATCCATGAGTTTTCTTGATATGGTTTGTTTTTATGATACAAATGATACCAAGAAGTGTATACAAATTTACAGTATTGCAGGCGGAAATCCCGGTTATTGGACGTGCTTTGATATTAAATCAGACCTAAAAGAGAATATATGTAAGCTCTTTTTAAATAAAAAAGCTGTATTGGCAACGGAAGGGTTAAACCGTATCAGTGATGAACTTCGTGAATTAAGTGTGTATGGCACGATTCTTGCGGCATTGGCGGAAGGCAGGGAAAAATTAAATGATTTATATGCCCATACAGGTTTTTCAAGAGCCAAAATCAGCGTATATTTGAAGAATTTAATGGCACTGGAGCTGGTTGAAAAGGTATTTTCCTATGAAACTGCTGATAATCGTAATTCTAAGAAGGGTGTATACCGTATTTGCGATCCGTTGGTGCAGTTCTGGTATCATTTTATCTTCCCTCATTATGATGAGTTAGGTGTTTTAAGTGCTGCAGAATTTTATGATATATACATAGCGGATGAAATTTCGGATTATATCAGTGCCGGTTATGGTAAAATTTGTGCGGAATATTTGGATATTCTGAATGAAAGAGGTAAATTGCCTGTCCAATATACCCGCCATGGTGAGTGGGTTGGTAAAAACGGGCGAATTGATGTAGTTGGACAGGATGCAAAACGTAATACATTACTTGGATTCTGTAATACAAGCGGCCGGGCCCTTGATTTAGATATGGTAGAATTTAATGTAGGACTTGCAAAAGAAGCTCATCTTCGTCCGGAACATTGTTTCTTTTTCTCCGCAGATGGTTTTACAGAAGAAGTAAAGGAACTTGCCAAGAAAAAAGAAGGCGTGTATCTTGTGGATATGAATGATTTATAGGTCATATTACTTGTAATAGGGAGAAAAGATGGATAAATTAATTATAATTTTTTTAATCATATTTGGATTATTAATGACCATAATTGGCATTGTTGATTATAAATATCCGAATTTAAGTTGGGAATATTCATTGTCAAGAATTTTGCATGTAAAAGATGGTAAACCAACCGATTTCCATTATTCAAGTAAAAAAATATTTTCAATTTTTTTTATGATAGCAGGACCAATTTTAATGGTTGCAGGTACAGCTGATCTTATATGGGGTAATAATGCGACCTATGATATTGTGATTGAAGGAGAAGAAATTGGAATTCCCTGTGCTTATACAGATTTAGAAGCATTGGGATATCAATTAGAACCCAATGAGAAGTCGGAAATATTAATGGCGGGTAAAATGTCCCTTTCCTATACGGTAATAAATGCAGATGGTGAAAAGATATTAATCAGATTTGGAAACAGAGGAAAAGAAGACAAAGTAATAACAGAGTGCGATGTGGTGTCGGTATATATTGAAAAAGAGTATGGAACGGATATTCAAATATCTAATGGTGTGACATTAGGAATGAGCGTTAGTAATGTTAAGTCTGTTATGGGAAAACCGGATAAAGGTTCAAGCTCTATATATAGTGATCGATATGTAGAACAAAAATGGGCTAATGAGTTTGAAGTTACTATTGGATATATGGAAGACGGAGGATTGGGAACTGATGTATCGTCAATAAGTATTCAATTGAATAACGACTAAATAACGGTTGTTTTAGGAGAAAAAGAAATGAAAAAAGTGATATTATGTGGCCTTATTTTTTCAACAATGCTTTTATTTGCGTGTAACAAAACCAATTTATCTTCAGAAGTGTCTGAATCGGTTAGCGAAACGATAAATCAAGAAGAAAGTCATGCTTCTTCCATGGATTTAACAGATAATAATGAAGGTCAAGAAGTAATGGATAATCTTGAATCGGAAGAATATTTTGATTTGGAATTAAAGGTTACGGATAATCCTAGAATTGCAGAGTTATTGAATGTTTCCGGAACCTATACGGACAGTGTGGGAAATGTGGACAATTATCATTATCAGATTCCTCAGTTTAATGCCGATTCGGAAAGCGCTAAAGCTTTAAATGAAAGAATAATGTATGATATTGTTGATATAATCCAAGATGAGTTTTTCAGCATGGACGAAGGATACTCCTTGTTTTGTTACAACATCACTTATGAAGTGGTGGAAAACGGAGAGGTTGTTGCTATTCTTGTTTCTGTTCCTTATCCCAATGATTGTGTAGATTATTATGCTTACACATATGATTTTGAACAGGATAAGGAGATTAGCAATCCAGAAATGCTTACAATGCATGGCTGGACAGAAGAGGCATTTGTTGAAGAAGCTTGTCGGAGAGAAAAAGAACATTTTGAAAGTCAAATCAGTGATATGTATTCGGATATGACAGCAGAAGATGTTGATTATTTTATACAATCTGCTGCTGATGCAACAACGGTTGATTTGCCCATGTATATTGGTGTTGACGGAGTATTATATGTATACCTTCCTATGCCATCCCTGGCAGGAGCTGACTGGTATTATAGATTAGAGCAGTTTTGAATATTATAAAATTATAGTTAAAATAAATGATAGGATAATGTAGAAAGGATAACCACCATGGGAAAAGCGGTTTTTATCGCGGAGAAACCTTCTGTTGCCCGCGAGTTTGCCAAAGCCTTAAAATTGAATACGAAGTCCCATGACGGATATTTAGAGTCCGAGAACACCATTATTACCTGGTGTGTCGGTCATCTTGTAAATATGTGTTATCCTGAAAGTTACGATGAAGCACTAAAAAGATGGTCTTTTGACACCATTCCTTTTATTCCGACGGATTATAAATATCAAGTTATCGATGATGTCAGAAAGCAGTTTAACACCGTAAAAGGTCTTTTGACCCGTGAGGATGTGGATACTATTTATGTCTGCACCGACTCCGGACGTGAAGGAGAGTATATTTATCGTCTGGTGGAGCAGGAAGCCGGCGTTACGGGCAAGAAACGTCTGCGTGTCTGGATTGATTCCCAGACAGAAGAAGAAATTATTCGTGGCATCAAGGAAGCTAAGGATTTATCGGAGTATGATAATTTGTCAGCCTCTGCTTATTTACGTGCCAAAGAAGATTATCTGATGGGTATTAATTTTTCCCGTGCGTTGACTTTAAAGTATGGTTATCAGGTGAAATCTTATTTGAACGCTCACAAAGGTGTGGTTTCCGTAGGTCGCGTTATGACTTGTGTACTCGGTATGGTAGTAAATCGCGAGCGCGAAATCCGAAATTTTGTTAAGACCCCCTTTTATAAGGTTTGGGCGAAAATGCAGATTGCCGAATCTGAGATTGAAGGCGAATGGCGTGTGACAGAAGACAGTAAATACTTCCAGTCTCCGAAATTATATAAAGAAAACGGCTTTTTAGACAGAGAAACTGCACAGGAGTGTATTGCCTATACGTTAGCTCGTGAAGCACAGGCGGATACGATGTTTACACCGCCTCTTGATGGCGAAAAGCAGATTGTTGCCGGGGAAGATTTCGGTAATATGCATGTATTCTCTATGGAGAATAAAAAAGAACGTAAAAATGCACCGCTTTTATATAATTTGGCGGAATTGCAGAATGACTGCTCCAAATATTTTAAAATCAATCCGGACCAGACCCTGTCCATTGTTCAGGAATTGTATGAAAAGAAGCTTGTGACCTATCCACGTACTGATGCGAGAGTATTGTCTACGGCGGTTGCCAAAGAAATCTATAAAAACATTGCAGGCCTGCAGAATTATGCGGTTTTACAAGACAATGCCAAGGAAGTACTGGCTCTTGGGTCATATAAAAAGATTGCCTCGACCAAGTACGTAAACGATAAGCAGATTACGGACCACTATGCAATTATTCCTACGGGACAAGGTTTTAATGCCTTAGGCAGTGTCAGTCCTACCGCAAGACTGGTGTATGAAATCATTGCAAGAAGGTTCCTTGGAATCTTTTATCCTGCTGCCGTATATGAGAAGGTATCTTTGGTAACGGAACGCAGAGACGAGAAGTTTTACTGTTCTTTTAAGGTATTAAAAGAAGAAGGCTTCCGTAAGGTGATGCAGTATTCTTTTGCCAAGAAGAAGGATACGGATAAGGATTCCGGCAAAGAGGATGTTGAGAAAGAAAATACTTACAAATCCGGTGCTGAGAACGAAGCGGAAGAAGTAAAATGTGATGAGTCTTTCTTAAAGATTTTATCCGGTCTGAAAAAAGGTGATGAATTACCTTTAAAGGCCTTTGAAATTAAAGAAGGCGAAACACAGCCTCCGAAGCGTTATAATTCCGGTAGCATAATTCTTGCCATGGAAAATGCCGGACAATTTATTGAAGATGAAGATTTGCGTGCTCAGATTAAAGGTAGCGGCATTGGCACCAGTGCAACAAGAGCGGCAATTTTGACCAAATTAGTCAATAATAAATATCTTGCCTTGAATTCAAAGACTCAGATAATCACTCCGACACAGATGGGTGAAATGATTCATGATGTGGTACGTTTGTCTATCGGATCACTGCTGAATCCTGCGTTAACCGCAAGTTGGGAAAAAGGATTAACCGGCGTGGCGGATGGCAGTATTACGGAAGATGAGTATATGACGAAGCTTACGGACTTTGTGACGAAGCATACTAATAATGTGAAGAATTTAAAGAATCAGAATCAGTTAAAACAGTGTTTTGATTATGCGGCGCAGTTTTACAGAAAATAAAATTTTATATAGCGAGGTGACCTTATGTCAGAAGCAATGAAAATTTCAAACCTTATGTCCCTAGAGAATACAATTGCTGCGAAGTTGTTTGACGGCAAAGAGTATCCATGGGAAGTTTTACCTGAGATTGGAAAGTTTATCGTGGAACTTGGTGAAACACTTTCGGAAGAAAAGTACGAAAAAAGAGGCGAAAATATTTGGGTTGCAAAAAGTGCTAAAGTATTCCCGTCAGCATACTTGAACGGACCGCTTATCATTGATGAGGAAGCAGAAGTCCGCCATTGTGCTTTTATCCGTGGCAACGCTATCGTAGGTAAAAATGCTGTGGTAGGTAACTCTACGGAATTAAAAAATGTAGTTCTTTTTGATCGGGTACAGGTTCCGCATTACAATTATGTTGGTGACAGTGTTTTGGGTTATAAGGCACACATGGGTGCCGGTTCTATTACATCCAACGTAAAGAGCGACAAGACCCTTGTTGTTGTAAAATCAACTGAAGAGAATATTGAAACAGGTCTGAAAAAGTTTGGTGCTATGCTTGGTGACTGTGTGGAAGTTGGTTGTAATTCCGTATTGAATCCCGGGACTGTAGTGGGCAAGAATTCCAATATTTATCCGACATCCTGTGTAAGAGGTTTTGTACCTGCGGAAAGTATATATAAGAGATCCGATGATATTGTAAAAAAACAATAAGTTTTTAAACATAAAATGACATATTTTTTATATTATAACCAAAATGTGCTTTTATATGAAATATTCTGTCGAAAAAGCTAAAAAACACTGGATTTTTTCGCTGTTTTATGCGAAAATAGAAGAAGCGGTTATGAGTTGCTTACATAATCGATTAAATCATGACGACACACAGGAGAAGCCTGTTTGTTAAAGTATATTATGTTTGAAAGGAGATTTTCACATGATTTATTCACATGAAGTACAGAAAATGTGTACAGTAGCACAGGGCGTTAATCACGGTTGTGCTCCTATCCCTGAAGAAGCAAAATGGGTAAAAGCAAAAGAAATCAAAGACATTTCCGGTTTAACACACGGTATTGGCTGGTGTGCTCCCCAGCA
Organism: Lachnospiraceae bacterium; assembly: GCA_015057025.1. Classification (GTDB taxonomy): domain Bacteria; phylum Bacillota; class Clostridia; order Lachnospirales; family Lachnospiraceae; genus UBA3766. Next base: position 198,855 of record SVFD01000002.1, on the reverse strand, counting down.
GGGTGCTTGTAAGTTAACCCTTAACATCAAGGAAGGTATCATCCAGGAAGCATTGGTTGAAACCATTGGATGTTCAGGTATGACTCATTCAGCAGCTATGGCTTCTGAAATCTTACCCGGAAGAACTTTGTTAGAAGCATTAAATACTGATCTTGTATGTGATGCTATTAATACAGCTATGAGAGAGTTATTCCTTCAGGTTGTTTACGGTCGTACACAGAGTGCATTCTCTGAAGACGGTCTTCCTGTTGGTGCAGGTCTTGAAGACCTTGGTAAGGGACTTCGTTCACAGGTTGGTACAATGTATGGTACATTGGCTAAGGGTCCCCGTTACCTTGAAATGGCTGAAGGTTATGTAACAGGTATCGCACTTGATGCAGATGACCAGATCATCGGTTACCAGTTCGTAAGCCTTGGCAAGATGACTGACTTTATCAAAAAGGGTGATGATCCTACAACAGCTTGGGAAAAGGCAAAAGGCCAGTATGGTCGTGTGGCTGATGCTGTTAAGATTATCGATCCCAGAAATGAATAGGATAGGAGGACTGAAAAATGGCATTATTTGAATCATATGAAAGACGAATTGACAAAATCAATTCCGTATTAAATAGCTATGGAATCGCTTCTATCGAAGAAGCAGAAAAAATCACAAAGGATGCAGGTCTTGATGTTTACAATCAGATCAAAGGCATTCAGCCTATCTGCTTTGAAAATGCTTGCTGGGCATACATCGTAGGTGCAGCAATCGCAATTAAAAAGGACTGCAGAAGAGCAGCTGATGCTGCAGCAGCAATCGGTGAAGGTCTTCAGGCTTTCTGTATTCCCGGATCTGTTGCTGATACACGTAAGGTAGGTCTTGGACATGGTAACTTAGGTAAGATGTTATTGGAAGAAGAAACAGAATGTTTCGCATTCCTTGCAGGTCATGAATCATTCGCAGCTGCTGAAGGTGCTATCGGTATTGCAGAAAAGGCTAACAAGGTTCGTAAAAAACCCTTAAGAGTTATTTTGAACGGTCTTGGTAAGGATGCTGCTCAGATTATCGCTCGTATTAACGGTTTCACATTTGTTGAAACAGAATATGATCCTTATACAAACACTGTAAAAGAAGTTTTCCGTAAGTCTTACTCAGAAGGACTTCGTGCAAAGGTTAACTGCTATGGTGCAAACGATGTTTGCGAAGGTGTTGCTATCATGCACAAGGAAGGTGTTGACGTATCTATCACAGGTAACTCAACCAACCCTACAAGATTCCAGCATCCCGTTGCAGGTACTTATAAGAAAGAATGTAATGAACAGGGCAAGAAATATTTCTCAGTTGCTTCAGGTGGTGGTACAGGCCGTACACTTCATCCTGACAACATGGCTGCAGGTCCTGCTTCTTACGGTATGACAGATACTATGGGTCGTATGCACTCAGACGCTCAGTTTGCAGGTTCTTCATCAGTTCCTGCTCACGTAGAAATGATGGGGCTTATCGGTGCTGGTAACAACCCTATGGTTGGTATGACAGTAGCTGTTGCGGTTGCTATCCAGGAAGCAGCTGATAACGGTAAGTTCTAAGTATTTTCCGATGAATTATCAGTGGATATGATATATGTTAGAATTAATATGATAAAGAAAAGCATCGTACAAATTGTACGGTGCTTTTTTATGAGAAAATTCAGACTGATTTTTGCGATTTACTTACTCTAAGACCAATAAGAAATGCATTCGCCGATATAATCAATGCCGAAACAGGTTAATAATACATTTCTTACAATAAAATGAACAACTATGACTATTAACATTCCAATCAGAATATAAATATATGTCATGTAATTGATTTTTCTCTTATATAATCCTACAAATTGTAAAAATGTGGGAATATAATAGCTGAGAAAAAACAAGGCAAGATATACAATAATCGGATGATACATCAAAGATTTTAAAATTCTGCCATGTAAAAGCATATCAATTGCTCTTGTTCCGCCGCAACCGGGACAGTATAAATGAAAAAGATATTTCATTCCGCAACTACCGTTTGTATTATAAAAACTCATATCTGTAATATGATAATAAACAAGAAAAATCAAAAACAGAAGGAGACAGAATGAAAAACATATAAATATTATTTTTTCAGATTGTGTTAATGTGTGTTTGTGTGTTTTCATTTTTATCCGTTTCAAATTAAATTATATAATGGTATAGATATTATAACATATGGAAGTTGTATAAAAAAGAATGAAATGTAATTGAAAATTACTTGCTTATCAAGGTTTTATATAATATAATAATTACGTTATAGGGCTTGAGTTTCATAAAATGAAAAATGGCCCATATTCAATGTAAATATTATTTTAACAAAGGAGAATTATTATGGATTATAACAATCAGAACAACGACCTTTACAATTATGAACCGATGCCTGAAAACTCAAATCAATATGCAGGACTTGCGCTTGCTTCTATGATTGTAGGTATTTGTGCTTTCTTCGTTAATACTTTATACATAGTTTCACTTGTGGCAGTTGTATTAGGTATTGTTGCATTGGCAAAACATACAAGCAAGAAAGGATTTGCAATTACCGGACTTATTTGTGGTGGTGTATCATTAATGAGTCAGTTTATTGTTGACATTATTTTAATTCCTTTTACATTTGGTTTATCATTCTTCTGCTAAGAGGATATAAAAAAGACAGGTTCGAAAGAACCTGTCTTTTATTTTATGTATTATTCCTCTTCTTCATAATAGATATTAATATTTTCGCCTTCCAAGGTTTTTCCCTGTAAAATGTCGCCGATATAATTAATTCTTAAGATTGCTCTGCAATATTTCTCATAAGCCATTCCGACACTGAAATCATTAAAAGTACCATCTGAAAAGGATGAATGATATAAAGTAACAGCTTCATCCATAAAAGAAGCAGCTTCGTCGGCAAGAGATTCTACCGCAATATATTCTTGGGGAACTTCAAGTTCGCCGAAATCTTGGAAGAGTGCATTTAAGTCATCCAATTCGTCTAATAATTCTTGAGGGGCATTGGCACTTTCGGCATCAATTGCATTGATATTATCATTGATTTCAACAACATCTTCATAAAATTCTTCCACAGATTTTCTGTACTTATCTAACTCATTGTCAGCACCGCATCCGACAAAGAAAAAAGTTAAAACAACAGAAAGAGTAAGCGCAAAAAATTTCTTTTTCATTTTGTTTCTCCATTAATCATTAAATATGTAATTTTTATCGTGATTATTGTCACTATAGTCTAATTTAACATAGTAATTTAGGGAAATCAAGAGAATAAATATAAAAGAATAAATGCTTTAACAGGTATTTTAATAAAATTTGCTTTAAAAAAGTAAGTATGTTAAAATAAAGTAATTTTTGTAAGTGTAAATTATGTCAATCCGGAGAGGGAAGTATATGAATTTTTTTAGAGATAAATTTGAAAATAAGATAATATTTTTAGATGGTGCAACGGGATCAAATCTTTCCTTAAGAGGAATGCCGGCCGGAGTTTGCCCTGAACAGTGGATTTTGGAACACGAAGATGTTTTGATTGGCTTGCAAAAAGAATATGTGGCGGCCGGTGCAAATATTGTTTATGCGCCTACTTTTGGCGGTAATCGTATTAAGCTTGCAGAATATGGTTTGGAAGATAAACTTGAAGAGATGAATACAAGGCTTGTCGAGCTTTCTCGCAGGGCTGTAGATGATAAGGTATTAGTTGCCGGAGATATTACTATGACAGGAAAACAGTTATATCCCATCGGAACCATGCAGTTTGAAGAATTAGTTGATATCTATAAGGAGCAGGTGGCAGTACTTAATAAAGCCGGCTGTGACTTGATTGTTATAGAGACTATGATGAGTTTACAGGAAACCAGAGCCGCTGTTTTGGCAGTTAAGGAAACCTGTGATTTACCGGTTATGGTTACACTTTCTTTTGAATCAGACGGAAAAACCCTTTATGGTACAGATGCAGTTACTGCAGCTCTTGTTTTAGAAGGATTGGGTGTGGATGCCATTGGTGTTAATTGTTCCACAGGCCCTGATAAAATGCGTGCTTGGGTGGCAGATATGTATCAAAATGTCTCTGTTCCCATTATTGCAAAGCCTAATGCCGGAATGCCTGTGTTAGATGAAAATGGAAAGACGGTTTATCCCATGACAGCTGAGGAATTTGCAGAACAATGTCAATCGCTGATTGAAGCCGGAGCCGGAATTATTGGCGGATGTTGCGGAACTACACCGGAGCACATCAAATCGCTATATGATGCTTACTGCAACAATAAAGCACCTGAACCAATAAGAAGACAAAAACGTATATTAACATCCGAATATAAAACGGTTTCTTTCGGGTTAGAAGATTCATTTCTTGTAATCGGGGAACGTATTAATCCTACCGGTAAAAAAGCTTTGCAGGCACAGCTTCGTGAAGGCAACCTTGATATGGCAATCCAATTTGCCGTAGAACAGGAAGAAAAGGGTGCGAATATTTTAGATATTAACTTAGGCATGGGGGGCATTGATGAGAAAGAAATGCTGATAAAAACCATGTATGAGGTAATGGGAGTAAGTCATCTGCCCCTATCTATAGATTCGTCCGATTGTGATGTAATTGAAAAAGCCTTGCGTTTATATCCGGGCAGAGCTTTGGTGAATTCCGTATCTTTGGAAGAGGGTAAAGCAGAACGCTTATTTCCTTTGATTAAAAAATATGGTGCAATGTTTATTTTACTACCTTTATCGGATGCAGGTCTTCCGGCTGATTTGGAAGAAAAAATTCAAATTATTGATACATTGCTTGAAAAAGCATATTCATACGGATTAACCAATAAAGACATTGTTGTAGACGGATTGGTAACTACGGTTTCTGCAAATGAAAAAGCTGCTTTGGAAACTTTGGAGACCATACGTTATTGTAAAGAAAAAGGTCTGGCTACCGTGTGTGGTTTATCAAACATTTCTTTTGGTTTACCCGAACGCAGTAATGTGAATACCGCATTTCTTACAATGGCAATTACTCAGGGGTTAACTATGGCAATTGCCAATCCTTCCCAGAGGGAATTAATGAATGCAATTTATGCTACGGATATGCTTTTAAATAAAAAAGATGCCAGTATACATTATATTGAAAAAATGACCGGAGTTATTGAAGAATCAAAGTCTGGCCAAAAGACTGAGATATCCTATGAAGAAAAGCTTCGTATCGCTGTATTGCGTGGAAATACCTCCGGAATTGTAAAAATAACAGAAGAGGCCCTACAGGAAGGGAAATTAGAAGCAGAACATATTTTAAATGAATGTCTTCTTCCGGCTATTAATGAAGTCGGAGAACTGTTTAATTGCGGAAAGTACTTTTTACCTCAATTAATTGCAAGTGCGAATGCAATGAAATTATCTATTGAGTGTATCGAACCGCATTTGCAACAGAAGACTGACAATGAGAAGACAAAGACTGTTATTATTGCTACCGTAAAAGGAGATATTCATGATATTGGTAAAAATTTAGTTACTTTAATGCTAAAAAATTATGGTTATCATGTAATAGATATGGGTAAAGATGTTCCTACGGAAGATATTATAGCAAAGGCCAAAGAGACAAATGCTGAACTTATTGCGTTGTCTGCGTTGATGACAACAACAATGACAGAAATGAAACATGTGATTGAAGCTGTAAGATTAGAAGGCTTAAATTGTAAGATAATGGTTGGCGGTGCGGTTATTACACAAGAATATGCAGATGAAATCTGTGCAAACGGATATGCCAAAGACGCTGCCGGAGCTGTAAAGGTAGCAGATGAATTAACAAAATAGTATTAGGGAGTTTGTATGAAAAAAGGGGATATCATTCTGATATTGATATTGCTGGTTGCAGGTGTTATCGGATGCGTGGCACTTTTACTGTTAAATCGTGACGGGGCGTATGTGGCAGTTTCAATTGATGGCGAAAATCAGGGTGTGTATTCTCTTGCAAAAGATAGGGAACTTGTGATTAAAACGGAAGATGGCGGTGAAAATGTTTTTGTGATAAAAGATGGTGTTGTGGATATGATATCCTCAAACTGCCCAAATCAGGATTGTGTAATGCATAACCCTATATCGGACAACAATGAAAGTATCGTTTGTCTTCCGCACAGACTTGCAATTGTCATATATAATGAAAAAACAGTTGGAGAAACAGATGCGACGGTTTACTAAAATTACGGTGAAAGAAATAGCACAGTATGGATGCCTGTTGGCTTTTACCATGATTGTTTCGTATGTAGAAGTTCTGTTTCCCATGCCTATCGGAATACCGGGTGTTAAATTGGGACTTGCAAATGTGGCGATTGTGCTATGCTTGTATTTGTTTGGGGCATTTCCTGCTTTGGTAATAAATGTTTTAAGAATAATATTATGCAGTTTCCTGTTTGCAAATCTCTATAGTCTTTGGTATTCCCTTGCCGGAGCTGTTTTAAGTTTTTTTATTATGGCATTATGCAAGAGAATAAAGAATTTCAGTATGATTGGCATCAGTGTTTTAGGCGGTGTCTTTCATAATATCGGACAACTTTTGATTGCATTTCTCATTACAGAGGTGCCGGTTTTAATGTATTATATTCCTGTTTTAATTATAATAGGAACTATAACGGGATTTATAAACGGCGGACTTGCTAAAATTATTTATGATAAGATTCATAAATATATTGTGAAACCTGAATCCTGAGATACATATTAAGATAAAATCATTTTATAAAGCGATAAAGGAGATCAAATATGTACGCATATTTTATCGGAAAAATTGCATATGTACAGACGGATAGTGTTATAATGGAGGTTAATAATATTGGTTATAACATCAAAGTATCGGCACAAACCATTCAAAATCTTGGACATATGTCGGGCGATGTGAAATTATATACATATACATATGTAAAAGAGGATACACTGTCTTTGTTTGGCTTTTTAACAAGAGAAGAACTGGAATTGTTTAAAAAAATGATTACCGTAAATGGTATTGGACCGAAAGGGGCATTGGCAATTCTTTCTACCATGTCGGTAGATACCTTGCGGTTTGCTATTTTATCCGGAGATGCCAAAAGCATTGCAAAGTCTCCCGGAATCGGTGCTAAGACTGCAGAACGATTGATTATTGACTTAAAGGACAAAATCAGTGCAGAAGAAGTATTTGCATTGAATACACCGGATATGCCGATAAACACAAGCGGAACGGAAACTCCGGCAAAGAAGGAAGCAATTGAGGCACTTACAGCTTTGGGATATTCGGCAACGGATGCCATTAAAGCCGTGAATCAGGCGGAGTATACATCGGATGCAGATACAGAGGAAATTTTAAAAGCGTCACTTAAAATTATTATGACGTTATAGAATATATCATTAAGGAGGCGGGTTATGCCTAAAAGAATGATTGAAACAGGATTTACACAGGAGGATATCAGCATTGAATTTTCGTTGCGACCTCAGACTTTAAAAGAATATATAGGTCAGGAAAAAGCTAAGGAAAGTCTGCAGATTTATATGGATGCGGCAAAACAGCGCGGTGAGAGCTTGGACCATGTGCTTTTATACGGACCTCCCGGACTTGGTAAAACCACTCTGGCCGGGATTATTGCAAATGAAATGGGTGGACATATGAAAATTACCAGTGGTCCTGCCATTGAGAAACCCGGTGAACTGGCGGCAATTTTAAATAATCTTGCAGAGGGTGATGTTCTTTTTATTGATGAAATTCATCGATTAAACCGACAGGTTGAAGAGGTTTTGTATCCGGCTATGGAGGACTATGCCATCGATATCATGATAGGAAAAGGCTCTACGGCACGTTCCGTAAGACTTGAGTTACCTCATTTTACATTGGTAGGTGCTACAACCAGGGCCGGTATGCTTACAGCACCTTTGCGTGACCGTTTTGGTGTGGTACACCGTCTTGAATTTTATACACCGGAAGAATTACAACTTATTGTATTAGGTTCTGCAAAGAAATTAAATGTTGAAATTGAAACAGGAGGCGCTTTGGAGATCGCAAGAAGAAGCAGAGGAACACCAAGAATTGCAAACCGTATGTTAAAACGTGTCCGGGATTTTGCCCAGGTAAAATGTGACGGTGTCATTACCGATGAAATTGCAGCCTATGCTTTGGATATGATGGAAGTGGATAAGTTCGGACTTGATCATATTGACCGTAATATTTTAATGACTATGATTGAAAAGTTTAAGGGTGGACCTGTTGGATTGGATACTTTAGCCGCGGCAATCGGGGAAGATGCAGGCACGATTGAGGATGTGTACGAACCGTATTTAATTAAAAACGGATTTATTGCCAGAACGCCCAGAGGACGTATGGTGACGGAACATGCATACGGTCATTTGGGACTTGAAATTCCTATATAAATATTTTATAATTTGAATGGGTTTACTTACGAACTGTAGGTGTGAGTCAAAATAGATAAGCAGATTGATTTACCTAAGAAGGGGAGAAATACATATATGTCAGCTAAAACAGATGCAGAGGTAATTGTTGGTGGTAAGGTTTTTACATTAAGCGGATACGAGAGTGAGGAATATTTACAGAAGGTTGCTTCTTATATTAACAACAAGCATTCCGAATATGACAAGATTGAAAGCTTTCGTAGACAGACCAATGATTTTCAGGCTCTATTATTAGAGTTTAATATTGCAGATGATTATTTTAAGGCAAAGAAGCAAATGGCACTTTTGGAAGAAGAATTAAAGGCGAGAGAAGACGAACTTTGCAATATTAAACATGAGTTAATTGCGACTCAGATTAAGCTGGATACCCTTGAGAAGAATTATCTTGCAGCAAAGAAGGAAGCTGATGAAAATGTAAAGAAGGTAATCCGTCTTGAAACTGAGTTAAAGGAACGCGAGAGAAAATAGTTTTAATAAGAAATCAGAATAGAGCTGACCTTGCGGGGTCAGCTTTTTACCTTATTTGGGAGTATAAATTTGTACATGAAAACAAATAGACGTAAGGTTGAATTATTAGCTCCGGCGGGAAGCTTTCAAGGCTTTATTGGGGCATTAAACGGCGGCGCAGATGCTGTTTATCTGGCAGGCGAGCGATTCGGTGCAAGAGCGTATGCAGATAATTTTACCCGGGAAGAAATAGAAGAAGCGATTCTTTTAGGGAAGATTTTTGGTGTTAAAATATATCTGACGGTTAATACGCTTTTAAAGAATAAAGAAATGAATGAACTGTATGATTACATCAAGCCTTTATATGAAATGGGACTAACCGGTGTAATTATACAGGATTTTGGTGTGTTTGAATATTTAAAACGCCATTTTCCCGGACTTGAACTGCATGCCAGTACCCAAATGAGTGTAACAAGTTTGGAAGGTGCGAAATATTTAGAGGAAGCAGGTGCAAAGCGTGTTGTTCTTGCAAGGGAACTTACTTTAAAGGAAGTAAAAGAAATTACTGCGGCAGGAATTGAAACGGAGTGTTTTATTCACGGCTCCATGTGTTATTGTTATTCCGGACAATGTCTTTTTAGCAGCTTGATTGGCGGAAGAAGCGGTAATCGCGGAAGATGCGCCCAGCCTTGCAGACTTCCTTATCAAACAAATGGCAAAGATGGATACTGTCTAAGCTTAAAAGATATGTGCACCTTAGAACATATTCCTGATTTGATTGATGCAGGCATAACTTCTTTTAAAATTGAAGGAAGAATGAAAAATCCTGCTTATGCTGCCTGGGTAACAGGGATTTACCGGAAATATATGGATATGTATCTGAATCACCCTGATAAGGAATATAAAGTGGACAGGCGGGACTTGGAAAAACTAAAAAACCTTTATATCAGAAGTGAACTTCAGGACGGATATTATTATAAATATCGGGGAAAAGATATGATTACCCTGGATAATCCGGCATATTCCAAAACAGATGAGGCATTTGTGACTCAAATTACGGAAGAAATGATTTTATCAAAACCAAAGAAATCAATTACTCTTATTGCGGATTTTTCAGTAGGAAAACCTTGTGGATGTAGTGTTTTACTGGAAACAGAAGATAAAGCTTATGAGGTTTTCGCGACAGGGGAGGTTGTTCAAGAGGCAATCAAAGCACCTTTAAGCGAAGATGCAATAAAAGACAGATTGTGTAAAACCGGTGATTATCCTTTTTTTATTGAAAACATTCAAGTCAATGTAGAGGGCAATATTTTTATGCCCGTAAAAGCAATAAACGAATTGCGTAGAAATGTACTGGACAAGTTGCTTGCTTGTATAAAGAATGAACTAAAAAGAGACAGAGTAGCCTTAGATAAAGAAACTAATACAAATTATAATGTAAAGGATAATCAACAAATTAAGAGTCATATGATAAAAACATCTCAATATATCAGCTTTGTTGAAACGAAAGAACAATTACAGGCTGTTTTACAGGCTGAATATATAAATCGTGTAGTTCTTCCGTTGCATTGGCTTGAGACAGAGGATGTTATATCATTGCAAAAAGCTTGTAAGGAAGCCTGTAAATCTGTATATTTTGCTTTGCCGGCAATTTGCAGAAACGGTTCATGGAAGCAGATTGATGATTGCATAAATAAGAGTATTCTGCTTTCCTTTGGAGATGGTGTATATGTAAATCAAATTGACAGTATGGCACATATTGCAAAACATTATAGCAGTATGCAATGTTTAGGTGATCTTCATATGTACGGAACAAACCGGGAAGCGAGTGATTATTTAGCACAAAACTTACAGGGTTTTACTGTTTCTGTTGAATTAAACAAAGATGAATTAAAACATATGAATCTTTTGTCCGGTGAAATGATTCTTTATGGCAGAACTCCTCTTATGCATACCGCCAATTGTATTTTTTTGACAACAGGAAAGTGTCATAAAAATCATAAGGAAGCAGTGAGTAAGTTAAAAGATAAAACAAAAGCAGAATTTCCTTATCGGGGGCATTGTGAAGAGAGTATATGTTATAATACAGTTTATAACAGTGTACCTACTTCGTTGCATAAGCATAAAGCAATAATTGATTCTTTTATGTGTCAAGGTTATCAGTTACGTTTTACTACGGAAAACTTTCAGGAAACCAAGACAGTATTGGATTTGTATCAAAAATATGCAAAGAATGAAGTTATAACAGAAGTTCCGTTTGCATATACAAACGGACATTTTTTACGAGGAATCCAATAAGCGATACAAAACCTTAGGAGAAAAAGTATGGGTAGTTTTATTTCGGAAATTTCAAATTATGCATTTGTAGTCATTATGGCTGTTTATGTTGCAACCAATATTGCTGTGTTCTTTTTTAAGAATCCGGAACAACATAAACATTTTTATATGTTACAGACTTTATTGGCCATTGCTTTTCATGCGGTAGGTTATATTACTCTGTTTATGCGCACGGAAGATCCGAGATATTTCTTTTTCTTTGCGTTTCAGGAACTTATACTGTTTGCGCTGATTCTGGTCTTTAGAACTATATATCACTCTGTCAGCAGATTAATGTTAAATAATGTTATTATGCTTTTGTTTGTTGGTTTTACTATCCTTGGACGTTTGGCGTTTATGAATGCTGTACGTCAATTTGTAATTACCGTGGTTGCGCTTGCGGTATCTATGATGATTCCCTGGATAATGAAACATACGAAGCTTTTAAATAAAATGGGTTATATATATGCTGCAATAGGCATACTGTCTTTGGGGGCTGTATGGCTTACCGGTGAAATTACAAATGGTTCTAAGCTTGCATTTACTGTTAACGGAATGTCGTTTCAGCCTTCGGAGTTTGTTAAAATTACACTTGTCTTTTTCTTGGCAGCTCTTTTATCAAATACAAAAAATAAGTATCGTTATATAATTACTGCTGCATTAGTGGCAGTACATATCGGTATACTTGTTTTGTCAAGAGATTTGGGTGGTGCAGGAATTTATTGCATGATATATTTATTTCTGTTTTATATTTCAAATCGCAATATGATTACGTTGGGAGTGGGAGCGTTGCTGGGAGCCGGTGCATTTGTTTTGGCATTAAAAATGTTTTCTCATGTAAAAATCCGTGTACAAAACTGGTTAAATCCATGGATGGATATGACTAATACCGGATATCAGATTACACAGTCTCTTTTTGCCATCGGTACAGGTGGTTGGGAAGGTATGGGCCTGCTTCAAGGTGACCCGACAACCATTCCCTATGTAAATGAAGATTTTGTTTTTAGTGCCATTGCGGAAGAGTTTGGTGTGTTATTCGCTGTCTTGCTGATTTTATTATATTTGCTTACTGTTTTACATATTTTCAGAATGTCCGCAAGGGTACAGGAATTTTTTCATAAATTGATATTATCGGGTTTGGCGGTATCTCTGGGGACGCAGGTTATTCTTACTATTGGCGGGGGAACCCGTTTTATTCCTTTGACAGGTGTAACATTGCCGCTTATCAGCATGGGTGGAAGTTCATTAACTTCAACAATTTTGATGTTTGGTGTTGTACAGGGAATATATATTAATGAAATAGGTTGTTATGATGAAGATGAAGATGATTATGATGAAGACGATTATGATGAAGACGATTATGATGAAGATGATTATGATGAAGAATTATATGTAGAATATGATGAAGAGGAGGAAGATTATGAGTGAAATATTATTAAAAATCAAAAAATTAATTCATGAAATTCCGGCTTTCTTTAAAAATATTGTTAAAATAATTATTCAAAACGAAAAAAAGGAAAAGAGTCAAAACGAACCGATTGTGGTGTCGGCAGTTTTATTTGGTATTATTTTTATTGCAATGATAATCAATTTAGCTGTTTATGTTGAAAAAGACAGTTATGACGCCATTAACAGTGAATATAATCCAAGAGATGAAATTTTGGCACAACAGAATATTCGTGGTTCTATTATTACTGAACAAGGTGACATATTAGCATATACTGAAGTTTTGGGAGAGGAAGAACGCAGGGTTTATCCTTATGGTGTTCAGTTTGCCCATGTTGTAGGGTATAGTACCAATGGTGGTATGGGTATTGAAAAAGTAGCCAATATGAGTCTTTTGCAATCCAATTCATCCATTGCAGAAAAGGTTGATAATGATTTAAATAATAATAAGGATACGGGGGATACGGTTGTATCGACATTAAATGTACGCATGCAGGAAGTGGCTTTTAAGTCCCTGGGTGCATTTAAAGGTGCTATTATTGTAACGGAAATTGAAACGGGTAAAATTCTTGCCATGGTTTCGAAGCCGGATTTCGACCCGAATTATATTGCATATGAATGGGAAGATATTATAAATGATGATAATTCTTCGGTTCTTTTAAATCGTGTGACCCATGGTCAGTATCCGCCCGGTTCTACTTTTAAAATTGTGGATGCATTGGAATATCACAGACAATTTCCGGATGCAATTGAAAATTATTCATATCAGTGTAGCGGAACCATACGTTATAGTGAGCGTAAAATTACCTGTTATCACGGAATATCTCACGGAACCGTAGATTTGCATCGTTCTTTTGCAAAATCCTGTAACTGTTCTTTTGCTAATATAGGTTTGCAACTTGATAGGGAGTCTTTTGCAAGTACTTTAACCGAATTGTTGTTTGGCTGTGAATTGCCGGGACCTTTTCAGTCCGGGAAAACAAGCTTTGTTGATATGTCTAAAGATACCGATGATGCACAGATGGTACAGATTTCCATCGGTCAGGGAACTACATTGATGACTCCGTTACATTTAAATATGATTACTTGCGCTATCGGAAATGAAGGTGAAGTTATGCGGCCTATGGTAATCTCCCGAATTGAAAGCGCATCCGGAGGTGAAGTAAAGTCATATTCATCAGAAACTTATGCAAGATTAATGACAAAAGATGAGGCGGCGTTTTTGACCGGGCTGATGACAGGGGTTGTAGAAGACGGAACCGGAGACTTTCTTTTGTCTGCAGATTATACCAGTGCCGGCAAAACCGGTTCAGCGGAATTCGGAACAGCCAAAGGTGACAGCCATGCATGGTTTACCGGCTTTGCGCCGGCAGAAGATCCTAAAGTAGCAGTAACTATTATTGTGGAAGGGGCCGGTAGCGGCGGAGACTATGCAGTACCTATTGCAAAACGCCTTTTTGATGTTTATTTTGAGCAATATCCTCAATAAGAGCAGAATTGCACATACAATTTATGTAAAATTAATATTTTTCATATATTTTATCTTTCTTTTTATGGAAAAATGTTGTATATTTATAATATATTGTTTAGCAAGAAACTTTTTTTGACATAAAGGGTTTCGGGAGGGTAAAAATGATTAATAGATTATTTGGTAATTATCTGGTTAAAGCCGGAAAAATCACACAGGAACAGTTGGAAAACGTTATCGAAACACAGAAGAAAGTTCGTGTAAAACTTGGACTGATTGCTGTTGCTGAGAAGCTCATGACGCCGGAGCAGGCAGATGAGGTTAATAATCTGCAGGCAATTAAGGACAAGCGTTTTGGTGATATTGCGGTAGAAAAAGGATATTTAACAGACGAACAGGTATCAAGACTTCTTGGTTTGCAGGGCAATGCATATCTTACTTTTATTCAGGCTATGGATGATTGCAAGATTATGACACCGGAAGAAGCGGACGCGGCTTTGTCAGATTACCAGAAGGAAAATTCTTTTACAGCAACTGATATTGATGCGTTAAAGAGCGGAGATGCCGATAGAATCGTGCCTTTGTTTATGCCGGTTGAATGTACAGGCTTACAGGCTGAACTTATGCAGGGTGCAGTCAGAGCTTTGATCCGTTTGATTGATTCTGATACATATGTTATGAAAGGAACTGTTGTAAATACATATGAAGCAGACAGAATGGCTCTTCAGGATATGAATGGCGATCATAACGCAACTCTTTGCTTTGCTGCTGATGGTAATGATTTAAAAGCAATTGCGGATGTTTACGGACAGGAAGATTTTGCACAGGTTGATTTGGATGCACTTGATGCAGTTGGTGAATTTATTAACTGTGTTAACGGTATGTATACAACCAAGCTTTCAGGCACATGCAATATGGATATGCTTCCTCCTTCATATAAGGATACAAGAAGCGTTGCCAAAGCCGGAAAGATTTGTTTGCTTCCGGTTTGTGTAAATGGTAAAACAATTAATATGCTCACATCATTTGATGAAACAATTACGTTTTAGGAGGATAGAGGGGAAATGGCTAAGATTTTAATTGTAGATGATTCAAGAACATCACGTAAGATATTAAGAACAATTCTTGAAGGTGCCGGACATGAAGTAATCGGCGAAGCAGTTGATGGTGTTGATGGTGTAAATAAATTTCAGGAACTTTCACCCGAAATTACTACCTTAGATATTACAATGCCTAATATGGATGGATTAGAAGCATTAAAAGAAATTAAAAAAATAAATGCTTCTGCTAAGATTATTATGGTTACTGCTGCCGGACAGCAGAGCAAGATGGTAGAAGCAATTAAGAACGGTGCATCTGAATTTGTAACAAAGCCTTTTGAAGCCGAAGAAATTATTTCTTTAATTGCAAAGATGTAATTGTTTATAAAACAAAAGTAAATTGTATTCTAAAGGGAAGAGAGGAAATCTCTTCCCTTTTTTTAAATTTAGTGTATATTATACAAAGTCTTTCTTTGATGATGTATAGAAGGAATTACTTGCATATTCCCGTGAAATAGGATATACTTTTTATTAGTTTTTACGTTCACACCAACAGGAGGTATTGCAATGAGTGAAGCAGTAAGCTGTGGCGGTGTGGTTATATTTCGCGGTAAAATTTTGCTTTTGTATAAGAATTACAAAAACCGCTATGAAGGCTGGGTTTTACCAAAAGGAACTGTAGAAGAAGGCGAAGAGTATAAGGATACGGCACTGAGAGAAGTTTTAGAAGAATCCGGTGCTAAAGCTTCCATAATCAAATATGTGGGAAAGAGCGAATATTCTTTTACCACGCCGGAAGACGTTGTCGATAAAGAAGTACATTGGTATTTAATGATGGCTGACAGCTATTACAGTAAACCGCAGCGCGAGGAATTTTTTGTTGATTCGGGCTTTTATAAGTATCATGAGGCGTATCATTTGCTGAAGTTCCCTAATGAAAAGCAGATTCTTGAGAAAGCGTATAATGATTATCTTTCTTTAAAAAAGAAGAATCTTTGGGGCAGTAAAAAATACTATTAAAGTACGATTTTTCAGGAGGAAAGCTACCGGTTAGATGCTGGGCTTTCCTTTTTGCTTAGAAAGGAGAGAAAGATATGTTTAGCAGACAATTATATCTGGATGAATATACGTCGAAGCATTTTAACAGTCTTCGAAAGAAATTTCGTAATCATAACTTTCCTTCAGGCACATATGTAATTGTTTTGTCTAAAAACAGTGGCAGAGTGGAATACTTTGACTGTAAGTCTTTTAAACAGAAGTATTATAAAGAAACAGAAGACTATCCTTTAATTATCGGCATGGCACAAAATGCTGACAGTGCAAAGAATATTGTAGTACAAATCATTGAAGAATGTGTTGATAAGACAGGTAATGCGGATGTTAAAATCTATTTAAAAGAAAAGACAGATAAATTACAAAAAAGTTATTTCAAAAGATATGACATAACCGTAATGGAACAGAAAGGCGAAGAGTAAGAGTGGAAGTTGTATTACTTATTTTAAAAATCATTGGAATTGTACTTCTCTCCATTGTCGGTATTGCTGTATTACTGATATTATTGATGTTGTTGTGGCCTTTTTCATATCGGATCAAAGGATATAAACAAGAGAAGGATTTTGATGTAGCGGTTCGAATTCTTTGGCTATTAGGGATGGTGACTGCAACGGTCAATTATAATAAAGAGGCTTGGCTTAAAGTCAGATTGTTGGGAATTCCCATATATAAGTTAAAAATTTGGCCGACGGAAGAGAAAGCAAAACCGGAGGAGAGTATTTCAGAAGAAAAAATGTCTGATGAAACGACTGAAGCTTCAGCGGAAAATATACAATCAGACAACGATACAAAAGATAACGAATTCTTTGATGATGGTTATGAAGAAAGTGAAATGTTTTCCGATGAGGATATTAATCGCGAAATAGAAGAACAATGGAATGATGATACGCAGGAAGATGCTTTTGATAAAATGCCGTTCTTAAAGAAAATAAAGGCTTTTATTGAGAAAATCAAAGAACTTATTTTAAAATGTCGTCAGAAGTGTTATAATATAAAAGATACCATTGTAGAATTTGCCAATAAAGCAAAAAAGAAATACAAGGAAGCAAAATATTATATTAAGCTAATACAGCATCCGTGTATACAGCCGGCATTAAAAAAAGTATGGAAAAGTGTTAAAAAGTTATTAAAACATGTACGACCGAGGAGATTAAAAGCTAATATAGAATTTGGCTCGGGAGATCCGGCATCTACTATGAAAATATACGGATATTATTGTATGATTTATCCGTTTTACGGTAAAAAAGTCAAATTTTTACCGGATATGGAGAATAAAGTATTAAATTTGAATGCAACCCTATCCGGACGTGTTCAAATGATTCAAATGTTATTTTTTGGTTGGAAGTTGTTTGCGGATAGAAATTTCAGAAAATTAGTCAGACTAATCATGCGGGAGGTAAAGAGACGTGGCAGAAAGTAATTTTAACAATGTTGTAGATTCTTTAATGAAAGGAATGGATGGTTTTTTATCTACTAAAACTGTTGTAGGTGATGCAACCACAATCGGAGATACAATTATTGTTCCTTTGGTTGATGTATCTTTCGGTGTACAGGCAGGATGCTTACACGGAGATAAAAACAAAGGCGGTGCCGGTGCATTAAACGGTAAAATGACTCCCAGTGCAATTCTTGTAATCAGTAACGGACATTCAAAACTTGTGAATATTAAGAATCAGGACAGCGTTACTAAGATTCTTGATATGATTCCTGATTTAGTTGACAGATTTCAGGAGAAGGGAAAGACAGCTGAAATAAAAGAAGAGGATGTTAAAAAAGCTGCTTTTCCTGATGCAATCGAAGAAAAGTAGGCTTAAACAGTATTGTCGCCGCATATATTTATGATAAAAAGACTCTGCGGCGAGAACTATGAAAAGAAAAATTGGTGCGTTCTTATTATCAATAGCAGTAGGAATGCTTATAATGATGTTTATTTCCAATAAATTTATCGGGTGTATAGTAATCGCCCTGTTATTAGTACTTGGATATAATCTTTATTGCTACGATTAATAAAACATTTAGAGTGACCGGGGATAATCTATGGATAATTTTATCAGTATCTTAAGAGATGCCTCTTCGCCGGAAGAATTAGAGCAATACAAGGTCCAGTTATTTCGAGAAAATGTCCGTATCAAAACGGATAGAACAGAGCTGGAGGAAATGTATGACCAGCTCGGCATCGAAAGAAAAAAACTGGAAGAAACCAGGGCAGAAATTGAAAATGAACGTAAGGCGTTAAATCATGAAATGCGTCAAATCAAGAAGGAACTTCAGGAACAAAGGCGTCGACTGGAGGAAGATACATTGTTTTTTGAAAAAAAGCAAAGAGTATTAGAACAATCCTTCCGCCAGCTTGATTTGGACAGGCAGAAACTTGAGTCTGACAAGAAGCAGTTTCAGCGTTACCGTGAGGATGCCAAAAACCAACTTCCCAGAACCAGACAGTTAGAATACAGACAGGGAATCTTTTTTAAGGGAATTACCAATCAACTTGCTTTAAAAAAGCGGTATAAAGATTTGATTAAAATTTTTCATCCTGATAATATGAGCGGTGATAATGATACCTTACAACAGATTAACAGAGAGTATGAAATCTTAAAGCATGATTTAGGGATTGACAGACAGGCTTGGTAGGTACTTTTGGTGATTTTAAAAATATTTTAAAATTTTTCTTGCATTATTGATAAAGTTTTGTTAATATAACAATGTTGCGAGTCAGTGAACTCAATTTATGCTGAGGAGGTGCAATCATGGCAAAGTGTGCAATTTGTGATAAGGGCGTTCATTTCGGAAATAATGTAAGCCACTCTCATAGACGTTCCAATCATATTTGGAATTCCAACATCAGAAGAGTAAAATGTAAAGTTAATGGTGCTACTAAGACTATGCACGTATGTACAAACTGCTTAAAGTCAGGTCGCGTTGAAAGAGCATAATTTTATTTTATAATCTGATTATGAACCGCTGAAGTTTTTCGGCGGTTTTTTTATGGCGTATTATATTAATATATTTTTAACAACTGAATGATATTATTGTAATGTATTTTCCTTTAACTTGATAAAAATAAAGCATAATAATATTAAAATATTATAACTTCAAATATTTTTGTTTTCTTTTTGGGAAAAAGAGGTTATAATATATAGGCATATGTATTTAAAGTCATACATGATGCAGATTAACCGACTTTAGGAATTAAGGAGGCGTAACTATGAAAGGTTCTATGGATACTCATATGGGTAGTATTTTGGTAGACAGCAATGTAATTGCGAATTATGCAGGCAGCGTTGCTATGGAATGCTATGGTGTTGTAGGTATGGCAGCCATGAATGTAAAAGACGGCTTTGTCGGACTTTTGAAGAAAGACAGTGCGTCTAAAGGAATCACAGTAAAAGTAGAAAATAACAAAATGACTTTGAATCTTCATATTATTGTTGCATTTGGAGTAAGTATTATGGCAGTTGCAAACAATCTTATGAGTGAAGTAAAATACAAAGTGGAACAGTTTACCGGTCTGGATGTAGAAAAAGTGAACGTATACATTGAAGGCGTTAAGGTGGTTGATTAAGGAGGACTTAAAAGGTGGCTACTAATGTTTTAAATGCCGAATTGCTTGCGAAGATGTTTCTTGCCGGCGCTAAAAATTTGGAAAGCAAAAAGGAATATATCAATGAATTAAATGTATTCCCCGTTCCGGATGGCGATACCGGTACAAATATGACATTAACCATTATGTCAGCAGCAAAGGAATTAAATAACCTGAATGAAAAGTCTATGCAGACTGTTTGCAAGGCAATTTCTTCCGGTTCCCTTCGCGGGGCAAGAGGTAATTCCGGTGTTATTTTAAGCCAGTTGATTCGTGGTTTTACAAAGGTTGCATCGGAAACAGATGAAATTACAATTCCCGTGTTGGCTGAAGCTGTCGACAAGGCGGTTCAGACCGCATACAAGGCTGTTATGAAGCCAAAGGAAGGTACAATCCTTACCGTAGCTGCAGGCGCAGCAACCAAAGCAAAAGAACTTGCTGATAATGGTTGCGACAATATGGAAGAATTTATTGATGAAGTAATTAAACATGCGGATTATGTTTTAAGCACAACTCCCGATTTATTACCCGTGTTAAAGCAGGCAGGAGTTGTAGACTCCGGCGGACAGGGACTTATGGAAGTATTAAAGGGTGCTTTTGATGCATATCAGGGTAAGGTAACTGATTTTACCTTAAAAGCATCAAGTGGATCTTCTAAGAAGACCTCTGCTGCAGGTATGGAGAATCTTGCAACTTCCGATATTAAATTTGGATATTGTACCGAATTTATCATTCTTTTAAGCAAAACATTCAATGTAAAGCATGAGATGGATTTTAAGGACTACTTAGAGTCCATCGGTGATTCTATTGTTGTGGTTGCAGATGATGAAATTGTAAAAGTACATGTGCACACCAATGATCCCGGTCTTGCAATCCAGAGAGCATTAAAGTATGGTCAGCTTTCTAACTTAAAGATTGACAATATGCGTTTAGAGCATAATGAAATGGTAATTAAGTCTGAAGAAGGTGCAGAAGAGGCTCCTAAGGCTGACGAACCTCGTAAGGAATATGGTTTTATTGCAGTTTCTGTTGGTAAGGGTATCAATGAAATCTTCAAGAGTTTAGGCGTTGATTACATCATCGAAGGCGGTCAGACAATGAATCCCAGTACAGAGGATATGTTGAATGCCATCGACAAAGTAAATGCAGACAATATTTTTATTCTTCCTAATAACAAGAATATTGTTATGGCTGCAAATCAGGCAAGAGATTTGACCCAGGATAAGAAAATTATTGTAATTCCTACCAAGACCATCCCTCAGGGTATTACAGCGGTAATTAACTTTATGGCTGATATTGCTCCCGATGAGAACGAAGAGCAGATGGGTTCTGAAATGGGCAACGTTAAGACCGGTCAGGTAACCTATGCGGTTCGTGATACCGAAATCGACGATAAAAAGATTGCCCAGGGCGATTATATGGGTATCGGCGATAAGGGCATTCTTTCCGTTGGTAAGGAAATGAAGGATGTAACCCTTGAAATGATTACCGAAATGGTAGATGAAGACAGTGATGAATTAATCAGCATCTATTATGGTGAGGATATTTCCGAAGAAGATGCAACTGCATTGTCTGAAGAAATCGAAGCAAAATATCCTGATTTGGATGTTGAACTTCAGTATGGCGGCCAGCCGATTTACTACTATATTGTGTCGGTAGAGTAGGTTGTTGTCTTCATAAAAGAATATAGTTTGGTTAAAAGAGCGACATCAGAAGGGTGTTGCTCTTTTTTATGATTGTGAAGTAAGAAGAAATTTTATATAATATAAAGGTAATTACGTATTTGTATATGTGTCAGTTTGCGATAGAATAAAAGAGGTATAAATATGAACTACAAATTAGAATCAAATATTATATATATAATATTTGCAATTGTATTCTCTTTTATAATGTGGATTTATATCTATTTTTGCCGTAAATATAAAGACAAAAAGAAGGTATATAAGTGGTTTGTTGTCATTCCGTACGCAGAAATGATTGTATCGCTGATTTTACTTTGTGTATTATGTTTAAATAATTTTGATGGCAACGTTCTTTTTCTTGTTATGTTAGGGCTTATGTTATTGCCGTTTATGCATTTGTTTATGTTTTATTATGTACCTTACGGAAATGAAAAAGTACCACTTTTTAAAAGGATTCAGTGTTTAATTATTCTCTTTTGCTATGTTGTGTTGTTTTTAGGATTATTATACTGTTTTTATAGCGGTGTATTTTTGTTTGGTTTTGGGAATAAACAGCCGGTTTCAATTGAGGTGATTCAATACCAACGACCGGAAGGAAAAGAGAAGTCTGTTTTAATTATCGATGACGAAGAGATATTGGATTTATACGATGCAATCCGTCATGCAAAGATTCAAGAAGTGCAGTTCGATTCGGATGGCTTGGAAACGGATGGAGATTGGGTAATCATTTTACATTTTGAAAATGAGGATATTTCATTGTGCACCCAAGGAGAAGGAATGAAGGACAGTATCTATTTTCGGAGATATCTGAGTCAAAATGATTCGCGCGAATTTATTGAATTTTGGCTAGATAATTCCATGTTAATGGGGAGATTACAGGATTACAATTGATTGAAAGGAAAAAAACTAAGAAAGGAGAACGGCATGCAAATCAATGATTTGAAAAACATACCTTTGGTCAAGTTAAAAGGCATCGGCGAGAAAAGTGCCGTTCCTTTTACAAAGGTAGGAATTGAGAACTTATACGACCTTTTATATTATTATCCGCGAACTTATCAGACCTATACAGAGCCTGTGAAAGTAAATGAATTATATGAAGGCTATACAGGCGCCATTCGTGTAGGTGTATGCCGAGATTTCTTTCAAAAGGATATTAAGGGTAAAACCATAACTACCGTATCTGTAGAAGACGAAACCGGACGAATCGGGCTGACATTCTTTCATCTGAAATATTTACGTCAGGTGTTGAAACCGGGCAATATTTTCTGCTTTTATGGTATTGTAAGCAGACGCGGGAATAAATTGCACATGGACCAACCGCAAATTATCAAACCGGAGGATTACGAGGTCCTTATGCAGGCATTGCAGCCTGTGTATTCATTATCCAAAGGATTAACTTCAAATGCAATCAAGAAAGCGGTAAAACAGGTTTTTGCAGATTATGGGGAGTTTTCGGAGCCTTATACGGATGATTTCAGGGAAAAATATGAGTTGGTGCTTTTAAAAGAATCTTTAAAAGGTGTACATTTGCCCAAATCTTATGAAAAGCTGATTGAAGCACGTAAAAGACTGGTTTTTGATGAATTTTATGCCTTTTTAAAGGCGCTGAAGGCATCAAAAGAAGAAAATAACCGTGTGATAAGTCATTTTCCTATGATTGAAAATGCATATACTGCGCGCTTTATTGAAAAATTACCTTTTACATTGACGGATGCCCAGATGCGTGCATGGAAAGACATCTGCGATGATATGACAAGTGGCTATGTGATGAACCGTCTTGTACAGGGTGATGTTGGTGCCGGTAAAACAATTATTGCTTTTATGGCAATGCTTCTATGTGTAAGTAACGGTTTTCAATGTTCTTTTATGGCACCAACGGAAGTATTGGCCGCCCAGCATTTCGAGAGTCTTAGTAAGCTTATTAAACAGTATGATTTACCCCTGCATCCAGCCTTGCTTACCGGTTCGACAACGGCGGCTGAGAAGCGTCGAATTTATGAACAGATTGGAAGCGGAGAGATTGATACCGTTATCGGAACTCATGCAGTATTTCAGGAAAAAGTAGTGTTTGAACGTCTTGCCCTGGTAATTACCGATGAACAGCACCGTTTTGGTGTCAGACAACGTGAGAAACTGGAAGAAAAGGGTGATAAGGTTCATGTCCTTGTTATGAGTGCGACTCCGATTCCCAGGACTTTAGCGTCTGTTTTATATACAGATTTAAGCGTGTCTATTGTGGATGAATTACCAAAGAACCGTCTGCCGATTAAAAATTGTGTGGTTGGTACGGATAAAAGAGACGTGGCATACCGCTTTCTTATGACTGAGGTGCAAAAAGGACATCAGGCCTATGTGATTTGTCCTATGGTGGAAGCTTCGGAAGAAGCAGGAAACCTTGAAAATGTTATTGATTATGCAGATAAACTTCGTGAAGTGATGCCGGAAACTTTCCGAATCGGTGTATTGCATGGACAGATGAAACCGGCAGATAAAAATAAAATTATGAATGAGTTTTCCCGGGGAAATATTGATATTCTGGTATCGACTACAGTTATTGAGGTTGGTATTGATGTGCCCAACGCAACAGCTATTATGATTGAGAATGCGGAGCGTTTCGGTTTGGCCCAGTTGCATCAGTTGCGTGGACGTGTTGGGCGTGGTGATGCTCAGTCTTACTGTGTTTTTATACAGGGAAATAAAGAACAGAGACAGTCGGAACGTTTAGAAGTGCTTGTAAAGAGTAACGATGGCTTCTTTATTGCTAACGAAGACTTGCGTTTGCGTGGTCCCGGGGATTTGTTTGGCATCCGTCAGAGTGGTCTGATGCAATTTGCCATGGGAGATATTTATCAGGATGCGGATATTTTGATGCTGGCAAGAGATGCGGTGGAGAATCAGGAAATATAAATCGGGTGTTAAAGAGATAGTGAGTTATTTTTATATATGTATTGTTATTATATAAATGAAAAAGATAACCTATGATAAGATATTTATGAGGGGATTTATCAATGTACATTAAGCTGATTCAGCCAAAAATGAAAAAGCGTCCTATGGATACGGGGCTTAAAATTCATATGTCACCGCCCTTAGGACTTTTAACAATCGCCAATATGTTTAGAAATGAGCATAAGGTAGTATTGGCAAATGAAAATATTAAAGAATTAGATTTTGATGACCATCCGGATATTGTTGGCATTACAGTAACTGTAGACGCATATCCACGGGCGGCACAGATTGCTGAAGAATATCGTAAAAGAGGTTCAGTGGTGGTTGCCGGCGGAATTCATATTACCACTGCACATCATATGATACCGGAGGGTGTTTTTGATGCGCTTTCCATCGGACCTGCCGAGAATACATGGCCACAGATTGTTTCTGATTATGAGAATAATCAATTAAAATATATTTACCGTTGTGATAAAAAACTACCCGGGGAACAGATTGTTGCGCCGGCGTATGATATGGTGGATAAATCCGAATATTTATACTGTAATATTGTACATACAAGCCGTGGTTGTCCTTTCCGATGTGACTTCTGTTATAACAGTGCACCGGAACGATATTATATTAACAGACCTATTGAAGATGTATTAGAGGATGTTAAGAAGGTTGGTTCTAAGCATGTGATGTTTATTGATGATAATTTTATTGGCGATATTGCATGGACAAAGGCTTTCT
The DNA here is from genome assembly GCA_015057025.1 of Lachnospiraceae bacterium. Classification (GTDB taxonomy): domain Bacteria; phylum Bacillota; class Clostridia; order Lachnospirales; family Lachnospiraceae; genus UBA3766. The sequence goes on along the minus strand of SVFD01000002.1, from coordinate 173,724 downwards.
TAAAAGAATTGAAGAAGTTAAATATTGTCTGGAATGCTGCAGTATCCATTAATGTGGTAAACATTCCGGGCATTTTGCAAGAAATGAAAGAAAGCGGATGCGGCAGTCTTTTTATTGGATTTGAAAGTGTTCATCCCGATTCTATCCATAATGTACATAAGGTGCAGAATGATGTCAGCAAATACGAAGATGCCATCCGTCAAATTCATGATCATGGTATTATGATTAATGCAAGCTTTGTGTTTGGTCTTGATTGTGATACAACGGAAACATTTAAGCATACTTTAGATTTTATTGTGCGTAATCGTATTGAAACCGTAACTTCCCATATTATGACTCCGTATCCGGGGACGGTTCTATACGACAGAATGAAAGAAGAGGGGCGTATTTTAACAGACGATTTATCGCTTTATAATACGGCACATGTTGTCTTTGAACCTAAGAATATGACAAAAGAAGAGCTTTATAATGGTTATTTGTGGATTTATCGCAAGGTTTACAGTTTTAAAAATATAATGAAACGTATGCCGAAAACCCGAGAATGTGTATTTCCTTATCTTGCATTTAATTTCTTGTATCGTAAATGGGGTAAGTTTTCTGATTTCCTTTGTAAAATTGTTACTTATAAAAGAATCGGTTATTGGGGTGAAAAGCTGTCGAAGTATCTGTAAGTTTGCTTTATAAATATATTTAGGTTTAAAAGATTAAAAGGAGAGTGCTTATGTCTTTTGGATGGGAGGAGTTTATGATTTTCTTTGCTTGGAACGATTTTTTTGGAATTAAAAGATTGCCGGGGTATGTGGCAAATGAAGATGAAATTCCTAAATTTATGTGTAAAGAACCGGAATTTAAGCCGGAAGCGCTGACAACAGGGGATCGAATGTATCTTGCATCACATACATTTTATTATAATGACGGCAGAATTTATACAAATTATGAAATGCCTAAATTTTGGGTAACAGACCGCATAAATAATCTTTTTATGATGAGTATTGAAGAGGATGAGTATTGGCTTATTATCAATAATCAACCGGTTCGAGTGAATGCAGAGTTCGATTATGAGGGCAATATGAAGGATGGTTTTCATGTCTCTTGGGATATTCGCAGAGTGATTACACCTTCGGTTTTATATTATATTTCGGATACACAAATGCAAAAGATTATAAAAAAGGCATTTGAGGCATATGCATATATTATCTTAGAAAAAAATGAAAAATAAAAAGACGATGAAATGGCAGGATTTGTACCTGTCATTTTTATTTAATTAATAACTGACATAAAAATTGTTTAACTAACCTGATGTGTTAAGTATATTATGTGGTATTTGTGTTAAAAAACCACAATATCGTGTATTTTTTGCTTCTCATTTACAATTCTTTGTGGTATAATTCATTTGGAAATTTTTGTGCATTTTTAAGGAGAAGTTTAAATGGCAAAGAAAGTGACTTATGATTCAAGTGCAATTACCGTTTTGGAGGGTTTGGAAGCGGTACGTGAACGTCCCGGTATGTATATCGGCAGTGTCTCAACCAAGGGCTTGAACCATTTGATATACGAAATTGTAGATAACTCCGTGGACGAGCATATGGCCGGGTTCTGCGATCGCATTACAGTTACTCTGGAAGCAGACGGTTCAGCAACCGTGTCTGATAATGGTCGTGGTATCCCCGTAGATATGCATGAAAAGGGAATCAGTGCGGAACGTCTTGTATTTACCACATTGCATGCCGGCGGTAAGTTTAATAACAATATTTATAAAAATTCCGGTGGTTTGCATGGTGTTGGTTCTTCGGTCGTAAATGCTTTGTCTAAGCAGATGAAGGTTACGATTAAGCGTGACGGCCATGTGTATGAAGACTTTTATGAGAAAGGTATTCCGACCTTAGAACTTGACAATGGCGAACTTCCTTCTGTAGGCAGAACGAAAGAAACCGGAACTACAGTGAATTTTACGCCGGATGATACCATTTTTGAGAAGACCCGTTTTAAGGCAGAAGATATTAAGAGCCGACTTCATGAAACAGCTTACTTGAATCCGAAACTTACGGTTGTATTTGAAGACAAACGCGACGGTTTGAATGAAGTGATTGAATTCCACGAAGAAGAAGGTATTGTTGGCTTCGTAAAGGACTTAAATAAGGGCAAAGAAGCCATTCATGATGTGGTTTATTTTCAGGGCAGTTCTGAGGATATCATTGTAGAATGTGCATTCCAGTACGTAAACGAATTCCATGAGAATGTGTTAGGTTTCTGTAATAACATTTACAATGCCGAAGGCGGTACCCATATTACAGGCTTTAAAACAATTTTTACAACTGTAATTAATTCTTACGCCAGAACCTTGAATATTTTAAAAGAAAAAGATGTGAATTTTACCGGTCCGGAAGTACGAAGCGGTATGGTGGCTATTGTAAGTATTAAGCATCCTACACCGAGATTTGAAGGACAGACCAAGACTAAATTGGATAATCAGGATGCGTCTAAAGCAGTTTCCAAGGTGGCCGGAGATGAACTTGTACTTTACTTTGACCGTAATTTGGAATGCTTAAAAGGCGTTATCGGCTGTGCCGAAAAAGCAGCCAAAATCCGTAAGGCAGAAGAAAAAGCCAAGACTAATATGCTTAGTAAGCAGAAGTTTTCTTTCGATTCTAACGGTAAACTGGCAAACTGCGAGTCCAAAGATGCGTCTAAGTGTGAAATTTTTATCGTAGAAGGTGATTCTGCAGGTGGTAGTGCCAAAACGGCAAGAGACCGTAAATATCAGGCAATTCTGCCGATTCGTGGTAAAATTCTCAACGTTGAGAAGGCTAGTATGGACAAGGTTCTTGCCAATGCAGAAATCAAGACCATGATTAATGCCTTTGGCTGCGGTTTCTCAGAAGGTTACGGCAATGACTTTGATATTACTAAACTTCGTTATGATAAAATCATTATCATGGCCGATGCCGATGTGGATGGTGCCCATATCAGCACCTTGTTATTGACATTATTCTACCGTTTCATGCCTGAACTGATTCAGGAAGGGCATGTGTATATTGCGATGCCGCCTCTATATAAGGCAATTCCTTCCAAGGGCGAGGAAGAATATCTTTATGATGATTATGCCCTTACGCAATACCGTAAAAAGCATAAAGGACCTTTTACCTTACAACGATACAAAGGTCTTGGTGAAATGGACGCTGAACAGTTGTGGGAGACAACATTAAATCCCGAGACACGTAATTTGAAGCTTGTTCAGATTGAAGATGCCGGAATGGCGAACCGCATGACAGAGCTTCTTATGGGTACGGAAGTTCCCCCTCGTAAGGCTTTTATTTATGAGCATGCCAACGATGCAGAGTTGGATGTGTAAAAGATTACTGCAGAGTTCAATTATAAGAATTTAGAATGTAAGAATTAGACATAAGAAAGTAGTTTTACAAAAAGATTGGAGCTATAAAATGGCTGAAAAGATAATCAAAACCGAATATTCCGAGGTGATGCAAAAGTCTTACATCGACTATGCCATGAGCGTTATTGTTGCCCGTGCGTTGCCTGATGTGAGAGATGGCTTAAAACCCGTTCAGAGACGTACTTTATATGATATGCATGAGCTTGGAATCAAATATGACAAACCTTACCGTAAAAGTGCCCGTATCGTAGGTGATACCATGGGTAAATATCACCCTCATGGTGACAGTTCCATTTACGATGCTTTGGTTGTTATGACTCAGGATTTTAAGAAGGGACTTCCTTTGGTAGATGGACACGGCAATTTTGGTAATATCGAAGGTGATTCTGCAGCGGCTATGCGTTATACCGAAGCCCGCCTTCAGAAAATTACCCAAGAAGCTTTTCTTGCGGATTTAGATAAGGATGTTGTTGATTTTATACCTAATTTTGATGAAACAGAAAAAGAACCTTCAGTTTTACCTGTTAAAATTCCAAATCTTCTTGTAAATGGTGCAGAAGGTATTGCGGTTGGTATGGTAACAAGTATTCCGCCTCATAACCTTGCGGAAGTCATTGATGCTACCAAAGCCTATATGAACAATCCTGATATTACCACAAGAGAATTGATGAAATATGTCAAAGGTCCTGATTTTCCCACCGGCGGTATTGTCATCAATCAGGATGATTTGCTTGAAATTTACGAAACCGGTGTAGGTAAAATCAAACTTCGCGGCAAGGCAGACGTGGAAAAGGGCAAGGGCGGACACATTAATCTTGTGATTTCTGAAATTCCATATACGATGATTGGTGCTAACATTTCAAAGTTTTTGCAGGATGTTGCGGCATTGTATGAGACCAAGAAGACAACAGATATCGTTGATATCACAAACCAGTCTTCTAAAGAAGGTATCCGTATTGTTATAGAGTTAAAGAAAGATACCGACGTTGAAAACTTCAAGAATATGCTTTATAAAAAGACGCGTCTTGAGGATACTTTTGGTGTAAATATGCTTGCCATTGCTGACGGTAAACCTGAAACCTTAGGCTTAAAACAGGTTATTAAGCATTGTGTGGATTTTAGTTACGAAGTAAATAAGCGCAAATATACCAATCTTTTAGCAAAAGAAAACGAAAGACGCGAAGTACAGGAAGGTTTAATTAAAGCTTGTAATGTAATCGACTTAATTATTGAGATTTTACGCGGTTCCAAGGATCGTGCCATGGCGAAAAAATGTCTTGTAGAAGGTATTACCGATGGCATTAAGTTTAAGTCTAAAGAGTCTAAAATTATGGCCCAGCAGTTGATGTTTTCTGAGCGCCAGGCAAATGCTATTCTTGAAATGCGTTTGTATAAGTTAATCGGCTTGGAAATCCAGGCTTTAATTGCGGAACACGACCAGACTATGGCCAACATCTATCGTTACGAGGATATTTTAGACAGCAGAAGTTCCATGACCCAGGTTATCATCAAAGAGTTAGAAGATTTTAAGAAAGAATATGGCAGAGCACGTCGAACTCTAATCGAAAATGCAGCAGAAGCGGTATATGAAGAAAAGAAACCGGAAGAAATGGATGTTTATGTTATGGTTGACCGTTTCGGATATGTAAGGAGTGTTGACAAGGCAACTTTTGAACGTAACAAAGATACCATTGAAGCCGAGAATAAATATGTCTTTGTATGTAAAAACACCGGAAGAATGTGTATTTTTACTGATAAAGGACAGTTGTATACCATTAAAGTATCCGATATACCTTTCGGAAAGCTTCGTGATAAGGGTGTGCCTATTGACAATATCAGTCCGTATTCTTCACAGAATGAGCGCATCTTGTGCGCAACAAGCCAGACGGAATTAAATCTTTACAGATTAGTATTTGTAACCAAGACCGCTATGATAAAAATAGTTGACGGCGGTGAATTTGACGTGGCGAAACGTTCTGTTGCGGCAACTAAACTTGCAGATGGTGACGAAGTGGTTTGCGTGGAAGTGTTAAAAGAGCAGCGAAATATGATTTTGATATCCAATGATGGCTATTTCTTGCGTTTCCCCTTGGAAGAGATTCCTGAGAAGAAGAAAGCGGCTATCGGAGTGCGCGGCATGAAGTTAAGTGCCAAAGCGGTAATTGACCAAGTTCACTTCTCAAAGAATGCCGTAGAAAGCAGTATTGAATATAATGACAAAAAGATTGAATTAAATAAGATTAAGCTTGGTAAGCGTGATACTAAGGGGACCAAAATCAGAGTTTAGGAGAAAACCATGAGAGTAATCGCAGGTAGTGCGCGCAGTCTTTTGTTAAAGACTCCGCCCGGTAATCATACAAGACCTACAACAGATAAATACAAAGAGACTTTATTTAATGTGTTACAGTCATACCTTGGCGGTGCAGTATTTGTTGACCTTTACAGCGGAAGCGGTGGTATCGGTATAGAAGCATTAAGCCGAGGTGCTAAGAAGGCATATTTTGTAGAAAATAATACTGCGGCGCATAAATGCATCATTGATAATCTAAACCATACCAAATTGGCAGATAAAGCCACTGTATTAAAGCAGGATGTTATATTCGCTCTACAGAGTTCCATCAACGAAACCGTGGATGTGGTTTTTATGGACCCGCCTTATGTGGAACATGCGGAAGTACAGGTATTGCAGTTCCTTGCAAACTGGAATCGCTTGGATGAAGATGCAATTATAGTGGTAGAATGTGATTTAGAGGCGGATTTTGATTTTGTTGATAAAATCGGACTTGAAGTATACAAAATCAAAGAATATAAAACATGCCAGCATGTATTTATCAGGAGGAAATAAAAATGCGAGTGGCTATTTATCCCGGTAGTTTTGACCCTGTTACAAACGGTCATTTGGACATTATTAAACGTGCTTCCGGCCTTTTTGACAAAATAATTGTGAGTGTTTTGAATAATAGCGCAAAAACTCCGTTGTTTTCTGTGGAAGAACGTGTTAAAATGCTAGAAGAGGTAACGAAAGAAATTCCTAATGTGGAAGTGGATAGTTTTAGTGGTCTTACCAGTGATTATGCAAAAAACAAAGATGTAAAAGTTTTGATTCGTGGTTTACGTGCGGTAACAGACTTTGATTATGAATTACATTTGGCACAGACAAATTCGTTGTTATCCGGTGGCGAACTGGAGACGGTATTTTTAACCACAGATTTGGCATATTCATTCTTAAGTGCAAGTACAGTACGTGAGATTGCAAGTTTTAACGGTGATATTTCGAAGTGTGTTCCGGATTATGTTGCGGACAAGCTTTATGAAAAATATGGTCATAAATAAAAGAAGGAGATAAGAAGATGGTAAGTAAAATTGAACAGTGTATTGAAGACCTTCAGCAGTGTATTGACGAAGCAAAACCTAAATTTATGGATTCTTCCAAAATTATTGTAGACAAGGAAGAAATTGAAGCACATATTGACGCTTTACGCAAGCAGACACCGGAAGAAATCAAACAGTTGCGTAAAATTATCAGCAACAAAGAAGCAATCATGAATGATGCCAAAGCCAAAGCCGAAGCATTGATTAACGAAGCAACTGCACAAACAAACCAGCTTCTTAGTGAACATCAGATTATGTTACAGGCATATGCACAGGCTGATGAGGTGGTTGCATGCGCTACATATCAGGCACAGGAAATTATTGATAAAGCTACATTAGAGGCTAATCAGGTAAGAGATGCAGCAATTCAATATACAGATGATGTGCTTGCAAATATTGAAAAAATTCTTATCTCTGCAATTGATTCAAACAATGCAAGATATCAGGATTTACAGAATTCATTAAATCATTACTATCAAATTGTGAAAGCAAATCGTGATGATTTACAGCCGGCTGCTGTTGCAGAGGGAGAAAATCCTGTAGAAGAAGATATGCAGGTGATTGAATCAACTACCGGAGAAATAAACTTAGATATGATTTAAGATAAACCACAATACCGGTTTCTATTATACAGGAACCGGTATTTTTAGGTTATAAAAAGTAGTTTAAAAGACAGGAAACATATAGATGACAAAGAAACATGTAATCCATTCATTGATTATGCTTATCATTGTTTTGTTTGTATTTGTCGGGATGAAAATGGATGTTTTGGCAAAGAGAGACATTGTAATTGTGATAGATCCGGGGCATGGCGGAAGCAACATGGGGGCAGAGTATAATGGAGTAACCGAAAAAGAAGCCACCTTAAAAGTTGCAGCAGCAATGAAAGCAGAACTCGAGAAATATGAAGGCGTTGTAGTTTATGTAACAAGAACGTCAGATGAAGATATGGAATTGGCAGAAAGAGCTGCATTTGCAGAAAGTGTAAAAGCGGATCTTTTTTTGAGTTTACATTTTAATATGTCAGAAAATCATGATTTACACGGAAGCGAAATGTGGATTTCGTCACAGGAATCATTAAAAACAGAAGCGCAACGTTTTGCGGATATAGAATTAAAACTTTTAGAAGAATACGGCATTGAAAAAAGGGGTTGTTTTACTCGGCTAAATGACGAAGGGACGGATTATTATGGTGTCATTCGTGAAAGTGCAAAATATGGAATTCCTGCGGTTATTGTAGAACATTGTTATCTGGACAGAGTGGAAGAAGAGAAATTTTATGAAACAGATGATGCTTTAGAGCGCCTTGGGCGGATTGATGCAACAGCAGTTGCTATGTCATACGGACTTTCTTCGGAAAAATTAGGTGTTGATTATACGGGGCATAGAGTGTATAACACAGAATTACCTGATTATATTTACGATGCAGACACAACTCCACCTTCCGAAGTAGCTATTGACATTGTTTATTTTGACAGGACTAATTTTGAATTAACCTTAAATATTAAAGTGAAAGATGATGAAAGTTCCGTTGTATACTACGAATATTCCTTCAATAACGGAAAAACATTCAGGAATCGTGAACAAGTTGGTATCAGGGATGACTTTGATGTAAATTTGTTTGCTTACGGTATGAATGATAATGATTTAATTATCCGTGCATATAATGCATATGGACTGTATACGGACAGTAATTGTTTAAAATTGAATGAGCTTTTGTTTGGACATTATGAAACCTTTCCGGAAGACATGCCCGAGTTAACCTTAGTTGCCAATCCGGAAGACAGCAATATCAGTTTATTTATAAAAGAAATGTCACCGGAAGCAAGGCAGGCAAGTTTTGTCGTGATTATACTTGGTGTAATACTTGGAATTTTAACCCTATTTATGCTGATTTTACATAATTATTCCGGGAAAATAAAAAGTACCGACAGCATAAGAAAAAGCCAAAAAAGTGCCTGAATGCATTTATGTAAAAAATGTTTTAGAATATTACAATCACAATTTGATAAAATGCCCATTGTCTGCATAATACATGATAATCCTCCGATTTGCATAAGAGGAATCATAAAAAGCGCCGGAAATGCTAAGCCGTCCGAATATATTTTTGCGGTAGCTGTAATTGCTCCGTTTATTTCCAAAAGCCAGCAAAAAAATGTTTGCAAAATAATATTATCCGAAAAAAATTTTACCGGAAGAAAACGGAGCATATTAAAAAATATCATGCAGGCACCCAGAAACAATACAGAACTGACTGCTTGATTTATAGCATCGGTAAATGCACTTGAAAAGCTTTTGTTTTCTTTTTCTTTTGGGATTCTTATTTTTTTTGTATTTTCAAAAGCTTTTTTATAGACAGTATATCGCAAAATTATGCCATACAAAAAAGGTATTATATACATACCGATAAATAAAAATATATGAATTTCAGGCCTGAATATTGGTAAAACGATTGAGAAGAAGAAAACAGGACCGATATTATTACAAAAGGCCAGTAAATATTCTGCTTGCATGGTTGTGATTTTATTTTCTTTCATTAAATCCCTTATTATAACAGCGCCCATTGGATAACCGCACAAAAATCCCAGCATTATGGCATATTCACAATAGTGATTTGTTTTAAAAAGCAGATTAAGGAATGGGTGTAAAAAAGATATAATTAACGGAGCAATATCTAAGCGTATAATCAGGGATGATATTACCATAAAAGGAAATAATGCCGGTATCATAGTATCAAACCAAAGCTTTAAACCGATAGTTGCATAATATGCGGCATCCTTTGGAAACATTAAAATTTCAAAAATTAAAGTTATTATAGATATTGTCAGGATAAAACGTTTCATTTTACACCATTTTTGTTTTATTTTATGTTTATTTTTATATACAAAGAACGATAAGCTAAATTTGTGTGTTTTATAACTTTTATTTTATGTGAGAACGGAGAAAAAATTGAGACTTGATAAATTTTTAAGCAATGCCGGAGTGGGAAGCCGCAGTCAGGTGAAAGCTCTGATAAAAAAAGGACAGGTTAGTATCAATGACCATAAGGCAAGAAGCAGCGATGAGGTAATTGATGAAAATAATGATGTAATATATTATCAGGGGAAACGTATTTCTTTGTGCAAACATCGCTATTATATGTTAAATAAACCGACAGGAGTAGTCTCTGCTACAGAAGATAATTTAGATAAAACGGTTTTGGATTGCTTGTCCAAAGAAGATGCAAAGGATTTATTTCCTGTAGGGCGCTTAGATAAAGACACTACCGGCTTATTGCTTTTAACCAATGACGGAGAATTATCACATAATCTTTTATCCCCTAGAAAGCATGTAGATAAAACCTACTATGTAACCTGTGAGAGCGAAGTAACAGAAGAACAATTGGAAACTTTACGTAAGGGTGTTGATATCGGAGATGATAAAAAAACACTTCCTGCATTAGCTAAAGCAGGACAACACGAGAATGAACTGTATTTAACTATTCGGGAAGGACGTTTTCATCAGGTGAAACGAATGTTGCATGCAGTAGGAAATAAGGTTGTTTCATTAAAAAGACTTAGTATGGGAAGCTTAAAATTAGACGATAATTTAAAGCCCGGGGAATACAGAGCCTTAACGGCTGAAGAATTAAAAGATTTAAAAGGCGGAAGCATAAAAATGCCGGTATAAAAGGAGCAGTATGAGCAAATACAAAGGTTTTCTTCCGGTCTGCAAAGAAGATTTGCAGACAAAAGGAATCAAACAATTAGATTTTGTGTATGTTCTGGGTGATGCGTATATCGATCATCCTTCTTTTGGTGCGGCTATTATCGGGCGTGTATTGGAGCATAACGGTTATACGGTAGGAATTATTGCTCAACCTGATTTTCGTAATGCGGATTCCATTCTTTCTTTAGGGATTCCGCGTCTTGCCTTTCTTGTTTCTTCCGGAAACATGGATTCTATGATAAATCATTATTATGTATCCAAGAAAAGAAGAACAAAGGATGCATATACTCCCGGTGGAGAAATCGGCAAACGTCCCGACAGAGCTGTCATTGTATATTGCAATATGATTCGGAAGCATTGCAAGGATATTCCTATAATTGTGGGGGGAATTGAAGCTTCTTTGCGCCGTCTTGCCCATTATGATTATTGGTCGGATTCTTTCAGAAGGTCAATTCTTTTAGAGAGCGGTGCGGATTTGGTTTCGTACGGAATGGGCGAAAAGAGTATTGTAGAGATTGCAGATGCTTTAAATGCAGGTATTAATATAAAAGATATAACATATGTTCCCGGAACGGTATATAAACGTAAGGTTCTAAAGGATGACTTTGCAGAAGCAATATTTTTACCTACCTACGAAGAAATGCTTGCAGATAAAAAGAAATATGGCGATAGTTTCTTAATACAATCACAAAATACCGATCCGATAAACGGGCGTACTTTAATCGAAAAATACTCAGAACATTGTTATATTATTCAAAATCCACCGGCTTTACCTTTGTCTGAAAAAGAAATGGATGAGGTTTATAATCTTCCGTATATGCGTGCGATTCATCCGTCATATAAGGCATTAGGCGGTATTCCGGCCATTGAAGAAGTACGTTTTTCATTGACAAGTAACAGGGGATGCTTTGGTTCCTGTAACTTTTGTTCTCTTGCATTCCATCAAGGCAGAATTGTTCAGACAAGAAGTCATGAATCATTAATTTCAGAAGCAGAACAAATTATTAACATGCCGGATTTTAAAGGTTATATTCATGATGTGGGCGGTCCTACCGCAAATTTCAGACATCCGGCATGCAAAAATCAGTTAAAAACCGGGGCATGTAAGAATAAAAAATGCCTGTTTCCCACACCATGTAAAAATCTGGATGCAGACCATTCAGATTATATTGCATTGTTACGTAAATTAAGAAGTTTAAAGAAGGTAAAAAAGGTTTTTGTACGTTCCGGCGTTCGTTTTGATTATTTATTGGCTGATAAAGATGATGCATTCTTAAAAGAATTGGTAGAGCATCATATCAGCGGGCAACTTAAGGTGGCGCCTGAACATGTATCGGATCAGGTTCTTAATAAAATGGGCAAGCCTTCGTTTGCGGTTTACAAGCGTTTTGTGGCGAAATATGAGAAATATAATAAGGAATTTAAGAAAAATCAGTATTTAGTTCCTTATTTTATGAGTTCTCATCCGGGAAGTACATTAAAGGATGCTGTGGCCTTGGCTGAATATATCCGTGATACCGGTTATATTCCTGAGCAGGTACAGGATTATTATCCTACGCCTTCTACCATGTCAACAGTAATGTATTATACGGAAATCGATCCAAGAGACGGTAAGCCTGTTTATGTTGCAAAGAATCCTCATGAGAAAGCATTGCAGCGCGCCCTGATTCAGTATTCCAATCCTGAAAATTACGACTTGGTAAAGGAAGCATTGCAAATATGCGGACGACAGGACCTGATCGGTTTTGGTGAAAAATGCCTGATTCGTCCCAGGAAATTAGCCAAGGAGAAGAAGGATTTACAAAACACAAATAATAAATCAAACACACAAAAGAATCTTTCACATAAGCAGAAAATAAGCAAAAATGGCAAAAACGCAAATTATATCATGAAAAAGAAGCAGGCATCAGGAAAGGACAAATTAAATGACCGAAAAAGGAAAAGGTAGTTACGGATATCTAAAAAAACAAGCAGTAAAACAAGGTTTAATCGCCTTAGGAATGTTAGGATTTTGCTCGGCAATTTTTTTGACAGGATTTTTTTGGTTAAAAGAATATGCCACAATTTTGACTGTAATTGCAGTGTTAGGAATGCTTCCGGTGGCAAAAGTGATTGTATCCATGATTTTATTTATGAAAGCTGAGAAATTCAGCTGTAGCGATGAACTTCATAATAAGATTTTGGAAATTACCGCAGAAAAAAAAGAAGAGTTAATTGCAGGGTTTGATTTTTATCTTACAAGCTATGACAAAAATTTCCCTTTATGTGCTGCACTGGTTAGAAAAGGTTCTTTGATAGCCTATACACCTTGGGAAAAATGCGATTGCAACAAGTGTAAGATGCATTTGGAAGAATATATGAAAAAAAACGGAATTACCGGTATTAATATTAAGATTTTTTCGGACGAAAACAAATTTTTGGAGCGTTTTTCCCAACTATGTGAAGAAAACTTGGAGTCATCAAATAATGAGAAAGCAATGTATCGTTTGCTATTAAATTTATCTCTTTAATTTTACAATATAAAAATATGTCTTTTATATCAAAAATATGCCATATAAAAGACTTGCTTTTGTAAAAAAAAGATATATTTAACTAAAATAATCAGAAAAATATCTACGAATCAAACCCAAAAAATGATATAATTAAAAAGATATGTATCTATTACATTACATGAAGGAGGAAGGGTTATGTTAGACAAGTCTTTTTATGATAAGGCTGATGAAATTATTGCAAAATATGGCACAGAACCCAAATGGTTAATTCCAATCATTCAGGATGTTCAGACGGAGTATCGCTATTTACCCCCTGAATTACTTACATATATTGCAGGTAAACTTCATATTACAGAAGCAAAAGCGTACAGTGTTGCCACATTTTACGAGAACTTTTCTTTTGAACAGAAAGGTAAGTATGTAATAAAGGTTTGTGACGGAACTGCTTGTCACGTTCGTAAGTCTACAACAATTTTAGACCAATTATATAAAGAATTAAATTTACAGAAAGGACAGCATACCACTGAGGACATGCTTTTTACGGTAGAAACCGTATCCTGTCTTGGAGCCTGTGGTCTTGCACCGGTTCTTACTGTAAATGATGAAGTACACGCGGCTATGACACCTGAAAAGGTAACAGCCTTAATTAAAGAATTGCGAGGTGAAAATTAATGTTAAAAAACAGACAGGATTTAATCGATGCCCGCAATCAGGCTAAGGTTGCTTTGGAACAGCAGAAATTCCGTATTTTGATCTGTGCCGGTACAGGATGCCTTGCCGGCGGTTCTGCAAAAATTTATGATAAAATGTGCAAACTCGTAAAAGATGCCGGTTTAGATGTTGATGTTGAATTTGGTGCAGGTGTTGCACACGGTCCCAATGGAGAATGTCCTTCACATACTGAAACTGCCGGTAATGTAAAGAAAAGCGGATGCCATGGTTTCTGTGAAATGGGTCCCTTAGTACGTATCGAGCCTTCTAATTTCCTTTATATTAAGGTAAAAGAGGAAGATTGCGAAGAAATTTTTAATACCACAATTTTAAAAGGCGAGCCTGTAGAACGCTTATTGTACGAAAGAGATGGTGTAAAATACAAAGCGCAGGAAGAAATTCCTTTTTATGCTAAACAGACAAGACTTGTTCTTAAGAACTGCGGACATATTGATTCTGAACATATCAGTGAGTATTTGGCAGTTGGCGGTTATTCCGCTTTGGAAAAAGTTTTGTTTGATATGAAACCGGAAGATGTTGTTAATGAAATCCTGGAATCTAACTTACGTGGCCGCGGAGGCGGTGGATTCCAGACCGGTTATAAGTGGAAACAGGTAGCAAGACAAGCTGAAACAATCCGTTATGTGGTTTGTAACGGTGATGAAGGTGACCCTGGTGCTTTCATGGACCGAAGCATTATGGAAGGTGATCCTCATAAAATGATTGAAGGTATGCTGATTGCTGCATATGCTACCGGAGCACAGGAAGGTTATATTTATGTACGTGCAGAATATCCTCTCGCTATCAGTCGATTAAAAATTGCAATTGAGCAGGCAGAAGAAGCAGGCTTATTAGGCGATAACATTCTCGGGACAGAATTTAGTTTTAAATTACATATTAACCGTGGTGCAGGAGCGTTCGTTTGTGGTGAAGGTAGTGCGTTAACAGCTTCTATTGAAGGTGAAAGAGGTATGCCCAGAACCAAGCCTCCTCGTACTGTAGAGCAGGGCTTGTTTGGTAAGCCTACCGTATTAAATAACGTTGAAACCTATGCTAATGTACCTATGATTATTACCAACGGAGCGGAATGGTTTAAGAGTATCGGTACGGAAGGAAGTCCGGGAACGAAAGCATTTGCGGTAACCGGTAGTATCAACAATACAGGTCTTATCGAAGTTCCCATGGGAACCACACTTCGTGAAATTGTTTACGAAATCGGTGGCGGCATTAAGAATGATAAAGCATTTAAGGCAGTTCAGATTGGAGGACCTTCCGGCGGATGTCTGATTGGTGATCACTTGGATGTGGCTTTGGATTTTGATTCATTAAAGAAAATGGGGGCAATGATTGGTTCCGGTGGTCTTGTAATCATGGACGAGGACACCTGTATGGTAGAAGTTGCAAGATTCTTTATGAATTTTACACAAAACGAAAGCTGTGGCAAATGCATTCCTTGTCGTGAAGGTACCAAGCGTATGCTGGAAATCTTAGAAGACATTGTAGCAGGTCGAGGCACCTTAGAACAACTTGATATTTTAAAAGAACTGGGAGAAGCCATTACGGATACCGCGCTTTGCGGTCTTGGTAAAAGTGCGGCGTTGCCGGTGCTTAGTACTTTAAGATTATTCCGTGATGAGTACGTGGAACATGTAGTAGATAAAAAATGTCGTACAGGCAATTGTCAGGCATTAAAGACCTACGTGATTGACCCTGAAAAATGTAAGGGTTGCTCAAAATGTGCAAGAAATTGTCCCGTTGGCGCAATTTCAGGCGTTATCAAAAATCCTTATACCATTGACGGTGCGAAGTGTATTAAATGCGGTGCTTGTGAAAGTGCCTGCCCGTTCGGTGCAATTACGATTGAGTAGGGGGGTACATAGGAAATGGATTATATTACAATAGATGGCAAAAGCGTGCCTATTGAAGGGGAGAAAAATATTTTAGCCCTGATTCGTAAGGCCGGTATTGATTTGCCTACATTTTGTTATCATTCAGAATTATCGGTTTACGGTGCCTGCCGTATGTGTATGGTAGAAGATGAGCGTGGCAGAATTCTTGCTTCCTGCTCTGAACAGCCAAGACCGGGTATGGTTATCAGAACCAATACCAGAAAAATACAAAAATACAGAAAATTAATCGTTGAACTTTTATTAGCATCACACTGCCGTGACTGTACAACCTGTACCAAAAACGGTTCCTGCGAATTACAAAAGATTGCTTTTAAGGTAGGTATTCATGCGGTACGTTTCTTGAACAACCGTAAGCAGGTACCTATTGATATCAGTTCACCTTCTATCGTAAGAGATCCCAATAAATGTATTCTCTGCGGTGACTGTGTAAGAACCTGTGCGGAAATTCAGGGTGTTGGTGCACTAGATTTTGCACATCGAGGCTCTAACATGCAGGTACAGCCTGCTTTTGATAAGCCTTTGAACGAAACAGAATGTGTTGGTTGCGGACAGTGTCGTGTAGTTTGTCCTACCGGTGCAATTTCTATCCGAACCAATGTGACAGATGTATGGGATGCGATTATGGACCCTAATGTAAGAGTAGTAG
Source organism: Lachnospiraceae bacterium (assembly GCA_015057025.1). GTDB lineage: Bacteria > Bacillota > Clostridia > Lachnospirales > Lachnospiraceae > UBA3766. Next base: position 157,494 of record SVFD01000002.1, on the reverse strand, counting down.
CTCAGATTGCACCGGCAGTACGTGTTGCCATCGGCGATCAGTTTGGTTTTCCGAAAGGAACCAATACCATGGGTAAAATTGTAGCTGCAATGCGTCTTATGGGCTTTGATAAGATTTATGATACCAATTTTGGTGCAGATTTAACAATTATGGAAGAGTCCAAGGAATTAGCTGAAAGACTTGAAAAAAATGAAAATCTTCCCTTGTTTACTTCCTGTTGTCCCGGTTGGGTAAAATACTGCGAAACCAAGTATCCTGAATTTGCAGGCAATATATCAACCTGTCGTTCGCCTCAGGGTATGTTTTCGGCAGTAATCAAGGATTACTTTGCGAAAGCTGACGAAGAAGAAGGCAAGAAGACTTTTGTTGTTTCTGTAATGCCTTGTACTGCTAAGAAGGGCGAAATCCTTCGTCCGGATAACTTTACCGACGGAAGACAGGATACAGACCGTGTTATTACATCTGTTGAGTTGATTCGTATGATTCGTCAGGCAGGTATTAAGTTTGATGAAATCGACAGTGAAGCTTTGGATATGCCTTTCGGTATGGCTTCCGGAGCAGCAGCAATTTTTGGCGTAACCGGTGGTGTGACAGAAGCTGTTTTAAGACATCTTTCTTCAGACAAAGGTTATAAAGCACTTTCACAGATTGAATATTCCGGTGTTCGCGGTAATGATGATATTAAAGAAACCAGCATCATGCTCGGCGAAAGAGAAGTGAAAATTGCGGTTGTTCATGGACTTGCCAATGCAGGAAAACTTCTGGGAAGTATTAAGGCAGGCGAAGTTCAGTATGACTTTGTTGAAGTTATGGCTTGTAAACGCGGATGTATCGTAGGTGGCGGTCAACCCCTTCCCGTTGGTCCCAGAACAAAGAAAGCCCGCGCTAAGGGAATTTATTCCGTAGACCGTGAATCTCAGATTCGTTTTGCTTCAGATAACCCTGTTATCGGACATGTGTTTGAAGAAGTAATTAACGGTAAGGAGCATAAGCTCTTACACAGAAATTTACAATAAAAAATGATTTAGCTTCCGTTTTTTACGGAAGCTTTTCATTTGCTTGTTGTTTTGATGATAGTATGATAAAATATTATTCTGTAGAAGAATTATTACAAAAGAAAAAATACATAAATTAACAGTTTATTAATCAAAGGAGGATTTAATTATGGTTTGGTTGTATGTAGCATTGGGTGGTTTTGGTTTAATTTTATTGATTGCAGGTATTCTTATGCTTGTTTTCAGAAACAAAAAGAAGGAACGTTGTACAGTTAAAAGTGTTGCCAAAGTTGTAGACGTTAAAGTAAAGCAGGAAAAGGAAGACGAGCCTGTTGTTTATTGTCCTGTTTATGAGTACGAATATGAAGGAAAAGAGTACAAAGCCGACGATGACAAAGAATATAAGAAAATGCCCAAGAAAGGCAAAAAAATTACAATTTATATTAATCCTGAGAAACCGAAGGAGTACTTTGTAAAGAGTTTTGCAAAAACAATGACAAGCATTGTATTTATTGCACTTGGTGCAATTCTTGTTGTAATGTCGATTGTTTTATATTTTACTGCAGGCGTATAAAAATTTTAACTGAAATAAAAGTAAATTTGAGGTGTGCATGCGTGAACTTATTGTAAAAGAACTGGAAGCCGGTCAGAGATTGGATAAATTCCTGCATAAATATCTGAAGGATGCTCCCAATTCTTTTCTTTATAAAATGATGCGAAAAAAGAATATCGTTCTAAACGGTAAAAAAGTAACCGGAAACGAACAAATTAAAGAAGGGGACAGCGTTAAGCTGTTCCTTTCTGAAGAAACCATAGAAAAGTTTATAGGACAGAAGATATCTGTTGATATAACCTTACCTTACAAAAAGGCTTATGCTGAACTAAAAGGAATTCAGGTAGTTTCCGAATTTGAAGATGTACTTTTTCTTAATAAACCCTCGGGGATACTTAGTCAAAAAGCGGAAGGTAAAGATTTATCAGCAAACGAATGGTTAATTGGTTATCTTTTAGATAAAAAAGCAATTACGCCGGATGACTTGCAGACATTTAAACCGTCGGTATGCAATCGCTTGGATCGCAATACCTCAGGACTTTTGGTATGTTCCAAAACCCTGTTGGGTAGTCAGGAAATGGCAAAAATATTAAAAGACCGCAGTCTTCATAAATTTTATCGAAGCCTTGTTCATGGAAAATGTGAACTTGACGGTGTTTATGAAGCTTATCTTTTTAAAGATGAGAAAAAAAATAAAGTTACGGTTTATAATAATTTTAAAGTGGTTCCGACTGAAGTAAAAGATAAGATAAAACCTATCAAAACAGGTATAAAACCTATAAAATATAATGAAATTTCTGATTGTACAGAACTTGAAATTGAACTTTTTACAGGAAAAACTCACCAAATTCGTGCTCAGATGGAAAAATTAGGCTTTCCTCTTGTGGGAGATGTGAAATACGCCGGCACAGAAAATAAGGCTAAAACTCACGGGCAAATGCTACATGCGTATCGTCTGGTATTTCCCGAGATGATAGGGAAGCTTTTTTATTTATCCCAGAAGGAAATTATTTGTGAAATTCCAAACAAATGGATATAGATTTTTTAATAATTAGGTTGTTTATAAACAGAGATTAATAAAATAGAAAATTATAATATTATGTTGACAAAACAGAATAAAAACACTATACTTTTTATTGTGCTAGCGAATTAGCACTTTAATTCATTAAAGCAAAGAGGTAATAATAATGAACACATCACTTTTACATACACCGGACGGCGTACGTGATATTTATGGACGTGAATTATTGGAAAAAGAGCAGGTTGGTAAAAACTTAATGACAGTTTTGCGTCGTTACGGCTATCGCAATATCCAAACACCTTCCTTTGAATTTTTTGATGTATTTTCAAAAGATATCGGAACCGTACCATCCAAGGATTTGTATAAGTTTTTTGATAAAGAAGGTAATACTCTTGTTTTAAAACCCGACTTTACTCCTGCGATTGCAAGATGTGCAGCAAAGTATTTTATGGAAGAAGAAGTACCTTTGAGATTCTGCTATGAAGGCAATTCTTTCGTAAACACTTCTGAATTACAGGGTAAATTAAAAGAAACCACTCAAATGGGTATTGAATTGATTAACGATGCAAGCGCAGAAGCAGATGCGGAAGCTTTGTCTTTGGTAATTGAAGGCTTAAAAGCCTGCGGTTTAAAAGATTTTCAGATTAGTGTAGGTAACAGTTCTTATTTTAAAGGAATTTGCGAAGCTGCAAATTTGGATGAAGAGACCCAGTTGGAAATTAAGGCTCATATTTCTTCTAAGAATTACTTTGGAACCGGAGAGTTCTTGAAAAGTAAAGGCTTAGATAAGGAAATTGTTGCTCAGTTTGAAGCGATTTCAAAGCTTTATATCTCAGATAATGATATGGAAGAAATGATAAAGAAAGCAAATAATCCCAAGTCTGTTGCTGCTTTGGAACGTCTGCTTACAATTAAGACTTTGCTTGCAAAAAGAGGGTATGATAAATACATTTCTTTTGATTTGGGTATGCTTAGTAAAATTAACTATTATACAGGCATTATTTTCAAGGCTTATACCTATGGTGTAGGTGATGCCATTGTAAAAGGCGGCCGTTATGACGGACTTCTTGGCAAATTCGGAAAGGAAGCACCTTCCGTAGGTTGCGTGTTCTTAATTGATGAACTTCAGACAGCTTTAAAACGTCAGAATATTAACATTAATATAGATTCAGAAGATAATATTCTTATGGTCTATTCTGAAGATAATTACGAAAATGCCCTTGAGCAGGCAAATAACTTGCGTAGTCAAGGCAAAAATGTCACTATGATGAAGAAAAATGCTGATAAAGCAGAAGATTATTATACTTCATACGGTGAAAAGAACGAGATGAAAGAAACGATTTTTGTATTATAGTGTTTAAGGAAAAATATATGAGAAAAATACAGATCCTAATACTTAATAATATGAATTATAAAAAATAATTTGGAGGCTTACGATGGAAGAGAACGGTAAGTACTTGGTCTTTGCTCTTTGTAAGGGAAGACTGGCATTTAAAACATTGGAATTATTAGAGAAAATCGGCATTCATTGCGATGAAATCAAAGATAAAGACTCACGTAAACTGGTTTTTGTAAATGAAGAATTAAAGGTAAAATTTTTCCTTGCAAAAGGGCCGGACGTTCCTACATACGTTGAACACGGGGCTGCAGACATCGGTGTGGTAGGTAGTGACATCATTATGGAAGAAAACAGAAGAGTCTATGAAGTGCTTGACTTAGGCTTTGGTAAATGCCGCATGTGCGTATGCGGGCCTGAAAGTGCGAGAGAACTTTTACAACACCGCGAGCGAATCCGTGTAGCAACCAAATATCCCACAATTGCCAAGGATTATTTCTTTAATGTAAAAAATCAGACCGTGGATATGATTAAATTAAACGGCTCCGTGGAATTAGGTCCCATTGTTGGTCTTTCAGATGTAATTGTGGATATTGTAGAGACCGGTGGCACTTTAAGAGAAAACGGTTTGGATGTTTTAGAAGAAATTTGTCCTTTATCCGCAAGAGTCATCGTAAATCAGGTAAGTATGAAAATGCAAAATGAACGTATTGAACAGATTATTAATGCATTGAGAGAAAACCTGAATTAAATGTGAATTGATAAATTTAAGGAGAAACTTAAAATGAGAGTTTTAGAATTAACTCAGGAAAATAAAAAAAATGTTTTAGATGAGCTGATAAAGAGAAGTCCTAATCACTATGGTGAATACGAAGCAATTGTGGCAGATATTGTAGAAAATATCAAAACCAACGGTAATAAGGCTTTATTTGAATATACTGCAAAATTTGATAAATTTGAATTAAATGCTGACAACATCCGGGTAACAGATGCAGAAATCGAAGAAGCATATGCATCCATTTCACCGGAATACATAGAAGTGATGAAGGAAGCATTTGAAAATATCAAGGCTTATCATCAGATGCAGGTTCGCAACAGCTGGTTTAGTACCAAACCGGACGGAAGCATTTTAGGACAGCGTATTACGCCTATTGCCAAAGTTGGTGTTTATGTGCCCGGCGGTAAGGCTGCTTACCCTTCATCTACACTTATGAACATTGTTCCTGCCCTTGTTGCAGGTTGTGAGCGTATTGTAATGGTAACACCGCCTAACAGCGAGGGTAAAGTAAATGCAGGAACCCTTGCAGCTGCCAAAATAGCAGGTGTTAAAGAAATCTATAAGTGCGGCGGTGCTCAGGCAATTGCCTCTTTAGCTTATGGTACGGAAAGTATCCCCAAAGTAGATAAAATTGTAGGACCCGGAAATATCTTCGTAGCTCTTGCTAAAAGAGCAGTTTATGGTTATGTAAGTATTGATTCCATTGCCGGTCCTTCAGAAATTCTTATTTTGGCTGATGAAAGTGCTAATCCCAGATTTGTGGCAGCGGATCTTTTATCCCAGTGCGAGCATGATGAAATGGCATCCGGCATTCTCATTACTACAAGCAGGGAATTAGCTGAAAATGTGGTAAAAGAAGCGGATGATTTCGTGGCGGTTGCACCCAGAAAAGCGATTTTAGAGAAATCCTTAAGTAATTACGGTTATATTTTAGTGGCAAACTCTATGGAAGATGCCATTGAAGCAGCTAATGACATTGCATCCGAACACTTAGAGATTATTACCAAGAATCCCTTTGAGACAATGACTAAAATCAAAAATGCAGGTGCTATTTTCTTGGGAGAATATTCATCTGAGCCTTTAGGTGATTATTTTGCCGGACCGAACCATGTTTTACCCACCAATGGCACCGCAAAATTCTTCTCGCCCTTATCAGTGGATGATTTTATCAAGAAATCCAGCGTGATTAACTTCTCATACGATGCCTTAAAAGCAGTTCATGAGAAGATTGAAATGTTTGCCGAGAATGAAGGCTTATATTCGCATGCAAATTCCATAAAAGTACGTTTTGAGGAGCAATAATGATCGGACAAAAACAGATAACCAAAGAAAATATACAAAAGAGACAGGATATCTTACAAAAAATATTATGCTTTCTGTTTGCAATTATATCGACTTTATCGCTTAATATGAGAAATACGTTGTATGAAAGCTTTTGTCCCGAAAATAAAATCGCTAATATTTTCAGCAGATTTTATAATGCCTTTTCCAATGTGGAGTATCTTGATTTTATTGCATTAATTGCACTGTTTTTCTTTTTTGGTTGGAGCTTAAAGAAGCATAAGAAGATTAGTATAAGCGGCATTTTTGTTTCATTACTTTTAGCGGTGATGTATGTACTTGCTGTATTTTACAATAATTTTAATTCTACGGAATATTTATTCTGCGATACCTTTCAAACCTTAATGACTTTATTTGAAATTACGGGCATTGGGATTTTATTATATTTTCTTTTAAATGCTGCAGATTATTTTTTAAATGAAAAATTTGTTGCAAAAAAATTCCAAAAAGAAGATGTCAAATGGTATTTATGGTTTAAAGAAAACTTTGGAATTGTATCATTTTGGTTTATTTTAATTTGTTGGCTTGTTTGGTTATTACTTACGTATCCCGGCTCTACAAGCCCGGATTCTATCGTGCAACTCCAAAATTTTTACGGAGAAATTGCCAGAACAGCTTGGCAGCCGCCTTTTTCTTCTTTGATTATAGGTGGATTGTTTCATATCGGCAAAAGCCTTGTTGATGGCGGCTTTGGTATGTTTTTATATAATTTTTTTCAAGGTATTGTTGGTGCATTGATTTTCTCTTTTTCCCTAAACAGGCTTGTAAAAAGAGGTCTGCCTCTTGCGATTCCTACCGTTGGAATGTTATTTTTTGGATTAACTCCCATATGGGGCGCATATGTACAATGGTTCCAGAAAGATTTCCTTTATACGGTATTTATTGTTTTGCTGGTGACGTTAATCAGTGAAGTTATCTTTGACCGGACTTGCAGTTGGAAGATGTTTTCTTTTATCTGTATTACGGGAGTTATAACATCATTGTTACGCAATAACGGTATTTTTGTTATAGTACCTACATTAATTGCAGCAGGCTTTTATTTAAAAGGAATTGACCGAAAGAAAATTATATCATCTTTGATTATTATTTTTGTTTGTTTTGAACTGGTTACAAACGTACTTTATCCGGCCATTGGAATCGGTAAATCTTCCACGTCAGAAACTCTCGGCGTTATGTTCCAGGCCACAGCCAGATATGTACAGGAATATCCCGGTGAAGTGACGGAATATGAGAAAGAAGTAATTTCGAATAATTTTTACAGTTACGAATCTTTGTATAACTATGACCCGCGCATCATGGATCCTGTAAAGATATATTATAATCATTCTGACTTTAAATCTTATCTTAAGATTTGGTTCGAAATGTTTCTAAAACATCCTATGGTTTATGTTGAATCCTACTTGAATGGCTCTTATGGATACATGGCACCGGTTTCAAGAGATATAGGCGCATATATTAATTTAGCGGATTATGATCCGTATCTTTTAGAAAAGGGCGTAAATCATGTTGAAGGCAGTAATTTAAATTATATTGCAGTATGGCTTTGGAATATTAATCTCGGAACAAGCTTAATCAAATATACCACTTGTCCCGGTTTGTATACCTGGTTGACGATTGCTGCTTTATGGCTTATTGTTAAAAACAAGAAAAAAGGTGGAATTGTATTACTGATACCTAATCTTGTAAATATCTTTGTATGTACAATAGCTCCTCTTGCAGATGCGATGCGTTATGCCTTGCCGGCTGTAGCTGTTGTACCTTTTATGATAGGTTGGCTGTTTCTTTTCTTTGCGAAAAGTAACGCAAACGAAAATGTGACACCAATAAAGAAAGCCGGTTGATTTCAATAAAAAAAGAAAGGAAAAATGGTATTTGATAAAAATACCTGACAGGTGAAAAATGAGTAGAAAAGCAGAATTAAAAAGAAAAACCAGCGAAACTGATATCAGTGTATCTCTTGAGTTGGACGGAAGCGGTAAATATGATATTAAAACCGGCATTGCTTTCTTTGACCACATGTTGGAAGGCTTTACAAAGCATAGTTCTTTTGACTTGAAATTAACTGCGGCCGGAGATTTGAATGTAGACAATCACCATACAGTAGAAGACGCAGGTATCGTTCTTGGCAGTGCTATTCGTCAGGCACTTGGAGATAAAGAAGGAATTAACCGCTATGCAAGTTTTATCCAACCTATGGATGATGCCCTTGTTTTGGTGGCTGTAGACCTTTGCAACAGACCTTACTTGAACTTCAAGTATAACTTTAACGTGGAACGCGTGGGGTATTTTGAGACTGAGACTTTAAATGAGTTCTTTTATGCCCTGTCTTATGCTGCAGGTATGAATATTCACATTAAAGTACTTGATGGTGAAAATGCACATCACATCATTGAAGCTATGTTTAAGGGCTTTGCCAATGCATTAAAGATTGCCTGCGCAAAAGATGGTGACCGTAAGGGTGTATTATCTACTAAAGGACAGATTTAAGGAGTATATGATGAAAAAGAAATTTATCGTAAGTATTTATATTCAGAATAAAAGAGTTTACATGGATGCCGAGTTGAAAAATGACATCACCGACTGTTTATATGAGAAATTAAGACTCTTTGGTGATGCTAATGCAGACGAAGTCATTGCTTTTACGGAAGCAGAAGGGGATGCCGAGAAAGAAGAGGTGCTTGCACTTTTAAAAGAAATCAGCAATAACTGTGAAATTCCTGTAATGGCAACTTTCCCTATTGAAAGAGTGGAAGACGTTAAGAAATTGGTTTATGCCAACTGCAAGAAGGTGATTCTTAACTTATCAAAGACTTCTAACTGGGAGATGTTGGAAGAGGTGTCTAAGCGTTTTGGCGCGGATAAAATCGCTGTCAGCATTGATGACTACTCGCTTTTTAATATTTACAGACAGCAGGCAGAGAAATATGCAACTGAATTTGTTGCTTTAAAATCCATGAAACCTCAGGATTATGAAGGTTTAAGTTCATTACCCGGTATTTTCCCGGTTGCGGACGTTATGCTTGAGAAATTACTTGAACTCTTCGGAACAGAATGCGTTGGCGGTATTTATGGCAATATTATCAATGCTAACATAAACCAGATTAATTCCATTAAAGCCCTTTGCGTGGAACGTGACATCGAAGTAAATGCCTTAATCCCTGCAATTGCATGGGAAGACTTAAAGTTAAACAGTGACGGTTTAGTGCCTGTCATTGCCCAGGACTATAAAACCGGTGAAGTGCTTATGATGGCTTATATGAACAAAGAAGCTTACGAAAACACCTTAAAAACTGGTAAAATGAATTATTACTCCAGAAGTCGTCAGAAACAGTGGGAAAAAGGCGAAACCAGCGGACATTTCCAGTATGTGAAGTCTCTTTATGCAGATTGCGATAATGACACCATCCTTGCAAAAATTTCACAGATTGGACCTGCATGCCATACCGGTAGCCAAAGCTGTTTCTTTAAAGAAATCGCATCAAAACCTTATGCCGAGAAAAATCCTCTTAAGGTATTCGAAGATGTTTACGGCGTAATTGCTGATCGTAAGGTGAACCCTAAGGAAGGTTCTTACACCAATTATCTTTTCGATAAAGGTATTGATAAAATCCTTAAGAAATTGGGCGAAGAGGCGACTGAAATTGTTATTGCAGCCAAAAATCCCGAAGCCGGAGAGATTAAATATGAGATTTCTGACTTCCTGTACCATATGATGGTACTTATGGTTGAGAAGGATATTACCTGGGAAGAAATTACAAGCGAGTTGGCGCAGAGGTAGAAAATATAATATATAAAATACAAAAATGGACAGGATTGTTTTCCTGTCCATCTCTTATTATATCTCTGTGTATAAATATTATTCTTTTAATGTATGAAACATCCCACAATAATCGCAACATATATTTTTTCCCTTTTCGCCAGATATTGTTGCACCGCAACTAGGACAAACCATAGATATTTCTTTTGGTTTTACCTTTAATGCACCAATAAGCGATGTTGCTGTATCAATAATGGTTGCTTTTAATTCATTTGTATTTATAGTTTTTTTCTCTTGAGGAACAACTAATAATTTATTTATTTCTTTAACATATTTTTGTAAATCACTTTTGTTATAAAATCCAAAGGATTCTTGACTGTTAATAAAATAGACATCTAAATAATAATATCCATTTTTGTGTCTGTTTGCTAAGGCTTGTGCTTTATTGTTAAATATTTTAATTGTATTTAGTGGAAAGACATTTATTTTTTTTATTTTATTAAACATACCTTTTTCAACATGAAGTAGACATAGATTTGTCAAAATAAGTTCGTCTTTAAACCTTCCTTTATCACCCCGAGAAATATTTTCGTGATGTAAAATTATTACTTCATTGGGTTTCAAATTGATTTTTACCATAATACGTACCTTCTTTCTTTATAATTTGTTTTATCTATATAAGTACATGTAATTTTCGCGTGCTATAATATATAATTATATCATATAAACTTTAAACCGCAATACAACATACATTTTAAGCAGAAATATTTTTCGTCACATTTACCAATTGTCAATCCCTATTCTCTTTTATACAATACATATACAAAGCATATTTCTTTTTGTATAAGCAGTTTTTATACATCTTCCGGCAATATCGCCGTTCTTCCTTTCTCTAAAAGGAATTCTTAAGAATCCATGCTTTTATTCACAAATTACAACATAAGCAGGGATTTAAGGGTCCTTGCGGAATAAGGAGGTAAGTGTATGGACTACACGAATGTTACTTCTACAGAAGATAAACTTACCGAACAGAAAGCGATAAGAAATAACATCATGCCGATGGCGGAACGCAACTACAAGGATACTGTTTTTCGGATGCTTTTTCGCGAAAAGAGTGCGTTATTGAGTTTGTATAATGCGGTAAACAAGACGAATTTTACTAATGTGGATGATTTAGAAATAACTACATTAGAAAATGCCGTATATATGGGAATGAAAAATGATGTTTCCTGTATGTTTGCGTTCGAACTTAGTTTATATGAACATCAGTCGACGGTGAATCCCAATATGCCTTTGCACGATTTGTTATATGTTGCCGGGCAATTGCAAAAACTTGTTTCCGAGAAGAATTTATATCATAGTAAAAGTATACATATTCCGACACCACGTTTCGCCGTATTTTACAATGGTAGTACGCAAATGCCGGAGCGAACAGAATATCGATTATCTGACCTGTTTCAAAAGAAGACGGAATATCCCGAGTTAGAATTGATTGTAACGGTATATAATATTAATCCGGGAATGAATGAAGAACTGCTTGAGGCTTGTCATCTGCTAAAAGAATATATGTTATTTACTACAAAGATTCGAGAAAACCGAAAGACAATGGACTTGCGGCTGGCAGTAAATCAAGCTGTTGAAGATTGTATTCGTGACGGTATTCTCGCAGACTTTTTAAAAGCACAACGTGCGGAGGTAATTGCTATGAGTATTTTTGAATATGATCAGGAAAAACATATGAAATTAATTGAGGAAGATGCCCGCGAAGAAGGACGCATAAAGGAACAGGACAGAATGCTTACGTTATTGAAATATATGGAAAATAATAACGAACTACATCTTTTAATCAAACTTCAAGATAAAAATTTTCTAAATGAGATGTATACTAAATATAATTTATGAAATCAAAGGGTCGCCTTCGGGCGACTTTTTTCTATTCATTTTTGTCTAATTTCCACATATCTTATACTAAAACCTAATAGGGAGAGTATAGCTATGACCCCATCTAACAGAACAATAGAAGAGAAACTTGCCATCGTACAACAATTAAAAAACAACTCCAACGCCCCAATTAACTCAAAAAACAACGTCAAAACTTTACAAAATCAATCCCAAACCGAAGAATCTGGACATTTTCTTACCTTTCTAATCATTCGTCTGGTGATCTGCGTGCTGATATTTGGCATTATTGTTTTTATCGGAAGTAAAAATCCAACTATTAAGCAGTACGTCAATACAATGATTACCACAGAAGAAAATGGAAATTTGATTGATTTTATGAGCCCTTTCACTTATACTTTACAAGAGAATGTTGAAAGTTCGTCCGAAGAAAAGGTAGAAACCCAAGAAAACAGCAATATGGATACCGACGTACCGTCAACAGAATAAGAGTATAACAAGAGGTATACATGAGACAATTAGCTTTATCAGATGAAATTTTAATGAAAATTGAGAAGCCGGCACGATACATCGGTCACGAAATCAATAGTGTTATAAAAGACAAAAATGCTGTGGATGTTCGTTTCTGTATGTGTTTTCCGGATGTATACGAAATCGGCATGAGCCATTTAGGCATTCAAATTCTGTATGATATGTTCAACAGTTTTGAGGATACCTGGTGCGAGCGTGTGTATTCGCCCTGGCCGGATTTGGATGGGATTATGCGTGAAGAGAAAATTCCTTTGTTCGCATTAGAGAGCCAGGAACCGGTAAAAAGTATGGATTTTTTAGGTATTACACTGCAGTATGAGATGTGCTATACCAATATTTTACAGGTATTAGATTTAGCTGGTATTCCTTTAATCAATACAGAACGTACCTGGGAGGATCCCATTGTCATCGGTGGCGGTCCATGTTCCTATAATCCGGAGCCGATTGCACCTTTCTTTGATTTATTTTACATCGGAGAAGGCGAAACACAGTACAGAGCCCTTCTTGACTTATATAAAAAAGACCGTGCCGCAGGCGTAAGCCGTGAGGAATTCCTGCGTCATGCAACTAATATTCCCGGCATTTATGCACCTTCTTGCTATGAGGTGAGTTATGATGCAAAGGGGATTATCAGCGAATTTAAGCCCAAATTTGAAGATATACCGGTGAAAGTACGTAAGGAAGTGGAAACAAAACTTTCTGATACTTATTATCCTGTAAAACCGGTGATCCCATTTATCAAGTCTACCCAGGACAGGCTTGTTTTGGAAATTCAGCGCGGTTGTACAAGAGGATGTCGATTCTGTCAGGCCGGTCAGCTTTATCGTCCCATTCGCGAGCGCGATGTGGAAGTGTTAAAGCAATATGCTAAGGAATTGATTGAAAACACGGGACATGAGGAGATTTCTTTGAGTTCCTTGAGTTCCAGCGATTACAGCCGGTTAGAAGAGTTGCTTTTATTCTTAATCGAAGAATGCAGCAAGAAGAAAATTAATATTTCTTTACCTTCCTTGAGAATTGATGCTTTTTCTTTAGATATTATGAGTAAAATCCAAGATGTAAAGAAGACAAGCCTTACCTTTGCGCCTGAAGCCGGTACACAACGTATGCGAAACGTAATAAACAAAGGTTTGACTGAGGAAGTCATTCTCGATGGTGCTAAATTAGCCTTTGAAGGCGGATGGAATAAGGTAAAATTATATTTTATGTTAGGACTCCCTTTAGAAACAGACGAAGATATTGCCGGAATCGGTGCACTTTGCAACGAAATTGCTAAGGTTTACTATGAAACCGTACCGAAGGAAAAAAGAAACGGCCGTGTACAGATTACTGCAAGTACGTCTTTCTTTATTCCGAAGCCTTTTACGCCTTTCCAGTGGGCTCCCATGAACTCGCAGGCAGACTTCCGTGAAAAGGCATATAAAACCCGTCAGGGCATTATCAGTCAATTAAACCAAAAGAGTATTAAATACAATTGGCATGATACGGATGTATCTGTGCTTGAGGGTGTTTTTGCCCGTGGTGACAGACGAATCGCTAATGTTATTTTGGATGCATACAAATCCGGTTGTGTTTTTGATGCATGGAATGAATATTTTCACTATGATAAGTGGCTTGATGCTTTCGAAAAGAATGGCTTAGGCATTGCGTTTTACAATGAACGAGAACGAAGCACTGATGAAATTCTTCCTTGGGATTTTATTGATATCGGTGTTACCAAAACATTCTTAAAACGTGAGTGGGAGCGTGCACAAAAGGGTGAAGTTACGCCTAATTGTAAGGAAAAATGTCAAGGCTGCGGAGCTGCAGTTTACGGAAGCGGCAAGTTCTGTTTTGAATAAGGTCCAAATACAGCAAATTTAGCATGAATATAAAATGAACTTTTATGTAAAAACAAGAAAAGAGGAACACATGAAGTTAAGAATTAAGTTTTCCAAGAAAGGTCCCTTGCGCTTTATAGGACACTTGGATATAATGAGATATTTTCAGAAGGCAATCCGCCGAAGCGATATAGATATTGCCTATTCCACAGGTTTTAGTCCTCATCAGATTATGTCTTTTGCGGCGCCCTTGGGTGTTGGTGTGGAAAGCGAAGGAGAATATTTTGATATTGAAGCAAATTCAGTCACAACAGCAGAAGATATGATTGCTCGTCTTAATAATGAAATGGCTGAAGGTATGGTTATAACAGGCATGAGAATTCTATCTGATGACGCAAAGAATGCCATGGCATCCGTAAAAGCAGCGTCATATCGATTAAACTGGAAAGATGGCCATGCTCCTGATTATGATTTAACAGAAGCTATTAGTCAGTTTCTAGTCCGGGACGAGGTTCTTTACACCAAAAAGACAGCCAAAAGCGTAATTGAGCGTAATTTAAAAGAGGCTGTATTTGAATTAAAAGCACTTGATGACAGAACCATATATATGCTTGTTGATGCCAGCAGTGCCGGCAACGTAAAACCCGGAGCGGTAATGGAATGTCTGGCAGGCTTTTATGGTAAAGAATACGATTCCAACGCCGTACAGGTAACCCGAGAGGATACTTTTACAGATGCACCCAATGGCGGATATATTTCGTTGGGTGAGGTTGGCGATGTATTTTAATTCCACTTATGTTTTGACTCTTATAACAAATAATTAGTTGTTCTAATAAAATATTAATTGTACCTCTTAATTAAAAGGAAACCAACACTGATGATCAAACCCGTACCTAAAAATCAAGACGGAAAGCTTTATCAAGACATGCCTAATAAGGGAAGTCTCGTTTTGGTGCGCAGAAAAGGGAAAATTCATGGCTGTTTTATCCAAAACAATAAACTATTAAAACTTACGACTGACGATGAAAACGGACGAATGGAAGGTATGATTTGTATTGCAAAGGTTATGGATATAGTTCCTAACATTAATGCAGCCTTTTTACGTGTTTTCGGCGAACGCAAGTGCTTTATCAATCTGGAAGATTTGCAGAACGGTTTTAACCTTACTCGTCCGGGTAAAAGCTTCGCTCAGGGAGACAATGTCTTAGTACAAATCATAAAAGAACCGTCCAAAGGAAAAGAAGCTTCAGCAAGCACATCCATTCGTCTGGAAGGCAAACTGTGCGTGGCATCATTTGGAAAAACAGAATTCTTATATTCCCGTAAAATAACTCCAGCACGCAGGGAGGAACTGTGTAAACAGCTAAAAGAAGCCAGTTTTCACCCCCCCGAAGGTATTCAAATTATTGTCCGCTCCGAAGCAGCCAATGAAAATATTACAGGCGAGGAAATCCACTTTGAAGCAGAACAATTATGTTCTAAGTTAAATGATTTACGGGATAAAGCATCGTATCGCAGTGACTATTCAATCCTTTCTGAAGTGACACCCAAGTATCAGGAGTTTATTGCTTCGGTGTTTGATAAAGACGAGACTGTTTTTGAGAAGATTCTGACTGATGACAAGTTAATTTATGAGCAAACCAAGACATTTCTCAAAGGTAAAAATCCTGAGTTTGTAAATAAACTGCATTTTTATGAAGACTGTCTTGTACCGCTAAATGTTTTATATGGTCTTGAAGGTAAACTTGCCGAAGCATTATCAGATAAAGTTTGGCTTAAATGCGGTGGTTTTCTATATATTGAGCCCACTCAGGCATTGACGGTAATTGATGTTAACAGTGGAAAATACGATAAGAAGTCTACTAATGAAGAAACTTATTTTCAGGTCAACATGGAAGCGGCAGAGGAAATTGCAATACAGATTTTTCTGAGAAATCTTACCGGTATCATCGTTGTAGATTTTATTAATATGGAGAAAAAAGGACACCGGGATGAATTACTGAAAGCGCTTACAAATGCCTTGCAAAAAGATACTAATCCCGGGCGCGTTTTAGGTTTTACAAGGCTTGGTTTGGTAGAAATTACCCGTAAAAAGTGTGACAAAACAATTTATGAACAAATTTTAGTATAATATTGCTAAAAAAGACTTGAAAAATGTCCTTTTTATTGGTATTATACTAATAAATCGTGCTTTGCGTAATTTATGCGATTATGCCGTTTTCCTTTGAAAGCGGATTTTTTATCGCTTGAATGAAAAAAATAGCATAGATGTGTATAAAGGGAACGAAAGGGAGGTTATTTTAATGGCAGGTGCTCAAGTTTTTACATGTAATTACAGCGGCAGCATTAAAAATAAGCTGTTGAAAGGCGGAGAGAAGCTTTTCTTAAAGATTGAGGATACAAAGATTTCCGGTAAAGGTTATATCTGTAACGAAGAGGGACGTAACGGTTATATCGACAACTTTGAATATCCCATCGCAGATGTTCGAGAAGTATTCAAAGGGGAGTATCAGGGTAATCAGGCTCTGATTATGAATACTCGTATCACAAGTTTGTACGGTACAAAGAAAGCGCAGACTATTTTCCCTTCAATCAAAGATATTGATACAGTTATTGAAATATTAGGAAGCATAAAGGAGAGTTCAGCAGGTTCTGCACCTGAAATCAGACAGGCAACAACCCAGAGCCAGCCTATTGCAAGACCCGCAGCACCTACACCCGTTGCTCCGGCTCCTGTTCCTGTAGCTCCTACACCTGTTGCTCCGGCTCCCAAGCCTGAAATGCAGATTATTAAGAGCGATATTCCTGTAACACAGAATGTTGTTATCAAGAAGGAATCACCTTTACATATGGCCCAAACCGGTTCATCACTTATGGGTTCTACCGGTTCTGTTGTTTCAAATACTTCATCAGCAGTTGGTTCAGCAGTTATGCAACCGAAGCCTGTTGCTCCCGCACCGGCTCCTGCACCTGCTCCCGCACCGGCTCCTGTAAAAGAAGAGAAGAAGGATTCTGAAGATTTCGAAAACCGCATGAAGAAACTTTATGTTTTAAAAGATTGCGGTATGTTAAATGATAAGGAATTTGAAGCAAAGAAGCTTGAATTGGTAAGTGAACTTTGCGGAATGACAGACTTCAACGAAAAGGTTCAGAAGTTAGTTGTATTAAAAGATTGCGGTATGCTTTCTGAAAAAGAATTCGAAACACGTAAGGTTGATATCATCAAAGAATGTTGCAATACAGATGTTGATGACCTTGATGAATATAAGCGTAACGTTGAAAGACTTCCTTACATTAAGCTTGGTGGCATGATTTCAGAAGCTGAGTTCCAGGAAAAGAAGGCATCTGTTCTTAAGGAAGTTGAATACAGCGCAAATGACAGCTTAGAAGTGCTTCAGAAGAAGTTAGAGCGTTGGCCTATTTTAAGAGATTGTGAAATGCTTTCAGCTGACGAGTATGCAATCAAGGTTCAGGCATTAGTTGACATCATTGATGTATCTCAGACAGATTCTATTGATACATTAATTAAGAAGCTGAATAAGTGGCCCATACTTGTCAGAGCAGGTTTAATCAGCGAAACAGAATTCAAAAAGAAACAGAGTACTGTTATTGATGAATTCGTAAATGCTCCTTGGGCATCTGTTCCTGAATTTAAGGTTGTTGTTGAAAGATTAATGGCATTAAAGACATGTGATTGGTTATCAGAACTCGACTTCCATGCTAAGAAAGTTGAATTATTGCGTAAGGTTGGCGCAGTAGAAGACTATATCACTAAAGTTCAGCTTTACATTGCACTTCCCGGCATCGGACTTATTTCTGAAGGTGATTACCAGGCTAAGAAGCAGGAATTCATTGATGATATTTTTGCTCCTTATGCTTCAATGGATGAATTCCAGGGTAAGGTTAAGAAACTTATGGATCTTGAAAAAACCGGAATGCTTACAAATGATGAGTTTACAAGCTACAAGATGAAGCTTATGAGCGAATTATAAAATGTAATTTGACGGAGTATCGGAAACGGTACTCCGTTTTATTATCACTAAAAAAGTTAAAGAGGGTATTTATAATTATTCTTTTTCTAAATTACTAAAAAATTACAGTTTTTTTCAAAAATAACTTGACATAAAATCCCTTGACATGCTAATATATGTGAGTATGCCGCATAGTTAGGTATAAGTATGCCCGTTTGCATCACCAAAACTAGCGAGTAATGGAAATAAGGAGGTGCCTTATGTACGCAATTATTGCAACAGGTGGAAAGCAGTACAAAGTTTCTGAAGGCGATGTTATCAAAGTAGAAAAGCTTGCCGGAGAAGCAGGAGATGCTGTTACATTTGATCAGGTTGTAGCAATCAGCGATGACACTTTAAAAGTAGGTGACGACGTTGCTAAGGCTACTGTATCTGCAACTGTTATGGAACAGGGTAGAGACAAGAAAGTTATTGTATACAAGTACAAGAGAAAGACCGGATACCACAAGAAAAACGGACACAGACAGTCTTTCACACGCGTAAAGATTGAGAAGATCAATGCTTAATTAAGATTTTATGATTCAGATTTCGATTATCAGGCACAATAATGAATATAGTCAAATTAAAGCGTTCGGTCATGCAGAGTATGACGACTACGGCAAAGATATTATTTGTTCTGCAGTTTCTGTTTTAGTCATAAATGCAGCGAATTCTTTAGAGAAGTTTACCAAGGATTTAGTTCTTGCACAAACTTATGAAGACGGTACAACAGAGATTCTTTTAAAAGAACATCCTTCAAAAGAAGCGGTTTTATTGATAGATTCTTTGGTTTTAGGGCTTGAGGGCATTCGAAATCAGTATGGCAAGAAATATTTATCAGTTGATTACAAGGAGGTGTAAACCTATGTTGAATATGAACCTTCAATTATTTGCACATAAAAAGGGTGTTGGTTCTACTAAGAACGGTAGAGATTCAGAATCCAAGAGATTAGGTGCGAAGAGAGCTGACGGACAGTTCGTTAAAGCAGGTAACATTTTATACAGACAGCGTGGAACAAAGATTCATCCCGGTGTTAATGTAGGTATCGGCGGAGATGATACTCTGTTTGCTTTAGTAGACGGCGTACTTAAATTTGAACGTAAGGGCCGCGACAAGAAGCAGGCAAGTGTATATCCTGTTGAAAAATAATGTATGACCTTTAAGCCCCAAATCTTGTATTTGGGGCTTATTTTAAAGTAAAGGCGGTGGCATTGATGTTTGCAGACAGAGCTAAAATTTATGTTCGAAGCGGAAAAGGCGGAGACGGACACGTTTCCTTCCGACGCGAAAAATATGTTCCGGATGGTGGTCCGGACGGCGGTGACGGTGGTGACGGCGGCAGCGTTTATTTTGTTGTAGACAAAGGAATGAATACACTTACAGATTTTAGACATATCAGAAAGTATTGTGCTGAGCATGGTCAGGAAGGCGGAAAGCGTAATTGTCGCGGAAAAAACGGTGAAGATAAAATTATTAAAGTACCTGAAGGAACCGTTATCAAAGAAGCAAACAGCGGTAAGGTTATTGTGGATATGTCCGGTGACACTACTGAATTTATGATTTTAAAAGGCGGTAAGGGCGGAAACGGCAATCAGCATTATGCTACATCTACCATGCAGGCTCCAAAATATGCGCAACCCGGTCAACCGGCCCAGGAACTGGAACTTTTTCTCGAATTAAAGGTTATTGCTGATGTAGGGTTAGTTGGTTATCCTAATGTCGGAAAATCTACATTCTTATCAAGAGTTACCAATGCCAGACCGGAAATTGCAAATTATCATTTTACAACAATTAATCCTCACTTAGGTGTAGTAGATTTGCCGGATGCAAAAGGATTTGTTATTGCTGATATTCCCGGACTTATTGAAGGTGCGGCAGAAGGAGTAGGCTTAGGGCATCAATTTTTACGTCATATTGAACGTACAAGAGTTATTATTCACATTGTAGATGCCGCATCAACAGAAGGACGTGATCCTATCGAAGATATTTATGCAATCAATAAAGAGTTAGAGAAATATAACCCTGAAATTGCAAAACGTCCTCAAGTAATTGCAGCTAACAAAATGGATGCTGTTATTGCGGAAGAACCGGAAGCTATCGATATCGATGAAAATGGTGAATTAATTTATGGCGAAACTGTAACAGATCCCTTAACCAGAATCAAAAATGAATTTGAACCACAAGGTTATGCAGTGTTCCCAATCAGTGCAGTCAGCGGGACCGGTTTAAAGGAACTTTTATATCATGTTCAAAAAATATTAGACGAAACAGAAGCTGAGCCGATTATCTTCGAGCAGGAATATTTCCCTGAAATGGAAATGCCTCTTTCCAATGAACCTTTTACTGTGGAATATGATGAAGAAGAGGACGAATATATTGTTGAAGGTCCCCGTATTGAAAAAATGCTGGGCTACACCAATCTTGAATCCGAAAAAGGCTTCCAATTCTTCCAGAAATTCATGAAAGAAAACGGAATTTTAGATCAATTGGAGGAACTTGGAATTTCTGAAGGTGACACAGTTCGCATGTATGGATTACAGTTTGATTATTATAAGTCATAATGTAAACTGAATAACAAATAAAATTACAAATAACTTTATATTCAATATCTATTGATATGAATTGTTAGGAGAAAAAATGGAAATGACAAGTAAGCAAAGAGCATATTTAAAGTCCCTGGCATCTAACTTGGAGCCCTTGTTTCAGATTGGAAAATCAAGCCTGACTCCGGAATTTACCAATGCTATTGCAGAAACTTTTAACACACATGAATTAATTAAAATTGCAGTATTAAAAAATTGCATGGATGACCCGAAAGAAATTGCACATACTTTAGCTGAACGAACAAATTCAAATGTTGTTCATGTAATTGGAAAAAAAATTGTGTTATATAAGGAAAATAAAGACAATAAGCAGATTGTACTTCCAAAATAATTTAGCGGAGAGATGATATGAATCGCGAAGTAAAGGCAAATTATTTAAAAATCGGTATTTTAGGCGGCACTTTTGACCCGATTCACAATGGTCATCTTATGATTGCAGAGGCTGCTTTAAAAGAATATGCTTTATCAAAAGTGATTTTTATACCTACAGGTATTTCATATATGAAAAAAAATGTCACGGATTCATATTTTCGTTATGAAATGACCTCACTTGCGATTCAGAATCATCCTGAATTTACTATAAGCGATGTAGAAATAGAGCGAAAAGGTAATACATATACCTGTGATACCATAGAATATTTCAAAAAAAAGCATCCTGATGCCGAATTATATTTTATAATCGGAACAGACAGTTTATTTTCTCTTGAAAAATGGCGTAATGTAGAATATATATTTAAGAATTGTACTATTTTATGTGCCACAAGGACAGACGAAAATACAGAAGAACAGATGGAACAAAAGGAACAAAAAAAAGCGAAAGAATTATATAATAAATTTGATGCAAATATCAATTTTATCCATTGTCCGACTATGGATATTTCTTCCACTGAAATTCGTTCGTTTCGAAAAAAACATCCGAACAGTTCTTTAGATTCACTGGATTTACCTGATTGTGTAGCAGATTATATAATGCGACATGATTTATATTCAGCCGAAACCGAGCAAATACACAATCAATTAAAGGAAGATATTAAACCAAAACGCTTTCGTCATACCATGGGAGTGGTTGATACAGCTGTTATTCTTGCACAGAAATGGGCTTGTAACGTTGAAAAAGCACGTTTGGCGGCTCTTTTACATGATTGTGCAAAATATATTGATACAGAACAAAAACTCGCTTTATGCGCCAAATTTGACGTTTCCGTTAGTGATTTAGAAATAAATAATCCTGAACTTTTACATGCAAAAGCAGGAGCTTTACTGGCATATGAAAATTATAAAATTATTGACACCGATATTTTATCGGCAATTTATTATCATACAACCGGCAAACCGGAAATGAGTCTGTTAGAGCAGATTATTTATGTGGCAGATTATATTGAACCGGGACGCAAACATAGTGATAAGCTTCCGGAATATCGTGAACTTGCAATGCTTAATTTAAACAAAGTAACCGCACATATTTTAAAAGATAATATTGAATATCTTCAAAAGAAACACACGGATAATATTACTTTAATTGATCCGATGACGCTTGAAACATATGAGTTCTATAAAAAGTATTTATAAAATATAAAGGAGTAAAATAAATGGAATCCAAAGAAATGGTAAAAATTGCAATCAATGCATTGGAAGAAAAAAAAGCAGAAAACATTCGTGTAATAGATATCAGTAAAGTTAGCGTTTTAGCAGATTACTTTATTATTGCAGAAGGAAAGAATCGCAATCAAATTCAGGCATTGACCGATTCTGTAGAGAAAGATTTAGGTAAAGCAGGTGCTGCACCGAAACAAATTGAAGGATATGAAAGTGCTAATTGGGTACTTATGGACTATGCTGATATTATTGTTCATATTTTTGATAATGAAAACCGCTTGTTCTATGATCTGGAACGTATTTGGAGAGACGGTGTCTGTGTAGATGCTAAAGATTTCATGTAAAAAATACCTATTATTACAATTTATAAATAGAAGAGTATAATATTAAAACCCGAAGAATAGAAATATATTCTTCGGGTTATTTTATAACCATTGTTTAAAAGAAATATCTGATTAATCTTAATGCCATAATCTAAATACACCAAATACCTTACCAAGAATTTGACATTCATCTACAATAATAGGATCCATAGTATCATTCTCAGGCTGCAAACGATAATGTCCGTCTTCTTTATAAAAAGTCTTAACAGTGGCAGAGTCTTCCACCAATGCCACAACGGTATCTCCATTACGGGCAGTTTCGCATTTCTCTACAAAAATACTGTCACCATCATAAATTCCCACATTAATCATACTTTCACCCTTCACTTTTAATACAAAAGTTTCGGCATTGGGAACCATATGTACCGGCATAGGGAAGTAACTTTCAATATTCTCCTGAGCAAGTATAGGCTGACCGGCTGCAACAGTACCAACAACAGGAATATTAACCATTTCAGGACCGGAAGTTGCATGATATGCTTCTGTACGTACAGTCTGAAACTCATCATCCATAATTTCAATTGCACGGGGTTTGGTCGGATCACGGCGAATATATCCGTTCTTCTCTAATGTTTCTAAATGAGAGTGTACAGAAGAAGTTGATTTCAAATGAACCGCTTCGCAAATTTCACGAACAGCAGGCGGATAACCTCTCTGCAATATTTCTTCTTTAATAAAATCTAATATTTCTCTTTGTTTTGCTGAAATTTTACCTTTACTCATAAAGAACCTCCTTCCTCTGATAGTTTTATCCTATCATACTTTTTAAGAAAAAGCAAACATATATTCCGAAATTTTGTTCGATTTTTTGCAAAAAATCTATTGACAAACCGAACAATAGTTCGTATACTGTAACAAACAGATGTTCGTAACACATGTTCGACAAAAATTGTGAGGTGATTATATGAATTTAACAATATTAAATTTTAATTCAATAGGAGATTATTTTTTTAATATATTAGTTGCAATATTGAAACCGTTTGTACATTCTGCATATTATACATATCAAACATTAAAGAAAGGAACTGCTTCTAAGAAAAAACTGCTTTATAAGAATCTTCTTCATAAAGCAGCAGTTGTATTTATAGTATGTGTATTAGCTATTCTGATTGCATTATCTGCAAGTCTGTTTAGTCAAAATATAGAAGCTCATGATAATGACATTTTACATAAATATTATACTTCCGTAACTATACACCCTGGAGACAGCCTTTGGTCTATCGCAAATGAACATTATCAATTAGGCTACGATAACCAAAACGAATATATTAATGAAGTAATGCAAATTAATCATATAACAGATGCAGATGATCTTATCAGCGGAACCAGCATTGTAATTCCTTATTACAGCGAAGAAATTAAATAATTTTTATTCTTCTCGCAATTTAAACTTACGAATTGCAGTTCTTCGCTTATCATCTGAAATAGAAGCGTAGTGTTTACGGGTAGTATTTACATCACGATGTCCTAAGAAGTCCGCAACCATATAAATATCCTGCGTTTCACGATAAAGATTCGTACCGAATGTACTACGTAACTTATGCGGTGTGATTCGTTTGAGACAATTTAACTTTTCTGTATATTTAGTGACCATATTTTCCATAGCCCGTACGCTCATACGTTTTTTCTGAATAGAAAGGAAGAGTGCATCTTCGCTTCCTTCACAGGGAATTTCATGTTCACGTTGAATAAGATAACGTTCCAAGGCAGCTGCAACTTCTTCACCATAGTAAATGATACTTTCATTACCGCCTTTTCGTCTTACTTTAAACCTATTTTCTTCTGTATCCAAATCTTTTAAATTAAGCCCCACACATTCAGATACACGGATACCGGTGCCAAGCATAACAGTAAGAATAGTGAAATCACGCAAACTATTTTTTTCATAATAACGTTTTTCACCTTTAGTGAGTTTGTCTCCATTTTCAACCATATCAAGAAGTTCAGCAACTTCATTAATATCTAAACGTATGATTTCTTTCTCATGTATTTTAGGCATATCAACTAATGCAGCAGGATTGGTTTTAATCATTTCATTTCGATAAAAGAAGCGATAAAAACTCTTTAATGTAGAAAGTTTTCGTGCTTTACCACGTTCATCATTCGTAAATTCTTTACCGTCTTTTTCATAATAAGAAAGATATTCAAGAAACTGCAAGATATCCTTACGTGTTATTTCATCTAAAATAGACAATTCGTATTCGGTAATTTCAATATTCTGATATCCATTTTTAAATTGATGTATGTATTCAAAAAAAACTTTTAAATCAAATGCATATGCTAACTGTGTCCTTGAGGAAATAGTTTGTGCCGTTCCTAAGAAATACTCCTGACAGAAGGGTGGAAGATTTTTTGTAAATTCACGCAGACGCAGAATATTTTTTTTCATGAGTTGTTCATGATAATTTTGATTATCCATTTTACTTTACCTCCTATTATTACATTATATGAAGTATTCCTTTTATTTCTAAGATTAAAAATATTATGTTTAATTTAAAGGCGGAATAATCGATGCTTGAATAGCAGAAAACATACGCTCTTTAACTCCCGGTGTTTCAACATTAATGTTTTTCAATAAATCTTTAATATATTCACGTTTTGTATAACCATCCACAGGGCAGGGGCTCTTTAATACCGGCAGTTCCATTTTATTTACAAATCCGATAACATCGGCTTCATTCATATACATCAATGGTCTGATTACAGTTAAATCCATTCTGTCAAGATATGTCTTGGGAGAAAAAGTATGAATTCTTCCCTCGTAAATCAGAGACATCATCATTGTCTCTACGACATCATCCTTATGATGAGCATAAGCAATCTTATTACATCCTAATTCTTTTGCAAGTTGATTCAAAGCACCTTTACGCATTTTGGCACACAAGGAACAAGGGTTACTTTCCTTACGATCCTCAAATATTATTTGCGAAATATCAGTAGCAACAACATGATAATCAATATTCATTTCCGCCGCCATAGCTTTAATTCGCTCAAAATCGACGTTTTTAAAGCCTAAGTCGACTGTTATGGCTACTAATTCAAATTTATTAGGATAAAAGCGTTTTAAGCCATTTAATGCATGCAGGAGAGTAAGGCTATCTTTCCCACCGGAGATACCCACTGCAATTTTATCTCCATCCTCTATCATACGATAATCGTCTATCGCTTTACGTGTCAGACTCATAACCTGTTGCAGTTTCATAATATATCTATCTCCATTCTAAATAATAATTAAATTACATTAAATCAATATAAATAAATATTTTACACATTAACTCTTCGTTAAACAATTACATTTTATAACATTTCAGCAAAGAAATATATAAGAATTTTAATTTTTTTATAATAAAACACACAACAAAAGTGGAATATGCTATAATAAATACGGATATATTATTTAATTTAAAGAAAATGCATCTACAAAGATAAACCTGTCTGACAGGTAAGGAAGGTAAAACACATGAATTTTAAATGGGACAAGAAGTATTTATATTGGGGAGTTACAGCTTTCTTAGTTCTGGCATCTGCAATTTTATTTTATTATTTTGTTTTTCATAATGCACAGTTTTTGCAAATCTTCAAAAATATTATTAATATATGTTTTCCGGTAATTGACGGATTGATTATTGCTTTTTTACTTTGTCCTTTAATAAATTGGTTTGAGCAGAAAGTCTTTATTTTATTTCGAAAAAAAGAGAAGAGAAGTGAACCTGTAAGTGAAAAAGCAGCAAAATGGCTAAGAGTATTATCTATTTTACTTTCATATGTAATTGTAATATCCCTTCTGACCGCATTTATAATTACAGTAATTCCGCAAATAAAAGAAAGTATTACAAATATTTATGCACAATCTTCACAATACAAAGCCAATATCGAAAACTGGTTAAATGACTTATTTGAAAAATATCCGGATATTGAAGTATGGGTAATGGATTCTTTTGATACCTATGCAGCACAATTCTCAGAATGGAAAAATAATTATTTATTACCCAAGGTTCAAGAGTTACTTGCTACAGTATCTACAGGTGTATTTAATTTTTTCAGTGCATTATGGGATATTCTGATTGGTGCAATTGTCTCAATTTATGTATTATTTAGCAAAGAGAAATTTTCCGGCCAGTTTAAGAAACTTGCATATGGATTTTTGAATACTAAAACAGCTAATGTTTTAATTTCAAACATTCGTATGGTAAATCATAAATTTAGCGGTTTTATTGTGGGAAAACTTCTGGATTCATTAGTAATTGGTATTTTATGTTTTGTCGGATGCAGTATATTTGGATTTGATTATCCGGTTTTGCTTGGATTAATTATTGGTGTAACAAATATTATACCGTTTTTTGGACCATTTATCGGTGCAATACCATGTATTTTACTTTTATTTATGATAAATCCTTTGCATAGTCTGTATTTTGCAATTTTCATTTTGGCATTGCAACAATTTGACGGAAACATATTAGGACCTGCAATTTTAGGTGAATCTACCGGAATTTCCAGCTTCTGGGTAATTTTTTCCATCACGTTATTTGGAGGTCTATGGGGTGTAACCGGTATGATTGTGGGTGTTCCATTATTTGCAGTATTTTATGCAATTATTAAAACGATTCTTACGACTAAATTATCCAAAAAGGAATTACCCACAGAAACATGCAAATATGTATCTGTTGATTACATTAATACAGAAACAAACGAATTTATTGATTTATTACCGGAATCTGTTAAAGCTAAAGAATTAAAAGAAAAAAGGCGCTTACAAAAGGAAGAAAAAAAAGCAAAATACAAAGCATTATTTGCAAAGAAAAAAGAGGAAACTTCCAAACAAGAAACTTCAGAAGATGATTCTAAAAAAGATTAACATATAAACACCTTAATTCTTATCAAGTATTAAGGTGTTTTTTATATTATTAGAATTTATTACTATATATGATTATTTAACATTTAAAGGTTTATAATATAGTATTATACATATCAAGACTGCGTTAAACTAGACTTTAGCGAATAGTTATATCTCATAAAATACTAATCTCTCCCTTTATTTTTTTATATATTTAATTAAATCCTTACTCATTGTCATTAGCTTTTTTCAATTCCCTTAAATAAAAGGGACCGAATTTTTATTTCCAGTCCCCTTTTATATATTATTTTCTACTTGCTGCATCAATAAAATTCTTTAACATTTCAACAGTACCATCAATTCCAAGAACACCGCTATCGATTGAAAGATTATAAGAAGAAGCCTGCCCCCACTTCTTATTGGAATAATAATTATAGTAGCTGGCTCTCTGTTTATCTTTCTTCGTAATCATATCCTTTGCCTCTTTTTCAGACAAATTATATTTTTCCATAATTCTTTTAATACGTACATCCATATCAGCATATATAAAAATGTTAATGCATTCTACCTGTTCACTCAGTGCATAATCAGCACAGCGACCAACAATTACACAAGCGCCCTCTTTTGCTACTTCTTTTATTGTGTCAAATTGTGCTAAAAACACGCGCTGACCAATAGGCATATCAACATATGCACCTGTAGAATATCCCATAGAATATGTATCCATAACAAGATTATAAAGAAAAGAATTTGTAGGTCTTTCGTCATGATTTTTAATCATTTCTTCACAAAATCCACTTTCTTTTGCAGCTCTTGCTAATAATTCCTTATCATAGCAGGGAATCCCATAAGATTTTGCTAATTTTTCACCAATTTCATGACCACCGGAACCAAATTGTCTTCCGATTGTAATAACGGTATTACTATTCATAAAAATACCCCCTTATTATTAAGAATATATCCCCATATACCATCTCATTTTATAATAAAATTATAACATAAAATGTCATTTGTTTCGACTATTTTTTTAATTATATAATATTCTATATCGCTTTAATCTTTTTAAAAAAACAAAATAATTTTATCTTAACTTATTTAACAGTTTTTCAAAATATTCCGGTAATGGTGCATTCACTTCAATATACTCCCTTGTTCTGGGATGTATAAATCCAAGTGTTTGAGCATGTAAGACCTGTCCATTGGTATGATAAGGATCTTTACCACTGCCATATACGGTATCCCCCAGTAAAGGATGCCCCTTGCTTGCCATATGAACACGAATCTGATGGGTTCTTCCGGTTTCTAACTGAAACTGCGCATAAGCATAACCTTTTAATGGTTCTAAAATTTTATAATGCGTAATTGCCTCACGCCCATTGGAATTAATTGCCATTTTCTTGCGTTCTGTAGGATGTCTCCCGATTGGCGCATTAATAGTTCCTTCTTCTACCGTAAAATTACCGGTTATAATTGCTTTATAAATACGTTTAATAGAATGTTCTTTTAATTGTGCAGCAATTGCCTGGTGCGAAAAATCATTTTTACAAACAATTAAAGAGCCTGTGGTATCTCTGTCAATTCGATGTACAATACCCGGACGCATTACACCATTGATACCGGACAAATCATCCTTACAATGATACATAAGTGCATTTACAAGTGTCCCTTCGTAATGACCTGCTGCAGGATGCACAACCATTCCCTTGGGCTTATTTACAACCAACACATCTTTATCTTCATATAAAATATCTAAAGGAATATTTTCGGCCTTAATTTCAGGTTCTACAGCCTCCGGAAGGCATACTATGACCTCATCATCCGTTTTTACGGTAAAACTGGGCTTAACACTTTTACTGTTAACAGACACCTGTCCTTCTTTTATTAACTTTTGCAAATAACTTCTGGACACTGTATCAATCCATTCGTTAATAAACACATCCAGTCGTTCCCCTTCCATTTCTTGAGGAACTTGAAATACTAATTTTTCCATATATTACTCATTTTCATATTCATTATAATAAATTTGGCCAAAAGCTTCTTTTATTAACTCTTTTGAAGGTGCGTTCATAATAACCATTTTACCAAGCTTACGAATATAAACCCCTTCTTTGCCGGCAATTAAATCCGACTCTGTTCTCTCTAATGCATCCATTAATTCCTCATCTGTTGCGAAAGTTTCGGTAATCGCAAGCCCGAAAGCAACAAACATATCACGAATTTCATAGTATTCTTCCATTGATAAAAGCTCTGACTTCCATGAAAGATATGACTGACAAACCATAGAAAGAGCTAACAAATCCGCTTCTGAAGACTCTGATTTCATTTGTGAAAAAAGAGTATAAAAATCTCTTCCGTAAACCGGAAGTGAACGTTCCTTTGCCGTATCCTTTTCAATGCGTTCTTTATGTACATTATATCCTCGACATAAAAGCTCACAAACAGCTTCTGCTTCACAATCAAGCAATTCATATAAATTAGAAATCATCCATTCAAACATAGAAGCTTTATATGAAACAGCCAATCTGAATGCACATGCAATACCGCCCAAAAAATATTGTGTTTTAGCATTTAATATTACAGAGGTATCTACATAAATTCCAAGTGGAAAGATTTCCTTTGTAATTATATCACCGACCAAATCTGTCTTAGGTCTGATGGAAACACTATCAAACTGTGCAAAGGGGGTTACCGGAACCAAAATATATGAAAGTTTATAATCATCAGATGTTACAATTCCACGAATCGTTTCCATTATAAATGGCTCTTCCAGAATCACAAAGGTATAATTCTCTTTATTTTGTTCTAAAAAATTTCTTACACTTGCAGACTTATTGGCATCCTCTGCCGAAATTGGTAAAACTGCCTTATTGTTCTTTGCTTCCGCAAAAGCTTTCCATGTTTCATTTTCAATATTTTTATTATAAATAACCGCAAGTTTATCTGCATTTACTCCACAAGACTCCAGAAATACATTCCATTCTGTTGAATCATTATAAAAATGCACTCCAAATCGGCTTGATTTATTTTTTTCAATATAGATTGTTTCACACATAATATTTATTCCTCTTTATCATTATAGTAATATATAAATGTTACAAAGATATTTTCCCTAAAATATAAACGTCATAAGGTAAAAAACTCCCCGCATAATACGGGAAGTTTATATAACTTATTTCATACAATGTATCCGATAAGATATATCTATCTACTGAATGTCAGGAACATCAATAGAACCACTGATAATATCCTGGAAATCACCTGAAATATCTACAGACGCAGGTGTAATAATAAAGATATAGTGAGAAATCTTCTGCATATTACCTGCCATTGCATAACAAGAACCTGAAGTAAAGTCAATAATTCTTTGTGCAATGTCAACATCAAGACCTTCCAAATTTAAAACAACAGTGCGATTACTCAACAAAGTATCTGTAATTTCACGACATTCTTCAATTGATGTAGGTCTAATAACACAAACTCTCATTCCGCCTCCGTTAGAACTATTATTTCTTCTATTCTGCTTCATTGGTGTGACTTTAGATACAGACTTCTTTGGCTTCTCTTCAATAACTGCATCATCTTGCTTTGCAGAAACTTTAACGGGAGCTACTTCCTCTTCTACTCCATCATCGTAAAAGTCATCTTCGCCCTCATATGTATTATCATTTAACTGCATAGCATTTAAAAATTTGTCCATTACACCCATGTTTCATTCTCCTTCATCACTAAAATTTAAATCGCATAATTTCGTTCACCGAATATGCCGGTTCCGACCCTTACATAGGTTGCACCTTCCTCTACTGCAACTTCATAATCACCGGTCATCCCCATTGACAATTCACCTATACTTTTATTATCAGTTTTTTCGTCTGCTATGTCAACTACTAATTGCTTTAAATTCACAAAATATTGACGATTTTCTTCTGCATTCTCAACATATGGTGCAATCGTCATCAATCCACACACTTCCAGACCCGGCAAGTCAATAACTTCTTTGTAAAAATTTTTGACTTCCTCAGACATCATTCCGAATTTACTCTCTTCTTTTGCAACATTTACTTCTAATAAGATTTTGACCGTTACATTTTTCTTTAATGCCTCTTTGCTGATTTCTTTTGCTAACTTCATACTGTCAACACTGTGAATCATATATACTTTATCTACAATATACTTAACTTTATTGGTCTGTAAATGTCCTATCATATGCCAGCGAATATCAGAAGGAAGTTTATCATATTTATCCATGATTTCCTGTACCTTATTCTCACCAAAGTCCCTACAGCCTGCATCATATACTTCCTGCAACATTTCAACAGGTTTTGTTTTAGATACCGCTATAAGAGTAACGTCTTCTTTATTACGTCCGGCTTTATCACAAGCATTTTTTATATTATGTAATACCTGTACATAATTCATTTTTATATCTGTCTGACTCACGTTCTTTAACGCCTGCCTTTCATTTTCTATTCATATATGAGACTGTCATCTGTTACGCTGGCTGCATCCAATACGATATAATCATATGCATTTAAACCGTATTCTGTATTGGATTTTACTATGGCATATTCATCATTTTGATACAAAATTATAATTTGTCTGAAGTCTGCATAGCCTTTATTCATATTATAAACACCTATCAGAGTGGCCTTCTTGCTAATTGCATATTTTTCACCGGAATCTTCCTGTACAAGATAATCACCGATACGAAGGCTACTGTCACTTACATAATAGTCCGTCTCAGTCTCGTTATATACAGTAAGCTCAATAGTTTCCACGGATAAAGTACCATCTTCTAAATATGTCTCTCTTAAGAAACGATATGTACCGTCATTGCCTGCTTCTCCGGTCATAAAATCTTTCGGAATCAGGAAAAATTCCTTTTCCGCAATAGCAGAATTTGGAATCTTCAATCCCTCTTCTTCCTCTGTAATAAGTTCGATGTCTACAAAACGCTCTGTACAGAAATTAACTACAGAGTTATTAAATCCTAAAATACAGAAATAATCATCACCGCTTGTATAAATCTCTGTAGATGCCCAAGAAATATCCTGTGTTTTTAAGAAGCGTACCTGAACATATTCTGCTTCCTGAAGTTCTGTTGCTCTTTCGGCCGTAACCGGAATAACTACAGACCAATTTTCGGAAGTAACAAATTTATAAACAGCATCTCCCGGTGCAACAAGCTCATTGTTTATTAACTGCGTCTTTTCATATTCATCCTGATCAAAAGTTTCTTCTGTAACTTCATTTGCATTTAAACTCTCATAACCATCCGTATGATATACTACATAGCCGCTTCTTGGTGCATTACATAATTTCACACTGTATCCCAAAGAACCGCTTTGTACTGCATCAATGCTGTTTAATACATTTAAATTTGCCAGTTTAAGTGAAGTTCCCTGTAAACTAAATTTAAAACTATATACATCAGAAAAATTTGAAGTATCAAAATCCTTTGCAAAACTTACAATATCACCTTTGATTTCATTCAAATCGGCATCCGATAAAGTATTTTCTCCTAAAGTATCAGACTGTAGCATTTCTGTTAATTTACCGCTTCCATCCACCGTATAAACCAAATCACCACAAGCCACTTTTTCACTTTCTCTTGCATAATAATTTACATAACCGGCATCCTGAGTAGTTATTATCTGTTCATCACGAATCACAACTCCGTTATATACATTATTAACAGAAAGGGAACCTACTTTTACTTCATATCCAACAACAGGATTTGAACGCATATATAAAACAACACAAATAACAACATAGATTGCAATTACTACAAAAATAAGCATACCTATGTTGAAATTAATTGGTTTTCGATATTTTACTACTTTGTTATTATTTGCATTGGAAGCCATAATCAAATCCTTAATATGATTCTCTAAATTTTTTGTTGCCATACAATAAAAAGCCCCGGAGCCCCGAGGCTTTCTTTGTAGTATGTTCTAAAAAGTCCGCTTAAAGAACTCTTATGTACGGTTTATAATGCAACCATTACTCTGTCTTTCAAGTTTTCGGGAACTGCACCCTTAGATGTTGAAACAGAAAGGAACATATCAACATTGAATTTCTCACTGATGATTTCAAGGTCAGTAATGACTTTCTCTAAATCATCCACTGTACAATTTGCCAACTCCAGGAAATTATCAAAATACATCTGCTGTAAGTCATGATCCTGTGAAATAATTCCTGATAAGAAACCGATAAATTTATCGCTACTGCTCACAAGATATTCTGATACATTAATCAGACGAATTTTATTATTCAATTCATACATGTGTTTTGTGGAAGAATCAAGGAACACTACGTTACCTAATATCTCCTTCACGTCAGTGTTTACTTTTTCAAGTAAAACCTTTGATTTTCCTTTACCATTATCGCCAATAATCATACGAACCATAATGACATACACCCCCATAGTATTATTTTACATTCTATATGTATAAAATGTTTTTCGGAAATAATTTCACATTTTCCGCTCTTCTTAATTATAGTCGATATAGCCCAAAAAGACAACCTTTTTATCCGATATATTCATGAAATATTCAGCTTATTTTCCTGCTGCTTCTAACAATCGATTCATATCATTATAAAGGTTTTCTCTTTTATCAGCCTTCAATATGACTGAAATATACGGATTACCCGAACTGTCTTTTACATAAAGTATCAAACAATTTCCTGCAGCATTGGTTGTACCGGTTTTACCCCCAAGAATCGTAATAGTTTCCGGAGCTTCAACATTACCCATAAAATACTGATTTGTATTCCGCACATCTATTGTCTTCTGAGTTCCGGTTGCATCTTTATAAACAGACGAATATTCAGTCAACTGAATAATTTCTCTAAATCTTTCATATTGAATCACTTCATTAAATATTAAATACAAATCATATACCGTAGTATAATGTTCTTCCTCTGTCAGTCCGTGAGGATTACAAAAATTAGTATTAGTTGCACCTAATGCTTTGGCTTCTTTGTTCATCATTGCGTTAAATTCTTCAATACTACCGCCAATATGTTCGGCAATAATCAAACCTGCATCATTTGCAGAGTAGATAAGCAGCACATTCAGCGCCTGGTCTAATGTAACAACATCACCGGTTTTAAAGCCAAATAATTGTGCACCGGATTCTGTGATTTTACAATTTTCCGTTACTGTTATTTCATCATCCAGATTGCCATATTTTAATGCTACCAAAGCTGTCATAATTTTAGTTAACGAGGCCGGCGGCAGTTGTTCATAAATGTTTTCGGCATAAAGAATTTCTTTATTATTTAAATCAAACAAGCCGGAAGCATAAGAATACTCCAAATCAACACCGGACATAGTAATTTGCGAACGGCCGTCCACACACAAATCCTCCGAAAAAGACACTAAAGTATCCTCTTCAAAAGAACTGTTAGTAACCATATATGCAGAAGATGACATTTGACGTGAATACGCCATTGCATAATCTTTACTGCCACAAGCAATTAATGGTAACATACAGCTAAATATTAACATAACGGATAGTATCTTATTTATACATTTCACGCCACTCTAAATCTCCTCTGTCTAAAGATTTTATCAGAAGTTCTGCTGTTGCAAGATTAGTCGCAAGAGGAATATTATGCATATCACATAATTTTACAACATTATTCACATCCGGCTCGTGAGATTTGGGATTCAAAGGATCACGCAAGAAGATAACCAAGTCAATCTGATTATGTTCTATCTGCGCACCAATCTGTTTCTCACCACCCAAATGACCGGCAAGAAATTTATGAATTGTCAAATTTGTAACCTCTTCCACCAATCTTCCGGTTGTTCCGGTAGCAAACAACTCGTTTTTACACAAAATCCCCCTATATGCAATACAAAAATTCTGCATCAATTTCTTTTTTGCATCATGTGCAATCAAAGCAATATTCATTATTTTCTCCCCTCTCTATAAATACCCCTAATTATTATATTTTCGAATTGCCTGTAATCGTACATTTAAAACAAATCCCATTCCGATATACAAAGCAACCATAGATGTAAGTCCTGCACTGACAAACGGCAACGGAATTCCGGTATTTGGCATTAATCCTGTTGCTACACAAATATTTAAAATGCCTTGAAAACCAATTAACGCTCCCATACCCGCTGCTATAATTTTACCGGCTGTATCTTTGGCTTTGTATGCAATAATAATACATTCTGCAGCAATTCCAATGACAAGAAAAAGCACTGCACAGCCGCCTAAAAATCCCAACTCTTCTCCAACAATGGTAAAAATAAAGTCTGTTTGCGGTTCAGATATAAAATTACCGTTTTTTACTGAATTTACCACATTATTATTCAAACCTTTACCGGTTAATTGGCCGGAACCGATTGCCATAATGGAATTCAACTGCTGATATGCTTCCGTTGTAGCATAATCTTCCGGATGAAGCCATGCCATAATACGATTTCTTTGATATTTCTCAATGATTTGCTGGTCCGGTTGTAATATTTGTATAAAAAGAATAACAAAAGTCGGGATTGCAACCCCGAGAATGCCAAAGACATATTTATACGAAATTCCACCCACAAAAAACATTACACAGAACACAATAAATATCATAATTGTCGTAGATAAATCCGGCTGTTTTAAAATCATCAATAAAACAGGAACAACTAAGACAACCGCAAAAAATAAAATTTTTATATCGTTTATTTTTTCCTCATATTTCATTATAAACTTTGCATAGAATAGAATCAATAGAATTTTTGCCAATTCGGAAGGTTGAAACTGAATACCGATATCCAACCAACGTTGTGCACCGCCGACCTCTTTACCAAAGAATATAACAAGCACCAAAAGTATGGCATTTACGGCATAAATCACCCACCAAAACCGCAAAAAAACGGCGTAATCAAAAAGAGAAATAACTACCATCAGAAAAAGCCCCAGCAAAAACCCCATAAGTTGTTTTTGCTGAAGTTCTTTTTCGGCACTGCCAACTGCTAAAATACCTATTACACTTATAGCAATTAACATCAATACCAATTTAAAATCATAATCTTTTATACGGTATTTTCTAAGCATTATATTTCTCCATAAGCTTATTTGTTTCTCAAGTCCAAGATAGGGATATTCGCATAAAGCGTAGGTGTTTTTGACGTGTTCATACTCTTCATTCCGGTTTTTGAAATCTGTATTTCCATGGAATTTACGTCAATCTTCATGTATTTTGATATTACGTCTGCAATATCTGTTTTAATTCTTTCCATAACCTCAGGCGAACAATTTACCCTGTCGGAAATTAATAGTATTTTTAACCTGTCCTTAGCTACCTCACCAGACTTTTTTCGTTTAAAAACAGAAAATATATTCTTCATGAATTACACCTCCTGTTTCTTTTTGAAAATTCCGGAAAACCGTGTCCAGAATGTAACTGTTTTGGGGAACTCCATCGGCGGAACTTCAATTCCGGTAACTCTTTTGGTTATATTCATATAAGCAATACCTGCATATGTATTTGACCCAACAAGCGGTTCTCCTTGATTTGTGGCAATTACAACATTTTCATCATCCGGAACAAATCCTAACAGCGGAATGGATAAAATATCTACCACATCATCAATAGACATCATATCACCACGTTTGATTAAATCATTACGGACACGATTTACCACTAAGTCAATTTTTGCAAATTCATTGGCTTCCAATAAACCAATAATGCGATCAGCATCACGTATTGCTGATACCTCGGGTGTCGTTACCACAATCGCCCTGTCAGCCGCTGCGATTGCATTTTGAAACCCCTGCTCAATTCCTGCCGGGCAGTCTAAAATTATATAATCAAACTGTTCTTTCAAAGTAGCAATCATTTTTATCATTTGCCCTGGATTCACCGAGGATTTATCCCTGGTCTGTGCAGAAGGCATTAAGTATAATGAGGGATAACGCTTATCTTTAATCAATGCCTGTTTTATTCTACAGTTACCTTCCACAACATCAACAAGATTATATACGATACGGTTTTCCAATCCCATAACAACATCTAGGTTTCTTAAACCAATATCTGTATCAATCAGAACAACTTTCTTTCCCAAAGAAGCCAGACCCGTTCCTACAT
Organism: Lachnospiraceae bacterium; assembly: GCA_015057025.1. Taxonomy (GTDB): domain Bacteria; phylum Bacillota; class Clostridia; order Lachnospirales; family Lachnospiraceae; genus UBA3766. The sequence goes on along the minus strand of SVFD01000002.1, from coordinate 119,944 downwards.
TTGCAGAGGTTGTGGTCTTACCAACCCCGCCTTTTCCTGACGTAACGACAATTACTTCACTCATACAATCCTCCATATTCTGCTTCTCTTATAGAAAAAAGCGAACGTACATTGAAATATTTGTCATCTGATATGTCTAAACAAGACTATTCAGTAATTCTTTGGTAATTTGCTCCGTTATAATTTTTTTATCCTTAACATATGCAATTTGTGGCTCAAAATTTGTTTTTTTTCTCCATTTTGAAACCTTTTTACCTTGGTATTCCAATCTTCCGATACCAATTTTTTCAGGATTAAAATCCATTGCAGCCACTACATAATCGTTTCCGTTGTCTATACCGGCATAAGCCTCTCCATATAAACCTCCAAAAACGTAGATGCTATTAACCGACATAATCGTTGCGCCTTCAGAAACATTTCCAAAAACAACAAGATCTTTATCGGCTTTAATAATTTCACCGGCATCAATGCTTTTTTTATAAAAAACAACTCTTTCTTCTTTCGGTATTTCTTCTACTTGCGGTTCCGGTTCCGGTTCAGGTTCAGGTTCTTCTGTAATTTCTGTCCGTTCTTCATAAAGACAAACTATGTCTAACATTGTATTCTGTGAAATCACATCTACAATACGTGCTTCCTCTTCCTCAGATAATTCTCTGCCTTCTAAAGAAAGTATCGTTTGTGCATTACCGAAAAACTTAGCGGATTCACCGAATTTTCTTCCGATTTCAGCCAAAAGTTCCTCAAAATCCAAATCAGAATTCAAATAAACCTTCATACCGCCGGAAGTACTTTTTATTCTGACCGCATTATTCATATCGGTTGCCTCCGTTTCTACTTTAATCTCCTGTTGTTGTAGCCGTTAAGGGCTGCTCTGCCGTACCTGTAATAATTTCATCTTCTTCAGCAAGATTATAATAGTACATTATAATATCCTTAGTAATCTGCGAAGCATAATCTGACGTATAACCGTTTAACACACGGGTTGCAATGGCAATATCAGGATTTTCATATGGTGCATAGGCAACAAAAAGAGCATGGTCCGCTCTGGAACTTGTCTCCTGCGCCGTACCTGTTTTACCGGCAACATCTATGTTAATAGTAGAGTAATACGCTTTTTTCAAAACAACTTGACGCATTCCCTCATGAATTGCATCCCAAACATCATCATCCAATTCTATAATATTACGAACCTTCGCTGCATTATCATATATCAAATTGCCGTTTGTATCCGTTACTTTATCAATAAGTGTCAAATTATATACCGTACCGCTATTTGCCACAGCCGTCACATATCTGGCAAGACCAACGGTTGTATATGCATGAGTACCCTGTCCAATAGCCGACGGGACCGGGAATGCATCAGAAACTTGAGGATTTGCTTCCGAAATTTCAACACCTGATGTTTCACTTAAACCAAACATGTCCACATATTTTGCAAGAGTATCTGTACCAATTGTAGCATTATACCCATCTTCATCCTGAGACATTCTGTATCCAACCTCATAAAAGAAACTGTTACACGAATTCGCAATAGCCTCCGTTACATCCAGTCGTCCATGAGCTCCCGGATAAATCCAACAATTATGAATTGTACCTGTTAACTTAGCAAAACTTCCTTCACATTTAATATCTTCATCCAGACTAATGACTCCTTCTTCCAGTCCTGCCACCGCCACAAGCATTTTTAAGGTTGAACCCGGTGCGCTTTTATTCTGAGTAGCATAATTCCACAAAGGTCTGGACAAATCACTGTTTAATCTTGCAAGATATTCCGCATCCGCAGAGTTTGCAAGCCTGTTATTATCGTACCCCGGATAAGACACCAGCGCTTTTACATCACCGGAATTTACATCCGTAATAACGCATGAACCGGAACATGGATCCAACGCAAGTTGAGCCGGTGTGATTTCCAAGTTAGAAATACAATCTATCATAAAATCATAGGCCGTAATCCTACCTGACTTTAAGCCTGTAATTTTAGATTCTTCTACATTTATCAAATCCTGATCCCAAAGAATAATACATATCTGTTTTCCGCTGATATTATTATTTGCAATCATATATTTATATATTTTTTTGTTAAATTCAGTATTATTTTGTAAAGCCTCAATAATATAATCAACAAGACTTATATATATTTCATCAGAATCAGAATACTGTACTTCCAAATCCAACTTTGTGGTATCAATCCAGTTCATGGAAATTGCATAGTTTAAATATTCTTTCAAACTAATTGTTTCATCCTTTGTCCATGCTATATATGTAGCATCAGAAGTGTCAATTTGATCTTTTATCAAAACACCATGATTATCCGAAGACAACAGACTCACTATATAACTTTCATAATTCTGATATTCTTTCGATAAACGATTATACGGTGTTACTCCGTTTAACAATTCTTCTCTTAATTCTTCTGAAACACTTTCTTTTTTTGTTAAGAAAACTTCATAAACAGCTTTCTCAGTTTCGCTGGCATAAATTTGTGAAAAGCGTGAAGTATCTATTATATTATTATTGAATAATGCAAAATATACATCATCAATAGGAATATACATATCTTTGGCATCTTCGTCCGGACCAACTTTGGTATTTCTGATTTTATTAACTAAAATACCTGCAATCTTTTGTTCAAGAATATTATAGACCGCAATTTGCAAATCCTTATCTATGGTTAAATAGATGTCATTTCCGGCAATCGGCTCTACATAATCTGCAGTTTCAATGATTTTACCCATATTATCTACATAAATTGTTTCAGAACCTTTTATTCCCTGCAACTGACTTTCCATAGATTGTTCAATTCCGGTTTTACCAACATAATCATTTAAGGAATAATTTTCATTTCCTTCTGATAAAATCGCATATTCATCTGTGGATATTTTACCTGTATATCCGATAATCTGTGAAAAATATACCGGATCATTGTATTTACGAATGGTAGCCTGTGAAACGCTCACGCCCGGCAATATATCACTATTCTCAATTACAACTGCCAATGTTTCCTCTGAAACATCTTCTGCCACTGTTGTTACAATATATTTTTGATAGCTGTTCAGCGATAACGCATACCGGATTGTAATCATCTGAATAATTTCTTCTTTTGTATAACCGCCCCCCGGTATAAACGAAGAAGAAACACCCGGTTCTGCATAATATCCGATAGCATATTTTTTTCTGGAGCATAAATAATCTATTACATCCTGTGGAGTTGCTGTTTTCTCATCATATTCTAAATCGGAAATATAAACCTTACCATAAATATCTGCAAGAAATCTTTGTAAAGCAGTTCCTTCTACAGTAAAAACATATTCACCATCTTCATTGACGCGAATATTAAAATCACTGATAACATCATCACCGCTTTCTTCAATTAAATGAATTAGACGATAAATTGTATCATTTAACTGTGCATTCTTATCACTGCCGGACTCATATACATCTTCAATAGTAATATTATATGCCAGCTCATTATAAGCCAGTAAATTCCCGTTACAATCATATATATTTCCTCGCGTACTGGATAACGAACGTTCCCTTACAATTTTTAAACGAAAATTATTTAAATAATCCTCCCCATTTACAATCTGTAAATCAAATAATCTATATACAATTGTAGAAGAAAGCAAAATAAAAGCTACAAGGATTACAAAAAGCCTGGATGTAATTACTGTTAAAATTGATTCTTTCCACTTATTAAACAAAGGTTTTTACTCCTCTTTCTTCTCAGCTCGTTTAAACAAATTCGTTATCAGTAATAATAAAGGATACATAATAACAGCTATAAAAACGGTATATACCAATTCGGGCAAAATTATATTTAAAAAATAATAACCAAAATCAAATCTGCTTCTTAATAAAAACATAAGAATATAAACCACCAAAGAGTACAACAAATCACTTGCCGTAATCATAATCAAAGGCAATTTTATATCATCCGGATAAAAAATATTATGGAATAATCCGTTCATATATCCAATATACATGTACAAAAGCGCATAAAAACCTACTATTTCAAAAAAGAATACATCTAACAGTAAGCCGCAAAAAAATCCCGTAAATACTCCATAACGCTCTCCCTGCATAAATCCGCTGCAGGCAGTCAAAATAATAAGAATATTCGGTACAACACCTTTAATTGCCAAAGCTTCAAATACAGTACATTGTAAAACAAACGAAATTATAATCAATATAATTGTAGTAATGACTTTTTTCATAATCCCGCCTTACTCAATAGTCTGCTTTTGTTCCGTAATTACCAATACTTCACTTAAATGTTCAAAATCCACTGCCGGGGTAATATATCCTGATTTGGTCAAATTATTGGAATCTTCTTCTATGTAACTAATGTATCCAATTAAAATTCCCGGCTGATAGCGATCACTGATATCTGAGGTAACTACTTTATCTCCTACAGAAACCTCATCATCAGAATCCACCAATTGACTAAAGCGAATATGTCCGTTTTCCATAGCTTCCAAGTCACCGCTGACTATCAGGTTATCTGATGTAGATAAAACCGTAGCACTAACATTGGATGTATCATCAATAATGGAAATTACCTGAGCCCAGTTTGGTCCAACTTCAACTACACGGCCAACCAAACCGCTTCCGGCCATAATATTCATGTTCGGTTCAATACCATCATTAGAGCCTTTATTGATAACAAAACTATCAAACCAATTGCTGGAACCGCCCATAATAATACGGGCACCAACTTTTTCATAATCAGAATACTGCTGATCAAGATCATATAATTCTCTTAACGTATTTAACTCATATTTATCCTGCATCAGTAGAGTGTTTTCCATGGTAAGCTCATCCACCTGCTGTTGCAAAGCTTCTTTTTCGCTAATCAAGTCTTTTATTTGGACCATTAATTCTGCTTTGTCAGATAAAAAGCCGCCAATCCTACTTATCCCGTTTTGAAAAGGTACAAGAGTATAACCAACAATATAATTTGCCGTATTAAATTTAAAATCTGTCATAAACGTCAGACACATTAACAGAACACTTACTGCCGTTAAAATCAACAACCAATATTTTACAGGCAATTTAAAACGTTCTTTTTTTCTTTTTACAAGAGGACTCATACTACCGTTTTCCTTTTATCGAATATAAGCTACAGACTTAAACTTATCATTCTTAATAATTTCTTCAATACCGTTAATTACGCTCTCAATTGCTTCATCTGCTACATTTACCTTTAATCCGGTTCCGTTTGCAAGAATAGTACCGAAATCACTAACAAGAGAACCACCGCCGGTTAAATATAAACCGTTACGATAAATATCCGCAGATAACTCAGGCGGGGTACGCTCCAGAATGATTTTTACGTTATCAATAATAGACTTAAAATGCTCTCTTAAGCACTCATCTATTAAATCCGTAGAAATCTCCCGCTCCATAGGAAGTCCGGATACAATATCGCGTCCGTAAACAACAGCTTTTTCTTTTTTCTGTTTTAATTCATGTAGGCTGATTTTTAACTTTTCAGCAGATTTATAACCAATTAAAAGATTATACTCTCTTCTGACTGCAGCACGGATTGCATCATCAAACTTAAATCCACCGGTCTTAATCAACTTACTTAACACAATGCCACCTAAGGATAAAATAGAAATTTCTGTAGTGTTATATCCCACATCAACAACCATAACCCCCTGGGAATTCTTAACATCTACCCCCAGACCGATACCGTTGGCAACTGCTTTTTCCACCATCATAATCTTCTTTGGTTTCAAATTTGCATCCTTAATCAAATCATAAAAAGCACGTTTCTCAACTTCTGTTACATCTGTAGGAACCGCGATATAAAATTCTGAATTCTTATAGTTGCCCTTTGATACATCATTTATAAAATATCTTAAAAGAATCTGCATATTTTTAATATCGGCAATAACACCGCTTGTCAACGGATATGTGACCTGAATGTTATCAGGTGCTTTCTCATACATATCAAATGCCGAATCACCATATGCAAATATATTATTTTTATTCTCGATTGCAATCATATTCTTCTCTACCATAGTTAGAGAAGTACGCTCATTATAAATTCGAATATTACTTGTACCTAAATCGATACCAAAAACGTTATTAGTCATAACGCTACCCCTTTCTTTCGTATGTTAAAGGTTATCTGTTCACTAATGAACCATTATTTTATTTTCAAGTAAGAACATAGTTATTTTATCATAGAAAAAATTTCATGTATACCAAATATCATGAAAAATTTTCGACTTCATTCTTTGCTTCTTTTTTACATTTTTCGAATAATTCGTCCTGTTGTTTTATCCACAACAAGGATACCTGCATTTAATAATGACTGCATTGACATCATAATACCGTATTTTGCGTGGGGCCAGGTAAGTCCACCTTGGAAATATACCGCATAAGGCTCCTTTATGGGTGCGTCAGCACTTAATTCAATGGAAGAACCACTTACAAAAGCACCTGCAGCCATAATAACATCACTGTCATACCCCGGCATTGCCCAAGGCTCCGCAAATACGTGACTGTCTACCGGTGATGACTTCTGAATTCCCTGACAGAACGCAATAACAGCTTCGGGTGAACCTAAGGTAATTGCCTGAATAATATCATGTCTTTCTTCCGCACCTGTGGGAATTACCGGATATCCTAACTTCTCATAGAGACTTGCTGCGAAAATTGCACCTTTTTCCGCATTAGCAACTATGGTAGGCGCAAGGAAAAAGCCCTGATAAAAGTCTTTTAACACACCTAAAGATGCACCGACTTCTTTGCCTAAACCGGGAGAAGTAAGCCTATATGCCGCATTCTCTACACATTCCTGTTTGCCGGCAATATAGCCGCCGATAGGAGCAAGTCCACCGCCCGGATTCTTAATCAAGGAACCGACTACCATATCCGCACCAACATCGGAAGGCTCTAATGCTTCCACAAATTCGCCATAACAGTTATCAACCATACAAATCACGTCCGGTTTTATATTTTTGACAAATTTAATTAATTCACCGATTTCTTTCACACCAAAGGAAGGTCTGGTCTGATAGCCCTTAGAACGTTGAATGGTAACAAGCTTCGTCTTTTCATTGATTGCCTTGGCGATATTATCATAGTCAAAAGTACCGTCTGCCAGTAAATCAACCTGCTTATAACTAACGCCGTATTCTTTTAGGGAACCCTTCGAATCGCGGATACCGATTACTTCTTCCAAGGTATCATACGGTTTACCAACAGGGCTTAAAAGCTCATCTCCGGGGCGTAAATTACTCATTAACGCCAATGCAAGAGCGTGAGTTCCGCAGGTAATCTGGGGACGCACTAAAGCGTCTTCCGTATGAAATACATCTGCATACACTCTTTCTAAGGTATCACGTCCGATATCGCTGTAGCCGTAACCGCTGGTTCCAAGCATACAAGCTTCGCTGACCTGGTTCTTTTGCATAGCCGCAAGCACCTTCATCTGATTGATTTCGGCCATTTTATCGATTTCGGCAAATCTTGGCTCCAATTCTTGTAAAACCTCTGACGCATAGTTGTAAAGGGCATCGGAAATACCCATATTCTTATAAATATTTTCAGTCATTATTGTGTACCAAACCTTTGTAATTTATGTTTATATTTCTTATGTTTCATTCGTAAAGCATTAATTATATATTATAAAATCCATATGCTTTCATTACCTTTTCGCACATATAAATTATAATCTGCTCTCATCATACACAGCTCTTGAACCACCAATAAACTTCGCCCTGGTTCTTGCACAAACCACATGGGCTTCACCAATTTTATCAGAAGACAAACGAACCGGCACTGCCACATCTTTCAGATGCATACCGATTAAAGTATCACCGATATCCATACCGACATGAGCTTTGATATGCTCCACTGCCACAGGACTTGTAAAAGCCTTATACGCCGCCGTTGCAAAAGAACCGCCGGCCTTGGGTTGCGGCATTACATTTACTTCTTCATACCCATACTTCTCTGCCGCTTCTGCTTCAAGAATCAAGGCACGATTTAAGTGTTCACAACACTGGGCTGCAAGATAAATATTCGCCTCTTTAGTCGCTTCATAAATGCCTTTAAAAAGACTCTCTGCCAATTCAGGACTTGAAAAAGAACCAATTCCCTGTCCTGCCACTTCGCTGGTGGAACAGCCGATGACAAGAATTTGTCCCTCTTTTATCTTAGATACTTCTATGAGTTCCTTTGTTAAGTTGTAACCTTGTTGTTTGATGGTTTCTAAATTCATATTTTAACATCCTTCTAACTTATTTATAAATATCCTCTATTTTTAGCCTCTTCAATTAACTTTGGCTGTATGTTGGGATAAGTCCAATCTTTTATTAATCCATCTGTAATTACTATTTTCTCAATTTCACTATGCAATTCCTCAAATAAAACAATTTCTGCAATAAATAGCATACCAAAACATTCTTCGTCATTACTTTCATTTACTCGATTTCTTCCTTTGACGGAATATACACATATTGGCTTAATATCAAATTCAACTGCACCCGTTTCTTCCATAAGTTCTCGTTGAGCAGCATCATAAATTGTTTCACCTATTTCTCTATGTCCGCCAGGAATTTCATAAGTCTCTCTATCCTTATGTTTACAAAAAATCCACTTACCATTAGTTCTTGCTATGATTACAGCAAATTTTAAAAGTTCATCTGCTACTTTGTCATAAAATTTAACTTCTAACATAATATAATCCTCTTCTCGCGCAGATACTCCATCATCTCTTCAAACACCACATCATCATTATGCCCAAATTCGCTTTTATCAAGCCATTTTACGTCCTTTTCCCGCTTAAACCAGGTAATCTGGCGCTTAGCAAAATGTCTGGTGTCGCGCTTTAAGATATAAACCGCTTCTTCCAAGGAAATCTCGCCCTCAAGATAAGCCAATATCTCCTTATATCCCAAGCCTTGCATGGATATAAAATTGCGATTCAATCCTTCCGCCTGTAAAGCTTTTACCTCATCAATCAGTCCATTTTCAAGCATGATATCAATACGTTTCTCAATTCGCTCATAAAGAAGCTTCCTATCGTCTGTCAGCACAAAAAAAACATAATTATAAGGCGATTCCTTCTCGGCCTGTTCTGCATTATGTGCGGAAATCTTCTCGTGATGAGTCTCGTAAAATTCCAACGCACGAATCACTCTTTTTACATTGCCTGAAGGAATTGCTTCGGCAGACTCAGGGTCTACGGCTTTTAAACGCTCGTGCAGGGCTTCTTTCCCGAATTCATCGGCAAATCGTTGTAATTCCTCACGTAAAGCTGTATTTGCCTCTTCCTCTTCTTTGAATTCAATGTCATACAAAAGAGACTGGATATAAAAGCCGGTTCCGCCTACCAAAATAGGAATTTTACCCTTGGCATAAATCTCAGCCATGGCTCCTTTGGCCATGGTCTGAAAGCGAACAATATTAAATTCTTCCGTGGGTTCCAAAACATCAATCAAATAATGCTTGATTCCCTGCATCTCTTCCGGTGCAATCTTAGCAGAACCGATATCCATACGCTTATAAACCTGCATGGAATCCGCAGAAATTATCTCACCGTTTACCGCTTTGGCAAGTCGTATGGAATTGTCAGTTTTGCCCACTGCCGTAGGACCGGCAAGGATAATTAATTTCGGTTTCTGCATAATTACTCCATTTTATAAAACATTATGGCTGATTACAACAAACTTTCTGCTTTCTTCATCTACAAGAATTGCAGAAAATGATCCATCAAAAGAATCGTATTCCAAGAAAATATAATCAGATATGTCTTCCTCTACAACATATTTATACCACTTAAGAATCGGAAATTCACCGCCGGACATTGGTGGCTCTGTCATATATATTTCTACAGTCCTATCATTATGAATCTCAAACTCATTTGCTTCCATAAAAGCATTGTAAATTTCTTCATCATTTATCACAAATGAATATGCACTTTGCAAATCCCCGAAATTCACATTGCAATAATACTTGATATTTTCAGCACCCTCCGGAACATCCACCAAAATGATTCCGCCATATTCCACGAACGCTTCCACAGAATCAAATTTAGTCTTCTTACCGGGATAACCAATTTTATAAAGAACAACCCATAAAATAATCAGGCACAAAAATACAATTAATGTACATTTTCCTACTTTAAATAAGAATTTTCCTGCTTTTTTCATTTTAGGCTCCTTTCGGTGCTATAAAGTCGCAAATTTAATCACAACAAATTTTCGTCTTTCTTCATCCACAATCACCGCATGATATGTAGCATCAAATGAATCATACTCTAACACATTAAAATCTGTTATTTCTTCTTCCACAACATAGCTATACCAATCACGTATTTCAAAAGCATCATTATATTTGGGTGGATTTACCATATATTCTCCCACCGTATCTTCACTGTCGATTTCATATCCGTTTGCTTCCATAAAAGCGTTATACTCATCCATGTCATTTAGAACAAACGAATAGGCACTTTCAAGACCAAATATATAAATTTTATTGCAATAATATTTTATATCGCTTGCGCCTTCCGGAATTTCTACCAAAACAACACCGCCATATTCATCAAATTCATCTATAGAATCAAAATCAGTTCTTACACCATAATTTCTTATGCAATTTAAAACAAAAATTACAATAAAACACACAAAGACAATTAAAAAAATCATTCCGCAACTTCCGCGTTTCTTTTTCTTCTTGCCATTGCCTTCTTCTGTCATTTCTTCCATATTGGTTTCATCAAACATTTTTTCTTGCATTTTATTCTTTACTCCATATTTCCTTCGCATTACACAATCCGCTTGAACTTCTTCTCAATCTCATACTTTGTCATAGAGAACATGGTCGGTCTGCCGTGGGGACACTGATAAGGATTCTCCAGAGTTAAAAGTTGGTCAAGCAATGCCGATACTTCCTCAAACGTCATGGAATTATTTCCTTTTACGGCTGCTTTACATGCCATGGTTGCAATTCTGTCCTCAATGATTTCGATTCGGCCCGCAGAATGTACCTGCGCCAATTCTTCCAAAATCGCAAGGAACATTTCCTTGGCATCTGCGCCGTACAAATCCACGGGGATGGCACGAAGCATCAACTCATTACCGCCGAAAGAATCAATTTCAAATCCAAATCCTTCAAAAACATCTTTATGCTCCTCATAGACCAAAGAATCACTAGGCGATAAGCTTACCACAATGGCAGGTGCCAAATTCTGCGATAAAATCTCCTTCTCACGGTATTTCTCCATAAAAGCTTCAAATTTCACCTTTTCATGAGCGGCATGCTGGTCCATTACATAAAGCTTATCTTCAAATTCAATCAACCAATAGGTCTTAAAAATCTGTCCTAAAACCTTGAATTTCCGGCGTTTGTCTTCAGTTAAAAGCTTTTCTTCGAACAAATCCATCTGTTCGGGCTTTTCGATGATAATTTCCTGAGAAAACGGGGATTCGGGCTTATTTGAAACTGCATTCGAATCTTTAGCAAAATCACCTTCGTTTGATTTACGATTTGCACCTGCTTCATCAATTACAACCTTCGCATTTTCATCTTCTTCATCCTCAAAGAATAGATTACTCTCGAAACGTTTCTTCTCAGGCATTATGCCAATTGTGGGATTTAATTTCATTTCCGGATTGGAAAAAGGTCTTTTCACCGAAGTAAGGTCAATGTAGGGTTCTTTTACTGATTCTTCAGAACCTGTTACGAAATTTGACGAAGCATTTTCCGCAACCGCCACATTCGTCAGCGTTTTTTCCGAACTATCTGCGACCGTAGAATCATAATTTTGCGGTATCTGCACTCCACCTTTATCCCCACGAATTCGTTCTGCTTCGCTTTCTTTCCAGTCCTTTAATCTTTCTTTCTCAAAAGGTTCCGGCGTAGTAATACGTTCTTCCGCAACTTCTTCCTTCACAAGCTTTGCCTCCGGAATCATTTCCTTACCGCTTAAACTGTTATGAATGCTGTCCACAAGTGCACGCACCAGCTGCTCCTGATTGGACATACGAACCTGCATTTTGGTAGGATGCACGTTTACATCAAGCGCTGTTGTATCTACATTAATATGCAACACACAGAAAGGAAACTGATGCTGCATCATAAAACCTTTATAACCGTCCTCAATGCCCTTTGAAATAAAATTACTACGCACATAGCGACGGTTCACGAAATAATTCTCAAAAGCGCGATTTGCGCGGGATAATTCAGGCTTTCCAAGATAACCTTCAATCGCAATACCATCCTGCTCCACTTTAACAGGAATCAATGCTTTCGTGGTATCACGTCCGTAAATTCGATAAATTACTTCTTTTAAATCACCATTACCTGACGTATGAAATTTTACCGCATTGTTTACCACAAGTTTAAAAGACATAGCCGGCATACTAAGAGCCATATGTTGCATTAACTCTACAATATGGCTTCCTTCCGTCATGACAGACTTTAAGAACTTCTTTCTTGCCGGAGTATTATAAAAGAGATTTCGCACCAAAATCGTAGTTCCGTCCGGTGCGCCCACTTCTTCCAATTCTTTTTGGACACCGCCTTCAATTACAATACGGGTTCCGGTTAAAGAATCTTTGGTTTTGGTAATCATTTCAACCTGTGCGACCGCAGAAATACTGGCAAGGGCTTCACCACGAAAACCTAAGGTCTGTAAGTAAAAAAGGTCCGCATCGGATTCAATTTTACTGGTTGCATGGCGAAGAAACGCCTTGGGTAATTCTTCCGCAGGGATACCACAACCATCGTCTGTAATACGTATCAGATCGATACCGCCGCCTTTAATTTCCACGGTAATTGCCTTCGCCCCGGCATCCATGGCATTTTCTACCAGTTCTTTTACCACGCTGGCAGGTTTTTCCACTACTTCGCCGGCAGCAATTTTATCAATTGTCTGACTGTCAAGCAACTTAATTTCAGGCATTTATCCGATGTGTCCTTTCTTAAAAATCATATTTCTAAATTATTAAAAATGTCTGTCAAAAAATACAGAAAACAATATCAATCTTATATCAATCTACATTTATTATGCATTTACCAAATAAACGGCAAATACAGAACACCGGTGGCAAAAAGTACAATCAATGTAATAATAATTCCAACAGCCCAGCAGGAACCAAAAATAATCCAGAATACCTTCATATTCATAGGATTTGCCTTCTTTACGCTTTCTTCAAAAAAGGCATCCATACGGGCAGTTTCTTCTTCACCAAAGTTTCTTCTGATAAAATCAGGATCATATTTATCAATATTTCTGTCGTAATTCTTCTTATAAACGTATTTTACGCCCTTATGTGCCTCGGCTGTATTATTGTAATATCTGTAATCATAATAAATTACAAAGAATGCCAGAACCGCTTCCAGGCTCTCATATCCGTCCACAAAATGAATCATATAGTTGTCTTTATTGTCAGCGATTACCCTGTTAGATTTGGTCAACTGACCCACAACGGTTTCACCGTCATAAAAGGTCACATATTCCATGGTGCCAAGTACTCTTCTGTAACCTACAATCAACTTTCCAAAGTATTCAAGACAAATCTGCGCTTTTAAAATAGCAGTCTTCTCAAGATAAAAGGCACCAACTTCATTACCTGCCATATCAACAACACCGTAACGTTCAAATTCCTGGTCACCGGTAAATAAATAATTGTAAGGCAAGAACTGGGATACCATATTCTGTGCTATTGCATACTTAGTGGTATAAATCATATTGCCTTGTGCATCCATCAAATGAAATTCCTTCAAATGAATGGGCCCCCAAGGCGCATCTGCGGTGTAAATCACCTGATTGTCCTTACTGATTTCAAATCTGTTTACTTTTACTGATGATGTCTGATTAATTCCTAAAATCATTTTTTTCTCCTTTACACAAAAACAATAACCTGTATTTTACAAATGTATATCCATTACAATCCAGTCGTCTATTCCGGTATCATATTCATTCTGGCAAAACGGACAATTCCGATGCTTGGTAGCATCAAAACTACCGCCACAACTATGGCAAGCAACTTTTACAATAGAGAACTCCGGCTGTACGCGCCATTTGGTATTATGACGCATACGAATGAACATATCATCATTCCTTTTTTTGCATTTTTTATCGGTAAAATAAGTGTTTTTCATAAAAACTTTCAGTGTAACTTCAACATAATCATCTACTTCCTGAATCTTTTCAACTCCAAAAGCCCCACAATAATCCATATCAACAATATCCTGAAATTTTGGACTCAAATCATTTCCGTGGTATTGAATATATTCATTAGGATTCTCTGCAAAGACAATCATTCGAAGCAAGGACAAGGCTTTTCCTTCAAAATAATCATAACAAAAAGTTTCATCATATTTTTTCAATTTAGTAGATATTTTACGTTTCGCACCGACAGAACCTTTCGTGACCCTGGACGATTCCTGAATCTCAAAGATTACAGGCGAGAAAAACAGACCGATTGCCCAAAAAATCGCCCATAAAAAACCAAATAAAATATAAACTGAAAATTGCAGTTCCTGTGTTTTAAAATAAACTCCACCGGCAAGTAATGCTAAAACGAAAGAGACAATCCCAATAGCAATAACTCTGCCAAAAGAAATTTTACGTTCTGCTCCACTGTCTATAGAATAAAAGTTTGTTACCTTCGGATATAATTCTGACACAATAAAATTAGTTCCGCAGTACTGACAGCCTTCCATTTCAAACTTCTCAATTTTTTCAATATTACCACAATTCGGGCATACATAAGTATCCTGTTTCCAATCATCATTCTTGGTATCCGGCTGGCGTATCATTTGGTAAAAAGGTACTTCCTTTTTCATTTTACCGATACGTTTTTTGCCTATAAAATATTCTACCTTTTTATGTCCTACCGCATAGTTAACTCTTTTATTATAGCCGTTCAACAATAAACCCAAAGCAAAATCTCCAACTTTATACACTTTGGTAGTTGCATCAAAGTCAAAATGTCGTTTTAAACCTTTGGATTTCAGTCTTTTCTCCTGCAAATCAAGATATGCCCTGGTATCCCAATCAGCCAGTTCCGGTTCTTTACCGGTAAGGGACCAGTCAGAAAGTTGCTTTGTAAATTTTAAAAATAACTCTTTATCGTCCATAAAAAATATAAATTTCCCTTCCACAACCTACAATCACAAAATGATATCGTAATAAATAGCCGTATTAATATCAAGATTTATACTATTTTCGCTCTATAACACCCATAATAGTCTTACCGCAATATTTGCAGGTATAATTCGCATCCACAGCCCCTACAATAGGCGCATTACAGTGCGGACAGGCGTCTTTTACGATTTTACGAGCGAGCGCAACACGCAGGTTGCCTTCATTCATATCCAAGGTACAATTTTTAAGATATCCAAAGCGCATGGCGCTACGGATTGTTCGAATCCCCATACCGGGATACATCTTTTTGCGAACAATGGGAACCTCCGTAATATCCACAAAAGGTTGCTTACATCCCTCAAAAAAGTATCCGCAAGATTCCAAAGCCATAACACTTCCGGTCCGTGTAAAACCGATTATCACAACCGGAGTCAACACGATGCTTCCCATAACGCCCATAATAACCAAATCCATCAAGTCATTTTGAATGTTTTCTGCAGTAGACGGTGCCTGACCTGATTCAATCGACTCATATTGATATTCCCTGATATACTCCTCATCATTTATCTTTGATGCATTATCAAGACTCATAAAAAGGCAAATTACAATAACTGCAACGCCAATCGCCGGTCCGACTAAAAATAACAACTTCATGAAAGGATAGCTCTTTTTATTATAAAAGCTGATATTATGATTTTCCTTTGCTCTCTCGTTGGAAATACTGTAAAATCCATCCTTGGTTAAAACCCTTGCGAACAAATCCGAACTACCGCAATACTTACAACTTCCGGTAAAATAATCCTTTTTCTCAATAATTGCACCGCAATTTCGGCATTCACAAGTACTGGTTTTACTGTTTAATACAATGGTTGATACATTATCAATGCTTTGTATTTTATAGTTTTTCATATAAACATACGGAAAGAAGGCTAACTGCACCTGAATCCACCAAGCCGGGTTTCCCGTTGTCTTCTCTAACTCTTGAAAAGAAATGTATCCATCCAAATTTCCTTCAAAATAACCGGAATAAAATACTGCATCCCCAATCCAACGCTTCGATATCCCTGCTAATATTAACAAAATCACAGCAATGGGGAACCGAATTACGCTTCCCCAAAAAGAATTGGCATAGAATACCGTCTCCAAATCATTCCAATAGGTACTGATTAGGGATAAAATATTCCACGTTGACACCAAAACCCAAAGGCAACCAATGATATTAAATATTACATTTTTAATTTTATAAATAAGAATTGCTTTGTTCCTTAAGTACATATAAAATTTTCCTCTGCTCACCTTTATACATGAATGGTTTATAGCCACAAACTATTCATCCTCTTCCGAAGCAAATCCAACTCTGTACAATTCATTTAATGCAGCTTGTGCCTTCTCTGATTCTTTCTTTTGCATAATTGCATTACGGTCGCTAAGAATCGACAACATTTCGTCCACCAATTCGCCTTCCGGAAGATAGGAATAATGTGAAAGATAGCCAATCATTCTTGCTGCCGTAAAATCGGTATTCAAATTTCGTGTAATCAAATCACAAAGGGCTTCCGGATATCCCCGTTCCACCAGCATGTGATACAACTGCATACTAAGTTCGGTTCTTTCTTTCATGTTTGAGTTCCTTGTTGTCTATGTACGCGTCGCGATACTGAAGAAACATATAGTGTAACGATGGGTCGGCAGGGCAAAACTCGCGTAAACTGAAAGTTTTACATGCATTTCATTACTCGCAATACATACATATAGTTCCGTTTGATAACTTAAATCCATTCTTTTTATAAAACTCAGCCGCCGGGGCATACTCGCTTGTATAAAGAACAATTCCTGCAAGTCCTTTATCTTTACTGTAATTTTTAACAGCACTTAATAGTTGCTTACCTATTCCAAAACCTTGTCGTTCAGGAAGCACTGCCATCTCATTAATGTAAATCTCTTCTTTACTTCCTGAAATCTTACAAAGTGCGAATATACAACCTAACACTTTATCATTTTCTTCATATACATATCCGATAAATCTTTTCTGTTCAAAAAAATCTTGCAGATATTCTGTTGCATTTTCACTCGTCCAGTCTATTCCCCAATGCTCCATCGGAAATGCTTTTGCATAAATCATACCACATTGTGCTAAGTCACTATGTTTCATCATTCTAATCACTGTACTACCTCACTATCAAATTCCAAAATTTCAATTGCAATCCATACCTCTAAATATTTCTCATCAATTCTCTACCAACAGAAATACCTTCATCTATAGTTTCTACATGATGTACCATCTTGTCCCGTACTTCATAAAAACCAGCTGGTTCTATATAACCCATACAATCATATTCTTCATGATACTGTTGTAAAATTACCTTGAAAAATTTATTCTCTTTATATATACGATATCGTCTTTTTTTATCATCAGAATATTCTTCGTAACATAATTCCATTATTTTTCCTTTCGTATTAGAACCACTTCACAAACTTCAAATATTCGTGTGCTTTTAATCGCTCCGTTGAGTATGTAATTTATCATTCGTCTTCAGGTTGAAAATCCTGATAGTATAAAATAAAACCATCTATAATTTCCTGACGAGAATTAGTGTATTGCGTTTTGCAACCACCATTTTTTAAACTTTCAATCCACTCACCATCAATCATACAACCCACATCCATATTGATACCATACTTTGCTTTCTCTAGCAAAGACACATCTGAGACATCCCCAAGACAATACAAATATCCACATAATAAGCGGATATATTCCGAACTCCCTGGCTGATAATTTACTATTTCATTTTGTATCAATTCAATTACATCATTCTTGGGTATATTATTAAAATCAAAACCATATTTATCAATAATCTGCTTTGCTCTTTCTCCATTTGTCATATCTTAATTTCTCCGTAGACTTCAAAGTTTCTATTCCGTTACCTACCGTTATATAACAGTGCACGCAAAAATAAACTTATACTACCTTAACTACCACCGATTCTTCAATTTATTCTGCAAACGATATAAGGTATTCATAGCATCAAGCGGTGTCAAAGTTGTAATATCAATCTCTTTTAATTCAGCGATTACATCCTCGTCTGTTACCGTATCAAATAATGAGAACTGTGCCAAATCCACCTCATCATACTTGGGTACGGAAGCTTTTTTATCAGCCTTACCGGTAGGTTGCGCAATGCTTTGAACCTTCTCGATAATATCATTATCCGTCAACTGTTCCACAATCTCTTTCGCACGGTCTATGACCATATCGGGAACCCCGGCAAGTTTGGCAACCTGAATTCCGTAGCTCTTGTCTGCACCGCCTTTGACAATTTTACGCAAGAAAACGATATCGTCGCCCTTTTCCTTGACTGCGATGCAATAGTTGTTGACGTTACTCATTTTGCCCTCAAGTTCGGTCAGTTCGTGATAATGTGTGGCAAATAATGTCTTCGCGCCAAGTAATTTACGGTTGCTGATATGCTCAATCACCGCCCAGGCAATACTCAACCCATCGAAAGTAGACGTACCGCGACCGATTTCGTCAAGAATCAAAAGACTCTTACTTGTGGCATTGCGCAAGATATTAGATACTTCGTTCATCTCAATCATAAAAGTACTCTGGCCGCTGGCAAGGTCATCGGACGCTCCGACACGGGTAAAAATACGGTCTACAACGCCGATTTTTGCACTGCCTGCAGGCACGTAAGAACCGATTTGCGCCATTAACACAATCAAAGCAGTCTGACGCATATATGTTGACTTACCAGCCATATTCGGGCCTGTAATAACCGAAATACAGTGGTTGTTATTATCTAAAAAGGTATCATTAGGGATAAACATATCGTGCTGGATCATTTTCTCAACAACGGGGTGTCTTCCGTCCTTAATATCGATAATACCCTTTTCGTTTAACGTCGGTTTCACATAATGATTCTGTTCCGCAACGAAAGCTAAAGAACACAAAGCGTCCAAGGTCGCAACCGCTTTGGCAGTACGCTGGATACGCTCCAACTGCGCTGCAATGTAATCACGGACTTTACAGAATTCTTCATATTCCAGATTATTTAACTTATCTTCCGCATTGAGAATCGTATCTTCCAACTCTTTTAAACGAACTGTTGTAAAACGCTCCGCATTGGTTAAAGTTTGCTTACGGATATACTCTTCCGGCACCAAATTCAGGTATGAATTAGTGACCTCAAGATAGTAACCGAAAACTTTATTAAATTTCACGCGCAAATTCTTGATACCTGTACGCTCGCGCTCGGTATTTTCAAGCTCAGCAAGCCAGTTTTTACCCTCTGATTTTGCATTGCGTAGGTAATCAATATCGGAATTATATCCTTCTTTGATGATTCCGCCCTCTTTGGACTGAAGGGGTGCCTCTTCCACAATAGCATCAAAAATCATTTTATATACATCTTTTAAATCATCAATTTCATCGCGAAGTTCCACAATTTGGGGATTTTCAAAGCTTTCAAGCACAGCCTTAATATGCGGAAGCATCTCCAAGGAATTACGGAAAGCAATCATATCCCGGGGATTGATGGACTGATAGCTTACTTTACTAAGCAAACGCTCCATATCATAAATCGGATTCAAATATTCGCGTAATTCATCTCTTGAAATACTATCCTTAAACAGCGCCTCAACCGCGCCCTGTCTGTGCTCGATATCCTCTTTGTAAATCAAGGGTTGCTCGATAAAATGTCTTAAAGTTCTTGCGCCCATAGCCGTCTTGGTTTTATCCAAAACCCAAAGAAGAGAACCTCGTTTCTGCTTCTCACGCAACGTTTCCGTAAGCTCCAAATTCCGTCTTGTAGAACTGTCAAGCAACATATATTTCCCGGTTGCATACGGATACAAATGGGTAAAATGCGCAAGGGAAATCTTCTGGGTATCCTGCAAATACAACATCAATGCACCTGCAGCAATAATACCTGCAGGGAAATCCTCCACACCCATACCAATTAAGGAACTTACCTTAAAATGCTTCTGCAGGCATTTTTTACAAGCCGCCTCATCAAAATAACGGTTATCCAAGGTATAAACGCTTGTATTCATTCGACCTTTTAAGTCTTCAATGTCAAACCCGCTCACCATAAAAGCTTCGTTGCAAATGATTTCCGAAGGGTTATACTTACAAATTTCATCAAACAAACGCTTTAAATCCGTTACTTCCGCAAGGAAATAATCGCCTGTGGTAACGTCAGCCACAGAGATTCCGATGGAATTGGTAAAATAAGAAATACACATAAGGAAGTTATTTTTACTCTCTTCCAAAGCCTGAATATTAAGGTTTGTACCGGGTGTTACCACACGTGTAACCTCACGTTTTACAAGGCCTTTGGCGGTTTTCGGGTCCTCCACCTGCTCACAAATGGCAACCTTGTAACCTTTTGACACCAATTTATTCAAATAACCGTCCACCGCATGAAAAGGAACGCCACACATGGGTGCGCGTTCTTCCAAACCGCAGCTTTTACCGGTAAGGGTGATTTCAAGTTCTCTGGACGCTGTAATTGCATCTTCAAAGAACATCTCATAAAAGTCGCCCAAACGATAAAAAAGAATACAATCCGGGTATTCCTGCTTGGTTTCCATATATTTTTGCATCATGGGTGTTAATTCAGCCATGTGTCTTCTCTCCTGTTTCTTGGAATTTACTTCTTCTACAAATAACCACGGAAAGTACGCACATAAAAATATGCGTACTTCCACGGAAATATTTTATTTTTCAGCCAAGCTTTCTGCTCTCTTTAACGCATCATCAATGTGCGCACAGAAGTTCTCGGCACCAACCTTATCATAAAAGCCTGATTTCTTCATGACATTCATAGGCTGTTCATTTACATGGGATAAAATCAAGGTCATACCTTTCTTCTTGCAAGCGTGACGGATTTTATCCAGGTTACGCATTGCGGTGGCATCAATTGCATTTACACTTCTCATACGAAGTACA
This sequence comes from Lachnospiraceae bacterium, assembly GCA_015057025.1. Lineage (GTDB taxonomy): Bacteria > Bacillota > Clostridia > Lachnospirales > Lachnospiraceae > UBA3766. The sequence goes on along the minus strand of SVFD01000002.1, from coordinate 98,882 downwards.
AGGCAATTATGATCACCGTCCAGGGAAATGTTCATAATTTTATCCGCAACACCGAAGAACAAAGGACCGCTTAATTCGTACACACGAGTGTTTGCGGGCACCACTTTTAAGTCAATGCTGTCTTTGTCGTTTTCATCATCAATATACTTCCACGACTGCACATCGGTTACATCGCTCATTCTCTTCATAAAAAGAATTGCCGCAAGTACCATACCAACTTCGATTGCCACTACAAGGTCGAAGATTACGGTTAAAAAGAAAGTAACCAAAAGTACTAAAATATCGCTCTTAGGGGCAGATTTTAACAAAGTTACGATTTCTCTCCAGCCTGACATATTGTAAGCTACCTGAAGAAGGATTGCTGCGATGGTAGGCATGGGAATCCAGCTTGCATAAGGCATTAATACCACAAGGATTAAAAGCAATACAATCGCATGAACCATACCTGCGATAGGGGTTCTACCGCCACTCTTTACGTTGGCAGCAGTTCTGGCAATGGCGCCTGTTGCGGGGATACCGCCAAAAAGGGATGAACCTATATTACCAATACCCTGTGCCACCAATTCCATATTGGAACGATGCTTAGAGTTAACCATACTGTCTGCAACTACACAGGATAAAAGAGATTCAATCGCTGCTAAAATTGCAATGGTAAAAGCATCGGGAATAATTCCCTTGATTAACTGTAAATCAAATGTAGGCATTACAAACTTCGGCAAACTGTTGGAAATCGTATATAAATCTCCGATGGTCTTAACGTTCATATTGCCTAATTTTACCATAAGCACGCCTACAACTACGGCGATTAAGGAACCGGGAATGCTTACGAATACTTTTACGATAGCTTTTATGGCTTTATTTGACTTATCAGTAGCTTTGGCAACCTTATTCCAAATAATAGGCCATACAATCAAGATTGCAAGACAAATCATACCAACCAGAAATGCCTGCCAGTTGAATGTATTGATATGCTCAACTACTGCCTCACCTTTTTCTACGGTTTCGATTAAAACAAGTCCCTCCGGATAAGTAAGTCCAAAGAAATCTTTTAACTGACCAACCGCAATGGTTACTGCGATACCCGCGGTAAAACCTGTGGTAATGGTATAGGGAATGAATTTAATGAGACTGCCGAATTTTAAAAGACCCATTAAAATCAATAAAACACCCGCAATAATGGTTGCCCAGAACAACTTGCACATACCGTTTTCCTGCAGTGCAATACCTGCAACAATGGTTGCAAATGCAGCTGTAGGACCTGCAATCTGTACACGGCTTCCGCCAAAGAAGGAAATTAAGAATCCTGCGATGATTGCAGTGTAAATACCCTGCTCAGGGCCAACTCCTGATGCAATGGCAAGGGCGATGGATAAGGGCAGGGCTACAATTGCAACCACAATACCTGAAATCACGTCCTTAATAAACTGTTCTTTTGTGTAGGTTTTCATGACTGAAAACAACTTCGGTTTTAACTTTTCCATTTTAAACAAGCTCTCCTATGTAATAGAATCCCTTGCAGGCGCGTAGACGTACCGGCACAATCTTTCCGATAAGACTTTCATCTCCCGGAAAATGTACAATGGTATTATTAGACAATCGACCTGTTACCAAAGTACTGTCATGCTCGTTCATCTCTTCCACCAAGGCATCCATGATTTTCCCCTCCCACAATGCCACTTGGTTTCTTGCATTAAGCTGTACCTCACTTAAAACCCTGTCAAACTGTTCCTTTACAAACTCTGCGCTACATTGGTTCTCCATTGCCGCAGCCGGCGTACCGGTGCGCTTTGAATACTGGAATGTAAAAGCATTGTCGTATTTTACCTTACGGATGACATCCAGAGTTTCATCAATGTCTTCCTTGGTTTCGCCGGGGAACCCTACGATAATATCAGTGGTAATGGCAATATCAGGAATCTCACGACGTATTTTTAAAGCAAGCTCCAAATACTGTTCCTTCGTGTATTTACGGTTCATTGCTTTTAAAATTCTTGTACTTCCGGACTGCAGGGGCAAATGTAAATGCCTGCAAATCTTCTTGGAATGCTTCATCACCTCAATCAACTCATCCGATAAGTCCTTTGGATGGGAAGTCATAAAACGTATCCGCTGCAATCCTTCAATTTCTTCTACTCTTCTTAAAAGTTCTGCAAAAGAGATGGGGTTATCTAAGTTTTTACCGTAGGAATTTACATTCTGGCCAAGAAGCATGACTTCAATTACGCCGTCGACCACCTGTTTCTTGATTTCCTCGATAATTTCTTCCGGCGCACGGCTTCGCTCCCGCCCGCGCACATAAGGCACGATGCAATAGGAACAGAAGTTATTGCAACCAAACATAATGTTTACGCCGGTTTTATATTTGAATTTACGCTCGATGGGCAAATCTTCCACAATTTGTGTAGTATCCTGCCAAATGCTTTCGATACGCTTATCCGCTTTCAGCATCTTACAAAGAAGTTCCGCAAAGGTAAAAATATTATGTGTTCCGAAAATCAAATCCACAAAGGGATAACTTGTCTTAATTTTCTCCACAGCAGATGGTTCTTGGGTCATACAACCGCAAAGGGCTATCTTCATCAAAGGATTCTTCTTTTTCTTGCCGTTTAACACGCCTAAGCGGCCGTAAACCTTCTGATTTGCGTTGTCGCGGACGGTACAGGTATTATACACAACCAAGTCCGCATCTTCCGTCTCTATAGGCTGATAACCTGCCTCAATCAGAATACCAAGCAGTTTTTCGCTATCTCTTGCATTCATCTGACAACCAAAAGTTGCCACATGACAGGTCAAAGGACTGCCTTTCTCTTCGGCTATTTTAGCTACAAGGTCTTTTGCTTCCTCTATGTAAGCTTTCTGACGCGCAAGCTCGTCCAAATCGGACAAACCGGCACCAATTTTTGTTTTGTCTAAATTTGAGTACATATTTGTTTCCAATCTTTAATAACAATTATAAATTTAAAATGAATAAATATTTATTACAAATACATTTCATTGTTTTACGTTTTTCAATACATCTAAAATATTGCGATTATATTCATCAACAAATCAATTCCAAAAATCATCAATAGTACAAATAATAAGACAGCCGCCAAACTAATAGGAAGAATTAGTCTCCAACTAAGTTCTCGTGTTATGGTGCGGGAATAAGGGTTCTTTGGATTAATATAAATATGTACTTTTTTACCTACATATTTTCTTTTTAATCGCTCCCATTTACGTCTGTATACCCATGTTGAAGTGAAGCTCTCTAATGCCCAAAGTCTGGTTTCCTGAAAATTAATATTGGTTTTAATGTATATACCAAATATATGTATGCCGCCTCTTCTTCGTCCCTCGTATCGAATTTCATCAATGTAACCTTCTTGGCAATCTCCTACAACAATTTTATACAAAGCATAAAAAACACAAAATACACATGCTAAGAAACACAATAACAGCAATATGCATCCAAATATTTCACCAAGAAAATCATTCATTGCTCTTCTTCTCCTTATTATGAACGTTCAATATCAAAACTGCTAACGAATCTGTCCATTACCGCAAATTAAATACTTGTAAGAAGTCAGTTCTTTCAAGCCCATAGGTCCTCTGGCGTGAAGTTTCTGGGTGCTGATACCGATTTCCGCACCAAAACCAAACTCAAATCCATCGGTAAAACGGGTAGAAACATTGGCATATACACAAGCTGCGTCCACGCTCTTCTGGAATTTGGCAATATTCCCGGCATTTTCAGAAATAATACAATCAGAATGTCCTGTATTGTGTTCATTAATGTGGTCAATCGCTTCTTCCACGCTGCCGACTGTCTTAATAGAAATAATATAATCCAAATATTCCTTATAAAAGTCTTCTTCCGTTGCGGTTACACTGTCTTTTAAGATTTCTTTAGCAGCAGCATCACTTCGGATTTCCACATTAGCCGGTGCTAGTTTTTCAGCTAAAAGCGGTAAAAACTCGCCTTTAATTTTATCATGGATAACTAAAGATTCGCAAGCGTTACACACTCCGATTCTCTGGGTTTTAGCATTGTAAATAATATCCAATGCTTTCTTAAAATCTGCATATTCATCCACATAAACATGACAATTTCCGGTACCTGTCTCAATAACGGGAATGGTACTATTTTCAACAACTGCACGAATCAGTCCCGCACCGCCTCTTGGAATCAAAACATCCACATATTTATTCAACTTCATAAAAGCAGTTGTGGCTTCACGATCCGTTTTCTCAATCAAAAGAATGGCATCTTCAGTTACACCAACTTCTTTCAACGCACTGCGAATAGTATCCGTAATCGCTTTATTTGAGTTGATGGCATCCTTGCCGCCTTTTAAGATAACTGCATTTCCGGTTTTAAAGCATAATGCAAAAGCATCCGCAGTCACGTTCGGTCTTGATTCATAAATGATGCCGATAACACCCATAGGTACGCGTACTTTACTGATTTCCATACCGTTAGGTCTAATTGTTGTCTCCAAAACCTCACCTACAGGATCTTCCAAATCAATAATCTGCAAAATACCTTCTGCCATTGCCTTAATACGTTCCGGTGTCAGACGAAGTCTGTCAATGAGACCGGGATGCATCCCATTCTCTTCACCATTTTTTAAATCAATGGCATTTTCTTTTATAATAAAATCTGTATTAGAAATTAATGCATCAGCTACAGCTTTTAATGCATTGTTTTTATTTTCTGTTGATAAAAGTTGCACTTCATATTTAGCGGCAGATGCTTTTTGTCCTAATTGTTCAAGATACATGGTTTTTCCTCCGTTTTTATTCAACTGACAGGGCTGAACACTCGAATACACGAATATTCTCAACCCTTTCTGTATTTATATTATAAATTACTACCATAGCAACATTTCCACGAAATACAATGATGCGGTTCTGTGTACTATTTAAGCCAAGTTCTTCATCCAATGCATCCATATTCATTTTATACAGAGGATAATTATCGTCATTTTCATCCTTCAGATAAAAGTAAAAACCATCCTCTTTCTCATCATCATAGCACCAGGCAACATCATCCATTACTTCATATAAAAGTTTACCGGTATGCTCACTCACTTTTTCAAAGAATAATTTTTCAAAATCGAATTCCTTAAATTCCGTTTTAAATGCACTGTCTAACTCTGTATCCGTATATTTCTCGCCCGTTTTGGGATTTTCCCGCGGTTCTTTTCCCTTTGGTAATGTGATAACACCTTCATCCGTATAGATATCAACCTGTACCAATGACATCGTGTTAGGATACATATAACATACAATAGTCGGATTCTGATTATTTATAGTTGTAGCAAGGCTTTTTTCGACACCATTGATTTCAAAAGCATACACTGTGCCATCTATCGATAATCCTTCCAAGAAATAATGGACTCTTGTTCGCCTCCTGCCGTTTCTTCCTGTAGTTTGCGTTTCTTTCAAATAGGCCGCATCCGATAATACAATTTGTTCCGGACCTTGTATCAAATCAAGAACGCAATCCCAGACCTTAAAAAGTAAAAACACGGCTAATGCACCACCGATAATCCAAACCACAACCGTACCAAAATTCAAGTCGATTTTATTCGTATTTGCGGGCGGAGTATACTCAAAAGGATTTTTCTTCTCTTCGCTTTCTTTCAGTGTATCTGCATTTTCAACATCATCTGTCTCTCTAAGCATAAACTGATTTTCTTCGATTTTCCTATTTTCTATCTTCTGCTTTTGTTTTTTTAACCAAACAAGGCTTATCGGCAATGTACAAAAAAATATTAAAAGTAAATATTTTAAAAATTGAAATAATAACACAAAACTACCGGGAGTATAGGATAGTTTAAATGCAACAACAAGTAAAACAGCCGCCCCAAGGTATACTAAAAGAAAATAACTCAATCTTATATTTTTATCATTCATTATATTCACTCCTTCGAAAATATTTATTATAAAATCTTTTTTCTGTCACAACATAATTTGCACACCAATCCGTATCTTCCGCCGGAATTTTATCTTTTACCATTGCTTCATAAGATAATGCAATCGTTGTAAGACTCACATTCTCAGTAACTCTCGCAAGATACTTATCATAATATCCTTTACCGTAACCTAAACGATTGCCTGTTTTATCAAACATAAGCCCCGGCATGAGCATACAGTAGGCAACATCTTTCTGCAGTTCTAAGACTTTTTCTTCCAAAGGCTCCGGCTCAAGCACATGAAAATTGCCTTCTTTTAAATCATCCACAGATGAAATCTTGTAAAAATCCATCTCATCATCTTGCGTTACAGGACAATAGACATCTTTCTTACCTTCTTGTAAAAGTTCATCTATAAGACTTAAAGTCTCAACCTCATCCGGCAAGGATGCATACATTAAAATAACTTCCGCCTTCTGAAATTCCTTTAATGCCTTAAGATTACCCATGATAGTACTTGACTTATCCAGTCGGTCCTTTTCGGATAAACTTTTACGATATAATTTTGCTTCTTTACGAAGTTCTTTTTTCTGTGAAAGAATATCCATAAGGCCTCCCGTAAAATCATTTATATCAATCTAAACTAATTTAGCGTCCCGTTCTGATTTTGCCCAAACTTCTCACCAAGATTTGTAACCGAACCGTCTTTTTCTTCGATATCAATATTATCAAGTTGTCCGCGAAGTGCCGCACGCACACTTGCTACATAATCTGCACGCAACTTCTGCTGTTCTTCCTTTTCTTCAGTGGTAAGTCCCTCTTCTGTCTGGGATTTATGATATAACTCGTTGATACGTGCAATTTTTTCTTCCATTGTAGCCATAATAAAACCTCTGCTTTACTGCTTAATATCTGTATCTAAATTTATAAATTATTTCTATCCTACTTTTAGGCATCTTCTTTCATATCCATAATATAATCTGCCAAATAAAAATCTTCATCCCTGTTTGCCTTAAACAAAGTACCGAAGTTTCTGCCATCCATAATTCTATGAAGAATATGTATATCTGAACTGTTGGCAATAATCATATCACAGCCTGCACTTGTGGCAATTTTCGCAGCCTGAAGCTTAGTGTTCATACCACCGGTACCTACATTACTGCCTGTTTCTTTTTTACCCATATGCATGATATCATCATTGAGTTCTTCTACCACTTCAATAAACTTTGCATCCGGATTGTTTCTCGGATTATCTGTATATAAACCGTCAATATCAGATAAAAGAATCAACAAATCCGCATCAATCAAAGCTGCAACAATCGCTGACAGGGTATCGTTATCACCAAACTTAATTTCGTAGGTAGAAATCGTATCGTTTTCATTTACAACAGGAATTACACCAAGTTCCAAAAGTTCCGAAAATGTATTGTGTGCATTTACTCGATTTACGGTATTGGTAATCGTATCCTTAGTCATAAGAACCTGTGCCGTTACCTGATTGTATTCTGCAAAAAACTTCTGATAAATCATCATAAGCTTTGCCTGGCCGATTGCCGCGCATGCCTGTTTTACGGAAACCTTTCCTGACTTGTCATTCTCAAGATGCACGGATTTCTTTCCTACGGAAATAGCACCGGAACTTACCAAAACCACATCCTTACCACTGTTTCGGATATTACAAAGCTCCCTTACAAGAACCTCCATCTTATTGTAATCCAAATCTCCCGTTTCAGGGTGCTGTAAAGATGAAGAACCGATTTTTACAACGACACGTTTCTTATCTTTAATTGCTTCTCTTAATGTTTCCATTACTCCTCCTGAATTAAATACATCCTGTATTTTTTCATTTTTACTATAACATATCAATCCAAAAATGTTACTTCATACATATAAAACAAAAACACTTTACCAAATAATATATTTTACTCCAAAATCACTTTAATGTCTATAATTTGGGGCAATATTGAACAATAATACTTTCAGCCACTTTCATGCCATCCATCGCTGCAGAAGTAATACCGCCCGCATATCCTGCTCCTTCTCCGCAGGGATAAATACCTCGTACATCGGACTGAAAGGATTCATCTCTTAAAATACGCACCGGTGCTGAAGTTCTGCTTTCCACACCGCAAAGCAAGGGATTTATACTTGCAAAGCCCGGAATTGTTTTATCGAACTGTTCCATACCATCCACGATTGCCTTTGAAATTGCATACGGAAAGATTTCATTTACATTGCCGAAGGCATATTGACCTTTTATGGAATGGTTATTCTCGCTAAAATACTCTGTTCTCGCCGTGCTTGTTTTATCCTTAACATTTTCCTTGAAATTGTTATAAAACTGAACCGGAATCTTACCATCACAAAGTTCATACGCTTTCCTTTCCAATTCTCTCTGAAAATGCATTCCTGCCAAGACATGATTACTTCCGTAATCTTTTTCATCTACAGCTACCACAATGGCACTGTCTGCATGCTCCCCGTTCCGACCACTGTAACTCATACCGTTTACCGCAAGATGCCCTTTTTCTGAAGATGCATTTACCACAAAGCCCCCGGGACACATGCAGAAAGAGTATACTCCTCTGCCATCTTCTGCCCTTGCTGTCAGTTTATAAGGAGATGCCGGCAATGCGTTGGAATAATGTGAATTGTAATCCTCTCCGTATTGAGTACGATTAATATAATCCTGTGAATGTTCCACACGAACTCCCACCGCAAAAGGCTTCGGTTCCATCGGCAATGCATTCTCGTACAACATTTCATAAGTATCTCTTGCGCTATGACCAATTGCAAGAACAAGAATATCAGTAGCAATACTGATAATTGATTCATCTTCTAAGTTCTGAATCATAACCCGTTTCAATGCATTCGATGATTCCGATACACTTTCATATCCGACAAATTTATGTGCGAACATAACTTGACCGCCCTGGGCAATAATTTCTTCCCGCATACTTTTTACTATTGTTGCAAGTACATCCGTGCCGATATGGGGTTTTCCATCATATAAAATATCTTCTTTTGCTCCATGCTGATGGAAGATTTCCAATACAGCCCTATTTCTTCCGTCTTTATCTTTTACGCCTGTATTTAATTTACCATCCGAAAAGGTTCCGGCACCACCCTCGCCAAATTGTACATTTGAATCAGGCTTCAACGGCTTTCCCTGCCAAAAATCTTCTACATCACGAATTCTTCTATCAACATCATTTCCCTGTTCAACAACAATCGGCTTAAATCCTCGTTTTGCCAATAAATATGCACAAAAAAGTCCGGCCGGACCCATACCTATCACCACAGGCTGACACTCCAACTTAACTTTGCCGCATTTCGGAATCTGATATTTCTTTAATTCCGGTGCAGAACTCGCATTTTTATTCTTAAAAATTCTTTTAAAATTTACAGAAGCTTTTAACTCTGCATCCACAGTATATATCCAAAATAATTCCGGTTTTTTACGGGCATCCAGAGACTTTTTTATAATATTCAGTTGAATTATATCTTCTTCACGAACAGACAATGCCTTTGCAACAGCTTGCATTAATTTATTTTCTTGTCCGGGTTGAATCTTTAACTGACTTAATCGAATCATTTCGTTGCCTCTTCTCCTGCTTTTTTACCGCTTGCCCATGCCCAATGTAAGTTATATCCGCCGCAATCCGCATCCACATCCACCATTTCGCCGGCAAAATATAATCCTTTTATAAGCTTCGATTGCATATTCTCATCTATTTCTTCCAAAAGAACGCCGCCCTTGGTTACCTGAGCATTTTCAAAGCCCTTATGTCCCGTAATGAGAAATCTCCAATCCTTCATTTCTTCTAAAAGATTTATAAGCATATCTTTGTTCTCCGGCAGAACCATTGCAGATGCTTCTATCTTTTGTTCTTTTATCATATATTCTACAAGTTTACTATGTACCAAACCTTCCGGAAATGTTTTCACCGGTTCTCCATAAAAAGTTTTTATACGTTCAGAAACAAATTCATTCAAAGCAGCTTTACTTATTTGCGGAATAAAGTCTACCGAAATTTCACAATGCATTCCTTCTTCTATTTCTTTCGAAAGAAAGCGGCTCAAATGAAATACCGGGATCCCCGACAGTCCATAATCTGTCATCTGTAATTCACCATAATCAGAAGCCACTTTAACACCATTCACCCATGCAGATACATTGGCATAACAACGTACCCCTGCTACCATTTTTAAATTGGATGCATCAGACTGAAGCTGCACTAACACAGGATACGTTCTGGATACAGTATGCCCAAAACCTCTTGCAAGACGATAACCAAAGCCGTCGCTTCCTGTCTTAGGGGCAGCCTTACCGCCACAGGCAAGTATAACCGCATCAAAATTCATCATTTTATTGTCTGTATGTACAACAAATTGGTCATTGTTTCGTGTGATTTCACCAATACAGGTATTTGTCATCAGTTTTACGCCAAGTCGCTCCATTGTTTTTACCAAAGCCGACTGAATCGTCTGGGACTGCCCGGTAAAAGGATAAAAACACCCTTTACGCTCCGTTGAAAGCACACCCATATCTGCAAAAAAATCACATACAGCTTTTGTAGACATGGTTTCCATCACCAGCTCTGCATGACTTCCTTCCTCAAAAGAAAAAAAGTCCGCATGCATATCTACATTTGTAAAATTACATTTTCCGTTTCCGGTTAAAAGTAATTTTTTCCCTGCAATTTCATTACGTTCAAATACAGTGACTTTAGCACCCTTTCGTGCTGCTGCAATGGCCGCAGACATTCCCGCCGGTCCCGCACCAATAATTGCTATTGTTTTCACAAATACCTCCATAAAATCAACTGGTATAAGACTCAAGGAAAGAATAAAGACTTTCATAACTCTCTATTTCTTTTCCTTCTTCTATTTCTTTTCTTGTTTCTTCCGGCAACACATTCATGCTTATATTGGTATACATATAAACCGTGCTGTTATCAGAATAATATATTACAACATAATTTTCTTCTGCTCTTAAATAAAACCGCTCTTCAAGTTCAATCGGTTCATATACTTTTTTAATCACTACACGATTTGCAGAGTAACTTTCAACAGTCGCGCTAACAAATCCGTCTTCCCTGTCATCTAATACCGGGCATTTTTCATATTCCTTAAAATATTCTTCCAGTTCTTCCCTGCTCATGCCGGAAAACTGTTGCGGTATTTCCTCTATACTTTCTATCGTTTCCCCTGTAATCGTATTTTCTTTAATTACAACATATTCCGTATTCATATCAATCGTTGGAACAGCCGCAGTCTCCAGCATTTGAGGTACATCTGAAGCAATTTCTTCACTCATTTCCTGCTGAATATTTATTTTTTCCCTAATTTCATTCTGATTTTTTACAAATAAATAAGTGGAGAACCACATTCCGGCCACAAAACAGATTGCACCCGCTACGCAAAGAAAGCAGATTCTAAAAAATCGATTCATATGTTACTCCTTACATATTATTACGATTATAGTATCCGCCTCTTTTAGGAAAAATATTCAATTACATAACTCCAAATCTCTGCAAAATGGAAACCAACGGTTTGCCTATCAACGGAATTCGAAGTAATTCGCTTTCACGGAAACCTTTTAAGGCAATCATTCCGGCAAAATATATGATTACTGCCACAACAATAGCAATAATACAACTTGCCATAACCGGCAGGAACAAACGGAACAAATGATAAATACCGAATGAAACAAGCCCCATTACCGCAGATACTATCAAAGGAATAATAAATGTTTTAATCAATTCCTGCTTATATCCGATAAACTTACGTATAGCCAAATGATTCAAAATGAACATTACCAGCGAGAAAATAATATTTGCAAATACTACTGCCATAATATCCAACTTCATAAAATACAGCATTACCCAAAGGCTCAAAAGATGCACCACAAGTGAAATCCCGGCATTAATAATCGGTACATACATCTTTCCGATGCCTTGTAAAATCCCGTTTCCGAGAGTTGATAAGGCATAAAAAACTACCGACAAAGTACCAAATAACAGCATCTGTCCTGCAAGATCAACTTCACCGCTAAATAACATATCTACGATTGGCTTGCCAAGAACAGACAATCCGACTGCACTGGGAATCGTTACCATCATAGTTACACGAATTGCAGATGCAACCTTGCTTCTTGCTCCTGCAATATCATTATTGCTGAAGCTTCCCGCTAAAGATGGAACAATTGCAGAACACATTGCACTTGCCAATGCTATAGGCAGATTAATCAAAACCTTATACTTACCACTGTAAACGCCCCAATTAAAAGATTTCAAATCAGCCTGTCCGATTCCGTCCATATAATGATTATAAATACTTTGATCAATTACACCACAGATATTATAAACAACCGAGCTTAAAATAACAGGAACAATTGTCAAGATAAGTACGCGAAAAATCGCCGCATAATCTTCATTTGCCTTGGTAACATCCTTACGTTCCGCACTTCTCATATTTCCACTGGAAGCATAATATACAATCATTAAAAACAGCAATCCGGCTATAGCACCGATACCACACCCCAAAGTTGCACCTGCGGCTCCCTGTGCCGGTGCATAATTGGAATTCATCATTAAATTTCCGTATAATTCTCCACGTCCAAATGCAAGATTTGCAAAAACAAGAGAAAATACTACCAGAAAGATCTGTTCAACAATCTGTGAAATTGCAGTAGGTGTCATGGTTCCAAGACCCTGGAAATAGCCTCTGAACACACCCATAATTGCAACTATCAGAAGTGTAGGCGCCAAAACCCTTAACGCTGTGGCACTCATAGGTTCTGCCATTACGGTTGTAGCAAGAAAATCTGCAAAAATAAGAACAAAAAGACAGGCAATACCACCGGAAATTATGGCAAATACCAAAGATGCTTTAAAAATTTTCTTAGCATTCTTATATTGGCCTCTGCTGACTCTTGCCGCCACCATCTTTGAAACAGCCAAAGGAAGACTGTAAGAAGATAATAAAAGTATAATTGCATATACCTCATATGCCGCTCCATAGAAGCCGTTTCCGATATCTCCGATAATATTTGTTAACGGAATTCGTCTTATAATACCGATAGCTCTTGCAATCAAACCTGCAGCCGCAAGTATTCCTCCCTGAATCACGATTCCGTTTCTTATCTTTTTACCACGTTCACTCATTGATTATTCCCCGTTCGTTCTTTATCTGGTAATTCCAAGCTCATTTAAATATGCATTCTGTTTTTCTTCCATGCACTTTGCGTCATTTTCTTCCATATGGTCATACCCTATTAAGTGTAACACACTATGAGCAATTAGAAAAGCAAATTCACGTGTAATTCCATGACCGTATTCTTCTGCCTGCTCCAACATTTTATCTCTGGAAATCATAATATCTCCCAGCACAAAATAATCGTTTTCAGGATTAAAACAATCAAAATACAGGGCCTCATCCTCAAACTGTGTAAAATCTCCCGGAGCATCAAAATCACAATTCGGAAAAGACAAAACATCCGTAGGCTTGTCCATTTCACGGAATTCACGGTTTACCTCCTGAATACCACGATTATTTGTTATTGTCAAATTCACTTCACAATCAAAAGGACAACCTTCTTTTTTAAGTATATGTTCAATTACCTTTTGTGCCAAAGAAAGTTCATCTTCATTTATTTCTTCTTTTATTTCATCCCAAAAGTTAATTTGTACCACGTCGACGTGCCTCCTTTACTTTTGCCGCTTTACGTTCTGCTCTTGCCTGCTCCTTTTTCTCATACTGGTCATATGCACAAACAATTTTTTGTACCAAAGGATGACGCACAACATCTTTTCCTGTCAAATGACAAAACTGAATATCCGGAATATCCTTTAAAACACGCAATGCCACATCCAATCCCGACTGTGCTCCTACCGGTAAGTCTTTCTGGGAAATATCTCCCGTAATAATAACCTTGGAACCGAATCCGATACGCGTTAAAAACATCTTCATCTGTGCCGGTGTGGTATTCTGCGCCTCATCTAAAATAATATATGCATTATCCAGAGTTCTTCCTCGCATATAAGCCAGAGGCGCTACTTCTATTAAGCCTTTCTCCATATTCTTTTGAAATGATTCTGCACCCATAATCTGATACAGTGCATCATAAAGAGGCCTTAAATACGGATCAATCTTACTCTGTAAATCCCCCGGTAAAAAGCCTAATTTTTCACCGGCTTCAATTGCCGGTCTTGTAAGGATAATACGACTTACTTCTTCATTTTTAAAAGCAGTAATTGCCATAGCCATAGCAAGATATGTCTTACCGGTACCTGCCGGTCCTAAACCAAAAACAATCATATTCTTACGGATTGCATCAACATATTCTTTTTGTCCTAAAGTCATAGGCTTCACAGCCTTACCATTCATGGTATGACAAATACAGTCCGAATCTACAGACAATAAAATATCCGACTTATCTTCCTTCGACATTGCAATGCCGTAATTTACATTCTGTTCTTTGATTGTATTACCTCTTTTAGATAATTCCGTTAATTCCGACAACAACCTAACCGCCTTTTTGGCGTTATATTCATCTCCTGTAATTTTTACAACTCCATCACGATTAATGATGGTAACATCCAAGTCATTTTCAATTTTTCTGATGTATGAATCTCTTTCGCCGAAAATATTCTGCATATGTTCAGCGTTCATCTCCATTGATAATTGAATTATATTGGCCATTTTCCAACTCCGTTCCTATGGAAGCATCAATTTCTTTTCTCAACATATTAGGATTTGTAAAAGTCAAATCCCCGCTAAGAATAAGCATACTCCCACCAGTACTTATTTTAACATCTTTTTGTATATTTTGTACCCCTTTTTCTTCCAAACTTTCAAGAAAAAGGTCTAAATTTTCATATAACTGTGCTTCTAAGGCCTTTTTATCAGGTTTTATACGGTTTAACACATACTCTTTATATTCCCCATGACCTATCCATAAAGGCAAATAAAAGTTTTCCCATAACTTTATTTGATAAAAGGATTGAGTAAATTCACATTTTTCATATTCCGGTTTAAACCAATGAAATTGCATGGTCTGATTTCCAATTCGTAAATAGTATTCTTTTGATACATTCCCCGTATATATTTTTTCTTCCGCATACAAAGAAATCTCATCATAATAGCTTTCTGTATAGCATAAAATCACATCAGCATCTGCATTTACCAAATTATATCCTGAAATTGTACCATCAGTTTTTATAATAGGAAGTACCCCATCCACCACTAATTGTCCGGCAGTTACAATATCCCCTGCCTTCACCTGAGATAAGCCGCTTCGAACCACAACCGACATAATAACACCGTCATGGGGAGCATACAGACTGCTTGATAAATACTCCTTCTCATCATACAATGCCACATCCCGTTCTTTTATATCAATCGTTAATGCAGTTCCTTCCTGCCCAACAGATACCCACGTAATGTCAGGAAACTCTTTACGAAATAATTTTTCCAGACTCTCTGAATCCACATTACTTATCTTAGATCCGATTTCAACATCATTTTCTTCCAAAAAATCCAAAATCATATCGTCCGTAATACTGACATTCCCTTCTGTTTCAATAGCCCAGATAAAATTTTTCATATATAGCAGTCCAACAAAACACAAACAGGCACCAATTACAAAACACTTACGATATGACATTTTTGCAAAGAAAAAAGGCAGTCCATGTTTACTGACAATTGCTGCCTTTACTCCTGTCTTTCTCACAATATCCGGAATTTTCCGAAAATCCGGAACCGTCATACAAAGCCGATATTCTTCATTATCCTTTTCCACATCCCAAAGTTTTATTCCTCTTTTGGAACAGATATTTATAAAACGGGTTACTCCGTATCCTTTAATCCGTATTCGCAGATAACCTCTAAATGAACGAAAATAGGAATGCAAGATAATACCTCCGTTAATCAAAAAATAAAACTCCGTCAATTCGTCCGTCTATTATCATTTCTTCTTCATTATAACAACGTATTTTAAGGCAACAGCCACTTATTTTTATTTTACTTTGTTTTCCCTGTAAAACGATTTCTTCACTGTTATATTCCAGTATTCCCTTATAATTTTCAATAATTACACGCATAGAACCTATAATGGACACATTACATGCTCCACATACAATATCATGAGGCAGCGAAAACAAATCTGCCAAATGTTCTTTTTGTTCAAGAAGTTTTGGTTTTTTCGTCTTTTTCATATTAAAGTTTATGCTAAGAACGTTTCAGGTATACCGTTATATATCTAACAATATTTCCAGGTACTTCTTTTAGAGAAAATAATTACATATATTTTAGTAAATTAAACTTTTCTTTTTACATAAATGCATGTAAAATATCCTTTGTATTGCTATTCTCAACTCAAACAATACAAGTCAGGAGATATTAAATGCATATTTTTATATCACACTCCTCTGCTGATGCCAAAACAGCACAGGAAATATGTACTCTTATTGAACAGAATAATGCTACCTGTTTTATTGCTCCACGGAATATTCGTTCCGGTAAGGAATACGCAGAAGAAATAATGAATGGTATTGAGCAGTCAGATGCCATGGTCGTGGTAATGTCTGAAAATGCAAATCATTCTCCCCATGTTCTTCGCGAAGTCGAACGGGCCGTCAGCCGCTCCATTCCTATCCTTGTATATAAGCTGGAGGAAGTTAAATTAACCAAATCCATGGAATATTTTCTTATGACACATCAGTGGATTACTTCAAAAGAAAAAAGAGATTATTCCGAAATTCTAGCTTTTATTAAGGAACATGATGCAGAAAATAAAGCAACAATGATAAACACGGTAAAACCTGTCACCTCCCATAAAAAGAAATTTATTTTTCCAGTTATTATTTTAGCGGCTGTTTTATTAGTAATGATTATAGGAATATCATTTGTCGGTAATAAAACAAAACACCAATATACAGTTGGCGATACCATTACCTTCGGCAGATACAATGGTGAAGAGATAAACTGGCGCATTTTGAAAATATCCGAAAACGGAGAAGAGGCAATTTTAATTGCTGAAGATATTTTAACCATGAAAGCTTACGATGTTGCAGAAGGCGGTCGTTTTAACTGTGACGGTTATAACGAATACTGGTCTCTTGATTCTGAAGCTGAAACGGATTATTCATTGCAAATCAAAGTCAGAGGAAATAATACCTGGGAAGAATCTAATATTCGGACATGGTTAAACTCTTCCGATGAGGTTGTAATCTATACAGATCAAGCACCTATTGCTTTGGCGACCTCAGAACATTTTAACGGATACCAAAACGAAGCCGGCTTTTTACATTACTTTACAGAAGAAGAACAAGAAGCCATTTTATTAACCGAAATAACTACAAACGCTAATGTTCTATCCGAAGACACAACTACGATTACACATGATAAAATTTTTCTTTTATCAAAAGAAGAATTACAATGGTTTGAAGATGCAGGCATGAGCCTATTTGCCACCCCTACTGCCGCTGCCTTGGAACAGGATAACAGTAACTGGTATGATATTCAGCTTGATGCTTATAACATTCAAGAATATTATTGGTGGTTACGAGAACCTGTAGAAGGGACTTCAAGCAAATGCTATATGGTTAATAACGGTTATACCCAGGAACAATTAACCACTGCAAATGTGGGCACGGAAGGTTTCGGTATTCGTCCTGCTGTTACAGTAGACTTAACCTCAGATATATTTAAAAAATAACATAACACAAAAATGCCACCCTTAAAATGATGCGGTGGCATTTTTCTTTCTTAAGTTTATTCAAAACTAAATATGTAATTAATCTTCTGCTACTACAATTAAAAGATCTCCTTCATCAAATGTAATAATGTCGCTTTTTAATGGATTGGTGACAATTTCGTTGCCTTCTTCCGTAAGTTTTTTGTAGCCAATGGCAATGTGTCCCTGTCTGGCTGCACTTTCTGTGATTGTATAAAAATCAACCGGAGTTTGAAGTTTTACATAATTCTCCATAGGTTTCATATAAAGCTCGGAACCTTCTTCATCCAAAATATCTTCAAACAATGCTGTTAATTCCCTATTTTCAGCAATCTGCGTCATCATAAGATTCACAATATTGGAGCCAATAACAAAATCATCACCTCTGGATTGATTTGCTAAACGCTGATTAACAGTTCTCTTCATTTCACTTGTAATAGAAACTCTTCGATGCTCTTTCTTTATAATATCCCACAAATAAATTAAGCTTAAAAGAGTTCTTGCATCCGTTTCCTCTTCATCCAAATGGTCATTACTTAAAATCAACACATTGTCCAAATCCTCCGTAAGAATCTCTTCCATTCTTTTACGATTTACAAAACCTTCTTTCATAATTTCCGGACGAATATATCGATATTTTTCGCCTGACAAATCCAAATCTTCATCTGTTACAATAACAACCCTGGTTCCCTCATCTACATAACAATCATATTCTTTTAAAATTGCAGGCAACATGTGATTACTGCCGATTACAAGTAAGTCATCTGTTTCATTTAATTTGCGGGGCGGAATTTCTTTTACAATCAAATCTTCATTAAATTCCGGAGCTTTATCAGATAAAACAAAAGAACCATCATCATCTTCTAAAAGAATAATTTTATCCTCTTTGGTAATTATGGTATCCATGGGTGGATTCATGTAGGTACCGCTGTCATTACGGATACCGAATACAATTGCCTTATCAAAGTAATTTAAGGTATCCTTAAAGGTAAGTCCAATTAATTCCGGCACATCTTCAAAATACAATTCATCACCATCATAATCAAAAAGTTCCACTAATACTTTTGATAAACCGGGCTGGCGACAGGTATGAGCAATAATTCTGGAAATGGCATCATTGGCAAAGATAACCTCTGCCCTGCCTTCTCCCGCAATTCTGGCAGCTTCCACATTCTCAATATCATTAATAGCAACCGTATAATAGAGACTTGGATGGGTTAACTCCTTATCCTTAAGGTAAGAAGTCAGTGCAAGAATGATTTTAATGCTCTGAGGGTCACTGTATTCATTAATAATTACTGCTTTTGCCGTCTCTACAGAACTTCGCTCCAAAATATGCGGTTCGCAAGGCGACCCATTTCTGCAGATAATTCTTGTAGTCTTGGTATCCGGAAATCTTGCTGCAATGGCATCATCCATCACTTCTTTCTCTTCTTCTCCGACAACAACAATACAGCCGTCTTTCTGATTCTCATTAGCACCGATTAATTCATTAATTAATGTATAAATATTGTCGTTAAATCCAAGAATTACCGTGTGTCCGTCCTCGATTACAACAGAAGTGCCTTTTCTTAAATTTGCAAGCTTAGCTTCTAAACCGGAGGAAATAATACCGATTAAAATACTACTGATAAAAATACCACAAATCGTTACAATCGTCTGAAGTGCAACATAGGGAATATTTTCTAAAGTATCTGTAGTTATGGTTCCCGGATCTAAGGCATGCATAAAACTTAACCATATGGTTTCTCCGATGCCGCCTTCAATCCCCAAAAAAAGACATACTAAACCGGCAATACATACCAACAACAAAGTAGCACTGCATAATAACCCAATTAATGCAATGGTTCCTCTTGACATAATATTGTCGAAACGATACTGAAATTTTTGTTTGAAACTTTTCTTTTTCATATATACCTCTTTTATTCTACAACACCGCGAATCAGGCTTGCTTTTTCTATCTTTTGCCCACTAAAAGTATATGCCGCAAGAAAACGTTTTTTTGCAGCCTCCAATTTATCTGTATCATTTGCATGAATCGTGGCAAGGCTCTCGCCCTTCGTTACATAATCGCCTTTCTTTTTATGAAGCACAAGTCCTACGGACAAGTCAATCTCACTTTCCTTGGTCTCGCGACCGCCCCCAAGAATCAGAGAACAGATGCCGATTTCATCGCACACAATACCGGAAATATAACCTTCTTCTTCTGAAAGTATTTCCTGTACCATAGTAGCTTTCGGTAATAACTCGGGATTATATACCTCTTCTCTTTTACCGCCCTGTGCCTCCACAAATTCTGCTAATTTCTCCAAAGCAGCTCCATTTGTAATAACTTCACTAAGTTTCGTCCTTGCTTCTTCTTTGTCTGCAGCTTTCCCTGCCGCAACCACCATATAAGAGCCTAAAGTTAAACATAATTCCTTAAAATCTTCCGGTCCGCCGCCATTTAAAGTATCGATGGCTTCTTTTACCTCTAAAGCATTACCAACAGCCCTTCCGAGAGGCTGATCCATATCAGAAATTACGCCGATGGTTTTACGACCTGCACCATTTCCGATGGCAACCATTTCACGGGCAAGTGCAAAGGAATCTTCCTCCTTTTTCATAAAAGCTCCGCTTCCGGTTTTTACATCCAAAACAATGGCATCCGCCCCCGCAGCCAACTTTTTACTCATAATGGAACTGGCAATTAAAGACATATTATCTACGGTAGCTGTCACATCACGCAGAGCATAAAGTTTCTTATCCGCAGGAGCCAAATCCGCAGTCTGCCCCATAATAGAGATACCGATGCGATTCACCTGTTCAATAAAATGCTCCGTTGAAATATCCGTACGAAACCCTGTAAAAGACTCCAATTTATCAATTGTTCCTCCGGTATGTCCCAGTCCGCGGCCACTCATTTTTGCCGTAGGTACACCAACTGCCGCCACCATAGGAATCAAGGCAAGGGAAGTTTTATCGCCAACACCGCCGGTAGAATGTTTATCTACTTTTACACCTTTTATAGCGGACAAATCCAACATATCACCGCTGTTTGCCATTGCCATGGTAAGGTTTAAAGTCTCTTCAGCAGTCATTTTATTAAAAAATATAGCCATGGTAAGGGCAGACATCTGATAGTCCGGAATTTCTCCCTTAGTATAACCTTCTATCAGAAAATCAATTTCCTCCTTACTCAAGGCTTCATTGTTACGCTTCTTCATGATAATATCATACATTCTCATAAAAACACCTCCCCAGGTTATTATGAAATTTTTCTTTCATCATATCTGCTTATAATAATAATGTACTTTATATATATCAGTATTTTGAAAGCTTATTTATGGTACGGCTCATTGTGTATAATCCGAAAGCAACGATAAATCTGTTCCAATAGAATTACCCGCATTAACTGATGCGGAAAGGTCATGGGCGAAAAGCTTAACAACTCATCCGCCCTTTTATATACATCTTTGGATAATCCAAGAGAACCGCCAATCACAAAACAAATATCCGAGTTTCCTTCAACACCTAATCTCTCAAGTCTTTCTGCGAATTTGACAGAAGAGCATTCCTTTCCTTCAATTGCAAGGGCAATCACGTACATAGAGTCGGAAATATATTTTAAAATACGCTCGCCTTCTTTATTTTTTATCTGTTCTTCAATCGCTTCCGGTGCATTATTAGGTGTATTTTCATCAGCAACTTCTACTATTTTAATTTTACAATATCGTCCCAATCGCTTAACAAATTCTTCTACCGCGTCACGATAAAATTTTTCTTTTATTTTACCCACGGTTATCAGAGTAATATTCAAAACAAATCTCCCATATATATTGACTTTATTCTATAATTTCATATTATCTTCTGCATATAAATGACATAATACTACTCAAAATATTCACTATAAACAGATTCTGTATAATATTCCAAAAATTCTTCCTTCAAATCGGGAAATTCCTTGCTTAATGCATCTTTCATATAATCATATCTTATAAAATAAATCTGTTCATCTTCTGCGGCATCTCCCGGAAACTTATTCTCAATCATTTCTTTGGTAAGATTTTGAGAACGCCATTCATTCAGTTCATCCAATTGTTTTTTTTCTTCATCATTGGCAGAGTTCATCTTCTTAGCACTAACCAAAGACATAATTCCGGATATAAAAAGTGCACCAAAGAAAATCCCCATAACAGAATAGGCAATAAGTGCATTATATCCGCTAAAATTAATAGGTATCACATCTAAAATTACAAGTACCATAAATACAAGACCCGCAACACCGAAACATAATAACATAATACCGCTTGATTTCAAATCACTATAACGCTCTTTAGCTGTTTTATACTCTTTTCCTGAACCTTTTGAAGCCATTCTTGCCGCAGAAGCCTGTGCCATTCTTTGCATTTCCTCTTCGCTTCTGGGTGATGTACTTCTCATGAATTCTGCCGCACATTTAATTACATCCTCACGCTCTTCCGCAGAAACATATAATTCATATTGTTTTCCTTGTACAGATTCAGTGTTAGCATTTTCCAAATCCTTTTTACGTATGGAAAATACAGATGTAAAGCCTTTTTCTTTTAGATGATTCTCAATCATTCTAACCTGTTTTTCATCACCATATAAAATCGAACATGCATCCGTTGCACGTTCCTCTTCATTCAAACTTTTAACAAGATGACTACCGCAATCTGCACAGGTTTCAATCCCTTCTCTATATTCTGTTTTACAATTCGGACACCAGGGCATATCTTTTACCTCTCTTATTTCTTATTTAGTTATTCTAATAACCATATTTTTGTATTTTAAAAATCACAATACATCATCATTTTACATACATACTTATATTATCACAATTTGTAAAAAAAGAAAAGGATACATACACCTTATGTATATATCCTCTTTCTTTTATTTTAATTATTTATTGGAAAGATATTCGTGAATACCTTTTGCGCCTGCACGGCCTGCACCCATGGCAAGAATTACGGTTGCAGCACCTGTTACGGCATCACCACCGGCATAAACACCTTCTTTAGTAGTTTTTCCATTATCTTCTTCCGCAATAATACATTTCCACTTGTTCACTTCAAGACCTTCTGTTGTAGAAGAAATTAAAGGATTTGGAGAAGTACCGAGAGACATAATAACCGCATCAACATCAATTACAAACTCACTGCCTGCAACTTCTACGGGACGTCTTCTTCCGGAAGCATCAGGCTCACCAAGCTCCATTCTGATACATTTAATTCCGGAAACCCAACCGTTTTCATCAGAAAGAATTTCAACAGGATTTGTAAGAAGGTCAAAAATAATACCTTCTTCTTTAGCATGATGTACTTCTTCAACTCTTGCCGGAAGTTCAGCTTCACTACGACGGTATACAATATGTACTTCCGCTCCAAGTCTTAAAGCAGTTCTTGCGGCATCCATAGCTACGTTACCACCACCAACAACAGCAACTTTCTTACCTCTCATAATAGGAGTCTTAGAATCTTCACGAAATGCCTTCATCAAATTACTTCTGGTCAAATATTCATTGGCCGAGAATACACCATTTGCATTTTCTCCGGGAATACCCATAAACTTAGGAAGTCCGGCACCGGAACCGATGAATACGGCTTCAAATCCTTCATCTTCCAGTAACTGGTCAATAGTAACAGACTTACCAACAACTACGTTAGTTTCAAACTTAACACCAAGTCTCTTAACATTTTCAATTTCCTTGCGAACAACTCTTTCCTTGGGAAGACGAAATTCAGGAATACCATAAACAAGCACACCACCAAGTTCATGCAATGCTTCAAAAACAGTTACATCATATCCCATCTTTGCCAAGTCACCTGCACAGGTAACACCTGCAGGACCGGAACCGATTACTGCAACCTTTTTACCGTTTTTCTCCTTAGGCGGTTCAGGATGCACATCATTCTCAAAAGCCCAATCTGCAACAAATCGTTCCAACTTACCAATAGAAATAGGATCACCCTTCAAACCGCGGATACATTTACCTTCGCACTGGCTTTCCTGAGGACACACACGTCCGCAAACAGCCGGAAGCGAACTTGCTTCATTGATAATTTTATATGCTTCTGCAATATTTCCTTCTTTTACCTGACCGATAAAACCCGGAATATCAATAGAAACAGGACAACCTTTTACACAAGCAGCATTTTTACACCCGATACATCTGGCCGCTTCTGCCATAGCCTCTTCTTTATTATATCCAAGACATACTTCTTCGAAATTTGTTGCTCTGACTGCCGGATCCTGCTCTCTAACAGGTACTTTCTCTAATACGCTCATTAGTTGTCACCTCCGCAAACTCCACATCCGCCATGATGTGTATCACCTTCTTTTTCCTTCAGATACGCTCTTCCTTCTACTGTCTTATAAATCTGCTGACGTTTCATCGCTTCATCAAAGTTTACGAGATGACCATCAAATTCAGGTCCGTCTACACAGGCAAATTTAACTTCATTACCAACAGTCAGACGACAAGCACCACACATGCCGGTTCCATCAACCATAATCGGATTCATACTGACAATAGTATGTAAATTAAGTTTCTTTGTCAAAAGACATACAAACTTCATCATAATCATCGGTCCGATAGCTACACAGACATCATATTTTTTACCCTCTGCATATAAATCTTCAATTACCTTGGTAACCATACCGCTTCTGCCATAAGAACCATCATCCGTAGTAATATAAAGATTACCGGCAACTGCTTTCATTTCCTCTTCCATAATTACCATATCTTTAGTCTTAGCACCAACAATCACATCGACATCTACACCTTTTTCATGTAACCACTTAACCTGCGGATAAACAGGTGCCGTTCCCAAACCGCCGGCCACAAAAAGGATTTTTTTCTTTTTCAGTTCTTCTACATCCTCCATAATGAATTCAGAAGCCTTACCCAATGGTCCGACAAAATCATGAAATGCATCCCCGGCCCTCATATCCTTCATCGCCAACGTAGACGCACCGATTGTCTGTACAACAATAGTTACGGTTCCGGCATTTCTGTCATAATCACAAACTGTTAACGGAATACGCTCTCCATCTTCCGTTGTTCGTACAATTACAAACTGTCCGGGCTCACAGGAAGCTGCACAACGTTTTGCTTCCACAACAAACAGATAAATACTGCTTGCCAATTCTCTTGCCTCAAGTATTTGGTACATTTTAAAATCCTCCTTGTATAATAACCGCTACTGCGGTGTAGTTTCTTTTATCACCCTGTAATAATTGCCTTGTGCATCAATTTCCAATTCACCGACTTTATCAAAGTCGTACATGGAAGCGCAGAAAACAAGACCTGTTTTGGTTGTTAATTTACTATTGGGATCTTCGTAGTATTCATAGACAACAAAATAAATTTCACCATCAATAGTCACGGCAGCTTCACACATATATAAAAGCTTCCCGGAAATTGTTGACAAATGTCCTTGTGTGTCCATAAGACCACCCATATTAAATCGATACATAGTAACAAGATTCGCAGCATCTGCTGCTGTTACAATAATATCACTTGGTAACTGCAAAGTATACATTGCCATACTCGCTTCGCTGGCAACATTATCCGCACTATATGTTATAAATGTAAACTGTGACTCGCCCAGCGGCATACAAATTGGTTCTTTATATTGCGTACTGTCACGGGTAGGCATAGTTCCGTCTGTTGTATAATATACAGTACATCCTTCCGGTACTTCAA
Source organism: Lachnospiraceae bacterium (assembly GCA_015057025.1). Lineage (GTDB taxonomy): Bacteria > Bacillota > Clostridia > Lachnospirales > Lachnospiraceae > UBA3766. Next base: position 73,534 of record SVFD01000002.1, on the reverse strand, counting down.
CCGTAATCACCTCCGGTACATTATAGGTTCCTGATGCAATATTAATAACCGGTTTCGGAGGTACTGTTACATTAATTTCGTATTGCTGTGAAATGACTTCACTAACCAATCCATACGAATTAACAAAAACAGCTTTTACCGTATAATATCCTGATTCCAAAAAAATAGGCGAAGTGTACACATCACTGGTTGTATCCGGTGTTCCTCCGTTTACGGTATAATAAATAGTACCGGTAGTATTTGCCGTTAACTTCAAATGAACTACATCATCATAGCTACCGCCTTCTTCGCTAAATTCAGGTACATTGGCAACATACTCCTGGAATTTTTCCAAAATCACTTCATCCTCACAGTCTGCCAACATATGACTGATTTCAACAATATTTCCCTGTCTGGAATAGATTTCAAATATTTTTGAATATGTAATACTATCTGAATCCGTATCCCCATTTATCAATCCTTTTAAGACAAGTAATGCATTTTCCGTTTCTCCGATTTTATCATAATAAGAGGCCAGTAAATACTTCATCTCAATATCGGACGAATCCAGTGTTAAGGCTTTTTCAAGATAAGTAATCGCCAAATCATAATCTTCCTTTTCTGCCGCATCCAAAGCCTGGTTCACCTGATATTCATATGAATTTTCCTGCATACTTTTTGAAATAACCACCGTGGCAAAAACCAAAGTTCCTACAATCACTACAAAAGCAATAAAAACTATAATTTTAGTAGCAATACCTTTATTCCAAAAAGTCAAAAAAGACTTCTTTATATTATCGCCACCTTTGAATGGAATCACCTCTTCTTCATCCCAAAAATCTTCATCCGGCAATTCGGTCACATCAATATCTTCATAAAAATCATCTTCAGGAAAATCCTCTAACAAAAGATGCTCTTTCTGCTTTTTTTCCTCCTTTGTAAATACACTGAAGGAATCTGTTTTTTTCTTTTTAGGCGCAGAATTCTTAGGGATATTATCTTCCTGTGCAACTTCGTTGATATTATCCGCAACATTTAAAAGTGTCTCTTCAATTCTGTTTTCTATTTCAGGTTCAAATTCAGGCACCATTTTAATTTCTTCACCACATACTTCGCAATAAAGTTGGCCCTCTTTTAATTCCCTATTACATTTAGGACATTTCATAGATTTCTCCGTTCTTTTCAAACAAATACATCTTAACTTCTTAATTCAACCGAATCTACGCAATTCTTCATAAGCATTGCAATAGTCATAGGTCCGACACCGCCCGGCACGGGAGTAATTGCACTGCAATGAGGTGCAACATCATCAAACAATACGTCACCGCACAACTTCTTTCCTTCTTTACGGTGAATTCCTACATCAATCACAACAGCTCCTTCTTTTACGTAATCTGCTGTAATCATTTCCGGCTTACCGATTGCTACAATAAGTATATCTGCACGCTTACAAACCTCTTTTAAATCCTTTGTTCTGGAATGTGCAATGGTTACGGTAGCATTTTCACGCAACATAAGAATGGACATAGGCTTACCTACAATATTACTTCTGCCGATCACAACACATTCTTTACCTTCAATGGATATATTGCTTCTTTTTAAAAGTTCAATAACGCCTGCCGGTGTACAGGATACATAGCCTTTTTGACCGATACAAAGAGCACCCACACTTTCGGTATGGAAACCATCTACATCTTTTAACGGACTGATGGCGCGAATAATCTTATCCTCATCAATATGTTTTGGAACAGGAAGCTGAACCAAAATACCATTTACGGAATCATCCGCATTTAACTTATCGATAATCGCTAAAAGTTCCTCTTCAGTAGTTTCTTCCGGAAGTTCATAGGATAAAGACTTAATTCCGATATACTCGCATGCTTTCTTTTTGTTATTTACATATACACTGGAAGCAGGGTCATTTCCTACCTGAATTACTGCAAGACATATTTCAATCCCCTGTTCTTTATATGCAGAAACACGGTCTCTGCATTCATTTTTTATCTGTGTTGAAATCTCTTTTCCGTCAATAATCTGATACATGTTTTCTCCTCCATCACATAAGTATTAAAACAAACCGGTAATTCTACCGTCATCTTCCACATCAATTACTAAAGCCGCTGGTTTCTTAGGCAATCCCGGCATGGTCATAATTGCTCCTGTTAAAACAACTACAAAACCGGCACCGGCTGAAACATAAACCTCTCTTATATCTATCCTGAAACCTTCCGGACGTCCTAACAAAACAGGGTTATCCGACAATGAATACTGTGTTTTGGCAATGCAAACCGGCAATTTACCAAATCCTAATTCTTCTAATTTTGCAAGCTGCTTATTTGCAGAATCCGAATAATTCACGCCTTCAGCACCATAAATCTCTTTTGCTACCGTTTCTATTTTTTCTTTTAATGACAATTCATCTTTATAAATCGGTGTAAAATCAGCTTCCTTAGTCTCAACGGTCTTTATAACTGCCTCTGCTAAAGCAACACCGCCTGCGCCGCCCTTTTCCCATACTTCGGATAGTGCGAATTCGCAATTTCTCTCTTCGCAGAATTTTCTTACAAATTCCGTTTCTGCATCTGTATCCGTTATAAAAGAATTCAAAGTAACTACAACCGGAACCTTGTACTTCTGCAGATTCTCAATATGCTTCTCAAGATTGACAATACCTTTCGCAAGAGCATCTAAGTTTTCCGCAGATAAGTCAGCTTTCGCAACGCCTCCATTATACTTTAAAGCACGAATGGTTGCAACCAAAACCACAGCATCCGGTTTTAAACCTGATATTCTGCATTTAATATCTAAAAACTTTTCTGCACCCAAGTCAGCGCCAAAACCTGCTTCTGTAATTACATAATCAGCCATTTTCATAGCAGCCTTGGTTGCCCTTACACTATTGCAACCATGAGCAATATTTGCAAAAGGACCACCATGAATAATTGCCGGTGTATGCTCTAAGGTCTGAACAAGATTCGGCTTCATAGCATCCTTTAAAAGTGCCGCCATAGCACCTACCGCGCCTAAATCTCCCGCCGTTACCGGTTTGCCATCATAATTATATGCAACAACAATACGTGCAAGACGTTCTTTTAAATCTTTCATATCCTCTGCCAGACAGAAAATTGCCATAATTTCTGATGCTACCGAAATAACAAAATGATCTTCTCTGACAAATCCATCTGACTTATTGCCAAGCCCTATCACAACATTGCGCAATGCCCTGTCATTCATATCAAGGCATCGTTTCCAAATAATCTGACGTGTATCAATCTGCAATTCGTTTCCCTGATGGATATGATTATCAATCATCGCAGCCAAAAGATTATTAGCGGAAGTTATGGCATGAAAATCCCCGGTAAAATGAAGATTTAAATCTTCCATGGGAACAACCTGTGCATATCCGCCACCGGCAGCACCACCCTTTACTCCAAAACAGGGGCCTAAGGACGGCTCTCTTAATGCAATAACTGCTTTTTTATCTAATTTAGCAAAGGCCTGCCCCAAGCCTACTGTAGTTGTTGTCTTTCCTTCACCGGCAGGAGTAGGGTTAATTGCAGTTACTAATATTAATTTGGCATCTTTATTATTTTTAATACTTTCCAGATATTCATCAGTAAGCTTAGCTTTGTATTTTCCATATAATTCAAGATCATCATAGGTAATTCCAAGATTCTTTGCAATATCTGTTATGGGCATGAGTTTTGCTTCTTGAGCAATCTGAATGTCCGTTTTCATATAAACCTCGTTTCTGCACTTTTGCAAATAATATTATCGTTCCTGTAAATAAGTTTCAAATTCATTTATGGACATAAGTATACGTCTGGGTTTTGTACCTTCTTCCGGTCCGACAACACCGGCTTCTTCCAACTGATCCATAATACGGGCAGCGCGATTAAATCCTATTTTAAACACACGCTGAAGCATACCGATAGAACCTTTTTCTTTTTCAATAACAAAGCGTCCGGCTTCTGCAAAATATGTATCGTATTCATCACCGCCGCCACCGACAGAAGCCCCCGCGGAAGATGAACTGCTTAAAATAGCTTCTTCAATTCGCTCACCGTAATCACTGGAAATAGACTGATTCTTGATAAAATCAACCACATCCGAAACTTCCTTGTCTGACACAAAAGCTCCCTGAACGCGAGCAGGCTTAGAATATCCTTGCGGGAAGAAAAGCATATCTCCCTTACCCAAAAGTTTCTCTGCGCCATTAGCATCCAAAATCGTTCTGGAATCAATACCGCTGGATACACTAAACGCAATACGACTTGGCATATTCGCCTTAATCAAACCTGTAATGACATCTACGGAAGGTCTCTGGGTTGCAATAATTAAGTGAATACCCGCCGCGCGGGCAAGCTGTGCCAAACGGCAGATGGACTCTTCCACTTCTTTTGATGCAACCATCATTAAGTCTGCAAGTTCATCTACTATAATGATGATTTGAGGCATCTTTTTCATAGGTTGACCGGCTTCATCAACAGCTCCGCTTTCTGCCTTCTGGTTATAACCTTTTAAATCTCTCACACCGGCATCCGCAAATTTTTTATAACGCTCCGTCATTTCAGCAACACCCCATGCAAGAGCAGCTGAAGCTTTCTTAGGATCTGTTACAACCGGAATCATAAGATGCGGAATCCCGTTATAAACATTTAACTCTACCACCTTAGGGTCAATCATAATCATTTTGACATCGTCCGGATGCGCTTTATACAAAATACTCATAATTAAAGTATTAATACATACGGATTTACCTGAACCTGTTGCACCTGCAATCAATACATGAGGCATTTTGGCAATGTCTGTTACAACAAGTTGTCCGCCGATGTCCTTACCAACGGCAAATGCCAAGTTGGAAGGAAAATTCTTAAATTCGTTATTGTCAAGCAATTCACGCAAATGAACTGCACTGCTGTTTTTATTAGGCACTTCAATACCTACCGCCATTTTCCCGGGAATCGGTGCCTCAATACGAATATCCGATGCTGCAAGATTTAATTTAATATCATCAGCAAGAGATAAAATTCTACTGACTTTAACGCCCTGCTCAGGATGCAATTCATATCTGGTAACCGCAGGACCTTTACTGTAATCTGTAACTTTTACCCTGACACCGAAGGTTTCCAAGGTTTCTTCCAACCTTCTTGCCGTCGCCGCCATATCTTCCACATCATTACCGCCTTTACCGCCTTCGCCTCTTTGCAAGAGATTCATGGGTGGGAACTTATATTCCTTTTTCTCCTTAGGCGGATTCATGGTTTCTTTAACAGGCTTATCTAATGCACCGTTAAAATCACTTTTATCTCTGGAACGAAGATGGGCAACCGGTTTTATAAATGTTGATTCCTCTTCCTTCTGTATTACAGGTACAGGTTCTTCCTCCACAGATGTCATAACCGGTTTAATTTCCGCTTCCTGCTTCATACGTATCGGCTTAATAAAATCCTCATCATCATTGGTCACTGACTTATGAACCGATACTGGTTGAATCCAATCGTCATCCTCACCATTATCCTGATATTCAATCTGGTGAATATCACTGGTTTCCTTCAAAACAACTTCTTCTTTTTCCTCTGACATATTTGAAAGCGGAATCAATGGTTGTTCTTCTGCTTTCGTCTCAGTAACAGCCTCTGCCCTTTCTGCTATTTTTACAACAGGTTTCTCACTACTTTTTGTCAAAGCAGTATCCAAAGTAACTCCCATGGCTCTGCGATTTCTTCGAAGAGGTTGCTCTTCTTCCTCACATTCTTCAAAACGGGCATTACGTATATCTTCCCGCATATTCTCCGAAAACTCTTTTAACCGACCACCTTCTTCTTTTGTAGTCTCGTAAATCTTTCGGCTACCGCTTCTCACTCCTTTTAGGAATGATTTGCCGGTTAATAATACTAAGGCAATAATGCTAAGTACCAGCAATAAAAATACCGTTCCTACCTTACCAATAAGAGAACACAGTAAAAGCGCCACGGCACCGAATACAATGCCGCCGCCTTTGCCATTTTGATAAAAGGTTTTGGGCCAGTCTTTTACTTCAGAAAAAGCTTCAATATCCCCATAGGAAATCATGTGCATTAACACACCAACAACCAAAACCAGCGCAATCAGCGAACCAATCTTAAACCAAACAAAATAATTGGTTCTGTTAGAAATTCCCAGTGCCATTGCAAAAAAAGTAACAATCGGTACAATATATGCCGTATATCCAAACACGCCCAACATAAAGCTTTGTATGTAATCTCCAAGATTTTGGTGAGTAGCATCCGGTTTAGATCCAATGATGCCTACCGTACATAAAAAAAGAAAGATTACAATTGCAAAAGCTATTATCAATACAATCTCATCTACTACCGAAAACTCAGGCTCTGCTGCTTTCGTAGTACGTCTGGACGAAGATATGTTTCTATTGCCGGTACTACTCCTGCCGGAAGATGAAGTGCTGCGTGTACGTGCAGAAGATGTTGTTGTTTTCTTTTGACTGTTCGTTGTCTTTTTTGTTCCGTTTTGACCGGAAGTTGATGCCATAAGTGTATTGCCTCCAAATCTGTAATCGAAAACATGCACGTCAAAAAAACTGCATAGTTTTCCAGTCTTTGTTAGTATAACACTTTTTCCGTACCTTGTCATCATATTGTGGATTAGTTTTTATAAAAAACCATTATCTTGTACTTTGTTTCTCTTCAATCAGCTTGTATAATTTCTCTGTGGCCAGGCTGATTCCTCCAACCGCATTGATTAATCCTTCATTTACTGCCTGTTTTCCCACCAAAATACTTCCTACATCCTTTGTTAATTGTTCTGTTTCTGTCATAAGTTCATTGAGTCGGTCTTCCGATATATTGCTATGCGAAGAGACAAACCCGGTAATACGATTCTGCATTTGTCTAAAATATGCATAGGTCTGACTTGAACTGATAACCGTACCACTCATTCGTACAGGATGAATCACCATTGTCCCCGTAGGTACAATAAAAGAATACTGTGTACTTACCGCAATTGGAACTCCAATGGAATGACTTCCACCTAAAACCAAAGAAACCGTAGGCTTACTAATGGATGCAATCATTTCCGCAATTGCAAGTCCTGCTTCCACATCGCCTCCCATAGTATGAATAATAATTAAAACACCGTCTGTCTCATCAGAATCTTCAATCATTGCAAGTTTCGGCAATATATGCTCATATTTTGTTGTTTTTGCGCTGGCGCTTAAATTATCATGCCCTTCAATTTCACCTATAATTGTAATCAGTTCTATATTGTAATTTTTATTATTTTTATCTAATTTTCCTGTACCATATTCTTTTAAATTATCCATTTCATTATTATCTGACATATTCATATAACTCTCCTGTTTCGCCTTCTATAACATATAAAAAAGAACCCTTTCGGATTCTTTTTTAGTATGATAAAAATATTCAGTTTTATACTATAAATCATAATAATCTCTGCCTTTTAAATCTTCTATATCAAATTTCATTTCAGATTCTTTAGGAAGATAATCATAATTTAATTCCTTTGGCACATGAGGTTTCGGACCCGGAAGCGGATTTCGAATCAATTTAGGTTTCCGCTCCGTCTGAGACTTAACATCCGTACTTGAATCCTGAGCAGGTTTTGACTCTATCACTCTTGCAGCGCCTATCGTTTTTTCTGCTGTCTTTGTACTTACAGTTTCTTTAGATTCTGTCGGAACTGAAACAGCTGCTTGTGGTGTTACTTGCTCTGTAACCTTCGCCGAAACATTTGTATTTTCCACATTCACCTTAGCTTCAACAGAGGTTGCCTGTTTATAATTTATACCGGTATACTGACTGATCTTTTCCAGTTCTTCCGGTGTAAACGTACTCTTGGACGGATGACGATAATGTCGTCTAATCGGATTTCCATAAGAAAGCGCAGGTGTTGCAGGCGCAACTTCTACACCCTCATCATCCTTCACTTCTACTGCACTTGCCTTATCTTGAACAACAGGTTCGACCACCGAAGCTTCTTCCGGATTCTCCAATTGAATATAATTCATCTGCGATACTGCATCATCTGTAACAACCGTTTCCTTTATAATTTCCGCCTCTACAGCGGCAGAAACCGATGGTACTTCCACAATATTCTTCTGTACTTCCACAATATTTTGGTCTTCTTCCACAACCGCTTGACTTACTTGAGTATTACTCTCAATCGTAGCTGCTGTTACCAAATTAGCCCCGGTATATCGGCTGATTCGTTCCAGATCCTCCGGGGTAAAAGTACTTTTAGACGGTTGTCTTAATGCTCTTCTTGAAGGACTACCCTGAGAATATGCCGGAACCGACTGTATCGGTGTTATAACCGGAGTCTCTGCAACAGGAGGCTTTTCAACCGCACGAACAACGCTCTGTGTCTCAAATGAATCATCAGCTTTACGACCTATTCCATAACTTTTCTTAACCGTTGCTTCTAAATTTACTTTTTCTTCTTTTACAAATCCGGAACTTAGATTCTGTCTGCCACTTTCAAAAACCGGTTCCTCTATTTTTTTCTTTTGATGAACATCATCCAGACGAATACTCTTCTCGCCTGCAGCTTCCGCACGCTTACGTTCTTTTTCAGCTTTACGTTCTTCATTATTACGTTTTGCTTTTTCTGCATTCTCAATATCTTTCTCTGTCTTACGGAAAACACTTAAAGATGTAATTCCAATTGCAGCAAGCACAATCCATGAAACACTTACTAAAGCATTATGTTCATATGCTCCGATTCCAAAGAACGACATTAGCGTCAATACGACAACAGTCAAAGCATAAGGGAATGCTTTATCCTTACTGTCTCTTAAGAATCCTACAAACCATAGCCCCGCCATAATAAACAATGCCAAAGCATCCCACTCGCCTTTATGCGGTGATAAAATCATCAAATTAAATTGAATACCGGATATCATTTCCGTAAAATAGGAAACAATACCTGCCGGTCCCGCCTCCAATCCATTTGCCGGTATAAACCACAACAGTAACACAAATGCTACAACAAACATGATTAAAAAGAGAAGAATTTGCAACCACGCTCTTTGTATTTTCATCCAGGCATCTTCATTTTTGGATTGTGCAAAAGCAACACAGGCGATAACAACACATAACCAACCCGAAATATCATAAAATGCAAGAAATGCAGCAAACAATCCCATCAGAATATATAAACCGCCATGTGCTCCGATTCTGATTTTTTGCTTGCGATTTGCTTCACATAAATTCACAAGTGCAAGCATAAATGTTACAAACAACAAAGTAAACAAACCATCCGGACTGCATGTTCTGACACCTAAAAAGCTGCCAGGCAAAAAAGATGCCAAACATAATGCAACCCAAGCTGCAAACCTTCCTATACCTTTTTTAACTGCAAAATAAAGAATAAAAAGAGTCACCGACTGGATTCCTGCCTGAACAGCCATTGCTGCTCTGGGCATATGACCTAAAAAGTTCAAAAAGAATCCCAAAATCCCGCTATAAACATATGCTCCATTGTTATATGTATCCAAGGTTCGATTCGCCCCGGATGCAATAGCATAGTCATAAAATTTCGTACTTCCGCTTAACTCTCCCCCTGATGCAATTACTGCAACAACACGAATACCTATTGCAGTTACAAAAATCAGTGCAAGAATCAGTCCTTCCTGCCAACCTTTTAATTCATTTGTTTCCCCATGCTCTAACTTAGGCATAATGATCTTTTCATATAACTTATATAAAATAATAATGAAAGCAACACCCAAAATTGCATATGCATACATGCTCACAATCGGCACGAAGAAATCCACAGTATCTGCTTTTTGATATATTTCTATTGCCGCAATACCAATATCCGCAAATAGTATAATGGAAAATATCCCCCAGATGATATAGCTAAGCCATGTCTTAGTTAATTTCATATTAACCTTCTCCCCTATAGTTGTTTAATGATTCCTACTAAGAATCTAATTCTTCCCCAAGAAAAGTTTCAATGTTATATCTCGGTCTGTGTTTTACTTCCAAATATATTTTTCCGATATACTGCCCAATCAACCCTATGGATAAAAGTTGTACACCACCAATAAACCAAACCGATATTATTAATGATGTCCATCCGGGTTCCACAACCCCAAAAAAATATGAAACAAGCGCATAAATAAACGCACAAATACTTCCGAATACAATAATCCCGCCCATAATTGTAATTAGGCTTATTGGTTTAATGCTGAATGACGTAATCCCTTCAATGGCTAAAGCAAGCATCTTCCTTAAAGGATATTTTGATTCTCCTGCAACACGTTCCTTACGTTCATAATAGACACTGTCTGTCTTATAACCGATTAATGGAACCATGCCTCTTAAGAAAAGATTACTTTCTTTAAATTCACTAAAATGTTTTACTGCCCGTTTAGACATCAAACGAAAATCCGCATGATTATATACAGTCTTAACACCCATACTGCTCATCAGCTTATAAAAAGCCTGCGCAGTAGTTCTTTTAAAGAAGGTATCGGTTTTTCTTTTATTACGTACACCATAGATAATATCACATCCGCCGTAATACTTATCAAGCATCTCTTCAAAAACACCAATATCATCCTGTAAATCCGCGTCAATGGATATCGTAACGTCCGAACACTGCATAGCAGTTAAAAGCCCTGCAGTCAATGCAAACTGATGGCCTACATTGGCAGCTAATTTTAGCCCATATACATTATCGTACTTTTCATGCTCTGCTTCAATCAGTTCCCAAGTTTTATCCTTACTTCCGTCATCAACAAACAACACAAAACTATCTGCAGAAATTTTATTTTTTTTAACAAGATCCTCCAATGCCCCGCGAAGCGCTTCCGAAGAAATCAAAAGCATTTCTTCTTCATTATAACAAGGCACGACAATTGCTAATTTATCCATAAATTATCTCTTTCTATGCATTCATCGCTTCCATAGCCTGTTCCAAATCCGCAATAATATCGTCTGCGTTCTCAATACCAACAGAAAAACGAATTAAATCAGGTTGTACACCTGCTGCAAGAAGCTGTTCATCATTCATCTGACGATGTGTATGGCTTGCCGGATGAAGTACACAAGATCGTGCATCTGCCACATGTGTTACAATTGCAATCATGTTAAGGCTATCCATAAATTTCACACTTGCATCTCTTCCGCCCTTTAAACCAAAGGTAAGTACACCACAGGTTCCCTTAGGCATATACTTTTTAGCTCTTTCATGGTACTTATCCTCTTCCAATCCCGGATAATTTACCCATGCAACATTTTCATTTGCCTGAAGCCACTGTGCAACTTTTAATGCATTTGCACAATGTCTTTCCATACGCAAATGTAATGTTTCCAAACCAAGATTTAAAAGAAATGCATTCTGAGGAGACTGGATAGAACCCAGATCTCTCATAAGCTGTGCGGTCGCCTTAGTAATATAAGCACCCTTGCCAAATTTTTCTGCATATGTAATGCCATGATATGATTCATCAGGAGTACAAAGCCCGGGGAACTTATCTGCATGTGCCATCCAGTCAAAATTACCGGAATCTACAATAGCACCGCCTACCGATACAGCATGTCCATCCATGTATTTGGTTGTAGAATGGGTAACAATATCTACACCATATTCAAAAGGACGACAATTAATAGGTGTCGGGAAAGTATTATCCACAATTACAGGAATACCATTGGTGTGTGCCACATTAACAAACTTATCAAAATCCAAAACTACCAACGAAGGATTGGATACAGATTCTGCAAGAATACACTTGGTATTAGGTTTAATTGCAGCCTGTAAGTCTTCTGCCGAAATCTCCGGATCTACAACAGTTGTTTGAATGCCCATTTTAGCAACTGTAGTGGTTAAAAGGTTAAATGTACCACCATAAAGAGCAGAAGAAATAATAATATGATCTCCCGCTTCGCAAATATTAAATACAGCATAAAAATTTGCTGCCTGACCGGAAGATGTAAGCATTGCTGCCACACCGCCTTCCATCTCACAAATCTTATTTGCAACATAGTCATTGGTGGGGTTCTGTAATCTGGTATAAAAATATCCATTATCTTCTAAATCAAACAACTTACCCATTTGTTCAGAAGTATCATACTTAAATGTAGTACTTTGATAAATCGGTAATACTCTGGGCTCACCCTTTGTCGGCTGCCATCCACCCTGAATACAGGTTGTTTCAATATTTCTTTTGCTCATTTTATCTATCTCCTTATCAGGTCAATTATTCTTCTTCCCAATTGGTGTAAACGTTCTGTACATCGTCATCATCTTCCAATAAATCAAGGGTTTTCTGAAGATTTTTTACAGCAGTTTCGTCGGTTAATGATACATAGTTCTGAGGAATCATCGTAACCTCAGCACTTGCCATGGGAACACCAGCCTCTTCCAATGCTTTGGTCACATCCATAAGTCCGTCCGGTGCGGTCAGAATTTCAAAGCTGTCATCTTCTTCATTAAAATCTTCTGCTCCCGCATCAAGCACAAGCATCATCAACTCATCAGAATCCATTTCGCATTCTTCCTTATCGATAATAACCTGTCCTTTTTCATCAAACATGAATGACACACAACCTAAAGTACCGATACTTCCGTTTCCTTTGGTAAATGCACTTCTAACATTGGCAGCAGTTCTGTTTCTGTTATCTGTCAATGTCTCTACAATAATAGCAATACCGTTAGGACCATAACCCTCGTAAGTTACATGTTCGTATACTACATTATTTCCTTCACCGGATGCCTTCTTAATACCTCTTTCAATTGTATCATTAGGCATATTATTTGCTTTTGCCTTTGCAATAATAGTTGCAAGTTTATAATTATTTGCAGGATCGGGTCCGCCTTCTTTTACCGCTACGGCAATTTCACGTCCGATGATGGTAAAAATCTTTCCCTTCGCCGCATCATTTTTTTCCTTTTTATGCTTAATGTTTGCAAATTTTGAATGTCCTGACATAATAGCCTCCTGTGTACTCTAAATAAATATCAAACTATATTTTACCATTATTTATTGCTTTCTTCAACAAATTTTGTGTTCTCTTGAACATCTTGCACTTCATCGTTTAGTGTTTCCGGGAAGTTACGAACCACCGATATGGTTTTAAACATTTTATTATCCACTTCCAATGCCTTAAAATGATATCCTTCGTAATCCATTTCAAACAATTCATTCTCCCCCGGAATATGTTCAAGCTTTGATATAAGAAAACCATTTAACGTCTCATAATTTTCATCATCAAAGGTAATTCCCAGTTCGTCCTCAAGTTCTTCTAATGGTGTCATACCATCAATTTCGTAACTATTCTCGCCCTTTTCCTCTATGTATTCCTCTTCTTCATCATATTCATCCAAGATATTTCCTACAATTTCTTCCAAAATATCTTCCATGGCAACAAGACCGGAAGTCTGTCCGTATTCATCAGACACAATTACCATCTGGAGTTTCCCTGATTGCATTTCCTTAAATAAATCATCGATATTTTTTGTTTCCGGAACAAAAACTGCTTCGCGCAAAAGCTCAGGGTAAGAAGAAAGTTTTGCTTTCGCTCTTTTATTTTCATTGTGAAAGCGTATAGCATCTTTAAAATGAACAATACCAATAATATGGTCGAGGTTCTCCTCATAAACCGGATACCGGCTGTTCTTTTCTTTTAACATAAAATCGATGGCATCCGTAAGGCTCATCTCCGCATCAATTGCCGTAATATTGGTACGCTTTGTCATAATATCCTTGGCTTCTTTATCCCCGTATTCAAAGATATTGGTAATCATCTCTGCTTCATCAGCTTCCAGGACTCCCAATTCATGACCTTCATTTACCATGGATATAATTTCTTCTTCGGTTACATCTGCTTTCTCAGCACTCTTTTTTACACCAAAAAGACGTAAAATCCCCTTTGCTAAAAGATTTGTTACATCCGTTATCGGCTTTAAGACTACCGAAACTGTCATAACAGCAGATGCAAACACTGCCATTCTTTTGATTGACATATGGCGTACCAGACGTCTTGGAATCAATACCATAAAAGTTAATATCAAGACAAATCCAACAAATATTATGAATGCAAAAAACAAACCACTTATCAACGCTTCCGGTGCCACCTGCATAAAACCAGGCAACAAACTCCGATTTGCCAAAACAAAATCACAACACCAAATAAATATCTTTGGTAAAAAAAAGCCACCAAGAAGCCCCGTAATCACTACAACAGCTATTAAAGCTCTGTTTTCATATGAAATTTCGTTTTCTTCAATTTTTCTTAATTTAGCCGTAAGTTTTTCACCCAAAGCCTCTTGATTTTTTTCGATGTCAACACTGTTAAACGAATGTATCAGGGCAATAAACCCACAAAACATGGCATCCATTAGTAAAAGACATACAAACAAAACAATATAGCCTATCGTCTCCACGTCCATTTAAAATAATCCTCCGTACAAAAAGTGCTTATGCTTCTTATGTATGAAGCTCCAAACTAATCATAAGCGCTTTATTTACTTTTTCCATAATTTCTTCGTCTAAATGACACACCATATCATGAAGCCTTTTTTTATCAATGGTGCGTAACTGTTCCAATAAAATAACCGAATCCTTAACCATTTGATATTTGTTGGAATCCAACTCAATGTGAGTCGGCAGTTTTGCTTTGTTCATTTTTGATGTAATTGCCGCACAAATAATTGTAGGGCTGTGCTTGTTTCCAACATCATTCTGAATAATCAGAACCGGACGAATTCCGCCCTGCTCCGAACCAACCACCGGTCTTAAATCCGCATAATAAATATCGCCTCGTCTCATGCATACACCTTCGTTTCCTTTTCTTTACTTACTACTATTTCCCTTTTGTCCGGTTGTATACAAAAGAACTTCTTATTTTATTGTAAAAATTTATGCAAGGTCATTATGATAATCCTTGGAATAGATTTGTTCACCGTTTAGATAATACTCCTTCGGAACACGCTTTCCGATATCACAAATCATTTCATAACGGAAGCCACCATACAAATCGCATAACTGCTCCACAGTAATTTCTTCATTTCCGTCTTTACCGATTAAGGTAACACGCTCGCCTTCTTTTACATCAGGAAGGTGGGTTACATCCACCATAAACTGATCCATACACACTCTTCCCAAAATAGGGCAACGTACTCCTCTAATCAAAACATATCCGCAATTGGAAAGACCTCTGGGATAACCATCACCATATCCTACAGGAATGGTTGCAACTTTTGTTTCCCTATCTGTTATATAAGTACCACCATAACTAATCTTGGAATCTGCAGGTAATGTTTTAATATAAACAATTCTGCTATGAAGCGATAACGCAGGTTGTAATTGTATTTCGTCTTTCTTCATTTCATCCGAAGGCAATACACCATACATGGAAATTCCCACTCTTCCTACGTTAAAGTCTTCATCCTGCATTTCCATCAATGCTGCACTGTTAAAGCAATGTCTGATTGTAAATTTATGGCCGGTTTCTTCTTTTATCAACTCTATAAAAGTTTTAAAAGTTTCCACTTGAATATATGCCTCTTCTTTATCTTGGGCATCCGCATTGGCAAGATGGGTAAAAATTCCTTCTGCGCGGATTCCGGGCATTTTAATCAATTCTTTTACATATTCCACACCGGTATTGTCTGTGGGAATACCGATACGATGCATACCTGTATCCACTTTTACATGCACAATTGCTTCTTTCTGTAATTTTACGGCAAGTGCTGAGATTTCTTTCGCCATATCCTTACGAAATACAGTAAAAGCAATATCTTCTTTGATCATATCCTCATAAGCATAAGGAAAAGTATATCCTAAAATCATAATAGGTTTTTGAATGCCACAGCGTCTTAATATTAATGCTTCTTCTGCCGTTGCAGTTGCAAAACCGAAAATAAAATCTTCTGCCTCCAAACATCTCGCAATGGGTAAAGCACCATGTCCGTAACCATCGGATTTTACTACGGCCATTATCTTTACACCGTTTTTTTGTTTTGCATAAATAGCTTTTATATTGTTAATAACAGCGTCAAGATCTACTGACGCACATACTCTATCATAATGATTCACGGTACTCCTCCTTAGAATCTGCTCTAATTAATAACTTTTGTAAGCGTATTGGCAATATCTCTTGCAATTAATGAACGTGTATTGGTATCTTTTATAGCTGTATCACCGGCTTTACCATGTATAAATACGCCTTTCCATGCTGCTTCATAAGCATTTAATCCTTGAGCACACAAAGAACCGATAATACCGCTTAAAACATCACCGCTTCCTGCAGTAGCCATGCCGTCATTTCCGGTTTGATTGAAATATACATTCTTTCCGTCACTTACAACGGTTCCGGCATCCTTTCCAACTACAATGACATCATACTCTTTTGCAAAATCCATTACAGATTTAACATAATTTTCTTTTAACCCGGTTACGCTTTGACCTGTAAGTCTTGAAAATTCCCCGGGATGAGGGGTGATAATCATTTCACGATTTGCAAATCGCTTCTGATTGTATAGCAAATCTTTTTGATTCGCAATACAATTCAGCGCATCCGCATCTGCAATAATGGTTTTATCGCAATATTCCATCACTGTGGATACAAGTTCCATAGCATTGTTATCTACAGATATTCCCGGACCTATCACTACACAGGTCGAGCTGTCAATTAGTTTACATAACACCTCTTTATTAATACCTTCATTTGTATATGTATGCACAATGGCTTCCGGTATCATATTCTGTAATGTTACTCTGTTTATTTCATTGGTATAAATATCTACAAGTCCTGCACCCATACGCAAAACCGCAAGTGCGGATAAATAGCATGCTCCATACATACTTTCATTTCCCGCAATCACAAGAACTCTGCCAAAGGTTCCTTTATTTCCGTCTCTTCTTCGCTCCGGAAGCTTTATTTCTTCTTCCGGTGATACAGTAAAATAATTTAATTCTTCTTCATAAAAATATCTGTGGGAAATACCAATTTCTTCCACAGTCACTTTACCACAATATAATGCTCCCGGATATAATAAATGACCCGGTTTATAATATGCAAATGATACTGTCTCATCCGCTTTTACGGCGCTTGAAAGAACAGCTCCGGTATCCGTATGAATACCGGAAGGAATATCTATTGAGAGCACTTTAATGCCTGCAGCTTTTGCCTCATTAACAACATCAATAACCTTGGCATAATCGCCTTCAACACGACGTTCCATGCCAATTCCGAAAATTCCGTCTACAATTATATCATATTCGGAGAATAACGGGTCGTTCACTGTCCTACCGCCAATTTTGCGAAAAATATCCAATTGTTTCACAACAGAAGACTTATATTTTTTTGAGTCGCCGCACATATATACATCTACATTTATACCCTGCATACACAAAATACGGGCAGTTGCAACGGCATCTCCTCCATTGTTCCCATTACCGCAAACACAAAGCACATTTACAGGTTGATACTTTTTCACACAAGCTGCAACGGCTAACGCCGCACGTTCCATAAGAACATCCTGACCAATGCCAAGAACTTCAATGGTTCCTTCATCTGCTCTTTTCATTCCGTCAGCATCCAAAACATATTCTTTCTTCATTTTTACTCTGTATCCTTTTGGTTATCTACGCCAAATTTCATATCAAAAATTTCAATCACATCTGCGCCGAATATATCATGCATATACGCATATAAATCCTGATTACGTCTTTGCATTTCTTCTTTACGTATCATATTCTTCTTTAATTCCACACGAATATTATCAATCCATTCAGTAATTTCTTTGATTTGTGTACCATTTTCCTGTATATCTTCATAACAGGCTTCCATGGTAAGAAGCATAAGCTTTTTATTTGCATTATTTATCATTTTGGGAAGTTCAAGATTTTCATCCCTGTAAGTATCAAGCTTTTCATTACATTCTTCAATCAAACGTTTATTGTCTTCAATTTTTTTCGACGTTTCGGGATTTTCACTGTCTTCCATCATATTTACAATTTCATCCATAAGACGATTTTTGATTTTTTTAATGTCTTTGGTCTCTGTATTAATTTTACCCTGCTGTTTTAAAAGCGTATTTAATTCTTCCTCTGCTTTCTTAATGGCATTATTTGTATGCACCTGGCTAAAAAGCTGGTGCCATTTATGGTCCAATGTCAGAATCGGAATCTTTTTACCGGTCAAAGCAGGTACATAGATTTCTTCTCTCCGTGACATAATCACGCCTTCTTTCCTAGTAAATATAATCTTTATTTCAAATCAGAAATACATAACTCTATTTGTTATTTGCACAATTAATCTGATATGATAACTTCATAAGGCTGTCCGACAAATGAACATTCTCTACTGTAACATCTTTCGGCACATCTAAATCTACATGTGCAAAATTCCAAATACCGCGGATACCAAATTTAACCAACTGCTTCGCTATTTCCGTTGCACTGTTCTTCGGCACGGTAAGCACGGCAATATCGATGTTATTTTCCTTAATAAATGATTCCAGCTCATTCGTAGAACGAATCGACATTCCTCTCACAGCTTTTCCCTGTAATGCCGGATTATTATCAAACATACCTTTTATTAAAAAGCCTCGTTTTTCAAAACTTACGTAGTTTGCCAAGGCCTGTCCCAAGTTACCGGAACCGATAATAATTAAATTATGCTTTTTATCCAATCCGAGAATTTTAGCTATTTCATTATACAGATAATCTACATTATAACCATATCCCTGTTGACCAAATCCACCAAAATGATTGAAATCCTGACGGATCTGAGATGCAGTAATGCGCATTCTTTTACTTAATTCCTGCGATGATATTCTTTCAACGCCTTCTTCTTTTAAATCGCCCAGAAATCTGAAATATCTGGGTAGTCTGGCAATAACCGCCTGCGATATATCTTTTTCAGCCATCTGAATTCCCCCGTTTAATACAATTTGCATACTATTATAAATTATAAAACATTGTTAAATCTCTGTCAATTTATTATGCCTTCTTTTAACTTAATTCGTAAATATTACGATTATTTCACATTTCTTAATGTCAAAAAAACGTACCTCTATAAAAAGGTACGTTTTCTCTCTCATCACATCTTTTATTATTAATTTCCGTTCAATTCCGAAACCAAATCACTGATATCATAAGAATACGTATTATTTTTATAATAAACTGTAATTGCAAAGCAACCACTAAATGCACTGTCAGAAATGGTTAATATATTTTCAGGAATCGTAATTTCAGTTATATTTTCACAATATGCAAAAGCCATCGAACCAATAGAATTTAAGGAATCGGGCAATTGAATCTCCGTCAATTCGGTACAGGTAGCAAAAGCATAATTTCCAATCGCAGTAATGCCTGTACCCAAGGTTAATTTCGTCATTCCGGTACAATTGTTAAAAGCAAAATCGTCAATAATATTAACATTATCCGACAAAACTACTTTGGATAAACTTGTACATCCTTCAAAAGAATGTTCTCCGATAATAACAACACTGTCCGGTATTGATACCGAAGATAAACTTGTACACTTATAAAAAGCAAACTTTGGTATTTCCGTTATTCCGTCCGGCAGAACAACCGATGTTATATCCGAATCACAATAAAACAATTTTTCGCTTAATGCTTTTACAGCATATCCGTCTATTTCATCAGGAATTACAACATCCGTATCAACTCCGGTATATTCTGTTATTGTAACATTACCGTTTACAATTTCATATTCAAAATCATCTTCATTTGCATTATCAAATATGCCGGCAAAACCACTCTGATCCGCTTTCTCCGTGTCTCCGGCATTTATTTTCTTAATCAATAAAACAGCACTAAGAATTCCCACAACCAAAAGACAAAGAACAGCTAATAAAATACCTCCGCCAACAAGCAACTTCTTTCTTTCTTTTTTAGCAGCAGAATTATTTATCTTCTTTACCGGAGCCGATTGCCGTTCTATCGGTTTCGCTTTTACAACTGCATCTGCTTTTGTCTCTACCGAAAGACTTTCTATCTTTTCAAGTTCTTTTATAGCCTCAGCTTCTTTATTTTCTTTCTCTTTTAAAGCCTCAGCTTCTTGTTTTTCTTTCTCTTTTAAAGCCTCAGCCTCTTGTTTTTCTTTTTCTTTTAAATCTTCAGCAGCTTTACTTGTTCTTTCTTTGATTATAGTATGTATGATTTCGCAAAGTTCATCAATTTTATAATCTCCCAGGGTCGGATCCACAACAACCCACTGGCAACCGGTCAAATAATAATCAAATGCACCTTCCGGCTCTGTATCATCAATCTTATAGGGAAGGATATATTTCCCCTTACGGTCCGCAATTCCGATTTCCTTGGTGACCTGTGTAGATTTGACTGAATTTTTACTATAAAGAACAAACAAAACATCAGCTTGGGCAATTGCATTGGTAATGGAAACAGCCCATTCCGCTCCCGGAACAATATCTCTGGGTGCAATCCAACAAGACAGACCTCTTTCTTCAAATGCATTGCAAAGATAATCTGCCAATCCCTTATCTAAGGTGCTATGACTGATAAAAATATTCGCCATCCTGTTTGCCCACCTTTCACACGATAAATTTACACTCTACTTTATCGCTTCATACATCATTAAATGCGCGCTGTCTGTAATTCCACCTGCATTTTCCGCATTTTCAAACCATATCAAAGCATTCTCATAATCACCGGACATTGCATAGCAATAAGCATAGCACCCCATAAACCAAGAATTTCCGTCTTCTCCCAGTTGCCATACTTCATAGTATTCCGCATCCTGAAAATACTCCAAAGCCAGATCATAATCCTGCTCAATGCCGTATCCGCCCTCATAATAACATGCTGCCATAAAACCTAATGCATCCATATCTCCGGCATCCACTGCCATTTGAGCATATTCTAAACATTTTTCATAATCAGGATCTAACGTATCATCGCCATAAAAATACATCATAGCCGGCCAATATGCATATACATTATCTCCGGTCTTTTCCAATCCGATATCAAAGTATTCCACTGCCAACTCATAATCACCGGGCACTGTAGAAAGTCCGGTATATACATAACCTATACCAAAATACCCCCAATCATCACCGGAATCAATTGCCATCTGAAAATACTCTATTGCCATGTAACCGTCTTGTTCATATCCGTTTTCACCATTACAATAGTTTATTCCCATATCATAATAATAAAACTCATATTCATCGTATTCATCATATTCATCGTATTCATCATATTCGTCGTATTCATCATATGATTCATACGTTTCATATGATTGTCCGCTGCTTGATGATACATTATTTGTATCATCCGAAAAGCATCCGACAAAAAGGATACCAAATATCAGCAAAATAACGCTTAACAGTGCTATAATACCAAGCCCTATTAATATCCATCCCCAAACAGGAAATTTTTTCTTCTTTTTCTGAACTGCGGGAGGTACTGCTTGATTCATCTGCGGCATCGGATTCGCCTTAGGTGCCTGTTTTACCTGCGGGATCGGATTCACTTTAGGTGTCTGGCTTGCCTGAGGCATCGGATTAACCTTAGCTGCCTGATTTAACTGGGGGATCGGGCTTGACTTAGGTCCCTGATTTACAGGTGAAGTCGGTTTAACTTCTGCTACTTGTTTTTCCGTGGTTGAAACATTCATCGGCGAACCGCATTGTCTGCAGAAACGCATCGAAGTCTTGGTTTCATATCCACATTTTTCACATTTTATACTCTGTTGCGCAGGAGATGCAATCTTATCCTGCTGTGTAGTATGTACATCAGATATTTTTTCGATTTGTTCTTCTGCTTTTGATTTGTTCTCGGCTGTCGGTTCTTCTTTCACCGATTCTTCTTCAACCTTCTTTTCACGAATTTTGGTTTTTTCAATTCCGTTAGTCGAAAAAAGCTTTATATATGCATTATCAATATTGTTTTCATCGTATTTATTCCACCATATAGCCTGAATACGATTCATTCGCATAGCCATACCCATAGGCAAATCTACTTCTTCCAAATATACTAACAGACGCTCTTTTTCCAAATCGCGCGCATAATTCAACTCATCTTTACAATTATCGGAACCAATATAACCATTACTGATAAAAGCGATAAAGTAAGTACATCCGTTTACATGATTTGCAATATTTTCATCCCATTCCGTTCCCGGATCAATACCCTCATCATACCAAACATTATACCCTTCTTCACTCATTCTATTTATAATGTCTACGACCGTTTTACTGTCTCTGTGCGAATAACTGATAAAAATATACGGTTTAGTTTCATCACATCGAATCATGACTTCTCTCCTTTGTATATATGCTTTTACTTGTATTGATTGTATTCCGATATCATAAAATCAAATACATTCTATTTATACATAGCCATTCAGAAAAATCATAATATATTTACTCATATATTGTCAATGTTTTTCGACTTTATATCAACTTCATAAATATATGAATTCCTTTGCTTTTTTATCAAAAATATCATATAATCATGAAAGCATATTATTAATCATTATCGGAGTACTTACTTATGATTTTATCATGTCAAAATATTACAAAGTCTTTTGGCGACAAAGATGTTCTGAAAAAAGTAACATTTCATATAAATGACCACGAGAAAGCGGCTTTAATCGGCAATAACGGTGCCGGCAAAACCACTCTTTTTCATATTATTACAAAAGAACTGGATGCTGATGCCGGTGAAATCTCTATCAAAAAAGATGCTTCTATCGGCTATCTTTCACAGCACCACGACTACACTTCCACCAATACAGTGTATGACGAACTTCTTGTTGTAAAGGCTGATGTCATCCGAATGGAAGAACAACTACGCCAAATGGAAGACGAAATGAAACATTTAACCGAAGAGAATTTGGATGCACATATGAAAGCATATCACGATAAAATGCATGCTTTCGATTTAGCCGGCGGCTATACATATAAAAGTGATATCCAGGGCATTTTACGAGGTTTGCAGTTCAAGGAGGAAGACTTTGTAAAACCGGTGTCTACCTTAAGCGGTGGCGAGCGTACAAGGCTTCTTTTAGGACGAATTCTTCTTGAAAAGCCAGACTTAATCCTTTTAGACGAGCCTACCAACTATCTTGATATTGAATCCGTAAGATGGTTGGAAAACTATCTTTTAAATGTTAAAAGTGCAGTTCTGGTAGTCTCCCACGACCGTTATTTTATCAATAAAATCGTAAGCAAGGTCATTGAAATTGAACAGGGCAATTCTCTGTGTTATGAAGGAAACTATGAAGATTTCATTGTCAAAAAAGAAGTTTGGTTACAAAGCCGTATCGCAGCATACGAAAACCAGCAGCGCGAAATCAAACATCAGGAAGAAGTCATTACGAAACTCCGCTCCTTTAACCGTGAAAAATCAGTCAAAAGAGCCGACAGCCGTCAGAAATTATTGGACCGCATTGAGCGCATTGACAAGCCTGTAGAAGAACGGGCAGATATGCAGTTTACCCTCTCTCCTGCCATCACCAGCGGAAATGATGTGTTATCGGTGCAGGGGCTTGCAAAGTCTTATGGTGACAGAACTTTATTTAGCAACGTATCTTTTGAGATTAAAAGAGGCGAACACATTGCATTAATCGGTCAGAACGGTACCGGGAAGACCAATATTTTAAAAATTATTAACGGATTAATTGAAGCAGATACCGGTACTGTCAGCTTAGGTACCAATGTTACCATCGGCTATTTTGACCAGCAAAGCCGGGTTTTAGATGAAAATAAAACCATATTTGATGAAATTTCAGATACCTATCCCAAGTTGACTCAGACCGAAATCCGCAATGTCCTTGCCGCCTTCCTTTTTACGGGTGACGAAGTCTTCCAACCCATCCGTTCCTTAAGCGGTGGCGAACGAGGACGTGTGGTATTAGCAAAATTAATGCTTTCCGGAGCTAATTTCTTAATCTTGGACGAACCTACCAATCACTTGGATATGGTTTCCAAGGAAGTTCTGGAAGAAGCTTTGAACGCTTATACAGGTACGGTTTTATATGTATCCCATGACCGTTATTTTATTAATCGTACGGCAAGCCGAATACTTCATTTGGATGGTTGTAAGATTACTTCATACCAGGGTGATTACGATTATTTCCTTGAAAAATCATCACAGGATGTAGAACGTTCGGCAGATTACATGAGTAAAGGCACTTCAGCAACAGGAACTAAAGGAACCGCTAGTGATTTTGCTTCAAACTCCTCGTCCTCTGCTTCTGCCCCTTCTGATTCATGTTCGGGCACACAAACTGATGCAAAACTGGATTGGGCTAAACAAAAAGAATTACAGGCAGCAAAACGTAAGAAAGAAAACCAGCTTGCTAAGACCGAAAAAGAAATTGAGAAACTGGAAACAAAAATTGCAGAATTACAGGAAGAAATGTCTAAGCCTGAGATTGCATCCAACTCCGTGAAATTGCAGGAATTGTGCAAGGAATGTGATACTGCGCAGAGCAGATTGGATGAGTTATATGAGTTGTGGGAAGAATTGAGTGAGTAAAGAAATCTATGAAACGAACGCAAAAAGAATCCAACCATTATATTGGTAGGATTCTTTTTTATTTAAGAATTTAATAACTCATGCGTATTATTATAGTTATTGGGACTTTTCCATCTGATATTCTTCAATAGGCATATATAAAGTTTCTTGAGATGCGAGATCTGTAAAACCTAATTTATCGCTGCTATATAATCTATTAAAATATGCAATATAATAACAAAGAGCATCCAAATCGGTATCTTCTCTTTGAATACTGTTATAATCAAAGGTAAATCCAATATCATTTGTACCATACATATATTCATTGATTAATTCAGTTGTTGTACTAAATTCATCATCCGTTGCTTCATATGCCAAATCACTCATTACTGCTTCAATTTGTACAGCAAATTGTTTTAATTCAGAATTTGTTATAAAATCACTCAAATTCCAATATTCATCAAATTTTTTTCCATCCATATTTTCGCTTGTAAGTATTATACTATATATTTTATTATTAACATAAATTGCAAATAATGACGTATCATAATTGGAACAATAGTACTCAATTGTTTCATCATCCAGACTATGAATATTAAAATTAACAAATAAAGTAACAATCTCTTCCTCTCCCATATCCGGATATAATACTTTTAAATTCTCAATATATTCCTGTGCCTCTTCAAAGGTAAGTACATCATTTATGATTGTCGGTTCAACTTTTTCTACAGATGTTTCTTCTGATATGTTTTCCGATACATTTTCTATTATGTCTTCCGAAAACATTTCCGAGTCCATCTCACTGCTTCCACTAACTGATTCATCAACATCTGAGCTATCCTCTGCCTCACTTGTGCATCCCATAAATATTACCATGCTCATTACAATGACAAGAATCATAAGTAATAACTTTTTCATTTATTTCTCCTCTCCATACTAAAAAAATCGTGAAATCATTATATATATATATTGCAAATGTCAAGAAGCAATCAAATAATTATGTCGAATTTTGCGGTATTTTTTACTTGTCTTTTCTTGCACCCTATTCTATAGTAATTCCACAAGCTATACTTCTAAAAAAATATCATACTGCTCTGATTAATCTTTAAATCATCTTTTATTACATTCATTTATTTATTTCAAGCAAACAATAATTGACAAGGAAGGAGGCAAAAGCCTATAATACCCTTACAAGGGGAGGTGTAGGTAATGGACGAAATGCCGGTATTCAAAAGTTTTTTAAGGGAACAACTTGAGAACCAGAAAGAATTAGAAAAAGCTATCAAAGAAAAAAACTTGGAGAAAGCTGAAGAACTAATCGAAAAAATGATTGACAGAACGCAAAAAGGAATTGAAGATAACTAAAAAGAGGAGCACATTAAATATGCTCCTCTTTTATTATTACATTGCATCCATTGTTTCACGAATAGCCTTAATGAAATCCTGGCTGTTCAATGTGGTTACATTCTCAAGAGATGTAATCAATGCCAAATCCTTAGTCATCTTACCATCTTCGATTGTCTTAAGAGTTGCGCGCTCCAACTTATCTGCAAATGCACAAAGCTCGGGAGTATTATCCAATTCACCACGCTTTCTTAACGCACCTGTCCATGCAAAAATAGTTGCTACGGAGTTAGTTGAAGTTTCTTCGCCCTTTAAGTGCTTGTAGTAATGTCTCTGAACGGTTCCGTGGGCAGCTTCGTACTCATATACACCGCTAGGTGATACAAGAACGGAAGTCATCATAGCAAGGGAACCGAATGCAGAGCTTACCATATCAGACATAACATCACCGTCATAGTTTTTACAAGCCCAGATAAAGCCGCCTTCCGCTTTCATAACACGTGCTACCGCATCGTCAATCAAGGTATAGAAGTAAGTAATGCCTGCTTCTTCGAACTTGGTCTTATATTCCGCATCATAGATTTCCTGGAAAATATCCTTGAAATTATGGTCGTACTTCTTAGAAATAGTATCCTTAGTTGCAAACCAAAGATCCTGCTTGGTATCTAATGCATAGTTAAAACATGCTCTTGCAAAGCTTCCGATGGAATCATCAATATTGTGAAGACCCTGAACGATACCTGCTCTGTCAAAGTTCTGGATGGTTGCTCTTGTTACAGTACCGTCATCTGCGGTAAATACCAATTCAGCCTTACCGGGTCCGTCAATTTTTAACTCAGTATTCTTGTATACATCGCCATACGCATGTCTTGCAATGGTAATAGGCTTCTTCCAGTTGCGAACGCAGGGTTCGATACCTTTTACAACGATGGGTGCCCTGAATACGGTACCATCAAGCATTGCACGGATAGTTCCGTTAGGACTCTTCCACATTTCTTTTAAGTTATATTCCGTCATTCTTGCAGCATTTGGAGTAATGGTTGCACACTTAACAGCAACACCATACTTCATGGTTGCATTGGCAGAATCAATAGTTACCTGATCATCGGTTTCGTTTCTGTGCTCAAGACCTAAATCATAATACTCTGTTTTTAAATCAATGTAAGGATGTAAAAGTTCGTCCTTAATCATTGTCCAGAGAATTCTAGTCATCTCATCTCCGTCCATTTCAACGAGAGGTGTAATCATTTTAATTTTTTCCATGTCTGTTCTCCTTCTAATACCGTCAATCTTATCTTACATAAACCGGAATGTGTAATTCCTCACAAAAAGCCTTAATCTGTGTATCCAACTCTTCGTCTGTCATAACAGTTACACGACCTTCTGCATACTGTACATCTACCCAGTCTTTTACCTTTACTACAATTTCGTCCTTCTTATCTACCTGTGCTTCGCCTTTTAAACGATAGTAAGTGTTCATCCAGTGTGCGATTCCTGCAAGTCCTGATGTATTAGAAACAGCACAACAAGCAGGTTTTCCTAAGAATTTCTCAGTATCAAAAATGTTGTAGATTTCCTCGTTCTTTAAAAGTCCGTCTGCATGAATACCTGCTCTTGTAACATTGAAGTTTTTACCTACAAAAGGTGTCATAGGCGGAATTTCATAGCCTAATTCCTTCTCATAGTACTCAGCAAGTTCGGTAATCACTGTAGTATCCATACCGTTTAAGCCACCCTTAAGCTGTGCATATTCAAATACCATAGCTTCAAGCGGAGTATTACCGGTTCTTTCACCGATACCAAACAAGGATGTATTAATTCCGGCACAGCCATAGAGCCAAGCTGTGGTTGAGTTAGAAACAGCCTTATAAAAGTCATTGTGTCCGTGCCACTCCAAAAGGTGATGAGGCACACCGGCATTTACATGAATTGCATAAATAATACCCTGAACACTTCGGGGAATTACCGCACCGGGATAGTTAACACCATAACCCATGGTATCACAAAGACGAATTTTCACAGGAATCTTGTACTCTTCCATTAATTTCATAAGTTCCATACAGAAAGGAACAACAAAACCATAGATATCTGCTCTTGTAACATCTTCCAAATGACATCTGGGACTGATA
Source organism: Lachnospiraceae bacterium (assembly GCA_015057025.1). Classification (GTDB taxonomy): domain Bacteria; phylum Bacillota; class Clostridia; order Lachnospirales; family Lachnospiraceae; genus UBA3766. Next base: position 45,601 of record SVFD01000002.1, on the reverse strand, counting down.
CCCTCATCAAGACACTGTCTGATTACATTTAAGTAATGATTCAATGCCTGACTTCTTGTCATTTTTAATTTTAAGAAAATATGATAATCGGAACAACTTACTAATATACCGGTTTCTTTCATACCGATTTCTTTTACAAGCTTGAAATCCTGTTCGCTTGCACGAATCCAGCTGGTTACTTCAGGGAACTGGTAACCTCGTTCCATACATTTGTATACTGCGTCACGGTCCTTCTTACTGTATAAAAAGAATTCACTGGCACGAATCATACCATTTGGCCCGCCTAATTTATGTAAATAATCATAAATTGTTACAATCTGCTCAGTTGTATAAGGAGCTCTTGACTGCTGGCCATCACGGAATGTAGTATCTGTAATCCAGATTTCCTTCGGCATATTATGAGGCACAATTCTGTCATTAAAAGGAATTTTAGGTACCTCCGAATAAGGAAACATGTTTCTAAATACATTAGGTTTTGAAACATCATCCAGAATATACATATGCTCCTCAATCTGAAGCAGATTATTCTTGGGATTCATTGTTACCTGTCGGTTCTGAAAATGTTCATGTTCGCTCATTACGTCCTCCGTTTCTGCCAAATCCTCGTATTTGGCTTTGGACTTTTATCCAAATCTTATAATTCACCGTGTTTCATTTTAAACATGTATGCCTGTAAAGTCAAATGTTTCTTTGCACAATATTCATATATATTTAAAATTTTTACCAAATATTTTCTGATGCTAAAAGCAAATAATCCCTAAAATAATATAATACAGCAAAACAGGAATATGCTCATACGCACATTCCTGTTCTTTTCATTCATAATTCTATCTTCTAAGGGGTTTCGCATGCAACATACTTTACATTTGCAGGAAGAACAAAATCTTCTTCCTCACCTTTATAAGCAAGAAGAACACCATCACCCACAATCAAATAATCACCTTCACCGTTTTCATACCAGTCTTCCAGCCAAGGTGTATATGCAAAGGCATTATCTGCAATATAAGTAACCGACTCCGGAATAATGACCTTTTCTAAGTTATCACAATGATAAAATGCGGCATATTCAATACTAATTGTTCCCTCCGGAATTTCAACACTTGTAATGCTGCTTCTTGCAAAAGCAAATTTATCGATCTTTGTTACACCGTTTGGTATTACAACCTCTTCTAAAGTATTTACACCATAAAAAGCATTCGCCAAAAGTGTACCATCTTGGGCCATAGCACTCATTTCATCATTCCACTGTACATTTGAACCGGATACAACCTCTCCTTTAGCACTATCCATCAATACCACTGCATTATTACCGACAATTGTGGTATATCCCATAACATCAGGACCTATTTCAATAGGTTTTGGAGCGTTAGCTTCCTGCTCCGACTTCTCTTCTGCCTCCTTGATAGCCTCATAATAATCTTCTTTTACATCTTCAGCATAAGAAAGACCATATATCGGCGTTGTCGTCATACCAATGGAATTATCCTCTGCAAACGAAGCACCGTAACTTCCCTGCTCAGTATAAAACTGTACTTTAGAACATCCGTCAAAAGCAGTCTCATGAATTTCCACCACAGAATCAGGTATATAAATCTGCTCCAGGCTAATACAATCCTCGAATGCTTTCATATCGATTTCCGTTACCGCAAAAGACATGGATACTGACTTTAGATTTTCCATATTGGAAAATGCATAAGGTGAAATTACCTCAATTTTATCAGATATAATCATATGTTCAACATTACGGCATCCCCAGAAGGCATACTGCCCCACTTCTTCTACATTATCATTCATAATATAAAAAGGTTCTTCTCTGCCGGGAAGCATTTGATAAATATAGCTTCTGTCCGCACTCATCAAAACACCATCTAAACAGGTTAGAGTCGTACTTTTAGTGCTCACTTCCAAATCTTTTAAAGATGAACATCCTGCAAAAATACCGGAGCCAATCTCTTCCACACTTTTACCGATAGAAACATCACACAAAGATTTGCAATTTGCAAAAGCTGCCGAACCAATGGTTGTAACGGAATCCGGAATATCAATTTCCAATAAGTTATCACATTCTGCAAACGCATTGTATTCGATTGTTATCAAGCGGCTTGGTAAAACAACTTTTTTGATGTAATCATTATCTTCGAAAGCTCCTTGTGCAATCACCTGTACCTTATCAGGCACATATACAACTTCAGAAGTACCTAAATACTTCATCAAGGTTGTACCATCCATCTGAAAAGCTTCAGATTGACTTCCGGCTCTACCATTCATTTGACCCGTTAATATAAATGAGAAGGTCAAAACCAATAAAACAACCGCAACAATACTTATTATGATTCTTTTTTTCATCCGGTATGACCTCCTTCTTTAAAATATATATATTATTTCAGCACCTAATAAAAGGTGCTGAAATATGAAACTATGTTATGATTTTACTTTTAATGCAGTCTTTTTATCCTTCTTTACAAAAAGGAATACTGCCACTGCCGCAAGACCCATGGATAAGAACCACTTCGGTGCAATTCCGTCACCGGTCTTAGGGGTTGAGTCTAATATTGTACCCGCACTTAAATCTGAAGTGTCCGCATAAATCACGTAGGGTGAAAAATGAGGCGCAACAAAAGTAATACAAGGGACACCATTAATGGTTGTAAATTTCGGGGTAATCTGTACAAGCTTACCATTTACTACATAACCTACTTTATTATTTCCTGCATACTGTACCAAATCTTCAGGGATTGGCAAAGTAATAGTTACTTTTAACGCATCCGTATTTTCAACCTTCTTGGTTCCTGTGGAATCATAAAGCGAAATATCCATAGGGAAATAACGAATATCATCAAGACTTCCGTATGCTTCTTCCAAAGCATCTTCTACCTGTTCTTTTGCATATGCACTCTCTGTAATCTTTAAAATAAAATTATCTGTAGAGCCGCTTACGGTTGCAGACGCACTATCCTGACTGGGAATGCCGGGTTTGGTAATAGTAACGCTGGTATTAGGCTTAACGGTTGTTGTTCCCGAACCACTGTTATTATTAGAACCGCCATTGTTTGATGAACCGGAACTTGGTGCATCTTTATAGGTTGCCGTTACGGTTATATTAGCCGCAGGCATAGTCATAGTGGTTGCAGCTGTGGATGCTGACGCAAAAGTAACTCCGGTTGCATCCGTTACCCATTTATCAAACACCTTACCACTGGGCGGATTGTCCGCAAGGAGAATTGCATTTGCTCCTGACGCATAACTACCGCTTCCGCTACCTCCTACTACAGTTAAAGTATATAATGTACCTGTGTTTCCGGTACCTCCCGTACCATTTCCTCCGGTTCCCGTACCATCACCGGTAGTTCCGTCACCATTTGTACCGGGTGTAATCTTTTCATACTGGGCATAAATAATTAAATCATCCTGAACATTGGTATAGGAAGGTCTCCAGCCAACAAATTTATAACCGGTTCTTTCAGGACTTACCGGGGTAACTGCAGTGCCTCCGGCCGGAACAATCTGAGAACTTAAAACGGTATCATCATGATCTACAAACTGTACCGTATAAGTCACTTCTCCTTCCGGAACATAGGTAGCATAGGTCTTCATATCTTCCATTACGCCTACCGGCTCAGGCATCCAGCCCTTAAATACATATCCGGCCTTAGTGGGTGTAATATGAGTTTCTGCGTTACCGCCTGCCGGTACTTCTACAGTATCTAAAACAGTTACTGCATCATCGTCATAGAAAGTAACCTTAAAGGTGACCGGCTTATCAGATACCACAATATTGCTGAAGTTGCTTGCATAATCTGCTGCAGCACTATCCGCCTCACAATAAAATGTAATTGTCTGAGGATCTTCATCAAACGCAGAGTTATCAATAACACTTAAGCTCTTGGGGATTTCAAGATATCTGATGTTACTGTTCTTAAATGCATTCTTAGCAATCTTTCGGATTCCATCCGGTAAAATTACAGAATATAACTCATCCGTATCCTCAAATACAGATACAGGAAGTTCTTTAACAGTTGTTTCTGAAAAATCTGCTGACAAAATACCATCACAGTTTTTCGCTGCCTCTTCCGCAACAGCTGTAATTCCTGCAAGTTCCTGCTTTGTCAATGTACCGGTTCCGTAAGTCAAACCTCTGGACTCCAATACTTCCAATAAAGATGTCTTTGTACCGTTATCGGTTCCGTATATAACAGCCTGCTCACAGGTATAATTCGGATTATTACCGAATGAAACATCAGACAACTGACTGCATCCTGCAAATGGTCTTACACCAAATTCATCTAAAGAGCTTAATATATCAACGTCTGTTAATGCAGTACAGTCTTTAAACGCATAATCACCAAGCTTTGCAGTATCGCCGTTAATATAAGCACCAATCAACCTATTACAGCCGGCAAACGTATATGGTTCAATCTCATCAAGTCCGTTAGTGGTAATTGTATTAATATCCGTATTGGCACTCTCTCCGGCAACTGCATTTCCTTCTGCATCCAAGCCTGAAAAGATACCTTCTTTTAACGACTCAACACCGGTAGGTAAAACAATATTTAATGCCGAATTCAAAATATCAATCTGGTCCTGAGATAAGCTCTCATTATTTTTATATGCCGTATATGCAGTGGCTGCAGCCCTGGCATTATCTGGCGTAATATACGGATAGTTTGCTGCTGAATAAGAAGCCAAATCCGTAAGCTTCGGATAATCTACCAATTCATTTTTACCGGTATCGGGATTATACTGAATGGTTAAGTTGCTGGGCCAGCCGGTATAAAATGTAATGTATGTTAATTCCTGCGTTCCCGTATTAATGTTATTGGAAGAATCCATCGCATAATCAAAAGGCGCACTTCCCTCTTCAGCCGGTGCCGTAAACGTTAATTTCGGTTTACTTTCTAATGTACAGGTATCAAGAATCGGATCAATTACCTGGGTATCAAAAGCACCTTCTCCAATCGAAGTCAAAGAAATAGGTTCTTCAAAAATAACATGCTCTAATCTATGGCATCCCTTAAATGCATTATCCTGAATTTCAGTAATAGTTGACGGAATGGTAATCTTGGTCAAACGATGATTCGCCTGGAAGCTGTCACTGCCGATAACAGTAATTTTGTAAGGTCCGATAATACCGGGAATATCAATCTGTTTTACCGTATCATCCATATAAAAATAGATTAATTCGTTAAAGTTATTAACACGGAATACACTCTGTCCGCTTCCCGCATCACCACTGGCATTAATTACCTTTTCATATATTTCTTCATCTAAATATTTAAAAGCAAAACTATTGGTTTTAGAAATATCATGAATCTCTGACTCAGCCGGACCTTCAAAATAGAATTCAGCCGGCAACTGTGCCATTAATTCTTCAAAGGTTAAATCATCTTCCGCAACCAATTTCATATCCACATTGGGAATCTTAATATATTTTAAGGATTTATCTCCCTCAATCCATGAGATATCAAACTTCTGATTAAAGTATTCAGGGAAAATCAAACATTCCAAAGATGTACAATTTTTAAATACATCCGGTCCGACCTCTGTTAACAATACCTGTTGTCCGCCAGCATTCAAATCAATATCTGTCATGCCTGCACAACCTTCAAATGCAGAATCACCAATCTTAGTTACCGCAACAGGCATAGTAAATGTCTCTAAGCTTCGACAATTATAAAATGCATGGTCTCCTAATGCTTTAATACTGGAATTTGTCGGGAACTTTGCGTATTTCAAATTGACACAATTAGCAAATGCGTAATTACCGATAGTATTGGCACCATCACCTAACTCAATGCCTTGTAAAGAAGCACACTCATAAAAGGCATAATCTCCGATACCTAACAAATCTCCGCCTGTTTTTAAAGTTGTGATATTCGTAGCCTTAGAGAAAATACCCACATTAGGTGTGTCATCCAATACCCATGTATCATTTTCTTTCACAACATGCTGGCTTGAAATATATGCAACGGTAGCATGCTGAATTCTCTGATATATTTCATCTTTAGTCTGCTTATATTCATCCAGCGTATTTGCTGTTGAACTCGTATTTGCATCATAGTAAAAGTCTTTAGGGTCTCTTACCGTACCATCTTCATTGTAATACCACTGGTCAAAGGTAGAGTAAAGGCAAGGATCATAACGATCAAGCACCTGTACTTCTACATCCTCCATGATGTCATTACCCTCTTCATCTTTTTCACCGGTGGGTTGTGACTGGATTTCCGTACGATATACAGGATAATAGAGAATATTACCACTCTTACCCACTGCAACATAACCGCCTGCAGTACCCTGGGCATGGGTATACTTCACATATGCATCTACAGTATTGGGAATGGTTAAGACACCCTGGTCCAAAGAACGCTCGTAGTCATATCCAACAATAACAGCAACTTTATCGCCACCGCTTCCCTTTTCTACGTAAGCAAACTGAAACATACCATCACCTGTGGTATATATGGTATCATCATCATCTATAATCGGAATACTGCTGTCTGATGCGCTTACAGTAACCGTAGGGGTACTTCCTGCCGCCTCTGTTGCCTTCTCCGGTATAAAAGCCACTACAACTGCAGTTGTCAAAAGAATACCGCCTAACGTTCTACGGATTGCTTTTTTCATCCTGGTGCTAAGCTTTCTCTTTCCTTTTTTTGTCTTTTCCATTCTAAAAGTCCTCCTTAATGTGAGACTGTAACATTCTATTTAATCGGTTATTTTTCTTGCAACCACAACAAATCGTCCGTTATCCTGCTGATAATCACAGGTAGACAGTGTCAAAAGCCGGTCTCCGTACTGCGGAATTACACCTGTATCATAATAAGAGGCCGCCGCCATTTCATCCATGTATGAGTAAAACTCTTCTTCTGAATTTGCATCTATAAATTCGTAATACTTAAAATTCACATCTTCCTGTGAATACACCTTATCCCTGAATACAAACATCACTTCGTAAGTACCCTGTTCATAAATGGTATCAAATTCTATGTATTTATGTTCCTCGTAATAAGATTCATTCTGGTATTTTTGCAAACTGCCAAACATTTTGCCGGACTTCATATGATGTCCGTAAATAATCAGATTTGTACTTCTGGGATAAATACTGCATGACGCATCCAAAAAAATCGAACCATTCTTATCATACTCCTGATTAAAATTATGATCCAAATAATATTCATTATTAACAGTCTGCATAACAGGGTAATCAATTACTGTATCGGCAATTTTAACCCATCCTATTAGACTTTTATTCTGATTATATAAATCTTCATACTTATGTAAGACTTCCGGAGTTCCTTCCGCCGTCTCCGTAAGCTCTGCATAATACTTATCATCCTCGCTATTTACGGGTGGTATAAAACTCTCCTCTTCCTTAATTGCATTTGCCAATTCCTGTGCATCCTTATCAGTGCGGATGGACATATATTCATAAATGCCAAAATATGCGAGACATAATACCGCTATCGTACCACAGGCAATCAATATTATTTTGCGTATACGTTCTTTTTTCTTGATTTCTTTGACAATTTGAGCCTGCATTTCTTCATCAAAGTCTTCCAGAGTAATCTTTTTCTTTGTTATCGCATTTTTATTATTTGCGATTACATCACTCTTCTCCTGCTTTATAGTCATTTCTTCGGAATTTGATTTATTCTTATTTCCAAAAGAAATATATGCCTCGTATACTTCATCATCGAATTCCTGTCCAAGAATTGATTCAAAACTTATCTGTCCTGTCTGCAAATCATTATAAAGTCCTTCTAAAGACTTATAATTATTAAAATCTATTTTTTTCTTTATTTCTTCGATCTTTAACAAGTCACGTTCTGCCGCTTCATAATCTTCCGCATTTGTAAAACGATGACCGCCAATAATTCTTCTTTCTTCCGTCACAGCTTTTGTCCTCTGCACACAAAATGCCTATAATAATATCATTATATTCTATTTTACTATATCTCGCTATTTTTACAAGTATTTTTACAATATATTGTGCAATTTTTATTAAATTTTATTTTTTTTATTTGTTTTACAAAATATTGGCAACTTAACCAAGCCATTATACATATGTTAAACCATAAAAAGTTTTTTTGGAGGCAAAAAATGAGCGATCTTCAATGCGGATGCAACAACTCATGTGATTGCAACAATTCCTGTGGTAATTCCAACAACTCTTGCAGCAGTATTATTTGGATTATTATTCTTTTATGCTGTTGCGGCGGTAACAAAGGCGGATTTGGTAATTCCTGCGGTAGCAACAACAATGGTTGTGATTGTATTTGGATTATTCTTTTACTTTTATGTTGCTGTGGTAACGGTAATTCTTTCTGTTAATTTACTGTTTATTCAACCTACTTATTCTGAGTCTGCGGCGGAAGCAAACCGCCGCAGTATGCATTTTCACCCCTACGTTCTTATTATTTATTTTTCGTATAATTGTACAGTCATAGACCTGTATTTTTCTTCATAAAATGTTTCGAAAGGATATAAGCCATGGAACATTTAAACGAAGACAAAGTCCGAATTTTTGATAACTTTTACAGCAATGACAATCTTACAATGTTAAAAATATGTTCTTTTTTTCTTGCAGATAATCAGCGACCTGTCATAGCCGTTTTAATTAAGTATATGGAATTACATATTTGCATGCAAAAAAGCATGCAACGTCATGAAACTCCCATATTCAATCATTGTTCCGATAAAGAAACCGAATTAGAGGATATGCTCTGCGAAATCAGTGATTATCTGCCAAAAGAAGGTCGTGATATGATGGAGCGCATCAAAGATATGAAGGAAAACATGGAAATGTATACACAGATGATGGAAATGATGAATATGATGAACTCTGATGCTGCCGAAAAAAATTCTCAAAATAATGAAACCAATTCATAAATTCCGCACAGCGAGGTAAGGCAATGAAAGATATATTTCATGAAATCGAAAAAACCGGTGCCATCGACCCGGTTAAACTTGCATTTTTAAAAGAAATGCATCAAGGTACACAAGGCTTACAAAAAGATAAGGACAAAATGATGGCTTTTATGATGAATGTTGCCATGAAAAGCCGCGAACAAAATATTAAATTTACCAAAGATGAAATGGATATTATCATAAAACTGTTAAAACAGAATGCTACTCCTTCTGAAAATACCATGATGGACACTATAATAAAAAAAGGCCTGAACAATTAAATGTCAGGCCTTTAACCATTAAAAACATTAAAATCTGTAAATTATACATTTATATTGCATGTATTTATGATTCACTCGTTTACGGTTTTACAACAATATTAACAATTCTGCCGGGAACATAAATTTCTTTTACAATAGTTCCGGTTAACTTATCACCGAGTGCAGCTTTACCGGCAGCAATTGCATCATCCTTAGAACACTCTGCATCAATGGTAGTAACAACCTTGGTCTTACCATTAATCTGTACAGCGATTTCAACTTCGGTATCCTTCATTGCACTTTCGTCCGCCTCAGGCCATCCCTGATGGAATACACTGCCTTCGTTGCCTAACTGGCTCCAAAGTTCCTCACCAATATGCGGTGCAAAAGGTGCAATTAACTTCACCATTGCATTCAAAGTCTCTTTATCCACACCGCCGTTTTTGCTCATGTCAATTAACTTGTTGTTATACTCCATAAAGCCGGAAACTACTGTATTTAAGCTAAACTGATTCAAACGCTGTGTAATATCGTAAATCATCTTATTACGTACTTTTACAAGTTCCGGTGTTTCTTTTACATCCAAGTCCTTATTACTCATAACAAGGTTGTAGAAACGGTTTAAGAAGCGGTATACACCGTCGATACCTCTCTCATCCCACTCAGAATCCAACTCAGGAGGACCTACGAAGAGCTCATACATTCTCAAGGAATCACAACCGTAATCTCTTACCAAATCATCGGGAGAAACCACGTTTCCTTTGGACTTACTCATCTTGATACCATTCTTACCGGTAATCATACCCTGGTTAAATAATTTCTTAAAAGGCTCATCAAAGCCTACCACACCGATATCATACAAGAACTTGGTATAGAATCTTGAATATAAAAGATGTAATACGGCATGCTCAACACCACCGATATACATATCTACAGGCAATAATTCATCTGCAATCTTACGGTCAACCAACGCGTTAGGATTCTTCGGGTCCACGTAACGTAAGAAATACCATGAAGAACCTGCCCACTGAGGCATAGTATTGGTTTCACGTTTTGCGGGAGCACCACATTCAGGACAGGTTGTATTTACCCATTCTGTAATATCTGCAAGAGGTGACTCACCGGTTCCCGTAGGCTGATATGATTCAACATCAGGAAGCAACAAAGGAAGTTCCTCTTCGGGTACAGGTACGCAACCGCACTTCTCACAATGAACAATAGGAATAGGCTCGCCCCAGTAACGCTGTCTTGAGAATACCCAGTCACGAAGCTTGTAGTTAACAGTCTTTTTACCAAAGCCCATCTTTTCAATCATAACGGGAGCTTCTGCCTTAAGAACTGAGGATTCCATACCGTTCCATTCACCGGAATTAATCATGGTTCCGCTTGCTTCTGTGTAAGCCTCTTCCATATTTTCAATTTCCTTACCGTCCTTGGCAATAACCTGGATGATGGGAATATCAAATTTCTTAGCAAATTCAAAGTCACGGTCATCATGAGCAGGTACACACATGATTGCACCGGTACCGTAATCAGCCAATACGTAGTCTGATAACCAGATAGGCAACTTACTTCCGTTCAAAGGATTGATTGCATAGCTTCCGGTAAATACACCGGTCTTCTCCTTATCCTGAAGACGGTCTACATTTGACTTCATGGAAGCATCGTAGATATACTTCTCTACTGCAGCCTGTGTTTCTTCAGTTGCAAGGTCTTTAGCCATAGCATGTTCGGGAGCCAATACCATAAAAGTAGCACCATGTAAGGTATCAGGTCTTGTAGTATATACGGTAATTTCCTCGTCTTTACCATCGACCTTGAAGTTTACTTCTGCACCATATGAGCGACCAATCCAGTCAGTCTGCATCTTCTTAACCTTCTCAGGCCATTCCAATTTATCCAAATCTTCCAAAAGACGATCTGCATACTTGGTAATACGAAGCATCCACTGTTTTAAGTTTTTCTTGGTTACATCGCTACCGCAACGTTCACACTGTCCATCCACAACTTCTTCGTTAGCAAGACCTGTTTTACAGGAAGGACACCAGTTAATAGGCATCTGCTTTTCGTAAGCAAGACCTTCCTTGAACATTTTTACAAAAATCCACTGTGTCCACTTATAAAACTCAGGATCTGTGGTATTTACTTCTCGGTCCCAATCATAGATTGCTGCAATTTCATTAATCTGACGCTTAATATTAGCTACATTCTCCGCTGTAGACTTAGAAGGATGTACTCCCATCTTAATTGCATAATTCTCAGCAGGAAGACCGAACGCATCCCATCCCATGGGATGAATTAAGTAATAACCCTGCATCATTTTATATCGACTCCAAACATCAGAAATAACGTAGCCTCTCCAATGTCCTACATGCAAACCACTGCCTGAGGGATAAGGGAACATGTCCAAACAGTAATATTTAGGCTTGGTTCCGTCCTGTACATTCACCGGATTCTCTTCCCAATTCTTACGCCACTTCTGCTCAATTTCTCTGTGATGATACGGCACTGCCATAGTTTCCTCCGTTCTGCGTATTTAACGCAACTCATTTACATCTTATTTCATAAAAGTAAAAATATGCATTTTTGTCTGCCTACCTCATAAAATATTATATTTTACAACAAAAAAGCTATATTTCTGCTTATATTTTCCAAGCAAATATTTTAAACTCTTTCGTAAGGGATGTCAAGCAATGAAGCCTCTATATAAAAAGAATTTATTTATATTAACAATATTCCTTGACTTCTTTCTTATTTTTATATATTCTAAAACTTGTAGTACATAAACAAAAATTTTACAAAAAGGAGAATGTTATGAAAAAGAATTTATGTATCGCGCTTACATTTATCATGATGTTAAGCTTAGTAGGTTGCGGACCTATCAAGAATCTTCTTTCACAGAATTCATACGAATCAACAATTCCTTCAGATGCAGTTGATGTTGAAGATGATGTTGATGACGTTGATGACGTTGATGTTGATGAAGAAGACAACGAAGATGTTGATGTTGATGATGAAAAGGAAGACGACGATGATAACAACGGTGGTTCAATCCTTGACATCAGAGAAACAATCGAAGAGACAGTACTCTACGATGCTAATGATGTAAAAATCACTGCAAAAGAACTTTCATTTGAAGATGACTGGTATGCTGCTACCATGAGTGTTTTGGTTGAGAACAATTCTGACAAAGATCTTACAATTTCAACTCAGAGCATGTATGTAAACGGTTATAAGATTAACGCATCTCTCTACTGTGATGTAAGTGCCGGAAAAAAATCAAACGAAACAATTTATTTCTACGAAGATGATTTTGAAAGATGCGGAATTGAAACAATTGCTACCATTGAAATCTCATTTGATGCTTATGATGATGATTATAATGATATTTTCGTATCTGATTTAATCGTACTTGAAACATCAGCAGCTGATGGATTTAAATATGAATATAATGACGAAGGTACAGTAATCTTTGATGAAGGTGATATCAAAGTTGTTGTTCAGGATTTAGTTACTGATGAATACGGCGATGTTGATTTATTAATCTATTTATACAATGGTACAGATGATTTAATTTATCTCTCAACAGAAGATACATCTGTAAATGGATTTATGATTTATTCATATGGCTCTTGCTACTTAGATGCTGATAAGCATGCAGTTATTAGTGTATCATTCTATGCTTCAGATTTAGAAGAAAATGACATTGATGAAATTACCGATATCGAACTTTCATTTGAAGTTCGCGACTATAACAGCTATGATACAATTGCTGAAATCGGACCTGTAACAATTACATTCTAATTGATTAGTAATTTAAGCATTTAAAAACCGGCTCCCTTCCTTGGAAGCCGGTTTTCTTTTATTTCTTAACCTTTTACACTTTATACTACTCTTCGTTATTTGCTGCAACCTTTTCAGCTCTTGCCTTAACTTCTGCATCCTGAACATCTGAAGGTGCCTGCTCGTAGCGTGCGAACTCATACATATAATCGCCGCGTCCTCCGGTCATGGAACGTAAGTCTGTACAGTAGCCGAATAAACTCATCATGGGAATATCTGCTTCTACAACAGTCTTGCCGTTACCTGCAGGATTCATACCAAGTACTCGACCTCTTCTCTTATTCAAATCACCCATTACATCGCCGGTATATTTATCAGGAACGGTAACCTTAAGAGATGCGATAGGTTCTAAGAGTACAGGACCGGCTTCCATAAAGCCCTTCTTAAATGCCTGTGTAGCAGCCATCTTGAATGCCATTTCGGAAGAGTCTACCGCATGGTACGAACCATCGTACAATGTAGCCTTGACACCAACTACAGGATATGCAGCTAAGGGTCCGCGTAATACAGCTTCTGATAAGCCTTTTTCAACTGCCGGGAAGAAGTTCTTAGGAACCGCTCCACCAACTACGCATTCTTCAAATACGAAAGGAGTCTCCATATCACCTGAAGATTCGAAACGCATCTTAACGTGACCATACTGACCATGTCCTCCGGACTGTTTCTTATACTTGTATTCCACATCTGATTTCTTCTTGATTGTTTCACGGAATGCTACCTTAGGATTGGTTAATTCGATACCAACCTTATATTCGTTCAAAAGACGGCTAACTACTACATCTAAGTGTAAATCACCCATACCATAGAGTAACATCTGCTTGTTCTCTGAATCATTTACAGCCTTAATGGTCTGATCTTCATGCATCATCTTCTGTAATGACTGAGCAATCTTATCAACGTCACCCTTATTCACTGCATGATATCTCTTATATGTATAAGGAGTAGGAAGTTCTACCTTACCATAACGGATGATATGTGCCTTTGTAGACAATGTATTACCGGTTCTTGCTGCTGTAATCTTAGCCAATGCGCCAAGGTCTCCGGCATGAAGTTCTTTTACTTCGATAGGCTTGTTACCCTGAAGAACATATATCTTACCAATCTTCTCTTCTACATCTTTCTCATCATTGTATAAAAGATCATCCGTCTTTAATACGCCTGACATAACTTTAATCATTGAGTACTTACCAATGTAGGGATCTACCAATGTCTTAAAGATGTATGCTGACTTTGTCTTAGAGAAGTCATAGTTTGCTTCAAATACTTCGTTTGTCTTTAAGTCAATACCTGCAACCTGCATATTGTCCGGTGAAGGTAAATACTTCACGATATCATCCATCAATGTATAAATACCCTGACAGAGAATGTTAGAACCCATAGAGATAGGCACGATACTTCTGTCATTTACAGATACTCTCAAAGCAGCTCTGATTTCGTTCTCAGAGAAGGTTTCTCCTGCAAAATAACGTTCCATCATATCTTCACTTGTTTCAGCAATTGCTTCCATAAGTGTTTCTCTGTAGTTCTCCAAATATTCCTTATTTGCTTCAGGAATTTCACATTCTACTACTTCCTTACCTTCCCAACGGTAACCGGTTTCGGTAATAACATTAACATATCCAACAAACTTCTCGTTTTCACGGATAGGAAGATGGAAGGGAGCAATCTTCTTACCGTATTTTTCAGTTAAATCTTCCACTACCTGACGGAAAGATGCATTGTCAATATCCATTTCTGTTACGAAGAACATACGGGGAAGTTTATACTTCTCACAGAGTTCCCATGCACGTTCTGTACCAACTTCAACGCCTGCCTTACCGGAAACAACAATAATTGCCGCATCAGCTGCGCTGACCGCTTCTTCTGCTTCACCTACGAAATCAAAGAATCCCGGTGTGTCTAAAAGGTTAATCTTAACATCATTCCACTCTAATGCAACCATAGATGTGGAAATTGAAATCTGTCTCTTAATTTCTTCCTTGCCATAGTCGCTGACTGTATTTCCGTCAGTTACCTTTCCCATTCTTGAGGTAAGTCCTGCCAGGTAAGCCATAGCTTCTGTCAGACTTGTTTTACCACAACCACCGTGTCCTAAAATAGCCACGTTTCTGATTTTGTCTGTTGTGTAAATGTTCATGTCTTTTCCTCCAAACATCAAGTTATTTGGAACATGCGCATAAACCATCCCCAATACGCCTGTCCGATATATATTTTACTAAATTTTGCACAAATTTACAATGCAAATTTGACAATTTCATGTAATTTTTATGTATTATTTTTATTTTGAAGCAAATTGTTTAAATTGTTTCTACAATTCAAACAACTTCTACATTATAATAAAAACAACTGCCAAACCATTAGCATTCAACATTAAGCATAATCTTGTTTTTATAATACTTACAACAAAAAAATCACATGAAACATTTCTGCTCCATGTGATAATTTATGTACAACTTATAAAATTATTACAAATTACCTTTCTCAGTTTCAAAGGTTTCATAGATTTCAATACGTTTCATATCCATCTCAGGCATTCCGATAAAAATACCGCCATATGAAAAGGTATTGTCCTGCTTTACAATACGTACAATCTCAATAAATGAATGTATCACTTCCTTGGTCCAAATTGTAAGATATGCTTCGTATACAGCTCCTATGGTCAACGGTTTCTTACAGTTAAATCCTACGCCACTTTTTGAAATATCAAAGACTTCTATGATAACTTCCTCTTCAGAGTTATCATCCAGTCTCTTTACCATAAGCTTTGCTTCCAGTTCAATTCGTTTACTTCTTCTTCTCTCTTCCATTTCCTTCCCCACTCCTTATCGTTTATTGCAACTGAATTTCCTGATTTGTTTCCTTCGCACGGACATATATAGTCAAATCATCAATCTGTGTTCCCGCTTGTACCTCTGTAATCAATACAACCTCTATGCCGGATTCAACAGGCACCGTGGTAACCAACATGGATAAATCATTTTCCAGTAATGTGGTAAGCACCGGTGCATAACTTCCGTCATTTACTTTAACAGCGAAGCTTGTTCCTGTCGAGAACATATCAATTTCACAATCCGAACCGCCTACATTAGCCAGATTAAACTTCATAACCAAAAGCTCATTACCTGTCGTGGGCGTCATTGCAAAAAACAATTCTTCCCCCGTATCATAAGGGTACTGTGGACATAATTCATAGCCCATATAGTCAAATTCGATATTTTCTATACCAACTGCCTCTGCCATTGCCTCCACACCGGCCTTTTGCTCCGGTTGCGTTGTTTCAATATCATCTGCCTGACTTGCTTCCAGCTTTTCCTGTTCAATTCTTTCCTGTTCTTCAGCCTGAAGTCTGGCTTCTTCTTCCTTCTGCCGCTGTTCCTCTAAAGCAACAGAAAGCTCTTCCTCCTCAAGCAAAGCGTCCTGATAATTTGCATCATATTTCAGAAGGATATCCGCCATATATTGGGTTACCTGTTCCTGCTCATCCTCTGTAAGTTCCGGAATGGCTGAGGCACATCCCACCATGGATACCATAAGACAAGAGGATAATAATACTGATAAAAATCTTAACTTTTTCACATTATCCTCCTTCTTTTGATTCGTATAGTCATCGGTATCTTTTTACATTTATACCATAGTTGTAAATATTATAACACTTAACCCCGATTTTAACAAGATACTTCAAAATAGAATGTTACACCGTCTTCTTCATTTCTTACACCATATTTTTGGTTAATACCTTCCATAACCGCTTTTACAATAGATAGCCCTACGCCGCTACCACCATACTCTCTTGTTCGCGCTTTATCAACCTTATAAAATTTATCCCAAATGTGTTCAACACTATCTTCCGGTATATTTTTACCGGTATTAAAAACACTAATACGGACGTTTTCTTCATTTTTCTCAAGTGTAACACGGATTAACTTCTCACCATCTGCATGGTTCATGGCATTCGTAATATAATTACGGAATACCTCTTCAATCTGAATTTCATCTGCCCATACATAGACAGGTTTTGGAATGTCACACTCTACTTTTATATCGTTCTGTTGAAAAAGCAGTTCCATGGATTGCAGATAATTGTGTATCAACTCTGAGATATCGAAACGCTCCATCTGTACCGGGTTATTCCCGAATTCCAGTTCATTTAAACTCATAAGTTTCTTAACCATGTCATTCATTTTATTTGCTTCATCCATAATAACATCGCAATAAAACTCTTTACTTGCTTCATCGTTATCGTTAATGCCCATCTTAAGCCCTTCCGCATATCCCTGAATCAGAGCAATAGGCGTCTTTAATTCATGAGAAACATTGGCCAGAAACTCCTTACGCATTTCATCAATCTGCTCTTTTTTCTCAATATCTTTTTTCAACTCATTGTTTGCGGTTTTTAACTCAGAAATGGTATGCTCCAGCTTATTAGACATTTGATTCATATGCATTCCGAGGCGGTCTACTTCGTTGTCGCCTTTCACTTCGTACTTTGCATCAAAGTCTAAGTTTGTCATACGTTCGGAAATCTCAGTCAACTGACGGATTGGTCTCGTGATTCTGTTTGTAACATAAATAATCATAATACCGCCTGCCAGGGCTGAAATACTTGCTGCAAAAAGCCAAAACTGATTGGATACGCTGGCACTGTTTTCCAAATTCTCCATTGGCGAACGAATCAAAAAACGATATCCGTTGTCCAAAGTTCCCCATAATTCCAGATAAGTATTTTGATTCTGTTCATCTACCGCAACCTGCAGTACATATTGCTCTGTTACATCCACAATATCCGCATTCGGATTATCATATAAAAAGTAATCAACCAACTCTTCTTTAATGGTCTCATCTTCCCCTCGTACGGAAGCAAGAATCTGAGAATCATGATTCATAATAATAATACTGATACTATATCGCTCACACAGTTCAAGAATCTCATCTTGAAAATTTTCAGACAATAAAGAATTATCCGAACTGATTCTGTTAATCTGCAAATATGCATTAATTATATCCCTCTGTTTTAACTGCACAAGAAAAGTTCGTAAAAACAATATATTCATTGCAATGGTCATAAGAATGGTTACCAAAAGAACCATTATAAAAACCATGGAAAACTGTTTTCGTATGGAATGTCGCATGTTTTATCTCCAAATAATAATATATTTAACATCGTAATTTTATCATTATCTCATAAAAGAAACAATGAAATACATAAATGTTTCACAAAGCAAAAGAACCTGAAATAAATTCAGGTTCTCATACTCTTTTAGAATGTATTCAATCCGCTCATTAATTTTTCAGGTGCATCATCTTTCATTTGGCCACCGTATTCTACCAGGATATAAACAATACGTCCTTCTTTCTGAGTAATATAAATATCCTGATACAAATGCACACCCATAGCCGGTGCATGCAATTTCACTTCTCTGAAAGTCTGGTCTCCGATTGATACGTCAGGAGTATCACTGGTAATAACATATGTTATTACATCATTGCTAATCATTTCCATATATTCGTCAATCCAATCATCCACCGTTAAATTATCATCCGGAATCTCTTCGGTAATAATCCAGATAGCATAAGTATCCAATATATAGCATGCTCCCATTTCAATCGTAACCACGTCTTCCAAATCAGACACATCAGGCTCATCACTTTCGTCATAAAAAACACCGGAATAAAGAAATCTTCTTCCATAAACTTCATCATCCGTAATCTTATATACATTATCAGGAAGGCGATACTTTAATCCAAGCCAGTTACTGACGTATAAGTCATCATTCCAAGAACCCGGATCATAGGTAGATTCTTCGCCGCAGGCAATTAAGTTCAATACCATCATCACACAAATAAATAATGTTAATAATTTACGCTTCATCTAATTGTTCTCCTTAAAATATATTATTTCTACCTACATAAACAATCAAATTATCAATTATCTTAAATCCACACACTTCTCAATAATCACTTCTGCGATTCTTTGACTATGTACAATATAACTTTCATGCTTCTCCCCTGAGAAAATCACAAGTTCAGCCCCGGGAATGCTGTCAGCAACATACTTCATATGCTTCTGCTGAATCATATCCTTACTACCACCTGTCAAAAGCACGGGAACCCTAATTGTTCCAAGCATTTCTGCGGTTATATCAGGCTCAGTCAGCATCAGCTTAAACTTCGACGAACGTCCAAAGAAATATATCAGCTTAAAAATAAAATGCCAGCCTTTTACCAAACCATTAGGATTTACATTGACACCGCTTCCTATTACCCTCGATATAAGATCAGGGTACTTTATTGCTATCAAAAGCGCCACAATACCGCCATCGCTGAATCCATAGACTATGGGCTTCTCAAGGTGTAATTCTTCAATAAACATCCTGATATCTTCTGCCATATCATTATAATGCAATTCTGCCACTTTGTCACTCTTTCCGTGGTCTCTTGAATCGATGGCATAAACTGTAAAATACTTAGATAAAAGTTCTACTGCTTCGTCAAAAATAGTGTGGTCTTCGCCATTACCATGAAGCATGATTAAAGGAGTTCCGGAGCCGGTGCAGGTATAGAATAGGTTAAGGTTGTTGACTTTTATTTTTGCTTGCATGGTTGGCTCCTTTCGCTGTAGTTTATTTTAACTGTTTTGAAAGGATGTGTAAACATGCTATTTTATGTACTTTATTATTTGTGATTTACAGGTTCTGTTCCTTAAAATAGAAATTAGTTAATAGTTACTTGTCTCCAGTCTAAATGCTCATTTCGCAGTTCTTAATTTTTCTATATACTTCCATTCCCGTATTTCTGCCAAAAGTTCTAAGCGAGTTAAGATATAGCACTTTAGGTTTGTCTGACAGAATAACCATATCCACAATCTGCGAAATAAGATTTTCATAATCTGTGCCCGAAAACAACTTCGAAATCCTGTCAACAATACTTTTTCGTTCTTCATATTTAGCAAATTCCGACATCAAATCAAGGACACACATTCGCTCTTTCACAAGATTCTTTCTTTTCCCTTCACCGCATATTGAATTTATTGCCTTTGCAAGCGATTTGCAGAGAACCAATTGATTCTGTACCTGCAATCTTGGTTTCCAATAATCAAGCAATGCCTTGTAATCTTTATCTGCACTGATAATTGCGATTTTGGCGTTATGATCCATCGCAAATATTTCACCTATTTTGGAAGCAATATAGAAATCCAGTGCATTTTTTCCTACATTCTTCAACTTACAAATTTCTAAATTGCAACCGGAGTCTTTAATGTGCTTCATGCGATAAGCCACTATTTTGTCGCTAGCATTACTATAGAAAAAGGAAATCGTATCCTCTTTCTCCAAAAACTCCGTTCCCTCAAGCCCTGCATAATTTACATTTTCATAGTCAATTACAAAATACATGCTATTCTCCTCCCCTTTATTTGTATTTCATTTTCATCACCTCTTGCTCCTTGATTAAAGATTATTCTGACAGATTTGATATACAATAAAAAGGACTTTGAATAGACGTGTAAAATTTATATGTCTAAAAATACCGGATAACATTTGCCATCCGGTATATCTGATATTTACAATTTCTTTCGTAATAATATGAAATTCCAAAGCATATAATCTAATTTCATTATATCCCTACTAACATACTTCGCAATGGTAAAAATGCACAAAAATCCAGCTCTCGTATAGATGCTAAATTATATCATTTCATAACTTTTGTTTTGGAACAAACTCAATTTTTAATATCATATCCATTCCTTCTGCAAGACGCTGCAGTAATTTTATCGAAGGATTTCTTGTACCATTTTCAAGTTTACTAATATCTGCTTGATTAATTCCGGTACGTTCTGCAAGCTGTTTTTGAGTAAGATTCTTTGAGATTCTGGCATTAATCAAAGCACGAATCACATCAAATTCTGGTTTCATACTTTCATATTCTCGTCTAAACTCTTCATTCTTCATTTGTTCTGCCAAATAATCATCAAATGTTCTCATGTTTTTCACACCTTTCTATATAATCATTTCGATATATTTTTGCTTTCAAAATTTCTTTTTTGGGTACCTTCATACTCTTTTTTACAAAACCATTTGTTAAAACTATTATCCCATCATAATAAAAGAAATATAATACTCTTGTTATATTATTACCCACTTTACCTCTTAATTCAAAAATACCATCACCAAGCGACTTACTATAGGGTTCTCTTAACTGTGGACCATATTCACTTAATATTTCAATCAAACCGGTCAATTTTACTTTCATCTTTATATCCAATGACTGCATAAAATTTTCAACCGGCACTTCACCATTTATCATTTCATAGAATACTACTTTGAATTTCAATTTTCTCTCCTTTCATTTTATGGCATATATGCCATATTGTCAATAATAAAACAAAAACAGACAGCATGCGCCATCTGTTTTCCAAATCAAAATTCAAAGCATATAATTCATTTATACTATAAACTCATTATGTAAAAAATCAAGATATATTGGTTTTTATCATATCTTCCACAAACTCCACGCAAGCCTTCACATCCGCCTCATCCGGATGCCCCTTGGCAAGACCGCCTACCAGCTTAAAAGGTCCAAAAGTATCAAATCCGAGGCACCCGTACTCGCCCAAAAGCGTACAGTTCTTCTCATTAAGGATTTGCTTCGTCGAATCGGTATAGCCGTCCTTGCGGATACCATAGGTATATATTATAAAAGTCTCCTTGTCGGCAGGCAGATATTCCTGTAAAAAACGCAGCATAGGCTTGCCCAAGTGAAAAGCATACACGCCGGAAGCAATGCCGATGCGGTCATAACCGGACAAATCCGGCTTGTCTTTGGTTACGTCGAAAATGTCTATTGAGTTGTGGGTGTTTTGTACTGCCTCCACCAGTTTACGGGTGTTGTTGTGGTGGAAGGAGTATAGGAGGATGGCGGTGGGCATGGCGGTGGCCTTTCTTTGTTATAAAATTAGTATCTTAAAGGTATCTGAGATTTTTGGATTCCATATTCCATTTTATTAATATCAAATCCGCAACAATCAATATATTTTCTTAACCCTCTTTCTACAATATCATTCTTTAATGTAGGCGAGAGATTAAAACCATCAATTGCTTCGGTTCCAAATTCCATTTCTAAATAAGGAACAAGAATACCATTACAAGTTCTAAATTTTATTTTATCTTGTATGTCTTTCATTTTATCATCCGGAATTTGAATTACTATTCTAATCTCTTTTTCACTCTCAAATGTTTTATTCTTTATGTAAAACGTCGGATCTGCAAACATACTTTTTTCGAAACATATCTTTTTTGTATCAAACCAATATATATTCGCTAAATACTTTTCAATAGTTTGAGCTTCTAATATAACTGAATCAACTTGCTCATTAAAATATATATTTTGTTTATCAGTTAATTTTATAAACAATTCAAATATTTTTTTTGAAGCCATCAAAATTTGTTTTGATATTGTCGGATACTTTTCTGCAAATTTGTAAAGTATACCATTTACAATTTTTTCAATCTCATCTTGTTCATTTCTATCATAATAAATTGCATTTCCATAAGTCAAATAACAACCATCTAACAACTCTAGATTTTGTTTTATTAATGTTTGCAAAAGCTTTTCAAGTGAAAAACATATATTATAACCTTGACATATATTATCTTTTGTATAATAACGCCATAACGGCAATTCATCATTCCCAAAAGAAAAACTACACACAAAAACATTTACATTAAGAACATTTCTTTCAAGATGTTCAAAAAACATATCAGATATTGGCTTTAATTTTGAATAATCTTGACCATCATCAAGCATATCAAAATAATCCCTTATTGCCTTTATTCCCTCTTTAATTTCATTAGCGTCATTTAAATATTGAATACCACTAAACCAAAGTTTTTTTGTCTGCAAAATATTTCTTAGACCTTCAGTCGAAGTATAATGAAATATATCATTGCAATCATTAATCAGGGGCACATTTATTATGCTTTTTTCATTTATTTTTCCTTTGTTTATGCTAAAACTATTACGCACCAACAACACACCACCTTTATTTATTCCACTGTTCTATACAACTACATAAATGAATAATTTGGGTTCTCAAATCATACATATCTTTCGAATTTTCTTCTGTAATATGTTCCGAAACTTCGTGCGCAAATTTTACTTTGTTAAATGTATTCTTTACTTCCTTTATATACTCAGGAAATAAACTATATTGCGCACACTGTGACTCTAACTTTATCCCATAGGTATCTTCTATTGCACACTTAGGTAAATAGTTTTCAATTTCTTTTCCTTTAGTAATCCAACAAAATGCATTATGCTTTTCAAACTCATCTCTAACACGTTTTTTTGTATCATTAATTGGCGCATTGGTATATCGTTTATCACTATCCATAACAATAGCAGCATTTCTATTCATTAACAAAATATTAATCAAATCACTATCTTCTTTTTCCACATCTGCAGTATAATGATAAAGCATGCGGCCACCGTAATATTGAAACTGATAATCACGCCCTTCTTTCCACTCGTTTTTCCCAAATATTTCAAGCCATCTTTTAATATATATTTTATCAGAAGGACCTTCTACCCAAATTATGCCATTTGATTGTAATAAATCCGAAGCCTTAACATCTAAATCATTTAATAAATCACTTTTAGAAATATAATTATCAATTTTATGTAGAGTAGAAACACCATTTTCTTTTTTTACATGGAAAATTTGAGTATTTTCTTTATCCGCGAAGGCATTAATTGCTACATGCGAATGTGTAGTAATAAAAAATTTATCATTATTCTCAATACTATAATTATACAAATATTCAAATAATCTTCTTTGTAGCGCCGGATGTAAGTTATTCTCTAACTCTTCGAATGCATAAATAATCTCTTTACTTTTATACTCCTTGGTTTGAGTAATTACAAAAAGATTTAATAATACCAAAATAATTGTCTTTAAGCCACTCCCCATCTTAGAAAGCGCATATCTACTTCCGTCTTCTTCAAGAAAAATCTCCCATTTAACAGTCGCATCCTGCTCTATCTGTTGAACTTTAATGTTATTAAATTTTGCATCCGGTTCAATTATCTTGTTTAATTCCACTAACAACTTTTTCTGTATAATGTTTTCATCATATTGACTATAATTTAAAAATTTGCGAACAATATTGCTTGCACCATCTCCAGTACTAGATAATAATTCTAAATCTGTTTCTACTTCTGGAATAACATTTCTTTCTGCATCTATTCGCCTTATTTTATATCCATTAAAGCCTTCAACTTTACATTGCGAAAATTCATTCCAATATCTAATATATTTGTTTGAAAAAATATCATCATCAGGAATATATCTATACTGATAATTATAATTTTTTTCACCCGAAAAAATATTTGAGCTTATTGTATCAATATTAAAACGCATATGTTTTCCAATATATGCTTTT
Source organism: Lachnospiraceae bacterium (assembly GCA_015057025.1). Lineage (GTDB taxonomy): Bacteria > Bacillota > Clostridia > Lachnospirales > Lachnospiraceae > UBA3766. The sequence goes on along the minus strand of SVFD01000002.1, from coordinate 21,159 downwards.
CCAAATTCATAATGATTTCTCGCGTTAATTCCACCTGCATATGCACTCTCACGAAAAACACTTCTAATATCAGCTTCCGTCAATTCACATTCAATTTGATAATCTATCTCTTTACCAAGAGTTTTATTTTCTAATTCATTTGCTGAACACAAGCATTCTATTAAATCTAGGCATGATGACTTCCCACTATTGTTTCTTCCAATAAAAACATTTATATTTTCGAAATGGTCAATCTCAATATAATTTTCTGAAAAAGATTTATATCCTTTTACTTTTATACCTTTTATCTTCATATAGCACCTACTATTATTGAGTTATCGCTTTGATTATTTCTTTTAAGTTGTATGTTTGATAAAAGAGAAATTTTAGCCCTTTTATCAAACATACATTTTCTTTCTAATTTTCTTGCCCTTTCCTACTCCTTAAATCTTTATAAGCTTCTCTTGAAATAGCCTCCATTACTGTCACATAAAAGACCTTATCCTCAAAAAGTTTTGAAAAAGCTTCCATCGATTCCATGTAACATTCTTGCGCAACTTGTTTAAATACTTCCGGGAAAATCGACTGTGTAAATACGGTCTCATCATTTCTCTTTGCATATGATTCCAGTCTGCTATTATGCTTCACACTCTTCTCATAAATAATTTCGACTAAAACCTTATCTGCATCAGTAAATACACCGCCAAATTTGTTATTGATATTCTCAATAATTAAATCCAAAAGTACATCCTGATCTTTTCCACTTCCACCGGTTTTCAGTTTTTTTACATTAGCCAAAGTTTTATCCTCTTGTGTCGGTTTAAGTGTAATACTACCTTTGAATTCTTTTTCTAACTTATAAAATTCCAGTCTTAGCTTATCATCTAAATCCACAACTTTGCTTGTAGCTCTAGGCAGAAGTTTCACAAGATACTGGCAGAATGTAAATTCTTCATGCAGCCCTTTATCAAACATTCTGGTAATCTGCGTTATGTATGAATACCATTTTACAAAGTTACGAACTAACTTTTTATAGTCAAATCGCTTATCTTCCGGCATTTCATTATATCTACTGATAATTGGTTTAAACAAACTTGTTAGTTTTCCCAAATCTGTTGCCGACTGCTTATCTTTCTTTCCAAACAACCTTAAAAACGCTGCTATATCTTCATCGTTGTATAATGAAAAATCACGAATAAGTTTTCTGGTATCATAAATCAGATTAGGATTGATTTCTTCATCCAGTTCCGTACATTCATAATATGGCTGGAACGCTTCCTTGATTTCATCCGCAGTATTTACAAAATCCAGTACGAATGTATCTGTCTTTCCTGCACAGGTACGATTCAGTCTCGATAATGTCTGTACCGCTTTTACGCCCTTTAACTTCTTATCAACAAACATAGTATGAAGCAAAGGTTCATCGAATCCAGTCTGGTACTTTTCAGCAACTATCAACATAGCATATTCGTCTTTATGGAACTCTTCCTTTAACTGATTTTCCTTAATATGTGTACCATCGGCACGCTTATTAAGTTTTTCTTCTGTATATTCCACTTCCTCGCCTGTTGCATCTATATCCTTGATAGCACCAGAGAACGCAACCAGAATGTCCAAATCATCATAATTATGCTTCTCTAAGTATCGCTTAAATTCGTGATAATAGCGGATAGCGTGTAATCGACTGGCTGTAACCACCATCGCTTTACCCTTTCCGTTAATCTTATTCTTTGTGACATTTCTAAAAGTTTCTATGATAATTGCTGTTTTCTGCTGTAAATTATGCGGATGCAACGATTCAAAACGCTGTACCGCCTTAGTTGCTTTTGTAGCCGGCACTTCCGGATTGTCTGGTGTATTCTTCACAATCTTATAGCAAGTCTTGTATGTCATATAGTTTTGAAGCACATCTAAAATAAAGCCTTCTTCAATAGCCTGTTTCATACTGTAAATGTGATATGCCCTAAATGAACCATCTTCCTGCTTTGTGCCGAACATCTCCAGCGTTTTTTCTTTTGGTGTGGCTGTGAAAGCAAAAAATGATAAATTGCTGTGTCTGCCATGTGCAAGCATTTCCTGTACTAATTTATCTTCTTCATCCTTAATTTCGCTTTCTGCCTTACCTTCTATTTCAGCATATTCCCTTAACGATTCTTCCGTATCTGCCAATGCCGATTTTAATTTCATCGCAGAACTTCCCGACTGGCTGGAATGCGCCTCATCAATGATAACCGCAAAATTCTTATTAGCGTTATTTTCTACTTCTTGATAAATATATGGGAACTTCTGTAATGTGGTAATAATAATCTTCTTACCAGCATTGATAGCATCCCTTAAATCTGTTGATTTCTTCTTTTCATCTATCTTTTCGACCACTCCTTCTGTATGATCGAATGAATAGATGGTATCTTGTAACTGGCTGTCAAGAATGGTTCTGTCCGTTACTACGATAACTGACTTAAAAATCTTGTTATCGTCTGCATCGTGCAAGTTTGCCAGACCATAAGAAAGCCATGCGATACTGTTTGACTTTCCCGAACCAGCACTATGCTGGATTAAGTAATTATGTCCTGCACCATTTCCCTTTACATCTGCTAAAATCTTAGTAACAACATCTAACTGATGGTATCGTGGGAAAATAAGTTTCCTGCTGGTTTTCTTCTTGCCTGTCTGGGTATCAATCTTTTCTTCCACCGACAAGTGCATATATCGCTGTAAAATATCCAGCAGAATATCTTTCTGTAGTACCTTTTCCCATAAATACGATGTAGTATATCCATCTTCATTTACAGGATTACCAGCACCACCGACATTACCAGCACCATTAGAACCCATATTAAAAGGCAGGAAGAATGTATCTTTACCCTTTAATTCCGTAGTCATTTCCACTTCAAATAAATCTACCGCGAAACAAACCAGGAATCGCTTGTTAAATCCGAAACAGATTTCTTTCGCATCCCTATCCTTCATATACTGCTTCTTAGCATTTTCCACACTCTGCCCTGTCAGTTGGTTTTTCAGTTCCAATGCTACTACCGGAATACCATTTAACATAAGCACCATATCAATGGAGTTATTATTTTGTGTAGAATAGTGGAACTGTCTGACACATTCCACAATATTGGCATTATACTTTTCAATAACCGCAGGATTCAAACTAGTTTCCGGCTTGAATGAAGCAAACTTTAATTTAATGCCTCTATCTTCAATACCATGACGAAGAACATGGAGAAGACCATGCATATCTACAGATTCATCAAATCTTTTATATAACTTACTGATAGAATCCGAACCGTAAATCTTCTGGTAGCGTTCCCATTCTCGTGGCTGTGTTGCTTCGATATACTTAATCATTTTAGAAAGATCAATTCCCTTTTCCTTGTCAAAAGTTGCATCACTACCTTTGGTATATCCGCCTGCAGACAACATATAAGATTCTATATCTTCTTCAAATCTGCGTTCTTTTATATCCAACTACAACACCTCCTTTTTACCTGTCACATATTCATAAATAAGTGACTTTTTATATGTTTCCATTTCTTCAACAAATGCTTCCTTTTTTGCAATAAGGGCATCTATATCTTCTACTTGTTTTTCCAAATATTCTGCAATCCTCTGCTGTTCTTCCATACTAGGATATGTAAACTCAAAATTATAAAACTGTTCTTGATATAAATGCTTTATAGTACTGTTTCCAGTCTGGCTCATTTCATACCATACCCAAAACTGATCTGAAAGCAATACAAAATACAAATATTTGTCATGATACTTAAAATCCTTTGTGTTTCTAATTAGTAAAACACCACTATTTAATGATACTTTCTCAGGACAATCTTTCGCTATCGCCACTTTTCCTATCGTTCCATCCTTTGTTATAAGTAAATCTGCTTCTTTTATATGTATTTCTGGTGCTTCTTCAAATCTTTCATCCGATATATGCACACAACTATCCCAGTTAATCACCCCATTACAAAAATCTGTTCCTGTTATTAAATATGCACCTTCATCTTGATATTCATTTGACTTCAAACCTTGCCAACCAATACGTCCTTTCAACCACGATGTATTTTTAATCTTTACTGTTTTCCAATCTATCGGAATCTGTCCTATCCATTCAATTCCGCTATCTTTCATTGGAACTGTACTATCTAATCCCTTTGTTATCGCTTCTGTTATTACTGCTTGTTTATACAATTTATATTCTTTAATAGTTTTTTTTGTTTTTGAAATAATGGTATCTATTTCCTCAACTTTTTCATCAAGAAAATTTGCAATCTTAACTTGTTCAATTCTTGGTGGAATTAACACAGGACAACATTCTACATATTCATTTTTTAAATTTGTCTGATTTAAACCATCATTGTAATCTAACAACGTTTGATTTCTATTCATAAAATAAAAGAAATATCTTTTATCCATATCATAATCATAGTAAGCACAGATTCTCTGATTCAATGAATATTTTGCATCTTCATCTATATAATAACATTTTGCTAATGCCTTTCCATTTGGCAAATCACTTAATACAGTACAAATATCGCCTTTATAAAGTGGCATTATTTGCTTGCCAACTATTTTTTTTACTTTTCCCTCAGTAGAAACAAATTTTGAGTTTACAATAATATATTCTCGTTCATTTTCTTTTGAAGATAACCAATCTTTTTCATGTGCTAAACCATATTTAATTTTTGATACATATTTTACTTTACTTATATTCCATTCTTCTGGAATAAGCCCTATCCATCTTACACCGCTATCTTTCATCTTTCTCGTCATAATTAAGCCTCCTTAAACAATTTTGTCAAAGAAATCATAATGTCTGATTCAAGAACCGAAAGACGTTTCTCTATTACTTCTGAATTTTCTGGTGCTTCATATTTATAAAAATATTTTGAAAATGATATTTCATATCCTACTTTGGTTTTTGCTTTATCAATCCATGCTGCTGGATTATAAGGTCTTACTTCCCTATCAAAATATCTATCAATATCTTCTACAAGTGGTACATTTTCAAAGTCCCGCTTAGAAGCATCTGCAACAGGAACATTTTGCTTACCCTTTGTTACGATTGCACCATTTTCATATAATGGACTTTCTATCTGGATTCTATTAAATCCGAAGTCCTCGTTATTGAAAATTTTGGATTCACATACTTTTCCGTCAGATTCGTATGTAGCATTTACAAATTCGCCATACGCTTTTACAATCACTTCTCTGTCTGCATCGGTAATATCGTTACGCTTGCTTCCTAAACTTTTTCTTCTAGCCACTACCATTTTGGAAGCATCTATTAGCTGTACTTTCCCTTGTCTATGTACTGGCTTATTCTTTGAAATAATCCAAATATAAGTAGTAATACCAGTATTATAAAATACATCGGTTGAAAGTTGTACGATAGCATCCAACCAGTCGTTTTCTATCATATATCGTCTGATCTCTGATTCACCAGATTCTGCAGAACCAGTAAACAGAGATGAGCCATTATGAATAATAGCCATTCTGCCATCATCTTTCAATTTTGCGATTCCGTTTAAATCAAATAACATCTGTCCGTCTGAAATTTTAGGTAATCCTACTGAAAATCTTCCGTTATCGCCTAATTTTGCTTCATCTTCAACAGCCTTTTTCTCTACTTTCCAATCAACGCCAAAAGGTGGATTACTGATAATATAGTCAAACTTATAACCGCTGAATTTGTCATCGGATAAAGTGTTACCTTTACGCATATTATCAGAGTTACCGCCACGAATAAGCATATCTGCCTTTGCAATAGCATATGTTTCTGGATTTAATTCCTGTCCGAATACTGTTACATCTGCATCCGCATCCAACTGTGTTAAACGCTCTGTCATACAAGTAAGCATCTGGCTTGTACCCATAGTCATATCATATACGGTTTTGGTAACACCTTTCTCGTTCAATACATCCTTATCTTCTGCCACTAATAAATCAGTCATTAAGTAGATAATATCCCTGCTTGTGAAATGGGCTCCTGCATCTTCATCATAAGATTCTGAAAAACGCTTAATCAAATCTTCAAAGATATAACCCATATCAACTGCACTAATCTTATCCGCACCCATATACGCCTGTGGTCTGTTAAATGCCTCAATGATAAGGAACAGCATGCCATTATTCGCAAGTTTAGTAATTTCCCTGTCAAAATCAAAGTTTTCCAGAATATCCAACACATTATCAGAGAAGCCATTTAAGAAATCCCTAAAATTCTCTTCAATGTGTTCTGAATCGTTTACCAACTTTTCAAAATCGTACACACTGGTATTATAAAACTGGTAGCCGGAAGCAGTTTCCAAGAACCCGTTGATAACTTCAAGATGTTTTACTTTATCGTATGTTTCCAGCACCTTTGCTTTTGTAGGCGCTAATGTATCATTAAATCTTTTAATTACAGTCATAGGAAGAATAACTTTACCATATTCGTGTGGCTTGTAGAAATCCCTGATAAGGTCAGCAATTGCCCAGATAAGATTTGATTTTTCCTGCACATTTACTGTTGTTTGGTTATTTAAGTTCATTGTTTTAAACCTTCTTTCGTCTTTTATGTAATACTAATATAGTTTCTGTACTATAAGTCGTCACTCATTTATTTCTTTAATCTTGCGTTTTTATTTGCTTTATACCTTCCGTCTTCCGGTTTCTTTGCATCTTCCGGAATTAGCCACATCTTGCCTTTTTTAATCACTCCGGTAATTCTGTTTTCATTACAAAGTTTTCCAATTCTTCTAGAGGATATATTCCATTTTGATGCCATTTCAGTTGTTGTCAAATAACCCATAATTTGCCCCTCCCTATTGGCTATATTATATTCTTATAGCGGAACAATCGCAAGAAAGAAAAAACGGAAATACTATAATATAGCCCCCCAAATTATATACAAATTTTTATATTTAATTAAAATCTCTTCTAGTTTGATATTCAAAATAAAATCAGAAAGAATTATGCTAACTCTTTCTGATTTTATTTATTTGGACACATACTTTATAAAATATAATACTTAATTTAAAACACTTATAATTTCTTTAATTTAGATTAAATACTAAATTCGTAGCAAATCTTCCACTATATATATTAGCTTATTATAACCATATTTCTTTCCAAAACAGTGTATATACTGACATAATTTTACAGAAACCTTATTCCCTTTTCTTTCCAATAACAGTAATAAATCTTCGGCTAATTTATCAGGTTTAATAAACATATCAAATTGTAGTAAATAACATGCATCCTCTAAAACTTCTGGATATTCATCGTAAAAATCTATAAAATATATATTTTGTATTATATTATTTAATATCCATTTCACTTCATCCTCATCTATAAAATCTTTTTCTTTCCTTAAAATTATATAACGAATTATCATAGCCTTTTCTTTAGTAGAGATTTTTCTCTTATTATTCATATAATTAGGACTCATAAGCCTTAAGGAAATTTCAAAAATTCTCCTACTAATTTGATATTCATTTAGTAATAGCAAATTATATGCTATGTCTAAATAATAAGTAATTATTTTATTTGGCATCTTTTTATTATATTTGACTTCTCGTATAACATCTTCCCAAAAATTACCTATATAGACGATATTTGAAATATTATCTTTTCTTATATTTATATTTTTCTCTAGAACTAAGTGTTGTAAAATTTTGCTATACAGTCCAGCTACCGAATAAATATCTTTATAATTTCTAGACCTCATAAGCCTACGAACAACAAAAAATACATTATCAATATCAGCAACATTAAATTTTATATATTCCAATAAATCAATAATCAAATCTATGGTAAGATATATGAGCTCTCCTTCATTATAATAGAATTCTTCAAATAATCTTAATTCATCAAATCCCTCAAAAAACATTCTAGATATAAAAAAATCATTTTTTCTACTATTCCTAATTTTCTCTTCTTTTGCTAAATAATTTAATAATAAATAATGTGCAAACATATATTGTATATCATGTTCAACTTTATATCCTGTCGAAAGTTCTTGAAGCCAGTAAATTATATCACTTTCTGTGACCTTTTTAGATAAAACAATGTTTAAAATATAATTCCATAGATATCTTGCTTTAATATTTAAATTATTCTCTAATAATTTATCAATAACATCAGCAGGATGTCTATCTCCAATTAATGAACTGATTATTCCATCCATTTTATCATTACCCACAACAGACTCGATGATATCCAATCGTTTTAATTGGCTTACTGAAATATCATTTTTACGTTCTTGTCCAGTATAACTAATTAAACAAATTGTTGCGTCTTTCTCTACATTAAATACATTAGAATAATCTAATATTTCATCATCTGAAAATGCATATTTCCAAATATAAGATAGTTTTTCCCACACTTCTTTACTCATAGTTATTTTTTTATTATTAGCACAAAAAATTGTTCGTAACATAATAATATTAATACTATAAATAGCAACATGTTTTAGTAATTCTTGATGCTTATAAGGATTTCCATTTTCTTCAAGTATTTTATTTAATAATAAGATGCCTTCTCCGTTAATAATTCTCTCAATTTCTAAATTAATAAGGAAATCAAATTTTTTATATATTTGTTCTTCATTCATTGATTCACTTTTTATACAATTTATTGACCATTCATTAATCATTTTTACAACAACTGGTCGCGAAAATAAAGGTGCATAAGCTAAACATATAACCCAATCTTTCGCCTTTGTTAAATCCCACTGTCTTTGCATATCACATGAAAATAATGCATTAATATAGTTGAGGACTTTATACATTTCGCTGACTACATAATTTGCCATCAAAAATTCACCAAATGTATTATGTAAAAATTCATATGCATATTTATTTACCCGAGTTTTATTAATAACTTCTTTAGAATCCGATTTATGTATAAAAAAGAATCTTCCTAATAATTTATCTGCATTCGATAGCCCTTCATCAATACCTTCTTTAACATAATTATCTTCGTTATAAACATACCTTAAATCATTTTCTAATTCATCCGAACGGATATATAATACTTTTCTATTATACATTCCTAATGCAACAATACTAATTTTTCGCATTTCTTCATCAATAATTTTATATTGCTCTGATTTTAATTTACTCTCGAAGTTCTTATCTTTTTTTGCTTCACGCGTTATAAATTCCTTAATCAGACTATTATATAATTGCGTACGATTTAAATGTTTATTTCTTTTTAATGCATTTTTGTTTGTATCATATAAAGCTAACATTAATAATAATAATGGCTGTTTTGCAAGGTTATAAATTTTACTTTTATTATTTAACTCAAATGGTTCTATTTGGGTTTTAGCAAAATAATCTATGTTCTTTTCATTCCAAATTTTGCACCATGTTGCAATTCTACTTTCCTCAAAGTCAGACAATAATATAATCGGAGTCTGTTTTGGAATAAATGCTTTATCAATCAACATAGTTCTACTTGTAATTATGCATTTAACAAATATTTTATATGTTTCACTTTGTTGCTTCTGAAACTCGGCAATTCTTTGTAAGTAGTTCGAATATACTTTGCCACTAGCTTGTAATAATTCATCATAACCATCAAAAATCAAAAGTATTGGTTTATCTAATTTACTCTCTGCAATATCACTCCATGTACAATGATTCGCAAAATCATCTTCAATTTGTTGATTAATCTGCTGTTCTATTGTTTTATCAGCAATAATTCCACGTAAATGTATTATAATAATATGGTATTCATGAGATAATATTTTTGCAGCCAACATATGACATAATAAGGTTTTTCCAGCACCGGGATGACCTAATATCACCAAAGGCAAATCACCTAATACAGAATGACGTAATGTATCACTAATAAATTTTCCTATATCTTCTCTATCCTCATAATTTTTCCAAAATCCTTTTTTTTCTAAATTATATTCTTCATTGTAGGTTACTGCCTTAAAACTTTGTGGAACAAAAATCTCATTTGTTGCAGGAAAAATTATTCCATCAGATGAACTATAATTCATGTCCTCACTATTTACAATAGCTCTATTTATATGCGCCTGATATTTATTCATATATAAATCTAAAGTTTTATATGCTTTGTTATTAATATTATTCTCATTATATCTTCTTAATTGTTCTTTAATTGATTGAAAACCTACATCAATTGTTTTTCTAATATCTTCATGCTCTTTTATATTTGACCAAACAAAAAAATCATTAAATTCAACAGCTAATTGATAATACTGCTTTTTATAATTTTCTAACGATTTACTTGGTATATTTCTTATTACACTAAAAAAGGCATCCCTTTTATGTTCTTCTAAATCTTCCCAAGCAAATAATTTTTCAAAAAAAATTAAAAACTCATTATTCAGAATTTCATAAAATTTTTCTAGTTCATCTAAATATTGCTCTAATGTCTGTATCGGATTTGGCATTGATAAATCATATTCTAATATATACTTTATATTTTGTTCTAACTCATTGTTTGTCTTTTCAGATATAAATTGAATATACATATCAATACTTTTTTGCGACAAATATTTTTTTTCGTCTTTTGTTAAATTAATTATTTTGTTTTCATCAGGAAGATATTGTATAATCGAATCAAAATATGCAGAATAAACAATTGAAATTTGCGCAATTTGTGCATGATCATATCTCGTAGAAAAATCCTTATACTCAATATTCTTTGAAAATGCATCGTTAATATTTTTAATAGCTTTTTGTAACGTTTTTTTTGCTTCTAAAAGACTTACACCATTCGCTATATTTGTAATCAAATCAACTTCCTTACATATCATATTAGGAAAAAAAATCAATCCCACCTTAAATAAATCATTAAAGAATTGAGCAATATTGTACTCTTTTTCTCTTAAAACTCTACATATTTCTGAAAAATTAGTTTTATTTGTATTTTTGTTATACATATATTTTCCTCCGTATTCTCTAATTAATTTTTCTTAGTCGTAATTTTAAGCCATTCTTTTGAAATAAAAATCTACCTTAATTTGTATCTCTCAACTTTAATCTTAAATCTATTAGATTTTATTAAAATTTAGTAGATATCATATTATTGCAATTCTAAATATTTCATTATTCTATTTTTCCTTTCGCTTTTATTAATATATAACGAACATAAAATACATAATGTTACATTTTTTTAGTAAAATTATTTGATTTTTTATTTTTTCATAATTAATCTCCATCTTCCCTCTTATTCCGACACTATATCCCTGATATAATAAAGCCGGTAGCATTACGCTACCGGCAATCGTGTTACAGGGTGGTTGGCCTTCATTCTTACAGAATGGAGGTGATGCTTATGAAAAATCATTTTGATTTTAAGGATATATTGACCTTCGGTCTTTTTCTTTTAGCATTACTCACATTCGTTTTTACGTTTTGTAAGTAAAGCTACATAATGCAAAAAACCTTCCCTGTTACATTGGCGATACTGGGAAGGTTTTTTCTCAAATTCTGGCCAACCACTCTGTGGCGGTTGCCTTTTATGAGTTTATTATAACAAAAAATATATAAAATACAAGGGTATTTTATCGACAAAAATACGCTATAAGCTAGCATTATCATTTATCGACTTTATCTAATCCTACATTATATTTGCTGTGCCAAATTCAATTTTTCATATCCCATACAAACCAAAATATCATCTACTGTATTAAATATTTTAGTTTGTGCCATGGGCATACATTCTTCTTCAATTATTTTATCATAATTATCCGGAACATTATCAAATGTAAAAATTATATCTGTCTCCAGACTTATTTTAATATCCTCAGTTTTAACAGTTATAATACTAAATTCAATTGTTAATATAGCTCTCTTTTCTTCTATATTTTTAGGAATCTTAGTTGTAGCCCGACATTCAACTTTTAACTCAAAGCTCTTTGGTAAACTTCTCTCAATTTCAAAATGCGAATTAACAATTCTCATATTGCTAATTTCAGGTCTAGTTTCCAACATATGATATATTCTCCTTTTTAGTTAAAATTGCTCCCACATTATATAAATCCGAATAATCATCAAAGGAATTCACATCCCAATTAATTTTTCGTGTATTATAAGGTATATATATAATGGTTTCTTTTGTATTAGAATTCTCAAATGATTTATCAATAGCATTTATTACATATTGATTCAACGTTATGTTTTGCTTTGCAGCTTCCAATGCGGCTTTTTTATGCATTTCAGCAGGAATTCTAACATTAAAAGTTCCTTTAAATTCTTTGTCAGGCACTTTTCCAATCTTTTCGCATAATTCCAAATAATTATCAATCGACTGTTCAAACATTTGCTTTAATTCTTCAACAGAAGAACTATGAAAATTAAGCGAATCAGTAATACCAAACACTTCTCCAACAAAAATACAATCATCTGCATCAAATTCTATCTTTGCATGGTATCCTTTATACTCCATCATTGAACTCATGACAATCTCCCTCAATAATATTTTTAATCTATCTCTTCAATATCCTTTAAAAATTGGATAACTTTCTTTATCTGATACGTGTATAATTCATTTCCCGGATGTGGTTCATCAAACTGTAAAACTCTTTGAGTTTCATTATGAACAAAACCGATTGAAGAACCTCTTCCACCAGTAAATTTTGTACAATTACATTTATTCATTAGTGCATCTAGATCTCTTATAGTAAAATTTTTCGAAATTGGCTTCCGACATAACTTCTGAATTAGATCTGTTTTTTTAGGCATTTACATAAATCACCTCCGCGCCGCCATTTGCAACTATTTTTTAGTTGCAAATATTATATCCTATTTTAGATGATTTATCAATATATTATTTGTTTTATTTTTGCTCTACTTCGCCAGGCACTCAGCTCGCGTACTTAGTCCGCTCACTGTCCATGCTGTCGCACAATAAAAGGAGTGGAACAAACACTCTCGAAAGTAAACTTTCTCCATGTTTGTTCCACTCCTTTTGCTCTGCTCGTAGCTAACACTCAAATTTATACCCCATGCCCCAAATAGTCTTAATCATATCACCTTTATCACCTAGCTTTGACCTTAACTTCTTCACATGGGTATCTATGGTTCTGGCATCACCAAAATAATCGTAATTCCATACGTTATTCAGAATCTTCTCTCTGGATAATGCAATGCCCTTATTCTCCACGAAATAAGTCAGCAGTTCGAATTCCTTATAGCTTAACTCAATCAGTTCGCCGTCGGAACGAACCTCATGGGCTGTTTTATCAATAAGAATGCCTCCTGCCTCCACGCAGTCTTCTCCGGGAAGCTTGCGGGAACGACGAAGGATCGCTTCGATACGTGCCACAAGAATCTTAGGACTGAAAGGCTTAGAGATGTATTCGTCCACGCCTAGCTGGAAGCCTTGCAGCTCATCACGTTCGTCGCCCCGGGCGGTCAGCATGATAATGGGAACCTTCGAGGACTCCCTGATTTCCTTACATACCTCCCAGCCGTCCATTTTAGGCATCATAACGTCTAAAACGATCAAAGCTATATCTTTATCTTCATAAAAGAGATCCAGTGCTTTACAGCCGTCCTCAGCCTCAATCACATCGAAACCGGCTTTTACAAGGAAATCCTTAACAAGGATTCGCATTCTGGTCTCATCATCTACCACAAGAATTTTTAACTTGTCCATTTCGTCCTCCTTTTACACAAGGCATATTTATCCCTATGTATCATCTAGCATTAAGACTAGCAGACAACTATGTTAAAATTGTGAATTCCGTAGTACAAACCGCAAATAAAACACATTCTGTCCATACCGGATTACTACGGTTCTTCTGACAATGAACTACCATGTTCTATGCCATACTCATTCTCATACTGAATAACGCGGTTTTCGCGCTCGCGAAGCTCTTCTTCCCACTCCGCATACTTATTGATAATTGCATTCTCGTAATTCAATATATTGGGATTCTTTCCCGTTGATGCAATAAAAAACATGGCAATAACCATAAGTCCCAGAATGACATTAATAATAATAGATGTTTTTAACTTCTTTGCATCGTCCTGTTTCTTTTTTACCATAAATTGCTGGCGCTTCTGAATTGCCTCCTGTTCTCTTCTGGTAGTCAAATCAAAAGTCGTATACAAAGGAATAGGCACAACTTCTCCCGGTGTATTGGGATTGTTATCAAGGATTTTCTTGACTTTTAACATAAATTCCAAACCTACCGGTGTCTGGAAGCTACGCTTCTCGATGCTTTTATTATATAATTTGTACAGAAGCTCAATGTCAGCCTGACCGATTTTTGGCTCAAGTTTCTGGATTTTCTCTAATTCTTCCTGCGCCATCAACACATCCTGTGTATTGTTAAAGAGGAAGTCTTTTACCTGATTCTCACGATTCATAAGTCATCTCTGCTTTCTTACATCTTCTATATGCCAACCAATACGGCAAGATACACAACAGTCCAAACATAATTGCAACAATCAACGCCATTACCAAAACAATGAGCACTCCATTAAATCGCGCCCCAATCAAACCCATAATCAGGGATAAAACTGTCGCACCAATGCCTGTACCGATTGCAACCTTCAGTTCCACAGGCGCAATCTTTGATTTTTTAATGGCAACCACCAGTCCCCAGGGCAATAAAAGTATCAGCGAAATGATAAATATGGCAATGAAATATGTCATACCCATAATAAAACCCACGAAAACATTGGTACCTACAACTAAAACATTGGTAACTCCCGTAAAATCAGCCCCATCAATATTCACATCTGAAGCATAATCAATGGGATTTATTACTTTACCTATTTCACTGCCATAGCCCCACACTGACAGCACCAGTATTACGGCAATGACTATCATGGTAACCATGCGTACAATTTGACCTTTATTCACTTTTAATTCCTCACGTATATTTTATATTATCTTAAACTACATTATACGCTTATCATTCTCTTGAATCAAGTAATGTGTTCTGTTCATTTAATCAAAAAACAATAATTATTGTATACTACACAATTTTAATCTTTATTCTGCCACAACACAAAAAATCCCGGAGTTTTCTAACACCGGGATTTTCTATTTATTCAACACTATTCTGTAACCATAACTTCCGTCGTTTCAGGATCTACTAAAATAAACATATTTTCTTCTGTACGGTAAAATTCCAGCACTTTTAATAATTCTTCATTGAGTTCATTGCTTGTCTGTAAATTTCCAGTGCCAATAAATCCGAAAACACCTATTTCTACCGTGTATTTATCATCCAACTGATAATATATAAAATGAGTTGTGGTTGTAGAACCATCATAAATAGTATCCATCTGATATACAATAATTCCGTTGCCATAATCTTCAGGGTCACCAAATTAATACGTCCAGTCAAAATCACCTTGCACTTGTTTCATTGCATCAATTCCAAGCTTATCGTTATTCGCAATATAATAAGCAGCTTGTGCTTCCGAAATTCTATTATCGGAATCCACCGAAAGAGCCGTCATAAAATTAGGATTAATCTCTGCATTATATTGTTCTAAACAGGTAATAAATCTATCACCCTCCATTCGACCGAATGTTGCCTCAGGATAAAACTGAAAAGGCAAGTAACTAGATGCGATTCGCATCTATACTTGCCATAGGGGACAGATTCCCCTTTATGGATTTACCCTTTCTTTCATGCTCCGGCTTTTACACTTCCATTTCATTTTAAAATAGCATCAAAACAACCATGTTATGATTGTTTTGATGCTATTAAACATATTATGCAAGTTTTATTTCTCAAAAGGGTTAATCAAGGTTTCCAAATCATCTGTAGAAACCAAATAGTAACCAAATCCATATTCCGGATGTTCACCTTCAACAACAAACATATCTTCTTCCGCAATGTAACTCTTAACTACATATTGCATCTCTGTATTTACAAGCTCTTGAGTAGCAATATTATATACGAATACAGCACCTTCCCAATCCCATGCAACAAGTTTTTCTTCCGTTAAATCCATATACTCTCTATCTGTACCACCTGGGAAACTTTCCTTATTTATTGGTTCAAATGCCATACTGCCATCTGTATTAAAAAGACACACGAACCATACTCCTTGTTCGTTTTGGACACATGAAAGAAGATTATTCTTTGTTATTTCTCTCAAATCGATTCGTTCATAGGTGGATAAATCATATCTCGCAATCAATCCATCTTGATTAAATAAATTCAAATAATCGTTAAGATTATCCCTATCATATCCAACCAAAGCATCACCATCTACTACATAATCTACAAAATAATTAATTTCACGCTTCTCCTCAGTCTCTAAATTAACAAAGTATGCTTCATGCGCATCATAATTATATGCTATCCATTCATTCTCAAAAAAGCATACAGCACCGTTTTTCACTACATAAGCAGACACTTGAAAAGATGTGACCTCTCCACTACCAAAGTCACAAATATAAAAACATATGGACTCACCACCACTACTAAATTCATCACAAAATACATACTTTCCTTCATACGTACTTGTGCAAGATTGTATAATATTATCTGTATGTTCACCCGATATGAAATCAGCAGAAATACTGAACCATTCGCCTTTATGATTTACCATTCCGAGTGAATATGTATTTCCTTCAAAGTTTTCTTGTGTTTCCAATACAAGAACATTTCCCCAATCAAAATCAGTTATAAATCTTTGATTTTCGTTTAATACAAATACTTCTTCGCCGGTGCAGACATCTATTATTTCCCCTTCATAGCCAGAATCCGTCACAAGCATTGTATTCCCATATATGTAATTACAGCCCAAATATCTACCTTCATTCCATTCCGGATTCATCTGCGATAAATCCATATCACTTTCACCAATAATTTCATGTGCGACAAGGTCATATACATACCACTTTTCCTCACCATTTCCGGTAGCATCTGCCTTAAAGTACCAATAATTTCCTACAGTATAACCTTCATTTGTAGGATGTGAAATAAATGCAAACTCTTCATTTTCCACCTCTACACTTTCCGTAGATTCCTCTGTTGTTTCTTCTACTTCCTCAACTGTGCTCTCAACTACTTCCTTGCTTTCTTCTCTTTCTGCATCTTCGGAATCAGCTGAACCGCCACACGCTACCAACGAAAATACCATTCCCACTGATAACAAAATCGCTAAAAACTTTTTCATCATTCGCACTCCTTATCATTAAAATAAAACCTAAAAAAAGTCTAAAAAACATTATATATATATATATGCCATGTCAATAAAATTAACGAAATTTTTTAATTATTTTCGCTAATTATCCCTATCTCAAACCGCCTATTTTCAAGCAAAAAAACATCGGTAACACTCCGTAGAATGTCACCGATTTAATCACATCATTTTGTTCGATACCATACTTGCTTGTGTCAAGCACGATACCGAACGCACTCCCAAACACCGCTATTTTACTGATTGGAACGGTGTTCGACCGTTTTGATTCAAATGGACCCGCCCACGAACTTGACGAACCCTTTAGACGAAAAAATCAAAGTCCTCACCGTCATCGTCTATCAGGCTTTTTAGCATCTTCGCTTTAGCCGAATCCATTTTGATTTCGTGTTCGTTCATCATTGTTTCAATCTTTTTCCGATTTGTTATGAACTCTCCAAACTCATCGAAAGGAATTATTCTATTGTCTTCGGAATAATTAAAACTAACTACTACCTTGTCTTTATAAATATATATCTTATTTACTAAAATTTCAAGAAGTTTATGTTTTGTGATAGTCTCATTCATATTATCAATTAGCGAATCCAGATACTTCACAATATCCTCAAGCTTGATTTCGAACTTCTGCCGACACTCCTCAGCGTTCTTTTCATCAACCAATAATTGTTTTTCTAGCTCTAATTCTTTCATACGCTGTGCTGTTGTATCGTTGAAGATTCCTGCCTCAATCGCTTTCATGATATTGTTTAGCTTCTTGTCCACATCTGCAATTCGCACTTTGATAGAATCCAGATAAGCTCCACCATCACTATTCTGCTCTTGATAATACTTATAACACCTTTCTGCAATCAATATTCGTAACGCACCATCTTGAATCAGTTCTGATAGCATATACAGAACCACGTTTTCCAATTTTGCTTTGTTTATGTTTTTCATCTCACATTTGTGCTTACGATGATTGCCGCAGGCGTAATAGTAATGTAGCCGCCCTTGCTTTGATGTTCCAGATAGACCGTGCATCCGTTCTCCACAGTGACCGCATGTGATGTAATCGGTTAGCCAGTATTCTTCGGGTTGCTTCTTTAGTTCCTCTGGATGCTTCTCTTTCACTTTACGATTGCCACCATGCTTATTTAGAGCCATCTTCTCTTGAACTGCATCAAATAGCTCATTTTCTATAATCTGGGGCATACCATCTGGGATTATATATTCTCCCCAATGATACTCACCTATATACGCTTTATTCGATAAGATGTGCCTTAGAGAATTGATTGTAAAATCATTCCCTTTCACAGACTTAATACCTGCCGTGTTCAAGTCATCCACAATCTGCTTCATAGGAACACCGTCGGCATATTTCCGATAAATCATTTTTACAATCGGAGCTGTCTGCTCGTCAATCTCATATCGCTGTTCAGGCTTGCCCTTGTAACCCAACGTGACATGACCGTTGTACAAGCAGTTCTCAGCATTATACTTCATACCTCGTGTGACATTTCGCTTATGTTGTATCACATAATGCTGTGCCAGTCCTTCATACAATGATTCCAGCAAAACTCTATCCGCTTCATCTTCTGGCATTGACTCCGCCACATAAACAATTTCACATCCAGCTTCTCTTAAATGCTTCTTTGCAATAACCGAATCAATCTTATCTCTTGATAGTCGGTCTGTCTTCCAAAGAATCAGATATGCTGGTCTTAGTTTTTTGACCTCATATAGCATCAACTGAAACTGTGGTCTATCCTCACGAGTACCCGACATTGCTTTATCGGAATATTCTCTAATGATATTCATGCCATGAGCTTTTGCATACCTATGAGCTTCATCCCTTTGCTCCTCAATCGACGCTTCACGTTGTGCATCCGAGCTGTAGCGATAATAACAGATAGCATTTCGGTTATTATTTTGGACGAATCGCTTCGCCATCGCCATAATCCATCACCTCATTTATCAGTATTATAATATGAAGAAATCCCTCATAAATGAGGTTTTCCATATATGGAAATTATATCACAAAAGTTCGTCATAAGCAACCTGACGAGAGTTGAAAAGTTAGATATTTTCAGCATTTGGCGTTTTAAGGTAACTCATCTTCAAACGCCTTATAAGCCTCAAATTCGCATTTTAGTCTCATACCCTACCAAGTTATCAAATCTGCTCATTTCGCCGCTCTACGGGGCAAATACGAGGTCAAATAAAAAGAACTGACAAGATTTTCTCATCAGTTCCTGATTCTTTCTTATTATTCTGGCTTATACCAATGACCGCAGCCACCACAGCAGATTCTATCGCTCATTTCATCAAATGTCTCATCTTCATTAATTAAAGTTGAACTACATTCAGGACACTCAATCTGCGTTTCATCATATTCAACCATTTTATCAATGCCTGTGTATGTATAATTATATACGTTTCTATCTATAAAGTTGCCACGATACTTACATTCCAACTCATCTAATACCAACAAAATATCTTGGAACAAAAAATCAGAACCTTCAAATGAATCATCGTAACAGGAAACATATTCATCCGAAATACAATCGCAGAAAATCACTCCGTCCTCAACTGTAATATTCAAAGAATCGAAATCTGTGATTTTCTCTTTTAGAATCTCGTAAATATCCGCATCCTCATATTTCACCGATTCATATTCAATTTGCAACTTTCCCAAATCGCTCATTTGTACCTTCTCCTATCTGTGTCATTCTCATTTATGAGCTATACACAAGGCTAATATACCATAAATGCTCATCACAGGCAATAAAATCCCGTGCCAAATACGCACGGCTGGCAGCTACGCCCGCCGTCTTACCTTTATTCGATGCACCCCCTATCTTATCTCCACTCACTTTAACACCAACCAGCTTAGATTTACCTATCCAGTAAGCTGCTCACGCAGCTCGGTCCGAATATGGAAACAGATATTAGGATTCAAACGAGAAGGAGATAAAACTATGGCAGCTAAAAACTTATTCATCAATTTTGTACACGAAGCACTCATTCACGTAAACACCAGACAGGACGGCAAACAGTTCGCAAACATAAGCGTTCCGTGCCAAGAATCCAAAACTGGCTACGC
Organism: Lachnospiraceae bacterium; assembly: GCA_015057025.1. Lineage (GTDB taxonomy): Bacteria > Bacillota > Clostridia > Lachnospirales > Lachnospiraceae > UBA3766. The sequence goes on along the minus strand of SVFD01000002.1, from coordinate 951 downwards.
ATCGTTCGCAATTAATATGGGACAATTACTCCCTGCTACCAAACGTGATGGTTCAGAAGTCGCTGGCTATAAATCTATCCTGCTTGGAAAGCCTGAACAGACAAAGAAGCTGTCTGTGGCTACCAACAAGAAAGGAACCAGTTGGAAAGACATCACTGTCACAGTCCAAGAGATTGCAGACATGTTCAATTCTGCACGAGAAGCGTACAGAGCACAATCTACCGCATCAGCGGCAGAATAATATTGCATCACAGCCTACTGAGCCCACTCAGTAGGCTTATTTGCTTTTATAAGTACAACAAAAAAGCCTATCGGGAAAATCATCCTCGGTAGGCTATACCACTCTATTGTGCTTTATCTATTATTTTCTGTCTGTCAGTTTACATCTTTCAACCGCAAACTCAAGGAGCTCGCCAATCATTTCATTGCGGCTCATCTTTGCTTCGGCTGCCAGATTGTCAATACGTTCTGCCAATCCCTCATCAATACGGATTGAAAAGGTCTTGCAACCATCGCCACGCTTTTTGATGATTAAAATATCGTCTGTCATATGTTCTAATCTCCTACCATTTATGCACCATTTTATGTTCGTATATGAACATATTACACTTGACTATGCCTTAAAGTATATGTTAGTATAATATCTGTTTTCAAACCATTATATGTTCATAAATGAACACAAAACACAAAAATAAATGCTGATAAATCAGCAAGAGGAGGAAAAGCACAGAAATGAAGAAAAAAACATTAGCACTAATCGCTACAATGGCACTTGTAGCAAGCCTTACCGCTTGTGGCGGCAACACAGAAGAAACAGCAAACAATAACGTAAACGAACCCACTGTTGAATCACAGGTTGAACAGGAAGCTGTTGTAGAGCCTACTGAAGCTCCTGTTGTATCACAGGAAGCAACTGAAAGCACCGAAACTATTGTAGAAGAATCTCCTGTT
>SVFD01000011.1 GCA_015057025.1 Lachnospiraceae bacterium | reverse complement strand
CTTGCTGGATGAAGTAGATAAAAATGGTGACACGTCGCCATTTTTAAGACTATTATTACATGATGATTTGGACAATGAAAAGGAAGAACACAGGATGTTTGCATAACAAGTTTTCTTCTCTCAAAAATGCAAATGGAGTAGAAGTTCGCCTTGAAAAAAATGTATAAAGATGATACGCTATACATAGAATAAAACTGTAATGTGTTACAGTTTGGGCTGGTCGAAAGATCCGGGTCCATCAGCAGATGGGGAGGTTCCCCATCATTGGCGGGTGAATACCCGCCATTTTTTATACTAAAAAACAAGTAAGAAGGGGTTCGATGAAGGAATTAAGTATTTTTATAGATGAATCCGGTGACTTAGGGGAATATGATTATCATTCTCCGTGGTATATAGTTACAATGGTATTTCATGAGCAGGATGTATCTATTCAAGAGCCAATGGAATATTTGGAAAGAGAGTTATCAAATCTGGGATTGGAAAATCACTGTATACATACGGGACCTATTATTCGCAAAGAGGAAGATTACTCAGAAATGGATTATTTAGAACGTAGAAAGATATTTAATAAGATGGTTACATTTATGCGACAGAGTGGTGTAAAATACAAATCTTTCTACATTGAGAAAAAACATATCGAAGATATAGTTGAGGCGACAGGAAAACTTTCAAAGCAAATATCTATTTTTATAAGGGAGCACTATGACTTTTTGCTTTCATTTGATTTGGTTAAAATATACTATGATAATGGGCAGGTGGAGTTGAACAAGATATTGTCGACGTTGTTTAATGCTTTTTTGCCTCGTGTAGAGTTTCGAAAAGTGAAACCATCGGATTATAGATTGTTTCAAGTGGCAGATATGATATGTACATTTGAATTGTTGAAATTAAAAATTGAGAACCATATTTTTTCTAAATCAGAGCAGAAATTCTTTGGTTCTGTTAATGATTTAAAGAGAAACTATTTGAAAATTGTAAATCGGCAGGATATCGATCGATAGACACAGTGTAGCAATAAAAATAGCGAGGAATAAAACAGTTGCTTTTCTCGCGAGATAGAATATAATATGATTAACAGAACCCAACACGCCTCTCAACGATGCGGACCACGTTGGGTCGTTTTTGATTTTATGGGAAATGGTTTTTAAAATGGAACACAGTGTGTTTCATTTTGTTAAAGAGAGTATCATTTCTGTAAGGATGCTTTATCACATGCTTCTTGTTCGACCACCTACCCTCAAACAAGCCGTGATACACGTAGGGCTTCTTCAAAACCGTGATACGAATCCGATACATTTCCCCGGAAAAAGGCTAAATAATAGGTAAAATACCGCAAATACTCGTCAAAAAACGGCAAAAACCGTAACAATAAAGTTTCTAAATAAGCAAAATCAGACCGTGAAGGTGGACATACAGGAACTCATTCTGAGTTCCTTTTTATTTTGACAATATTGTTGCATCTATTTGACATCCCTTGCCTCAACCATTATGATTAAAATAGTTTTACATTTATAAAAATAAAGGAGAACAAAGAAATGAAAACAGCAATCGTATATTACTCATTAGAGGGCAATACAAAATACACCGCAGATAAAATTTCAGAACTTTTAAAAACATCCTGCGAGGTGGATGTAATTCGTATTGAACCCGAGAAGTCTTATCCTAATAAAGGTTTTAAGAAGTTTTTCTGGGGCGGTAAAAGTGCTGTAATGGCAGAGACACCTACATTACAGTCCTACGAATTTGATGCTGCGCAATACGACAGAATCATCTTTGGTACTCCGGTTTGGGCAAGCACTTTTACGCCACCCATCAGAACTTTTATCAATGAGAATCCTGCGGTAAAAAAGATGCAAATCGCGGTATTTACTTGTTTCAGCGGTGGCGGTGCGGACAAGGCACTTAAGAAGTTAAAAGAATATTTAGGCATTAATGATTTTGTTGCAGAACTGATTCTTGTGGATCCGAAGGATAAGGTGAAAGAAGCGGATGATGCCTTGATTGCGGAATTTTGTGAGAAATTAAAGTAAGAAATTGAGGTAAGAAATTCCGGCAGAAACTAATGATACAGATAGCGTGGCAGTTGAGATAAATTAGTGTATAAAATGTAAGGAGGGGCATATAATGGCAATGTTTCGAAAAATAGAAGATTTAATTAGTCTGGGTTATTGTGATAGTCGAGGGGCCGCAACCTGCGCGTCCGTATCAAGCTTTCCGGAAGGAAAACGTACAAAGAAGTTTGGCGTTCTTCTGTTGACTGTAAAAGATGAATATCTTCACATCTATGAGGTTGATTTAAAGAACAACATAGGCGACAGGGTGGCATACTTAGAAATTAAGAGAATGGAGAATTTTGTTTTGAAAGCCAATATGCTTATTCAACTTCTGGCTTTCGAATCCGAGGGCGAATATTATGAGTTTACCAATTTCGTAAACCATAAAAAGTTAAAGCAGGCTTTTGCTGAGGAGCGCGAGAAATAAGCAAACTGATAACTTGTAATGAAAGCTGGGTTGTTCTCATATTTGCATTGACATACTCTTATTTTAGGCATAAAATAAAAAATGTAAATTGTCAGTCAATTCTTGCAAAATGAGGGAATTGCAAGATAACAATAATTGACTCGCAAGAATAAAAACAAAGGAGAGACAAGGTATGGCGAAACAGAATGGGGCACAGTCAGTAGAAGTAGTAAATGGCAGAAGGATTATTGTATCAGCAGGTAAAGGTAAGACCAATGCAGATGAGTTAAAATGGCTTACAGAAACCGTTTTAGAAGAGGCAAAAGCATGGAAATATCGTGGTTGGGCTTATATTGCGGATTGTTCGCAGATGGCACCGGTATCACCTGAGGAAGGCGGTATTTTGGTTGAAATGACTAAGAAATTTGTAGATGCCGGTTGTAAGGCATTTGGTTTTGCAGAAGGAACATCTATTATGCTTAAAGTTCAGGCAAAGAAGAATACGGAACGTTCACAGACGGGTATTCCGGAGGGCCACTTTGCAACCGTAGATGAGGCTGTTGCTTGGATTAAAGAGGAAGTAGACATTTAAGAAAAATTTAAAATCATATCATTTTGGATAAAAAGAAATTCGCCTTATGTTTCATAAGACGAATTTCTTTTTTTATACTTATATTAAAATCTTATTTCTCTTTCTCTAAGAAGTTATAAACTAAAGCTGCTAAAGCTGCACCAATGAAAGGTCCTACAATAAATACCCAAACGCAAGCGATGGGAGCTGTATTTCCTGCGATTGCTGCTACGATGGCAGGTCCAAGGCTTCTTGCAGGGTTAACGGATGTACCTGTTAAACCGATGCCGAGGATATGTACAAGAACAAGTGTCAAACCGATAATCAGTCCGCCAAAAGAGCCATGTCCGGCTTTTTTGCTTGTTACACCGAGAATTGTCATTACAAAGATAAAAGTTAAAACAACTTCTACCAATAAACCTGCAACAATGCTTCCGTTTACACCGGCAAGGCCGTTAGAGCCAAAGCCGCCTGTCATATCGGTAACGCCGCCAAGACCAAAGATTGCAGCAAGAATTCCTGCACCTGCTAAAGCACCTAAGCACTGTGCGCATACATAGCCAAAGAACTCTTTTACACTCATTCCCTTGCTCATAAGAACACCTAATGAAACCGCGGGGTTGATGTGGCAACCTGAAATATTGCCTACGCAGTATGCCATGCCTACAATTACAAGACCGAATGCCAATGCGGTTAAAATGTAACCACAGCCCTGAGCTGCATTACAGCCTACTAACATTGCGGTACCGCAACCTAAGGTAACAAGAACTGCTGTGCCGATAAATTCAGCAATAAGTTTTTTCATAAAATTAACCTCCATGTTTTTTATACAGAAAAATCACTATAAATAGTATCGGAAAAACGTAGAAGTAACTTAAGAGTAAATGAAAAAATATGACATATATAATTTTTATTATTTTATAAATATTACTTGCATATTCCAATAAATGTAATAAAATATAATTGATGGAAAATACAAATTCTAACAATAAAAGACAAAAGAATACAAAAGAAAGCAAACCGAATATTTTTTTAAAAGGTTTTGTGAATTTGGTAGGCTATGGGTGTTTTGCGGCGTTGAATTTGGTACGTTTACCATATTTTTCGATAAAAAAGAAAGCCACAAAGAACCGTGCAATTAACCTGGCAAAAGGTCTGAAATTTCCGCTAAACGGCCAGTCTGTAGGGGATTTGAAGGACATGCGTATCGGTAGCTGTGATTTTGCCCACAGCGGTTGCGGAGCCATTGCTACTTTCAATGTATTAAGTATGGTGGGACGTAAACCGCAGATGGAAGAAATCGTAGATTTCTATGAGCGAAAGGGACTTGTATTTAATGCCAGATTTGGTATCAATCCCACAAGCGTGAAACGGTTTTTGACGGAACAGAATTTGAGCTGGAAGTTTTATTCCGGGAAAAAGGATTGGGATGCCTGCATACAAGAGAATCAGGTTGCAATTCTGATGTATTGGTGGGTTTCCTCCAAGGGATGCGGTGCACATTATGTATCTGTAGAGAAGTTAAGTGACAAAGTTCGTGTATATAATGTATACGGCAACCGGGATACCGCATATGAATACAAAGATATACAAACATTTTTGTCAAGTGATAAATACAAGAGAGTCGTGGCAATGTTTGTTATCGATAGAGAAGTACATAAGACTACTATATAAAAAACAGGAGGGTTACTATTATGGGTAAATTCGTAGTCAAAGAAACTAACACAGGAATCAAATTTGATTTGAAGGCAGGAAACGGTGAAGTAATCGCTACTTCAGAAGTATATTCTTCTAAAGTTGCTTGTATGAAGGGTATCGCAAGTGTTCAGAAGAACGCTCCCGTTGCTAACATGGAAGACCAGACAGAAGCAGATTACGCAGTTGCTAAGAATCCTAAGTTTGAAGTGTATAAAGATAAGAAAGGTGAATTCCGTTTCAGATTGAAAGCTACAAACGGACAGATTATCGCTACCGGCGAAGGTTACACAACAAAGCCTGCTTGCTTAAAGGGTATTGAAAGTGTTAAGAAGAACGCAGTTGATGCTAAGGTAGAATAAGGATGAATTGATAGAAATATGAATGTAAGGGCAGTAACCGGCTGAAGTTATCAGGCGGTTATTTGTCTCTTTATGTATTGAAAAGGAGAACTATATTGGGAAAGAAAATTTTAAGTACCATTCTTATCATTATAATGAGTGCCAATATGCTTATAGGTTGTGCCCCGCTTTCATATGTGCAAGAAAGAGTGGAGAATGCAATAAATAACTATCAGGCAGAAACAGGAGTATCTTCTGTAATTGAAGAAGAAAGCGAATTACTTGTGGAAAACATTGAGGAAAATACGGAAGATTCAATAGAAGAAGAGAGTGAGGCTGATACTGAAGAAACGATTGAAATAGATGAAGCAGATAATAGTCTGTTTTATTGGGAAGAAAACGGATATGACAATGAAATTCCCATATATGACTATATTGTAGAAGAGGTAAAAGAAGCAGATAATAATGATGGAAAAGTATTAAATATTTGGAGTTGGTCAACAGCAACCCAAGATTTATTTGAATCAGCTTATCCGGGGTATGAGAAAATAGATGATCAGACAGGAATGATTGGAGAGGTTACTGTTTGTTGGCATACGGTTTTTTCAGAATATTATACAGATGAATTAGAGATGGCATTATCTAAGAATGAAAGTGTTTCAGAAGATGAATGTATAGATATTTTTTTGGTTGAAGATATCTGGGCTCAAAGATTTATAGAAGCAGGATATACGATACCTTTGGCAGATATAGGAATAGGAAGAGAAGATTTAAGTGAACAGTATGGATATACTCAATCAGTTGTAACAGACACGCAAGGACGGTTATGTGGATTTGCTTATTATGCGGCACCGGGAGTTTTTTGTTACAGACGTTCTATTGCAAAGGAAGTATTCGGAACAGATGAACCGACGGAGATTCAAGAGTATTTGAAGGATTGGGGAGTATTTTATAATACTGCGGGACGATTAAAAGAATCAGGGTATTATATTACACAAGATGAAAGCCGAGTGTTTAGGGCGTTTACAGATAATAGAGATTTATCATGGATTATGGATGAACAATTTCAGTACGATGAAGATATTTTAAAATGGGCATTTTTTACTAAGGAGTTATATGAGAAAGAATACTTAAATGAAACATCTGTTTACGATTTTGAAGTTCCGACAAATGTTTTTGGACAGTTTTCAGCAACTTGGGCAAATCAATATCTTCTTCCATATACTTATGAAGATGGATGGGGTATGTGTGCAGCACCGGATAGTTTTTATTATGGTGGGGTATGGATGTGCGTTGCTAAAGGAACACAAAATGAGAGTCTGATTAAAGAAATTTTTATTAATTTAGCAACAGACAAAGAATTATTATATGAAATTGTAAAGAGTGATACTTTTGCAAATAATAGAAGTTTTATGAATGAAATTGCATTAGATGATACATATTGTAGCGATTTGTACGATGGACAGAATCCGTATAAGGTTTATTGCTATGTAGCTGATACTGTTGATGAGAGAGTTGTATGTAAATATGAAGCTGAGTGCGAGCAGTATTTTCAAGAAGCAATGTCATATTATTTTAAAGGTGAACTTACGTATGCAGAAGCAATTTCATATTATGAAGAAAAAATAAAGGAAAACTATCCGGAAATTCACTAATTATATAATGGAATGGTTGATAATATTATATTATTAATTATATAATAAAAATACATTTACAAAAGGAGGAATTAATTATGCCCCAATTATTATGGGTACCCGTGGCAATTGTTATTGCCGTGGTTGCACTTGTCATTTTATTTCTTTTAGGTTATGTGAAGGCTCCGCCTGATATGGCCTATATTATTTCCGGTCTTAAGAAAAGACCCCGTTATGCTATCGGTAAAGCTACCGTGCGTATCCCTTTCTTCGAGCGATTGGATAAGTTGAATTTACGTTTGATTCCTATCGATGTAAAAACCAGCAATGCAGTACCTACTGCAGATTATATCAACATCAATGTTGACGCTACCGTCAATGTTAAAATCAGTAATGAGCCGGATAAACTCCAGCTTGCAGCAGAGAACTTCTTAAATAAGCCTACTGAGTACATAGCAAATGTTGCCAGAGAAGTTTTGGAAGGTAACGTACGTGAAATCGTAGGTAAGATGAAACTGGAAGAAATGGTTTCTGACCGTCAGAAGTTTGCTAACCTTGTAAAAGAAAATGCAGAACCTGACCTTGCGGCTATGGGTCTTGATATCATCAGCTTCAACGTTCAGAATTTCGTGGATGGTAATGAAGTTATCGAAAACCTCGGTATTGATAACATTGTTAAAATTAAAAAGGCAGCAGCCATTGCCCGTGCAGAGAGTGAAAGAGATATTAAGGTTGCACAGGCAGCAGCAGACAAGGAATCAAATGATGCTAAGGTTGCAGCTGAAACTGAAATCGCTAAGAAGCAGACCGAACTTGCCATTAAGAAATCCGAGCTCCAGATGGATGCGGATACCAAGAAGGCTATGGCGGATGCAGCTTACGATATTCAGAAGGAAGAGCAGCGTAAGTCTATCGAAATTTCAACAGCTAATGCTGATATCGCGCGTCAGGAACGTGAGATTGAATTAAAGCAGAAGGAAGTTGCTGTTAAGGAACAGGCTTTGGAAGCGGAAGTTAAGAAGCAGGCAGAAGCAGATAAGTATGCTGCTCAGCAGAAAGCGGATGCTCAGCTTTACCAGCGTCAGAAAGAAGCAGAAGCTAAGCAGTTCGAGGCACAGCGTGAAGCAGAAGCCCGGAAGGCACAGGCAGAAGCAGACCGTTTCGCAAGAGAGCAGGAAGCGGAAGGTATCCGTGCTGTGGGTGAAGCGGAAGCGGCAGCTATTGCTGCAAAGGGTCTTGCGGAAGCAGAAGCTATGGAGAAGAAAGCAGAAGCTTATGCGAAGTACAACAAGGCTGCTGTGGCTGAAATGATGATTAAGGTATTACCTGAAATCGCAGAGAAAGTTGCCCAGCCTCTTGGACAGATTGATAAGATTACCATTATCGGCGGTGGCGAAGGCGGTAGCAATGGTGTAGATCAGGTTGCCGGAAATGTACCTGTTGTTATGGCTAAGGTTTTTGAAAGCATGAAGGAAGCTACCGGCATTGATTTGGCTAACATCATCAACGCTGAGTCTTACGATGCTAAGGTTAACAGAAATGTTAACTTGACCGGTCTTGAAGACATTAATTTAGTTGTGAAAGACAATAAGACACAAGAATAAAGCTTACCGGTAAATAAAAGCCCTCCCTTTTCGGATAAAAGAAACGTACTTTACAGATGTTAGTTTGTAAAATGCGGATTCGGAAAGGGAGGTATTTTTGTAAAATGCAAAAGAAGAAAAAATGTTTTTTGTTGTCAGAAAGGTTCGTATAATGAAAAATAGTCATAAATATTCAGAACGAATAAAAAGAATTGTGGGCGGATTATTGGTTGGTGCCGCTTTTTTGGTATTTGCAGGATGTGGAAAAGGTGATGCACAAGATTTGATTCATGGACAGGATGAAGAGAATATAAGCGAAATTTCCGAAGAAGAGAGCTTTGAGATAAATGTAGAAGTTGAAGAAACAGAAAACGAAGATTCTAATGAAAATATACAAACTTATATTGTAAAGACAGAGCTTCCGGAGTTTGAAGTGACAGAGGAAGATAAGTTATTTTACATGACTTGGTTGGATGAGAATATTACTACTTTGGTAGAGAATATAGATGAGGCCGAATACGGCTTTTATGATGTTAATTATGATGGTAACCCGGAGTTGATTGTAAGAGAACCTATGTATACTTATGTGCTCGGAAAGCAAGGTGATGATGTGGTCAGCCTGACCGATGAAACGCAGTACACGACATTATTGCCAAACGGAATGCTGATGCGTTATGAGTTTTCATCAGACAGTGAGAAGTATTCATTTTATGTGATAGCAGATGAGAAGTATGAATTGGTTCAGTCCTTGTATCGGGAGAATTTAGAAGAAGGAGACAATGAAGGCAACGGAATTTATGGTGCCGATGGTGATAAATATGTGATTGGGGATAAGGAAACGGACAGCAATGAATGGTTAGAGGAATTAGAGAATTGGCTTGTAAGTTTTGATGACTACGATGAGACGAATACGGACGAATATTACTATGGCTACAGTTATTATTTTGCAGAAGTTAATTATACCAAATATTCGGGTTCGGCAACATCGGCGTTACCATATACAACACCGGAAGCTGCATATCTGGCTTTTTTTTCAGGAGAATGCGGTGCCTGCTTTAGTGAAGACTACACTGAATTTATTGAGTATAGGAATATGACTGAAGATATACGTAATTGTTGGTACTTTTATGATCTTATCAATAATATGCGTAATGTAAATGGTGGTTCCTGGCTTGGTGGTGCAATTGAGTGGGCATTGATTGATTGTGGAAATGATGGGAATAAAGAATTGTTGTTGAAAGTAAACGACCGTACAGCCGATGCGTTTTATACCTATGTGGTTTTACAGTATCGAAATAGCAAGTTGTATATTTGTCATGCTGCTAACGGATGGAACCGTTCGGATTTGCAAGTAGATGAATATGGGTGGTTTCGTAGTTACGGTTCCGGCGGCGCGAGCCTTCATTATGAGGAGGAATACATTATAGACGCTAATGGCGTGAAACAGGACATCTATGATGGTATGATATGTGCAAGCGGATATCAATACACGGAAGATGAAGAAGTGCAGGTTGTAGTATTGCAGTGGATAGAAGATTATGAAGCTTCCGGTAAAAGCTATTTTGATTATGAAGTGTTTGGACCGTTGGTTATGGAGCGTTATGAAATTAATCATAACGTATATTATAATTTATGGGTGTCAGATGAAGTAGAATCTACTGCCGAGCAGATTGCAAATCAGAAGAGTATTATTGCGGCGTTTGAGAATGCAGGCATTAAACTCTATACATCAGAGCAAATTAAAGAATTAATTGCCGCTCGTCAAAAGGAGCTTGGAATTGCGGAGTGGGACGGACAGGATGCATGGCTGGGTATTTATAAGGATTATGAATATTTTGTGCAGTAATGTAAATTTAAGAAAGGATGGTCAGTTGACCATCCTTTTTCTTTTTTACCCTAACATATCCAGAATCTTCTGCTTGGGAGTTACTCCCGTCACTCGATTTGCAACTTCGCCATTTTTAATTACAACCAATGTAGGAACGCTCATCACCTGATATTTGGTGGCAAGCTCAGGTTGTTCGTCAATATTAACCTTGCCGACTTTAAAGTCTGTGGCTTCTTCTGCGATTTCATCAATGACGGGACCTAACATACGACAGGGGCCACACCATTCTGCATAGAAATCTACCAGAACAGGGATTTTGCTGCTTAAAACCTCTGTTTCAAAATTGTCTCTTGTAAGTTTTAAAAGTGCCATATCAGTACCTCCTTTTATCTTGAATCGCCAAAGGCGTATTTTACAAAGTTTTCTTTAGTATTTCCTTTTTGTGCAAAACTATGTAAAAAAATAGTTTTTAATTTCGTATGATATAATTATTTTATTATTGCTTTTACGATTACATTATATCAAGAAAAAGACATAAAGAAAAGTTATACTTTTACAGTATAAGTGGATAAAAAAAGTACATTTTAATATTATAAAAAGATAAATAAAAGCACACATAAAAATATCGCATCAACGGTAGAAAAACATATCAAAAAGGAGACTCAGCATGTTAAAAGAAGCATTAAAAATACAGTCACAGATTCAAACAGATTACGAGCAGTTGCATGCTCATGCAGAGACCGGCTTTGATTTGACTCAAACCGGAGCCTATGTCAAAAAACGTCTTTTAGAGATGGGGTATGAACCTGTAGATTGCGGCAAGGCAGGGATTGTAGCAACTGCCGGCAATACGGAAACCGGCAAGGTATTTTTGCTTCGTGCAGACATGGATGCTTTAAAAATAAAAGAAGAAGCAGATGTCTCATTTAAAAGTGACAACGGAAATATGCACGCCTGCGGACATGATGCCCATACTGCCATGTTACTTGGTGCGGCAAAGTTGATGAAATATCACGAACAGGAGCTTGGCGGCATTGTAAAATTTATGTTTCAGCCGGCAGAAGAGATTCTGGAAGGCGCCAAAGATATGATTGACGCAGGAGTGTTAGAGAATCCTAAGGCAGATGGTGCCATGATGGTGCATGTGATGACAGGAGTTCCCATAAAGTCAGGAACCGTGATTGTTTCCGCTCCCGGTGTCAGTGCCCCGGCAGCAGATTTTTTTAAGATAGAGATAAAAGGTAAAGGGTGTCATGGCTCTATGCCTCATTTGGGAGCGGACCCGTTAACCGCGGCTGCTCATGTCTTAATTGCATTACAGGAAATAGCGGCACGAGAGTTAAGTGTTTTTGATGAGGCGGCTTTGACAATCGGAGCGTTGGAAGGGGCCAATGTGCCCAATGCCATTCCGGATGCCGTAACCTTAAAAGGTTCCATGCGTGCCTTTGATGAAGAGGTAAGAAATCATATGAAAAAACGTCTGACAGAAATCGCGGAAAGTGTGGCAAGAGCCTTTCGTACAGAAGCAATTGTGACTTACACAAGCGGGGCACCGACGCTTACCAATGACAAGGAATTGTCCGAGAAAACAAATATCTGGTTAAAAGAAGCCATGGGGAAAGATATGGTTATCCGCAGTCAGGATATGCCCGGTCAAAGCGGTGGCGGTTCAGAAGATTTTGCATATGTATCCCAAAGGGTGCCTTCCATTATGGTGGCACTGGCAGCAGGAGATTCAAGGGAAGGATATGAACATCCCCTGCATCATCCGAAGATGCGACTGGACACCAAAGCATTTGTATACGGGACAGCGGCACTTGCGGAAGTGGCTATGCGATATGTGAAAGTTTAGAAAGCGATTGATGTATTATTTTGTATTAAGCAATATATCAACCGTATGCGCTCCGGCTCCGATTAAATCGGCACGTTCGCAGGTGGCAAGCTGATATTCGATAAAATGCTTGAATTCTTCTTCGTTTAATTGATTTAAAAAAGGTCTTATATAATTTGCAGGACCATCAGGAGAAATGATTTGAAGCCTTTTTAGACCCATGGAAGTATTCAAATCATCAATGTCCTCAATACGCATATAATCGTATAAATGCTCCGGTTGGGACAGGGTTTTATAATCATCACTTAAGCGTCCTTCTTCCATGCATTGAAGAATATTTCGCTCCTTAAAGGCAAAGGTAAGCACGCTGTATTCATTCATGCAATAGGCGACTAAAATAATACCGTCAGGCTTGGTAACGCGCTTGGCTTCAGACAAGGCTTTTAACTTGTCTTCTTTTCCGAATAAGTGATACATGGGGCCGAATATCAGAGTGACATCAAAGCTGTTATCCTCTAATTTTTTTAACCTGGTGGCATTGCCCTGCATAGCAGTAAGGCTACCTTTTAAGGCATCGCCAAGTGTATCTCTTTTCTGCTTTAAGATGCCTAAGTTATATTTCACAAGTTCTACGGCAGTTACATCATAGCCTTCTTCTGCCAATGCGATACTGTAGCGTCCGGTGCCGGCGCCTACGTCCAGAATTTTGATGGCTGACGGTTCGCGGTCTGTAGGGATATATTTATGGATATACTTCATGGAAGTAATAAATTCCACTTGCCCGTGACGCGAGTCCAGTCTCTTTTCTTCATTAAATTTATTGTAATATAATTCCAGTTCACTTATTTGTTTCATAAAAGGCTCCTAAATTTACGGATTGCAATCCTATAGTTTCCGGTATGTACACGACGTTTTTGGCTAAGATTCAGTATAGCACATTTCCTTATAAAAGAAATCCATAAAATTTTCATTCTTTTACAGGGGAAATTGTGTTAAGATTAAAAAGAAGATTTCATGAAAAGGATGTGGGTCAATTTGGAGAATAAAGAAATTCTGAAAGAAGAAAAGAAAGAAGAATTACAGCAGAAAATTGACGGCACGGAAACTGTAGCAGAAGAGGTGCTTGATAATATAAAAGAAGTTACACAGCCTCCCGTAATTAAAAAACGTCGTAAAAGTATCAGGGAGCAGTTACATATCAGTAATTTTCTTATGCTGACTGTAGCCGGTGTTATCAATGCCTTTGGTGTTACGGTGTTTTTATCCCCGGTAAAATTATACGATAGCGGTATTTCCGGAACTTCCATGCTTTTGGAGCAGATTACACCTGAATGGTTGAGCTTGTCTGTGTTTTTGATTCTTTTAAATGTGCCTCTTTTTTTATACGGAATGAAGAAACAAGGTGTACCTTTTACCATATATGCGATTTATGCAGTCACGATTTATTCTGTTACTGCGTGGCTGATTCGGGATGTGCTTCCCATTGATGTGAGTATTGCATCCCCTCTGGCAGGGGAGGATTTATTGCTTTGTGCCTTGTTTGGCGGTTTGATTTCCGGAATGGGCAGTGGTCTTGCTATTCGTTTCGGGGGTGCCATGGACGGTATCGAAGTTATGGCGGTGGTATTTGCCAAAAAACTGGGTATTACCGTAGGTACTTTTGTGATGGTATATAATGTGGTGCTTTATGTGATTTGCGGTTTTGTAATTGAAAGCTGGATATTACCCCTTTATTCCATTGTTACTTATATGGCAGCGTTAAAAACTGTGGACTTTATTGTAGAAGGTATTGACCGTTCCAAGGAAGCGATGATTGTGACAAGTTGTCCGGATGAGGTGTGTGCGGCTTTATCAGAAGCCTTTGAGAAAGGTATGACACGTATTGAAGCAAGAGGCGGATATTCCAATGCAGAAAAGACCATCGTGTATTTCGTACTGAATCGTTTCCAGGTAGTTAAAATGCGTGATATTGTCCATGAGATTGACCCTAAAGCATATATCACAATTAGTGAAGTGGCTGATGTATTCCGCTCGAATCAGGGGAAAGCGTAAAGAGGAAATGTGAATTGAAAATAAAAGTATTGATTGAGAATACAACTGAATCGGAATTAAAATGTGAGCATGGCTTGAGCTTATATATTGAGTATCGGGATAAAAAGATTCTTTTAGATGCAGGAAGTACCAATGCTTATGCAGAGAATGCCGAAAGTCTGGGGGTTGATTTATCGTCTGTGGATATGGCCTTTTTATCGCATGGACATTATGACCATTCCGGTGGCTTTGATGCTTTCATAAAAATAAATGATCATGCGCCCGTATATGCCATGGAAACAGCGTTGAATCAATATTTTTCAACATCGGGAGGTGCTTTGCACGAAATCGGTGTAAATGCAGTTATACAGGAAAAGTTATATGAGCAAATGAAGCCGATTTGTGAAGTGACTAAGGTAAGTGACGGAATTGTTCTTGTGCCGCATAGTACGCAGGGGTTAGAGAAAATCGGTGAGCGTGCAGGATTGTACCGGGTTCAAGAAGGTGAAATGCTACCGGATGATTTTGCACACGAAATGAGTGTGGTATTTCAAACAGAAGCCGGGTTGGTGATTTGTAACAGTTGTTCTCATGGCGGCGTGCAAAATATTGTGGAAGAGGTTAAAGCAGTATTCCCCGGAAAAAAGATATATGCCTATGTAGGCGGCTTACATATGAGAGGGCTTAAAAACGGAGAGACAACCTGCACTTTTACGGCAGAAGAAGTGAAGATGCTGACGGATTATATTAAGGCAGCGGATATTCGCTTTTTGATTACCGGACACTGTACCGGGACACCGGCCATGAAGCTTCTTAGGGAAGAACTGGATGAGGGATGCTTGCTTGAAATGTATAGCGGAAGAATATTTGATTTGGATGATTAACGGATTCCGGGATGATTCTTTAACGTTAAATAAATTATATATTTTATGAAATCATAAATTATTTAGGGCAGAGGTGAAAATTACTATGAACATTTATGAAGGAAGACCTGCTGATGTAGCAGGAAGAACGGAGAAGGAAATTGCGGCATACGATATGCTGGATGCCCTTGGAATTATTTATAAAAGAGCCGACCATGAAGCGGCACAGACTATGGAAGATTGTATAGCTATTAGTGAAGCGTTAGGTGCTCATATTTGCAAAAATTTATTTTTGTGTAACCGCCAGAAGACAGACTTTTATCTTCTGCTTATGCCGGGAGATAAGGTATTTAAAACAAAAGAGTTATCGTCTCAGATTAACTCTGCAAGATTATCTTTTGCAGGGCCGGAGGAACTTAAGCAGTATTTGAATCTGACGCCCGGTTCCGCTACCGTACTGGGACTTGCTTACGATAAAGAAAAGAAAGTCCGCCTGCTAATTGACAAGGATTTGCTGGAAGCAGAATATTTTGGCTGTCATCCTTGTATGAATACTTCCAGCATTGCCATGAAGACAGAGGATATGTTAAATAAATTTCTGCCTTTTACAGAGCATACATATACGGAAGTTGTGTTGGTAGGAGAAATATAAAAATACGATTGTCACATGCAAAAAACGGGTGTATAATTATTTTTAGTTTATGGCGATGACATAATCGGTTTGTATTTTGACAGATGAAAAATGCAGTAAGGAGTTGAACCTATGAAAAAGTTTTTTAATGAATTTAAAGATTTTATCAGTCGCGGAAATGTAATGGATATGGCAGTTGGTATTATTATCGGTGGTGCTTTTACAAGTATTGTAAACTCATTGGTAAATGATATTATCAATCCGTTACTCGGTATGATTGGCGGAACAGATTTGACAGGCTATGTGCTTGTATTAAATGATGAAGCTACTTTGAATTACGGAAGTTTTCTTACAGCAATTATTAACTTCCTGATTATGGCATTTATCGTATTCTTATTAATTAAAGGCATTAACACTATGAGCAAGGCATTTACCCGTAAAAAGAAAGAGGAAGCGCCGGCTGCTCCTACCACAAAGGTTTGTCCTTTCTGCAAGAGTGAAATTAACATTGAGGCAAGCAGATGTCCTCATTGTACTTCTGAATTAAATGAATAAAATATCAGATACAAAAGTGTACGTCCAAAATCGGTCGTGCACTTTTACTTCTTGTACGTTTGTACGGGAAATCAGGATGCGTATCTTTGGATGATATGATGCGCAAAGAAAAGAGTTGATTATTATGCAAACAAAAAAATATGAGATGGATATGTGTAGCGGTTCCATTTTAAAGAAAATGCTATTGTTTTCCCTTCCTTTGATGTTTTCAGGCATTTTACAGCTTTTATTTAATGCTGCGGATATTATTGTGGTGGGAAATTATGCGGGAGATAATTCTCTGGCAGCGGTTGGTGCTACATCTTCATTGATTAATCTATTAACAAATGTTTTTATTGGTTTGTCTGTGGGTTCTAATGTGTTGGTTGCACGCTTTTATGGTGCAAACCAGCAGAAAGAATTGAAAGAAACCGTGCATACATCCATTATGCTGAGTATAGTCAGCGGAGTGATTTTGGCAATAATCGGTTTCGTTGGTGCGCCGCTTATTATGGGGATGATGAATACACCGCCGGAAGTATTGAAGTTATCATCACTATATTTGCGGATTTACTTTTTGGGAATGCCGGCGACTATGGTTTACAATTTTGGCAGTGCTATTTTACGTGCTGTAGGCGATACCAGAAGACCGCTGTATTATTTGACCTTTGCCGGCGTGGTGAACGTGGGACTGAATTTGGTATTTGTTATCTGCTTTCATATGGATGTGGCCGGCGTTGCGTTAGCTACCGTTATTTCACAGTTTATATCTGCTTTTCTGGTAGTGCGCTGTCTTATGAAGGAAGAGGGCGGCATTCACCTTGAATTAAAGGAGTTGCGAATAAAGGCTGATAAATTTTGGAAGATTGTTCAAATTGGTTTGCCTGCCGGATTTCAGGGTACACTTTTTTCGTTATCCAATGTTTTTATTCAATCCTCGGTAAATTTGTTTGGAGAAACAGTTATTGCGGGAAATTCATCTGCCAGCAGTGTGGAAGGTTTTGTGTATGTTGCCATGAATTCCTTATATCAGGCGGCTATTTCTTTTACCAGTCAGAATATAGGAGCAATGAAATTTGAAAGGGTAAATAAAATTCTATATACGGCTCAAGGACTGGTGATAGCTACCGGTGTTATTATGGGAAATCTGGTGGTATTATTAGGGCAACCCTTACTTTCTTTGTATACAGACAGTCAGGCGGTAATTGATGCCGGTATGGTGCGACTAATGTATATATGCAGTGTGTATGCTTTATGCGGAATGATGGATGTAATGGTTGGTTCATTACGAGGAATGGGGTGCTCTATTGTACCTATGATTGTTTCGTTATTGGGAGCCTGCGCATTTCGTTTGGTTTGGCTGGCGACTATATTCCAAATCCCGGAATATCATTGCATAGAAACAATATATATGTCTTATCCTGTATCATGGACTCTGACCTTTCTGGCCCATGTGGTGTGTTTTATTATTGTCCGTCATAAAAGAGGAAAAGAATGGAAGCTTATGCAATATAATTCATAAACGGAGTAGTTTTATCATATATAAAAATAAACCGCAGGTTGTTATGCCTGCGGTTTTTCGTTGAAAAAAGTAGAAATATATGATATGCTAAACTATATGTTTTGGGTATAAAAACGGGTTACCGGAATAAGGGAGGATACATATGGCAAAATACGAATGTAAGGTATGCGGATACATCTACAACGAACAGCATGCCAGCAGATCTTTTGAGGAACTTACGGAATGTCCGATTTGTAATGAGGGCAAAGAAAATTTTATTGCATTAGATGCTGATGGTAATGCAATTGAATCTCAGTCGGAGACAAAGGCAGACGCAGAGACTGTTTCTTATGAACAGACTGTTGATAATGTACAGGAACAGTTTATTGAAGAAAAGCAGGAAGAGGCTCCTGAATTTGTAGTTGAAAGAAGACAGGAATTCTGGTCTCCCTTATCAGCAAAAGCCGAGACTGAAACTGTATCTTCCAATACCACGGGATGGACTATCAGTAATGCAATGGGCAGTGTTGAAACCGTTATCGGAGAAACAGAGAAGGAAGAAACAGAGAAGGAAGAAAAAGAAACAATTATTGATAAAGTAGAAGATGAAGAAATGCCTGTGTACGAAAGCCGTATTGAAAGCTTTTATTCTTCAGCAGAACCGGTAGGTGCTTCTCACATTATTTCAGATGAGGAAGAAGAGCAGTTTAAACCTTTATGGAATAGCGGTGGCGGAACGGTACAGCGTGTGATTGATCCTTTTGGAGATAAAAATGATGCTGTAGTAAAAGCTGAAAATGTTGGTATGGTAATGCCTGCAGAAGAACCGGTTGTAGAAGAAATTTTGGGTGAAGAGCCGGAAGAGGCAGTTGCAGAAGAAAGTAAAGAAGAAGTGTTAGAGGAAGTTAAAGAATACTTTTTTGATGATGAGGAAGGAATTAATGATGCGGTAGATGCTACAGAAGAAGTTGTGGCAGAGGAAGCCGAAGATATGGTAGCCGTAGAGGAAGAAGCAGCGGAAGAATTTGAATTTGAAGACGCAGTGGAAGAGACCGCAACCATAGCGGAAGAAATAAAGGAAGAGTTTGGCTTTGAAGAGGCAACAGAGATAATTGAGGAAGTCGCAGAAGAGGCGCTTGTGGATGAAGTAATTAAGGCTGAACTTGAGGATGATGACGATGACTTCTTTACAGAAATGACAATTGATGCAGTAGTGGATAATACTATTGATGAAGAACGAGATAATGCTGGCATTTCAGAAGAAGAAGTATTTAAAGCAATTGATGCCATTACATTCGATGATGATGTTCCGGAAGGTGGCAGAATTGAATTCGTTACTGCTGACGGTGCAGAAGAAATATTATTAAATGAAGAAAGCGAAGATGATAGCCCGATAGCAGAAGCTGAGGAAGAATTCAGTTTTGAGGAAGCAGCAGAAGCTGAGGAAGAGCTTAGCTTTGAGGAAGCAAAAGAAGCTGAGGAAGAATTCAGCTTTGAGGAAGCAAAAGAAGCTGAGGAAGAATTCAGTTTTGAAGAAGTTAAAGAAGCTGAAGAGGATGTTGTTACGGAAGTTGCAGAAGAAGCTGAGGCTGATGCGGCAGAGGCAGTTGAAACTGCGGCAGAAGAACCGGTAATTAAGGCATGGTCTTTCTTAGATGATGTAGTAGGAGCTGCCGGAACGGTTGCCGGAGTTACTTATGTATCCAAGGCTATGGATGAAGTAGTGGATGAAGAAGTAACCGAAGATGATATCGAAGAGGTATTTGTTAACTTTGCAGAAGAGAATAAAGAAATTAAGAGTGAACCGGAAGCGGTAGCAGAATCCGTTCAGGCACCTGTAGCAGAGAAGAAGGAAGAATCTGCATATTGTAATAATCTTGAGAAGATTCTTATTGTGCCTGCACAGTTGAATCCCATGCCGTTGCCGGTGGGAACCGAAGTTCAGGGCAAGACTATCCTTGGTATTGCATCAGACAGACCTTTGGTATTGGATAATCCCGTATTTTCAACCGGCGCATATAATATGGTTCAGTATATTCCTAACAGTGGTTTGACCAGTGAAGATTATCAGAAAGCGGATGCGATTGAAATTATCGTAGGACATGGTAACGGAATTGAGAAAACCATTAATTCGAAAGAGGATTTACGTCAGGTTGTAAACTTCCTTCGTTTGGAATCCGATGGTTGTCCTATCGGTATTAAAATGGGGGCTGCAAGAATCGAAAGAGATTTGGAATTCTGTGTATTTGCAAAACCTGATTACGTAGTATTAAATAATTTTAATGTTGTCCCTCTTCCCTATGCATTGCATCGAGCAACTAAGTATTTGAATACGGTTCAGTCTGATATGGATATTGTAATTGCGTTGGATGGGGCTAAGGATGCTGAAGAACTTGCAAAGATTATGGCTATGGGTGCTGATGTCATTGCATTAAGAAACAAGCCGGCTAACATGAACGAGATGATTGAAGGCTTAAAGAATTATGCAAGAATTACCGGACACTATGATGTGGAAGATCTTAATGTAAAAGACCTTTGCACCATTGACAGAGAAATTGCAGAGTTTACAGATATTTATCATGTATAAAAGTCTGAATGAACATCTCCGAGAAAGATTCGGAAGTAAAGTCTATAAAATTGCATTAAGTAGTGGCTGCACCTGCCCTAACCGTGACGGAACGGTTGGGGTGGGTGGTTGCATTTTCTGCGCTGAAAGCGGCTCCGGCGACTTTGCACAGGAAGCAGATTTTTCCATAAAAGAACAAATCCGGCTGGCAAAAGAAAAGGTGGCATCCAAAAATAAGGACGGAAAATATATTGCATATTTTCAATCTTTTACCAATACTTACGGAAGTGTGGAAATGCTGGAACCAAAGTTTAGGGAGGCTATAAATGATGAGGAAGTAGTTGCCTTATCCATTGCTACAAGACCGGATTGTATTCCGGAAGATATTCTTAAGATGCTTTCGCGTTTGAATGCCATAAAGCCTGTTTGGGTGGAACTTGGGTTACAGACCATACATGAAGAAACGGCGGATTATATTCGAAGAGGATATTCGCTGGAGGTATATGATAAGGCGGTAAAAGAACTGCACGATATTGGTGTGGAAGTTATTACCCATGTTATCATCGGTCTGCCGGGAGAAACCAAAGAGAATATCCTTGATACGGTGCGATATGTAGTTAAAAGTAAGGCGGAAGGTATTAAGTTACAACTTCTTCATGTAATAGAAGGCACTGATTTGGCAGAAGACTATGCTAAGGGGTTGTTTAAGACTCTGGAGCTGGAAGAATATGTTGCGATTATAAAGGCATGTGTAGAGTTGATACCCCCTACTGTGGTTATTCATCGTCTTACAGGTGATGGGAATAAAAAAACACTGGTGGCTCCTTTATGGAGCGGAGATAAAAAGAGAGTTTTAAATGAAATAAATAAAGTTCTCCGATGAGGACAATTGTAATCTATAAAGGCCTTCGTAAAGGAGGAATTGAAGAATGAGTCAGACCGGAATTTGTTATATTGTAGGTGGCGGTGATTTTGATGCCTCACGCTTTTTTCCCGGAGAGGAAGATTATATTATTGCCGCTGACAGTGGTTTGGTTTACATTGAAGAAGCCGGATATTCTCCGAATCTGATTGTAGGAGATTTTGATTCTTTGGGTTATCGTCCCAAGTATAAAAATTTAATCTGCCATCCTGCGGAAAAAGACGATACGGACCTTGCACTGGCAGCAGCTGCCGCATTGGATAAAGGTTATGATACATTATATTTGTTCGGTGTTTCGGGAGGAAGATTGGACCATACATTAGCTAATCTTCAATTAATCACAAATTTAGCACAAAAAGGTATTGAGGTATATTGTTTTTGCCCTGACTGTACGATTACGGCAGTTACCCAAAGTACCTTGTGTTTTACAGAGGATTATAGCGGAATCATATCTGTATTTGCGGCAGCCGATAAGGCAGAAGAAGTAACGTTGCAGGGATTAAAATATTCCTTGGAGAACGCCGTGTTAAAAGGAAACCGCGCATTGGGTGTCAGCAATGAATTTATAGGTGTTCCGGCAAGTATCAGCGTAGGAGAAGGTGTGCTTTGGATTGTCTGGCAGGATGTGACAGGCTGCAAATTGCCTAACCGGATGCGTATCGGGGATGAAATATCATGAATGATAAAATAACTGTATTGATTGATGAGCTATGCAAGAATCATGGCCTGACCACAGATGAATATGCCTATCTTATAGAATATCGGGATGAAGAGAGTAAGCAGCTTCTTGCAGAACGTGCAAGACAGGTGCGGGAAAAAATTTACGGCAGAGATGTTTTTATAAGAGGATTAATAGAAATCAGTAACTACTGTAAAAATGACTGCTTTTATTGCGGTATCAGAAGAAGCAATAAGGAATGTCAGAGATACCGCCTTGGAAAAGAAGAAATCCTTGCATGTTGTAAGGAGGGATATCAACTGGGGTTTCGCACCTTTGTTTTGCAGGGCGGCGAGGATGCCTTTTATACGGATGATATTTTATGTGATATTATTCGCGATATAAAGAATAATTTTTCAGACTGTGCCGTAACTCTTTCTCTGGGCGAACGCGGAAGGATGAGCTTTGAGTGCCTCTACAAAGCAGGAGCAGAACGTTATCTTTTAAGACACGAGACTGCGGATGCCAAGCATTATGCAAGCCTCCATCCTAAAGAATTAACGTTACAATCCAGATTGCAATGCTTAAGGGACTTAAAAGAAATTGGTTATCAGACAGGGTGCGGTTTCATGGTAGGAAGTCCGGGGCAGACAATAGAAAGTCTTGCCAAGGATTTAAAGTGGATAGAAGAGTTTAAGCCGGCTATGTGCGGCATCGGTCCTTTTATTCCTCATCATGCAACACAGTATGCAGGTGAGCAACCGGGGAGTATAGAGTTAACCTGCTTTCTTTTATCCGTTATCCGATTGATACATCCCGGCATATTATTGCCGGCAACTACCGCTTTGGCAACGTTAGATACAAATGGGACTGAAAAGGGAATTCTGGCAGGTGCTAATGTGGTAATGCCGAATTTATCTCCGGCCGATGCCAAGGAAAAATACGAGTTATACAATAATAAGGCATATAATGGGATGGAAGCGGCAAGAAATGTAGAACTGTTAAAGAAACGCATGGAGACAATCGGCTATCAGGTCGTTACGGATAGAGGAGATGTGCGGGAAGCACTATAATGAAACATTAGAAAAGTGAGGAAATAGAAATGGCAGTTTATAATCCAAAGTCTTTAAAGGCGGAAGAATTTATTCATGATGGTGAGATTTTGGCTACGATTGAATATGCAGAAGCAAATAAAAATAATATAGAATTAATCGATGAAATTCTTGAGAAGGCCCGTCCGAAGAAAGATGGCAATGGTCTTGTTTGCAAAGGGCTGACTCATAGGGAAGCATCGGTTCTTCTTGCTTGTGATATTCCGGAGAAGGTTGAGGAAATATATAAAATTGCGGAAGAGATTAAGCTTGCATTTTACGGCAATCGTATCGTTATGTTTGCTCCGCTTTATCTTTCCAATTATTGTGTAAACGGATGTCTGTATTGTCCGTATCATTTTAAAAATAAACATATTACCCGTAAAAAGCTTACACAGGAAGAAGTAAAAGCAGAGGTGATTGCTCTTCAGGATATGGGGCATAAGCGTCTTGCCATTGAAGCCGGAGAAGACCCGGTGAACAATCCTATTGAGTATATTTTGGAATGCATTAAAACGATATACAGTATCAATCACAAGAACGGTGCCATTCGCCGTGTTAATGTAAATATCGCGGCAACCACAGTGGAGAATTATCGTAAATTGAAGGATGCCGGTATCGGAACCTACATATTGTTCCAGGAAACATATCACAAAGAGAGTTATTTAAAACTTCATCCCACAGGACCGAAGCATGATTATGATTATCATACTGAGGCTATGGACCGTGCTATGGAGGGCGGAATTGACGATGTTGGTTTGGGCGTGTTGTTTGGTTTGGAAACCTATAAATATGAATTCGCAGGGCTCATTATGCATGCAGAGCATTTGGAAGCTGTGCATGGAGTTGGTCCTCACACCATCAGTGTACCGAGATTAAAACGCGCCGATGATATTGATCCGGATGAATTTGATAATTCCCTTGCAGATGATAAATTTGAAAAAATCATTGCCTGCATCCGTTTGGCAGTTCCTTATACCGGTATGATCATTTCGACCCGTGAAAATGAAAAGGTGCGGGAACGCGTGCTGCGTCTTGGTATTTCACAAATCAGCGGCGGTTCCAGAACTTCTGTAGGTGGTTATACGGAAGAAGAGCGTCCCCATGATTCGGAACAGTTTGATGTATCCGACCAGCGTTCTTTAGATGAGGTTGTAAAGTGGTTAATGGATAACGGTCACATTCCTTCCTTTTGTACAGCATGCTACAGAGAAGGACGTACGGGAGACCGTTTTATGAGTTTTTGTAAAAGCGGACAAATTTTAAATTTTTGTCATCCCAATGCATTGATGACCTTGACGGAGTATCTGGTGGATTATGCGTCAGAAGAAACAAAGAGGGTTGGTTTTGCCTTGATTGAAAAAGAACTGGAAAAGATTCCCAGAGAGCGTACAAAAGAAATTGCAAAGGAACATATAGAGGATATTAAAAATTCCAATTCCAGAGATTTTAGATTCTAGAGAATCAAGAGTTGAAGAAAGCATAAAATTATTTTTTAGATATGAAAGATATTACCGGAAAGGAGAAGCTCATGAGCCTGAATAGTACCCCGTCATCAGAACGTATTCATATCGGTTTTTTTGGCAGACGCAATGCCGGAAAGTCCAGTCTTGTTAATGCAGTGACCGGACAGGACCTGGCAGTAGTATCTGACGTGCCGGGAACTACAACGGATCCGGTTAAAAAGGCAATGGAGCTTTTACCTTTAGGGCCGGTGGTTATTATTGATACACCGGGACTGGATGATGAGGGGATGCTTGGTGAACTTCGCATCAAAAAAACGGAGGAAATATTAAAAGGCGTTCATCTTGCGGTTGTGGTAGTGGATGCAACGGTTGGAATACAGACAGAAGATGAAGCGTTGATTTTACAGCTTGAAGAAAGAAAACTTCCGTATATTATTGCAATGAATAAAGCGGATTTGCAGGAAAAATATGAAAATGAAAAGAATTCGCAGAAGGTGAGCCGGAGTGGACAAGATAAAAATGCAAGCCGGATAATGCAATATGCAATAGAGGAAAAGAAAATTTCTGTCAGCACTTTTACCGGTTATAACATAAATCTTTTAAAAGAGAAATTAGCATTGCTTGGGAAAGGGCAACAGACTGATAAAAGAATTGTGGCAGACTTGATTGAACCGGGAGATGCTGTAGTGCTGGTGGTGCCCATTGATGAAGCGGCTCCAAAAGGCAGATTGATTTTACCACAGCAACAGACCATTCGTGATATTTTAGATGTGGGAGCAATCAGTGTAGTATGTAAGGATACGGAGCTTGATGATACACTAAAGAAGCTTGGTGTAAAACCGAAGCTTGTAATTACGGATTCCCAGGTCTTTGGTAAGGTTTCTGCCATTGTTCCTGATGATATATTATTAACATCCTTTTCGATATTATTTGCAAGATATAAAGGGAACTTGGATGTTTTAGTAAGCGGAGCTAAGGCGTTGAATAAGCTGCAAAACGGAGATAAAATTCTTATGGCGGAAGGTTGCACCCATCACAGACAATGCGGAGATATCGGCAGTGTTAAAATTCCGACCTTGATTCGTAAAACCACGGGTAAAGAACTTATCTTCGATTTGACATCAGGAGGAGATTTTCCGGAAAACTTAAAAGACTATGCCTTAATTATTCATTGCGGCGGCTGTACCTTAACAGAACAGGTGATGCAAGAGCGTCTACGCATTTGTGGAGAGGCGGGAGTACCGGTGACGAATTACGGAATGGCACTTGCTCATATGAACGGTATATTGGAAAGAAGTATGAAGCCTTTTGAAGATATGGAAGAAATAAAGTTAAAGAGATAAGGCGACAGGGAAGAGGAAAGTTAAATGATAATCGAACGCGCGAAAATCGAGGATATGGATGGAATCAATAAGCTTTTAAAACAGGTATTGATGGTACATCATAACGGCAGACCGGATCTTTTTAAGGCTGATGTAAAAAAGTATACCGATGAAGAACTGGCAGCGATTATAAAGGATGACAGTAAGCCTATTTTTGTGGCGCATTCAGATAAAGGTGAGGTTATCGGATATGCATTCTGTGTGTATCAGCAATATGTGAATAACAATATCCTTACTGACGTCAAGACTTTGTATATCGATGATTTGTGCGTAGACGAGAATTTGCGGGGGCAGCATGTGGGAAGACAACTCTATGAGTATGTATTGTCATTTGCTAAAGAAGCGGGTTTTTACAACGTGACTTTAAATGTATGGTTCTGCAATGAAAGTGCGATGAAGTTTTATGAAAAGTGCGGATTGAAACCTCAGAAGGTTGGCATGGAAGTGATTTTATAAAAGGAAAGAAGAAATGTTTGGCAGAGTAAAAAGACATCCGGAACAGATAATTGAAGAATGGTATTTCGTAGGAAAATGTGCGCTTGTGCTTTTGATTGCCGCAGTGATTTTATTCTGGTGGAAAGGCGATACATTAATCAGTGGAGAAAAAGGATGCATATATCGTGATATGATAGGGTTATATTGTGCCGGTTGCGGTGGGACAAGAGCTTTTTATCATTTGGTACACGGACATATTATTATGAGTTTTCTCTGTAATCCCTTTGTGCTTTATATGATTGTTGTTTATACTGTTTTCATGGTGAATACGTTTTTATACATACATACAGATAAAATTGGTATCCGCAAATTTCCGATTTTGGGATTGATTTATTCGGGAGTAGGGGTGATGATAGTACAGTGTGTTGTCCGAAATGTTCTGTATTTGTGTTTTGGATTGACGGTTTTATAATATGATACATACATAAAATGATTTAGAGTAAATAAAAGATGATAATAAAAAATAAAAGAGAATTGCGAGGGGAGTGGTAAGAAACTTCCATAAGCAATTCTCTTTTATTTGTATAATTATTTTATCCAGCGTCCGGATGCGCCGCAGGGGAGAACCAGTCCGTCTTCGCTTACAGGTAAACCGATTTCATTTGCTTCTACGCTACCGCCGAATTTGGAAACAATAGCAGTATTAATCATGTAAGAAAGTACTGCGGGCTGGAGCCCTGTAGTATAGGAGTTGATTAACAAAAACTTGGAATCTTCCGTAAGCAATTGTGATGTCAATTCGATAAAAGGAAAAATGGATTCTTCAATTTTCCATATTTCGCCTTTGGGCCCGCGTCCATAGGAAGGAGGATCCATAATGATGCCGTCATAATGATTGCCGCGGCGGATTTCCCGCTCTACAAACTTTACACAGTCGTCTACTAACCATCGAATAGGGGCATCGCCAAGGCCGGAAGCAATGGCGTTTTCTTTTGCCCACTGTACCATACCTTTAGAAGCATCTACGTGAGTAACACTTGCACCGGCATTGGCAGCTGCCAGGGTAGCACCGCCGGTATAAGCAAAAAGATTTAAGATTTTTAAAGGGCGGTCAGCCTCTTTTATAATAGAAGAAAACCAATCCCAGTTTACGGCTTGTTCAGGAAAGAGACCGGTATGTTTAAATTTAAAAGGTTTTAAGTTGAAAGTTAATTCCTTATATTGAATGGACCATTCATCCGGAAGATTGAAAAATTCCCATTCGCCTCCGCCTTTATTGCTACGGTGATAGTGTCCGTTTTTCTTTTTCCAGCCTGTATGGGTATGGGGCGTATTCCAAATTACCTGAGGGTCCGGACGAACTAAAATATAATCGCCCCAACGTTCCAATTTTTCGCCGTTGGAGGTTGCAAGAACCTCATAGTCTTTCCAATTATTTGCAATCCACATAGTATATCTCCATTCATAACATAATCCGTAATTAGACAAATTATAATGATTTTTCTAGAACTTCTCTTCCATATTATAATAATTTAGTGAGGACTGCAATTATTTTTGATACGAATATGGTATTTAGAACTATATAAAAGGATTTTATTTACAAATTAAATATATTGTGCTACTATAATAATGTAGTTTATTAATTTTTTATCTTTTAGGAGGAGTAGAAAAAATGGACGGAAATAACATGAATCAGGTTGATGATTACACATATGCAGCAGAAGGTACATACGAAACACCTGCTACAGAAGGTAGTAATGGTCTTGCAATTGCTTCATTGATTTGCGGTATTGTAGGTCTTGTATGCTGTGGTGGCGGTATTGTTTCAATCGTTGCAATTATTTTAGGCGCAATGGGTAAGAAGAAAGGTGTTAAGACCGGTATGGCTAAATGGGGTCTTGGCTTAGGTATTGCAGGTGTTGTAATAAGCGTACTTGTTGTAATTGTATATGTTGTACTTATGGCACTTGGTCTCATTGCTGGTGGTATGGAATACTAAGATTTTGTAAAAGAAAGGGCGGAGAGAATTGTCTCTCCGCTTTTTTATTATAAAAACGATTGGTTGTGTTATTATGGTAAATAAAGTGTAAGTATATAAGGAATTGTAAATATTACTACCTTATAATATGAAAGGGATTTGAAATGGATGGAAATAATATGAATCAGGCAAATGAATATACCTACGCAGCAGAAGGTACATATTATCAGCCTGCGGACAATAAACCGGGTAAAGGATTCGGAATTGCAGCTCTTGTGCTGGGGATTATATCGTTGGTTACTTCGTTGACAATTTGTTGCGGTTCTATTTTTAGTATGGCGATAGGATTTATAACCGGGATAGCAGGTATTGTATTTGGTATTGTTGCAATTGCCAAAAAGAGTGGTAAAGGAATGGGTATTGCAGGTCTTATCTGTAGTATAGTTTCGGCAATTGTTGCAGTTGTTGCTCTTGTATTATCTTTCTTTACCGGTATGGGGCTGGGAGTACTGCAAATAATCATGCAGGAAGCTTATGAAGAGTCCTATTACGAATATATGGAAGACTATGATTATGAGTACGATTACGATTATGACTATGACTATGACTATGACTATGATTGGGATTATTAAAGAATGGCGCTTATAAGACAGGAGTATGCAGAAATAAGAAAGTAGAAATTAGGCGGGATGTTTAAGCATTCCGCTTTTCTTGTGGATAAAAAGAATATGAACCACATTATATTGAGGGTGTTTCTTCTATATAAATAGGGTAAAAAAAACTTTGTGAAAAACTAATAAAATTTTTTAAAAAAACTCTTGCACATTGCCGAAACATGTTGTATACTAGGCATTGCTGTGGCATGATAGCGATGAAATGTAAGGTTGCTATCCGGCAAAATGGATAGGTTTTTACATGGAGCGAATGTCAAGTCAAGATACTGGCGACAAGTCACTGTACAAAACAACATGTCTACAACAGGTAGAAACGACGTGAGAGTTTTAACGGATACGGTTCGGAAGCAATTCTGGGGTTGCGTAAACGATTAGGACACACACGGGAGAGTGTACAGTCACCGCTTGTCGTACTTAGATTTTATAAAGTGCGAAAAGGAGGCGACTTTTTTTATGGCAAATCAAGTTATGAGAATTACACTTAAAGCTTACGAGCATCAGACAGTAGATGCTTCTGCCAAGAAAATCATCGAAACAGTTAAGAAGAACGGAGCAAAGGTGAGCGGACCTGTTCCCCTTCCTACTAAGAAGGAAGTGGTAACAATCATCCGTGCCGTACACAAGTACAAAGACTCTAGAGAACAGTTCGAACAGAGAACTCACAAGAGACTGATCGATGTTATCGAGCCGAATCAGAAAGTAATCGATGCATTACAGGGATTAGAGATGCCGGCTGGTGTTTACATTGATATCAAAATGAAATAATTGATATTAATAAGGAAACAAGTTAACAAAAAACAAAAATAAAACCTTCTACAACTAGTATGCATCCGAACAAACCTCAGATGCCGCTGTAGTAGAAACAAATGGAGGTAAAGAAATGAAGAAAGCTATTTTAGCAACCAAAGTCGGAATGACTCAGATCTTCGCAGAAGACGGCAGCCTTATTCCGGTAACAGTTCTTCAGGCCGGCCCCTGCGTAGTAACACAGATTAAGACAATCGAAAATGATGGTTACGAAGCAGTTCAGGTTGGTTTTGTAGACAAGAAAGACAAGATCATCAACAAAGATGCATCCGGCAAGAAAGAAATCGTTCATGCACATGGTACAACAAAAGCTATGCAGGGACATTTCAAGAAAGCAGGCGTTACATCTAAGCGTTATGTAAGAGAATTCAAATTCGAAAACGCTTCTGAATACGCTCTTGCACAGGAAATCAAGGCTGATATCTTTGCAGAAGGCGACAAGATTGATGCAACTGCAATCAGCAAAGGTAAAGGTTTCCAGGGTGCTATCAAGAGATTAGGACAGCATAGAGGACCCATGGCTCACGGTTCTAAGTTCCACCGTCATCAGGGTTCAAACGGTGCTTGCTCAAGCCCCAGCCGTGTATTCAAGGGCAAAGGTATGCCCGGTCACATGGGACACAAGCAGACTACAGTTAAGAATCTTGAAGTAGTCAGAGTAGATGCTGAAAAGAATCTGCTTTTGGTAAAGGGTGCAGTACCCGGACCTAAGAAAGCTTTAGTAACAATCAAAGAAACTACTAAGGCAAATGCATAATCGGGACGAAAGGAGGAACACACAGATGGCAAACGTATCTGTTTACAATATGGAAGGCAAGGAAGTTGGAAAGATTGACTTGAATGATGCTATTTTCGGTGTAGAGATTAACGAACACCTTGTACACATGGCAGTAGTTCAGCACCTTGCAAACAAGCGTCAGGGAACACAGAAAGCAAAAACTCGTGCAGAGGTTTCCGGCGGCGGAAGAAAGCCTTGGAGACAGAAGGGAACCGGTCATGCAAGACAGGGTTCAACCAGATCACCCCAGTGGACACATGGTGGAGTTGTATTTGCTCCCACTCCGAGAGATTATTCTTTCAAATTAAATAAGAAGGAAAAGAGAATCGCTCTTAAGTCTGCTTTGACAAGCAAAGTTCAGGACGGTAAGGTAATGGTTCTTGACGAATTAAAGCTTGACGAAATCAAGACAAAGAAATTCCAGGAGGTTTTAACAAACCTTAACGCAAAGAAGGCACTTGTTGTTATCAAAGAAAACGACAAGAACATCGTATTATCAGCAAGAAATATTCCTGATGCTCAGACAATCATTGCTGATTCAATCAATGTATATGACATCATGAAGGCTGGTACAGTAGTTCTTACTAAGGACTCTGTTGCAAAAATTGAGGAGGTGTACGCATAATGGCAGATATTAAATATTACGACGTAATCCTCAAACCGGTTGTTACCGAAAGAAGTATGGCCGGCATGGGCGAAAAGAAATACACATTCTTAGTTCATCCCGATGCAACTAAGAATCAGATTAAAGAAGCAGTTGAAAAAATGTTCCCCGGAACAGAAGTAGCTCAGGTTAACACCATGAACTGCGAAGGTAAGAACAAGAGACGTGGTATGATCTACGGCAAGACTGCACAGACCAAGAAAGCTATCGTTAAGTTAACAGAAGGTAGCAAAGATATCGAACTTTTTGCAGGTATCTAATAGGTCCTAACTATATGCAATGAAGCATGACAATAAATAATTGATAGAAAAGGAGAAAAGAAAATGGGTATTAAGACATATAACCCGTATACACCTTCCAGAAGAAATATGACTGGTTCGGACTTCTCTGAAATTACAAAGAGCACACCTGAGAAATCTTTATGTGTATCTTTAGAGAAGAACGCTGGACGTAATAATCAGGGTAAAATCACAGTTAGACATCGTGGCGGCGGAAACAGAAAGAAATACAGAATGGTAGATTTCAGAAGACTGAAAGATGGCGTTCCTGCAACTGTAATCGGCATCGAATACGATCCTAACAGAACAGCAAATATCGCGTTAATCGCTTATGCAGACGGTGAGAAGTCATACATCATCGCTCCCGAAGGTTTAACAGACGGAATGAAGGTTATGAACGGACCTGAAGCAGAAGTAAGAGTTGGTAACTGCTTACCTTTGGAAAAGATTCCTGTAGGTACACAGGTACACAACATTGAATTATATCCCGGAAAGGGCGGCCAGTTGGTTCGTTCTGCTGGTAACAGCGCACAGCTCATGGCTAAGGAAGGAAAGTATGCAACATTAAGACTTCCTTCAGGCGAAATGAGAATGGTTCCTATCGGATGTAGAGCAACAGTTGGTGTTGTTGGTAACGTAGACCACAACCTTATCAATATCGGTAAAGCAGGACGTAAGCGTCACATGGGTATCAGACCTACAGTTCGCGGTTCTGTAATGAACCCTAACGACCATCCTCATGGTGGTGGTGAAGGTAAGTGTGGTATCGGTCGTTCCGGTCCCTGCACACCTTGGGGAAAACCCGCTCTTGGCTTAAAGACAAGAAAGAAAAACAAGCAGTCTAATAAGCTTATTGTTAGAAGAAGAGATGGACGCGGTATTAAATAAGCCCGCATAGTTGATAAGGAGGAAACACAATGGCTAGATCATTAAAAAAAGGACCTTTTGCAGACGCCAGCTTACTTAAGAAAGTAGACGCTATGAATGCAGCAGGTAATAAGCAGGTTATCAAGACATGGTCTCGTCGTTCTACAATTTTCCCGTCCTTCGTTGGACACACAATTGCAGTACACGACGGAAGAAAACATGTTCCCGTATATGTAACCGAAGATATGGTTGGACACAAACTTGGAGAATTCGTTGCAACCAGAACCTTTAGAGGACATGGAAAAGACGAAAAGAAATCTAAAGTAAGATAATTTTTGAAAGGAGGTTTTTATCCATGGAAAAGACAGGAATTAGCAGATCTAAATTTAAAAGAGAAAGAAATGCCAATAATAAGGAAACAAGACCCTCTGCAAAGTTATCTTATGCAAGAGTTTCTGTTCAGAAAGCATGTTTCGTACTTGATGCTATCAGAGGCAAAGATGTACAGACAGCTTTGGCAATCTTAGAGTATAATCCCAGATATGCTTCAAGCATTATCAAGAAGTTATTGCAGTCAGCAATTGCAAATGCAGAAAACAACAACGGAATGAATGTTGACAATCTCTACATTGCAGAATGCTATGCAAACAAGGGACCCACAATGAAGAGAGTAAGACCGCGAGCACAGGGTAGAGCTTACAGAATCGAAAAGAGATTAAGCCACATCACCATCGTGCTTGACGAGAAATAGGAGGAAAAGTATGGGACAGAAAGTAAATCCTCATGGACTTAGAGTTGGTGTTATCAAAGATTGGGACTCTAAGTGGTATGCAGAAGCTGATTTCGCAGATTGCTTAGTTGAAGATTACAAGATCAGAGAATATTTAAAGAAGAAATTGTATTCAGCAGGAATCAGCAAGATTGAAATTGAAAGAGCATCTGATAAAGTAAAAGTTATCGTTTACACAGCTAAGCCCGGTGTGGTAATCGGTAAGGGCGGTGCTGACATCGAAGTTACCAAGAAGGAACTTCAGAAGATGACAGGCAAGAAAGTAAACGTAGATATTAAGGAAATTAAGAGACCGGATAAGGATGCACAGCTTGTTGCAGAAAACATTGCAGCACAGTTAGAGAACCGTGTTTCTTTCCGTAGAGCTATGAAGTCATGCATGGGTAGAGCTATGAAATCAGGAGCTCTCGGTATTAAGACTGCAGTATCAGGACGTTTAGGCGGTGCTGATATGGCTCGTACAGAATTTTACAGCGAGGGAACAATTCCCTTACAGACACTTCGTGCAGATATTGACTACGGATTCGCTGAGGCAGATACAACCTATGGTAAAATGGGTATCAAGGTATGGATCTACAAGGGCGAAGTTCTTCCCGTCAAGAACAACCAGGAAGGGGGAGATAAATAATGTTAATGCCTAAAAGAGTAAAACGTCGTAAACAGTTCCGCGGCAGTATGAGAGGTAAGGCTTTAAGAGGTAATACAATCTCTTACGGTGAATTCGGTATTGTTGCTATGGAACCCTGTTGGATTAGATCTAACCAGATTGAAGCAGCCCGTATTGCTATGACACGTCATATCAAGCGTGGTGGTAAAGTTTGGATTAAGATTTTCCCCGACAAACCTGTAACTACTAAACCTGCTGAAACACGTATGGGTTCCGGTAAAGGAACACTTGAATACTGGGTAGCAGTTGTTAAGCCGGGTCGTGTAATGTTCGAAATCTCCGGCGTAAACGAAGAAGTTGCTAGAGAAGCTTTACGTCTTGCAACACACAAGCTTCCTTGTAAGTGTAAGATTGTTTCTAAAGCAGACTTGGAAGGCGGTGTATCAAATGAAAACTAATAAGTATGTAGAAGATTTAAAAGCAAAATCCCCTGCAGAATTAGCTCAGGCGTTAGTTGATGCTAAGAAAGAACTTTTCAATTTGAGATTCCAGAATGCTACAAATCAGTTAGACAACACTTCAAGAATTAAAGAAGTAAGAAAGAATATTGCTAGAATTCAGACAGTGATAACTGAAAAAGCTAAGGAACAGCAAGCCTAAGATTTAGGCTGTGATAATTGAGAAAGGAGAACAGCTGTGGAAAGAAATTTAAGAAAAGTGCGTACCGGTAAGGTAGTCAGCAATAAAATGGATAAAACAATCGTTGTTGCAGTTGAAAACCATGTAAAACATCCTCTTTACGGCAAAATCGTTAAGAAGACTTACAAGTTAAAAGCTCATGACGAAAAGAATGAGTGCAACATCGGTGATACCGTAAAAGTTGTCGAAACAAGACCTTTATCAAAAGATAAGAGATGGAGACTTGTTGAGATTATTGAAAGAGTAAAATAAGTTTTTTAGACTTGTTTTCAAGAATTTGGAAGGAGAAAATAGCATGGTTCAGCAAGAAAGCAGATTGAAAGTTGCTGACAATACCGGTGCAAAGGAATTACTCTGCATCCGTGTTGTAGGCGGCTCAACAAGAAGATATGCAAATATTGGTGATGTTATCATTGCTTCTGTTAAAGATGCAACACCCGGCGGTGTTGTCAAAAAAGGCGATGTAGTAAAGGCCGTAGTGGTACGTACTGTTAAGGGTGCTCGCCGTAAAGACGGTTCTTACATTAAATTTGATGAAAATGCTGCAGTTATCATTAAAGATGACAAGACCCCGAGAGGAACACGTATTTTCGGGCCCGTAGCAAGAGAGCTTCGTGAGAAACAGTATATGAAGATCGTTTCTCTGGCTCCCGAAGTATTATAAGGAGGTGCCTGAAGATGTCTATGATGAAGATTAAGAAGGGCGATAATGTTAAGGTAATCGCCGGAGCTTCTAATGGTAAAGAAGGAAAAGTTATTTCTGTTGATCCTAAGAAGGGTAAAGTAATCGTTGAAGGCGTTAACGTAGTTAGCAAACATTCTAAGCCTTCAGCTGCTAATCCTAACGGTGGAATTATTCAGAAAGAAGCGCCTATTGATATTTCAAACGTAATGCTTGTTCACAAAGGAAAAGCTACAAGAGTTGGCTTCAAGGTTGAGGACGGTAAAAAAGTACGTGTTGCAAAGGCAACAGGCGAAGTAATTGATTAATTCTAAGGAAGGAGGTCTAAAACGTTGAGTAGACTTAAAGATTTATATAAGAATGAAATCGTTGACGCTATGACTAAGAAGTTTGGTTATAAGAACGTTATGGAAGTTCCCAAGCTTGATAAGATTGTTATCAACATGGGCGTTGGCGAAGCAAAAGATAATGCAAAAGCGCTTGAATCTGCTGTAAGAGATATGGAAATTATCTCAGGTCAGAAGGCAGTTCTTACAAAGGCTAAAAATTCAGTTGCTAACTTTAAAATCCGTGAAGGCATGAACATTGGTTGTAAGGTAACACTTCGTGGTGACAAGATGTATGAATTCTTAGATCGTCTTGTAAACCTTGCATTACCTCGTGTACGTGACTTTAGAGGTGTTAATCCTAACGCATTCGATGGCAGAGGTAACTATGCACTTGGTATCAAGGAACAGCTTATCTTCCCCGAAATCGAATATGATAAGGTAGATAAAGTAAGAGGTATGGATGTTATCTTCGTTACAACAGCTAAGACTGACGAAGAAGCTCGCGAGTTATTAAGACTTTTCAACATGCCGTTTGCAAAATAAACAGTTGTCGTAAATTAAAGGAGGTATAAATTCATGGCTAAAACAGCAATGAAGATTAAGCAGCAGCGTACAAAAAAATTCGCTGTAAGAGAATACAATCGTTGCAGAATCTGTGGTCGTCCTCATGCATATTTAAGAAAATACGGTATCTGTCGTATTTGCTTTAGAGAATTGGCATACAAAGGTCAGATTCCCGGAGTTAAGAAATCAAGCTGGTAAGATCACGAGATAAATTTAAAAGGAGGCAAAATCAATGACAATGAGCGATCCTATTGCAGATATGCTTACAAGAATTCGTAATGCTAACGCTGCAAAACACGATACAGTAGATGTGTCTTCTTCTAAGATGAAACTTGCTATCGCAAAGATTCTTTTAGATGAAGGTTATATTAAAGCCTACGATATTATTGAAGACGGAAATTTTAAGACAATTCGCATCACCTTAAAGTACGGTGTAGATAAGAATGATAAGATCATTACAGGTATCAAGAGAATTTCTAAGCCCGGTCTTCGTGTATACGCTGGCAAAGACGAGTTACCTAAGGTACTCGGCGGACTTGGTGTAGCAATTATTTCTACAAACCAGGGCGTAATTACTGATAAGGAAGCTAGAAAATTAAATGTTGGTGGTGAAGTTTTAGCCTTCGTTTGGTAGGCCATAGACAAAATCAAGCACGAACGAAGTGAGTATTTGATTTTGAATGGCCGAACATCGAGAAAACGTTAAGTGGCGTAGTAACGACGGTTGCGTAGCAGACGGTTTTCGAGATGGTGAACAGGAGACTATAAATTCACCTAGTAATTATAAGGAGGTACGGGCATGTCACGTATAGGAAGAATGCCAATCGCGATTCCTGCAGGTGTTACTGTAGAAGTTGCAGAAAATAATAAAGTGACTGTAAAAGGTCCTAAGGGTACACTTGAAAGAGTTTTACCCGCAGAGATGGAAATCAAGGTCGAAGGCGCTGAAATCGTTGTTTCAAGACCTAATGACTTGAAGAAAATGAAATCCTTACACGGTCTTACAAGAACCTTAATCAACAACATGGTTGTTGGCGTTACTGCAGGTTATGAAAAGAAACTTGAAGTAAACGGTGTTGGTTACAAGGCAGCTAAGGCCGGAAAGAAGCTTACATTAAGCTTGGGATTCTCTCATCCGGTTGAAATGGAGGATCCTGAAGGTATCGAGACAACAGTTGATAACAATATCATCGTTGTTAAGGGTATTGATAAAGAAAAAGTTGGCCAATTCGCAGCTGAAATCAGAGATAAGAGAAGACCTGAACCTTACAAGGGTAAAGGTATCAAGTATGCTGATGAAGTTATCAGACGTAAAGTTGGTAAGACTGGTAAGAAATAGGTAAGGAGAGTGTAAACATGGTTAGTAAAGAATCAAGATCAGAAGTTCGTGTAAAAAAGCACAGAAGAATGCGTAACCGTTTCAGCGGCACTGCTGAAAGACCTCGTTTGGCTGTGTTCAGAAGTAATAATCATATGTATGCTCAAATTATCGACGATACAGTTGGTAACACTTTAGTAGCAGCATCTACATTAGATAAAGATGTAAAGGCTGAGCTTGAGAAAACCAACAACGTTGAAGCAGCAGCATACTTAGGAAAAGTAATCGCAAAGAAAGCATTGGATAAGGGCATTACTACGGTAGTCTTTGATAGAGGCGGCTTTATATACCAGGGTAAAATTGCAGCTTTAGCTGATGCAGCCAGAGAAGCTGGCTTAGAATTCTAGGAAAGGGAGGACAAGAACACATGGGACGCACATTAATCGATCCTACACAGTTAGGTGAATTAAAAGAAAAAGTTGTAACAATTAAGCGTGTAACAAAGGTTGTTAAAGGTGGTCGTAACTTCCGTTTCACAGCTTTGGTAGTAGTGGGAGACGGCAACGGACATGTAGGTGCCGGTCTTGGTAAAGCTACTGAAATTCCCGAAGCAATCCGTAAGGGAAAAGAAGATGCTATGAAGAGAATGGTAAGCGTAGCATTAGATGATAACAAGAGTATCACACATGACTTCATCGGTAAGTTCGGTTCTGCTTCAGTTCTTTTAAAGAGAGCTCCTGAAGGTACCGGTATCATCGCTGGTGGTCCTGCTCGTATCGTTTGTGAACTTGCAGGTATCAACAACATCCGTACCAAATCATTAGGCTCTAACAATAAGCAGAATGTTGTTCTTGCAACCATCGAAGGATTAAGTAACTTAAAGAGTCCTGAAGATGTAGCAAGAAAGCGCGGTAAGTCAGTAGATGAAATCTTGGCTTAAGACATTTCTTTTAGAATAGAAAGGAGTCTGAAATGGCAGATAAGATGTTAAAAATCACATTGGTTAAGTCTACAATCGGTGCAGTTCCCAAGCACAAGAAAACTGTAGAAGCAATGGGATTGACAAAGTTAAATAAGACTGTTCTTTTACCTGATAATGCAGCAACAAAGGGACAGATTCAGCAGGTAGGTTACCTGTTAAAAGTTGAGGAAGCATAAGAATACAAGAAGGAGGTGTCACAATGGAATTATCTAATTTAAGACCCGCAGAAGGTTCAAAGCATAGTGATAATTTTAGAAGAGGTCGTGGACACGGTTCAGGAAACGGTAAGACCGCTGGTAAGGGACACAAGGGACAGAAAGCTCGTTCCGGAGCACCCAGACCCGGTTTCGAAGGTGGACAGATGCCTTTATACAGACGTATTCCTAAGAGAGGTTTCACTAACAGAAACACTAAGGAAATCGTTGGAATTAATGTTTGCGCTCTTGAAAGTTTCGATAATGGCAGTGTTGTAACTGTAGATGCTCTCATCGAAAAGGGTATTGTTAAGAATCCCAGAGATGGAGTTAAGATTTTAGGAAACGGCGAACTTACCAAGAAGCTTACTGTTCAGGTAAATGCGTTCAGTGAGAAAGCAAAGGAAAAGATTGAAGCCGTAGGTGGAACAGTTGAGGTGGTTTAGTGTTTAAAACATTCATCAATGCGTTTAAAATTAAAGAAGTCAGAAACAAACTGTTATTTACTTTTTTAATGTTATTAATCATCCGTTTGGGATGTCAGGTATCGGCTCCTGGTGTAGACCAGGAGTTCGTACAATCTGTATGGGGCTCTTTGTTTGGTGAAGGTGCTGAAGGTATGGGTGTTGTAAACGCTTTTACCGGTGGTTCGCTTTTACAGATGTCAATCTTTGCATTGAACATTACACCTTACATTACATCGTCCATTATCATGCAGTTGATGACAATTGCTATTCCTAAATTAGAGGAAATGCAAAAAGAGGGTGAAGACGGACGTAAGAAAATTGCAACGATTACGCGTTATGTAACAGTTGGTCTTGCGGTTGTAGAATCCGGCGCAATGGCAATCGGTTTCGGAAGCCAGGGTCTGTTGGAAAATTATAATGTTTTGAATGTAATTGCCGTAATTGCTGCTATGACAGCAGGTAGTGCATTCTTGATGTGGATTGGTGAGCGTATTAATGAAAAAGGTATCGGAAACGGTATTTCAATCATCTTGACAATCAACATTATTTCGTCCTTCCCACAGGATGTAATGACTCTTTATGAGAAGTTCGTTAAAGGTGCTTCTTCGGTAGCCATGGCAGTGTTGTCAGTAGTAATTATTCTGGCAGTTGTCATCGCAATGATTGTTATGGTTATCTATTTGAGTAACGGTACTCGCAAAATTCCCGTTCAGTATGCTAAGAAAGTTCAGGGACACAACAGAATGATGGGTGGAAATTCCACTGTTATTCCTGTACGTGTAAATACTGCAGGTGTTATTCCCGTAATCTTCGCATCATCAATTATGACCTTCCCGATTATTATTTCCAATATGTTGAAATATGACGGTACAGGTTGGTGGGGAGAAGTCCTTAAATATCTGAACTCGCAATTCTGGTTTAATACTGACCAGATGAAATATACAATCGGTTTAATTCTCTATGTTGTATTGGTAGTATTTTTCGCTTACTTCTATACATCAATTACTTTTAACCCGATTGAGATGGCAAATAATATGAAAAAGCAGGGTGGTTTTATTCCGGGTATTCGTCCCGGCAAGCCTACCAGCGAGTATCTCAATAAAGTATTGAATCATATTATCTTTATCGGAGCAATCGGCTTGATCATTGTAGCAGTCGTACCGTATATCTTTAGTGGGTTGTTTGGTGCG
The DNA here is from genome assembly GCA_015057025.1 of Lachnospiraceae bacterium. Classification (GTDB taxonomy): domain Bacteria; phylum Bacillota; class Clostridia; order Lachnospirales; family Lachnospiraceae; genus UBA3766. Next base: position 21,060 of record SVFD01000011.1, on the reverse strand, counting down.
CGTGTTTCATTCGGTGGAACAAGTATTATCATCGTTGTTGGTGTTATTGTAGAAACCGTTAAGCAGATTGAGTCACAGATGCTGGTTCGTAATTATAAAGGATTTTTGAACGACTGATAAAGTTTTGGATAAGGGCACACCGCTTTTGGCGGCGTGTCTTATCCTGTTCATTTATGAATTTTTAAAAAGACAGTGAAAATCTAAGCACGCTGGTAAACAGAGAAAGGAACAAATAATGAAAATTATTATGTTAGGTGCTCCCGGTGCAGGAAAAGGTACTCAGGCAAAAATGATTGCTGATAAGTATGTAATTCCCCATATTTCAACCGGTGATATTTTCAGAGCCAATATTAAAAATGGTACAGCTCTTGGTATGGAAGCCAAAGGCTATATGGACCAAGGAATGTTGGTTCCCGATGAATTGACAGTTAAAATTCTGTTAGACCGAGTAGCACAGGAGGATTGCAAAAACGGTTATGTTTTGGATGGCTTCCCTCGTACTATTCCTCAGGCAGAAGTGCTTGATAAGGCGTTAACGGAATTAAATGATAAAATTGATTTCGCAATCAATGTAGATGTTCCTGATGAGAATATTATCAGACGTATGTCAGGAAGACGCGCTTGCTTAAATTGCGGTGCTACATATCACATTGCACATGTGCCTCCCAAGACAGAAGGTATTTGTGACAGATGCGGTAATGAATTAATTCTTCGTGATGACGATAAGGAAGAAACAGTTAAAAATCGTCTTACCGTATATCATGAGCAGACACAGCCTTTGATTGATTTTTATACAGCAAAAGGTGTGTTAAAAGATGTGGACGGTACACAGGATATGCAGGTTGTTTTCGATAACATCATTGCATGTCTTGAGGCATAAAAAGATACTTTTTCCACCGCAAGGTGAGATGCTTTGCGGTGGGTTTTGTATGAAATGCAGTATGTAATATAAAAGGAAGGTAGGATTAAAATGGCTGTATCAATTAAGTCGGCAAGAGAAATCGAGTTAATGAGAGAAGCAGGAAGAATTCTTGCATTGGTTCATGAAGAATTGGGCAAAGCAATTCATCCGGGTATGTCTACTTTGGAAATTGATATTCTTGGAGAACGATTGATTCGCAGCTATGATTGTATTCCTAACTTTTTACATTATAACGGATATCCTGCATCTATTTGCGTTTCTGTAAATGAGGAAGTTGTACATGGTATCCCCAGTAAGAAACGTATTTTAAAAGAAGGCGATATCGTAAGCTTGGATGCCGGCTTGATTTATAAAGGATATCATTCCGATGCAGCAAGAACTCATGCAGTGGGAAAGATTTCGCCGGAAGTACAGAAACTGATGGATGAAACAAAGAATAGCTTTTATGAAGGTATTAAAATGGCAAAAGCGGGTAATCATCTTCATGATATTTCCAATGCCATTGATGCATATATAAGTCAGTTCGGATACGGTATTGTTAGAGAATTGGTAGGTCACGGAATCGGTACACAGTTACATGAAGACCCGCAGATTCCTAATTTTGCCCAGGAGCGGAGAGGTATCAAACTTCGTCCTGGCATGACATTGGCAATAGAGCCTATGATTAATTTGGGAAGAGCTGACGTGGAATTCTTAGATGATGACTGGACAGTTGTTGCGGCGGACGGACTTCCTTCTGCCCATTATGAAAACACCATTCTGATTACAGAGGGTGAGCCGGAAATTTTAACTCTCTTAAAATAAGAAGAGTATGAGCGGCACGGAGGCATAAATGAACGGTAGATTTGCAATTTCTACGGCAGGGCATGACGCCGGAAAAGTATACGTCATTGTTGGAAAAGACAAAGAGATTTTGTTGCTTGCAGACGGGGTGGAAAGAAAGATAGCCAATCCCAAGAAGAAAAATAAAAAGCATGTTTCAATAATCGGGCATAAAAATGAGAATGAACTTCTGACAATGATTTCAGAGAAAAAAAGAGGATGCGACGAAGCAATCCGCCAGGCAATCCATCATTTTATAAAAGATAATCTGAAGTTTAAATAAGAAAATAATGCTTCGAATAATCAGAAGCTGAATATAAAAGAAACTATAAACTATTCAAATCAAATGAACGGAGAGTATGTATGTCAAAAGCTGATGTAATTGAAATTGAAGGAACTGTAATTGAAAAGCTCCCTAATACCATGTTTAAGGTACAGTTGGAAAACGGACATGAAGTGTTAGCACATATCAGTGGTAAGTTAAGACAGAATTTTATTCGTATCTTACCCGGTGACAAAGTTACTTTGGAATTGTCACCCTATGATTTGTCAAAGGGACGTATCATTTGGAGAGATAAATAAGGGAACCCATTTTTGAGATAGCAGCTATCTGTGGACGGTGACGCGGAAGGAACAAAATGTATGAAAAATGTACATTTTAAAAAGTTCTAAAAAACGCTTGCTAACTTGAAAATATAATGTTATAATGTTAAACGGTCATTTTTGAAAGGAGGGTTTAACGTGAAAGTTAGATCATCAGTAAAACCTATTTGCGAAAAATGCAAAGTAATTAAGCGTAAGGGAAGAATCATGATCATCTGTGAAAATCCCAAGCACAAGCAGAGACAAGGATAATTCGTTCTTGTCTGTTTGTACGTTACGAATGCGTAACGAAACGGATGCTATTTCCGTGTAGTCGGACTTTGGGTTTTGTCCGGTTATGAATTAGTGCGGCTGGCAGCGTGATTTTTCCGTCAAAAAATTTACGCTGAACAAAGATAAATGTGAGGGAGTCTTATGACTTGCCGGGCATTTACTTTTTGATACCGAGAAGTTAGTTCTTAAGTATCGGAAAAATCGGATTTATATCCGGTCGGGTTATTTTTGTAACCCCAATCAATTAGTAACTGTAAATTGTGTGGACCAAAGAGTGCCACACCAAGAAATGGAGGAATTTTAACATGGCTCGTATTGCTGGTGTTGACTTACCCAGAGACAAGAGAATCGAAATCGGTTTAACTTATATCTACGGTATCGGTAGAGTAAGCTCAAATCGTATCTTAGCAGAAGCTAAGGTTGACCCTAACACACGTGTTAGAGATTTAACAGACGACGAAGTAAAGAGACTTGGCGAAGTAATCGCTGAAAGTTACCTCGTAGAAGGTGATCTTAAGAGAGAAATCGCTCTTAACATCAAGAGACTTCAGGAAATCGGATGCTATCGTGGTATTCGTCATCGTAAGGGACTTCCTGTACGTGGTCAGAAGACAAAGACCAATGCTAGAACACGTAAGGGTCCGAAGAGAACTGTTGCTGGAAAGAAGAAATAAGTAACAATGTAACATTTGTGCGCTTCTTTTATTTAAATGAAGCGTCAGTATCTATATTTGAGAAAGTAGGTTAGTTTTTATGGCAAAAGCAAACACAAACAAGAAAGTCGCTAAAAAGCGTGTCAAGAAAAACGTTGAACATGGACAGGCACATATTCAGTCATCCTTCAACAACACTATCGTTACATTAACTGATAGCGAAGGTAATGCTTTAAGCTGGGCAAGTGCCGGTGGTCTTGGATTTAGAGGTTCAAAGAAATCTACTCCGTATGCAGCTCAGATGGCTGCTGAAACCGCTACAAAGGCAGCACTTATCCACGGTTTGAAGACGGTAGATGTAATGGTAAAAGGACCCGGTTCAGGACGCGAAGCAGCTATTCGTGCGTTACAGGCATGTGGTCTTGAAGTAACAAGTATTAACGATGTTACTCCTGTACCTCACAACGGATGCCGTCCGCCTAAGCGTAGAAGAGTGTAGTCGAATTAGTAGCTGATATGATTGATACAGGATTATCCTGTAGAATTTTTAGGAGGTAAACAGAAATGGCAGTAAATAGAGTGCCCGTTCTTAAGAGATGTAGAACTCTCGGTCTTGAACCGATGGTTTTAGGATATGACAAGAAATCCAACAGAAAATCTGCTAGAGAAGGCAAGAAGATGAGTGAATACGGTCTTCAGCTTAGAGAAAAGCAGAAAGCTAAATTTATCTACGGCGTATTAGAAAAACCTTTCCGTAACTACTACAAGAAGGCTGACCGTATGAAGGGTATGACCGGTGAAAACCTTATGATCCTTCTTGAAAGCCGTCTTGACAATGTAGTATTCAGAGCAGGTTTTGCACGTACAAGAAGAGAAGCAAGACAGATTGTTGACCACAAGACTATTACAGTTAACGGCAAGATCTTAAACATCCCTTCTTATCTTGTAAAAGCAGGTGATGTAATCGAAATCAGAGAAAAGTCACGTAGCAACCAGAGAACAAAGGATGTATTTGAAGTAACAGCAGGCAGACTTACTCCTGACTGGATTGATGTTGACAGAGATGCATTCAAGGTAGTTGTAAAAGAACTTCCTACCAGAGAAGCAATTGATGTTCCTGTTAACGAAATGCTTATCGTCGAATTGTATTCTAAGTAAAATTAGCAAAACATTATCATTTATAAGGAGGGACCTACAATGTTAGCATTTGATTTTGATAGCCCTAATATTGAAGTGGCTGAAATTTCAGAGGATAAGAAATACGGCAGATTCGTAGTAGAACCTTTGGAAAGAGGCTACGGTATTACATTAGGAAATTCATTAAGACGTATCATGTTAGCTTCCTTACCCGGCGCAGCAGTAAGCCAGGTTAAGATTGAAGGTGTTTTGCACGAATTCAGTTCAATCCCCGGTGTAAAAGAGGATGTAACTGAGATTATCATGAATATCAAGAATTTGGCCATCAAGGATAACAGCGATTCGGATGAACCGAAGAAAGCTTATATCGAGTTTGAAGGCGAAGGTGTTGTAAGAGCCTCCGATATTCATTTGGATTCAGATGTAGAAATTATGAATCCTGACCAGGTTATCGCAACTTTAAGTGGTAAAGATACAAGACTTTACATTGATTTCTTAATCACAAGAGGCAGAGGATATATCAGTGCTGATAAGAACAAGAGTGATGATCTTCCTATCGGAAACATTGCAATTGATTCCATCTATACTCCTGTTGAGAGAGTAAACCTTACAGTTGAGAATACACGTGTTGGTCAGATGACTGACTATGATAAGCTTACATTAGATGTATACACCAACGGCACATTAGCTCCGGATGAGGCAGTCAGCCTTGCGGCTAAGGTTTTAAGCGAACACTTAAAGCTCTTCATCAACCTCTCTGAGAACGCTAAGAATGCTGAGGTCATGATTGAAAAAGAAGATGATCAGAAAGAAAAAGTGCTTGAAATGAGCATTGATGAATTAGAACTTTCTGTTCGTTCTTACAACTGCTTAAAGAGAGCAGGTATCAACACTGTTGAAGAATTAACAAACAAAACTCCTGAAGATATGATGAAGGTTCGTAACCTCGGACGTAAGTCATTAGACGAAGTTTTGGCTAAGTTAAAAGAATTAGGTCTTCAGTTAAATCCCAACGAGGACTAAGAGAAGACTTTGCGGTAAGTCCGAAGGGCACGCAGGAAACCCATTAATGGATGCTAAACGTAAGTAAATAAGACCAAAAGGCGTTACTTTACGTTCCACGAAAAATGAAGGGAGATTTATAAAAATGGCAGCATACAGAAAGTTAGGAAGAACTTCAAGCCAGAGAAAGGCATTACTTAGAAACCAGGTAACAACTCTTTTATACCATGGCAAAATCGTGACAACTGAAGCTAAGGCTAAAGAAATCCGTAAGATTGCAGAAGGTATGATCGCACTTGCAGTAAAAGAAAAAGACAACTTTGAAATGGTAAAGGTTACCGCTAAGGTTGCTCGTAAGGACAAAGACGGCAAGAGAGTAAAAGAAGTTGTAGATGGTAAGAAAGTTACTGTTTATGATGAAGTAGAAAAGGAAATCAAGAAAGATTTACCTTCAAGACTTCATGCAAGACGTCAGATGTTAAAGGTTTTAACACCGGTTGTTGAAGTTCCTGATACAGCAGCAGGCAAGAAGCGCGGCACAAAGAATGTAGATATGGTTGCTAAGCTTTTCGATGAAATCGCTCCTAAGTATACAGAGCGTAACGGTGGTTACACCAGAATCATCAAGGTTGGTCCTCGTAAGGGTGATGCAGCTATGATGGTTGTAATCGAGCTTGTTTAATTAAAAGTAATTTAGTAAAGGTGAGTTAGTCAATTTGACCAACTCACCTTTTTTATTTTGTAGCATATTGACTATATTTTTATTTTAGAGAAATAAAGTACTTTTTATTATTGGAAAAATAAGTTATACTACATAAAGTAGGGTTTTAGTGTAGTTAGCAAATTTAATCATATACGCAAACCCTTGGTATAGTAAAAAGGGAAGTTGAGGAGGATATTTTAAAATGACTTTAGAAGAATTAATCCGTTATGCCAAAGAGAATAAGTGTTCCGATATTCATATTACGGTAGGTACTGCATTAGCAATTCGTCGTTTTGGTACGTTGCAGATTTTGGAACCTGCACCTTCGGCAGAAGAATCAAGAGATATGATTTTCTCTATCTTAGATCAGGAACAGGTACACAGAGCATCTGCAGGTGAAGACCTTGACGTAGGTTGTATGCTTCGTGACGGTACAAGAATCCGTGCAAACGTATATCATCAGAGAAATAACCTGGCAGCAAGTATCCGTCTTCTTGACGATACCATTCCCAGCTTTGAGAAGTTAGGTTTACCTCCTATTGTAAAGAACTTTGCAGAGCTTCCTAACGGTCTTGTATTGGTAACCGGACCTACAGGTAGTGGTAAGACAACAACGCTTGCTTCCATGATTGATCATATTAATAAAAATACTTCGAAGCATATTATGACAATTGAAGATCCTATCGAATATATTTATCCTCATAACAGAGCCATGATTCATCAGCGTGAGGTTGGTAGAGACGTTGACAGTTTTGCAACAGCACTTCGTTCTGCACTTCGTGAAGATCCTGATATCATTCTTGTAGGTGAAATGCGTGACTTCGAGACAATTCAGGCTGCGATTACAGCTGCTGAAACAGGTCACTTGGTATTCTCTACCTTACATACAACATCTGCTGCACAGACTGTTGAACGTATCGTGGATGCGTGTCCTATCGATGGACGTGAGCAGGTTCGTGCCCAGTTTGCAAACGTAATCAGAGGTATTCTTACTCAGCAGTTGATTCCTAAGGCTGACGGAACCGGACGTGTGGTTGCAACTGAAGTTTTAAGCGCAAACTATGCTATTTCTAACTTGATTCGTGAAAATAAATCTGTACAGATTACAAGTTCCATCCAGTCAGGTATGCGTGAAGGTATGCATACAATGAATAGTGACTTAATCAGATTGGTTAGAGAAATGCAGATTACTAAGGAAGATGCTATGCGTGTTTCTTCCGTACCTTCAGAATTAGAGAAGATGTTATACTAAAATATAAGTATTTTACGAAGGGCATTGCAAAAGCAGTGCCCTTTTTACTATTGTCTAAATCTTGACGTTGAATCATAATAAAGTGTAGAATGAAACAAGTTACAGCAACAATTAGTATGATTAGTGTGGAAGAAGTGAAAGAAAGTATTATGGACATTAAAAATAATAAAGGATTATCAGCAAGTTTTATAAAAACAATTGCACTGATTTTTATGTTTATTGATCATTTCGCTGCAAGTATTGTAATGCGACTTATGTATCGGCCCATGCATCCGGCTATGCAGCAGATTGCTAAATGGGTGCCTGAGCAGACGGATGCAACTGTTTTGATAATGACAATATATCAGTGGATGCGTAATGTGGGACGTATCAGTTTTCCGATTTATTGCTTTTTTATTGTGGAAGGATTTTTTTATACTAAAAGCCGTACAAAATATGCGGCAAGGCTGGCAGTTTGTGCTTTAATATCGGAGCTTGTTTTTGATTTAGCTCTTTATGGTAAAGTATTTTACTTCTTTCACCAGAATGTTTTCTTTACATTACTGATTGGTTTATGTGGAATATGGGCAATGGACAGGATATTAACGAAAGCAGATTGGACGAAAGGTAAAAAGTTTATTTTGATGGCATTGAGCATTGTAGGCTTTATGCTGGCTGCTGAAATTCTTTTTACGGATTATTCAAGTATTGGTGTTTCCGTAATTGTTGTTATGTATCTGATACGTAAGTTTGTTCCGGATAAGGTTAAGTTTAAGGCACCGATTGCTTTTACGGCGGGAACCGTTGTTTTATGCTTTTTGAGTTTAGGTGAAGCATGGGCACTTTTAGCTTTGCCTTTGATGTTCTTTTATAAGGGTAAAAAAGGATGGAATGCAAAGTGGTTCTTTTACCTCTTTTATCCGGTACATCTGTTATTACTTGCAATTGTTGCCATATGCTTAGGCATATTAAATTTTGGAATTATTTAATAAAGCGTAACTTGCTTGTTTTTCCGTATAAAATCAGTTAGAATGGTGAATGGATTGCAGAGGACCTGATTTGAAATAGTATGAGGGTGTAAATGCGGTTACAATCTATACAAAGATAGCATAAAAAGAAGTTGGAGATTCTATGTCATTAATCAAAACAAAAAATCTCACATTTGAATATATACGTCGTGATGACGAAGGTAACGTGGAAGGCATTACCAAGGCGGTGGATGATGTAAATCTTGATATAAAACAGGGAGATTTCATTACGATTTTGGGACATAACGGTTCCGGAAAGTCTACCTTGGCAAAGCATATGAATGCTATTCTTTATCCTACGGACGGTACGGTATGGGTGGATGGTAAGGATACTAATGAGGATGAGTACTTGTGGGATATCCGCCAGACTGCCGGTATGGTGTTTCAAAATCCGGACAATCAGATTATCGGTCAGGTAGTAGAAGAAGATGTTGGTTTCGGACCTGAGAATATGGGTGTTCCCACCAAAGAAATCTGGGAACGTGTGGAGGAGAGTCTGAAAGCGGTGGGGATGTATGAATATCGTAAGCATTCCCCGAATAAATTATCCGGCGGACAGAAGCAGAGAGTGTCCATTGCAGGTGTGATTGCCATGCATCCGAAATGCATTATTTTGGACGAGCCTACGGCAATGTTAGACCCGAAGGGCCGCAAGGAAGTAATCCGCGCGGTACGTGCGTTAAACGATGTAGAAAAAGTTACGGTAATCTTGATTACGCATTATATGGAGGAAGCGATTTACTCCGATAAAATTTTTGTAATGGACCAGGGGCGTATTGTAATGCAGGGAACACCGAAACAGGTATTCTCACAAGTGGAACAGTTAAAAGAATTGCGTCTGGATGTGCCACAGGCAACTTTGCTTTCTTATGAACTTAAAAAAGCAGGACTGAACTTAGAAGACGGAATTTTATCCAAGGAAGGATTGGTAGAGGCCTTATGCCGATTATAGTGCATCATTTGTCCCACGAGTACGGGGCTGATACAAAATTGAATACATTGGCATTAGACGATATCAATCTTGTGATTCCAGACGGACAGTTTGTAGGGCTTATCGGACACACGGGCTCCGGTAAAACGACATTGATTCAGCATTTGGATGCCCTTTTGGAGCCTAAGAGCGGTACGGTCTATCTGGATGGCGAGGATATTTTTGAAAAAGACTATGACAGAAGAAAGCTTCGTGGGTCTATGGGGCTTGTATTCCAGTATCCGGAGCATCAGCTGTTTGAAACCACCGTTTTTGCGGATGTGTGTTTCGGACCGAAAAATTTGGGACTGGATAAAAAAGAAGCAGAACTGCGTGCTTATGATGCATTGAAACTGGTGGGACTGGAAGATGATGTCTTTTATCAGTCACCCTTTGAGCTATCCGGAGGTCAAAAGCGTCGTGTGGCTATTGCCGGCGTGCTTGCCATGCAACCTAAGGTTTTAATTCTGGATGAGCCAACGGCAGGCTTAGACCCTAAGGGCAGGGATGAAATACTGGATTGCATCAGTGAATTACATCGTAAAAAAGATATGACTGTTATCCTTGTATCCCACAGTATGGAAGATGTGGCAAAATACGTGGAGCGTATTATTGTTATGAATAAGGGCAAGGTCTTTTTAGATGGAAGCCCGAAGGAAGTATTTGCACACTATAAGGAACTGGAAGAAATTGGTCTTGCAGCTCCGGAAGTGACTTATATTATGAATGAGTTGGCAGGTAGAGGTCTGCCTGTGGATACCGGGGTGACAACCTTGGAAGAAGCCAAAGAAGAGATTCTTAGGGTGTTGCAATTTAGGAGATAGAATGCTTAAAGATATTACATTAGGGCAGTATTATCAGGAAGATTCCGTGATTCACCGCTTAGACCCCAGGGTTAAGCTGGTGGGCACTGTTCTTTTTATGATATCGCTGTTTTTGTTTAACAACTTAATAGGGTATGGTCTTGCGGCATTGTTTCTTTTCAGTGCCATTAAGATGTCTAAGGTGCCTTTTAAATTTATGGTAAAAGGTATGCGTGCCATCTTTTTGTTGCTGTTGATTACGGTGTTTTATAACCTGTTTCTGACCAAGGGTGATATTCTTTGGCAGTGGGGATTTTTGAAACTGACCAAGCAGGGCATTGAGATTGCAGTATATATGATGATTCGATTGACACTGTTGATTATCGGGTCGTCACTTATGACGCTGACTACGACGCCCAATCAGCTGACGGATGGTATTGAGAGCCTTTTAAGTCCCTTGAAGATTTTTAAGGTGCCGGTGCATGAGGTGGCAATGATGATGTCCATTGCGTTGCGTTTCATACCGATTCTTATGGAAGAAACGGATAAAATCATGAAAGCCCAGATTGCCCGTGGTGCTCAGTTTGAAAGTAAAAATCTTTTTAAAAAGGTAAAAGCCTTAGTGCCGTTATTGGTACCCTTGATTATATCTGCGTTTCGAAGAGCAAATGATTTAGCCCTTGCCATGGAGGCAAGATGTTATCGAGGAGGCGAAGGCAGAACAAAGATGAAACCGTTAAAATATCAGAAGCGAGATGCTGTGGCGTATGTGGTGTTAATCTTGTATCTTGCGGTATTAATTGCAGTAGGTATTTTTACGGAAGGGTCGCTGCTTAAGATGTTGGGATTGGTGGCGTAGATTGCTGAGCGCGAGTAGGTGCTACGAAGTGTGGCAGAGTAAGAGGATAGAATGAGAAGAATTATGCTGACCGTCGCGTATGACGGCACGGATTTTCACGGCTGGCAGGTTCAGCCCGGTGTGAGATGCGTGGAAGGTGAATTGAATAAATGCTTATCGGAACTTTTAGGCGTGGAAGTTCAAGTAATTGGTGCAAGCCGTACCGATGCCGGCGTGCACGCCATGGGGAATCTGGCGGTTTTTGATACCGAAAGCAATATTCCGGCGGATAAGTTTGCTTATGCACTGAATTGTAAGTTGCCTTCGGATGTTAAAGTGCAGAAGTCCGAGGAAGTGGCGGAGGATTTTCATCCCAGGAAATGTAACAGCGTGAAGACCTATGAATATCATATTGACTGCGGCGAGTTCCCCATGCCCATTAACAACCGATATGCGTACTATACTTATCATAATCCGGATGTGGAGCTGATGCGTGAAGCGGCAAAGTATATTGTGGGCGAGCATGATTTTAAAAGTTTCTGCAGTGTGCATACCCAAGCGGAGACTACGGTTCGCACCGTTTATTCCATTGATGTGGAAAGAAATGGCCGTGAAATCGTTTTAAGAGTGTCGGGAAGCGGTTTTCTCTATAATATGGTTCGAATTATTGCCGGAACCCTTTTAGACGCCGGAATGGGCAAATTTGAGCCTTCTAAGGTGGCTTGGATGATTGAACAGTGTGACAGAACGGTTGCGGGACCTACATTGCCGCCGGAAGGGTTGAGGCTGTGTGGGATTGAGATAAAGGAGTAACACATATTTAGTATTTGATAAAGTAAAAATTAATGCAACAATAAAAGGACCAAAGCGGTCCTTTTTATTTCACATAAAAATGTCTAAAGTTTTTAATTAATACATCTATTTTTTATAAATTAAAAGTTCATCCAAATCAACGTTTAAGTACTAACAAAGTTTGCATATTAAATTAGCATCCATGCGTTTAAAATCATTCCTACAATAACGATTAAAATATGAGGGGGAGAAATTAATATTATGGCTTTAATTGGATAGCTTATTGTGCGTATTGGTATGGGTATTGCAACAAAAATGTTAAATGAAGAAAGAGGTCACCACGGTGGCTTTTGGTGGGGATTTGTTCCGGGAGTAATCGGACTTATTGTTGTTTTGATTCGCTAGAATTGAATCGATATGTTGGTGGTATTATAGTGAAATAAATTGGCTAAGGTGCATTTGGGGTAATAAATATTACTAATTACAAAATGTGTGGAATTGCAATTAAAGAAGAAAAAATTTACTTGTAATGTTTTTAATCTCTGCTATAATGTAATTATAAAAAGGCAATCGCCACAGAGTGGTTGACCAATATGGAAAAAACAAGAGCCTTCCCGCACTGGCCAAAGTACAGGGAAGGTTTTTTGCTTTATGTAGCTTTACTTACAAAACGTAAAAACGAATGTGAGCAATGCTAAAAGAAAGAGACCAAAGGTCAGCAAATCTTTTAAATCGAAACGATTTTTCATAAGCATCACCTCCATTCCGTGAGAATGAAGGCCAACCACCCTGTAACACGATTGCCGGCAGCATAGAGCTGCCAATTAATTATAAAAAGTAAATCCAGAAGTGAGAAGATGTAATACGTCGACAAATTTTGACAATAAAGTGTTTAAGCATATAATTAAAACGTAAATAAATTAATAACGAAAAATTAAAAAAACTCATTGACACCAAGAATTTCCTATACTATAATAATTTAGCATGCGCATGGACCGTAGCCCTGGGACATAAGCATGAAAACAAACATAGCTGATTCGGAGCATGTGGCCCGGACATCCGCACGCTTTATGTATCGGCAGAACAGTTGAATTTATGGATGAACATTTTGATGGAGGTAAGATCATGAAATCTTATATGGCGAATCCTGCTACCATTGAAAGAAAGTGGTATGTAGTAGATGCAGAAGGATGCACATTAGGACGTTTAGCTTCGGAAGTAGCTAAAGTTTTAAGAGGTAAGAATAAACCCCAGTTTACACCTCATATTGATACAGGTGACTATGTAATCGTTATCAACGCAGAGAAGATTGCAGTTACAGGTAAGAAGATGAACCAGAAGACATACTTCTCACACTCTGACTATGTTGGTGGTGACAAGTTAATTACTTTAAAGGAAAAGCTTGCTAAGCATCCTGAAGAAGTAATCGAACATGCTGTTAAAGGTATGCTTCCCAAAGGACCTTTAGGAAGAGAAATGTACAAGAAACTTTATGTTTATGCAGGACCCGAGCACAAGCATGCAGCTCAGAAGCCTGAAGTATTGACATTCTAATCTAAAGGAACCAAGAAGGAGGAAATGAAAAATGGCTAAAAAAGCAACAGAAAAGTTCTACGGAACAGGAAGAAGAAAAAGTTCAATTGCCAGAGTATACGTTATGCCTGGTAAAGGAAATATTACAATCAATAAAAGAGACATCAATGATTACTTCGGCTTAGAAACCTTAAAGGTAGTTGTTCGTCAGCCTCTTACATTATTAGAAGCTACAGAAAAGTACGACGTAATCGTTAGCGTACACGGTGGTGGTACAACAGGTCAGGCCGGTGCTATCAGACATGGTCTTGCAAGAGCACTTTGCAAAGTAGATGCAGACAACAGACCTGCACTTAAGAAAGCTGGTTTCTTAACAAGAGATCCTCGTATGAAAGAAAGAAAGAAATACGGTCTCAAAGCAGCTCGTCGTGCACCTCAGTTCTCAAAGCGTTAATTTATCAAAAATCACAAAAAGCATTACAAACCCTCGAAAATCTAGTATTTTCGAGGGTTTTATTATGTTTTTGACGCTAAGTTATATTGAATAAAATTAAATGTTATTCTAATTCTTTGCGCACATCTGTAATGATTGTTTTGATATAATTCAAAGAATCTATGTCTTTGCTATCCCCCATTGCAAGAACATCTCTTAAAATGGCGCTTGTGCAATCCGAGATTTCTTTATCTATGCCGGATTTTTCAACATGGTTTGTTTCTCTTTGTTTCTTGTGTTTCTCATAATCAGCGTACATATTATATACTTCTTTAAAACAACTATCAGGACAAGCAGATGTGCCATATAATTGTAAAGCAATAAGCCTATAAAAGTATTTGATAGCATCTTCATTTTCGAGTGCAGATACAAGGTTAATAAGTTTTTGTTTTGTTGATAGAATTTTCATGTTATTTTCACCTTTCTTTGTTAGAGGATAGTGTTTATCCTCTTCCGTAATACTTACATGCTATTTTTTGTGTGCTAACTAGTTGGTATAAGTAATTATATTAAAGATTTTTCACAATCAATTTGCATCACGCCCTTTGGTTTTTATTTATAGTATGTATTATATCAAAACTCAAAGTGATACTCTGGTGGTAATGAAGCCTTGAGAGAGAAACTCATAGATGTTATGTTTGAGAATGAGCAATTAAAAGCTGAAAACTCTAAACTTCGGGAAACATTGAATAAGGCATACGATTTCATGAAACAGTTTGTGCTGGATGGAAGGAATCTGATGGAAAGGTTTCTGGAGAGTATCGGACAGGTGGTTGAGAAGGTTAGGGATGGGTTTATAAGGTAGGAATGGGAGCATCGGAGACGGTGCTCCTGGACAGGTTAAATAATTGTTTTTTAACCCCAAATTAATGTGAAAATAATAATTGACAAAATGGAACATATGTTCTATGCTTGACATAGGCAGAGATGAAATGTACCTTAGTGTCCACTTTTGTCCTTTACAAATTAGACATTATATATTAAAATTAATACTGATTTGGAGGATGTAAAAATGGATGAATTATATACTGTAGAACAAGCTGCAATTTATTTAAAAGTGTCAACGAAAACAATTAGAAGATTAATCAAAAATGAGAAAATTATTGCTTCCAAAGTTGGGGGTAGATGGAGAATTAAAAAGTCTGATATCGAAGGATATTTAGGACAAACAAGCAATATTGTGGAGGTACCATTATGAGTGAAGAATTAATACAAAGAGATTTAATTAATGCCCCGGAAAAAATGGGGGTTTGGAATTACTATAATATTGGTGCCACCAGTTTAAAAGCATTGCGTGCAGCTAAAATTATTCCAAATCATGATTATACAGAATACGAGAATAAAAAACCGGACGTAATTGTTACACATGGTAAACAGGTGATTGCTATTGTGGAATATAAAGTTCCTCAAAAATTAAGAACAAAAAAACAAATAAAAGATGCTATAGAGCAGGAATTAGGAACAGCACAGATATTAGAGGCTAAGATATATGTTGTTACTGATGGTACAAAAACATTTTGGATTAATCCTAAGACAGGAAATAGTATTGTTGATCAAAATGGAATTAATGTTACTGTTGAATTCAATAGAAAAAGCAGTAATACAATTAATGTTATGTCAAAAATATTAGCTTCAATTTCTGACAGTAATGATTCGATTGTTTCTGTATCAGCGGTGGATCCATTACCTTTGGCGGAGAAAGTATGGCAAGATTTGTGGTCTGTTTCTGGAGCTACACCAGAAAATTGCTTATATACATTTGTTGAGGTTTTTATTTTTAAATACCTTAGCGATTTGGGGGTATTGAAAGGAATCCACTCTTTTTCCAATCTTATCTCTCAATTTGATACTAATTCGGAAAATGAAGTTTTAGAAAATTATGCGTCAGTTATTAGACCAAAAATAAAAGAATTGTTTCCTAAGAGTATGAGAGATAACACAACCATAATTAATGGTACGATTTTTGTCTCAAAAGACGAAAAAGCAGTTTCGGGGTATGGTACAGTTTTCAAGAAGATTTTAAGTAGATTTGAAAGTTTTGGTACATTAGAAAACATTGATTATGATTTTAAAAGTAAGTTGTTTGAAACTTTTTTGAAAGAGTCAATTAGTAAAAAGAATTGGGGGCAATATTTTACACCATTAAAAGTAGTAAGAGCAATTGTTAAAATGACGGATATTGTTCCTGGTATGAAAATTTGTGACCCGGCATGTGGCGTTGGTAAGTTTTTGTTAGAGCCTATTTTAGAGGATATGAATAAGTATTATACTGTAGAGAATGGGCAGTTAAAAAGAAATGTCACTTTGGTTGGTTATGACAAAGGATTTGACAAAGAAGAGCAAAAGACGATTATCTTAGCTAAAGCTAATATGTTGATATATATGTCGAACATGATTAAGGATAATCCGGACTTAACAGAACAGTTTGCAGATGTATTTAATGATACTTTTTATTTACAAACAAATTCTATTTTGGGAACCTTATCAAAACCGATAACAGAGGAATACGATTTAATATTAACTAATCCACCTTATGTTATGAATGGAAGTAGTAATTTAAAAGAGGAAATAAGTAAGTCAGAGGAATTGAAAAACTATTATGCTATTAATGCTATGGGAATTGAAGGCTTATTTATGGAGTGGATTATAAGAGCTCTAAAACCAGGAGGAAAAGCATTCATTGTTGTTCCTGATGGAATAATGAATAGAGGAAACGATAGAAAACTTAGAGAATTCATTTTGGATGAATGTATTTTGGATTGTATAATTTCTTTGCCATTAAATACTTTTTTTACTACAAATAAAAAGACATATATTATGGGGATTACAAAGAAAACTAAGCATATAGAGAATGGAGTTGAAGTTAAAGAAGAACAGTCTACCCCGGTGTTTACATATTTGTGTTCTGAGATTGGCGAGACCAGAGATGTTAAGCGATTTGATATTTCTCAGAATGATTTGGAAGTAGCATCTAATTTGTATTGTATGTTCAAAGGCGCAAAAAAAGTTTTTGCTACGGAAGATAAGCGTTGTAAATTGTTTGAGTCTTCTCTTTTTTCGCAAGCGGTGCATTGGTCTGTAGATAGATGGTGGACTAAAGAAGAAAAGATTGAACTGGGAATTGAAGACGATGTTGCGACTGTTGACCTAGAAGGATATATTGGCTTAATAAATGAAGTTGTCAATACTTTGAATGAGTATAATGAACCTCTTCGAGAATTAGGAAAAAAAAAAGAACAGATAGTTGCTGAAAAAGAAGTTTTACTATCTGATAAGGAACTATTTGATTTGTTTATAGGACCACGAAAATTGAAAAAGGATTATGTTGAATCTAAAGGGGATATTCCAGTATATAGTGCAAATGTTTTTGAACCATTTGTTTATGCTGAGGATAGTAATATTGAAGATTTTTATCACAACTATGTAATATGGGGAATTGATGGCAATTTTAAATTTAATTATCTGATAAAAGGGGAGAAATTTGCGACAACAGACCATTGTGGTGCAATAAAAATTTTAGATGAAAAAATTAATCCTTTGTTTGTTGCTTATACATTAGAACAAAATAAACATATATATGGCTTTGATAGAGGATTGAGAGCTTCCTTAACTAATATGAAGAAGGTTTCAATAAAAATTCCTGTAGATAGCAATGGAGAGTTTGACTATAAGATACAGGAAGATATTGCAGCGGTATTAAGCTGTATTGAACAAATGAAAGCTATATTGGTTGATAAGTGTGTAAGTCTTAAAAATATAAGTGTCAGATTTATAGATGAGGATTATGAGTTTAAGTATATCGCGTTACCAGATTTATTGGAACGAGTAAAAGGAAAAAGTAAGTATACTAAAAAGTATGGTCAGCTTAATAAAGGAAAATATCCAGTATACTCTGCATCTGGTAGTAGTCCGCTAACACATATTGACACGTATGACTATGATGGCGAATTTTTATCATGGTCAACTAATGGATTTGCAGGAACAATTAGTGTGATTAATGAAAAATTTTCTATTAATGGAGATAGAGGACTTTTGTTGCCAAAGGATGATAGGAAAGATTTAGATTTATACTATTTGAAGTATATTCTTGAACCTATGTTTAGAGAAATGGCAAAAGGTCGAAAGGGTGATAATGGAGTAGATGAGTTTACTAAGTTATATCCTTCGATGTTGGAAGAAATAATGGTTCCTATACCAGTCGATGAAAATGGAGAAATAAGTTTAATGTTACAACGAGAGATTGCGCAAAAATATAAAATGGTCTATGAAACAACAAATGATGTTATAGGCAATATTCGCCGTGTAATCGAGCAGAATATTAGTTTGTAAAATGAATGTACATAAAATTATATTTTCGCATAATTCATATAAGAAAGGAGAAAAAATTGTTCAGAAGAAAAAATAAAGAAGTGCAGCCTATACATAGTAGTATGCAAATCTGGTATACTGGAGAACATAATAAAGATACAATCTTAGAGTTGGATATCAACTTATGGCGATTGGAAAAGATAAAGAATGGTATCTATATGGACTTTGGATTAAAAATAAAAAAAGCATCAGATGTAGAAAAAGTTTTTATTTATTTTCCGTTTGTTTTTCATAAGAATGAGGTTCTCGATTTGGGGACGATGTTTAATAATAATAAAATCTTAAAGGGGATTTTTAATGAAAATTATTTAGGTAGCATCAATACTACTAATCCAAAAAATATCCTTGTAAAAGATGATATATCAAATGAGATACTTTTTGCAATATATGCTTTCGATGTAGAGAAAGATATTGCAATTGAGAATATGTATGGTGGGACGATAATGTCTTTTGAAGTAAAAAGAGCTAGTCAAACGGATGCAAAATACTATAGATTTCGCATATGTTTAAAGGAATATTCACCATTTATTGAACATTATCAACCTAAAAATTCTTTTTTTGAAAGTGCTTTTATAGAGACAGAAATGTTAGATTTTAGAATTAATGAGAAACGAAATCAAGACCCAAATTTAATGGAGAGAATTATTGAGTGTAATAGGTTTAGAATTACAGATATTAATTTCTTTGTTATGACGTCAATAAAAGATGAAATTATTTCGGATGGTATTAATTTGATTTATAAGAGACAATTAGAAATGGGAGAATTTTGGAAATCATATTTAGAAACAGAATATGGGAGAATGAGTGTTTATAAATGTAATAATATAAAGAAAAATCAGCAGGAAGTAATTGATGATTTTAGTTGCTTTGCAAAAATTAATTATAGGAAAAGCAATGTAAAAACAATTATTACATATTTATTGGTGCTATTTATTGTAACGATAGTATTTTCATTAGTTGCAAATATTGTATCAGATGTAGTATGGCATTATATTGAACCGGTAAGTTGGAGGATATATTGAGATGAATACAGTTTTAAGAATAACAGAAATGAAAAATATGCATGAATATTTAAATAAGATTAATATTTTTTTGAATGATTTAGTATTAGAATATCCTCTCCATGAACAGTGGTTTGAAGGGGTTGCTAAGCAGTTAGTGTGCAATAGTGGGGAGCGAGAAATTCTATTCGTTCAAAATTCAGAAGATGATATTATAGGAGTGGCAATATTAAAAAAAGGCTTGTGTGAGAAAAAAATTTGTACGCTAAGAGTGGCTAAAGAGTTTCAAAGAAGAGGTATTGGCACGATGTTAGTTAAAGAAAGTTGTGATTTTCTTAATACAAATAAACCAATAATAACAGTTTCTCAAACAAAACATAGTGAATTCATACATCTTTTTAAGAAGTTTAATTTTGAAATTGAAAAGATATATTGTGGAAAATATAGAGATATGTGCATTGAATATTGTTATAACGGTATTCTACTACCAGAAACAATATTAAAAGAAGCGCAAAGCTATATAGAATCAAAGGATGAAATCGCTTAATATTATTAAAATTGGTTTTTTGTATAGCATTGCTATATGTGTTTTAATAACCGTAGATTGTGTTGATATGAATGTTAAGTTTAATTTCGCAGCAGTTATTTTCAGGGTTATACATTGCAAAAATTATTTTAGTCATAAGTAGCTCCTTTCGATTAACGCTATATGCGGATTGTAAGTATAGAGAAGTGGTGGGACGTCCTGAGTAGTCTACCGTGTAAAACATGTATGCAACATTTGATGTAAGGAATCCCTTGTTTTCGGGCTTTTCAAGCTATCAAAGCGTTAATCAAAAGAGAATTATTTCAAAAGCCTCGATTTTTATCGGGGCTTTTTTATTGTGTAGAAGGGTGGATGGGGATATAATGGAGGTAGTGGGAATTTGAAGTTATTTAACAGTTAGGAAAATTTGAAGTTTGAGGTTGATTTATGTTAGGAATATATTTTAGTGGAACAGGTAATTCTAAATATGCATTAGAGGTATTTATAAGAGAATATGACAATAATTCTGTTCTGTTTTCTATTGAAGATAAAAATCTCATAGAACACATAAATAGTCATGACGAAATAGTATTTAGTTATCCTGTTCAGTATAGTGCAGTACCCAAAATCTTGAGTGATTTTATACATAACAATTCATCGGTGTGGCAAGGAAAAAGAGTTTTTATTATTGCTACAATGGCATTGTTTAGTGGAGATGGTGCAGGAGTATTGGGGCGTTTGTTGAAACAATATGGTGCAAAAATCACAGGTGGCTTGCATTTGCAAATGCCGGATAGTATCGCTGATGAGAAAGTATTAAAGCGTTCCCTATCAAAGAATACTCAGCTTGTTGAAAAGGCAAATCGAAAAGTAGTAAAAGCAGTTGCAGATATTAAGAATGGAAAATATCCACAAGAGGGACTGGGAACTTTGTCCCGCTTGGCAGGTTTTTTGTCACAGAGATTATGGTTTGGTTACAGAACCAGAAAATATAGTGATAGGTTAAAGGTAGATGCAGACAAGTGTATTGGATGTACTAAATGCGTAAAGATATGTCCAACAGAAAATATTATTATGATAGATAATAAAGCACAAGGGAAGGATAAATGCACGGTATGTTATAGGTGTGTGAATGAATGTCCTAAACAAGCAATTACACTGCTTGGAAAGAAAGTTATCGAGCAAACTTGTGTTGAAAAATATTTATAATACAGGTGTACAAATTTGAATTTGGCGGAGGGAAATATGGATATTTGGGAAAAATTATATTTAAAAGCAAAGGAACAATATCACCCAGAGGAGGTTTCTCCTTTTGTATATGCACATCACGTGGTTTGTGCTGTGGAAAGTGAGAATGGAGAA
>SVFD01000006.1 GCA_015057025.1 Lachnospiraceae bacterium | reverse complement strand
CTCATAAGCGCTTCGCGCTTATTTCGTCACGTGCGTTCGCACTATCAATCCGTAAGCCATGTCACAATTTCGTGCAAGCACGATTGTGCCCTGTCTTCCGGCTTGGCACCGCTCACTGCTTCTTGAACTTTCAGGGTTGGATTGCTGTTTATTTGTCAAGGTACATTCTTTGGAATTTCTTCCGCCAAAAAGTGCCGCTCGTTCAGCGGCTTTTTTATAATATCAAAAGCTTTTTATATTGTCAACAACTTTTTTTACTTTTTTCAATTTATCCACTTTTTGTGTTTTTAAAGAAAGTGTTATGCACATATAATAAGGCGATGCATTTAAAAACGCATCGCCCTTTTCTTTCTAAGTATATTATAAACATTTACATACTACTGCAATTCTATCGTTTCGATCGCACTATTTGTAATAATCACAAATCGATTTGATACGTTCGTAGGCATAACCGCCAACACACCGGGACCAAATTCACCATAGTACTTATCGATTCCATTTACATTATGTATCAGACATTTTTCCGGACCATAAATAATAACTCGCCCCGCATCAAAAAAGATATCCGTATAATCATCATTAAAATATACCATATCCTGACACTTACCATTACTATCATAAATGTCTATACGATATCTGTTTTCACCATCTGTACTGTTGTGTACTAAAGCAACATATTCTTCCCCATAAAAGCTTGCTACAATTTCATCCTGAACCAATACCTCCCCACTACTGGTTGGAATTTCATCTCCCGAATAAATCATCAATCGATTATCTGCCACGGCTACAGCCTTAGAATCACCTACAAACTGGATATCGGGAACAATTGCATTGGCATATGTATTCCCTCCTACAAGATTATCAGTTTTATTCTGTCCAACTTCTCCAAAATTATAAAATGCTATATTGGTTTTATAACTGGTGGCATCCACATATAAATAAGATATACCGACCAAATACCCGGTATCGGAAATACACAAAGATATTGGATAGCCACTATTTCGCATCGTTGTATTAAAAAATGCTTTTTCTTCACCTTCCGCACTATAAATATAAATAGGCGTTACTTTAGCATCATCTAAAACTGCAATTGCTAATCCTTTGGCAGAAACACAAAATTCTCTTATCGGCATACCGGTGTTAATATCTCCCAACACTCCGGT
The DNA here is from genome assembly GCA_015057025.1 of Lachnospiraceae bacterium. Classification (GTDB taxonomy): domain Bacteria; phylum Bacillota; class Clostridia; order Lachnospirales; family Lachnospiraceae; genus UBA3766. The sequence continues at coordinate 198,401 of SVFD01000006.1, read as the reverse complement.
CTTGTCCATCATATGAATTGTACTTCCGTTATAGTCTGCAATTCCTACTACATCCCCGTCAATATCCGCCATAGGATTTTGCATTTCATATGTAATATTCCAAATCACTTCACCCTTACTGTTAATACATTTGGCTCCATCACTTCCATACACCAAAAAACTATCTCCAAGCAATTCCACCTCTGCGCCGGCAGACACCTGAAAATCTACGTGATTTAAAACCTCATAGTTTGTGTATACTTTATTTAAGTATCTTACGTAAAAGAACAATGTAGCCAAAGCCAGAACCACTACAAATACAATAATGCGTGTAGCTATCTGCGTACGATGCTTTGCCAGCTTGTCTTTCCATTCAATCTGTTCTTCTTTTTTCTTAGGAGTAAAACGCGCCAGCGGTTTCACATCACCTTTCTTTCGGCGAGCAGTTTTAATACTGAAACGTTTTTTCTGGTTATTTTTCATCTCGGTCTCCGTCGCTTTCGTATTTATCCCTCTTTTTCAGCTCACTGCATATAGTATAACACACTTTTCACTGCGGGAGTAGAATTTTTTCTCCATATAATATATTATCCATATTTTCTATTTGATTCAGCGCACAGATCTCTGACACTTTGGACAGATTGCCATAATATCTTACGCAGATTCCATACAATGTATCTCCCTTGCATACTTCATATGTAATATATGGTGCTGTCTCATTCGCTTCATTATCGCCCAGCGTCTCTGTCACCAAAATTGCATCTTCATTCTCCTGTGTAATAATTTCCTCTTGTGAAATCTCCTCTTTTTTTAAATCGCCACTTTCTTCTAACGAAGTCAGTGCATCTCCTTCATCCGCACTTTCATCTGCCGGAATAGTATCACTTATATCATTCTCAGATTCTGTAACCAAAATCGTATCTTCTATTATAATATTGTTTTCTGAATAATTTAGAATCTCCTCATTGCTTTCATTTACTTTAATTGTTTCCGGATTATAATTATCAGATATGCTGTTCTCGTCATAAGCCAAAACAGAGTCACTATATATCATCTCATCCATAGTATGTCCCGCTTCCCGGATCTTTTCATAATTGTTCAGATTTTGAATCCCCACTCCGGCGCTAAAAATCAACAGAAAGGCAGCCGCAGTTAACAACACTCCTGCCATTCTTGCCCGAAAACGTTCTGCTTTTTTCTCTTTATAATAATTCCTGCAACTCTCCGCCACCTCATCTCCTTCATCACATTTATCTTTATGATTTGTTCCATGCCAATCAATTAAGAAATTCTGCATTGCATCATTTTGTTCGTAAAAAATAAAATACCCCTCTGTTTCCTTAGGCATTTCCGTCGGATACAAGTAAAAATGCTCCTCGCAAGTCTTACAACGTAATGTCATTAAAAGCTCCGGCTTTCCCATTAAGCTTTCCAACCTGGAGCGATAACAGCTTTCCCACATTGCACCATTATTTTCTTTTATTACAAGTGCCCAACCGAGAAAAAAATACTCCACAAACATTTCTGCCCTCTGACGCATAATTTTTTTCACAGCTTCTTTTGGAAGTCCGCCTTCCAATCCTTTATCGCTTTCCTGATATACCGCAGCATATATATAATATTCTTTTTTGCCATCAATCTCACGGCATGTCCCAAACAATCCTGCAAATCCACCCTGTGTCTCCGGTGCTCTTGCAATTTGATTTAAATAAGTAACTGCATAATCTTCTATGTATATCTTATCGCCTTTACCAATCCTCCCTATCTGCTTTTTATTTTTTGGACTCCTTAAATTTTTATTTTCCCTTGTTGCTTCCATATGAATACCTCCTCTGCTATCACTTATAATTATTATCCACTCCGCTGCTACCGGTGTTTCCTAAAACTTAGCACATGCCCTTTGTCGATATATAGCAAATCTAAAGTTCATAACAAAAGAAGTTTTCGACATTTTATTTCATGGTGACTTAGATATTATAAAAAGCACTTCTCATATCCCCTAAAGATGATATGAAAAAGTGCTTTTACTCTTTTATGTTCTTATAAGTATTTCTTTAAATCTTCTGCTCTGTCTAACTGTTCCCAAGGAAGATTTAAATCATTTCTTCCGAAGTGACCATAAGCAGAAGTCTGCTTATAAATAGGTCTGCGTAAATCTAACATTTTAATAATACCAGCCGGACGAAGGTCAAAGTTTTCTCTGATAATCTCAACCAGCTTTTCTTCCGATAACTTACCTGTTCCAAAAGTATCCACCATAATAGACGTAGGATGCGCAACACCAATTGCATAGGACAACTGAATTTCGCACTTCTTAGCAAGACCTGCGGCTACAATATTCTTAGCAACATAACGGGCTGCATACGCTGCCGAACGGTCAACCTTAGTACAATCCTTACCCGAAAAAGCGCCGCCACCATGACGTGCATATCCGCCATAAGTATCTACAATGATTTTACGACCTGTCAATCCCGAATCACCATTCGGTCCGCCAATCACAAAACGTCCTGTAGGATTAATAAAATACTTGGTATTTTCATCCAAAAGTTCTTTCGGAAGCACTGGTCCAAAAACATGCTTCCTGATATCTGCATGAATCTGCTCCTGTGTCACATCAGGATCATGCTGAGTTGATAAAACAACCGCTTCCAACCGAATAGGCTTACCATTTTCATCATACTCAACCGAAACCTGACTTTTACCATCAGGACGAAGATACTTTAACGTACCATCCTTTCTTACCTTAGTAAGCTGCAAGGTTAACTTGTGCGCCAACGAAATCGGGTAGGGCATATATTCCTCCGTCTCATCTGTTGCATAACCAAACATCATACCCTGATCACCGGCACCGATTGCTTCTATCTGATCATCTGTCATTCGGTCTTCTTTTGCTTCCAATGCTTTATCAACACCCATTGCAATATCTGTAGATTGCTTGTCCAAGGATACCATAACTGCACAGGTATTTCCATCAAAACCATATTCAGAACGGTCATAACCAATCTCTGTCACTGTCTTACGCACAATTGCAGGTATATCAATATTAGCTTTGGTAGTTACTTCACCCATAACCACAACAAAACCGGTGTTAGTGCATGTCTCACAAGCAACACGGCTCATTGGATCCTGCTCCATTAACGCATCTAAAACCGCATCCGAAATAGCATCACAAATTTTATCAGGATGTCCTTCGGTAACGGATTCTGAAGTAAATAATCTTTTTTCCATTTTTATTCTCCTCCTTCTTTACTTGCTTCGTAATTAACTTCCTTTCCTCGAGGTGCTTCAAATAAAGAATGTGCTTTGCACATTCTTCGCGCCCGAGCGGAATTGCGTAGTAATTAACTTCCTTTCCGCGAGGTGCGCATAAAAAAACCGCTTATCAATAAGCGGACCTGATGAGATACATATCAAATCCTCTTATTGTTCGATGCATTGCTGTTACAATGCCACTCGCTCAGGTAGGCACCTTCCTTCTTAAAAGGGGTTGCCGTGGCTTCTTTGGTCCTCTGTACCTCCACCACTCTGAATAAGAGATAAACTTACCATACAACGAGTTGTCATAAAAGTCAAGTATTTTACAATAATTCCCATATTCATACAGTTTTCATATATTAAAAAGACAAGTATCGTTGACTTTATATATTTTTTTCCATATAATAAATTTATATATGCGCAATGGGGGGAGGGAATATATGAGAAGAATAAGAACATCCGAACTAGTTCCGGGTATGATAACCGCGGAAGATGTTTTTAATTATAACGGACAATTGATTCTTCCCAAAGGCCTGACCCTAACAGACAAAGCCATTACTCGTCTGGAATTCTATTCTATTTTAAGCGTTCGCGTTAAAGATTCTTCCATCACCGGAATGAATATTGAAGAAGATACCAGAACGCATGCCGAGCGCATTCGCGAAAGCGAGGAATTCAAGAAATTTCATGAAAGCTTTGATGAAAATCTCGCAAGTTTCAAAGACTCTATTAATGATATTGTTGATATGAATGCTAACATTGATACTGATGCAATGTTAACTAATACATTAGCCATTCTTTCAGAAGCCACTTCCAGCTACCACGCTTTTGATATGTTGCATAATATGCGACAATACGATGATTTGACATTTGCACATTCAATGAATGTAGCCTTAATTTGTAATATTTTTGCACAATGGTTGAAATGGCCCGAAAAGGAACAAAATCTGTTAACACTATGCGGTCTTTTACATGACGTCGGAAAATTAAAAATTCCTGACACCATTATCAAAAAACCTGACCGCCTTACAGATGATGAGTATAAAGTCATTAAGACTCATACCGTAGAAGGATTTCATATTTTAAAAAGCAAAAATATTAATACCCATATTATGAATGCAGCTTTAATGCATCATGAAAAATGTGATGGTACGGGATATCCCTTAGGAATACAGGCAGATAAAATTGACCGTTATGCCAAAGCTGTAGCAATTGCGGATGTATATGATGCCATGACTTCAGCGCGAATTTATCGCGGACCGTTGTGTCCTTTTCGTGTAATTGAAATTTTCGAAGCAGAGGGATTGCAAAAATATGATCCGGAATATATCCTGATATTCTTGGAAAACATTGTAAATACTTACTTACATAATGACGTTTTACTTAGTAATAAAGAAACCGCAACAATTGTTTTTATTAACAAACAACAGTTATCCAAGCCGGTTGTGAAACAAGGTGATAAATTTATTGATTTATCTAAAGAACTCGATTTACATATCGATGCGATTTTATAAATACTTTGATTTATCTATGATATACAAAAGGACATTTCTCATGGAAATGTCCTTTTACTTTAACTAATCTTAAATTCAAACTTACGCAAATCCTTTTCGCTTTCAATCTTCTCCATATTAGCTCCAAGATTCTTAAGCTTCTGAGGAAAATCTTCATAACCGCGTTCAATATACTTAATATCATCGATAACAGTAAGACCATCCGCTGAAAGGCCTGCAAGTACAAGCGCCGCGCCGGCTCTTAAATCAGGTGCGCACACGCTTGCCCCGGTATATTTAGAAACACCGCTGATAATTGCAGTATTACCTTCTACCTTAATATCTGCGCCCATTCTGGCCAACTCATCCACATATTTAAAACGGTTATCAAATATACTTTCCGTTACAATACTAATACCACTGGATACACCTAAGGTCACCGTCATCTGCGGTTGCATGTCTGTAGGAAATCCGGGATACGGTAATGTTTTTACCTGTGTATTATTCAATCTCTTAGATGCTACAACACGTACTGCGTCATCTGATTCCTCAATCTCGCATCCGATTTCAATCAATTTAGCCGAAATGCACTCCAAATGCTTAGGAATGACATTTTTTACCATAATATCGCCTTTGGTAATAGCTGCTGCCATCATAAAAGTACCGGCTTCAATCTGATCGGGAATAATTGCATATTCTGTTTTGTGCAATTTAGGAACTCCGGTAATTCGAATTACGTCAGTTCCTGCACCCTTTATATTGGCTCCCATACTGTTTAAAAAGTTAGCTAAGTCTACAACATGTGGTTCCTTTGCCGCATTCTCAATAACAGTTCTTCCTTCCGCCATCACCGCCGCCATCATTACATTAATGGTAGCACCCACGGAAACCTTATCCATAAAAATGTGGTTGCCCTTTAATCGATTTGCTTCTGCAATGACAAACCCATGCTCCACACGCACATCAGCACCTAAAGCTCGAAAACCTTTCAAATGCTGGTCAATGGCTCTGGTTCCTAAATTACATCCTCCGGGAAGGGGAACTTCTGCGTGCTTGTATTTACCGAGCAAAGCACCTAAAAGATAGTAAGATGCTCTGATTTTCTTTATATGTTCATCATCAATCACTAAGTTATTAATCTGAGAACCGTTAATTTTTACAGTATGACGATCCATCCTGACGACAGTTGCACCGACACTCTCCATAGCTTTCATAAGTACATTCGTATCGCGCACGTCAGGAACATTCTCCACCACTACGGTCTCATCTGTCATGATTGCTGCAGCCAAAATAGCTAACGCTGCATTCTTCGCGCCGCCGATTTCCACTTCACCAACCAGAGGCACGCCGCCTTTCATTGCGTATTGTTCCATAAAACACCTCAATTTATCAGGTTTTGTAAACCCACCAACCCAATCATGCTTATAGTATTATATACCAAAACACGACGATTGTAAACCTTCGAATCTAAAATCACATTTATAGGACTACAAATAATCCAAAGGATTTACCTGTTTGCCGTTAATGAGAATTTCAAAATGCACATGAGGTCCGGAACTTACACCCGTATTACCGCTTAGCGCAATTTTATCGCCCTGGGACACACTTTGTCCCACACTTACCTGCACTTTACTCAAATGTGCATATCTGGTCTGACGTCCGTCAGGATGATTAATATATACAACATATCCGTATCCGCTACCCCAGCCGGCCTTTGCAACCGTACCACCGGACGATGCATATACAGGAGTTCCCACGGGGGTTGCCCAGTCTACACCTTTATGATACGTAGATGCCCCAGCAGTAGGTGCTGTTCTTCTACCAAATCTTGACGAAAGGCGACCACCCGATATCGGTTTAACATAAGTAGGAGGTACAATAGTTCCGCGCTCCACAATCTTGGGAACGGCTTCCATAACCACTACTTCTTTTACAATGGCACGACCTATTTCTTCATCATTCTCGTATGTGACATCTGCTACCACTTCACGAAAGCCGGCAGAAGGTTCCTGCAATGTCACCATTTGCGTAGTGTACCACTCATCATTGGGAATATATATAATCTCCGCCTCGTATGTTTCCTTATAATGTTCACGACTGGTCCAAACCACAGACAATTCCGGTTCCGGCACAGTAATAATTAATTCATCTCCTATATTCAAAGTCGAATTAACATTATCCAAAATGTGTCCATTCATCTCAACGATAGTTTCCATCGGAATGCCAACCGTAATTGAAATCTCAGACAAAGTATCTCCTGCCTGTACCTCATAAATCTGTTGTACTTCCTGTTCCTCCGTCAGAAGATTGATTGCTTCATCCAAAGTATTTAATTCATCTTCTAAAATATATGCTTCCACGACCTCAACTTCTTCTGAAAAACCAATATCGCGTATTCCCAAATCGAAATCTTCAAAATCCATATATTCGACTATCTGTTCCTCATCAACTTCATGAGATAATATTGCACTAACCCCTGCATCCGTATCCCATGCATTTTCTTCACTACCAATTCGATTTACGCTGGCAGTCAGTACATTCAACTCTCTTTCCGGATTCAAATCCATTGCAAGCTCATACTGCCCTTGCGTATCATACTTACCGATTGTTACAGCCAAAAGTTGGTTTACCTCTTCAGCTGTAGCAAGATTAACCGTTTGGCTGTTAACCTTTACCGTATACGCCCGGATCAACGTTTCTCTCTCATGCTGAGCCAAAACCGTTTTAATATTTGCAGTCAAGGTCTCGGCATCATCGCATTTTGCCCAAACAACTTCTTCACCCTCAAAACGAACAACCGGTTCTTCTATAATATATAAACCATCCGCCTCTGAGGCCAAATCACGTCTCGCCTGTCTGATACAATCTTCAACCATTTCTTTATCTGCAACGTAACCAACCTTCTGTTCATACAAATAAACGTAAAAACGATTATCCCCTGTTGATTCGTAAAATTCGATACTAGGAAGAAAGAATGCTGCAATAATACAGGCAAGTATCATAACTTTTAGGAATGTAACTTTTACTTTTTTATAATGATGCGTAATATGTTTCATGAAATAACTTTCTCCATCAATATACAAATTAACACTTCATTTTACCACTGTATCTAAACCATCGTCAAGTTAAGGTTTTATTCACTTCTGACTTGACGCACCGTTTTAAAAAGAGTATTTTATTCCTTGGTGTTTTTATAATAAAAGTTTTATTCCAAATAAATACTATTTGTATTTACGGAAAGAATATAATGAAACCCGGAGGTAAAAAAATGAATTATGCAGAAGAATCCTTAAAAAAACACGCGGAATGGAAAGGAAAAATCGAAGTTGTAAGCCGTGTACCGGTTTCCACCAAAGATGATTTATCCCTTGCCTATACTCCCGGAGTTGCACAACCTTGTCTTGAAATCCAGAAGGATGTAGAGAAAAGCTATGAATATACACGCCGTTGGAATACATGCCTTGTTGTAACCGACGGAACTGCCGTTCTTGGTCTTGGCGATATCGGCCCCGAAGCCGGCATGCCTGTTATGGAAGGAAAATGTGTACTCTTTAAGTCTTTTGGCGATGTTGATGCCTTCCCTCTGTGCATTAAATCCAAAGATGTAGATGAAATTGTTAATACCGTATATTTAATTTCCGGTTCCTGCGGTGGTGTCAATTTGGAAGACATTGCAGCACCCCGTTGCTTTGAAATCGAAAAGAAATTAAAAGAAAAATGTGATATTCCCATTTTCCACGATGACCAGCATGGTACTGCAATTATTACCCTTGCAGGTCTTATCAACGCATTAAAAGTTGTAGGAAAAACCAAAGAAGAAATTAAGGTTGTTGTTAACGGTGCAGGTGCAGCAGCAACAGCAATCACCAAATTGATTCTTTCTTATGGTGTAAAGAATGTTATTATGTGCGACCGTACAGGTACTGTTTACGAAGGCCGTAAGGAAGGTATGAATCCTTTCAAGGAAGAAATGGCAAAGCTTACAAACTTAGAAAAGAAATCCGGAACACTTTCTGACATGATTGTTGGTGCTGATGTGTTTATCGGTGTATCAGCTCCCGGCGCTTTAACTACAGAAATGGTAAAAACCATGAATAAGGATGCTATCGTATTTGCATGCGCAAATCCCACTCCTGAAATTTTTCCGGACGAAGCAAAAGCCGGTGGCGCCCGCGTTGTATCTACCGGACGCAGTGACTTCCCCAATCAGATTAATAATGTATTGGCATTCCCTGCATTATTCCGTGGTGCATTTGATGTACGCGCAAAGGACATCAACGAGGAAATGAAAATTGCCGCCGCATTGGCTCTTGCTAACTTAATCTCTGATGACGAATTAAACGAAGATTATATTATCCCTGCTGCTTTTGATCCTCGCGTAAAAGACGCTGTTTCCAAAGCAGTTGCTCAGGCAGCAAGAGATACCGGTGTAGCTCGTATTTAACATTTTAATTTTTCTTATATAAATATCAAAAGGGAAACCCAAATTTAGGTTTCCCTTTTCTATTATATATCAATATTTTTATACAATTCCCATAATCATTAATACTGTAAGCACTATATTCGCTAATCCTATAGCAATTGCGATAAACATAAGAGTTTTTGTAGATTTCATCTTAGAATATAATTCCTGATTATGCTTGGTTAAGCCTTCAGTCTGATTCTTAAGTTCATCTACCACTACTGCCTGCACGTTACGATATACCTTAACATTCTCTTTATGCACAAAATCATCGGATTGACGGAACATCTCCTCCAATGCCTTCTTATTCTCAGCTTCTCTGGCAATTCGGGCTTCTTCCTTCAACTGTTCTTCCTGAAGTTTACGCTGCTCTTCTTCTGCCTTACGCATCTCTTCCTCTGCGGAAGGTTTCTGAATTGTATCTACGGTAGAACGAATATATTCCAAATGGTCTGCGATTTCACGATTTTCACGTCTTATTGTTAAAAGCGCGTTATCTACAGATGTCTTAACAGATGACTTAAGGTCTTCGGTGGAGTGCTTCAAATCTTCTGTAGTAGCCTTGATTTCTTCTGTGGAAATCTTCATATCTTCTGTAGAAATCATAACACCGCGAACAGTATCCTTTACCTGTTCCATAGATTCTTTCACTTCATCCGCAGAAGTCTTAACCTCAGCCGCTACAGTCTGCATTCCTTCTACGGAATTACGAACCTCTAACGCGGAATTTGTTACATCATCTGCTGATGTTCTTACCATATCAGATGCATAACGGATTTCATCCGCCGTTGTTTTTACATCTTCTGCAATCTGACGAACTGCCGCAACAGAACCGCTCACTTCCTGCGTAGACTGCTTCATCTGATCCACGGGAACCATCAATGCTCCACTTACAGATTCATTTAACGCAGTTCCCACGGTTGTATCCAAGTTGCTTAACGCCTCTTCCAAAGCTTTCATAATTTCATCAGAAAGACTCGCCGCAACATCTCCGGCTTCTTCGTCATTTTTATGTATTCCCTGCACTTTACTGATACTCTCGTCTACCAGAGCATATATTCTGTCAGTCAACTCAGAATTCTTATAATTCAATTTACGCATATCCTGCAGAATACCTTCATAAGCAGCCACCTGTTCCTGCAGTCTCTGCATTTCAGAAGCTTCCGCCTGTGCATTTGCCTTAATCATTTCCTGAGCATTATACTTCTGTGCCAGTTTATCCATAAAATTATCCATTGTTTTTCCTCCAACTTAAACCCCATTAATCTATAGAATACAAAATTATAGATTTAGAATATTTTATCATTTTTTGCAAGGTTTTACAACATGAAAGTATCTGAAAGTTGTTCATTCATATATTATAGTCTTTGATTCAACAAATTTTAAAACTACTTTAACTTTGCGTTCATTTTTTATTCATATTTCTCGGTTATACTAAAAACAGTTGAAGAGAACAATCATTCATGTGACATTAACATTGCTAACAATTTTTTTCATAATGCCTCGGTGTCTTAACAGACATCGGGGCACTCCTCATTTTAGAGGGAAAGGAACTCATTATGTTTCGTTTATGGATTAAAATAATAAAAGATAACCGATTGCTTAAAGATACAGTAATAGAAGATACGTCAGATAAGACACGCACACACAAGATTTTTGATGGTATAGAAGAGGCTTGTATCTATTTTGATCTAAGTAAACCGATATGGCTCGAATCCACCATCTCTGATTTTAAACGTTTAAGTAAAGCACGTTTTACTCAGGATAATTTTATCGAGCCAATAGATTTTGATTATATGGAGCTTCAGGTTTTAGAAGAAGACTTTTTATAATTCCATTTGCTTTCCCAGAAAAGCTGCCGCCGAAAGGACAAGTTTACGTTCCACATCTCCTATCGCGTCTTTTGCTTCTGCAGATAAAAGACACACGACGCCTACCACGTCACCTTCACAGATAATCGGAGCAAATGCCTGAGATTGATACTCATTCTCATCATCTGCCAACAGGGTAAATGTCTTCTCACCCTGCTTTGCTACAACAGTTTCGCGTTTTTCCATTCTTTTTTCCATATCCTTACTAACATGCTTTCCCAATAAGGATTTCATCCCCCCGGATACAGCAATATATCTGTCTCGGTCCGCAATCACAGCCACCTTGCCGGACACCTGTGCAAGACTGTCCGCATACTGCTTTGCAAAACTGTTCATTTCACCTATGGACGAATATTTCTTCAGAATAATTTCGCCTTCGCGGTCCGTAAATATTTCTAAGGGGTCACTTTCTCTTATTCTCAATGTGCGTCGTATTTCTTTAGGTATAACAATACGCCCCAAATCGTCAATACGCCGTACAATACCAGTTGCTTTCATATAAAAAACCTCCGTTTACAAATTCTATAACAATTTTAATGTTAGTAGTATCTGTAAACAGAGGAATTTTATACCTTATATATTATCATTACACATTTTTCTAAAATGTAACTTCTTTTATACCTTTACATATTATAACTTTTCTTTAAAATCATTTTGACGATAATATATCTTCTTTTCTTCGTACATTCTTTGGTCTGCTTCATGAAGCTGTTCCTTAATATGGACACTTTCATCGCGCCAACTTGAGCCTATGGAAACTTTAATCTCTTCTTCACTCATTCGCTTTCGAATAGCCGCGGTACGTTCTTCTAACAACTCTTTCTCAATATCCACGCATATAGCCACAAATTCATCACCACCGATACGATAAGCATCTTTTCCCATAATCTCATATAAAATCTTTGCAGTTTTTCGAATCAGCTTATCACCATAATCATGTCCATATGTATCATTGGCATGTTTTAAACCATTTAAATCCATATACACAATTCCCAGCTTTTCCGGTGCTTTTTTCTTAAGCGACGTTCTGACAACATTATATCGATTACGATTATATAAACCTGTTAACGTATCTTCATAACTTAAGCGCTCCAACTGCTCCATTACACGACGTTTCTCCAGATCATTTTGGATAAAATAAAGCACAGATGTGAGCAGGTCAAAATCACGGATATTCTCTTGTGGGTCATCTACTCCAAGAAAGCCTACAATCGTCTCACCTTCTACTACCGGCACGGCCAACAGACTATGAATTTTCTGGGCTTGTAAAATCTGATAGGTCAAAGTATCTTTGGATATATCAGCATCCAAATCCGTAATGTAAAACATTCCCTTTTCTTCAAACATGTCCAAAAACGGTTGAATTGATTCTATAGGCACATTCTGAAGATTATCTAACTCTGCAGTACTTCCTTCTGCTACCCACTCATAGGTATTTGATGTGGTCTGCTTCTCATAATCTATCTCAAACAGATAAGTCCGTCCGGCTTTATAATAATTACCGATAATTTCGAAAAGACGATTAATTGCGTCTTTTACATCAAGTTTTAACTCCAGTGTCCTTGCACAACGAATTAAAACACGTTCTCTGTTTAACTGATGCAGTGTATCTTCCTGCCGTTTGATTTGTTCTGTCACTTCATCGGCAATTTCAAGATATAAATTATTCCCTTCTATCTCAATACTTTTCCAACGAATCTGAAAATATTCATCATGGGCAACATTATGATATAAAGCATGGGTAAACCGCTTCGTATCGCATCCCCCGCAAGCATGGCAATTTTCACAGGAATGTTCTATTTCCTGCAAAACATCGCTGCATTTTTTCCCTATATAAGAATCATCTTCCGGCTGAATTCCCAGTTTCTCTTTCATCTCACTGTTCATGTATAACAAAACACAATTTCTTGCATCTGCTACAAATATCATACTGCCGCATTCTTCCGGAATTGTTGCTCTAATTTTATCTAAAAGCATCTTATGTCCTCCGTATTCTGTCTTCCCTCTTAAACAATGCACTTTATCTTTTCCCTAATACAATAAGTTTAATTATTATATCATATTTCCTTTTGCAAAAAAATGTTTTAAACAAAAAAAGAATGACCATTGCAACAAAAAATTATTGCAATGGTCTTATTTTGTTATAAATTATTTATTTCTCTGTGCAAGATATGCTGCTCTGCCTTCTTCGTAAAGATTATTTCCTTCGCTGTCAATGATAACAACCAAAGGCATTTCCTCTACGTAAAGCTTTCTTAATGCTTCCGCACCAAGATCTTCATATGCAATAAGCTCAGCCTTCTTAATACATTTTGCAAGAAGCGCACCTGCACCACCGATAGCACCAAAGTATACACCATTGTATTTCTTCATTGCCTCAATAACTTCAGGTAAACGAGCTCCTTTACCAATCATACCTCTTGCGCCAACAGACATCATTGTAGGTGCATAAGCATCCATACGTCCGCTGGTGGTAGGACCTGCAGAACCGATTACCTGACCAGGTTTTGCAGGAGTAGGTCCTACATAGTAAATAGTTGCGTCTGTAGGGTCCATGGGCAGGGGTTCACCCTTAGCAAGTGCTTCACACATTCTCTTGTGACCTGCATCACGTGATGTATAAATAGTACCTGTTAAATATACGGTATCACCTGCATGTAATGTTTTAGCTAATTCTTCAGTTAAAGGTAATGTAATATGCTTCTCCATTAGATCACCTCCGATTTATGACGGGTTACATGGCAGTTAATATTGATTGCACAAGGCATACCTGCAATGTGGGTAGGTAAAGTTTCAATGTTAAGGCCGATAGCAGTTGTTCTACCGCCAAAGCCCTGAGGTCCGATACCAAGTTCGTTAATCTTTTCAAGCATTTCTTTTTCAAGGTCTGCATAGTAAGGATCAGGATTCTCAGAATCGATAGGGCGCATAAGTGCTTTCTTAGCAAGTAAGGCAGCCTTATCAAAAGTACCGCCGATACCAACACCTACTACCATAGGCGGGCAGGGGTTAGGGCCTGCTGTTTCAACAGTCTCAATGATAAAATCTTTAATACCTTCAATACCGTGAGAAGGCTTGAACATTCTGATTGCACTCATGTTCTCGCTACCGAAGCCCTTAGGTCCTACAGTAATTTTAACATTTTCGCCGGGAACGATTTCTGTATAAATCATAGCCGGAGTATTATCACCTGTATTACCGCGTCTTACGGGATCTTTTACAACGGACTTTCTTAAATATCCCTTATCATAACCGCGACGTACACCTTCGTTAATAGCGTCTGTTAAATCTCCGCCTACAAAGTGAACATCCTGACCGATCTCCAAGAATACACAAGCCATACCTGTATCCTGACAAATGGGCACATTCTCATTATCAGCGATTTCAAAGTTTTCAATGATGTTGTCTAATACGCCTTTAGCAATTTCGCCATCTTCGCATGCACGGCAATTCTTGATTGCACATTTTACATCTTCGGGAAGATGTGTATTTGCATCGATACAAAGCTTTTCAACAACGTCAGTTACATTACTTACGTTAATTTCGCGCATAATTTTTCTCCTTTTAAAGTTGTTAATATTAAATAATTAAAACAAGATGATTAAGAACTGTGATACAAGAACAACTGAAATCAAAGCGATAGGATATGTAGCTGCATAAGCTGCCGCAACGTCTTCTGTTCCTGCTGTGTTAATTAAGGTTCCAAGTGCAGGTGTACTTGTCATACCACCTGTAATTGAACCAAGGTTGTTTAAAAGACTTAACTTTACAACATATTTTGCAAAAAGGAATCCGAGAATCATCGGAACGATTGTCATAATTACACCGTATACAAAGTATAATACATGGAATTCAGCAACGAATTCAGCACCACCCGGGATACCTGCACCAATAAGGAAAAGCATAAGACCTAATTCACGGAATACTTTTAATGTAGTTTCTGAAGGCATAATGCTGATTTTACCGATTCTTCCAAAATGACCAAACACCAAAGAAGTCAAAAGACAACCACCGGTTGTTGTTAATGCAAAAGTGGTTCCGCTTAAGCCCTGAGCACTCAAAGGCACCTTAATCATACCAACAAAGATACCGATTACTGCCGCAAGTGCAAAAGGTGCAATACCAAAGCCATCAAGTTCAATTAACTTACCGTCATATTTCTTTTCTTCACCGTCAGACGCCTGAACAAGCTTTGCTCTTTCTTCGTCCATATTTGCTTTCATGAATTTAGGAATTAACTGTACAAAAAGTACTACACCGATAACACCAAACAAATATGCAATACCATGTCCTACAGATACAATCCCCTCCAATGCCGGGTCTACAGTAGCCTTTGCTGCCGAGAATGCAGGGGTTGAAGTTAAGGAACCTGAAAGAAGACCAACAACCATAGCTGTTAATTCATCGTGGGGTACATCAGGCTGTAACCATCTTCCGAGAAAAATACATCCGATTGCAGCAAGACCGCCACCGATAATAACCACAAGACCTAACATAACGTATGACTTAAAGTTTTTCTTCATGTTACCGAAGAACTTCGGTCCGGCAATAAAGCCTACGGAAGTTACAAAGAAAATCAAACCAAGATTTTCAATAATTTTAAGTGCATTTTCTGCGTAGTTTACTGCAGTACCATCTGCTGCTTTTACGGTAAGCTGTGCGCTTAAAGGCTCAAAGAAGAAACATCCGTAAAGAAGCGCTACGATAAATACACCTGCTGTACCAAGGTTTACACCTTTAACGGAAATACGTCCAAGTGCATAACCAAGGAAAGTAATAATTAAAAGACTAAACATTAAAAATGTAATTCCTGTAATGGGAATCACACCACCAAAAAGTGACATAATTTTTTTCCTTCCTCATACAATATATTTACGCATTGCGGGGCGAAAACGTTTTCCAACGCCTTCGCCCGACAAAAACATACATTATTTTTTGACCATTCTCTTCTGTAAAATCGCTCTCTTTTATCTTTCGTGACGAGCGTATTTAGGAAGAAGAAGAGGTGAAACATCGTTAGATTCGATGCCTGCAGCCTTTAACTCTTCAGCATATGCAGCCACATGGTCAATATTCATGGTACCCAACTCAACAGTCTTAGCCTTAGCTGCTGCAGCCTTACCTGCGTTACGGCCAAATACAATGATGTCAAGTAATGAGTTACCCATCAAACGGTTTCTTCCGTGGATACCACCAACAGCTTCACCTGCAACTAACAAGTTGTCGATTGCCTTGGTGAATCCGTCTCCGCCGATTTCCAAACCACCATTCTGGTAGTGGAGTGTAGGGTAAATCAAAATGGGTTCTTTTCTCATATCGATGTCGTAATTTAAGTACATACGAAGCATCGCAGGAATTCTCTTTTCGATGGTTCCGGGTCCGCCGATCATTTCAATCATGGGAGTATCCAACCATACACCGCTTCCAAGAGGTGTAGTTACACCCTTACCTCTATCAGAGCATTCACGAATAATGGATGCAGCTGAAACATCACGGGTCTCCAGGGGATGCATAAATGCTTCACCATCTACGTTAACAAGCATAGCACCAAGAGAACGAACCTTCTCTGTTACCAATGCACCGAAGATCTGTGCAGGGTAAGCAACACCTGTAGGGTGATACTGAATTGTATCCTGGTATAAAAGGGGTGCACCTGCACGGTATCCCAATACCAAACCGTCAGCGGTAGCACCGTAGTGGTTTGATGTAGGGAAGTTCTGGTAGTGGAGACGACCTGCACCACCTGTTGCAATAACAACGGTTTTAGCCTTAGCTACCATGTAATCGCCTGTTTCCATGTTAAGAAGTACTGCACCTGCAACCTGACCCTTTTCATCTTTAATTAATTCAACTGCTGAAGTAAATTCAACAACAGGAATCTGACGGTTTAACACTTCATCACGAAGTGTACGCATGATTTCTGCACCTGAATAGTCTTTACAAGCATGCATACGCTTTCTTGATGTACCACCACCATGTGTAGTAACCATTCTTCCGTCTTCGTCCTTATCGAACATAACACCTAACTTATTCAACCACTGGATTGCATCGGGAGCTTCCATAACAAGACGTCTTAAAAGTTCAGGTCTTGCAGCGAAGTGTCCGCCACCGAATGCATCAAGGTAATGCTGTACAGGTGAGTCGTTTTCTTTATCTGCAGCCTGGATACCGCCTTCAGCCATCATAGTATTGGCATCACCGATACGAAGCTTTGTAACGATCATAACATTAGCGCCTGCTTCGTGTGCTTCAATAGCTGCAGAAGAACCTGCACCACCGCCACCGATAACAAGTACGTCTACGTCATAATCAACTTTGTTTAAATCAACCTTATCTGTTAAAAGACGGCTGTTTGAATGAAGAAGGTGTCCTAATTCTGTGGGAACCTTCTGACCCTTGTTGGGTCCGATTTTGATTTCTACAAATCCATCTTCTCTGTAGTCAGGATGGTAAGCTTTCAGAAGGGTATCCTTTTCCTCAGCGGTCATACGTCTGGGTTCGGTTTTCATACGTTCTGCTCTTGTAGCTTCCACCTTTTTAATGGATTCCTGCATTTCTGCTGTAAACATATTTATCCCTCCTTATTTCTCAATTTCTCTTGTGTTGTATAATTCCTGCATTTCTGTGATGGGTTTCTGCATAATCTGCTCGATTAACTCATCATAAGCACCCTTGTTGATTTCTTCAACGCGGTTTTTCAAATGCTCTGTTTCGGGAGCAATGTACTTACCTGTAAGACGTCTTGCAAGAAGACCAACCATAGGATGAGAAATACCAGCGGGACATCTTACTGAACAGCATCCACAGCTTACACAGTCGAAAGACTCTTCTGCACACTTTTCAAACTCGCCTCTCTGAGCGTATGCAATGTACTGCATAACATTTAAGTCCTGTGTACAAGCCTTTGTACATGCGTTACATCCGATACAGCTATAGATTTCAGGATAAAGTTCCATCATAATCTGCTGTGTAGGTTTGATTTCATTAATATCATATGTTCTCTTGTCTGTGGGGAAGAAAGGAATACTTGCTACATACATTCCTTCTTCTACCTGTGTCTGACATGCAAGACAAGTCTTTAACTCGTTCTTACCTTTGATTCTGTAAATAGTTGCACATGCACCGCAGAAACCGTGACGGCAGCCACATCCTCTGTTTAAGGTGTAGCCTGCATATTCCATAGCTGTCATGATTGTTAAATCTGCAGGTACGCTGTATTTCTTACCAAAAAAGTATACATTTACCATATTTTCCATTTTGGAATACCAGTCCTTTCGTAATTAATTAAATGCCTCTTAATATTCGTTAGGCAGCTCATCTATTTCGTCGAAACGGAATACAGGGCCGTCCTTACATACATATTTAGAACCAATGTTACAACGTCCACACTTACCGATACCGCACTTCATACGAAGCTCAAAGGTAGTGTAAATCTGTTCATCCTTGAAACCTAATTCCTTCAGTCCCTGAAGAACGAACTTAATCATGATAGGCGGTCCGCAGACAAGAACTGTTTTATCTGTAGAGAATTCAAGTTCTTTTAAGTATGCAGGTACGAAACCTACATGTCCGTCCCAGCCTTCCTGCTCACGGTCGATGGTTAAGTGTACATTAACACCTTCCGTATTCATCCACAATTCCTGGATTTCTTTTAACTGAACCAGGTCATCTGCAGAACGTGAGCCGTAAAGGATATCGATGGTTCCGTAATCCGCTCTGTTATCAATTGCATAATTGATTACGGAACGGAGAGGCGCAAGACCGATACCACCGGCGATGAATAAAAGGTTCTTACCTTTTAATTCTGTTTCAACCGGGAAATGATTTCCGTAAGGTCCTCTTACTGTAATTTCATCACCAACCTGGAGGCTGTGAAGATAATCTGTAAGCTGACCACATTTTTTAATACTGAATTCCTGGAATTCCTTGTTGGTAGGTGAAGATGTAATAGAGAACATAGCCTCACTCACACCGGGGGCACATAACATTGCGCACTGTCCGGGCATATGTTCAAACAACTTACCACCTTCGGGAGCATTTACACGGAATGTTTTAACATCCGGTGTCTCCTGACGGATATCTGTAATTACACCAACCTTAGGAATCAAAGTGTCCAGTTCATAATTTGTATGACAATTGCATTCACACATTATTCATTACCTCCCTGATTCTCAAAAGCTTTGATTACTTTTACAATGTTTAAGGACGAAGGACACTTGTCTACACAACGTCCGCAGCCTACGCATGAGTACATACCGTCATTGTTTGCAGGGAAGTATACTAACTTGTGCATAAATCTTTGACGGAATCTCTGCATCTGGCTCGTACGGTTATTACCGTGAGCCATCATTGTAAAATCAGAATACATACATGAATCCCAGCAACGATAACGCTGTACACCATGACCTGTATCATAATCCTTGATATCATAGCACTGGCAGGTAGGACATACGAATGTACATGTACCGCATGCTAAACAAGGCTTGTAAAGTTCTTCCCAAACAGGAGATTCAAACTTTTCCATAAGAACGTCGCCATTCCAACCTTCCAATGAAAGGTTAGAGTAAGGAAGCTTTTCTACGATTGCACGAATTGCTGCCTTTTCCTCTTCTACCTTCGCTTCATCTGCATTTACCAATAAGCCTTCAACAGCCTTGGTTAATGCTTCACCCTTTTCTGTAATTGCTTTCCAGTAAAGTTCACCGTCAATCATCCATGTTGCAACGTCAGCAACAGGGTCAGCGCAGTCTGTACCAAATACTTTACAGAAGCAGGTTTCTTCAGGTTCATGACAAGCAAGTGCAACAATAGTACCGTGTGCACGTCTTGCTGCATAAAAAGTATCAACGGGTTCTGCAAGGAATACCTTGTCTAAAACCTCAACACCCTTAACATCACAAGCCTTCATGCCGAATACGACAAAGTTCTGTGCCTGTAATTCTTCGGGGGTAATCTTAATTTTCTTATCTTCCTTTGTACAGGTATATAAGTTTTCGCTCTGAGGGAAGAATGCATCTTTTGCAGATTTAACAGTTTTTAAAGTATCCAAATCTACTTCTGCATCTTCTGTCCAGTTTGCAAAGTTTGTCTGATTAGCCACTTTTACGGGCAAATATAATTCATTGCTTTCCGCAATCTTGGAGAATAATGCGGAAAGATTTTCTTTTGCTATCTTAAACATACATTATCTCCTTTCTGTTACGATGCTGGGTTCGCAGTCATCAAATGTAAAGTTTGTAAGAGGTCCTCTTGCCTCGCTGTCGGCACCTGCCTGGAATTCACCATAAAATTCATTAATATCCTTAATGAACTTACGGTTGAATAAGTGAAGAGGAATACCCTGAGGACAAACACGGCTGCACTCGCCACAGTCTGTACATCTTCCCGCTACGTGGAATGCACGGATAATGTGGAACATCTTCTCTTCAAAAGAATCCACATTTGCCTTCTGTGCGGTATCAAACTTAGTACTGTCGAATACACACTTACGGCAGCTACATGCAGGACATACGTTTCTGCAGGCATTGCAACGGATACATTTGCTTAATTCCTTCTGGAAGAATGCAAACTTTTCTTCAGGACTCATTGCTTCGATTTTTTCAACTTCTGCAAATCTTTCTGCGTCCTTGGTATCCTTTGATTCACCGATGATTTCATCGTAAATCATATGTTCCTTACCCTTACATACGTGGCATCTCTCAAGCATTGCCTCTGCATAAGAGCAGGTCTTTTCTCCGTAAAGTGTCTGAATTGTCAATATATCGCATGCGTCAGACATTTCAGCACCGGAAATACTTTCGATACCCTTAATGCCTTTTTCTTTGATTTTATCAACATTCAATTTACCTTTACAGCCTACACCTACGATGTAAGCTTTGTCACGGTCTACGCGATGTTCCTTAATTAACTGGTTAAAGCTGTATGTATCACAGGGCTTTAAACAAACCATGGTCTTGCCTTCCAACTTGGAAGCTTCAATCATATACTTGCTAAGGTTAGCACCGCAAAATCCGTTATAAACGAAATTATCTAATTCTTCAGCGCTTGTGAAGTAAGCCGGTTCGGGATTGTAAGGCAAATCACCGGCTTTCCAGCCAAGTACACGAACAACGGTACCATCGGCAAGAAGTTCTTTAGCGCGGTTTACTAATTCTTGCATCTTAAATCCTCCAATCTTACGTTTTCACCAAGAGAGTGGATTTTCTCTACGAATTCATTCATGGTTGTAGAGAACTTCACACCTTCTGCAGCTGATACCCATTCAACACGGGTACGGCCGTTTTCTACGCCGATGTAATCAAGCATAGAGAATAATAATGTCATACGTCTTCTTGCATAGTAATTACCTGTGCTGTAATGGCAGTCTCCGGGGTGGCAACCACACATGATAACGCCATCTGCACCCTTCTGAAATGCACGAAGAATGAACATAGGATTTACACGGCATGAACACGGCACACGAATAATCTTAACATCTGCAGGATATGCCAAACGGCTACTGCCTGCAAGGTCAGCACCTGCGTAACTACACCAGTTACAGCAGAATGCTACAATTTTAGGTCTGAATTCTTTTTCTATCGACATATTGCATCCACCTCCGCAAGAATCTGTCTATTCGAGAATCCCTGAAGGTCCATAGCACCTGAAGGACAAACAACGGTACATGCACCACAACCCTGACAAAGAGCGTTGTTAACAACAGCAATTCTTCTGTCTTCACGGATACCGTGGTCATTAACCTGTTTAACTTCATAAGTGATTGCACCATAAGGACATACGTTAGCACATGTTGAACATCCGTTACACATAAGCTCGTCAGCCTTTGCTGTACAAGGGTTAGTCATCAACTTATCTTTTGCAAGTAAGCCGATTGCCTTAACCGCAGCAGCACCTGCCTGGGCAACTGTTTCGGGAATATCCTTAGGTCCCTGACATACACCTGATAAGAATACACCTGCTGTAGGAGATTCTACAGGACGAAGCTTGGGATGTGCTTCTGTAAGGAAGTTGTTGGTATCAATGCTGGCTGTGAGCATTGTAGCAATCTTTCTTACGGAAGGATCGGGCTCGATTGCAGTTGCAAGAACAACCATATCAGCCTCTTTTAAAATCTGCTTATTGTCGATTAAGTCTGCGCCCTGTACCAAAAGCTTACCATTGGGAAGAGGAGCAACCTTACCAACCTGACCCTTGATGTAATTTACACCATATTCTTCAACAGCTCTTCTGTAGAACTCATCGAAGTTCTTACCGGGTGTACGTACGTCAATGTAAAATACAGTAACGTTTACATCGGGATACTTATCACGAATTAACATTGCGTGCTTAGCAGTATACATACAACAAATCTTAGAACAGTAGCTCTTACCTCTGTTGTCTGCACAACGGCTGCCTACACACTGGATGAATACCATCTCCTTGGGCGCCTTACCGTCAGAAAGACGTTCAAGGTGACCCTTTGTGGGGCCTGCAGCATTCATAATACGTTCTAATTCAAGAGAAGTGATAACGTCCTTGCTCTGGCTATATGCATATTCATCGTAGTTATCAAGCTTGATGGTATCAAAACCGGTAGCAACTACGATTGCGCCGTACTTCTCTGTAATGATTTCATCCTGCTGAGCGTAATCAATAGCGCCTGCCTGACAAACCTTTTCACACAAACCGCACTTACCGGTCTTGAACTTAAGACAAGCATCACGGTCAATAACAGGTACGTTAGGAATCGCCTGTGCAAAAGGAGTGTAGATTGCGCTTCTTGTGTTAAGTCCGCGATTAAACTCGCTGGGAGCCTTTTTGGAAGGACATTTTTCCTGACAAACGCCACAACCGGTACACTTATTCATATCTACGCTTCTTGCTTTTTTACGGATATCAACAGTAAAATCACCTACGAAACCTGTAACCTTCTCAACTTCGCTGTATGTATAGATGTTAATCTTTTCATGAGCAGAAGCTTCCACCATCTTCGGTGTAAGGATACATGCTGAACAGTCAAGGGTAGGGAATGTCTTGTCTAACTGTGACATTCTACCACCGATACTGGGTGTCTTTTCTACAATATCTACTTCATAACCTGCATCTGCAATGTCGATTGCAGTCTGGATACCTGCGATACCACCACCAATAACCAATGCACGCTTGGTTACGCGGCTCTCGCCGGGCTGTAAGGGAGCATTTAAGTTAACCTTCGCGATAGCTGCTCTTGCAAGAATAACAGCCTTCTTGGTTGCTTCCTCCATATCTTTATGAATCCATGAACAATGTTCACGAATGTTGGCAATTTCTACCATGTAAGGATTTACACCGGCACGCTCTGCAGCCTTTCTAAAGGTTGCTTCATGCATACGGGGTGAACAAGAACATACAACGATGCCTGTTAATCCTTTTTCTTTTACTGCTTCGAGAATCTTTGCCTGACCCGCTTCAGAACACATATACTGGTAATCTTCCGCATGGACAACGCCGGGCTCTAACAGTGCCATTTCAACTACTTTTTTCACATCTACCGTAGCGGCAATATTGCTACCGCAGTGGCAGACAAATACACCTATCCTCTGCACGTTTCTTACCTCCTGTATCTTCTGAATGCACTAACCAATAACTGCTGAGGCAGTTCCGGATCAAGAAGTTCCGGAATTTCATTGGGTGACAGATAATCCTGTCCCTTCTGACGCACAACAACCTGTCTTGCAGCATCGATTAACTTGCCGGGCTTAACGTCTCTGGGGCAACGTTCCACACACGCAAAACATGAAAGGCATTTCCATAATGATTTTGAATTTACGAGAGCCTCGATGTCCTCGTTTACCACGTAAGATACGAACTGATGAGGCTTAATGTCCATTTCATTATAAGAAGGACATGATGCGGAACACTTACCGCATTTCATACACTTAAGAGGATTCACACCGCTGATTTCTTTAATTAATTCAGCCTGCTTTTTAGCTGTATTCATTACTTAGCCACCTCCTCTTTTACTCCTAAAGCTTCTGCAAGCAATTCCGTAAAGTAAACTACAGGAAGCTTGTCATTGCCGTTCTTCTTTAAGTTGTAAAGACATAAGGGGCAGGCTGTGATGAGCATTTCAGCCCCCATTCCGTCTGCACTGTCCATAATACGTTCACACATATTCTTAGACATGTCTTTTTCTTTTAAAGATATGTATCCGCCACAGCATTCATTTCTGTAAGGATATACAACCGGTGTTGCACCGATTGCACGGATAAAATCTTCAATGATGGTAGGATTCTCAGGATTATCAAATTCCAAAATCTTACCGGGGCGAAGAAGGAGGCATCCGTAATATGCACCAATCTTCTTTCCTGTAAGCGGATTAACCACTTTCTCTTTAATCTTGTCAAAACCTACGCGGTCACGGAGTACTTCCAAAAAGTGAAGCACTTCTGTTTCGCCTGCATAAGGTTCTTCCAACTGCATGTAATTGTTTGCTCTGGTACGGATATCGTCCACATTCTTCATGTCATCGTTCACACGCTTAATAACATGGTGACATGCTGAACATAAGGTTACCAGATCCTGACCTTTTTCTTTTGCCTCATTTAAGGCGCGAACGGAAGAAAGCTTGCTTGCGATTTCATCAGATCCCAAAGGATAAACACCACCACAACACTGCCAGTTCTCGATTTCTTCCAGTTCGAATCCCAAAGCCACTGCAGAAGCTCTTGCATATGCATCCAAGTCTTTTGCCTTGGTTCTAAGGGTACATCCCGGATAGTAACTGTACTTCATAGTTCTATTGTCCTTTCCCTATATTTTATAAAAATGTATATTAATTATAATTCAATCTGAGCAATAACTTCTTTGAGTGCATCTGCACTAGCCTTTAACTTACCGATTTCTTCTTCGGTTAACTTCACGGGTACTTTACCCTGAATACCCTTAGGTCCAACTAATGTTAATGTACTTACACAAACATCTTCAATACCGTATTCGCCATGCATCATGGAAGATACAGTTGCCATAGATTCATCAGAAGCTGCTAAAATACCGCAAAGTGCACAAACAGATGCTGAAACCGCATAGAAAGTTGCGCCCTTGTTAGCAATTACCTGTCCGCCTGACTTACGTACATAGGTAATCATAGCTTCTTTATCTACTTCTTTTACATCTTTGTCAATGTTTTTAACAAGTCCTACATAATCATCTGCAGGCACACCGCAAACATTTGCGATTGACCAGGGAATGAATGATGTATCACCGTGCTCACCAAATACATAAGCATGGATATTCTTCTGTGCAATGCTGTAGTGTTCGGAAAGTCCGCAACGAAGACGTGCAGTATCGAGGATTGTACCCGAACCGATAATCTGGTTCTCAGGAAGTCCTGAAATCTTAGTAAATACATATGTCATAACGTCAACAGGATTGCTTACGATGATGTAAAGTGCGTTAGGCGCATACTTTACGATTTCGGGTGTGATGCTCTTTAAAATGTTAACGTTAGTCTGCGTAAGCTCAATTCTTGTCTGACCGGGCTTACGAGCAATACCTGAAGTAATAATAACGATGTCTGAATCCTGTGCATCAACATACTCACCTGCTGTAATTTTGATAGGATTACGGAAACAGGTACCCTGTTCGATATCCATTACTTCTCCTTCTACTTTCTGCTTGTTAATATCAATCAGAACGATTTCTGAGGCGATATCCTGCTGAGAAAGTGTGTACGCAATTGTGGAACCTACGCTACCGGCTCCAATGATTGTGATTTTTTTGCTCATACTTGATTATCTCCTTTGTTTATTTTTTAACAATCTAGGTGTCCTTATATAGAATATCATAATAAACGTCGTAAAACAAGGACTTTTTCGACGGATAATGTCCGATTTTGATAGAAAAAAACAGGGTGTTTTTGTGCATTTTTAAGTTAGCAGAGGCTTACCTTTCGTTTTTATGTATAGGGGACGCAAGGGGAGGGTATTTCCATGTTCTCTGACACGCTCCCGCTCGATTAAGGTAACGCAGCGGTGCTAGATTCATCGACTTGTTTACACAAGTCTCTTCATCAAACACCGGCGACCTTAAACGGTCATCGAACAAAGGAAATCCCTCCCCTTGCTGTGCTATGAAATAATATAGATTCATTAATTTACGGATATGTATTTAGTATAAGGAGAAATTGTAGAATCTGTCCATAAGGCATCACACACCATCATACCGCTTGAATAAAGTTCTTTGTCTACAGAGTCATAATAGAATTCATCAAATTTTATAGAATTTTCTGAAATCGGTTCATATTCCTCGTCATATCTCGAATATCCCAGCTTCATATATTCCATATCATTATTATTAAGTGTTACTTCATAAAGTGGCATTCTGTCATCAAACAGCACTTCAGGTTCATCGCCACCCTGATGATAACCAAATGTTAATACAAAACAACTCATTAAATCTCCTATATACTCCCCAAACAAAACATTTAAATCTTCCAGCGTATATCCGTATGCGGTCAGAATCGTATTCAAATCATCTTCTGTAATGTAATCAATGTTTGCTCCGATTACTACAGACTTAATGTATTCCGGATTCTCGTTGGGATACTTTGCAATTAAGTCATCAACAAGTGCCATAACCGCTTCAGCAGAATAATCAACAGCTTCCTCTGCTTCTTCACTTACTTCTTCAGAAACCTCTTCTGAAATATCCTCAGATACAACATCAGACTCTTCCTCAGAATTCACCTCAGCTTCTGCTTCTGTACTAACCGGTTCCTGTGAACCTGCCGCTTCCGCATCCTCTGTACCGCCTGTACATCCAACCAACATTGCCATACTCATAATGAATGTAGCCATGATTATCACTAATTTCTTCATTTTTTTCCTCCTCTTTTGGCTGAAATTTAGTGAAAATCATTATATATATATATTGGAGCTGTCAAGAGAAATTTATAATAAAAACCGTGATTTTTCATAATATAACAAAGACATTTCTCATATAAAAAAGTTGCAGAACATAAGTCCTGCAACTTTTATCTTTATTACATATTTACTTTCGATAATGCCGCAGCATCTGCAACTACGGTACAATCCGGATGCAACTGCAATACAGATGCAGGGACTTCCGGTGTTACCGGTCCGAAGAATGCCTTCTGTACAATATCTGCCTTATCTTCACCGCTTACCACTACAAGCACCTTCTTAGCCTGCATAATGGTTTTGATACCCATGGTGTATGCCTGCTTGGGCACATCATCGTAGGATGCGAAGAAACGCTGATTTGCTTTAATTGTAGACTCTGTCAAATCTACACAATGTGTCTCCAAAGGAAAGTCTGCCGCCGGCTCGTTAAAGCCGATATGACCGTTGTGTCCCAGTCCGAGAAGCTGCAAATCCTGTCCGCCTACAGAATGAATAATCTCGTTATACTCATTACATGCCTTATCGCTGTCAGGTTCCGTTCCGTCGGGAAGGAAGGTTCTTTCCTTGTTGATGTTAACGTGGCTGAATAAATTATCGTTCATGAAATAATAGTAGCTCTGGTCATTTTCCTTGGTAATGCCCTTGTACTCATCCAAGTTTACGGTTGTAACCTGCGAGAAATCCAAATCTCCCACTTCGTACTTTGCTACCAGCTCTTTATATGTACCGATGGGTGTGGAACCTGTTGCCAGACCTAACACACAGTTCGGTTTCACATAAATCTGTGCAGCAATGAGGTTTGCAGCCTTGCGGCTCATTTCGTCGTAATCTTTTGCTTTGATAATTTTCATAAATTTCAAGCCCCTTTACGTTAAATTTTTACAAGGGAATTATACACCTATCTTTTTTTGAGTACAATGTTTTTTTTAATGGTCGGAAAACTTTTTTACCAAGTATCTTCTTTTATTAACACCGCATCCAGTTTCGTCTCCCAAAATTGATGGACCTCTTTAAAAGACACAAACATAATCGGTATGTCTTCTACTTTCTCCACCTCAATATCCGTTCCTTCCGGTGTTTCCTTAAAAATCACCATAAAAGTCGGTTTTGGGCTGTTTCCAAGGCTACGCATACTTCTTGCATATTCGATAAAAGTAATAAACCACTGCCCGTACTTATACTCCCACTTATACTCAAAAAAATCGTTCACATTCTTGTTCTGCATATACTGCAGACATAAATCCTTGGCATAATGCGTATGGAAATAAAACTTCATAAAAGCCTCCTACCCCAACAAATAATCCGTTACCAGCATTACGCAGAATCCCACCAGCAAAGCATAGGTCGCACCCCGCTGATTACCATGGGCGTGAGTTTCCGGAATCATTTCATCACTGATAATATACAACATGGTTCCGCCCGCGAATGCTAAGGCAAAGGGCAGAATTGCCGTTGAAATGCTTACCGCAAAATATCCAATCAATGTGCCTACAATTTCCACAACGCCGGTTAAGGCCGCACAAAGAAAGGTTTTCTTCGGGGTTACACCTGCTGCCAGCATCGGACCGATAATAACCATACCTTCCGGAATATTTTGCAACGCGATACCGCCTGCAATGAGGAAAGCCTGTGCAACATCCTCGGAACCAAATCCCACACCGGCTGCAATTCCTTCCGGCAGATTATGAATGGCTATCGCCATTACAAATAAAAGAACCTTGCTTAAATTTGCGTTTTTGTGCTCCTCTTCTTCCTCCGGCGAACCTATAATTTTATGAAGATGGGGCACCAGCTTATCAATCAGATTTAAGCACAAAGCTCCCACAAAAATCCCTGCAATTGTTACAATCAGACCAACCTTTCCATGACCGTAATCCAACGAAGGCACAATAAGCCCCAGCACCGCTGCCGCTAACATAACGCCTGCCGCAAAGGATAATACAATATCTGCAAATTTATGTGACAGCCCCTTAAACATAAAACCGATGCAAGAACCGAAGATGGTTGCACCGCCTACGCCAAGGGCTGTAAGTAAAACCATTTCCATAGCTTTTCCTTTCTAAAATTAAAGCGCCTATTTAACACTATATTCCACTAAGTGTAATACATAACTACTTTGCAAAATACTCGTCAATACCATCAGCAATTCCGACTGCCATCTTCTGCTGATACTCCGGAGTTGCCATCAGGGCATCTTCCTCCGGATTAGACATAAAGCCCATCTCCACAATCGTGGTAGGTACGGTACACCAATTAATTCCGCTCATGGTATCCGTTTCTATAATACTACGTTTTTTACAACCGGTTTTATTTACAAGACCGTCAAGCACGCATTCGGATAAATCACGGCTTTCTTGATACAGATATCCGTTATAAGGATTTGATGATGTCTGACACATGGTAAGCGCACCGTGTACAGTGGAATCCTCTGAACCGTTGGCGTGAATTCTTATAAAAGCATCCGCATTTGCTTCATTTGCCACTGCCGCACGTTCACTGTTACTCATATCTACATCATGAGTTTCTCTTACCATGATAACAGTATACCCTCTTGCTTCCAATTCATCCTTTAATAATAAGGCTACGGCAAGATTTAATTCATATTCCTTAAGCCCTGTGGCACAGCCTGTAGTACCGCTTGATACCTTAGGCTTGGTTTCACTTGCTCCGGGGCCTATGGGTTCATGTTCGCTGTTTCCTTTAAGCTGATGACCTGCATCAATCACAACCACATAACCGTTACCGGTATTTTCTTCCGGCTCATTTGGCATTGCATTCCCGGTTTCTGACGGCTCCTCCGCATCGTTTTCTTGCAATACATCGCCATTTTCTGCATCCACTCCCGGCAATGTCTCATCACGTTCTCCCGAGCTTTCTTCCAAAGAAGTGCTGCTCTCATTCTCTGAAACCGAAACCGAGTTCAAAGCATCGTCCTCAATCACTTCATATTCACCGGTTCCCACCAACGTAGTTTCATATTCTTCATGCCATAAGTTCTCAGGGGTACAACCTCCCAGTAAGACCAAACTCATGATAAAAGCTCCAAACCAAGTGACTTTCTTCCAAGCCTTGCGCATCTTACTCCTCCTCAAAATATCCAATGTACTCTACCTTTAAGGTACTGTCCGGAAAAAGATAGCGGAACAATTCCACAAAATAATCATCCGTCATACTTGCAATATAATCAACAACAAGTTCATCTGCCGGTATATCACGATATGCCTGTCCTCTTCTGTATGGTGCCGTCATCTCTTCAATATAAGAAACATGATGCCTGTATACAATGGTATCCTTTGATAAAGACTTCGCCTCTTTTAAAAGATACTCATACATTTTCTCAATCATGGGACAGATACACTGTGCGTATACCTTTTCCACCTCAGGCTTCTGATAAATACGTTGGTAATTCTCTTTCTTTGCCAGGGAAAACGCTTCGTAATAAGCATCATCCATTTCAAGATGATCTTTACCATAGCTGTTTTCAATAATATTGACGGTCATGTTATTAATAATTTCCGCATTGGTTTTACCAATGGCACCGCCACTGAAGGCATCGCTGTCATCATAGATACCGAGACGTTTTGCATCCTGACGGTCTTTACCCAGATATGCAATAATGTCCGACACGCGGACCACACAAGCTTCCAAAGTTGAGGGTACAAGCTTTTTAATTGCTTTTTTATCAAGATAACAGCCTTCCATCTTAGCATCGAATTCTGCAAAATCTTCATAATGCTTAGGTTTGTAATTTTTACATTCCATTTCGCCATTATGGCAAATAACACCGTCCAGAGTCTGCAAGCTCAGATTCAGAGGAAAAATCACATCCAAAACCCTGGCACTCTGAATGTTGTGATTAAAATATCTTCCCGTATTGGCATAATACAACTCACTCAGCTTATGTTCACCCGGATGTCCAAAGGGTGTATGCCCTATATCATGTCCTAAAGCAGCCGCCTCAATCAAATCCGTATTCAAATTCAGCACACTGCCTATATTTCTTGCAATTCGTGCCACCAACTGCACATGCTGGGCACGTCTTGTAATATCATCATTGTGATACAAAGAAAACACCTGCGTCTTGTCCATATAACGGCTGTAATACGGAATATGCATAATTTTCTCCACATCCCTTACAAATGCCGGACGCCATATATTTGCCTTGTCATGAGTCGGATCACGCCGAATAATATCCTCATCCTTACATGCATATGGATTGACAACATGGTTGGCTCTGTCCTCTTGTATCCGTTGCTGAAGTTCAAGACTTAAGCTCTTATATCTTTTATCTGTCATAAAAACCTCTTACACTCCGTTACCAATATTACCCTGCTGATAAGCTTTAAGAAGTTTTTCCAAATCTTCAATACTGCTTTTCAGCCTTTTACCGATATCGGTATCCGCAATATACATTCTGCGGACAAATTTCTCCACTTCCAAAGTATCGGAAATAATATCCGTTTCTTCCGTAATCGCCTTCTCCGTAGTCTCAAACTGCTCGTGAGCAACCAGACGCATACCGTGAGAATTGGATACAAGGGTGTATCCTGCAATACCGGTTTTATCATGATATGCTTTAGAGAAACCACCATCAATCATTAAGACCTTACCGCCGCACTTAATGGGAGTTTCGCCATTCTTGGTTTCAATAGGCACATGTCCGTTGATGATATGACCGCCTGCCACATCAGCTCCGAACTCCGCAAGGATTTTATCTGCGGTGGCCACATCTTCTATCAAATTATAATACGGATCTTTTTCTTCTTTATGGGTAGCTTTATCTTCCACAAATAAACGTTCAAAAGTTGCCATCTTGGCACGACCGTAAGCCGGTGACTTAGGACCGTTCCATAAGTACCAAAGAATATCGCCGCCCTTCTGATGTTCCGCTGTTCCGGCTTTTCCAAAAAAGCCTTTACGGGCATGGTCTTCCAGTACATCATACATAGCCTTACCACTGACTTCTTTATCCCCGATAAAAGTCTTGCCGAACTCACCATTTTCATCCATAGGCACACATCCATGGTATAAAAGGTTACCGTTAGATACGCGGTACAGACTTCCTTTCTGGTATAAAAGTCTGATATGCTTCTGAAGCTTCTCACAGTTCATAAAAGCTTTCTTTAAATGCTCCACAAGCTTCCATTCGTCTTCTGTTAAATCATAAGGATGCTCAGGGTCTACGGTGGGGAAGTCGCAGTCCTTCAAGGCATATTCCACGCCATCAATACAAACCGTCTTTTTATCATAATTAATTTTATCCAATAAAAGATTACTGTCCATTCCAAACTCAGGATTACGCTGAATGAGGCGTCCTTCCAGCTTGAACTGTAACATGGTAATCGCTTTATACATACGCATTTCTACTTCAGAAGCATTGGTAAACTGACCCTTGCTGTCCTCCTTTAATCCAAAGCAGGAACAATCCGTATCCTTATAAAAGTGAAGTGCAAAACTTGCCAGCGGTAAAAGATTAATACCGTAACCATCCTCCAGAACAGACAAATTACCGTAACGTGCCGACATACGGATTACGTTGGCAATACAAGCTGCATTACCGCCCGCAGCCCCCATCCAAACCACGTCATGATTACCCCATACAAAGTCCAACGAATGATACTTGCAGAGGGTATCCATAATGATATGAGGACCGGGACCTCTGTCATAAATATCACCGATTACATGTAAATGATCCACAACCATTCTCTGAATCAATTCGCATAGCGTTATAATAACCGCATCCGCCTGACCGATACGCACGATGGTCTGCAAAATACTGTTATAATATTGCTCCTTGTCGTAAACCTCTTCCTTCTCGGTAATCAATTCTTCCACAACATATACAAAGCCCTTGGGAATTGCCTTACGTACCTTGGAACGGGTATATTTGGAAGATACACATTTTACAACCTGTACAAGGTGATGTAAGGTCATCATATACCAGTCTTCAATATCTTCCTCTTTAGCTTTGACGATTTCCAATTTCTCCTTGGGATAATAAATCAAAGTCGCCAACTGTCTTTTGTAACTGTTGCTGACGGTTTTCCCCATAACCTCATCTATTTTACGGCGCACGGAACCTGAGCCGTTTTTCAATACATGAACAAACTGCTCGTACTCGCCGTGAATGTCCGTAAGAAAATGTTCGGTACCTTTGGGCAAGGCAAGAATCGCCTGAAGGTTAATGATTTCCACAGCTGCTGCATTCTCGGTGGGATATTGTTTTGCCAATAAGGATAAATATTTCTCGTTTTCTTTCTGCATTCTTATTCTCCTGATTTATTACTCTGGTTTCATATTAACAAAAAGCACCCCTATAAAGCAAGTTGCAATATATGAGGTGCATTCCTTTTCCTTATGTAAAGGAAGTCCTTGCTTCCTACAAATTAAAAACTCTTACAAAATTATTATATAAAATCTTTTCGTTAGTCGCATCACCAAGCTTCAGATTCAAGAATCTCTCAAGCTCGGTTTTAGGCTTCCACATAGGGAAGTCAGTTCCAAAGAAGAAATGGTCCTCGCCAAATCTTTCAATCAGACGAAGTGCTGTATTTCTGTCAATAAAAGGCAGTGAACTTGAAGTATCATAAAATACATTGTCAAACCGGGGATTTCTGTACGCATCTTCCCATCTGTGATATCCGCCAAAGTGAGAAGCTAAAATAATCAACTCCGGAAATTCCTGTGCAATTCTCGCCATTCGTCCGGGAGCAGAATAATCGTAACGGTCATCCCCCATATGTAAAAGGAGTTTTAACCCTTTATCACTCATCGCCTTATAAATCGGGTACATCTTCGGATCATCAATATCATACTGTTGCATATCATTGTGAAATTTAACACCCACAAGGCCTAATTCTTTCATACGGTCAAGCTCGGCATCAAAATCTTCGAAATCCTTATGCATACCGCCAAAACCGATAAACTTAGGATGTGCCTTACATTCTGCCGCAATAAAATCATTAATACTGATTACCTGAGCCGGTGCCAATGCCGAAGAACACACAAGAATTCGTTCCGTTCCAATCTGCTCTTCTTTTTCCAAAAGGCTGTGGCTTGAAGCATCGGAATACATAGGAATATCATAAAAGTGCCCAATGGACTCTGACGCTTTCACCGCGATTTTATCCGGAAATATATGCGCATGTGCATCTATAATTTTCATCTTATCTCCTTCGTCCTATTCTCCTTATGGAGTTTCAGACTCTACACTTTCTGCTGTTGCTTCTTCCGCAACTTCTGTAACTTCTTCTTTTTTTATAATTTCTTCAACAGCATTGTTTTCGGATTCTTCCGCCGAATCCTCCTGTACTGCTTTTTCTTTCTTCAAACGAAACATTCTGTCAAAATCTTCTTCCGAATATTTAAACATTACCAGAACTACCAGCAACACAAAAGCTACACTTATAAAAGAATCCGCCACATTAAATACCGGGAAATTAATGGCTTTAAAATAAAACATATCTACTACGTGACCCTGACAGAATTCTCCTCTAAACATTCTGTCTAAGAGATTTCCGATAGCACCACCGGCAAGCATTACTTCCAAAATTCTCATCGGAAGAAATTTCTTTTCGTAGGGCATTTTCACATAGAACCATGCCATAAAAATCAGAACAATAGGGGTCATAACAATAAACAGCCACTGCTGATTTTGAAGCATTCCCCATGCCATTCCGTTATTTTTTACATAAACAAGTTCGAACACATTCTCCCAAAGAACGATTCGGCTGTCTCCGATTTTGGTTACGGTAAGGTACTTGGTCCACTGATCCAAAAGCACCACCCCAATCACACCAAGAATCGGCAATATATATCGCATAAAAACTTTTTTCATCTAAAATAAAACTCCTACAAAATATTCACGCCGTTAGCCTTGGCAATATCATGTACTTCCTTGGGCCAGATAGACGACTGTACTTCACCGATGTGGGCACGCTGTAAAAAGAACATACAGATACGCGACTGTCCGATACCGCCACCAATGGTATAAGGAAGATTTGCTTCCAAAACGTCCTTCTGGAACGGCATATTTGCCCTGTCTTCGCAACCGGAAATTTTAAGCTGTCTGTCTAAAGCTTCTTCATCTACGCGAATCCCCATGGAAGATAATTCCAAAGCCATATCCAATACGGGATAGTAAACCAAAATATCACCGTTTAAATCCCAGTCATCATAGTCCGGCGCACGGCCATCGTGTCTTTCACCGGAATTTAAGGCACCGCCGATTTTAGAAAGGAAAACAGCACCTTTTTCCTTGGTGATTAAGTTCTCACGCTCCTTAGGGGTTTTATCGGGATACATATCCTCTAACTCCTGAGTGGTGATAAAAGTAATTTCATTGGGCAGGAAGGGATCCATAAAATGATACTTGCCGCAGATATAATACTCAGTCTGTTTAATTGCCATATAAATACGGAAAACGGTTTCTTTTAAGGTTCCTTCGTTACGCTCGCTCTTGTCGATGATGCGCTCCCAGTCCCACTGATCCACATAGATGGAATGAATGTTGTCAGTCTCCTCATCACGGCGGATTGCGGTCATATCGGTGTACAGACCTTCTCCAACCTCAAAACCATATTCTCTTAATGCAAGTCTTTTCCACTTAGCAAGAGAGTGTACAATTTCAACCTCAGCATCATCCTGTTCCTTGATACCGAAGGTAACCGGACGTTCCACACCGTTTAAATTATCGTTAAGACCACTTTCCGGCTTTACAAAAAGCGGTGCGGACACACGGGTTAAGTTTAACGCAGATGCCAGAGCACGCTCGAAATAGTCCTTTACTTCCTTGATTGCAATCTCGGTTTCCTTAATAGGCTGGGGGCTCTTGTAGCCCTCGGGGATATAAATTTTGCTCATAAAAATAACTCCTAAAAAGTGTATGTATAATAACAAAGCAAGGGTTGAAGCAATTTTCAACCCTTAGTACTTCTTATAGATCACAGTTGTTTACGGTTCTGGGGAAGGGAATGACGTCACGGATATTGCCCATACCTGTTAAGTACATTACGCAACGTTCAAAGCCAAGTCCGAAGCCTGCATGCCTTGCAGAACCGTACTTACGAAGATCAAGATAAAAGTCATAATCTTCTTCATTAAGTCCAAGTTCTTTCATACGCGCCAACAGTTTCTCGTAGTCGTCTTCACGCTGGCTGCCGCCGATGATTTCACCGATTCCGGGAACAAGGCAGTCCATTGCGGCAACGGTCTTGCCGTCATCGTTCAACTTCATATAGAACGCCTTAATCTCCTTCGGATAGTCAGTTACGAATACAGGACGCTTGAAGATTTCTTCGGTAAGATATCTTTCATGCTCTGTCTGCAAATCGCAACCCCAGCTTACCTTATAATCAAAATTGTCATTGTTCTTTTCAAGGATTTCAATTGCTTCCGTATAAGTTACGTGACCGAATTCCGCATTCATAACACCTTCCAGTCTTTCGATAAGACCTTTATCGATGAAATTGTTGAAGAATGCCATTTCTTCAGGTGCATTCTCAAGCACGTAACGAATTACATATTTAATCATGCTTTCCGCAAGCATCATATCATCTTTCAAATCCGCAAAAGCGATTTCCGGCTCAATCATCCAAAACTCTGCAGCGTGACGTGTAGTATTGGAATTCTCCGCACGGAAGGTGGGTCCGAAGGTATA
This sequence comes from Lachnospiraceae bacterium, assembly GCA_015057025.1. Taxonomy (GTDB): domain Bacteria; phylum Bacillota; class Clostridia; order Lachnospirales; family Lachnospiraceae; genus UBA3766. The sequence continues at coordinate 161,802 of SVFD01000006.1, read as the reverse complement.
AATGTTACGGAACGCCATTGCGTAAGTTTCACCGTTTAACTGACCGCTTACGGTAAGATTTGTATTCTTACCAAAGAAATCCTTGGAGTAATCCACTTTACCGTCTTCTGTCTTAGGCACGTTGTTTAAGTCCATTGTAGTAACGGTAAACATTTCGCCTGCGCCTTCACAGTCGCTACCGGTAATCAGCGGAGTGTTTACATATACGAAATCTCTCTCCTGAAAGAACTTATGAATTGCATAAGCGCAAAGAGAACGCACACGGAACACTGCCTGGAACGTATTTGTTCTGGGACGTAAATGTGTCATAGTACGAAGATACTCTAAGGTATGTCTCTTCTTCTGCAAAGGATAATCCGGTGTGGATGCACCTTCTACCACGATTTCTGTCGCCTGAATTTCGAAAGGCTGCTTTGCTTCCGGTGTTGCCACCAATTTACCTTTAACGATTAAAGCGGTACCAACGTTCGCCTTACTGATTTCCGCGAAATTATCCATAGTATCGTGATAAACCACCTGAAGGGGCTCGAAGAATGTACCGTCATTTAATACAATAAAACCGAAAGTCTTGCTGTCACGGATACTACGTACCCAGCCGCCTACTTCGATTTCTTTGTCCAAATACTGTTCTCTGTTTCTGAAAAGTTCTCTTACTGATATGAGTTCCATACTGGTCTCCTTGTTTCTTCTATGCTTCATTTACTGCATTTCATATAATAATTATTTCATATAAAATAATTTCATTCTTTTATATCGTGTTATGGTAAAAAAGTCAATATAACTTACAATATAGACACTTCTCACCCATAACACAAACTTGATTATAACGCAGAAAGGCGTAGTTTACAAATGTTTTTTGCGGGTTTTGCGATTTTTAATATTCCAAACTATTTTCTTTTAACAGGAAATCAAACAAATTCAATATTAAAATTCCCGACTCGTTATAATGTGTAGGTCCTTCCTTTACTATAATTATTTTCTTAAACGAATCATTAATGCTCCGAAGAGATAACTGCTCCTGCTCTTCCTTTTCTTTTGTCGGCAAAGCCAATGCAGACTGAATATATAATCGCTTTGAACCTTGGTTACATACAAAATCAACTTCCAGTTGCTTTTGAACTTTTCGCTTGTTTTCGGCACAATAATTATATTCAATCATTCCCACGTCTACATTAAATCCACGTATTAAAAGTTCATTATAAATAATATTCTCCATGATATGTGTTTCTTCATACTGGCGAAAATTAATTCGTGCATTCCGCAAACCGCAATCAGTGAAATAAAACTTCATAGGCGTGCTAATGTATTTCTTTCCTTTTACATCATAACGATTTGCTCTGCTGATAAGAAACGAATCTTCAAAATAATCTAAATATGTTTTAATTGTATCCGGATGTACAGAAACATTCTTTATAGTTTTAAATGTATCTGATAATTTTTTAGGATTCGTCAGTCCACCTATCGCTGATGATAAGTAATCCAGCAGTTCTTCCATTTCTACCGGATTTCTTACATCATTCCTTTCCAAAATATCTTTGATATAAGTCTCTTTAAAAATATCTCTTAAATAAGCACTTTTATCCTCTTCATTTTCAATCTCAAGCATTTTAGGCAAACCGCCATACAATGTATATTCTTGCCACGCCTGTCGCTTATCTGTATTTCTCCCCTGCACGAACTCCGCAAAAGACAAAGGATACAAATGTACCTGATCGCCCCTGCCGCGAAATTCCGTTATGATATCCTTTGATAGAAACTTTGCGTTACTACCGGTTACGTACGTATCTACGTTTCTTATATGCAAGAAACTATTTAATACATCTTCAAACTCCGGTACCATTTGAACTTCATCTAATAAAATATAATAATTATCCTCATCCTTTACTGCACTATGAACATATTCACATAACACATCAGGATCACGATATCTTTTATTCATTCTGTCATCCAATGCTATTTTAATAATGTGATCTTTATCTACTCCTGATTGCAATAAATGTTCATAAAACAATTTAAACAATAAATACGTCTTACCACATCGCCTTATCCCCGTAATCACTTTAATCATACCGTTATTTTTTCTTCTTATGAGTTTATTTAAATACAGGTCTCTTTCCATATCCGTTACTCCTATTGAAAATTTAGTCTCTTTTGCAACTCTTTTTTCAGTATAATTATAGGCTCATTTTATATTTACGTCAATGTCTATTGAAAATTTGGTCTCTAATGCAACTCTTTTTTCATTACTATATGCATTTATTATTCTTTTATACACAACATGAAAGAAATAATAAATTACAACCAATAGTCACATAAATTAATTTGTGTTATCTTTTGTTAAATATAATTTTTATCACTTTCTCTTCAAAAAAAGTTAACAAGAAAAAAAGAACCACTACGTCGCCGTAATGATTCCTTCTCTCCTAAATTTTATTGCAAAAAATTATCTCGCACAAGCCCCATATAGGTGCAAACCTATGCCTTTCTGATCGGATGCCTGATCACGGTCTTCCATTTCTCAGGTGCCACCAGAATCCTTCTAAGGGCGGAACAACGTATTCGAAGAATCCTTCAATCTTATAATCTGTTTTATAACTCATTTTCAAAGTATAAGCCACCGCATACAAAATACCAATTGCCTGTTGATATGCACCGCCTTCTTCATTGGGATTACCTTTCCCTCTAACAGCAATATAGTTGGCTTTGGGCACCGTCACAATTTGCGGTTTATTTCCGGGCATATAAAATTCTTTATATTCTTTCTTAAAATCAAATGCCATATTTATCCTCCGTAAATAACGAAGAAACATCCTATAATTTCTTCTTTGCAATATTTATATATATCTTACGTAAAAACATTTAACCATACTGTAATCAATGCATCGTATACACCATGCGCGATAATAACCGACAACAATGTACAATTTTTAATTTTAACTCTACAGATACAAAATATAGCTCCGATGATACCGGTCCAAAGAATCTGTACTATATTTCCTCCCAGAAAATGAAACAATCCGAACAAAACCGATGAACCTATAATCGCACCTACAACGGAACCAAAAAGTGTTTCTAACTTCTTGTAGAAGAATCCACGAAAAACAAACTCCTCCACCAATGCAATTGCAAAAATAAAATAAACAAAATCATATATGAATTGCCACATATATTGATATTGATGTTGATTATTTACCCAGTCACTTTTCCCTGCCAAATGCGGTATCACCGTAAAAACAAATGACATACACAATGCAATGCCAAGGCCTATGAGTACTTGACATCCAATTTTTTCCTTTGAAAATCCATAGTCGGACCACTTATCCTTATTAAATAGTATAATACAAAAAGGAACCAGCGCAATCGGCCAATATGTTACAATCATCAAAACCATACGCCAAATAAGCGGAAGGCTCATAAGCACATATTGATTAAATGCATTCACTCCCAACAAACCAGCAACCACACCGATGATTGCGATTACCATCTGTATTATTATTTTATTACGTTCCTTCACTTTCATCTCTCTCCTTCTTTGTCAGTACTTTCAGACACCATCTCCATTTGCCGCAATGCGGGCATCGCATCATTCTTAACGCAACGATATTTATTGCTATTGTATAGTTAATGAAACCGGGGACAAAGGTTTCTTCACAATGTAAACACTTATAATATCCGAATGTGCGTCCGCCCTCCATCAGGGCAATCAAACCAACAAAAAAAACGGCACATGCAATAAATGTCAATATACCTTTTGCCTCATTGCTCATTACATCCGAATATGTACTTACAACAACAATCAGTGTCACAAAAGAAATAATGGATATAAGTCCCATTAATAGAATCAGAATTAATTTTGTTCTGTTCTCTTTCTTTTCTTCTACCAGATGAACCATTTTTTGTTCTGCCTTTTTCATATAATTCTCTCTATCCAAGCGTTCACCTGTCAACAACTCATTCACTGAAATCTCCAGTACTTTACAAAGAGGCTGCAACAATGAAACTTCCGGAAATCCTTTGCCGCATTCCCATTTAGAAATTGTTCTGTCACTAACATTAAGAATATCTGCGAGTTGCTTCTGAGTATAATTTTTCTTTTTTCTTTCCTCTGAAATAAACTTACCTATTTTATTCAGATCCATGCTTGTCCTCCCTTCAGGGCTCATTATCATAAAAACAAGCTCTTTTGTCTACCAACGGAGCGTAGAGTCCTCTATTTTAAAGGAATTCTACGCTCCGTTGTGCTAATTCTTATCTCCACTACCTAAAACAACACTTCCATATCACACAACAACTGCTCGGTCTTCTCCAGCAAAAGCACCTCGTCCTTTTCAATCAGGCCGTGCTTCTCGTATTTTAATTCAAATCCCGGCGTGCCGGTGCGGACAAACTGCATCTTGCCATCGTATCGTTTTAAAAAGTTTTCCAAATTCTCCGTTTTCACCGGCGCGTCCGGTTTGACGGAGATTTTAATTTTACCGAAAGAACCTTTGATTTCCGTTACGTACATACGATGGGCCGTGGCACGGATTAATGCAATGCGAAGAAGATGGGCCGCAGGCTTGGGGATTGCTCCGAAACGATCCAAAAGTTCTTCTTCCATCTGTTCATAATCGGTCTTACCTTCGATAGCGGCGATACGCTGATACATCTCCAGTTTCTGGACTTCATTTACAATATATTCCATGGGAATATAAGCATCCACGTCCAAATCCACCAGTGTCTCAAAATTCTCCTGTACAGCTTCGCCCTTCTGCTTCATAACCTCAGCATTCAACATTTTACAATAAAGGTCATACCCTACTGCTTCCATATGTCCGTGCTGTTTTAAGCCAAGTATATTTCCGGCACCGCGGATTTCCAAATCGCGCATACTAATTTTAAAACCACTGCCAAGCTCCGTAAACTCACGGATTGCCTGAAGACGTTTCTCTGCATCTTCTTTTAAAACCTTATTTCTGCGGTACATAAGGAAAGCATAGGCTGTCTTATTGGAACGCCCTACGCGACCGCGAAGCTGATACAACTGGGACAAACCAAGTCTGTCGGAATCGTGAATAATCATGGTATTTACGTTAGAAATATCCAGGCCCGTTTCAATGATGGTGGTTGACACCAGCACATCAATTTCACCGTTGATAAAATCATACATAATCTGTTCCAGTTCGGTTTCCTTCATCTGCCCGTGAGCAAAAGAAACTCTCGCTTCCGGCACCAGCCTCGAAACCAAAGCTGCAACATCCGCAATGTCGTTTACGCGGTTATAGACATAGTAAACCTGACCGCCGCGGGCAAGTTCACGGACAATGGCCTCTCGCACCATCTCTTCATTATATTCCATAACAAAGGTCTGGATGGGGAGTCTGTCCTGAGGCGGCTCCTCTAAGATACTCATATCACGGATACCGATTAAACTCATATGCAACGTTCTCGGAATCGGTGTTGCCGTTAAGGTTAAAACATCCACATCTGCACGAAGCTTTTTAATCTTCTCTTTATGGGTAACGCCGAAACGCTGTTCCTCATCTATGATTAAAAGTCCTAAATTCTTTAACTGTACATCATCAGATAAAACCCTGTGGGTTCCCACTACAATATCCACCATGCCTTTTTTCAGGTCTTCGATGGTCTTTTTATTCTGAGTAGGCGTGCGGAATCTGGAGAGAAGTTCAATCCGCATAGGGAAGTCTTTCATTCTCTGTACAAAGGTATTGTAATGCTGCTGTGCCAAGATGGTAGTAGGCACTAAGTACACCACCTGTTTCCCTTCCATTACCGCCTTAAAAGCCGCGCGGATTGCAATCTCGGTCTTACCGTAACCTACGTCACCGCAGATTAAACGCTCCATGATTTTACCGCTTTCCATATCTGCTTTGGTGGCTTCAATGGCCGCAAGCTGGTCTTCGGTCTCTTCATAAGGAAAGAGTTCTTCAAACTCTTTCTGCCAAACAGTATCCTTACCGTAACGGTAGCCCGTGGTCTGTTGACGTTTTGCATACAATTCCACCAATTCCTTTGCCACACCGGATACCGCCTGTCGCACCTTGGTTTTGGTTTTGCTCCACTCCTGGGTGCCGAGTTTATTTAATTTCGGCTTCTTGGCATCCGCAGAAGCATATTTTTGAATCAGGTCAAAGGCTGTAGCCAGCACATAAAGATTTGCTTTATCTTTGTACTCAATCTTCATGTAATCCTTAGTGATGCCATCTGTGGTGATTTTATCGATGCCACGGTAAATACCCATACCGTAGTTTTCGTGCACTACATAATCCCCGACTTTCAGCGCGGAGAAATCCTTAATCTTCTGACCGGAATAGGCGGAGGTTTTTTTCTTCTTTTTCTTTCGCTCCGCACCAAAAATGTCCGTATCCGAAAGTACAACAAAACGAATCAGGGGATATTCAAAGCCCTGACGCACCCTGCCGTAGAGAGTCATAACCTCTCCGGCTTCTAACTCCCTGTCTTTATTTTCACTGTAAAAGGCATAAACGCCCTCTGCCGTTATATCTTCCGCCAGACGTTTGGCTCTGGTACGCGAAGACGATACCAAAAGCACGCGGTAGCCGTTCTTTTTAAAACGCTTCAAATCCTTCATTAAGGAATCCACACTTCCGTTGTAGGGCGATACCGAAATAACCTGCAACGGTAAACGCTCTGCAAACCGGATTGGACTCTTGGTATAATCCAAAACAGAAACTGCCGCAATCGGTTTTTTCTGCAAATCAGCATAGGTCATTTTTAAAGACTGTAAAAGTGCCATCTGTCCGGGCAATACATACCCCTTCTCTGCACGATGGCTCATGCTGTCGGCAAATTCTGCTTCTACAGCTTTTCCGTGGGCATCAATCTTTGATATTTCATCTAAGAAAATTCCGACTTTACGCTCACCAAACAAATCTAAGAACTTCTCTGCATCCGGATAAAAATAACGAATATAACTTTCCAGGTTGCAGAGATTCTGAAACTCTTCTATCTGTTCTTTTAACTCTTCAAACTGCTTTTTCACCCGATAAGCTTCTTCGGTTTTAAAAGCATCACGCAGGGCCTTTTCATTCTTCTTGGCATCCTTCTCAATACATTTTAATCCTTCTTCTAAAATGCTTCCCGATACAAACATCTCAGCCGCAGGATAGATTGTGATACTGCGAAGTTTCTCAATGGAACGCTGGCTTTGCACATCAAAGCTTCGGATAGAATCCACCTCATCGCCCCACATTTCAATTCGAAACGGATTCTCCTCCGTTAAATCAAACACGTCAATAATGCCGCCACGAATGGAAAACTGTCCCGTCTCTTCCACCTGGGCCACATTACGATACCCCATAGTGCTTAAGCGGTATGCAATAGCGGCTTCTTCTGTTACAGCACCTTTTTTTAAAGTTAAAATGTTCTTTTCATACACCGATAAAGGAATCACGGGATGCATGAAAGAATCTATTGTGGTTACAATTGTAATTTGATTACCTTCCAAGATTTTACGGATTACCCGCATACGCTCGGTGGTAATCCTGTTTCCGAATACGTCGGCCTGATAAAAAATCAAATCCTTGGCAGGATAGTAGCACACGGACTTATCATAAAAGGAATAGTCCTGCACAATCTCCTTCGCTTTCAGCTCGTCGTAAGTTACGATTAGTTTCACATCATAATCGCCCGCCAGACCGCTGATCAAATGCAACTTCTGGCTTTCCGCGCAACCGGTAACTTCCACCGGACCGGCATTTTTACGAAGGAGCTCCTGCACCTTTTCATACTCCGCCAGCTCGTGAAGCGGTGCATTTAATAAGTTCATATATACCTCGCTTATATAAGGGGACGAATGCCGACAGACAAATATATTCCCGGTGGGCACGCTCTCGCTGCATTGTCCCACGTAACGGCACATAAAGTTGCTTAACACGCAACTTAAGTGCCGACGGGTACAAAGCACCCACCTTAGAATATATTTTGTCTTTGGCATTCTGTCTTACGATTAAATTATGTTAATTCTAGCAATATACTTTTGTAAAATAGTACGTTTGTAACTATTGTTATTTTTTTCTCCTCTACGGATTCATTATAAAATTTGCAATTGCATCATTTACTTCTTCCGGATTATCTGCATTAGAATTGTGCGATGCATTTTTGATTATGATTAACGGATAGCCCGTTCTTTTTGTCCATTCCCGATTATATGTTTTTACTTTTCCTGTTTTGTCCTTTTCTCCCAATATCAGTAAGACAGGACAAGGTATTTCCATATCCGATAAATCATCCAGCAAGGACGCGTACCCGATTCCCATCAAATGGCACAACTCGTTCTTTGGATACTGTTGTAACATAGATAGCATATTTTCATATGCATACTGCGTTGTGGATACCTGCTTTGCAATTGCCTTCTGCATCATCTTATAAGGATACAAATGCGACATCCATTCTACCTGACGCAGCCAAAACCTGTCACTTTTTGAATAATAAATCTCACCATAAGGCGTTGAGTCGATCGAAACAAATCCTTTTACTTTCTCCGGATAACTCCTGATAAAAGATTGCGAAAAATATCCACCCAAAGACTGCCCAATCAAAATCACCTTTTCAATATGGTTATCGTCCAAAATTTGTTTCATATCCTCTATTGCATTCGGATAAGAAAAGTCTCCGTATGGCCTTGACTTGCCATGCATGGGTGCATCCCATGTAATAATATTATAATCATTTTTAAAATGTTCAATCTGCTTTTCAAACAAGTTATGATCACCCGTCAATCCATGTAGAAAAAACAGGGTATCTCGTTGCTCGTCAACCGCTCGCGAAATCCAATAATAGACACTTCCTCGGTCAGATTTTATTATCTTTTCGTCCATCCCTACTCCTGCGCAACCTTCCTGTTGAAACGGTTCATGGCCTCATCCACTTCATCTGCCAACAACAATTTTACGGCCTCGATACAACGCTCTGCCGCGTCCTTTTCAGCCTTGATTTCATCTTCAGTAAAATGTCCCAGCACGTAGTCCGCCAAATCCATTTTAGACGGTTTCTCGCCCACGCCAACCTTAATACGCAAAAATACATCATTACCTAAATGTTGTAATATATTTTTAATGCCATTGTGTCCACCGGCACTGCCTTTGGTACGGATGCGAAGCCCGCCTACAGGAAGACTGATATCATCATAGATAACAATCAGTTCGCACTCCGGGTCCACCTTATAATAGTCTATGAGTTCGCGGACACTTTCACCACTTAAATTCATAAAAGTCTGTGGCTTAGCCAGAATAACACGCTGCCCTTCGATGACACCTTTTCCCACCAAGGCTTTATGTTTTTTATCCAAAACATCAATGTTGTACTTATTTGCAATAGCATCAATCACCGAAAAACCGATGTTGTGTCTTGTGTTGTCATATTTCAATCCGGGATTCCCCAGGCCTACGATAATGTACATTTTCTCTCCTCTTTCCTTCACCCACTCGGGAATTTCGATTATACTCCCCGTGGACAAATACTGCAAGCGCTCGCCCAAAGTATTTTTCCCTTTTATAACGAAATATCCTTTGTATGTCCGCTTTATACATTATGACATTTATTAAGATAAAAAACAAGAAACAGAATATGCAGTCTCTACTCAACTTTCGCACCATATGTATTCACAATTGCTATTAATGAAGATTTAATGGTTACTGATATGTATTCTATCACTTGCATACGTTTATCAGCCTCATGCTTTTTTATCCACTCAACTAAAATACCTACAAGTGCTTCCGTATAAAAGTCGCATAAAAAATTTTTGTATTCTCCATCCAACACTTTGCCGGTCTCATTCTCCACAATATGCATAATACAAAAAACCATTTCTGAGAAATCTATGTAAAAAAAGCGTTTTAACTCATCTCTTCCAATCGAATCATACGCACAATTTATAAGATAATCATTTTGTTCAACATAATCCATAATGAATAAAATAGCCTCTTCATATTCAACGGCCAAATCAAAATGCTTTACCACTTCTATTGCTTCATCCTCAAATATCCATTTTAACAATGCGTAAATATCTTCAAAATGATAGTAAAATGTTTTTCGGTTTACCCCGCAATCCTGAATAATTTCACTTATGGTTATCTTTGAAAAAACTTTTTTACGCATTATTTTTTTCAGTGATTCCGCAAGCATTTTCTTTGTGTTATATGAAGTAACTTCGTATTTCATTCTGTTTCACACCTACCTTTTTTTCTTTTATTATAAAATTTACAGTATGTTTTTCAATGGACAAATTTGGACACTTGCCCATCAAAATGAATACAATGTCCCAAATTCACACAAGGATCCTCTTTTGACCATTTTTGAACGTTTTATTCCCTGCTACGATTCAGTTATCAAATATACTTTTACAGGAGAATAATTATGAATAAGAATTCGATAAAAAAAGAAATCAGTCACTCAAAAAAGCAGGAACCTTTTCGCTTAAGCCCAGAAGTAATTTTCGGCTTTCAAAGTATGCATAATGTGACCGCTACAGATATGAAAACCCTTAAAAATATCGAAAAAAGAAGGGAGGCTTAAGCCTCCCTGACACCTTCATAGTGCTCCTACTCCAGCCACTGTATAAAAGCGGTTTTATCCGTACTGTTATATCCCGCATTTTTATAAAAATTAAGCGTCGCGTCCTCTTTGGAACCGGTAAGCAACATCATTTTATAGCAATTCATCTGCTTTGCAATTTCTGCGGCAAAATTCAAACATTCCTTCGCATAACCTTTACCGCGGTAATCTTTATGTGTCACCACATTCTCGATAAAAGCATAAGGTCTTACACCTCGCGTCAAATTCGGAATGATTACGCACACGCAGGAAGATACAATTTGACCGTCTACAATTTTGACGATAATGTGGTGATTTGAATCCTGCATAATTGTCTGCCAAGTTTGCTTCAAATGCTCAGACTCCTCGGGTAGAGAAGTCTCGTGCAAATGTAAATATAATTCTAAAAGTTGATTTAATTCGTTTTCTTTGATTTCTCTGACCATACCGGTACCTCTTCTATAATATACACTCTTTCACCCAGATTATCTTTATTTCTGACCATAATATAGCTAATCTTTAATCACATAAATTAAAAATTTCTCCAACACTTCTCACGCAAAAACACTCCTATCATTTCCAGCGGTGCACCTTCATAATATTCTATTAATAACTTCTTGAATTCGGGCACTTCCTTTTCCGGTATAACTAGGAAACCACTGCCTTGCGCAATCAGATAATGATTTGCAAAAATCACGGATGCCCTTTTATTTCCGTCCTTAAATACTTGTGTTTTCATGCAATACATGCACAATTCAATCGCGATTTCGATTGGCTCTTTATCCTGCTTTCTTATTTCTTCAATGCGCTCAATCACAACCGTTTCAATCGGAAGCGGTGGCACATAACTCGTTCCTCCTATCTGCACCGGAATACCTCTGATGCGACCACCATCATAAAAGAATCCTTCATTTACCAATTTCGCAATGTGGCACAGCATGTGATAATTACTCTCACTCCGTATTACATCCCTGTCAAGAATAAATTCCCACGCGTGTTTCAAATTCAGAATCTTTTGAACATCTGTAGCAGAAACTCCATTTACCTGTCCATTCTCAATAATATCCTCTGTCTGCGGAAATGATGTTGCCACACCTTCCAACACTGCCTGATCATAGATATTGGCTTTCATATTTGCTCTGGCAAAATCTATATTCTGCAGTACCCTTAAAGATAATTCTTTATCTTCGTATCCGAAACCGATTAATTCTTTGTTTATTTTTCGAATACTCTTATTTAAGTCTTTTCGCTCTTTCGCATTTCGCAATAGTAACTGATATAAAGCATCCGAGTAAACATCAACATACGTAGATGTTAATTTACCTGCCACTCTCTTGCGGATATATAAATATTTGGTACCGTTTACTTCCTTAATCTCAGGATTCCCATCATACGGCATTAAATTAAGCCGTGCCTGTATATCTGCTCTTTGTTGCAATAACTCCTGTATTTCAGCATAATTTGCAGCCATTTGTAACACCTCTTTCCGTTAGGGAACTTTTATACGCAATATTATATACAAAAGTCCCCTAAATATCAATAAAATTTTAGGGAACTTTTTATTGTTTTTATCGCGCAAAAATCCCCTAAAATTTATGTCACTTCTCTTTTTGAACCTATTTGCAACATTATTTTATAGCAGTTTAATATCTCTGACCATGTTTTCTCCCCGATTAGCATATGACTATTTAAATAATACGATTTGCGGCTGTTTATTTCAATTTTTATTAAAAAAAGAAAAGCAGCCATAAAAACTACTTTTCTCAATTTACACCAATATAATTAACTATAATATCTTATCAACTGCATTTTTTGCGGTAAGTAAATCTACCCCCGTACGTTCGCGATAATATTTGATTGCTTCGACTTTTTGCCCTTGATAATTTTTAATAATATGTTCCTCCAAATCTGACTTTGGACGAAAACACATTTCCGGGTAAATACCTCTTTGCGCCTGTAACATATAATCTATTAACATCTGCACATTTCCTTGAACCCCAAAAGACTGTTCCGAAAACTTTCCCGGATACACAAATGACATTGTTCCCATTGATTTTTTAATATCTTTCATGAGCATCAAATCGTAAACTGTTTCTTTTCCTTTATTATCACGAAAAACAAATTTACCTTTTTTTAACATCAGCATACCACTGGTAAATACTTTGTTTCCGGCTATTTGGTAATATACATAATTCTCTATTTCATTCTCAATATAAGCGACACCTTGTTTTGCTCCATAATGTGTAATATCCTCGTCCAAGACACGATTATAATACTCCAAAGCAGCTGCATAATTACCTTGTTTTTTATATTCTTCAGCTCTGGCAAATAAATTTTCGAGATTCGTATTAGAATTCACAACATTAATTGTTGCATTGCTAATATTCATATTGCCGCTCATATTTACCTGAAAATTATTAATCGCTTGTTCTACAATATATGCAGAATTGCAATATGGACAAATCGCTGCCTGTTGAGTAGAATCAACTTCCAACTGCGCTCCACAACTTGTACATTTCGCAGGTACTAATTTTGTTTTTTCAACATCTGTATTTCCTACGCTACCTAACGAAGTTCCACAACTCATACAAAATCTTGCTCCATCAGGTAGCTGTGTACCACATTGCATGCAAAACATAATTATTCCCCCTCGTTACACGCATACTAGTGTTCTAATTATAACATATTTTGACAGATAACAACAATATTATCCACAAAATCTATAGCGTAAAATAAGCAAAAAATATTTCACTCCTTTATCTTTTCAAATTCCTCTCTTTATCAAAAAACGCCCTCTCCAGCATTTCATATTCCTCCGGCGTACAAATCTTTTTACACACCTTTTGGTATTCTTCTGAACGCAACAACATTTGAGAAATTTTATCACAAGGGAAGCAATTGCACTGATTACACTTGTCTACACTATGTTCCTTCGTGCACTCCACTAACTTGTATGTACATTGTTTATGTGAATGGCAACCCGTGCATTTTATCTCTTCATTTGTAACGATTCTGTCTCTCCAACCGACTCTGTACCACAACTCAGCAACCGCGCGTAACTCTTCATCAGTATGCGCATTGTATCTGGGGCACTCCTTGCAATTGTCTCCGCACAAAGTAATTTTCTCTTCCATACTTTTTTACCCTTCAAACTCCTTCGCCAACATAGCATACACATAAAAATCTTCGTACTTATTCTTATCCTCTTTATTCGGGAAAATCTCTTTATGTTCCGCCTCCCGACGCATGCCCAAACGCTCCACTAATCGGTTGGATTTATCGTTTCTCGTATTCACTTCCGCGATGATACGACGCACACCCATATTCTTAAAAGCATAGGCCATCATACCTTTGACGCTCTCACACGCGTATCCTTTTCCTTGGAATCCCCCATGAAACGTATAACCGATTTCATAAGTTCCAAAATCTCTCTTGGAGAAATAAATTTTACCAATTACCTTACCATTCAAAACCACAGCATAGAATTCATCGCTTCTCGCAAAAAATTCAGCCTCCTTCACGCAGGCCTCCCTTGTAAAAGTCTCATAGGGCTCAAAATATGTCACCTCCGGGTCAGTTAAGATTTCTGCCAAATCCTCCCAGTCCTCAGGTTTAAACTTCCTTACTGTTAATCGCTCTGTTGTAAATAATACAGACATTTTATTCCTCCATCATCTCAATCGTCACGCGGTTCCACTGATACTTCTCCAAATCAACCTTGCCATCCACAAACTCCACGCCTTCATTTTGTAATAATTCAATCTGCCGATTTTCTCCGCCAAAAACAAAAGCTTTAGACACCTCTCCCAAGCGGTTCACCACACGATGGCAGGGAATATTCTTAGGGTCAGGATTTGAATGCAAGGCATATCCTACTACCCTGGACCATCTTTTATTTCCGGCAAGAGACGCCACCTGTCCGTAGGTTGCAACCTTCCCTTTGGGAATTTGCTTTACAACATCATAAATCAATTCGAAAGTAGATTTATTCATCGCTTACTCCCTTTAACAATAAAAGATACTCATCCTTCGTAATCTTCTTCATAATTTCCGTAGGATGTCCCATACACTCAAACCCTTTTGCATATGCCTTGTCTATATCTTTCGAGTCTGTGATTTTAACATACGGTCCATCACCCTCACAAAAATAATTTTCGATTATGGTGCATTTCATTCCTTCATATGTAAAAATCATGATATTCTCCTTGCCACATAGCCAATCTCGTCCTTTTCAATTCCAATCACGAAAGGGAACTTGTTATATTGAATGCACATCCAAAAATCCGCTGTCGGAAAAACATCTTTCTGCGCTTCATCAAAGAAATGCCTGCCACCGGTAAACTGCAATTCTTCCGCCCTCTCCTTCAGATTCGTCAGTTCGCTTCCTTCCAAAATACTCTTGATATACTCCGCGCACAACTCGTCTTCTAAAGCCTGTGTCACGCCATTATTCCCCATACAAACCAAAGACACCACTTCAGGATTTTTACTTTGGATATACTGTGCAACAGCCCTTGCATTCACAAGGCTACCCGTAATAATTTCGCTTGCACCTGTAGCATTGACAATTCCCTGGGTTCCGGCGCTTGTGGTATGAATAATCGTCTTTCCCTCTACTTTCTCCCGGCTTACAGAAGAAGGAGAATTACCATAGTCAAAGCCTTCACACATTTTACCGCGACGCTCGCCGATTAAAAGACTGTTTTCCAAGGTTTCTTTTAAGCGGAATGCCTCTTCAATTGTGCCTACGGGACGAATTTCTTTTACGCCCATATCGTATAAATAACATTCTAACGAGAAGGCACGAAATACGTCAATAATGACGGTCAGCCCCTCCGCTCGTTTAGCACCTGCTATGTAATGCAAAATATTAATTCTGCTCATTGTGGTACTCCTTTATATTTATTAAATCTCTCTGATAATCCTATTATAAAAACATTCTCGCTTTTACAACTCAATCACATACATCTCTGCGGGTTTTCCTTCTGCTACAAACTCCCGTTCTGATACACCACCGTTATTTACAATGGTTTTTACGGAAGCAATGTTATCCTTGAACGTTGCCATATGTAACTCTGTCATCCCTGCCTGTTTTGCTACCTCTTTTACCTGACGAAGCATCTCCGTGGCATAACCTTTTCGCCGTTCCGTCGGGCGGACACTGTAACCGCTGTTTCCAAAGTCCTTAAGGAAATCATTTAAGGTATGGCGCAAATCTATGATACCTACAATTCTGCCCTCTTCATTTACAGCAAAGAAAGTATCCGTTACCACCCATGTAGGATTAACGGTTTCAGGCGATGTATTGTTACTTACAGACACCAACCAATCTTCATAAGAATCCATTTGGTCTAAAAGTTCGCTACCATTAATTTCCTTATCTCCATATTCGAAATGTTCGTATTTGTATTCCAGCGCAGCCTCTTTTAGCTCGGCTGTGGGACGCACTAATTTCAACATCTTCCTATTCTCCTACCACTTCTCCAACAATACTGCCGGTTCTGACCCATTGCCCGTTATCATACATTCACCATGATTGTTTTTTCTCCATATTTTATCATCACGACATTGATAAATATTCGTTATTTTAGAACCAACTCTGTCACGCGGAATATGCGACCATTTTACCTTCGCTGCACTTCCGATTCTCAGTTCTTTCTCAGTGCTTACAATATCCTTCGGATGATACACAAACAATTCTTCCCAATTTTTAAACGTAATGACCAACAACTCACCATCAAAGTGAACACTTTGAATTTTGTGATCATTTTCATAGGGTTCCTCAAGAGCCTCCCCATAAAAGAACAAACTGGCTCTGCTGATAAAAAGAGGAAACTCTACCGCCGGAATCTGCATGCCCAAAGTATTTACAACATACTCTTCCGCCTCGTGCACTGCGTCAAAATAAGTCTTTTTAAGTTTAATCTCTCTGCCTTGAAACTTCAGTATATAATGATTGAATTTACTTTCCACAACACCTACAACTTCAGAACCTACACATATATGAAACGGCGTAACCGGTCCAAAGCCATTATCACTTATATGTTTAAGCACGCGATAACAATAAGGACATCGAACGGAATAATTTCCATATATCGTTTCTTTCATTTCCGTATCGCAGTATTTGCACTGTAAGTCTTTTTCTGCCATATCTCAATAGTCTCTGTAAAAAACAGGCTTCTTATCTCCTATCTCTTTTATAAAGTATTACTTTTCATCGCCAAGCAAATACCCAAAAATATGCATTCCAAGCTTCAACACATTATGTCGAAGCAGGTTATTCTTTACCGTAACATAGTCATCACTTATAACTGTCTCTACCAGGTTTTCCGTCACTGCCCTATCCAACTCCACAGGGTCCTTCTGTTCTAACGACTCATAACGCTTCGCCATCTCCTCATCAATGGCGCCGTCATTGGCAATTACCACATCCACCTTGCGCTTATTCAAATACTGATTAATCAGGCGAATATGGTCGGACACCTTGAAATCCTCAGTTTCACCGGGCTGAGTCACCATATTGCAGACATACATAATCTTACCCTTACTCCTATCAATTGCTTCTACAATCTCCTCACATATCAGATTAGGAATAATACTTGTAAAAAGACTGCCCATGCTAAGCACAATCAAATCCGCCTCTTCCAACGCTTTTACCGCTTCCTTGGTAGGCACGGGCTCTTCCTTATAAAAGACACGCTTTACTGCATTATGATTCTCCGTAATGTTATGCTCACCTTCCACAACACTGCCGTCAGCCATCTCGCCCATAAGCACTACATTATCTTCCGTTAAAGGCACAACCTTACCTTTTAAATTAAATACCTTACTGAGTGCCTCAATGCCATCCGACAAATTACCCGTAATTTCAGATGATGCCGTCAACAAAAGATTTCCCACGGTATGACCGTCTAAATCACTGGTGGTATGAAACCTGTAATTAAAAAGCTCCATAACCAAAGGCTCTGTCTCAGACAGAGCCACTAATACCCTTCGTATATCACCAACTGCGGGAATACTGAATTCCTCACGTAACACTCCCGTACTTCTTCCATCGTCACACACCGATACAATGGCGGTTAAATCCACCGGAAATTCTTTTAACCCGCGAAGCAGGGTTGACGAACCGGTTCCGCCACCCAAAACTACTACTTTTCTTTTCATGGAAGCCTCCGTTATTCCTTTATCTTCTCACTCCATCATATTGTATCATTCAGACATCATATCAGATATACTCTCATTCAGACAGTTCCAACAAATACCTGGAAAAATCCAACATTTCTTCAGTACCCAGACTGTTGTAAAATACGACCTGACCTCCGGTTTCTCTTTGGGATAGTAAGCCGCACTCTTCAAGACGTCTTTCAGTCTGTCTGGCAGTTCCGTAGCCACCATCATAGATGGTTGCATTCGGAACAATGCTCTGTACCATATTTTTAATCAACGGATAATGAGTACAACCAAGCACCACCGCATCAATTTCTTCTTTGTGAAAAACAGAAAATTTTTCTTCTAAATAATCTAACAAAACCTGATCTTTTAAATGTCCGCTTTCAATCAGCTCTACCAAACCGGGACAGGGCATTTTAATAATATCTGCATCCTCTTCATATAAATGCATCATATCCCCGAATTTCTTTTGTTCCAACGTAACTATTGTTGCCATAACAAGTACCTTGGAATGTTCCTTGGCTAATACTGCCGGCTTTAATGCAGGCTCAATTCCTATAATTGGAATTTCAGGATATGTTTCCCGCAAAATATTTGCTGCTACACTGGTGGCTGTATTACATGCTATAACAATTGCTTTGGCTCCCTGTTCCAAAAGAAACCGTGCATTCTTCATAGTAAGATCAATCAGCTCCTGTGCAGGCTTGGTTCCATAAGGTGCATTGACAGAATCTCCGTAATATATGTAATCTTCGCCCGGCATCAGCTTAACCAGTTCCCTAAGAACGCTGATTCCACCCACTCCAGAATCCATTATTCCGATGGGACGCTCAATTTGTTGTTTGTTAAAAGAAAGAGTATCTTCCATTGTATTCATATCTAAGGTCTCATTCCCCGTTTTCTTATTTTGTTATTTGCTTTCTTTAATAAATTTTTATTACATTCATTTTATACTACTTTCCATGTTATCACATCCGCATAATTTCGAAAAGAAAATATTACAAAAACCCTATCGCATATTATCCGTTTTTTTTCAGATACTATAATTATATTTTAATGTAAATTTACTCATTTATATAATATCACGGAGGTTAATATGAACAAAGACAGAAAAGAATTAGGCGCAGAACTTGCATATGCTGCCTTAGATGATGTACCTACCCCTAAAGCAGATGCCAAAGAAATTATCGGCCTTGTAAAATCCGGTGGCCGTATAACCGGTTACCGCTTATCCGACGGGGCCACTGTATCGAAAGAAAAAGGAGTCGCCATGGCAAAAGCCGGTGATATCAAAGGTGTGGGTGTTGCTCATCGTAAAGATTCAGAATATCTTAAATCCCTGCCTGACGGTACGGAAGAAAATAACTTGGGGAATCTGCCTTCGGTTACCGGCTAAATAACTATAGAAGAGAACAGAAAAATTTTGCATATAAAAAGGGGCGCCGGTCGGCACCCCTGATTGTAATTCCTTCTATGAAGCAGATTCCCTATCTTTCCCGATATACTCTTTGTACTCTCTTAAAATTGTTTCTTGAATGTATTCCCGAATTTCCGGTTTTATAGGATGTGCAATATCACGGAATTCATTTTCCGCAGTTTTTCTGCTTGGCATTGCTATAAATAACCCTTTGTCACCTTCGATGATTTTGATATCATGAATCACGAATTCCTGATCCAACGTTATCGATGCAACAGCTTTCATTTTGCCATCATTCGGAATCTTCCGTACGCGAACATCTGTAATGGTCACGTTAACCCTCCTTCCCCCAAAGGACAATGGTTGTTCCCTAACACAAAACAATCAGTTACTATACATCGTATCTTTCGTTCTTCTCTATCAGGACCTTAATCTCACCTTCACCTACATAGTAAGAATTTGCACGAATAGTATCACGACTCTCTACAATGCAGTTTTCAATATGAGTATTATCACCGATATAAACATCATTTAAAATAATGGAATTCTTAATGGTACAGTTATTACCTACAAATACCTTCTTAAAGATAATGGAGTTTTCAACCTTACCATTAATAATACTACCGCTGGATACAAGACTGTTCTTAACATCTGAACCCACATTATACTTAGCAGGCGCTAAGTCGTCTACCTTTGAATATACAGCAGGATATTCACGGAAGAAGTAATTTCTTACGTCTGTTTTCAAGAAATCCATGTTAGTCTCATAGTAGTCTTCTACTGACGCAATGTTTCTCCAGTAATCCTTCATCTTATAACCGAAGATTCTCTTCATACCTTTGTAACGGATTAAAATATCTGCTACCAAGTCATGTCTTCCTTCTTCAGCAGACTTCTCAATCAACTCGATTAAAAGTCTTCTTCTGATTACGTAGATACCGCAGGAAACCGTGTTGGTCTTAGCCACCATGGGCTTCTCTTCAAATTCTTCAATACGGCTTTCTTCGTTCATCTTAATAACACCGTATCTGTCAACATTCATACCCTCCGGCATGTCCTTGCATACTACAGTAATATCAGCTTTTTTATCAATATGGTATTCCAAAACCTTATTATAGTCCATCTTATATACGCAGTCACCGGAAGCGATTACTACGTAAGGTTCATGGCTGTTCTTTAAGAAATCAAGGTTCTGATAAATCGCATCTGCAGTACCACGATACCAATTGCTGTTATCAGCTGTCACAACAGGTGTAAATACATACAGCCCCCCCTGCTTACGTCCAAAGTCCCACCACTTAGAGGAACTTAAATGTTCATTCAAACTGCGGGCATTATACTGTGTTAAAACTGCAACACGCTGAATGTGAGAATTTGACATATTGCTTAATGCAAAGTCGATACTTCTGTAACTGCCTGCTACGGGCATAGCGGAAATGGCTCTTTTTTGAGACAATTCACGCATTCTGTGGTTATGGCCGCCGGCCAAAATAATTCCAATCGCTCTCATTATTCGTCACCTGCCTTAATCAAAGTTTTTCCACTGCCAAGGTACATATCAGGATAATCTTCTACTGTAGTATTTCCGGATACTACTGAGTTCTTACCTACAGATACACCGTTAGGCACCACTGTCTTTTCACCAATGGTTACAAGGCCGTGATTATAAATATGAGGTGCTGTATCATTTTCTGCCTCTTCGCCAACACCTAATTTTACATCGTTACCAATGTTAACGTTTTCAGCTATAATCGCTTTGTTGATTTCACAATTCTTTCCGATGGTAGTATCGTTCATGATAATAGAATCACGAACCACCGTACCTTCTTCAATGGTTACCCCACAACCAATAATGGAATTGTAAACTTTACCGCAAATAACGGAACCTTCTCCAATCAGACACTTCTCTACTACACTGTCAGCAGACATGTACTGAGGCGGTAACTTATCACTCTTGGTGTAAATCTTCCAATAATCTTCATACAAGTTGAATACAGGAACAATATCAATAAGCTCCATATTTGCTTCCCAGTATGAATGTAACGTTCCTACATCCTTCCAGTATCCGTTATATTCATATGCGTACAACGGAGCACCATTTTCATGGCAGTACGGAATAATATGCTTACCAAAGTCAAGATTCGGCTGGTCAGCCTTGGCAAGAAGAGCAGCCTTCAAAGTTTTCCAGTTAAAGATATAGATACCCATAGAAGCGAGATTACTTCTGGGATTCTCAGGCTTTTCTTCAAAGTCAACAATCTTACGGTTTTCATCGGTAATAACAATACCGAATCTCTTAGCTTCTTCCAAAGGTACAGGCATAGCTGCCAAAGTAACTTCTGCGCCGTTCTGCTTATGGAAATCAAGCATTACTTCATAATCCATTTTATAAATATGGTCACCTGATAAAATCAGAACATATTCCGGATTGAAGCTGTCCATATAATCAATATTCTGATAAATCGCGTTTGCAGTACCCGTGTACCACTCGCTGTTGGTACTCTTCTCATAAGGAGGTAATACGGTTACACCACCGATGTTACGATCCAAATCCCAGGGAATACCGATACCGATATGTGTGTTCAGACGAAGCGGCTGATACTGTGTCAATACACCTACCGTGTCAACGCCTGAATTAATGCAGTTACTTAAAGGAAAGTCGATAATACGATACTTTCCACCAAAAGCCACTGCCGGTTTTGCTACTTTGGATGTCAGAATTCCAAGACGGCTGCCCTGACCACCTGCAAGTAACATTGCAATCATTTCTTTCTTGATCATGTCTTCACCCCTTAGCTGTATTTGTGTCATTTCTGCACTGAAATTTTATAACAAGGAAAGAAAACCCCCAATTGTTTGCTCTCCTCCTATGTAATCCCCGCATACACTTACAACATTATAACACGCGAAAAAATAAAAGTGAACCATTTGCACGAAATAATTCTCTATTTTTGCGTTTTTTTCTGTATATTTTTTATAAATCTTACAGAAAATGTAAATAATTTTTGTATATTTTGTCAATTTTTGGTTTTTTTAGTGATATTTTCTTTTTTCACTTTTCACAAAAACCAACAAAACGCTCTTGGTTTTTTGTCGTAGGGAGTGTATTATAAAGAATAACAATACTAATAAAAGAGGAAAATCTTATGTATGAAATAGATTTTAACACTCCCATACATGTACATTTTATCGGCATTGGCGGCATCAGCATGAGCGGTCTTGCGCAAGTGCTTTTATCCAGAGGCTTTAAAGTTTCCGGCTCAGACAATCTGAAATCTCCGTTGACGGATGAATTAAGTAATGCAGGAGCTGAAATTTTTATCGGCCAGCGAGCTTCCAACATCTCTGAGAATATCGATTTGGTAGTTTATACCGCAGCGATTCATGAAGACAATCCGGAATTTGCCCGTTGCGTGGAATTATCCCTTCCCATGATGTCAAGAGCATGTCTTTTGGGACAGATGATGCGTAATTACAAAAATGCCGTTGCAGTCAGCGGAACTCATGGCAAAACCACTACCTCATCCATGGCTTCGGAAATTCTTATGGCTGCCAATTTAGATCCTACCCTGTCCATCGGCGGTATTTTAAAGAGCATCAATGGCAATATCCGTGTAGGCGGCTCGGACGTTTTTTTAACAGAAGCCTGCGAATACACCAACAGCTTTTTAAACTTCTTTCCCAAGATCGGCATTATCTTAAATGTGGAAGAAGATCATATGGACTTTTTTAAAGATATTCATGAAATCCGTGAATCTTTCCATAAATTTGCACAACTTATCCCTAAAGACGGAGTTTTATTGATAAATTACGACATTGAAGGCCGGGATGTGATTACTGCAAATTTAGAATGTCCTGTTAAAACCTTCGGTTTCACCCCGGAAAGCGACTATTACGCTTCCGATTTGAAAATTGACGACCACGGCAATTATCATTTTGTGTTCCACACTCCCGATAAGAAAACGCAGGATATTATATTGGAAGTTGTCGGAAAACATAATGTATGTAACGCCCTGGCTGCTCTTGCCATGGCAGACTTCTTAAATATTCCTTTGGAAACCGCCGCAAGAGGCCTTCAGTCCTTCACCGGCACTGACAGACGGTTTGAATTTAAAGGAAGCTTGGGCGGAGTCAATATTATTGATGATTACGCACACCATCCCACAGAAATTTCAGCGACCTTAGAGGCTGCCCAAAATTATCCTCACCAACATTTGTGGTGTGTTTTCCAGCCTCATACATACACCAGAACCAAGGCATTCCTACACGAATTTGCGGAAGCACTTTCTAAAGCGGAGCATGTAATTCTGGCCGATATTTATGCTGCAAGGGAGACAAACACTTTAGGTATCAGTTCTAAAGATTTGCAAAAGGAAATCCTTAAATTAGGGGGAGATTGCAAATATTTTCCCACTTTTGATGAAATAGAAAATTTTTTATTAGAAAATTGTATCCCCGGGGACCTGTTGATAACTATGGGAGCCGGAGACGTAGTAAAAATCGGAGAAAACCTCCTTGGCAACTAACTTATCCACATTATCCACAGATTTTTGGAAGATTTTTCTTCCACAAGGTCTGTGGATATTTTATGTTTACATAACTATTTTCACAAGCGCGGTTTTTTACGACTTTTTGACTTTTTTAGAAATTATGTGTACCTGTTTTTATTAGTTATCCACATTATCCACAAGTTCTGCAACCCCAGTAAAATCAAGGCTTTACGGCAATTTTGCCTATTTCTTTTTTAAAACTTCTGTGTTATAATCACTCTTGCTTTGAAAATTATATTTGGGACAAAGATGTTTTCCTTGCCCAAAGTGTAAGGGGATTATAGAATGAATCGGATTATGCTCTATCAGGATGATGCATGCGGTTTTACCGGTGTATCAAATGTGTTCATCGATTCTTATATGAAAGATGCTAACGACGCACAATTGAAAATATATTTATATTTGATTCGAATGTTTTCGGCAAATATGTCTGTAAGTATTTCAGATATGGCAGATAAATTTAATCATACGGAAAAGGATGTTATCCGTTCTCTTCAATATTGGGAACGCATGAAAATTTTATCTTTGGAATACGATGAAGGCAAGAATATAACAGGAATTCGGTTACAGGCTCCCTTGGCAAACAACAATGGCGAACCTGCAATTAAGCCACTGGCTCCTATTGTATCCATGGTTCCCATGCCTTCTTCTGAAAATACTTCATCTTCCATCCGCACAGCTCCTGAGAAACCTTCCTATTCTGCTGATCAATTACGTACATACAAAGATAAGGAAGAAATCAGTGAAATGCTTTGCATTGCAGAACAATATCTCGGCAAAACTTTAAGTCCTTCCGATTTAAAGAGTATTCTTTATATTCACCTGGAACTTGGTTATTCCATGGACATGTTGGATACCCTTTTGGAATATTGTTTGGAACGCGGCAAAAAAGAAATGCGCTACATCGAGAAAACTGCAATGGGATGGTATGAGCAGGGGATTGATACTGTAGCACAAGCCAAGGCCGGTATAAGCAAGTATGACAAAACTATTTATTCTGTTATGAAAGCCTTGGGCAAAAATGGAGCTCCCACTGCTAAAGAAGTTGATTATATCAATAAGTGGACCGGTAGCTTTGGTTTTTCAATGGATGTTATTTTTGAATGTTGCGAAAGAACCGTATTGGCTGTAGATACTCATCGTTTTGAATATGCTGACCGCATCCTTTCCAATTGGAAAGAGCAAAATGTTAATTCTGTCCGCGAAGTAAAGGAACTGGACAAAGTATATCGTAATAAATCAAAGAGCAATAATATCAATACATATGCCAAAGCAAACCAGAACAAATTTAACCAGTTTCCTCAACATGATTATGACTTTGAAGCCTTAGAACGTGATATTCTAAGCAATTAAAGGAGATATAACGTGGCACTGACAAATGCACAATATGATACCATTATCCAAGGCTATAACAGACGCCGCCTTGAAACCAGAAAGCTATTAGAAGAACGAACAGCGGAAATATACAACAAACTCCCTGATTATAAGCATCTGGATGAACTGACTGCGACACTTTCCGTGGAACATGGCAAAAAAAATCTTTTAGGCGAAAGTGATTCTTTGGATGAATTAAAAGAAATTCTTGAGGATTTAAACCGTCAGAAAAAACTGATTTTAACCGCTGCCGGATATTCCGTTAATTACTTGGATCCTGTTTATATGTGTTCCTACTGTAAGGATACCGGTTTTATTGAAGGCGAGAAATGCCATTGCTTTAAACAGGCAATGTTGGATATGCTGTATGAACAATCTAACATCCGTGAAGTTCTTTTAAACGAATCCTTTGAGGATGTTTCATTAGAATATCAACATGGCGAGGATTTGACACGATTACAGAATGCTGTCCTAAAATCCAAGAATTTTGTAGAAAACTTCGAATTAGACTATCAAAACCTTTTATTTTATGGTACAGTAGGAACCGGCAAAAGTTTTCTTTCCAATTGTATTGCCAATGCTTTAATTGAAAAAGGACACTCTGTCATTTACTTCAGTGCCGGCGATTTATTTGCTAAAATATCAGAATATGCCTTCCGTAAAAACGGACGGGATTCCGGCATGAATCCTTATGATGATATTTATAACTGTGACCTTTTGGTTTTAGATGATTTAGGTACAGAGCTTACCAATAGTTTTGTGGTATCCCAGCTTTTTACCTGCTTAAACGAACGACATCTTCGTCGTAAATCAACGGTAATATCCACCAATCTTCCTATGGAGGATTTACGCGACCGGTATTCAGACAGAATTTTTTCCAGAATCATAAGTAACTATGATGTCTGCAAATTATCCGGTCAGGATGTGAGAATATACAAAAAAAGAATGACAAACAGAAAGTGAGGATTTCCCCATGTCTGAAAAAAGACAAGAAGTACGTAATCTGGAAACCATTCCCGTAGGTTCCTTAGGTTTGATTCCCTTAGAAAGTTGCCGTTCTCTCGGTGAAAAAGTTGACCAGTATCTTGTAAAATGGAGAACCGAGCGCGAAAGCGAACACAAGGACAGCTTAGCTTTTGCAGGTTATCAAAGAGATACTTATATTCTTGATACCAAGGTGCCCCGTTTCGGTTCCGGTGAAGCCAAAGGTGTAATCAACGAATCTGTTCGTGGTGATGACCTTTATATTATGGTTGATGTTTGTAACCACAGCTTAACATATTCACTTTGTGGAAATAAAAACAGAATGTCTCCCGACGATCATTATCAGGATTTAAAGAGAATTATTGCAGCTGTAGGCGGTAAGGCAAGACGAATCACTGTAATTATGCCTTTTCTTTATGAGAGCAGACAGCATAAGAGAACTTCTCGTGAATCCTTAGACTGTGCTTTAGCTCTTCAGGAACTGGTAGCAATGGGTGTAGACAACATCATTACTTTTGATGCTCATGATCCCAGAGTACAGAATGCAATTCCTCTTCACGGATTTGAAACCGTTCAGCCGACTTACCAGTTTATCAAGGGACTTATCAATAATGTTCCCGACATCAAATTAGATGCAGAACATATGATGACTATCAGCCCCGATGAAGGCGGTATGTCACGTGCAATCTATATGTCCAACGTACTGGGTCTTGATATGGGTATGTTCTACAAGAGACGCGATTATACACGTGTCGTAGACGGCAGAAACCCTATTGTTGCACATGAATATCTCGGCACCAGCGTAGAAGGCAAAGATGTAATCATTCTTGATGACATGATTTCTTCCGGCGAAAGTGTAATTGAAGTTGCTACAGCTTTAAAAGCACGTAAAGCAAATCGTATTTTCATTGCTACAACCTTCGGTCTCTTTACAAATGGTTTGGAGAAATTTGATAAGGCATATGAAGAAGGCTTAATTCATAGAGTATTAACAACCAACTTGGTTTACCAGACTCCCGAACTTTTACAGCGAGAATGGTATATCAACTGTGATATGAGTAAATATATCGCTTATATCATTGATACTTTGAATCATGACAGCTCCATTAGCGATTTATTGAATCCCAGTGAAAGAATTCAAAATCTCTTAAAAGAACGTCAGAAATAAAAACTAATATAATATATCTGCAAATATACTGCCCCGCCCCTATGCACATAAGGACGGGGCTTTGTATATAATAACCTTAAACCTGGTAATTTGTTGGTATTCATACCATTTTATTTACTATTCATGTTTTTTACTTGCTATTTTGTAATTTCGGTGATATCTTTTTAATTGTAAATCTTGTTAATTTTATAACAATTTTATAATACAAAAGAAAAGCAGACATTAAACAAACAGAAAGGACCTAATTATGAAAAATGACAAAGGTTTCTCTTTAATCGAGCTCATAGTCGTAGTTGCTATTATGGCAATTGCTGTAGGTGTTATGGCTCCTCAGTTAATACGTTATATTGAAAAAACAAATGTTTCTTCCGATGCCCAGTTGGCGGATACAATTCGAAGCGGCGTAGCAATGGCTATTGTTGATGCCGAAGTACAAGCTGATGAAGCAAGCCATCCGTATTTAGAATTAATGGAATCTGATACCGGAATGAATATCAATGATAATGCCCAGTTTTTAAACTCAACCTGTGTATTAAAAACCAGTTTAGAATCATCTTTTGGTTTCGAAATTAGTGAAATTATGAGTAAAATCCGCTCTGCCCATGGCGATAACAATGACTGTAATGTTCGCACAGAAGGTGGTGTTGTAGTTGTCACCTTAACCTGCACTGACAGAACCGGTGGAAAAGATACTTCAAATTCAACACCTGAAAATGATATATGCGTTGATTAAATCAATTTGTTCATAACATTATCCACAAGCGGTAATGCTAATGATAAAATATGGTCAGTTCGAAACCATCCTGACCTTAAACAAAACTAAGGAGATTATAAAATGAAAAACAAAAAAGTACTTTTTCTGACACAGGCGGCTCTGATTGCCGCCCTTTATGTGGTTCTTACCGAAGTTTCAAATATCTTTGGTCTTGCATCTTTTATGGTGCAAATTCGTTTCTCGGAGGCTCTTACCATATTACCCTTTTTTACACCCGCAGCAATCCCGGGGCTCTTTGCCGGATGCATTATCAGTAACCTTTTAGTAAGTGCCAATATTATTGATATTATATTCGGCAGTCTTGCCACATTAATAGGCGCTTTTTTCACTTGTTTAATCGGCAAAGCCGCAAAATATAAAATAGCGGCATGGGTAGCTCCCATACCGCCAATTATATCTAATACTCTGATTATTCCTTTTGTTTTAAAATATGCTTATGGACTGGAACCTTTGTGGTTCTCTGCCCTTACTGTTTGTGCCGGTGAAATAATATCCTGCGGCATATTAGGTATTCCCTTACTTTTTATGACAAAAAAATATGCAAAGCAGATTTTTCATATCACATACTAATCATCATACCCATTTGGATTATCAGACTGCCAACGCCAGGAATCTTCGCACATTTTAAGAATATCACGTTCTGCTTTCCAATGCAGTTCTTTCTCCGCCTTTTCGGGGCTTGCATAACACTGTGCAATATCTCCGGGACGGCGGTCTTTTATTTCATATGGAATTTTTACACCGGAAGCTTCTTCAAAATTCTTTACTACATCAAGCACACTGTAGCCGTGTCCTGTTCCCAAATTATAAATGCATAATCCCTTGTTTTCTGCGATTTTCTCAATAGCACGCACATGCCCCAACGCCAAATCCACTACATGAATATAGTCACGTACACCTGTACCGTCAGGAGTATCATAATCATCACCAAACACTCCCAAACACTGTAGTTTACCTACTGCCACCTGAGTAATATAAGGCATCAGATTATTTGGTATTCCGTTAGGATTCTCACCTATGCTTCCGCTTTCATGAGCACCGATAGGATTAAAATACCTTAAAATCACCACATTCCATTCCGGATCCGCCTTCTGTATATCTGTCAAAACCTGCTCTAACATAGATTTGGTTTGTCCGTATGGGTTGGTTATTTCGCCCTTGGGACACTCTTCTGTAATCGGTACAAACGCAGGATTTCCATATACGGTTGCAGAAGATGAAAAGACAATATTTTTTACATTAAATTCATTCATAACTTTTATCAAACTTAATGTTCCCGAAATATTGTTATAATAATATCTCCATGGTTCTCTGACAGATTCTCCTACAGCTTTTAAACCGGCAAAATGAATACAAGACTCTATCTGCTCCTTTCGGAAAACCTCACGCAAACCTTCTTCATCCAAAATATCCACCTGATAAAATGGAACCTTTTTCCCGGTTATTTTTTCCACACGCTGTAAAGATTTACAGCTGGAATTACACAAATTATCAATTACAACAACTTCATAACCTGCATTTTGCAGTTCTAACACTGTATGACTACCGATATAACCGGCTCCGCCTGTTACAAGAATTGCCATATTCTTCCTCCTACCATCTTTCCTGCATATAACACAGTTACAAAGATGTTATGTCCGACACTTTTTTATATCAGTTCCAAAGTACATCAGGATAGATTCCTGCATCCTTTAACTTCTGAATGGAATCCATAACATAAGGCTTATCTTCCTTATAAGTTACGCCAAACCATTTATCTTTGGATGAGAGCACCTTCACGGTAGCTTTTCCTTCTTTTAAAAGCTTATCTACTTCAATAGGCAGATAACATTCTGCCTTAAGAGGATTCTTTTGTACCTGAGTTGCAAAAAAATCTTCCAGTGTTTTACCAAGCTCCGGAATAATACTGGGTGTAAATCCCCACATATTCATTGATACAGGAGAATCCACACTAATCGGTGTATAGGTTACGCCTTCATCCTCCGAATATGCAGCTCCTTCCGGCGTCTTAACAATCTTAGTACGTTCCGTAATGGATACCAGATAACCTTCATCATTGGTTACACAGCAGCCTCTTGCCACAGAACCATTCTCTGTTAATGTATTCCCCAATCTGTATCCTACCATAGCATAACGATACTTTTCATCATCCTCATGGGTAGTTAAAAAATCATATAAAACCTTAAATGCTTCCACACCATAATAATCGTCAGCGTTGATAACTGCAAAAGGTCCTTTTACAACTTCACGGCAACTAAATATGGCATGTGCCGTTCCCCAAGGTTTGATGCGTTCATCGGGAATATTAAAACCATCCGGCACATCTGTAATATCCTGAAATACGTATTCCACTTCCATGTGACGACTCACTGCATCACCAATGCACTCTTTAAAAAGCATTTCATTTTCTTTTTTAATAATAAAAACAGCTTTTTTAAAACCGGCTCTCAAGGCATCATAAATGGAAAAATCCAAAATTTTATTACCGGCTGCATCTACAGGATCAATCTGTTTTAAGCCGCCGTAACGACTACCCATGCCTGCTGCCATGATTACCAATACAGGTTCTTTCATGTTTCCCCTCCTTATACTTCAAAAAGCAAATCACCATATGTAGGAATTGGCCATACTTCTTTATCCGTCAGCATTTCCAATGCATCTGCGGGAGCACGGAGTGCCTCCATCGCAGTCTTTACGTGATCCCTGTAATAAAACGCACAAACCTTATGTTCCTCAATTCCCTGTGCAGTTTTTAACTCTGCCTCGAGATTATGAAGTGCCGACTGCATTTTCTCAAGTTCTTCCGTAACTTCTGAAAGAATACGTCTTTGTACTACTGCACTGACACCTGCTTTTTCTGCCCCGATTACTGCCTCCGATAACAACTTTGCATAACGTATCTCTGCAGGTATAATTTGCTTGGAAGACATCTCAATCATACACTTTGCTTCAATGTTGATTGTCTTAGAATATGTCTCATATAAAACATCTTTACGGGATTCCAACTCAGCTCTCGTAAAAATATTGAATTTCTCAAATAACGCAAATGACTTATCTGTGGTCAACGTCTCCACCGCATCTAACATAGTAGGAAGATTTGGAAGCCCTCTTCTTTCTGCTTCCTTAATCCATTCGGGGGCATATCCGTTACCGTTAAAAATGATTCTCTGATGTGCAGTCATGTATTCTTTAATCAAATCGTGCACTGCTAAGTCAAAATCTTCTGCACCTTCCAGACGGTCTGCCGCTTCACAAAATGCTTCTGCTACAATAGTATTTAAAATGGTATTGGGATCGCCAATGGAATCAGACGAACCCACCATTCGGAATTCAAACTTATTACCGGTAAATGCAAAGGGTGATGTACGATTACGGTCTGTTGCATCTTTTAAAAGGTCAGGAAGCGTGGAAACACCGGTTTCCAAAACACCTCCTTCTACCAAATGAGTTGCCTCTCCTGTTTCCACAAGCTGCTTTACTACATCTTCCAACTGTTCTCCCAGGAATATGGAAATAATTGCAGGCGGTGCCTCATCAGCTCCCAGTCTGTGGTCATTTCCCACGTCGGATGCACTCTGTCTTAAAAGATCCGCATGCGTATCCACGGCCTTCATAATACATGCCAATACCAAGAGGAACTGAATATTTTCATTCGGTGTATCTCCGGGATCTAAAAGATTCATTCCGGTATCCGTAGTCAGAGACCAGTTATTATGCTTACCGGAACCATTCACACCATGAAAAGGCTTCTCATGTAAAAGACATGTTAATCCGTGACGTCCTGCAACCTTCTTCAAAGTTTCCATGACTATCTGATTATGGTCTACAGCCACGTTAGAAGTTTCATAAATCGGTGCCAGTTCATGCTGCGCCGGTGCCACCTCATTATGCTGTGTCTTTGCCGTTACACCCAGCTTCCATAGTTCAACATTTAAATCCTTCATATATGCGCCGATACGCTCACGGATGCAACCATAATAATGGTCATCCATTTCCTGGCCCTTAGGTGCCGGTGCACCAAACAGGGTACGTCCGGCATAAATTAAATCATCTCTTTTTAAATAATTCTGTCTGTCAATTAAGAAGTATTCCTGCTCTGCACCTACCGAAGGAATAACCTTTTTCGCCTCATAATTACCAAACAGACGTACAATACGCATAGCCTGCTGTCCCACAACCTCCATGGAACGAAGAAGAGGTGTTTTTTTATCTAAAGCCTCGCCCTTATAGGAGCAAAAAGCAGTAGGAATACAAAGGATTTTGCCGGTGGCATCTTCTTTGATAAAAGCAGGAGATGTAATATCCCACGTAGTATATCCTCTTGCTTCAAAAGTAGCACGCAATCCGCCTGAGGGAAAAGACGACGCATCCGGCTCTCCCTTAATCAATTCTTTTCCTTTAAACTCCAAAAGCATTTTGCCGTTTTTATCAGGATGTGTTATGAAAGAGTCGTGCTTCTCTGCCGTAAAGCCGGTTAAGGGCTGAAACCAATGTGTATAGTGGGTAGCCCCGTTTTCTACTGCCCAGTCCTTCATAGCTTTAGCAACCACGTTAGCTGTTTTACCGGAAAGTTCTCCACCATTTTCCATTACGCTGATTACTTCTTCATATGCTTCAGCAGGAACCCATTTTTTCATGGTATCCAAAGTAAAGACATTTTGAGCAAAAATCTCTTCAATGTTAATTTTGTCAGTCATATATATTCTCCATTCGGATTCTTTTACAGCATATTCATACAATAAAATACACTGTTTGATCTCTTTTTACAAGCAAATACTATGCTTTCCTTACACGAAGTAAATCGTACTTTTCACAAGCCTCACTTAGCTGAAGAAAGAGCACCTGCTGAGGATGAGGTGCACTATCCACAGCTATGCATTTGTCATCAAACATGGCTTCCACCTTCGTTTCCACATTACGTCCGTCAGGCTTCATTATTTCAATGGTATCACCTACACAGAATTTATTCTTCTGCTCAATACGAACTTTACCATCCTCTGTAATTTCTTCTGCAATACCCAAATAAATATATTCGTTGATATAAGTATTGCTGTCATATATCTGTGTTTCCTCGTTTGGTTTTCCAAAATAGAAACCTGTAGTAAACTGGCGATACGTACACTTAGAAATCTCCTGACGATACCAGTCCATATTCTTCTCATATTCTTCAGGCGAGGTAAAATAATCATCTATCGCCTTTCGATAGGTTCTTGCCACTGCAGCCACATATAAAGCTGTTTTCATTCGACCTTCTATTTTCAGGGAATCAATGCCGGCATCCACAATTTGGGGAATGTATTCAATCATACACAAATCTTTGGAATTAAAAATATAGGTTCCTCTCTCATTTTCATATACAGGCATATATTCTCCGGGACGAGTCTCTTCTACTACTGCATACTTCCAACGGCAAGGGTGGGTGCAAGCTCCCTGATTCGCATCTCTTCCCGTAAAATAATTGGATAAAAGACATCTTCCCGAATAAGAAATGCACATGGCTCCATGAATGAAACTTTCAATCTCCATATCTTTTGGAATATGTTCACGGATTTCCTTGATTTCCGCCAAAGACAACTCTCTTGCACTTACCACTCGCTTTGCTCCCTGATTCCACCAAAACAAATAGGTCTGATAGTTGGTATTATTGGCCTGAGTGGAAATATGAAGCTCCATACCGGGACAATGTTCTTTTGCCAGCATAAACATACCGGGATCTGCAATAATCAACGCATCCGGCTTCATTGTATTTAATTCCTTAAAATATTCCACAGCTCCTTCCAAATCGGAATTGTGTGCAAGAATATTTGCAGTTACATACACTTTAACACCATGCTCATGAGCAAATTTAATTCCTGCCCTCATATCTTCCGGTGAAAAATTCTTTGCTTTTGCACGAAGCCCAAAAGCCTCCCCACCGATGTAAACTGCATCGGCACCAAATATAACTGCTGTCTTTAATACTTCAAGACTACTTGCCGGTATTAAAAGTTCCGGCTTTCTTTCTCTCATCATCTATTGCCTCCAACGGTCTCTTAGCAATCTTTCGACTCGTACTGTTCCTTCTTATTTGCCAAAAGTCCCTGATACCATTCTTCTTTTTCCCACGCTTCCATGCGCAAACTCACCGTTACACCGTCTCCTACAGGAAGAATGACAGTCTCCAAATCCGGATTGTTTTTTAACTCGTATAAATATTCTCTCATTCGGGAATGAATAGTACGGTTTCTTCTCGTTACTGCATACCGAGACTCCATCAAATCTCCATCCTGTAACACATTATCCGAAACCAGTATTCCCCTTTTATCAAGAAGTCTTAATATATCCGGCAGAAAATTTAAATACTGTCCCTTCGCTGCATCCATAAAAATAAAATCATAAGGTTTCTTTAATTCCTTGAGAATTTCTGCCGCATCTCCTTCCAGGAGTGTAATCTTATGTTCCATTTCGGCCCTTTTGAAATTAGCCTTGGCAATTGGGATTCTTTTTTCATAATTTTCGATGGTTGTAATACTGGTCGAAGTAGACGTATTCTCTGCAATCAATAATGTGGAAAATCCCACAGCCGTTCCTACTTCCAGGACTCTAACAGGTCTTCTGAAACGCAACAAGAAACGAAGGAGGTTCTGCATATCCTTACGGATAATCGGTACATAATCCCTCTTCGCTTCTTCTTCAAGTTTATTTAAAAATTCGGAGTTACCATCACCAAAAGAATTGATAAAGGTAAACATTCTTTCATCAATAATCACTTTTTTTACCTGCTTTTATTCTGTTTCTGTCTCGGTTTCATCCGATGCTGACATAATTTCCATCATCTCAAAAGGTGTCATATTGGTAGAAAGCTCATATACTCCGGGTTTTAAATCACCCTTATATTCCGAAAACATTTCCTGAAAATAAAAAACTTTACTATCCCGTATCAATCCCTTTTCTTCTAATATATCGCCAATTTCCGAAACAGTCTTTCCTTCTACGATGGACACGGATATGGTTCTTCCCGCGCCGGCCTCAATGGGTTCTTCTGCAAAAATACGATAGCCGAAATCGTATGCCTTTAAAGCTAAATTATACACCAATAACACTACCGCTAGGGCAAGGGTAATCTTAAAAATTCCTTTGACCACTCCCCAAACAATTTTTTTATCCATATTATCCTCCGTGCTATTCAAACTGCATAGCGTCTATAATTCGCAAGTTAGATTCCTGCATCATTCTGCAAAAAGCCAGCTCTGCATCCAAAAAAGCCATTACTCGCGGATCTTTTTTCCACTCTCTATAATCTCTTTCAAAGGCATCTACTCGGTCAAAAAGTTCCTCTGCGCTGGTCATTGTCTGAAATTCATATCTTTTCCTGCGATAATCACATAATTGCCTCCAAAGATTTTCATCTTCTTTCGCTCTTTCTTTTACTTCGCAGTAATTAATATACTCTTCCGTCTTCTGTAACGCTGCGATATATTTATCTGTTGCTTTTACGTAAGCATCCTTTTGCATATGTGCACCTTTCCTTTATACTTCCATCAAAATCGGAAGAATCATAGGTCTTCTCTTTGTCTTTTTCCAGAAAAATTCATTTAAAGAATCCCTTAAATTTGCTTTCATCTTGCCCCAGTCCGTAATTCCGCGTTCCTGTAAACGTTCCATGGTTTCAAAGGCAATGGCATTCGCTTCTTCGATTAAATCTTCATTGTCTTTCGTATACGTAAATCCACGGGATACAATATCAGGACCTGATACTAAAGTATTTGTATAACTGTCCATAACCGCTACGACAATAACAATACCATCCTCAGCCAGTCTTTGACGATCACGCAAAACCACATTACCTACATCTCCCACGCCAAGACCATCTACCAAAATAGCACCTACCGGTACTTCTCCCGTTACTTCAGCGCCATCCTCACCAAGTTCCAATACATCACCGGATTTCAAAATAAAAATATTATCTTTCTCCATGCCCAACTGTTCTGCCAACTTTGCATGTGCCTTTAAATGCTTATATTCACCATGCACGGGAATCGCATATTTAGGCTGCGTCAACGTATATATCAGTTTAATTTCTTCCTGACATGCATGACCGGACACATGCGCATCCTGAAAAATAACATCTGCACCTTTTTGGAATAATTCATTAATTACCTTCGTTACAGCCTTTTCATTTCCCGGAATAGGACTGGACGAGAAAATAACCGTATCATTGCAACCAATTTTTACCTTCCTGTGCTGCCCCATAGCCATGCGGCTTAAGGCTGCCATACTTTCACCCTGGCTGCCCGTGGTAATAATAACCGTTTGCTCCTCGGGATAATCTTTTAACATCTCGATATCGATTAAGGTATTCTCAGGAACGCTTAACCGTCCCAAACTCGTAGCCGTTTCAATGATATTTACCATACTGCGGCCTTCTACTACTACCTTACGCCCAAACCTGTCAGCCGCATTAATAATCTGCTGAACACGGTCTACATTGGATGCAAAGGTAGCCACAATGATTCTGGTATTTTTATGCTCCGTAAAAATCGTATCAAAGGTTTTACTCAAGCTTCGCTCTGACTGGGTAAAACCGGGACGCTCCGCATTGGTAGAATCACACATTAAGGCAAGCACCCCTTTAGTACCAAGTTCTGCGAAACGCTGTAAATCAATGGCATCTCCAAATACAGGGGTATAATCCACCTTAAAATCTCCGGTATGGACAATCACACCCGCGGGCGAATAAATAGCCAAAGCAGCCGCATCTACAATACTGTGATTTGTCTTAATAAATTCCACCTTAAACTTTCCGATGCGTACAACATCTCCAAACTGCACCGTCTGACGCTTTACCACATCCTCAAGTTCATGCTCCCTTAATTTATGCTCAATAACACCCATAGTAAGTGTTGTGGCAAATATAGGAATATTCAGTTGTTTTAATACATAAGGCAATGCACCTATATGATCCTCATGTCCATGAGTAATCATAAAAGCTTTTACCTTATCCTTGTTATCTAACAAGTACGTAATATCAGGAATTACAAGGTCAATCCCCAACATATCGTCAGCCGGGAAACTCAATCCGCAATCTACTACAATAATGGTATCATCATACTCAAATGCAGTAATATTCATACCGATTTGTTCCAGTCCGCCTAACGGAATGACTTTAACTTTACCGGTTGAATTTCCCTTTTTTTCATCTATATTCAATTTCATTTCCTCCAAATTATCATCGTGTCCTACTCTTTGGTAAATTCCACGTCATCTAAAAGATTCTCAAATATTTCGGCAATCGCATTTAATTCCTTATCGTCTGACACGATATCATAGACTGCCTCTTCATCATCCTTACCGGAGATATCTTTCAAAATAAGGGCATCTCCGTCTCCTTCTTCCGTATCGGTAACAAGAATATAATTTATTCCTGCCACGGTAGTCTGTTCCAAAACATAAAATTCAACAGGTTCTTCCCCCGTTGCCTGAAATATAATCTTCTCCATCTGTTATCCTTTCGTCGATTACACTTAATCCTGATTCTTTATTTCCTTCGCGTAATCCAGATATCCCTGCAAAATAAAAGCAGCAGCTATTTTATCTACGTATTTTTTACGGTCTTCTCTGCGAATTCCAACTTCCATCATTACCGCATCCGCTTCCACCGTAGTCAGTCTCTCATCCCAAAGCTCCACTTCCAAAGCCGTACGTCTCTCAAGCATCTCTTTAAAAGCAAGGGTCTTTTGTACCCTTTCACCTTCGGTATCATTCATGTTTTTCGGGTATCCTAAAACAATTTTCTCCACACCGTATTCTACAATGATTGCCTCAATCCTTGCCAAAGTCTGTCTTAACTTATCTTCGCGTTCACGGCGTACAATTTCTAAGCCTGTGGCAATTAACCCTGTAGGATCACTTAGTGCAACCCCTACTGTTTTAGAGCCGAAGTCTAATCCCATGATACGCATATCATGTTCCTCCCAATCCGACAAATTTTATTCCCACTCATTTGCCTTAATGTACTCTATAAACATTTCTTCTACCAACTCATCACGCTCAATTTTCATAATCAGACTTCGGGCATTATTATGACTGGTAATGTATGTAGGATCCCCTGACATAATATAGCCTACAATCTGATTTACAGGATTATAGCCTTTTTCCTGCAGTGCATCATAAACCTGAGCCAAAATTTTTTTAACCCTGTCCTTTGATTCCTGTTCTACTTCAAAAAACTGTGTATTCTCTGATTGCATTCGTTCACACCCTCTATTGTAATCTATCTGTTTATTTCGTTTGTTATTGTGCATATAGTCTGTTATATTATACTCTAATTACCTTCAAAACTCAAGCTATGTACACAGGCTTATGCCTATTATTGGCATTTTTTTCACATCTATACGCATTTTATGATTTTTTTCTTTTATATCGTGTTCAAAAAACCTATTTTTTCATAGTTTCTTCAATGAGTTCTCCCAATAAAATATCTTCCTGCAGAAACTCTTTTATATAAACTTCCACAAACATATTTTTAGCGAATTTCTTCTCCGGCACGGCAACTTTTACATATTCTCCCGTATGCCCCAGCCAGAAGGAAATACCGCCAATCTCTTTTTCTTCCTCTAACAGTACCTTAACCGTTTTTCCGATGAAGCCCTTTCTAAATTCTTGGGATTGCTTTTTCTCCAGTTCTAAAAGCACGTTACTTCGCTGTGTTTTTATTTCCTCAGGCACCTGTTCCGGCATTTTGTCAGCTTTCGTACCTCTTCTTCTGGAATACTTAAAAATATGCATTTCAAAGAAATTAACCGCTTCAAGAAACTCTTTTGTTTCCGTAAATTCTTCTTCTGTTTCTCCCGGAAATCCTACAATCACATCCGTTGTAACGGCACATCCCGGAAAATATCGGCGCAACAGCTCCACTTTCTCCATATACTCATCTGTGGTATACCTGCGGTTCATTCTTTTCAACGTTCCATCACAGCCGCTTTGCAATGAAATGTGGAAATGGGGACACATTTTTTGACAAGAGGCAATCCCTGCCACAAATGCTTCCGTTAATATCATAGGTTCAAATGAACCGATTCGAATTCTTTCCACACCATCCATTTGGTTAATGTTACGAATTAATTCCAGCAAATACTTTTCCGGGTTTTTTTCTGCAAAATCCAAACCGTAAGAACTGATATGAATTCCGGTTAAAACAAATTCCCTATAACCTTCTTTTACAAGTCCCGCTATTTCTTCCAGTACACTCTCCTGCTTACGGCTACGCACAGTTCCCCTTGTATAAGGAATGATGCAATAAGTACAGAATCGATTGCATCCGTCCTGTATTTTAATATAAGCTCTGGCATGCTCTGCAGTTTGCTCCATCCTGTCGTCTTCAAAATCCACTTTTTTAACATCCACTACCGTAGTATTATTCAAAGTTTTACGTAAAAAATTTGCTTCGTCCGCCTCTATCTCTGTCGAAAGATTTTCTTCCCATTCCATATAACGTTTAAGAATATCTGCAATATCCTTTTTTAAGTTATTTCCTACCAACAAATCGATACTGTCATCCTGTGCGATGCTGAAAGCATCTGCCTGTACATAGCAACCCACCGCAACCACAATCGCATTTGGATTCTGCTTTTTCGCACGATGTAACATTTGACGGCTTTTTCGATCTGCCATATTTGTTACGGAACAGGTATTTATAATATAAATATCTGATTTTTGGTTAAAATCCACAATTTCATAACCATTTTTTTGTAGATTTTGTTGCATTACTTCCACTTCATAGGAATTTACTTTGCAACCAAGGTTATGTAATGCTACACTTTTCATGGAAAACTCCTTTTTTTTCAGCAACTTTATCAGTTGACTTTTTTTCATAAATCTAATACTATAAAGGCGGAAGTTGGAAATATAAGCTATTTCCTTCCAAACAATTAAGCTAACAATTTTATTTATTATAGGAGGAAACAAATATGAAGACAGTATCTATTTCTTTAAACTCAATCGACAAGGTAAAATCATTCGTTAATGATATTACAAAGTTTGATTATGATTTCGACTTAGTTTCCGGCAGATATGTAATCGATGCAAAATCTATCATGGGTATTTTCAGCCTTGATTTATCTAAGCCTATCGATTTAAATATCCACGCTGAAGACGGTGCAGAAGATGTATTGAAGGTATTAGCTCCCTACATCGTGTAAGCATAATATTCATTATTGAGTTTAAAGCAAGACAACAGTCTTGCTTTTTTCTTTATATCCGAATTTAAAAGCACCGTCATTTCGGCGGTGCTTTTGTAATATACTACTTAATTTCAATAATTTCTCTTTCTTCCACCGCTTTTTTCAACATTTCATCAATGCAGTCTGCAAGATTTTCTTCATGCTTGGCAATCACCTTTACAATCGGCTTTGTGACCGGATGCTCTGCTACAAAAATGGTACAGCAGTCTTCATAAGGCAAAATGGAAGTTTCATACGTATTAATCTTTTCTGCAATATCTACAATATCCTGCTTATCAAAGGCAATCAACGGACGGTACACAGGCACGGTACATACATCATTGGTACATGCAAGGCTCTGCATTGTCTGGGAAGCAACCTGTCCGATACTTTCACCGGTAACCAAACCGATGCAATCATTCTCCAAACCAATCTGTTCCGCAATGCGCATCATATAACGGCGCATAATAATAGTCAATTCATCGTGGGGACATTTTTCATATATAGCCATTTGAATTTCCGTAAAATTAATTACATGAAGACGAATAGGTCCGGTATAACGTGAAATCAAATTACCCAAATCCACAACCTTTTGCTTCGCACGCTCAGATGTATAAGGCGGAGCATGAAAATAAACCGCTTCCAGCTTCACACCTCGTTTTGCAATCATGTAACCGGCAACCGGCGAATCCAAACCTCCGGACAAAAGCAACATTGCTTTTCCGGCTGAACCAACAGGCATACCGCCGGGTCCGGGAATGATTACGGAATATACATAAATTCTTTCTCTTACTTCTACATGAAGGCTTACTTCCGGTTTGTGCACATCTACTTTTATCTCCGGATATGCATCTAAAAGAGCCTCTCCGATGAGACAATTCATCTCCATGGAATTTACCGGATAATTCTTGCGTGCGCGCTTGGAATATACCTTAAATGTAAAATTCTTGTCTTCATAGGTTTCATCAATGTACTTTACAACTTGTTGTTTCAAATCATCGAAACCATTGTCCTCAAGCACCAACACCGGACAAATTGCAATTACACCGAATACACACTTTAAGGTTTCAATTAGTTCGTCATAATCATAATCAGTCAACGCTTCCACATAAATTCTGGAAAGACTTTTATGTACCTTAAACTCGCCGTCACATTTTTTTACCGCACGACGCACCTGTTCAACCAGTATATCCTCAAAAACATAACGATTTTTGCCTTTTAAAAAAATCTCACCGTATTTTAATAAAAAAGTACGAGTCTCAAACATATTAACCTCTATCCTCCCGTACCTCTCCACGGGATTATTTATTGAAACTTTACAAACTTACGCTTAGTTTCATTGTATTGCAATTGACTTACCGGAATTTCCACTCCTTGTTTGGTAAGAAAACGATAACGTGCCAAATCCTTAGCCTGGGCAAGATTTATGATGTAGGAACGATGGCATCTTAAAAACATATCCGCAGGAAGTTTCTTCTCCATATCGGAAAATTTCATATGTACACTGATTGTCTCCTCATGTGTAATAATGTCCGTATCCCTTCCGCGGCTTTCCAGATACTCAATTTCCGAAAAAGGAATCTTATAAAAACGGTCTGCCACCTGAAAATTAAGAACACCCTTCGTCTGGGATGACTGATAAGCCTCCAGCAAACCTTCCCGGAGTTTTTCAATATCAATCGGTTTCTGCAAATAACGTAAAGCATTCACACTATACCCATCCAAAGCGTACTCCGCCGTTGAAGAAATAAAAATAATGGGAAGCTTCTCACCGAGACGGCGCAACTCTTTAGCCGCTTCAATACCATTCATTCCTACGGCAAGAATATCACAAAGCAATACATCATACTCTGCTCTCTCATCCGAAAGTGCCTCTGTCATCACTCTCATGTCTTCAAATGTAACAATTTCGTATTCAATTCCCTCTTCTTCTAAAATCTGTTCCGTTAGAATTTGATTAATTTGCAAAGACGTAGCTTCGTCGTCACA
This sequence comes from Lachnospiraceae bacterium, assembly GCA_015057025.1. Lineage (GTDB taxonomy): Bacteria > Bacillota > Clostridia > Lachnospirales > Lachnospiraceae > UBA3766. Next base: position 119,621 of record SVFD01000006.1, on the reverse strand, counting down.
AATAACTACACGATACATAGCAATACCCCCATACTCTAGTATCTATCCCTATAATTATACACACTTATCTTTTATTTTGCAAGAAAACTTACCCCTCATCAAATCAGGATTGATGTTCAATCAATGCTTTTGTTACCAGTCGCAATACATCTCCGTATTCCTTCGCAAATTCTTTATGATGTTCTTTAATATACTCCATATCATTGTTTTTGCCTGCCAGTTCCATATCATAAGCAATATCCCCCACCTCTTTGGCACCTATATTTCTGCAGGCTCCTTTGATGGAATGGGCAATAACAGAATAATTATCCGCATCCTCTTTGTTCAAATATTCTTCCAATCCGGCTAACAGGTTTGACGCAGCAAACGTGCTCAATACACGAATATATGCATTTTTATTTCCGCCGCAGTTACGCAAACCGTCTTCAACGGAAATACCCTTCAGACAATCCAGAATATCTTTTTTGGTCTCTGCCTCTTTTTTCAACATAGGATTTGTAAAATATGATCTGGGCGGAGCAATCTCCTTTCCATCCATAATACGAACCTGCTTATTAATCGGAATCCACTTCTCCAAAATATCATTTAACTGCTTCATATGTATGGGCTTGGAAAGATAATCGTTCATTCCTGCTTCTTTTAACTGTTTTTCAACACCTTTAATGGCATTGGCCGTAAGCGCAATAATAGGAAGCTCCTGTGCATATTCCGTGCGAATATTTCTTATTTTCTGCGTTGCTTCCACACCATCCATAAAAGGCATCATGTGGTCCATAAAAATTAAATCATAGCTTACCAGATTTTCCTCTATACGGTTAACTGCTTCCAGACCGCTGTCCACCAATACAGGTTCAAAACCAAACTTTTTCATTAATTCACTGGCAACCTGTAAATTAACCTTGTTATCATCAACCACCATAATTTTAGCATTAGGTGCACGGAATGAAATTTTAAACTCTTCGTTAGCAGCAAATACCTTTTCATGATTTGCTTCGTAATTGGAAGGTCGCCCGTCTTTTACCCTTTGAGGCAAGCGGAAAGAAAATACACTACCTTCATTTAGGGTACTTTCTACCCAGATATCACCGCCCATCTGATTTAATAGGCTTTTAGAAATAACAAGCCCAAGGCCGGTACCTTCTACATTTCGGTTTTTACGGGTATCAATCTGACCAAATGCACGGAAAAGTTTCTTCATATTCTCTTCCGAAATACCTATACCCGTATCCTCTACTTCCACTTCCAAACAGCCTTCGTTCTCTTCATTTTTCTGCCAGATAATATGCAGACGGATGTGACCTCTGTGGGTAAAATTAACCGCATTATTTAAAAGATTAATCAATATCTGACGAATACGCAATTCATCGCCAATTAAAACACGGGGAATTCGTGGGTCTATATCAATAATCAGTTTTACACTCTTTCCCCTCATTCTAAATTCAATAATACTTAATACATCATGAATCAGAGAATTAAAGTGATACTCTTCCTCCACAATTTCCATATTTCCGGAATCTATTTTTGAAAAGTCGAGAATTTCATTTATAATGGACAACAAACTCTCGGAAGACTTCTGAATGGTGTCAATATATTCTTTCTCTTCTTTTTGAAAATTCTTCTGAGATAAAAGTTGTGCCATACCGCTTATAGCGTTCATAGGCGTACGGATTTCATGTGACATATTAGCAAGAAAATTGGATTTTGCTTCCAAAGCCTCCTGCGCTTCTTTATTTTTTTCCTCCATTTTAGCCTTATATGATTCCACTCCCGTAATAAGAATCAGCAATGTAATCATACCAAAACAATAAAACAAAAGATAAATAATATAAATCCATGTGGAGAAGAAAATATTAATTTCCTTTGTCTGAAAAATACCTACTGCAATCAATCCCAAAAAAGAAAATATAAAATATTCAATAAAAATACGTTTTTTTACAAACAGAGCAATAATCAATGCTTCCGCCATATAAATCATAATCAGCATACCAAGGGTATCAAGCTGAGCAGAAATAATATAACTTGTCAGTGTCATTGTGACATAAAAGCAACGGACTATAATATCCTCATTTGAAATGGTACGATATAAAAGTATGGTAAGAAGCACAGGTAAAAATCCGATGGAAATAAATAACGCCTGCTCCCACCCAAACTGATTGGCTGCATATACAACATGAAGCAATACCACACTAAAGAACTCTATGATACTGACTAATATACTTGTCCGAAAAGGTAACATCTTTTTCTCCTTTTATCGGGAGGAACCGTAGTTCCCCCCAAAAACACAAACACTTATCTGCGCGTAAACTTACGAAGCATCGGAATAATTTCTCTCATGGCATTCAAAGTGCAATCTATCTCTTCCTTGGTCGTAAAAACAGAAAAACTAAAGCGTACCGTAGACCCAAGAAGTTCCTTGGGCAAGCCGATTGCCTGAAGTGTTGCCGACGGCATAGGCTTATGTGACGAACACGCACTTCCAGCTGAAATATAAATTTCCTTATCCTCCAGTGCATGTAATAAAACTTCCGCTCTTACTCCTTCAACAGAAATACTGACCACATGGGGAGCTGCTTTTCGCCCCTCCGCACCATTTACGGTAACACCCTCCATCTTGTCAACCTGACTGATAAAATAGTCTCTTAAGCAATACATTCTGTTCATATCACATTCCATATTGGCATAAACAAGTTCTACCGCCTTAGCAAGGCCCATAATACCGGGAACATTCTCCGTACCGGAACGCATATTTTTCTGCTGCCCGCCGCCTAAAATAATAGGTTTGATTTTAACCTTTTCATTAATATAAAGGAAACCCACACCTTTGGGCCCGTGAATTTTATGACCACTGACAGAAAGCATATCAATCTTCCACTTGCGGGGATAAATCTCCATCTTGCCATAGCCTTGAACTGCGTCTACATGAAACAATGTATTTACATTGCAACATTTGATAAGTTCCCCCGCTTTTTCAATGGGTTGAATGGTTCCGATTTCATTATTCACTGCCATTATTGATACCAAAATCGTATCCTTGCGAATGTTTTTCTCTAAGTCATCCAAACTGATACAACCGGTAGAATCCGGCTGTAAATAGGTGATTTCAAAACCTTCTTTCTCAAGATACTTCATACACTGTCCTACTGCCGGATGTTCCATAGGCGTAGTAATAATATGTTTTCCTGCCCGATAATTTGCCATAGCCGTTCCGATGATTGCCATATTATCGGATTCAGTACCGCCTGAAGTATAAAAAATTTCTTTTTCATTTACTTTCAAAGAACGTGCAATCACTTCCGTTGCCTGTCGTATATGTTGCTCTGCTTTTACTCCTTTTAGATGCATGCTGGAAGGATTACCATAGTCTTCCGTCATCATCTGTGCAACTACCTGTGCCACTTCATCAAAGCATTTGGTTGTTGCAGAATTGTCTAAATATATCTCCATAACATTTCCTGCCTTTTGGTTCAATTTTCTTTTTGACTATGCTTCTCACCGTCTGATTAAGAAAATAATTATCTGATATAATATATGCATTTCTCGGTTGCAACGTACTCAACATCAAAATTTATATGCATAAAACCACAAACTACCGCATATATTTAAACTTCCCAAATCTTTATATTAAGCTTCTTCACACCGCACTTCCAGCTCATACATAATCCATGCAAGCACGGTAAATCCTGCAGTTTCAGTACGGAGAATTCTTTTTCCCAAAGAAACAGGCTCCACCCCTGCTGCCGCAGCGGCCTCAATTTCTTTTTCTTCAAAACCGCCCTCCGGTCCGATAAAAACCGCTACAGAATTGCCCGGTATAAAAGATTGGAAAATTTCTTTAGTCTTGCTCATCCCCTCTGCAAGCTCATACGGAATGATTCGATGCTCCATTTGTTTGGCAGCCTGAATCGCTTCATTCATAGTCATTACCGGACGAATCTGCGGCACTACCGCCCTTTTACTCTGCTTGGCTGCTGCCTCGGCGATTGCCTGCCAGCGGGCAATCTTGGATGCTTCCTTTTTGGCGTCCAGTTTGACTACACAACGTTTGGTTGCCACAGGCACAATTTCATATACGCCCAGTTCTACTGCCTTTTGAATGATAAGCTCCATTTTATCTGCTTTGGGGAGTCCTTGAAAAAGAGTTACTTTCACGGGAAGTTCCACTCCGTCTTCTTTGACAAAAAGAAGCTTGCATACCACGCTTTCTTCTTCAAAAGAATCAATGGCACAACGATACTCCTTGCCGTCTATACCATTGCCAACGGATACTTCCTCACCAATGCGCATACGTAGGACGTTCTTAATATGATTAACATCTTTTCCGGTGATATAAACTTGCTTTCCCTGAATTTGATCAGGGCCAACAAAGAAGTGATACATCTGTGTTTCTCCTTTACTGGGGCTTCTTCGCAGTTACACTGACCCACTCACCCTGACGGGTAACTTCCACAAGCTCAAGTCCTGCTTTTTTCACTACATCCACTACAAAATCTTCCTTCTCAGCAATGATACCTGATGTAATATAAATTGCCCCAGGCTTCATCTGGGCTGTTACAACGGGCGTAAGCACCTCAAGAACGTTATGAAGAATATTAGCCACTACTATATCGTAACACTCATAACCGGCCCAGTCCTGCACTTCCTTCTCTGTTATAATATTTCCGATAATCACTTCGAAATCTTTCGGGTCAATACCATTAGCTTCCATGTTCTCCAAAGTCGCATCCAAGGCGCAAGGGTCTAAGTCGGTTCCTTTGGCATGCTTTGCACCATACATTAATGCAAGAATTGCTAAGATACCGCTTCCGCATCCCACATCTAAAATCTCGGTTTCGGGCGTTACATACTTTTTAATCTGACGAATGCAAAGTTGGGTAGTTTCATGCATACCGGTTCCGAATGCAGTGCCTGGATCAATATGAAGAATCTTTTTATCTGCATCCTCAGGCTTTACTTCTTCCCAAGAAGGAATTACCAGCAATTCATCAATATAAAACTGATGGAAATATTTCTTCCAATTGTTAATCCAATCTAAATCCTCGGTTTCAGATAAAGTAATGGTACCTTCTCCAATATCCATAAACATACGAAGACCTTCTAATTCTTCCTCTACGGCTGCCACTAATGCATCCATATCCAAATCTTCACTTTCTTCCACAAAGAAGTTAAGATATGCTACACCGTCATCTTCCTCGGTCTGAGGCAGAATGTCCACAAACATCTGCTCCTTCTCTAATGGTGTTAAAGGAATTTTATCTTCAATCTGCGCCCCTTCTAAACCTACGTCTGCCAGGGTACAGATAATAATATCTTCTGCTTCCGTTGTTGTTTTTACTGAAATTTTATGCCACTTCATTGTGTGCCTCCTTAATGTTTATTTCATCTTAATATTATCTGCTCATGCCGGTTCACCCGGTAATAAAATCCACTTCAAATCACCTATTGTTTACACTTCCAGTTCCATTGCAACATGCACAATGCCTTCCTCTAAAAATTCTCCGGAAGTTGTTACAAATCCAAACTTCTCATAAAATCCAACCGCATGCTTCTGCGCTTCAATATATATTTTATTGCAATGCATTTTCTCTTTGACTGCTTTTATACTTTCTTCTAAAAGCACCCGACCAACGCCTTTACCGTGCTCCAGTGTCAACACTCTGCCGATTTTTACAACAGACTTGTCTTTGCTTTTATAAAATGCCCGCAGATAAGCAATTACCTTATCTTCCTTCCAAATAAAGCAATGGAGACTTTTATAATCCACATCATCCATATCCTGATAATTGATATTCTGTTCCATGATAAAAATCTCAGCCCGGGCCTTTAAGATTTCATATAGTTCGGTTGTGGTTAATTCATCAAAGGTTTTTACGGTTACATTCATTTATAATACCTCATTGAGTTTAAGCAACGACAATCTACTCCCTATCCTCCAAATCCTGCTTCAGTGCCTCTAAATAAGGCACCAGCACGCCACTGTGCTTCGGCAGTACATACGCCGGATTCAATTCCTCATGACGAAAACTCTTTCTACCGCCATTCTGTGCCCTGTCCCAAAACAGTTTCAGATACTCAAAGGGCAGATAATACAACTCGTCGATGGACGTGTAGTAAATCAGGAAAAATGCGATACCGCCCTGTTTCTCAAACTCCTCCATAAACTGCACCTGATGTGCGTGAATGTTCTGCAAAGAGAAGGTCAGGTTTGCACTTTCCTTGGCATCAAAACACACCGGAATCCCCTGAACTGCACCGATATAATCCACGGTACTTTTCTGGTCAAAATAAGCAAGGGTAATATGTCTGCTCTTCTGGTCAATCTGCACCGGCGTAATGGGAGTGGGAACTTTCTGAATCAATGCCAGCCCACTCTCACGATATTTTTCATTTGTACGGTTAATCATGTCCTCAAGGGTAGAACCCCTAAGACCTCTTGAAGACCAGGTCGCCATCACTTGTCTCCTAACTTCAGGTTCGCTTTTTTATACATATCTTTTAATGCAGTAAAAATGCATATATACACATAGTAAATTATACACCACCCTTTACACCGGCACAAGTAAAACCACTGAAATTTGCCGGACTACGTCATTAAATTATTTTCTGTCCGGTTACTTTCATCTTGATATTGTAGCAATTGAAATCCGTGTCCTACTGTGATAAACTACAATTTAGAGAGGTTCCTTTTTCTCGCGAAATTTGCACTTTCTTTTACACAGATAAATTTCGATGCTAAGGGGGATACGCATATGTCCAAAAACGACAAACTTTTAATGGTCGCAGGTTTCGTTGCCACCTTAGGAGTCGGTATCATGATCATACCTAAACTCCAAAAGAAATACAGCAATAAATTGTATAAGTCATACAACCGTAAGGTTCTTCGTGACAAGTACGGAATTACTATTGATAAAAAATAACGGGGGATTAAAAAAATGGAAGTCAGTCTTGATAAAATTGCGCAGGATTGTATTACTGCCATAAGCGAACGAATTAAAAATTTAAACACCTTAAATATTATCGTTGCCGGTAAAACCGGTGTCGGTAAAAGTACTTTAATTAACAGCATGTTCCGTGACAATTTGGCTGAAACCGGTATCGGTAAGCCTATCACCCAGCACATGCGTAAAATCAGCAAAAAAGGTATTCCTTTGAATATCTACGATACCAAGGGATTTGAATTAGGGAAAGATGCCCAGAAAGAGGTTAAAAAAGAGATTCTTGATACTATCAAATCCGGTATGGCAGGAACTGATGTGAACAAAGCAATTCACTGCATCTGGTATTGCATAAATACTGCCTCTAATCGTATCGAACCTGAAGAAATTGAATGGTTGCGTGACTTGGCAAAAGAAAATTCCGTTACGGAAGTTCCCGTCATTATAGTGTTAACACAAGCTTTCTCCAAGCCAAATGCAGAACAGATGAAGAACTTAATTCAGGATGAAAATCTTGATATTGTTCAGGTTGTGCCCGTGCTTGCCCAGGATTTCATTTTTGATGAATCCCTTCCACCCATCAAAGCATATGGGCTGGACGCTTTACTTGCCGTCATGACAGAAGTTCTGCCTGAAGAACTGCAGGACACGCTACAGAGTGTTCAAATCGCTTCACTCAAGGCCAAAAAAAAGCGCGCACAGGTCGCCGTAGCAACCGCAACAGCGACAGCATTCGGTGAGGGTTTTGCACCGATTCCATTTGCAGACAGTGCATTGTTAATTCCGACACAAGTTGCCATGATTGCCAGCATTACAGCAATTTACGGCTTGGATATCAATAAAAGCATCATTACCGCTTTCGTATCTTCCGCATTGGGTACAGGCGGTGCAACCATTGCCGGAAAAACCATTGCTTCCAATCTTCTGAAATTGGTCCCCGGTGCCGGAACGGTTATTGGCGGAACTATTTCCGGTGCAACTGCCGGTGTTATTACCACCGCCCTCGGCGAGGCATATATTGTCCTAATGGAATCCATTTATAAAGGTGAGTTGAAAACCTCCGAGCTTGGAACTGCAGAAGGCAAGAAAAAGTTGAAAGAACTCTTTAAAAAGAAGATAAAAGAAACCACCAAAGAAGATATTCAGAAGAATATTGAAATGGCAAATAATTCGGAATTGATTGTTATTGAAGAAGTTATAACCGAAGCGCCTGCTGATATCAGTCAGAATATAACATCCGAAGAAAATGCTATAGATAATGACATAACAAAATCATAAGATTAATTATGGGTGATACCAAAATATACTTATCACAAGGACTAAATTAGGTGAGGCAAATATCATTATGTTCCTGAGAACAAATGATACTTATCTCACCTTTCATATCTTAACCAAAAAATCCTTTTTTCTTCTTACCCTTTTTATCTTTAGGGTCCTTATCTTTATCATCTTTTGCCTTATCCACAGTATGCAGGCTGTCTCCCGTTACCGCGTCAAACTGACGCAATAAATCCTTGGCTTCGCTCGACAAACGCTCAGGTACGGATACCACCAATGTAACATAATGATCACCGCGCACTTCTTTGTTACGAAGTGTAGGTACACCTTTACCACGCAAACGTACGCGCAAGCCTGTTTGTGTGCCGGGTTTTACCTCATATACTACCTTACCGTCTACAGTATCCACAAATATTTCACCACCCAAGGCAGCTACTGCAAAAGATACCGGCGCAGTGGAATAAATATCATACTCCTGACGCTGGAAAATAGGATGTCTTGATACGATAGGTTCTACCAGAATATCACCGTGGGGACCACCGTTTACACCTGGTTCACCCTTGCCTTGTAATCTTCTGACAATACCGTTGTCGATACCTGCAGGGAAGCTTACCGCGTAACGCTTTCTGATGGTGGTATAACCGGTTCCGCGACAATCGGTACACTTATCTTTTACTACCTTACCGCTACCGTTACATTCGCGACAGGTCTGAACACTACGCATGGTTCCGAAGAAAGAATTCTGCGTAACCACAACCTGTCCTTTACCCTTACAATTCTGACAGGTCTCGGGACTGGTTCCGGGTTTTGCACCGCTACCATGACAAGTCTGACATTCTTCCTTAGAATCCACTTCAATTTCTTTTTCGGTACCGAATACCGCTTCTTCAAAAGTCAAACGCACAGACTTACGGATATCCGCACCTTTTCTCGGTCCGTTTCCTCTGCCGCTGCTGCGTCTTCCGCCACCAAAGAAATCGCCGAATAAATCACCGAAAATATCCGTGAAATCCATTGTGGAATAATCAAATCCGCCATAACCGCCCCCGGCACCCTGGTCAAAGGCTGCGTGGCCGAACTGATCGTACTGCTTTCTTTTATCTGCATCACTTAAAACAGCATAGGCTTCCGATGCTTCCTTAAACTTTGCTTCTGCATTGGGATCATCCGGATTCATATCCGGGTGATATTTTTTGGCAAGAGCACGATATGCTTTTTTAATTGCGGCATCGTCTGCCCCTTTTTCAACACCAAGGACCTCATAATAGTCCCTTTTCTGTTCTGCCATAATAGTCTCCATTCCGTTGTTTTACAAACAACACCGTAAAATGCGCCATTCCTCATAGCGTCATAAATTCCACGAAAGAAAAGCCTTCCCCGTGGATTTATAGAATGTAGCGGGGAACTCTTGCGAATTCCCCAACTACCTTTTTCTTTTATAAAAGTGGTAATCTTCGATTATACTTCTCTGAAGTCACCGTCGATGATATCGTCTGCAGCACCTGCTGAAGCTCCGTCATCATCGGAAGCGCCTGCACCTGCACCTGTAAACTGGCTCATATCAGGACCTGCACCGCCTGCTCCCTGCATACTTTCATACATCTTGCTAAAAAGCGACTGTGCCTTTTCCATCATCTTTTCCTGAGCAGCCTTTAATTCAGAAACTTCATCTTCTGTCATTTCTTTATCTTTGGTCTTCTCTAAAAGATCTTTTACGTTGTTTAATTCAACTTCCAAGTCGGCCTTGTCAGATTCGGAAATCTTATCGCCTACTTCGTTCAATGCCTTCTCTGTCTGGAATACCATTGAGTCAGCATCGTTTCTTGCATCGATAGCTTCTTTACGCTTCTTATCCTGAGCTTCGTACTCAGCAGCTTCTTTTACAGCCTTTTCGATGTCAGCGTCTGACATGTTTGAACCTGCTGTAATTGTAATGTGCTGTTCTTTACCTGTTCCTAAATCCTTAGCAGATACATTTACAATACCATTTGCATCGATGTCGAAAGTAACTTCGATCTGAGGTACACCACGTCTTGCAGGAGGAATACCGTCAAGACGGAACTGGCCGAGAGACTTGTTATCTCTTGCAAACTGTCTTTCACCCTGAACTACGTTAATATCTACTGCGGTCTGGTTGTCAGCTGCGGTAGAGAATACCTGACTCTTCTTAACAGGGATTGTTGTATTTCTTTCAATTAATTTTGTAGCAACGCCGCCCATTGTCTCAATTGCAAGAGAAAGGGGAGTTACGTCAAGAAGAAGGATTTCGCCGGCACCTGCGTCACCTGCAAGTTTACCGCCCTGGATAGAAGCACCGAGTGCTACACATTCATCAGGGTTTAAGGACTTGCTGGGTTCGTGTCCTGTTAACTGTTTTACCTTATCCTGAACTGCAGGAATACGTGTAGAACCACCTACAAGGAGTACCTTACCTAATTCAGAAGGAGTTACACCTGCATCTTCCAATGCACGCTTAACAGGTCCTGCTGTTCTTTCTACTAAGTCATGAGTTAATTCATCAAATTTAGCTCTTGTAAGAGTCATTTCGAAGTGCTTAGCACCTTCGGGAGTTGCTGTAAGGTAAGGAAGGTTGATATCTGTTGTTGTGGCAGATGAAAGTTCCTTCTTAGCCTTTTCTGCAGCTTCCTTAATTCTCTGTAAAGCCATATTGTCCTTAGAAAGATCAATGCCTTCCTGCTTCTTAAATTCAGCAAGGATATAATCTGTAATCTTCTGGTCGAAATCATCTCCACCAAGTCTGTTATCACCTGCGGTTGCAAGTACTTCAATAACACCTTCACCAATTTCGATGATAGATACGTCGAAGGTACCACCACCTAAATCGTATACCATAATTTTCTGTTCTTTTTCGTTATCAAGACCATAAGCCAAAGCTGCTGCTGTAGGCTCGTTAATGATACGCTTAACTTCAAGACCTGCAATCTTACCTGCATCCTTAGTAGCCTGACGCTGAGCATCGTTGAAGTATGCAGGAACTGTAATAACTGCTTCTGTTACCTTTTCACCCAAATAGCTTTCAGCATCTGCTTTTAATTTCTGAAGAATCATAGCTGAAATCTGCTGAGGTGAATACTTCTTACCGTCGATAGTTCTGCCGTTGTCAGTACCCATATCACGCTTAATTGATGAAATTGTCTTGTCAGCATTGGTAACTGCCTGACGCTTTGCAGATTCACCCACAAGTCTGTCTCCGTTCTTTGTAAAAGCTACAACAGAGGGAGTTGTTCTCATACCTTCTGTATTTGCGATAACGGTGGGCTGACCACCTTCCATTACAGCTACACAGCTGTTTGTTGTACCTAAGTCAATACCAATAATTTTACCCATTTTACATTTCCTCCTGTTTATCGGCGCTTTGCGCCTTTTATTCTAAAAATTGTTTGCTGTATTAACTGACTACCGCTACCATACTATGTCTGATGACTGAGTCGCGATAGGTGTAACCTTTTAAAAGTTCCTGTGCGATAATACCACTTTCGTATTCATCGCTTTCCACCTGCATAATTGCATTGTGAAAATCAGGATTGAATTCCTGACCTACTGCTTCAATAGGCTTTACTTCCAGCTTATCAAGTTCTGTCATAAGCTGCTTGTAAATCATATTCATTCCTTCCACGTGAGGATTTGTTTTATCCTCTTCTTTGGTGGTAGCAAGACCACGTTCAAAATTATCGATTACCGGTAAGATTTTTTCGATTACGCTCTTAGCACCTGCTTCAAACATGGTTGCTTTTTCTTTCTCAGTACGCTTGCGGAAGTTTTCAAACTCTGCAAGCTGACGTTTTACCTTATCTTCCAATTCATCGATTTTTTCCTTATTTTTATCTTTTACGTTTTCTTCTCCGCCTTCAGCTTCTGTTGCCTCAACAGCCTCATTGTCTCCGGGTGCTTCCCCTTCCGTCGTCTCTGCCGTAGTTTCTGCAGTTTCTTCTGCTATTTCCTTTTCATTTTGTACTTCTTCTGCTTTGGTCTTTGTCTTTTTCTTTGCTGCCAAATCACTCATCCTTTCTTAAGCCTCTTAAGGCAGTTTCTTTTTATCATCCTGCTGGTAAAGTGCATCCAGCTGAACTTTAATGGTCTTAAGCGTTCCCACTACCTTCTCGTAGTCCATACGTTTAGGACCGATGATACCAATGGTTCCCTTCATACCTTCGCCAAACTCATAGTTTGCGGTAACGATACTGCAGTCTTTCATGGTTTGAATCGGTGCTTCTTCTCCGATATAAACCTTGATTCCGGTTCCGGGTTCTGATACTTCGGAATCGTCTATCAACTGCGAAAGAAGTTGTTTTTCTTCAAAAGTATTAATCAGTTCGCTGGCTCTTTGATTATCCGCCAACTCCGGATACTTAAAGATGTTATTGGTGCCGCTTGTGTAGATTTCTAAATCATCATCTTCCTTAATGGTTTCTGCTACCGCATCAATCACATCACCGATGATAGTTCCGTAATGACCTGCCTGTTGCTTTAGGGCGGTAATCATACCCAAACTGATATCTTCTATAGATAAACCGTTCAAATGCGTATTCAGTAACATGTTAAGTTTCAACATTGTTTCATCATCCAAATGTTCTGAAACGGATATCATGCTGTTTTTAATAACATTGCCTTCAATTACGATAACCGCCAGAAGTTGATTCTCATCCACTCGTGATAACTGAATGAATTTCAACTTATTTCTCTGGCATCTGGGCGCCGTAATCATTGTTGCATAGTTGGTGTTGACTGCAAGAACTTTAGCAACCTGCTTTAAAAGATGATCCATCTTCTCCTCTTTCTCAACAAGCATTTCCTTCAGTTCTTCCACCTGCTTAGCGTTCTCTTCCATCATGCTGTCTACATATAAACGATAGCCCTTGTCGGAAGGAATTCGTCCTGCAGAGGTATGAGGCTGAACAATGTAACCCAATTCTTCCAAATCTGCCATTTCGTTACGGATAGTTGCACTACTTAAGTTTAAATCCGTATATTTGGAAATAGTTCTGCTGCCCACCGGTTCCCCGGTTTCCAGATAGTTGCGAATAATCGCTTGTAATATTTTCTTTTTTCTTTCATCAAGCATCATATACCGCTCCTTTCTGTGGCTTCTTTTATGTTGTTAGCACTCAACTCGATAGAGTGCTAATATCTACATTTCATAATTTACCACTATGGATTATTATTGTCAACTATTATTTTAAAAATAACAGAATGTACACAGATTTTATAAAACATAAAAAAGCCGTCGGCAATCATTTCTTGCCGACAGCTTCTATATATAATTATATTATTCTTTAATGTATGCAAACACCCCAACCAAATAATTCTTATCCGTCCGGTCACACTTATCACCTGTATTTACTCATCTATCCACGAAGACTGTACCAACTGAATCATTCTTAAAATACATTGACGTCTCTTCTCTGTCGCATTATTTACCATAGAAAGCAGCACTTGAACTTCATCTGTTTGGCGCAACTTTTCTTCATCATTATATACCTTACCATAAATCAAATAATCTAAAGGCATATCCATAATTTCAGCCAAAGCAAGTAGTGTTTCTATACTCATCCCGCAACTGCCTCGCTCTATATCAGCATAATACTTGGGCGAACGATTTATTTTCTCGGCAATCACATCCTGCGTCATTCCCATCATTATTCTCTTCTGCTTTAGGCGGTCACCAACCTCAATGCGATTATATTCCATCCCTGTACAACCTCCCGTTTATAACGTAGTCGCAATTACAATAAAAACCTACCTACATTATGTTACATATGCGACACTCGCCAAACCCGTTTTAAACGTAATCGTTTCTCGGTTATAAACAGTATTATCCATATAAAAAAGTTGATACGTTATTGTACCAACTTTTTATTCCTTACTTATTTCTTCGCAAATACAAATCGGTTTTTACCCTTTCTCTTTGCCTCGTACAAAGCCCCATCCGCCTGAGCATATAATTCTTCCAACGTCGTACCATCCTGAGGATACATACTGATACCTATACTGCTCGACAGATTCAAATCTTTATAATCTTCACAAACCTCCTGAATGGTATCCAACAATTCTTGCGCCTTACGCTGTGTAATGGAATCTCCCGGCACATTTTTCATCAGTGCAAAAAATTCATCACCACCGATGCGGCCCACCACATCGGTTTCACGAAAACTTCCTTTAATCTCAGCTGCAAGGTCAATCAAAAATTCATCGCCGGCCTGATGTCCTCTTGTATCATTCAAATTCTTAAAATTATCCACATCTATCATAAATAAAACATGATTATGTTCAGGCTCTTCTCTAAGAATTCTTCTAATGGAATCCATTGTAGTTTCACGGTTATAAAGCATGGTCATTTTATCCATCTTTGCCGCAGTAACCAGTTTTTGCTCTTCCCGTTTCTCTTCATCAATGTCTTTAGCTGAAAGCATGGCACATAAATGACCACTATCCACATCAATAATAAAACGGATATCATTATGTACCCAGCGGACCATGTTTTCTCCCACACGGCGCTGATAGCGAAAATTCAATTGCATTCTTCCGGTCTCATAAATTTCCCGCAAAAAACCTGCTGTAAAATTATTATAAAAGACTGCTGCCCCGCTGTTTTCATCTACTATAGATGCCTTCGCCGCCTCTACCAGTTCTTCCACGGTATGACATTCCTGCAAGGTACCTTCTTCTATAAACTGTCTGCGCTGACTGATAATACGCCAATCATCTACATCAATAAAACTAACCGCATAAGTATCTTTAGGCAAACCAAACAGATATCTTAATTCCTGCTGATAATGCTGACGCGCAATATAATCTCTTGTAATATCTCTTGTCACGCCAAGAATGCCTATAAACTTGCCACTATCATCCCTCAAAATATATTTGGAAGTTGATCCATACCTCGCCTGTCCATCTTCTGATTCCGTTATAGGCTCAATATAATCTATCAGATCCTTATTTCCTTTTATTAACTTTTTATCATCAGCCGCATAACGCTTAGCAAGACTTTTATCTGCAAAAATTTCCGA
Source organism: Lachnospiraceae bacterium (assembly GCA_015057025.1). Taxonomy (GTDB): domain Bacteria; phylum Bacillota; class Clostridia; order Lachnospirales; family Lachnospiraceae; genus UBA3766. Next base: position 104,383 of record SVFD01000006.1, on the reverse strand, counting down.
ATCCATATGTCCTATTATTTCTTCTTGCTTTTCTTTACCTACCATTTCAACAAATGGTTGCGAAACCGCGCGATAAACCAAATGAGCGTCCTTAATAAACATCATATCCTTACTGTTGTTCATTAAGGCTTGAAATGCTGTATTCAATAGCAAATTAAATTCTATTTTCTCCATATGATTCCCCTTCATATTTTGAATCCATAACATCTTTTGTAAATACTATCGCTTCATGTTCCATTCACTATAACGCATATATATTAAATACGCTACACTTTCTTTTCCTTATCCTTTATTCACGCAAATATTATACCACTCTCATTTTAACAGTACAAGGGCACTCAGAATTTTTTATCTATAAATATAGTATTATGGTACACAAAAAAGGTTCGGATTTCTCCGAACCTTTCATTTACATATGTTCATTTATCATGCAATTAGATCATGAAGCTTCCGTTTTCTGTACCGTTAACAACGAAGTAAGCCATGCTTTCTTCGGGCTTAACATAAATTTCTACAGACTTCATATCAGCTGCCTTCTGGCCCATATCATAAACCCAAACATCCTTAGCGATCTTAAGGAGTTCGTCGTTGCTATAGCTCTTTCCTGCGAACTGAACATAAATAGCTTCCTTCTTAGCTGCTGCTTTCTTTGCAGGTGCTTTCTTCTCAGCAGGAGCCTTCTTAGCTGCTTCCTTCTTTGCAGGTGCTGCCTTCTTAACTGCTTCCTTCTTTGCAGGTGCTGCCTTCTTTGCGGGAGCCTTCTTAGCTACTTCCTTCTTTGCAGGTGCTTCTGCCTTAACGGGAGCTGCTTCTACTTTCTTTTCTTCAACCTTAACTGCTGCCTTTGCAACGGGCTTAGCTGTTGCTGTCTTCTTTTCTGCTGCCATAAAAATTCTCTCCTTTCACAACCCTAACGGGTTAAACGAGCATCGTAATCATACGATATTTCACATTTGTATCTTAGGATATTTATCATCCAACTTTGTCATGTTGTAGTGTACTCCAAAAAATTAAAATTGTCAATTTTTCAGATACTTTTTCTATTTTATGCCTTATAATCAAGGCATTTTGGATGATTTTATATAAATATTGCACAATAAACACAATGCAATTTTGACCAATTACACCAAGAAAAAGATTACCAACACCAAAGCTCCCAATGCGATACGATACCATCCAAACACCTTAAAATCGTGCTTTTTGATGAACTTAAGTAACAATTTGATGACTACCATGGATACGCCATATGCAACTATCATAGCCACCATTAATACGGCAAACTCAGACCAACTGAATGCAAAACCATATTTAACAATTTTCAAGAGGCTGGCACCGAACATAACCGGAATCGCCAAAAAAAATGTAAAATCAGCTGCCGCAGCTCTTGACACCCCAAGAAGTAACGCGCCTACAATGGTTGCTCCGGAGCGGGAAGTACCGGGAAAGATGGCTGCAATCAATTGGAACACACCAATCAACAAGGCTAACTTATAGGTAATATCTGCCACACCTTCCGCTTTGATTGTTTTCTTCTTATTCAAAGTTTCAATCACAATAAAAGCAATACCGAATACAATCAACGCAACAGATACACAAACTTCATTATAAAAGAGTGCCTCAAAGAAATCATCAAAGAACACACCGATTACAGCTGCCGGAACGCACGCTACCAAAATTTTACCCCAAAGATTTAAAATATCTTTCTTAAAGGTAGGCTTTGACTTAAATCCATGAAAATCTACAAACCAAATCTGTTTCCAGTAAATCACTACTACTGCCATAATAGCACCCAACTGAATCACCACGCGAAACATATTCATAAATTCATCACTAACATCCATCTTAATAAATCGTTCCAGCAAAATCAAATGTCCTGTACTACTGATGGGTAACCATTCGGTAATTCCTTCCACGATGCCATAGAAAATTGCCTTCAATATCTCAAGAAAATCCATAATTGACTCCTTTATAGACGTGCATTGTTTGTCATCTAATGTTCTTTGGGACGCTTTCGCTCCGTTGTCTCACGTAACGGCGCATAGGGTTGCAAAATACGCAACCCAAACGCCGACGGATACAAAGGCCCTGTTGAACAAATAGATGCAAACAATGCACTCAATATACAATTATATATAATTTATAACGATTATGGCTGTCATATATTCTCAACAACCCACCTAATTACTTTTACCGATTCGGATATTCAGTTTCTACAAATTTTCTGAGTGCCGCAATGGAACGTTCCACCTTCTCGGTTTCAATACAATATGCCATGCGGAAGTAGCCTTCGCAGCCGAAAGAATCGCTGGGCACAAGAATCAAGTCATACTTCTTGGCCTTCTCGCAGAATACTTTAGCATCTGCTTCCAATGCCTTGGGGAAGATATAAAAGGTTCCGCCGGGTTTTACACATTCGAAGCCGAGACTGATTAATTCATTATATAAAATGTTCATATTCTTCTCGTACACGGATAAATCAGATGTCATGTCTACCGTTTTAGCAACTGCCAACTGAATAATAGAGGGAGGACAATTATGTCCGATACCTCTTGAAATCTGTCCACACATACCTACAATATACTCTGCGTCTGTACACTTAGGATTCACTGCCACATAACCGATACGTTCTCCCGGAAGAGACAAGGATTTTGAGTAAGAATAGCAACTTAATGTATTATCATAAAACTTAGATACATAGGGAGCATCTGCATCTTCAAATACAATCTCTCTGTAGGGTTCATCCGAAATCAGGAAGATATCATGTCCGTATTCTTTCTGCTTTGCTTCCAAAAGTGTAGAAAGCTTTGTTAATGTCTCTGATGAATATGCCACACCAGTAGGGTTATTGGGCGTATTAACCAAAACTGCCATCACCTTATCTGTAAGCATTTCTTCGAATGCTTCAAAATTAATCTGGAAGTTCTCCAAATTAGCAGGAACCACTTTTAATACAGCTCCGGTCTGATTAATGTAGGGATTGTACTCCGGAAAGAAAGGTGCAAATGTGAGGATTTCATCTCCGGGCTCTGTCACGCAACGTACCGCATGGGCTACCGCACCGGCTGCACCCGTTGTCATAAATATATGCTCTGCAGTATAATTCATTCCAAATCTTTTATTTAAAGATTCTGCAATCGTAGCACGCACTTCAGGGATACCCGGTGTCGGGCTGTAACCGTGAAGGGTTACGGGATTTTCATTCTGTAACATCTCAATCATAGCATCGGTAAATTCCTTAGGCGCAGGAACGGAAGGATTTCCTAAGCTGTAATCGAAAACGTTCTCATAACCGATTTCCTTACCTCTTGCCGTCGCAAAGGTAAAAGCCTCGCGAATTACCGACTTTGCATTTAACATCGCTTTATAATCCTGTCTTATCATTTTACTGTTCTCCTATCTTAATATTAATCTTGTATCTTATTTATATTGCATCTGTATGTTTTTATTATAAATCTTCTTTGCAACCGGTACAAAATTCTTAAACCGGCTTCTTCAGAATTCTAATAAATTTTACAGTTAATATAATAGTATATTTTCTTTATAAAAACAACAAAAGAAATCCGAAAAGGATTTCTTTTGCTTATGCTTATTTATTAATGTGTAAAATTTTACCATGACTTTCGATAACTTCTTTATACCAATATGCCGAATCCTTTGGAATACGTTCAAGAGTTTCAAAATCTACATAAACCAGTCCAAAGCGTCCGTGATATCCCTGATCCCACTCAAAGTTATCCAAGAATGTCCACAGGAAGTATCCCCTGATATCAACGCCTTCATCTGCTGCCTGCTGAAGTGCCGACAAATAACGATCTAAAAAGTCCTGACGGTTGGGATCATGTACCTTACCATCCAAGGAAACAGCATCATGACAAGCCATACCGTTTTCAGTAATATAAATAGGCAAACCATACCTTTCATAGCAGAAACGCACGCCCCAGTATAAACATTCCGGCTGAACCGGCCAGTTCACTGCAGTTTCAGGAAAACCGTCTTTTAAGGGAATTCCCTCCGGCTCACCATTCGCGCCTTCTTTGATATAATATCCGTTATAGATATTCAAGCCCAGGAAATCAATAGGCTGACTGATTAATTTAATGTCATCCTCCGTAATTTCCGGTAAATACTCTTTAAATAAAGCAACTCCCTGCTCCGGGAATTTGCCAAGCATTACAGGATCCGCAAACCATGCTACATTCCATGCCCAGTTATCTGCGGTATCCGACATTGAGAAGAATACTTTTCTTGCGGCTTCAATATCTTCCTTGGAATCCGTAGCCGGAATCGGAATGGTACAGGTAGGTGCGTATCCTACTTTAATCGGTTGCTTAGCATACTTTCGAAGATTGATAACTGCAGTGCCGTGAGCTTTCAATGCGTTTACAGATGCAAGAAATGTTTCTTTTTTAGATAATTTCTTACCGGGAGCATGTACACCGGTTACATATCCCAATCCCACAAAACACTGGGGCTCATTTATAGTAAAAATATACTCTACCAAATCCGTAAAATTCTCAGAAACCACCTTGGCATACTCACCAAAAGCTTCTACGATATCAGGATTGGTCCAGCCGCCTTTATCTTCCAATGCCTGAGGCAATTCCCAATGATATAAAGTAAGATATGGCTTAATGTCATTCTTAATCATTTCCTGAATCATATCGCGATACATATCAATCGCCTTCTGATTCACTTCTCCTACGCCATTCGGAATAATTCGTGGCCAGCTTACAGAGAAGCGATAGGATTTGATACCTAATGCTTTCATCAAAGCAAAATCTTCTTTATAACGATGCATATGATCACAAGTCACAAAAGCATTCTGGCCTTTTGTTCCCGCTCCTTCTGTGGAAAAAGCATCCCAAATACACTTTCCGCGACCGTCATTTACATCCGTTCCCTCTATCTGATATGCACTACTTGCAACGCCCCATGCGAAATCTTCACGAAACATACAAATCTCCAATCTGACACTACTCATTTGCGCATTATATTGTTTTACGCAATTACTGACAAACTTTTACAATACGCTTATTACTTCTTAGCTCTTTTTATAACTTCAAGACACATTCTTCCGTTATGATAAGGACATTTCCAAGGCTCCACAATGGGTTTTCTTGTAAAAGGAATTCCGGCCTCATCCACCTCTGATAACCACTCGGAGCCGGGTCTTTTATCGATAATATATTCCTTAATATATGCCCAAATCTTTTCGACTGCCTGAATGTACTCTTTCTTTTCAGGATTCTTGGTATAAGCATTTAAGAAACCAACCATTGCTTCTGCCTGAACCCACCAGATACGCTTTGTATCATTCACACCTTTTTCGCATTCGTTATAAAGTGCATTACCGTCAAAAGCGAGATTGTAAACATTCTCTTCCAAGGTACTGATTACCGGAGCAAGCTTATTTTCATATGCTTTATCCTCCAATACTTCCAAGCCTCTGTCTAAAAGCCATGCAGTTTCAATATCATGCCCGTAAGAATGTAAATCAATTAAGGTATTGTATTCCATATCAAAGAATACTTCCTGACGTCTTAATGTCGGATTGTACATCTTTTCCACAAAGATATCCAACATCCAGCGTAATCTGTTGCCGATTTCTGATTTTTTATCTACACGATACAATTCGGTATACGCCTCAAACACATGAAGAAGCGTATTCATGGTACGTCCTGCTTCCACACCGTTTTCGGAAAGCTTATCATTTCCTGCCGGTTTAAAATTAATATCAAAAGCCTCCAAATAGCCGCCTTTATCACTACACTTATTTTCTATAATGTCTACCAGTTTATATGCTGTTTTTAAAGCTTCCTCGTCCTTGGTTGCATCATAATAAGATGAAAGCGCATACACGGCAAATGCTTGATTATATGTATGCTTGGTAGTATCTAACGGCTTACCGTCATAGGTCACTGCCCAATAAATACCACCATTCTTATCATCAAACATATATTTTTTCATAAAATCATAAGCATGTCTCGCTGCCGCAAGATAACTTTCGTCTTTATACATTAAATATGCGTTTGAGAAAAACCAAAGGATTCTACTGTTTAAAATGCATCCTTTCGGCGCCTTTTTATCTAAATTCAAATCAATATCCAGCATTCCGTAATATCCGCCGAACTCTTTATCCTGCATACCAATCCAAAAAGGAATAATATGCTCTTTTAATTCCTGTTCAACTTCATTTACCCACATATCATATCTCCGTTTCAACAATTTTATAACAATTGCCGCATTTGGCTCATTTTATCATATTAATATTTTAATCTGCTATAACAGAAGTACAATACTGCACAACTTTTATGCAAGATAAAATTTATAAACCGTAGTAGTATCGTAAGCCTTATCCGGTCCGTATAAAGGTCTTGGGAAGTTTGCTTCATTAGCCGAATTGGGGTAATACTGGGTTTCTAAACAGAGTCCCTTACGGGGTCCGTACAAAACACCACCCTTGCAAATATCCTTGCCCACAAAGTTTCCTGCATAGAACTGCACACCGGGAAGGTCTGTATAAGTATCCATTATAATACCTGATTTTTTATCTTCTACTTTGGCAATCAACTGCAATTCGCCATTCCAGTCATCCACTACCCAGTTATGATCATAGCCGCCTACCAGACCAATCTGTTCAAAATCAGAATAAATATCCTGACCTACTTTTTTAGCAGTTGTAAAATCCATTGGAGTACCTGATACAGGAGCAATCTCCCCAGTAGGAATGGCACCTTTTACAACGGGCGTATAATTTGATGCCTTAATCCAAAGCAGTTCATCATAAATTTCTGTGGAATCATGACCATCCAAATTAAAGTATGTATGGTTAGTCATATTAATAATAGTTTCTTTATCGGTATCTGCATGATAATGAATCTTTAACTCATCATCATCTGTTAACGTATATGTAACCGAAACTTTCATTTCTCCGGGATGTCCCATCTCCATATCCTTTTTTACAAGGCTGAAGGTTACACTATTCTCATCATATGTGGCATCCCACACTCTCTTCTGGAAACCTTCCGTATGGCTGGTATGTAAATTATTAGCATTATCGTTTACGTCCATCTGATAAGTTACACCGTTAATCTCAAACTTAGCATTAGCGGTACGGTTTGCAATAGGACCCACAGTAGCTCCAAAGCAGTTACCATCGTTTAAATATCCTTCTACACTGTCAAAACCAAGAACCACGTCGCGTTCCTTTCCTTCAGCACCTTTTACAAATAAATTTACCAAGATAGCACCGAAATTGGTAACGCCGGCCTTCATACCGTTCTTGTTTTCAATCAGATAAATTTGTGTTTCCGCACCGGCAGCTGTCTTGCCGAAATTCTTTACAGTAACTCCCATGTCATCCTCCATTCTATAAAATCTCTGTTTATTTTATAGAATTCCCTTCTTACATATATTTCTTTTAATCTGTCATAAAATACAAATTAATTCCGGAAGTTTTATAACTCAATACGTCCTTCCAAGGCACGTAAAAGTGTTACTTCGTCAATGTATTCCAAATCACCGCCAACCGGCACTCCACTGGCTATTCTGCTAACCTTTATACCTGTAGGCTTAATCAGTTTACTGATGTACATTGCCGTGGTCTCTCCCTCCAAACTGGAGTTGGTGGCAATAATCACCTCATTTACATCACCTTCCAGGCGGGTAATCAATTCCTTCAGACGGATGTCCCCGGGACCGATTCCAATCATAGGTGAAATCGCTCCGTGCAATACATGATAAACACCATTATATTTACCGGTTTTTTCATATGCCGCCAAATCTCTGGTATTTTCTACCACCATAATGGTGCTTTTATCTCTTGCAGGATTACTGCAGACCCCGCAGATTTCTCTGTCCGTCAATGTCCAACAATCCTTGCAATAGCGAACCTTGCTCTTAGCCTCCATCATGGTATTTGCCAGACGATTCACACGCTCCTGTGGCATATTGATAATATGAAAAGCCATACGTTGAGCGGACTTTGCACCAATACCGGGTAATTTTTCTAATTCCTCTATTAACTTGCCTATATATCCGCTATACAGCTCCATTTATGCTCGTCCTTGCACTCTCATAATTTTCCAAACCGTTTCTGATTAGAAAGGAAGTCCTCCCAAATTCATACCGCCGGTCATCTTACTCATCATCTGATTATTTGCATCCTCCACCATACGAAGTGCTTCGTTGGTCGCTGCCATAATCAAATCCTGTAACATTTCAATATCATCAGGATCTACAACTTCAGGATCAAGCAAAACTTTGGTTACCTCTCTTGCACCGGTAACAGTAACGGTTACTGCACCACCGCCTGCTTTGGCTTCAAATTCCTTTGTTTCCATTTCCTTCTGCTGTTCTTCCATCTGACGCTGCATTCTCTGCGCCTGCTTCATTAAATTATTCATATTTCCGGGCATTCCGCCTCCGGGAAATCCACCACGCTTTGCCATGGTTTTACCTCCTTAAATCACTTTAAAAGTTTTATTTCAAGACATTCCTGCCTGATAATACATATATAACAAAAGAAGTTATTCTTCCACCTCTACCGGCATCTTAAAGGCCTTGAATAAATCCACATAACTGTCTTCAAAATACTGTCCGTCGCTAAGCTGACGCAACTCAATCCGGATTTCTTTCTGAATAAAATCCTCCAATTCATTTTTCAGAGTTGTCATGTTATTTTCACGCTTTAAGGTTTCATACGCAATGAAATCCTCTGCCACTACCAGCAACGTATTTCCTTCACCCAGGCTCAGTCGGACATTATTCAGTGAAGACTTTAACGGCTGCTCGATTGCATCTAAAAGGGAAGACCAGTTTTTTACAATTTTCTGGATTTCATCCGGCACCGCTTTGGGCAGAGCCGGTCTTATTGTCGCCGCTTTAGTCTGAGTTGCTGCAACATTACCGTTTGCCGGCATTTGAGAAACCACTACACCTCGTTCCACCGCTTCTTCCAGCGCACGGATACGGTCAAATATGGCATCCTGCTTTGCTTCGGTCTGCGGACGGCACAACTTAATAATCGCAACTTCTATGGCAATTCTTTTTTGGCTTGCAAACTTAATTTGATTAGAAAGCTCTGAAAAAACACGAATATATCTAAAAATGGTATTAATATCCAGTTTCTCTGCTTCTTCTTTCAGAACTGCCAATGCCTCGTTGGAAATTTCCAAAACCTCAGCCGGAACATCTGCACTTTTTACCATCATAAGATTTCGAAGATACATGATAAAATCATTTACAAACTGTGGCAGTTCACGCCCCTGCATTACCACCTCGTCCAAAAGACCGATGGCTCCCATAATATTTTTATCTATAATACACTCTAACAGCGTAGCAAATACACTGTTATCCACAGCTCCCAAAACCTTTAGTGCCTTATCGTAAGTCAGCGTCTCCCCATAGTGGAAGGCAATACATTGATCCAATAAACTTAAGGCATCACGCATAGAGCCGTCAGCGGCTTTTGCAATATATCGGATTGCCGCATCTTCAATATCTACCTGCTCCTTATCCGTAAGTTCCTTAATTCGTCCTGCTATGGTGTCAATACTGATTCTTTTAAAATCATATCTTTGACACCTGGATAAAATGGTAATAGGAATTTTATGCGACTCTGTGGTTGCCAATATAAAAATAACGTATGAAGGGGGTTCTTCCAAGGTTTTTAATAATGCATTAAATGCTCCCGTGGAAAGCATATGCACCTCATCAATAATGTAAACCTTAAATTTACCTTCCGTAGGCGAATAAGATACTTCTTCTACAATTTCACGGATATTATCTACGCCATTGTTGGATGCTGCGTCAATCTCAATAACATTCATACTGTTTGCCGCAGATATCCTCTGACACATAGGGCATTCTCCGCAAGGACTTCCATCAACGGGATTCTCACAGTTTACTGCCTTCGCCATAATCTTGGCTATGGTTGTTTTACCGGTACCTCTGGTTCCGCAAAAAAGATATGCATGTCCGATACGACCGCTTTTTATTTGATTTTTTAACGTCGTAACAATCGATTCCTGACCTTTTACGTCTTCAAAAGTGTCAGGGCGAAACTTACGATATAACGCCATATATGACATGTTGTTTCCTGCTTTCTTAGATTAATCACCAAAGCTGATACCAAGCATCTTAGCTTCTTTTACAATGCTGGCATCCGGTGACACATATTTTAACTTGCCGGCAACTTCTTCAAGAGGAACTTTAACGATTTCACGATTTTTGTATCCTACCATAAAACCGTATTCACCATCCAGAATCAGTTTCGCCGCTTCTGAGCCCAAACGTGATGCGAACACTCTGTCATACGGACAAGGGCTTCCGCCTCGCTGCGTATGTCCGGGTACAGTAACTCGCACCTCTTCACCGGTTTTTTCTTTAATCTGATTTGCTACCTCGTAAGCCACGCTGGGATACTTACGATTCTCTAATTTCTTCTTATATTCTTTCTTGGAAAGTTTAGCATCTTCCTTAGAAATAGCACCCTCTGCTACTGCAAGAATAGTGAAACGGCTGCCGTTCTTTTTACGGTTTTCGATTGCATCTACTACTTTATCAATATCATAAGGGATTTCCGGAATCAGAATAATATCCGCTCCTGAGGCCATACCTGCATTTAAGGTAAGCCATCCTACTTTGTGGCCCATAACTTCAACGATAAATACACGTCCATGTGAATCTGCTGTTGTATGAATACAGTCAATGCAATCCGTTGCAATATCCACCGCACTCTGGAAACCGAAGGTCATATCTGTTCCGTATAAATCATTATCAATTGTTTTAGGAAGAGTTACCACATTCAAACCTTCTTTACGCAACAGGTTTGCTGTTTTGTGTGTACCGTTTCCTCCCAAAATAACAAGACAGTCCAAATTTAATTTATAATAATTCTGCTTCATGGCCTTTACCTTGTCCAAACCATTTTCGTCCGGATCGGTAATGGTCTTAAAAGGAGTTCTTGAAGTACCCAGAATCGTTCCTCCCTTTGTCAAAATTCCGGAAAAATCAGAACTCTGCAGCATACGATAATTGCTGTAAATCAATCCCCTGTATCCATCCAAGAAACCATAAATCTCAACATCTTCTTTACTGTTTTTCATGGTTTTAACAACACCACGCATTGCAGCATTTAATGCCTGACAATCTCCGCCACTTGTTAACATACCGATTCTCTTCATATCTTATCCCTCCAACCATATGTTGTTTCTTTCATATATAATGTCCGAATACACCTCTTTTATCATAATACATTTTGGTCGGATGTTCAATCTTTCTTTACTTATATAAATGAAGTTTTCTTAATAACTTTTATAATTTAAAATTTTTTTGTAAAAGCTATTGACTTTTTATACAATTATGATATATTAATATCAGTAATCGTTACTATTATTGTTTATTAAGACTAAAATAACTTTAAGATAAGGAGCCCGGCCAGCTATGAATCTAAAGTACAGCAAACAAAGAGAAGCAATTAAAAGATTTTTAATGTCGAGAAAGGATCATCCTACAGCTGATCAGATTTATAACGCAGTTCGCGAAGAACAACCGAATATCAGCTTAGGAACCGTTTACCGGAATCTTGCCTTACTGGAAGATGTTGGCGAAATCCAAAGGCTCCATGTAAACGGTAATACAGATCGATTCGACGCAGATGTATCTAATCATTATCATTTTGTATGCAACACTTGCGGTTGTGTACAAGATATTCCGATGGAAATGCAGGTTTCTTTAAGTGCTAAGGCACAAGAACATTTTGATGGAGTAATCGATTACTATGACACCTGTTTCCACGGCAAATGTTCAAATTGCAAGGAATTGCAACACTAACTATTATAGTTGAAATTTTTAAATTAAAGGAGATTAAGATTATGAAGTATGTATGTCAGGTATGTGGTTATGTTCATGAAGGAGATTCTGCACCCGAAAAATGTCCCCAGTGTGGCGTTCCCGCTTCTAAGTTTACAGCTCAGGGCGAGGAAAAAGTTTGGGCAGCAGAACATGTTGTAGGTGTAGCTCAGGGTTGTAGCGAAGATATTATCGAAGACCTCCGCGCAAACTATATGGGCGAATGTACCGAAGTTGGTATGTACCTTGCAATGGCAAGAGTTGCTCACAGAGAAGGCTATCCTGAAATCGGTCTTTACTGGGAAAAGGCAGCTTGGGAAGAAGCTGAACATGCAGCTAAATTTGCTGAATTATTAGGTGAAGTTGTAACCGATTCTACCAAGAAGAATCTTGAAATGAGAGTAGAAGCCGAGAATGGTGCTACTGCAGGTAAGTTTGACTTAGCTAAGAGAGCTAAAGCTGCTAACTTAGATGCTATTCATGACACCGTTCATGAAATGGCTCGCGACGAAGCTAGACACGGTAAAGCATTCGAAGGACTTTTAAAACGTTACTTTAACTAATCCGAAAGGAGTATTTTATGGAAAAATATATTTGCCCCTGCACATATGAATATGATCCGGCTGTAGGTGATCCTGAAAATGGTGTTCCTGCAGGTACACCTTGGGAAGAAGTTCCCGCAGATTGGGTATGTCCCTGGTGCGGTTTAGGAAAAGAAGCTTTTGAGAAAGCAGAATAAAATTATATTAAAACAGTTTTAACATTATAAAAAGCCGGACAATGCCCGGCTTTTTTATTATTGAAAAACATAATAACAATCTTTTGTCAAATCATAAAATGCTTCTGAAATCGGCTCGTCCTTTTCGATTCCGTCCTTTGTATTAATAGTAATACAAAGATACCACTCATCTTCCGGATTTCCTAACGGCTTATAAAGGCACTGATAACCGCCAACACCCTCCTGATAAACGTACTGATACGTAATTTCTTCGCCGTCATCGTTGATAATGGTACTTATTTCTTCTTCACACCCTTCCGGTCCATGAATGATAGGTCCCACTTCATATGAAATGGAAATACCCTCCTCTACCAATACCTGTTTTCCAATGTCAGGAAACTGTGCATTCATATGAGTTTCGTAGCCCACCAGCGACTTAACATGTACTGTTTTCCCATCATAATTGGCATACATATTATATGCAGTCAAACACAGTTCTTCCGTATGTGGAATACTGTCTTGGGGCAAGGATGCTTCTCCTATATCCGCAAGCGTTATCCAATTTAAATTAGTTATTACTTCTTCTTTATCACATGCCGAAAACAGCATTAAAACAGCAAATGATAATAACAAAATATATTTTTTCATAAATAGCCTTTCAAAACACTTATATAGCAGTTACAATTTATAAACCCAAATACGCCACCAACTGCTTTCGCTTTCAAAACTTCCCTCCAACGTTAAACCATAGTCTTCAGCGTCTGTTATTTCAACAGCAGAGAAAATATACTCACATTCCAGTTCTCGGATCTTATCAAAATCGAACTGCAAATTCTCCACCTGTGCATTAGCTTTTTTCGAAAATAAATAATATGTTCCCCACTCAGAATGAAACAGATAAACTCTGCTTCCCCAGTTATCATAATATGCTTCTATTTGATAATTATCCTTTATATCTTCTTCTATAATTTCGCGAAATTCATGCTTGTAATCCAAAGGATAATTGTTCGAATATCCATCTATCGTATAAAAACCGTGCATCAGCGGAACAACAGGGCACATACCTAGACTTGCCACCTTATACTCAGACATTTCTCTGCCGATGTGCGCTTCAATCTCTGACATAACATCCTCTGAATAGATATTTTCCCAAGACATATTTCCGGATTCATTGCCTTTTCGAATCTGGTTGATATTCTGATAAAATGTACTGCTTCTTGCTATATATAATATCGTAGGCAAATATAAAGCCGCAACAACAATAATTGCCAGGATATTGCTTTTCTTTCCTATATTTTTCCATATTGTCACAAGCGAAAAACCAAACAATAAATACCACGCCGTAGGCATTAACCAACAAAAACGTTCAAATTGAAATGATTTTAACATACCAGTCATTTCTGACTTAATTGCTGCAACCGTATGACCTCGAAGTATACTATACTGTAATATAATTAACACCATTAAAAGCACTGTGAAAATTATATGTTTTGTCAGCTTCTTATTCTCTTCATTCTTTTTATATTTTAAGACTAAAATTACAATTGCCAGCAAAAATGGAATATATATAAACAAATGATATGAATAAGTATGCAAAGATCCACCCTGCTTAAGCATTTGCATAACACTATCCCAGAAATCAGTTCCGAAATAAACCGCTTCCTCACGATGGCTAATGTAAGATGCTTTCGTATAGAGTTGCTTAATTAAATCTAAATTAGTGAAGGCGTATACAATACCCAATAATAATATGGAATATAGTAACCCCACGTCCTTTTTATGCTTGATTATGAATTCTAAAAGCCATATTAAACCCATGACGATCAATAATGCATAACCGACTAAAACAAGGTTTGATGTTAATCCAAAGAATACAATACCGATTGTAGGTACTATCATTAATTTCTTCGATTTCTTCTGTTCGAAAATCTCTTTTAATTCCAATATACACAAAACCAACAGCGGAACACCAACTACAGATAAGCCATATACAGGTCTTGAAGGCAACATGGCAAAGGCAGTACCGCATAAGAAAGCTACTATACTACTGTTGGTCAACTTTTTTATGCATCCGTACATTCCGTAAAACGCACAAGTAATCACAACAAGATATTGCAATTTAAATGCAACTAACGGCGAAAACAAACGATAAAGCAATACAAACAAAACGGCAGAGGGTTTTAACCCCTCCGCCGGTACTCCGCTCATCATCTGCTCGTATACTTCCGCTCCGGGATATCGTGCGGCAAAAACATATGATAGTATTGTTTCGTCCAACTGATCGTGAAAATCAAAAATGCATCCTTCTCCCAAATACAGAATAGGCGCCATTAAAATCGCAATCAGAGCTATACCAAACCACTGTAAATGTTTGGTATCCATCTTTTCCAACCACTTGTTCATTTACTTTTCCTTTTAAATAAACTCTTTTATCTGCTCATAAACACCGTCAGCATCTAGCTTATATTCTTTCATAAGCACTGCTGCCGATGCGGATGTTCCGAATTCGTCCTGCACACCAATCTTTAATACAGGTACGGGATTATATCTGCAGATTACATCACAAACAGCACTCCCCAGACCGCCGATTACAGAATGCTCTTCCACGGTTACAACCTTTCCGGTTTTCTTAGCGCTTGCAATTACAAGTTCTTCATCAATAGGCTTAATTGTGTGGATATTGATTACTTCTGCATTGATACCTTCAGCTTCTAACTTCTTAGCTGCTTCCATTGCACTTTCAACTACAATACCGGTAGCAATAATAGTAACATCTGTACCTTCTTTTAACACAATACCTTTACCTAACTCAAACTTGTAATCAGGTCTGTCATTAATTACAGGAACTGCATTTCTTCCCAATCTTAAGAATACGGGGCCCTGATATTCAATTGCTGCACGGACAGCTGCCTTAGCTTCTACTACGTCGGAAGGCACACAAACTACCATTCCGGGAATATTTCTCATAAGCGCAACATCTTCCAAACACTGGTGGGTTGCACCGTCTTCACCTACGGTAATACCACCGTGTGAAGCCGCAATCTTAACATTTAATGCAGGATATCCCACTGAGTTACGAATCTGTTCATATGCACGGCCTGTAGCAAACATTGCAAAAGAGCTTGCAAATACGGTCTTGCCTGTTGATGCAAGTCCGGCAGCCATACTAACCATATTTCCCTCTGCGATACCGCAGTCAAAGAAACGTTCCGGAAACTTCTTTCCAAAAATCGCAGTCTTTGTAGACTCTGCAAGGTCAGCATCCATAACTACCAAATTAGGGAATTCTTCACCAAGTTCAGCAAGTGCTTCACCATAACCCTGTCTTGTAGCAATTCTTTTTACTTCTGACATAATTCTTCACCTGCTTTCTCTAATTCTGCCATAGCTTTCTCGTACTGTTCATCATTGGGTGCAACACCATGCCAAGATGCCTGATCTTCCATGAAGGAAACACCCTTACCTTTAATACTCTTACAAACAATTACAGTAGGCATACCTTTAACGGTCTTTGCTTCTGCAAAAGCAGCACGAAGACTGTCAAAATCATGCGCATCCGCATTGATAACATGCCAGTTAAATGCTTCAAATTTTTTATCGATGGGATAGGGAGAACATACATCTTCAATCTTACCGTCAATCTGCAAACCGTTGTTATCAACGATAGCCACCAGATTATCAAGTTTCTTATGACCTGCATACATTGCAGCTTCCCAAACCTGACCTTCTTCGATTTCACCGTCACCAAGAAGTGTATACACACGATAATCTTTCTTATCAATTCTTGCAGCAAGTGCCATACCTACTGCCGCGGAAATACCCTGTCCCAAAGAACCGGTAGACATATCTACACCGGGAGTTGACTTCATGTCAGGATGTCCCTGTAAGTAAGAATGTAATTTACGAAGTAATACTAAATCTTCATACGGAAAGAAACCTTTTAATGCAAGTGCAGCATATAAACCGGGTGCTGTATGACCTTTAGATAAAACGAAACGGTCTCTGTCCGGATTCTTGGGATTTGCGGGATCAATATTCTGCATCTCCTCAAAATACAAATATGTGAAAATATCCGCTGCCGACAAAGAACCACCGGGATGTCCGGCTTTTGCGGCATGGGTAGAAATTATAATACCTTTTCGAACTTCATTGGCGATTTTTTGCAATTCCAAATTATTCATTTTTGCCTCCGTAAATGTGTTTTGTGCTTTTTAACCGCTAATAGTTTAGCACTTTTTTAATTAAGAAACAACAATTTTACATGAATATTTCTTTTTTTTCATATATTTAAAATAAAAAAGAAAGGATACTGACATGCCGACCGAAAAATCAAAAACAACATTCAGACAAAAATTCCGTTCTTTTGGGAGAGAACTACATTCCAATCCAAAATCCTACATGTTGATGATGGTGGGAACATTTCTGCTTATATTTGCCCTTTTCTGGTTTTTTCATACTCCGAATCGACAATTCGAGGAGCTGTGTGACACTCTTTTTATAAAAGAATTAAGCGAAGACGGACTCAGCCTCCATTATACCCTGTCAAATCCCGGTCTTTATGGTATTGATGAAACAACGCATACATTGCCTGCCTACGACAAAACCAAAAGTCTTGCAGACTATCAATCACTTTTAAATACTGTTGTCGAACTGGAATCCATTGACAGAGAGAGTCTGAATAAAACCAACCAGAGGACCTATGATATTCTTTTAAAATATTTGCTAACAGAAATAGAGGCATATGCATATCTGTACTATGATGAACCCTTATCTCCCGCCTCCGGTATGCAAAGCCAACTTCCCATTTTACTGGCCGAATATACCCTACGCAGTAAAAATGATATAGAAAATTATTTATGCCTTTTGCAAAGTATTCCTTCTTATTTGGGAGGACTTGCACAGTTTGAACAGGAAAAATCACAAGCAGGTCTTTTTATGTCCACAGAAGCCTGTCGGGATACCATTTTACAGTGCAACGAAGTAATAACAGAAGAAGAACTTCTTGCTGGAAATCATTTTTTACAAATTTCCTTTCAAGAACGCTTACAGACACTTGTAGATTCCGGAGAAATAAGCCAAGGGGAAATGGATGCTTACATACAGGCAAATAACGAAATTCTTGCTAAAACCGTGTTACCCGCATATAAAAGTCTTGCCCACAGTCTGACCTCCCTTCAAGGAAGCGGAACCAACGAAAATGGGCTTTACTATTATCCGGAAGGCAGAGAATATTACGAAATTCTGGTAGAACGCCAAACCGGTTCTTCTAAAGATATTGATGATATTATGGCCTCCGTTAAAACATCCTTTATGGCAGATTACAGTACCTTTGTGGAGGTAATCTATGCTACACAGGCCCAAAACAGTAATTCTGTTTTCTCCATTTCCGAACCTGATAAAATGCTTGCTGATTTGGAAAACTGCATTTGGGAGGATTTTCCTGTTTATCCTTCCGTAAGGGAGGAAAACATGCCCTTTTATGAAATAAAAGAGGTAAGTGAAACCATGGAAGATTACTTAAGTCCTGCCTTTTATTTAACACCGCCCATGGATGATATAAGCCAAAATGTCATTTATATTAATTATGGTACTTCTCCCGAAAATCTGGAACTATATACCACTCTTGCCCATGAAGGCTATCCCGGGCATCTTTATCAGTCTGTATATTCTACGCTTGCATTGGAAGATGAGGGTGCTCATCCAATCCGTAATCTTCTTCATTTCGGTGGTTATGTGGAAGGCTATGCAACCTATGCAGAATTATTATCCTACGATTATGCAAAAGAATTCGGCGATGAAGACTATTGTGACCTTGTACGATTAAACCGCAAGCTTCATTTAGCGCTTTACTCCATGTTGGATATCTCCATCCATTACTATGGTGCTACTTACGAAGAGGCTCACGAAACCTTATCTGCATTTGGTATAGAAGATAAAAAAATAACAAGGGAAATCTACGACTACATCGTAAATTCCCCCGGAAATTATCTGCAATATTATGTAGGCTATTTGGAAATCATGGAGTGCCGTGAGCTCGCCCGCGTAAAATGGAAAGACAATTACAGTGATTATAACTTCCATGAATTTTTCTTAGATTTCGGTCCTGCAGACTTTGAAACCATACAGAATGCCATCCGCGAATATAAAGCACCCGAAGTTCCCCAAGAAGTTACAACAACTGCAAGTATTTCTCAATCTCAGGTGTTTCCAAATCAGCTTCTTACAATGAGCTGTCCTTCACAATTTTTATAATGCGGCTGGTTCCCAGTCGGTCAGCGCCGAGAGCAAGAAATTCTTCTGCATCGGCAATGGACTTAATTCCTCCTGCCGCTTTAATTTTAACAGGTGCTTTGATATGAGCTGCAAAGGTGCGGATGTCATCAGGTGTTGCCCCTGCGGTTGAAAAACCGGTGGACGTCTTGATGTAGTCCGCACCGGATGCCATGACAATTTCACACATCTTAATCTTCTCATCTTCGGTCAAAAGACAAGTCTCAATAATAACTTTCAGAATCTTGTCGCCACAAACTTCTTTAATTGCACGGATTTCATTTAAAATTGCATCATACTGCTTGTCCTTTAACGCACCAACCCAGATAACCATATCAATCTCATCTGCGCCGTCTTCAATGGCAAGTCTTGCTTCCTCACACTTAATCGCGGTAGGCACATAACCGTTAGGGAAACCGATTACGGTACAGATTGCCACTTTTCCCTGCACATAATCCGCAGCCTGTTTCACGTAGGCAGAGGGAATGCAAACGGAAGCCGTTTGGTACTTAATACCGTCATCGCAAATTGCCTTGATTTCTTCCCATGTCGCAGTCTGGGATAATAATGTATGGTCTACTTTGGATAATATTTCATGAATGTTCATAGTCTGTAATCCTTTCACTTGTACATCTGTATAGTCTGCCGCAAAAAAGTGGTTAATTATTATATAACTTTCCTTTCTTATTCTTCAGACTTCACTTTCAAATCCATTTTATCAGAAAGATAAGCAATAATAAAGCCTGCAGCGCCAAATAAAATACCAGCTAAAAATTGTAGAATATTATTGTACTCCAGCGGAATAATCACAATCGTAGATGCAAGAACAATACCTACCACTGCATGAAAAGATAAAGAATAAAATTTATCAAACAGGTAAGTTACCAGTCGCGCCAGTAAAACCGCCGTCCCAAACATTCCCAAAACCCAAGGAATAATTACACCCATATCAAAGGCTGCAATCCCGGAATTTAAATCCTGATAAATTCCAAGAGACATAAGAATAGATGAAGAAGTCATACCGGGCACTACAATACTTAAACCCCAAAGCACTCCACTGAAAATGTACCAACCAAAACTCGGTGTTACCTGAATAAACTCTCCATACTGCACATAAGTAAGCAGACTTGTTAATGCCACGAAGGCTGCAAACATGGATACAAACGATCCCTTACTTCTGCCATGCTTTCCGGCCTCTTTATACAATGCCGGAATCGTTCCGATAATCAGCCCGATAAAAAGCCATGTTGCCATCATCTCCGACTTCGCAAATAAAAACTCAATTACTTTTGCAAAAATCCAGAAACCGAATACCCAGCCAATTCCCACAAAAAGAAACATCCGCCAGTTCTTTTTAATTGCGCGAATCGGATGGGAAAACAATTCCATAATGGAGCGGTATACGCCAAATACCACACAAAGCACGCCGCCACTGATGCCCGGCAAAATTGCTCCGCCACCGATGGCCGCACCACAAATGAAATTTTTAATCATAGTGGCCGGAGTCCATTTCGACTTATTTTCTGCCTGATTTTCCATATCATTTACATTTTCTAAACCATTGTTTATCTTATCGGTAGTATTCACATCTGTCAGATTACTTTCCTTTTTCAATATGTCCACCTTTTATAATTATTTTATATTGTTTTATCAAATAAAATTTCAGTTTATTTTATAGAATACAATATATGAATTACTGAAAATTTTCAATTCCTTTTTCGCCATAAAATGTGAGTTTTTTATGTCCGAATCCACATGCACATACTATAAAAGCACTTACACTTATCTTATGCAAAAAACCGGACTGTTAGAAGTCCGGTTTCCTTTTCTTTACTTTATATTATCTTATTCTTCCCACAACGTAAACAAGCCACTTTATCAATATGTTTTTTATCTTACTCGCCCCACTTGCGCTCCGTATAATTAATAATACATGCAATCACACCATAGAACACACCTGTTACAGGCCAGATAATCCAGGTATATCCCCACTCACCTGTGATAAAACTAATCGCCAAGTAAATTGCCGTAACACTACACCAATAAATGCCGCCAATCAGTTCATGCTTCTCGAAATTTCTTTTATGATTAGGGTCATAATCTCCGGTCTGAAGCAACTGTGCATAAGCATCTGCCTCATTGCCCCATCTTGTGAATAATAATACTGCAATCGCAACCAAAGCCAATAATACATCCACAGCAATAATCGTTGCCAATGCTTCGCCTGTAAGAGTCGCAGTCACAACCAACACTGCCGCACCGAGAATGCACAAGCCAACGCCGATTGCCCTTGTAAGAGTAAGCACAGGACGCTGTTTCTTCATTCTGTTCTCAACAATTCCCGCAACGCCGTAATCCAACACAAAACTTTCCTTCTGAAGCCACTCATAGTCAGCCATCATACTGCCGTTAAACACAAACAACACTACCGCTACAATCACCATACACAGAAGTACGCCCAAACCGATTGCTGCAGCTACGTTTTCTTTTATGAAACCAAATTCCGCCAAACCGCTCATGAGAATAAGTACAATAGGCGATAATACACAGATGCTTGCGCCAATACCTACCTTAAGCGCTGACTTACGCTTCGCATCCATAAATTCGTTGGCAAACTCTGCGGAAATATGCTTCACATTTAAAGGCTCATATACATCTTGTTTTAATTCAGGTTCTTCTATTTCTTCTTTTAATAAGTAATCCGTGGATACGCCGAACACCTGGCACAATTTCAGTATTTTATCCAAATCGGGAACCGACTGGGCACCCTCCCATTTTGAGATGGACTGTCTGGATACATTCATCTTCTCTGCCAGTTCTTCCTGAGACCATCCGCACTTCTTTCTTAAATAGATAATTTTGTCTGCTAAAATCATTTTTTTATCCTCCTTAGGGTATATAATACTGAAGCTTTTCTTACTGCAAATGCCATCTCACCATTCTGCAGTTTTTCACAAATACGCTTCTCTTTATTTACCCTAATCTTATCTTTTTAAGCGGTTGCATTCTATCAAGTCCGCTTGTAAATTTGTCAACAGACGGTTGCAAATGCCTGATTTTAGGCACTTTTTATCGCAACCGGATTATTTACACATCCATAATGCAATTACTACACTGGCAGCAATGCCCGATATGGTTGCAATCAATGCTCCGCATAAAGTATAACGCGTTTTGCGTATTTTCACCACCATAAAATATACGCTCAGGGTATAAAAGACTGTCTCCGTAGAGGACATGGCCAAAGATACCAAGATGCCTATATAAGAATCCGTTCCGTAAGTTTTAAACAAATCCAAGGCAAGCCCCGTTGCTGCCGAAGACGAAAACATCTTAATCAAAAGGAACGGAACTACCTCTGCCGGTAATGCAAGAAACTTTACTACCGGTGTAAGAATCAGCGATAAAAAGTCAAAAAATCCGGAAGCGCGCAACACACCTACCGCTACCATTAAACCAATAAGGGTAGGCATAATTTTAATAACGGTCTCAAATCCATCCTCTGCACCTTTTATAAAAAGTGCATATACATCTTTCTTACGCCCAAGCCCTATGGCAACAATCAAAAGAATTACAATCGGGAGTATCATATTGGATATGGTCACAAGCACATTCATGATTCCGCCCTCCCGGTTTTCTTCTTTATTTTATTTGCAAGGAAAATAAAAATAATTGCTACCAGCGTAGAAAATGTCGTAGCCAGAATTGCAGGCGCTATAATAGACGCCGGATTCTCCGAACCGTAACTGCTCCGATATGCAATCAAATTTACCGGTATTAATTGAAGAGAAGATATATTAAGAATCAGAAAATTGCACATCTCATTTGTAGCAACACCTATTGTTTTACCCTGCTTGGCTCTTAAGTCATCCAACTCCTTCATTGCTTTTAATCCGGCAGGCGTAGCCGCCCAGCCAAGGCCCAAAACATTAGCTATCATATTTAAAGAAATAAATTCTTCTGCTTTACTTCCTCTTGGTACTGCCGGAAACAAAAAATGCAAAACGGGGCCTATCCACTTGGATAACCTGTCAACAATTCCTGCTTCCTTAGCAATTTCCATCAGCCCCACCCACATAGACATGACACCCATCATGGTAATGCAAAGAGTGACTGCATCCTGAGCAGACTGAATTGCAGCATCCGTCACCGCATCCAGATTCCCTGTAAAAGAGGCATATATAATTCCAATAATAATCATACCGCCCCATAAATAACTCATCATAAAAAGTTCCTTTGGCACATACTGCACCTACGCTTTTTATCAGTTTATTTCTACTCCGGGTTGTCATATAACAACCGACGGCGTTTTCTTTCCTCTTTTACATATTTCTGCATATATCCTTTGTTGTTTCTCAGTCTCTTCTCTTTGCAGCTCTTCATATTCTTTCTTAAACAGCTTATTCATTTTAATTCTACGCACCTCATCATCAATCATTTTTATCAAATTGGTCCGTTTATCTTTTGGATTCTTAATATAATAAAGAAATGCCTTTATCTCTTCATCCAATTGTTTATCTTCCAAATTATCCGCGGGAACAATATAAATCTGTTGCGCACTCTCTATGGGTTTCAAATCAGGCGCTTCTTTGCATATTTCTTCAAAACAATAAACAGGGCAGCCACGCCCAAATTTGTCTTCACGACACAAATACAGGGTAACATTTATTACTCTTTTTTCTTTCCCGCTAATATAAATTTCTACGAAGACACCCGTTGTCCCGTCTTTTTGCTTCACAATATTATTCTTCGGGCAAACAATATGATGTATCCTTTTGCCGATGAGATGTTTCATAAAACGTCGTCCAATCTTTACATTCCCCAATACCTTTTCCATTATAAAAGCATCCATAATGGTCAGTTGATCAAATTTCCTATTCATCCTCTTTCCCTCCCGCTTTTATATGACATATTCTTTCTTCTATTGTAACTTTCCTGTCGAAATAAGCCTATGTGCAAAATGACGAATTTGTTTTGTTCAACCAACATAAAAAACCTGCCGCTTACGCGACAGGCTTTTCTTTATGAATTTGTATATGTTTCAATTGTATCCCAGATGGAATCTCGTTCAAAGCCAAGTTTCCATTCCGCAACACCTGCAATGCCGTTTGCATCCATAACATTTAATTTTACCTGAATAGATTCTTCTTCTTCCAACCATATTTGATAGAGTACATTGTCAATCTGGATTTCACCATAATATTGGCAGGTTTCATTATCCCAGTATATTTCCATTCCGTTTCTCTCTATCCATTCTTCGGCCGTATCCATACCCATTGCTTCACTGCTTACCGTTCCGGCCTCTGTTTTCCACAATCTGGTATAGAATGGAATGGCGTTGATAATCTTCTCTGCGGGAACCTCATCCATGGTCTTCCGGATTCCTTCTTCCACGAAATTAATGGAAGCTACGGAACCGGCTGTCTGAGAACCGCCCCAGTGCTCATCATATCCCATAACCACTACATAGTCCGCAACAAGTCCCTGTTCCGTACGATTATAATACATGGTTGATGCCGTAGGTGCATAATTGTCCACGGAAAGAACAATGTTATTTGCATGGGTCTGAATAGACAACTCTCTTAAAAACTGCACGAAGTCATCACCATATTCCGCTCCTACAGTTTCAAAGTCAATATTTAAACCGTCAAGACTGTACTGTTGTGCGTAAGAAATCAAATTACCTATCAATGCAGCTCTCTTTTCACTTGAAGAAAGAATTTCACCTATATTTACTTCATAGTCTACGTCTGTAACCACTGCCCACACTTCGATATCCTTGTTATGGGCTTTAATTACATATTCCGAGCTGGCAATATTTTCTATTGTCCCTTCATTATCCTTAATGCGGAACCACGTCGGTGCAATGACATTCACACCCTTCACATCTGCCATATAGGCATCATAGGTGCTGTTGGCACTCTGATTAAAAATCTGATGGAATGCCATATTGATTTTATACTCACGGCTGATGCTTTGGTAATTCAAAACTACTGCGTCGTTTACAGGAGTCTGTGCTATCATATCTCCTGATTCCAATCTCTTATTCTCGACATAACCGATATAACCATCCTCAGTAATAACCTTGCTCCATTTCTCCATCTCTTCCAGAACGAATACAGTATCTCCTTCTGTCATATCTTTCAAAATAGGACTTTTTACTCCACCCTGATAACGAAGCTTGGTATCCTTCTCTATGGTAGCGCTCTGTCTGCTTCCCCATACTGTATAAATTAACATGCGGTTAGGCTCCGCAAAATATTCATAAGAAAAGTTTGCAAACATTTTTACGTAATCCGCAGATAAATATACCTCTTCGCCAATAATTACCGCCGCCGGGTGGCTTAATGTGTTTTCCACCCCGGATAAACTGTATGATGAATATTCACTGCCAATGTACGTTTTATAAATATCCTTCTCTGTAGTATAAAGAACAATACCTTCTTCTATATTTATATAAAAGCGGTCCGTAAAATATTTCTCAATGGTTTCCATATTAAAATAACAGTTCCCATCAACCACTTTAGCCTTCTCATCTACGTGGGCATCCTGCACCATCATAGCAACATCATCCGACTCTACCAGTTCGAAATATTGATACAAATCTGCTCTTTCTGAAGTATAGTAAACGCTTTCAATTAAATCATCAGCATAAAAAATTCCCACAATAGCTATAATAAGGACAATCGCAATCACAACCGGAATTGCTTTTGCCAACATGGCTTGTCTCTGTTTTTTTCTCTTTCTCTTTCGCTTATCCTCGCGCTTCGGTTCCATGGCGTTTTCCTCCGTTTCGATTTAAACCGCCCTTATTATAGCAGAATATTGCCGCATCGTCATTACTAAATTTTGGTTTTTATCCGTTTCCGGCTTGATGCATTTCAGTTTGAGGGACTTACAATGATTAAAAATACCGAATTCGGATATGATTTCAGACAGAAGGTCATAATGCAATTTCGCCTTTTCCCAAAAGGTAACGTGATGTAATTGTATCAAAACGAAATTTTCAACATAAAATATTTTAATTATGACGATACTATAAAAACGAAAAGATGCCGGGAGCGTACCCAAATAAATAATCATCCAAATGTTTGAATTATTATGCGTTGAAAATTATTTGGAATAACAGATGTGCGAACGCACACCAGCTTATAAGACATACCGAAGCACACACTTCGGCAGAAGAAATTTAATTCTTATAAAAAATCCTGAAACTACAGCCTCCTCTCCGGTACGTTTTTCCCTTTGAGGCACCTTATGCATTTATTATAGGTGCCACAGCTTCCTTTTTACAAGCAAATCCCATCGACAAATTTTGCACTTTAAAAATTTAGTGAACAAAGTGTCGTACCTATTGACTAAAACCCTTGAAAAGTTTAAGATACTGTAAAAACTTTGTGTTTTTATGTCGAAATATAATATAGAAGAATCTAAACTTTATGTGTCGTCAGAATAGTAGCAGTTTCATATAGGATGCTGCTTACGCACAAAAGTTCGACCTTGAACTTTTTTATAATAGATTGGAGTATTAAATGAAAATAGAAAGAGTAAATGATCATCAAATACGATGTACACTTACGAAAAAAGAATTAGAGAAACGAGATTTAAAACTCAGCGAAATGTCCTACGGTAATGAAAAAGTAAAACGTCTTTTTCAGGATATGATGCAGATGGCAGCCTATGAATGTGATTTTGAAGCCGAAGATACACCGCTGATGATAGAAGTTATTCCTTTTACGGAGTGTGCCGTCATAATTATTACCAAAGTAGAAGACCCTGACGAATTGGATACCCGATTCTCCCGTTTTGCGCCTTCCGTACACGATGGCGACAATGCCCTATCCGGTATTATCGGTGATGTATTCCAGTCTCTTACGGATAAAAACGAAGATATTGCTGAGCTTTTCAAAAAAATGCAACAGCATAACGATGCCAATGCAACACCTTCCGAGGTAATTTCAGAAAATGCCGAAGCGTCAAATATTTCCAATGTATTTTACGAGTTTGCAACCTTAAACGAAACCATACGTGCATGCCGCACTTTAGGCAATGTTTTTAAAGGTTCCAGCATTCTTTATAAGAATACATTAAAAAATCACTTTATTCTTTATTTATATAATATCGAATCTTCGGAAGAAGATTTTGCCAGAGTCTGCAACATTCTTTCCGAATATGCCGATACCGTTCACGATAACGGCTATTTTAAATATTATGCCAAAGAGCATTGCGAAACTATGATTGGCGAAAATGCTGTAGCATCTTTGGCCGAAATCTAAATTTACGCATATAAAAAGTGGGTACCCAAATGGACACCCACTTCTTTTTATCATTTTATAACTGATTCAATGCTTCGAGCAATGCATCCACGTCCATACCATGAACCATAGCAGCCTCTTCTAAGGTCTCTCCCTGAGCAGAAGGGCATCCGATACAATGCATACCTGCGCTCATAAGTACAGGTGCAACACCGGGATTTGCTCTTAACATTTCACCGATTGTCATGTCCTTGGTAAATTCAGCCATTTTACAATCCTCTCTTTCCTTATCTTTCTGTTTTTTTATTCTAAAACAGATTGTCCAAATGTGCAAGCTTTCCTTTTTAAATTTTCTATTTCCTGTTTCAGAAGAAATATTGTATGCTCAGCCTCAGCTCTTCCTTCAGCTCTTCCTTCTTCTAATCCAAGCCGTAACCCCTCTTCCCTTGCATCCTCCAAAGCTTCCTCATGCTGTATCTGTAAGATTCTTTCCGTATCATATCTTTCCCAACACATCTCTTCCAACTCCTTTCCGTATTCCTGTAAAAACTCTTTAAGAATCCCTTCATTCAGACATTCTTCAATAGCCTTTACCATAGCCTCATTCATATCCATGGTTTCGGCATTCCTTCTTACTACCTCTACAAACAATGTATATTCTCTTAAAATTGTACACTTCTCAAACAACTTCTCATTAAACCCCGGATTAATGTTAATTACCGTTGCCGTCCACTCAAATCCTTTGCTTTCATCCGGCACTTCAAATGCATCCGACAGCTTCAATTCCAGTCTGTCCACGCCCATATCCTCCACCGGTCCGTTATAAAAAACAATATATTTCGGTGTAGGTATTCGAATCAGCTTCTTCCGATACAGCCTGTCAGACGGCACCAGTCTCCGGTACAAATCCGCCAGATAAAACAATCCTCTCAACGGCATGTTGTGACTAAAGGTACTCTGATGTTCATACAGACTCAAGGTATTATCGAATATAAAGGATACATCATTCTTCATTTCAATAAACAATACATCCTCCAGCAGTTTAAACTTTATGTCTTCCTCATTGGTATAATGGCTCCCATTCACCGCATTGTACAGACTTAGGGCGTATTCCTTCTTCTTTGTAAAAAGGTAAATAAAAAGATTGTTCTTGTACTCACGGCTGGCTGTCATTTGCTTCAACGGCATCTTCCTTTCCTTGCGCGGGAAAATAGCACAACCATCCGTCTCTGTCTTCCCGCTTATTTAAATTGGTGAAATAAGCAAGAATTCAAAACAGAAATGTTATCGTATGTAGAATTAAGAATATAAGAAAAATAGATTTCCAAGAATTGCATTGCTTGTATTTGTATTCATCATAACAGCAGGATTCAAACTCTGTCTATGTGCAGTTTGCACAAAATTGATTTCTCGAAAAAATGCAAAAACCCTCGCAAACAATTCAAGTTGCGAGGGGTAGAGTGTAAAATGAATAATATATATCTTAATTTGTTGAAAATTTATTCTCCTGTACTTAAATAGTCATTGTAGGGGTTGTATTCTACATCATATCCATATATATACTTTATGAATGACACCACCACTTTCTCGCCGCTGCTTATCGGAGTATGGTCCGCATATCCCTTAGCTTTGGATTCCGAACTTCCATCTAATTCAGAAGCCATAAATATATATCCATCAATTTCCAATGCAAATGCTTTATCATCAGCATTCAACATAATCGCTTCCAAAGAGATTCTATTTGAAAATCTTTGCTCCTCCGCAACACTATCTACCGTCCCAAGATGATAAGAATATGTATCATAATATGATATTGTTGCATCATATAATACTCCGTTCTCTCCAATATACAACGCTGCCAAATCTTCCAGAGTATATCCGTATTCCGTTAAAATCGTATTCAAATCTTCTTCTGAAATATAATCCAAATTTGCCGCAATTACCAAACACTTAATATGCTCCGGATCATTATACGGATACTTCACAATCAGGTCATCAACCAATGCCATTACTTCTTCTGCAGAATAAAATTCCTCTTCGATAACCTCCCCGGTGACTTCCTCAGAAATCACTTCACTCACTTCTTCCGATACTTCCTCGGATACCACCTCTGACACAGCCTCGCTTACAGGCTCGGATACCTGCTCCTGTGCATCTGCGCCACATCCTGTAAACAGCATTACACTTACTGTCAGTACCAACATCATAACCAATAATTTCTTCATTTCTTTTCCTCCGTTTTTTGTGTTGTATTTTTATTCTTTGTTGCCATAACAAAAAACTCTGCCACACCTACGCATGACAGAGTCTATTCAATCTACTTTTTTCAATTCTTTTACGTCAGACACCAAAACAAGACCGTCAAAACGGCCTACTTCAGACTTGTTTGTTTGTTTGTTTGTTTGTTTGTTTGTTTGTTTGTTTGTTTGTTTGTTTGTTAAAGATTATATTATTATAAAACACTTTGACAAGCCTTTCTGCTTTGTTTTTGCAAATTAATCTTACCATATTTTTCCTTTTTTTACAAGATAAATTGTAATCCTAAATTCACGTCAAAAAATCCTTATTCTTCCTTTATTTTTTATGAATTTTCTCAAGCCTTTTGACTTGACTATAATTGCTTTGAGGAGTACAATTATTGATAGTCTTTAATAAACATTATTTTTAAAATATATATAGGAGGATAAAACATTGAGAGAAGAATGGACAGGTTTTAAAGGCGAGTTATGGCAAAACGAAATCAATGTCAGGGACTTCATTCAGGCCAACTATGAACCCTATGACGGAGATGAGTCATTCCTTGCTGACGCAACACAAAATACAAAGGACTTATGGGAACAGGTATTAGAGCTCTCTAAGCAGGAAAGAGAAGCAGGTGGTGTTCTTGATATGGACACTAAGGTTGTTTCTACAATCGTTTCCCACGGCCCCGGATATTTAAATAAAGACAAAGAAACTATCGTAGGTTTCCAGACAGACAAGCCCTTCAAGCGTGGTTTACACGTATTCGGCGGTGTTCGTATGGCTGAGAAGGCTTGTGCTGATAACGGTTATACATTGGATCCTGAAGTGCAGGACTTCTACACAACATACAGAAAAACACATAACGCAGGTGTATTTGATGCTTATACACCGGAAATGCGTGCATGCCGTTCCAACCACATTATCACCGGTCTTCCTGATGCTTACGGACGTGGACGTATCATCGGTGACTACAGAAGAATCGCTCTTTACGGTATTGACCGTTTGATTGAAGACAAGCAGGCTCAAAAGGCTTCCTTGGTTCGCCCTATGACTGACGATGTTATTCGTCTTCGTGAAGAAATTTCTGAGCAGATTCGTGCTTTGGAAGACATGAAGAAAATGGCTGCATCTTACGGATGCGACATTGCAAATCCTGCTACAAACGTACAGGAAGCTATTCAGGGTGTATACTTTGGTTACCTTGCTGCAATCAAGGAACAGAACGGTGCTGCTATGAGTATCGGTCGTACTTCTACATTCCTTGATATTTATGCACAGAGAGACTTAGCAAACGGAACATTTACAGAAGAACAGATTCAGGAATTCGTTGACCACTTCATTATGAAGTTACGTCTTGTTAAATTTGCAAGAACACCTGAATACAACAGCTTATTCTCCGGTGACCCCGTATGGGCTACTGAATCATTAGGTGGTGCAGGCCTTGACGGAAGACACATGGCAACCAAGATGTCTTTCCGTTATCTTCATACTTTAGAGAACTTAGGACCCGCTCCCGAGCCCAACTTAACAGTTCTTTGGTCTGAATTATTACCGGAAGGCTTCAAGAAGTACTGTGCTAAAATTTCTATCATTACTTCTGCTATCCAGTATGAAAATGACGACATGATGCGTAAAACACATGGTGATGACTATGCTATCGCATGTTGTGTATCTTCAATGCGTGTTGGTAAGGAAATGCAGTTCTTCGGTGCAAGAGCTAACCTTGCTAAGTGTCTCCTTTACGCATTAAACGGCGGTATCGATGAGAACACTAAGAAACAGGTTGCTCCTACGACTTTTAAGGCTTACGAAGGCGACGTTTTAGAATATGATAAGGTAATGGAACTTTACAAAGAAATGATGTCTTGGTTAGCAGGCGTTTACGTAGATACCTTGAACTGTATTCACTATATGCATGACAAGTACTGCTATGAACGTGCACAGATGGCACTCCATGACAGAGATGTAAGACGTTACTTTGCAACAGGTATTGCCGGTCTTTCTGTAGTTGCTGACTCACTTTCAGCTATTAAGTATGCTAAGGTTACAGCAGTCCGCGACGAAAACGGCATTATTGTAGATTACAACGTAGAAGGTGAATTCCCTAAATACGGTAATGATGATGACCGTGTAGACTCAATTGCACAGGAAATCGTTACTACATTTATGAACTATGTACGTAGCCACCACACATATCGTGATGGTTTCCCTACAACTTCCGTACTTACCATTACTTCTAACGTAGTTTACGGTAAGAACACAGGTGCTACACCCGACGGACGTAAGGCAGGTGTACCTTTTGCTCCCGGTGCTAACCCTATGCACGGAAGAGATACAAGCGGTGCTGTTGCATCTCTTGCCTCTGTTGCAAAATTACCTTTCCTTGATGCACAGGATGGTATCTCAAATACCTTCAGTATTATTCCTAATGCACTTGGTAAGAACAACGAACTCTTTACTGACAATATCGATGCAGAAATCTGTGGCGATTGCGGATGTGGAGACAGCATTTGCGTTGATGGTTCCGACTCATTCCAGGTTGACAACTTAGTTTCTCTCTTGGACGGTTACGTACAGAAGGGCGGACACCACTTAAACGTTAACGTATTTAACCGCGAAACTTTATTGGATGCTATGGATCATCCCGAGAAATATCCTCAGCTTACAATCCGTGTATCCGGTTACGCAGTAAACTTCATTAAACTTACTCGTGAACAGCAGATGGATGTTATTTCCAGAACATTCCACGAGTCACTGTAAGGAATAAATGAATAACGGATATATTCACTCAATCGAAACCTTCGGCGCCGTTGACGGCCCGGGGGTTCGATTTGTCATATTCTTTCAAGGTTGTCCTATGCGTTGTGCTTATTGCCATAATCCGGATACTTGGACACCGGGCGAAGGCACAAAATATTCTGTAGATGAACTTTGGGAACGTTTCGAACGAAACAAAGAATTCTATGGTAACGGTGGAGTAACCGCCACCGGTGGCGAACCTTTGATGCAAATTGACTTTTTAATTGAACTTTTCACAAAATTTCATGAAAATGGAATACACACATGTTTGGACACTTCCGGCATTTGTCATAATCCGAACAATCCGGAATGGATGAAAAAGTTGGATGCTCTCTTAAAAGTCACCGATTTAATTATGTTGGACTTAAAACATATTGACAACGAGAAACATCGCAAACTTACCGGACATTCCAATGAAAATATTCTTGCATTTGCAAGATATTTGTCTGATAAAGATGAAACAATGTGGATACGCCATGTATTAGTTCCCGGTGTTACGGATTCCAACGAAGATTTGTACCGCTTAGGTGCTTTTTTAGGCGAATTAACTACACTGCATGCATTGGATATACTTCCCTATCATACCATGGGTATCCCTAAATACGAGAAATTAGGTATCCCTTATCCTTTGGAAGGCGTTCCGGCAGCGGATAAATCTCTTGTTTTAGAGAAAAAACAAATTGTTTTAAGAGCAATCAGCGAAACCAAACAAAATATTTAGCAATTTAAACCATAAATCATCAGGATATCGTAGTCAGGTTACTATAACCTCTTGATATTCAGGTTTAATTGTATTAAAATAAGTATAAGCTTGATAAAGCATATTCGTATTATTTAAGGAGGGTTTTAACATGGCATATGTAATTGGTGATTCTTGTGTATCTTGTGGTGCATGTGCAGCACAGTGCCCCGTAGAAGCTATCAGCGAAGGTGCTGATAAGTATGTAATCGATGCAGACGCTTGTATCGATTGTGGCGGTTGTGCAGATGCTTGTCCTGCAGAAGCTATTACAGAAGGTTAATTTAATACAAACATAACGAGGGAAGCATTCACCAAAGTGAATGCTTTTTTCTTTTCCCTACAGTTTTTTCCCGAATCAACTCATCAATTTTGGCATAATGAGAGTTCTCCCTCTCGATACGTTGTTTTTCTCTCTCTTCTTCTCTCTCCTCCTGCATGCGGAATTGATAATCCATTTCCTTTTGTACAATTTCTTTAATTTCATTACCTAATTCTCTGTTATTTTCGCTTACCGCCTCTGCAACCATGGCTTTTAAAAGCATCTGCAATCGATATGCTTTTTCCTGCTTATCATCATCCTCTAACGCCTCAAAATTACGTTGTGGCTTTAGTTTGTTAGAATTAAGAATCATTAACTGAGGTGCAGAACTTTTTTTATTTACCTTATCACAAATCCTTTCTTCTGATACTACGCCTTGCTTTTCAAGAAGATTTCGAATTGCTTTTAACTGTAATCCTTCTTCCTTTAATTGTTTTATGTAGACAAAACGGTCTATATCCTCCTTCGTATAATATCGATGTCCCTGCTCGTTTCTTTTTACCGGTAAATTTAATTCTTCCTCCCAATACCTTAATACATGATTCTCTACCTTTACCTCTTTAGCCGCTTCTGAAATAAAATACATTGTTTGCATCATAGCTTATCGCTCCTTTCTTTTTTGAAAATAATCAAAAAAGAACAAACCATAATGATTTGTTCTTTTCTTTCGTAGCTTCTCTGCATTTATTTTGCAAGATTTTTGAATTGTGTATAGTCAGGCAACCATGCCAGTTCTATGGTTCCCACAGGACCGTTACGTTGCTTAGCAATGATAATTTCTGCAACATTCGGCTTATCGGTATCTTTATTGTAATAATCATCTCGATAGATAAACATTACCACGTCAGCATCCTGCTCAATCGCACCGGATTCTCGAAGGTCTGACATCATCGGACGATGATCCGGTCTCTCTTCCACCTTACGGCTTAACTGGGATAATGCTATAACCGGTACATTTAATTCTCTGGCAAGTGCTTTTAAGGAACGTGATATATCGGAAACTTCCTGCTGTCTGGAATCCGTCTTACCGCTTCCTGTCATCAACTGCAAGTAGTCAATCATAATCATATCAAGACCATGTTCCAACTTAAACTTACGACATTTGGAACGTAATTCTGAAATACTGATGCTACCGGTATCATCAATGATAAGTTTTGACTTACCCACTTCAATAGCACCTTCCATAAGCTTGTCCCAATCTTTATCTGAAAGATTACCGGTTCTTAAGTTCTGGGAGTTTACCTTAGATTCCATGGCAAATAAACGATTTACCAACTGTTCCTTGGACATTTCCAAACTAAATACCGCAACAGACTTTTGACACTTTACAGCTGCATGCAATGCAATATTTAATGCAAATGCTGTTTTACCCATAGAGGGACGGGCTGCAATAAGAATCAAATCCGAAGGCTGAAAACCTGCTGTAGAATAATCTAAATCCGTAAATCCGGTAGGCACACCAGTAATAGCACCTTTATTCTTTGCCGCCTTCTCAATAATATCCAAAGCGTTCATGACAACCTGCTGGATAGGAACGAAATCTCCGGTATTGCGTCTCTGTACAATGTCAAATACTTTCTTTTCTGTATCTTCAAGAATCTCCTCGACATCATCTTTTCCGGC
Source organism: Lachnospiraceae bacterium (assembly GCA_015057025.1). GTDB lineage: Bacteria > Bacillota > Clostridia > Lachnospirales > Lachnospiraceae > UBA3766. Next base: position 69,563 of record SVFD01000006.1, on the reverse strand, counting down.
ATAGCAGGTATTGGTAATACCTTCTGTAGTTCGAATCAACTTACGCAAAACCGATTTCTTCTGTACAATTTCCGCATAATATTTAATATTTGCAGAAGTCGGCACAGCTGTAATAAAATCTCTTACGTACTCCAAACTGCTTACTTCCGGCGGTACATCTTTTTCTTTTAATTTATCCTGTAAAGTTACCATATCAACAGAACTGCCGGAATTTTGCAATTCTACCATAGTATCAAAAATCACACCATACTGTTTATTATAAAAATCATCTCCGGTAATGAGTTCCGACGCCGTAACAATAGCATCAGAATCCATAATCATAGAACCCAATACCGATTGTTCAGCTTCTGTTGAATGGGGTAATATTCTCTTTATTACCGCTTCGTCCATCTTTGTATTTCCCCTTGCTTCGAATACTTTTCTCGAAAGTACGTCCTTTTTCTATATAGCACTCTCATATCGTAATCTTAATATTTCTAACTAAAATTACTTTGCAGCATCTACCTTTACACTCAAGGTTGCCGTAACCTTAGTGTGCAGTTTAACCGAAACTTCAAAGCTACCGACATTTTTAATAGAATCAGATAACTGAATCTTCTTTTTATCAACGTCTTTACCGTGCTGTTTAGACAATGCCTGTGAAATTTCCTTTGCAGTTACTGCGCCGAAAACCCGGCCGCCCTCGCCTGCTTTTACGGTTACATTTACTGTAAGCGCTTCTAACTCTTTACCTAAAGCAACTGCCGCATCATACTGTTCCTTCGCAACCTTTTCCTGGTTTGCTTTCTGAAGCTTTAAATCATTTTTATTCACTTCGTTCGCTTCAACGCCAACCTTCTTAGGAAGGATAAAATTTCTTGCGTATCCGTCACTTACCTCTACCATATCGCCCTTTTTACCAAGCGCTTTTACATCCTGTAATAAAATTACCTTCATGTTATGTCCTTTCTTTCACCTTTGCCTCTTATTATCTTCACTTTCTGTTAAGGCTTAAAAGCAAAGGTTAAATATCCTTATTTTCAACCATTTCATCCAAGGTTTCCTGTAATTGCTTCACTGCTTCATCTACAGTGACCTCCGTAAACTGCGCACCGGCGATATTCATATGTCCGCCGCCACCGAGACGTTCTGTTACTACCTGGACATTTAATTCATCAATCGAACGGGCACTCAGATAAACCTTACCCTGATATTCCGTAAAAACAAAACTTGCTTTTACTCCGTTAATGTTAAGGAGCTCATTCGCCGCCTGAGCCGCAACAATCGTAGGGCTTTGACAACCCGAACCGTCACAAATGGAAATAGCATAATCATTCCGATAAATCATGGTGTCACGAATCGTTTTCGCCTTAGCCATATATTCTGATGCATCTTCCCTAAACAGCTTACGCACTCGGGTTACGTCTGCACCGTTACGACGTAAAAATGCCGCAGCTTCAAAGGTACGTACGCCTGTCTTTGTCATAAAATTATTGGTATCTATCATAATACCGGAATATAAACAATCTGCTTCTACAGATTTAATTTTAGCTCCTGTCTCAACATACTGTAAAATTTCTGCAACCATTTCGCATGCGGAAGACGCATAAGGCTCCACATATGATAACGTTGCATTGTCAATAGTTTCTTCACCTTGTCTGTGATGATCTAATACCACAATTGCCTTGCACCGCTTTAAAAGTTCGGGACATTCGGTAATGGAAGGTTTATTAATATCCACTACAACCAATACCGCATTGTTACCAACCTTCTCTAATGCCTCTTGGCTATTAAGAATCATATCATCTTCATAATCCGGATTCTGTATAAATAAATCAACCATGGGACGTAATGAAGTTGTTACGTCATCCATAACGATATGAGCCTTTCGCTGCATGGATTTTGCAATAGTGTAAATACCTACTGCCGCACCAAAACTATCAGCATCAGGCATACGATGTCCCATAACAAAAAGCTGGTCCTTTGCACTGATTATTTCTTTTAAAGCCTGTGCTTTTACTCTTGCCTTTACCCTTGTGCTCTTTTCAATCTGCTGACTCTTTCCTCCAAAATATTGAATACTTCCCGGCATCTTGACAACCGTCTGGTCACCACCTCGTCCCAATGCAAGGTCAATAGCTGCTCTTGCAAACTCCGCATTCTGACTATAGGTAAGGCCACCCAAACCAATACCAATGCTTAGTGTAACCGCAATCTCATTACCGATATTTACAGTCTTAACATCCTCCAAAATATCAAATTTCGCTTCTTTTAACTGTGCTACCGCTTTTTTACGAAGAATTAATAAATACTTGTCTTTCTCCAGTTTTCTTACAATACCGTCAACAGAAGCTACATACTTGTTAATTTTACGGTCAATTAAAGCAAGCAAAAGAGAGCGGCGTACATCTTCCACACCTTCCAACGCTTCTTCATAATTATCAAGATATATCAAGCCTACTGCAAGACTCTGGTCATCGTTTTCACGCAAGGCAATTTTTAAAGCAGTTTCATCAAAAAGGTATAAACCGATAATAAAAATCTCATCACCGCTTACATCTATCATTTCACTGTTCTGAATCATATCAGTTACACTGATACGCTTCATCTTCGCCATGAAGTCCTTTTCTTCATAAGAAATCTCAAGTTGGGTTTCCTCTTCCTCTAACGGCAGCTTATCCAACGTAATCCCCGGAAAAAGATTTGTAACAGACTTACGATACCCCTTTTCCTCACCTACCAGCTTCTCGAATTCTACATTGGTCCAAAGCACCTTTCCGTTCTGATCCAAAAGGGCATGAGGTAACTGTAAATCGCGTAAAATCTGACGTTGTACCTGACCATATTCCGTAGCAAAGCTAATCAACTCGTTAACGACAAATTGCTTGCTCATAATATTGGATACCAAAATTCCGGCAAAGTACAAAAGCAAGAAAACGTTTAAAATAATTCCGGCTCTGTAATCCAAAAAATAGATGCCTATCGTCATTAACGCAAGAATTGCACCCAATAAATATAATGTAACCTTATATAATCGGAATTTTCCTTTAACCTTTACTTTTTTTGACATAGCAACCCTCTTATGTAATCTCTTGTTCTGCTATAAATCTCAACCTGCTAAAATGTGATAGTCTCACATGATATGATTATAACATTTTCCGTCGAGAACTTCCATAACATTATTTTGAATGTCATAACGTTTTTATGCTATATTTTGGGGTTTTGCTACAGAATTCGATTTTTTATGAACTCAACTTTAATTTATTCTTCAAACAAATATAAAAAACCGATTGCCATTTCTGACAATCGGTTTCATTCTTTTTATTAATCTACTGTGTAGGGCATAAGTGCAACGTGACGTGCTCTCTTAATAGCAACTGTCAATGCTCTCTGATGCTTAGCGCAGTTTCCGGTGATTCTTCTGGGAAGAATCTTACCTCTTTCGGATACATATCTCTTTAACTTAGCAGTATCCTTGTAATCAATTACATTATCCTTACCACAGAAAACGCATACTTTCTTTCTTCTGCGCATTCCGCCTTTTCTCTTCATGGGAGAATCGGATTTATCTGCTTTCACGAATGCCATAATATTGCCTCCTATCTGAAATCCAAAAACACTTAGTTAAACGGCAATTCTTCTACGATTCCATCAGGGATACTCATGAAATCTCCGTCTGCCGCTGCAGGTGCTTCATTTCTACTGTAATTAGAGTTACCTGCATATCCCCCTTCGCTTGAAGCATTCTTGCTCTCTGCGAATTCCTGATCTTCAGCTACAACATCTGTTGTATATACCTTCTGACCATCTTTGTTGGTATAACTTCCGGTCTGAATACGTCCGGTTACCAATACCTTCGTTCCCTTGTGTAAATATTTCTCTGCAAATTCACCCGCTCTGCCGAATGCAACAATATTGATAAAATCTGTATTGTTTTCATCTCCACGGTTAAATCTTCTGTCTACTGCAAGAGAATATCTTGCAATTGCTGTGGGGTTTTCACCCTGTGAATATCTTACATCAGGATCTCTGGTTAAACGACCCATAAGAATTACTTTATTCATATATACCTACTTTCTATGCTTCGTCCTGTCTAACGCATAAGTATCTGATTACATTGTCCATGATACGAACTCTGTTTTCGATTTCGATGGGCGCAGTAGATTCAGCTTCGAAAGCGATGAAATAGTAGTAACCTTCACGCATCTTCTGAACTTCGTAAGCTAATTTCTTCTTACCCCAGTCATCTACGTTTGTGATTGTACCACCGAATCTTTCGATGAGCGCCTTGCACTTGTCCACAACAGCTACTCTTTCATCTTCTTCGATTTTAGCATTGACAACAACCGCTAATTCATACTTGTTCATGCTTGTTACCTCCTTTTGGTCTCTGGCCCCTTGCTTTTACGCAGGGAGCAAGGAATTTTATTACATCACGGAAAATCATGATACCACACTTTTCTTGTGTTTTCAAGCTTTTTTTACTGAGATTTCAATATTTTTCCGTGCTTCTGTAACTACTGCCGTAACCTCTTTCTTTTATACTTCTCTAATTTCCTTCACGCTTTTCTCCAGCACTCTTCTTGCCATCATAACCTGATGACCGCACCCCTCGCACTGCAATCTGAAATCTGCGCCTTCCCTTAATACTTTCCATTCATAACTTCCGCAAGGGTGTTGCTTTTTTAATTTGATAATGTTATTCACATGGATTTCCATATTAATATTACCTTCCGTCTATTAAAATGTAATATAGTTCCAATCTTTTTATATACACATTAGGTCTGTGATTGACCTTCTACCTATAAACTACCCAGTACCTCACCGATTTTACCTTCAATGACAAGATTGGCTCTGGTTTCTCTTGCAGTCTGTGATTTATTAATCAACACCAACTTATCTCCGCGGTAATAGTCAATCAGGCCCGCTGCCGGCCATACCGCCAAAGAAGTGCCGCCAATAATCAAAACATCCGCATTGGCTATGTATTGAATAGATTTACTGATTGTTAAATCATCCAATCCTTCTTCATACAAAACAACATCCGGTTTAATCACGCCGCCGCAATCCGGACACTTAGGCACTCCCTCACTGCCGGTAATTGCTTCAATACCGTAAAAAGCATGGCATTTATCACAATAATTACGATGCACGCTTCCGTGGAGCTCCATAACTTCTTTGCTACCGGCCAACTGATGCAGACCGTCTATATTTTGGGTAATGACCGCTTTTAACTTTCCCTGCGCCTCCCACTCGGCAAGCTTTAAATGCGCCGCATTTGGTTTAACATTTTCGATAATCATTTTATCACGATAAAAGCGATAAAATTCATCCGTCTTTCTCCAGAAAAATGTATGACTCAAAATCGTTTCCGGCGGATAGTCATATTTTTGATTATATAAACCATCCACACTTCTAAAATCAGGAATGCCGCTTTCTGTAGACACTCCGGCTCCGCCAAAAAACACAATGTTATTACTGTTGTCTATCCATTCTTTTAAGGTTTTTATTTTCTCCTGCATATGGCACTCCTTTCTTTTTACACAATTCTCTGATTCCGGCACTTCTGTATATCGGGAAAATGCCCGGCACATTCCATTCTACATCTGTTTACGCACAACCCTGTACTCATCACCATTCTGATAAAAAGGACACGTACTGCGCGGATTATTCATAAGGCGCGCATAGTCATCTTCATCCATATCTGCCGCGCACATATATTCTTCATAGTCTTCATCATAATAAAAATGAGCACATTCTTCACAATTTACCTGCATATTAATTCTCCGTCTTTTATCTCTGTCTATGGTTTTATAATCAGCATTCTTATTTTATAAATGCAATCGCTTACAAAATTTGAATCTGGCACATCTTCATGGTGGCCAATGCCGCCTCGTTGGTTTCCGGAGTAACTGCTGCCACACAGGCAGAGTCCAAAGCAATGGGCAATTCCGGATAATTTGCTTTCAGAAGCAGTGCATTGGATACCACACAGATATCCGTACAAAGACCTATCAGTTCCACACTGCACTTTTCCTTTGCTACATCCTCTCCTACAAGTTCAGCCAGACGCACGGAACCAAAAGTAGGCTTTTCAACTTTTACAACAGGACAATTGACTGCCTGTAACGCACTCTCCACTTCAACGTTTAACTCCCAACCCTTGCTTCCTTTAATACAATGAGGCACGGGAAGATTTTTACCTTCAGAAGTTTCCATATAGCCTTCTCCGTGGGTATCGTAGGTTACATATATTTTATCCCAGTCACCATCGGTAATCTTTTTTACTACGTTAGGAACAATGGCAACTGCTTCCTTAGTTCCTAATGCCATATCGATAAAATCGTTCTGCATGTCAACTACAACTAATATTTTCATATATGCTCCTTCCTTAGCCATGGGATGTTTGCTTGCTACAGTCCATCTTTGCACTGAGTAATACCTATACCTGATTCATTCCCGGTTAACGATTTATCCATTCTCTACTCCTTTTCGTGGCAAATCTCGGAAAATTTGATGTACTTTTATAGTATAGCATATCAAAATCCCCGGTTTCAATTTATAATGATATTTTATCCAGCCATTTATCTAATTTATTTTTGTCATTCCCGCTTTGTACGCTAAAGCCATTTCAATGTCCATCTTCACTTCTTATTTCCTCTCAATTCATAATTCAAATTCAACAATTGTCAATTTGCTCTACTTCATCGCTCCCACAATATCCGCATAACAAACCAATGTTACATTACCCATATTCCCAGCCTTTTCCGTACAACCTTTTGTAAAACCGGTTTTAGAAAACAAGTAATAATGAACTTTTTTATAGTGGAACAATTCACTGCGTTCAATTAAAGTTTCAAGAATGTCTAAATCTACTTTTTCATTTCTCCACTTACACTCCGCGAACAACGCTGATTCACTATCTTGTTCACCCATAATGTCTATTTCCGCCTGACATTTCTGTATCGGATCATTTCCCCACCAGCGGCCAAGCGAACTAAATTCAATCGGCGCATTACCTTCAAGAAGTTGTTTCCACAGATACTGAATACAAATCTCTTCAAACACGCTTCCCATATAGTCTGATAATTGAGGCTCAATACGCTTGTATACTATGTCAGTAGCACCTCGGGCAATCACAGAACTGTTATCCAGCACAAAACGATACCAGAAATAAAACATATTATCTTCAATAGAATAAATAGACTTTCTGGATTCCTTTTCTCCGTACGGTGTCTGTTTTTTTACAATGCCCAGATTTATCAAATTCTTAATATAATTGGCACATACATTAGTATCCTCACCTACCTTGGAAGAGATCTCCGACATGCGCGTATGTCCGGTTGCAATCGCGGTAATAATAGCATTATAAATTCCCGGTTCACGAACCTCTTGTTTTAAAAGATTAACAGGCTCCTCATAAAGAAAAGACATAGGATTCAAATATGTGTTTCTGATATTTTCTTCCACACTTAACTGATCACTCATTTGTAAAAGATATTGGGGAGTACCACCTACAATACCATATATCAATGCTTTTTCTTCATCCGGCAGGGTATTAAAATAGCGGCAACTCTCCTCGAAATCGAAAGGCAAAATCTTCATCTGTGCCGTTCTTCTTCCGTAAAGAGGAGATTTATAAGCAAGTACATGGTCCTCCATATAAGACATGGAAGAACCGCATAATATGAGAATCAATTTGGATGTATCTTTATATTTATCAATCAGTAACTGCAATGTAGAAGCCAGACTCTTAGATGAACGCGCCACATAGGGATACTCATCAATGGTAAGAATAATCCGTTCCTTTTCCGCCAACTGAAATACATATTCCAAAGCAGCCTGAAAAGATACAAAAGATGTTTCAGCTTGAATACCACTACTAAATTCAATAATACTTTTACTAAGATTTTCAAGATTCTGCTTCTCGTTACTCTCTACACCCATAAAGTAAATAGACTTTTTATCACCAATAAAATGATTAATAAGCGCAGTCTTTCCTACACGACGGCGTCCGTATATTACTACAAACTCGAACTTATCTGATTGATATAATTTATCTAATGTGTTTAACTCTTTGTCTCTGCCTATAAACATAGAAACACCTCCATTTGGTATCTATATCATATTACTCATTTATATTTTAGTCAAGTATGATTGAGTAATTTATAATTGACTAATTTCGACAACCTTTTAATTTAAAAGTAGCATTTTCATGTTATTATCATTTTTTATGTTGCTATTCCCTCCCTCTCTGAAATTCAAAAAGGACCACGCCCCTGTCGCAGTCCTTCGCACATCAAATCCCGTTAATTTACTATATCCTAAAATTCATCGCATACCTGAAATACATAAAACTTCAGGTAATATGACTCTTCCGCAGCCCACAGAATCGGATGGTCCGGAGACTGTGTCTTAAACTCCACTTGTCGCAAGCGTTTATGTACCATATTGGCAGCCTGATGAATCGTTGCAGTAAACAACTCATAGGTCATAAAGTGCGAACAGGAGCAGGTTGCCAAGAAGCCACCGTCTTTTACCAGTTTCATAGCCCTAAGATTTATTTCCCGATAACCTTTCATTGCGTTCTTTACAGAAGCTCTGGATTTGGTAAAAGCAGGCGGATCTAAGATAACCACATCAAACTTTTGTCCTTCCGCTTCCAGTCTGGGAAGCAAATCAAATACATTATCCACTTCAAAATGTACTACATTTTCTAAACCATTAAGCTTTGCATTCGACGTAGCCTGCTCAACAGCCAACTCCGAAACATCGATACCCGTCACTTCTTTTGCTCCGCCCAGACCGGCGTTTAAAGCAAAAGAACCGGTATGGGTACAGCAGTCGAGAACCCTTGCGCCCTTACATAACTTCTGTATCGCCAGGCGATTATATTTCTGGTCCAAAAAGAAACCTGTCTTTTGTCCGTCTTTTACATCCACCCAATATTTTACACCGTTTTCAACAATCTGTACCATAGTATCAAATTCTTCCCCGATAAAACCTTTTACCTGAGGCAATCCTTCTTTAATACGCTCTCTGGCATCGCTTCGCTCATACACACCGCGAATGATAATACCATCCTCTGCCAAGGCACGCTTCATACCGTCCACGATGGCAAGCTTCCACTTATCAATTCCCAAAGCCAAGGACTGCACCACAAGCACATCCTCAAACTTATCCATTACAAATCCGGGTAAAAAATCTGCCTCTCCGAAAATCAAACGGCAACTGGAAGTATCCACGGTTTTTTTACGGTACTCCCAGGCATTTTTAGCCCTTTTATAAAAGAATTCATCATCAATAAGGGTCTGCGGATTCCTTGTCAACATGCGGACGCGAATCTTGGAATTCACATTGATAAAACCCTGTCCCATGGAATAACCATCAAAATCCTGTACGGATACCACATCACCGTTTTCAAAGTCTCCTTTTACGTCCGCAATTTCATTATCAAATATCCAAAGCCCGCCGGACTTTAAAAGCCTACCTTCACCTTTTTTTAAAGTAATTGTTGTTTGGTTCATACCGTCTCCTCATCATCCCTGCATGTATTATCAATTCATTTTTCAAAAATTTATATTCAAGATATTATTTGCTCTTACTTTATCTCCAATCAAAGAACACCACCAACACCACAAACAATGCCAGTAATCCAAAATTATACAACGAAAACCATCCCATGTATTTGCCACATTCAGCTTCTTTGCGGTTTGCATAGATTTTATAAGAAATCAAGCTCGCCATAGACGCAATCAAAGTTCCCAGGCCGCCGATATTCACACCCCAAAGAAGACCCTTGATATCTGTAGAAAACTCTGCCAAAAGCATGGCGGCAGGTACGTTACTGAAAACTTGTGATGCCCCAATGCCAACAAGAATCTCTCTGCCGGCAAGTAATTCTTCCAACAGCCCTCTCACCCTTTCTATTTGGCCCAAATTGCCGATAAAAACAAAAAATGCTATAAATGTAGCCAAAAGCATATAATCCACTTTTAAAAGGATTTTACGGTCAAAAATCAGAAGTGCAATTACTACCACTGCCAATACAATCAAATAATGCAGTACATGAAATACTTCCAGCAGACATACCACAAAAAGCACCAGATACATTACAAGCTTTCCCACAGGGATTTCCGGCTTAACATTCACTTCCTCCGGTCCGATTAACTCTCCCTGTGCCGCATCAATTTCTTCTGCACTTTGTCCGCCCACCTGCAATGGCTTCCTTTGGGTGAATAATGCCAGCAAAACCACTGCCACCAACGACACTGCAACTACAGGAAGCATATCCAACAAAAACTGTCCCACTTCATAACCGCCAAACCCGTACAAAAACAAATTCTGCGGATTACCGATAGGCGTTAAACAGCTTCCCAGATTCGCGGCAATGGTTTCAATGACTACCGCACGGATAACATCTTCTTCTTTTTGTCCTTTTAACATAAGAACAGTCAGCGGGACAAAAGTAATTAATGCCACATCGTTGGTAATAATCATCGCCACAAAAAAACAAACAAGACTTAATAATAATGTGAGACTTCGTACTGTAGAAACCTTACGGCTTAAAGCTGAGGCAATTCTGTCAAAAAGCCCCATCTCTTTTAAACCTGCCACCACTGCCATTAAGCAAAATAAAAGTGCCAACACTTTATAATCTATATATCCGAAATATTCTTTGTTAGGTACTACAAAAAAAGCGGATGCCAGCATCAGCAGGCATGCCGCACAAAAAACAGGTTCTTTTTTGATAAAATTCAACATAATCTTCATAACTGTTCTCTATTCATCCATTTTACCAATGGTATTCTGTAAATTTGTAAGCAACTGTTCTATCTGTTGTTCCCGGTTCTCACCCTGCTCTTCAAACATTTGCGTCAAGTGACTTTCATCTTCTGCCTCTTCTGAAGTTTCCATTACCATAGATGAAAAATGTCCGTCCATCAAGCTTGCAAGCACACTGCTCCCACCGGAAGAATACAGCATTTCTTCAGATAAACTGCTTAAATCCAAGCGGTTATCTCCAAGAATACTTTTATCTAAAGTATCTTCTAATTCTGATAACGGAGATTGCTCTTCAGTCTGCAACAGTTCCTGTAATTCTTCCACCTGTTCGGAAAGAATTTCCTGAAAAGAGACCGTGTTTTCGCCTGCATTTTCGGTTTCTTTTACACCCGGAACCGCTGAAGTATCAGTAACGGAATTAATACCATTAACCATTCTCAAATATACGGAAGTTAATAAATCAGACATTGCGTTCTCCTTTCACTTCTTTTAAATATTATACACCAGTCAGATTAAATTCAGGTATAAAACTTTCTTTTGCAGTTTCTCCCTCCTGAATAAAAGCATTTTTTATTCCTTTATCCAGTGCATATGATATTACTCTCTCGTATTCTCTTCGGGTTACACGCCGATTTAATTCAGGATATTTTTCGAAATCCTTCATAGGTGTATACTGGTTCATGAGACTAATATAAATGGCATCGCCATATGTATCCAGCAAATAATCGATTACCTGTTTTGCATTCTTTACCGCTCCGGGCATTACAAGATGACGCACTATCATCCCACGCTTCATTAAATTGCCGGACTCATCAAATACAGGCTCTCCTACCTGCCGAAACATTTCTGCAATGGCTTCTTTGGCTATTTGTGGATAATCTTCTGCATTTGAATAACGCTCGGCCATTCCACTATCCATATATTTCATATCCGGCAGATAAACATCCACAAGTCCTTCCAATAGCCTAAGTGACTCCGCTCTCTCGTAAGAAGATGTATTATAGACAATCGGTAGTTGCAAACCTTTTTGCTTTGCCAGACGAATTACATCTGCCACCTGCGGCGCATAATGGGAAGCCGTCACTAAATTAATATTAACAGCTCCCTGCTTTTCTAACTCCATAAAAATATCTGCAAGCCGCTCTTTGCTGACTACTGCCCCTACTTTATTTGACGCAACAGAAGTATTTTGGCAGAAAATACATTTTAAATTACATCCCGTAAAAAATACAGCACCGGAGCCCTTTTGTCCACTAATAACAGGTTCTTCCCAAAAATGAAGTGCCGCTCTTGCAATACGAATGTCCTTACTTTCTCCACAAAAACCTTTTACGCCGGCCTCCCGGTTGCTTGCGCAATTCCTTGGACAAAGGGTGCAATCAGACATAATTGTCTCTTCCATGAAAACTTACTCTCTGCCTTCAGCCACAGCCTTAGCTGCCTCTTTCTGTATCTCAGGAGCATATGATAAAACCGGTTCTTCATCTTTTCCTTTGATTTTTCGGTTAATATAGTTGCGTGTAATCTTAACAACCACAGGCGAAAGCGCAACTACACCTATCAAGTTAGGTACCATCATTAAACCATTAAAAGTATCGGAAATATCCCATGCCAACGAAGAAGTCATAAGTGCACCGGATACAATCATAAGTACAAATATTACCTTATAAATCTTTGTACCGATATTTCCAAATAAATATTCCACTGCCTTACCACCATAATGCGACCAACCAAGAACGGTTGTAAATGCAAATAACAACATTGCAATGGCGATAAACCACTGTCCCGCCTGACCGAATACATTACCGAATGCCTGTGCAACCAAAGTTGCATCATTTGCACCTTCTACAGCCAAACCAGTCTCCAAATTAATAAAACCGGAAGTAAGCACAACAAGAGCAGTCATGGTACATACAACAAAAGTATCCGCAAATACTTCAAAGATACCCCACATACCCTGCTTAACAGGTTCTACTACGTCTGAATTGGAATGTACCATAACAGAAGAACCAAGTCCTGCTTCGTTTGAAAATACACCTCTTTTACAGCCTTGAGTAATTACTTCTTTAATTGCAATACCTACTGCCGCCCCACCTACTGCCTTAATACCAAAGGCAAACTTAAAAATAGCTAAAAAAGCTGGTCCGATTTGTGTAATATTTGCGCAGCAAACAATCAATGCACCTACTATATAGGCAATAGCCATAAAAGGAACTACCTTTTCAGCCACTGCTGCAATTCTCTGCAAACCGCCAAGAATAATTAAACCACCAAGAATTACAAGGGAAATACCAATAATCAAAGGTATCAGTTCCACATTACCAAATACAATCACCGGCTCTACATTTGCAAAGAATGCAGACTTAATGTTTAAAGTAATTTTATTTACCTGACCCATATTACCAATACCAAATGATGCAAGGATAGCAAACAAACTGAATAATACAGCAAGAACTTTACCTATTTTTTCGTAGCCTGTTGCCTTACCAAGACCATCTCTTAAATAATACATAGGTCCTCCGGACCATTCACCCTGCTTATTTCTTCTTCTATAATAAATACCAAGGACATTTTCAGAAAAATTAGTCATCATACCTAAAAATGCCGCAATCCACATCCAGAATACAGCTCCCGGACCACCAATTACAATTGCAGTTGCCACACCGGCAATATTACCGGTTCCGATTGTTGCTGCCAATGCAGTACATAAAGCCTGAAACTGAGATACACTCTTCTCGTCTTTCTTCTTTAAGGAATCCTTCTTAAACATTCCTCCGATTGTTTTTTTCCACCAATGTCCGATATGTGACACCTGAAAGAATCCTGTCAGAACAGTCATTAAAATACCGGTACCGATTAAGATTACCAAGCCAATCTGTACCCATACAAAATCATTAATGGCACTATTAATATTTGCTAATGTCTCGAAAAAACTCATACTCTAACTCCTTATTTTCTTATGTTTATCTATGCCGGCTCCTCCGAAAGCATTCATTCCTTTTATAAAGTTACTTCGTATTCTGTTACGTCAAGCACTGTTTCTCCGTCAATCTGAAGTGCCATCGGTGCATCAAAAGCAACCTTAATGTGATTGCCGTAATGCAAATCCACATGTTTTTCGTGCTTTACATAGCTTCCGTCAAAAATCTTCGGGAAAATAGTCAATAACTTAAGTCTTCCAAGATTATGTACCACAGCAAGACACAGCTTACCGGAATTACGTTTCTGTCCCGGTGCCACCTTCATGCCGCCTCCGTAATATTGTCCGTTCATGGAAGCTGCCAACCATACTCTGTTGTATTTAAACTCTTCACCATCAATGGTAATAGTGGCATTGGGTGCTTTATACTTAAACAAACAAAGCCTAATGGCAAGCGTTGTATAATTTACCTTATTCTTGCCTGCCGCACGCATTTTATCTGCATATTCGCAACACATACCGTCAATACCATAGCCGATGCCGTTGATATACTTACACTCAATATCTTTTACCTTAACTGTGGGAAGATTCTTAATGTATTCGTTAATGGGACCAACATCTGTTTTTCCCAATATATCTTCCAAATCCACAAGGAAGTCATTACCGGTTCCGGCTTTATAGTGAAGCAGGGGACAGGGAATTTCCACACCATCCAAATCATTGGCCAAATGGTTTAAGGTTCCGTCACCACCGCACAGAATAATAATATCTTGGGCAGTAGTCTTCTTAATCCATTCTCTTATGTCAAGGCCCACCAAATCAACCAACTCGGCGCCTTCTCCTTCTTTTGCCAAGTACTCCTCTGCTTTAGACTTACAGGTGCCGCTGCTTGCCAATCCGTTGTATAAAAGATATTTCATAGTTTGTACCCCTCTTTTGTTTTTCATATTGTCGGTTTATGCTTAAACTACCAATATTTATCCTCTGTAACTGATAATAAAATATTTGCCTTACACGTTAGCCTTTAAGATATCATAAACACGTGCTGACAAATGTGCTGTATTTGAAACCGAAACTTCTTCTGCCGGAATCACTTCAATATGCACATAAATATCGGTCTTTTTCCAAGGGAAATTATGCTGTACTTTTCTTGTATTTTTCAAAGCCGCCACTACAATAGGGCATTTTGCCTTGGTGGCAATTTTAAACGCACCATTCTTAAATTCCAACAAAGGTTCTGAAGTTTTGTTTCTGGTTCCTTCCGGAAAAATACCTACGGATACCTGCTGATTCTTCAGGTATTCTGCCGCTTTATTAATCGTAACCAAGGCATTCTTAGGATTTTCCCTATCAATTGCAAGAAAGCCTGCATGATGCATCCAGCTACCCGCGATGGGAAGATCAAAATTCTCAGGTTTTGATACAAACACTAAATCATTTTTACCAAATTTGGAAATACAGGTAATCGGGTCAAAATTGGACAAATGATTTGCTACCAGAAGGTACTTGGTATCTCTGGGAATATTCTCCGCTCCCTCCATATGCACCTTACTTCTTGAGAAGAAAAGAAGCAGACTCATTGTTTCTTTTACAAAATAACCATAAAACTTATTCGGCTTAGTAATTTCTTTTTTCTTATTAAGCAAAAGAGAGCCTATAAACAGCCATAACAAATAAATAATGATCCAGCATAAAAAACATCCTGCCCACATACCGATAAAAATCAGTATCATCCAATACCATGCAGTAAAAAATCCTGTAAACGCCACAATTATCGCCGCCGACAAAAATGACAATGCCAAAAGAATATATAACATATTTTTTCTCCTTATCTTTAGAGGTTTAATCCCTTTGTTTCATCACAACCCATAATAATATTCATACACTGGATTGCTGCCCCGGAAGCACCCTTACCGAGATTATCAAACTGCGCTGATAATACAAAACGCTCTTCGTTTCCTGTTACATAAATTCTCAATCCGTCCCAGCCGGAACATTCGTTGCCCGGAAGCATATTGGCAGTTTCTGCTTCGCTTCCCAAAGGCATTACTTTAATAAAAGCTTCGCCCTTATAATACTCATCAAAATAGCCCCATAATTCTTCAAGGCTCATTTTTTTCTGTAAGAAATCTGCATATAAAGGAACCGATACCACCATTCCGCTGTAATAGTCCGCAATAATAGGTGAAAACAAAGGTTTTCTGGAAATTCCCGTAATTGCCTGCATTTCTTTCAAATGTTTATGGCTCTGTGAAAGTGCATACTCTCTGGGAGCATCATACATTTTCTCACGATTTTCATCTTCGTAAACAGCGATTACCTTTTTACCGGCTCCGCTGTAGCCTGAAATACCGAAAGAAGATAAGGGGCAGTCCTTTGCAATCAATTCTCCTGCGGTTAAAGGATATACTAACGAAATAAAACCTGTGGCATAACATCCCGGAACCGCAATCCGCTTTCCGTTTTTAATCGCATCTCTATGATTTACGGACAGCTCCGGAAAACCGTATGCCCACCCTTCCTGTGTACGATGAGCGGTAGAGGTGTCGATAATGGTTACATTTTCATTTTCCACAAGACTGACAGACTCAATACTTGCCGCATCAGGCAAACACAAGAAAGTAATATCCGAAGCATTAATCATCTTTTTACGTTCTGCAGGGTCTTTACGAAGTTCGGGGTTGATGGTTAAAATTTCAACATCATCTCTGCCCTGAAATCTTTCATGAATACGAAGACCTGTCGTCCCTTCACTTCCGTCAATATATATTTTCTTTTTCATCTTTCCTCCATTTTTTCTCTATGTAATATACATATTTTAATGTTTTATACTAAAACATGTGGAAAAAGGGCATACTACGCCCATTGTCAATTTAAACCTTATCTTATATCATACCTTTATTCTTGTCATTCGGCAAGTAAAAATCATTGAATTACCACTTTAATCGGCTAAATTTTTGTAAAATATCCTTTTTCTATTTTCGCAATCCTTTAGGATAATGATTCTTTAACATGCCGTTGCTGACCTTTCCCCAACCCAGGGAATATCCGTCTACGCATACCAGTGTCCAACCTTTTTCCCCTTCCGTTATCAGGCTTTCGCCTCTTAAATAACGTTCCGGTTCATCACATTGGGTAGTAAGATTTATACTTCTTTTTACCTCACAGGGCTTTAATGCCAACGCCAGTGAATGAGAGGGCTCAAACCTTTTCTTCTCAAAATTACCTAAATGAAGTCCGGGGCGGAGAATTTTTATTCCTTTTAAATTAATTTCCTCCGGCAATAAATATAAGGCATCCCCGAAAAGAACCATTTCTCCTGCGGGTTCTTCTTTTAACGCATCTTTCACAAATTCATTATATAACTGTTCTTTCGTTTTATCCAAAACCTTGGCTACCTTCTTCTTTTTTACACTGTCATCTTTATAGCCGACACTCTCCCCCTTATGAACAAGAAGAGCTGCAAAATGTCCCTCACCTTTAATTTTATGAGGCCATAAACGATGGGTATCCTTTACCCTTTCGTCATTTTCTGCCCATTCAGGATTTCCGGGAGCAAATCCACTGTAAGCATTACCTTTTTCCACCTTAAAATCAGGATGTCTGTTTAAAAAACGAGCTATACACTCTTCATCCTCCGCAGGTGCAAAAGTACAGGTGGAATATACAATTCTGCCTCCGGAGCGAAGCATTTTAACCGCCTCCTCCAAAATCTCATCCTGACGTCGGGCACACATGGAAACATTCTCCAAGGACCACTGACGAACGGCTTCTTCATCCTTACGGAACATCCCTTCCCCTGAGCAGGGAGCATCCACTACAATGCAATCAAAGTAATTGATAAAATGTGCCGAAAGCCCCTGAGGTGTTTCATTGGTAACAACAGCATTGCGAATCCCCATACGTTCTATATTCTGGGATAAAATTTTACATCTGGCAGGATGAATTTCATTGCTGATAAGCAAACCTTGTCCCTGTAGTTTTGCCGCAAGCTGAGTACTTTTGCCACCGGGGGCGGCACACAAATCAAGCACCCTTTCTCCGGGGCGGACATCTGCCAGTTCTGCTACAGACATGGCCGACGGCTCCTGCATATAATACAGACCCATTTCGTGATAAGGATGCTTACCGGGACGTTCTTCTATTTCGGTAATACCTTCCGTCCCTTTATTTTTCTCTATATACCCAGCAGATGTGCCATAGTAAAACCCTGTTTCGCACCAGGGAACAGGTTCCAAACCAAAAGGTGAAATCTCCCGAAACGCCTCCACATCAATTTTTAATGTGTTAATTCTTAGTGCTTTATACGCGTTCCTTTCATATGCCTCTGTAAAAGCCTCATATTCCGTACCCATAAGGAACTGCATGCGTTTGATAAAATCCTGTGGCAAATTCATTATAATAACTCCTGTTTTACTTACTGTATTCTTATTAACGGATAAAATTTACTCCGTTAATCATCAGACATCTTACCTTTAGTATTACTCTCCATAAATGCAGCGCGACATATAGCATCACTGCCAAATTTTTTACGGATACTGTCAATCGCCGAGTCCAGCTTTTCCAATTTCTCATAATCCGTGTTATCAAACAAACTCATTTGACGATTACTTTCACCTCTGCTAACCCTTCCGGTCTGTATTCCCAGAAGTCGTATCGGCGTACCATCCCACATTTCATCAAACAGCGTACACGCCGCGCTATGAATCTCTGCCGTTATATTTGTTGGTGCATTCAATACAGTCTGATGGGAAATGTTGCTTAAATCAAAAAATCGTATTCCCACGGAAACCACTTCGATACGAGCATCATCCTCCCGTAAGCGTCGTCCCACCTTTTCAGCAAGAGACAACAATATTTTCTTAGCCTCCGCACTCTCTGTCACATCCGCAGGCAAAGTCGTGGAATTACCATATCCCTTACTCTCCGCCGGAACAGGCTCTACCGGCGAATCATCCAAGCCGTTTGAAAATTTCCAGATACTCTCACCATGTTTTTTTAAATGACTTTTTAAAATTTCCGGATTGGTTTTTGCTAAATCCCCTATGGTCAGAATTCCCATAGAATTTAACTTCTTTGCAGAAGCTTTTCCTACGGAAAATAAATCCCCTACCGGCAAAGGCCACATTTTAGATTGTATCTCTTCCGGAAATAAGGTATGTATTTTGTTAGGCTTTTGAAAATCACTGGCCATTTTAGCAAGAATTTTACAAGATGAGATTCCTACATTAACCGTGAATCCTAACGTATCATATATTTCACTTTTAATCTTCTCTGCTATTAAAACAGGCTCTCCGAATAATTTCTCCATGCCTGTCATATCCATAAAAGCTTCGTCTACACTGACCTGCTCCACCTTATCCGAATATTTATGCAGAATTTCTATAAAAGCTTTGGAATACTTAGGATAAATATCTCTTGTAGGCGGAATAATCTCAAGATGCGGACACTTCTTTAGTGCATCGGTAATAGGCTCCCCGGTCTGTATCTTATATTTCTTTGCCTCCATGGATTTGGCAAGAATGATACCGTGCCTTTTTTCAACATCACCGCCAACCGCTGATGCAATGGTGCGTAAATCAGGCCCCGCCATTCCCTGTTCCAAACGATACACGGCTTCCCAGGAGAGAAATGCATTATTAACATCTATATGAAATATTACTCTTTCCATAGTCTACCGCCTTTCTGCATACCATTTTATCAAAACGCATGTTCGGTGTAAAGTTTAAAATACTCCCCACGGGAAATACCTTTTTCCTTCCCGCAGGGAGTACCATTACATACAACATATTACTATTGCTTTAATATATACTTTTATGAATTAACAATTTCATCTGCCAATGCATTTAATGCCGCTATTGTTTCTTCCTTTACTGCGGAACGAATGGTTACAACATTCTCTAAAACCTTAACCTCTTTCATTCCTTCCAACACTTCGCGCATCTTTTTACCTGCCATGGGAGCCCAGGTTCCGTTTTCAATCAACGCAACAGTTCTCTTCTGATAATTCTTGCCTTTTAAATGAGAAAGGAAATCTTCCATGCAAGGGAAAATACCACCGTCATAAGTAGAGCAGGCAAGTACCATTTTATCATAACGGAATGCATCCTCGATTGCTTCTGCCATATCATCTCTGGCAAGGTCGGTAACTGCTACCTTCTTTACGCCCTTTTCTTTTAACATATCAGCAATTTCCTTGGCTGCACCTGCAGTATTTCCATAGATGGATGCATATGCCACAAGAACTCCCTCGTCCTCCGGACGATAAGAACTCCATGTATCATACAAACCAAGATAATAATCTAAATTCTCTTTTAAAACAGGACCATGAAGCGGGCAGATTGCATTCACTTCAACTTCGGAAAGTTTCTTTAAAACCGTCTGCACCTGTGCACCATATTTTCCTACAATATTAAAATAATATCTTCTTGCTTCGCATGCCCAATCTTCATCCGCATCCAGCGCACCGAACTTACCAAAACCATCGGCAGAAAACAGAATCTTTTCAGAAGATTCATAACTCATCATAACCTCCGGCCAGTGTACCATGGGTGCCATAACAAATTTCAAATTATGGCTTCCCAAAGACAGTTCATCGCCCTCTGACACCACTTTTTTTCTGTTTTCTATATCCATATCAAAGAATTGCCCCATAAAAGCAAAAGTCTTGGCATTTCCCACAAGTTGCATATCAGGAAAGGTCTCCGTTGCTGCCGCAATACTTCCTGCATGATCCGGCTCCATATGGGAAACCACCAGATAATCCGGTTGTCTCGTGCCCAAAATCACTTTGATATTTGCAAGCCACTCTTCACTTTTACGTGCATCCACCGTATCCATCAGTGCAATTTTTTCATCCATAATCAAGTAGGAATTATAGGATACTCCCTCGGGAACAACATACTGTCCCTCAAACAAATCAATATCCCTGTCATTTACTCCTACATATAAAATGTTTTCGCTGATTTCAATCTTATTCATGTATTTTGCCTCCGTTATTATTTAGGCAAATAATTATCTAAATCATTCTGCCCTATCCTTTATCTGCAACAGGATTCTATACCTCATAATCTAAACAGGCTCTGGTCTTTGTATACGGTCTTACCTTACCGTCAGCTACAGCAACATGCTCGGGATGTACTGCATAGCCCTTTAAAGCCGATTCATCTTCAAAAGAAGAATCCAGCATTACGTCAGCATTTGAAGATGCTAAGCCTTCAATCTGCACATGAATATCAAGCAAGCCGGGAATTTTACCTGCCAGCGCTTCTAAACCTTCCTTGATTCCTTTTTTTACTTCTTCTTTTTCTGCTACTGAAAGTTCATCCTTCAACTGCCATAAAATTATGTGTTTTACCATCTATTATTACCTCTTTCTTTCTAAAAAACACCCACCGGAAGTCCCTGTGGGTGCTCTTTAATATTTTATCAAATTATCATCAATAAATATATTGGTATTTATGGGAATTTTTATTTCATTTTTTCATTTACAAACATTATGATGATTCATCACAGAACCCGTCTCTAATCATAGAAATCATATGTACCACAACATCCGGATCAAACTGTGTGCCGGCATTATCATCCAATTCTTTCACAATCTTCTCTCTTGGAAGTCTGGGTCTGTAACAACGGTCTGAATTCATTGCATCATATGCATCCACTACACAAATAATACGTGCACATAAAGGAATGTCTGCGCCCTTCAATCCTTTCGGATATCCCTGTCCGTCATATCTCTCATGATGATACAAGGCACCATCTCTGATACCCTCAATAGCTGTAAAGTTCTCCAACACGGAACCACCTCTGGTGGTATGCTCTTCAATAACCTTTCGTTCTTCCGGTGATAACTTACTGGGTTTTGTCAGCACATTATCCGGAACGCCTATTTTACCACAGTCATGCATAAGTCCTATATAACCCAGATTTCTGACCTCTTCCTTCTTCATCCCCATTCTTCTGCCTATTTCCTGAGCATAAAGGGATACGCGGGCTGAATGTCCCTTGGTGTAAGGGTCTTTTGCATCAATCATTCCTGCAAAAGTCTTCATAGTCTGAGTAATAATCTTGGCATCATTCTCACATCGTCTTTCGTAAGCTCTGATACGGATTGATACAATTAAATAAGTCAGAAAACCTACTATCCAAAGCCCCGCTGCAACTACCAATACCCAAAACAACGCATATTGTGTATATGTGGTTTGACGATATCCGGTAAATACAAACTTACTAAAATTCATTAACTCTTCGGAAATCATAATAAAACCAAAGGGCTTACTTTCTCCTGCCGGAATCAATTTGGTATTTTCATCGGGCTTTAGTGTAATCCTGTTTCCGTCCAAAACATACTCACCATTCCAGGAACTGTCTAAAACACCTTCACTCGGCATAATGATTACTAATTCCCAATCCTCAATATCACTGGCATATTCATTTGTAATTAACCCGTCATACTGGGCCCCGATATTTTCATCCTCAGTACCCTCATTGTTAATCCAACTCTTCGTAGAAATTAATTCCACTGACAAATATTTGGAATCATCTCTTCCACCGTTAAATTCCAAGGTAAAGGGATTTTTTGAATCACTTTCCACCTTATTCTGTAAATAAATGGCCCCAAGAAGTAATAAAACCAGCGTTAGCAATAGAACAATTGCGCTAATAGGCAATTTCTTCATTTTTTTGTTCATTGATTTCCCCTCATAATTCAACTATAAAAAAACGATAAACTTTCTGGTGACTACAGAAAATATATTTAATTATTATACACGATTATTTCTGTATTGTCTATTTAATTTTATTGAACCATCTTCTCTATATCATAAGTATACGCAAGTTGCATTTGATAAGTTTCTTCATAGATGTTTTTCCATATCTCATAATTTTTCTTACGCATATTTTCTACATTATCAGCTCTGGACAAGGCGGCGTCCGGATAAATCGGTTCACCAATATGTATGGTATATTCCTGCACATAAAAACCATCCTCGCCCATCACATCACTGTCATTCATAGTAATAAAGCACGGCAGTACCGGTACATTGTTCTTAGCAGCAAATTTATAGGCACCGGACTTTAAAGGCTTGGGCTTGCGGTAATTCCACCACATACTCTGCTCCGGATACACCAAAATAAAATGTCCCTGACCAAGCAATTCATCCACCGCCTCCATAAACTTTTTCATCGTCTTCATATTTGAACTTAAAGGCAAAGTATTACAGTTACGCATAAGAAAACCATAAAATCCGGGAAACCCCGTATAATTACCCTCGCGAATGACACGATACATTTTTCGCTTACGGTGCTGCTTTGCCTTTTCAAAAGCAATCTCTACCGCAAAGCTGTCAAACGGATTAAAATGATTGCAGGTTACAATTGCACCGCTATCTAAATTTTTTAAATTATCAAGGCCCTTGATTTCTTTAACAATCATTAACTTTTTCATTAATAAAACACCTACAAACCAATGTGCGGCATTGTAAGCATATTTTGTTTTTAACTTATCGCTGAATCCTTTATGAAGATAATCGATATCCTCCGGCATTAAAACAGGTGCAGGCGGGTCCTCTTCCACGTCCTCATCAAAACGGCCTTCACGCTCAAACTGTGCAATACGCTGAAGGATTTTTTTACGGTCTTCCGACATATCATCCTTCTTCTGAAGATTATAAAAATTATTTACATTGGTGGTTTCCGCAATAGCCAGTTCTATAAGTCTTTCTCCGGAATAAACATCCTGCTCACGTTCCTCATCGGTATAATTTTCAGCTTCCATACGAATTTCGTCATACACCTGCGTCATCGCTGCATACTTCCAAAAGTATTCATTTAAGCGACAATCCGGATAATGCCAGGGCTTTGAAACCAAATTATAGTGAATAATTGCCATCTCTTCCTCTTTGCAGACAATCTTCTCCAACGCTTCTGCATTCCACTTCGGATCCATCCAAAGCACCTTATCCTTACAGATGATATTCAGATAATCCTGATCCTGAGCCACCACAAAGGTATACAGATTAACCAGTCCGATGAAACGCTCCAGTACTTTCTCTTCTCTTAAAACGCGGCAATTCATCAAAAGAACACCGGCATTAAAATATTTCTCCGGACGAATGCCCAGAACTTTTCTTGCATACTCTGAAAATACATGCTCCTGCACAATTACCTGGTCCGTAACCGCACCTACCAGGTTATCTCCCAAATCGTAGGCATACATTTCCGAAATATCTCCCAATATAACCGTGTCGCTGTCAATGTAAACTGCCTTATCATACTGCGGAAACATATCTGCCATAAAAATACGATAATACGTGGTCATGGAATAATAATCGCGCAAAGGAAGTCTGTCCTGAATCTCCACCATACGCAGTGTTACGTCCTCAAAACAGATTTCTACATTCTCCCGTTGTAAATTAAGAAGCTTTTCCCGGCTTTCCTCCAAAAAACCGGTATTCAGAATATGAATTTTATAATCATATTCTTCGCTTGCGTTTGTAATAAGTGAATTTATGGATACAACGGCATAATTGATAAAATTGTCATCGCAGGCATAAAAAACAGGTATTACTTTTTTGTTATTCATCATTCACCTCTCGGTCTTTCTCGAACTTTATTTTCAAGTAAATGTATTCGTATAAAATATCATCAAACTGCTTATATCCAAAGGCTCTGTACATGGCACTCAAATGCCATTGTTTAATGTTTGCCGTATGTGGATACGGAAGATAAAACAATCTTTTGGAAAAATGTCTTACTACAGTATGTTTATGCAGAAACTTCTGGTCGTTGAACTTCTGGGGAAGCATAAGTTTTTTTGTAGTTGAACGGTAAATGGCACTTTGATCCGCAAACAATAGTTTTTTGCTCCGAAGAAGTGCCCGTGCCTTGGTAAACAGCCCGGTCTCACGAATCTTACGCATATTCAGCAAAAGAACACCCGCATTGATGTAACTGGGATGAATTAAAAACTTACCATAGTGGTCTCTTGCCGCCGCATATTCATACTCTGAAATATCATGATTATAAAGCAACCCAATATCGTGCTGAAACAGGATATCCACATCAAGATAAAGAATTTTATCGGGAATCCCGGGAATCAAATCTGCCAGCAGGCGAAGCAGGGTATAAGGCGAACAATATGCCAGTTCATTGGGACAGTCCGCAAACTCCCTTTTATAAAAGTCCGTAACGTCTACTTTCTTTACTTCATTATCCGTGTTATATTCTTTTACCACTTCATTCAGAAAACCAATCTGAGCATCGGAGAACGCCGTATATTCCGGTTTGATGTGGGACACGTCCGTAGTCATCACATAAAAACAAAAGGGCTCACTGCTTGTTGTTCTTTTCAGAATTGAGAGTGCACAGGTCAAAACACCATCGAATACTTTATCATTCCCCGAGAATAGAATATTTATCATAAATCATCCGCCTCTGCTGTTTCTTTTTTTACATACCTTACAAGTTCTACGTTACTCTTCTTACTTCTTTCAACCATTGCCTCATACACCTGATTACGAAGCTTCTCCTTTTGCTCCTTCTTTGACAGGCCTCCATCCGCATAAAAAGGACCGTCAATGTAAGTCACAATCTGTGGGTTCTTTCCGTATTTGCGTTTCCGGTACGTGTTTGTAAAACAATACACCGGCACACCACATTGTATGGGATAGCCAAAGGACGTATCCTTAAAAGGGCGAATCCCTATATAATACGGCCAGATATGTGCCTCCGGATAAATAGTAACCGGATCACCTGCCGCTATCTTTTTCTTAATAAAGTTCATAAAATTTCTGGCAGCCCTACCATCATCCGGCAAGGGCACAGCCCCCAGGCTCGGAGTAAGCTTACCCAAAAAAGGCATGGAAACATTGTCCGGATGTACGATTACAAACATATCCTTTGGTCTGCTGACAATGGTAGGTATCAGAGCATCTGCAAGCTGCTGGGTATGATTTCCATAAAGAAAATATGCTCCTTTGGCTTCTTTTAGCAAATGTCTGTTTACGATTTTGTGTCTGAATTTAAAATACAAAAAAAGATAGGCTATGGGTATCGCTATAATGTGATACCAGAACACATGGCCTATCTTTCTTAATAATCCACCCTCATAAGGGTATTCTTCATCAATTACTCTAGGCACAAATGAGGTTCCCGAAAACTCATCATTCAGTTCGTCGGTGTAATAGACGATTCTTGGATCTTCTTTCATATTACTCCTAAGTTACATTCTTTGTACTTAGTGTCCCATTGTACCCATGTTTTATAAAATTTTTATTAACTTTTCATGTTTCAAACAAACTTTTCCAAAAAGGCATGAAATAATTCTTTAAACAAAAGTTTTTTTCCTGACATATTATGCCTCCCCAGAACGCTTGCGGAACATTATAAACACAAATGCACTGACTGCCATTAACACCGGATAGAATAAATACGGCATAATATCAACCGGAGATAATGATGCAAGTGTAGCCGCAGTCAAAAGTTGTGCTCCGTAGGGAATCATACCCTGACCCACGGAACTGAATATATCCAAAAGAGAAGCTGAACGTTTCGGGTCTACGCCATTTTCATCACTGATTTCCTTGGCAATGGGACCTGCCATAACAATGGCAACTGTATTATTTGCAGTACAGGCATCTACCACCAAAGCAAGACCTGCAATACCAAGTTCTGCGCCTCTTTGCCCCTTAATTCCTTTACGGATTACATTTAATACAAACTGAATACCACCATACTCTTTTACCAGCGATACAATACATGCAACAATAATGGAAATAACCGTAATATCGTACATTCCCGTTACCCCATCTCCCATTACGACAAACACATCCGAAAGCGGGAAGGCTCCGGTAGCCACACCTACAATTAACGATAAAACAGTGCCGCCAATTAATACAATGAATACATTGATTCCGATTAATGCACCAATTAATACAAACAGATAAGGAACTACCTTCCAGAAATTATATGCCAAATCTTCAGCCACTTCGAAGTTACCGTTTCTGGTAAGCAAAAAGAAAATTATCACAGTCAATAACGCTGCCGGAAGTACAATCAGGAAGTTTTCTTTAAACTTGTCTTTCATATTGCACCCCTGCGTTTTTACCGCTGCAATGGTGGTATCGGAAATCATGGAAAGATTATCACCAAACATGGCACCGCACATAACTGCACCAACACAAAGTGCCAAATTAAAACCTGTTTTATTACTGATTTCTACAGCAATGGGTGTTAATGCTGCAACTGTTCCCACGGAAGTACCCATAGATACCGAAATAAAACATCCAATAACAAAAAGCCCCGCTACCGCAAAAGGAGCCGGCAACACAGATAAGCCTAAATTTACCGTACTTTCCACACCGCCGGATGCACTTACCGTGCCGGAAAATGCACCTGCAGAAAGAAAAATCAAACACATGGTAATGATATTTTCATCACCTACCCCTTTTGCTATAATTTTTAACTTTTCGCCAAAGGGCACCTTGGGGTTTTGTAAAAATGCAACGCATAATGCAATCAGAAAGCATACAATAGCCGGAGTTTTATAAAAGTCCCCCGTTACAATACCCATACCTAAAAAAAGCGCCAGAAAGATACCGATGGGAAGCAATGCAATTGCGCGGCCTTTCGTGACTGTGTTATTATTTTCGCTACTCATAAATTACCTCTTAATCTTCTATATTATTCTGTGTATCTTCAATCAATTCATCAATCAGTTTCATAGCAAGTTCTTTATCGTTATCTTCTAAAGCTTTCTTAAGTAATTTCAATTGTCTCATCATACTTCTTAAATAACCTTTAAATACTGCCATATCTTCCATAGTCTATCCTCCCCTGTAGAGACATTATAGACTTTCCGTTTCCTTTCTGTCCATAGTTAAATTGCCGAATCTAATCTAAAACGTCTTTAATTACGCCGGAATCATCCTCTTCTCGAATTCTTCTTTTAGCGTTTCGTAAGCAATAAATATATTACTTGGCTTAGTATACTCTTGATGTGACCGGTATTTTCTGCAAAGTCCTGCAAACTTGTATGCAAAAGCCTTTTGTATTTTCGGATTGTAATTGCAGTATTTTCGAAGCATATCAACCTCTTTATCTTCCCATAATACCGGTGTCATTCGCAATTTCCCGTCTTTTCGTTCATCACAGATATAATCAATTACATGTATACCATATTTTTTTACTGCCCACGCGGACAAATCCGCAAGCAGTGGAGAAGGTTCTGTCCTTTGATTATACAAATCTTTCGCGTGTAAGTACTGCTCTTCACTTAAAAACATCATATACTCCTTCCAGTCTATTATAATAATCCTTAATTAAATAATGTGAAAAATATAGGTGAACACCCATGATAAAATAAGATTGATATTATAAAATTGTCTTTCACAATATCAAAAGCACGCATATGAATTGCGTGCTTTGATAGTAGCATTCTTTATAACGTTTTTCAACAAATATGCATCGACTCATTTCGACAATCCGTTTTTCGTATCCAAATTAATGTAGGAACTCAAAGCTCATTCAGCTCTTTGTACCCATTCAAGTTCTGTTGCCTTCTTTACCTCATAATTATCCGCCCCTTCACCAACGCGCAGATATACGTTGCGAATTCCGGCTTGAATAATGGTTCTGGCACACAGCGGACAAGGCTTTGCTTTATGAATGGAATTATCTCCCGGATTCACCCCGGAGAGATACAAGTCCGCGCCGATGGTTTGTTGTCTGGAACAATTTAAAAGGGCATTGGCCTCTGCATGGACTGCACGGCAAATTCCGTAACCGTCACCTTGATGCATATCTCTTTCCATACGGGGACATTCCCCTAAATCACAACAGTTATCAAAGCCCCTGGGGGCACCGTTATATCCGGTGGATATTACCACATCATCTTTGACGATGACGGCGCCATATTTTCTTTTAATGCAGGTACTGCGGTACGCAAACACCTCCGCACAATTTAAATATGTATCAATTTTTGAAATTCGTTTTCCGTTTTCGGGAGTAACCATAGGACACCTCTTTCTTTAAAATAAACTTACTTTATTCCTTCCCACTCATCCATAAACTCGTTAATGTATTCCTTCATATACTGTTCTCTATGTTCGGCAATCGCCTTCGCACTGCGGGTATTGATCATATCTTTCAGCAGAAACAATTTCTCATAGAAATGATTTACCGTAGTGGATATATGGTTCTGATATTCTTCCTTACTCATGTTCAAAGCCGGCTTAATTTCCGGGTCGTACATGACACGATTATGATTTCCTCCATAGGCAAAGGCCCTGGCAATGCCTACGGCTCCTAACGCATCTAATCGGTCTGCATCCTGCACGCATTTTCCCTCCAACGTCTTTGGGACTACACTGTCTTTTCCTGCAAAGGATACTTCGCCAATAATTTCTTTTATCAACGCAATCGTCTCTTCAGGCAAGCCCTGTTCTCTCATATATGCCACAGCCCTGTCCTTATTTTCACATGTTTCCGGCGACAGTTTTCTGTCATCTACATCATGTAAAAGTGCTGCCAGCTGTACAATCTGCAAATCTGCATTTTCCTGCCGTGCGAGATTTGTTGCCATTTTATAAACACGCATTGTATGAAAAAAATCATGACCGCTAAAATCTGTAGCAAAAACTGATTTTATGTATTCAATTGTATTATAAATTAATTGATTTTCCATAAAAACTCCGTCATTTCCTACCGCCACCTCAGCTATAGCGTCCTCTTATATCATTTACTCATATTGCTTATCTGTCAATAAAATGTTTCCGGTATTTTTTATTCCGGTATTCTGCAGGTGTCATTCCGGTATATTTTTTAAATATTTTGATAAAATGGCTGTGAGAGGCAAAACCTAAATCATTCGCCAAATCTACATATGAGATATCTGTATAAACAAGTTTATTCCCGGCAAATTCAATTTTCTTTTCATTGATAAACTCCGCCGGAGTAGTTGATAAATAAGTTTGAAAATCCCTACGCAATTGGCTTTCACTTATTCCTACATATTCCGTAATCTCCAAGATTTTAATGTGTTCGTTTAAATGATTATATATATAATCCAGTGCCAGACGTAAATTCTTGGGAATTATCTCTTTAGTCTTTAACCGGTCCATTTCATTGGCATATTCAAAAACAACTTTCCGGTGAATTGTACGCAGTTCATCAATAGTGGTTGCCCGGTCCGCCTTGCGGATATAAACATCACTTAAGCCATACGCCTTCTGTTCATTTAAGCCTTTTTCAATGCAGAATCTGCTAATCATTGTAATAGTGACAATCAGGTGATAGCGGGCATTATTTACCGGATGGTCCGATAAAACACCTCTTTCACTGTCAAAAAAAGTTTTGTCCGAATAAATCTCTTTTAACTGCTCTATATTACCTTCACATATTATATTATAAAAATTCAATTCCGTATCGTAAGTAGGATGAGAGATATTATACTCCCTATTGAGAAACAATTGCTCTGTTAATTGTTTCTGTTCAAAATTCATTTCCATTCTATATCTCCCGTATTTTATGAAAGAATTATTTTATAAATGACCGTTTTATTATATCATATATTTATAAATTTGTATAACATTAAATTATCATCTACAAACATTTTTATCATAAATAACGGGAGGGCAAAATATGAGACAATTCGAAGGATTTTTAAAAGGTGTTAATTTAGGCGGATGGATATCACAATTCTCAGAATATTCCGAGGAACATTTTAATACTTATATTCAGGAAGCAGACATTAAAAAAATATCTGAAATGGGTTTTGACCATGTTAGAGTTCCGGTGGACTACAATGTACTGGAAACAGAAGAGGGCTTAGTCATCGAAAGTGGCTATCAATATCTTTTCAACTGTTTGACATGGTGTAAAAAATATGGTCTTCATATGCTGATAGACGTACACGAAGTATACGGCTACTCTTTTGACCCTCTTAAAGATATGGACAGGGAAAAATTCTTCTATGACGAGGCTTTACAGGCACGTTTCTTCCGCCTTTGGGAAAATATTGCAAACCGTTTTGGTCACGAATCCGAAGCCGTTGCCTTTGAACTTTTAAACGAAGTTGTACTAAAAGAAGTATACGAAGCCTGGAATAAAGTAGCACAAAGAGCAATTCAACATATTAGAGCTATTGCACCCGATTCATATATTGTTTATGGCGGTGTGAATTATAACAATGTTACCAGCGTCGCGCTTCTGGATGCACCTTATGATGATAAAATCGTTTATAACTTCCACTGTTATGATCCCTTAATTTTTACTCATCAAAAAGCATACTGGGTTGCAGGCATGCCGGCAGATTTTGAAATCAGCTATCCGGCGCCTTTAGAACTGTATCGTAAAGAAAGTGAGAAATTTCCAAAAGAAATGATGGGTGCAGTCTATAATGAACGTTTAATCTCAATCGGCCCCCAATTCTTTGAGGCATTATTTAAAGAAGCCATTGAAGTTGCTGAGAAATATAATGTTCCTTTGTATTGCGGCGAATACGGTGTAATTGAAACAGCACCCAAAGAGGATACCAAGCGTTGGCTTGCGGACATCCACTCTGTATTCGATAAATATGGTATCGGAAGAGCTATTTGGAACTATAAAGGAAAAGATTTCGGGATTGTAGATTCGGATTATGGATTTTAGATAAATTCAAAAACTCGTGCTTGAAAAAGCACGGGTTTTTATTATTTTAAGGATTCTGTTTCCTTTTATTTAAAATTTTTATATATTTTAAAAAAGTACTTGCAAAATATTCCTATTATTACTATAATAAAGACAAATAATAATAATAGTTCCTATTATTAATTATACATGAGGAGGTATGTTTATATGGAACCAAGTAATAACCAGGTAGGTAATCTCGTAACTTTATTAGACGGATATTTTAAAAAAGGCGGGCACCATCTCAATGTGAATGTTCTTGACAGAGAAACCTTAAGAGATGCTCAGAAACATCCTGAAAAATATCCTCAGCTTACAATAAGAGTGTCCGGATACGCGGTTAATTTCACCAAATTAACTCCGGAACAGCAGGAAGATGTTATCAGCAGAACTTTTCATGATGCAATTTAAACAGATAAAATCCCCTTACGAATTATTCGCAAGGGGATTTTGTACGTTCACATATTAATTCATTATACGCCTGCCATAGCATCAGAAATAATTGCAATTACCTTATCATAGCATCCGCCGCAACCGGTTGAACACTTTGTGGTATTCTTAACTTCTTCGAATACATCAAGAAGCTGATTTAAGTCGCCATGTTTCTCCACTTCATCCAAAATATCAAAATAACTTACATTATTGCAGTTACATACTTTATAGTTCTCTTTCGAACCGGAAACAACAGCCCCCGCATCACAAGCCTTTGCCGCCTCCTCTGCATAAGCATCTGTTTCCACCATAGGCTTGCCGCAACACATTACCGGAACTCCGGAATCTACAATTTTAGCAACTACGTTACCGCATACTTCACATTTATAGGTTTTCATTGTAATAACCTCCCTCATTTTTTGTTTTATTTTAGCACTTTTTGTCCATAAATAAAAGCTAAAAACTATGTTTTTGATTTAAAAATATTTTTTGATAAGAAAATGAAAAGCATAAAATCTATTTCTATCGCACATCCTAATAATGAAAGTGAGGTGCACTATGATCGGAGATAAAAAGAATAATCCCAATAAAGTATCCAATTCCTATAATAACTGTGCTTGTGATAAGGACAAGTCAAAGAAAAACTGTGATTGTAGCAAGTACTATGAAGTAGAACCCTTGCCGGAATCTACAAGACCAAGGAAGGATGGCCCCGGAGGAAATTAAAATAAACTTTAAAACGAAAAGCCCGCGGTCTTCCGCGAGCTTCTCTTTTATATTTTAACCCTCTAACTATATATGCACAGTCTGAAATATCAGAACTGAAACATTTCATTTAACAGCTTTGCCGATACTTCCTTTTGTCTTACACGTCAGCCAAGTATTTCTTCAAGGTTGCTCTTACGGCACCCTTTCCTGCTAACATTTCTCCAAAGTATGTGCAAACTGCATCAGCCATACCAACAATTTCAAGGTCTACGCCAAAGATTTTTTCATTGGTAAGTACAGGCTGTAATACTGTCTTAATTCCTTCCGGATTCACAACCTCTCCTGCTGCCAATCCTGCCTTAAATCCTTCCACATAGGGACAAACCGTATCCAGTAAAGGATCAGGACTTAATTCAAATGCATTACCCTCATCATCAATTGCCATAAGGTAACGAAGCCATCCTGCGAAAACCATAGGAATGAACTTCAAGTCAGCAACATCCTTATCATCAGCTGCCGCATATGCCTTAATAGTTTCACCGAAACGGATTGCAAGCTTCTGCGAAGTATCTGTTGCAATTCTCTGAGGTGTATCCGGCATAAAAGGATTGGGAATTCTTACATTTAAAACAGTATCAATAAACTGCTTCGGATCAAGCACACCGGGATTTACAACTACAGGAAGTCCCTCGGTATATCCGATGATTTCCACCAGTTTTTTAAGTTCTGCATCCTTCATTTCTTCAGAAATTTTTGTATATCCTAAAAGACATCCATACACCGCCAATGTGGTATGAAGAGGATTTAAGCAGGTACAAACCTTCATCTTCTCAACCTTATCAACAGTTTCTCTGTCGGTAAACATCAAACCACCTTTTTCAAGAGCGGGACGACCGTTAGGGAATGCATCTTCAATTACAAGATATTCGCATTCTTCTGCATTTACGAACGGAGCAACGTAGGTATTCTTGGTTGTGATTACGGGTTCCAAACCATCGATACCGTCTTTGTTAAGAATTGCTTCTACAGAGGCATCCGGTCTCGGGGTTATTTTATCAATCATGGACCAGGGGAAGGAAACCTTATTTTTATCATTTACGTAGTCTACAAACGCATTGTCCACAAGACCGTTCTCTGCCCACTTCTTTGCAAAAGCATCCATAGCTGCATAGAGCTTGTCGCCGTTATGAGAACAGTTATCCATACTCACCATGGCAATAGGCTTTCGTCCGCTTGCAAAGCGATGATACAGAAGAGATGCCACCTTACCGATGTAGCTTGCGGGCTTTTCTGGACCTGCCGCAAAATCCGCTTCTACTGCACCAAGGATCTGACCCTTACCATCTACTAAACTGTAGCCTTTTTCTGTGATGGTAAAAGATGCCATCTGAAGGGACTCTTTTGCAAAAATTTCTTTTAATCTGCCGTATTCTTTTTCGTTGTCGGAGTCTAAAATACATGACTCCATCACACTGCTTACAACAGTCTTTGCAATACTTCCGTCTGCTTTTAAAGTAACAAGAATGGTATTCTCATCATGAGGACGGTTCATTTTTTCAATAATTTCATAATCATAGCCTTCTGCCACGATTAAACCCTTATCTAAGACACCTTCATTTAAAAGATTCTGTACTACATTACACTGGAATGCACGGAAGATATTACCTGCACCGAAGTGAATCCATACCGGGTTTTCTTTGGTGTTCTTTTCTACTGTATCTCTGTCAAATTTGGGAAGGGAATAGCCTGCCTGTTCCCAAGCGGCTTTGTCAGCCAAACCTTTTTTACTTAATTCCATATTATTTGGCTCCTTTCTCGATTGCTTCCCATAAACCGTTCAAATAAGTTGCACCTAAAGCTCTGTCATACAAACCGTATCCGGGCATTGCCACTTCGTCCCAAATCATACGACCGTGGTCAGGACGGATGGGACCGGTAAATCCGATATCATAAAGAGCCTTCATGATTTCATACATATCAAAAGTACCGTCCGAAGAAAGATGAGCAGCTTCTTCAAAATTGGTAGGTGTAATAAACTTTAAGTTACGAACATGTGCAAAATGGATTCTACCCTTCAAAGAACGAATCATATCAGGCAAATCATTCTCTAAGTTAGTTCCGTATGAACCTGAACAGAAAGTAACACCATTGTGAGGATTGTCTACCATTTCCATCATTCTTAAAATATTCTTCTTGTTAATAATGATTCTGGGAAGACCGAATACACTCCATGCAGGATCATCAGGATGGATTGCCATGTTAATATCATACTTGTCACATACAGGCATAATCTTCTCGAGGAAGTACTTTAAGTTCGCAAAAAGCTTCTCATCATCCACATCCTTATAGGTTTCGAACAGTTCTTTTACACGAGCCATACGCTCAGGCTCCCAACCGGGCATAATGGTTCCGTTCATATCACCTGCGATGGATTCAAACATCTTCTCTGGGTCAAGAGCATCAACCGCTTCCTGCGTATATGCAAGTACTGTTGAACCATCGGGACGCATTCTTGCAAGCTCGGTTCTTGTCCAGTCAAAAACAGGCATGAAGTTATAGCATACCAAGTGAATGTCTTCCTGTCCGAGATTTTCTAATGTTTCAATATAGTTTGCAATATATTGGTCTCTTTCGGGAGCACCTGTCTTAATCGCATCATGAATATTAACGCTTTCAATACCAGCAATGTGTAAGCCTGCCGCCGCAACTTCATCCTTCATGGCACGGATGCGTTCTCTGCTCCATACTTCGCCGGGTTCTGTATCATAAAGAGTTGTAATAACGCCGGTCACACCGGGAATCTGTCTGATTTGTTTTAAGGTTACGGTATCAAACTTGGAACCGTACCATCTGAGTGTCATTTCCATTTCTTTGTTTCTACCTTTCCTCTTATTTTATTTTTCTCTTAAAAGAGAGACACTAAACCCATAAAAGAATATTCTTCACCTATAAGCCTAGTGTCCTTGTCTTTCCTATTTCTTCTTTGAAAACTTACGTTTTATAATGCCTTTCATAAGTTTCATCATACATTTCTGCATGGACGGTGATCTTCATTTCTTAATCTGGTTAAGCTGTGCATTCAAGCCAAGAAGCTGTTCCTTAGTGAAGGTAATACCTGCAGTTCCCATAAGATTAGCCAAACGGATAACGGTAAAACCATTCATCATCTGCATCATTCCTTCATTTACTTCGAATCCCGCTGCCATACCACCTGCATTCTTCTTCATCTGCTGCATTAAACCGCCAATCAAAAGTGCTCCTTGAGGATTTGCCATAATATCGCCCATGGTATCATTCAACGAAAAGTATCCTTCAGGTTCTGTGATGTCAAACCAGTTAAGGATTGCACCCTTTTCTTTTAACTTGTATGCTTCGTTAAACTTCTCAACCTTGCGGATTGTGCTGTAATCTGTGCAATCACCTGCAACTGCTTCCAATTCAGATACACCCTCATTAGGAACGTCGAAGTAGAAGAAGTGCTCTGCAGATGCCTGCTTGCCAAGACTCTTGCCGTTTACGAATAATTCAACTTCAGGTAAGTTAGAGTATACGGTCACCTTAGTAACATCTTCTACCCTGTCTACATATCTCTTACCACAGATGTGTACAAAAGGATCGTCTGATAACCATGCCTTGTATGCATAGAAAGAATCTTTCTTGTACTTACGGTCAAAAGTCATAAGACCCTTGTGGTTCTGTCCGTTCTCGCCACCTTCGTTTCTTGCGTCAGCACCGAAGTCAAACATATTCCATACATGTGTTGCCCAAAGATACTTTCTTGTGAACAACTGCTTAATGAGTTCTTCATGATAGTATGCCTGATATTCTTCTGTATAATCACCCTGGGTCGGCTTAGAAGTATGCCAGTTAAGAGCTTCACAACCATATTCGCTGACACCGATAGGGATGTTCGGGAATGTCTTATGGAAGTTATCAAACCAAGGTCCGTTCATGGAAGTATCTCCGCCATACCATCCAAAGTAGTGGTTGTAAGAAACTACGTCGGGAATCTGCACATACGGATCATGAATGTCACACATAGATACGCAAGCAATGGTTGTTAATCTTGTGGGATCCATCTTATGAACCATATCGTTTAATACATTGTGGTTATCTAATAAGTCTGCATCGGAACCGGCCATACTGATTTCGTTAGAGAGACCCCAAACCACGATGGAAGGATGGTTATAATTCTGAACGATGAGTTCCTTCATCTGAGAAATTGTATTTTCTCTACCGTTAGGCATATGCTTAGAAATATAAGGAATTTCAGCCCAGATTACCATACCCATTTCATCACACAAATCATAGAAGAACTGATCATGCTGATAGTGTGCAAGACGGATTGTGGTTGCACCCATTTCACAGATGTATTCCATATCTTCTCTGTGATGTTCAGGCAACAATGCGTTACCAAGTCCCCATCTGTCCTGATGACGTGATACACCTCTTAAAGGATATTCTTCGCCGTTTAAGATAAAACCGTTTTCGGGATCAATCTTAAAAGTACGGCAACCAAAAGGTGCAGATACACAGTCAATGACATCATCGCCTTTTACAAGTGTAACTTCTGCTCTGTAAAGATAAGGATCCTTACGGCCATGCCATAAATGTACTTTGGGAATTGTAATCACTGCCTTAGTATCAGCAACTGCCTGTTTTACTTCTGCGATTACATTTTCTTCATAATCATAAATCTTATAAACAAGTTCCTGTCCGTCTGCAGGGTTTGTTAAGAATACTTCTACTGCAACGTCAGCGTCTTCACCCTTCACTTCAGGTGTTACCATAAGGCCAGGGCCTCCATAGTAATCAAGATCAAAGTGTGAGTTGTTTACTGCGATAATATTTACGTCACGATAGAGACCGCCGTAGAAAGTAAAGTCTGCCATCTGAGGATATACTCTGTCATTTTCTGCGTTGTCAACAGCAACTACAATCAAGTTGTCCATTTCCAAAGCATCTGTGATATCAGCTCTCCATGTTGAATAACCGCCGTCATGACTTGCAATCTTTTTGCCGTTGATATAAAGGTCTGCCGAAGAGTTTGCACCACGGAATTCCATATAATACCTGTCTGCTTCAGGCAAATCAAATTTCTTTAATTCTTTTGCATAGTATGCTGTTCCGCGGTAGTAGTCTGCGCCACCGTCCTGTCCGTCAATTGCATTCCAGCTGTGGGGAAGAGTAACCCAATCCCACTTTTCAGGCATGGTGGCCGGTACTTCTGTTGCATTCTTTGTAAAAGCCCATTTTACGTTAAAATTTATAACTTCTCTCATTTGAACTATCTCCTTTTACTTTATATTATTAACTGTTTTATCTCTAAATTTGTTTCTGCTGCCGAACCTTACTCCGACAGCAGATTGTTTTTAAATTATTCTTCTGCAGATTCTTCTACAGTTTCTGTTTCGCCATGCTTAATCTTTAATGCTGCTACGTTAGCATCAACCTGTTTCTTATGAAGAGGATACCAGAACCACAATACAAGACCTAATAAAAGGAATCCTAATGCAGGAACCAAAGTTGAAATATTAAAGATACCTGATAATACGCTGTCAGTCTGTCGCAAACCTTCCGTAGCTGCCTGGGAATTATAACCAATTCCTTTTAATAACCAGCCTGACAAACCTGCTGCCAATGCCTGACCAAGCTTACGTGCAAAAGAGTACATAGCGTATACGGAACCATCTTCACGGATACCGTTTTTAAGTTCTGAATAGTCGATAACGTCTGTAATAAGCGCCCATGATACCATGGAGAACATACCAAGGCCTAACCAGCAAAGCATCTGTAATCCGCAATATACCCATACATTATCAGGACGAATAATCCAAATAACAACCATAACTGCTGCTGCAAAAAGGTTTGAAACGATGGATACTTCCGCCTTACCAAACTTCTTTGCCAAAGGTTTTGCTAAAACAGCCGCAACAACCATACCACCCATCATCATAATTGTAGAAACGGACTGTGCATTTGCATTGTTATAATAATCAGGGAAAATATATGCTGCCATATTTTGCATTGTGAGCTGTGCCAATAACATAACTACGGAAGCGGCAATAATGGAAAGCAATGCACGGTTTGTAAATGCACTCTTGAGCATCTGTCCAACGGAAGGTCCCTTCTCCTCAGAAGGCTCTACCACAACACGTTCCTTAACCATAAAATAGCAAAGCAAATAACAAATCACTGCAAGAACCGAGAAAATACCTGCTGCCAATGTAACCTTAGGTCCGTTTAATGCTTCCTTAAATGTACCGTCTGCCAAAGGAATCTTATCATACGCAATAACAGGAAGAAGAACTCCGATTACCATACCTGCAAGCATACCGCCCATAGTTCTGAAAGTTGATAATGACTGGCGATCTCCGGGATCTGCTGAAATCGCAGAAGCCATGGAACCATAGGGGATATTAATGCCTGTATAGCAGAACGAACCCCAAAGTATATAGGAAACCGCCAAATAAAGAATTTTAGCTCCCATGGAATATGTTGCAAATCCACTTTGATAGATTAAGAAAGAAGTAACTGCAACCGGTATACACATACGAAGAATCCATGGCTTGAATTTTCCATTACGTGTCACCTTGCTACGGTCACAAATACGTCCCATGGTTACATCTGTAAATGCATCCACAAAACGGGCAACCATCATAATCGTTCCGATAACACCGGGATCCACTCCCATTACGTCGGAATAAAATTTAGATAAAATCATTGTGGATAAAATGAAGGTAAAGTCGTTACCAAAATCACCGAACATATATCCCATTTTGTCCGCAAAACCGAACGGTCTAACGGCTTTTGTTTTCTGCTCTTTCACTTGCATACCCCTTTCTTTGTTGAAATGAATTTAGTTAAAGGTT
The DNA here is from genome assembly GCA_015057025.1 of Lachnospiraceae bacterium. Taxonomy (GTDB): domain Bacteria; phylum Bacillota; class Clostridia; order Lachnospirales; family Lachnospiraceae; genus UBA3766. The sequence continues at coordinate 30,200 of SVFD01000006.1, read as the reverse complement.
AATTTTCTTTTACGGATATAATCCCCCCCGGATTATCCGCAAGCTTTGATATCATTTTAACAAAAGATTAACAATGTAGAGAGTATAATTTTTGTTTGTTTTCGTATAATTTTTACTAGTTGTACTTTTTAACCAAAAATGTTACGATAAAAGTCGAAAATAGTACTATTTTGAAAGGAGAGCCTATGAGTTATCGTACAGAATTGGATTTTGTTCAAAAATTATTAGCTCATTTTCGTTTAAAAACCTATATTGTAGAAGAAGAAAATGTCACAATTTCAGATTTTGATATGGGTCTTCGCAAATTTTTGGAATTAGATGACGAATACGAACTTTCAAAAGTATTTATAAAAGAAAATATTAAAGCAAACATAATTTATAAATTGACAGATGCATTTTACTGTAATTATTTTCTTCTTCGCCTTCCGGATACTGTTGCGGATACCATTATGATTGTCGGTCCTTATACCACTCGCGAATTTAACCGGAACGAAATTATGGAATTTACTGAAGAATATTCTCTCCCACCACAAATTTTTAATACCTTAGAAAAATATTTTAATAATATTCCTTATCTCGAAAATGATTCAATGGTTCTTATTACTATGAATACATTAGGAGAAGCACTTTGGGGAAATATAGATAATTTCCGGTTTGAATCCTTAGAACAGGCAATCGCACCTGTACATCGCAGTTCCGAAATCACACAAGCTTTCTCATATGAACAAACCGACGCATCTATTAACATGAAAGCAATTGAAGAAAGATATGCAGTAGAAAATCAACTGTTACTGGCAATTTCTCAAGGATTAAGTCATAAAGTGGAAATGATTATGGCCAACATGTCTTCGTCCAGCTTTGAAAAGCGGACTACCGACCCCATTCGAAATATGCAAAATTATTGTATTATAATGAATACATTATTACGTAAAGCCGTAGAGAACGGATCGGTACATCCTTTTTATATTGATAAGCTTTCTTCGGATTTTGCCCGCAAAATTGAGCAGGTTACCTCTATGGAGAATGCAAGAAAACTCCAGAAAGACATGGTTCACAAATACTGCCTTCTTGTGAAAAATCACTCTATGAAAGGCTACTCTCTTCTCGTACAAAAGGTTGTTACTACCATCGATACGGATTTAACAGCAGACTTAAGCCTGAATACACTTGCTTCCAAGATGAATGTAAATGCCAGCTACCTGTCTACTCTTTTTAAAAGAGAAACCGGAAGCACACTAACAGACTATGTAAATGAAAAAAGAATTCAGCATGGCATCTTATTATTACATTCTACAGGCTTACAAATTCAGACCATCGCCTCCTACTGCGGAATTCCGGATGTAAATTATTTTACAAAGCTTTTTAAAAAGAAAGTAGGAAAAACACCAAAGGAATACAGAGAAATTTTTCTAAGGGGAGCAAAAAAGAAATAAGGTGATTTATATACCGGTAAAAAAACAGGCCACCTCTTGGTGACCTGTTTTCTCATATCTTTTTAGCAGCCGCTGTCAATTGCACAGCTACATCCGTTATCCTGAGTCTGCGTAGTATTCCAATCATAATTATCCGCTTTAAATGCGTGAGTACAGTTTACACTCTGCGCACCTGTTGTCTGCATGCATCCGCAACCGCCATTTGCATTACCGTAACCATACACAGAGATTATCTTTAACTGACCGCCACCTGTATTACATACATTATGCCATGTGCCTGCAGGAATCAAAACAGAATCCCCTGCATTCAATCTCCTGATACAATCAGCTGTAGCTCTTGTGTTACCAAGCTTAACTGTGGCAGTACCGCATACTACGGTAATTAACTGGTCTTCATCCCGATGTACTTCCACGCCAATTTCTCCACACATAGGCACACAAATCACATTAACCTTTAAGTAATCTCCCTGCACCACAGTGTACTTTTCTTTATGATTCTGTCTTGCCGCAGCAGCAAGATTGGTAAAATATGATGCACATCTATTACTATTACAACTCATAACAAACCATCCTTTAAAACTATTTTATGGTTTATCTTATGTTGCAGTTTAACTTTTGGTGCAAATTAAAGTATATGTTTTCTATCCGAAAATTATGACTCTATTTCTCTATAATGTTCCCCGGATATTTTACGCATTAAATCTTTTTCAGCTTTACACACTTTTAGTCTTTCTTTTAAATCTATAATCTTACTTTCGATTTTCTGTATAGTTTCGATAAAAGCTTCATCATCTTTACCACTGGGGTCCTCCAGTCCCCAGTCTTCCACAATTTCAGCATTTGTAATTGGACAGCCTACATTACATCCCATTAAAATAACCACATCCGGCTCCGGTATATCCGCCAAAAGTTTATTATATTGCGTTGTCCGCATATCCCACCACGACAATGTCCACATCGCAGATTGCGATAAAAATCGCCAGCAATTTCGTTTTCAGCACCTTTTTTAACATAATAACCGAAGGCAAAGAAAGGATTGTAACCGCCATCATAAAAGAAAGTACCACGCCCAACAATGCCCTTGTACCTGCCTATAATCTTTTTAGTACGGTCAGGCGGAAAATAACTTTGGATAAAACCAATCATATAAATAAGCAACGTAAGCAATATCATAATTTTAATCACGCCATAGATAAAAAAATGAATGCTTCCGCCAACGGGACTTTCCATATCAAGGCCAAGCAATTCAAGTCCGCTTCCAATCAAGCGGTTTAGCCATTGCATCCCCAGAACTTCGGTCTGAATGAAAGTCCATATATCTTTTATAATATCATACATCTTTTTTCATCCTCTTAAAAGCAAATATACTTTTAGGCTGTTACTCGCCGTACTCTGCCAACATTTCTTCCACAATTGCAGCTGCGCAGCGAACCATTTCCGGACAGACTGTTCTGAACAAATTCTGACTCATAATTTCTTTCATGTCCTCTTCTTTGGTCAGGTCATAGTTCAAAAGTTCCCTGCAAACCACAGTTCCTTTAGCCTCTGTAAAACGGTTCAAAAAGTCATCCGCTACCTGATATGCTCTCGCCTTTTCTTCCTTATTTTCGCTGTGGCAATGGCCATATTTTAAACCCAATACCATCAACGCACCGGAGACGGCACCACAGATTTCACCCCTGCGCGCTCCGCTACCGAAAGGCGTACCAATTTTCAACGCGGTTTCAACATCCATCCCAAGTTCTTCCGCAAAAGTAGCAAAAACCGACTGGGAACAGTTAAAATTATTTCCAAAATATGCTACTGCTTTTTCTTCACGATTCATATTATTTACCCTCACTTATCTTTAGTTCTTTTAAATACGCCTTGGCACTCTTGATTCCCGCCTTGGAAATCGAATAATACATCCACTTCCCTTCCTTACGACCACTAACCAGTTCCGCATCGCAAAGAATCTTCATATGGTGTGATAATGTAGGCTGGCTGATTTGCAAAGCTTCCAATAATTGGCAGGCGCATTTCTCCCCGTCTTTTAAGATTTCCATAATCTGTAATCTGTTCTCATCGGCAAGCGCCTTGAATAAGTTTGCTGTTTTTTTGTAATCCATAAAATCACCTTCCTTTTCTTTTTATTATATTGATATATCGAAATCTGTCAATATGTTGTTTTGATAAGAAGGTGCTATTTAAAACAGCACCTTCTTGCATATACTGACCAACGATTACCGTACTTTTTCTACATCCCCTGAATTGTCGCGTGTATTTTCTTACAACATGCCTCAGAATGCTTCATCAGAAACTCACCATGACCCAATCCTTTCATAATCTCTTCGTCGTAATTTTTAAGATATTTTTTTAATTCCTTATGGGACTTGATTGCATAAGGTTCTTTGCTTCCGCACCACATATGTACTATCGTTTCATTCTGCGCAATTTCGGGACGTGTACGATAGGTGTAATTCTCCATAAAATTTCTTTTTACGGTTTCATTGCTTGCCCCCATATACAAAGAATCCATCATACCCATATCTTCTGCTTTCAATCCCATCAGCTTCATCATTAACATAATCAATGCAGGGAATTTCCCTGTATTTTTGAACTTGCAAAACATTTTATAGGTCACCCGCCCGGCGATTTTACCCTGATGCGCCACATAACAACCATCCATAATGACGGTCCCCAAATCAATTTTATTTCGGGTGAGCAACTCTGTTAGCATAAGCCCTCCCTGGGAAGCACCATAGGCTCCGATGACTTTGCCGCCATGATTTGCCTGCACATACTCTTCGATCTGTCTTGCCTGATCCGCAAAGGATGTAAAATCACCGCTTCCGTCATAAAAACCGTCCTGCGCAGGAATAATAAGCCGGTAATGTTCTTCCAAACCTTTTAGCATCTCATACTCCGTATGCCAGTCCTGCATCATACCGTGTAACAAAAGCATCGGCGGATTTTCCTTGGAACCAAATTCAGTAAATAGCATAGTCTTTCCTCCTTATACATAACACTTATTGATTTTCGTTATTTAAAAAGCCCAGTCTATCCGACCGAGCTTCCAAGCATTTCATTATATTTTTTCATCATTCCCGCAAAACCGCTGTCCCCATAAAAGGCCAGAAGTTCCGTATATTTTATTGCCTGTTCCATTGTATAATCTCCATGAAGCAATTCGTAATACCCCTGCAGTCTCATTCGAACTACGATTTTAACAATGTTGCCGTCTTCCTCGCGACCGCCGAAACGCTTATAAAACACCATAAAAGCATTCTCCAGAATTTCACACAATTCTTCCCGGTATCCTTCGTAAACAGTACCTTCCGACTTTTCGAAAAGAATCCTTACTTCTTCCTTATGATTAAAAAGAAATGCAATCAGTTCCCGGTCGTTCTCTGCGCTGGATTTACTGCCGTTGATTTCACTTTCCGCATAATCCTGCAAATGCTTCTTCCAATCCGTGGCGGTCTCATCCAATATTGCCCGAAAGAAATCTTCCTTGTTATGAAAGAAAAAGTAAATTGCACCGGTTGTGACATTAGCAGCCGCACTGATATTTCTCATAGACGCTTTCACATAACCCTGCTCAAGGAATTCTTTTCTTCCGATTGTAATTAATCGTTGTTTTACATCACTGTTTTCTTCGTACATAGTTATCACTCTCCAAAGATAGAGTCATTTTAACATAACAGATGTTATGTGACAAGAAAAATTTAAAAGGATTCGACATCCTTTTAAATTTATTTCCCTTTTAGGCACTCTATTGCAAGTACTTACGCTTCACTTACAACTTGCTTACCATATTTTCTCATCATAAAATACAGCCCGAAAAACATCATACTGCTGCCCACATTCATTGCACCCATTCCTGCAAAAATAATAGCTGCCACCATTGTAAAAGGTATCGTATTAATTAGGCAGCCCCATTTCGGAAAACAGGTTTTCTTTCGGATAACCGCAACGAAAAGCGTCACACACACCATAAATACACCGATATTGCACATTGCGGATGTTACGGATGTTTCAAAGAAGTAAGACAACATAATTTCGTGCGCCTGCTCTGTTGCCCCTGCTTTTACAAAGTGCCACAACATGCTTGTACAGGTAAAATGCATTACCGCACCTGCCACACAGGTAAGCGCTGTACCAATCTGCACCACGCGGGCAGATTTACCGGCCTCAGCTTTTAGAATATTCGCAATTTGAAAATATCCGGGCATAATAAGCATCATGGCAATTACACCAACTATGCCGGAAATTGTGAACTGTAAAGACGATGCTCCCTGCAACATAGTCGCAGTTTTTTCATAATCGAATAACCCCATTACATCCAATCTGCCATTCGGCAAAAAATACAACAACAAATCGCCGCCAAGCCAGCATAACAAATGCCCGAAGGCTCCATACAACAATAATTTAGAATTTACATTTTCACATTTCATATTTTATCCGCCTTTCAATGACTACACTTCATCTTTTAACCGATTTTGGAACCGCTGCAAGTCTTCGTTTAAATGCTTTGCATCAATGGTCCGCTTGATTTTATAAATTAGGTAAGAACACAAATACGCGCACACCATATATAAGCCAAAGCAAATGCAAACAACTATATTGCCCTCGAACCAACCGCCGAAATGACCTGCAACGGCATACACCAACGAACTGAGAATTACCGATACCCATTCCCTAAGTCTCAAAGCATCGACTTCATCAAAATCATAATGCAACAGATTCTGTATCCAACCAATCAAATAGGCTAAAAGAACCATTTCCAACATATGTAAAATACTTGCCTGGTTGAAGTTGGTAATCCATCTGTAAATGCAATAAAAACAAAGGATTAAAAAGAACATCAAACAGCACTTGATTTCGACTCCGATTTTTTTGGTCAGATAACATTCAAATAGGTATTTTATTTTCTTACTCATCAAAAGCCTCTCCTTTCAATCTTCTGCGAAACTCGGAAGCATAGGTTCGTGAAATGATAATATGCTCACCGTTACACATCGTGGCATCTATGCGATTTGATGCCAGACTATCCAACACTTTTACCTTATCAATGTTCATTATCATTGATTTACTGCATCGGAAAAATCGAAGGGAATTCAACATCCTTTCAAGCTGGGTAAGCGTGTATTCCACCCGCACAACATCATCTTCCAAATAAACAAACGTCTTTCGGTCAACACTTTCGATATAAAGAATCTGCTTCACATCTACCACGATTTGATATCCGTTTTTGGTTCCAACGAGTTTCTTTTCCGAGAAACTCATAAAATTCATGATATGCTCCACTTCTTGATTTAGATTCTGATATCTGAGGATCAGTTCGTCATCACCCTGTTTTATCTGCTCAATTTTATATTTCATAGGACATCCTCTTTGTTTTGTAAATTTACGATTTCATTTTATCAATGTCGCATTTATCTTGCAATATCACATAACATAAGTGACACTTTTTGCTGCGCAAGCTGCACATAAACAAATCGCCTGCTTCTTACTCAAATTTACCTTGCCTGCAACTCCGTCCATTTGATTTAAAACTCTCTCTACACGATTCTTGCAATGGTCACAGGTCATCCCTTCAATCGTAATGGTTTTACGGGCGATGACATTTTTTAATTTCTTTTTCTTCGCTTTTACGGATGAACCGCCTCCGCAACAGCTGCTTTCTCCCTTAAAATGCTTCACGGTATATATCACACCGATAATGATTGCCGCAATCAATATTCCGATAATAATAATGTTTTCCATTCTCTTATCTTATCCTTCTTATTACATATTTTCATCCATATATTGCACTAAATATTCAGTTAGCTTTCGCTAACCAAATCCAGTATATTCCTGTTTTTTTATGATGTCAATATAACTTTTTTAGAAAGTATTAAAAAAATACTTTCTTTTTTTCTCTTTTTGTTTTATACTCTGTCTTATAAATAGAATCATTTAGAAAATATTTTAAAAAAGCTTGCAACCAAGCGAATATTTATACTGACTTTAGAATGGAGAATACTATGGACAATTACACAAGAATCAGTCAAGAGGAAATGCAAAAAGCGGACAAAATTCTGCAGAACATCAGTAATTACTACTATTCCAAAATGGTAGGTCAGGTGCAGCTTGGCACCTCACTTCTGGTTACACTTATGTGTAACGGTCACATTTTGGTAGAGTCCGTACCGGGTCTTGCCAAAACTACAGCGGCTAAAATTATGACCGAGGCCGTAGACGGAACTTTTTCCCGTGTGCAGTGTACACCGGACCTTTTACCCAGTGATATTATCGGTAGCCAGATTTTTAACTATTCCACCAATAAATTTGAGACCAAGCTCGGTCCTGTTTGTGCCAACTTCTTATTATTGGATGAAATTAACCGTTCCAGTGCAAAAACACAGAGTGCCATGTTGGAAGTAATGCAGGAGCGTCAGGTGACCATCGGCGGTGAGCGTTTCGAAATGCCTGAAGTCTTTACCGTAATTGCAACCCAGAACCCTATCGAACAGGAAGGTACCTATCTGCTTGCGGAAGCACAATTGGACAGATTCTTAATAAAAGAAAGATTATTCTATCCCAATACCAACGAAGAATTCGAAATTTTAAACCGTATTGAACAGGATGTTTTCTCATCCGGACAATCTGTTGCTACCATAGAGGATATTGTTTTTGTTCAGAATCTTACCAAGCGTGTTTATATTGACGATGCCATTAAGCAGTACATTATCAAAATCATTGATGCTACAAGAAAGCCTGCCGCTTATATAGGGCCCCAGCTTGCACAGTACATCACCTTAGGTTCCAGTACCCGTGGTGCCATTGCATTGATGGAAGTTTCCAAGGCAATCGCCCTTTTAAACGGAAGAGACTTTGTCATTCCCGAAGACGTTAAGAAAATGATTTACAGCGTATTAAGACATCGTATTACCCTTAACTACGCTGCTGTTGCAGATAATATTATTTCCGAAAAAATTATTAACCAGATTTTAGGAGCAATTCCCACACCATGATGAAACATATTATCAAAATTCAGGCAAAAGTCAGCGTTTATGCCAAGAAAAAAACCAGTAATATCTTTGACGGTTCTTACAAATCCATTTATACCGGTAACGGCTTGGATTTCGAGAATTTACGGGAATACATTCCCGGCGATAATATCAGGGACATTGACTGGAAGGCTTCTGCAAGAAATAAAAACCTTTTGATAAAACAATATATTGCCGAAAAAAAGCACAATGTTTTGTTGGTTTTTGATACAGGCCGCAGTTTTACCGCTGATACCAATACAAAAGAATGCAAAAAGAATGTAGCTCTGTACACCGGCGGAACCCTTGCTTATCTTGCAACCCAAAACGGAGATAACGTGGGGGCCGTTTACAATCGCGGCGGCATGATTCAATATTTTCCCCTCAGACGCGGTTTGAATCATTTGGAACACATTCTTACTTCATATGAAAAAGAAGATTTTACGGGTTATGACAGTGATCTAAATAAATCCTTGGAATATATCATTAAATATGTATCCAAAAAAATGATTATTTTTGTCATTACGGACAACGGCGGCATTCATGATATCAGCGATAGCACCTTAAAGAAATTATGTGTCCAGCATGATTTGCTTTTTGTCAATATTGCAGATGCAACCCTGACCGGTTCACAATCCTTTGACATAGACAAGTCTATCTATGTGTCTGATTTTATTGCCAAGAACAAAAAGCTTATAGACGCTGAAAAGAAGATACGCGAGCAAATTGCAAACGAAAATTCACACAAGCTTCTTCGCAATCAGGTTGTAAGTGTCCAAATTGACAGCGAGAAACAAATTGTAGATAAAAGTATGGAATTATTAGAAAGGCATAAATATGCAAGCAATAACCGTTGAGTTACAGAAATATTTTACTTATTTTCCGGTGATTTTATTAATCGTCGTTGGGCTTGCCGGCACACTTCTTATTCTCTTTCTTCCTAAATTCAAAAAGAAGAAACCTGTGCCGAAACCCAAACCAATATCACCGCAGAATATTACTGTTTTAAAACAAAAATATATTGGCATCTTAAATGATCTTGAAAAAAAATGCAGAGAGGGTAAATGCTCTGACAGACAAGCATTACAGGCTCTCAGTAAGACAGTAAGAAATTTTGTATATGATGCCACGGGCATTCGCGTGCAGAATTACACTTTAATGGAAATTCATGCCGCAAAGCTTCCCAAACTGTATGAACTCATTTCACAGTGTTATATCCCTGAATTTGCTGTTGACGCAGATGCAGATGTGTACAAATTGATTAATAAAGCAAGGACGGTAATAGCAGAATGGAATTAATGTATCCTCAAGTACTGTTTATCGGAATCCCCATTGCCATTGTTTTAACTTTTTTTACCTTAAAAAGAAAAGATGTATTTCATAAGGGTAGAAAAGTCGCCAATACAAATTTTGTCGAAGAAACTCCTTTATATAAAAAACTGATGAGACAATATAAATGCTTCAGTATTTTATCTCTGATTTTCTTATGGCTCAGCCTTTTATTCGGCATTATTATGTTGGCTCGCCCCGTCAAAATTGATGTGATTCAAACAAATCTTCACAACCGGGATATTTTTATTTGTATGGACATTTCCGATTCCGTAGATGAATTAAATTTAGATATTTGTAATGAATTAAAAGGTATTGTTGAAGAATTAGATGGTGAGCGTTTTGGTATTACCATTTTTAACGGTCAATCCGTTCTTCTGGTACCTCTAACCTCCGATTACGAATATGTCCTGGATACCTTAGAGAAGCTGGAAACAGCTTTCGAATACAGTATCGACGGCAAATTAAATTTCGAGCATTATGACTTATATCAGTATAAATACGAAGGAACTTTAATTGAATTTGGAAGTTCATTGATTGGTGATGGTTTGGCTTCCTGCCTTTACAACTTCCCTGACTTGGAAGAAAATGATGAAAGAAGCCGTTTAATCATTTTTACCACAGATAATGAATTAAATGGCGAACCTCTTGTAACCGTTGAAGAAGCAGCTGCACTTTGCCTTCAAAACGATGTAAAAGTATTTGCCGTTACTCCCGAGGATATTACCGACCGAGAAACTTTTCGTAACGCAATGATAAGCACCGGAGGAGGCTTCTACGAAGTAACTTCCGATAAAGTATTTGATAAATTAACGGATGATATTCGACTTACGGATACATCCAGTATGGAAGACATTAAAACGATTATTACAGATAAGCCGCAAGTATTCTTTATCTGCATGCTTATTTGTATGAGCCTGTATTTTATATTCAGCAGAAAGGTCAGATTATGATTGTAAATCCCATTATCCCTATTTGGCTTATGGTAATCCTTTGCATTGTCCTTCTTATTTTTAAACGAAAAGGAACTTTTAATTACATTCGCCAAATTTTTATTATCATACTTCTCTTTATCATAAACTTACGAATTATGATTCCAAACTCTGAAGTAAGTACGATACAAAAAAACGTGGATGTTCTTTTTGTAGTAGACAATACCATAAGTATGTTGGCTGAAGATTATGACGAAGATGGTACAACACGAATGGAAGCGGTTAAGAAAGACTGCGAATATATTATGGAACAGCTTCCCGGTTCTTCTTTTTCCGTAGTCTCTTTCGGAAATAAGGTAAACAGCCTGTTACCTTATACCATTGACAGTATTAATGTCGTTCAGGCACTACAGTCTTTAAAAGGACAAACAACCCTTTATGCTAAGGGAACGGAATTTGATGACGTTTTAACATTTTTAAATGATTATCTCAATAGAGAGAATGAACATTTACAGATTGTTTTCTTTATCAGCGACGGAGAAATTACCAACGGTAATGATATGGGCTCATATCCCGGCCTAAAGGATTATATTGACGGCGGTGCCGTATTAGGTTACGGCACGGAAGAAGGCGGCCCCATGCATGCTCATGCATACGCAGGTGAAGAAGGCTCTCCCGAAAAGCTTTATTATTACGACAGTGATTTCAACAGAAGAACAGCAATTTCTGAAATTGATGAAGAAAATTTGCAGAACATCGCTTCTGATATGGGTATTGAATACGTCCATATGACAAAACAATCTGAAATAGATTCTGTCCTTACAACCGTACAAAAACAGATTGCACAGATGGACACCAGTGATGAAAAAACCTCTACAGTGGGATATTCCGACACATTTTATTTCATTTTGATTCCGCTGATTCCTCTGCTTGCGATAGATTTTGTTTATTACAAAAGGAAGATTAACTTTTAGAAAAGGAACACAATAGCTATGAAAAGAAAAATTTTGGCAGCAATATTCATAGTACTGATTACGATTTTCGGCTTTCTTTTTTTACGATATATATTTTATTACAACAAGGGAAACCGTTTATACGAAAGATTTGATTACGTAGGTGCTATTGAACAGTATGAAAATGCCCTGGATGCCTTTCCGCCGCATTTTAAAGAATGCTCCATCCGCGTCAATCTGGCACTGGCTATGATTTACAATATGGGGCCTGATTTTGCCGCACCGGAAAATGTGGAAAACAGTATTGCTACTTTAATGGAAGCAAGAGACATATTATTGGAGGATGGATGCGCCACAGAAGAAGGCGATGGACACAGCGAACCTGCCCAGCAGCTTAAAGAAGAGATTGACAAACTGTTAGAGCAATTACAGCAACAACAGCAGTCTTCTACGCCTTCTAACCCTGATGATGAAGATACTTCGGAGGAACCGCCGGCAAATCCTATCCCTGAAGAGGAAGAAGAGGACATCAAAGAAGAGCTGCAGGAAAATCAGGCTGACGCATATGAGGAACGCCAGGAAGGTCTTCAATTTGGTGATGAATATGACTCAGATATTAATTTTGGAGACTATGGCATTTGGTAGTTTGAACAACACTGATGATTTCATCCCAGTTATCCAACACGTACCGACCAATGATAGGGTCGTACATTGTTCCTAAATTTTTCTCAATTTCATTATAACAGTATTCAAAGCTCAATGCCTTACGATAACATCGATTAGAGGTCATAGCATCAATACTGTCACATATGGCAAGAATACGTGCTCCCACCGGAATGTCAGCACCTTTGGCTCCGGTGGGATAACCTTTGCCGTCGAAGCGTTCATGATGCATTAATACAATATTGGATAACTCGCTTAAACGATGAGACTTATTTAAAATATCCGCTCCAATCTGCGGATGTTTTTTTATATAAGTAAATTCTTCATCCGTAAGCCTTCCTTCTTTATTCAAAACCGCGTCAGGCACACCAATTTTACCGATATCATGTAAGTGTCCGGCAATATGTATTTTTTCAGTATCATGATCTTTTAAGCCCATAAGCCGGCATACCACCAACGCCATATCACTGACTCTGTGAGAATGGCCTGCGGTATAAGGATCCTTAGCATCCAGCGCCGACGCAATACACTCTACTATTTCATGAAAATCTATTTCATTGGAACAAAAATCACACTCATGCATTATTCGTTTTTCCTCCAAAATTATTACTCTATTGAATTTTACTATAACATATTGTCTTTTATATTGGGAGTATAAATTCTCTTCTAAAAAAATTTCCTACTTGCAAACAAAACCCCCGCCCTAGGGCGAAGGTTCTGTCTTTGAGATTAGATTTATGTATGTTGGTCAACCGAATTAATCTTTGGTTTGCTGTATATCGGTGCCGCAGTTGCAACCGCCCTGACGCTTCTTCGCGCACTCGCCGGCGTGAGGGCAACCCACACAAACCGCACCTTTTTTCTTCTCTTTTATTATGTACGCCACTGCTCCGCCTACAATCAGGAGGATAACCGCAACAATAATAAAATTCTCCATACTCTACCTCATTAAAAAATTCTATAAAATAACAATCTTTTACACAATTTAATTATGCAGCTTTCTTTAATGCGTATTCTTTCTTCATCTTCTTCTCTGTATTAATGATAAGAATAACAATGATTGCTATAATTGCAACTACTGCAATAAGGCCGGGGAAGAAACCTGCTCCCAATGCACCTGTTGTAATAAGAGTACCAATCTGGTATACAAGGTAACCAATTGTATAACCTGTAGCAAACTGTAACATAATACCGCCAAAGAGCCACTTCTTATCTTTGATTTCAGAATTCATAGCACCCATGGCTGCGAAGCAGGGAGGTGTATAAAGGTTAAACATCAGGTAAGCAAGTGCTGCAACCTTAGTAAGACCCATGGCAACCGCAACTTCGTTTGCGCCGCCTGTTAATGCCAATTCTTCTGTATCGATAAAGTTTGTTAATGCATAGCAAACTGCCAATGTACCAACAACGTTTTCTTTTGCAATAAAACCTGTAATCGCTGCTGCTGCCAACTGCCAAGCCGCAAAACCAACGATAGGAACCAAAAGGTATGCTGCAGGAGTTGCGATGGTTGCAAGGATAGAAGTATTTTCCATACCTTCTTCCACCAACTGGAACTGCCAGTTAAAGCTCTGCATAATCTGAACAACTGCGTTACAAACAAGGATAATGGTACCTGCTTTTACAATGTATGCCCAACCACGTGAACACATGGAAAGGAATGCAACCTTTAAGCTGGGAAGCTTATATTCAGGGAGCTCAATGATAAAGAAGGACTTTCTGTACTTATGTCCTGCAATCTTATTTACAAGCAAAGCTCCAAGAAGGATTAAAAGGATACCAACGAAGTACATAACAACGCCTACCCACTTTGCATCTGCAAAGAATGCACCTGCGAACAATGCAATAACAGGAAGCTTTGCACCACAAGGCATAAAAGGTGTTAACATTGCTGTAGCCTTACGTTCTCTTTCATTACGAATGGTACGGCAAGCCATAACGCCGGGAATTGCACAACCGGTACCGATTACCATAGGGATTACGGATTTACCGGAAAGACCAACCTTCTTAAAGATGGGGTCAAGTACAACGGTTGCTCTTGCCATATAACCGCAGTCTTCCAACAATGCGATAAGGAAGTACATTACCATTACCAAAGGAAGGAAACCGACTACGGCACCTACACCACCGATAATACCGTCAACAAGCAACGCCTGAAGGAAAGGATGTGCACCTTCTACAAGACCCGCTACCCATTCCTGGAATACTTCAATCCAGCCAACCAACCAGTCTGCAATCCATGTACCTACGGTAGACTGGGAAATGAAGAATACTAACCACATTACCAAGGCAAAAATAGGAATACCTAAAAGGGGATGTGTGATTACCGCATCAAACTTATCCTGTGCATTCTTCTTGTTTGTCTCTGTTTTACGTTTTTCTACTGAATCTACAATTCCGTTTACGAAATCAAAACGCTTCTTATCTGCTTCTATAACCTGCTTCTTGTCGTTCAAATCGATATCAGCCTGTACGTAAGGGGCCTTCTGCGCTTTTCCTACGCTTTCAACAGCCGCTTTAACAACGTCTGCGAGACCATTGTGCTCTCCGCCGGAAACGGAAACTGTCTCGATTACAGGGCAACCTAACTTCTCAGCCAAAGCTGCTTCATCAATTTCATTACCCTTCTTATCGTTTACGTCGCTCTTATTCAATGCAACTACCACAGGAACGCCTAATTCCATAAGCTGTGTAGTAAAGAATAAGCTACGGCTTAAATTTGTAGCGTCTACGATGTTAATGATTACATCGGGGTTTTCATTCTTAACATATGTACTGGTGATGCTTTCTTCCGATGTAAAAGGCGACATGGAGTATGCACCAGGAAGGTCAACTGCGATTAATTCTTCTGCGCCTTCATAAAAACTCTTCTTAATAGGGCTTTCCTTCTTATCTACGGTAACACCTGCCCAGTTACCAACACGCTCTTTACGACCTGTAAGCGCATTGTACATGGTAGTCTTACCACTGTTCGGATTACCTGTTAATGCTATTCTCATGGGGGTTATTCTCCTGTTCTACAATTGTGGGTTAGACAATATGTAATCTATCCCTATAACTCTTTCAACTCTTTTTTATTCCGATTGTTCTACTATAATCGCTTCTGCCAACTGATTATCAATGTTGTACCTGCCATCTTTTATAGCAACTACACAACCACGTCTTTTTCGGGCAATCACCGTAATCGGCTCTCCTGCGTAGCAACCCAGAGAAAAAAGAAATGCGTCCAGTTCTTCATCCTCCGTAACAATCTCTTTTACGATATACTCCTCTTCGAGGTTCACTTCATTTAAGTTCATAAGGTGCACTCCTATTTACTTAATCAGTTAGTGTTGACTAACTTCTTCACCCAGTTAGTATGGGCTAACTCTCATCTAATGTAATACCATAAAAGAAAATGTTTGTAAAGCGTTTTTTTACCTGTTTTTCCCTGTTTTTATATAATTTATGTTGTTTTTATCAAATTTATGCTATAAAAGTTAGTTTCTGCTAACCTCCAGTGCTGTAGTTGAATTTTTCTCGTTTTTATGATATTCTAGGACAAACGTGTATGGGGGTGTATACGAATATGAATTTATTAGAATCCGGCGAAATGTATCTGGAAACAATCTATACTTTATCAAAGCGAAGCGACTTCGTACGCTCCATTGATATTTGCGAAGAAATGGGATTCTCCAAGCCCAGTGTAAGCCGAGCCATGAAATTGTTGAAAAACGACGGCTATATTGAGATGGAAACCAACGGACGCATTACTTTAACACAGAAGGGAATGGACGTTGCAGCCAAAATTTATGGCAGACATACCATCTTAACAGATTTCTTTTTAAAACTTGGCATAAGCGAAAACACTGCCGTTGATGACGCATGTAAGATTGAACATGTTATCAGTGATGAATCTATGGAAGCAATCAAGAAATTCATTGAGCAGTAAGATATTATATAATATTTTTTATTTATATCATTTATTAGACTATACAAAAGGGCAAACCCATACTACGGCTTGCCCTTCTTTTATATCTAAAATAATTTCTTTATTTTTTCCGCTCTGTTATTTTACCGTCACGCTGGTGGAGCTTACAGAACCGGATGTTGTTACGATAAACCCGATATCCGAAACCGTTTTACCTGCTTCGATGGTTCCGTTATAAGACTCAGGAGTAATAATAATCTTATTTCCCTGTACTTCACCTTTGGCACACCAAATCTGGTCAATGGTTGCACTCTGCCCCAAATCAATCTCTATTGTCCAGCTGCTTACAGATGATGTACCCTTATTTTCAATACTTACACTAAACTGTGTTCCTTTACCGCTACCGGTATCCCATGAATTGGACGCTGTCACGCTTGCATACAGATTATTACCGCTTCCGCTACCGGAAGGAAGTGTACTCTGCTGGTTATTATTGGAGTTATTATTATTTGTATTTCCGGAATTGTTATTAGAATTACTGCCATTTCCGCCATTGTCTGCAGAACCCTCATTTCCCGATGTGGCAGGAGCCTGCCCATTTAACAGACCCGCTCCGTGATCGGAATGCTCATTCAATACTCCAACATACCATTTACCGGACTCAGACAATTCATCATAGGTCCATCCGGAGGTCTTACTGTTTCCGCTGGATATCAGAGAAGAAGACTCATTCTTATTAGATAAGTTCCACGCTACAAAACCTACATTATAGTCATCTAAAAGATCAATCCAGACATTGGCCTGCTCAATATTATTGGTTCCGTTTCCGGATGCATCACATATGCTGAATTCTGAAATGATAACAGGTAATCCCTTATCTATAGCGGTTACCATTCTGTTACGGATATCATCCCGGTGCGTTTCTGCATAAAAATGTACAGCGTATACAATATTGTCATATTCTGTAATGGGGTCATTAGCCGCATCGTCTACATACTGACACCAATTGGGAGTACCTACAATGATAATGGCATTGGGATCATTGGCACGAATTACGGGAATAACCTCCAACGCATAGCTTTTTACCTGGCTCCAACTTGTTCCGCCATTGGGCTCATTACAAATTTCATAAATAACATTATCCTGATCCTTAAATTCCTTTGACATTTCATCAAAAAATGCAATAGCATCGCTTTTATATTTATTCGGATCTAAATCATGTAAAATATGCCAATCTACGATAGCGTACATACCAAGCTCAGTAGCATAGTTTACGCCATTCTTTACAAGGGTTTTAAGGTTTTCCTTATTTCCGCCTTCACAATAACCGCCGTTTTCTGCCGTATACATGGCCAGACGTACCGTATTTGCCCCCCAATCATCACGAATAGAAAGGAAAGCATCTTTATTTACATAGTCAGGAAACCACGCAAGACCATGAGTACTTACGCCCGCAATCTGAAAAATTTCACCATTTTCATCCACAATATTGGTTCCGTCTACTTTCAAGGCACCATGCAATTCAAAAGGTGTTTTCCCTTCTGCAGACTCTTCTGCAGACTCTTCTGCACTCTCTTCTTCAACTTCCTCAGAATCTGTTTCCGATACAATTTCGGAATTCTCTTCTGACGTGTTTTCGCTGACGGTTTCAGATGTATTGGCATCATTTCCGGATATCACTTCTGCTGTACCGGTAACATCCTTACATGCAGCCAAAACAAGCATGACAACCAATACGGACACTATTATCCACAACTTACTTTTTTTAGACATATTTGTATCCTCTGTTTCTATAACTTTTAACTGCTAAAATACAGTCTATCACACTCTTTACTTACCCTCAAGACACTTCTTAATCATCAATATCAAAATTCTCAAGCACCGACTTTTTAGCCATAGGCTTGGTATCTCCGTGTTTTACCATAAGCATGGTAAGAAACGCAAAAATCGAAAATGCACAGGAATAAGGGAACAGCGTCGTATAACTTACCCACTGCAAAAGCGCACCGGACAATACCGGCGTAAGAATCTGCGCAGCCATGGAAAATACATAATAATATCCCGTATATTTACCTACATCCCCATCATTTGCAATCTCCACTACCATAGGGAAGGAGTTAACATTAATTGCTCCCCATGAAATACCTACGATGACAAATCCTACATTAATCAGAAAATGATATTGTGTAAAAAAACCTACATATAAAAAGCCGATAAACAAACCTACAACACCCATTAAAATGCTTTTTTTACGGCCTATTTTACTTGCAAGAAAACCTAAGGGAATATAGCTGATAATTGCCGCCACCGTAGCAACCATGAGACAGTCTGCATATCCGCCGCTTTCTAACTCCCAAACTTCTGTAGCATAACGCGAAAATGCACTGGTTACGGCATTATACGCCATATACCAGAATGCTACGGATAAAAGCAGGAAAATCAGACTCTTTTTCTTCGGCTTACTAAGCTTTCTCTTTGCTCCCTCTTGGGGTTGCTCTTCTTCCTCTGCCTCCATCAGCTCGGGATGGGCCTTCTCTGCTTCTCTTGCCTCTTCTCCCCACTTCTTTTCATTTACGGTAAACATCAGAATCAGGATACTAACTACCATAAAAATAATAACCGACCAAAACAAAGCCGTATAATCCGGAGTTTTACCATCCCCGACTAAAATACCGGTCATTAACAATGCATAGATGGCACCTACCGTACCGGTTAAGTTAATAATTGCATTACCCTTACTACGCAAAGGTCTTGGCGTCACATCCGGCATCAATGCCACTGCGGGCGAACGGAAGAACGCCATAAAAAGCAATACAAGTCCCGTGGAAATTAAAAACAGAGGCAGATTTCTTGTGTTATCTCCGATAGGCATAAAAATAATAGCTAATACACTCAAAAAGCTTCCCACTACAATAAAGGGTTTTCTTTTACCCCACTTACTGTTTACTTTATCAGAAAGCGTTCCGAATAAAGGAAGTAAAAACAGCGCCAATACATTATCTGCTGCCATAACCGCACCGGTTATGATTTCATTCATTCCAAAACTGTTCTTTAATATCAACGGAACAATATTATCATAAGTCTGCCAAAAAGAATAAATTGCCATAAAAGCAAGACCTGTTAACAGAGTTCTTCTGTAATTCAGTTTCATAACTTACCTCCGCATAAAAAAAATTTGCGTTTTTCTATAAAAAAGAGTACCATAAAAGAGAAGAAAAAGAAACTTTTTTGTCTATTTTATGTTTTTTTAAGAAATAGATAAACGGAGGTAATATGCAAGTATATATTGTTTATATTGTAAGTATTGTAATTGCCTATTTGGTAGGCAGTATCAGTACATCCTTAATCGTTTCCAAAATCAAGAAAAAAGACCTTCGCGCCGGCGGCTCTAAGAACTTAGGAGCATCCAATACAACACTTCTTATGGGGTGGAAATACGGACTGATTGTAGGTGTTTGTGACATCCTGAAAGGGACTATTGTAGTGCTCCTTGCCAAATGGATTTTTCCTGACTATACATATTTACCCTACTGCGTTGCTACCGCCGCAGTATTAGGTCACATCTTTCCTTTTTATCTAAAAGGAAAAGGGGGTAAAGGTTTTGCAACTTATGTAGGTATTATGTTAGGGCTCGACTGGAGATTCTTTATCATAATGGGTATCGGTATTATTTTGATTACTTTAATTACCGATTACATTGCTCTGGCAACTTTTACAACAGTAACCACCTTCCCTATTTGGTTATTTTTTATGTGTCCCGTCAAATGGGCATTTTTGATTCCGATTATTGCTTCTCTGATTATTATAGTAAAGCATTTTGAAAATATAAAAAGAATGGTTAAGAGGGAAGAATTAGGTTTGCGTGCTTCTTTTAAAAAGAAAAAAGCATCCTGATAATACAATAACTACACATAAAGCAAAACGTCTCAGAAAATATCTCTGAGACGTTTTTATATGTATTATTATTGTATAATTTACTTCCTATCAGACATGGTTTTTATTCCAAAACACCCTTTGTTGTCTTTCCTAAATGACATAATGCAATGGCTCCGGGACCGGTATGAGCCCCGATTACAGGGCCGATATCACTGATAACCACTTCTGTATCCGGATAATCTGCTTTAATCATATTTACCAGTATATTCACATCGTCAAGACAATCGCTGTGTGAAATAAATACATATCCCAGCTCATCAAACTTCTGTGTTACCTTCAATCGTCTGAATAATTCCGAAATAGACGCCTTACGGCCTCTTACCTTACCGATATTGGAAAGCTTACCTGCTTCATCCACAATAATAATAGGTTTAAACTGCAATACAGTACCTGCTACTGCTGTTGCCGCACTAATGCGACCTCCACGCTTTAAGAAAAATAAGTCATTTACAGTTACCTGGTGATGCACACGCTGTTTGATTGTCTCAACTGCTTCCAAAACTTCTTCAATACTTTTACCCTCTTCACGAAGCTTTGCAGCATGATATACTACAAGTCCCTGACCCATGGATGCACATAAAGTATCGGTATATAAAATCTTTCTGTCCGGATATTCTTTCATTAAATCTTCAATTACCATTACACCATTGTTGTATGTTGCAGAAAGACCTGATGAAAATCCAAGATAGAGAATGTCTTTTCCTGCCTCTAAAGCAGCCTTCATATTTTCCTCAAAATGCCCTAATGTCACTGCTGATGTTTTAGCATTTGCACCATTTCTCAACTGATCATAAAAATCCTTAATATCAATATCCCGATTCAATACAGGGGGCTTGTCATCAATGATAACCTCCAGCTGCATAACTTTTAAATCAAACTTCTCAATTATCTCCTTGGGAAGGTCACAGGATGAATCTGTGAAGATCTCATAATTTGTCATATTATATACTCCTCGCACTTTATTTCTCTATTATACAGTTTAACCGTTTTACAAATGTAAATGCAAATTATATTTCTCTAAACAATATTATGAGTTTCTTAAATAATTCTAAAAAAAGCACGCTTCAGCACGAAGCGTACTCCTTTTATAGTTTCATTAAATATTCCACATCAAATCTTAAAATTGCATCTTGTATATTCTGATATTGCTCCTCATATTGCGTCGGAACAGTATATGTTTTCATATCTTCCGCCAACCTGTCTAAAGAAGTAATATCCATATCCTCTGCTGCCTGACGGATTCTTATAAGCATCTGCCGCCATTGTTCTTCGTTTACTTCCTGTCCTTTTTCTTCTTCTTTTACAACAACGGATAGAAGTTCCTTATATGAATTCCATTTCGACATAAAAACAGGCATAAGCGCATCTATGGCATCGCGCTGTTCACCTCTTGCTGCATCCTCCATTACCTTTGCCATTCCTGCAAGAGGAATAATACCTACCGTAGCCGCAGAATTTTTCATACTGTGTATCTTTGTACAGTAATTTTTAAAACCGTCTTCATCTTCCAGTTTCTCATATAAGGACTGTAGTTCTTCTGCATCATGACCAATACTCAAACGGAAGAACTCTAAAGTTTCCAACATATTCTTCCGGCTGGGAAAATGACTTTCTGCGTATCCCCAATCCAAACCATTTATGATTGGAAGTTCTTCTTCTTTTTCTTCTAATATCGATTCCGATTCTACCGCTTGAATCAAATCCTTCTTTAGAAGTGTCTTTATCAGTTTTTCTAACTTTTGATATTCGATCGGTTTGGATATATATGCCCGAAAACCTTCTTTTATGATATATCTGTCTTTTGCCCCCAGTATTGCATTCGCCGTAACTACTACCACCGGTGTTTTCTTGTTTGGATAGTCTTCCATTTCTTTTAGAATGTTATAGGTTTCAATACCATCCATTTCCGGCATCATATGATCCATAAAAATAATATCATATGCAGTCTCCTGCACCATTTGTATACATTCTCGGCCGCCTGAGGCTTCATCAACCTGTATTTTGGTTTTATTTAAAAGCGCCCTAAAAACCTTACGATTCATTTGATTATCGTCTACCACTAACACACGGGCATTGGGTGCTTGGAACATAGGTACATAAGCAGTATCCTCCTGCCTTTGTTCCGATTTCTCTTTTAAATACTCAATCGGAGTATTCTCTATAATATTTTGTCTCAATATAAAAGAAAACTCGGAGCCTTTACCATATTCGCTTTCTACATGCATCTTGCTTCCCATATCCGCCAAAAGCTTAAAGGTAATGGGCATTCCCAATCCAATGCCTTCTATATTACGGTTTTTACTGACATCGAATCTCTCGTACGGAATCATAATTCGATCCATATCTTCTTTTTTAATGCCGATACCGGTATCTTTAACCAAAAAATAAATAAAAGCTTCCTTTTCATTACTTTCAGGCATCAATTCTATTTTCAAAAGGACACTACCTTCTGTCGTATATTTAAAAGCATTGCTTAAAAGATTTATCAGTACCTGTTTAATATGTATATCATCGCCCAAAAGTTTATCCGGAATCCTTTTATCAATATCCGTCTTAAATTCGATCTCTTTATTATTGGTTCTAAATTCCATCATGGCAATGACTTCTTTTATCATGTTGCCAAAACTGTACTCAACGGAATTTGTTACCATTTTTCCGGCTTCAATTCTGGTAATATCAAGAATATCATTAATGATACTTAACAGAGACTTGGTTGCATTCTGCACATCTTTGGCATGCTCTTTGACTCTATCGATACTATTTTCCCTAAGAATCATTTCCGTCATACCTACCATGGAATTAATGGGTGTGCGGATTTCATGAGACATACTGGCAAGAAAATCTGTTTTCGCCCGGTTTGCATCATCGGCACGTTTTGTCTCTTTACGTAACAATTCAACAAGCACAGCATCCGGATTTTCTACCATCAGATAAAAACTCAAATTCAATAATGTAATACCCAAACATGATATCAGCGCAGTAGGTACAATTGCCTGATAAGAAGCAATTACAGCTTCACTAATCATAGCTACAAGAATTGCATTACTCTTTTTACGCGTTATCAGTCGCCCATACTTAAATAAAAGCCTTAAAATTAAAATTACATACAACGCGATACTTATATAAATATTAATCGGGCCGGGACCATAAGAATAATTTCCCTGTGGCGTTTCTTTGTAATAAATTGGCAAAAACAAAACACCCAAAAAAGAAATGAACAAGGGCACGTATGCCCACTTTGCACTTTGAAAACGTTCACCTATTTCATCTTCAATAACAGTTTCGATATATTTATATACAACAAAAAAGATTGCCAACATCAAAGTCATAAAAGCCTGATGTACCAGTCTGTTTATCCATTGGGGGATTGTTTCGAGATTGTTTACCGTGATTACGGAAAGAGTATCAAATACTAATTGAAAAAGAGAAAGAATTATAAGCGCAGAATACCACACGTGAGATTTGGTTTTCTCACGAGCTGATACAAAATAAAATACTCCGATAAAGAAAACAATAATACAGCAAATAATCTGCGTTTTGCACATAGCCATATTAGTCACCTCTTAATGCCTTTTCAATTACACCCAGGACATTTTTGGTATTGACCGGTTTCAAAATATATCCGGCCGGACGCAAACTTAACAGCTTCTGCACAATATCCGCATCTGCGGCACTGGTCAGAAATACGATAGGAATATCTTTATATCTTTCATCCGCTTTTAACTGAATATATAAATCCCTACCATTAATTTCAGGCATATCATAATCTAAAAGAATAAGATTAGGCTTTCTTTTTTCCATCGCCATATAAGCCTGTGTTGCCGAAGCAGCTACGGATACGGAATACTTATCATCTAAAAGAACCTTCATATTTCGTAATACGAGAGCATTATCATCGATAATCAATATATTTGCACTGTTTGTTCTATAAAACGTTACTGTATTACTCATTCCTTTTTCACCCTCATCCTTTTAGTAAATAAAACGAGTTGTAGTTATCAACTACAACCCATTATAGCAAATAATATTAAAAAGTAAAATATATTTTTATTCACGAATTAATTGCCGGATTACCGGAAGACCGATAGACACATTAATTACTTCGCCGACATCAAAATGCGCATCAAATCGGAATAGAAGACTGCTGTTCTTGCTGTTCTCACCATACGGCAAGGTATATGTTACCGTAACAAAATCATCTATAACAGTGACCAGCTCATCGTAATAATCCATTGCAAATAATATCTCCTCCGGACTTATTCCATAGTATTGCGAATAATAATCAATATAATAATTCGGAATCTCATCTGATATGTTTTGTATCATCATGGCCTGTTCTTCTTCTTTTATAGTATCCGCTTCTTTTTTTTCCGCAGTTTCAGCTTCATAAATTAAGTTAATCTCTACGTTTTCAGCATCACTATCCTCAGGTAAATAAACAACATAACTGACAATCTCTGCCGCTTCTAATTCAGCATAGTATATGGAATATGATTCAGAATCTACAATAAACTCAACATAACTTTCTACAGACGGCAAATACACATTGATATACCAAAAATCCAAAAGAATCCCTTGTGTATAATCTGCGCCATATACTACATACCTGTCATAAACTTTAACGTTCTCAACGCTGATTCCTTCCAGTGCCTCTAATAGTTCCACATCCGCCAAGGATAACAAAATTGTCATATATTCCTGACTCATCACTTGGGTCATTACTGTATTAAATTGTTCTTGGTCTATAGCCTGCTCCACTACAGAAACCGTCATATCCCCCCATCTTGTTTGGGCTACTCTTTGCATACGCGTTTTTATATCCATAGGATATGTCTCCGAGTCCGCCAACACGCCAAAAGATTCCCTATTTTCACTTTCTACTGTTGCCGAGCGGTATCCGTCTTGAATCGCAAAAATCATATTGGGAAGACAAAGTGCAATTATAATGAGCACAATCAATCCTCCTATACATAATATATATGATTTTATATTTTCTATCTTCATTCTTTTACCCCCTCATTGGGAAACAGAATCCGGATAATGGTTCCCTCTCCTAATTTGCTGTGGATTTCTATTTTTCCTCCGTGTAATACAACAATCTTTTGGCACAATGCCATTCCGATTCCGGCACCTCCCTCTTTGCGCGAACGGGATTTGTCCACCATATAAAATGCTTCCGTAATGCGATGTATTTCATTTTCCGGAATGCCTCTTCCGTCGTCCGTAACCTTCACCTCATAGCCATCTGCCAAACATGTTCCTTTTAAAAGTACAAAGCCGCCTTCTTCTACTGCTTTTATTGCATTATCTAACAGATTATAGAATACCGATAAAACCAGTTCCTTATCTACATCTAACAATGCTTTTTCCAAGATTATTTTACCTTTTATTTTCTTTTCTGCAAAAATCGGACGCATGGTAGTCCGCAAATTCGTTTCCAGTTCCTTTGTAGATATGGTTTTCTTCTTCAGTGGATTCTTTTCCACCGTTTCTAACTCCAGTAGCTTATGAGATAGGTTCTCAAGTCTTTTTCCCTGAGAATATATATAATAATAAGCCTCTCTTTTCTCTTCTTCCGTCATATCAACGGAATTCAACATATCCGCATAACCGATAATAGATGTAAGAGGTGTTTTTAATTCGTGGGCAAAAGCTGTGGTAAAACTTTCTTTCTGCAGAGCCTCTAATTCCTTCTCGTGCATATGCTCTACCATACGGTCTGCCATCACATTAAAGTTCTTAGCCAGTTCTCCAATCTCATCGTCCCCGGTATCCAAACACCGTTTCTCAAAATTACCCTCAGAAATTTCACTAACAACATCTTTCAAATCCCGGATAGGTTTTGTAATATAGCGTGACAAAATGTAAATGCATGCTCCTCCTACCAGTATTAAGGTAAAAAGAACCATACAATATCGGTTTATTAAGTGATCTCTGCTTTCGTATAATTCTGTAATATCATGACACATCCCAAGAAAAATCGGACTGATGATTCCGTATCCGGTTACATCAAACCGAAAAACAGTAAAAATATAATACCTACCACCAACTTCCCGAATTGAAGCTCTATAATTTTCTTCTTCTACATTCTCAGGGTATAAAAAAGACGAATATAAATCTCTGGCAATCGCCATCATTTCACCGGCTTCTCCCATACCAATATTGGCATTACGATAATATTCCATCTCGTCTGACCATACCATACAGAAATTTCCGTTTTTCTCAATTCCGAAAGAAATATTATCCATAACTTTCCCGATAGCATATTCATTACCATACTCTATCAAAGGATAATATGTATTTTCAAACATCATCTGAAACATTCCGCTTTCAGCACTTGCCCTCTCCATCTCCCGCTCGATTGTTTTTCCAAAATATGAAGATAGCATCCACGTACCAAATACCGCAAAAATCACTGTCAGTAACGCCGTCATGATAAAAAATAATTTGTTAGCAAATTTCATTCCCTACTCCACTTACACATTCAGTCGATATCCTACTTTATATACCGCAACAATTTTGTCTTCCCACTTTAATTTCTTTTTCAAACGTTGCACATGTAAATCCACTGTTCTACTCTGCTCTCCGTATTCTCCGCCCCAAACATTTTCATAAATAATATCTCTGTATAATGCTATGTTTTGATTTCTTACAAACAAAAGCAATAAATCGAACTCTTTCATAGTCAAAGAAATCTCTTCACCATTTCTTTTCACGGTGCGAGATACTTCGTGAATAGTAATATCATGCACAGTCATAATCTCTTTAGACTTATTAAACCTCCTTAAAACCGCCTCTACTCTGGCAAGCAACTCCACAATTTCAAAGGGCTTGGTAAGATAATCATCCGCTCCCAATCGCAATCCTTTGACTTTATGTTCTGTC
The DNA here is from genome assembly GCA_015057025.1 of Lachnospiraceae bacterium. Taxonomy (GTDB): domain Bacteria; phylum Bacillota; class Clostridia; order Lachnospirales; family Lachnospiraceae; genus UBA3766. The sequence continues at coordinate 3,146 of SVFD01000006.1, read as the reverse complement.
GTTCCAAGAGCGGTTAAAAAAATAACCGGAAAATCAAGCTTTCTTGCATATTCCAATAATTCATATCCATCAATACCCGGTAACATGATATCCAAAAGTACAAGGTCAAAAGTATCATTCATCATAAGGTCTGCAGCCCTAAGACCATCCGGTGCCCACACACATTCGTACCCTGCTTTTGACAGATTCATTTTAATTAAGTTTGCAATGGGTTCTTCATCTTCTGCGATCAGTATTTTTAACATTGGGAATTCCTCTCTTACGGCTCCTTAAGAATCGGTGATTCTTATCCTTGCAAAGCACGTATACAGTATAGCATAGTTTAGTTATTTTAACTTTATTTTGCTAATTATTTTGTTGCAGAATTGTATCAAGGTTGTATCGTAAAACTATATAAAAAATCGGAAATGTTTCACAAAACATTTCCGGTTTTTTATATTTTAGTATAACATTATATATTAATTACTAAATTCACTTCACTAGCCTTATTTTCTGTTACGATCAATGGACTATGTCCACAGAATAATAAATCCTTTATCACAATACTATGAGGATGTTGATATGGATTACATCTTCCGGCTGACATAATAAAAAATGCATTCATGTTAGCAAATTCTGGATTATAATTATATTTGGAACCGTGATGAGGAATCTGTACACATCCTATATATTTCCATACTTTTTCATATGCCTTGCACAATTCATTCCATTTATATTTTCCAGAGGCATCATAATCGCCCATATATAAACATCCAGCCGGTTTATAATGACATTTTTGATAAAAACAAAAATAACAGGAATTGTTAAAATAAGATTGCCTTGTATTATCATCTGCTAATCCTGAATATAATATCATGGAATTTGTATTGAATGAACCTTTAACTGCTTCGTAAGCTTTTTTTATTTTTTGTCGCTTTTCATCAGTTCCATTTCGCCATATATCTAGAGCTTCTTTACTGCCAATATTACGATTAAATTGTATTTTTAATTCATTTTCTAACTGTGTGATCCGATCTTTTTGACGAAAATTATATGGGATATACAACCATTTATCTTTTAAAGGATGTTTTGCATCAGTATTATAAAATATCCGTCCTCCTACGTCGTCACCGGATAATAATGAAATAGCATCAATATTATTATACCTATCTTCGTTACGAATACTTTCTTGTATTTGATATAAATGTGGACGCCTTGAAATTTCATAGTAATCAAATGCTCTATACGGATTATTTACAAATAACGCGGCAAAAGAATGTTCTTCTCCAGCTTTAATAATATTGTTTATAACGATATAATCTATTTCACTTTGTGTTATTAATGGAAAAAATAAATTTTCCACTTTGCAATATCTCATCAAAAAAGGCAATCCATTAATATGATCTTCGTCCAAATGTGAAATAAATACAGCTTGTATAACTTCCCCTTTTTCAAAATTATTCCGAATTTGTGATTCTACCAACCGTACATCAGTAGACGAACCACAATCATAAACAATATTAATATTGGGATAATAACTACTTTTAAATTGTTCACAATAAAATGCACCTTGCCCAACCGCCAAAAAACTTCTAATCATTTTAAAACTCCTCCCAATGTATTTCAAATATTTTATCCTCTCTTCCCCGAAGTATATGATATGTTCCTTGGGTTCCACATCCATATGATAGCTGTAGTACCCGTACGCATCCCTTTGTAAGTTACTGACGGACAGATAGCCGTCTCCCGATGCCACCCCGTCAAACCGGGTATGGTCATTAAACAGGGAGTGATAGAGAAAGATACGGTAACACTCTTCCGGTACCTTATCATAGTTCTCGATGGCATCAAGTTCTGCCATCCTTGTGGACATAAGGATGGACATGTACTTCCTTCCGTTATCCACCGATTCCGCATATGGGAGTTCCTCTTCATAATTACAACAGCTTCTATACAAAAATCTAATTTCTTATATTATTCCTGTTCACTATCCCAAGCTAATTTAAACTTAAAACCTAATAAGTTGTTTTTTTCTACAGTTTGCTTAAATTCATCTGAAACAAATGGCCGCTTTAACGGTTCATCTTTTATTTTAAATAAATTTACTCCTTTTATTTTTTCATGTTTAAAAACATATTTTGTAAATCTCATAATTCGTTTTCCGTCTCTAAATGTTTTATAGGTCGATTTTTCATAATCGATACAATCTATTACATTAATGACATTAATAGCATAAAAACTACCATCTTCACAATCAAGTGGCAATATTTCAGCATTACCAATTAGCAAATTTCTTAAAACACAGATTGCTTTATCGTCAAAAACAGGTATATGTGGAGAAAGTCCTGGAGTATTGCTAAACACTCTATCATACATACGTTTAACCTGCATAGGATTCCAATCCTTGATTTTTTCTGCCCCATCAAAAGATTGAATATAATCAATATCTAGTTCCTTTTTCCAAGTTAAATTCTCATAGTTATCCACATCACAATCTAAAATCCAAATTTTCATTCACTTAACCCTTCACTTATTCTATTAAAATGTACCATTCTGTAGTTGCTCTGCAATATCATCTAAAATGTCCCGCACATCATCTTTGCACGTGGCTGATGATAACAATTCTGTAACTTTTCGATAATAAGAATCGGTATGTAAACTCGGATGATACGCTCCCTCTGCTACACCTCTAGCAGTTGGTAAAAATGTTCCATTTGCAGCATCATTAATATCCACACCATATCTTTGCAGAATTGCCCTTGCTTCTGCTGCTTTCGGTGAATTTCCTGCAACTATATGATGAGCTGCATGAGGATAATCCGGCACTTCAACTCCTGCTTCTATCAGATTTTGTCGTAACACTCTTGAACTCGGTGTTGATAAAGTATCTAAACCACCCTCCAGCACCTCACCCGCATGCTTAATTCCGGTCTCAATACTCTCTTCCGTAATGCCGTCAAGCTTTGTGGACGCCATTAAGATGTTTACTTCCGTCTGGTTTAGCTTCTTTACCTTCTTCCAGATGCTGAATGCATCCGCTGTGATGACAAAGATGGAGGCAAAACACACAAACGCCATTCCATAGTTCTCTAAGCTATGTTGTCCCTTACATATCTTTGTAATATAGGCACACATGTCCCGGAAGTCACACACCACATCCATGGGTG
>SVFD01000010.1 GCA_015057025.1 Lachnospiraceae bacterium | reverse complement strand
GCAATTCTCCCAAAATGAATATCCATCTCCGTTGATGTATAGTCAACACCTTGGTTACGATCGCTTTGCGGAAAATAAGCAAGCGTAGCCTTTGCAAAGAAAGGATGTGCATTCATATCTTGAGGAACCGGAATATTATAAGTATATACTTCATACTCATCAATGCTTCCAGACATAATAAATCTAATCTCATCCTCTCGCGAATACAAAATATCCTCAATCCTTTTCGGTACAATGCCATACCCTTTTTCATATTTAATGGTATCTTGTCGATCCCATCCCGCTGCAGAGTCAATTATTAAAGCTTTTGCCACTTCACGACTTAATCCCATAACATGTATAAGATATGCCATTTTACGAGTTATCCAAGGTGCCGCAAAAGATGTACCTGTTACAGTTGCTTTACCTAAAGGTTCACAAACAACAATTTTGTCCGGTCCATCTCCACCATAGTAACACACATCCGGCTTATAAAAGAAAGATAATACTGGTCCTCTTCGAGTATAGGATGCCGATTTGCCGCTAAAATCTACTGCATTTACAACCAATGAATTGAGGGAATCTGCCGGAGCACCTATTTTGTTAACGCTTGAATTTTTCTTTTTGTTTGTACCCGCAACTACAAAAATTACATCATACTCATATTGAATTTTGTCCAATTCAGCCGCTTCAGGAGATATGAAATTTGCATCAATTTCCATTGCAGAACCCAATGACAAATTCCACACTTTTATATCTCTATTCTTCCGAACAATTTCACGAATCTGCTTCAATATTGCAAACGAACTAAATCTACCTGCCGTAGCCACTCCAAAATGGCGAACTCTAAAATTACCACAATTATCTTGCAATCTCGGATTAAATGTCGGACCATCGACAATAATTGATGTTACAGCAGTCCCGTGAAAAAAGTCCTCAGTATGTAATTCAATGTCATCACTTATACATTTTTGATAATCTACCCAATCACCGAAATATACCTTCTTATCAAATTGTGTATCTATAACACCTACAACAGGTTCATTCTCAGGCTTTTTTATTAAGACTTGCTCTTCATATTCCTCGCTGTCAGCAATATCATAAACAATTTCAGCAAAATTCTTAACACTCATTGCAATCAAATACGGTGCTTTATCACACAAAATGTTTATCTCTTCTTTTTCCATCCTCAAAGTTGTTTCATCTATCATTTTGGCATTAATCATATTTATGCCTAATCTGCTTAACAACTCTGTTGTGTCAACACCCGTTTTATATATGGTCACAATAGACTGCTCATTTGCAGTTTTGGGAGCAAGATCTATACGAAAATCCTCTACATAAAAACAATCTACAAGAGTTTTTAAAAAAGGATTTTTCTTCATAATACTGTCATTATATACACCAGCATTAATAAGCTCTGTATCATCACTTGAAATATTTCCATTATAAAAACTCTGGATAGTTGTAGCACACTTATCCAAAAGCATTACAGATTTCTGTAACGAATCTGTAGCAAGAAAGTAAGTAAACACATGTTTATGAACCAACTTATTTTTGTCATTATATCCTTCTGCAAACTTTGAGCCTCGTACAGATTGGTTTGGATGTTTTCCGCCATCTGATAGCAAAATCTGAATTCTGTTACTTTTCGCCACCACTTTTCTATAATGCACACTAACCAGGGCACCATTAATCGTTTTTTCCTGATTCCAAAACAAAATAATATCTTGTAACTGTTTTTTCAATTTCAAAACATGGTCTACACTAACTGTTTTTCCCTTCGGCAAATTAGTAGGACCAAAACCGCTAGGTGCTTTCCGCTTTTGAAATTGACCTTTTAATTGCAAAATATTATTCATCTTCACTCATCTCCTTTAATTCTCTGGCAACACTACTCTTCGGTATTTTACTCAAAATTTCGATTTCTCTTATGGTAAAATTCTGTTCTTGAAGTTTTTTAATATTTTCTGGTTTTTCACCGGTAATTGTGTAATACAATCTTCTGAAATAATCCATTTCATCATCTGGATTACTAAATGCTACTGCTGTTTTTATCAAATTCTTCAAATCTCCCGGATAGGGTAATGTTGAAAGCAACATCATTATTTTTCTAAATAATCTTATATCCTTCTTCGCCAAGTTAAATTTAGTTAAGAACTTATTCAAATATTCTTCCGATATATCCATTAAATCGCTTTGTGAATATCTATTAAAATCAATCACCGAATCGAATCGTCTAATCAATGCTTTATCAAAATGTTCATACAGATTTGTAGTTGCTACCAACACTATTCTTTCATCCATGCGATCCATGTTCTTAAGCAACGAAGATGTTACTCGTCCCATCTCACGTAAATCGTTGGCATTTGTTCTGTCTAAGGCAACGGCATCTATCTCATCAAACAATACTATAACTTTTTCCGGATGAACAAAACTGTTTATTTCCTTAAATAGTTCCGACATATTCTTCTGTGTTTGTCCCATTTTGCTATCAATGATGGCCGAAAAATCAACCATATATATTTCTCTTTCCAATATTCGTGCCAGCTGCTTAACAGCCTCTGTCTTACCGGTTCCCGGTGCTCCTTGAAATAAAAATTTATTTATTCCTGCATTATGCGCTACTGCATGCACAATTCCTAATAAATCCTGAGTAATATCTTCCGGCAACCATAAAGGATCACTTATCTTTTCAACTTTTTCAAACATAGCAGATTCATTCTCGCTCATTTGTGGAATAAATGTATTGGCATTCGACATCAAAGCCATAATATATTCTGCAAGCTGATAATCTCCTGCTTGGTCAAAATATCTTGCTATTTCATAAGCTTCACTTCGAAAACCAGCATCATTATTCTCCGCATGATATTTAATTAAATTAATAACACTCTTCTTTTTCATATAATCCACTCCTAATCCTCTTTCTTATATATACTCTAACACTTTGGGACATTTTTGTCAATATTGGGACAAATATTTTATTGACATTTGTTTTTGATAGTGATATATTGAGTATAGGAACAGAAAATTCCAATAAAAAAGAAACCAGCATCTAACGAATAGAATACTGGTCTCCTGCGTACATATGTACTTTCCCAAAAGCATTGTACCACAGATTAGTTCCTATGCTCAAGCAGAACATTCATTCGTTACGGTTTCTCTATTATTGTTTACATAGATTACAATATTATTTTAAAAGGAGAAACAAAAATGAAGGCAACAAAAATCAAAATGAAACCCGGTTGTGCAAATTCAACCAAAACAACAGAAATCGATCAGATTTATATCGAAGGCTGTACCAATCCCGGATATTACAAAAAGGCTGACGTATATGATCATCTTAAGTCCCACCCCAACAGCATTTATGTTAACATCTCACCTTATCCGGATTTGGTTCCTGCATTAAGTTCTAACTACGAAAAATATGTTCGTTCCGAACCTAATGACACACCATCAGACAATCTTCTCAAATTACCGAGAAGCTGATACTAAAGGATTTTTAAACACACTATAGTTCCCCAAAAGGACGAAACAGATGCAACCGGTATCTGCGTCGTCCTTTTTTACAAAAAACTTTTCATACATATTTGTTGCTATACAGGGCTGCGCCAAATCTTATATTTTGCACCAAAGCACCTCGTTAGCCATTAACAACCAATTCACAAATTTTGTTTTTAATAAGATTAATCATATCATACGTATTAACCAAACTAAGTATTTCTTCTTTGTCTATTACTATAATACGAATATGTTTTCTCAAATATCCTGACAATATACTCTGCGCTCGTTTGATTTCATCAGTTTCTTTTGTAATACCATTAGTTGCAAGTAAAACTCCAAAATCCAATCCTCTATCTTCTACTTTAGTTGCAAACCAATTCACATCAACACTTCCTACCGAACTACTCCAATTCTTGCACTCCACCAAAAAAATATTATTAATAAACGGTAAACCATCTTGATGTTTATCGTTCCAGATCGATACATCAACTTCTTCTGTATCGTATTGGTTCATTGCATTTCTTTTAGCAATTGTGATACCTGGTATTGTTTCAAAAAGATAACATGCCAAATCTTCAAACTTTCTGCCGTTATCATAGGTTGTACTACTACTTTGACTTTCGTTTATCATCTGATTAATTTTCGCTGTATCGTAAGGAATCATTATTCACAACTCCTTCCATGTGCACCCAAACATCGATAATACCAAATTGCATGTGCTAATCCATATTTTTCAATTTTATTTAAAAAATCTTCAAATTCTATTATCAAAATATTCGGATTTACATTTTGGTATTTTTCAACTTTTCCACTACACAATAAAATAATTAATTCTTGACTCTTAATTCGCCCAGACATTCTCTCCACAAATTTATGTATTTTTTCAAAAGACATATCGCATGCTTTAAGTTCAAATTTTATAGGATTTAAAATTTTACCAGACAATTCATCAATCCAAACCGCAAAATCATACCCCTCGTCCCTTTCCGTTTGTTGAAATTTTAATGTTGTGTATTGACCCTTTATTTCAGCAAATAAGTCTGCAACTAGTTTTTCAAATCCAATATAATCTTTATTCTCTCTAATATTTTGATTTCTTTTCAAATATAACTCTTTTGACAAAAAATCGGTGACCAACTCCTTTTTATAGTATTCTCTATAATCTATCTGTGGTTTCTTTCCTTTTTTGTCAACAAAAAAACGTAATGGCAACATCAGATTTTCTTTTAAATTATCGTTTATTTTTATATGCGTCATGTTATACAAATCCGATGGTATATCGACTGCATCATCAAACAATAGAAAAACTGCTTTGCCCTTGCCTACAGCTAAACCAATCTCATACAGAACATTAGTTGAATTTTTTGTTATTATTCCTATAACAATTTCTGCATCAGATATCAAATTAGATACACTTGCTGCTATATCTATATTGCATTCTGATGAATACACATCGAAACACTTAATTTTCAATTCATCAAGAACTTCCTGAATCGCTTCTAATATATCTGAAGATATATTATATTCCCTCGATATGAAACATCTCATAACACTTCACCTCCCGAAAAATATGATTATACTTCAAAACTCTCCGTCTTCAAATCACAATAATATCTGCCACTCTGTGCAGTAAATTTCAGAACACAATAATCCGGATCCGTAACACCTTTCTTATAAAACATGGTATCCCCTTTTCTCCAAATCATATCTTTTGTTTCTTGATCTGTTAAGACTTCCATCTTTCCAACTAACATAACACCAGTATATTTAATCAATCCCTTATGATAAAAATAAATACTGGCGTTAGGATTGTTTAGAAACTGCTTCACCCTGAGAGATGATGTATTTGTGGAGAAATAGAATTCCTTCAATCCATTTATCTTTCTTGGTTTCAGCATTGCTTTCACATTCGGGCAACCATTCTCATCTACAGAACATATAAAGCTAACCTTTTGCATTTTAATAAATTTTTGTATTTTCAATAAATCCATAGCAACAAATCCTCTTTACTTCCTCAAATTATTTTCCTTATCAAAAAATGCGCTCTCCAGCATCTCATACTCTGCATCCGAACAGACCTCTTGGCATCGTTTCTGATATTCCTTGGATCGCTCCAACATGTTACTAATCTTTTCGCACGGAAACTCTGCACATTGATTGCATTTATCTACGTTATGCGCCTTTGTGCATTCTACCAAATGATATGTACAAGTTTTGCAAGAAGAACATCCTTCGCATTTGATCTCTTCATTGGATACAATGTGGTCTCGCCAGCCCACCCGATGCCATAGTTCCGCTACATTCCTCAGTTCTTCATCACTATGTGCATTGTATCTGGGACATTCTATACAATTATCTCCGCATAGGGTTATTTTTTCTTCCATGTGATACCTCCACATCAATTACTGCAACACAATTTTCATATTATGATACTTGGCTACAACATCCTCAAAACCAACCGATTTGTATAGCGAATATCCATCCTCTGTTGCTTTTAATTCAATAACACTCAAACCTTGTGCTTTGGCGTCTTCCAACATCATGGTTATTAATTTCCTCGCATAACCTTTTTTCCTATAATCCGGCTTCGTATAAACATTTAAAACAGTTCCTGTCTTTCCGGTAATAAATGACGGACTCATAGGCTTTTCCACTATCAATAAAAATGCACATGAAACAATATCCATCTCATCCCTTGCAACATAAACCATCAAATCTTCGTTGAGGTGTTTTTCATAATAGCTTGGTAAAGTTGCTTGCATCAACTCTAAGTTTTCGTCCGTAATAACACCTAAATCCTCATTTAAATATGCAATTCGTAAATCAGTCAATACATCTATATCTTTTATAGTTGCTTTATCAAATACCATAAACCCTACTTCCTTTACCACTTATCCCAATGAATCCTATCCTTTACATCTATTTCCTTTTGCTTTACAACATCCGCATCCGCTTTCGGCTTGCCTATTCCGATGAAACATGGCATAAAATAATCTTCCGGAAAGCCAAGTACATCTCTTGCCCATTCACCTTCATTCCCTAATGGCACACGCAGTGTACATGCATATCCTTCTGCTGTTGCAGCAAGAAAAATATTCTCTACACTACACCAAATAGAAGCAAAACCATTTAAATGCGAAATATTATCCGGGTGCAAAATATCCGTCTTCTGCTTCAACAGAGGAATTACAACTGCGGATGCATCCAGTAACATTTTATGTGGCTTGGGAACAGCTTTTCTGTAACATTCCTGTTGCTCACTATCACTTAAATTCCAGTCTATAATCAGCTGATTCATATCCTCTTCGGAAATTCCCTTCGAAATAATATCCAGCAACTGCATTACCACATTTTTATCCTGAATCACAACATAATGCCAGTTTCTCATATGGTCGTTTGTAGGCGCTTTAAGCCCAGTTGCTATTATTCGCTCAATAACATCTGTTGGTATTACTACATCTTCAAAATCACGAATCGTTCTTCTTTTTTCGATTACTTCATAAAACTGCATACAAACCACTCCTTACTCATTTATCTTAATATCGTCAATTCCCTTAAACTCTGGGACAATTATCGAAAGAATCCCTTCTTTGAGTTCGTTTCTAACATTAGTAATACACCATTCTTTCTGACCGCCTATACTTTTGCAATCATCTTCAATCAGAATATTCGGTTTAATTCGCTCAACAATTTCGCTATATTGCTCGCCTTTTTCTCTGCATAAAATTTCAGTATATTTCATACCATAAAAATCTATGATTCGTTTTATAAATCTATATCTTCCCTTGCGCACATACGAGCATAGATAAATTTCATATCCCTGTTTCTGCCAACCATTGACAATTTCAACCGCATTACCTATCGGCTTATATCCGTATTTCGAAAATAGAAATATCGGAAATTTAGTATAAAAGGTTGTCCCTTCAATAAATATCATTATCCTTTTAACCATTTTACCGCCTTTCTTTCTCAATCATCCTTATTACCCTTGGTCTGTTATATCGTTGCATTATCACAAACAAACTCTCCACACCAGCAGATAAAACAGATGTAATAAAAAACACCCAAAACGTCCCCCAGATCAACGTAGCCAGTATGGGCACAAAACATAGCACCACTATAATTGAATGCACCACTTCTGACTGGCACATTGCCCCTGCGATTTCTTCCCATGTATGTACTTTTAAATCCAGCATTTCCGGTGCAAAGGTAGGCATTTTATCTTTCCACCTTTTCACTCGTAATACTTCATACAAACGCTTTTCAAATTTCTTCTCTTGAAACCATTTTCTTTTATAATTAAACTTGTTATGAAAGATTCCATTCACAACATATCCCACAGCCAAACGCATCAAAAAATGATAGCTAATAGTACCGAATGTAATCGCTATGCTCAATATCACAGTATTGGGATTGCATTGATAAATTAGCGTAAAAATAATTGTTAACACCACAAGAATTATTGCGGAAATCTTAATCATTTTTGCAAACATTCCAGTCTCCTTTTCACGGAATCTTACCCTTTTAAAGACTCCAGATATATGGCAAATAACTTTTGCACTCATGTTTTTATTATATCATCTACAAAACACGACTACAACTAACAAAAGAAGCCCTATGCAGTATTCTCCCTGCCTAGGACTCCCTAATCTCTATATCTTTTTAAAAACAATTCCACTAAAGGTCAAATAATATCCGTCATCCTTCTTTTGTAATTTTACCATTTCTCTCGCCAGTCTGCCAAAACCTTGTAAAATCGCAAGGTCTTCACCAACTACTTTCAGGCAACTATTGAGTTTTACATTTAAAGCTGCAATCTCCAGCACTAAAACTTCACCTTCCACCTTGAGCTGACATTTACACTTTATATCCTTGAACATTTCATCCGCAATCGTGTAATTACCGCAAGCCGCTCGGAAACTATCCGGAATATCCGTCCGCTCATACTTACATCCGATAACACCCTTTGTTTTATGATATTTACCGGACTGTTCAAAGAGCATGATATCTTCACCCAAATATGTTGCAGGCTTCAGACGCATCCCTTGAATAGAACGCTTGAAAATCGGAATTTTATGTAATGCTTTCACGGGCGTGCATTGATAATATCCATCCTTACATGGACACAAACGAATAGGGATTTTTGACACCTTCGTAACCAATTCACTTTTATTATTTCGTTTGATTTCCATCATGCCAAGACCAGTTGCATATTTGCCAACCATATCGTTACTGTCACACTTTATATGCTCACATTCCGCCTTACTTTCTTCTACAACAATTCCTTTTTCTTTCAGATATTCTACTAAAACAGTCATGCCTGCCGTTGCATAGAACCCAATCGCACTCTGACTGTTTGTCATGACTACAATACCAACATCAAGTTCCGGAATATAGTTAAACATGGAATGATGACATGTGGTATTTCCTCCGTGTCCAAGTACCTTACCCACCTGTTCTCCCATATCATACTGTTTATGAATCAAACCAAAACCTACATTATACACTTCCTGATCAATCGGCTCTTCTAAATCTAACGTCTCCATAAGTTCCAACGTTTCTTTCTTCAGCAGAGCGCCATCTTTCTTTAAAAACATCTGTCCAAACTTTATAAAATCTGAAAGTGACATATAGGTATTAGAACCTGCCGGAAGCAATGTTGATAAATTATCCTCTACTGCTTTTCCCTTCCTGTCATAGCATAAGGAAACTGAGGATGTAAACTTATGTCTGTCTTCCTCATTCAAAAGAAAATGTACCTGAATCCCCAATGGTTTAGCAATTTCTTTTTGTATGTATTCCGTATAAGACAATCCCGAAACACGCTCAATCACAATACCAAGCACCGTATAACCCACATTGGAATACGAAAACATTTTACCCGGCTCAGCCGTCAGATATGTTTCTCTCAATTCCGGAATCACTTCGTAATAATCTCTTGTTTTACCCAATATTAGATGAAACAAATCGGAAACCAGTCCTGACCGGTGCATCAGAAGATTTTTAATCGAAATCTTATCATATTGGAAATATGATTTTACCTCAAATTCCGGGATATACTTTTTGACATCATCCTCCAAAGAAAGTTTCCCTTCCTCCATTAGCTTTAAAATGGCTAACGCAGTCAGAACCTTTGTATTGGAACCAATCATATACAGGCTATCATTATTACTTTTAATTCCTTGTTCCTTATTTGCAAAACCGTAGTTATAGTTATAAATGATTCCTTTACTATCAAACAAGGCAAGATTTACACCAACCGCCTTACCCTTTTTACTGATTTTATCCAGTTTCTTATTCAGGTTCTGTACTTCCACGTTTTAATTCCTCCCATTGCTCTTTCATCTGTGCTACTGCTTTTGGTTGATGTGTTTTTCCAAACACAAATTTCTCTACCGCATCCATTGCTGTCTTTCCTACCCCATCAAGGAAAGCTCCTTCTTTCTCCAGCCCTTTCATCAATTTAATATTCTGTACTGTATAAATCGGAGCGGCATCAAATTGTTTTGCCAGCAAATATGCTGCCTTCATATACTCGTTTGCTTTATCCTCGTGTCCAAAAGAAGCTTCCCAAACTCCGCATTGCGCTAACAATATTGCTTTGAGTTTATCAAGAAAAGCGACAGCATCTGCATCCTCTTTTAAGCTATCAAAATAATGTATCAGCCATAATGCTTCTGTAATGCATGCCGCATCGCCCTTCAATGCATGTGCACACGCCATCCCCTCCACAGTGTATATAATTTTATTAATTATCTCAGACATTGAAGATAGCAGATATCTTTCCGCTTCCTCCGGTTTATTTAATTCTACTGCATAAATGTAACCAATCTGACCACTGTTAATATTGCAAATGTTATTTTGTTTTAATAGTTCTAACCCCTTCTCTATATCACCCACTGCCAAATAATTACTTGCCATGTGATTTAAAATGGTTACTTCATTGATGCTCTTTTCCGTGTTCTGATATAGTAAAGAAATCGCCTTTTCAAACATCTGATTTGACTTTATCATAGCCTCTTCACATTTCTCTTCCAAAAATTTCATCCTATACAACATCGCACCGGCATAAGTAACATTAAAATTATTCGGATACTTCTTCAGTGTCTTCTCCACCTCTGAAGCTCCTTCCTCATAATTCTTTTCTATGATACACTGCTTTATTCTGTGAATTCTATTTTCAATATTTCCGTTCTGCTGTTCATATCCCAAGAGTGTATCAACTGAAATCTCAAAAAAGTCTGCAATCTCCATAATCAGCTTTATCTCCGGCATGGATAATCCTGCTTCCCATTTATAAACAGCTCCTACAGTAACTCCCAATGCCTCTGCCATTTGTTCCTGTGTAAGAGAATGTGCTTTACGCAAGCTTTTTATATTTTCTGCAATTCTTATTTTCATGATACAGCCCTTCCTTCTCTATTATTTTAACACTATTATATTTTGATTTGAACACACTGGCAATACGAGTTGTTTATTTGTTTTTATACCATTGGTATGTATTGGTTCATCCCGAGACATATTTGTACATATAATATTTTGCAAAATGTTAATAACAACAAAACACCCCAAGCAGCATCTCTACCACTTGGGGCATCCCTTACCAGCCCATCCCGGCAACCTTCCTATGCACCCACTCCTTCACTTCGCCAATCCGCACCTACTCCCACCTATATCCGAATAAACATCAGGAAGTGGTGGATATGATACAGAACCAGCACCAAAAGGATATGGCAACATCCGATGTAACTGCCCCGGCAGATGCATCGGAAGAACTCACACCACAAGGCACAAGGTTCAAAGTCGTAAGTCCAAAGGATAAAATAAGCCCACAACAAGTCCACGAGAATGACTTAAGCCCATGCGTCGGCTTCAACCGACGCGCATAAAAAGGCTCAACCCCTTGTAAACAAAGAGCTGAGCCAATTAGGTCAATTGATACTCAAAAAGTATTTAATTACTCGATAATTGTAGCAACACGGCCTGAACCTACAGTACGTCCACCTTCACGAATAGCGAATGTAAGACCCTGTTCCATAGCGATGGGATGGATCAATTCGATTGTCATTTCTACGTTATCACCAGGCATGCACATTTCTGTACCTGCAGGAAGGTTACATACACCAGTTACGTCAGTTGTTCTGAAGTAGAACTGAGGTCTGTAGTTGTTGAAGAAAGGAGTATGACGTCCACCTTCATCCTTTGTTAAAACGTAAACCTGAGCTGTAAACTTTGTGTGGCACTTTACTGAGCCGGGCTTAGAAAGAACCTGTCCTCTTTCGATTTCAGTTCTCTGAACACCACGAAGGAGTGCACCGATGTTATCACCAGCCTGAGCTTCGTCAAGCATCTTACGGAACATTTCGATACCTGTACATACAGTCTTCTTTGTTTCTTCCTTGATACCAACGATTTCAACTTCGTCGTTAAGCTTAAGAACACCACGTTCTACTCTACCGGTAGCAACTGTACCACGACCTGTGATTGTGAAAACGTCTTCTACAGGCATAAGGAAAGGCTTATCTGTATCACGCTGAGGATCAGGAATATGAGCATCTACTGTAGCCATAAGTTCCATAATCTTATCTCCCCAAGGACCATTGGGATCTTCAAGAGCCTTAAGAGCAGAACCCTGAACGATAGGGCAATCTGTGAATTCATATTCTTCAAGCTGTTCTGTGATTTCCATTTCTACTAATTCAAGTAATTCAGGATCTTCAACCATATCACACTTGTTCATGAATACTACGATGTAAGGTACACCTACCTGACGAGAAAGAAGGATGTGTTCCTTAGTCTGAGCCATAACACCGTCAGTAGCAGCAACTACGAGGATAGCACCGTCCATCTGAGCAGCACCTGTGATCATGTTCTTAACGTAGTCAGCATGGCCCGGGCAGTCAACGTGTGCATAGTGTCTGTTTTCTGTCTGGTATTCAACGTGTGCTGTAGAGATAGTGATACCACGTTCTCTTTCTTCGGGAGCCTTATCGATGTTTTCGAAGTCTACCTTTTCGTTACCAGATACTCTTTCAGCCAATACCTTGGTAATAGCTGCTGTAGTAGTTGTTTTACCATGGTCTACGTGACCGATGGTACCGATATTACAATGGGGTTTGTTTCTTTCAAATTTAGCTTTAGCCATTTTCTAAAGTCCTCCTTGTTAAAATAGATAATATTGGTTTATTTTTGTTTTTATATCGCTAACTTTGATTATATTAAATAATCAAAACATTTTCAAGTAGTATTTTGAATCCTACTTATCTGCACGTCCGGCAAGTACCTTTTCCTGGATGTTCTTAGGAACGGGTTCGTACTTCTCAAAGAACATTGAGTAGTTACCACGACCCTGTGTCTTAGAACGTAAGTCTGTAGAGTAACCGAACATTTCAGCAAGAGGAACGAAACCTCTTACAATCTTACCGCCGCCAAGGTCATCCATACCTTCGATACGACCACGTCTTGAGTTGATATCACCGATAACATCACCCATGTATTCTTCGGGCATGGTTACTTCAACCTTCATGATGGGTTCGAGAAGTACAGCATCACCCTTCTTCATAGCGTCCTTAAATGCCATAGAACCGGCAATGTGGAATGCCATTTCTGAAGAGTCGACTTCATGGTAAGAACCGTCGTATACATTAGCGTGAACACCCAATACAGGGAATCCGCCAAGGATACCGGATTTAGCAGCTTCTTCAATACCTTCACCAACTGCAGGGATGTATTCCTTGGGAATAGCACCACCAACAACGGTAGATTCAAACTTAAATGTTTCTTCACCGTTAGGATCCATAGGTACGAACTTAACTTTACAGTGACCGTACTGACCACGACCACCGGACTGCTTAGCATACTTACTGTCAACTTCAACAGCCTTGGTAAAGGTTTCTTTGTAAGCAACCTGAGGTGCACCTACGTTAGCTTCTACCTTGAATTCACGTAACAAACGGTCAACGATGATTTCCAAGTGAAGTTCACCCATACCGGCGATGATTGTCTGACCTGTTTCAGTATCTGTGTGAGCGCGGAATGTAGGATCTTCTTCAGCAAGCTTAGCCAAAGCTTCACCCATCTTGCCCTGACCTGCTTTGGTCTTAGGCTCGATTGCAAGCTCGATAACGGGCTCGGGGAATTCCATAGATTCAAGGATTACAGGATGCTGTTCGTCACAGATTGTATCACCTGTACTTGTTACCTTGAAACCAACAGCTGCTGCGATATCACCGGAGTAAACTTTATCAAGTTCTTCTCTCTTGTTCGCATGCATCTGAAGAATACGTCCAACACGTTCTTTCTTATCTTTGGTTGCATTTAATACATATGAACCGGAGTTCATTGTTCCTGAATATACACGGAAAAATGCAAGTTTACCAACGAAGGGGTCAGTCATAATCTTGAATGCAAGAGCTGAGAAAGGTTCTTCATCAGAAGAATGTCTTTCTACTTCGTTACCTTCCATATCAACACCCTTAATAGCAGGGATGTCTACAGGTGAAGGCATGAATTCGATTACAGCATCCAATAACTTCTGTACACCTTTGTTTCTGTAAGCTGTACCGCAGCATACAGGGATTGCCTGACACTCGCAAGTAGCCTTACGTAAAACTTTCTTCATTTCTTCTACTGAAGGTTCTTCACCTTCCAAGTACATCATCATGAGATCATCGTCTAATTCGCAAATCTTTTCAACGAGCTCTGAACGATATAATTCAGCTTCATCAGCCATATCTTCGGGAATGTCAATGATTGAAATATCATCACCCTTATCATCATTGTAGATGTAAGCTTTCATTTCAAACAAGTCAATGATTCCCTTGAATTCATCTTCTTTACCGATAGGTAACTGGATGCAAATTGCATTCTTACCTAATCTGGTACGGATCTGTTCTACAGCTCCGTAGAAGTTTGCACCAAGAATATCCATCTTATTGATGAATGCCATTCTGGGTACGTTGTAAGTGTCAGCCTGACGCCATACATTTTCTGACTGAGGTTCAACACCACCCTTAGCACAGAATACACCAACAGCACCATCAAGCACACGTAATGAACGCTCTACTTCTACAGTAAAGTCAACGTGACCCGGAGTATCAATGATATTGATACGATGCTCTAATGCACCTGCCTTGGGCTGGCAATTTTCCTGCAATGTCCAATGACATGTTGTCGCAGCTGAAGTAATTGTGATACCTCTTTCCTGTTCCTGCTCCATCCAGTCCATGGTTGCAGTACCTTCATGAGTATCACCGATCTTATAATTAACACCAGTATAGTATAAGATACGCTCGGTAGTGGTAGTCTTACCAGCATCGATATGCGCCATAATACCAATATTTCTGGTTCTCTCTAACGGATATTGTCTTCCAGCCAAGGTCGTTCCTCCTTCTAGAATCTATAATGTGCAAACGCCTTATTAGCTTCAGCCATCTTATGCACATCTTCTTTCTTCTTTACAGATGCACCTGTATTGTTAGCTGCATCTAAAATTTCGTTTGCTAATCTGTCTTCCATGGTCTTTTCGCCTCTCTTACGAGAATAAGTTGTTAACCAACGAAGACCGAGAGCCTGACGTCTGTCAGCTCTAACTTCGATAGGCACCTGATAGGTAGCACCACCGATACGGCGAGCCTTAACTTCCAATACGGGCATAATGTTGTTCATAGCCTCTTGGAAAACTTCAAGAGCGGGCTTGCCTGATTTTTCTTCTACTTGAGCAAATGCACCATATACAATCTTCTGTGCAACACCCTTCTTACCATCTAACATAATGTTATTGATAAGCTTGGTAACCACTTTGTCATTGTATAAAGGATCTGCTAAAACATCTCTTTTCTGAATATGTCCTTTACGTGGCACGATTCTTCCCTCCTTAATATAATAAATTAATTCACAGGTACTCACATGTGTCCTCTAATGTGTTCGTGCGGTATTTTATTTATCCTGCACATACGGCGTGAAAATGAAATCCCAACACTAAATTAGTTCTGTTTGTGGTACATAGACAAGGCAAATTACTTACCTGCCTTAGGTCTCTTGGCGCCGTATTTAGAACGAGCCTGACGTCTGTTTGCAACACCTGCTGTATCGAGTGTACCTCTGATGATGTGGTATCTGGTACCGGGTAAGTCCTTTACTCTACCACCACGAATCAGAACAACGCTATGCTCCTGAAGGTTGTGACCTTCACCGGGAATGTAGCTTGTTACTTCGATACCGTTTGAAAGACGAACTCTGGCAATCTTTCTAAGAGCTGAGTTAGGCTTCTTAGGTGTAGCAGTCTTAACTGCTGTACACACACCTCTCTTCTGAGGAGAAGGAGCTTCAACAGCCTTCTTGTGTAAAGAGTTGTAGCTTCTCTGTAAAGCAGGAGCTGTAGACTTCTTTACTGTTGTCTGTCTTCCCTTACGTACTAACTGATTAATTGTGGGCATTCAATTTCACCTCCTATGATAATATTTTAATTTTTGTCTTGCTTTATACATTTTCTGTAAAAAAGCGCCACAATAAAAACATGCATAAACATGCACGCTAAATCATTATACTTTTCCTATATTTTATTGTCAATCACTTTTTTTGCATTTTTAGCGGTTTTTAAAGGAATTTCTTTATCATAAAGCTTTTCATTCTGCTTTGCAGACATATTTTGCAGATAATTTTGCTCCCGATACTTCTTAGGCGTCAAATTCTTATATTTCCGAAACACGCTGATAAAAGCACTCTGGGAAGAATATCCCAACGCCATTGCAATATCCAGATATGAAAAATCTGTATTTACAAGCATATTAGCCGCTGTATTAATTTTAGCTTCTCCGATATAATCTTTTACCGTAATTTTCATTTCCTTATAAAAAAGCTTCGCAAAATAATCTGCCGAAAGCCCCACCACCTTGGCAACATCTTTTACGGTCAGACTCTCATGCAGATGTTCAAAAATATAATCGATACTTTTCCTGATATGAATCGATAAAACTTCTTCCTTTTTTAATGCACGCATGCGTCCGGCAAAATCCAGCTGCATCTCCTCCAACAAGTCAATCAGCGCTTCCACAGAAGTACATTTATCTCCTCTTTTAATATAAATATCGCTCAAGGTATATGCCACATCATGATTCATTCCGCCTTCCACACAGATACGCGAAATCATTGCCACCGACACCACAAAGTGATACATGACATTACGTACCGGATTATCCGATAACTCCCCTTTACCTTTCATAAAATCTTTTCTTATTTCCGTAAGATTTTTCTTAACGGTTTCCACATCTCCGGAACGAATCACCATATACTTTGCAAACTCACTCTGAAATGCCGTTCTTGTAAAACCGGTTTCTTTTTGTACATATAATCTGTAATTTAAATCCTTGGTCGTATTCATGATTAACTCCTTTTATAATCTCCCAAAATATAATATCGTTTTTTTATTATAAAAACAAGTTTTTTGTTATATATTTATTTTGCCAATGATTATACTATCATGCGGAGGAATTATTATGAAAAAGAAACAGACGCAAGACTTAACAGAAGGTAAAGTATTTCCGCTGATTATGCGCTTTTACTTTCCTATGTTTTTTACAAATATGTTGCAACAGGTATATACCATTGCCGATTCTGCCATTGTGGGAAAAGGTTTAGGTGATAATCCCTTGGCTGCAGTGGGAAATATGGGTTCTCTTTCTTTCCTGATTGTAGGCTTTTCGGTAGGCCTTGCAAATGGCTTCTGCGTTCCCATTGCTCACAGTTTCGGAGCAAAAGATTATTCGCTTTTACGAAAGAATACTGCATCAGCCATTAAACTTTCACTGATTCTTACCGCTATACTAACCGTACTAAGCATTGTCTTCCTAAAAGATATTTTAATTCTTTTACAAACCGCACCGGAAATTCTCGAAGACAGTTTAATTTATGGTTACATTCTCTTTGGCGGTTTGATTACTACAATTTCCTATAATTTATGCTCGGGGATTTTAAGATCTCTAGGCGACAGCAATACTCCTTTTATTGCAATCATTGCTTCTACTACTGTTAATATTGTTCTAAACTGCATTGCCATCTTTATATTGGGAACAGGTGTGGAAGGTGTGGCTATCGCAACCATAATTGCGCAGATTGTATCCACTATCATTTGTTTTAACAAATTACGTAAAATACCGGAACTCAAATTGCACGCTTCGGATTTTGCAATTAACTTTTCTTTAGACTTGAGATTACTAAAAAACGGCATTCCCATGGCATTAATGAATTCCATTACCGCTATCGGATGCATGGTTGTCCAATACTTTGTAAACGGCCTGGGTGTTGCCTATACCACTGCTTATTCCGCTTGCATAAAATATCTGAACCTTTTTATGCAACCTGCCTGCACCGCCGGATATGTTATGTCCGCTTTTACCAGCCAAAATCTCGGTGCCAAAAAGATGGACCGCATTATGAAGGGCTTGCATGTATGTTTGGGAATTGCATTAATTACCTATGTGGTATTAGGTTCTGTTACGGTCTTCTTCCCCGGCTTCCTTGCCGGGTTAATGATGAATGGCGATGAACCCATTGCTCTTGCCAAAGAATATTTGCCCACCTGCGGCGTCATGCTTTTTGCAGTCGATTTCTTATTTGTCTACCGCAGCGGCGTTCAGGGGCTTGGCAAACCGCTCATCCCCATGCTTTCCGGCATCGTGGAAATGGTAATGCGAATTTCCGTCATCGTCATCTTTTTGGATACCATTGGATTTATGTCCACAGCCTACGCAGATATTTCCGCATGGGTAGGTGCACTTGTTATGAACGTAATTGCCTTTTACATCCTTGTAAAAAGGCCAAATAAATTATAAAATATAAAAAAACGGGGGTATTTCTCATGGAAAATTTTAATTTTTACAGTCCTACGGAATTTGTATTCGGCAAAGATACCGAAATGGATTGTGGCAAGTATGTGAAAAAACACGGCGGCAGCAAAGTGCTGATTCATTACGGTTCCTCATCTGCCGTTAAGTCAGGGCTTCTTGACAGAGTTAAAAAGTCTCTCGAAGAGAGTAACATCGCCTATGTATGTTTAGGTGGTGTTAAACCCAACCCAAGAGACACACTGATTTATGAAGGCATTGAATTATGCCGTAAAGAAAATGTAGATTTCATTCTTTCCGTAGGTGGCGGTTCCTGCATCGATTCTTCTAAAGGCATCGCCTTGGGCGTTCCCTACGACGGAGATTTCTGGGACTTCTACGGTACCGGAAAAGTCGTAGAAAAAGCACTTCCCATCGGTACTGTTTTAACCATTGCCGCAGCCGGCAGTGAAGGTTCACCCGGTTCTGTTGTTACCAAGGAAGAAGGCATGTTAAAAAGAGATGTAGGTTCTGATCTTTTAAGACCCAAATTCTCCATTTTAAATCCGGCACTGACTCAGACATTACCGGCATATCAGACTGCATGCGGTGCAACAGATATTATGGCACATGTTTTTGAAAGATATTTTACAAATTCTACAGAAGTAGAAATCACAGACAGGCTGTGTGAAGCAGTTCTTCTTACTATGATAAAAGAAACACCCAGAGTTATCGCAGATCCTGATAATTATCAGGCAAGAGCAAATATTATGTGGGCCGGAACCGTTGCTCATAACGATATCGTAGGTGTAGGAAGAAGCCAGGATTGGAACAGTCACGGAATCGAACATGAGCTTTCCGGTTTGTATGACTGTGCTCACGGCGCAGGTCTTGCAGTAATTATGCCTGCATGGATGGAATTTGTATATAAGCACAATGTAATGCGTTTTGCACAAATGGCAGTTCGCATCTGGGGATGTGAAATGAATTTTGAAAATCCGGAAGATACTGCATTAAAGGGAATTCGTTGCTTCCGTACCTTCCTTCGTAACATCGGCATGCCGATTAATTTCAAAGAACTGGGCGCCAAAGAAGAAGACATTCCTACACTGGTGGAGAAATTCGGTTTAGGAGATGGCAAAACAGGCGGTTTTGTTTCCTTAAGCTCGGATGATGTGGCAGAAATCTATCGCATAGCTGCAAAAGCAAGCTTATAACTAAAAATATCAGATACATTCAGCTAATATAAAAAACCGGAAGCCTTACGCTTCCGGTTTTAAATTTAATTCTTATTCTTCTGTTTCTACTGTTTCTTCAACAACTTCCATATCATCAAGTTCTTCAGCCATATCTACTTCGCTTTCAAACTCTTCTTCTATCAGTTCTTCTTCAAAAACAGGTTCAACTTTTTCACGCATGGTATCAATCTTCACGTCACGGTAACGCTTCATACCTGTACCTGCAGGAATCAACTTACCGATAATAACGTTTTCTTTCAGACCATACAGAGGGTCAACCTTACCCTTGATTGCAGCTTCTGTAAGAACCTTCGTAGTTTCCTGGAAGGATGCAGCTGACATAAAGGAGTTGGTTGCAAGAGATGCCTTGGTAATACCAAGAATGATATCCTTAGCAACTGCAGGAGCAGCTTCGGGATTCTCTTTCAAGAGTTTCTCATTGATTTCTTCCAAAACAAGTCTGTCTACAAGACTTCCGGGAAGTAAATCTGTATCTCCGGCTTCTTCCACACGCTGCTTCTTTAACATCTGGCGAACGATAACTTCAATATGCTTATCGCTCAAGTCTACACCCTGAAGGCTGTAAACCTTCTGAACTTCACGAATCATGTAGTTTTCAACCGCTTCAATCTTCTTGATTTCAAGTAAGTCATGAGGATTTACACTACCTTCTGTCAGTTCATCACCGGCTTCAATCTGAGCACCGTCAAGCACCTTAATACGTGCTCCGTAAGGAATCAGATAACTCTTCTCCTGCTCGCCGTTTGAAATAACAATTTCACGTTTCTTCTTAGTATCGTGAATCTGTACAGTACCACCGAACTCTGCGATAATCGCAAGTCCCTTAGGCTTTCTTGCTTCGAATAATTCCTCGACACGGGGAAGACCCTGTGTGATATCGTTACCCGCAACACCACCGGTATGGAATGTACGCATGGTAAGCTGTGTACCGGGTTCACCGATAGACTGAGCAGCGATAATACCTACTGCTTCACCAACCTGTACTGCTTCACCGGTTGCCATGTTAGCACCATAACATTTTGCACAGATACCATTCTGTGACTTACAGGTTAAAATACTTCTGATCTTAACGGTATCAATTGCATTACCGTTTTCATCTACACCTACAGAAACAATCTTTGCAGCTCTGCTGGGTGTAATCATATGATTTCTCTTAACAATGATGTTTCCATCTTTGTCACAGATTGTATTAACGGAATATCTACCCTTAATTCTTGCTTCAAGAGTTTCAATGGTTTCTTTACCATCTGTAAATGCAGAAACGTTCATACCTGCAATTTCATCTCTTTCAGCGCAACAATCTACTTCACGAACAATAAGTTCCTGGCAAACGTCAACCATTCGACGGGTCAGGTAACCGGAGTCAGCCGTACGAAGCGCCGTATCGGAAAGACCTTTACGAGCACCGTGAGCAGACATGAAGTATTCCAAAACGTCAAGACCTTCACGGAAGTTTGACTTAATGGGTAACTCAATGGTACGACCTGTTGTATCAGCCATCAAGCCACGCATACCTGCTAACTGTTTCATCTGCTGTTCGGAACCACGGGCACCGGAATCAGCCATCATCTTGATATTGTTATATGAATCAAGACCTGTCATCAACTCTTTGGTTAAACGGGCATCGGTTTCATTCCATACACGAATAACGTTTTTATATCTTTCTTCTTCGGTACACATACCACGATTGAAGTTCACTGTAATCTTATCAACCTGAGCCTGTGCTTCTTCAAGCAACTGCTTCTTAATGGGCGGTACAGTCATATCAGATACGGATACTGTCATAGCAGCACGGGTTGAATACTTGTAACCTGTAGCTTTTACAAGGTCAAGAACTTCAGCAGTCTTAGTTGCACCGTGAGTATTAATTACTTTATCAAGGATCTGCTTTAACTGCTTCTTGCCAACCAAGAAGTCAATTTCAAGCTTGACTGCATTTTCTTCCACGCTTCTGTCAACATAACCAAGATCCTGAGGAAGGATTTCATTGAAGAGGAATCGACCGAGAGTTGATTCTACAATACCCTTTACTTCGGTTCCGTCTGCTAATGTCTTGGTTACACCAACCTTAATACGTGCATGAAGTGTAATTACTTCGTTTTCATAAGCAAGGATTGCTTCATTTACATCCTTAAAGAACTTACCTTCGCCCTTTGCTCCGGGTCTTTCCTGTGTAAGGTAGTAAATACCAAGAACCATATCCTGTGAAGGAACGGCTACAGGAGCACCATCTGAAGGCTTCAAAAGGTTATTAGGTGAAAGCAAGAGGAATCGGCATTCTGCCTGTGCCTCTACAGACAACGGAAGATGTACCGCCATCTGGTCACCATCAAAGTCAGCGTTGAACGCTGTACATACTAAGGGATGAAGCTTAATAGCCTTACCTTCTACAAGAATGGGCTCAAATGCCTGAATACCCAATCTATGAAGTGTCGGAGCACGGTTTAACATAACCGGATGCTCACGGATTACTTCTTCCAAAACATCCCATACGGTATCATCAAGCTTTTCTACAAGCTTCTTAGCATGCTTAATGTTCTGGCTGATTCCCTTTCCAACCAATTCCTTCATAACGAAGGGTTTGAAAAGTTCAATTGCCATTTCCTTAGGAAGACCGCACTGGTAAATCTTTAATTCGGGACCAACTACGATAACGGAACGTCCTGAATAGTCAACTCGCTTACCTAAAAGGTTCTGACGGAAACGTCCGGACTTACCTTTTAACATATCGGAAAGTGACTTTAATGCACGGTTACCGGGGCCTGTTACAGCTCTTCCTCTTCTACCGTTATCAATCAAAGCATCAACTGCTTCCTGAAGCATTCTCTTTTCGTTACGAACGATGATATCGGGTGCACCCAAATCAAGAAGTCTTGCAAGACGATTGTTACGGTTAATAATTCTTCTGTATAAGTCGTTCAAGTCAGAGGTTGCAAAACGACCACCATCCAACTGAACCATAGGTCTTAAATCGGGGGGAATTACCGGAATGGCATCCATAATCATCCATTCAGGTCTGTTTCCTGATTCACGGAATGCTTCCACAACCTCAAGACGCTTAACGATTTTAGCTCGCTTCTGTCCCTTGGTAGCTTCATTTTCAAGTTCTGCCTTTAATTCAGCATTTTCCTTTTCAAGATCAATTGCTGATAAAAGTTCCTTGATTGCTTCTGCACCCATGCCAACGCGGAACTCATTGCCCCACTTTTCTCTTGCATCCTGATACTCTCTCTCAGATAAAATATCCTTTACCTTTAAGTCTGTATTACCTGCATCAAGTACAATATAAGAAGCAAAGTATAATACTTTTTCAAGTACTCTCGGTGTTAAATCAAGAATAAGTCCCATACGGCTGGGAATACCCTTAAAATACCAGATATGTGAAACGGGAGCAGCAAGCTGAATGTGTCCCATTCTTTCACGACGTACGTTTGCCTTTGTTACTTCTACACCACAACGGTCACAAACGATACCTTTATAACGTACCTTTTTGTACTTACCACAGTGGCATTCCCAGTCCTTACTGGGTCCGAAAATTCTTTCACAATATAAACCTTCGCGCTCCGGCTTTAAAGTTCTATAGTTGATGGTCTCGGGCTTGGTAACCTCGCCCTTAGACCATTCTAAAATCTTTTCCGGTGACGCCAAACCGATTTTGATGGAGTCAAAACTAATCGGTTCATATATCTCTTTTTTTACATCAGACATTATTGGCACTCCTTCCAAAATTAGGCTGTCGCCTTATTAGTTTTCATCATCAAATGCTTCGTCAAAATCCACTTCGCTTACGAACTCGTCTGCATAATCATCCATTTCCGATTCGTCATATGCATCTGTAAGTTCGCCGTCTTCGTTGAACTCCTGTTTCTGATATCCGTAGCTTGCCATATCATCACGCTCATAATCATAATTTCTGGCTTCGCCTTCCATTTCGAAACGATAGTTATTGGTGGGCGGCTCAACATTTTCTCTGATTTCAACTTCTTCGCCGTTTTCATCAAGCACTTTTACATCGAGGCAAAGTGACTGCAATTCCTTCAACAATACCTTGAAGGACTCGGGAATACCCGGTGTAGGGATATTTTCGCCCTTGATGATGGCTTCATAAGTCTTCACACGTCCAACCACGTCGTCTGACTTCACTGTCAGGATTTCCTGTAAGGTGTAAGATGCTCCGTATGCTTCCAGAGCCCAAACTTCCATTTCACCGAAACGCTGTCCACCGAACTGAGCTTTACCACCCAGAGGCTGCTGTGTTACCAGTGAGTACGGTCCGGTAGAACGAGCATGAATCTTATCGTCTACCAAGTGGTGGAGCTTTAAGTAATGCATGTGACCGATGGTTACAGGGCTGTCAAAATACTCACCCGTTCTACCATCACGAAGTCTTACCTTACCGTCTCTTGAAATCTCAACGCCTTTCCAAAGTTCTCTGTGAGCTCTGTTTTCATATAAATACTCAAGTACTTCGGGACGAAGCGTATCTTTGTGCTTCGCTTCAAATTCTTCCCAAGTAGTATTAACGTAATCATTAGCAAGATCCAAAGTATCCATGATATCTGCTTCGTTTGCACCATCGAATACAGGTGTGGCAATGTTAAAGCCAAGTGCCTTAGCAGCCAGTGACAAGTGAATTTCAAGCACCTGTCCGATATTCATACGGGAAGGTACACCCAAAGGATTTAATACGATATCCAAAGGACGTCCGTTAGGTAAGTAAGGCATATCTTCTACCGGTAATACACGGGAAACAACACCCTTGTTACCATGTCGACCAGCCATCTTATCACCTACGGAGATTTTTCTCTTCTGTGCAATATAGATACGAACCTTCTGGTTTACTCCGGGAGATAATTCAGAGTCGCCTGCTGCTCTGGAGAATACCTTTGCATCTACTACAACACCATACTCACCGTGAGGAACCTTTAAGGAAGTATCACGTACTTCTCTTGCTTTCTCACCGAAGATTGCACGAAGGAGTCTTTCTTCTGCTGTAAGCTCTGTTTCTCCCTTAGGAGTAACTTTACCTACGAGAATATCACCGGCACGCACCTCAGCACCTACACGGATGATACCTCTGTCATCCAAATCCTTTAATGCATCTTCACCAACACCCGGAACATCTCTTGTAATTTCTTCTGCACCAAGCTTTGTATCGCGGGCTTCTGTTTCATATTCTTCAATGTGAACAGATGTATAAACATCTTCACGTACAAGTCTTTCACTTAAAAGAACCGCATCCTCGTAGTTGTAACCTTCCCAAGTCATGAAACCGATAAGAGGATTCTTACCAAGACCAAGTTCACCTTCTGCTGTAGAAGGACCGTCAGCGATAACCTGACCTTCTGCCACATGGTCACCCTTAAATACAATAGGTTTCTGGTTATAGCAGTTACTCTGGTTACTTCTTACGAACTTAGAAAGATGATATTCCATCTTCTCTCCATCGTCTGCAGTAATCTTAATCAATTCGGAAGATACGTAAGTTACGGTACCCGCCTTCTTGGCAACCACACAAACACCGGAGTCAACCGCTGTCTTAACTTCCATACCCGTACCGATTACAGGTGCCTCTGTAAAAAGAAGGGGCACTGCCTGACGCTGCATGTTGGAACCCATCAGCGCACGGTTAGCATCGTCATTCTGCAGGAAAGGAATCAATGCTGTAGCTACAGAGAATACCATCTTAGGAGATACGTCCATAAAATCAAATTTTGTCTTATGATATTCCTGTGTTTCTTCTCTATAACGACCTGATACCATGTTCTTTACAAAATGTCCGTCTGCATCAAGCTTTTCATTTGCCTGTGCCACATGGTAGTTATCTTCTTCATCCGCAGTCATGTAAAGAACTTCATCTGTTACACGGGGGTTTTCGGGGTCTGACTTATCAATACGACGATAAGGAGCCTCTACAAAACCATATTCATTAATTCTCGCATAAGAAGCAAGCGAGTTAATCAAACCGATATTAGGGCCTTCAGGAGTCTCGATAGGACACATTCTGCCATAGTGTGTATAGTGAACGTCTCGAACCTCGAAACCTGCACGGTCTCTTGAAAGACCACCGGGTCCCAATGCAGAAAGACGTCTCTTATGTGTCAACTCACCAAGAGGGTTATTCTGGTCCATAAACTGTGAAAGCTGTGATGAACCAAAGAATTCTTTAATTGCTGCCTGCACAGGCTTAATATTGATTAAGCTCTGAGGAGTAATATCCTCTGAATCATGTGTTGTCATTCTTTCACGAACCACACGTTCCATTCTGGAAAGTCCGATTCTGTACTGGTTCTGTAATAACTCACCGACCGCACGGATACGTCTGTTTCCCAAGTGGTCGATATCATCATCATTACCGATACCGTATTCCAAATGAATATTATAGTTAATGGAAGCAAGCATGTCTTCTTTGGTAATATGCTTCGGAATCAACTCGTGCACATTACGCATAATTGCTTCTGCCAACTCTTCCGGTTTATCTGAATATTCTTCAAGAATCTTCTGGAGCATAGGGAAATAAACCAACTCAGTAACACCTAATTCCTTAGCGTCACAGTCGATCCATTCATTGATGTCAACCATCATATTTGAAAGAACTTTTACATTCTTTTCTTCTACCTGAATCAATACAGAAGGTACTGCTGCATTCTGAATAGCATCTGCCATCTCTGCAGTTACGATTTCGCCGGCCTTTGCGATTACTTCTCCTGTATATTCATTTACAACATCAGCTGCAAGAACATGGTTACGGATTCTGTTCTTGAGCATAAGTTTCTTATTGAATTTATAACGTCCAACCTTAGCAAGATCATATCTTCTGGGGTCAAAGAACATAGCGCTCAAGAAACTCTCTGCACTTTCCACACTAAAAGGCTCACCGGGGTGTACCTTTGTATACAATTCTTTTAAACCATCTACATAATTCTTTGAAGTATCCTTTGCAAAACTTGCACGAATCTTAGGTTCATCACCAAACACCTCAAGAATCTCTTCGTCTGTTCCAAGACCAAGAGCTCTGATGAATACAGTGATGGGAACTTTTCTGGTTCTATCCACACGTACGTATGCAACATCATTAGAGTCCGTTTCATACTCTAACCATGCACCACGATTAGGGATAACTGTTGCAGAAAAAAGTTCTTTACCGATTTTATCATGTCCGATTGCATAATAAATGCCGGGCGAACGTACCAACTGGCTAACGATAACTCGCTCTGCACCATTGATAACGAAAGTACCTGTTTCCGTCATCAAAGGGAAATTACCCATAAAAATAGGGTGTTCTTTTACATTATCCTGATCATTCTTATTGAAAAGGCGAACTGTAACCTTTAAGGGTGCTTCATAAGTAAGATCTCTTTCTTTACACTCCTCAATCGTATGCTTAATTTCGTCTTCTGCAAGTTCGAAATCCACAAATTCCATGCGAAGATCTCCACCAAAATTGGTGATAGGAGAAATATCATCGAACGCTTCCTTCAATCCTTCTTCCAAGAACCACTTGTAGGAATTCTTCTGAACTTCGATGAGATTAGGCATCTCCAGAACTTCTTTCTGACGTGAATAGCTCATACGCATACTGTTGCCGTTAACAATAGGACGTATTCTGTTCTTTTCCATTGACACTCCACTCCGTTCTTATTATGATATATAGCCGTTTTTCGTCTATTTTTGAATACATGTCTTATTTTTTGTCATTTTTGTCCGCAAAGAATCAACCCCTTGCGCCGAAAGACAAAAAGGGACAGTAAACCACAATAGAGCATTATCCATAATATCAGAAAACAAGATATAAGTCAAACATTTTTTTCCATTTTAGAAAACTTTTTAACATCCATCTTTTGTTTCATAGTTTTTCCTATAAAACAAAAAACCGCGAAAGAATGTTCTTTCGCGGTTTTGTAAACTCTTTGGTTTAAATTACTTTAATGTAACCTTAGCACCTTCAGCTTCTAACTTAGCCTTGATGTCATCAGCTTCTTCCTTAGAAGCGCCTTCTTTGATCATCTTAGGAGCAGCGTCTACTAAGTCTTTTGCTTCCTTTAAGCCAAGGCCTGTAGCTTCACGAACAACCTTGATAACCTTAACCTTGTTAGGGCCAACATCTGTTAATTCTACGTCGAATTCTGTCTTTTCTTCAGCTGCTTCAGCTGCGCCACCTACAGCGCCTGCTGCTACAACAACACCTGCTGCTGCAGATACACCAAATTCTTCTTCACATGCTTTTACTAATTCGTTTAATTCAAGTACGCTTAACTCTTTGATAGCGTCGATAAATTCCTGAGTTGTTAACTTTGCCATTTTATTTTCCTCCATTTAAAAATATTGTTTGTTCTAAAAGTTTCAAATGCAACAATTACTCTGCTGCGGGAGCACCCTGCTGTTCTGCAATCTGATTGAGAACGCGTGCAAGGTTTGTAATAGGTGACTGGATACTTCCAAGTAATTTTCCAAGTAATTCTTCTCTTGAAGGTACGTTGGAAATTGCTTCAATACCCTTGCTGTCATATACAGTTCCTTCAACAACACCGCCCTTGATTTCAAGTGCTTTAGCACCCTTTGCGAACTTGCAAAGAATTCTTGCAGGAGCTGTAGCATCATCCTTGGAAATTGCAATTGCGCTGGGTCCCTCTAAATAAGGTGCAAGTCCTTCGCAATCTGTTCCCTTGAATGCAAAATTCATCATGGTGTTCTTGTATACCTTGTAAGTAACGCCAGCTTCACGAAGCTGCTTACGAAGTTCGGTATCTTCAGCAACGGTAAGTCCGCGGTGGTCAACGATAACAACTGACTGCGCATCTTTAATATTTGCTGAAATCTCTTCCACGATGGGTTTCTTCAATTCAACTTTTGCCATTTTGTTTTACCTCCTTCTTTATTTGGTGCCGAAAGAGTTTTTATAAGGAATAAAAAACCTCTCATCTTCGCAGAAGACGAGAGGGCAAATTATCATCATAAAACTTACTCATCCTCGGTAGGCGTTAATCTCTTACGTCGCTTGGCGACACCTACTGTCTTCGGCATAGTTGTTCTCACAACCTCAATCACTTTACCATATATTTTTATGTATGTCAATTATTTGTTTAATTTTTTATAAAAAGAATTATTAGTGTTTTATTTTACAATGCAGTGACGAAACCGTCCTCATCAATATTTACCGTTTCAGAAATATCACGCATATATTGAAGCACGCGAATCTCTTCTTCCCCTGTAGCTAAAAAGGTTTTACTGCCCGATGTGATACAGGGAATGAAACGCATCGACACCAAACCATCTTTTCCAATCTCCAAAGTCACCAGACAGCTATCTAAGTTTTTGGAATTAAACCAATAATTTCCCAAACTGTAAAAAACAGGCACTCCATTCACATATGCAATCTCCTGCAACACATGAGGATGCGCTCCGATAATAACATCTGCACCCGCAGCCACAAAATCTTCCGCCTGTCCCGGCTGGCTCCAATCAATCTGATCAGTGCTCTCTGTTCCCCAATGTACATAAACAATCAAGAAGTCGCAGTTTTGCTTAGCTTCTTTGATTACCGCTTCCAAATCATCATTTTGGAAACAACGAAACGTACCCGGAGTGTTCTCTGTAGCCCCCTTGGTATCCGGCGATGCCAATCGCTCCACCTCTGTAGCCGATACAATACCAATTTTAATATCGCCATTCTGAAAATACACTACTTTGGAAGCTTCTTCCAAATTCCTTCCGGCACCTACATAGGGAATGTCAGCTCCTTCCAAAGTATCCAACGTATCCAACAGCGAAACTTCCCCATAGTCCGATGCGTGATTATTGGCAAGCGATACAATATCCACCCCCATATCCTGCATAATACTGACATTATCCGGGTTTGCCCGAAAGGTAAATGTCTTATTAGTCAAAGGCGTCCCTCTGTTTGTATACGTAAACTCATTATTTACCATAAAAACATCCGCCCCCCGCATTATCTCCAAAAGCTTAGGGTCTATACAGTTCTCTAACACACTGCCGTTGGCACGATATGTACTCATAATGGCATACTCATCATCCAAAAGCACATCTCCTGCAAAGGTAAAGGTTACTGTTTCTTTTTCCGGAAGTGCATATGTATTAAGCGGCAATTCTTCTGTCTGTGTATGACTTTCTCCGTCTTTATCTTCCTCGTTTCCAAATAATTCCGGAAATATATCCTCTCCGTTTATCTGATTAACAGGGTCCGAATTCTGATTAGCTGACAGTTCCTCTTTACGCATTTCATTTTTACGCATTATAAGAAAAGCAAGCAATGCAATAAAAAGAAGCACCCCTACTGTCCAGAATAATATTGTCCATATTCTGTTTTTACTGCCGTTTACATCTAATGTATCTCTCATAACTGCATTTTATCATTTTGCGCTTCATTTGAACAGTCTAAAGCTGATGTTTACATCACATATGCATGCGCTTTCTAATCTTTCTAAAAACAAAAGACAGCGGATTGCTCCACTGTCTTTTAAAATGCTGATTACAGCTTCATTACATTTACTTTTACACCAGGTCCCATTGTGCTTGAAAGAGTTACACTTCTTAAGTACTGACCCTTTAATGAACTGGGTTTTGCCTTCTTGATTGCTTCCATTAAAGCATCAAAGTTTTCATTCAACTTCTCTTCTGTGAAAGATACCTTTCCGATAGGGCAGTGAATGATGTTCTGCTTGTCAAGTCTGTATTCGATCTTACCAGCCTTGATATCAGCGATAGCCTTGGTAACGTCCATTGTAACTGTACCGGCCTTGGGGTTAGGCATTAAGCCCTTAGGTCCTAAAACCTTACCAAGACGACCAACAACACCCATCATGTCAGGAGTTGCAACAACTACGTCAAAATCTAACCAACCTTCGTTCTGAATCTTGGGAATAAGTTCTTCGCCGCCTACATAATCAGCACCTGCTGCTTCAGCTTCGTTTACCTTATCGCCCTTAGCGAATACAAGAACCTTAACTGTCTTACCTGTACCGTTGGGTAATACTACCGCACCACGGATCTGTTCTTCAGCGTGACGTCCGTCACAACCTGTTCTGATGTGAATTTCTACTGTTTCATCAAATTTAGCACCAGCAGTCTTCTTTACCAAAGCAACTGCATCAGCAGGATCATAGAGTGTAGCTCTATCAACAAGCTTAGCTGCTTCGTTATATTTCTTACCATGTTTCATAACTTATTTACCTCCTTGTGGTTCAATGCACGCATGTGCTCCCACCTTCTAAAATTAATCTTCTACTACGATACCCATACTGCGAGCTGTACCCGCGATCATGCTCATAGCTGCTTCGATACTTGCTGCATTTAAGTCCGGCATCTTCATTTCTGCGATTTCACGAACCTTATCCTTAGAAATTGTTGCAACCTTCTGCTTGTTAGGCTTAGCAGATGCTGTCTTAAGGTTACAAGCCTTCTTTAAAAGAACTGCAGCGGGAGGAGTCTTAGTAATGAAACTAAAGCTTCTGTCTGCATAAACTGTGATTACAACAGGGATGATTAAGTCACCCTTATCTGCTGTCTTAGCGTTGAACTGCTTTGTGAATTCAACGATGTTAACGCCATGCTGTCCAAGTGCAGGACCTACAGGCGGTGCCGGTGTTGCTTTGCCGGCAGGAATCTGTAATTTGATATAACCTGTTACTTTCTTTGCCATTTTGGCTACCTCCTAATAAATTGTGGTTCGGCGCCGCGCCCTATGCAACGGCTCCCACTGTTCATATAACAACATTACTGTTGCTAAAATAGGATAAAATCCTATGAACAAGCATTTTTACATTTTCTTAATATCTGAGAAACTGATTTCAACCGGAGTTTCACGGCCAAACAGTTCAACATTGATGGTTACTACCTGCTTACCTTCATCTACGCGCTTAACAATACCTGCAGTATCTTTCCAAACGCCTGCAATAACGGTAATTGCATCGCCTTCTTTTACGTCGATATGAACAGCTTCGCTTTCACCAACATTCAACATCTTCATTTCTGCTTCCGTTAAGGGAACAGGCTTACTTCCCGGTCCTACGAAACCTGTAACACCACGAGTATTTCTTACCACATACCATGCATCATTATTATCTGCATCCATGTGAAGTAATACATAACCGGGGAAGAGTTTCTTCTGAACTGTCTTCTTGACGTTGTTCTTTACTTCTACAACATCCTGCATAGGAACTCTAACCTCTAAGATTTCGTTCTCAAGATGGCGGTTCTCAATTGCTTTTTCAATGTTAGCTTTTACCTTATTCTCATATCCTGAATAGGTGTGAACAACGTACCAACCCATACCTTTGCCGCTTTTGTTATCGCTCTGGCCAATGTCGAATTCTTTATTTTCTTCCATACGTCCACCCTCACCTTAAAAATTAATAGCAGTTAATAAATTCATACCGTATTTCACAAGTGCATCCACACCTGCAATCAAAGCACCCAGCAAAATAATTGCCACGGTTACAACGGCTGTTTGCTTCACAACATCGTTTTTAGAGGGCCAGGTAATTTTCTTCCATTCCTGTTTTACGCCACGAAAGAAACTTGTTTTCTTCGGTTTCTCTGTGTTTGACGCATTTGCCATAATTCTAATTTCCTTTCATACAAAAAAGACAAATTATTTAGTTTCTTTGTGCAATGTATGAGCCTTGCAGAATCTACAATACTTCTTTGTTTCCATTCTGTCAGGATGTGTCTTCTTATCCTTAGTTGTGTTGTAATTACGCTGCTTGCATTCTGTACATGCTAAAGTAATTCTTGTACGCATTTTCCCACCTCCACGCGTATTTGCTTGTATTTTCTTATCGAATCTTCGCTTGATTTTACTAATTTTAAGCGCATAAAAAAAAGGCCTAAAAACCAATCTTGCCATAGTAGAATACCACATGGGTGGTCGTTCGTCAATGAGTTTTTTAAAATTATTTTAAACAAGGTCGCAGAGCGTAGGATTTCTTCTTGGACACGCTTCCGCTCGATTGTGTTAACGTAGCGGTACTAGGTTTATCGACTTGCAAACAAGTCTCTTCACCAAGTACCGACGAACACAAACGATCCTCGAAGAAATTCCTACGTCCTGCTCCGTTTTGAAAAAATAATATTATTATTCCTATAAAATAATTTATGTTCTTATCTTCAAATATCTTCATAAGGAAGATAATAGTAACTCCGTTACAGTTTATAATGAAGATAATATGAAGTCCGATATTTCTTCCGCTATCAATTCATATTCATGGTCATGCACATAATGAGGGCAATTCAGTTCAATAAGTTTGCCGTTCTTAACTTCCTTAATATAGTCTTTCTGATAATTTGTCCAGGCTTCTTCCTCCCAGCCGGTTCCGCTTCCGTTTGAGACAAATAAAAGCATGGGTACCTGCGGAACTCCTGCCTCACCAACTAACTTGGCATTTTCTTTAATACTGCTGACTTCATTCATCATGGTAGTGGTTGCAGTACGACTGAAGAACACCGCCTTGTAAATCTCTTTTTCTTCTTCGGTCAGGGTGCCGTATTTCATGGCCTCACTTTCCGCAATGCCGGGAAGAAGTCTTATGATACCGATTCGTGCAGCAAACTGCGATAATTTTAACATGGGCACATTCATTTTATAATCTTCATACGCCTCGGGAACTGCCATATCCAAACCGATAATCGCTGATACTTCCTCGGGATACTGTTGCGCCCAATACAAAGCCTCAATGCCTGACATAGAGTGCGGGCATAAAATATACGGTCCTTCCACGCCTGCTGCCGCCAGTGCCGCTCTCGTATCCGCAAGCACGAACGCAACGTCTCTTTCTTTATCCACCACATCACTGAAACCGTAGCCGAACTTTTCCACCACAACCACCTTATAGTCGTCACTCAACAAAGAATACAAGGACTTAAAATCCAAGATAGGGGAACAGGTTCCGCCACCGGAAAGAAACACAATGGTTCTATCTCCTTCACCTTCTATATATATGCTCATGTTATGTCCGTCCACTTCCACAAGCTGCCCAATCGGCGTTAAAAGTTTCGCTTCCCTTTTCAACCCGATTTGATGATTGATAAAAATAGCAAGAAATAAAAGGATTATGATTCCTAAAATTATCAGCATTATTTTTACCTCTTTCTTCATAAACAGCCTCCTGTAATTTTAATCCTACAATTCTCTGTAGTACGGGCAAATATCTTCATACAGTCCATTCTTCATACGAAAGCCGCCGGGTATTGTGCCCAGTTGAATAAAGCCTAATCTTTCATATAAATGTCTTGCGTGGATATTCGTTGCGACCACTGCGTTGAATTGCAACACCTTAAAGCCGTGCGCCTTACCCTGTTCCAAGCAATCTTTTACCAACTTCTCACCGATATGCAAACCGCGGCTATCTGCTGCCACCGCATAGCTTGCATTACAGATGTGACCGCATCTTCCTATATTATTAGGATGTAAAATATAGAGGCCATAGATTTGATCCGTTTCGGAATCCGCCGCCACACCTGTATAAGTCTGGGACGCAAAAAATTCCCTTCCGGACTCAATTGTTAAAAGTTCTTCCTGCGGAAAGGCGATGCCTTCCTCCACGATTTCGTTCCAGATTTGAATCATTTTGGGAAGTTCTAATTCGGTATATTTACGTATTGCTATGTTCATGATATTTTTCCGCCTTTACTCTACAATACTTATCTGAATACTACCGCTGGTCGTTGTCACTTCACACACTCCACCGCTTGCCGTTTTCGGCACATCAACACTTCCGCTGGTTGCATCTGCCTGAAAAATCTTCTCTGTAAGCAAAGTACCTTTAATACTTCCACTGGTTGCTTCAAGTTTTAAATTCGCTGCATCGCAAGCCTCCAAAGCAATTCCGCCGCTACTGTTTTCCAAATTGATATCACCGGATGCAATCACATCTGTACAGTTGATTTTACCACTGGTATTACTTCCGGTTACATTTACGCACTCAACATCTTCAAGATGCATACCGCCACTGGTTCCTTTTACATTAACATCGCCTTTCGCAGCAATTTCAGAAAGACGCATTACACCGCTGGAATTTTCCACGGATATATTTGCGCACTCCACTTCGGAAATATCAATCCCGCCACTACTTCCGTTTATTTCCACATCTCCGGTGACAACCACAGATATTACCTTAATGCTTCCGCTGGTTCCTTCTACCGATAAACTACCAACAGTATTCTCTCCTACATAAATTCCGCCGCTGGTATTCTCAACCTTCAATGCGCCGTCCACATCTGCCCTAAAATCAATTTTACCGCTGGAATTCATCACTTCCGCTTCTGTAAATGTAAAATCTTCCGGCACATCAACTCTTCCGCTGGTATTATCAATAAAAAGTGTCTCATACTCATCTTCTGGAAGATACACCGTGACTTCAATCTCTCCAAATTGCACACCGATATTGTTGTACCACTTGCTTTCGTCCACTCTTTCAATGGTTAAGGTATTATCAACAACCTCAACTTTATCGTAAATCACTTCATTCTCCGTACAAACCACTTTACAATTACCATCCGTCGCAGGCACAAGACTCACCGTTGCATCTCCGCCTTGAATTGATATATTGGTAAAAGTATCCTCAACCGCATAGGTTTTGCTTTCCCAATCTAATGTATTTAATTTTGTCGCATCAAACCGGACAAAAGCCAAGCTTCCCACAATAGAGATAAATCCTACCGCTATCATGGATACAGCTACTATAATCGCAATCTTTTTTGCCTTCTTCATTTCCCATACTCCTCGTATTATATTTCATATTCCAAACAGTTTTATTTCCCTATAAACAATCCCTTGATACCAAGCAATACTTTCTTGCTCACCCAAAGGATACCCTTTGTCACAAGATTGAAAGCAAAGAAAAGCAGGATTGAAAGGCCTACACATACAAGCCCGGCTCCAAACACCACTCCACAGGGTATAATCTGTCCGTCAAATAAAAGTGCCAACGCAACTCCAATGCACACAAGCCCGCTCACAGCTATAGATAAATCCACTGCATATAGCGATATAATCACTGTCCAAACAGAAAGATAAACTGCCAACACAGTTAAAATCACTGCGGCCAGTAAGGGTATCCAAAGCGGTGCACCCAGAACCAGAAGTACAATCTCCCACGCTTTCAATGCACGTTTCGGCTTTACCTTTTCTTTTACCAGTTTCGGCAAAGATACTTCCGATAAAATCTGTGAGATGATTTCCTCGATGTTGCCCAAGGCATCTACGGCTTCCGCTTCACTCATACCGTCTTCCACCCTGTCATCAATCATTTCACAATAAAAATCTATGGATTTGTTAATATCTTCTTCCGGCAATCCCTGCAACCGTTCACGAAGTACCGTTAAGAATTCGTTTTTATTCATCTGTGTTTTCCTCCCTTGCCACAAAACTGTAAATGGACATTATCTCTTTCCATTCTTCTTTGAAATCCTCAATACGCTGTAAGCCAAGTGGCTCAATATGATAATACTTTCGAAGTCTCCCGTTATGTTCTGCCGAACGCACCGTTAACATATTGGCAGCCTCCAATCTTCGAAGAATCGGATATAGGGTAGACTCCGATATTTCCATATAGGGCCTCATATCTTTAATAATTTGATAACCGTAGGAATCTTCGTTTTTGATTGCTGCAAGAACACAGACATCCAAAAGTCCTCTTTTAATCTGAATATCCATATTAATCCTCTTTTCTGAGCGATTCATCGCGAAGAGGCGGCGCAAATATCAGATTTGCGTCTGCCATATAGGCTATTTGCTTTCGCCCGGAAACAAATAGCCGTGTGAAAAATTGGCATATCAATGCAATTTTTCACACTAATACCCCTTCTTGCATAATACTATACGTCGCATAGTATTATATGTCAAGAGGTATTTTCTAAATTTATCTTACTAAATAATTAACCATTCTATAATTTTTCTTTCCACCATATTCTTATTTAATGCGTTTGCGTATTCTTATTTTGGCATGTATCTGTATTTATTTTCTATACCATCGAAGGGCTTTTGTACTCGTCGGTACTTAGATTGCGTATTTTGCAATCTTATGTACCGTTACGTAGGGCAACAGAGCGAAAGCGTCCCTGAGATGGATAGAATATAAATACAGATGCTCTCTAAAAACCCTCTCGCAAACCCGCCCAAACAAACTTTGATATTTTTTTAACATTTTTACAAAAATAGTATTGCATCTTGTAAAAAAAAGTGCTACATTTATCTTAAGAAAGTATCATAAAATTGCTGTGTCCCTGCCCGAGAGCACGGTTGCTCTCAGTCGGAATGGTATCCGGCCAAGGCAGTTTTCATGGAAGAAAGGAGGGGACGAAGATGGCATATCAGTACGCGTTAAGCAATATCTATAATCACTATCTGACTACTTATGCGCCAAAAAGTGCTACGCGCTATGACGCTCATAAGAAAAGTGAACTTCGTAATGTTTATAATTCCATCGTTAAATTAAATAAAGAAGCCCCTCTGTCCATAGTGGACACCAGTGAGGCCGCGCAGAAATATGTTGTGGGTATTAAAGAGAATGCACGAGAGTTGCGTAATACCATTACGTCTTTAAGCGGTTCTGACGAAAGCGAATTATTAAATCGTAAAACTGCTTACACCACTGATAATTCTGTGGTTGACGCTAAATTTATTGGTGATATTGCATCGCAAAATGAAGACGAAAGCTTTGAGATTAGTGTGGAACAATTAGCACAGTCTCAGGTTAATACCGGCAACTACTTAAGAAAAGATGCAATGTCAATGCCCTCAGGCACCTACTCTTTTGACATTGCAGTAAATAATACCGGCTACGAATTCCAGTTTAATATTAATCCCGGTGATACAAACTTTGATTTGCAGAACAAACTTGCCAGATTAATTAACAATGCAAATATTGGTTTGAAAGCTGAAATCAAAGAATATGACGAAAACCACGCCGCTTTATCTTTGGAATCCTCAGCTACAGGTATTGATTTAGGTCATTCAACCATATTTGATGTATCGGATGAACAAACCAGCAGACACGGAGGCATTGTTGATTACTTAGGATTAGACGAAATAAGCCGCTATCCTCAAAATGCAAGTTTTACCCTAAATGGAGAAAAACGGATTTCCTATTCAAATCATTTTACCATTGGCGGAAAGTATGATATTACCTTGCAAGGTATCTCAAATACCGAAAATCCCAATGTTACTGTAGGTTTGAAACCGGATACCGAATCATTAACCGAGAATGTTCACCGCTTTATCGGCGGATATAATGATTTTATCCGTGCTGCCACAGAATATCAAAACACTCAACCCAAGAGCAGCCAGCTAATTCGTGAAATGTCTCGCATTTCCGGTTTATATAACAACGAACTTGGTTCACTTGGTATATCACTTACCGAGGATGGTACAATTCAAGTAGATGACGCTATTCTAAAAGCAGGCATTGATGAAAATGGCGCAAAAGAATCTCTAAATGGCATCAAGCGTTTTGCCAATGCAGTCTTAAATAAAACAAACGCTATTTCATTAAATCCTATGGACTATGTAAACAAAACCATTGTGGCATATAAAAATCCGGGTAAAAACTATGCACCGGCATATATTACAAGCCAATACAGCGGAATGATGTTTAACAGTTATATATAACAAAAAGCAAGAGCAGTTGCTAAAACAACTGCTCTTTTTATTTAGCTTTTTAATATAAAATTTTATTCGCCCAATCCGGCTTCGATTACTTCTACCAGACGTTGCAAAG
This sequence comes from Lachnospiraceae bacterium, assembly GCA_015057025.1. GTDB lineage: Bacteria > Bacillota > Clostridia > Lachnospirales > Lachnospiraceae > UBA3766. Next base: position 35,980 of record SVFD01000010.1, on the reverse strand, counting down.
CTTCCTGCTCATCTTCGCCTTCACAACACAAAGTAATCTCATCTCCACTCTTTACACAAGCACCCAATACACTGAGTACACTCTTAGCATTAGCAGTTGTATCACGAAAAGTAAACGTAATCAGTGACTTAAACTGAATCGCTTCCTTACAAAGGATACCTGCCGGACGCAAATGCAATCCTGTAGGATTTTTGACAACTACACTCTGACTTACCATATGCATTCCCCCAATCTATTCTGTTTTCAATACATTATCTACCCCAGATAAGTATAGCACATAATATCTTTTTTCACAAGTCTGACCCCATTTTCAGCTTGTGACACTGCCTTACTTTTATATTATAAAACTTCAACGTACTGTTTTTGCTTATAACATAGTATTCTGAATCAGTTCAGCCAGTTTTTTGGCTTCATCTTCAATTAAAGTCTGATTCTTACCTTCAATCATAACACGAACCTTTGGCTCTGTACCGGAAGGACGAATCAAGACACGACCTTCTCCCGCAAATTTCTTATTCAACTCCTCGATCGCAGCTGCAATTTCGGGATATTCCATATAACGATCTTTTTTATGATTCGGAACCTTAGCATTAACCAACGCCTGTGGCAACACCTCCATAACAGATGCCAGTTCCGATAAAGGCTTACCCGTCTTTACCAGTACTTCCAACAAAAGCAATGCACTAAGAAGTCCGTCTCCTGTAGTATTGCGATCCAGCATAATAATGTGGCCGGACTGCTCACCACCCAAGTTTGCACCAACTTCCTGCATTCGCTCTAATACATAACGGTCGCCAACCTTAGTCTGTTCCAAAACAATGCCTTCGCGCTGTGCCATAAGTGTCATTCCCAAGTTGCTCATAACCGTTACAACAATCATATCCTTCTTTAAGGTACCCTGTTGCTTCATAAAATTACCGATAATGGACATAATCTGATCGCCGTCAACTAACTTACCGTTTTCATCAACTGCCAACATTCTGTCTGCATCACCATCAAAGGCAATACCCAGGTTTGCTTTTTCATATACAACTCTTGCACAAAGTTCCTGCATATGGGTAGACCCGCAATTTGCGTTAATATTTGTACCATCCGGCATATTATGAATTGCCACCACATTGGCACCCAATTCTTTTAATGCTTCTACAGATGTATAATATGATGCGCCTTCTGCGCAATCCACAACAATTTTCATTCCGCTTAAATTAACATCCACAGAGCGAATGGAATGATTAATATATTCCTCACAGGCATCTGTACGATATTTAATTTTACCGACACCGGAACCGGTAGGGAAATTCACTCCCTCCATATTACTTTTTATCAGTTCTTCGATTTCATCTTCCATTGCATCCGGAAGCTTATAACCGTTACCATCAAAAAACTTAATTCCGTTGAACTCAACCGGATTATGGGAAGCCGAAATCACAACTCCCGCATCTACCTTGTACTTACGTGTCAAATAAGCAACCGCCGGAGTAGGTACAACTCCGACATAAACTGCATTTGCTCCTACGGAGCACACGCCTGCCATTAGCGCATTTGCCAACATATCACCCGAAATTCTGGTATCGCAGCCTACCATAATTGTGGGTTTATGATTTGTTTCTTTTGTTAAAACATAAGCTCCAGCCTGCCCAAGTTGCATTGCCAAAAGAGGAGTTAATTCCTCGTTTGCCACACCTCTCACACCATCTGTACCAAATAATCTAGCCATTTTTTTACCGGTCCTTCCCATCAGAATTGCAATCGGTTATATTGCCGTAATTTTAATCTGGATTTTAAAATTATCCTTAATGTATGCCCCATCCGGCAAACCAAAATCAGGAGTAATACTGTACGTTCCCGGAGTCAACTCCGTTATGCCGTTTTGAGACATATAAGCCGAAACATCCAACTGAGGTTCTACATTCTCTTCATCATATTCACTCAAAACATCCGCAAGACCATAAACCTTAAGATTCGTCTCTGTATTCGTCAAATAATTACCATCCGTTAAAACCTCTGCCCTATAACCTGCCGGCAGATTCACAATTTTTATATTCGTTTTATCAAAAGAAATTGTAACAAAAGTTTCTTTTTGAATTTCTACCGTAATATCTATGGTTCCATCGGTGTTTTCATCTGCAAGAATTACATTATTAGGCAAATAGTTCTGAAGATTAGCCTGTACCGTCAGACTTGAATCCAAATTACTAACGTTTAATAATGTCGACGGTACCACAATACTGTTTACATCCTCAATAACGGACTTCTTTCCGGCAATACGAACCGTCTCTACATCTGCCGCAATTTCTCCTGTCAGTGCATATCCCTCAGCCGGTTCACCACTTACATCAAATTCCAAAGGAACTTCCTTCGTAAGTAAAATTTCCTGATTTACACTAACAGTCTTAATATTCATACTAATACGTGAATCATTAATTTCCTTATACTCGCTGTCGTATAATTTAATAGATACACTGGAACTTACATTAGCCGTAACACCATCAACGTCAATCTGTGCTTGTGCATAACTCACCTGATTAATTACAGATTCCGGTCCTTCCAGATAAATCTGATTTAAATTGGTGGTAACAGTACCCAAAATATAACCATCCGCAGGTTCACCTACAACCTCAATATCTATTACCTTTTGTATTTTCTTCAAATCTTCAATACTGATACGTACATTATCCTGATCGCACTTAATATCATCTAATTCGTTGCCGTATTTATTAGACGCTACCGTTATACTCAAGGTATCCATTGAAGTAAGGTCTTTCATATCAGCAACTGCAGTAATATTTTCTTTGGAGATATCTTCCACAATAGAACGTCTGCCTTTAATAGTAACCGTAACAGTTCCCGTATTATCCAAAATCTCATACACCTTACCCTGTGCTTCCAATTCCTCGCCATTTAGAATTTCCACATCAATCCCGGTAAACTGAACAGTTTTGACAGGGTCGTCGATATTAACAACAATCAGCCACAAGATAATGGAAAACAATACTGCCAAAATCTTAAGATCAAGATTGTTCATTATTTTCTTTTTCATCTTTACGCTTTTTGCCCCGTCCTTTCTGCCAGAATCTGGCTTTCTTCTCTACCTGAGGCTTATTCTGAATAATCGCCAACTGTTCACGCAAGCCATCCGCATTTAAGCCTCTGTATAACTGCCCCTTGTAGGCAACACTTACTTTACCGGTTTCTTCAGATACAATAATTGTCATGGAATCGGTCAACTCCGAAATACCCACACCTGCACGATGTCTCGTTCCCAAATCTTTGCTTAAGGTTCTGGTATCTGTCAACGGCAGATAGCAGGTTGCCGATACCACTCGGTCTCCGCGAACAATTACAGCACCGTCATGTAACGGAGTATTATGTTCAAAAATATTAATTAAAAGCTGGCTGCTTACAATAGCATCTACTGCAATACCGGTTCTCTCATACTCCCCTAAAGGCGTATTCTGTTCAACTACAATAAGGGCACCGGTACGTACCTTGCCCATTTCAAAACTTGCATTTACGATTTCATTTAATGTCTTATCGGTAAAAAGCCCCTCTCCCTGCTTATCTTCAAAAGAAAACCTTATGGCAGCAAGAAAATTTTTCTGCCCGATTGTTTCAATCACGCGACGAATTTCCGGCTGCAGGGCAACAATAACCGCCATTGCGACCAAGTACAACAAATTTTTTGCAATCCAAATAATAGTAGTCATATTTAACATGACAGCTATAGCAAGGAAAATCAAAACAACCGCAATACCTTTTAAGAAATTCCACGCTCTGGTATTTTTAATCATAATCATGGTCTGATAAATTAAAAATGCCAAAATAATAATTTCTAAAACATCCAGGATTCCTATATGCGGAATTCGAAAAGCTGTCAAATATTCACTTGTAAAATCGCCGATACGTTCCAGCATATATCTCCTTATCCCGCACAATGAATGCGATACTTTTTATTTTCTTTCCTCTGATGAATAGGTTCTTCTTGTTCTTGTTGTCTGCGAATCGCCTACATTAGGACGAGTCGCACTTCTTTCTGTTGTAGTAGCACGTTGTGCATTTCTGGTGCCGACTGAAGTTCCCGCTACCGTACTGCGTCCCTGCGCAGTTCTTGTCACTCTTTCACGACTTCTCTCTGTCGCACCTTTTTCTTCAACAGTTTTGCCCGATATTTTTTTAACCTTGATTTCAGGTGTAGAAATAGTTACCTTAGGCACAGCCTTTACGTAATAATAATACTCATCATCCTCGAACTGAACACGCTCGGTCCGGGCATAATCCACATTGAAGACAAAGAACTGCAATACTTTTACGATACCAAAAGCTACAATACTGCCTAAAATTACACCTAAAATAGAAATATTGGTAGTGTACATTAAATCTCCGATTAAAAGAATCAGAATATCAGCAAGTCCGCCTACTATTATGGCAATTGTCCAAGCATAATCAATATTCATACGGCGAATTACATACACCAAAATTATGGTAATTGCAAACGCAACAATCATAACAAACATCTCTTTATTGCCCAAAATACCGTCAATCAAATACTTAAATTTAGATGCAATGTCTTCTGCATCCAAAGCCGTAAGCGCGTTGGCAGAAACCTTAATGTATTTCAAAATATGATAAACAATTACACCACAAGCTACGGATACTACCGAAGCCGGAGTTCCTACCAGCCCCATCGCCATCGGAATCGCATACGGAATCTGCAATACGCTGCAAATCGGAGTAAGCAATACCACAAACGTATCTTTGGGTGAAAAACGAAAATACAAAAGAAACATCAATAAATAGATAATTCCTACGATTATCGCGCATTCCATCGATAACTCATATACATGGAGTAACGACAACCCTGCTCCGCAAATAATAATAAAATTAAGCGGCAGGAATGAACATAACAATGCCAAAATCAAGGCAATGGGAAACTTTGCCAGTTTCTCCATATAACCTACATTTCCATTTATAATTAAGAAAGTGATTAAGGCTGTCAAGAACTTTCCGATAGGAATTAGGTATACCTCATACTTCCCGCATAACTTTTTCAGTTGTTCTCTCAGTACCAACAATTGTGTCATTATTGCACTTTATCCTTTCTTTCTCTTTGATAGAGAATCTGGAGTCTTTTTAAATTATTGAAATATACTTTCAATCGCCTTTTTGCCTTACGATACCGTATTGTGTAAATTACATAAGAAATTGCTGTGTAAATTCCCGTAAAACCTACATAATACAGTATTAGTTTCTTAGCATAATCTAACAAATCTATTTTATAAATATCCGACATAATAAGTTCTGAATCATATAAAACAAAAAGCCCTATAATCAGTGCAAACGCTATGGTAGCACTGATAATCGACTTAAGGATCTGAAGACCAATGTAATCATCCTTAAAATAGGAACCTATTTCCTCATTTTTCTTTCCTTCATTCTTCTCATAAGCCGCAAGCCTTGTCATCAACTTTACACGCTGTTCACTAATCATAATAACCTCTGCTTCTTAAAACTCATATCCCAGTATCATATTAATCAAGATAACGCATTCTTGGATTCTCTTTAGTATTCTTCTTGATTTGAGGCTGTTCAATTGTTTTAGGCTTTACGGCATTATTTATGCCTCTTGCAAGATCTATTTTACACTTTTCACAAAATCTACCCGTCTTAATCATGGTTCCGCAACCTTCACAATTAATACCGATAGGTGAATCATCTGCAAATACAAGACGCTCCTGACGGATCCACATATTTACCTGATTATGGCTGACTCCGCAATGCTCCACAATTTCATTAATGCCGGCTTCCTTACAATCCTGCACAAACTGTTTTACTTCCTGGAACTTCTGTTCCTCCAGTTCGCGGCACGCCTGACAAATGGGCACACCCGAAATATAGTTGAATACTTTTCCGCACTTTCTGCAATTTCTAACGTCCATCTTTGCCCCTCCCGAACTTTATTTTTAACATCACGACAAGCCCTTTCCAATTGCCAGGGCCACATAAAATACTTTATTCACGCCACCTCTTTTTAATTCTTTTGCGGCAGCTTCTATAGTACTCCCGGTAGTGAATACATCATCCACCAGTATAACTGTATCTAATTTTACATCATTTTGCTCCATATGAAAAGCCTTTTTCATATTATTTTGTCTGTCAGCATGGTTCATTTTTTTCTGAGCCGAAGTTTTTTGAATGCGTTTTAACACATCTTCCCTCACCGGCAGACCACACCCCTTGGCGATTTCTTTTGCAAGCAGCGCTGCCTGATTATAGCCACGTTTTCTTAACTTAGATGAATGTAGCGGAATGGGAATCAATGCATCAGCATTCATTCTCTGTATATCCGGCATAAGCTGATGACAGATTTCTCTGCCGTAATATTCCGCATATTCCCCTCTGCCAAGATTTTTAAACGCATATATGGAATCGTGCACGGAACTGTATTCATACAAAGCCACTCCGTATTCAAAACTTCTCGTCCGCCCGGAACAATCTCTGCATCTTACCCCACTCTCGTCCGCCAGATGTTTCCCACAACATACACATCTTGGTTCCTTCACACGCCGGGGAATTTCACTGCACTCCGGACATATTAATCCTTTCCTGCGGCAGATGATAGTGTCGCACACCGGACAATGCATGGGATAAAACAAATCTTTTATTTGGGTAAATAAATTTGTACTTTCTTTTCTTTTCTCTTTCGCATTGTTTTTATGTAAAAGATATATCTTCATTCACCTCTTTGATTCGATTTACTAAATCCGTATACCGTTTCTGCTCCTCCCCGTGAGCAATCATCTGTCTTACTTTATCTTTGCTCCCAAGAATTACTACACACTTAGTTGCCCTGGTTACGGCGGTATATAAAAGATTTCGGTTCAAAAGCATTCGCGGTCCTTCCAACAAAGGCATTATTACTGCCGGATACTCGCTGCCCTGAGATTTATGAATGGTTATGGCATAAGACAACTCTAATTCCTCCAACTGGGCATAGGTATATTCTACCTGTCGATTATCCTCGTACAGCACGATCAAACTCTTGGTGAAATCATCGATTCTCACAATGATACCTACATCGCCGTTAAACACGCCTTCGCCTTCATCCACTTTAATGCCGTTTCGTCCCCTGATTACCCACTTGGCTTCATAGTTGTTTTTTATCTGCATAACTTTATCACCGGTACGGAAGATAACCTCTCCGCGCTTGGTTTCTTTTTTATCCGGTGCCGGCGGATTTAACTGTTCCTGCAAAATGCGATTTAGGGATTCCACGCCGAGATTCCCTTTTTTCATCGGGGTTAAAACCTGTATTTCAAAGGGTTTTACATTGATGTATTTAGGTGTTTTATCCCGAACCAGTAACACTGTATCGCGATATATCAAAGGAATATCTTTTCGCTCCAAAAAGAAAAAATCTTTACTTTGATTATCAAAACTAATATCTTGTCCACGATTGATTTTATGCGCATTTATTACAATATCGCTCTCTGTATTCTGACGATATATTTTCTCAAGTTTTATAAAAGGATAAGCTCCGCTGTTTAGAAGGTCTTTTAAAATATTTCCCGGTCCTACGGAAGGTAACTGGTTTACATCCCCCGCCATTATCAATTTAGTCCCGGGAGATATTGCAGATAAAAGTGCGTGAAACAAGTAAATATCAACCATAGACATCTCATCTACTATAATAACGTCTGCTTCCAAGGGATTGTATTCATTCCGATTAAATCGTGGACGTTCCTCATCCCCTTCAGGAGCTCCGCTTACTTCCAAAAGTCGATGGATGGTCTTTGCTTCATATCCTGTTGCCTCTTCCAATCGCTTCGCCGCTCTTCCCGTCGGTGCTGCCAGCATAACATCCATCTTACTTCTTACAAAATATTCAATGATGGTGTGGATTGTAGTTGTTTTACCGGTACCGGGACCTCCCGTCAGTATAAAAATGCCATTTGCAATACAAGATAAAACCGCCTGTCTTTGCAACTCGTCCAGTTCTGCATTCTGTTCTTTTTCAATCAAGGAAATAATTTTATAGCAATTCTCTTCTTCTGCTTCCGATAAATACACACTCTCATACGCAGTAAGAATCTCTTGTAATTTTACTGCACATGCAAGCTCCGCATAATAAAAATACTTTATAAATATTTTTTCGTTCTCCCCATTGCATTTCCGGATTACCTTCGCATCCAAAATAAGATTATCCAAAGGGATACAAAGCACTTCCTTATCCACTTCCAAAAGTTCAGCAGTTTTATCCAGTAATTCTTCTTTAGGCAGATAGGTGTGCCCCTCCGTACCTGCTACCTGAAGACAATACAAAAGACCGCCTTCCATCCTTTCAAGAGAATTCCTCTCCATTCCCATCTTCATTGCTATATCATCTGCAGTTTTAAAGCCAACACCCTTTACATCTTCTGCTAACCGATAGGGATTCTCTTTTAAAATGGTATACATGGCAATGCCGTACTTTTCATAAATTCGAATTGCTAAAGAATTGCCGATACCATATTCCTGTAAAAAAAGCATAGCATCCCTGATATCCTTTTTCTCCGCCACTTGAGCAGCAATTTCTCTTGCTTTCCGCTCACTGATGCCCTTAATTTCTGCAAGGCGCTCCGGCTCTTCTTCCATGATGCGGAAGGTATCCTCTCCAAACTTTTTGACAATGCGTACTGCCAACGCCGGTCCTACTCCTTTAATTGCTCCTGATGCCAAATAACGTTCTACAGATATAGAATCAGCAGGCGGTACCACCTTATAGGTAGTAAACTTAAATTGCGGCCCGTAATTGGGATGCTCTGTTACCTGTCCGCCAAGCTCTACATAATCTCCCTTCTCCATACCTCTTCCGATTCCGGTACAAACAATTTCCCCCTCTTCAAAATCCTCGGTTACGAGCGCAAAAACACAATAATAATCATCACTGTTTTGAAATATGAAATTGTCGATATAACCTTTAATTTCCATAGGTTCTCCTATTGAGTTTTCTTTTTGTCCGGAATGCTATTTGTGACAAAATAAAAGAACAGGCCTGACACATTACGGACAGGCCTGACTTAAACTGATTTAAACGAAATGATATAGACAAAACTATACCTGATAATTACGTTTCATCTGCTCATACAAAGATTGTGCAAGACCCATATTGCTCTGCTTGGCAGTTTGCGCTGATACTTCCTTAATCATCTCATCTTTGTAGTAATTTACCAGAGTCGAATTAGCGCTTGATGTCATCTCGGACTCAGGTATGGTCTTCATCATTTCTTTGTACATTTGTTCCAAGAAATATGCTTCAAATTCTTTGCATACTTCCATTAATTCTTCATCGGTTGCTTTGGAATAATCTGCTCCTGATACCTTATTATTCAGTGCTTCCGCTTTGGCATTGCCAGAAAGATTCTCGGCATACTGGCTGTATGCAGATGTTAAACCACTAATATCCATTTAACCACACACCCTTTCTAATGCACTGTTATCTTCTTAAGTTATTTGCCTGTTGCATCATTTCATCAGAGGCTTGGATTGCCTTGGAATTCAGTTCATATGCTCTCTGGGCAACAATCATATTTACCATTTCATCTGCAACCTGTACGTTGGAACCTTCCAAATATCCCTGTCTCAATTCACTACGTACCAAGCTGTTATTGGTATATTCGTTCATCGCCGCACCGCTGGCTGCCGATTCCGAAAACAGTCCGCTGTCGGTCTTCTCAAGTCCGGAAGGATTATTAAACTGCCAAAGCCCAATTTCCTTTCCGATAGGCTGAGGATTATTCTGATCATCCGGATAACAAATCTGTCCATCACCGGTTACGGTAATCTGACTCGCCACAAAACTTTCATCAAAAATAATGGGATTACCTTCCGCATCCAAAACCTTTAAACCATCCGTGGTTGTCAATGCCAAACCATTAGTATCCGTTGCCAGAACAAAATTACCGTTTCTTGTATAATATGTATTACCATCCTGGCCTCTTACCCCAAAGAATCCGTCTCCGCCAATGGCAAATGCCAAATCGTTACTGGAGTCCAAATAAGCTCCCTGTGTAAAAACAGATGTAATTGCCGAATTACGAACACCCAAACCCACCTGCGACGGTATGGGTTTACGCTCAGAATTGGCAGAAGTAGATTTAGCTTTAATATCCTGATACAAAAGGGACTTAAACTCTGCCACTTCCGTTTTATATCCTGTTGTATTTACATTTGCCAGATTGTTGGCAATTGTATCCACATTATTCTGCTGTGCAATCATTCCTGATGCAGCTGTCCAAAGTGATCTTACCATTTACTCCCCCTCCTAGTATAATTTACCAAGCTGATTTACTGAGATGTCAAGAGTCTCATCATATGCCTGTAAAATCTTCTGGTTTGACTCATACTGTCTTGTAACACTGATTAACTCTACCATTTCACGCACTACCTGTACATTAGATGCTTCCAGATAGCCGGACTGTACCTTTGCCGAAGACTCGATAATTTCTGCGCCTTCCACCGGTCGATAAAAGTTCTCTCCATAATGCTCTAAGAAATTATAATCTTCAAAATCCGTAATCTGCAAAGTAGCAATCACCTGATTATTCTGAACAATTTTACCTGAAGTATCGATGGAGGCGTCATGTGTGGGATCAATCTGAATATGTCCCAATTCACCATTTGCGCCTTTGCCAAGAACAAAATCACCGTCTTTGGTTACAAGATATCCTTCTTTTGTCAAAGTAAAACTTCCGTCACGGGTGTACATGGTAGAAGTTTCCCCTGCGCGGTTGGTATACTCAATGGTAAAAAATCCTTCGCCCGACAATGCGATGTCATATCGGTTACCGGTTTCACGAAAAGAACCTTGTGAATAATCGGTATAAGTTTCACCGATTTTTACACCCGGATTATTTCGTCCCAAATATACACCACCGGCATATCCGTCCTGCTCATCCTTAATACGATAAGCAAGCATGGCATCAAAAGTCTGGCTGGTTGCGCCTTCCGCCTTGTAACCCGTAGTTGCCGAATTGGCAAGGTTATTGGTCAGCACATCCATTCTGTTTTGTTCGTTTACCATACCGCTGTATGCAGTGTACAATCCTTTTAACATAAGCCATTGACCTCACTTATCTCCCTGCAACAACGATTTGGATACGATATCATATCCATACATAAATACTTTTACGGTTCTTCACGATTGTCTGCAAGGAATTCAACATATTTACCTGTTCCGATTGCCACGCAAGTCATAGGTTCTTCTGCTGTCATAGTATTGATTCCGGTCTTTGATTCAATTAAGTCTTCAAGACCTCTTAACATACTTCCGCCACCGGTTAAAACAATACCTCTGTCTGCAATATCCGCTGCAAGCTCAGGCGGAGTTTTTTCCAGTACGCTATGAATTGCTTCTACAATCTGGGATGTAGTCTCACGTAATGCTTCCTCTGTTTCCTCGGAAGAAACTTTTACGGTATTGGGAAGACCCGTTACCAGATTACGTCCTCTTACATCCATATAATCAACCTCGGCACGCTTATAAGCAGAACCGATTTTGATCTTAATATCTTCTGCAGTTCTTTCACCAATCATGAGATTATGTTTCTTTCTCATGTAGCGAATTAACGCTTCGTCAAAATCGTCGCCTGCAATCTTAATAGATTCGCTGACTACAGTTCCACCGAGTGAAATTACAGCAATATCAGAAGTACCACCACCGATATCTACAATCATGTTACCGCAAGGCTTACCGATATCAATACCTGCTCCGATAGCTGCAGCAATAGGTTCTTCAATGATTGCAACTTCTCTTGCTCCTGCCTGATAAGTAGCATCCTCTACCGCCTTACGCTCAACTTCGGTTACACCACTGGGTACACATACCGCAATACGGGGTTTACGGAAAGTTTTCTTTCCAAGTGCCTTCTGGATGAAATATTTCATCATCTTCTCTGTAACGGTATAGTTTGAAATAACACCCTGACGTAAAGGTCTTACCGCTACAATGTTACCGGGGGTTCTACCAAGCATCAGTCTTGCGTCTTCACCGATAGCCTTAATCTTATTGGTATCACGGTCAAAAGCAACTACTGAGGGCTCCTTTAAAACAACACCCTTACCTCTTATATAAACCAGAATACTGGCTGTTCCCAAGTCAATTCCTATATCTGTATATTGCATATTTTTTCTCCTTCCTTAAGGATTCTGTTTACATTTTTACCCAATCTAAGTAATTATAACCCAAACAGAAGGAAAATCAAAGAGTTTTTATAATAAAAACATAAAAAGAACGCAGTAAACTAAAGTGTCGGCTCCTTCCGACCTTTTACTACGTCCTTGTTTCTGTTATTTATATCGGTAAAAATTCTTTGATTCTTAACCCTTTATTTGTTTTTCTGATTGCCTTCTTTCAATTGTTTGTCCCGTTCCAGCATCTTAGCAATATAATGTCCTGTATATGAAGCCTTATCTCGTGCCACTTCTTCAGGTGTACCCTTCGATAAAACCGTACCTCCCTTATCGCCGCCTTCAGGGCCCATATCAATAATATAGTCGGCTGTTTTTATTACATCCAAGTTATGCTCAATTACTACTACGGTATTTCCGCCGTCAGCAAGACGTTGTAAAATATCAACCAATTTGTGCACATCCGCAAAATGCAAGCCCGTGGTAGGCTCATCCAAAATATAAATAGTCTTACCGGTACTCTTACGGCTTAACTCCGTAGCCAGTTTAATTCTCTGTGCTTCCCCTCCGGAAAGTGTGGTTGAGGGCTGTCCCAACTTTACGTATGAAAGTCCCACATCGTATAGGGTTTGAATTTTACGCTGAATAGAAGGTACATTTTCAAAGAATGTAAGTGCCTCTTCCACGGTCATATCAAGCACATCATATATATTCCTGCCTTTATAATGTACATCTAAAGTTTCGCGGTTATAACGTTTACCGCCACATACTTCACAAGGCACATATACATCCGGTAAAAAGTGCATTTCAATCTTTATTATACCGTCACCGCTGCAAGCCTCACAACGTCCGCCTTTTACATTAAAACTGAATCTTCCCTTGGTATATCCTTTCGCCTTGGCATCCACAGTGGAAGCGAACAAGTCGCGAATCTGGTCAAATACTCCCGTATAAGTAGCGGGATTGGATCGGGGAGTTCTTCCGATAGGAGACTGGTCGATGTCAATAACCTTGTCTAACTGCTCCACACCTTTGATACTTTTATGCTTGCCCGGAATGGTTCTGGCGCGATTCAATTTCTTTGCTAATGATTTATACAGAATTTCATTAATCAAAGAACTTTTACCTGAACCTGACACACCGGTTACGCAGGTCATAACGCCAAGAGGAATATCAACATTTACTTTCTTTAAGTTATTTTCTTCTGCACCAAGCACCTTCAACCAACCTGTAGGTTTTTTCCGTTCTGCAGGCACCGGAATAAATTTTTCACCACTTAGATATTGTCCGGTTACGGATTCTTTTACTTTCATAATATCTTCCGCCTTGCCGGTTGCAATCACCTCACCACCGTGCTCTCCTGCTCCCGGGCCAATATCTACAATGTAATCCGCTGCATACATGGTATCTTCATCATGTTCTACCACAATCAGGGTATTACCTAAGTCCTTTAGATTTTTTAAGGCACCGATTAACTTGTCGTTATCTCTTTGGTGCAAACCGATACTGGGCTCGTCCAAAATATAGCATACGCCTACCAATCCGGAACCAATCTGCGTTGCCAAACGAATACGCTGTGCCTCACCACCCGAAAGAGACGAAGTTGCTCTTCCGAGAGACAAATATTCCAAACCCACTTCTGCAAGAAAGCCTACGCGGGCACGAATTTCTTTCAAAACCTGCTTACCGATTAACTCCTGCTGTTTAGTGAGTTTCAATTCATTTAAAAATTCCTGCAAGTCTACTACAGACAGATTTGTGACTTCATATATGTTTTTATCGCAAACCGTTACCGCCAAAGAGGATTTTTTCAAACGCATTCCTTTACAGCATTCACAAGGCATAATACTCATAAAAGATTCATATTCCTGCTTCATGACATCAGAAGAAGTTTCTCTATATCTTCGTTGAGAGTTACGGATAATACCTTCAAAAGCAATGGGATAAACGCCACGTCCACGCTGCCCTTCGTAATAAACATCTACTTCCACATCCGTACCATAAACCAAAATATGACGCACTTCATCAGACAAATCTTCATAAGGAGTATCCAGACTAAATTGGAAGCGCTCTGCCAGCGCTCTTAATAAGGCATTGGAAAAACTGCCCTTATCCTTGCTGGACTGCCATCCCATAACCGCAATTGCACCCTGATTAATACTTAAGCTTCTGTCCGGAATAATCAATTCCTCCACAAACTCCATGGTATAACCGATACCGAAACACTCCGGGCAGGCACCAAAGGGATTGTTAAAAGAAAAGCTTCTCGGCTCAATCTCTTCAATACTCACACCGCAATCCGGACAGGAAAAGCTCTGGCTGAAATGAAGTTCTTCTCCACCGATGACATCCACGGTTAACAACCCCTCCGCAAGACTTAAAACTGTTTCTACTGAGCTTGTCAATCTGCTTAAAATCTCCGGTTTTACCACAAGTCGGTCAACCACAATATCGATATTATGCTTGATATTTTTATCCAGCTTAATTTCTTCGCTTAAATCATACATATTGCCGTCAATGCGTACACGAACATAGCCGCTCTTTCCGGCGCGGTCAAGAACTTTTACATGCTCTCCCTTTCTTCCGCGTACCATTGGTGCAAGCAATTGGATTTTTGTACCTTCTCCAAGCTCCATAATCTGACTTGCCATTTCATCCACACTTTGCTTACGGATTTCCTTGCCGCATTCCGGACAATGGGGTGTACCGATTCGTGCATATAAAAGTCTGAAATAATCGTAAATCTCTGTTACCGTACCAACTGTAGAACGTGGATTACGATTCGTTGACTTCTGGTCAATACTGATTGCCGGCGAGAGACCTTCAATACTTTCCACATTAGGCTTTTCCATCTGTCCCAAGAACTGTCTTGCATAGGAAGATAAGGATTCCATATAACGTCTCTGTCCTTCAGCATAAATAGTATCAAATGCAAGAGAAGATTTTCCCGAGCCGGACAATCCTGTTAAAACCACAAACTGATTCCGCGGAATTTCCAAATCAATATTTTTTAAGTTATGCTCGCAGGCTCCTTTAATACGAATACTTTCACTGCGAGGCAACATTTTTTGCGCCATTATTCTTACCATCTGAAGTTCATTACAAATTTCAGATTCCTTTCTTCTTCATCTTATCTTTCAATAACTGTTCAAAAACTCAAATCTACTATTCTCTGTCGTGTCGTATTTTCTTTAACTCCGTCATCTTATCCCTAAGTTCTGCCGCAATTTCAAAATCTAAATTCATTGCTGCCTTCTTCATATTCTTCTCAATCTTAGCAATCAAATCATCCAGTTCCTTATCGCTCATGGACTCAGGCTCCTTCTCAAGACGCAATTCTTCTTTGGCAATCACTTTGCTGACACTGATCAAATCCCGGACTGCCTTCTTAATGGTCTGAGGTGTAATGCCATGCTCCTCATTGTAAGCCTGCTGAATCCCGCGTCTTCGGTTGGTTTCTTCAATCGCAGCCTTCATGGAATCCGTCATGTTATCTGCATACATAATAACATGGCCCTCTGCATTACGGGCCGCACGTCCTACTGTCTGAATCAGAGAGGTTGTGGAACGAAGAAAACCTTCCTTATCAGCATCCAGAATTGCCACCAGAGATATCTCGGGAATATCCAACCCCTCTCTTAAGAGATTAATACCAACTAAAACATCAAATACATCCAAACGCATATCGCGGATAATCTCCGCACGTTCCAACGTATCAATATCGGAATGAAGGTATTTTACCCGAATCCCGACTTCCTTTAGATAATCCGTTAAATCCTCTGCCATACGTTTGGTCAGAGTTGTCACCAATACTTTATTCTTCTTTGCAATCGTCTTATTGATTTCACTCACTAAATCATCAATCTGACCTTCTACCGGGCGCACATCAATTTCGGGGTCTAAAAGTCCCGTAGGACGGATAATCTGCTCTGCCCTTAATATTTCATGGGTTCGCTCATATTCCGACGGTGTCGCCGACACACAAAGTATCTGGTCGATTCGACTCTCGAATTCTTCGAAGCACAAGGGTCTGTTATCTAAAGCCGAAGGCAGACGAAAGCCATAGTCCACCAATGTATTTTTTCTCGAACGGTCTCCTGCAAACATACCTCCCACCTGAGGAATGGTAATATGGGACTCATCCACAATCATAAGGAAGTCATCTTTGAAATAATCCAGAAGGCAATGTGGCGGCTCTCCCGGAAGTGCTCCGCTTAAATGCCTTGAGTAATTCTCGATTCCGGAACAAAAACCGGTCTCTCGAAGCATTTCTATATCAAAATTGGTACGCTCGGAAATTCGCTGCGCTTCCAATAATTTATCTTCACCCTTAAAAAAAGCAACCCTTTCTTTAAGCTCTGCTTCAATCCCTTCACAGGCTTTTTGCATTTTTTCCGGCGCTACAACATAATGGGACGCCGGGAAAATCACCACATGCTCCAATGTGGCATGAGGTTTGCCTGTCAATTGATCCACCTCTGAAATCCTATCAATTTCATCTCCAAAAAACTCAATACGGATAATATATTGTCCGCCCTGCGCAGGTGCCACCTCCAAAACGTCACCGCGAACACGAAAACAACCGCGATTCAAATCCATGTCATTACGGTCATACTGCATCTGAATCAATTCATGAATAACATCATCTCTGTCCTTCTGTTGTCCCGGACGCAAGGATACCATCATATCCATATAGTCATCCGGGCTACCCAGACCATAAATGCAGGAAACAGATGCAATCACAATTACATCCTTACGCTCCACCAAAGACGCCGTTGCCGACAATCTTAATTTATCAATTTCTTCATTAATGGAAGAATCTTTTGCAATATAAGTATCGCTGGAAGGTACATAAGCTTCCGGCTGATAATAATCATAATAGGACACAAAATATTCCACTGCGTTTTCCGGAAAAAACTCCTTAAATTCACCATAGAGCTGTGCCGCCAATGTTTTATTATGTGCAATAACCAAAGTTGGTTTATTCAATGCCGCAATCACATTTGCCATTGTAAAAGTTTTACCGGACCCCGTAACTCCAAGAAGGGTTTGAAACTGATTCCCTTCCTGAAACCCTTTTACTAATTTATTAATTGCCTGCGGTTGGTCTCCGGTCGGCTGATATTCAGAATGTAAAATAAATTTATCCATAAAAATTCTCTCACCTGATTTATATTGTTTAATACTTTAACACTTTGGATATTTTAAAACCTCTATCGAACATACATTCTATTATAGTATATCATATTTTTTGAAAATGTATAGTGGAAAGTAGAGGCTTTTTTATTTTTCTTAAAATACAAAGAAAAACAGCACTGCTTTTTACAATGCTGTTTTTATCTTGTCGGATTATCTGATATCACATCTTATAAATTATTCTATCAATCCTAAAGTTTTTCATTCATAACTTCTATGGCTTTTTCCAGCTGATTATCTCTTTCCTCATCCAAATACAAATCTGCATCAAATTCAACCTCTACATCCGGTTCGATTCCCACACCATGAATGTTGTATCCGTTAGGTGTATAATATTTGCTGACTGTTATCTTCGCCGCCGAACCATCCTCATAGGTAAAAATCTTTTGAACCACACCTTTACCATAAGTTGTAGTGCCGACTAATGTACCGGTACCGTAATCCTTAATTGCTCCTGCCATAATCTCCGAAGCACTGGCAGAACCGCCATCAATCAAAACAACCATGGGAATATCTAATTCATTTTCTCCTTTACATCGATATTCAGAACGCTGACCATACTTATCCTCGGTATAAACAATCATTCCTTCCGGAAGAATCATCTCACACATTTCTACTACTGCTGCCAGGCTACCGCCGGGATTACCTCTAAGATCCAGTATCAGACCTTTGGCATTATCGGTTTCCATCTGTGTAAGTGCCTCTGAAAACTGCGCCGGAGTAATATCATCAAATTCGGTAACAGTGATATATGCAATGTCATTTTCCAACAATTCATATTCAACTGTAGGTGTCTCAATATTCTGGCGTGTAACAGTTACTTCCAATTCCTCACCGCCGCGGTTAAGTGTTAAAACCACCTGTGTCCCGGCATCTCCTCGAATCATGGCAACCACATCCGTCAACGTCATTTCATAAGTATCAACACCATCAACCTTTACTACATAGTCACCAACCTTAATATCCGATTGGCTGGCCGGTGTCCCTTCAATAATACCGCTGATCTTAGCATATCCTGCATCATAATCCATTTCAAGATATGCACCGATTCCATGAAAAATGCCTTCAATATCAGCCGTTAAATCTTCCATCTCTTCTGCCGAATAATAACATGTATATGGATCTCCTACTGTTTCCATCAACCCATATAGTACTCCGTCTGCAAGTTCTTCTTCCGTAACATCCTCATAATAATAGGTTTTCAACAATTCCTGAAAATATGTCATTTTTTCTACATTCTGGTCTGTTACTGCGCCAACCTGTTTCCCTTTATGAAGGAAACCAATACTGCTTATTAATAAAATAATACCGCCCAGTACCAAAAACCAAAGCGTTGCTACCAAAAGCCCTAATGAAAAATATTTTATTTTTCCTTTATTATTCATATTCTTCCTACATCTTTCTACTAAATGTTTCTACTGCTCATTTTTATACATATTTCTAAAACAAACATAATATGCAATTCCTTGAAAAACATACAACAGTCTTAAGGCTTTTCGATATATCCCCAAGGACTCACATAGCTACCGTTTAAGCGTACGCTGAAATGCAAATGATTACCGGTGCTTCGTCCCGTGGTCCCCACCGTTGCAATCTGCTCACCGCGGCTTACCTCTTCACCTGCACTTACCATCAGTTTCTGTGCATGCATATAGATAGTATACAACTCACTTCCATGATCAA
The DNA here is from genome assembly GCA_015057025.1 of Lachnospiraceae bacterium. Classification (GTDB taxonomy): domain Bacteria; phylum Bacillota; class Clostridia; order Lachnospirales; family Lachnospiraceae; genus UBA3766. The sequence goes on along the minus strand of SVFD01000010.1, from coordinate 16,936 downwards.
TCATAACATAATTTCCCATGGATGAATTATACGCCGCCTGCACAACCACTCCGTCATATGCTGCTAAAATAGGAGTTCCTCCGGGAGCAGCCATATCCACTCCTGTATGAAATTGCTGTACATTCAAAATGGGGTGCTGTCGATAACCATAATCATCTGAAATACGTGTATAAGATGGCGCCGGCCAGCAGAACAATCCGCCATTATAAACGCGCTCGCCCCACAAGCTTTCACGATCTGCCGCAACTGAAGCTTCCAATTCTTCAATAATCGCAGTCTGTGCTGCAATTTCTTCTTCGTATGCCGCAATTACTACCTCTTTCTGTGAAATATCCGCCTCATATGCTAGTATTTCTTCCTGCTTGTCACTGATTAAGTCTTCTAATACCAATTGCTCTGCCTCGGCAGCCTCCTTGGTTTCATTCAACACTTCCTGCTCAACTTCAAGCTGCTCTTTACAAAGACTTACATACTCTACAATACCCTGATATTCTATCAGCATATTGTTATCGTATTTTGATAATTGTTCAATATAATCCAATTTATTCAGAAAATCTGCAAAACTTCCGGAAGAAGCAAGCATTTCAAGATAATAGGTATCTCCCTGTTCATAAAGACTTTGAATACGATTCTTCATAGCCTCGTATTGCTCAGCTTCATCCGCCTCTGCCTCCGCAAGTTCTTCCTTCGTCTCTTCAATCTCCTCTTCTTTTTCTGCAATCTGGGTTGTCAGGCTTTCAATATTGGCTTCTATTTCCGCCACCTGCGCATCCAGCTGTGCAACATAAGAAGTCAGATCTGCTTTACTTTGTTCCAATTCCGCTTTAATGGCTTCCACATCAGAAAGACTGGACGATAATGCATCCTTTTCATCTTCTGCTGCATCAATCGCTTCCTGCTTTTCCTGAATGCTGGCTTCCAGCTCAGAAATTCGATTAGCAAACGCCTTATTATCCATAAATAAAATCATGGTTCCCACCATTAAGCAGAACAAAATTCCTTTTATACAAAATCTTTTTATGTTCTTTTTCATCTTTAAACTTGCTTCCCGATATTATACTTTTAAATGTTTTCTTACTGTAAAAAAGCTTCCAAAGAAACCAATGCCCACACCGATAAGAAGTGAAACCGGAATCAATACAATAAAAACATCCTTTGCCGGCAGGGTTACCAAAAGATTGGATAAAAACGCAAACTTCTCTGCTAAAAACTTTAATGCAAATACATAAATGTAATATATCAAAGCCAAAGGAATTGCGGCACCGATTAATCCGATAATCATACCTTCAAACACAAAAGGAGCTCTTACAAAGAAGTCCGTTGCTCCGATATACTTCATAACCGTAATTTCTTCTTTACGTACGGAAATACCGATAGTTACTGTATTACTGATTAAAAATACCGATACCGCCAGCAGGATAGCAATCATACCGATTGACACATAAGTCACCAATGAATTTACTCCGGTAAACATATTAGCCGTAAATTCCGACTTATTTACTTTTCGCACACCCTCAACCTGCTCTAAATATTTTACCAGTTTTCCCTGTGCAGATACATCATTTAAATAAATTTCGTAATTTGCTGAATTAGCCAAGGGATTCTCTGTAATTCCCTCTGCTGCCTCTCCCAGTTCCTGAGAAAATTCTGCCCATGCTTCATCAGCCGATACAAAAACCTTATGATCCACCTCTGTACGGGAATCTATAATATTTCCTATCTCAGCAATTCTCTCTTCCGTAATCCCCTCATCAAAGAAAACAGTTATGGATACAGCCTCTTCCGCTGTTTTTATCATATATTGAAAATTTACCATAAGGGAATATGCAATACCGAATATAAATAGACAGGCACTGATTGTTGCTAAAGAAGCCAGTGTAAACCATTTATTCCTGAAAATACTTATAATTCCCTGTTTTAACGTATAAAAAAATGTACTAATCCTCATCTATATATCCGCCTTTTTCCTCATCACTTACAATAACACCCTTCTTCAGAGTAATTACACGCTTCTGCATTTCATTGACAATTTCGCGATTATGGGTTACTACAACCACAGTAGTACCATTTTCGTTAATCTTCTCCAAAAGATGCATAATTTCATTGGAATTTCTGGGATCCAAATTACCTGTAGGCTCGTCCGCCAAAAGAATGGAAGGCTTATTCACCAACGCCCTTGCAAGTGCCACTCTCTGCTGTTCACCACCGGATAATTGCTTCGGCTTTGCTTTATACTTGCCGGCAAGTCCTACCGTAGATAAAATGCTGGGCACATTCTTGCGAATTTCTCTCTCTGATTTCTGAACGATTCTTTGGGCAAATGCAACGTTCTCGTAAACATTACGGTCTTTTAACAAACGGAAATCCTGAAAAACGATACCTAAATTTCTGCGGAACATCGGTACTTCTTTTCTCTTCATATGAACCAAATCATATCCACTGACATTTACGTTTCCACTGTTGACTCTTACTTCCCTTAAAAGCAGTTTAATCAATGTGGACTTACCTGAGCCGCTGTCCCCGGCAATAAAAACAAACTCGCCGGGTGTAATTTTTAAATTAATATCTGTCAACGCCGGCACGCCATCCTCATAGGACTTATTTACATTTTCAAGGCTGATAACATATTTCTCCGCATCAGCGTTTGTTTTGCGTGCACGTTTCTTTTTTTGTTCCTTAGCCATGTCGCTCTCCTCTTTTAATACTCAAAACTTTCCATATACTTCATATACTTTACTACCATTAAAGCAATCTTAAATGTAATGGCATCTTCAAACACCCTTAAATCCAGCCCCGTACTCTTCTGCAATTTATCCAAACGATATACTAAAGTATTTCTATGAATAAATAACTGTCTTGAAGTCTCGGATACATTTAAACTGTTTTCAAAGAATTTGTGAATGGTAACCAAGGTTTCCTCATCAAAATCATCCGGGCTCTTGCCATCAAAAATTTCTTTAATAAACATTTTGCACAAAGGAATGGGAAGCTGATAAATCAGTCGTCCGATACCCAGTTCACTGTAAGCAATCACGCCTCTTTCATTGAAGAAAATCTTGCCTACGTCCAGGGCCATCTTGGCTTCCTTGTAAGAGCGGCTTACATCCTTGATTTCATTGACACTGGTTCCGTATGCAATATGTACATCTTTTAAGCCTTCCTTCTGTAAAAAGGCCACAATACCCTTAGCAGTTTTATCAATATCTTTATTATTCTGCTCATCTGTCAAATCCTTGACAATGACAACATTATTCTCATCTACTGCGGTAACAAATTCTTTATTGTTATTTCCCAAAACCGTTTTTACCAATTCAAGAGCATTATTGTCCCTACCGTTTCCGGTCTCTACAATCATTACCACACGTTTGGCATCCGTCTGAATATGCAATCTCTTGGCACGTCCGTAAATGTCAACCAACAGTAAATTATCTAAAAGCAGATTCTTGATAAAATTATCCTTATCAAAACGCTCCTTATAAGCGACCAACAATGTTTGAATCTGAAATGCCGCCATCTTTCCGACGGTATAGGAATTCTCTCCGGCTCCTGCCGAAATCAAAATATATTCCGGCTGTTGCTCGTCATAAATCTTAAAAAACTGACTGCTTTGAATTTCCTGGCTGTCTGCAGGCGAATGCGCAAAATCCAATATTACTGCGCTAAAATTACCGGGAGACATCATGGTCGTTGCTAAAATTTTGCCATCCACATCTGCCACCGTTAAGTCCACTCTGGTAATCCCCTTAATACCGTCAATGGTACTCTGTAAAATCTGATTTGATATCATAAAAGTAACCTCCTATGTAATACACGAATTATTCTTCGCTGTTTTCCCCAAATTCTACTCTACATTTTAATACATTTTCACAGTAAAATCTATATGATATTACAAGTTTTTTATGCAAATTTGTTATATTTATATATTTTTTTTGGTTATTGTTTCCATAAATTTGTTGTGAAAATGTAACAAGGGTGAAATGTAAAACAAAAAGGCAAGGTTTTATAACCTCACCTTTCATTACATTTTCTTTTATTTCTTCACACAATACAGTTCCATCGAACCGTTAAATCGATTACTTATATCATATCTTTTTACTTCAAGCCCAACCTCTTCCAAAAATGGAAGTAACGTTTCGTAAGAAAAATATGTAAAATGATTCTTCTGATTCCACATCGCATCCGTAAACTTCTTCAGCCTTGTAAAGCCACTGTTGTAATTCGGAGTAGATAACCAAAGAACCCCACCGGTATTCAACATGGATACCGCCTTCTTTAGTGCCGTAATCGGTTCCGACACATGTTCCAAAACATCACCCATAATAATCAAATCATATGCCTTATCATTTTCATATTGTACAAAATCACACCACTTTATATCAATACCTAACACAGACGATACTTTTTCGCAATCTTCTTTACAGATTTCTACTGCATCCACATCATATCCCATCTCCATTGCTGCAGCTATCATTTCGCCACCGCCAATGCCGATTTCAAGATACTTATTTCCACTTGTATATTGTTTACACTTATTAAAAATATCCGAATATACCCGAAGACCATACCGTGGCTCAATCACGGAATATGTTGACTTTTTGGTATAGTGTCCGTTCATCTCTCCCATCTCCGTTACCGGGAAATTATAAGCGTACAAGTTACCACAATTATGACATTTTTTCCACAACTTAACCGGAGCAAGGCAACTTCCCTTTTTTAATCCCACAAACTGTGGAACACAATAATGCCCATGGGCTTCTTCTCCTCCGCAAATCGGACATATGTCAAAATACCGGTCTTTAATCAATTGTGGTTCATATACATAATCTATCCCAAACACAGTAGCCAGTTCCGGATACAATTCAAATGCTTTTGTCTGCAACTCATAACAAAGCTCCGCATCTCTTGACGCAAAAGTTGCCGCAGTATTATATAATCCTAATGCCTTAACACTGTCAGACAGTTCTGTATCAAGATAAAATTCCAGAATTTCCACCACTTCCGGAATCTCTTCATTTTCCTTTCCGTTTAATGCAATACTTAACTTCATGGCGCATACACTTTTGGATTTTGTAATCCATTCACCAATCTTTTTTTTGCGCGTTAAAACGTCGTCGCCTGCTAATTTGATTTGTTCAAAAGCGCCCTCAATCTGCCCGGCGTAATTCTCGGAATAACTTTTTACAAGTGTATTAATGCCTCTTAAATCATCAATAGAAAAAGAAGCAATTACATCACCGGCACTGCACTTATCTAGCAATTGAATTACTTCCCAAATCTGTTTATATGATACTTTCTCCCCCATAACGTACCCCCTTTGTCTGTCGACATGTTAATTATAACATCATACCTCAAGGGTTACAATCTTTGTTTTTATAATTGCTTATTATTTCTTTTGGGGAATACATATACGAAATGCCTTATTAATATTTACAATTTCCACATCCTCATGCATCCCTCCATTCTCACCGTCTAACGTCCACGCCACTTTTTCTTCGGAATGCACCTCCAAATGAGATGCTTTAAAATAATAAATATATTCCGGATCAGGGTCCTGGGCCAGAAGAGATGAAACCATCAAATTAATTTCTTCTATGTTTCTCGGATATTTTACCAGAAGCACTTCGAATTCACCGTCATCCAAAGCAATTTCATTGGTAGGCAACATCTTCATTCCTCCTATAGAAGCGGAATTAGATACCATACCATAAATAAAATCATCCTTAATCATTCTGTCGCCCGCAATAATACTCATATTATACGCTTTTAAACTACCGGGTGAAAAACTTCTTATTGCCTCGCCTACATATGCCATATGACCCAGTACATTTTTCACCTTTTGATCTGTTTCATAAGAAACTTCTGTTAAAAGCCCAAAAGCCGCAACGTATACAAAATAATTCTGATTAAATTTTCCGATATCACATGCAAAAGGTGTTCCGTATACTGCTGTCTTTGCGGCTTTCATTGTCATAGATGATATGCCTAAACTCCCGGCAAAATCATTAGTACTGCCTGCCGGTATGTATCCAACGGGAATATCATATCCACCGGCCAACAAGCCTTTTACCACTTCATCCAAAGTCCCGTCACCGCCGCTACAGATAATTTTATCATAATGCTTGCCGTTTTTTTCTACATAATCCATTGCATCCAAATGCGCCTGCGTAGGTCTGATTGTAACCTCATATCCTTCTTTTACACACATGTCAATGACATCAGACAATCTGCTCTTGATTTTTCCTGTGCCTGATTTTGGATTATATATAAATAAAAGCTTCTTCATTTCCATTGCCTACACCTCCGCATACTTTCATCTTAAAGCTAAAATATGCCCAAAACGTGAAAAAGAACACACTTTAGTGTCCTTTTCACGTTCTTTTTATTCTTCACCACTCAAGTACTTTTCGATATTTTCCAATGCTTCCTTCTCATCAGCACCGTCAACCAAAACAGTTACATCCTCACCGGTGTTCAAACCAAGACTCATCATACCCATGATACTTTTTGCATTTACCTTCTTATTATCAATCTGAAGATAAACTGTGCTGTCATACTGACTTGCAACCTGAACCAGAACTGCTACCGGTCTTGCTTCAAGACCGCCGGACAATTTGATCTTAATATCCTTCTGAATCATGTCCATTCCTCCTTATCTTTACACATGAACCTCACTTTTGTCCCCCAACAAAGTTCTCGTTTCATCACTAAAGTTTTTCTGCTATTTCCCCTAATTTTCTTAATCTGTGATTCACACCCGATTTCCCAATCGGCGGATCCAAATACTTTCCAAGCTCTCCCAAGGGAGCATCCGGATACTGAAGTCTGACCAGCGCCATTTCTCTCAAAGAAGCAGGAAGACTATCCAGCCCTTTACAATCACGAATCCTTTCAATGTCTTCAATCTGCTTATTTGCCGCATTTACAGCTTTTATAATATTAGCAGTCTCACAATTTACCTTACGATTAGTATGATTACCGATTTCTTTCAAAATTCTGGTATTCTCAAGATTCATCAGACTGATATGTGCTTCCATTACATTCAGTAATTCCACAATGGCTGCACCTTCTTTTACATACACCACATAATATTTTTTGCGGCGTACCATCTTAGCTTCCACATCAAAATCAGCAATCACTCTTAAAAGCTGATTTGCCATATCTTCATTATTACAAAGATACTCTAAATGATATCCTTTTTGCGGATCGCTCATGGAACCTGCACAAAGGAAACAACCGCGAAGATATGCACGCTTACAACAGGCTGATTTTAATAAAACATCAGAGACATCTGTCTGCTTATGCATGGTATGTTCTTCATCATCCCACATTTTTACCGCTTTTAAAATGGTTACAATAAGCTCATCTTCTTCCAAAATGCCTTCAAACATACGCCCGGCATTTTCTGTCGAAAAAGCAGTTTTTAACACGTTATTCTCTATATTAAAGGTTTTTTTCAACAATGTAAAGTATTTTCTTACAATTGTTTCGTGTTCACTTGAGACTACTAACTGCATTTTTCCTATTTTTGTCGTATTAATACGCCCATAGGATAACAAAATGACTGCCAACTCCGCAATACGGCAATGCCGTGCCTGACCGATTTGCTTCTCAAGTTCGTCTTTTACTTCCTGTGAAAATGACATCTGATGAACTCCTACCTTGCATCACGATGAGAAACCGTTAATCCATAGCTTCCCTTATCTTTTAGCTGTTCGTATAATTTATTGGCCAATGTTACACTCCTGTGCTTTCCGCCTGTACATCCTATACCAATAATTAACTGATTCTTTCCTTCTTTTATATAATTCGGAATCAGGAAAGAAATCATGTCTGTTAATTTCTGTAAAAACTCCTCAGCCTCCGGAAAACTCATGACATAATCTCTTACTTCCCTGTCGTTACCGGTTTTATTTTTTAATTCTTCGATATAAAAAGGATTCGGAAGAAATCTTACATCAAATACCAAATCCACATCCGCAGGTATGCCATGCTTAAAACCAAAGGATACAATATTAACCATCAGACTGTTATAGTCCTTATTGCTGACAAAGATGCGATCCAGTTCCTCCTTTAATTCTCTTGTAAGAAGTCTGGATGTATCGATAACATAATCCGCGTCCGCTTTCATTTTTTCCAGAATTTTTCTTTCCTTCGCAATTCCGTCCGCCACTCTGCCTCCAATTGCCAAAGGGTGCATTCTTCTGGTTTCCTTATATCTTTTCTGCAAAGTTTCATCGCTTGCTTCCATAAAAAGAATCTCATATTGAAATCCTGTCTTCTTTAAATCTGCCAAAGCATCCATAACTTCATCAAAAGACTGGTCTGCACGAACATCTATGCCCAAAACAACCTTCGTAATTTCACGATTCGGTTCCAAAATCAAATCCACAAATTTAGTAATCAGTGGAACCGGGAGATTATCTACACAATAATACCCCATATCTTCCATCATTTTCTGAGCTGTCAGCTTACCTGCACCACTCATACCTGTTACAATTACAAAACGCATGGGAACCTCCTTTCGTCATCTGCATGTATTGTATTTTACAATTAATATCTAATCTGCAAATTCTCCGAGAAAAATAACTTCTTTCTCAAGATGTACCCCGAACTGCTCATGGACCTTTTTCTGAATTGTTTCAATCAACGCTTTTACATCTGATGCTGTTGCATTTCCTGCATTAATCACAAATCCGCTATGTTTCTCGGATACTGTTGCATCTCCGATACTGTATCCGCTAAGTCCGGCATCTTGAATTAATTTTCCGGCAAAATATCCTTCCGGACGTTTAAATGTACTTCCTGCACTGGGATATTCCAATGGTTGCTTATCTTTGCGCCGTTTTGCTAAATCCTGCATTGTTGCAAGAATATCTTCTTCCGAACCCAATTGGAGTGTAATCTCTACTTCCAATACAACATACTCAGGCTTATGTTTTAATACACTGTTTCGATATTCAAAACACATTTCCTCACCGGTATATTCGCCGATGTCTCCATCCGGTTTTAAGAAGCGGACCTTAGTCACTACATCTTTCATTTCTCCGCCGTAAGCTCCGGCATTCATAATAACGCCGCCTCCTACCGTTCCGGGAATTCCTGCCGCAAATTCAAAACCGGTAAGTCTGTTTTGCAGTGCCACCTTTGCAATCTTTGCCATGCTTGCACCGGCCCTGGCAGTTATTACATCATTATTTACTTTTACTTCTCCGAAGGTATCATCCAACTGGAGTATTACTCCGCGAAAACCTTTATCACCCACTAACAGATTACTTCCTTTACCCACTACGTAATAAGAAATTTGTCTTTGACGCAGTTTGGGAATAAGAATCTTAAGCTGTTCTTCCTCAGATATTTTTATAAAAACATCTGCCTCTCCACCGATTCGAAAAGTGGTATGTTTGCTCATAGGCTCTTGATAAAAAATTTCCGCTGTAGGAAGTAATTTTTTAATTTCTTCGTAAAATTCTGCGTTCACGCCTACCTCTTCCTGCATGCATTTTCATGACGTCTTGTTCATTCTATGTGGACAACATTATCAATATGACTGCTTATCCACTTTGGCTTTACTGCAAAAGGAAGGTGAAAAATTTTTTCCACCTTTCCTCATTTGTTTTTATTCTAATACTAATTTAGCTGCACCATAAATTCCTGCATCATTTCCCAAGGTAGCCAAAGCAAATTTAGTATCGCGACTTCCATGGAATACATTAGGTGTATAATTTTTAACAATATAGTCCATAAGCACAGGACCTGCCTTACTTACACCACCGCCGATTACAAACACCTCGGGATTAACCACACAGGCAATCATGGCACATGCTTTACCAAGACACTCACCAAACTCTTCTGCAACTTCAATTGCCAACGCATCTCCTGCCTTTACTGCATCAAATACTGTTTTAGCAGAGATTACGCCTCCGCGAAGCGAACTGGGCATATCATCTTTGGCAAGTCTGATATTCGCAAGTCTTGCGATACCGGTTGCAGATACATACTGCTCAAGACAACCTTTCTTACCGCAACCACATACTTCAGTCTCATTCTCATTTACACAGATATGACCAATTTCACCGCCTGAGCCTGTAGCACCTGCAAGCACCTTGCCTTCAATAATAATACCACCGCCAACGCCGGTTCCCAAAGTAACAGCAACCATGTTGGAATAGCCCTGGCCACCGCCCTTCCACATTTCTCCAAGGGCCGCAACATTTGCATCATTACCGGACTTTACAGGCACACCTACAAGACCGCTTAAGGTTTCACTTACATTGAATACACCCCAACCTAAGTTTGCAGCCTTATGTATAATACCCTGTGAATCTACGGGACCGGGAACTCCGATACCTACACCTATTACTTCTGTCTTGTCCATGCCGCGTTCAGCCATTTTTGCAAGAATACTGTCTGCTATGTCCGGCAAAATCTTAGATCCGTTATTTTCTGTTACGGTTACAATTTCCCACTTATCAAGAACGTTGCCTTCTGCATCGAAAAGTCCCATTTTTACGGTTGTACCGCCTAAATCAACACCAAAAATATATTTGCTCATTTTTATATCTCCTGTTTATTATATCTTTATTATAATCATTCTATTACGAAAATTTTTACATAAAAATTTATTCTTCGTCCTCGTCTTCCTCACGCTTCTTTGCCAAAGAATTCTGCACACGCTGATAAAGTTCCTGCGCCGCATTGTAACCCATCTTCTTCTGACGGTGGTTAACCGCTGCCGATTCACAGATTACTGCAAGGTTACGGCCGGGACGAATGGGAATGTTGTGGCACACAACCTTTTTACCCAAATATTCGGTATACTCTTCTTCCAGACCAAGTCTGTCATATTCAGTATCCTTATTCCAATCAGCCAATTTAATAACAAGGTCAATATTCTGGGTATCCTTAACGCTGGACACACCATACAAGGTCTTAACATCAACAATGCCAACACCGCGAATTTCAATAAAATGCTTGGTAATATCCGGTGCCGTACCGATAATGGTATCATCACTTACCTTACGGATTTCCACCACATCATCTGTTACCAGACGATGTCCTCTCTTAACCAATTCCAAGGCAGCTTCACTTTTACCGATACCGCTTTCACCTACAATCAATACACCTTCACCGTAAACGTCAACCAAAACACCATGTACCGAAATGCAGGGAGCAAGCTTTACATTTAACCAACGGATAATTTCTGCCATAAAAGCAGATGTGGTCTTCTTGGTTTTAAAAAGAGGAACGTTATTCTCAATTGCTTTCTTTAAGAAAAGTTCGTCCGGCTCCAATTCTCTGCAGAACACAATACAGGGAATAGGATAACTTAAAAGTTTGGTATAGATTTCTTCCTTCCTTTCATCGGATAAAGACATCATATACTTATACTCTACAAAACCGATAATCTGTAATCGGGTTGCTTCATAATGCTCAAAGAAACCTGCAATCTGAAGTGCGGGACGATTAATATCCGGCTGCTTGATTTTAATTCCTTTGATATCAATTTCCGGGGTCAAAGACTCCAATTTCATTTTTTCAACGATTTTTGCCAAACTTACACTGGGCATAAATAAAGTCCTCCCAAACATTATTTTACAAAAAAGCACGTAATTAGGAATATTTTATCATAGTTAGTTTTTATAATCAACCACGGGCCTTTTATTTTTGTGCAAAGAAAGTAACGATACCTTCTGCTATGTGAAGCGGTATTCCGGCCTTTTCCGTAATCGTTACCGCATCCGCTTTTTTCAAATCCTCTATGGATACAAAACTCTTCATCAGTGCTTTACGTCTTGTCGGTCCAACACCCGGAATTTCATCCAGTACCGAGTGTACCTGTGCCTGCGAACGCAAGGATCTGTGATACTCAATAGCAAACCGGTGTGCCTCATCCTGAATTCTGGTAATCAGATGAAAGCCTTCCGAATGGGTATCAATGGGAATTTCCATATTATGATAATATAATCCCCTGGTCCGATGATTATCATCCTTTACCATGCCGCAAACCGGAATATCCAAATTCAATTCTTCTAAAACCTGATTTGCAATATTAACCTGACCTTTACCACCATCCATCAAAAGCAAATCCGGAAATCTTGTAAAACTGCCATATTCTTTATCCGTAGTTTCTCTTTCTTCCAATCCGTGTACAAATCGTCTGGTCAGTACCTCCTTCATACACGCATAATCATCGGGGCCTGCCACGGATTTTATGCGGAACTTTCGATAATCGCTGCGCTTTGGCTTTCCTTTTTCATACACCACCATGGAACCCACATTTGCAAATCCGCTGATATTGGAAATATCAAAAGCTTCCATTCGCTGTATGTTTCTTAACTGTAAAAGCGCCTCAATCTCTTTTACGGCACCAATGGTTCTTAACTCTTCGCGCTTTATCTTCTCAGTATCCCTGCTTAATACAAGTTCTGCATTCTGACGTGCAAGCTCCAGCATTTTTTCTTTCTGACCCTTTTGCGGTATCCTGATATATACTCTGCTTTCCCTTTTCTTGCTAAGCCACTCTTCGATTATGGCATGTTCTTCAATATCTTCTCCCAGAAAAATTTCCTTGGGAATAAAAGGTGTACCCGCATAAAACTGTTTCATAAATGTTTGCAGAATTTCTGCATCCGTATCATGAACCGCCTGCTTCATATAAAAATGCTCCCGGCCTATCAGCTTACCTTCCCTCACAAAAAACACTTGAATAATAACATCTCTTTCATTTCTGGCCAATGCGATGTAATCCTTATTTTCGCCGTCACTTTCGGTAATTTTCTGCTTCTGGGCCACACTTTTTACACTGTATAATAATTCTTTAAATTTCGCTGCTTCTTCAAACTCCAATGCTTCCGAAGCCGCATACATTTTTTCTTCCAATTCTTTTAAAATAGGTCCATAATTTCCGTTTAAAAATTCCAGAGCCTTATTGACCCGTTCACGGTATTCCTCCTGACTGATATACCCCTGACAGGGTGCAGGACACTGCTTGATATGATAATTAAGACACGGGCGGCTTTTGCCTATATCCTGCGGAAGATTACGATTGCAGGTCCGCAATTTATATAACTTATTCATTAATTCAATAGTATCTTTCACTGCCGCCGCACTGGTATAGGGTCCGAAATACCTACTTTTATCCTTTTTCATCTGTCTGGAAAACAATATCCGCGGAAAACTTTCCGATACCGTTACCTTAATGTAGGGATATGTTTTATCATCCTTAAGCATGGTATTGTATTTGGGCGAATGCTCTTTTATGAGATTATTCTCCAGCACCAAAGCTTCCAATTCCGAATCCGTAACAATGTATTCAAAGCGCGAAATGAGGGATACCATCTTTTGAATTTTAGGTGTTTTTTTTGTGCTCGCACGAAAATAAGACCGCACTCTGTTTTTCAGACTTACGGCCTTACCCACATAAATAATTGCATCCTTAGCATCATGCATGATATATACTCCCGGTTTTCCCGGGAGTTTTTTTAATTCCAATTCAAAATCAAATCGCTCCATGCAAACCTCATTGTATCATTTTGTATCAGGGCTACAATCTTATCTTTGGTTCGAATACGTATAAAAGTTACTTGTACAATCTGTTCTTTAATTCATTGGCAAAATCAGCATCTTTGTCATTCAAAGACACACTCTCTTCTGAATCCTTAGAAGAATCTGTTTCTTCAACAGTCCCGTTTATTTCTACACTGTTGTCTTCAATATCATCTTCCACATTGTCCTCAATACTGTTCTCAACCGATTGTATTTCCGTTTCAGATTCTGCACTCTTTTCTTCAGCTTCTGTTTCGCTTTCCTCAGACTTTCGTTCCTTCTTCATTGTCTCAGTCTTGGGCTCCGGTACGGGAATTCCTTTTTCTGCACAATAAATTTCCATAAACTCTTTGCCGGTAATTGTTTCTTTCTGAATCAGGTACTCTGCAAGCTTATCCATGATTTCACGATTATCTTTTAAAAGATTCATCGCTTCATCATAGCTTTCCTTTAAAATCTTCATAACTTCTTCATCTACCGCAGCCGCAGTTTCATCGGCACAGTTCATAACCACACGACCGTCCAAATATCTGCTTTCCACAGTCTCTAAACCAATCAATCCGAATTTCTTGCTCATACCATATTGAGTTACCATGGAACGGGCAATAGAAGTTGCTTTTTCAATATCGTTGGACGCACCCGTTGTTACGGAATCAAATACCAATTCTTCCGCTGCGCGGCCCGCCAAAAGTCCTACCAGCATATCTTTCAACTCTGCTTCGGAGTTTAAATACTTTTCTTCCTCCGGCACATGCATAACATATCCCAAAGCACCCATGGTTCTGGGTACGATAGTAATCTTCTGCACCGGTTCCGAATTTTTCTGTAATGCGCTAACCAATGCATGACCCACTTCATGATAAGATACAATTTTACGTTCCTGCTCGCTTAAAATGCGGTCTTTTTTCTCTTTACCTACCAATACAATTTCAACCGCATTGAAAAGGTCTTTTTGGCTTACATATTCTCTGCCTTCTTTTACGGCATTGATTGCGGCTTCATTAATCATATTTGCAAGGTCGGAACCTACAGCACCACTGGTTGCCAACGCAATTTCATCCAAATCTACGGTTTCGTCCATAAGTACATCTTTCGCATGTACTTTCAAAATTTCCACACGACCCTTTAAATCAGGTTTTTCAACAATAATTCTTCTGTCAAAACGTCCTGGACGCAATAATGCTTTATCCAAAATTTCAGGGCGGTTTGTTGCTGCAAGAATAATAATACCCTTTTTACCATCAAAACCATCCATTTCAGCAAGTAACTGGTTTAAAGTCTGTTCGCGTTCTTCATTACCGCCGCCATACTTAGAATCACGGCTACGACCGATTGCATCAATCTCATCAATAAAAATAATACAGGGAGCATTCTTTTCTGCTTCCTGGAACAAATCCCTTACTCTTGAAGCACCAACACCTACATAAAGCTCTACGAAATCAGAACCCGTCAATGAAAAGAAAGGAACCTTTGCTTCACCTGCAACAGCTTTGGCAAGTAAAGTTTTACCGGTACCGGGAGGGCCTACAAGAAGAGCACCTTTGGGTAAACGCGCACCAATTTTAACATAACGGTCCGGATTATGAAGAAAATCCACAACTTCCTGCAAAGATTCAATTGCTTCATCTTCTCCGGCTACATCCTTAAAAGTAATCCCCGTCTCTTTCTGAACATATACTTTTGCATTATTTTTTCCAACATTCATAAAACCGCCCATACCACCGCTTTTGGACAGTTTGCGGAATAACATAATCGTTAAACCTACCATTAATGCAATAGGTAATACAGTTGTCAAAATAAAGTACCATATTTCTCCGGAATTATCAGGAATCTGTCCGCTTACTTTGATATTATTTTCCAGTAAACGGGCAGTAAGCGTCTCATCCTCCTCTAATTTTCCGGTATATAAATAATTACTTTCCTTTGAGAATAACTCGCTTAATGCATTACCTGTTTCTTCTTTCTTAGGAATGATGGTAATCTTATCGCTGCCTATAACCACCTCAGACACTTCACCATTCTCTATCATGCGAATAAATTCACTATACTCAATCACATTCACATCGGTAGGTTTCATAGTATTAATCATCATAAAAAAGAAGAATAAAAAGATACCTCCCATCAAAAGAAGTGTCCATATACCGCCGGGTCTTTGATTATTACTGCCATTATTATTGCCGTGACCGTTATTATTGTTTCTGTTATTATTTCTATTCTCCGGTTCTTCCGGCATTCGATTTCTCTGATTATTGTTTTCGTATTGATTATTTTCCATTTCTTTCTCTTTCTTTTACACTTAAAATATTTAATTCACATATGTGAAACTTCTTTTCAATCTGTAAACATAATAAATCATTTTCCATTATAGTGTTCCCTACAAGATAAATCAATATTATAAATTGTGAAAAAACTGCAACCAACTTCTTCAAATCGTGCTTATCATCAATTATTCCATAATAAAATAATAATTTTCATTATAAAAAATTTCATCTGACCATAAACCAACCCTTTTAGAAACTGCGCTTTTCATTGCAAAGTTAATAATATTTTTGTACATTGTATTAGGTTCATATGCATATGCTAAAGCATACCCATCCTCCACCATCTGCTTCTGATATAAATTATTAGTATTACTTACATCATTACTTAACCAAACATATGCCAACATACGCTCATATTTATCTTCTCTTTCCTTATCGAAAGTAAGATAAATCTTCATCCCCTGAGGCAAATGTTCCTCAGTATATTGTGATGCTTTTTCACCGTAAATCGTATTTTCATCTACATTACCGCTAACGCTTTCCGGTGCATCTATTCCAATCATTCGAATTCTTTCTTCTTGTCCTTTAACGTATACAGCAATCGTATCACCATCTATCACACGAATCACTTCTGCTTCTAAAACCTCACTATCAGATTGTTGGTTTCGAAGGTATTTACTTGCAACTCCCACCAAAAAAGCAACTGCAACCAGGCAACAGGCAAATATAATTCTTTGCTTTTTATTATAATTTCTCATTCTATACGGGCGAAAATTTTCTTCCCCATAATAGTGGTTTCTTTTGTGGAAATTATTATTCTTCTTCATTCAACGCTCCACGTATATATTATAAAAAAACGACTAAATGATAATCTCATTTAATCGTTTTATAAGAGGCGCCAACCAGATTTGAACTGGTGATCAGGGTGTTGCAGACCCACGCCTTACCGCTTGGCTATGGCGCCATATTAAATTTATAAAACTATTATATGCAACAATAACAGTTTTAATGACTCCGACGGGAATCGAACCCGTGTTACCGCCGTGAAAGGGCGATGTCTTAACCGCTTGACCACGGAGCCAGCTTCTAAACGGTTTCCCGTCTAACTCCCCAAGCAGGACTCGAACCTG
>SVFD01000005.1 GCA_015057025.1 Lachnospiraceae bacterium | reverse complement strand
CCTTGCCGCATCCAGACGCTCCATATCCTCCGACATTTCGCCAAGCAGGTCACTGCAACCGCTTAATATTTCATACACCTCATTCCGGAACAGATTTCCTTCCTCACTGATACTGTCGCACAGATCCCCGATCTGACTTCCTTCGTTATAGTTTATGGACAGGATTCCTCCGTTATAGCTTTTTCCTTCGATTGGGGTTTCCGGTTCCGTATATTCATCTGCAGAGAACTGGTCAACAAAGCCTTCACACCGCGACTGCAGGCTGTATATCTGCAGCAGGGCTTCTTCCAGGCATTCACACAGTTTACTTACCAGGTCATAAGTGATGGCATAGCCGCCCTCCGAAAGAAAGGTATGCATTCCTTCTACCAGCGCTTCCTGACCGGCTCCCGCCCATTCAAGGCTTCCTTCCGGTATTCCCGTCTGCAATGCTTCCAGTTCTTCCTCCAGTACACTCTCAAGCTCCCGGTACTTTTCCAGTGCCGCTTCCATGGTTGCACTGTCTATCCTGAAATCATATGTTTTCTCCAATGTATTTCCTCATTTCTTATCATAGGTTATTTTTTATTATCCTGCAAGTTGCTTTCCTTGTTCTATTCCCCCGATGCATTGCCTTCTTCCATGGCAAGGGCTTCCTCCTCATGAAATGCCGTATCTTCGGTCTGCATCGTCTCTATTTCCGTTTTTATCTCTTCTATTTTTCCGTTTATCTTCATGACAATACCGCTTTTGACTGCACGCAGGTCATCATCCGACTTCTTGACTGTTTTTTTCAGCTTTTCTTCATTTTCCACTTCATAGGCAGCAACACTTTTATCTGCCAGACTGACTAAATCTTCCTCTATGGTATCCAGTCTTTTGCTGCTCTCCGCCAGCTCTTCCAAAGCTTCTTCCAGCCTGCTGATTTGCCCTTGGCATGCCGTAATGTCATCACATCTGCATTCACTCATCTTACTCTCCTCCCGCACATAGCTGTGCAAATGCATCCGCTGCCGCTGTATCTTCCGAATAATATCCAAGTTCATCCGACAACTCCTGCAGGGTGGTCCGGGTTGCCTCCACCCGTTCTTTGATGCGGCTTATTGCATTCTCCAGGGCGGTATGGATTTCTCCTTCGCTTTGGGTAAGCATTTCCTCTTCCAAAGAAGGTATGTCTTCGTAAGTGGTTTGAATCCGTTCTTTACTGTCACTCATCATTGTGGCTGCATCATTGATACTGACAATGTTCACCGTAATCCGTTCCGGTATGATTTCCATAGGATACCTCCTGCTATGTATATATTTGGTTTTAACTTATATTTTTATATTGAAAAATACAATAGGGTTTGCAATTAACGACGTTTTTTTGACAGTTAACGACATAAAAGAGCGAAAAAAAGACTTGACAAACAAAAATCCCACAGATTAAACTGTGGGATTTTTGCAATTAATTATACATATTTATCTGTTTTACTATGTCCTAGTAAGTATACTTCTTCACCTGTTCACTTAGTTTCTCAGAATGTTCAGAATTCTTACGTGAAGTCTCACTCAAATTCTCAAAGCTTTCTGCAATTACACCTGTAGAACGGGCAAGATCGTTTGCTTCTTCTGCAGTTGTAAAAATAGTAGCGGCAATATTTTGGACATCTGCATTGATGCCTGCAATATTCTGCGAAATCATTGCACTCTGATTACCGATTTCAGTCATCTGCATACCAATGGTATCGGTGGTTGATCCATATTCCTCACCTAATGCCGCAAAAGAATCATAGTCCTTGGCTACATCTTCCGATACAAAACGAATCATTTCCTCCAACACAGCAGTTAATTCACCTACGGCAGACTGAACCTGACCGTTAATTCCGTTAATCTCTGCAACTGCGCGGTCAATCTGATCACTTAAATTCTCAACTTCCGTTGCAACTACCGCAAAACCTCTACCTGCCTCACCGGCACGTGCCGCCTCAATTTGGGCATTTAAACTAAGCATTCGGGTTTGGTTTGCAATAAGACCAATTTCTTCCGCAATCTGTTTTACACGCATAATCTGCTGCGCATCCTGTGCAGTTCTCTCCATTCTCTCCTGTAACTCATTGATGGAATCCATTGCATTCCGGCGGTTGGAAATTGCTTGCGCAGAAGTAGCCTGAGCATTGGCATTCGCCTGTTGCACCATTTGACAAATTGCATCTACATTTCTTGCAAAGGTTGCAACCTGCTCAGCACTCTCAGAAAGACTTTCTGAAAGAATTTTACCGGATGTAGCACTTTTC
Organism: Lachnospiraceae bacterium; assembly: GCA_015057025.1. Taxonomy (GTDB): domain Bacteria; phylum Bacillota; class Clostridia; order Lachnospirales; family Lachnospiraceae; genus UBA3766. Next base: position 221,884 of record SVFD01000005.1, on the reverse strand, counting down.
TCCATATTCGCACTGATATCTGCTATTTCAGTATTCATATCTGACATAATGCGTGTATTTTCATCCACTGTAGATTTTAAATCATCACCGGTAAGCAAAATTTCTTCCGTCGACTCCGCTACCTCTTTTACGAGACTGCGAATTTGACGGATAAATGCATTCATATTACCTGCGATAACTTCTAATTCATCACCGCTGAAGATATCAATTTCCTTAGTCAAATCCCCGGAACCGCCGGATAACTCTTTAACCTTATTGTTTAACTTCTTCATTCCTCGTTTGAACTTACTCATTAAAAGACCTAAAAGAAGAAGACTTACCGCATAGGTTCCTGCAAAAACTACAATAACCAAATTACGCAATGCTTTCATCTGCTCATCAATCCAGTTTGCACTGATATCAACACCAACGGCACCAACTACTGCATCTCCGTCATAAACCGGACTGTATGCCGATACATGACTTCCCCATTCATCCGTAAACGGTTCATCATCTGCTGCCGTAACAGTATCTGAAAATGCAATTACTAAACCTTCCGTTGCTTCACATTCATCGCCGATTGCCGCAGGTTCTTCCGGATCGGAATCAACCACAAAAATGAACTGCTCTTCGCCTACCTGACGTAAGGTATATATGTACTCAATCTCTGCATTATCTCGAAATAATGAAAGTTCATCAATGATAATATTATAAGCTTCGCTTCCCTCGTCTCCTGCCTGAATGTCTTTTAGCAAATCCCCGCTGACATTCATTGCCGCACACTGGGCAATATTTTTAACATTAGTCTGAATCTGTCCAAACAGGGCAGACTCTGAACGTTTGTATGCTGCAATTCCAAGCACAGCATTTCCTGCAAGCAATAGTATAGCAAGCCATATGAATAACTGATTAAAAATACTGATTTTACGTACCTTCATATATCCCTCTCCTTTACACTGTAGATAATCCCTTTTTGGTATAAATTGCATTTATAAATTCCGTTTTTCCTATGGAAATTATAAAAACAATTATACTACAATTGCTTTAGGTAGGAAAGATGTTTTTATTGCTATATTGTAATGCATTTTTATTTTAAATTGCTAAGATTTCTTTAATATAACGAGGTATAAAAGAGAAAGTACTAAGAACGTATATTTACACAGCCATATCTGTCTTTGCCTCAAATCCGATTACCAGATTCATATTCAACCCCTCTGCCAAACGATTCAATGTTGATACGGATGGATTCGCCAAACCTCTTTCAATTTTACTGATGTCTGCCTGATAAATGCCGGTCTTCTCTGCTAACTCTTTCTGTGTCATGCCAGTCACTTCTCTTGCCAAAGCCAAACGATAAGCCAACAGACGGTTAATATCCGGCTGTACTTTCTTAGACACTTCAATCAAAATGCCCTCTTCCCAAATTGTCTGCGCATCTAAATCCAGCTCATCATTCCATGATACACCATATCCGCCTACGTCTACTCTGACAGCTTCAAATAACTTCTTATTCTCTTTCAAGGTCTGAAACTGTGGATACTGTGTCAACATATAATCCATATCATATTTCTTTACATCGCCATTCATAAATTCTACTTCCAAAGAAAAATCATCCTTCCCAACAGCAGAAATAATCTTATTTGTCATATTTATCTCTCCTCTACTCAATGGGTTGTAATGTGGTAAATTCCTGTTTCTCCCACATTTCAATTAACTGCTCCCTATAGTATAAAATGAAATTCGTAACAAAACTCTTCATCTTTTTATCTAAATCGCCTTCAAACATCTCACCGTTTTCTAATGAAAATAATCCAACCGTTTCACCGTACTGCGCATGAATATGGGGTGGATTATGTTCCTTTTGTCTCATGTACATTCTGAGGATAATTCCTCGAAATCTTGATATTATAGGCACTCTGTCACCTCCCTTTTATACTTTTAGAATATAGGATATAACCTATAATGTCAAGTAAAATTTTTATATAAAAACTCCCATAATCTTTCGATTATGGGAGTATCTTTACTGTACTAATATTTTTATAAACCTGTATATTACTCCGATTATACAATACCCTGAGCAGTCATAGCATCTACAACTTTTAAGAAGCCTGCAATGTTAGCACCTGCAACGTAGTTGCCTTCCATGCCATACTGCTTAGCAGCTGCATCAAGGTTACGGAAGATATTAACCATGATTCCCTGAAGTTTCTCATCAACTTCTTCGAAAGTCCAGCTGAGTCTTTCAGAGTTCTGGCTCATTTCAAGAGCAGATGTAGCAACGCCGCCTGCGTTTGCAGCCTTACCGGGCGCAAAGATTACGCCATTTGCCTGAAGATATTCTGTAGCTTCAATAGATGTAGGCATGTTAGCACCTTCTGCAACAACTTTTACACCATTTGCAACAAGATTCTTAGCGTCTTCAAGAAGCAATTCGTTCTGAGTTGCACAAGGAAGTGCGATGTCAACCTTAACAGTCCACTGGTTTGTGCCTTCAGCCTTCTTGTCATGGTACTGAGCAGAAGGTCTTGCAGCAGCGTATTCTGTCAATCTTGCTCTCTTTACTTCTTTTACTTCTTTTAAAAGGTCGATATCAATTCCTTCAGGATCGTAAATCCAACCGGTAGAGTCAGATACGGTAACAACCTTAGCACCCATCTGTGTAGCCTTTTCAGCAGCGTAGATAGCTACGTTACCGGAACCTGAAACTGCAACAGTCTGACCTGCAATATCCATGTTGTTAGCCTTTAACATTTCTTTAGTGAAGTATAATAAACCGTAGCCTGTAGCTTCCTTTCTTGCAAGGGAACCACCGTAAGAAAGACCCTTACCTGTAAGAACACCTTCGTATACGTTGCGGATTCTCTTGTACTGACCATACATATAACCAATTTCTCTTGCACCTGTACCGATATCACCTGCAGGAACGTCAGTATCAGCACCGATGTGCTTGCAAAGCTCTGTCATAAAGCTCTGGCAGAATGCCATAATTTCTCTGTCTGACTTACCCTTAGGATCGAAATCAGAACCACCCTTACCACCACCGATGGGAAGACCTGTTAAAGAGTTCTTAAATACCTGTTCGAAACCTAAGAATTTAATAATACCTAAATTTACGGAAGGATGTAAACGGATACCTCCCTTGTAAGGTCCAATTGCACTGTTAAACTGTACGCGGAATGCATTATTAACCTGCACCTGTCCCTTATCATCAACCCAAGGTACTCTGAAAAGAATCTGTCTTTCAGGAGTTACCATTCTTTCAAGAAGAGCATCTCTTCTGTATGCTTCCTCATTTGCTTCAACTACTACACGAAGAGATTCCAAAACCTCTTTTACTGCCTGATGGAACTCCGGCTGAGCGGGGTTTTTCTCAACCACCATAGCAATGACTTCATCAACATATGACATATTAGTGTCCTCCTTGTATAAAAATAAATATAAACCATTTGACCTTTTTATGTACGAAATGCATTTTACTCATTCCTTTCATAAAAAAAATCTTCCTTTCGAAGGAAGATTCACTCCAAAAGGCGCGGTAAATCCAAGGCTCCACAGCCTAAAACTCCCGGGACGCCTTTAGTCCACGGCTATTATATAACAACCTTTTATGTAATTGCAATATTTTTTTGCTTTTTTTTGATAAAGCAGTGAAATTATGTATGTAAGCCGGAAGAGGAGAATTCCGGCCTACCAGAAACGTACAACACTATATTTGAATGTTCCGACAGCAAATAAGAACTGCAGGAATAGGAGGATGACTAAGGAAGAACATCCATTGGATTCATTACCACTCCATCTTTTGTCAGTTTGATATAAAGATTACTTCCTTCCATGGTATAATATACGCTGGGTTCGGCTACTGTTGCTATTACTTCATTCATCTCAACCACATCACCGGCACTTACCGTAATGTTGTCCAACTGACCATAGGTAACTTCATAACCTTCGCCAATATCCAAAACTACAACATTTCCCAGTTCGGAACTTTTATAGACTTCTTTTACAATTCCGTTTGCAGAGGCATGTACCGATGTTCCCACATCTGTTTTTATCATCAAAGCAGGATTATAGCGATACTGCCCAAGCGTTTCAAAATAAACCATTTTATCCATACTGTAATTCATTGTTAAATTTCCGTACAATGGCCACTCCATTTTCATCAGTGTAGGGAAATTATAATTTGCTACTACTACATTTTCCGCACCGGCTTCAACATCTTCGCCCAAAGCAAGTTCATCTGTAGCATCAATATTTTCTGCTATGTTAGTATTATTTTCTCCTGCTTCTTCCGCCGTAACTTTTTCATCCCATTTATTGACAATATCGTTTTCGACACCAAAGGAATCTACTTCCCAAAAATCAGGGTCTGCATCCAAATCATCTGCTACAATCAAATCGTTTTGATTCACGCCTAAATTTTCTGCAATTTCACTGGTTTTATCAGCAACACTCTGATTATCCAGTTCACTCAAATCTACCCGGTACTCATCATTCTCCTTACTTTGTTCTCTTACATAAACACCTGCCATAGTTAGTGCAGTTAAAACAAAGGCGGAGGCAGATATCATAATTATTTTTTCTTTTCTCAGATTATTCTTTTTTCTTCTCATACTAACCTCGTTTCCGTGTCATTCAAAACACTTAAGATAAAAGTATTTTTTCCGTTTTGGAAACGATTATACATATATAATGCTTTTCATATTTATTTTTGATAATAAAATCATATTTTATAAATATTAAAATTCTCCATAAAATGCTATCACATCACTTCTGTTTTCTTTACGAATTTGAATACCCGGATAATAATATTCCAAAATTTCAGCAAAGCTCCAACCTTTTTTTGCCAGCGCATCCGCACCATACATACTCAATCCGAAGCCGTGGCCTACTCCACGAATATAAAAAAAATAAACACCGTCTTGAAAATCATAATCAAAACACGCCGATGGCAGACCGTATTTTAATCGAAAACTTTCACCATTCATTTCTTCCTTATTTACTCTCACTGAAAGAGCATAACCAAAACGGTCTTGCGTTAAAATTGCAAAATCCTCACCTAAAGCCCCGTCAGATATTTCCATAATGGTATAATATCCGTCCGCATACATATCCTCCGCAGATTCCACAGAGCACACATAGGGCCTACACTCCTCAAAGATATCACTGTCTCTGGTGGTTCCGGCACTGATTTTATGAAAAGGAACTTCTACAATCTCCCCTTCATAAAAAATAACGATACCTTCTGTAGACACTATTATCTCCCGGTATCGTTCCATATTATCTTTATATTCGTCTTGCCAAAGAATACGTAATTCCTCATCTGAGTAAAAACTGTCCCGCATCACTGCACGTTCTTCTAAAATGGCACAAACGGCATTACTTCGTAAAATCACTGCAATAGCTTTTAACGTTTCTTCATCATATATCGTCTCACTGTTACGTGCTAAAGCACCCACCAGATAGGTTTCCAACTGTATGCTCTCAACGTGAGACTTCATTTGTACCAAAATGGTCTGAGTGCTTTGACCAAAGGTCTCCACCTTTGCAGGTTGAATTCCGTTTATGGCCAAATGCAAGATATAAGGCAAAATAAAAATGAAAAAGGAAACTGCACTGATTAGAATCATTCGCTCTTTCAATACCGCTTCCTTTTCCAACTTTTTCAATTTTCTTCCTTCTTTCCAAATTCATATATCACTAATTAACGGGCATACGCTGTATATAACAGCTATTTGTCTGTCAACACTATAATATATGCACTCGGCAGATGTTACATTACTGAATAAATCCTCCCTGCAACATCTATATAATCCATAGCCGTTTACTCCTACTTCGAATGAACCCCAAGCCTCTAAAGAACTTCCGTCACAATGTCAACTTCGCCCTATTGCTGCCTCTGCCACAGAATTCACAGAAATGTCACTTTCTTTGTTATTAGTTAATACAGAAACCTCAACAGTTGAAAGTGACACCGCTCCATCGGTCCCTTAAAAAATTGACCTTCACCCGAAGCGGATTATCGACTTAACAAAGTCGCATCCATGTCTGATAATATGTATCCCCTTGAACACATCCGCCACCTTGTTGCGTTTAGATTCTTTGTAAGTATAAGATAACATACTCTATTATAAAAATAAATAGGTTTTTACCAATAACAAACAAATTGACACGAAATAAAAAAGTGCAAGACATCCATATAAAATGCATTGCACTTTTTAGTAATTTTTTAAATTCTGTTGTAATTGATTAAGCAACCCTTCAGAATAATTTCGCGCTCTTCGTTGGTTAATTCGCCAACCTTGAGTTCAAATTCTGTAGTCTTACCGTCAGCAATGGTGTAAGCCTTAATAATCTCGGTCTTATCTTCGATTGCCTTACGGATACCGGGTATATAGATATAGTCTAAGTTCTTGAAAGGAAGCTCGCCTTCGGGAATTAAGAAGGGAAGCATACCCCAGTTAATTAAATTAGAGCGATATCTCTTTGTTGCATATTCGTTAGCAATGTTTGCCCATCCGCCAAGTACCTTCTGGCAGCTTGCAGCCTGCTCACGAGCAGAACCGTCACCGGGTTTTACTGCAAAGATTGTGCTGCCGATACCAATGTTCTTCTTCTCTACGCCGGGGAAGTTTGCTTCAATTGTATCATAAACTGATTTTAATTCCGCTACTTCTTCCACGGGGCACTTTCCGTCTTCTCTTGCTTTTTCAGCCTTCTGCACTTCTTTAGCTCTGCCTACATAAGCAGGGTCTTTTCTGGAAAGTGTAAATTCTGCCAAGCCCAAAGGATTGGAACGGAAAGATGATGTTTCACCGGAAGGAATCAATTCATCCGTTGTGGTTACCGGGTCGTGAATTTCAGACACTACCTTTAAAAGCAAGTCCTCTGTCAATTCACACATTGCAGGCCAATCCTTGATATTAGGACCAAACTTGATGTCTACGCCAGGATCTGCAACACCCTTGGAATCAAATACACGATTTGCATAAATACTACTGTCAAAGTAATATTTGTATTTACTTAATTCACCATCAAATTCTGCCGCAGAAGTAAGAATACCCTTGTTAGCCGCCGTTGCTGCGATGGAACGTGCATCCATAAGGGCAACCGAAGAAATCTGGCCATTCTGAAGCTTAGAACCTTCACGGTTGGGGAAGTTACGTGTTGAGTGTCTGATACTAAGTGCATTGTTTGCAGGTGTATCTCCGGCACCAAAGCAGGGACCGCAGAATGCAGTTTTCATAATTGCACCGGACTGCATAATAGTTGCCGCACAACCATTTTTAACAAGTTCCATATATACAGGCATAGATGCAGGATATACGCTTAAAGTAAATTCATCAGCACCAATGAATTTGCCTTTTAAAATATCCGCAGCCGCGCAGATATTTTCAAATCCGCCGCCGGCACAACCTGCGATAATACCCTGATCTACATAAAGCTTACCGTTACGAACCTTATCTTTTAAGGTGTAATCTACTGCACCGTCAAGGCTGACTGCCGCACGCTTCTCCACATCATCCAAGATGTCCATAAGGTTTGCATTCAACTCATCAATGGTATATGTGTTGCTGGGATGGAAAGGCATAGCAATCATAGGCTTAATTGCTGATAAATCAACAGTAATAACGCCATCATAGTATGCCACTGCACCGGGATTTAACTCCTTGTATTCTTCCTTACGTCCATGAATCTCATAGAATTCTTCCACCTGAGCATCTGTCTGCCAAATAGAAGAAAGACATGTGGTTTCGGTTGTCATCACATCGATACCGATACGAAAATCAGGAGTTAAGGATGCCACACCGGGTCCTACAAATTCCATTACTTTATTTTTAACATAGCCGTTAGCAAATACTGCACCAATAATTGCAAGTGCCACGTCCTGAGGTCCAACGCCCTTAGCAGGTGCCCCTGTCATATAAACTGCTACAACACCCGGCATATTAATGTCGTATGTCTGATTTAAAAGCTGTTTTACAAGTTCGGGACCACCTTCACCCATAGCCATGGTACCTAAAGCACCATAACGTGTATGAGAGTCAGAGCCAAGAATCATCTTTCCGCCGCCGGCCATCATTTCACGGGCAAACTGATGGATAACTGCCTGATGAGGAGGTACATAAACACCGCCGTATTTTTTCGCACAGGAAAGACCAAACATGTGGTCATCCTCGTTAATGGTGCCGCCTACCGCACAAAGTGAGTTGTGGCAGTTGGTAAGAACATAAGGAATAGGGAACTTCTCAAGTCCTGATGCTCTTGCCGTCTGGATAATACCAACAAAAGTAATATCGTGAGATGTAAGCTTATCGAATTTGATTTTTAACTTATCCATATTACCTGAGGTATTATGGCTTTCCAAAATTCCATAAGCGATGGTTTCTTTTCTTGCTTCTGCTTCGGTTACATTCTTACCGGTCTTCTGTGCAATGATTGCCTGCGCATCCGCATTATCATATACAAGCTCAGTCCCGTTAATAAGATATGCACCGCTGTTGCTTAACTGAATCATAACCTGCCTCCTGTTTTTATTATTTCTCCAACTCACAGGTTTGTGTTTAATGTAAAATAATGCTGTTAAGTTATTCTACAGCATTCATTGTAATCAATGTACACACCTATGAGCTGAAAATTTTGATTCATACTCAAATTACTTTATCAAACACTAAGGTGCGCCAACACAATAAACGTTTCGTGCGCGGGTACTGTGGAGCCGTCGGTACTTAGGTACTTTGTACCTTATGTACCGCTACGTGCGACGCGTAGCGAGAGCGTGCCCGTAACGAAATGTTTATTGTGTAAGCGCACCGTATTATTTTAATTATTTTTTAAGTACAACCTTATCAAGCTTCCAGATTTCATCAACATACTGCTGAATTGTTCTGTCAGATGTAAACTTACCGGAGCATGCTACGTTTAAGATGGCACTTTCTGCCCAACGCGCTTGATCCTGGTATGCTTCTTCTACCTTCTTCTGAGCTGCCGCATAAGACTTGAAATCCTTCAAAATAAAGTAAGTATCAGCCTTAGAGGTACTTTCTGTATTAAGAAGTGAGTTATAAAGGTGACGGAATCTTTCAGGATCATCCTGTGAGTAGGTTCCGTTGATTAACTGCATCAATACCTTACGTACATCCTGGTCATTGTTGAAGATTTCCATAGGATTGTATCCGCCGTTGTTTTCGTAGTTGATAACTTCATCAGAAGAAAGACCAAAGATAAATGCGTGGTCTTCACCAACTTCTTCCACGATTTCCACATTAGCACCATCCATTGTACCCAATGTAAGAGCACCATTTAACATAAACTTCATATTACCCGTACCGGAAGCTTCCTTGGAAGCAGTAGAAATCTGTTCAGATACATCTGCTGCCGCAAAAATCCACTCAGCGTTAGATACACGGTAGTTTTCAATAAATACAACCTTAATCTTACCGTTAATAGATGCGTCATTGTTGATTACATCTGCAACTGCATTGATTAACTTAATTGTAAGCTTAGCGTTACGGTAACCTGCTGCTGCTTTTGCACCAAAAATGAAAGTTCTGGGATAGAATTCCATATCGGGATGTTCTTTTAATTCGTTGTAAAGGTACATTACATGAAGGATGTTGAGTAACTGTCTCTTATATTCATGTAATCTCTTAACCTGTACGTCAAAAATAGAACGAGGATCTACTTCAATACCATTGTGCTCTAAAATATATTTAGCAAGGCGAACCTTGTTCTGATACTTAATGTTCATGAACTCAGCCTGAGCTTTTTTATCCTTAGCATAAACCTTGAGTCCTTCCATCTTGGGAAGGTCAACAATCCATTCATCACCAATGTGTTCTGTTACCCAGTCTGCAAGAAGAGGATTTCCGTGAAGGAGGAATCTTCTCTGGGTGATACCGTTGGTCTTATTGTTAAACTTCTCAGGCATCATCTCATAGAAGTCTCTTAATTCCTGGTTCTTTAAGATTTCTGTATGGAGTCTTGCAACACCGTTTACAGAGTAACCCGCAACGATTGCAAGGTGAGCCATTTTAACCTGACCATCGTAAACGATAGCCATTTTACGGATTTTATCCTGGTTTCCGGGATATTTTGCTTCAATTTCACAGATAAATCTACGGTTAATTTCTTCTACAATCTGATAGATTCTGGGAAGAAGACGGCTGAATAATTCAATAGGCCATTTCTCCAAAGCTTCTGACATGATTGTATGGTTGGTGTAAGCGCAGGTATTGGTTGTTACATACCATGCTTCATCCCATGTAAGATAATATTCATCCATAAGAATACGCATTAATTCAGCGATTGCTACGGTAGGATGTGTATCATTTAACTGGAAGGTTACCTTTTCATGTAACTTCTTGATATCATCATGATTTCTCATATACTTTGCAACTGCTTCCTGAACAGATGCAGAGATGAAGAAATACTGCTGCTTTAATCTCAATTCCTTACCGGCATAGTGATTGTCGTTAGGATAAAGTACTTCAACGATGTTTCTTGCAAGGTTTTCCTGCTCAACAGCCTTCTGGTAATCACCCTTATCAAAAGAGTCAAGTCGGAAGCAGTCGATAGGCTGTGCATCCCAAATGCGAAGGGTATTTACGATACCATTGCCGTAACCTACGATGGGAAGGTCATAAGGAACAGCCTTTACAGCCTGATAGCCTTCCTGATAGTAGTTGTTTCTGCCGTTTTCATCTACTCTTACATTTACATATCCGCCAAAACGAACCTCTTTGGTGTATTCGGGACGACGTAATTCAAAAGGATTACCGTCAGCAAGCCAGTTATCGGGAACCTCTACCTGATATCCGTCTCTGATTTCCTGCTTGAACATACCATAACGGTAACGGATACCGCATCCGTATGCGGAATATCCTAAAGTTGCAAGGGAATCAAGGAAACATGCTGCCAAACGACCCAAACCGCCGTTACCGAGTGCTGCATCGGGTTCCTGATCTTCTACAATATTAATATCAACACCCAGCTCTTCCAAAGCATCCTTGGCATCCTTATATGCCATAAGGTTAATCATGTTGTTACCAAGGGCACGACCCATTAAAAATTCCATAGAAAGATAGTAAACTGTCTTAGGATCTTCTTTCTCGTATGCTTCCTGAGTCTTTAACCAGTTGTCAACAATCTGGTCCTTGATTGCATAAGATACAGCCTGAAAAATCTGCTGTTCAGATGCTTCATCCATGTTTTTACGATACAATGTCTTTACATTGTATAAAACGCTACGCTTGAACAATTCTTTGTCAAACTTGAACACTGCGTTTGCTGCTTTTGTTTCTTTCTTTGCAGGTGTTGCTTTCTTTGCTGCTGCCATTTTCTTTCCTCCATATAGTTGTAAAAAAATGTTTTCCCCAAAACACTATTTACTTTTATTACTGTTTCTGCACGCCGATGGTTACGTCTTCCCCGTTGACATTCCATTCTTTAGCGCCATCACAGTCAGCACCGTAGACAATTTCATCTGCCAGTACTTTTACAGAAATTGCAGTTTCGTTCTTTTTAACCACTTCTGCAATTCTGTCATTGCCATTAATATATACTTTGATGTGATCCATCACTTCAAAGCCGGAATCCTTACGCATGGTCTGCACCTTGCTGATCACCTCATACATAAAGCCTTCTTCGATTAATTCTTCGGTCAGGTTGGTATCAAGAATTACGGTTACTGTATTGTCCGCTTCAGTTACATAGCCTTCCTTCTGCTTCATATCGATAAGAAGATCTTCTTCTGCAAGAGATACTTCGGTTCCGTCTACATCAAAGGTTAATGCACCTTTTTCTTTTAAGATATCCATAGCATCGTTGCCGTCAACACTGCCGAGATACTTTTGGATACCGCCTAACTGCTTACCGTACTTAGGTCCTACGGTACGAAGCTGAGGCTTAAAGGTATAGGTTGTGAATTCCCTTACTTCATCGGTAAAGACAACCTTCTTCACATTCAATTCATCTTCGATGATTTCCTGATAAAATTCGCCCAAGGTAAAAGGAGCTTTTACAAACATGGTTGCAATCGGCTGGCGATTCTTAATATTTGCGGTATTTCTGCATGCACGACCTAAAACTACGGTCTTTAATACTGCTTCCATATCCTCTTCCAGCTTTTTATCAATCATGGATTCATCCGCAACAGGGAAATCACATAAGTGAACACTTTCCGGTGCGTTCGCATCAATGCTGCAAACCAAATTGCGATAAATCTGCTCTGTCATAAAAGGAATCATAGGAGCTGCAACCTTGGAGATGGTTACAAGGGCTGTGTAAAGTGTCATGTATGCATTGATTTTATCCTGCTCCATGCCCTTAGCCCAGAAACGCTCACGTCCGCGACGTACATACCAGTTACTCATTTCATCCACGAACTCCTGAAGTGCTCTTGCAGCTTCGGGAATGCGGTAGTTCGCCAAATCGTCATCCACTTCCTTAATTACAGAATTCATCTTGGAAAGAAGCCACTTATCCATAACCGGTAATTTATCATATTCCAATGTATATTTAGTTGCATCAAAATTATCAATGTTCGCATATAGAACAAAGAATGCATAGGTATTCCAAAGAGTACCCATGAACTTACGCTGACCTTCCTGCACTGCCTTGCCGTGGAAACGGTTGGGTAACCAAGGCGCAGAGTTAATATAGAAATACCAACGGATAGCGTCTGCACCATAAGTCTCCAATGCATCAAAAGGATCTACTGCATTGCCCTTGGACTTACTCATCTTCTGACCGTTTTCATCCTGTACATGGCCTAAAACGATTACGTTTTCGTAAGGAGCCTTATTAAATAAAAGTGTTGATTCTGCTAAAAGCGAGTAAAACCACCCTCTGGTCTGGTCAACAGCCTCTGAGATAAACTGTGCAGGGAACTGTGCCTCAAACTTGTCCTTATTTTCAAAAGGATAATGGTGCTGTGCAAAAGGCATTGCACCGGAGTCAAACCAACAGTCGATTACTTCAGACACTCGCTTCATTGTGCCGCCACACTTCTCACAAGGGAAGGTAACTTCATCAATGAAAGGTCTGTGTAATTCCACTCCGCCTTCAGGATAATTATCGCTTAACTGCTTTAATTCCTCACGGCTTCCGATGGAATGCATATGTCCGCACTCGCTACATTCCCAAATATTAAGCGGTGTACCCCAGTAACGGTTACGGGAAATACCCCAATCCTGGATATTTTCCAACCAATCACCAAAACGGCCTTTACCAATGGATTCAGGAATCCAGTTAATGGTATTATTGTTACGAATCAAATCCTCTTTTACGGCAGTCATCTTGATAAACCAAGATTCTCGTGCGTAATAAATCAACGGAGTATCGCATCTCCAGCAGTGAGGATAGCTATGTTCAAATTTCGGTGCATCATAAAGAAGACCGTTCTTCTCTAATTCAACCAATACATGCTTGTCTGCATCTTTACAGAAAGTTCCTGCCCAAGGAGTTTCTTTAGTCATTTCACCCTTAGAGTCTACAAGCTGTACGAAAGGTAAGTCATAATTACGACCTACGTTAGCATCGTCTTCACCAAATGCAGGTGCGATGTGAACTACACCTGTACCGTCTGTCAATGTAACGTAATTATCGCAGGTTACAAAATATGCCTTCTTGTTCTGCTTTGCACAGATTTCTACAGCATGGTCAAACAAAGGCTCATATTCCTTATATTCCAAATCCTTACCAATGTAGGTTTCAAGGATTTCATATGCAGCCTTGCCCTCTTCTGCCAATCTTCCGAGAACAGTGTCAAGAAGAGCTTTTGCCATATAATATACATAACCATCTGCAGCTTTTACCTTGCAGTATTCTTCATTAGGATTTACACAAAGCGCCACATTTGAGGGCAAAGTCCAAGGGGTAGTGGTCCATGCTAAAATGTAAGCATCTTCCCCTTTTACCTTAAAACGCGCGATAGCTGAACGTTCTTTAACATCTTTGTACCCTTGCGCTACTTCGTGAGAAGAAAGGGAAGTTCCGCAACGGGGGCAGTAGGGCACGATTTTAAAACCTTTGTATAAAAGGCCCTTATTCCAGATTTCCTTCAACGCCCACCATTCAGACTCGATAAAATCATCATGGTATGTTACGTAAGGATCGTCCATATCCGCCCAGAAACCAACAGTGCCGGAAAAATCCTCCCACATTCCTTTGTATTTCCAAACACTTTCCTTACACTTGCCGATAAAAGGCTCCAGACCATATTCTTCAATCTGTTCCTTACCGTCAAGCCCAAGAAGCTTCTCTACTTCAATTTCAACAGGAAGTCCATGAGTATCCCATCCTGCCTTACGGGGAACCATATAACCCTTCATGGTTCTGTAGCGGGGAATCATGTCCTTGATAACACGTGTTAAAACGTGACCGATATGAGGCTTACCGTTTGCAGTAGGCGGTCCGTCATAAAAGGTATAGGTTTCGCCTTCCTTACGGTTTTCCATACTTTTACGGAAAATATCCTGCTCTTTCCAGAAGTTCTCTACTTCTTTTTCACGCTGTACGAAATTCAAATCCGTTGCAACTTTGTTGTACATGATATGTACTCCTTTCTATATATAAAAGACAAATACTGCAAATCTTCAATTCCAAAAGCTTAATTGACCTGCGAAAAGTTCCTGTAAAAGAGTCTTTTACCCGTAAAATGGGCGCAAGCATCCTAAGGGTAGACGCAGTCCAAGCCTATTTTATCTTTGAAAGGTGGGGTTGTCAAGATAAAACAGAAGAAAAGGGAGCCAAACGGCCCCCAATAAGTTTAAAACCTTCCACTATTAGGCAGGAACTCTCCTTTATATTAATAATTATATTACTGATATGTGGCAAGCTGTTTTTCAAGTTTCTTAATCTGTTCTTTTAAAAGCATAATAATTTGCTCCGATTCTGCCCTTCCACGTTGTATTCCTTGTTGTATTCCTTGTTCCATTCCTTGTTCCATTCCCTGTTGCATTCCTTGTTGCATTCCTTGTTCTATTCCTTGCTGCATTCCTTGCTGCATTCCTTGTTCCATTCCTTGTTGCATTCCTTGTTGCATTCCTTTTACTCTACCCTCTTCCAAACCAAGTCGCAAACCTTCTTCCTTTCCAAGCCGCAGACCTTCTTCCCTTGCATCCTCTAAAGCTTCTTCATGCTGTATCTGTAAAATTCTCTCTGTATCATATCTCTCCCAACTCATCGCTTCCAACTCCTTTCCGTATTCTTGCAAAAATTCCACCAGAATGCCTGCTTTCATGCATTCCCTAATTGCCATAACCATTGCATCATGCATATCCATGGTTTCGCTATTTCTTCTTACCACTTCTACAAACTGCGCATATTCCCTTAGAATTTCGCACTGTGCAAACAGTTCCTCATTGAAGCCCGGATTGATATTTAAAACCGTAGCTGTCCACTCAAATCCCTTACTTTCATCCGGCACCAGAAAAGCATCCGACAGTTTCAGTTCCAACCTATCCACATTCATATCTTCCACCGGCCCATTGTAAAACACCATATACTTAGGTGTAGGAATTTGGACAAGTTTCTTATGATACAAATTGTCCATAGAAACAAGTTTCCGATACAAATCCGCCAGATAAAATAATCCTCTAAGGGGCATATTGTAACTGAATGTACTCTGATGTTCATACAGGTTCAACGCACCATCAAAAAGAAACGACACATCGTTCTTCATCTCAATAAAAAGCACATCCTCCAGCAACTTAAATTGCAGGTCTTCCTCATTTGTATAACTACTTTGATTCACCGCATTGTACAGACTTAACGCATATTCCTTCTTTTTGGTAAAAAGGTAAATAAAAAGATTGTTCTTATACTGCCGGTCGACTGAGAACTTTTTCAATCACATCTTCCTTTCCTTATGCAGGAAGACAATTCAGCCATCCGATTCATTTCCGTCTTCCTGCTTATTATAAAAAATTGAAAAAGCAAGAATTCATACAGAAATGTTATAAAATATAGAATTAAGATAAATAGACTAAAAAAGATTTCTTAGAATTGCATTGCTTGTATTTGTATCCATCATAACAAGCAGATATAGTGAAGTCAATATCGGTAAAATGCACAACTACTTTGAAAAACAACATATAAAAAAGTCCTGTAACACGTGTAGTTACAAGACTTTTAGATATCAAAAAATAAAATGATTTAATAGTAAAATTTTTTAAAGATTATTGGCCCCGCGTAGCTTAAATAAATAGAAGAAGTTTTATTGAGTTAATGCATTGGAATATTGTGAAAAAATGTTATCATTTATATCAAAACCAGGCACCAGCTTTTCTCTAAAGTCTTTAGCTACACCTACCATTATAACAACATAATTTATTTTATTATCTTCATAATTAGCAATAACTTCATCAACATACGAATATAACTCATCTGCATGAGAATCAATAGTATTTTCAAACTTCCTACATTCATTTGCATCTTCGATATTTAAGCAACATTCATTTATTAAAATATTATCTTTATAACGATTATTCTCATATTCATCGTAATTACCAACAGAATTTCTTTCTCGAGCATCGAAAAGTTCTCTTTTTACTTCTAACATAGCTATAAAATTTTCATTTAATTGTTCCAATGTATAACCGTATATTGACATTACCATATCTACATCAGCACTATCCATATAATCGATATTCATACCAATTACCAATGCTCTAATATAATCCACATTTTCGTTTGGATATTTAGCTGTTAACTCATCACATAATGCCATAACTGCTTCCGCCGAATAGTCAACCTCTTCTGCCATTTCTTCAGCAGATTCTTCTTCCACTTCTTCCGGCAAAATATCCTCACTTATTTCCGATGAATTTTCGCTTACTGTTTCAGATACTTCATCACTTTCAACATTCTCAGTTTCGCTTGTACACCCTGTTAATACAGCCATACTCATTAGAATTACAAGCATTATCATACCTATTTTCTTCATTGGTTTTCCCTCTCTTTCACGTACGAAATTTTGTGAAAACCATTATATATATATATTGGGGATGTCAAGATTATTTCACAATTTAAATAACAATAATTACATAAAATATAAAAGCGGAGAGCCTTACGACTCCCCGCACACCATTCTCTCCAGTTCCTCAATGCTCTCCGCCTCGTTAATCTTTCGTCTCAACGCAGCGGAATTATGATAACCGCTTGTATACCAAGCCACATGCTGACGCATTTCCCGGACTGCGGTATATTCGCCCTTGCACTCCACGAGCATTTTGCTGTGGCGGAGTATCATCTGCTGCATCTCTTCCATAGGCGGTTTACCTATTATTTCCCCGGTTTCGAAGTAGCGGATAATATTACGGAATATCCAAGGATTCCCCCTTGCAACCCGGCCAATCATAACACCGTCACAGCCGGTTTCTTTCATCAATCTTTCTGCCGAAGCTCCGTCCACCACGTCCCCGTTACCGATTACCGGAATGCTCAAGGCATCTTTTACACGGGCAATGATTTCCCAATCCGCCGTTCCGGAATAAAACTGCTGTCTGGTGCGACCATGTACTGCCACCGCTGCCGCTCCGCTCTCCTGAGCGATTTTTGCAATTTCCACTGCATTGATATTTTCCTCGTCAAAGCCGGCACGCACTTTTACGGTAAGAGGCTTACTTATGGCATCTGCCACCGCCTCTACAATCTGCCCCACAAGAAGCGGATTCTTCATCAGGGCACTGCCCTCGCCGTTATTCACCACTTTCGGCACGGGGCAACCCATATTAATATCCATAATCTGAAAGGGTAACTCTTCAATACGTTTGGCAGCTTCCGCCATAACATCAGGCTCGGAACCAAACAACTGCAAAGATACGCAAGTTTCCCGTGGGTCAATCTTCATCATATCCCAGGTTGCTTTATTGTTATAGGTAATCGCCTTGGCACTTACCATTTCCATACAATTCATTCCGGCACCCATTTCACTGCATAAAACACGAAATGGCAGGTCTGTTACTCCTGCCATGGGTGCCAAGATAAAAGGATTGTTTAAGTTTACATCTCCGATTTTTAAGGTGTTCACTTAATTCTTTCCTCCACTTTTTCTGTTCTTTTCATAAATCAGACGCAAACCCTCTAAGGTCAGCTGTCTGTCATATACATCAATTGCATCTGTTTCATCACTGATAATACTTCCGAGACCACCGGTTGCCACAACCTTTAAGTCAGATAACCCGCTTTCTTCTTTTACTTTCTTAACAATATATTCGGTCTGACCAATCTGTCCGTACACAAGTCCTGCCTGCATACTGCTGATGGTTTCCTGGGCTAAAATAAATGCAGGTTTCTTAATCTCAATCTTAGGAAGCTTCGCAGTATCTTCCCACAAAGCTCTTGCAGAAATCTTGATTCCCGGCGCGGTAATACCTGCTGCAAAAGAGCCATCTGCCGTCACCAAATCGTAGGTGGTAGCCGTTCCGAAATCCATCACCAGAACAGGACCGCCGTACTTTTCGTAAGCTGCTACCGCATCCACAATACGGTCCGCGCCAACTTCACGGGGATTCTCTGTAATAATCTTGATGCCGGTTTTAATTCCCGGTCCTACAATCAAAGGCTTGGTTTCGATATATCTTTCAATGGCTCCAACCAGAGCATGCATCACATTGGGTACTACACTGGCAATAATTGCGCCTTCGATGTTCTTTTTATCAATATTATTTAACTTCAGCAAATCGCAAATTGCCATACCAAACTCATCCGAAGTTCTCTCAAGCTTAGACATCAATTTGAATTTGACTAAAAGCTTCTCTCCATCGTATACGCCAAAGTTGGTATTTGTATTTCCTACATCCACAACCAGAAGCATGTTATTACCTCTTTCTTTTACATCTAATTAATCAGCCAATTTTGTTATATCTAAGTCACAGAATGATTATTACCATACTATTATTATATGACAGAAATATCCATCACCTATTCTTCTACTTCTTCAAGTAACTCTTCTATAGGCTCTCCCTTAACAAAAACGCGATAATAAACCTTTAAGGATTCGAAGAAATCCTGACGGTTTCTTCTTATTTCCTGCACCAGAAGACCGCTGGAAATCTCATCATAATAGATATCGGTCTCTTCAGCCACAGTTTCCAAAGAAAGACTGCCGTCTTCTTCAAACACCATGGTAAAAATACCGCCCACTTCTTCAGTAAAAAGTACGCAGATAATCTGTAACTCATCTTTTACCGCCTGCGGGAGTTTTACAAACTGCTCATTCAAATAATATTTTTGCTCGTAGGCATTGGCTCCGCAAAGCACCACTCTTTCACTATTCATTCTCAAATGCCCCCAGTGTTGCTGCCATCATAGCCTTGATGGTGTGCATTCTGTTCTCTGCTTCTTCGAATACTCTTGAATAAGAAGACTCAAAAACTTCGTCGGTTACTTCCAACTCACTTAAGCCATACTTCTCACCGATTTCTTTACCAATGGTGGTTTTATGATCATGATAAGAAGGAAGGCAATGTAAAAAGATTGCATTTTCGCCGGCATTCTTCATAACATCCATAGTTACGCGATAAGGGGTCAAATCCTTAATTCGCTCAACCCATACATTGTCAGGTTCACCCATGGATACCCATACGTCAGTATAGATAACGTCTACATCCTTGGTTCCTTCTTCTACATCTTCGGTAAAACGCAAGGTTGCTCCGCTTTCCTTGGCATATTCTTCACACTGCTTAATCAATGCTTCATCCGGAAAATATCTTTTAGGTGCACAAGCGGTAAAATGCATACCCATCTTGGCACAGGCAATCATAAGAGAATTACCCATGTTGTAACGTGCATCACCCATATAGGTTAATTTAACGCCCTTTAAACGTCCAAGCTGTTCCTGAATGGTAAGCATATCCGCCAGCATCTGTGTGGGATGATATTCATTGGTTAATCCGTTCCATACAGGAACATCTGAACATCTGGCAAGTTCTTCCACAATAGACTGTCCGTATCCGCGGTATTCAATACCGTCATACATACGACTTAATACTCTGGCGGTATCAGCGATACTTTCTTTTTTACCAATCTGGCTTACAGACGGATCTAAATATGTAACACCCATACCAAGGTCAAATGCTGCCACTTCAAAAGAGCATCTGGTTCTGGTACTGGTCTTCTCAAAAATCAAAACAATATTTTTTCCGCGAAGGACGTCCATGGGAACGCCCTTCTTCTTTTTATCTTTTAAATCCGCGGATAATTTTAAGAAATATTCAATTTCTTCCGCTGTAAAATCTTTTAAGGTTAAAAAATCGCGACCTTTTAACTGCACGCTCATTTTATATTCCTCCATCAAACTTCCTTTTATCTAAACTATGTCTATTCAAATGGTTTTCACCATATATTTCAGATTATTTGTCCAAAATTTCTTTTACACCTGCTGCAAGCCCTGCAATTCCCTGAATTTCAGAAGGAATGATAATCTTAGTAGCCTGACCGTTAGCTGCTGCCGCAAAAGCCTCCAAACTCTTAATCTTAAGAACTGCTTCGTCTGCTCCTGCTTCACGAATCATACGGATGCCTTCTGCATTTGCCTGCTGTACCTTAAGAATAGCTTCTGCCTGACCTTCTGCTTCCTTAATCTTTTTCTCTTTTTCAGCTTCTGCACGTAAAATAGCTGATTCTTTCTCAGCTTCTGCTTCCAAAATAGCAGCTGCCTTCTTACCTTCTGCTTCCAATACGGCTGCTTTCTTCTCACCTTCTGCTTTGGTTACGGCCTCACGACGTTCACGTTCCGCCTTCATCTGCTTCTCCATTGCATCCTGAATAGCTGCGGGAGGCATGATATTCTTTAATTCAACACGATTTACCTTAATTCCCCAAGGATCTGTTGCCACATCCAAAGAAGCACGCATCTTGGTGTTAATAATTTCACGGGAAGTAAGTGTCTGGTCAAGTTCCATTTCACCGATAATGTTACGTAATGTAGTTGCTGTCAGGTTCTCAATCGCCATAATGGGATTTTCTACACCGTATACAAACAACTTAGGATCTGTAATCTGATAAAAAACAACAGTATCTATACGCATAGTAACGTTATCTCTGGTAATAACGGGCTGAGGCGGAAAATCCACAACCTGTTCTTTTAACGTAATTCTCTTAGCCACTCTGTCAATAATAGGCCATTTAAAATGAATGCCTACTGACCATGTAGCCTTATATGCACCCAGACTTTCTACAACATACGCATTTGCCTGCGGAACAATCTTAATACAAGATACTACCACAACCAAAAGAAAAACAAAAACCACAACCAAAACACATAATAATGCGCCAAGACCTGCACCACCTGCTAAAAACATTCCATTCATCCTTTTACCCTCTTTTCTTTCTTATTTGTATTGAAAAATTTCTTTATCGTCCACATTATGCTCCTGTGGACATTTAACAAGAATCAGTTTTACACCTTCTATTGCATGAACCAACGCAATTTCGCCTTTTATAAAAATGACACCGTCTTCTTTTGCACGCGCCGTCCATTCTAATCCGGAGGCAACCGCGACTCCTGTTGCTTTAACATTATCTACCTCTTCCGTAACCATAACCTTTTTCCCGATTAAGTCCTCTGAATTGGTCTTCTGTATCTTCTCCGTAAAATATTTCTTAGCAAGAGGCTTTGTAAAAATAAGAAGTACCGTTGAAACTAATACAAAAACAATTAACTGCAACCACCATGGTCCGCCGAACACCGCAACAATAGCTGCTAAAAGAGCTCCACCGGCAAACCAGATGCATACAAGTCCCAAAGTTGCAACTTCAATGACAACCAGTACAATCATTACAAAAAGCCACGCTAATGCCAAGTATAATGACATATTATTACCCCCTTTGCAAATTACTATCATCATACAACAAAGTATTTTAAGACGCAAGAAAAAGAGAGGATAAAAATCCTCTCTTAATAAAATACGTGATCTCCAATAACATATCCGGTTTTATTTCCCGCACGTCTGAAGTATAATGCATCGCCTACCGTTGTTTCTCCTGCAATGGCATCTCTTGCAGCCTGCATACATTCTTCATCTACACCTGCAGCAATCCTTGCATCTACTTTACCGTTCCCCGCCGGAGTAAACTGACCAGGAGAATATATAACTTCGCGAATAGAGTTAGGGAATCTTGAGCTTCTGACACGATTACAAACTACCGCACCTACAGCAACCTTACCATCATAGCTCTGATTACCGGCTTCACAGTGAATCAGCGCGGCAAGAAGCACTACATCTTCTTCTGTCGCTGCAGTGGCACCTAAATTTGTGGTTAATTTAGCCTTCTCCAATGCCAACAATCGTTCTCGCTCCTGAATTTGCTCCATTGTTTCCCCTTCTTCAATGAAGAATTCCAAGCTTACATATTCACTGGAAATATAGCCTGTATATTTACCATATTTAATAGCAACCCAGCCGTCCAGTTGCTCCATAACCTCATGTTCGCTGTCAATTTCCAGCAAACCGTAAACACCCGCATCTTCTGAAGGTTCTTTACGAACTCTTAAGGCCTCTGTTTCAACCGTTGCTATGGTTACACCCACCTCTTCGGCATATGCCCATGCATCTTCGCCGAATAAAAGATAGTCATTTTTTACCCAACCGATCAACTCACCGGACTGAATCTTAGTCCAACCGTCGCCTCGCTCGAGAATTTGTCCGCCGCAATCTTCATAAAGTAATCCCACTTTTTCCGATTCGCTGCTGGCTTCTGCACGTACGTTAACGGAGTTCTCAACATTTGCCATGACAAACTTATTACGCTCCTCCGCTTCCTCCTGTGCTTCTTCTACTTTGTCCTGAAAGGACGTATCTTCCGAAAGAATATCTGCCTCTACAACCTGGGAAGCGCCTGCATTCAAGTCGAATTCCGGACTTGTTTCAGACGCGAGCACGGTTAATACATTCCAGTCAGCTGCAAATAAAAGCATTACAGCAATCATAAGAACGCATAAACCACGCTTTCTTGCGTTGGTTTTCATTATCTTCCTCCATATTTCATAAATGTTACAATTTTGTTACGTTTACACATCTTAACAAATATTGCCTGTTTTGTCAAATTTTCTATAGTATTTTATGCAAAAAGCACGTTTTCATTCCTCGAAAACGCGCTTTGTTTGTAACATTTTTTTAATATTTATGTAATATTTTTGGAAAATAATTACAGGTTCTTAGACTTCTCAATACATGCTTCTACTGCATCCATTACGCTTCCTCGGAAGTTCTTTTCTTCCAATACTTTTACCGCCTGAATTGTTGTTCCGCCCGGAGAACAAACCATATCTTTTAACTCTCCGGGATGCTTTCCTGTTTCCAAAACCATCTTGGCACTACCCATTACAGCCTGAGCCGCAAAATCATAGGCTTTACTTCTGGGCATACCTGCTGCTACGGCCGCATCTGCCATAGCTTCAATAAACATGAATACATATGCAGGAGAGCTTCCGCTGATTCCCACAACTGCATCCATCTGACTTTCAGGCACTTCAATCGCTAAGCTGAAACTCTGCAAAAGTTTCATTACCTTCGCCATATCCTCTGCAGTGACATTTTCATTTTTACAACAACCAGTACATCCTTCTCCTACCAATGCCGGTGTATTGGGCATACATCTGACTACTTTTACCTTGCGTCCCAAATTCTCCTCAAAATATGCCAAAGTTTTCCCCGGAGCGATGGAAACCACAACACAATCCTTACTTACATCATCTTTAAATGTCTTTAATGCTTCATCCATGAACTGGGGTTTTACTGCCAAAATCAAAATATCTGCTTCCTCTGCTACCACAGAATTGCTGGTTCCCGTATTAATCAAATAAGTAAGTGCCGCTTCATCTGCTGCCGTAGTTGATATATCCGAACCGTATATATCTTTCGGTTCAACACCACCTTTTGAAATAATGCCTCCAATCATGGCTCTTGCCATATTTCCCAATCCGATAAAACCAATTTTCATAACTTTTCCCTTTCTATAAATATTTGAGTCATTTACCTGTAAAATTAATCTTATGTATGGACATTAACTGCTTAACTTCTTTTATTATTATCTATCCATTGTCTTCATACTGTCAATCTGATTTTAACAATCTGCAGAATAATCTCTCTAATACATCTACTTCTTAAGATCTGCTTTTTTATTTTACAATCAGTTTATTCTCCTCTGGCGATATGCTTCATACATAAGGATGGAGGCTGCCACCGATGCATTTAACGACTCTACCTGTCCCTCCATAGGAAGATAGCAACACTTTCCTGCTGCCGCAATCGTTTCCGGCTTAAGTCCGTTTCCTTCGTTTCCAATCAAAAACGCACTTGCTTCTTTATAAGAATAAGTATCATAAATTTCACTGGAATCCAAGGCCGCTGCATAAACATTTATGCCTTTTTCTTTTATTTGCTCAATAATGCCGCATAAGTCTTCTGCATAAAAGTGTGGTACTCTGTAAATGGAACCCATCGTGGAACGAATTACTTTCGGGTTATAAATATCCACACAATCTTTACTTAAAATTACCCCTGTCACCCCTGCGCCTTCCGCAGTACGCATAATCGTACCTAAATTTCCGGGATCCTGAAGATTTTCCAATAAAACAAACAAAGGCTTATTTGTTGTTTTTAACATATCCTGTAAGGAAGCCTCTTTTATGGCAATCACACATAATATCCCCTGAGGTGTCACCGTATCGGACATTTTCTTATATACGTCATCGGATACTACCTCATAGGAAATCTTTTTTAACCGCTCCTTACAAGCCGTCTCCAATTCTCCCTCTTTTTTTAAAAAGCTCTCAGATACATATACTTCGCTAAGTCTTTCCGGTGGTGCTTCCAAAAACATTTTACAGCCCTCTGCTATAAACTTCTGTTCTTTTCTGCGAAGCTTCGCTTTTTCCCGCAAAGTACATACCCATTTAATTTTGCCGTTAGATGCCGATGTAATCATCTGTTTTATCTCCTAAAAAAATGTAAGGCGGAATGCCCATACACTCCGCCCTAAAATTTACTGTGATAACTGTCTGCTTACCATAAACTCGTATTCCGGAATATCTTTGGTCATGGCCAAAGCTTCATCAATATCGAAGTCTGTAAAATCACCATTCTTATATCCGACAACACGATTGGTCTTTCCTTCGCAAAGAATATCAGCGGCATAAGCACCCATAATAGATGCATAAAATCTGTCCTTACAAGTAGGTGAACCACCACGCTGCATATATCCTAAAATGGTTGCTCTGGTTTCAATACCTGTTGCAGCTTCAATACGTCTTGCCATAGAAGTTGAATGGCCGATACCTTCTGCATTGATGATGATATGATGCTTTTTACCTTTTTTACGATTCTGGATAATATTATTGATAATATTCTGCTCGTTATAGTCGTATTTCTCGGGGATGAGAATATCCTCTGCGCCGTTGGCAACACCGCACCATAATGCGATATAACCTGCGTTACGACCCATAACTTCGATAATACTGCAACGTTCATGAGACGAAGAAGTATCACGAACCTTATCAATTGCCTGCATGGCTGTGTTAATTGCAGTATCAAAACCGATGGTATAATCGGTACATGCAATATCAAGGTCAATGGTTCCGGGAATACCTACAGTATTAATTCCCTGCTTAGAAAGTGCCAACGCACCACGATAAGAACCGTCACCACCGATTACCACGATACCGTCAATACCGTGCTTACGGCAGATTTCTGCTCCCTTAGCCTGTCCTTCTTCCGTTACGAATTCCGAACAACGTGCAGTACCTAAAATAGTACCGCCTTTCTGAATTGTATCAGATACCGATGACTTATTCATATCAATGATTTCTTCTGCAAGAAGTCCCTGATAACCTCTTTTTATACCTTTTACGGCAACGCCGTTCTGAATAGCTTTTCTTACAACGGCACGAATTGCCGCATTCATACCCGGAGCATCACCGCCACTGGTTAAAACTCCGATTGTTTTAATTGTATCAGACATATTTGCCTCCCTGTTACAACATTTTCCATCCACAATATCATAATCTATTTATTTGTGGTTTTCAATCTTTTTATGACAAAGAAATGGTTTTTATTGTACAACAACACTCTCATCGCCCAATTTTTCTTTCAGGCTGTCCAAGAGGAATCCTTCCGCCATAACCGTATGACTGCGTCCCAATGATTTCATCTGCTTTTCCTTCTCCAGATAAAAGACTACTTCATCCCTGCCGTCAGATTCCTCTAACATCTTTATAATTTCCTCCTGCATGGCATCACACTGGTTTTTATCTTTGAATTTTATCCACAGCTTTCGGGGTTTATCTGAGAAACTTTCCACCGTATCACAGATTAATTTCGCATCTTTTTCATCCTCAACCTGAACACGGCCTGATAAAAACACCTTTGCATCTTCTGTAAGCTTTGCAGAATACTTTTCGAATGCTTTCGGGAAAAGGATTACTTCCACAACACCCACCAAATCTTCCAGCATTACATATGCCATCATCTGATTGGTTTTCGTATATTTGATACGTTTTTCAGTAATCATTCCGCCTATGGTAACACGCTCGTTTTCTTTTACTTTTATCAAAGCTTCATCAGTAGCGCTGCCTTCTTTGCTTCCGTCTTCCGCATCCTGAAGATAAAAATCTGTGGTTACTTTGGTTGCATACTTTCGCAGCATTGACTGATAAGACTCCAGGGGATGTCCGCTGATATACACACCCAGTACTTCTTTCTCGAAGGTAAGCTTTAATTCCTTACTGAATTCTCCCACTTCAGGCAAAGCAACCTCAAAACTATCTTTTTCATCTTCTCCGGCCAAGTCAAACAAGGTCATCTGCCCTGCCATGCTGTTCTTTTTATCTTTATGAACACAATCCATCGCCTGAATATAAATACTCAAAAATTGCTTTCTGGTGCCGCCCAAACTGTCAAAAGCTCCAGCCTTAATGAAATTTTCCACCGCACGTTTATTGACATCACTTTCCGCCATGCGAACTACGAAATCATTAATATTGGTAAAAGGTCCTCTGACATTACGCTCTTCTACTATGGCTTCAATCACAGGGCGTCCTATATTTTTAATAGCGGTCAGAGCATAACGGATAGCATTACCGGAAACCGAAAATCCCACCTCACCCTCATTAATGTCGGGAGGAAGAATCTCAATGCCCATATCCTTCGCCACCTGAATATATTCAGAAACTTTACCTGCATTGCTGATAACAGAAGTAATCAATGCCGCCATATATTCCACGGGATAGTAATATTTTAAATACGCTGTCTGGTAAGAAACCACCGCATAAGCTGCAGCATGGGATTTATTAAACGCATACTTAGCAAAATCAATCATTTTATCATAAATCTGATTACCCACATCTGCACTGATGCCATTACCAATACAGCCCGGAATGTTCAGCTCTTTGTTACCATATACAAAGTATTCACGTTCTTTCTCCATGACCGCAGTTTTCTTCTTACTCATGGCACGGCGCACTTCGTCGCTTCGGCCAAGGGTATATCCGCCCAGATCACGTACAATCTGCATAACCTGCTCCTGATATACGATACAACCATAAGTAGGAGCTAAGATAGGTTCCAGCTCAGGACAAAGATAAGTAATCTGCTCCGGATTATTTTTACCGCCGATATACTGTGGAATAAAATCCATGGGGCCGGGACGATATAAAGAAATTCCTGCAATGATATCTTCAAGACTCTGGGGTTTAAGTTCCTTCATGAAGCTTTTCATTCCGGCACTTTCTAACTGGAACACACCGTCACATTTACCGGTACCGATATAATCTAAAACCTTTTTATCATTATAATCAATATCTTCCATCACAAGATGAATGCCCTTGGTTTTTTCAATGCTCCTCGTAGCATTCTGAATGACCGTAAGATTTCGAAGTCCTAAAAAGTCCATCTTAAGAAGTCCCAGTTCTTCCAAGGTTGTCATAGTGTACTGAGTCGTAATGGCACCGTCTCCGCCACGGCTTAAGGGTACAAAATCATCTGCCGAACGAGGACAAATTAAAACACCTGCCGCATGCATGGACGTATTTCTGGGTAGACCCTCTAAGCGCATACTCATATCAATGAGATGCTTAATCTGGAAATCATTCTCATATTTATCGCGAAGCTCCGGATTCATCTCCAAAGCTTTTTTAATTGTAATATTTAATTCCTGGGGTATCATCTTGGCTATGGTATCTGCCAAGGCGTAAGGTAAATCTAAAACCCTTGCCACATCACGGATGGCATTTCTTGCCGCCATAGTACCAAAGGTTACAATCTGTACTACCTTCTCAGCTCCGTATTTTTTACCAACATAATCAATAACTTCCTGACGTCGTTCCACACAAAAGTCAATATCAATATCGGGCATGGATATACGTTCCGGATTTAAGAAACGTTCAAAAAGCAGCTGATAGCGGATAGGGTCGATATTGGTAATATGCAGACAATAAGATACAATACTTCCTGCGGCACTGCCTCGGCCGGGACCTACCATAATATCGTTGGACTTAGCAAAATTTATAAAGTCCCATACAATCAGGAAATAATCCACATAACCCATTTTCTCAATAATTTCAAGCTCATACTTCATACGTGCCATTAGTGTACCGTCATCATTAGGATAGTGCTTAGCAAAACCATCCTCACACAATTTATGAAGGTAAGATACGGAAGTATAGCCTTCCGGCACTTCGTAGTGCGGTAACTTGGTTTCATGAAAGCGGATTTCCACATTACAACGTTCTGCAATCTTAGCAGTATTATCCAACGCTTCCTGGGCATACGGGAACAAAGCCCGCATTTCTTCCTCGGACTTTACGTAATACTGACCGCCTTCGTAACGCATTCGGTCTTCATCCGTAACTTTTTTACCGGTCTGAATACACAGTAAAAGGTCGTGAGGTTCCACATCCTCTGCATAAGTATAATGTACGTCGTTGGTAGCAACCAAAGGAATATTTAATTCCTTACTCATCTGCATCAGGGCAGTATTTACGGTAGCCTGCTCCGGCATACCGTGGTCCTGTAATTCCAGAAAATAATTGCCTTCACCAAAACAGTCCAAATACTTTAATGCCTGCTTCTTGGCATCTTCATACAAACCCTTCATAATGTACCTTTGTACTTCACCTGCAAGGCAGGCAGACAAGGCAATAATGCCCTCGTGGTACTCACGAAGCACTTCCATATCCACACGGGGCTTATAATAATATCCTTCCGTAAAACCTTTGGATACAATCTTCATCAAATTCTGATAACCCAAATCGTTTTCAGCAAGCAAAACAAGGTGGTAATATCTGTCCTCACCACCTGTCAGTTCTTTATCAAAACGGGAGTTGGGTGCCACATACACCTCGCAACCCATAATCGGCTTAATGCCCTGAGCCTTCGCCTCTTTATAAAAGTCGATACAGCCATACATTACACCGTGGTCGGTAATGGCAGCACTGGTCATTCCCAGTTCTTTTACCCGTTTGACATATTCTTTTATCTTGTTGGAACCATCTAGGAGACTAAATTCCGTATGCACATGCAAATGTGTAAATGCCATGGCTGTTACTCCTTTTATTTTTATCTTATCTGCTTATATTAATATAGTCCTAATCGAAGTCCTATCCGTTATACAAAGCAAAACCCTAATCACTAATCAAGTAATACAAATACCGAAAATAAAATGCTTACCAAAATCGTCACACCCAACAGAATCCACATCATCCGTTGTATTACCGCCGCCCCGTGAATCATTTTCAGATGATCTTCACAACGGGAAATATCCTTTGCTTTAATAAGAGGTGACGAAGACTCTTTCATCAGGCGCAATGCAGTCTCTACGTCTGATGCAATGTTGGAAGATGCCAAAGACATTATCTCATTGTACTTTTCCTGCTCACGCTTACGAAGGTCTTCTGCCCGTTCTCTTACCTGACTCCATAATTTCTTAGAATCACGATATCCCTTAAGACTCCTTAAAACTTCTACACAAGGAAACAATTCTTCTGAACATTGGGCACTTTCGTACTTTTCTATACACGCATTATAAAGCTTCTCAGGTTCTTCCGGCAATTTTTCCAACAAATATTCTCTTAACTCTTTTACTTCGGCTTCGCTTCCTTTTCCTAAGATATCCAAAATGGGAGTCTCTGGCGGACGCAACGCCCATGCACCAAAATCTCCGTTTCCGGAAATATGCATTGCTATCATTAATTTGGCAGTTTCTGCTTTAATATGACCGGGAATTTCTCTAAGAATTTTATCTGCTGCCTGCTCTGCTTCATCCCATTTTTTATCTTCCAAGAACAATACTACACGTTGCATCAGAGGGTCTGTAGCAACCTTCTCTTCCTGCTGAAATGCAGGCTCAATTATTCTTCGGATACCCCGCACTAAATCTTGCTGATAGCCTAATTCTCCCAGATTAATTGCCTGTAAATGTTTAAACTCCTCCGGTAATTCGTAAGGATCCATATCTTTATATGCGGGAATTAAGACCTTTTTAGCTCCGCTCTTAATCACGGATAAATAACGGCTCCATTCATTGCGCACCCATACCGCGTCATAATGCTCACGTTTAGTTCCCACCGCAATCATCACCTTAGAAGACTGCAATGCAGCATAGATATAGGGTTCATATGCCACACCGAACTTATCATCCAAGGTAACCCTTGAAAAGAATACTTTATATCCTTCGTTGGTCAAAAGTTCATAAATATCCGTGGCAAGAACGCTATCCAAGGTTCTTCTTCCCTGACCGTCACCTTCCTTATAGCAGATAAAAATATCAAAGGGCTCTTCATTCTTGGAAATTTCCAGAATCCCTTTCTGAATGCCGTTAATTTCTTCTGCTTCTGCCTTATATATGGCTGCCTGTTCCTCTGTAGCATATTGTAACGCCGCCTTATAATTGGCATTGTCCAAAACAGATACCGGCTGCATACGGTTGATGGTAGGAATTCTCTTTTCCCCACCGTTTTCTTCCACATACTCAATGCCAAACTCACACAAAAGTGCCAGCCAGTAACATTCTGCGTCGGAAGAATCCTCATTGAGTATTTCCTCGTAAAGTGCTAAGGCCTTATCAAATTCCAAAGCACGTCGATATCCGTCTGCCTTCTCATAAAGTCCGGCAATTCGCTCACTGTCAGGACAGGGAATAGTCTGTCGTGTACCGCAATATTTACAAGTAACGATTTTGGCTTTGTCTTGCAATTCTAAAATGCCACCGCACATTTTACAGGTATGTAACATAATTTTCTCCTTTTACCCCTACCATCCTAAAAACAACTTTTAAATAATGCACTCAGCGCCAATGCAACAAGAAAAATCGCACCCATACCTAATTTTATATAGGTAGCAACATTATCTATCGTGTGCATAACATTATCATCATATTTATTCTTTCCTTCTAAGCGATGGGCATTTCGAAGAACTGCTTCTTCCGCTCTCTTTTGTTCCGCCGTTAGCGCAGCTATTTCCTCCTCGCACATCTCTGCTAATTCTATACAATTTTTGTAGCCGTAATTTTTTCTAAAGAATTTCAAAGCTTTTTGGCACTTTTGGATATCTTTCTGCCACATAAGTTGTTTATTAAAGTCATACAAATCCTCCAAGCGCTTCTCTTCGGCTTTCGTAATCCTCTGTTTACATTCTTCTGCCTTTTCTTTCGCGTCAAGAAAATCTCCTAAATCTTCTAAAACCTTCTGAGCTTCCACAAGAGATTCCGGCATAATGGAATTCTCCATCTTCCATATTGCATCCTTATATAACTGCTCCTTAGCACTGGCACCTCCTTCTGCAGCCGCATTTATCACAAACTCCTTTATCTCTTCATCCCCAAAGCGAAGGATTTTGAGGTAATTCTCATTTTTCTCAAATATAATCCCACAAGAACGGAGTTCTTCCTTAGTGTTCACCTGCAAATCCACCAGTAACTTGCCAAGATACCCTTCTGCATTCTGAGGTGCCGCATTTAACACCTTTTCAAAACACTCATTTGCACGCTCCCAGTTTTTATCTTCTGCAAAAAAGAATCCTCTCTCCAATACAGCTTCCACATTAAGAGAAGTCACTGTATCTTTCGCAGCATTATTTTTATCATCCTCCGCCATAAGCTTGCGGATACCGGAAATCAAATCCTGCTGGAAGCCTAATTCTCCCATATTAATAGCCTGTAAATGGGCAAACTCCATAGGCATTGCGTACGGGTCCATATCCTTATATGCAGGGATTAAAGTCTTCTTCGCACCATTTTTAATCAATGCAAGGTAGCGGCTCCATTCATTCTTTACCCACACCGATTCAAAGTGCTCAGGCTTCGTTCCCACCGCAATCATTACCCTTGCTGACTGCAGCGCTGCAAAAATGTAAGGTTCGTACGCAACACCGAATTTATCGTCCAATGTAACGCGGGCATAAAATACCTTATATCCTTCTTTCTGTAAAATTTCATACAGATCTGATGCCAACACGCTGTCCAAAGTTCTTCTGCCGTTTTCATCAGTTTCTTTGTAGCAGATAAAAATATCAAAAGGTTCTTCTTTCTTGGAAATTTCCAAAATCCCTTTCTGGATTTCGTTAATTTCTTTCGCTTCTTCTTCGTAAACGCTACGCTGTTTTTCATCTGCATATTTGATGGCCGCCTTATAATTCCCGTCATCAAAAACAGAAGTGTACTGGGTACGATTTACTGTAGGTATACGCTTATTGGTTCCGGGCTCCTCTACATACTCAACACCATATTTACAAAGTACAACTGACCAGTAACCGTCCGCATCCTCCGGATGCTCATTTACAATCTCTTCATACAAAGCCTGCGCTTTATCAAATTCATTGTTTTTACGATAATGTTCTGCACGGCTGTATAAATTTCCGATACGTTCATCTTCAAACTTTGGCAACGCCTGTGCAGAACCACAGTATTCACATATCGCAACGCTGTCTCCTGCATTAAACTTAAGCGTCGCATCACACATTTTACACTTAAAAACCATTGAATTACCCCTTTGTTTTAATCTCTTCTTTCAAGCATCCGGCTCATAAACTCGCCAAAAGCAGATAATGCATCATCCAATACTTCTCCACTGTCTCCGCCGTTTTTTTCTGCCAACTCATCCGCAGCACCTATCATATGCTGATTAATTAGTCTACGACATTCCGCAGCCTTGTTTGCACAATCTTTATATTTAAAATTCGCTTCAAAATATTTCATGGCCACTTCGATTTTTTTAGGATCTTCATCTCTCATAAGACCGCAATAAAATACGTAGGCATCTTCTTTCTGTTTTTCCTCTGCATCAGCTGCGCGCTTACGGCATTCTTCTGCCTGCATTTTAGAATCCTTGTAATCACCCAACTCCTCAAAGGCTTTGGCACATTCTAAAAGAATTGCGGGATAAATGGTATTTCCTGCTATCTTAGCTGTTTCCTGATATTTAAGGTCTAAACCATTTTCTTTTACAATAACAAGGGCATCATTTACAAACTTCTTAAGTTCTTCATCGCCAAAGCGAAGCACACGCTGATAATTCGGATCTTTCTCAAAATCCACTCCGGCCGTAGCAAGACTTTCTTTGCGGGGAATTTTTAAGGTAATTAAAAGCTTACCCAAATAAGCCTCCGCATTTCTGGGCTCATTGTTTAGTACCATTTCCAGACATTCATCGGCAAAATCCCAATCCTCGCTCTCCAAATAGACAAAAGCTCTATCCACCAGACCTGCAATGTTAATATTTTCATGTTTTGTACCGCCGTTAATCACCGGTTTCGTATTCCCGAGAATTTTACGAATACCGATAAGCAAATCCTGATGAAAACCAAGTTCACCCATATTAATTGCCTGAAGATGGGCAAATTCATCCGGCATTGTATAAGGGTCCATATCCTTATATGCAGGGATTAGTGTTTTCTTAGCACCTTTTTTAATCATACCAAGATAACGGCTCCATTCATTACGCACCCAAACTGCATTGAAATACTCAGGTCTGGTGCCAATGGCAATCATAATCTTAGAAGACTGTAAAGCCGCAAATATGTAAGGCTCATATGCCACACCAAACTTATCATCCAAGGTCACACGGGCAAAAAATACCTTATAACCTTCCGCCGTGAGTTTTTCATAAATATCCGTAGCCAAAACGCTGTCCATGGTTCTGCGACCGCGTTCATCAGTTTCTTTATAGCAGATAAAAATATCAAAAGGCTCTTCTTTTTGTGAAATCGCCAAAATTTCTTTTTGGATTTCATTAATTACTTTTGCCTCTTCTTCGTATATTTTCTTCTGCTCCTCATCTGCATATTTTAATGCAGCCTTGTAATTTTCATCATCGAAAACAGAAGTAACCTGGGTACGGTTTACTGTAGGCACACGCTTACCGCTACTAAAATCTTCCACATACTCAATACCATATTTGCAAAGAATAATCGACCAATAGCTTTCTGCATCCGTAGGATTTTCATTCAAAACTTCCTCGTACAAAGCCATTGCCTTATCAAATTCATTATTTTTACGATAATGCTCCGCACGCTGATACAAATTGGCTATTTTTTCATCATTAATGCGGGGTACCGTCTGGGTAGTTCCGCAATACTCGCATACCGCTATACTATCACCTATATTTATATTCAGTGACGCATCACACATTTTGCATTTAAAAACCATAAAAAACACCTCCGAAAAATTCTATTTCAATAAAAAACCTATCTCCCCATATATTTGGAATTATACCACAATATCAAGAGGGTTAACATCATATTTTCAGCAAAATAAACCACAATATTTTAACAAAAAACTTATAATAGACTATTACCTTGTTATTTATTTGACCGTACAAAGTGCTACCTACATAAAAACGGAGCACTGCTGATATAGCAATACTCCGTTTTATAAAAATTTCTTTTTAATAAAAACCTCTTTTATCGACTACCTGATGGGTTATATTATCATAAACAACAATCGTTAATCCGTTAAATGCACAGCCCATCGGTTCTCCGTTTATCTGCACTTGAGATAATTTTCCGGGATCATTTTCCATCCAAAGCACATTAGCATCACTTAAATCCATTCCGTATACATTTCCTTCGCCCGGATCCATATAATATACACATTCACCATTTTTAAATATCCACTTACCGCCGATATCATATTCACTTTCTGGAATGCCAAATATCTCTTGCACCTCTTGCAAGCCCAACGTAGATTCTTTATAAGTTCCGTCCAAGTAGAGAATGATAGTCATATCTTCATTATAATCTGCTGCCATCTCAGAAAATGCTTTCCAGTCTGTTTCCTGTTTTAACTCATGTGCAAAATCTAAATGCTCCAACCATTTTGAACATTCATCCCACAGATAATACGCCTCGTCTCCTCGGTGATCCGTCAACTGATTATGACTTACCAAATATTCGCCAAAATATGCAGTTAATTTATCAGAACCGACTCTGTTTAAATGATGCGAATCGCAAAAATCCGCATTATAATCTAATCCAACTTGTTCTGACAACATATTAAAGTCCAAAGTTTCTACACCATATTCGGACAAGTACTCGTATGCTCCGTTTAATATTTTTTGCTGTGCCGGTTCCAAATACATTGGTGTAAGAAACATCACCAACTTAAAATCTTCTTCTTCAGATAATAGAATGAGCTTATCGAGCCATTCTTTATTATCTTCACTTAATGGTTCACTTTCAGCGCACTCCAATGCACCCTGCGGATAATAACTTACTCCCAAACTATAATTAGGATTATATCCCCTACCATAAATACTGGGTTCATATTGTATAAAATCATACTCTGTTAATTCTTTGTATCTTGTATGAATAATGGGCCACCGAAGTATATAATCCATTTGCCCTTTTTTTTCATCCACATAATTCTGAACCAATTCTATTGAGTTTGCAGACGTTTTCATGGAAAGCATATTACGGTACTCATTTCCAAGCACAGAATGTCTTTCATATAGCAATCCGTATAAATCAACGCAAACCACCTGCGGTGACTGAGTTTTCAAGACTTCTTTTATCGTATGATATGATGAGTCTTTATCCTGGCCGGATACCGACATATCAAACGCACTGATTCCGTATTCATCCCACAAATAAGAAGGGTTAATTCCACAGTACACATGACTGCTTCCAACAAAGATTACATCCATCAAATTATCTTCCGTAGCGTAAAGCTGTTGCGTAGATGATAAATAATCCCCCGATGTATCCTTCCATGAAAGAACCTGATAAGTCCCCATGACTGTCATTATTAAAATCAATATAAATGCAATAAAACGAATCCCTTTTTTCATATATAACACCTACGAACTAAAAATCAAAATAAATAAACTGCGTAGAGTCAAAATCCACACCGTATACACCGAATACCAAAATCGCCAAAATCATACCGATTAAAACAATCCAACGAAACCACATATTCTGCTTCATAAGGAAGGTTGAAAACGTTATCTTCTGTCGATAACGTATAAGGTCAGCCATTAAAAGACCTACAAGTGCAAGAATCAGGATATTAAGTTCCATCCCTTCCAAACCTAAATTCAGAAGACTCTGGTCAAAAATTACCCACGGATTCCATTTGGTAAACATTCTTTCAATATACTGCAAAGCCATTTTCAAACTACCGGCACGAAAGAATATCCATGCGAAGGTTGTCAATGAAAATGTAATAAGTATTTGACCCAGCTTGTAACTAAAGGCTTCTTTATCAACCCGTAATACATTAACGATTTTTTCCCTAACAGGCTTAAATATATCACCTAAAATCTGATACAAACCATGCAGACCGCCCCATACAATATACCTCCACGCAGCGCCATGCCACAATCCGCTCACCAAAAAAGTAACCATAAGATTAAAATACTTCCGGATTCTGGAACAGCGGCTTCCTCCTAAGGGAATATATAGATAATCTCTAAACCATGAGCTTAAAGAAATATGCCATCTTCGCCAAAAATCCTGAATACTTGTAGCAAAGTAAGGTGTATTAAAATTCTCCATTAATTCAAAGCCCATAACTTTAGCCGCACCGATGGCAATCGTGGAATAGCCGCCAAAATCACAATATATCTGCAATGCAAAAGCAACTGCACCCAATACTAACTCAATAGTTCCGTAAATTGTACTTTTATAAAAAACATTATCTACCAAAATCGACAACCGGTCAGCAATCACCATCTTCTGGAACAAACCCCAAATCATCAGTATAAGGCCGGATACAATCCTGTCATAATTCCAAACTTTTATTTTATCTACATTTTTTAATTGTGTAAGTAAGTTCTTGGAACGTTCAATAGGTCCTGCAACCAGCTGCGGAAAAAAGGATACAAAAAGAGCGTATCTAAGGGGATTTCTCTCTGCTTCAACATCTCCTCTGTACACGTCAACCGTGTAACTTAACGCTTGGAAAGTATAAAAAGAAATTCCTACCGGCAATAAAATATCAAAGGGATTGCTTATCAATTTCACGCCCGCGTAACTTAATATTCTGTTAAGGTTGTCCAATACAAAATCAAAATACTTAAAGAAAAACAATATAGCCAAATTACTTACAAAACTTGCAGCTACAGTTACCCGTTTTGCACCTTTGCTCTTAAATTTGCTTAAAAGCAACCCGCTAACCCACGTAATTATGGTTGATATTGCAATTAAAAGGGCATACTTCGCATTCCAGCACATATAGAAATAATAACTGGAAACTAATAACCAAATATATCTTGTTTTTTTAGGAACTATAAAATATAGCAATACAACAATTGGGAAAAAAATCAGAAATTCAAAGGAATTAAATAACATTTTATTCTCTCTTTTACATATGTTTAAATTTTTATCATTATATACTTTTTTTATTTATATGACAAGACTGCCACCGTTTCTGATATTCGGCACTAATTTTATACCCAATTTATGACAAAAAGAAATCGCCTTAATATTTTTTTCGTGACATGAAGCAACAAAAGTATATCCCTCACTTCTATCCTGCATATATTTCAAAACTCCTCTGCATGCTTCATAAGCATATCCCTGTCTTTGATATTCCGGTATAATCATAAATCCGAGCTCTAACACATCCTCTTTCTCAGTATTTTGAAAACCGACGCGACCTATGATTTCTCCGCCTTCTCTTAATTCCACTAACCACATTCCATAACCATAAAAACCGTACATAGTATCGATATATTCCGTTATATATCTCTTTTCCTCTTCTTTATCCGCAGGTAAATCCTCCATGTACTCCACCACCGACTTATCAGAGTATAACGAATATAAATTATCAATATCTTCCATTGACATTTCCCGAATTCTAAGTCTTTCTGTCTCGCATATTACCCAAGGTATCTTCTTTTCGCGCATATAAACACCTTCTAAATACTTCATATCCGCATCTTCAAAACCCTCAATAAAATACCGGAATCCATTAAAACTACAGTGTTTGTTATTTTCGTGCAGATAAATTAAAACTGCAAGACCTGTCTCATGTGCACGTTCTGCTTTCTTAGGGTCATCCGTAATATATAAAATGAAATCTCCCTCTTCCAGTGTCTCTAACCACTTAAGAATAACACTGTCATCCAAAACATATGTAAAATCTAAAATAATTTTTACAAGTTTTTTATCGCTTATCACTTTTATCCCTCCGTAGATTATGATAGAATATCCTTCGGATATTTTATATCTAAAATACGTATATTTGTATACTCGCAAACTTACACTTGCGCACTGTTTACATTATACCATATCTATTCAAGAAAGGAATGACATAAAATGGCACAGAATCCTATTGTAACAATCACAATGGAAGACGGTTCCGTAATAAAAGCAGAGCTTTATCCTGAAATTGCTCCGGAATCCGTAAACAACTTTATCTCTTTAATTAACAAGAAGTTCTACGACGGACTTACTTTCCACAGAGTCATCTATGGTTTTATGATTCAGGGCGGATGTCCACAGGGCACAGGCACAGGCGGCCCTGGATATCATATCAAAGGAGAATTTTCTCAAAACGGCTTTGAAAATAACTTAAAGCATACTCCCGGTGTGCTTTCCATGGCTCGTTCCATGTTCCCTAACTCTGCCGGAAGCCAGTTTTTCTTAATGCACAAGGATGCTCCTCACTTAGACGGCGCATATGCAGCTTTTGGTAAAGTTATTGAAGGTATGGAAGTTGTAAACAAAATTGCAGAAGTGGATACTGATTACTCTGACAAACCTATAATTCCTCAGGTAATGAAAAGTGTAACCGTAGATACCTTCGGTGTGGATTATCCCGAACCGACTCACTGCTAATTCATAATTTATTCATATTTATTTTACAGAATATTGATTTACATAACATTATTCTGCAAAAAATATTATCTATACTAACAATCAAGATAACAAAATACAATTAGTATAGATAACAAAAACACACACCTATAACTTTTTCAAAAATGAATGCCCGGTAACTTTCGTTACCGGGCATCCTCCTTTTATAAGGTCATATTCTTTATTTCTTAAGCCTTGCCTACAGAACCGAATAATTCCATCTTTTCCTTAACAGTAGCTTTAATAGCTTCTGCACCGGGAGCAAGTAACTTACGAGGGTCAAATCCCTTACCTTCTAAGTCCTTACCGGCTTCGATGTACTTACGTGTAGCATCAGCAAATGCTAACTGACATTCTGTATTAACGTTGATCTTAGATACACCAAGGTCAATTGCCTTCTTAATCATATCTGCAGGGATACCTGTACCACCGTGAAGAACGAGAGGCATATCACCTGTTAACTGCTGGATTGCATCGAGAGTTTCGAAGCTTAATCCCTTCCAGTTTGCAGGATATTTACCGTGGATGTTACCGATACCTGCTGCAAGGAAGTCGATACCAAGGTCAGCGATCATCTTACATTCGTTAGGATCTGCACATTCACCTGCACCTACAACACCATCTTCTTCACCACCGATTGAACCAACTTCTGCTTCAAGAGAGATTCCCTTAGCAGCACAGTCAGCAACCAACTGCTTTGTCTTAGCGATGTTTTCTTCAATAGGATAGTGTGAACCATCGAACATAACTGATGAGAAGCCAGCTTCGATACACTTGTAGCAGTGTTCGAAACTACCATGGTCAAGGTGAAGAGCTACAGGAACTGTGATTCCTAATTCTTCGATCATACCATTAACCATACCTACAACAGTCTTGTAACCTGTCATGTACTTACCTGCACCCTCAGATACACCAAGGATAACGGGAGACTGGCATTCCTGTGCTGTTAAAAGGATAGACTTTGTCCACTCTAAGTTGTTGATGTTGAACTGTCCAACAGCATAGTGACCAGCTTTTGCTTTCTGAAGCATTTCTTTTGCTGAAACTAACATTTTATTTACCTCCGATTGTTAATTTTAATACGTAACGGGTAAATTATATCCTATTTTATGCCAAAATTCAAGTAGGACAGGGATATTCAAATAAACATATTTAGACTGCCAACAACTTCTTGAGACCTTCAATCTCTTCCTTCAACTCTGTTATAATCTGCTCCGCCTCCGCACGGCCTTCCTCTCTGCCTTTCTCAATTCCTTGCTGGATTCCTTCTTCTATCATGTCATCTATTGCCTTACAGTTACTCTTCTCTTTCTCCTTTGCCAGTTCTTCCTTCAACTCGGATATTGTCTGCTCCGCCTCCGCACGGCCTTCCTCTCTGCCTTTCTCAATTCCTTGCTGGATTCCTTCTTCTATCATATCATCTATTGCCTTACAGTTACTCTTCTCTTTCTCCTTTGCCAGTTCTTCCTTCAGCTCGAATATCATCTGCTCCGCCTCCGCACGGCCTTTCTCAATTCCTTGCTGGATTCCTTCTTCTATCATATCATCTATTGCCTTACACATACTTCCTTCCTCCTTCTTCGTTTCTTTCTTTAATAATTTTTTCCTTAACTTCTTCTGCCCCAACATGGTGGCAAGAAAGAACTTACTCTCACAGTCCAGTTCTTCCACTTCTTCCCTATGGGTATTCATATAGTTTCGCAGTTCATCCTTATTCTTTCGGGTGCTGTAAAACTCAAACACCGTCTTTAAAGAGGTCTGAAATGCCGTAAAATCAGTCTCTTTGTTTAAGTCATACACCTGAATCCTATAGTCCGGTATTCTCTTTAACATCTCCTGCCGCAGTTCCTCATCTTCTATCGGCAAGTCAATCAGCTCGCGCAAGGACTTTGCCCCGTCCCACTCCTTCTCGCCCCAATACACTACTATGGTATATATAGGAATTAGACGGTCAGTCTTTCGAAATCCATAAAGAAATTCGCCGGCGGCTAATCCTTCCCTTTTATCTTCTCCAACCGATTCCTCTTCACAGAAAATCGCCTTCGCACTCTCCTCCTTTGATTTCTTCCGAAAAGCATCCCTGTTTCTTTTACCAATCTCTTTTACCTGCTTGTCATAGGCCAGGCTTTCCTCCAGCATGACCCGTACCAGCATACCGTAATCTACGGTTTCCTGATTCTCAAGAACATAAATTGCATAGACAGCCCCTTCCTTTGTCTGCTTCTTTATCACATCACAAAAACGTTCTAAAACTGCCTGTTCATCCGCCTTTAACATGGATATATTTGACGATTCCAGTTCTTCCGGCTTTAAAATCTGCCGTCCGTGAAAACACACGGCATTCATAAAATCCGCAAACCTTCCCGCGTCTTCAAAAAATTTCTTCTGGGTAATATCCTTCTCCCGCATTATCCTCCTTCCGGGTTACACCCTGCAGGAGACCATTTCTTTCACACGTCTAAATTCTCCTGCTTACTAAATGAATCATGAAATAAGCAAGAATTCATAAAAGAAATGTTATCGTAAGTAGAAATTAGAATCATTAGAATAAAAATAGATTTCCAAGAATTGCATTGCTTGTATTTATGCCTATCATAGCAGTCGAGAAAACCACTGTCAATATTGGAAAAATACACAAAAGCCATTAAACAAAGCCATAGAAAAAGCCCCGCAAACCCTTAAAGTTGCGGAACTTTTATGTGTCAATGGCTTAAAAATAAATATAAACCTACTCAACAGTAACATAAATTGTAAAATCTTCTGATGTACCGTCTGTGTAGTTGACGGTGAATGATACTTCAAGGTCAGTACCTATAGTTTCAATATCTATATTCCAACCTCTCATTCCTTCATATATTATAATATAACCAACGTTTTCTTGTACATTTGCTACCTCTTTATTAGGAATTATTGTTATCATAGTACCTTGTTTAATAGTATAATATCCTCCATTAGGAATAATAGCTTGAGAGCTACCTTCCTCAGAAAAATTATATTGCACAATTGCAGTTCTGTCATATTTTTCTAAATGTTCTAATAATTCATCGACATTAGAAAAATTAACATATTCTACTTCTTTACCTTCTTCTTCATATACTTCCTCTGATACCACATCTTCCGACTCCTCTTTAAATACTTCCTCTGAAACTTCTTCGGAAATCACTTCCGAAACCGCCTCAGAAGCCACCTCGGAAGTTGATGCTTCCGGTACTGTTCCTTCTGTGTCCTTACAACCTGTTAATAATAAACCAAAACTTATTATTATAGATACTGTGCTTATCAATCTTTTTTGCATTATAAAACTCCTTTTCTTCCTATGAATTATCTTTATTTTATTCACCCCAACTATAATTCCAATCTTTAGTAATATATACTGTCAAGCTTTCTTCTGTACCATCTTCGTACGTTATTGTAAGAGGTACTTCAATATCAGTTCCTGTAGTATATATTGTAATAGCCCATTCATGAGTACCTTCATAATCATAATCTAAAATATGTACATATTCTTCTGTAGAATTAACTTTCTTTATTGTATTAGGACATCTTACAATCGTTGCAAAATCCTGTTCGATCGTATAATATGCACCATCATACATTATTGCTTGTCCTTTTTCAGGTGTATAAAATGAATATGCCACTACTGCAGGTTTCTCTAAAGTTTCTAATTCTTTACTCATATCTTCATAGGTTTCATAATATACAATTTGCACCCCATCCACTATTTCGGGCATTTCGCTTACTTCTTCCTCTACTTCCTCCGAAATCACTTCTTCAGACACATCCTCTGTTACTTCTTCTGAAACTTCTTCCAATTCTACTTCAGAAACCACCTCAGAACTTGACGCTTCCGGTGTTGTTCCTTCTGTTTCCTTACAACCTATTAATAATAAACTAAAGCATGTTATTATTATAAATGCCTTACTTATCAATCTTTTTTGCATTGTAAAACTCCTTTTCTTCCTATGGATTATCTTTATTTTATTTGAAGAATTATTTACTCTTCCCACGGATATTTCCAATCCTTAGTAATATATACAATAAAAGTTTCTTCTGTACCATCTTCATAGGTTATTACAAGAGGCACTTCAATATCAGTTCCTACCTCGTAAAGTCCAACATCCCACAGATGTTCCCCCTCATAGTCATAATCAGCAACTAATACACTTCCTTTTTCAGAAGTTATACTAGTTATTGTTTTAGGAGATTTTACAATTATTGAGAAATCTTCTTCAATTGTACAATGTGCTCCATTATACAATATAGGTTGTCCTTTTTCAGAATGATTAAAAGAAAACATCACTATTACAGTTTCATCAATTGTGCTGACATACTCATACAATTCTTCCCACGTATCATAATATACCACCTGCACCCCATCCACTATTTCGGGCATTTCGCTTACTTCTTCCGATACTTCTTCCGAAACCACTTCTTCTGACACATCCTCTGATACTTTTTCTGAAATCACTTCCGATTCCACTTCAGAAACCACCTCAGAACTTGTTGCTTCCGGTGTTGTTCCTTCTGCTTCCTTACACCCTGTCAAACCAACCACTAACAACACTCCCGCAACTAATTCAAAAATTACTTTTTTTACTGCTTTATTTTTCATTTTTTAATCCTCCGTTTTTGTAAATGGATATATAAAATTCTATAGATTTACAGCAATTATTTTCACATTATAGCCCGTTTACGGGCTATTGTCAATGAACAGACTAATTTTTACCATATATGTATATAATCTATACAAAGATTATGAAGCATTAACATGTCATTTATTTTCAATTTTCTGTAACTTTTGTCTTAATAACCTATCAAATGGAGAAGATGATATATGATCGTTTATGACCGACTTTGGACTACCCTCAAAGAGCGGGGTATTTCCCAGTACAAATTAATCAAAGATTATAATATCAGTACCGGTCAGTTGGACCGCTTACGTAAGAACGGTAATGTAAACACATATACTCTGAATCAGTTGTGTGAAATTCTGGATTGTCGCTTGGAAGACATTGCAGAATACAAGAAAGAATCTAACTTCTCTTTATCACAGGAGATTGCCCAAAGCTATCTTGAAAAATCCGATAAAACATCTTAAATCACATCATTCATATAAGATAAAAGGATTGCGAAGCAAGTTCCTTTTATATACGATATAGATAATAAAAAGAGCAGATATGATAAAGTTATTTCTATCAATCTGCTCTTTATTATTTCATTTATTTTTATTTCAAAAATTCTAAAATCACCTGTCTGAGAGTATGACTATCACTTCTACTTCCAGCTAAGCCTGTGCAATTCGCCCTCCATCTGCATCTGGGCAAAATTATTCTGGCGCAGAGCT
Organism: Lachnospiraceae bacterium; assembly: GCA_015057025.1. Lineage (GTDB taxonomy): Bacteria > Bacillota > Clostridia > Lachnospirales > Lachnospiraceae > UBA3766. Next base: position 177,271 of record SVFD01000005.1, on the reverse strand, counting down.
TCATAAAGCACAATACTTACCGAGTTGGATAAATTCAAAGAACGAATCTTTTCAAGCATGGGAATACGGATACAAGTATCCTCATAATCCACAAGAATTTCTTCCGGTATGCCGGCACTTTCCTTTCCAAACATAATATAATCGTCGGGACCGTATTCTACATCTGTATAACAATTGTGTGCCTTGGTTGTTGCCATATAAATTTTAGCATTGGGATTCTTCTCTAAAAATTCCTCAAAATTAATATATCTTCTAACATCCAAATGCTCCCAGTAATCCATTCCGGCGCGCTTGATTTCTTTTTCATTCAGGCGGAATCCTAAGGGTTCAATCAAATGAAGTACTGTATTGGTTGCCACACAAGTCCTTCCGATATTCCCTGTATTTCCTGCAATCTCAGGCTGATATAAAACAATGTGCATACTTTTCCTCCGTCAAAAACAGCACTTTTATCCATCGGACAAAAGTGCCGCTTATCTTTTTAATTAATTCTGTTCTTCTCGCAGATGCGCAATAAATCTCTTCATTCTGTTTAACGCAACTTTTAAGTCATCGATGGAATATGCGTAGGAAATTCTTAAAAATCCTTCGCCGCAATCTCCAAACGCCGTTCCGGGTACAACCGCAACCTTTTCTTCCTCAAGGAATCGCATTGCGAACTCTTCACTGGTCATACCAAATTCCTTAATGCAAGGGAATACGTAAAATGCGCCATACGGTTCAAAACACTCAAGTCCCATCTCTCTAAACTGATACATTAAGAAGCGGCGACGCTGGTTATATGATTCACGCATTTCAGTCACATCCCCGTCACCATGCTTTAAAGCTTCCACTGCAGCATACTGACTGGTAGTGGGGGCACACATAATTGCAAACTGATGAAGCTTGGTCATCTGCTTCATGATAAGCTCGGGACCACAGGCATAACCCAAACGCCAACCTGTCATTGCATATGCCTTAGAAAAACCATTAATCATAATAGTTCTTTCTTTCATGCCCGGTAAGGTTGCAATAGATACATGGGCCTCATTATAGCTTAATTCCGAATAAATTTCATCAGAAATAACATAAAGATCATGCTTAATGATTACTTCTGCAATTGCTTCCAAATCCTTCTTTTCCATAATGGCTCCGGTAGGATTGTTGGGGAATGCAAGGATTAAGATTTTAGTTTTATCCGTAATGGCAGCCTCTAACTCTTCTGCCGTTAAGCGGAATTCATTCTCATGCTTTAAATCAATAATGACAGGCACTGCATCCGCCATAACCGCACAAGGCTCGTAAGATACGTAGCAGGGCTGTGGAATAATAACCTCGTCTCCGGGGTTTACCATACAACGAAGGGCAATATCAATTGCTTCAGAACCGCCTACGGTTACAAGAATTTCATTAATGGGATCATATGTAATACCCTGCTTACGCTGGATGTAATTACGAATTTCGCATCTTAATTCTTTTAAACCTGCGTTTGAGGTATAAAAGGTTTTACCCTTTTCAAGGGAGTAGATACCCTCGTCACGAATGTGCCAGGGTGTATCAAAATCGGGCTCACCAACACCTAAGGAAATTGCATCCGGCATTTCACTTACGATGTCAAAAAACTTACGGATGCCCGAAGGTTTTACATCGACAATTTTGTCTGAAAGCGGATTTCTCATGGTGTCATTTTTAACCTTTCATCGTTATTTGCCATAATAGTGCCATGGTCTTTGTATTTCTTTAAAATAAAATGAGTGGCGGTACTTAATACACTGTCTAAAGTAGAAAGCTTATCGGATACAAAGCTTGATACTTCCTTCAAGGACTTGCCTTCCAAAGTAATCAATAAGTCATAAGCTCCTGATAAAAGATATACCGCATTTACTTCAGGATAGTTATAAATTCTCTCCGCAATATGGTCAAAGCCCTGACCTCTCTGGGGGGTCACACGTACTTCAATCAAAGCACTTACCTTCTCTACGGAGGTCTTTTCCCAATCAATTAAAGTATGATATCCGCAGATAATCTTCTCTTCTTCCATTCTGGCGATTTCATTCATCAAATCCACTTCGCTCATTCCAAGCATGATGGCAAGCTCTTTTAAGTCGATTCTGCTGTTTTTTTCAATCATTTTTAAAATCTGTTCACGCATATTTATCTCCAATCTAAGATTATAAAATCTCTATTTTATTATCAAATATACTAATTTCCAAATTATATTATAACGATTTTACCTTGTTAACACAATATAAAAGTCGCTTTACATACTTTTGTATTTATAAATAAAATCATTACAATACCTTATACAGTTCATCCGATTTCGGGGCCTCAAGGAAGCGTTTTTCACCTTCATTTAAAACCACCTTGTCGTTATTATCCGTTGTTTTACCGATTACCACCGCAGGAATGCCTTTTTCTTCCAATGCCTTCACACAGTCGTAACCGTTCCCGGCGACAATTAACATAGATCCTGAGGAAATCAAACAATAAGGATTTAAGTCAAAAAACTCGCAAACTTCTACAGTTTCCTGTCTTATGGGAATTTTCTTTAAATCCACTTCTATACCGACTCCGGCACTCTGTGCTAATTCCCAAAGTGCTCCGAAAACTCCGCCCTCCGTGATATCATGCATTGCCACAGCGCCATTGGCAACCGCAATTCTTGCCTCCGGCAATACGGATAAAAATATATCAAATTTCTTTGCTTCCTCTACTATGGCACGGGGATATCTGGTTAAAAGTTCCTCTTCCTTTTCTTTTGCTAAAATAGACGTTCCTTCCAGACCTACCCATTTTGTTACGATAATGTCCATACCGGGCTTAGCATTATTTGTAGGAGTTAATCTGTTTTTCTTGGCTTTACCAATGCCTGTTACATTAAGTACAGGCCTGTTTACTGCTGTTGTAAGCTCAGTGTGCCCTCCCAAAGGCTGAATTCCTAAAGAAGCACAGGTTTCCTTATACTGCTCCATAATGATTTTTAATCGGGATTCCTTGAAATTTTCCGGCAAAAGTGCTGTACACAACAGTCCAATCGGTTCCGCCCCTTCAGCTGCCAAATCATTAACCGCCACATGTACCGCCAGACGTCCTATATCTGTTATAGTTCCTGTAATCGGGTCGGTAGTCGTTACATAAACTTCATCCTCTTTTAACTCCAAAACGGCGCAGTCCTCCCCTAGAGCTGCGCCGATAATTACTTCTTCTCTTGTATTCTTTATACCTTTCAGAATGGTTCTTTTTAAAACATTCTCAGATACTTTTCCAACTTTCATAGTATTGATTCCGTTTCAGTAGATTCGATTTACTGCGGTGCTGCTGCCGCTGCCTCTGCTACTTCCTGAGCATAGAGCTGTGCCGCCACACCTTTTACATGATCTATGCTACCGGTACCGATAGCCGCGAGAATTTCTTCCTGCCGTTGCGGGTTAGCCGTATTAATACCAACTACAGCCGTTCGCGGTGACATGGAATATGAACTGGAATTAACCTGCTCTCTGGAAACTTCTACTCCATCCACATATACGACTTTCCATAACTGCGCTTTGTAGCCAACATGAGCAGACTGTACTTTCACATATCCAACACCCTGACCTGCATCTGCAATAATCTTCTCATAATCCGGCTGAATAACTTCCAAAATTACGTTTTCATATGCAATAGTGCGGTTTTCATCCCTTGTTTCCACACCGTAAATATTAAATGTAATCTTCTTTTCATCTGTTGTAATACCCTCAATATAAATAGGGGCACCTGTATTATTTACAAATCTAAAATCCTTACCTGCAGATTCCGAAATTGCCGCATCTCCTGAAACCTGCGTATAAGTAACAATCATGGAATGATTGTGTCTCTCTGTAACTTCCAGTTCTGCCATAAGCACTGCGTTGTAAAGAGTTGTAGATACCTGGCAGATACCGCCGCCCATACTGTCTACAACCATACCGCTTAAATATGAACCTGCCATATAATAACCATTATCATAGGTAAAAGGTTTTACATTGTCATAGAATGAATATTCCTCGCCGGGATAAATTACAGAACCGTTGATTAATGACGCTCCGTTTGCTACGTTAGCACTTCTTGCGGTTCCCGAAGATGAATAGCTTGTGGTAAAAGTTCCTAACAAATCCTTTACCTGTGCTAAATCTTCTGCTGTACCGACAGGTTCCTCCACCTTAGCTACAAGCTCAATAACAACGCCTTCCTCTGTCATATTTTCGCCGGAGGAAAGAGCAGTTTTAATTGCTTCAACAGAAGCTGCCTCATCCACAATGGCACCGGCTATTTCTTCATGAATCACAAACTCACCATTTACACGTTCCATGGTTGCATTCTGGGCATGCTGATCAAACTCCGCACACTTTTCCTGAATTACCTGAGCTACCATCGTATCATCAAAGGAGTATTCTAAATTATAGGTTACTCCATTGGTTTCCAAATCTTTTAATTCTTTATAACGGGCAATCATATTGCCGCTTTTACCCAAAGAAATTGCTTCATCAATAATTTCGGGATTACTCCATTCCATGCCAAAATCTGAAGCACAGACTTCTATTTCATTTCCCTGAGCCGCGCGAAGAATAACGGGCATATCCTGCATTTCCGTAATATAGTCTTCTACTGCTGCTGTAGCTTCTTCTGCTGTCATACCGGAAATATCAATATCCTCGATAAAAATACCTGTCTTCATTTGTGGTGTTTCTTCTGCATTGATTAAAAATGAGCTTCCGCAAACCAAAAGCAATGTCATCAACGTAACACTTACGAACTTAACAATTTTTTTCATAGTTCCCTTTCTTTCTCTGCCTACACCATATACCTTCGCTGTAACCCGTTTTTATTGAAAAATAACTCAATTTACTTTATACTAAGTATGTAGGGTTTCTCCCACGTTTATATTATTTTATATTGCATATGCCAATACAGGCACAACCATAGCAATTACCAGAATAATAATAATTACGGAAGAAATAATTTTCTTTGCTTTTTTACTGTGAAGATTCATCATAACGAAACCCTCCTATCCGATAAATCTTAATTTATGGTTAATGAGGCTTGTCTGTTAATAGAGACACTCCCCCACGCTAATCATCATACTGAAAGGATATTATATATGAAGATTGCTGTTTTGGCAAGTATTATTGTATTCTGTATCTGGCTGGCATACGAAATACGCAAATATAACAAAAAAAACAAAAAAATATTAGACAGTTTCTGGGAGAAGGAAAATAAAGCCAATAATACAAGAGCCAAATCTTTAGATGGTTTGAATTACATCGAAATTCCCGAAACCGTTTATAAAGCCATCCCTTCACCCGTACCTGCACATTTAGAAGATTGTGCCAGATTGCTTGAGCATCTAAAAGAGAGTCGAATCGTTAACCTCTCCCATATTTCCAACACGGATTTGAAGTTAAAGTATGGCGCTGCCAATCTGGATACTTTATCGGAATATGACCAGAATTACATTACCCTGCTTCGTATTTTACAAACATTAAGTGAATATCACCTTGACAAAGGTAATATGGAAACCACCCGCATGTTGCTGGAATTTGCCGTTTCCATTCAAAGCGATAATATCAGTACTTATAAAATGCTTGCCAAAATCTATTGTGATAGTGGCGAGGAAACAAAATTAGACTATTTAATCAGTGCTGCAAGTCTCTTACCGGGCCTGACCAAACCACCTATTTTGCGTTTTTTAAAAGAGATGCGCCCTGAGGACACAAATCCCGAAGAAAGCATTCTTGACATTTTGGATTAGGTGCCTTACAAATCGTTCTTCCCAATTGAATAATGTGTATGTTATAAAGAATCCAATGATCCTTCGGAAGTTTTTTCATCAAATCGAATTCAACTTTCGTGGGATCTTCTTCTTTGGTGATACCCAGCTTCTTACTGATTCTTTTTACATGAGTGTCCACTACCACGCTGGGTTCATTATAAATATTTCCTCGGATTACATTTGCTGTCTTTCTTCCCACACCGGGCAGAGCAGTCAATTCTTCCAGACTCGAAGGCACTTCCCCACCGTGAACTTCTATAAGCCTTCTACAGCAACCAATAATATTTACAGCCTTATTATGATAAAAGCCCGTGGAATGTATATCCTTCTCCAATTCTTTTACCTCTGCATTTGCAAAAGCCTCAACATTCGGATACTTCTTAAATAAGTCCTTCGTCACGATGTTTACTCTGGCATCGGTGCACTGGGCACTTAAAATCGTGGCAATCAAAAGTTGCCAGGCATTCTCATGGTCTAAGTAACATCTGTATTCAGTTCCGTATTCTTCATCCAGACGGTCCAAAATCGCCTGGATTCTTTCCTTTTGTTTCATAATGTTCCTTCTTTCGTTATATACGGGGACATAAAATTTGTGGACTTTGTTTTATGTGTATAAGAATGTATTATATTTTCCGACAGCGGGTACTGGGGAGCCGCCGGTACTTGAGTTCCGTATTTTGGAACTCTATGTATCATTGTGTGCGACACGTAGCGAGAGCGTGCCCGCGAGGAATCATAATACATTCTTATAGATAAAGTCTGATAATGTCCGCATCTGTCGTAATCGGGTTGCGTTTCTTATAATCAAAGAATACCGCTCCGATATAGTCATCGCAAACTTTTCCGTCCCAGCTATCCATATTCCAAACCGGATATCGGAAATATTCAAGATGCGTTAAATGCATAGCTTGTTTAGCTGTATATTCTGCGTAATCTTTTAAAAGGACAGGTTCTTCCTCTTCTTTTTTATAGAAGTTCCAAACCAATTCCTCCTGTAACTTGCGGTCAGAAAGAAAAGCAGGACGGCTTTTTAACTTCTCTCTCAAATATAAATCATAAGTTAGCAATTCCCGGTAAATTTCCACATGTTCACCATCCGCTTCAACGGAAAATTCCAATAATGCTTCATAGCGATAGCTTCGTGACGGAGCCTGCACAAACAAGCCTTTTCGCTCATAAAAGCCTGCCAAAGCCTCATATAGGGCAAATGGTGTCTCGAACTGCTTTTCCAAAAAAGCAATTGTATTTACAAACTGACCGCTATTATGATAAATCTCCAGCATCTCTTCCACACGCTTCAATCCTATCACATCTTCATAAGAAATCCAATTGGTAGATAATACCTCATACGGCGGATTGCTCTCGTAAACAATACCATAATCTCCGGTCTTTTCACCAATGTATGAGCCGGATAACACCTTTAGAAATCCCAACTGTAAATCATCCGGTTTCATGGAATATACATCGTTAAAAGAGTGGATAAAAGACTCCTTATTCTCAAAGGGAAGTCCCACAATTAAATCCAAGTGTAAATGAATATTGTGAAAACTTCGCAGTCTTGTGACATTTTCTCTTAACTTATTCATATCCGTGGTTCGGCGGATTTCTTCCAAAGTACGAGGATTGGTTGTCTGGACGCCGATTTCCAACTGAACCTGTCCCGGTCTTAACTTGGATAAAAGTTCTAATTCATCTTCTTTTATAATGTCAGCAGCTATTTCAAAATGGAAGTTGGTAATGCCATTGTCATGTTCATAAATGTACCGCCAAATCTCCATGGCATGACTGTGCTTACAATTAAAAGTACGGTCAATAAATTTAACCTGAGGTACTTTATTTTCTAAGAAGAAATCCAGCTCTTTTTTAATCATGTCCATAGGACGGAAGCGGACGCTTTTATCGATGGAGGACAGGCAATACGAACAGCGGAACGGACAGCCCCGGGAAGTTTCATAATAAACAATTCGATTTTTAAATTCCTCTTTTAAAAGGTCGCCTTCCACATACCAAAAAGGAATGTCTGCCAAATCAAGTACCTTAGGCACACCGGTGTTGCATTCACGGGTAACGATACCGGGAATTGCTTGCAATCCCGCATCAATGCTCATAATTCCATTAACATCTACTCCCTTGACATTTTGAAAATTTGGGCTGTCTATTAAATTATGATAAAACTCCGCCACCTTATTAAAAGTATATTCGCCTTCTCCCACCATAATGCCGGTTACTCCCGGAAACTCCTTCAAAACTGCTTCGGCACGATAACTTACCTCCGGTCCGCCCAACCAAACAGGCACCTCCGGCAAAAGTTTTGCCAAGTCCGGCAAAAGCTTTGCTATCAGACTAAAATTCCATATATAGCATGAGAATGCCAATACATTCGGCTTTCTAAGGTAAATATCTTTGCGGATATCCTCCAGGCGCTGATTGATGGTATATTCTGCAATTTCAATATTTTTTTTATATTCTCCGGTGCAAGCTTTCAGACTGTAAATTGCCGGATTGGAATGTATATATTTGGCATTGATGCCGATGAGTAAAATTTTCATAGCTACTTTCCCTTAATCTCTATTCTGTCTAAAATCCCCTGCACTCCCACATTTTTATGTGTCAGATACATTCTGCAGACGTCTCTTACAAAATCTTTGTCCAACTTAAGCTTAGACGCAATTTTATCAATGCTTACACCCCTGTCAATAAGGCGCATAATCTTCTTAACGATGTCATGAAGCTCAGCGTTCTTTTGTACATTATCAGCCGGTCCTTCCAATACCGCCGTCTTTGCATGCCCGTAAAATATTCTCTCAGGCCTTGTACCAAGTATTCTCTTCCAACTCTCCTGCACATCGGGTTCTTCGTGAACCTCCAGTTCATACAAAGGATATAAATCTCCCACAAAAACATCTCCGCTATCAAGTAACAACGAAATACTATCGTCACTGTGTCCCGGGGTTGGAATGATACATCCTTCTATTCCAAGCTGTTGCAGAAACTGTCTGCTTCCTTCAAAAGTAACCACCTTGATTTTATCATCTTCTATGGGTGTAAAAGCGAATCTTTTATCTCTTTCAAATATGTAATCTGCCGCATGAATCTGTCCAACCTGATTTTCCATGACTACAACCGTTATACCCTGCTTGGCCAACTCACCCGCAATTCCCATGTGGTCCGGATGGAAATGGGAAATCAACAGATATTTAATATCTGACAATTTCATTCCTTGCTCACCTAACGCCTTACACATCTTCATAAAAGTACCTGCCCAGCCGGTATCAAACATTAATATACCATCAGTGCCGGAAATCACGTATGTATTTGTATTGTCATAGTGAAGTTCGTAAATCATTTTAAGTTTCCTTAATTTATTCTTATAGAATAAGTTATATTGCATGGTGAAATCATTAAATAAACAACACCTTTTATTCTTTTTATATAATAATACATTCAGGGGTTTACAAACAACTGTTTTTATCCGATATATATCGTAACAAGGAAGTTTATTTTATCGCACGGAAGCAGGATAAATTTTTTATATGTTTTATTTTTCGTGCCACTTGTTTTCTTTTACAGGTGGCTGTATTTTTTCATCGGGACATATACGGACCTTTATGGTATATTCCTCCCCTCCTGCTTCGGAAATGAGGCTAGAGCGATAAATCGCTCAGAAAAGAGGCATATATGAAAATTGAACAGGCACGGGCCGCCTATAATGTACAAATTAAATCCTACCAAGAACAGATTCATCTGTTGACTGAAAAGAAACAGAAGTTGGAGGAGCAAATTAAAAAGGATCCCAACGGCCAGTCCCTTTGGGGCGAAGAAGCCGCCACTTTGGAATTAACCATCAACAAACTGGACGAAAAAAATTCCCAGTACAAAGATTATATGGAAAAGTTGATGGAGCAGCATACCGCCATTGCTAATTTGGAGGTTGCCAAGCAACAGGGCGAAGCAATGGGTGAAGGTATGGAAGATATGGGTAAGATTATGGAAGTTGCCCGTCGTATTATGAAAGGCGACATTGTTCCCCCTTCCGACGAACGCCGGCTTATGGAATTTGATGATGAACTGTATCAGGCCGCTAAAAATATTGGTAGGATGAGAAAACGACTGGAAGAACAGAAAGAACACGAATCTCTTTGGGAAGACGAAGAACCCAAGGAATACGAGGACCCCATGGAGGTTGCCGATAATACGGAAGCTTTTGCGGCAGGTCCGGAAATTGTATCCGTTGAGGAAACAATGGCATCCGTTGAGGTGCCCACCGAATAAGCATTCTGTTTGATTTATATATAAAAAAGACTGTGGCATTTTAGCTTTTTTTAAGGGCTTAATGCTACAGTCTTTTTAATGTTTGCTTGTTTATTATAAAATCTCACCTGCGCTTACAGTTTTGGACCTTATTTTCTATTGCTGTAATTACAGTTCAAATTCGCACACCCAATAACCCTTAATCGGTAAGTCCTGCTCAGCTTTGGCGCTGCCGATAAATTCGGTAATGATAAGTGTATAGTTGCCTCCTTCAAGTTCGTCCAATGGTAGCTTTAAACTTATCTTGCCGTCTGTAATGCCGGCCTTTTCATTAGAAGTTCCTTCTGCCACTGTTTCGCCTTCTTCATTTACAATACTATATGTTTGCACGCTTATATTCTCCAAGAATGCATAAGGCGCTTCCCCTGCTTTTAACAAAACCGCATCCACAATAATACTGTCGCCGCTTACCGTAGCACTAACTTCAATCTCTTCTGTGGCCTGTTCGTAAGTTTCGCCGATAACTGCTCCGTCCCAACGGGTTACATCCGCAAAGAATCCCTCCATCTTACCGCTTGCAGCCATGGCTGTAATACCTCCAAGCCCTAAACATAAGGTAACTGCTGCCGCAACCGTAGCAAAACGGGTCCACCTTCTGCCAACATTATTTTTTGCGTCTTTCTTTTCTGCACTTACTGTTATATTTTTATCCATAAAAACATTCTCCTTTTCTTCCAATTTTGCGTTTCTACAGTTTTTTAATATTCTCTCCCGCATTTTACCGGGCATTGTTATATCATTTATCTCTTCTTTTAAAAGTTTTCTTTCCATCCTACATATACTCCTTTCGATATACTTCCTCTAATAACTTTCGTCCTTTCTTAAGCCGCATTTTTACGGCGGACGGGGTTTTACCTATCATTTTAGCAATGTCCTTTACGGGATATTCTTCCACATAATGCAAAATCAACACCAGTCTGAATTTCTCGGGCAATTTCATAAGGGCATCTAAAATTCCGCTGTTTTCTCCTTCACTACTTTTACATTCGTAAATATCCGTATTTTCTGCCAAAGGGCGCTTTGTCCTGAAACGAATCATATCCTTACATTGATTTCCTGCCACCGTAAGAAGCCACGCCTTCCTGTGCTCTTCATCGGTAAAAGCAGGGGCCTTGCGGTAATATTTAATCATCGTCTCCTGCAGGGCATCTTCTGCGTCGGCACTGTTTCCAAGCATCACCAGACACAAACGAAAAAGCATATTACCGTAGGTGTCCATTACCTGTTCCAAATCATCGGCCGGCCGCGCCAATGTTTCTTTCATACTCTCTACCTCCTTTCACCTATAACACGTATAAGAGGCTTGTTTGGTCAATTATAATATTAAAAACATACTTTGATAACCGAATCTTAAGCAACCTATTTTTGTATAAAATGCACATAGACATATTTGCTTATTCACTGTTATCCTTGCCTTAGAGGGACAGAAAGATGAACAATAATTCTATGAGCGACAAAGAACTTGTTATTATCACAATAGATAAGTACACGGATTTGCAAAAGATTAAAAAAGCAAACGGAAATTATGAAAATGCTGAGCTTGATTATCAAATTAAGGTAACACTTGCCAAGCTTGCTTCTCTGGATATTTCCGTAGAAGATATTACAATTGAATAAACGAAAAACACCGCCAAACCAGCGGTGTTTTTATTTATATCTCTTAAACTTTAATTCGGATAAAACCTTCTTTTACGCAGTCTCAATACTGTCAGCCTTAGCCAAACCATATTTTTCAACTGCTGCCTCACGCATCTTGTATTTCAAAATCTTACCTGCCGCATTCATAGGGAAACCGTCAACAATATCCACATACTTAGGTACTTTATGCTTTGCCATATTGGCACGTACGTAATCTTTGATATCCTGCTCAGTTAAGGTCTCGCCATCCTTGGGAACCACGCAAGCCATGATTTCTTCGCCTAACTGCTCATCAGGCACACCGATAACCTGAACATCTTTTACCTTATCGTGGGTGTAGATAAATTCTTCGATTTCCTTCGGGTAAATGTTTTCACCGCCACGGATAATCATATCTTTTAAACGTCCTGTAATACGGAAGTTTCCTTCGGGAGTCATACAAGCTAAGTCGCCGGTATGAAGCCAACCATCTTTGTCGATTGCCGCTGCGGTTGCCTGAGGCATTTTGTAGTAGCCCTTCATAATGTTGTAGCCTCTTGCTACAAATTCACCATTTTCACCTACAGGCATTTCTTCGCCGGTTTCAGGATCAACAATTTTACATTCAACACCGGGCAGTGGACCGCCTACGGTACCTACACGGACTTCCAAAGGATCGTCGGTAGTACTCATGGTACATCCGGGGGAAGCCTCGGTCTGACCGTAAACGATGGTGATTTCCTTCATGTTCATTTTATTTACTACATCCTGCATAACGGAAATAGGGCAAGGGCTACCTGCCATAATACCGGTACGCATGTAAGAGAAGTCCGTCTTTTCGAAATCCTCATGTTCAAGCATGGCAATGAACATAGTAGGAACACCGTGGAAACAGGTGATTCTTTCCTGATTAATACATGCCAATGCAGGCTTGGTTGAGAAGTAAGGTATGGGTGATAAGGTAACACCATGTGTCATGGAGGCTGTCATGGCTAATACCATACCGAAACAGTGGAACATGGGCACCTGAATCATCATACGGTCTGCGGTAGACAAATCCATTCTGTCACCGATGCACTTACCATTATTTACTACGTTGTAGTGTGTAAGCATTACACCCTTGGGGAATCCTGTGGTTCCTGAGGTGTACTGCATATTACATACATCATGCTTATCAACCAAAGATGCACGACGATATACTTCTTCGATAGGCACGTTATCAGCTAAAGCAAGCGCATCACTCCAGGTTAAACAGCCGGGCTGCTTAGAAGTTACATTGATTACGTGACGCAAGAACGGTAATCTCTTACAATGTAACGCTTTGCCGGGTACATTGGTTGCCAACTCAGGACACAATTCCTGAATAATCTGTGCATAATTAGAATCTCTGTAACCGTCGATTAAAATCAAGGTATGTGTATCTGAATTACGAAGCAAATACTCTGCCTCGTGAATTTTATAAGCGGTATTCATGGTAACCAAAACCGCACCAATCTTAGTACAAGCCCAGAAAGCGATATACCACTGAGGAATGTTGGTTGCCCAAACTGCCACGTGAGTACCGGATTTTACGCCCAAAGCAATTAAAGAACGCGCAAACTGATCTACGTCATCGCGGAATTCGGAATAAGTTCTTGTATAATCCAAGGTTGTATAGCGGAATGCATACTGGTCAGGAAATTCCTCAACCATACGGTCCAATACCTGAGGGAAGGTTTTGTCAATGATTTCTTCCTTCTTCCATACGTACTGGCCGGTACCTCTTTTATTGCGGTATAAAGACTTACCTACAACTACGGCTTCCTTCTGATACTGGCTCATATAATTTACGAAGTGAGGAAATACAATGCCTGCATCTCCCAATTCTTCCAACCATGCGGGAATCCATTCAAAAGAAACATAACCTTCATAGTTAACAGACTGTAAAGCCAACATTAACTCATCAATAGGTAAGGTACCTTCTCCCATTAAAGAGTATTCAATATTGCCGTCAACCACTTCAGAATCCTTGATATGTACGTGTTTTACGTATGCACCTAAGTTCTGGATGGTCTTTTCGGGTGTTTCATTGCCGTAACGTACGGTATGGTGGATATCCCACAATGCAGCTACATTGTCACGGGCAAATACATTTAAAACATTGCGAAGACGTTCTGTATCAGTATAAGGACCTACAGTTTCAATCAAAATAGAAATGCCGTTGTTATCTGCCTCACGATAAGTTCTCTTGATACACTCAATAACCGCATCATCATTCACATCGGTATCCATGGAATGCTTTCCTGCGCGGATGCGGATGCAGGGACATTTTACGATTTTAGCAATCTTAATATATTCTTCAATTTCAGCAACATTTTCTTCAATCTTGGTTTCATCGGATACATCACAGGTAGTATCCAGACAGGGAATGGTTAATTCCATCTGTGCCAGTTTATGTGCGGTTTCTACAATATTTTCGCTGTTAAAAGGGCGGTTTTTGCCGGAGAATACTTCTCTTTTTACATCATGGATTTCAATACCATCGAACTGCAAATCTTTGGCAGTTACATAAAAGTCTGTCCAGTCAAAATCATCCCAGCCGTTTGTACTAAATGATAATTTCATTATCTATCTCCTATTCCTATCCGTTTTCGGATATTTTAATTTACTGATTAGCATTCTGCTCTTCGTGAACAATTTTATTTAATGCATTTACATATGCACGGATACTTGCACCGATGATATCGGTGGAAATACCGTTGCCGGAATAAACCTTATTGCCGACACGAATTTTAACAAAGGCAGAACCTACTGCTTCACTACCTTCGGTTACAGACTGAATCTGGAAATCTTCCAAATCGTAATGATGGCCTACAATCATTTCAATTGCAAGAAGCGCAGCTTCAATCGGGCCGTCTCCTGAGCTTAAACCTTTCATAGGAGTACCCTTTTTATCCAAAGTAACCTGCGCGGTGGGAGTGATAATGTTACCGCTGTTGATTACATAGTCTACCAACTGGTAAGTAGGAGGAACCTGAAGTGCTGCGGTTGCAATGATTGCTTCCAATTCCTTAGCACCAACGGGTTTCTTCGCTGATACGCGTTTGAATTCCTTGAATACCTTCGCATTATCATCATCTGAAAGTTCATAACCTAACTTCTTAACTGCCTTAATTACAGCTGCAATATCAGCCTGTGCCGTAAGGTTAACATCTTCATGTGCATCATTTCCTGTGGTCTCACCAAAAGGTGTCTTTCCTGTCTTCTTATTGCTGTCAAGCCAGGTCATCTGACGAACAGCTCTTGCAAGTTCACCCTGAGATACGCCACACTCTACTTCCATCGCATCACCTTTCATGGTTATGGTATGTACTACTGTTTCCAAAGAAGGAGTTGCGTTTCCGATTAAACTTGCTTTAATCTGGCTTATACCAGCCTTAGTACCTGCAAAAACATTGGCATTTGCCACATTTAACTCATCAGAGCAGGTTACAGAAATTGCAACATTCTCCATAGCCGGCACATTTGCTTTGATTTCTTCGATAAAATTCTTAAATTCTTCAGGGAACATTACGCCTGCGGTGTCACAGATATCAATTGTGGTTGCTCCATTTTCAATTGCCGCTTCAATTACCTGACAAAGGAAAGGCATTTCACTTCTGGTAGCATCCTGTGCTGAGAATTCGATGTCTGCACATTTACTCTTAGCGTATGCTACTACTTCTTTTACAGCTTCCAAAACCTTAGCAGGCTTCTTTCCGCAGATGAATTCCATCTGAACCGCTGAAGTAGGTGCACAAATGCGGATTCGGGGTTTTGCAGCACTTGATACTGCTTCCCATGCCTTATCTACTTCTTCTTTACAAATACCTGTTCCAACGGATAAAATGCTTTCTTTTATCATAGGTGCGAGAGATTTCACCAGTAGGGCATCTGTTTTATCTTTGGCTACATTGGGCATCTCGATAATATCAATATTTCTCTTCTCAAGTTGCTTTGCGACCTCCATTTTTTCTTTGAAGCTCATGGAAAATTCAGCTTTTTCTGAGCTTTCTCTGATTGTTACATCTGCAATACTGATTTTTTTCATTTTCTTTCTCTCCTTTATATATATAATAATGAATTGCCATAACAAAAAGTCCCTAGAATCCTTTCAGATTCTAGGGACGATAAATCAACTTTTACCGCGGTACCACCCATATTACTGTAGATACAGTCGCTCATTACGAATACCATCATATTCGCAGCCCTGATAACGGTGCTTGCCGGAATTCTTTACTGAATCAATCTTGTTCGAGAATTCTGCTCCGGAGTGAGACTGCCTTCGTCCTTAAGTATCGGCTCGCATCAACCGCCGACTTTCTGAAACTGCCAAACGACGCATAATTCCTTCATCGCATTTATTTTATTTAACTGTTTAACATAATAAAAAAGTTTTTTTCGATTGTCAATAACTTTTTATAAAAAAGATCGTGAAATTTTGAAATTCAAAGTATAGAGGTAAGAGTTTTAGTGAAAGGTAGAAAGAAGTACCTTCAAAACAATAAACTGCACAATTGCAATCACCGCCATAGTGCCCGTCATTACGTAAAACCATAAATTTATTCTTTTGATTTTTGCACACTTCTCCGGGATTTTCTTATCCTTTTTACAATACATGACACTGCCGATAACACTTCCTATTATACCTATGATAAAAGCTGCCACAGAAATAAAAGGTAGAATCATGTGTGCAATTAAGCAAAGCCAGGCAACTTCTCCACTGATTCTTTGCTCCTCAATATTTCCTATTGGTATAATTAGTAACAATAAGACAAACAAAATGATTCCATCGCATATATACAAGCCTTTAAGCTCTTTTCTTTCTTTCCAACAATTATTCTCAATTTCCTTGGGCATTTTTCGATATAAAACGGTCTTGGTTATTGTAACCGCCATTAAAATCATTAGTGCCATTGGTAAAATAGCAAGTAAAAATCCCATTATTTTTACCCCCTTTATTGAAATAATGATAGCAGAAAAATAATTTTTTGTATAGAACAAAGAATGTGCAAAGCACATTCTCTGCGCGCGAGCGGTATTGCGAAGCAATTAAATACATTTCCGCGAGCTGTGCATAAAGTTTTGTTTCATAGGAAATTCCTATGAAATAAAAAAGGATGCGCTTTCGCACATCCTTTTATCATAATCACTAGTTTGTGATAACCTGCTCTGTTTCTTTGTCGAATACGTGAATCTTTTCAACATCCATAGCAAACTTGATAACGTCTCCGGGTCTTGCAGTTGTTCTAGAATCAACTCTTGCAGTCATAGGGAACATTTCAAGATCAAAGTATAAGTAAACTTCTGCACCAAGTAATTCGTATACCTTAATGGTAGATTCGAATACGCTCATAGGTGAAGTTTCTACGTACATTTCGCTATCATATACGTCTTCAGGACGGATACCGAATGTTACGCTTCTTCCGTCATAGCCGCCTTCGATTAACTTCTTAGACTTAGCGGGAGGAAGAGGAATAGCGTGACCAGCAACCTTAAGGTATGCTGTTTCACCCTGTACTTCTACGATTGCATCAAGGAAGTTCATCTGAGGTGATCCCATGAAACCAGCTACGAACAAGTTCTGAGGTCTGTCATAGAGGTTCTGAGGTGTATCAACCTGCTGGATAACACCGTCCTTCATAACTACGATTCTTGTACCAAGTGTCATAGCTTCTGTCTGGTCATGTGTTACGTAGATGATGGTAGTACCTAATCTCTGATGTAACTTAGCGATTTCGATACGCATCTGTACACGCAACTTAGCATCCAAGTTTGACAAAGGCTCGTCCATAAGGAATACCTTAGGGTTACGAACGATTGCACGACCCATAGCAACACGCTGTCTCTGACCACCTGATAAAGCCTTAGGCTTACGATCTAACAACGGAGTTAAGTCAAGAATCTTAGCTGCTTCCTTAACCATCTTATCGATTTCGTCCTTCGGTACTTTTCTTAACTTAAGACCGAAAGCCATGTTTTCATATACTGTCATATGAGGATACAAAGCGTAGTTCTGGAATACCATCGCGATATCTCTGTCCTTAGGCTCTACCTCATTAACAAGTCTTTCACCAATTCTTAATTCACCTGAACTGATATCTTCAAGACCAGCGATCATACGGAGTGTAGTAGACTTACCACATCCTGAAGGTCCAACGAAGATGATGAATTCCTGATCAGCGATTTCAAGGTTGAAATCTTTAACTGCTTCGAATCCGTTAGGATATACTTTACATACATTTTTTAAGGATAATCCTGCCATTTTATTGCCTCCTGATTGTTTTTCTATGGTTCCACAGGAACCGCGTCTTTTTAGATTATATAGAAAAAGTGCGAAAATTACCATGCCACAATTACACAATTTTTTTTGAAATCATTGTAAAAATTGCTAAGAATTAAAAAAAAGTACAAATTCGCTGAACATTTTGCACAACGAATTTGTACTTTGATGTACAAGTTGACGAAATTTTATGCTTCTGCATCCTCTTTTTTTGCCTCTTGGGACACACTTTTTTCATCTTTTTCTTCTATTTCTTCATCATTTGCCCCTGTTTCGGAATTTTCTTCCTTTTTGTCAGAATTGCTTTCTTCTTTCTTATCTGCTACATCATCGCCTTTTATTTCGGCATCTCCAAAAATCGCAAATACTTTCACCATATTTCTGGCAGTAATATAAGCTGTCAACGATAACTCCAATATAACCAGTAAAGGAATAACATCCGGTGCTATCAGGGCAGGTGCGAATATAACCACATTTAAAAATAACAATCCCAATGAACGGGGAAATTGCGCAATACTGATAAAAAAAGCATTTTTTATGGTTGTAGACACCTTATTTTCATATCTTGCCTGTAGCGGAAAAGCATAAATTCCAATAAACGCAAAAGACATGGTAACCAACAAAAGAATTATAAAAAGCACCATTCGAAGTTTCTCATTTAAATCACCGGTTACATACATAAAATATACATTTAATCCGATAAATGCAATTCCTGCCAGACAGATTAACCATATCAATGTACCTTTTACAAAATTCTTTTTAAATGATTTAAAATAGGACTTAAAAAGGCTGCTGTCCTTATCCAATACGATTTTAATCATCATATCATACAATGCCGAAACCGCCGCTCCGATAGTAAAAATGGGCAACGAACACACAATGGTAAGTACCGCCAGCATAAGTGTGTCGAATATTCGAAATAAAAAGCGATTAAACATACTGTCTGAATCCAATAACCAATTCACGTAAATTTCCTCCCGGTTTATCTTTAAACTAGTTTGTTTTGTATTTTACACCTGCAATACCTGTAAAACTGCCATATACTTACTGTATAAAGAATCCATGTTCCAGGCAATACTGTCAGATTTGTCCCAGAATTTCTCCTGGGCACTTGCCTTGTCACCGGCAATTACTTTTGCAACATTCTCTTCCCAATCCGGCACTACAACCGCCTTAATATTGGTACTCTGCAGACCAAGACAGAACATGGCAAACTCCAGATACTGCTGTTTGCCCAGTTCATTTAAATGAAGATGCTCCAAAATTTCTTCAACCTCCGGCATGTATTGTTCATATCGAAGTGCCTCAAAAATCTTTTCTTCCTTACTGACTTCATTCAATAAATCAAATACTTCCTGCGAATATTTACTTCCTATCTGTTTTGCAAACATATGGCTGTCAAATGTCTGTCCCATAGCATGATGATAAACATCTGCCGCCTCTGCAAGACTTAAAACATCTGTTTCAAATCCATACATAAAATCCCTTTTGGGAATCTTTTTATAGCCTACGCGATGGAATAAAAGCATTTTTGCTTTACTTTCCATAGGCGGAAAATATTCACTCAACAAAAGAAATCCGAATACGGAATGGGCCCTGTACTTGTTAAATTCATAATTTAACATATTGTCAATATTATCGGTTTTATAAACACCTACATCATGTAATGCAGCCAGGACAAAAAAATCCGCAAGTACCGCCGGAGCATAATTTCCTTTATGTTTTAACATCTTATACATTATGTACGCGGTTCGAATTCCGTGGTCAATGGGACGCTGGTCTAAGGATCTTAAGCTGTCGCAAATTGCCCAAAATACATCTTTTCCTTTTAAATTTTCCATATGTAACTCTCCCTGTTAGATTCTTTCCCTCTTAATTTAATCCCCTAATAATACAATTCCTTCTTCATGGGTGTAAAACGGATACCTCCGTCCACCTTTTCACTGTCTAAATCCACGAATCCGAGCCTATGATAAAATTCAACTGCATATGGCGACGAATTAACGGTGCATACGGGTATCTTTTTATAACGAAGATAGCTCCATAAACGTTCCATTAATGCTCTCCCCACACCCTGTTTGTGATATTTTTCATCCACGAACAGTAGGGATATGTGCTTTTTACTTCGGAGGGAAATCAGTCCTATAATCTGATTTCCGTCCAAAGCAACCCACATATGATATTCATGAATCATAAACATTTTACGCAATCCGTTATCGGATATAAAATCTAAAAAGTTCTTCACACCCTCCGGTGTGTACTCATGAGCCTCAAATCGTTGGAATGTCCGCCATGCAAGTGCCATGGCATCTTCCCACTCTTCAATTTTAGCCTCACGAATTTCATATTTGAAACCTTCGTTCATGAAAACTCCTGTTTATTTATTCTGCCTCTACACGATTCGGTGACTTTTCACCTTTTTCAACGCTAAGCGCATTTTCCAAAGTTACCCTTGCGATAGCTTCCATAGCTTCCCTGGTAAAAAATCCCATGTGGGAGGTTACCATTACATTAGGGAAAGTCATAAGTCGGGCAAGATTATCGTCCCTGATAATATCATTGGAACGGTCTTCGTAAAACAGCCCTTCTTCTTCCTCATATACATCAAGAGCAACTCCTGCAAATTTTTTATCCAAAAGTGCATCAATTAAATCGTCCGTATTGATTAAAGCCCCTCTGGATGTATTAATCAAATACACATTCGGCTTCATCAATTCAATCGTGCGCTTATTAATTAAATGTTTCGTAGAGCTTGTTAGCGGACAATGCAACGTAATCACATCCGCTTCTTTTACCAGCTCTTCCATGGAAACATATTCCACATCCAAGCCTTTTACCGGATAAGGGTCGTATGCCAAAATCCGCATATTAAAACCCTTAAGAATTCGTATCATGGATTGACCGATTTTACCGGTTCCAACCACACCTGCAGTCTTTCCTGAAAGGTCTGTACCCATAAGACCGTTGATGTTCATATTAAAATCACGGCTTCTGATATAAGCTCTGTGAATATTTCTGTTGATGCACAGGAATAATCCCATAGCATACTCCGCTACCGCATCCGGTGAATAGCTGGGCACACGAAGCACCTCCACCTTGCCCTTTGCCGCTTTTAAATCCACATGATTAAAACCTGCGCAACGTAAAAGAATCGCTTTGATTCCCATAGCATGCATTTTATCAATCATGGAAGCATTCACGGGATCGTTTACAAAAATACAAACCGCTTCACTCCCCTTGGCCAAAATCAGAGTTTCTTCATTTAATGCCGCTTCCACAAAATGCACATCTACTCCATATTCCTTGGATAGAGGCCCAAACCAGATTTCATCATATGGTTTTCTACCGTAAAAAGTAACTTTCATATCATTCCTCCTTTTGCTGAAGCCTCTATTTTTTTGTATGCAAGCTGTGATTATATTACATTTTACTCAGCATCTGCAGAATTTTCGCCGGTAAAAAAGCCTACAATTGCATCCCAAAGTGTTACAAAGAAATTTTTGATGCTGTCCCAAAGACTCGCTTTTACTTCTTCCGTAAAAATACCGTCCAATATTTCCTTAGCCTCTGCCAGCACTGTTTCTCCATATTTGTCATATAAGTCACCGGCCTGCTCTAAAAGAGTTGTCGGATCAATGTCCAAATCAGCAATTTTTTGCATCAAGTCAGCAATTTGCTGTTTCTGCTCATCTGTCAGCGTAATACCGTATTCCGATTCAGCCTTTTCAATAATTTCCAGAATATCATCCCAATCACTGATATCTCCGGCAATGACTTCCGCCTTGATGTAGTCAATAACCTCCTGCATCTTATCGGCTTCTTCTTCCGTTTCACCGCTGCTTACCAATTCACCACTGATTACAAGCTCTGCAAGGGCTGCTGTCTTAGCTTCCTCTTCAAGCTCTTCTCCGGTCATTTCTTCATATGCCTTCATTGCGCCGATTAATGCTGCAGTTCCGGAAAGAGGAAAAGGTCCTACAACCAGAATATCTGCATTTTCCACACCTGCTGTAATAAGAGCATTGCGATACATATTAATGGTGCAGTAGTTGATGTTAATGGTAGTAAGGCGAAGACCGCTTCCCGCATCGGTTTCTTTTACCATAACACAGGAAAGGGCATTGGTTCCGATTACCGAGCTGTCAATATAACCATCCAGATATTCATGCTCTTCTTCGTTGGTTATATAAACAACATTATAATTCACCAAATCTTCCTTGGTAATACCCATCTCATCCAAGACAATCTGCAACTGGGCATCCGTTAAATCTGCTCCCAAAGCAAGATAAGGCACATTGTCGTTTTCAACGATTGCATTTTCAACCTCTTCTTCGGTCATTTCGGAAACCTGAGTATCCGCAACATCTGTAGCAACTCCATCTTCAGTAGCAAATACCGTCATAGGCATAGATAACACCATACAACTGACTAACAACATGCATATTAATTTTTTCATTTTCACCGTTCCTCTCTTTCGAATCAGGTGCTTCTCATAAGTACGGGCTTCATAATTTTAATATGCCCCCTTATAAAAAAGGTATACGTTAACAAATTTCTGCTCCTGCGGGCATTTCTTTCTCGGGTACCATAAGAGCCAGGTTACCTTCTGCATCTTCTGCACAAAGAATCATACCCTCAGACACAATTCCGGCTAAAGTAGCAGGTTTTAGGTTTACAAGAACCATAACCTTCTTGCCTACCATCTCTTCTGCACTGTAATATTGCTTAATGCCGGAAACAATCTGTTTTACACTGCTGCCGATTCGCACCTGTGAGCAAAGTAATTTCTTAGACTTCTTTACTTCTTCGCAGGCAATGATTTCACCCACCTGAAACTGCATCTTTCCAAAATCATCATAAAGAATTTCTTCCTTGGGTTCAATATCTATCACAGAATTTCCACAGTTTTCCGCATTTTCTTCTGCGGGTGCCGCTACTGCCGCTGCGCGCTCTGCAAACATAGCAGTTGCTTTCTCAATTACTTCGTCTTCTTTTAATCTTGCAAAAAGAATTTCGGGTGCGTCGGTTACCTTGTTTCCGTCAGGATATAAACCGAATTCTTTTAACTTGTCAAAGTCACGAAGCTCAGTATTAAGTTGCTCTGCAATCTTCTTTGCGGTAGAAGGCAAGAAACTTTCTAAAAGGGATGCACCGATAATAATACCCTCTGTTAAGTTGTAAAGTACGGTTGCAAGACGGTCAGCTTTTGCTTCGTCCTTAGCAAGTACCCAGGGCTCGGTTTCGTCAATATATTTGTTGCAACGCTTAAATAATGTGAAGATTTCTGTCAAAGCATCTGCCACGTGAAGGGTTTCCATCTTGGAAAGCACCTTATCAAGTGTGCCCGTAGCCACTGCTTTTAAGTCCTCATCTACTGCTTCGGCAACTCCCTTATTGCTTACCACACCTTCAAAATACTTGTTTGACATGGAAATGGTTCTGTTTACAAGGTTACCTAAGGTATTCGCAAGGTCGGAATTAATACGCTCTACCAATAATTCCCATGAAATAGTACCGTCATTTTCAAAAGGCATTTCGTGAAGTACAAAGTAACGCACTGCATCCACACCAAAGAATTCTACCAAATCGTCTGCGTAGATTACGTTGCCCTTAGACTTACTCATCTTGCCGTCACCCTGTAATAACCAAGGGTGTCCGAATACCTGCTTAGGAAGAGGCTCATCGAGAGCCATTAAGAAGATAGGCCAGTAAATCGTATGGAAACGGATAATATCCTTACCGATTAAGTGAAGGTCTGCAGGCCAATTCTTGCCGTACATATCGTCGTGGTTGCCGTCTGCATCATAACCGATACCTGTGATATAGTTGGTTAACGCATCAAGCCATACGTAAACCACGTGTCTGTCATCGAAATCTACAGGGATACCCCATTTAAAAGAAGTTCTGGATACACAAAGATCCTGTAATCCCGGTAAAAGGAAGTTATTCATCATTTCATTTTTTCGGGAAACGGGCTGAATAAATTCCGGATGTGTATTAATATGTTCAATTAATCTGTCAGCGTACTTGCTCATCTTAAAGAAGTAAGCTTCTTCCTTGGCAGGTTTTACATCTCTGCCACAATCAGGACACTTCCCATCTTTTAACTGGGACTCTGTCCAGAAAGACTCACAAGGTGTACAGTAAAGGCCTTCGTATGCGCCCTTGTAGATATCGCCCTTGTCGTATAACTTCTTAAAAATCTTCTGCACCTGCTTCTCATGGTAATCGTCTGTGGTACGAATAAACTTATCGTAAGAAGTATCCATTAAATCCCACAATCCCCTGATAGTGCCTGCTACATCATCAACGAACTCCTTGGGAGTAATTCCGGCTTCTGCTGCTTTTAACTCAATTTTCTGACCGTGCTCGTCGGTTCCGGTCTGGAAGAATACATCATATCCTTCTTTTCTTTTAAAACGGGCGATGCTGTCCGCAAGGACAATCTCGTAGCTGTTGCCGATGTGGGGCTTGCCTGAAGTATAGGCAATCGCCGTTGTAATGTAATACTTTCCTTTGTTCTCCATTTTAGTTGCCTCCTATTTTTTGTTTCGTTTCTTTTTTTAATTTTATTTTCTCATCAATTAAACTTGCTACACATAGTAAATGAAATATACTAAATATACATGTGCCGAACAATCCAACCTGCCTCCATTGAAAAGCAGGAGTATTCGTTTTGATACCTGACGCATTTGAATATAGTTGTCCATTGTATAAATATACCGTAGCCGTCGTGTCGTTTGAATATAATTTTCCGTCGCTTATATATCCGTTACTACCTAAAATCCCTGAGTTCTCTGTATCTGCCTCATTCTGTGCATTCGCCTTAATTTCGTAATCAACCATTTCCATGTCATTGACACTTTGAAGTTCATAACGAACTCCTTCGTATACTACAATCACTTTATTTATATGACTAGTACTATTACGTGCGCCACTTATAAGTTTCACTTTTTCGGCACTTATTACAGTAACTTCAACTTCTTCATACTCAAGAGTCTGGGTTTTTACCTTATTACCAAAAAAGATTAACAAGAAAACTGATATTAACAATAATATAAAAGTAGCTGCTATTATTCCAATCTTCAGTTTAAGCATTTCGCTTTTCCTTTCTTCTGTCTGCAGTTAGAATTCATCCGCTATGCATCCACCGCTTCTACTTCATCCAAATTATAAATGTATTTAAAAGCGATAATATCCGAAGAATCGCTTGCCTGACCCTCCAACTCCTCCTTCAAAGAATTTTTCTCATCAATGATAAAATAAATACATTTGCATCCGTATTCTACCGCTTTCGGCATAAAATAATCCGCCACCCACCGGGTATCCTCCGGAATATTCTCAAATCCGCTCCGGGTATCCGCCACATAAGCGCAGTTTTCGTGCTCTTTTATAATGTTTAAGGCGTATTCCAGCGGTGCTCTGTAATCTTCGTTACAACAGAACTTCTTCCATTTGACGAAGACTACGTTGTAGTTGGGTTCATATTTGACTTCGCAGAATTCTGTTTGATACATAGGGCTCCTTTCTCTATGTAATTAAGCTTATTCACCCTGCGGTACATTTTCATTCACCTAAGCTTCTAAAAATTTCCGGTCAGAATCTGAAAGAGTACTATAATGACCATAATAACTGCCACAAAAAAGAAAAAACCTGCCACGAAGAGACCCTTTTTCATTTTCGTTTTTCTGATGACTTTCATTGCAGCTTCTTCTGTATCAAAGATGCTCGGGTCATCTTTTAAGAATTCTCGGATTTTGTCGGTTCTTTTATTTTCGCAGATATAATGGTCTCCACTAATCTCACGAATTTTCCAAATGCTCACTATTTGACTAGTGAAATTGATTGTGTATAAGTAGTCTCCTATTTGTTTCATGCTTTTATCCCCCTTGCATATAAATCTATATCTGTTGTTAGTCTTATGTTGAAATCAGAAGCTTCTCTTACTCTACAACTAACCGTTTATACACACGCAAACCACCACAACTGCAACAATACCGATAAAAATCATTCCAATGCCAATCATACCGAGTTTACGGGCATTTCCGGCTTTCGGGTCATATATGCAACGGGGATTTTCCGGCGAAATCAGAAGTTCTCTTACTTCCCCCACCTTTGCATACCCTCTGTTTGCATAAACCTTTTCGTGACTTCTATAAACCTGACCTCTGTATGTGTATTCGTATATCGATCTCCTTTGTCGAAAATTTCCGCTTCCGGAAGCGCGTTCGTGAGAGATACATTTTCCCTGAACACGTTCTGTCATATATTTCTTTGCAGCAAATGCGGTGCGGAATTCACTCAGGCAAAGCCCCAATCCCACCACAAAAACAAAAGAAAAACCGATCATATCCTTGTACGTTAAAGACGGCAAAAACATTTTACTGCAAATAATGCCAATAATGCTCAATACGATGAACACCACAAGCAAAATCACAAAATATCCTACCAGTCCCTTGCGAAGTGGTGAAGGTCCTGTTTGCCCGTTTTCTGCTGCTCTAAATATAAATCTGTTGGCGTCTTCCAGATGTGCCTGACTTGCGTCACCCATAAACATCTGCCCGTCTTTTACTTCTATGCCAATGGAATTAATATCGTCCGGGCTGAGACTCTCCAATCCGCCTTCCGTAATTTTTCGAATCAATTCAGGGTCTGATATTGTCATCCTGAAAGGATTGTTATTTTCTTGTTCTTCTATCTTCATTTGTTAATCCTCCGTACTGATTATGTATAAAACATGCTTCACCAACTTCAAAATATTTGATACCTTTTACATATTTCGGAACTTCCTAAATTCACCTAAACTTTTCAAGGCGATACAACAGACCGTCTTCCAATTCATCTTTACCGTCTTTGTATACATATCCCATTTTTTTATAAAATTCTACTGCGGTAATTGATGCAGGAATTTCAACTCGCTTAGCTCTCAAAAAATATTCGTCCATCTCAAGTGCTTCTATGATTCTTTTACCGACACCTTTTCCCTGATAATTAGGCAAAACAAAAATAGTCAGTAAAATACTTTCGGTCACACTGCCCCAATATCCTGCAATTGCCCCGCATCCAACTATTTTCGAACCATCACAGGCAACATACATATGTCCTTCATTGGCTCTTGCAATCAGAACTTCTGCAGAATGCGAAGATATATTGGCTTCAATATATTCACTCGCATAATCCTTGCTATTACTTATTTTTAGTGTTTCAGCAATTACATCTGATAATTCTATCGCGTCTTCTGTTTTAAATCTTCTGATTTCCATCTTCTTTTCCTATAAATCCCTTCTACGCACAGGGCAGGTATGCGGTAAGCCGTACTCTGCGCGTTGCGGAGAATATAAGAATTTCTTGGTTCTTTTCTTCGTAAAACAGGGATTTTCCGACACGATGTCGGAAAAGGCTTAATCGAGCACGGATGCGAGTTTAAGCCGGTCCCATAACTTCCTTACACAACCTTCCAAAAGAACTTAGAAATTCTTATATTCGCAGAACCAAGCAAGAATACGGCTTACCGCATACCTGCCCGTCCCCTTATAAAAACAAAAAACGCCCCCTGTTTCCAGAAGGCGAATTGACCGCGTTACCACTTCTTTTCATCTGCTTCTCACGAAAGCAAACCTCATCGGGTACCTATGATACCCTGTCGCTTTAACGGGCGAATCCCGTCGCAGCCTTACCGCCTCTGCGGTTCGGTGCGCCACTCCAAAGCCATCTTCAACCGTACGTTACATCTGTTCCTCTCAGCCGGTTTGCACCGGGAACATTCTCTGTGAATGCCTGTTACAGCCTACTCTCTTTTTCATTGCGTTTGTTTTATTATGTTCCTTATCAATCTAACATATTCGGATATAAATTGCAAAGAATTTTTATTGCTAATTATCATTTAGACCAAATTCTCTAGTATGTAGCTTATCTTTCCATAACTTTTCTACATCAATAACCTCTTCTTCCGATAAATTTTTAGGTAAAATTTGTAAGACAGAATACTGAAATTTTCTATATCTATTGGGATATTCCTCTAACATTTTTATTATTTTTTTATTATTCCCATGTTTTGTCTTAACATATTCTGACCATCTTCCTAACAATCCACTTTTTCCATATGCAGACCCAATATACTGCATTCCACCTTCTGTATCCGTAATCAAATATACAGCATACACTGATGATAATGCTGTGTGCCAATTTTCATAGATATTAACACCTTCTACAATCTCTTTTAATTCATCATACGTAAGAATCAGTTTTTCGAATCCCTCAAATATTTTCAAACTATTTGCCTGAATAGCTACTATCGGTTTCTCCGTGGTTCCTTTTTGCGCCCACGACCTTGCAGATTTTCCCCATTCAATAATCATCTTACCTTCATAATCATTAAAGGTATCAAGTTTTTCAATTGTAAATATGCTGCCTTTACCATCAAATTGCTCGATATCAAGACTTCCTTCAGGCTTATTCTCCGGTATATCAGGAACCTCATTCAATACTTTATAAAATCCTTCCAGCCTAGCCAGTTCTCCCCCATCTGAAATAAAAACCATCCAATATTTATATCCATCGGAAAATCCTTTTCGTTGATGCTGAGTGTATTCTTTTATTTTTCCTTCATCGTAGTGTTTCTTACATTTTTTATCCGATAAAGCATGTCTTATCAACTTAACTTCCTTTGGATTTATTCCGGCTCTTTTTATAATATCCGTCAAAAAAAGATAATTCATATTTAATCCCCCATATTATTTACAAAAGTTATCTTCATTTTAGCTTATCTGAATATGAAATACAATTAATAACTACAATTTAATTGACTTATCAAATTACAAATGATATATTCAGTTTCAAGAAATGGGTTTTTTGCTGAGTAAGGTCCTAGGACTGGAAAAGGGTGCTCGTTTCTTTTTTTATAATTTTATTGACATTTTTCATTCTGCATTATATCATGTTATCAAGAAATGGGTTTTCGACTGAGTAATGTCTTAGGACTGGAAAAGGGTGCTCGTTTCTTTTTTTATATCCATAATGTCATACAAATACATTTTTCCATTCTCGGCATGTCGGACAACCATCACCACGCTAAATACATTATACCGTTCTATTTCTCCCTTTTCTCCAAATATCGGTAAGGCAAATCTCGAATCATACCTGTACCAGCCAAATTTTGCATCTTTATTATGTTTATCTTTAAAATTCCTTTTATATGCTTTTCCGACAGCAATTTCTATTATCTCCGGCAATCCCTGCGTAGCATTCGCCTTGGCTTTCGCGTTTGTTCCCTTTAGTATTTTCGTATATTTGGAATGCGCATATTCGTCCGGCAAATCCTTACCTATATAAACCATATCCCGCGTATCTTCAATGGTGTATATCTCCCCCACATACTGCCTCAAATATGCCTCTACATCCTTCCAATCGACCGAACGCTTTCCCTTAAAACGAATATCATGTATGAAAACAATCTTATTTCCGTCTAAATCTTCAATTACATTAACTTTTCTTTTCATCTGTTTATATGCTCCTTCTTTTTTATAAAAATAAAAACAGACAGCCGGCGCCATCTGTTTTCCACATAAATTATCAAAGCATATAATTCAATTTCATTATAGTTCCGGTTATAAAAATGTTCAACCGTAACAAATCGACAAAATTCGACAATTCCACCTACAACTCCGTATAAAACATCCCCATCAGCAACTGCACACCGATAGACACCGCCGTAATCGCCGCCCAACAGGTAAAGCCCATAAGGATAGGCTTTCCGCCTTTTTTAACCAAATTTATCAGGTTGGTATTCAGGCCGATGGCGCACATTGCCATAGCAATAAAAAACTTCGCCAGCCACTTCATTGCCTTCACAAATGTACCGCTATAAATAACCGTAAAATCGCTCTCCGGCAAAATTCCTATAATTGTGGTAACAATCGAAGCTCCGATAAAATACAAAATAAACCAAGGGAATATCTTTTTAAAAGAAAATTCACTGCCCTTATTCCCTGATTTCTTCGCTTTATAGGTACGAAACAATGCTAACGCCAAAGTAATGGGAATAATTGCAAGGGTTCGCACCAACTTAACGGTAACCGCAGATGAGAGAATTCCTTCTACTCCGTATAAGCCTTCCGCCGTGGACGCTACCGCAGTTACTGATGAAGTATCATTTACCGCAGTTCCCGCAAAAATCGCGAAGCCTTCCGAACCAAAACCGATTGCCTGCCCAAAATACGGGAACACCAAAGCCGCAATCACGTTAAAAAGGAAAATAACCGAAACCGACTGTGCCACTTCTTCATCATCCGCATCAATCACCGGCGCCGTTGCCGCAATGGCAGAACCGCCGCAAATGGAAGAACCAACACCGATAAGGCAAGATACCTTTTTATCCATTTTTAAGACCTTCATCATAAGAAAGGCCACAATAAGCGACGTGCTAATCGTCGATATGATAACAGGCAGACTCTGACTACCCATCTTCGCAATGGTTCCGAGATTCAGACTGAATCCTAAAATAATGACCGCCCACTGCAGAATCTTCTTAGAAGTAAATTTGATGCCGTCTTTTAGTTTGTCGCTTCCAGGCAGCTTCGGTGCTGCCATGGCAATCACCATACCCATAAGAATGGAGAATACCGGCGCACCGATAATCTCCAAAGAAAAACTGCCTATTTTTAATTCACTTAAAACAGTGGTAATGCCTGCGATAAGACCACAAAGCAAAATGCCTAATAATTTATTCATCTTATGTATCTCCTATTTACATATGAACAGTCGCAAAATTTGCGGCTGTTCATATCTTACTCAATGCTATATTATTCTCATGCAGACCCGCTTACACATCCATCTCCAATTCAACCGGACAATGGTCAGAACCAAAGATATCCGTGTGAATCTTTGCGCCTTTTAACTTGTCCTTCAAGGCACCCGACACGATAAAATAGTCAATACGCCAGCCTGCATTCTTTGCTCTTGCGCTGAAGCGGTAAGACCACCAGGAATAAATATTCTCCATATCGGGATAAAAATATCTGAAAGTATCAATAAAACCATTCTCCAAAACCGTGCTGAATTTGCCACGCTCTTCATCGGTAAAACCGGCATTTTTACGGTTGGTTTTGGGGTTCTTTAAGTCGATTTCCTTATGAGCCACGTTTAAGTCGCCGCAGTACACCACAGGCTTACTTTCTTCCAGTTTTTTAATATAAGCAAGAAAGTCGTCTTCCCAGCGCATGCGGTAATCCAAACGGGCAAGACCATCCTGGGAATTAGGCACATACACCGTAATCATATAAAAGTTGTCATATTCCAGGGTTATCACACGGCCCTCATGATCATGCTCCTCCACACCGATACCATATTGTACGCTTATGGGTTTATGCTTGGTAAAAATCGCCGTTCCGGAATACCCCTTTTTCTCAGCATAATTCCAGTACTGCTCATATCCCGGTAAATCCAGTTCAATCTGACCTTCCTGCAATTTGGTCTCCTGTAAACAGAAGAAGTCTGCGTCTATTTCCTTAAAAAAATCCATAAAACCTTTTTCTCGGCAGGCTCTGATTCCGTTTACATT
Organism: Lachnospiraceae bacterium; assembly: GCA_015057025.1. GTDB lineage: Bacteria > Bacillota > Clostridia > Lachnospirales > Lachnospiraceae > UBA3766. The sequence continues at coordinate 145,717 of SVFD01000005.1, read as the reverse complement.
CCATGAGATAAATTTCATATGTTACTCCTCATTTCCATCATCTGCTTTATAATTTATATCTTTACTTCTAATCTTTTCCGGCTATCTGTATTACATGCATCCGGAAGATGGTATTAAAATATTTTACTTCTTACATTATCTTAATTGCTTCTTTGGGATTTTACAAGAGAAAAAACTACACACAAAGACAGGGGAGAGATACGGGTGCATCCCTCACCCTCAGATTGAGGCGGCAGTACTTGGAATTCCTACCACTGAAATGAAAAGGTATTTCATTTATTTATCGAAGATTGTTATTCTGTTGTGCCAGATAAACAATCATTGTATTTATAACTTCTTTTCCTTCAACTTCAAGTGAATCATATGCCTTAGCTATCTCAGGCGGAAGAGAAGGTGTTTCATTACCTTCCAATGTGAAAACATAGCATCTATCCGTTTTCCCAAGAAGATAATCTGTGGAAGTATTAAAAAAATCAGAAATCCTTACCAGTACATCCGCAGATACTCTGTTTTTTCCATTTAACTGCTTACTCAAAGCTGACTGAGTCATATTCAGCTTATAAGCCATATCAGTTTGGGTTAATTTGGAATTTTTACATAGTTCTCGAAAGCGTGTTACAAAAATCTCATCTGTACTCATTGTAATTACTCCTTGCCATTCATTATAACAAGTATAATAAGCAAAAAATATTCCATATCGGAAAGCTAACTTTCCAATATGGAATATTATGTAATATCTTCTATTCTTCCAAATTAGCAATTACTTCCACACCCTTATGGAAAAACTGTTTTAATTTCTCACTCTTGGGATGTTCAAAAATTTCTTCCGGTGTACCCATTTCTTCTATCATTCCGTCGGCTACAAAAATCACCTTGGTTGCAACTCTTCTTGCAAACTCCATTTCATGGGTTACAACTATCATTGTGCTGTCAGATGATTTTAAGCCCTCAATTACTTTCAATACCTCGCCCGTAAGCTCCGGGTCCAATGCACTGGTAGGCTCATCAAAACACAGAATATCCGGATTCAGAATCAATGCTCTTGCAATGGCAACACGCTGTTGCTGACCACCGGACAATTCACAGGGATAAGCATATTTTTTATCGGAAAGACCGACACGCTTCAAAATCGCTTCTGCCTTTTCATCAATTTCATCAAAAGCTGCTCTTTTTAAAGCACGTTTTTCACTTCCTTTTGCTCCGCTTTTTTTGATTTTTTCATTCTCCAAAAGCTGTGCTGCCAAAGTCAGATTGCGAAATACATTATACTGCGGAAATAAATTAAACTGCTGAAATACCAGTCCGAAATGCAATCGATTCTGTCTGATTTCGCTATCGCTTAATTTTTTGGTAAGTTGTGCGTCAAAAATCACCTTATCATTTACCATGATAGTTCCTTCGTCCGGCTCTACCAACTGATTTAAACATCTTAAAAGAGTTGTTTTTCCGCCTCCGGAAGAACCGATAATTGCCAATACTTCGCCCTTATCCAAAGAAAAACTGATTCCTTTTAAAACTTCTTCTTTACCATATACCTTTTTAATATTATCTACTTGTAGCAATGCCATTTTTATCCCTTGCCTTTCTCTGCGTTAACCTGCGTAGTAGTTCAGTTTCTTCTCAATCCGGTTAAATAATATAGTTAAGACACCGGTAAAAAGAAGATAAAATGCACCAATGTAGAAAATAGGCCAGATAATTGCGTGCAACCCTACAATATCCTGAGCAGCCTTAAGAAGTTCCACAACAGATACTACTCGCGCAAGGGAAGTATCCTTTACAAGGGTAATAATTTCGTTGCCCATAGGAGGTATGATTCTCTTAATAACTTGGAACAATACGACACGGAAAAAAATCTGTGTTTTTGTCATGCCAAGCACCTGACCGGCTTCATACTGGCCTGCCTGAATACTCTCAATTCCGCCACGATATATTTCCGAAAAATATGCAGCGTAATTTACGATAAAAGCAACCACAACCGCAGGAAAACGATCCAAGCCCTGCATACCGAAAATTAATCCGGGACCATAAAATACCAAAATAATTTGGAGCATTAACGGCGTACCGCGGATTACCCATACAAAAGCTCTTGTAATATAGCGAATGGGTGCAAATTTAGACATAGAACCAAAAGCAATTACAAGTCCCAAAGGTAATGCACCTAATAACGTTATTAAAAATAAGATTACAGTAATCTTAAATCCATCCAATAATTGTAGTGTAACTTCCAAGAATGTCATATTGTACTCCCTTTATGTAAAGACAGAACAAGGGCAAGCGTACTTGCCCTTGTAACCTTCAATATAAATCTACTGCTTAGTAAACAACGTTTACACCATACTTCTCACCAAGTGCCTGCAATGTACCGTCAGCCATAAGCTCATCAATCGCTGCATTGATTTTAGCCAGTGTTTCTGTATCTTCCAGACGTAAACCGATTGCATATTCTTCTTTTGCAAGCTCTACGCCATCAATAATCATTAAATCACTATAATCTGTATCTTCTGAAATTACCGCTCTTGCAAGTACCCAGTCAAGAACTGCCGCCTGACATGTTCCAGATTTTACTTCAAGCAAAGCATCCTTCTGAGCAGAAACTCCGATAAATTCATTGGTAGAAAGGGTAGCATCTGCTTCAATCGCACTCTGGCCTGCAGAACCGTTTTCTGCACAAATTGAAATACCTGTAAGATCCTCCAAAGAAGTATATGTATCAGCGTTTGCCGCCTGGATAACCACTACCTGCTTATTTTCAACATAAGAAGTAGAGAATGCCATATCTTCTTTTCTTTCTTCAGTTACGGTAAGTCCGTTCCAAATGCAGTCAATTGACTTAGACTGTAATTCGAATTCCTTCTGATCCCATTCAATTACCTGGAATTTAGCTTCAACACCAAGCTTCTCACAAACAGCTTCAGCAAATTCAGTATCAAAACCGGTCAAATTACCTTCTTCATCATAGTAATTCATAGGCTCATATAATGTAATACCGATTACAAGAACACCCTTATCTTCAATATAAGCCCAGTCTTCTTTCTGTGAAGAGCATCCTGCTAACAATGTTACCATCATCAAAGATGCCAATAAAAGTGAAACAATTTTTTTCATGATTCCTCCGTTCCGGGGTTTCTGTTAATAATACAAACCCACTCATTAACACTTTTCTCTAGTAAAGCACTAACATACTAGCATGCAAAAAGCGTCCTTGTCAACCGATTTCAGGTTGTTGCTTGCTTTAAATTTAAAAAGTTGCGTGGATTATTTTATATTCCATGTAGAACACGCTCTCGCTCGATTGTCCGCGTAACAGTACTAAACTCGCAGTGCATTACATTTCTGCTCGATAAGTGCTGACGCATACAAACGGTTCTTTACGGAATAAAAATATCCACGCAACACCTCTACAATCTTAATTTTTAAATTAAACTATGAATTCAGGTAGGCAACCTGTTCATCGGTTAAGACGTCAATTGCCTTACCTAAAAAGGCAAGTTTTCTTGCGGCTACATTATTGTCCACTTCCTTGGGAACATCAATTAACTTGGTATTTAATTCGTTAGCATGCTCAACAAGATACTTCGCAGACAATGCCTGAATGGCAAAGCTCATATCCATAATTTCTGCGGGATGACCGTCTCCTGCCGCTAAGTTTACAAGACGACCTTCGGCAAGGATAAAAATCCACTGACCGGTAGGAAGCTTATAACCCATAATATTTTTACGCATTTCTTTCTTCTCTACGGCAATTTCTTTTAATCTTGCCATATCAATTTCGCAATCAAAATGTCCTGCATTACAAAGGATTGCACCATCCTTCATTACCGCAAAATCACTCTCGTCAATAACCTTATTACATCCGGTTACGGTTACAAAGAAATCGCCAAGTTTTGCAGCCTCATTCATAGGCATAACTTCAAATCCGTCCATAACAGCTTCAATTGCCTTAATCGGATCAATTTCGGTTACAATAACCTTTGCTCCCAAGCCCTTGGCACGCATTGCAGTACCTTTACCACACCAGCCGTAGCCTGCTACAACCACAGTTTTACCTGCTACAATTAAGTTAGTGGTACGATTAATGCCGTCCCATACAGACTGACCTGTACCATAGCGGTTATCAAATAAATGCTTACAATCGGCATTATTTACTTTTACCATAGGGAACATTAACTCGCCGGCCGCATCCATTGCTTCCAGGCGGATAATACCGGTTGTAGTTTCTTCACAACCACCGATTACATTGGGAATTAAATCACGAAACTCGGTATGCATCATATGCACTAAATCACCACCGTCATCGATAATAATGTTCGGCCCTACTTCAAGCACCTTACGGATGTGGTGATTATATTCTTCTTCGGTTGCATCATACCATGCATGTACCTCAAGTCCTGCTGCCACCAAAGCCGCAGCTACATCATCCTGAGTTGACAAAGGATTAGAACCTGTCACATACATTTTGGCACCGCCTGCTGCCAACACCTTACAAAGATATGCTGTTTTTGCCTCTAAATGTACGGAAAGTGCCACCTTCTTACCTGCAAAAGGCTTTGTCTTAGAAAATTCTTCCTCCAACATTCTTAAAAGGTCACAATTTCTCTTAACCCACTCTATTTTACGTTCACCGCTCTCGGCTAAATTAATGTCTCTGATTTCGCTGTTCATCGCTTTTCTCCTTATAAAAGTTTGTCCCTATTTCCACACTTTATCGCAGACATCTTTTATTATATATGAAAACACGTAAACTTGACAAGGCATAATATATTTATAAAAAATTGCTTTTTTACTCCCTTAGCTCCTCATATATCTCCCGAATTAAAAACAGACTTACCGGCCCCAATACAATTCCTCCGATATGAAAGAACTGCAATCCAAAGAACACTGACAACAACACAATAATCGGATATACATTCATTTTATCACCGATTAATTTGGGCTCCAGAATTTGTCTGAGAAAAGCGCAGATACCATATATCAACAGACAGCCTATTCCCTGCCATACCTTTCCTTGCAAAAATAAAAAAATAGCAATGGGAAGCAGTACAATGCCGCTACCGACAAACGGAAGCATATCAAGAAAACCGGTCAAAAATCCCCATATATACCATCGATTCACACCACAAACAAATAATCCCGCCATAGATACGGCAGAGACACATAAAACAATAATTGCCTGAGCCTTAATGTATATTTTAAGAAGAGTAAGTATTTTTCGACACAATCTTCGTATTCTTATAAATGCTGTATTCTCTGCTAATTTTTTCTTAATATCATCATAATCCTTAGTCAAAAGAATTATGGCAATTATTGTAACCACTATACTGAATACGGCATCAAAAATGACACTTGCATAAGAATAAGAAGCATCCAATGCTTTGGGGGCAAAATTATCCCGTATGCCGGCAATCAGATTTTCTGTTCCTTCCAAGACTCCCTCTTCCAACATTTTAGGATTTAAACGCATCCTTTCTCCTATAAAATTACAACAGGTATTTAATGCTGTTTTGGCGCAATCCATAACATAATCGCTGTTTTGACGGAATTCCCCTATCATATCCATAATGCGGCATAACAAAAACCACCCTCCAAACAACAAAATCAACGCAATCAACCCTAACAGTACGCCGGCCAATATTCCCTCGGATATTTTAATTTTATTATGAACTCTTTTTATAAAAGGGCGAAAAATCAGGACAAAGAAAAAAGCAACAAAAAAAGGCCATAATAAAGGCAGTGCATACCGAAAAAACAGTAGAACACCCGCCGCAATTATTACCAGTTTTACTATATTATTTTTCCATAAGCCAATAAAAAAACTCATACCAATCCCTCCGAAAATAGTATGAGTTTCTTTCTTTATTTTTAATCTGTTAATAAAAATATGGAAATTAATTTCAAAACAAAATCTACTCCCAAGGCAACTTAGACAAGGTAAAAACCTGCGGTTTTCCGTTTTGGGGATGAACCAAAGACAAGCAGTACGCACATAACTTTAAACCTTTGCGGCCCAATGCGGAATACAACTGCACGGAAGCCTCATTCCCATACTTGGTATCACCAAGAATCGGATGGCCGATATTAGACATCTGTACTCTAATCTGATGATGACGTCCTGTAAAAAGTTTAATTTCTACCTCGCTACAGATTTCTTCTCCTACTACAATTTCCCGCAAAACCTTATATGTAAGCTTTGCTTTCTTGCCAAGCTTTGCCTGACTGTTGCCGGCTTCAACCACTCTTGAAGAATTGCTTTTGGCATCCTTAAGCAAGATATTCTCTAATACACCTTCTTTGCTATTTTCATCAAATTTACCATAAACTAAAGCCCTATATATTTTATTTGCCTTACCATCCTGTATTTGAACAGAAAGGGATGCTGTTGCCTTTTGGTTCTTTCCAAATACAAGGACACCTTCCACAGGTTGATCCAGACGATGGACTACACCCACATAGGGATTCTTATCCCCTTTCCCTGCCAGATAATTTTTTAATTCACTGACAACATCCTGCTGGCCAATACTTGCCGTCTGTACCGCAATTCCTGCCGGCTTATGGCATACAAGCATATCCGAATCTTCATAAAGAATTGTTGTTTTCATATGTTCCTTCTGTCTTTATCTCAATTTTCACTACTTTTTACACCTTAAACCGATACCCTACGCCCCAAATGGTTTCAATATATTCCGGTTTTTCACTGGTTTTTTCAATTTTTTCACGTATCTTCTTAATATGCACGGTTACAGTTGCAATATCACCTACCGACTCCATATCCCAAATTTCACGGAATAACTCTGCCTTGGAAAAAACATGATTGGGATGACCTGCAAGAAAGGTTAATAAATCGAACTCCTTAGTTGTAAAAACCTTCTCTTCCCCTTCCACAAATACTCTTCTGGCAGTTTTATCAATACGAAGACCTCGGATTTCAATGACTTCATTCTTATTCTTGACCTGACCCACCAGACGCTCATAACGTGACATATGTGCCTTTACCCTGGCTACCAGTTCACTGGGACTGAAAGGTTTGGTCATATAATCGTCCGCACCCATTCCAAGACCGTATACCTTATCTAAGTCCTCCTTCTTAGCACTTACCATAATAATGGGAATATTTTTCTGTTCACGGATTTTACGGCATACTTCATAGCCATCCATACCGGGTAGCATTAAATCAAGAATAATCAAATCATACTCATTTTGAATTGCAACATCGGCTCCTTCTTTGCCATCTCCACAAACATCTACCTCAAATCCGTTCATTTCAAGATAGTCCTTTTGCAACTCTGCAATTGCCACTTCGTCTTCTATAATTAATATTTTACTCATCTTTCAATCCCTCCTTATGGGAAACGGTTTCTTCCAAATTCTTATTATCTCCGGTCTTTTTACCGTTTTCGGATTTTTTGGTAGAAAATCTTTCCTTTAACCCCTTTTCTAATTCGTTACGATCAAAACCAAATCTCTCCAGTGATACCTTTTCAGCCTCAGTCTCAATTCTTTTTGCTGTATTCTTAAGCATCTTTTCAAATTTGTTGAGCGGCCCGCTTTCTTGTATCTCTTTCTCTGCCTCGGTTACAACCTTTCTCAGGGTAAAATGAATTGATAAGCCCTTTCCCTCTTCTCCGGTTGCCCATATTTCTCCTCCATGTTCTTCCACAATTTTTTTACTGATGGAAAGACCGATTCCGCTACCACCCTGAGCAGAATTACGGGATGCATCCGTACGATAAAAACGTTCAAAAATCTTCTCTACGTCTTCAGAAGGAATTCCTTTGCCGTTATCTTCCATATCAATACATACTTTGTCCTCAGCATCGGAAACATGAATGGTAATATATGCGCCTTCCTTCTTTCTGTACTTCACACTGTTGTTAATAATATTATTGATAACCCTCTTTAACTGTTCGGGATCTGCCCAGATTAAGGTGCCTTCTTCAACTTCATTATGATACGTAAAATGAATTCCCCTTTGCTCCAAATCCAATCCTACTTCTTCAATACAGTCTCCAAAATAATCCGTTACGCTGATTTGATGAAAGCGATAAGGAATACTTTTTGCATCTAACTGGGAATATACCGTCAGCTCATTTATCAAAAGATCCATATCATTTGCCTTGTTATAAATGGTACGAATGTACTTATTCATCTTCTCGGGAGAATCCGCAACACCATCCATAATACCCTCTACATATCCTTTAATAGAAGTAATAGGCGTTTTTAAATCGTGGGAAATGTTACTGATCAACTCGCGGTTCGTTTTTTCTACCAACGCTTTCTCGTCGGCAGTACTCTTTAGCTGTTTTCTCATAATTTCAAAATTATCGAAAACATCTTTCATTTCACCTTTTTCATCAGTCTTAAGCTCTGTATCTAAATCGCCTTCGGCAATCTTTTTCATTGCATCCTTTAGCTGATTCATCGGGCGGAACATACTTCTTCTAAGCCATAAAATTAAAAAGACACCTGTCAATAACAATACCAGAATCATGGCAATCAGCATGGCCGTAACCAAAGCTTCCGAAACCATAACATTTACTTTTGTTACCAGATACACACTTCCCGCACTTCCGTCATCAAATGTAAAAGTAACCTTTTTTACGAGACGTCTGACATCATTAAAATAATACTCCAATTCCGTATCTGCAAGTCCGGTTAGCTGATGAATAATCGGATCGTACTGTGTCTCTTCTGATACGTAATATAGCTCCTGATCCTTCTTTACAACTAAGAAAGCTGACACTTCCTGCAAGCCTTCATCAATCTGCATTAAAACTTCTTCATCTTCTAATTTCTCCGGTTCTTCCAAAGCATACTCTTTTATAACCTCATAATGCTCATCGATGATTTCATCATAAGCAGACGCCGGATTTGACGCAAACGAAAAACTGATACTGTCCTCACCATATGTATCTCTCATATCCAGCACAACACTGGCGCCGATAACCAGATATGCAATGGTGGTAAGCAGAATCGGTAATATTACAATTATAATAAAAGTTATCCAAAGTTTGGTTTTAAGCTTCATATAATTATCTCTCTGTTGATTTTTACTCCTCCTCAGTATATCATAAACCACAGAAAGTACGTTGTTTTTATTCTAAAATTTTTATAAAAACACCATAAATTTGTATTTCTTTATTCGTATCATTAGCAGATACCCGATAAAAGGAGGATTTTTATGAAAAAAAGATTTGCAAAATACATAGCCGTGCTTGTTATGATACCGGTACTATTCTTAAGCGGCTGTTCCGGTCTTGATGTATTCGAATTTAACATTATGAATGAATTATTTGAAGATTTTAATGAACCGGTCTCTTCGGAAAACCCGATTCCGGAGGGTTATGATCGTCCGGTTTTGACGGAAGATATGAATGAAGCTTATATTGATTTCTCTATTGAGCTTTTTAAAAGAAGTCTTACAGAAGGCGAAAACAGTCTGATTTCTCCGGCTTCGGCTGAATTTGCCCTGGCAATGGCATTAAACGGAGCAGATGGAGATACCTTAACTGAGATGTTAACCATTCTTTGCCCCGGAGCAAGCAAGGAAGAAATCAATACCTTTGTTCAGGATTTAAATTCAATGCTTACCTACAGTGCCGGTGCAGAAATTCATATTGCAAACTCCATGTGGAGCAACGAATCCATTTTAGGAAACTGCTTAAACGAAACTTATGCAAATACGCTCAAGGAAACCATGAATGCAGAAGCACATATGCTTCCGTTTGACGACGGAGCTGTAACCGAAATTAACAACTGGGTAAATACCAATACAGACGGAATGATTCCTTCTCTTATAAAAGAAATTGATCCTTTAACGGCAATGTATTTAATCAATGCCATGACCTTTGAAGGAAAATGGGAAGAAGCCTATAAGGAACATCAAATTAATGAAAACGGCATTTTTACCAATGCTGACGATGAAGAAGAAACAGCAAGAATGCTTTGCGAAGTCGGCGAATATTATCTGGAAAACGATGATGCAACCGGTTTTATCAAATATTACGAAGGCAAAGAGTATGCTTTTATGGCGATGCTTCCCAAGGAAGAAGGTGCCATTGAAGATTATGTTGCAGATATGACAACAGAAGATTATATGGAATTTTTCAATAGTCTTACCACAGAATACGATGTAGTAACCGAGCTTCCCTGTTTTACTTATTCTTATGATATTTTACTGAATGATGCCTTAAAGGATATGGGAATGTCTACTGCCTTTACAGAGGGACTGGCAGATTTCTCCTTAATGGTGACTGACGAAACCGTTAACTTACATATCAGCAAAGTAATTCATAAAACATACATTGAACTGAATGAGGAAGGTACCAAGGCCGCTGCTGTTACCGGAGTGGAAATGCAGAACGATATGGCTCCTGCACCAAAAGAACAGAAAGAGGTTATTCTTGACAGACCTTTCGTCTTTGCAATTGTGGATGCCAAAACCGGCATTCCCGTATTTATCGGAACCTTGAATTCGGTGGCTGAGTAAAGGAGGTCGTATCTGACCGGTAAAGATATAAAATAAAAAACAACATATCTTTCTTCGTGGGGTCGGGAACAAAACACCCCCTGAAAAAATGATATGTTGTTTTTTTATCTAATTCATAATTCACTTCTGCTTTTAATAAAAGACTAATCTACTCTAAATCAAAGGTAATACTCCAGTTACCTTTAATACTGCCGGCACGCACTGCCCCTTCGCCCCACAAGGTATATTGGTTTAGCTGTTCCTCCGTAATGACAAAATAAAATTCATCCACAAGAACTTCTTCACCTGACACTGTATCATGCCACATAACGGATTTATTAGGATAAACCTCATTTCCGGTCTCGTCCAGCATATAAATATTCATATGACGGTCCGCCTCTTTGAAATTACCACGATATAATTGGACGCGAAGGATTCCATCCATATATGCAATACCGGTTATTTTCATTTCCTCCGGACTTAATTCATCCAATGGAATATCCAAAACCAGATGACCGGGACGCGGATCAATTACATCGCCCGAAATTGTAAGCTTCTCTAATGCCGGATTCTCTGTATCTATACCACTGCCGCCATTTAAGTTCACTGCTTTTACATCATACTCCTTCAATACGTCATCCAAAAGTATTTGTTGCGTATAGCTTTCACAATCTGTCAATAGTGTACTTACATTGAAATTCATTCGACTTGTATCAAAAGTCCCGTCGGAACTGATTAAATCGATTTGAAAATATGCCTTATCCTGTTCCGCATTATATTCCACAAAAGAACAACCGGCTATGTTACTTTCTCCGCTGTAACTATGCAGACCATAGCTATCATACATATCCACCATACCATGAATGTAATTATTGTTTCCTTCATCGCTAAAAGATACCAGAATTTCAGCTGTATTTCCTTCTACCTTTGCCGCTTCCAGATTCATTATAATTCCTTTACTGCTATCCGTCTTTTGTACGGGAACTAAATAATCTGCTAAAGCCGGTGCATTGCGCTCCAACACTTCATAAAACCCCGGTATGGTTGCTGCTGCCGTGGGAACTATTGAAAATATCACAATACACCCTATAAAAACAGTTGTTAATATAGGTTTTAAAACTCTGCAATTTCTTTTTACTACAATATTTCTTTTTTCTTCTTTTTCTATCCATTGTGCAATTTCTGCCTTATTTATTTCTGCACTTTTTCGATATATAATTTTATCATAAGCACTTTTATATACATCTTGAAACATTACACATCCTCCTTTAACCATTCTTTTAGCATATTGCGTGCTCTGGTAAGTCTGGTCCGCACATTGGAAGGCCGAAGTTTTAATGAACGGGCAATTTCTTCTATACTCATTTCCTCATAATAAAAAAGATGTATCACTGCCCGATATTTTACAGGAAGACGTTTTACGGCTTCAACAACACCTTCTTCTTTATCTGTCAGCAAAGATTCCTCCCACAAATTCTTACTTTCTGCCTTTGAATATTCCTTTTTCTTATCGAATGTCCCGTCTCCGGGCATAATTTCTTCCGCTACGGACATATCCATACTTACCACTTTCTGCCGCCATGCCGATTTCCACATGTTTTTACAAAGATTCACTGTTACTCGAATAAACCATGCCCTCTCATGCTCCAAGCTCTCAAAAGTCGGCATTTTACGGATATACTGCATCCAAACCTCTTGACAAACATCCTCCGCATCCTGTTGCATTTTAACCATGGAAAAAGCAAGGCGATACACCATATCTGAATTTCTTCTGATTATCTCTTCCACCTGCTCAATTCGCGAATTTTGGTGCATCTTATCACCACCCTTTCACTTTATATACAAATCAAAATGCCAAAAAGCTACAAACAAGATAAAAATATCCTCCTTACCCATTGGTAAAGAGGATATTCTATCCAAAATATTTTTATTTTAAAATTACCCACATTAAGTAAATAATAGTAAGTACCAAACCTAAACAGAACAAAATCAAGCCATAAGATAAACTTCGACCAATAATCTGGTTATTTTCTGCCTGCTCTTCCCAACGTACTGCAAAAATATGCTCAAAAGATTTACGAATAGGCTTTTTCTTAAAGAATGTTTTATTTAAAACCCAAATAACCTTATCTGCAATAAGGGCTGCTACATGTGTAATAGGATTACCCTCCGTCAACTCGTGGGGCAGAGCACTGTCTCTGTAAACCGTCTTTCGTAGCAGTACCACAAAGAAATCCACTAAACTGTCAAGCACTCTGCAAATCACACCACAAATAAAAGGAATAAACCGTATAAAAACAGGTCTGTAAATCATATTCTCCAAATCCATCCACTTAGGCCAGTAGTCTGCGTATACGAGCTGACCTTCTTTGTCTTTCTCTGTAAGACATACGCGGACAAGTGCATAATACAAAATTGCACCAATAGCTATGGAAACCAAAGAACCTTTCATGTTGTGGAACGCAAAATAATGTACTCCATGGTCCAAAATACCAACACCAAAAAAACTCTGTCCTAAATCCATAATCTTATCAGCTATTATATTCGGAACCACACCGATGAAAGGAATCATAGCCGCACTTCCCATAATGGCAAATCCGCTGCCAAAATTCATATACTTCTTTTTCCCGTCAAATTCTGCCTGCTTTTCGGCATTATTGTTCTTCTCAATAAAAATACAGATATACAATTTTAACATGTAGGCTAATGTACATCCTCCGGCAAGAAGGAAAAGAACCTCTACATATCCGGGAATGTTACTTACCTCAAGAATACCTTCATGAATCAAAGTTTTACCTACATATCCGTTGAAAAACGGTATGCCGGAAATACCAAGTACACCCAAAAGAAACGCAATGTGTAAAAGAGGTTTTTTACGACCGAATCCTCGGATTTCGTTTAGATTAAGCTTATGCGTGTTCATGTAAATTACACCGGCCGCCATGAAAAGTACAAGCTTTAACAGCGAATGATTTACCATGTAGATAAAAGTTCCTCTTGCGGCCAAAATATTCTCACCACCGGAAATTGCCACTGTTGCAAGTCCCGTCAGAATAAAACCAATCTGTGAAAGTGAAGAACAAGCCAAAACTCTCTTTAAATCTATGGAGAAAAGGGCAAGAAGGGCTCCTATTAACATGGTAAGAACCGCAATTACCATAAGCATATAACCAAACCATTCCGTATTCTGAAACAATTGCAATGTTACAGCAATAATGCCGAAAATACCTGTTTTGGTAAGTACTCCGGATAATAATGCCGAAGCCGGAGCCGGAGCTACCGGATGAGCCTTTGGTAGCCATATATGCACGGGAAAAGCACCTGCTTTTACGGCAAAACCAAAAAGAATGCAAATTCCTGCCGCAATCATTTCTCCGGTTAATCTGCCACCATATCCCTGCAATACTTTTACAGCGATGCCGATTTCAGAAAAGGTCAGGGTTCCCAAACTGTTCCACAGCATGAATATACCCATCAGCATTACCATACCGCCGATAACAGAAATGCCTAAATATGTTTCGGCTGCCCGCATAGCTTCCTTTTTCTCTTCGTGGGCAACCCACACATAGGAGGTAAAGGACATAATTTCAAAGAATATAAATGTAGTATAGAAATCTGCGGACAAAAATACTCCCATTGTAGCCCCCAGAGTCATCAACAAAAACGCATAAAACCGATTCCGGTTTCTATACTTACGAAAATACTCAGGGCAAAGCAACGTTACCATCATCCACATAAAGGCTACAACTAACGCATACACACTGCGGAATCCGTCCAGTACGAAATGAATTCCCAGACCACATACCTCAGGAATTGTAAGTTCTGCATTCATATACGTTCCTACGGCTAAAGCTCCCCGACCGGAAGAGATAACCTCTTCCCCGACCATAGGAATCACTGATGCATACTGTGAAATAACCACATAAACCGTTAATGCAAATTCGCTTATCGTTATAAAATTAGCAACCATATTTCGCGCTGTTTTAGACTTTTTACCTACAAGATAGGAAATTAGTGCACCAACCATGGGATAAAAAACCAAAACCGCTATCCAAACATTACTTATCATATTAACCCTCCGGCTATTTTAGCAAAATATTCCACAACCGGTCCGGAATACAGACCAAACAATACACAAGCAACTGCAAATATATAAAGAGGAATCATCATCTTCCAACCGGGGTCCTTGGCTTTTTCATATTCCTTATCATTTTCTTCGGGCTCATGGATAAATGCACGTATCACAATCGTCATCATATAGATACCCGTCAATAGTGCGGAAATCAACAATGCCGCTATTCCGATATAAGCCAAACTATTACCGCTATCCACTGCTGCCTTTGTCAAATTCCATTTACTTACAAATCCGCACAACCCGGGAACACCCATAAGTGCCAGTGCCGACAACGTAAATAAAGTGAAAATCTGCGGCATCTTTTTGCCAAGACCGTTTAACTGATGTACAAATGTCTTACCGCTTTGGACAATTACGGCACCGGCGCATAAGAAGGATAAAATCTTCATGAACGCATGAAATACCATATGGCTCAGTGCACCAACCAGTCCCAGCGGAGACATTAATACTACACCAAATAAAATATAGGACAGATTACTGACAGTTGAATATGCCAGTCTTCTTTTTAAGTGAGTCTCTTTTACTGCCATAGAGCAACCGTAAACAATGGTAAATACTACAAAGCCCATTATGACATACTGTGCCCAGCTTCCCTTCAGGAAGTCGGGACCGAACATATAATAGGTTAATCGCATGGTTGCAAAAGCACCTGCCTTTACTACAGCTACCGCATGTAGCAAGGCTGTTACCGGTGTAGGTGCCACACCGGCCTGAGGTAGCCAGGAGCTTAACGGGAAAATTGCTGCCTTAACACCAAAACCCATAAAAGCCAATACATAAACCAACAATAAAATATTTTCACGGTTGCCGATGGCTACCAAATCCAGGACACCACCATATGCAAAATCCGGAGTGATTCCGTAGGTAATCACGAAAATCATCCCGATAAAAGCAAATGCCGCACCACCAATGGAATAATACAGATATTTACGGCTGGCAAGAATTGCTTCTCTGGAACCATTATGCATTACCAACGGAAATGTAACTAAAGTCAACATCTCGTAAAATCCATACATGGTTAATACATTAGCCGCCATTGAAATACCAAGAGTCACGCCATAGGTCATGGTATAAAACATAAAGAATGATTTCTCTTTACCCTCATGCTTCATATACTCAAAAGAATATAGAGTTGCCAGGGGCCAAAGAAAAGCAACCATGGCAGTAAACACACTGCCCAGTCCGTCTAATTTAAATGAAATACTCAAATCCCCGAAAAAGTGGATTAAATTCATGGTTTCCGTAGGGGGATTCCATAAAATACAAAATACTAAAATACTTGTTAAAATAACAACTGCTTCCACATATATGTGCATAAATCGGTTCTTTTTAAAGGGTAAAAGAGGAACCAGCGCACCGCCGATTACCGGAAGTATTATTGCTATTGGTAAAATATATGATGGCATCTTCTCTCTCCCTTCTTAAAATACCAGCGCCTGAATCCAGAGAATAAAATCCGCAAACAAGTCCGGAAAAACACCGCCGATAAAGCTTAAAGCCGTTAATATCAATATGGGCATCCACATCCATGCAGAAGCTTCCTTCTTAGGATTATTGGTATAGTCAAAGTCTGCTCCCGGAAAAAATCCTTTTATGGTGATGGGAAGCAAATAGCCTGCCGTAAGTAGGGCACTTGCCAATAAAATCGCCGGTATCAGATAACCAAACGCCCCTATATCTGCAGATAACGCCCCTGTAGCAAGATACCACTTGCTGATGAAGCCGCCGGTAGGCGGAATACCGATAAGTCCTAATGATGCTACAGTAAAGCACATGGTGGTAATCGGCATCTTTTTACCGATACCTGTTAATTCATCCACTCTCTCCTTACCGGTTTCATGAATAAATGCACCGGCACAAAGGAAAAGGGCTGTTTTAATAAAAGCATGGAAAACAACATGCAATAATGAACCGGTTAGTGCTGTAGGTTCAAATACTGCCAAACCTAATAAAATATAGGAAATCTGACTAACCGTAGAATAAGCAAGTCTCTTTTTTAAGACTTTTTCCCTGTACGCAAGAAGAGAGCCCATAAATACGGTAATTAATGCCAGTATAATCCATACTGTCTGTACCCAGGTTCCCCGTAGAAAATCGGGTCCTACAATATAGTAAATTACTCGGATTAAAGCAAGCACACCGGCTTTTACAATTACACCGGACAAAACACCGGAAGCCGGTGCCGGAGCAACGGGATGCGCAGTAGGAAGCCATGCATGCATGGGAAACATTCCGGCTTTTACACCAAATCCTATAATTGCCGCCATAACTGCTACAAAAATCAGCGTAGGGTGTGTCTGCACCTTTTCCATATCAAGGCATCCCCCGGGAGTAAATGTCAGGGTAATTGTGTTCTGATACAAAAAGTAAATGGCAAACAAGCCCATATATGCACCCGCCAAAGAATAAAAGATATACTTAAGCGCTGCCATAATAGACTCTTTGGTTTTTGTCTGCATTACCAAAGGAAAAGACATTAAAGTAACCATTTCAAAGAACAGATACATCGTCACCAGATTTCCTGCAAAATCCAGCCCCTGCAACACACCATAGGTCATCAGGAAAAATCCGTAATAATTCTTTTCTCCCTTCATATAACGGAAAGAAAATGCACCGGCACAGACAAAAGCAATCGTAGACACCCATGCAAATATAATACCCAACTTATCTGCGCACAACATAACCGGTATATTATCCAACAATGTAAAAAATTCCACCGGTTTTGACGCTATACCGCTAACTAATACATAGACACTTGCCGCTGCAGATAAAAGCATCCATACGGCAAACAGACTGTGTATCTTAATATACGGTCTTTTGGCACCTTCTTTTGCCTGTAATAATTTATTTGGTATAAGAAAAATAATTAATGCCCCGATTACAGGTATCAGTATCGGTAACAAAATCAGATAATTCATTTTTTTCTCCTTTTATCGGAACATTCCAAGTCCGCTTTCAATTAGACTTACGATAGTGGTAGACCACATGCCCAAAACAACATTTAATATTACAAAAAATACAATGGATACAACATAAACCGGATTCTTGATTTTAAGAGAAATGGGCTGTTCATTCTCTACCGGTGAATAAATACGGATAACGGTCTTCATAAAATAAATTGCATTTAAAATTGTACTGATTGCCAACGCAATCAAGGTAATTAACATTTTACTGTCTGCCTGAATTGCCGCCTGACTGAATAGAAGCTTACTTACAAATCCGGAAAATGTAGGAATACCTACCATGGACAGACCGCCGATGGTAAAACCGATGCCGGCAATTACATTACGCCGTCCGGCTCCCGTTAAGTCAATAAAAGCTTTGCTGCCTCCGGAAGCATCACGAAGTCCCATGGCTGAAATAAACAACAACGCCTTGGTTGCTGCATGGGAAAAAATATGGAAGACCGATGCTACCATACCGGCCTCGCTTCCCAGACCAAATCCCATATAAATATATCCAATCTGGGCAACGGACGAAAAGGCAATCATACGCATAATATCGTTTTCACGAATTGCATCCAAAGAGCCTACAATCATACCCAAAACACCGAAAACAAAGAGGATATTAATAATTTTACTATCTACAAAAACGTCAAATCCAATGACTCTGTAAATAATTTTTATAACTAAAAATATGTATCCCTTTGATACAAGACTGGACAACATGGCAGCAGACGAAATAGTAGAATATCCATATGCATCAGGAAGCCATGAATGAAAAGGATACAAAGCACTTTTAATGGCAAGACCTACACAAAGCAGGGCAATTGCCATTACAAGCGGAATCTGATATTCACCGTTTGCAACAAGGGCGGTTACCGACTCCTGAATGTTACTCATCAACAGATGTCCGGTTAAATCATATAAAATACAAATACCGATTAAAAACAAACCGGAACCCAAAAGGCTCATAATCATGTAACGGATTGCAGCTTCTATCGTTCGACCGTTCTGAATAACCATAATGAGACCACAAGCTGCAATTGTGTTAATTTCTACAAAAACATAGGCAGTAAATAAGTCATTGGTATAAACCATGGCAAGAAGTGAGCTAAGCAAAAGATTTGTCATAATAAAATACAAATTATGCCTGCTTTCTTCCACATCCTCATAAAAATGTTTTCTGCCACCCAAAAGGGACAAAATCATTATAATGCAGAAGAACGTAGCCATTAAGCCTTCCAGAACGCCGGCACGGATTTCATTACCCCAGGGAGCAGGAAACTTACCCATTGTATAAACGAAAAAGTCACCATTCCCGATGGTATAACCCAATACACATACTGATAATCCCATTACAATAAACAAAACAACCAAATTAAGCCATTTTGCCCATTTGCCTTTCAGGGCTGAGGAAATAATGGCTGCCATAATGGAGAGTACTATGGAGAAGGCCGGAAAATTACAAATAAAATCCATTTTACAAGCCCTCCTTACGAAGCTGCGTAGATACCTCATCCAAATCAAGGGTATGATATCTTTGATACATACGAATCGTCAAAGACAGCATTAATGCTGTAACAGATACTGATACAACAATACCGGTTAGCACCAGACCACTGGGAATCGGATTAATATAATTCTCTGCCTCTGTTACTCCATTGGCAATAATGGGCGCTACTCTTCCGTCAATATATCCTTTTTGTGCAAGAAAAAGGTAAATCGCCGTATCCATTATGTTCAAGCCGATAATTTTTTTAATCATATTTTTCTGAAGAAGCAGGTTAGTAAAGCCAATACCAAAAATAATCATAGCTATTACTTCTCCATAATTTGCTATAAAATTAGGTCCCATTTTATAATCCTCCGCGCTTAAATAAAGCATAGAATGAATATACCGTACAGGCAACTTCCGAACCGACAAAAAGATTAATAAAGAAAATCATACCCGCACTTAAAATATTGCCCGGCGTTCCTAACGGGAAAATATTAGGAATACCGTTTGCACCGGTATAAAAATAATAGGTCATTATGCATCCGTACAAAATCAAAGCTGTAATTTTAATGCTTTTATATACTTTTTCATTAAAGAACTTACGAATTTCCTCAGCTCCGAATGCGCTGCTGTAAAGAATCAAGCCGGATCCTATAATTGCACCACCGGAAAAACCGCCACCGGGAGATAAATGTCCGTTCACAATAACATAAAAGCCAAAAATCATAAGTACCGGCACAATAATTCTTGCCACATACTGAAGTATTTTATCATTCGTAGGTTCAAGATTCTTGGGCAAATGCTTCAGTTTCTCTTCACTGACCATAAGAAGAATCATAACACAGCTGGATGCAATAAAAAGTACACAGGTTTCACCAAAGGTATCAAAACCTCGGTAATTGAGAATCATACCTGTTACCGTATTAATGACGCCTGTTTCTGCAGTACCTTGTTCCACATAACGTTCCGCTACTTCATTTACAGTAGGATTATTAGGATTCCCTGCCTCCGGCAAATAGGAAGCACAAATCACCAAAGCAACTATAATAACCGCACAAAGCACTACGGCACTGACACGATATACTCCTTGAAAAAACTTAATTTCTTTATTGTGATCAATATCATAGATTTTGTTATGAAGTTTAATGTGGTCAATTTCTCGTTTCTTCACAAGAATTGGGGGTTCGTGAAATTCCTCCTGTACCTTCATTTCCACATGATCAATGTAAGGGTCTTTCTCACCCGATAACCACTGCCAGAAACGGAAGGAAGAAGTTTTTTCATACTCATTTTGCGAACGCAATTTACTCATGAGTTGACTCCTCCTTTCCTGTCACATTCTCACTATCGGGAAGTGTAGGCCCATTTTTAGCAACCATTTCATCAATGATTTTTATTTTCTTTAAAGTTACAAAAAATAATACACTGGTGATTCCGGCACCTACCGCAGCCTCTGTAATGGCTAAGTCCGGAGACTCTAAAAGAATCCATATAATTGCCATAACCGTACTGTAGGACATAAAAATAATAACGGAATTCAACAGATTTTTTGAAAAACTAACCGAAATGGCACAAATCACCAGAAAAATTAATAAAAGGAAAATAATAATATCACTCATTTTCATTCTCCCTTCTTTCTTCTGCCAAAGTACTTAAATCCTGAATTTTTTCATATTGGTCGGAATCAGGGCTTGTGGTAACCTCCAACTTGGCAATCAAATGCGAAGATACCGGAGATGCCAACCAAAGAAAGGCAATAACGCATAGTAATTTTATGGTGGTAAAATTCCAGCCGTTCATCAACATAAGCCCTGCAATGCAGGCAGAAAGACCAAGAGTATCGCCCATAGCCGCCGCATGCATTCTGTTTAACACATATTTAAAACGAAAGACGCCGGAGATTTCTATAAAAAAGATAATCAGGCCCAAAACAATCAAGGCTGCTCCGCCAATAAATCGAATCCATTCCCAAACAGCCATCACTCATCCTCCTCTTCCACACCTTCCAGCTCTTCCGCAGACAACTCATCTTTGTGAGCTTTTTTATAAACACCGGTGTATATTTTGGTTAAAACAATTACTGCCAAAAAGCTTACCATGGCATAAATTAAACAAATATCTACAAGATAGCCTTCAATCATAACCGATAAAAGAGCAATGATAACAATGATGATGGTGCCAATCATATTAACCGCAACAACACGGTCTGCAAGTCTCGGACCTGCAACAGCTCGGATAAAACAGCAGATTGCCATAAAAGCAAGAATCACGATGACAATATAAAAGAAAATATTATATGCACCTTCCAGTGCAGGAATTCCACTATTCATTGTCTACTCCTTTCTCCAGCTTTTTAAGAAGATGAACAAAAATCGATTCATCCATACCGATTGCCAAATCCTTATCCAGACAATGCACCATAAACTCGCCATTTTCTGCTGATACAGTAATAGTTCCCGGAGTCAAAGTAATGGAATTTGCCAAAAGGAAATTGGCGAAACCTGTTTTTAAGGGAGATTTAAACGTTACCAATGCCGGTTCGATTTGATATTTTACAGAGAAAATTAATTTTACGACTGCAAAATTTGCTTTCAAAATTTCCACAATTAAAACAAGGACATACCATAATAAAAGAAAGAAGTTTTTAAAAAGCCAAATCTCTTTTTTAATGCTGTATCCCATAAATTTACAGATAAAAGCAAACATCAAAGTCGCCACGGCTATACCGAAAAGTACCACTTCCAAAGTGATGCGGCCGTTTAAAATGACCCAGATTGAAAAAAACAAAAGATACATAAATGCCTCCTGTTATTTTAGTGAATTGTGTTTAATAAACATTTATCTTCTGATAATATATTTACAGATAGGATTACCCATGGAAGAAAATTTCTCCTCATATTCCGTCATAATATTCCCCATCATCATTTCTTCATCAGCATGTAAATCATAAGAGAGTTTAATGATTTCCCAGCCGGCTTCAGGAACTTCTTCTACCGCAAAATCAAACAACGCACGGTTATCGGTTTTAAATTCAATAATACCATCGGACTTTAAGCACTCGTTATAACGGGCAAGAAATTCACGGCTTTCCAAACGTCGCTTTGCGTGTCTGTCTTTGGGCCACGGATCAGAAAAGTTTAAGTAAATACGGTCTACTTCCCCTTTGGCAAAAACTTCATTGATATCCTCAGCATCCATTCTGATAAAAACAAGATTTGGAAGTTCTTCCGCTTCCATCTTCTGAATTGCCCTCAATAAAACGGTAGAATATTTCTCGATTCCTATGAAATTAATTTCCGGATTTTCTTTGGCAAGCTGCATAATAAACTTACCCTTACCCATACCGATTTCGATACGGATAGGGTTATTATTGTTAAAAACCCCGCTCCACTTACCCTTACGTTCCTCCGGGTCATGGATTACAAATCTGCTGTCCGCAATATATTCTCTGGAACCTGTTACATTTCTAAGTCGCATATTCGCTCTCCTATGCTCTCTGATTTATAATAAGCAAACTATATTGGATTGCTCCTTTATATTTTTTTACACTTTAGATTATAAACACACCAAAAACGCATTGCCCATGCTTTCAGGCACAATGCTTCCGACTTTTACCCTTTTTACCTTAGTTACATAAACCGCGTTTATTTTACACCTTTTTATAATAAAAGCAAAGGGGGTTTGTGAAAAAGATGTGAATTTTGCCGTTTCTTAGTTTAAGAGGACGCAAGGGGGAGTGGTTTTCTCTTGCTGCGCGATGAAATTATCTTGCATTTTTCTTTTATCTGATGTACAGTGATTACACAAGTCTTGTACTTCGTAGAGTATCTCTACTTCTGACTTTTCTTAAGTCACATCAATATTTCCATGAAATTCCGTGGCGGAACAACATTTATGATTCAATACCTGCAAATGTTTGATTTGCTCTTTTTGTGCTACGAATCAGACACATCAATTTATTCTATAAGGAGGATTTGCTTATGGTGTATATGCACGCCAGACGTTTCCGGCCTCTTTCAGACCTAAATCTTATCGATAATTTTTTATTTCATAAGATGATCGATGACAAAGAAGCCGGAGAAGAATTCTGTCGTATTCTGTTAAGAACCATTTTAAACAAAGAGATACGGCATATTAAAATCACACCCCAGAAGGAGCTCTATGGTCTGGATACGGACATGCACGGAATCCGCATGGACGCTTATCTGGAAGACATTGGCGGAAGTGGTGCCCTAGATGCGGACATTTTACCGGACATCTATGATATCGAGCCAAATTTAACCTACGAAAAAGACTCAATCCCCAAAAGAATGCGATTCTATCAGGGAGTAATTGATGCTGCTAATTTAAGACGGGGACAGACATACAAAAGATTGCCGAATGTGGTCATTATTTTTATTTTACCTTATGACCCGTTTGGCGGTGACCGCATGGTCTATACCATACAAAATGCGATAAAAGAGGATCCATCCATTGATTACGATGATGGTGCTCTGAAAATAATACTGTATACCAAAGGAAAAGTCGGAAACGCTAGTAAAGAACTGCAAGATATGTTAAAATATTTCGAGAGTTCCACAATGGCCAATGTCACTAATCCTGACATTGAATTTGTGCATCAAATGGTTGACCGGATTAAGGCACAAAAGGAGATGAAATTAGAATATATGAAAGCTTGGGAGTGGGATGAATATAATCAGAATATAGGACGGGAAGAAGGGTTTGAGCAGGGCCGAAAGGAAGGACGAGAGCAAGGGCTGGTTGCCGGGCGCGAGGAAGGATTGCTTGCCGGGCGCGAGGAAGGATTGCTTGCCGGGCGCGAGGAAGGATTGGCTATCGCTCGTGAGGAAGGCATTCATAACCTTATATTAACCTGCTTTAAATTTAAAATATCCTCTCAGAATATCCTAAATGAAATCATGTCAAAATATTCTTTATCAGAGAAAGAAGCACAAAGCTATCTTGATAAGTATTCTAATCAATCATAATTTACTTTTATAATATAAATTAAATTTGAAAAGAGGAGCCAAGCTCCTCTTTTCAGACTGTAGACGAAACTACACGAAATTTTCCGTTCTGCTTTCTACTCGTTTAATGCCGTAACAATTCTGTTTTCCAGAATTTCGCACACCTCTTCTGCTGTCTTATCTCCGTATAAATAAGCTTGGACTTCCTCATCTATAATTGCTAAATATTCTTCATCCATTGGCTCAATATACACCGAGCTTTCTATCATAGCTTTCATTTTAGACGCTTCTTCTTCGTTCATACTTCCGAGCGTTACTACAACATCATTATATCCATACGTGAAATTTCCTGCCAATATCTGTTCATTAAAACGATCTGTATAATTCTCTGTAGCAGTAACTCGAATCATCCAATCATCCCAAAAACTTTGAAGTACCGGAAAACGAAATTGTCCGAAATATAAGTGATATACTTCATCTGTAAACATATAATCAAGAAAAGCATACATACCATCTTTACTGTCTGAATATGTTGTAATTCCCATTTCCGACATGCCCGGCACCAAAACAGGAGCATCTATGCCATAATTGGTACAAACAAATTCTGAACCAAAAAGATATTTAAAATAAGAATATGAATACGGAATTGTCAATTCATCGTAAAGAACCAACGCTTCTTTCTCTAAAATAGCTGTCGGGGAATCAAACGTATATGCAGATTTTTTCCTCTCTTCTTCCTTCAAAAGTTCCAGTATGGCAATAAACTCCTCATCAAAGTTCGCTTGCTTTAATTCCTCATCAACAAATTGATTCCCTGAATATTTCATTAAATCCCGCAATACCTCTAAACTATCTGTTTCTGCAAATAGAAATGTTCCTCCTTCTACCTCTCCGGCATAAGTTTGTAAATTATCAAGAGAAATTTCTTCCGCAGATAATAATCCTGTCACTGTATAATCCGGATATACAGAGGTAATCTTTCCATCTTTATCCTTCATATTTTCCCAAATGAATGGTACAAAACTCTCCTCGTACACTACATGACTATTTGTAAAATATTCATATAAATCCATCAGCACATCATTTTTAACCAAGTCACTTTTATCCAGTCCGTATAAAACAATTCCATCTATCGTCTGCTTTGTTGCAACATCAACATATAGGGCATTTAATGCATCCCCTACATCTTCATACTTTGTACTGTATTCCACAAGCTCAATATAGTATTTATCCGATGTAAAATTAAATGCATTCACTACTTTTCTCAATTCTTCGGGAATAAAAAGTCCGGCAATTTCCAGAATTTCTTTGCCACTTTCGATAGAATAATCCATCTCTGTATCACTTGCTTCCAATAAATAATACTCCTTTGTGCCATCTGCACTATTATTATGGCATACTATATAACTTGTATTACCAATTGGAACAACTGTATATAAGTCATCTTTCGAAAATCCCATCTGCTCTGCTGAAAAAAGCTTGTATCCAACTCCATCTTTTACACCTACCAAATCACAAACTTTCTCATCTTCTTCGCCGACATAGTATGAATATTTAACATAAAAATCATAATACTCATCACCGGCATAAATATAATCGTACTCAAAGCTAAAATCATCCGGTAATGTCAACTTATATTCAACTTTTTCTAATTCATCTTCCAGGTTATACCCAAAAAAGTCATCTGCCGACTTTGCAATAAGGCATGCATTTTCATGATTGGGAAATAGTCTCCACCTGCTCTCACTGGCCTCAGTATATAAAAGATTCAAATCATAATCTAAAATACACAATGTATCTCCATCATCCAATGTAAGATAAATATAGTTCGCATCACACTGGATATCTGCCAAATGCTCCAACGCTATCTTATCCGATAATGTTTCTGACTGCGCAAGCAGGGTTGCGTTTTTATCATATACATAAAAACTCCCGGCATACATATCAAACAAAACAATTTTTTGATCATTCATAGTAGCCTGATACATTGTATTATCAGGTACTTCCTCACACCGGAATATCTGCATTTCTCCGCTTACATAATCATATAGATAGAAATCATTGTAAAATTTATTATTTCCTATCTCGCCTAGCCTCGCCCAATCATTAACTAGGCAATACTCACTATTTGATGCAAGAATGTATCTGTCTACAATATCTTCGTATGTAAAGTCTTCCGTTACTCTCTCCAAAATCTTACTATCGGCAGATGAAAATAAAAGAGATGAAGTAAACATATTATACTGATCTGATTCCTTAACGCTACCCGCATTTTGTGAGCATGCGCAAATTAATGTACAAAGTATTAATATACAAACAAGTATTAAATATGTTTTCTTTATCTCTTTCATAATTTCTTACCTATAATTTATATATTTATTACAAATTTTGACCTACCGTTAATTCTTCATATACATACCCATATGCAGTTCCGGTTCCGCCACTATCAGTTGTAATATAATGATATGCTCTAGCTTTTACTATCCTCACAGATAGACAACTGTGTTCCGTCTGACATTTTTAGTCTTGCGGCTTCCATCTCCTACAACACCTTCAACAACCTCACATAAAACTCCACAGTCTTTATCAAGGTCTTAATAGGCACTCTCTCGTCATTTCCATGAATCATTCCGCGTTCTTCTTTGGATAGATGCATAGCCGAGAAGCGATATACTCTGTCCGTAATCCTGCAGTAATGTCTGGAATCGCTGCATGCCATCATAAGATAAGGGGATACAATGGCTTCCGGCCAGGTCTGTCGGATAACATCTTTTAACTTAAGCCACTCCTCGCAGGAGGTATCGGAATAAATGGACGGGTTCATACCGTTTACCAGCTCCGGTGTAATGGCGTCGTTGCCAATAACCTTCTTTAAATACTCTGTTGCGGAATCTATGGTATCGTTTCCTAGAAGTCGCATATTAATACCAAAGCTTGCCTTTGGAGGAAGTACGTTATATGCCTTGCTTCCCTCCATACGGGTCACCGCTACGGTGGTGCGCATCAGAGCATTTAACTCACCGCCGGACTTTTTACAAATCAAATCCAACACAGGCTCAAAACACCACAGATTCGCAAAAATCATCCGGTACAGGAAGGTAGAATGACGTCCTAATGTATCAAACATTTCTGCCACAGGCTTGGTAAGCTGTCTTTTAAAGGGGTGGCTTTCAATATTCACAATTCCCTGAGCAAGCTGTCCCGCAATGGTATGTACGGGAGGCGTTGACGCATGTCCACCCTGGGAATCGATATTAAAATTCATATTTACACTGCCTTTTTCACCGATACCGATTAATGCACACTGGCCGGGCACGCCGGGAAACACCTTATCCACAACAGCACCGCCTTCATCCACAACAATTGCCGGCTTGACACCCTTTTTCTCAAGATGGCTTACGATGTCAGCACAGGAATCTCCGTCAATCTCTTCTTCACCGGAAAAAGATAAGTACAAGTCGTTTTCGGGCACATAACCTTCTGATAACAACTGCTCCAAGGCTTCCATGACGCCGCAAAGCGTTCCTTTGGTATCCAGGGTTCCGCGCCCCCAGATACAGCCGTCTTCTACAAGTCCTTCAAAAGCCGGTTTAGTCCATCCCTCTTCCTCTACAGGTACTACATCATAATGTGCCATACATACAGAGGGTTTGTCAGAGGCCTTTCCTTTTAAAAGATATAAAAGTCCCGTTTTTCCGACTTTCTCAAATTCACACTTCTCATGAATCAAAGGAAATCTTTCTTTTAAAAGTGCTTCGAACTTAGCAAATTCGGCTCTGTTTACCAGGGATTCATCACGGTTGGATACAGTTTTACAACGGATCATATCCACCATATCCTCAACAATTTTATCCTCATTAAAAGTTACAGGCTCTGCTTTTAATTCCGGTAATTTCTCCGGTTTAAACATCAAAGTTCTTATTATAATTATTGCAAGCAAAATCAGAACAACTGCCCCGATTCCGCCTAAAATATATCCAATCATTGAGACCTCCCTAATACATTTTTCGAAATGTTACGCCCGAATCTTACGATTCTGATATGGGCAAAAACTTTCTTAATCGTACATTTGAACCGCTTATACCCAGCCCTTTTTATACATAATACGGGCTGCCACTAAAGCAATCACAACACCTACGGGAACCAAAACACCTACAGAACCTGCCAAGGAAGGTACGCATAAGAACAATACCACCATAAAAATAAGGGGTGTAATGGCAAGCTTCCAGTTTTTACTTACATAAACAACAGCGAGACCGCCAAAAAGTGCCGGTAAAATATTATCAAATGCCGGTGTCAGCACCGGAGAATCTAAAATCGGTGAAATTACGGTTAAAAGACAAACGCCAAGCACCAAAACCAAAGTAGTAACAATAGAGCAGGTTGCAATGGCAAGGGTAGAAATAACTTCTCCTTCCTCCGTACCGGGTTTTACTTCTGCATTTTCCATAGCATTTAATGCGCTGGGAGCTTTTAAACTGGTTAAGTTACCGGTTACGAACGCAAGATAGGTTCCTCCGGTACCAAGCATGGGGGTATAGGTAATAACTTCGATTACACCTACAGTCCAGTAAATGGGAGCTACACCGAGAAGTCCTTTAAACACTGCTGTAGCTTCAGGCCATGCATTGTAATATACACAAATAGCAATGGGAACCAACAATACAACAAGTACAGCTGTCCAAATCCAGATTTTTCCGTAAAGGTCTGTTTTCTTCATATAATCACTCATCTGCGTAACCTCCTTTCCTAACCGATAAGCGGTGTAATAACCGCCGCAAATACCATAGCTCCTACCATACTGATGGCAAGGGCATACGTTTCAAGCCACTGCATTTTACATTTCTTTATTAAAAACCCGCATATTGCCATAATCGCTGCCGATACCAAAAGAACAAAAATAGGAATCCAGCCTGCAAGACCATTTCGGACATCCGCAAAAACCATGCCGAGAAAGGCTGAAATCATACCGAGAAACATAGAGGTTAAAAACATATCTCCCCACTTACTGTCCTTATTTTTAATTTTAATCATGCCGCCTTGAATCTTTTTCATCAGAATCGGTGGTAAAATAATACTGGGTAAAATACCTAATGTCATAACCCAGGCAATTGCAGAATAGGTTTTAGGATCCGTAATAGTTTCCGCCAACGAAATTCCCAAAGCATTGGCTGTAGAGGTTGCCGCCGGTAATTCATAGGTAATGGCACCGATTACACTCATACGAATCCAGGGAAGAGGAATTCCCAGGAACTTAGATAAGGTAACAATACCAATCAAAATGGATACCGCCGGTGCAATGGTGAATACCGCGGTGGAAATAATGGTTTTACGGAGCTTGGCAGTACTGATGCCTAACTCCTTACCTCTACGATAAGATCTTACAAGAAAGAATACGGACTGTGCCAAAACAAAAAGAATAACACAGACCGCCACACCGTAGAGAAACAGGCTGTTTACGTTAAAATTCATAATCTGTCCTCCGATTTTTATAAATAATTAGAAAAACTGCATTTTTTGTAGCTTGCTTATAAAATATTTTACACAAGTATGATTGTACGGACAAGGCAAAAAATTATGAATTTTACGTTTTAGTGCTTTGGTTTTGAGAAGAAATAGTGTATGATAGTAAATGTAATTTTTTATTATGAAAATAGTACACGTATTTAAAATAAGATAGTTACAAAGAAAGATTTAAATTGAGGTTTATTTCATGTTAATAAAAAAGATTCGTATATGGGCTGCCGCCATCGTCAGTACTGCAATCCTTTTGGGTTCTTCCCTGACGGCATATGCAACACCCATAGATTATAATGCATTGCAGGAAGCACGTAAAACTCTGCCTGTGCAAAGTAATGAAATACCGGGCTGGCCTCAGGGACCTGAGGTTGGTGCTCAGGCTGCAATCCTTATGGATGCCGAAACCGGTGCCATTCTTTATGCAAAAGGCATCGATGAGAAGCTTTATCCTGCCAGTACAACCAAAATAATGACCTGCCTTTTGGCAGTAGAAAACTGTGATTTAGATGAAATGGTAACCTTTTCCCACGAAGCGGTTTTCAGTATTGAACGGGGGTCCTCCAATATCGGTATGGATGAAGGTGAATCCATTACTATGAATGATGCACTTAACGGAATCCTTATTCTTTCCGCTAACGAAGTTGCCAATGCAGTGGGTGAACATGTTGCCGGAGATGCTCAATCCTTTGTGGATATGATGAATGCCAAAGCCGCAGAGTTAGGCTGTACCAATACTCACTTTATGAATGCACACGGACTGCATGACGACAATCATTATACCACAGCAAGAGATTTGGCTACTATTGCAAGAGCCTTTTTCAGTCATGATGTACTGGCTAATATTTCCGGAACTACATACTGTACCTTTGAAGCTACGGCTACACAGCCGGACTCCTTCTCCCTTGCAACCAAAAACCAGTTGGTGGAAGGCAAGGAATATGAGTATGAGTGGTTGGTCGGCAGTAAAACCGGTTTTACCTCCCAGTCAAGGCAGACTTTGGTTTCCTGTGCCAAAAAGGACGGTATGGAATTAATCTGTGTGGTTCTGATGGAAGAATCACCTTATCAGTTTACGGATACCATTGCTTTATTTAACTACGGCTTTGAGAATTTTCATAAAATTAATATAGCAGAGCACGAAACTGCTTATACAATGGAAAATACCGGATTTTTGGAGTCCGGCTCTGATATTTTTGGTAATTCCCAGCCTTTTATGACCTTGGCAAACGATACCTATGTTATTGTTCCAAATTCCGTAAACTTTGAAGATTTATCCTCCAAGCTGGTTTATGATACGGATTATGCCAATGCGGTGGCAGAGGTACAATATTTTTATAATGATAATTATGTTGGTGAAACTTATGTAAAAGTCTCAGGCCAAACGCCGGTAGTTTTTGATAATTTATCCGATGAAAGCTCCGGGGCTTCCACAGAAGCCGCTTCCGGTAACGCAGTAAGCGAAGCAAATCCCAATCATACGGATTTAGAAGTCAGCAGTGAGGTTTTGGAAGAATTAATTTCTGAACAGCTTGCTGTTTCGGAAGAAAACGCAGAAGAAAATGCCAAGCCTGTTACAAATGAAGATGAAGACAGCGTTTTTATCAATGTTAAGGCTATCATCATTATAGTTGTTGCCATTGCCGCTGTGGTTATCGGAATTCTTTTATTTAAAACCATATCCGAGAATTATCACTTTGCAAGAAGGCGTATTGCAAGAAGACGAAGAAAAAGGAGACGCACCAAGTACGACTCCTCTGAATTTAAAAATTTAAAATTTTAACTAATCTGAACCTCTGCGGCCTCTAAAATATCATAATATTTAGAGAGTTCCAGGGGTTCAAATGCTTTCTTATCAATAATTTGACCATGCTGCACAATTCCCTCCTGTGCCACAATTAAGATAGCCATATCACCCATTTCGATGCGCTTTATAATATTAGCATACAGAAAATCGCGATTTCCCTTGGGTGTCACTACCCGGAAGAATTTCTCGTAAAACTCTACGGTCATGCTCACCGGTTCTCCGTAAAAGTCCTTATAATTGTTATACGAAACCGTTGCCCCGTATAAGTATCCCAACCATGACATCATAAAAATATAGATTCCTACAATAAGAAACAATGCCCATAAAAGATATAACCGTAAAGGATATACAAATACAAAGGAGCCTGCCATTAAGAGTACTCCTGCAATAAAAGTATTCCTCCGCCATTTTTTATGAAAGATGCCATAGGTATGTCTGGCATACCGCTTATTCATCTCTTTTGTTAAAATAAATGTATTCTTAAGAAGAACTTCACCAATTAAGGATTTTTTCATTCCGGAATTTTTAAGTCCTTCCATCGAGGCCTTCCCCGGAATCGGATTCTTACGATAACGTCTTCTTTTTACACTGGGATCGGTATATTTGATGTTTTTACTCATACTGCTATCCTACTGTTTTTTTGCTTGCTTTTCCGCACTTTGTGCTCTTCTTTTTTCCCGACGCATTTCCCGGATGTGTTCTTTCTTTTCAGCAATTTCCGCAACCTCATCCTCTGATATGAATTTCTGGGTTTTTACCACATATATGCCACCGTTTTCCGTCTTTTTCAGACGAATCTTTCCCTTCATATAACCATGCTTATCACACACGGATACGCTGTAAAAATGCTTGGAATTTCCGGCAAACCAACGAATTTTTTTGCGGAGGTTCTTTTTACATAAATAACATCTGGTAGAAATAACCTCTCTGTCCTGCATTGCCTGTGTCTTATCCTCAAATTCCCTGGAGATATATTTTGCATAATCATGAAACAAAACATTTACTTCATCTTCGCGACGCTTAGGCACATGGAATACATCGTAAGAATAGTTTTCAAATACAAACACCTCTTGAATGGATGCCATAACCTTCGCAGTATAATAAGCATCCGAAAAGGCTCTGTGAAAAGGGATATCCTGCTCTATTTTAAGAAAATCAACGGCATATTCTAAGGAACGCCTTATCTTACGGTCTTTATCGTATGCAATGCTGAAAAGCTTCTGAACATCCAGATAAGGAAAGGGGCGTAATGCCAATGCCGGCATATTATGATATTTCATATTACGCTGAAGCTCCGTTAAATCCTGCGTCCCCCAAGTGCAAAAAACATAATTGTCTCCGCACCATTCAAAAAATTCTTCCATGGTCTGAGTAAAAGGCTTTCCGTGCTTTAATTCCGTCATATGCAATTGTATCAGCTTACCGGTTACGCGATTCATCTCCGTATATACCGCAGGTTTTACAATCTGGGTAAATTCTCCGATAATCTGTCTGTCTTCATTTAAAAGAATGGCTCCGATTTCCACAATCTCGAACGGCAACTCTGAATTCACTGCATCATTCTTGTCCGGCTGGTTCCATTCCAAATCCAAAACAACGTAATTCAAGACTTTCTTCCTTCCGTATTGTCCGCTTATTAGGGACTCGTTTTTGAAATAATTATTTCTGATCCTCGCTGTCGCAAGCTAAATCTTTTAATACCTTATCAAAATCAGGAAACTCTTTTCTTAATGAAACAGGTCTTCCTTCTTTACTTAAAAAACAATGCTTGCTCTTTCCCTTTAACACCAAATCGCCGGTAAGATTGTTGGTCATAGTATAACGGATAACCAACTTTACACCGTTAAAACTTTCAATCTCCGGGCGAATACATACTTCATCATCGAAAGTCGTGGATTTTTTATATTCACATTCCACGCCTACAACCGGAGAAATGATTCCATCTTCTTCCAGCTTAGCATATCCATATCCGATTTGGTCCAGAAAATCCACTCTCGCCTCCTCCATCCAGCGGATGTAATTGGAGTGGTGGGTAATACCCATTTTATCGGTTTCGTAATATTTTACTTTATGGATATAATCCTTCATTACTTATCTTCTCCCGAATTGACTTTAGATGTAAATCCTTACGAAATTATATTATCATATTTTAATTCATACTGACAGAGATTTTTATTATTATATGTTTACTATTGTTTCTTATATATTTTATAAATAATCTGCCCTACTACGATCAAAAGACAGCCCACGGCATAGCAAATAATATCTTTAATGTCAAACACCGAGCCTATCAGCACACTAAAAAAACGATTATCTGAAAGGCCCAAGACTTCAACAATCCTAAAATATTGTAAAACCTCTACCAATACCGCAAAACACAATATGTACGAGGGCAGGAATTTCACCTTTTCCGGTATAAATATCCTTATAAAAGTATAAAGCACAATTACCACAAGCATATCGCCCACATAAGGTCTGATAAAACTATCATGCACAAATAGAGCTATAAGGACTTCAATGATAAGAAGTGCAATTGTTATTAGGGCATAAATCAGTCGCTCTTTTTTCATTTCTTATGTCTCTTTTCATAAATAAAAAAGCGGCCCCTTCATAAAAAGAAGCCGCCGGGGTTTATACTACCTGTACCTTAATCATATTAGTGGTTCCGGAAATACCAATGGGCACACCGGAAGTAATAACGGCCACATCACCTTTTTCAAGATATCCATTTTCTTCAGACACATTAATTGCATGCTCAAAAAGACCGAATACTTCCTGTTTCTCGCGCACTACCAAAGGAGCCACACCCCAAGATAAGTTCAACTGTCGGCTGACCTTTTCATCTGTGGTACAACCAATTACATCACAATCAGGACGATATCTGGAAATCATATATGCGGAACGACCGGACTTGGTAACCGTTACAATTGCTTTCGCATTTAAGTCATGAGCCGTTGTACAGGTTGCATGACAAATTGCGTCTGTAATATCAGGATTTGCCTTACGGTCCCGGTTAAAAAATCTTTTACGGTAATCAATATCTGCTTCTGTACGCTCTGCAATACGAACCATGGTAGCCAAAGCCTGTACGGGATATGCGCCGGCAGCAGTTTCTCCGGAAAGCATGATTGCACTGGTTCCGTCATAAATTGCATTTGCAACATCAGCAGTCTCTGCACGGGTAGGACGGGGGTTTTTCATCATGGAATCCAACATCTGTGTTGCCGTAATAACAACTTTACCCGCCTCATAAGCTTTTTTAATAATCATTTTCTGGATAACGGGAACATCTTCACCGGGAATTTCTACACCCATGTCACCGCGGGCAACCATAACACCCTCGGATACTGCAATAATATCATCAATGTTCTCAACGCCTTCGCGGTTTTCAATTTTTGCAATAATACGGATATTCTCTCCGCCATTCTGATCTAAAAGAGTACGGATTGCCATAACATCAGCTTCTGTTCTTACAAAAGATGCCGCAATAAAATCTACATCCTGCTCAATACCGAATAAAATATCCTGCTTATCTTTTTCACTTAAATAAGGCATAGATAAGTGAGCATCGGGCACATTCACACCTTTTTTGTTCGAAATAGTACCGCCGTTTAAAACCTTACAAACAATGTCTTTGCCCTCTAATTTCAGAACAATCATTTCAATAAGACCGTCGTCAATTAAGATTCTGGTTCCCATTGAAACATCCCTATAAAGCGTAGGATAAGAAAGACTTACGCCCTTCTCTGTACCGGGTTGCTCGTCAGAATATAAAACAAACTCCTGACCTTCTTTTAACTCTACCTTACCGTTTTCAAAGTCGCGGATACGAACTTCAGGACCTTTCGTATCCAAAAGAATTCCTACCGGTTTGCCTGCTGCCGCTCTGGCTGCTTTTAAACGGTCCATTCTTGATTTATGTTCTTCGTAGCTGCCATGTGAAAAGTTACATCTTGCTACGTTCATTCCGGTTTCAATTAATTTCTCTACAATCCCCTCTTTGTCCGTTGCCGGACCCATTGTACAGATAATTTTTGTTTTGCGCATTCTGATTCTCTCTCTTCTTTTATAATAAAATAGTTGATTCCGTATTTTGGAAATACGTAGTAATTATGTCAAATTCTAAGGAAAGCGTCAACCCATTTAAAGTGTTTTTTAAAATCTTAATTACTGCTTAACGTATATATTTTCCAAAACAAAGACTCTTATACAAAAAGAACTGCTATAGATATTATAATTTCCATAACAGTTCTTTTATAAATTTTTAATCTTATAAAGCTTTATAATGAAATGCTCGATTCATAGTTATATGTATCAATACGACTTTCTACACAATCTTTAAACACCGCGTTAATATCCTCAAAGCCAATTGTCGATAATAAGGAATATTCACGATCCGAATAATCCGAATACACGGTGATGGAAATAGAATCCGATAATAAATTATAACTGGTAATATCTGCTGTACAGATTCCTTCAGTATTAATAATAGGTACTTCAAACTGTACAACATAATAAAATTCTACTTGCTCCGAAGAAACTCCTTCACTATAAAATTCATGATACCAGGTAGCATTCACTTTATATACCAGATACAACTGATTATAACTTTCACTTTCAAATCCCGCCTTTGGAGTAAGATAGTAGGCACCCACGTAAGAAATACTGTCTATCGCATTATCTCCGTCCCAATGATTGGTAACATATGCATTAAATACATCTTCTCCTTGTGAAATCATTTCGTCCATGGCATCTTCAGAAATTTCATCCAAGGATGCGGCAAGTCGATCAAGACCTTCAACTACATATTCTTTTTCAGTAGCAGTAGGGCACATTCCATAATTCTCAATACAGTAAATTGTCGGATCTCCCCAGCAAGATAAGGATACGGTAATAGTATCTCCATTTGATAATCCGGATATTTCTGATGCCTGATATCCAAATCCCATATATTGTCCCTGTGAATCATTCGTTGCAATATCAACTATACCGTTAGGTGCCACACCATAAAAAGATACATCTACATTTTCAAAGGGGTCAAACATTGCAACCTCTTCTAATCCTTCAACTTTATAGGTCTTTTCTTTGAATTTAATACCATAATTGAAAAATTCTTTAAACTCTTCATCACTACAATTTAGAGAAAGAGTTATTTCCTGTCCATTACTTAAATTTGACGATTCACTCAGTTCAACAGATACCATATCTACAAATGCATCTGCCGGTGTTGCACCAAAGGCTTCATAAAAACCTGCACCCTGACTATAGGCAGCATCTTTAAATTTAATTTTATCCCCATACTTATCCATGAAAGCCGTCTCATCAAAAACAATTGTTGCCTTGCCTACCGTATCGTAACCGCTGTATTCTACCGTAATATAATCATTTAAATTGATTTTCTTTGGCCAAACAATAATTGCGATAATAATTCCTAACAAAAGAAAAAACCCGGCAAACAACGCAAGAACAGCAGTTATAAGTACTACCATTTTTTTCGAGAATTTTTTCTTTTCTTCACCTTTCTTCATCGATTTTGTTTCTGTAATATCTTCATTTAATTGCTTACTATCTTCCATAGCTATCCTCCTATACTCCCTTTGGTATAAAAAATCCTATTATTGTTACTTCTATAGTTTAGAGTTATAAACTCTAAAAGTCAATTCTTTTTTACTTATTTCTTATACTTAACCAAGAGGTGTATAAAAGATGCGATATAATGAAAGAATTCGGGAAATTCGAGAAGATAGATTTATGACACAACAAAAAGTGGCCGACTTACTACATGTCGGCCAGAGAACTTATGCAGATTACGAAAGCGGTAAAACCCGCATTCCCGTAGACTGTCTTCTTATTCTTGCAAAATTTTACGATGTTTCGTTAGATTATATAACCGGAGCAAGCAATGTGCCTAATAAATATCCCAAGCAATGATTGTCACTCGCACCGCACTTTATATCTTAATATTATTGTTTTATACTTTTCTTAATAATACTTGAAAAATAATAATGTGAATGGTAATATATTTATACAGAGAAAGCACCCACTCCAAAGTGGATGCTCCAAGTTTAGGGTTTTGTCCTTATGGACGTTGCCTATCCTGTGTGCTGACAGGATAGGCTTTTTTATTTATGCTTGTTTCTCTTTTCGAGAAAGATAAGCAACGCAATGAGTAAACTTCCGAAAGACATTAATAATGCCGATATCCCTATAAAAACCGAGATAACTTCATAAGCTGTCATAGCGCCACCTCCCTTCTTATGTATTCCGATATATCGGTATTCATAAACTCGGGAGGCTACCACCCTGTCATGGGTACTTTCTGTAGTGATATTGTATCACTCTATTTTTATATCAACAATAAAAGCAACTCTTTTTCTACATAAAACTTTTCGACAAAATTCGACATCTTAATCTAATCTTATACGCATACATTATTATGCTAATTTACATTCTACACTTCATTTTATACTCCGTAGGCGTACAACCTAATATTTTATGAAAAGTTTCCGCATAATAACTGGAACTACCGAATCCGCACAACATGGCAATATCCGTCATGCTGTTTTTTCCTCCGAGAATTAATTCCACGCTCTTGGAAATGCGATATTCCGTCAGGTACTCCACCGGAGATTTCCCTAGGAACTTTTTAAAAATCTGGCAACAGGCACTACGGGATACAAGCCCTGCCATAGCAATTTCA
Organism: Lachnospiraceae bacterium; assembly: GCA_015057025.1. Lineage (GTDB taxonomy): Bacteria > Bacillota > Clostridia > Lachnospirales > Lachnospiraceae > UBA3766. The sequence continues at coordinate 107,689 of SVFD01000005.1, read as the reverse complement.
TTAAGCGAAATCTTTTGTTGATACTGTTGCTGAATAAAACCGGTCATACGATGCATGGCTTCCAACTTCTTGGCATCTACATAAGATATTACTTCCGGTGCGGCTTTTACCAAATCCTTTAACAAGAAGCAGATTCGATAGATGAGAGACATCATTTCCAATTCATATCCGTCCTTCTTCTCACGCGTGGTAATATTTAACTTCTCTACCATATCCATAATCTCTTTTTCACGCATAATTTCAGGTCGTAAAATCAGAAAGGCCGGCATGGTTTTACCGGCAATGGCTTCTAAATACTTATGGGACAACTTACTATCCAGCATTCCGGGATGAAAAATAGTACAGGAAAATCTGCATTTATATACGTCTTCCCAAAAACCATAATGCATTCTTGCCGAATTTACAAAAATCATCTGTCCTGCGGTCAAACGACACTTTACACCATCAACACAGTACCACATTTCACCGCTTAAAATATGGATAAATTCAAAATCATTATGCCAGTGATTTACCATGGGTTGCATATATTCTTCCTGGGTAGTAATGGTTGCTTTTACCGGTATATCCGGTTCATTATACTCAAGAATTTCCGAGTTGTTATCCATAATTTCAATGGCATATACCCTGTTTACTTCTCTCTCCCACATAAGAAACTCCTCTTATATTTCTTCTTTACGTATTATCTGTAAAAAACGTAGCTCTAACAATCCGCTTATAAATTATTCTTCCGCAAGCTTACCATCTGTTCTTGTTAAATTCTTAAGCCACTTGTATCGACGGAAGTTCCAGAATACCGCCGGAAGCTTAATGATTTCGTCGGTATTGATTAAAATATATACCCACAATACCGGAAGTTTTAAAAGAAATGCCGCAACTAAACCGATAGGCACCGTAACGGCCCACATGGTAGTAATATCACAAATACAACCAAAACGCGAATCGCCGCCGGCTGGGAAAATACCCGCCACAACTGTCATATTAATTGATTTTCCGATTACATAGTAGGAGCAGACAATCAGCATAACCTGTAAATAGCCTTGAGCTGTCTCGGTAAGCCCCGTAAATAATGATACAAAAGGAATCACGCAGAGAATAACAGCCCCCGCAATTACTCCGGTTATAATAGCAATTTTTAATAAAAGATTGCCGTATGCCTTAGCCAAATCTCTTTTACCCTGCCCAAGCAAAGCTCCCACCATAACGCTGCTTGCAATAGACACACCGGTACATACACAAATAGCAAGATTTTTTACGATGTTTGCAATGGAATTGGCTGCTGCGGCATCACTGCCCATGTGCCCCATAATAACAGAATACATGGTAAAACCTAAGCCCCAACCCAACTGGTTGCCAAAAATGGGGAGAGTATATTTCCAAAAGTCTTTTAGAAGAACTTTATCGTTACGGAGTACATATTTCATACGAATTTTGACATTGTCCGGCATAAACATAATAATTAATGCCCACACCATCTCCACCAGCTTGGAAATAACGGTTGCAACCGCCGCTCCGGCAATCCCCATCTCAGGAAAAGGTCCGATACCGAAGATAAGGAACGCATTAAAAACAATATTAATAACTACCGAAACTGCACTGATGATTGCACACATTCCGGCTTTCTCGCAGTTTTTCATAATAGTAAGATATACTTGGGAAATTGCAAGAAACAGATAAGAAAGTGCCACGTATCTTAAATAAACAGCACCTCCTTCAATCAGCGCAGGGTCCGATGCAAATGCTTTCATCATAAACTCAGGAACAAACATAGCTCCCAAAGTAAAGGGCAGAGATACCAGAACGGTTGCTTTTAAACCGATTCCAAGAATCCGCTCAATAGAATCTTTATCACCAATTCCCCAATACTGCGCCGCAAAAATTGACACACCGGAAGTTATGGCGAACTCAAACAGTGTAAAAACAAACATTACCTGCGTAGCTAACGATACTGCCGATAAAGCATCCTGATTCAAAAATACCATCATTACCGCGTCCGACACTCCAACCAAAGCAAGCATCAGCTGCTGAAATGCCATAGGGATTACTAATTTTATTAACTTTTTATAAAACTCTTTTTTCTGTAATTTATCCATAGTAGTTATATCATATACTCCTTCATGTAGGTTTGCAATGTGATTTTAGTATTATTCTTCGAATATTACTATAACTTTTTATAAGAATTTTATAACAATCGTACATTGAATGTTTGTTTTGTAATAAGATTGTGTCATTTTCCTACCACAATAGCGCTTGAACAAGACGTTTTATTTCTTTTATCGGAAATATCCGCCTCTTTATCGGAAAAGTCTCCCCACTCTCTTTTATTTCAAATACGTCTTTGCTAATATCTGTCTTGATATTTTATATCGCATAACACTTTCTTTTATAAAACGCAATGATAATAATTTAAAAAAGGAGTAAAAAATGAAGAAAATCAAGTATTTATTATTAATATGTGCACTGGTAATCGGCCTCGTAGCATGTTCAGGTTCGACCAATGAAACCAATATCACTGATGACAGCGAAGAAGTAATCAGTATGGAAGCTTCTGAAGAAGTTGAATCAGAGGAATCTTCGGTGGAAGAAGAATCTTTCTGCGGTGACTGGGAAGTTGTAGAAGAATGGGGCAAAACACCCTTCTGGTTAAAGTATGGACTTCAGGGACAGGAAGTAAAGGACTTATCACAAACTACTCTTTTTGGATGCATGACACCCGGTGCTACCGTGGAAGAAATTTTAACCAGCGGAGAATATACCTATTTCCGTGTATATCCCTCATGGCAGGATAAAATAGAAACATCTGATGTTAATGAAATTTTGAATTTGCAGACTGAATATCCCATCAAACCCGGTGATTCCGTTAAAATCAGTATGCACAGAACCCAAGAAGACGTTTATTTCATTGACATGACCGTATATAATATTACGGATACTGAACTTAGCGTAAGCGAAGTTCTCGCAAACAATCAGTACTATATTGAAGAATACCATGAAGGTTATTACATTGATGAATTCAATGCTGAAAGACCTGATCTTGTATTTAATCTCGAATGCCCTTTTGACAGAACTTACTTAATCCAAATGACTGATATTATCGGCAAACCGGATATTATTTATACAGGTGAAATTGATGGTTCCTTAGAAGACTTCCAAGAACAAATCAAAACCGGTGAAGGAATTCCTTACTATACAATGGTTTATGAGGAACCTGCCGGTAAGTTAATTGTAGAGCCTATGGAAAGTAACCTTGCCAGCTCTTATAATTTAACCCAGGTAACTGTTATTTATGTAACAAATGATCTCTATACGTATCTTCGTGATGAAACCGAAAACGGCGACCTCATCTATGAAGACAGAGTACATATTTATTATCAGGCTGAATAATAAACCATCAATTGTTACGCAAACTCCCCTGTTACTTATACAGTAACTGCGGGAGTTTTTCTTTTTATCGGAAAAAGACGGGGCTTTATCGGAAAATGTAGAAAAAAAATCTCCCCTTTGATATACTGACTTTAATATGCTTAAATCCCCAGCATTTTTTATTGTGGTTATATTAAATTAGTTATTTCCAAAGGACTTTCGTATGAAAACAATTGAAATCTGTCAAGTACATATCTGCGACGACATAAAAGAACACGCTCTACAGTTGGAAAGTCTCCTGCAAAAACTTGATAATAATATCTCTTTTCAAATTACCATCAGTTCCGCCGCAGAAGATTTTATTAATCAGTTAACGTCTATCGAGCAGGGCAAAACCTCCCCTTGGGACATTATTTTTATGGATATACGCTTGCCGGAAAGCGACGGCATTAGTCTAGGTAAAAAAATACGGGAAATTTGTCCGGACAGCTATTTAATTTTTACTACTGCCTATGCAGAATATGCTATACAAGGATATGAGGCATCCGCCTACCGTTACCTCCTTAAACCGGTGACAACCGATGATTTACTTGCCCTTACCTCCGACATTCAGAAGGACTTAGATAAAAAAGAAAAAATCCTGATTAAAGAAAAAAAGAACAGTGTTTATTTATCATTGAATGATATTCTCTATATTAGTGCCGAAGATAAGTATACCATTGTTTATACTAAAAATAATCACTTTATTAGCGATATGAGTCTTAACAAATATGAGGAACAGCTCGGAAACCATGGCTTTTACCGCATACATAGAAAATACCTGGTAAATATTAGGCATCATCGGGGAATTTTTGAAAACAAAGTAGAAATCAGTAACGGAACGCTTCTTTCAATCAGCAAATCCAAAATAAAAGCGTATCAAAGTCAGATTTTTTGCTATATGCATAAATCTTTGGTTTAAGCTTTGCATCAAATCTATATAAAACGGAGTTTACAATGCTAGAAGTAATACAGGTTGCAATTTTGGTTATGACCAACGTTTTTGTGGTCTTAAATACCATTTTAATTTTAAAATTTGTCTATGGCCGGGATATGCGTTATGATGGGAAATCTTTGCTGATTACAGCCTTAGCGTTCCTTGGAATGGATATCCTCATCTCTTTTTTACCGCAGGAAATGAACTGGCTGGCATCTTTAGGTATCAATACGGGACTGTTGCTGGCTGTTATTCTCATGTGCCGCTCCAAACGGTTTGTTACGATACTTTTAATTGTTCCGGCTTTACTTTTTTATGTCCAGACCGGATCTATTCTTACTACATTGGAGCTTTTTACCGGACTGGATCGCTTTCAGACTATAGCAAGTAACGGTGAAGTCATTACACCCCTTTTTATCCTGTGTGATCCCTTATTATTTGTAATACTTTTATTGCTAATCCGCCATACCGACTGTCGTATACAGAATACTTCCTTAAATGCGTTGGAAGTCATTATTCTTCTTGTTTTCAATGCAGTAGGCTATTTTGCTGCCGGAATTATCCGCACCTTAAAAATTGAAAATCCCTATTATTTTGTGATTTCGTCTCTGATTCTTTTCGCCTTCGAAATCTTACTTCTTTATGCCGTTTATCATAGAAAGCGATCCGGCTATTACCGCAAGCTTTCCGCAGAATACAGGAAACAATTCGAAGAAGAATACAACTTCTTTAAAGATTACAAAGCAACACAGGAAGATACCATACGCTTTCGTCATGATTGGAAAAATCATATACTCCTACTTCGGGAAATGCTTGCAAAAGGAGAATATGACACAGCAGAAGAATATTTTACAAATTTAAGCGGTAATACCCCCGAAGGAAAAAAAGCTTTCGCTACAGGATGTGAAACGGCGGATATGATTATCGGAATCAAAAGCGAGCAAATGAACGAAAACGGCACTTCCTTCCGTTTTAATGGTAATCTTAATGGATTAAACACTTTGGAGCGGGTCGACTGTTGCATATTGTTGGCTAATCTATTAGACAATGCCATAGAAGCAAACAAAAAAAATACAACCAACAATAGTATTACCTTAATTGGTCATAATAAAGAAAAAATTTTTTATATGGAAATGAAAAATCCCTGCCGGGAGAACCTGAAACGTCAGGAGAAAAGAATTCTCTCAACCAAAAAGACCGACACCCCTTCCGGCATCGGTCTCGAAAATGTAAATGCAATTGTACAGAAATATCATGGCGAATGCCGTTCTTTTACGGAAAATGGTGAGTATGTGTTTCAGATGTTGTTACCTTTATTGTAAAAACTTTTAAATTATCCTCTAATATTCTCCCTACACCATCTCTTCCGAATCATAAATAATTGTAAAGGGCCCGTCATTCACCAAAGACACCTTCATATCCGCTCCAAAGATACCGGTCTCGGTTTTTACTCCGCTCTCTTTACATTTAGCGATGATATATTCATACATCTCATTGGCAAAGTCCGGAGCTCCCGCCCGGATAAAAGAAGGGCGGTTACCTTTTTTACAATCTGCATAGAGCGTAAACTGGGATACTAAAAGTAACTCTCCGTTCACATCTTCCAATGCAAGATTGGTTTTTCCTTCCGCATCCGCAAAAATACGTAATCCCAGAAGCTTTTTTACTAATTTATCTGCAATTTCTTTAGTATCTTCATTGGATACACCGATAAAAACAAGAAAACCTTTACCGATTTCACCGGTAGTCTTACCATCCACCACTACTTTTGCTTCTTTCACTCGTTGAATTACAAATTTCATAGTTTATCTCCCTGTCTTTCAATCGCTTACAATTGTCTGCTTTTATATGAATATTAATTTGGAAAATATCCTTTTTATCACACAAATTTTATTTTTTTGTGATATAATTTCTTTTAGACATTTTAGATTATAATATGTCTGTTAACTTTTATAAGTATAACATAAAGGAGTGGAGAAATAAAAATGAATATTGCAGTTACATATGAAAACGGACAAATTTTTCAACATTTCGGACATACGGAGCAGTTTAAGGTATACGAAATCGAAAATAACACTATTGCAAAAAGCTATGTAGTAGACACGAACGGTCAGGGACATGGTGCTTTGGCGGGATTTTTATCCTTAAACAATATTGAAGTTTTAATTTGCGGCGGCATCGGAGGCGGCGCGCAAATGGCTTTGGCAGAAGCAGGCATTAAGCTCTATGGCGGTGCATCCGGCAATGCTGATGCAGCAGTAGAAGCTTATCTGGCCGGAAATCTGGAATTCAATCCTAACGTGCAGTGCAATCACCACGGACATGACCATGGTGAAGGACATAATTGCGGAAATCACGGTTGCGGAAGCCACAGCTGCCATTAATAACACTGCGCGCTTTCTAATTTAACACCGAAATCCTTTTTATCATTAATTTTACATTTTTAATGAGAATTGTCATAAAAATTTTTTAAAAAAATAGACAAGATTGTTTAAAAAAATTATAATAAGACCATAGTAATAAAAAAGGAGGTATATCTATGTCTAAATACGCAGGTACACAAACAGAAAAAAATCTTATGGCTGCTTTTTCCGGTGAATCAGAGGCCAGAAACAAATACACTTATTTTGCTTCCAAGGCAAAAAAGGAAGGTTATGAGCAGATTGCTGCCCTTTTCTTAAAGACAGCTGATAACGAGAAGGAACACGCTAAATTATGGTTTAAGGAATTGGAAGGTATCGGCAATACAGCAGAAAATCTTGTTTCTGCAGCTGCAGGCGAGAACTACGAATGGACCGACATGTATGCAGGTTTTGCCAAGACTGCAGAAGAAGAAGGCTTTCCTGAGTTAGCTGCTAAATTCCGTATGGTTGCTGAAATCGAGAAGCACCATGAAGAACGTTACCGGGCATTGTTACACAATGTTGAAACAGCAGAAGTATTTAAGAAGAGTGAAGTTAAGGTTTGGGAATGCCGTAACTGCGGTCATATCGTGGTTGGAACCAACGCTCCCGAAATTTGCCCTACCTGTGCTCATCCTCAGGCCTACTTTGAGATTCATGCTGAAAATTACTAAAATATAAAACAAAAGGGATTGCAATTTCTTTCGGAAGCTGCAATCCCTTTTTTGCTTATGCGATACTTTTCTTATTAGTATTCTTTATTGTAATTTGACTTATTTTCTGCCTTATCGGAATAGTTGTTCTTAGAAGCGTTCTTCGCATTGTTCTTTGAGTTATTCTTTGTACTGTTCTGTGATTTGTTTTCATTGTAAGCATTGTATGACTTATCGTTGTAATTTTCCTTCATGATGCATCTCCTTCCAATTGAAATTTGTTTCTTCTTATTCGCATTCTATTTAAATGAAACGCAAACGGCCTTTGCGTTTGAAACACATTTGCGTTTCTGAAATTATTGTTTGCAAAATCTACAATGAATAAACTGGAATTTTTTGTGTATTCTTTTTTATTTTTTTATTCTTTTACTATTTATAAAAAAATATTGCATGATATAATAAAAAATGAACCTTTATTAAACTCATGAAAATATATCAGTGAGAGAGAAACTTTTATCTTTTCTTGAGATTTTATGAATTTGGTTAAGAAAGCGAGATTATAAGAATGAAAAAAAGCATGTGGATTAAAATCGGTATCTTTGGAGCAGTTGTAGTTGCTTTCACTATTTATTTTATTGTTTCAATAATACATAACAATAAAATAGAGAATTCCCCTCTGACAAATTGTGCATACTACGAATACGTAGAAACAAACAAAGTTAAAATTACGGGAAGAGTTTTTGTTCTTCCGTTGGGAGTTGCCGGCGGCGAATATCGCAGCGGTGGCTATTCCATAGAGCAAGACAGCATTGTTCTTACATATGATACGGATCCCGATACCAGAGTTCTTCTCACAACATATGAAAATCCTGAAAATTTAGATATTACTTTAAAAGATACCTATCTTTCTGTTACATATTTAGAAGATCAAAATACTTCCTTAGACAAACAGGCATCTGACTTTTATGATAGCATGTTAGAAGAAGAAGGTTATACTTTTACAAAAACAGAAGAAACTACTTGGGAAGATGTTTCCAGATATTTTTATCTTGCTGCCAATCCCAAGGGCTCTGTAGAAGACTGCTATTTTGATTCCTATGACTGGGACATTGATGTATGGCATTTTGTATTAAAAGACGAAAACAAAAATGCGATGTTGGACGTTCTTTTCTTCGAAAGAGCAGACGGATTTTATCGTATTGACATGTGTTATCCTGAAAATGACAAGGATGCAAAAGAAAGTGTTTATGAGGACTTTGATTATATCTCATTTAATACCGATAGCGAAAAAATAAAAACCATGAACGAAAACATTGTTGTAACCGAAAGTATTCAGTCTGACGGTTCTCTGATTGTTACAGTTGTTAATAACAGTGAACATACCATAGAGAGCTTACGCTGTAACCTTTCAACTTACTACACGCAGGATGATAAAGAAATACCAGGAAGCAGTCATTCTATCAGAGAAGCAAACATTGATCCCGGTAGTATTGTTACCTTTACTTTTGAAGCTGATTTATTGGAAGACACCAGCAGATATACTATTAGTGCAGAAGTTCTGCCTTTTACAAGATATTTAGATGAAGAAGGAGTCATTCATAATTCAGAAAACTCTGTCCCTTATATGACTTCTGTAAGTTATAATTAGCAGGCTGTCTTTATAATATGTTAATTAAGGCTAAAAATCCCTCTACTCATTCGAGCAGAGGGATTTGCATTTTATCTGTAATTCTATTTATTCCACAGTAGAAAAATCTTCTTCTCTTAATTCAAACTTAGATATCATTTCTTCCAAACCGATTGCCTGTGCAGAAAGTTCCTGACTGATTGCTGAGGTTTCTTCTGCTGATGCAGAATTACTCTGAACAACGGTTGAAATCTGGTCAATTCTTGTCTGAATCTGCTTCAACATATCAGCCTGTTCCTGAGATGCCTCGGCTGCTCCTGCTGCCATACCTGCAAAAGATTCCATATTGGCAAGAGCTGTACCGATAGACTCCATTGTATACTCGACCATAATACTTCCGTTCTCAATTTCCGTCAGAGACTTGCTGATTAACTCTCGGGTTGTAACTGCTGACTGACGGCTGTCTGCTGCCAGCTTACCAATCTGATCTGCTACTACCGCAAATCCCTTACCCATTTCACCGGCTCTTGCCGCTTCAATGGATGCATTTAAGGATAAAAGATTGGTCTGTGCCGCAATTTTCTCGATTGCAGTAATAATATTTTCGATTTCTTTGGAAGTTTCTGTAATGCGGTCCATTGCATCCGTAAGCTTACCTATTTTTTCACGACTGCTTGCTGCATCATCTGCAGCATCTTTAGCACTGCTTGCCGCCATCATTGCATTTCTTGCACTGTCTTCGGAAATATTGGTTACGTCCGCAATGGTAGATGTAAGTTCATCTACCGCACATGCCTGCTCGCTGGCACCTTCTGCTAATTCCTGTGCACTACCTGCCAACTGCTCGGAACCAATCATTACATGCCCTGCAGATTCCTTAATTTGACGTAAAGTCGCATCCAGCTGAGAATTTAACTGATTCATCGCAACAATCAAGGTTTCAAAATCGCCTACATATAATTCAGATGCTTCAGAAGTAATAGTAAAATTACCTTCTGCCATTTCGACAAGCATGCTTCCGGCATCGGAGACAATACCTTTTAATGTTTCACAAGTTTCTCTTAAATCCTGGGCAAGTTCACCTAATTCATCATTACTTTCATATGTAATCTCAACATCAAAATCGCCTTTTTTAATCTTATTTACGGCTTCTTTTAATTCAAAGATAGGAAGTGTAATGGAATCTGCCAAACTTTTTGAAACGGTTTTACACATTATAATGGTCAGCATCTCCGCAATTAACAAAACAACAATTGCAACAATTCCTATAGTAATGGGTAAGCCGTTTTTAGCCATATTAATACATAAAATAATGATTGCTGCCATTGCTATCATTGCAGTAATGGAAACTCCGGCAATTACCGGCCCGAATCCAAGACTGAATTTGTTCTTCATCTTGGCATTCAATAATCTTTTGTTTAATTTTACTTTCTGCTGTTTCTTTGCCATTGCAATCCCTCCGATATTTTTATGATGATGCACTCCGTACCGGGTACATTTTATCAAACTATCCGTATTTTTCCCCTAACGGACAAAATTGTTACACACTTAAATCAATTATATCACTTATTGTCAAAAAGAAAAGAAAAATATAAAAAACTGTATCCCGAAGAATACAGTTTTTCACTTAATTTTCTTTGGAGCTCTCTTCCCGGAGTTATTAAGACTCTGCGAACTTTGTCTCTTTAACAATCAAACTGTCCACATACTGTTTTGCTGCTCTGGCGGAACGGTTTCCTTTGCCGAGAACAAATCGCTCTGCTCCTGCTTTGAGTTCCTCTTCAGGTAATCGAATACCGCTTTCCTTTGCCAAGCGGCTGACAATATCTAAATAAGTTTCTTTATTCGGACGGTTAAAAGTAATGTGCAGGCCAAAGCGTTCCGAAAGAGAAATAATCTCTTGTATGGTGTCGTTGCGATGCACGTCATCACCGTCTCTCTCAGAAAAGGTTTCTTTTACAAGATGACGGCGATTGCTTGTGGCATAAATCACCACATTGCTTGACTTAGCAGATACCGAGCCCTCTAAAATTGCTTTTAAGGCACTGAAATTATCATCATCTTTTACAAAAGATAAATCATCTATGAAAAGTATGAACTTCAGTGGATTTTTGCTTAATTCATCCACAATTGCCGGGATTTTATGAAGCTGTTCCTTTCGGATTTCCAAAATACGCAAGCCCTTATGATAAAGCTCGTTAACCACTGCCTTGATTGTGGAAGATTTACCCGTTCCGGCATCTCCGGTCAATAAAATATTGGCGGCAGGCTTCCCTTCAAGCAATGCCTTGGTATTATCAATAATTAGTTGTTGCTCTCTTTTATAATCAATCAATTGGGACAAACGAATGCTGTCCGGCGAATGCACCGGCATAATTTTGCCTGATTCATCCACATAAAACATATGAAATCTTGCATACATACCATAACCATAGCAATGAATATTGGCGCAACGGTGATAATATTCTTCTTTCAGTTTGATCTGCTTTACTTCAAAAGAAGGCAGATATCCTTCGTAAAACAACTCTTCCTGCAAACCTTGGGGTGTAAGATCTGCGATTTCCTGCAGAATCTCCAATTCCTTCGCTACCGCTTCCTCCATAAAAGGTTCCGCCGTTTCCCCCATTCCGATTCTTCGGATATATACATTTTCATCATCACTAACAATCCGTTGAATATAATCCGCAAAATTGCTTTCGCCTGAGAGATAAAGCTTTCCCACAGTCTGACAATATCCGCTCACAGCAAGTAAAGAATCCCAGTTATCAAGATCTTTTAAATACTCGCATAATGCCTGTATTACCGGGTCTTCCAATAAATTACGAAAAATTGTCAACGTATATAATCTCATTAAAAATTCTTTTTTCATATCGTTCTAAAATTAGACTTTCCATATTTTGGATTTTTCATTCAAAATGCATTACTCTATACTATTCCAAAATCGCTCCCTTGGCACCGCTGGAAACCAGAGCGGCATAACGCTTTAAGTAACCTTTTAATTCCTTTGTTTTCGGTACAAAATCCTTCATACGTGCCGCAATTTCTTCCTCACTTACCTTTAATTCCAAGGTGTTTTCGGGAATATTAATGCTGATGATGTCGCCTTCTTTTACAATGCCGATAACACCGCCGCTGGCTGCCTCGGGAGAAACATGGCCGATACAGGCACCTCTGGTGGCACCACTGAAACGACCGTCTGTAATCAGGGCAACACTGCTGCCAAGACCCATACCCATAATGGCTGAGGTGGGATTTAACATTTCACGCATACCGGGACCGCCTTTGGGTCCTTCATAGCGGATGACAACCACGTCACCGGGGTTGATTTTGCCTGCGTTGATAGCTGCCTGAGCATCCTCTTCACACTCAAATACTCTGGCCGGACCTTCATGTACCAGCATTTCCGGTAAAACAGCAGAACGTTTTACAACGCTTCCATCCGGAGCTAAGTTACCGCGAAGTACCGCAATACCACCGGTTTCGCTGTAAGGATTCTCAATTGGACGTATTACTTCCTGATTTAAATTGATGCAATCCTTAATGTTTTCACCCACGGTCTTTCCGTTAACAGTAAGACAATCGGTATTCAAAAGACCTTTTTTTGACAATTCATTCATAACCGCATACACGCCGCCGGCTTCATCCAATTCTTCAATGTAGGTTCTGCCTGCAGGTGCCAAGTGACAGAGATTCGGGGTCTTTTCACTGATCTGATTGGCAATATCAAGGTTAATTTCAATGCCGCACTCATGGGCAATTGCCGGAAGATGCAACATACTGTTGGTAGAACAACCAAGGGCCATATCCACTGTCAATGCATTATAAAAGGCTTCCAATGTCATAATGTCCAAAGGACGGATGTCTTCTTCAAGCATTTTCATAACTGCCATACCTGCATGCTTTGCAAGCTCAATGCGGGCTGAGTATACTGCAGGGATGGTTCCGTTTCCTTTTAGGCCCATACCAAGAGCCTCAGTTAAGCAGTTCATGGAATTGGCGGTATACATACCGGAGCAGGAACCACAGGTAGGGCAGGTCTTGCACTCATACTCGTGAAGCTTCTCAAGAGAGATTTTACCGGCGTTGTACTCACCTACTGCCTCTGAAATAGAGGAAAAACTGGTTTTGGCTCCGTCAATGTGACCTGCCAGCATAGGACCGCCGCTTACAAATACCGTAGGAATATTAAGGCGGGCTGCCGCCATTAAAAGTCCGGGTACATTTTTATCACAATTAGGTACCATAACCAAAGCATCAAAACCATGGGCATTGACCATAGCTTCTGTAGAATCTGCAATCAAATCACGGGTAATCAGGGAATATTTCATACCTTTATGACCCATGGCAATACCGTCGCAAACCGCAATAGCGGGGAACACAATAGGGGTTCCTCCGGCCATAGCTACGCCCATACGGACTGCTTCCACAATTTTATCAATATTCATATGTCCCGGCACGATTTCGTTATAAGAACTGACAATACCTACCAAGGGACGTTTAATTTCTTCATCGGTCAGACCCAGTGCATGATAAAGCGCACGATGCGGTGCATTCTGAGGGCCTGCTTTTAAGGAATCACTAAACATTTTGGAATCCTCCTAGTTATTAATCAGTTTATCTTCACCATTCCAGCTGTAAAGCTTACGGATATCCTCACCTACAACCTCTGAAGGATGCTCTGCTGCAAGCTTACGCATAGCCTTGAAGTGAACCTGACTTCCTGCATCTGACATATCCAGTAAAAATTCTTTGGCAAAAGTACCGTCCTGGATGTCACTCAAAATCTTCTTCATAGCCTTCTTGGTATCTTCTGTAATGATCTTAGGACCTGTTACATAATCACCATATTCTGCAGTATTGGAGATAGAGTAACGCATTCCTGCAAAACCACTCTGGTAAATCAGGTCTACAATGAGCTTCATTTCATGGATACATTCAAAGTAAGCATTTCTGGGGTCATAACCTGCTTCCACCAAAGTTTCAAAACCTGCCTGCATTAAGGCACAAACACCGCCGCAAAGTACTGCCTGTTCACCAAAAAGGTCAGTTTCTGTCTCTGTGCGGAAGTTGGTTTCAAGCACACCTGCACGGGCACCGCCGATACCCAAAGCGTATGCCAAACCGATATCCCATGCGTCACCGGTAGCATCCTGCTCAACAGCAATCAAACAAGGTACACCCTTGCCTGCCTGGTACTCACTTCTCACGGTATGTCCGGGTCCCTTAGGCGCAATCATAATAACATTTACATTTGCAGGAGGCTTAATGCATCCGAAGTGAATGTTGAAACCATGTGCAAATGCCAAAGTCTTGCCTTCTGCTAAGTTAGGCTCAATGCTTTCCTTGTAAAGCTTAGCCTGCTTTTCATCATTAATCAGAATCATAATAACATCTGCTGCCTTAGCTGCATCTGCTGCTGTCATAACCTGAAGTCCCTGAGCTTCCGCTTTCGCCCAGCTCTTACTTCCTTCATACAAACCAACAATAACATTAACTCCACTGTCTTTTAAATTCAATGCATGCGCATGTCCCTGTGAACCGTAACCGATGATTGCTACGGTCTTTCCGCTTAATTTATTTAAATCACAATCCTGCTCATAAAATATTCTATTCATTTCTTTGTCCTCTTTTCTTTTTATGATGGGGCGAAATTTATTTACTCTATAAAGGCTTCGCAAATAGCACATTCCACTAGGGCACGCTCTCGCTAGTTGTCGCACACAGCGGTACATAAGGTTCTAAAATACAGAACCTAAGTACCGGTGGCTCCAAACTACCCTGCGCAGGAATGGCTTATTTGCTTCGCCATTATACTCTTCCTAAATTTCGCCAAAATATAATACTTACTCTGTCCGTTAAAATGACTCTCTGCCTTAATTTGTCTCCTGACGGATGGTTACATCGCCGCACTGTAAGGCTACAAGACCGGTACGACAGATTTCCATAATATTAAAATCACGCATAATATTGATAAAATCATCAATGCGCTTACGGTCTCCGGTAACCTGCATCACAATGGATTCTCTCGTATAATCCACGGTTTTTGCCTCAAAAGCCTCTGCCGCTGATCGGATTTCTTCTCTTGTTTCCGGAGAATTTGCTACTTTTATCAAAAGTAATTCACGGCTTACGGAATCTTTTGCGTGAAGTTCCTTGATGGAAATTACGTCGGGAAGCTTATAAAATTGATTAATCAACTGATTCTTTTTACTCTCTTCTCCCTCAAAAAGAATGGTGATTCGGGAATAATCCGGTGATTCCGTCTCACTAACGGTAAGACAGGCAATATTAAACTGTCTGCGTCGGAACATACTGGTTACACGATTCAAAACACCGGACTGGTTATTAACCAAAATCGCTATTGTATATCTCTCCATCCTAGTCACCTACCTTTACAATAATGTCATCCATGGAACCTCCGGGAGGAAGCATGGGAAGTACGAATTCATCTTTATCAATTCTGCAATCCACGATAAAAGGTCCGTTGCAAGCAAATGCTTTTGCAAGCGCGCTATCTAACTCTTCCAAAGTGGTTGCTACCGCACCATCCGCACCAAATGCCTGCGCCAGTTTCACAAAATCAGTCTGACGATCCAAAATAGTGTTGGAATAATGCTTATCAAAGAACAAGGTCTGCCACTGGCGAACCATACCCAGTACTCCGTTGTTTATCAGTAAAATAACCATCGGTACGTTATATGTAACAGCTGTCGCCATTTCATTTAAGTTCATACCGAAACTTCCGTCACCGGTAACAAGTACGGAGCGTTCACGGGTTGCCATTGCCGCTCCGATGGCTGCGCCCATACCAAAACCCATGGTGCCGAGACCACCGCTTGAAATAAATCTACGGGTTTTCTTGAATTCCACGGTCTGGGCAGCCCACATCTGATGCTGACCTACATCGGTTGCTACTGCTGTATTTTCACCTAAGTGCTTATTTAAAGCCATAAGACAATTACGGGGTGTCATACCTTCGCGATTATCCTGTACCCGTGTTTCTTCTTCACGGAATGCGACAACTTTGGCCATCCATTCCGGCTTTTCATTCTTTTTAATTAAGGGTAAAAGCTTCGCAAGAGTCATTTTGATATCGCCGCGAAGCATATGTGTATCGTTGGTGGTTTTACCAAGTTCCGCACCTTCAATATCAATATGCACAATCTTGGCACCTACAGAGAACTTTGCGCGATTACCGGTTACACGGTCATTAAAACGGGCACCTAAAGCAATAATACAGTCCGCATTATGCATTGCCATGGAAGACGCGTAATGTCCATGCATACCCTGCATACCCAGGAATCTGGGATGGTCTGTCGGAACTCCGGAAATACCCATCATGGAACATCCGATAGGCGCATCAATAAGCTCTGCCAGCTGTAACATTTCTTCCTGTGCTTCAGAAGTAATCATACCTCCACCAAAATAGATAAAAGGTCTCTCTGCCTTGTTAATACAATCTGCCGCCGGAGAAATACGGATTTCTTTAGCACAAATTCTTCCGCCGGGAACCACAGGTGCCTGGGGCTCATATTCATATTTTGCCTGCTGTATATCTTTGGGAACGTCGATTAAAACAGGACCGGGACGGCCGGAAGCCGCAATTACAAAGGCTTCACGGATGGTATCCGCCAAATCCTCAATCTTTCCTACAAAGTAATTATGTTTCGTAATCGGCAAGGTAACACCGGTAATATCAATTTCCTGAAAACTGTCAGAACCAATCTGGGATGTCATAACGTTACCTGTAATAGCTACCAACGGTACGGAATCAATGTATGCAGTTGCAATACCGGTAACCAAATTGGTTGCGCCGGGACCTGAAGTAGCAATTACTACACCGGGCTTACCGGTTGCTCTGGCATATCCGTCTGCCGCATGTGCTGCACCCTGCTCGTGAGCAGCAAGTATATGGGTAATTTCGTCCTGATATTTATAAAGGGAATCGTAGACATTGATAATTTGCCCTCCCGGATAACCAAAAACGGTTTCACAACCTTGTTCAATTAATGTTTTTACAATAATGTCTGCGCCGGATAATAACACTTTATTTCTCCTTTCGTAAATGCAATCTGATTTGTTTGCCCATTTCTTTACAACCTATTTTAACACATTTCTGCGCTTCTTCAACATCTGTAGGCATAATATCTGCAGTTCTGTAGCCTGCATCCAATACTGCAGATACTGCTTTTTCGATGCAGTCCGCCTCTTTAGGCATATCAAAACTGTATTTTAGCATCATAGCTGCAGAAAGAATGGTTCCAATAGGGTTTGCTATATCAGTTCCTGCAATATCAGGGGCAGAGCCGTGAATCGGTTCATACAATCCGCAACTTGAGCTTCCCAAGCTTGAGGAAGGAATCATTCCGATAGAGCCCGTAATCATGGAAGCTTCGTCGGATAAAATATCACCGAACATATTCTCCGTCACAATTACATCAAACTGGGAGGGATTTTTGACAATCTGCATTGCACAGTTGTCCACCAGCATATCCGTTAAGATTACATCGGGATACTCCTCCGCCAGTTTATGCATTACCTTTTTCCACAAGCGGCTGCTGTCCAAAACATTGCTTTTTTCTACGGAACACAACTGTTTGTTACGCTTTCTTGCGGTTTCAAAACCGATACGGCCGATTCTTTCAATTTCGCTTTCGGTATAGGTAAGCTCGTCGATTGCTTTTAATTCGCCGTTTTCTTCCACTGTTTCGTGCTTGCCGAAATAAATTCCGCCGATTAATTCACGGACAATGATAAAATCAATACCTTTTTCCACAATGGCGGGACTTAAGGGTGAAGCCGCCGCAAGCTGGGGCCAAATTTTAGCCGGACGGTTATTACTGTAGACACCCATTCCCGCTCTTAATCTTAAAAGTCCTTTTTCCGGACGCATTGGCCCGGGCACATCGTTCCACTTCGGTCCGCCTACGGCTCCCAATAAAACACTGTCGGAAGCCACACACTTATCTAACATTTCCTGAGGCAGGGGGTCGCCCCACTTATCAATGGCGCATCCGCCCATATCTACATCATCGTAGGTAAATTCATGTCCATAAAGCTTTGCCACATCGTCTAAAACCTGCAATGCCTCGCCTACGATTTCGGGGCCGATGCCATCGCCACGGATGACTGCAATTTTTTTATCCATATTTTAATCCTCCTTTAATGATGCAAGGAGCCCGCCTTTGGCGATAATATTCTGAATAAAATCAGGGAAAGGCTGTGCCTTGTAAGTTTTTCCGGTGGTTACGTCTTCAATGACACCGGTGTCAAAATCTACTTTTACTTCATCGCCTGCGTTAATTTCTTCCGCAGCCTCAGGACATTCCAGAATAGGAAGTCCGATATTAATGGCATTACGGTAAAAAATTCTTGCAAAACTTTTGGCAATGACGCAACCTGTTTTACAGGTTTTAATGACCAGGGGCGCATGCTCACGGGAGGAGCCGCATCCGAAGTTCCAGCCTGCCACCATAACATCACCGGGCTGAACCTTCTTGACAAATTCCGTATCAATATCTTCCATACAATGAAGTGCTAATTCTTCTGCCTTCGGTGTATTTAAGTAACGTGCAGGGATAATAACGTCGGTATCCACATTGTCGGGATATTTAAAAACTTTTCCTTGTGTATTCATGCTTACACCTCCTTCGGACAGGTAATGTAACCTGTCAATGCACTGGCTGCGGCAGTTGCGGGACTTGCGAGATAAACCTCACTGTCTACGTGACCCATTCTGCCTACGAAATTTCGGTTTGTGGTAGCGATACAACGCTCACCTGCTGCCAAAATACCCATGTATCCGCCGAGGCAGGGACCGCAGGTCGGTGTAGACACCACTGCTCCCGCATCAATAAAAGCGGTTACATATCCACGCTCCACGCATTCCTTCATAATCTGCATGGTTGCAGGAATAATGATGCAGCGCACGCCATCAGCAACTTTTTTATCTTTTAAATAACGATATGCTGTTTCCATATCTTCCATTCGGCCGTTGGTACAACTTCCGATAACAACCTGATCTACCTTAATTTCGGATAATTCAGTGGCCGGCTTCGTATTCTCAGGCAAATGAGGACAGCTTACGATGGGTTCCATCTTAGATAAATCAATCTCTATAATCTGCTCATATTCCGCATCTGCATCTGCACTAAATTCTACCGGCTGTCTTTCGCATCTGCCTTCCATATAAGCACGGGTTACGTCATCTACCGGGAAAATACCGTTTTTTGCACCGGCCTCAATGGCCATGTTACAGATACAAAGACGATCGTCCATACTCAGAGTTGCCACACCTTCTCCGGTAAATTCCATACTTTTATAAAGAGCACCGTCTACGCCAATCTTACCAATGATATAAAGAATCACGTCCTTACCGCTGCAATTTGCGGGAAGCTTGCCTTTTAATTCAAAGCGGATAGCGGAAGGCACCTTAAACCATGCCATACCGGTAGCCATACCTGCTGCCATATCTGTACTTCCCACACCGGTGGAAAAAGCACCAAGCGCCCCGTAAGTACAAGTGTGGCTGTCAGCACCGATAATACAGTCGCCGGCAGTTACCACGCCCTGCTCGGGGAGAAGGGCATGCTCGATACCCATTTTACCCACATCATAAAAGTGGCTTACGCAGTGTTCGCAGGCAAACTCTCGACAAGTCTTAGACTGCTCAGCTGCCTTAATATCTTTATTCGGAACAAAGTGGTCAAGGACAATTGCCACCCTGTCCTTATCAAAAACCTTATCAAATCCGGCCTTTTTAAATTCATTAACTGCCACCGGAGTTGTAATATCATTACCCAGCACAATGTCCAGCCTTGCTTTAATCAGCTGACCGGCTGTTACACTTTCCAAGCCGGCATGATGCGCCAGGATTTTTTGAGTCATTGTCATTCCCATGATTATTTCTCCTTTCGAACCATATTATTATAAGCGCTAAGCAGTGCTCTCGCACCTGCGCGGATAATGTCTGTATGGGTTCCTACGCCCCAATAAAGCTTGCCGTCGCCACCATCGATTCCAATGTAAGCGGCTGCCACACTCTGCGAACCCTTACCATGCATACTGTGCTGGGTATAGACCTCCAACTTGTATTTATCACCTGTAAAAGCCTTCAATGCATTGCTGACAGCATCCAAAGAACCGTTACCTGTAGTTTTCATTTCTGTGGCTGCGCCATCTTTGATAAAAGTAATTTTACCTTCTACCCGCTCAGCAGACTGAACGAATTCCATCTGGTCAAGCGCCACGGGATTTTCACAATCAAAGTATGAATCCATAAAAATATCAAAAATCTCGGATACCTTAAGTTCCTTGTGTTCATGATCGGATACATCCTTGCATAAATAAGAGAAATGCTCTCTCATCTTAGGCGGTAAATCGTAACCGTAAGTCTGTTCCAAAAGATATCCTATACCACCCTTGCCACTCTGGGAATTAACACGAATGACATCTGCGTCATATGTACGTCCGATATCCTTGGGATCAATAGGAATGTACGGTACTGTCCACTGATGTAAATTCTTTTCTTCACGCCACTTCATACCCTTGGCAATGGCATCCTGGTGACTGCCGGAAAATGCCGCAAATACTAAAGCTCCGGCATAAGGGGAACGTTCGTATACATGCATTCTTGTACATCTTTCGTACACTTCCACCAAATCTTTTATATTGGAGAAATCAAGTCCCGGATCCACTCCATGGGAATACATATTCAGCGCCAATGTGATGATATCTACGTTACCGGTTCTTTCACCATTACCAAAAAGTGTTCCTTCCACGCGGTCCGCCCCGGCAAGAAGCGCAAGCTCGGTATCTGCAACGCCGGTTCCCCGATCATTGTGCGGATGAAGCGAAACCGTTACATATTCTCGATATTTCAAATTTTCACACATATATTCTACCTGACTTGCATAGACGTGAGGTAAACTCATTTCCACGGTTACCGGCAGATTAATGATGACATTGTTGTCAGGTCCCGGTTCCAAGACATCCAGAACTGCGTTGCAAACCTCCAATGCATATTCCGGCTCGGTTCCGGTAAAACTCTCCGGTGAATACTCAAAACGAAAGTTTCCTTCATATTCAGCCGCCAATTTTTTGACCAATTTGGCACCATCCACGGCAATTTGCTTAATTTCTTCTTTGGATTTCTTAAAAACCTGCTCGCGCTGTGCCACACTTACGGAATTATAAAAGTGAATGATTGCGCTGGGCGCACCTTTGCAGGCATCAAAAGTTTTGCGGATAATGTGCTCACGGCACTGGGTTAATACCTGAACGGTTACATCCTCAGGTATCATATTATTCTCAATCAAGGTTCGAAGGAAAATATACTCCGTTTCGGATGCGGCAGGAAAACCTACTTCGATTTCTTTAAAACCAACTTTTAAGAGCCACTGATAATATTCCAATTTTTCTTCCAGGCTCATAGGAATCACCAGGCTCTGGTTTCCGTCACGCATGTCGACGCTGCACCAGACGGGAGCTTTGTCTACATGGTCCTTTTGGACCCATTTATAATGATTTCCCGGTGCCGGGAAATACCCTGTTGCATATTTTGTTGCATCCATATATTTAATTCTCCGTTTTCATAGTTTTGCTCTCTTACAACTCTGCCACTGCGTCCACTTCCACCAGTACATTCTTGGGAAGTTCTCTGACTGCCACGCAGGAACGTGCAGGTTTCTCTGTAAAATATTTGCCATAAACTTCATTGAATAGAGCAAAATCCTCCATATTGCGTAGGTAACAGGTGGTTTTTACCACCTTGCTTAGGGAAGTACCGGCGGCTTTTAGCACCGCACTTAGGTTTTCGCAAACCTGTTCGGTCTGTCCGCAGATATCTGAGGCCTCCACATTTCCGGATAGTGGATTAATGGCAATCTGACCGGATGTATAAACCATATTTCCGGCGATGACTGCCTGTGAATAAGGTCCGATTGCTGCGGGTGCATTTGTTGTGTAAACTGTTTTGCTCATATTTGGCCTCCTTTTTATTTTGATATCTTTCTAAAAGATATTATTTGCTTTACGTTTTTAAGAATTACGTATCTTACACATTCTTAAGTACCTGTATTTCATCTTTTTTACAATCTTTGTCTCAATTAAACAATCTTGAAACCTTCCTTTTTAAGTGCCGCAGTGATTTCTTCTACATGCTCATAATTTCTGGTTTCCATGGCAATTCGTAAGTAACAACCGTTCACGCTTTCCGTATCCCCGGCACGTTCATGGTGAACGCTGGTTACATTACCGCCGCAATCTGCGATGATGCGGGATACATCTTTTAACTGACCCGGCTTATCAATTAATTCGATTAAAAGACTGGTTGAACGACCGGATTTCATAAGACCACGCTTAATCACGCGGTTCAAACTGGTAACATCAATGTTTCCTCCGGAAACCACACTGACCACTTTTTTACCCTGAATGGGAAACTTA
Organism: Lachnospiraceae bacterium; assembly: GCA_015057025.1. Classification (GTDB taxonomy): domain Bacteria; phylum Bacillota; class Clostridia; order Lachnospirales; family Lachnospiraceae; genus UBA3766. The sequence continues at coordinate 85,228 of SVFD01000005.1, read as the reverse complement.
TCAAACATTGCTGCCGCTACGGATACCGCGCCTGCACCTTCCGCAATCATTTTTTGCTTCTCGATTAGGGTTAAAATTGCCGATGCAATTTCATCCTCCGTTACCAAGGCGATATCGTCTACATATTTATTGATTAAGTCAAAAGTGTTGACGCCCGGTTGTTTTACAGCAATACCATCTGCAATTGTGGATACGGTTTCAAGACACTGAATTTGGCCGGCCTTTACGGAATTATACATGCTGGCTGCACCTGCTGCCTGTACGCCGTATACTTTAATGGATGGCCGAATTGACTTAATTGCATACGCAATTCCGGCAATCAGACCGCCGCCGCCGATGGGTACGATTACCGCATCCACATCATCCATATCATTAGTGATTTCCAAACCGATGGTTCCCTGACCGGCAATGACTGCTTCGTCATCAAAGGGATGAACAAAGGTATAACCCATTTCGTCTCTTAACTGTAGGGCCTTCTGATAGGCATCATCATAGCAACCGTTTACGAGACAAACCTGGGCTCCGTATGATTTTGTTGCCTCCACCTTGGAAATCGGTGCGCCGTTCGGTAAGCAAATCAAGGAAGGAATCCCCTGCTTCGATGCCGCAAGGGCAACGCCTTGTGCATGATTTCCTGCGGAACAGGCGATAACGCCGCGTTTCTTTTCTTCTTCTGAAAGAGTGGCAATTTTATATCCTGAGCCTCTTAATTTAAAAGAACCTGTCTTCTGTAAGTTCTCCGGCTTCAGAAATAAATCACAACCGGGTGCAATTCCGTCAGATGCTACTACTTTCGTGGGACGGATAATGTCTTTTAGTACAACCTGTGCATCAAAAATTTGGTCTAGTGTCAACATAACTACCTCCTGAAAAATATTTTGTAAATAATTACTTCGAGAGAATCAGAACCAAAATCCACTTAGCAAAATCCGGCTTACAGCGTAGAATAAAACAAAAAACCCGCCTCAAAGCTTAAATTTTGCTTTGAGACGGGTGTAAATTCATTGCACTCGCGGTACCACTCAAATTGCGGATAATATATCCACCACCTCTTCGAAGTCTATCAACTCCTATGCACTAACGTAGCATTCACGGGAAACGCCTACTCAATATATAATCTTTGGGGCTTCCGGCTCGGAAGGGATAAAAACTCTGCACCATTTTGCCGGGATCACACCATCCCCGACTCTCTGTGAAAACGTTCCTGCAGGTTTCGTCTTCGTCATTGCCTTTGTTTTTTCGATTTTTATAGACCAATAATATTCCTTCGCGTTGAAGTTGTCAAGCTTTAAAGTGATAAATTTTTTAAAAAATTTTAAATTTGATTCAAATTTTAGTAAAATTTAATGGTTTATAGCCTGTTTTCGGACGCTTGCAACTTTTACAGTCCCTTTGTTTTGTGATAGAATAAGTGTATATGGAGTTTTTCACTTATTTGTATTTAATTCTATGATACATAAAAGAATATTATGCTCCCTTATTAAAAAAACACACGAGGCACTTATGAAAAAGCACAAAGAAACTTGGAGAAAACTGCATCATCAGCCAATTATATCCGTTGCCTTGCCCTTTCTTGATTTATACACCAGATGTACTTATCATATTAAAGTCGAGAATCGGCGCAAGGATAAACGCCAGTACCTGATTCTGTTTAATCATCAGACAGCTTTTGACCAGTTTTTTGTGTCTATGGCTTTTTACCGGCCCATATATTATGTAGCTTCGGAAGATTTGTTTTCCAAAGGATGGGTGTCTTCTTTGATACGTTTTCTCGTCAATCCGATTCCCATCAAAAAACAGGCTACAGATCTCAAAGCAGTTATGACCTGTATGAAGGTAGCCAAAGAAGGCGGTACCATTGCCATGGCACCGGAGGGAAACCGTACTTTCAGCGGTAAAACCGAATATATGAACCCGGCTGTTGCGCGATTAGCCCAGAAATTAAAACTTCCCATCGCTATTTTCCGTATTGAAGGAGGCTATGGTGTACATCCCCGATGGGCCGATGATGTACGCAAAGGCAAAATGCGTGCCTATATTTCCCGTGTCATTGAACCTGAAGAGTATAGTAAACTTTCAGCGGATGATTTTTACACACTTTTAACGCAGGAGCTTTATGTAAATGAAGCAGTGGCGGATGCCTGCTTTTATCATAAAAACAGCGCAGAATACTTAGAACGTGCCATGTATGTCTGCCCGGACTGCGGCTTGTCGGAATTTTACAGTAAAAAAGATATTACAGAATGTAAAAAATGCGGTATAAAAATTCAATATTTACCTACAAAGGAGCTAAAAGGTATTGATAAAGAATTTCCTTTTCGCTTTATAAACGACTGGTACGAATATCAAAAAGATTTCGTAAACAATTTAAATCCTTCAGATTTTTACGAAAAACCAATGTATGTAGACAAAATCTTCTTATCCGAAGTAATTTTATACAAAAAGAAAGTGCCCATGTTTGAAGGTGAAATCAGTCTCTACGGCGACAGATATGTTATAAAAGGAAAAGAAGAACTTATCTTATCCTTCGAACATATTTCTGCCGTTTCTGTTCTTGGCAGAAACAAAATTAATATATATTGCGGCGACAAACTTTATCAATTGAAAAGTGACAAACATTTTAATGCACTAAAATACGTAAATATTTATTATCGCTATAAAAATATACACGGAGGAGAAAACGATGGACAATTTTTGGGACTCTAATGTATGGGGAACATTTAACTTGTTCGCAATGCTTTTAATCAGTTTATTGATAGCGAATATTTTAAAAAGAAGAATTAAATTACTGCGCCATTCCCTGATTCCCACATCGGTTTTGGGCGGTATTCTTCTTTTAATTATAGCTGAAATTGTTGGTGCTTTTACCAAAGTACCTTTCTTTGATACCAACTTTTTTGGCGGTAACGGCTACGCTATGCTTGAAATGATTACCTACCATACTTTAGCTCTTGGTTTTATCGCTTCTACTTTTAAGGCAGCTAAGGGCAAACTCGGTAAAAAACGTACTATTGAAATTTTTAATACCGGCGTAACGACAGTTTCCACTTACCTTTTACAGGCAATTGTTGGTTTTACCATTACTATGATTGCAACTCTTATAATTAAGGACTTCTTTGCGGCAGCAGGCGTTTTGCTTCCCTTTGGTTTCGGTCAGGGCACCGGTCAGGCCATGAACTATGGTAATATTTATGAAACTGAGTATGGCTTTGTTGGCGGTAAGAACTTCGGTCTTACCATTGCTGCATTAGGTTTCTTAAGCGCCAGCATTGGCGGAGTATTCCATTTAAATCTGTTGAAAAAACGCGGCAAAATCACAATGCAGGGTGAAGAGCTGGTGGAAACTAACTTAGGTCCCATTCAGGGTGAAAACGAAATCCCCATGAACGGCAGCATGGATAAAACTACGGTACAGATTGCTTTTGTTGCAGTTGCTTATTTGATTGCTTTTGGTATTATGCAGGGCTTGGGAGCTCTTTTACCCGGAATGAAATCTGTAATTTTTGGATTTAACTTCTTGCTTGGTACACTTTCTGCTACTCTTGTTAAAACCATAATGAATTTCCTAAATAAGAAAAAAATTGTAAAGCGTGAATACTTAAATGATTTCTTAATGACCCGCGTCAGCAATTTCTTCTTTGACATTATGGTAGTTGCCGGTGTTGCAGCAATCCGCTTAAGTATCCTTGAAAATTACTGGGGCATCATTTTAATCCTCGGTGTTGTAGGACTTTTGATTACTTACTTTTATAATCGTTTGGTTGCAGTGAAGTTATTTTCGGAATACCAGGAAGAGCAATTCCTTACTATGTACGGTATGCTTACCGGTACCGCCAGCACAGGTATCATTCTTCTTCGTGAAATTGATAATGATTTTAAAACTCCGGCTGCAGACAACATGGTTTACCAAAACTTCCCGGCAATTGTATTCGGTTTTCCCATGATGTTACTTGCAACGCTGGCACCTCAGAAACCGGCACTGACAATGGTGATTTTGATAGCCTTCTTTATTGTGATGAATGTGATTCTGTTTAGATCTTTCATATTTAAAAGAAAGAAAAAAACGGAATAGTATATTAATATTTAAAACTATTATGTGTAATATAAAAAAGGATTGAATGAAAGCAAATCACTCAATCCTTTTTTAATGCTCCCAGCAGGAATCGAACCTGCAACTAGCCCTTAGGAGGGGCTTGTTATATCCATTTAACTATAGAAGCTTGTGTAAAACATAACATCTTTACATTTTCAGACTATATAAAACATAAATCTGCAGTGAGTAAGTAAATACTACTCACTGCATCATTATATCACTTTTTTATATTATAGGTAAACTATATTTTACTGATAAGGTTGCCAGGGACCATCATACTTTTCTTCCTGTTGTACACCATTACTGTTGTTACTGTCATAAGTGCTTGTTCCGCCATAGGTATTTGTTCCGCCATAGGTATTTGTTCCACCGTAGGTGTTGGTTCCGCCGTAAGTATTTGTTCCACCGTAGGTGTTGGTTCCACCGTATGTATCGGTTCCACCGTATGTATTGGTTCCGCCGTAAGTATTTGTTCCACCGTAAGTATTGGTTCCACCGTAAGTATTGGTTCCACCATAGGTGTTTGTTCCGCCGTATGTGTTTGTTCCGCCGTAAGACTGATCACCATATACACTACCGTCATACGTGTTATTATACTTATCAGATGCCCCATAGTCGGTGCCTCCAAAATTATTTCCGCCGTAATTTGAACCACCATAGATATCTGTACTGCCGGTAGGAACAACACCCATATAATGGCTTCCTGAGAACATTTCTTTTTCTTTTTTCTTTTGGATAACAATATATATAATTCCTGCAATTAATATTGCGTCTGCTACCAAACCAATAACTAATACTACATGAGCTGCTCCCTCATTTCTTGCTTCAATCATATAGGGACAAATCATTTTTTCAGCCTCTGTTCTGCTGTATCCGCAATAATCCGTAAGATATTCCATCATGAGATCTTTTTCATCCTTGGACATTTTATCCAGCACGCCATCCATATAAAATGTGGTCATACCATAATCCACGGTTCCTGTGGTATCAAAATACCATTCATTGGTTTCATCTAAAATCTGTTCTACAACTGCATAATTCTTCGCACTATTAAGTCTCAAACCGATAAAATAGTCAATGTTGTAATATCCCTGATTATCAATATATAAATGGGGAATAACATATCCTCTTGCAGATTCATATTCATCTGTTGTAATACCGTACTTTGTTTCCGTTGTTGTTTCGGTATATAAAACATCCCATACAACGTCAATCGTAATTTGTACATGATCACCTTTTTTTAAGGTTCCCCAATCAGTTTCTGCCATATCAATGGGTTTCTTAGCTAAAGAAATGGTATCTTTGGCACCCATATAGGTACACATTACACCGATAACCGCTACAACGAATATAATTCGTGATAAAAATTTCATCTTTTGTTCCTCCTTATAATTCCTCTTTTTACATTTTATTAATATAGAAGTCTACTACATTCCTTTACCGGAATTTTTATACATCGGGATAATTAATATATCCCTGCATCCATATAATTCCCTTAAAACGTCTGCCCACCGCAGGCTCTCCATACAAATCCTCTTTATTAATACATACATCAAAAAGTAAATCATTTGCCGAAAGAGTCATAATGTAACATTCCTCTTTGGTAAAAGTATTTCGGACCTCTTTACAATCTTTAATTTCACCTAAAACAGAATAATGATCACATTCTACACCATAAGGCATAAAAAACGTATCCACTAAAGAATAGATATCTTCCGTATAAATACGTTTGGAAATGTTCGAATATGTGTCCATATCATCTAATGTAAGGCTTTCAATAGCTTCCTCATCTCCCTGTCTTGCCTTTGCAAGTAAAGCATTTCTTTTAGTAATAACCTTACGTACCTTTGCCTCATCATCCTGCTGCTTTTCGATAGGCATCATAATTCTTCCCTGACAGGATAAGGCACTTAAAGAAAGTGTACATGGAGTTCCGTTAAAGCGTCCGCTATTTTTCAATTTTAAACTTGTAATCATATTTTGGAGATAAAAAATTAAAATTACTCCTACCTTTACATCATCACAAACACCGGCATAGGATTCCTTTTCAGCATGTCGCTCAATACTAACCTCTTCTACAGAACTTATAACCTTAGAACGTAAATACGGAAAATAATATCTGGAACCTGAGTTTTCTAACTCATCGAAATCTTCGAATTCGCCTCTTACACAAATTCCGATATCTTCGGCAAAATCCTTGCAATACTCTGCCAACATGCTTTTATCATCCGTGGAAATATAATTTTTCTCTTCTGCCTCTGAAATCACTTGTTTTATCAGCTCTTCCATCTCTTTGTAGGTTTTATACTTACTAAAACCTATAGCACGCAGATACTTATGCAAGAATTTCACCTCCCTTTGTATCTGATTTACAAATGTATTTGGTTAATTACTACTTAATTTATACATAGATTAAAGTCGATTATATTTGAAATTAACCCTATCCTTTATAAAACATTATCTGATTTCAGTTTTTCCGCCCATGTAAGGTCTCAATGCCTCAGGGATACGTACAGAACCGTCTTCCTGAAGATTGTTCTCCAAAAATGCAATTAACATACGAGGAGGAGCAACTACAGTATTGTTTAATGTATGCGCAAAATACTTGTTATTGTCTGCACCCTTTACACGAATTTTTAATCTTCTTGCCTGAGCATCACCTAAATTAGAGCAACTGCCAACCTCGAAGTACTTCTTCTGTCTGGGAGACCATGCTTCCACGTCGAAAGATTTTACTTTTAAGTCAGCTAAGTCACCAGAGCAACATTCCAATGTTCTTACGGGAATGTCCAAAGAACGGAATAAATCAACAGTGTTCTGCCACAATTTTTCAAACCATATAGCACTTTCTTCCGGCTTACATACAACGATCATTTCCTGCTTTTCAAACTGGTGAATACGATAAACGCCTCTTTCTTCGATACCGTGAGCACCCTTTTCCTTACGGAAACAGGGTGAATAACTGGTAAGTGTCTTAGGTAATTCTTCTTCCGGAAGCATTTTATCGATAAACTTACCAATCATGGAATGTTCGCTGGTTCCGATTAAGTAAAGGTCTTCACCTTCAATCTTATACATCATGGAATCCATTTCCGCAAAACTCATAACACCGGTAACTACGTTACTACGAATCATAAAAGGAGGTACACAATAAGTAAATCCTCTGTCAATCATAAAATCGCGGGCATAGCTGATAACTGCGGAATGCAATCTTGCAATATCACCCATAAGATAATAAAATCCGTTTCCGGCAACATCTCGTGCAGCGTCCAAATCGATACCGTTGAATTTCTCCATAATTTCAGTATGATAAGGAATTTCAAAATCTGGTACTACAGGTTCACCGTACTTGGTAACTTCTACATTTTCAGAATCGTCCTTACCAATAGGTACACTAGGATCAATAATATTAGGAATCACCATCATGATATTGGTTGTTTTTTCTTCTAATTCCTTCTGCTTTGCATCCAATTCTTCCAAACGCTTTGCATCTGCGGCTACCTTAGCTTTAACCTCTTCTGCTTCTTCTTTTTTACCCTGAGCCATCAAAGCACCAATCTGCTTAGAAATTTTATTACGATTCGCTTTTAAATCATCCGCTTCCTGCTGGGTTTTTCTTCTTTCTTCATCAAGCGCAATTACCTCATCCACCAATGCCAGCTTAGAATCCTGAAATTTTTTACGAATATTCTCCTTAACTACTTCCGGATTTTCTCTCAAAAACTTAATATCAATCATGTTGTCCTCCATTTTGGGTTTTACCCTGTTTTTATTATAATCGTTTGTAAAAGATATTATTTTACAATTTTTTAACTACATTAACTCAATATTCTAAAAATTTTACGAAAAAAAATTTTTTTGTAACAAAAAGTTATTTTTCTTCGTTATATTATTTTTACTCTGATTTCATAGCCTTTTCCAAAGCATATTTTTCTTCGTCACCCAAAGCTACATCGCTTTCGCCTTTTTTAATCTTCTTTGTGTATGAATAACATCCATCACTGCTATGTACTGAATTTAATACAAATCCATCATCTTCTTCATCAAGCATTACTAAGCAAAAACTAAGCTTACCTCCCATTTCCTTAAAAGCATCATATTTTACAATTGCAGATTTCTGGAAAGTTGTTTTATGCTTTTTATACAAATCTTTAATTTGTCTGGTATGGGCATCCGATGTTTTCTTTAAGATATCGTGGGTTTCGCATAACTCCGTAATTTGTGTTTCTAAGCTTTTTGCATTTTTACCCTGCAAAAATTTCTCGTATTTTTTACGAAGCTTTTTATTTTGATTCATCTGGCAGATTACCAAAACTGCTAAAGCAATAATACATACCAACATAAAAGTCAAAACATATGCAATATCTAAATTTCCAAGTCCGATTGCTTCTAATAATTTACTGTTCATAATTCACCTTTTCTTTTTAAACTACGTATGTATTTTATTTCTGCGTATTTCTTAATATATAAAACTTCTGTATGTTGTATTGGTACTTCTTTATAGTCTATATTTTGTATATATATCTAATATTATGGAAGCCTACCTCATAATAAGCTCCATCAAACGATCCAGTTCTTCGTGTGAGAAAAATTCTACTTCAATCTTACCGGCACCATTTTCCTTGGCAACAATACTTACTTTTGTACTGAGCTTTCCTTTCAGTGCCTCTTCAATTTCCTGATAAATGGCACTAAGCTGTTTTTCTTTACTCTTCTTCTGAACCTTAGTTTTACCTAAATTCTTTACGAGCTTTTCAATATCACGTACAGACAACTTCTCGTCAAAAACTTTCTGTGCAAGAATATACTGCTGTTCCGGGTCTTCAATTGCAAGCAATGCTCTTGCATGTCCTGTAGTAATCATTTCATCGATAACCATCTGCTGTACATCATCAGATAATTTTAACAAACGCATAGAATTGGTTACTGCTGTACGGCTTTTAGATACACGCTCTGCAACCTCATCCTGTTTCAAATTGAATTCCGTTAAAAGTCTCTTATATGCCTGCGCTTCTTCGATAGGGTTTAAATCTTCGCGCTGAATGTTTTCAATCAAAGCAATTTCAACAATTTCCTGCTCAGTTAAATTACGAATAATAACCGGAACCTCTTTTAAGCCTGCGATATTTGCTGCACGCCAACGACGTTCACCTGCAATAATTTCATAATAATCTTCTCGTTCCTGAACAAGGATAGGCTGAAGCACACCAAACTGCTTAATGGATTCTGCTAATTCCTGCAAAGCATCCTCGTCAAAATTCTTACGGGGCTGCTCACGATTTGGCTCCACCTTAGAAATTTTAACTTTTACAACTCCCTCTTTATCTTCCGGCTTAATAGGACTTTCTGCTGTTTTTGTTACTCCGCCACTTGGAATTAACGCATCCAAGCCTTTACCAATTCTTTTTTTCTCCGTTCCCGCTTTCTTTGTGCCCACTTCTTTTTTGGGTGTACCTAATGCCATAATATTTTCCTCCTCTTACGCAACCTTTCCCTTATAATTATTTCAATCGTTATACTTATCTGTTTACTCTAATAATTTCCTCTGCCAATGCAAGATAGCTTAATGACCCTGCTGACTTTGGATCATATATTGTAATAGGCTGACCAAAACTTGGTGCTTCAGCAAGTCGAATATTTCTGGGAATCACTGTTTCAAAAATACGTTCATCCAAATTTTCTTTAACATTTTCTACTACTTCGGCTGATAAATTAGTTCTGGAATCATACATAGTAAATACAACGCCTTCCATTTCTAAATCAGCATTTAATCTGGTTTTTACCAAATTAATAGTATGTATTAATTGACTTAAACCTTCCAAAGCATAGTATTCACATTGAATTGGTACTAAAACACTGTCTGCTGCTGTCATTGCATTTACTGTCAACATACTTAATGAGGGAGGACAATCAATAATAATAAAATCATACTTATCCTTCACCCAATCAATTTCATTTTTTAAAATATATTCTTTATTTTCTACATCAATTGTTTCGATTTCAATTGCTGCAAGATTTACATTAGTGGGAAGCATGTCCAAATTCGGAATTACTTCATTTATAATACACTCTTGAATAGAACACTCATTGAGCATTAATTCATATACGGTATTTTCCAAATCATTCTTTTCTACACCAAACCCACTTGTTGCATTACCCTGAGGATCTGTATCAATGATTAATACTTTCTTTCCTTGAGCTGCCAATGCGGCAGATAAATTAATGGAAGTAGTTGTTTTACCTACTCCACCTTTTTGATTTGCAATTGCAATAATTTTTCCCATTTTACTCTCCAATCTTTTATAGGATTATTTATTCTCTCTTTATTCCCTAGCTAAGTGATTATACCACTATTTCACATCTTTATCTATAAGAAAAAAAAGATTTTTCTTTGTTTATATATTAAAAATAATCCTTATAAGACTAGATATTGTGGTGGTGGATTTGTGGATAAAATCTGTGAAACATAGATTTATTCGATGTTTCACAGTATTTTATAAATGTTTCACATTTTTAATAACAAGATATTGATTTTATGTTTCACGTGAAACATTATATATTGTGTTTAGCTTTTTATAAAATAAGAATGTTTCACGTGAAACATTCTTAATAAGAAACTGTGGATAATTATATATACTTTTTAAAATGAACACAAGATATTGATTTAAATTCTTTTTATTTCTTATATATCTATAAAATGATTTTTAAATGCACATATTGCTGCTTGAGTTCTATCACTTACATTTAATTTATGAAAAATTCTTGTTAAATGATTTTTAACAGTTTCCTCCCTAATTTCTAACTCAAAAGCAATTTCTTTATTTAACTTACCTGCAGCAACATATGTAATAATTTCTTTTTCTCTTTTCGTTAATTTTTCCTTTGGTATTTCTATATCAGAAACATATTCTTTAAAAGAAAGGTTCATTCTTTTATCAATATATGCAAGTCCTTTGCTTACCTCACTAATAGCATATAACAACTCATCATATCCAATATTCTTTAATAAATAACCATCAACTCCTGAATCTAGCGCATTAAAGAAATGCTTATTATCTTCATAGGATGTCAGAAATATGGTTCTTATGTGATAATATCTTTTCTTTATTGTTTCTAAAACTTTAAATCCATCCAGTTTTGGCATACATATATCTAATAAAAGAATATCAACTATACAATGGTTTTCCTCTAAGTAATCTAAACACTCCTTTCCATTGCTGGCTTGAAAAATAACACTATAATCACTGTTAAATTCAATTATGTTTTTGACGCCATCACGCATAACATTATGGTCATCAACTATTCCGATACGAATATACATTACAATAAGTTATCTCCTTCTTCCGGAACCTTCGCAATCTCTTCTAAGTCCTTCGATACATCTTGAAGGTTGTCCTTAATTTTCATCAGTTCCAGCTTCGCACGTACCGGGTCATTATCTATAAAACTATTAACCATATCAATCATATGAGATAAATAAGATAATTTCTCGATCGGTCCGTCCTTCAGACACTTTTGTAATTCTTCTCTTTTTTCTACGTACTTATCAATAGCATGTTTCTGCTCTTCTTCATATACTGCTTTTTCATTATCGTATCTTTCTTTAAGAGTAGTAACTTCCTTTAATATTTTTTTATTTTGTTCTAAAAGAAAAATATTTTTTTCTAATTGTTTTATTTTTTCTTCAATGCTAATTTTATTATTCTCGAGATACTCTAATTCCTGCTCTTTTTTTTCTGCATCTGTAAAATCAATTATTTTCCCGGTATCATATACACCTTCTTGCTTTTTCCCGGTTGTTTTAGAAATAACTCCTCTTGGAGAAAATACAAAAGAATCACTATTATGATATTCTTGGAGATATTTAATATAATCTTTTATTTCTCTTATGTTATTGTTTAGAAGTTCCAATCGTTTCTTTTCATTATTCAGTTCTTCACAATATTCTAAATATAATTGTTTTACAGAATCATATACAGAATTTACTTCATCATAATGAATATTATGTTCCACTCATAAACCTCCTTTGAAATATAATAATATTTTTTCATTACAATATCACCCATAATATTCCACTTAAAATATAACGAAAAAAAATTATGGGATGTTACAAAATAATAAAAATAATTAAATTATATATGTAATTTTATATTAGAGGCTCTTTTGATGGTAAGCCTGCTTTTCTTGGGTATTTTTTTGATGTAGATTTCATCTTCTGAATTACTAAAAGATTTCGATAAATATCAGAGTTAGGTAATTTAAAATCAATCTGATCCTTTACTAATCCACCTAATATTGTAATTGGTTTTTCAGCTACCGTCAACTCCTCTGATAAACGCTCTGATTTATAAGAAATAAATTTGCCTTCTACTTTTACAAAAGGTAAGCAATATTCTGAAAGAGTAGAAAGATTCGCTACTGCTCTTGAAACAACATAATCATAACACTCTCTATATCGAGGATTTCTCGCTAAATCCTCAGCACGGGAGTGTACAGTCTCTACATTAGATAATTCTAATTGTTCAATTACTTCATTTAAGAATTTAATTCTCTTATTCAAAGAATCCATAAGCGTGAACTTTGCTTTCGGAAAAAGAATCGCTAAAGGAATTCCCGGAAAACCGGCACCGGTTCCCACATCAATCAAAGTAAATTCCTGTTTTGATAAACTATCTAAAATAATTGTTTCGCTTTTTTCACCAAGCGCTTTCTTACTTAATTCGTCATTACAATTTTTTTCTGATGAAATAAATCCATATTTTTTTAAATAATGAACAAATGAAAGACTATCTAAAAAATGCTTCTTCATAACTTCATCAAATTCTGTAATCGCAGTCAGATTCATAAAAGAATTCCATTCTACCAACAATTCATAAAATTTGAGAAACTGCTCGTCTTGTTTAGAAGTCAAAATAATTCCCCATTCAGCTAAATCTTTATGAAATTGTGTCAGTTGGGTTGTATCCATAATTAGACCTTTCTAAATCTTTTCTTGTACTATATTATTAAAATAATTTTTTCTTAAAATATACAAAATAGCATTTCCGTAAAATAATCGAATTAATAATCATCTACGATTCATTTGCTCTAAATAAATTAATAATACTGAAATATCTGCCGGTGAAACACCACTTATTCTGGAAGCTTGTCCTACGGAAATCGGTTTAAACATTTTTAACTTCTGACGCGCTTCTAATCGTAAGCTTGAAATATCATCATAATCAATATCTGCAGGAATACGACGTTTCTCGGTTTTTTTAAACTGTTCTACTTGTCGAAGCTGACGTTCAATATAACCTTCATATTTAATATTAATTAAAACCTGTTCAATTACTTCCTCAGACAAAGGTTCACGATCTTTATCAATTTCAGCTAACACATCATAATCTAATTCCGGTCTGCAAATTAACTCTGCCAAAGAAGCAGCTGTGCGAAGTGCCGCAGAATTATGAGCTTCTAAGAAAGCCTGAACTTCTTTGTTACCACCGACTTTGGTTTCTTTCAAACGGGCAACCTCTTCCGCAATTTGCTTTTCTTTCTCAAGAACGTGATTGTATTGCTCATCTGACACAAGTCCTACCTGATGTCCAAACTTACGAAGTCTTAAATCTGCATTATCCTGACGAAGTAAAAGTCTGTATTCTGCACGGGAAGTCATCATACGATAAGGCTCACGATTATCCTTCGTTACTAAATCATCAATCAAAACTCCGATATATGCTTCACTTCTATCAAGAATCAAAGGTTCCTTACCTTTTAACTGAAGGCATGCATTAATTCCGGCAATCAAACCTTGGGCTGCAGCTTCCTCATAGCCGCTGCTTCCGTTAAACTGTCCTGCTGAAAATAATCCACTTATATTTTTAATCTCAAGTGAGGGTGTTAATTCTCCTGACTCCAAACAATCATACTCAATCGCATAAGCATTACGCACAATACGGCAATTTTCCATACCGGGTACAGTACGGTACATTGCAATCTGTACATCTTCAGGAAGAGAAGAGGACATACCTCCGACATACATTTCATTGGTATAGAGACCTTCCGGCTCAATAAAAACCTGATGTCTTTCTTTATCGGCAAATTTTACAACTTTATCTTCGATGGACGGACAATATCTGGGACCGGTACCCTCAATAATTCCGGCATAAATCGGTGAACGATCCAAATTGCCGCGAATAATTTCATGAGTTTTTTCATTAGTATAAGTTAAATAACAGCTAACCTGTTCTTTCTGAATATCTGCCGGATTGGTTGAAAAAGAAAAAGGAATAATTTTCTCATCACCCACCTGTTCTTCCATTTTACTAAAATCCAAACTTCTTTTATCCATGCGGGCAGGAGTACCTGTTTTAAAACGACGAAGTTTCACACCTAATTTTTCAAGTGATTCTGTCAAATGATTTGCTGCCTGCAAACCGTTGGGTCCTGTATAAGTAATAGACTCACCGCAAAGACAACGAGCCTTTAAATAAGTGCCGGTACAGAGAATCACGGCCTTACATTCATATATTGTCCCCGTAAAAATTCTAACACCACAAACTACAGGCTTACCATCTACACCTTCCTTTGTAAGAATTTCGCAAACCTCACCCTGCTTGATGGTTAAGTTCTCCTGATTCTCTAAGACCTGGCGCATACTTCTGGTATAATCCGCCTTGTCTGCCTGGGCACGAAGAGAGTGCACCGCAGGACCCTTCGACACATTAAGCATCTTAGACTGAATAAAAGTTTTATCAATATTTTTACCCATCTCACCACCAAGGGCATCCAATTCTCGAACCAAATGGCCCTTGGAAGTTCCGCCAATATTGGGATTACATGGCATAAGAGCAATACTCTCTACGCTTACTGTAAAAATCGTTGTATCAAATCCAAGTCTGGCACAAGCTAAAGCAGCCTCGCAACCTGCGTGACCTGCACCAACGACACATATGTCAGTTTTAATTCTTGCTTCGGGCATTTTTTTATCCTTCTTTTCTTTTTTATTGATACACATTGTACCAATTATCTTCTAATCTTTTATAACTTATTGCATTCACATTTATTATAAATCCCTACTTACCCATACAGAACTTTGAAAAGATTTCATTCACTAAATCTTCTCCCACTTCTTCACCTATGATTTCACCAAGACAGGCATAAGCATTCATTAAATCAATAGAATAAAAATCTTCCGGCATATCATCTTCCAAGCTCTGTTGTACCATTTTCATACTATGAAGAGCAGAAGATAAAGCTTCCTTCTGACGCATAGATGATATAGTTACCTCATCATCAAATGAAAGCTCACCTTTAAAGAATTTTTCTTTAATCAATGATGTAAAAACATCCAGACCTTCTTTTTCTTTAGCAGAAATTGTTATAAAATCAGGAAGATTTATTTCTTCTATATTAAGTAATTCATTTACATCAGATTCAGATGAATTTAATTTTTTTACAAATATCTTTTTAATATCATCTTCACTTACTACCATATTTAAATCTGACTTATTTAAAAGAATCACTGTTTTTGAAATATCTAACAATTCTATGATATTTCTGTCATTATTATCTAAACTGACAGAACTGTCAATAATATAAACCATTAAATCTGCTTTTTCCAAAGCTTCTTTCGCTTTATTCACACCTATTTTTTCAACCACATCTTCCGTATCACGGATTCCTGCAGTATCAATCAGATTCAAAGTCATACCATCCAAATACACGGATTCTTCCAAAGTATCTCTTGTAGTTCCGGCAATATCTGTTACAATGGCACGATCTTCTCCCAATAATAAATTTAAGAAAGAAGATTTACCGGCATTAGGTTTACCAACGATAACCGTATTAATACCTTCTTTAATTAATCTGCCGTTATCCGCAGAACTAAGAAGTTTCTCAATTTCTTTTATAATATTTAAAGCTTTATTGGATAATCTCTCATGGAAACCATCTAAACTGATATGTTCAGGATCATCAAGCGCAGACTCGATAAAAGCAATTTCATAAATAATATCTTCACGTAAAGTCTTAATTTTACGATACAAATCACCTTTTAAATGAATCATGGAATTTTTACGGGCTGCCTCATTTTTAGACTGAATTAAATCCATAATTGCTTCTGCTTTCGTTAAGTCAATCCGACCATTCAAAAAAGCCCGCTTTGTAAATTCACCGGGTTCAGACAATCTTGCGCCATTTTTAAGAACCGTCTGCAAAATACGATTCATGACATACACGCCACCATGACAATCAATTTCTACAGTATCTTCCATTGTAAAAGAATTCGGTGCCTTCATAAGAAGCACCATAACTTCATCTATGATTTCGTCTCCATCATAAATATGGCCATAGTGTACAGTATGACTTTGCATTTCCAATATGGATTTACCGCTTTTTGCTTTAAAAATACGATTCACAACTTTAAAAGCTTCTTCACCGGAAACTCGAATAATACCGATTCCGGAAGGTGAAAGAGCCGTTGCAATTGCAGCAATTGTATCTGTCATCATGACCGGTTCCTTTCATATATCATCGTGTCGATTATAGCTTATTCTGTAGTAAAATGTCCAGTAAACGCGATGAATTTTATAAAAAAACAGCCGGATTATATACATCCGACTGTTTCTTATATTTTTTTATATTATTTCTTAAGAGAAACAACAACTTTTCTGAAAGGTTCTTCACCTTCACTGTGAGTAGTAACATATCTGTCATTCTGTAATGCTGAATGAATAATTCTTCTTTCATAAGGATTCATAGGTTCTAATGTTACACTTCTTTTCGTTCTCTTAACTTTAAATGCAATATTTTTTGCAAGGTTTTCAAGAGTTAATTTTCTTCTTTCACGATAGTTTTCAGTATCAACCTTAACTCTTATGTATTCTGCAGTTCCTTTATTAACTACTAAAGATACAAGGTATTGTAATGAATCAAGAGTCTGACCTCTCTTACCAATCAGTACACCCATATCTTCACCGTTTAAAACAACTTCTAAGGTTTTTTCTTCTTCTGAATAAGTTGCTTCTACAACAGCTTCGATATCCATTGCACCTAAAACATCTTTTAAAAATTCTTTTGCCTTATCTTCAACACTTACTTCTTTTACAAGAACACGAGCTTTGATAATTGCAGGTTTTGCATTAAATCCTAAAAATCCGGATGAACCTTCTTCTACTACTTCATATTCAAGATTGTCGCTGGTTACGGTAAAATGCTGGCACGCATTTGTAATAGCATCCTGGACAGTCTTTGCACTAAATTCCATGAATTCCATTTTTTTACCTCCTTATGGAATAAAACCCTTAATACATTACTTGTTATTTTTTTCATTATACTGCTTAACCATATTAGCCTTTGCTGCAAGACTTCCGGGTTTTGCATTTTTATTAGTTTTATTATAATATTCTGTTGCTTTTTTCATTTCCTCTTTTTTCTGTTCTTCTGTTTTTACAGGAGCTTTCGAAGCAACATTACGGGTATTATTTTTTGCTTTCTGGTTAATTCCTTCTACCAATACACCCTGTTTTTTCATTTTTTCACGATATTTTTCACTATTTTTTGCAATTAAAGTATCAATATCAATACTATCTATATACTTATTAATTGCAACCTGCTGAATCATTCTTACAACCGCACCGGCAATCCAGTAAAGACCCATACCTGCAGGTAATGTAAAACAGAAAAAAGCTGACATAATAGGCATCATCATATTCATGGTTTTCATAGATGCCATCATAGGATTTTCTTCACCATTATTTGATTCAGATGTAGCCTGGGAAGGTGATAATTTTATATTTAACCACTGTGTTAATGCCGATAAAAGAGGAATCGCAACAGCTCCTATGATAAGAAACCAATTTCTTTCATCTGCAATCCATTCCATTTTAATGGTATCCCAAGGTGAATATCCTACATTTAAACCAAGGAAATTATTGTATACATCCAACTGTCCTAAAGTTGCACTGATTTCTTCACTTAATTCAGGATATTTTTCAGCAATTAAATTCCAATCAGCATTACTTGCTCTGTTTAATACATCAATATAAGTATTCTGCACATATTCTGCATTATTAGCTAAAAATTCCTCATTTTTAAATTGCTTATTAAACATACCGGCACTGGATAAAGTCTGAATAAATTCAGCACTTCCGGCTTTATTCATTAAACCATTTACTAAAGGAATAAAAGCTTCTTTTACTTGTGCTACATATGCAGGAATACTATAAATTACACGATATAATGCAAAAAGAATCGGCATCTGAATCAATAACTGTAAACAGCTACCACTGGGAGAAACCCCGTATTTTGCATAAACTTCTTTTGTTTCTGCCTGCATTTTCATCATGGAATCGTTATCATTCTTACCCATGTATTTCTTTTGAATTGCCTGAAGTTCAGGATTCATTTTGGCAGAAAACTTAGAAAACTTCTGCTGTTTAATTGTTAAAGGTAACATCAGCAAATAAATTAAAATTGTAAAAAGGATAATTGCAACACCAATATTAGGCATACTCAATTTATCCAATACCCAGAAAATTCCTTCCATTATATAACCTAATAATTTAGCTACAGGTCCTATAATAAAAGAAGAATTCTGTGTTAATAAAAGTCCTGTCAATTTAATACCTCCGTCTGTTTTTAAGGTACAGGATCATATCCTCCCTTAGAAAAAGGGTTACACCTTAAAATTCTCCACGCAGTCAAAAGAGAACCCTTAATTGCACCATATTTCTCAATTGCTTCTAAACCGTATTGAGAACATGTAGGTGTATAAGGACAACATGTAGACTTAAGTGGAGATAAATACTTTCTATAAAATTTTATCATAGCAATCAATATTTTTTTCATAATTAATTACCATACTGCTCCATCGTACCATTATAATAAGTAATTTCTGTGAAATTATTCTTTATTTATCCATTTATTACTATGAAGCTTCCAAAGATGTAATAATGCACTTTCCGCCTCCTGATATGTGAAGTCGGCAGCATTGTTTCTCGCAATGACTACTATATCTAAACCACTATTAAATATATTTTCCTGTAGTCTGTAACTTTCTTTGATGAGTCTCTTTACGCGGTGTCTTACCACGCTGTTTCCCACCTTTTTACTAACGGATATTCCTAATCTGTTTTTATTAAGCTGATTTTTCGACACATACATTACTAAATATTTGTTGGCAAAAGATTTGCCGCTTCTAAAAACATGTTGAAAATCCCTATTGCTTCTTAATGATTCTGTAAATTTCATACACAACCCCATTTTCCCCTTAAAAGGAAAAAAAAGGCCACAAAACTGCGGCCTATGCTGATAACTGCTTTCTTCCTTTTGCTCTTCTGGCAGCTAAAACTTTTCTTCCGCCGGGAGTGCTCATTCTTGCTCTAAAGCCGTGAACTTTTGATCTCTGTCTCTTCTTAGGCTGAAATGTCATTTTCATAATCTAACACCTCCTTTACTTATGTCGAAAACATCATTGCAATTATATAGGAAGAAACAGGCTTCGTCAAGGAAAAATTCATATTTTATGTAAAATAAAAATATACTGATTTTTTTATAAAATTTTTTATTTTTATAGAAATCAATATCTTGTTTTTATATTTTTATCCACATACTAAATCTAGAAAAGTGGTTACAAATAAAAAATTTACATAATTTAATCCACAAATTGCGAATTACTTGTGGATAACTTTATAATAAATTCACGAAATTATCACAATTTTTACATTCATAACCTAAATTTAAGCCAATTTTACTGTTGATAAAAAGTATAAAGTTATTCACATATATGTTGATAACTTCATAATATAAAATATTATGGTAATTAAGCTGTTAACATAATATTTTACTTAAGAAATATTTGAAATTTTCTTTTATATGGAGTAATATTATATTGATATATTTTTGTTTAAAACCGAAGGTTTTACAGTTTTATCTTTAAATAAATATATTTTTATCGTAAATAGAAATAAGGACAGGTTATAAAATGAGTGACGTAGGTAATAATTGGGAACTTATTAAAGAAACATTAAAAAAAGAATACGATTTATCAATCGTAGCATACAATACCTGGATTGCACCCTTAAAATTTCATAGTGAAAAAGATGATATTATCACTATTTTAATACCGGGCGAGCAGTCTCATGTATTAAATTATATTGTAAAAAAATACAAAGATTTCTTCCAGGTTACTATTTCTGAAATTATGGACCATAGTTATGACGTTCATTTTATTTTAGAATCCCAAAATAATAATAATGAAGAAGAAAATACAGATAAACCTGTAGAAGAAACTAATTCTTATCTTTATAAACAGGCTAATCTTGTAGCTAAATATACCTTTGATAATTTTGTCGTTGGTAATAACAATAATTTTGCTCATTCTGCTGCCCTTGCAGTTGCAGAATCTCCGGGTGAAGTTTTTAATCCTCTCTTTATATATGGAGGTTCCGGTTTAGGTAAGACCCACTTAATGCACTCCATCGGACATTACATTCTGGATAATAATCCTGAAATGAAAGTCTTATATGTAAATAGTGAAACTTTTACAAATGAAGTTATTGAAGGTATCAGAAGCGGTAATTCTTCCGCAATGAATAAATTAAGAGAAAAATACCGTACCGTAGATGTTCTTCTTATCGATGATATTCAATTTATTATAGGTAAAGAAAGTACACAGGAAGAATTTTTCCATACTTTTAATACTTTATATGAAGCCGGTAAAGCAATTATTATTTCATCCGATAAACATCCGAAACAAATGGAAACTTTGGATGAAAGATTCAGTTCACGTTTCCAAATGGGACTTCCCGCTGATATTCAGCCTCCTAATTATGAAACAAGAGCTGCAATTCTTTATAAAATAGCTGAAACAACACACAAAAATGTAAGCAGCGAAATTATTGAATACATTGCAACAAATATAAAATCAAATATCCGTGAATTAGAAGGTGCTTTTAATAAGGTAATTGCTTTTTCTAAAATTAATAATCAGTCAATCAGTATTGAAATGGCAGAAGAAGTTTTAAAAGATATGATTTCACCGGATAAACCCAAAATGATTACTCCTACTATAATCATTCAGGTAGTAGCAGAACATTATGGTGTAAAAGCGGAAGATATTACTTCCAAAAAGAGAAATGCTGAATTTGTTCTTCCGAGACAGGTAGTTATGTATCTTTGTCGTGAATTAACAGAAGTATCTCTTACCAATATTGCTAAAATACTGGATAAAAAAGATCATACAACTATTATGCACGGCATTAGTAAAATTGAAGAAGGACTTAAAACCAATACTGATTTGGTAAATCAAATTGATATTATAAAGAAAAAAATTAATCCTATTTAATATTTTGTGTGGATAAGCAGTTGATAATGAAAAGGATAAAATGTTTATAATTTTTATTCTTACAAATATTTTTTTATTCAGTTAAATTGAATGTGTAAAACTTTCTAAAAAAAGTTAAGTTATACCTTACTTTTTCTAAAGTTATCCATTCCAATTTTACCTTAAATTTAGTATAATAAATAAGGTTATCCACATTTAAACATCTATTAATACTAATAATACTAATTACTTTATAAATAATATGATTAAAAGAGGCTTAAAAATTTAACCTCAATGAAGGAAGGAGTTTATACACATTATGAAACTTATCATTTCAAAATCAGATCTTTTAAAAGGAGTTCAGATTGTATCAAAGGCAGTTTCTTCTAAAACTACCATGTCTATTCTTGAATGTATTTTAATTGATGCAACGAAAGGAAATATTCGTTTGGTTGCAAATGATATGGAACTTGGAATTCAAACTATAGTAGAAGGTTTAATAGCAGAAAGAGGTATTATTGCTTTAGAGTCCAAGGTTTTTTCAGAAATTGTACGTAAACTTCCGGATAGTGATATTGTAATTGAAACAGAAGATAATTATAAAACAACCATTACTTGTGAAAAAGCTAAATTTACCATTATAGGAAGAAATCCAGAAGAATTTACTGATATTCCTGAAATTGATAGACAGGAAGGAGTAATGATTTCTCAGTTTACTTTGAAAGAAACCATTCGTCAAACCATCTTCTCTATCAGTGATAATGATACCAATAAAGCTATGGGTGGTGAATTATTTGATATTAATGAAGACTGTCTGAAAGTAGTTTCATTAGACGGCCATAGAATTTCAATTCGTAAAGTTTATTTAAAGAATTCTTATGAACCTAAAAAGGTAATTGTTCCGGGTAAGAGTTTAATTGAATTAATGAAAATTCTTGGCGGAGATGCCGATAAGGATGTAACCATTTATTTTACAGACAAGCATATTATTTTTGAATTTGATAATACCATTATGGTTTCCAGATTAATTGAAGGTGAATATTTTAAGATTGACCAGATGTTATCTACAGATTATGAAACCAAATTATCAGTAAACCGTAAGGTTTTCCTTGATTGTATCGACAGAGCAACTCTTCTTGTAAAAGAAGGAGATAAAAAGCCGGTTATTATTACGATTAATGATGAAGCAATGGAATTAAAGATTAATTCTGTAGTAGGCAGCATGAATGAAGAAATTATGATTACCAAAGAAGGTAAGGATTTAATGATTGGATTTAATCCTAAATTCTTAATTGATGCTTTGCGTGTAATCGATGACGAAGAAGTTACTCTTTATTTGGTAAATCCTAAAGCTCCCTGCTTTATCAGAGATGAAGAACAGAATTATGTTTATTTGATTTTGCCGGTTAATTTTACAACTGTTAGTTAATTAATAAAAAATAAATTCAGAAGCTTATAAAAAAAACTTCTGATAGGGATGTAAGATGGAAGAATTAAAATTAAGAGATGATTTTATTAAATTAGGCCAGGCTTTAAAAGCTGCAAATCTTGTATTTAACGGAGCAGATGCAAAGTTTGAAATCCAGGATGGCAGAGTAAAAGTAAACGGTGAAGTAGAATTACAGCGTGGTAAAAAACTTTATGATGGTGATATTGTGGAATATGAAGGTCGTAAAGTTAAAATTGTGAAGTAATTTTATTAAATTTTATTTTAAAAGTGGCAGGTTAATAAGAACTATGTATATAAAGTCACTGGAACTGGAAAATTACAGAAATTATAAGTCTTTAAATTTGTCTTTTGATAAAGGGACAACTATTCTTTATGGAGATAATGCTCAAGGTAAAACTAATATCTTAGAAGCTATCTATGTTTCTGCAACAACAAAATCCCATAAAGGAAGTAAAGACAGAGAAATTATAAATTTTGAAGAAGAAGAAGGCCATATCAGAACCATTTTAGAAAAAGATGATTTGGATTATCGTATTGATATGCATCTTCGGAAAGCAAAATCCAAGGGAATTGCAATCAATTGTGAGAAGATTAAAAAAGCTTCTGAATTGATTGGTCTTTTAAATGTCGTATTTTTTTCACCTGAAGATTTGAATATTATAAAAGACGGTCCGGCATACAGAAGACGTTTTGTAGATATGGAATTATGTCAGTTGGATCAATTTTATATTTATAATCTCAATAATTACAATAAAATTGTAAATCAGAGAAATAAACTTTTAAAAGATTTGTATTTTAATCCTTCTTTGCGGGAAACCTTAATGATATGGGATACCCAGTTGGAATCTTTTGGTAGTAAAATTATTGAAAGAAGAGAACAATTTTGTGAACAATTAAATGAAATTATTTATGATATTCATCAGAAATTGTCCGGCGGTAAAGAAGAAATTAAAATTATTTATGAGCCTAATGTATCAGCATCTGATATAGGTATAATGCTTCAAAGAGAGCAGGAAAGAGATATTAAAACCAAAATGACTTCAGTAGGTCCTCACAGAGATGATTTTGCTTTTATGGTAAATGGTATTGATATCCGTAAATTCGGTTCTCAGGGACAACAAAGAACTGCAGCTTTATCTTTAAAACTTGCAGAAATTGAATTAGTTAAAAAAATTACTAAAGAATGTCCTGTACTTTTATTAGATGATGTTTTATCGGAACTGGACAGTAACCGTCAGAATTATCTTTTAAATAGCATAGGAGATATTCAGACAGTTATTACATGTACCGGTTTGGATGAATTTGTAAATAACAGATTTGAGATTGATAAAGTTTATAAGATTGTAAACGGTACTGTGGAAGAGTAATTTAAGATTTTTATTAAATATTTTTATAAAAGTGTGAAAATCACACCGGATTGGAGAAGAGTATGAGTCAGCAGGAATACGGCGCGGATCAAATTCAAATTTTGGAAGGCTTAGAAGCTGTTAGAAAAAGACCCGGTATGTACATAGGTAGTACATCTGCGAGAGGTCTTCATCATCTTGTTTACGAAATCGTAGACAATTCCATTGATGAAGCTTTGGCAGGTTTTTGTGATACTATTACAGTTACCTTAAATAAAGATAATTCAGTTACAGTTGTGGATAACGGACGTGGTATTCCCGTAGGAATTAATGCGAAAGCAGGTATACCTGCAGTTGAAGTTGTATTTACCATTCTTCATGCCGGTGGTAAATTCGGCGGTGGAGGATATAAGGTATCCGGTGGACTTCACGGTGTAGGTGCGTCTGTTGTTAACGCACTTTCAAATTGGTTAGAGGTTGAAATAAAAAGAGAAGGTAAGATTTATAAGCAACGTTATGAAAGAGGACATGTTATGTATCCTCTGGAAGTAATCGGTGAATGTAGTGAAGAAGAATCAGGAACTAAAGTTACTTTCTTCCCGGATGATACTATTTTTGAAGAAACAATTTTTGATTTTGATATTTTAAAACAAAGATTCCGCGAAATGGCTTTCTTAACTAAGGGTCTTCGTATTACTTTGATTGATGATAGGGAAGAAGAACCTAAAGAAAGAAGTTTCCACTATGAAGGCGGTATTAAGGAATTTGTAGAATATTTAAATAAGGGTAAAACTCCTCTTTATGAAAATATTCTTTATTTTGAAGGAACGAAAAACGGTGTTTATGTTGAAGTTGCTCTTCAGCATAATGATTCTTATAACGAAAGTACATATAGTTTTGTAAATAATATTAATACACCTGAAGGTGGTACTCATTTAGCAGGTTTTAGAAATTCGCTTACTAAAACTTTCAATGATTATGCCCGCGGAAGCAAACTATTGAAAGATAGTGAGGCAAATCTTTCCGGTGAAGATATTCGTGAAGGTTTAACTTCTATTATTTCAGTTAAAATTGAAGAACCTCAGTTTGAAGGTCAGACGAAGCAGAAGCTTGGTAATTCAGAAGCAAGAGTTGCAGTTGATAATATTGTAAGTGAACAGCTTACTTATTTCTTAGAACAAAATCCTGCAGTTGCAAAAATGATTTGCGAAAAATCAATTTTAGCCCAGAGAGCAAGGGAAGCTGCGCGTAAGGCCCGTGATTTAACCAGACGAAAAACTGCTTTGGAAGGTATGGCACTTCCCGGTAAATTAGCAGACTGTTCTGATAAAAATCCGGAAAACTGCGAAATTTACATTGTCGAGGGAGACTCTGCGGGTGGTAGTGCAAAGACTGCAAGAAGCCGTGCGACCCAAGCTATTTTACCTCTTCGCGGTAAAATCCTTAATGTAGAAAAAGCAAGATTAGATAAAATTTATGCTAATGCGGAAATCAAAGCTATGATTACTGCATTCGGTACCGGTATTCATGATGATTTTGATATCAGTAAATTAAGATATCATAAGATTATTATCATGACCGATGCGGACGTTGATGGTGCTCATATTAGTACTCTTTTACTTACTTTCCTGTATCGTTTTATGCCGGAATTAATCAAACAGGGTTATGTATATCTTGCACAGCCCCCTCTTTATAAACTTGAAAAGAATAAAAAAGTTTGGTATGCGTATTCAGATGAAGAACTTGATAAAATTCTTTCTGAAGTTGGCCGTGACCAAAATAATAAAATTCAGCGTTACAAAGGTCTTGGTGAAATGGATGCAGAACAGCTTTGGGAGACAACAATGGATCCTGAGAAGAGAATTCTTCTTCGTGTAACTATGGACGAGCAGGCTGAATCTGAAACAGATTTAACTTTTACCGTACTTATGGGTGATAAGGTTGAGCCTAGACGTGAATTTATTGAAGAAAATGCGAGATTTGTTAAGAATCTGGATATTTAGTTTTATGATACCCAAGAATTGGGTAATATTAAATGAATTTAAATGGATAAGTCTTATTTAGACAAAAAGATTGGAGCCACTACAATGGATGATACAATTTTTGATAAAGTGCAAGAAGTCGATTTGAAGAAAACTATGGAAACCTGTTACATCGACTATGCCATGAGTGTTATTGCCGCCCGTGCTTTACCTGATGTAAGAGATGGTTTGAAACCGGTACAAAGACGTGTTCTTTATTCCATGGTTGAATTAAATAACGGACCGGATAAGCCCCACAGAAAGAGTGCCCGTATTGTCGGTGATACCATGGGTAAATACCACCCTCATGGTGACAGCTCTATTTATGGTGCTTTGGTTAATATGGCTCAGGATTGGTCTACAAGATATCCTCTCGTAGATGGTCATGGTAATTTCGGTTCCGTAGACGGTGATGGTGCTGCGGCTATGCGATATACCGAAGCAAGATTATCAAAGATTTCCGTAGAATTATTGGCTGATATTGGCAAAGATACCGTTGATTTTATGCCAAACTTCGATGAAACGGAAAAAGAACCGGTTGTTTTACCCAGCCGTTATCCTAACCTTTTAGTAAACGGTACTACCGGTATTGCGGTAGGTATGGCGACAAATATTCCGCCTCACAACTTACGTGAAACCATTAATGCAGTAGTTAAAATTATTGATAACCGCGTAGAAGAAGACCGCGCAACTGAAATCGAAGAAATTCTTAATATTATTAAGGGACCTGATTTCCCTACGGGAGCAGAGATTTTAGGTACCAGAGGTATTGAAGAAGCATATCGTACAGGTCGTGGTAAAATTAGAGTTCGTGCGGTAACTAACATTGAAACACTACAGAACGGTAAAAACAGAATTGTTGTAACCGAATTACCTTACATGGTAAATAAAGCCCGTTTAATCGAAAAGATTGCTGAGCTTGTAAAAGATAAAAAAATCGACGGTATCACAGATTTACGTGATGAATCCAACCGTGAAGGTATGCGCGTGGTAGTAGAACTTCGTAGAGATGTAAATCCTAACGTTGTTTTAAATCACCTTTATAAGCATACTCAGTTACAGGATACCTTCGGTGTTATTATGCTTGCTCTGGTAAATAACGAACCTAAGGTTCTTAATATTCTTGAAATGTTGACTCATTACTTGGATCATCAGAAAGAAGTTGTTACCAGAAGAACTAAGTATGATTTGAATAAGGCAGAAGAAAGAGACCATATTTTACAAGGTTTGTTAATTGCTTTGGATAATATTGACGAAGTAATTTCAATTATTCGCGGAAGTAAGGATACACAGACTGCAAAAATCTCATTAATAGAACGTTTTGCTTTATCAGAAGCTCAGGCTCAGGCTATCGTAGATATGCGTTTGCGTGCGTTAACCGGTTTGGAACGTGAAAAGATTGAGAATGAACATAAGGAATTATTAGAGAAAATTGCTTATTATAAATCAATTCTTGCAGATGAAAAGAAGCTTCTTGGTGTAATTAAAGAAGAAATTACTTTAATTGCTCAGAAATATGGTGATGACAGAAGAACCAAAATTGGTTTTGATGAATTTGATATTTCTATGGAAGATTTGGTTCCTAATGAAAATACCGTAATTGCTATGACAAGCTTAGGTTATGTAAAGAGAATGACTGTGGATAACTTTAAATCACAGCATCGCGGTGGCCGCGGTATTAAGGGAATGCAGACCATTGAGGATGATTATATTGAAGATTTATTAATGACTACAACTCACCATTACATTATGTTCTTTACTAATTACGGTAGAGTTTATCGTCTGAAAGCTTATGAAATTCCTGAGGCAGGAAGAACTGCCAGAGGTGTGGCAATTATTAATCTTCTTCAATTAAATCCCGGTGAAAAGATTTCCGCTATTATTCCTATTAAGGAATATGAAGAAGACAGAAATCTTTTCATGGTAACCAGAAAGGGTATTGTTAAGAAGACACATATTACAGAATATGAAAATATCCGTAAGAATGGTTTGATTGCAATTACCTTAAAAGATGATGATGAATTAATTGAAGTAAAATCCACCGATAAGGATACTGATATCTTCCTTGTAACCAAGCAGGGTATGTGTATTCGTTTCAAAGAAACTGATGTACGTGCAACCGGACGCAGCTCTATGGGTGTTATCGGTATGAATCTTGCTGATCAGGATGAAATCGTTGGTATGCAGCTTGATCATCAGGGTGATTCACTTCTTATTGCTTCCGAAAAGGGTTACGGCAAACGTACTTATCTTGATGAATTTACTGTTCAGAAGCGTGGCGGTAAGGGTGTGAAGTGCTACAAGATTATCGAAAAGACAGGCTATGTTGTAGGTGTTAAGGCTGTAAATGATGATCATGAAATTATGATGATTACCACAGCCGGCATTATTATCCAGATTCGTATGGAAGACGTATCTATTTTAGGCCGCATTACTTCAGGTGTTAAGTTAATTAATCTTGATGATAAGGTAGCTGTTGCCAAGATTGCAAAGGTTCGTGAAAAAGTAACCGATGAAAACGGAGAAGTTGCGGTAGAAGATATAACCAGCGAAGTAATGGAAGAAGAACCCAAAGAACTTGATATGATTCCGGTTCAGGATGTAGAAGAATCGGAAGAGGAAGGTTCTGAAGAATAAGAAGCAACATAACAATTTGCTTCTGTAATATTTTAAAGTTACGTGACCCCGCCTTAACGGCGGGGTTTTTTGTAATCTTTATAAAGTGTAATAAATTTTATAAATATAAAGGACTATCTAAAAAATATATACAAAAAAATTTATCTTTTTCCATAAAATTACTTTTTTAAATCGTATCTTAGTTATAAGGGTAATACATAAAAGAATTTTACACTTATCTTTTATATATAAAAAGATTATGTTACAATTACAAAAAGTGTAAAAAGAGGAATTTAATGTAATAATAACGGAGGTAATGATGAAAAAAAGTAAGAAAATTCCGGCAAAACAGTTTATGAAATTAAGTATTATTCTTTTAGGTTGTATTTCTCTAATTGTATTAGCAGGTTGCGGTAAAAAAACAAATTTCACTTCTGTACAGGATTATGTGGATGCCGGCGGTTTTATTTATACGGATGTGCCACAAAGTGCAACGGACATACAATTTTATCTGGAAGATAGTATGCTTGTTCATACCAGTGTCATTTCTTATGTTGTAAGCGATGAAGAAGAATACGATACTTTTATGGAATCCATAAAAGATGATATTTTAAGTGTTCCGGAAGGAAGTACATATACACCATCACCGGAATGGGAAATGTACAGTACCGGTGAAAATACAACATATACCGAAGAAGAATTGGAAGAAATGGCGTATGTAGAAGAACATTATCCGGAGATGAATTATGAAGAAATTTTGTCTATGACAGACCATAAATTCGGATTTTATGATTCATATGGGGCAAAAGTAAAAGATTATACCAATATGAATTATACACTTGCGGAATTTCCATCGTTGGAGATTTTTAAAAGTGTGGAAGAAGGAAGTATTGAAAACTACACGATTTTATATTATTATCCAACGCTTACCGGTTCAAGAACTTCCGGATTCATTGTAGATGAAGAAAACAGGAAATTTATTGTATTTTATCGTTCTACAATAAAATAGGTAAAAATTGAGGAGGAATTCATTATGAAAGGAAAAGAGAAATGTAAGGCATTAAAAGAAATCCGCCAGAAAATTGCAGAGCAGAATGATATTGCTTTTGCGGTATCTGAGTGTACCCATCAGGGTGATTGCAGAGGAACCTGTCCGAAATGTGAGGCAGAGCTTCGTTACTTAGAGCGTCAGCTTGAAATTCGTAAAAACTTAGGAAAAGCCGTAGTGGTTGCGGGAATTTCAGCAGGAATCTGTGCACCCTTAACAGCTTGTAATCCCATTGAAGCAATCGGAGATGTGATTGCAGATGTATATTATACCATTAATCCTATCGCCGGTGCAGAAGAATATATTCCTCCTGAGCAGGATTTAACAGGGGAGGTAGAGTATATTCCTGAAGATGTTCAGGGTATGGAAGGACCTGCACCTGAGGATATTGACGGAGGTTTGGAAGAAGATGATTTAGATGCAATTCTTCCCTCTGAAGAAGATTCAGAAGAGTTGGCCGGTGCAATAGAATGTGATCCTAATTATGAGTGGGATACGGAAAATGAATCTGCAAGTGATGATGCGGAAATCGACGAATATATTTTAGAAGGCGATGTAGTTATTGATCCGGAGTATTTAGATGAAGAATAATATAACAATGCCGGTGGTTTCTTTAAACAGGCACCGGCTAAAGACAGATGGTGTAGGCGTTACCACCCTGGTAGCTTCTTTCGGTTGCCCTTTAACCTGCAAATACTGCATTAATAAAAGGACCTGGGACCCGGCGATGTTATCTAAGTGTGTACATATGACACCGGAAGAATTATATGACAAATTAAAAATAGACGACCTTTATTTTATTGCTACCGGTGGAGGAATTACCTTTGGTGGCGGTGAATCTCTTTTACATGCGGATTTTATTGCGGCATTCCGTGAGGTTTGCGGAAGCAAATGGCAGATTACCGTGGAGACTTCCTTAAATGTACCTACCGAGAAGCTTCTTACTATTCTCCCTGTGGCAGATGCCTACATTGTGGATATTAAGGATATGAATCCTGAAATTTATCAGGCATATACCGGACGTAGTAATGACAGAGTAATTGATAATCTTAAAATATTAATCAAAGAGAAATCTCCGGAACAAATTCGCGTTCGCGTACCGGCGATTCCTGAATTTAACACCAAAGAGGATATGGAATCTTCAGTTCAAATCTTACAGAAGATGGGTTTTACGGATATAGAAGTATTTCCTTATATTATTCGGGAAGAATAAAAAAATATATGATTCTATGAACGAAAAGATAATTAAAAATCTGATTTAAAATCTATAGAATTATAATAATATAAAGCACTTGGATTTATATGATGAAAGTCATCTATAAATCTAAGTGCTTTTCTATGTTAATTTAATCTTCATCTTCTGTATTATTTTCAGGTTTTTTACCTTCTACTGCTTCAATGCATTCGACAATTTTATCATTGTCAAAACCTTGCTTCTTTAGCCAGTCAATAAGATTTAAAATTTCTTTTCCTGTCATTCCTTCCATAATCTAAATCCTCCTTATAAAAGGATTATAGATATATACCTCCTTTCTTGTCAATTTAGCAAAATGCACAAACATTTTGGATTCTTTCGGCGATTGCCGTTGAATAATAGAAATTAAAAAAGAGCATGCGATATGCATGCTCAAATGGTAACATTTATTCTTATTGTTTACAATCAAAACACATCGACAATAATCGACAAAGGATACGGTAATATGTTTTAATATTAAAAATACTTTATTTATAAATCACTATATATTAATCCGATACACATACGCATTCCCCTTTTTCCCTACTCTGTCCACAACCTTCATTTCATATAAAATATTCAAAGTTGTGCCGGCGAGGCTTCTGCCAATGCCGGCCTTTTTACCGAAAATTTCAGAAGTAAATTCCTCAGGAAGTCCTTCCGGAACTAACTGCTTGTAATCCTCCGGATTCCAAATACTGATTAAGTCCAGCAATTTGATTGGTGCTTTGTCGGTTTTGGTGGCGCGGATTTTCTTTTGCGGACCATAGCCGTCTAAAAGGCGGTATTCCTCCGTGGACATAATCGCCAATATAAAATGTAAATTCGGATGGTGTAAAAAATCCTTAATGCCGTATAATTCGTGAAAAAACAAATAGGGCATACCTTTTTTACGTACTTTTCGACTGGAGGTAATTCTCTCATCTCCCACCCAATGCAGAGTATTCTCAAGAGAAACCGGATAGACAATGGTTACATCATGTTCTTTTAAGAAATATTCAAGCTTTCGTTTCATCAAATAAAACTGCTTTGTCTGGATTTCATAAATTTCACCATCGATACAAATATCTGCTACAAAAGTACCGATTTTCTGCTCATGATATTTCTCATCCGGGGCAAAATAATATTTAAGAACCGAGTGCACCGATTTTTCACTTAAGGTACCGATTCCTTTCTCGCCCTGAACCTTTCCGTACATTCTGTTTTTTGCTTCTTCAAATAATTTATCATCAACATAAGACTTCATAGGGGAATTATAACAAAGAATTCCTTAAAATCCTATATTTTTCGTAAGAAAAGGCACTTGCAAATTATAAAAAATTGTAGCAATATATTGAATGGTACAGAATAAGGGATATAATACGTTTATTATTAAGAATTTGATATTAAATAAATATTTGAAAAGTTAAGGAGTATCATGGATACAGCTGTAAAAAAAGAAAGATATCATTTATTGGACAGTATTCGAGGATTATTACTGATTATGATGATTGTCTATCACACTATGTTTGATGTTACGGTTATGGGAGATGGTAGGTTTTCTGTTTTGAATACTGCAGGTTATATTTTTCAGCAGTCTATCGGCTGGGGATTCATCTTTTTATCTGGAATGTGCCGTGCTATTGGTAAAAAGCATCTTAGCCGCGGTTTGATTGTACTTGGGGCAGCAGCCATTGTATCTTTTGTAACTTATACTTTTACTCCCGGTATGGGGATTAATTTCGGGGTTTTGGCCTTGATTGGTTCATCTATGCTTATTATGATTCCTTTGGAAAAAATAATAAAAGATAAATATGCACCTGTGGGATTATTAATATCTTTAATATTATTCATTTTATTTAGAAATGTTTACCTTGGCAATTTAGGATTTGAAGGCTTGGTATTTATGGATTTACCGGACTTTTTATATCAGAATTATCTTACCGCATATTTAGGATTTCCTCCGAAAGGATTTGTTTCCGGAGATTATTATCCGTTAATTCCCTGGTTTTTTCTTTATTTGTGCGGTTATTTCTTCTGGAAGATTTTTGGCAATAAAGAATGGTTAAAAAATCCCTTAGTTATAAAAGTACCGGTTTTATCCTTTTTAGGCAGACATTCGTTGATTGTGTATTTGTTGCATCAGCCTATATGTTATGCTGCAGTGTTTTTATTCTGCGTAATATTATAAAAGATATAAATTAAGCTTTCAGATTTACGAAAGAGAAAAGATTTTATATAGAGAAGAGGAGATATGAAAAATGGAAGCGTATTTAGTATTTAAAGACTTGGCAATTATCATTATCTTTGCCAAAGTCTTCGGTATCCTAGCACGTAAATGCAAGGCACCTATGGTTGTGGGTGAAATCATTGCCGGCTTAATTATCGGCCCCTGTCTTTTAGGTTGGGTTCAGCCTACGGAATTTATTCTGCAGATGGCGGAAATCGGGGTAATTTTACTAATGTTTTCTGCAGGTTTGGAAACAAATCTGAAAGATTTGATTCGTACCGGTCCTAAGGCCTTGATTATTGCTTGTGCCGGCGTATTTGTTCCCTTAGTAGGTGGAACTATATTATACATGTGTTTTTATGGTTTCTCCGCAATCGGTACTCCGGAATTTTTCAAAGCAATTTTTATCGGTACCATTATGACGGCAACTTCCGTAGGTATTACGGTAGAATCCCTGCGTGAAATGGGTTATTTAAAAGGTGAAATCGGAACTACCATTCTCAATGCGGCAATTATAGATGATGTAATCGGTATGATTGTTCTTACGGTAGTAATTGGTTTTAACGATCCGGAAGCCCAGCCCTGGTTAGTTGTAAGAAACACTGTGTTATTCTTCTGCCTTGCTCTTGTAGGCGGTTACGTTGCATACAAGATATTTAAAAAGGTTGATCAGAAATATCCTCATACAAGAAGAATTACTATTGCAGGACTTGCTCTTTGTCTGATTATGGCTTATGTGGCAGAGCATTATTTTGGTATTGCTGATATTACAGGTGCCTATGTTGCAGGTATTATTCTTTGTAATATCCGTGATTCGGAATACATTGCAAGAAGACTGGATATTAACTCTTATGTTATGTTTGGACCGATTTTCTTTGCAAGTATCGGTTTAAAAACCAATATTCAAAATATGGATTGGTCAATTTTACTGTTTTCCCTTGGTTTTGTTGCAGTTGCACTTCTTACTAAAATTATCGGTTGTGGACTGGTATCCATATTATGTAAGATACCGCCAAAGCACGCTGTTAAGGTTGGTGTAGGTATGATGACCCGCGGTGAAGTAGCCTTGATTGTAGCCCAGAAGGGTATGTCCGTCGGTTTACTTGACCCTGTTTATTTTACATCCGTTATCTTGCTTATAATTATATCTTCCATTTTAACACCTATTCTGTTAAAATTGTTGTATTCTAAATATCCGGAGGAGGCTTTAGCAAGTGAAGAGCCTGCAAAGGCATAATTTAGAAAAACATAAATATATACAAAAGAAATAGTAAAAGGGATTATTGATTCTTAGGAGGAAAAGAAATGAAAAAGAAACAAGTTATTGCAGGCGTAATTGCTGCCATTCTGTTTGTTTTTATCGGTGCATCAAGCGTCGGTATGAACATTTTGGATAAAGTAGTTACAGCCGGAACAGAAACTGCTATGATGGATAGCTCTTATGCATACGGATTTCCTTTGGGAGATTTTGTAGGTATTGTTAAGATTGACGGAGATATGATGGATTCTGCAAGCGGTTCATCTTACTTTACTACAGCAGGATATAATCATGATGCTACCATTGAATATATTGAAGCCTTGGCAGCAGC
The DNA here is from genome assembly GCA_015057025.1 of Lachnospiraceae bacterium. Lineage (GTDB taxonomy): Bacteria > Bacillota > Clostridia > Lachnospirales > Lachnospiraceae > UBA3766. Next base: position 50,314 of record SVFD01000005.1, on the reverse strand, counting down.
TGAGAACAATGTAGGAATTTTACTTTACGTTAATTCCGGCGGCGGCTATACATATATCGGAGATGATTTATATCTGGAATTAATGGAGTACAAAGAGGATACAGGACGTCCTATTTATGCATATTTTGATTCTATTGCAGCAAGTGCAGCATACTATGCATCTATGTCAGCAGATGAGATTTATGCAAATCGTATGACAACTACCGGCTCTCTTGGTGTATATATGACAATTATGGATATGACAGGTTTATACGAGAAACTTGGAATTACCGAATATATGATTAAGAGCGGTGATAACAAAGGTATCGGCGGTGGCGGACAGGCTGTGACCGAAGAATATCTTGCAATTGAACAGGCCCAGGTTGATGAGTATTATGAGATGTTTGTAGATGTTATTGAAAAAGGTCGTGGTCTTGACAGAGACACAATTTATGCATTGGCTGACGGAAGAACATATACTGCAAGTCAGGCTTTGGACGCAGATTTAATCGATGGTATTGGCCGTTATGAAGATTATAAAGAACAGGTACTTACATATATGGGCGAAGGTGTTGTTTATTATGAGCAGCCCAGCCAGATGGATTCTCTTTCATACCTTTTCGGTACTGTTTTAGAATCTCTTCCCAAGTCAGATAACCAGGCAATTCTCGAATTTATCGAGAGCAACGAAAGTGGGGTAAATCATTATGAATCAATCTGTCAGTAAGGCAGGCTTTTTTCCCAGACTCGGCGCTTACCTGGTAGACAGTTGTATATTAGGAATTGTGATTCTGTGTCTGAAAATACCTGTTGGAATAATGGAACTTTGTTTTCCTGATTTGTTTATTTTCTCGAATATATTGTTCCATTTTGATATCTTTGATATTTTATTTTATCTTTTAACCGTGGCTTATTTCGTGCTTTTTACCTGTTTTACGGGAACAACCATCGGTAAAAGATTATTTAATCTTGCGGTAGTAGATAAGGAAGGAAATAAACTTACTTTCTGGAATGCCGTTTATCGTGAAACTGTAGGAAAATACTTAAGCGGATTTTTCTACTTCGGATACATCATGATTTTTATTGATAAGGACAACCGTGCTTTTCATGATTATCTCTGTGATTCGCTGGTAATTTATACCTGTAAATTCCGTATTATAGAGAAGGTTGAGAAAGTATATGTATCGCCTTCACGTAATATTAATTCTGCTGTGGCAGAAAAAGCAGAAAGGGTAGAAGATGTTTCGACTTCTGAAGTATCTGAAAACTTATAAAAAAGAAACTGTTTTAGGGCCTCTGTTTAAATTAATGGAGGCCTCTTTTGAGTTGTTAGTTCCTCTGGTTATGGCAAGTATTATTGATGTGGGCATTCAGAATGCTGACAAAAAACATATTTTTGCCATGGGCGGAGTTTTATTCTTATTGGCAGCAGTAGGTTTTGGTTGTGCGATTACGGCCCAGTTTTTTGCTGCGAAGGCCTCCGTTGGATTTGCTACGAATTTGCGTCATGTTATTTTTGAGCACATTCAGACCAGAAGCTATGCTCAAATGGATGAGTTCGGTACTTCAACCATGATGAACCGGTTAACCAGTGATGTAAATCAGGTACAGACCGGTGTGAACCTGACATTACGTCTTTTACTGCGTTCGCCTTTTATTGTATTCGGTGCCATGATTATGGCTTTTACCGTGGATGTAAAAGGTGCCATGATATTTGTGGTGACCATTCCTATTTTGGCAGTGGTTGTTTTTGCTATTCTTTTGATTAATATTCCTCTTTATAAAAAGGTACAGCGTGCCTTGGATAAGGTTGTGGTAAAAACCCGTGAAAACCTTACCGGTGTGAGAGTAGTCCGTGCTTTTTCCATGGAAAGGGAGGAAGTGGAAGGTTATGACGCATCTGTGGATATTTTGAAGAAATATCAGCTGTTTGCAGGTCGTGTCAGCGCGTTTATGAATCCTGTGACTTTTGCCGTTGTAAACGGGGCAACATTAGTGCTTCTTTATAAAGGCGCCGTGGAAATTGATGCAGGGTTTCTCTCTCAAGGCCAGTTAATTGCCCTTGTAAATTACATGGCACAAATTCTTGTTGAATTAGTAAAACTGGCAAATCTGATTATTACCATAACTAAGTCAATGGCAGGAGGGGCTCGCATTGCAGATATGCTTTATGGGGATGAGGAAGAAAAATCTAAGAATGTAAATGCAGTCACATCAGAAAAGAGAGATTCGGAATGCAACAAAAAAGAAAGTATCGGAGAGCAAAAAGATATTCCGGTGCCTGCAATTAATGATATTGCATTTCAAAAAGTATCCTACATCTACAAGGGTGCGGCTTCGCCTTCTATCAGCAACTTGTCTTTCAATGCGAAGAAGGGTGATATTGTCGGTGTTATCGGTGGTACAGGTTCCGGTAAAACTTCATTGATTAATCTTTTAGCAGGTTTTTATGAAGCTGCAGAAGGTCGCGTGCTTATAAATGGTAAAGATATTACAGCATGTAATGCAGAGGATTTGCGTGCATGTATCGGTATTGTTCCTCAGACGGCGGTGCTTTTTAAGGGTACGATTGAAGAGAATTTAAAATGGGGTAAGGCAGATGCCACTGAAGAAGAAATGTGGGAAGCATTGGAACTTGCCCAGGCGAAAGAGTTTGTGGAGCAGAAGCCTAATAAGTTAAAAGAAGCTGTTTTACAGGGTGGTAAAAACTTTTCCGGCGGTCAGCGTCAGCGTCTTTGCATGGCGAGAGCCTTTGTAAGAAAGCCGGATGTTTTAATTCTGGATGACAGTACCAGTGCGTTGGATTACGCTACAGAATCCAAAGTGCGTCAGGGAATCCGTAAATTAACCGAGGATGCAATTTGCTTCATTGTGTCTCAGCGTGCGGCTTCCATTATGGATGCAGACCTTTTAATTGTCTTAGATGAGGGTGAAGTGGCAGGAATGGGAACTCATGAAGAGCTCTTGAAGTCCTGTAATGTCTATGCCGAAATCTATTATTCTCAATTCCCTGAGGATAGAGAGGAGGCGGGCAATGCGTAAAAAAACACTCCGACAGATTTTTAAGTATATAAAAGCGAATACGGTACTTTTGATAATATCCCTGTTTTGTGCCTTGCTTTCCGTGGTAGGAACGCTTTATCTTCCCATTTTAATCGGTAAAGGTGTGGACTTATGTTTAGGTACCGGACTGGTGGATTTTAAAGCAATCGGACAGTTGCTAGTAATCGGCATTATTGTAATTGCAATTACCATGACTGCACAGTTTATCATGAATCTGTGCAATAACCGCATGACAGCCAACGTTGTTGCAAGAATGCGTAAGGATGCAATCCGTAAACTGCAAAAATTACCAATCCGTTATATTGATAATAAGTCTTACGGGGAGCTGGTAAATCGTATTATTGCAGATGTAGATACTTTTTCGGAAGGCTTGCTTCTTGGATTTACCCAGTTATTTACCGGTATCTTAACGATTCTTGGAACCTTAGGATTTATGCTGGTGATTGATGTAAAAATAACATTAATTGTAGTCCTGGTTACACCCTTGTCTTTCTTTGTGGCAGGTTTTGTATCCAAGAAGACTTTTAACCTGTTTACCAAGCAGTCTTCTACCAGAGGAGAGCAGACTGCCTATATTGAAGAAATGGTAGGAAACCAGAAAATTGTCAGAGCCTTCGGCAAGGAAGCAGATACAATGAAGCGTTTTGATGAAATTAACGGTAAGCTTCAGAATGTATCCGTAAAAGCAATTTTCTTCTCATCATTAACAAATCCGGCTACACGTTTTATCAATGCCTTGGTGTATGCGGCAGTAGGTGTTTTTGGAGCGATTATTGTTATGGATGTTGATACGGCCATTACTGTTGGTGAATTGTCCTGCTTTTTAAGCTATGCAAACCAGTATACGAAGCCTTTTAATGAAATTTCCGGTGTTATAGCGGAATTTCAGAATGCGCTTGCTTGCGCAGAGAATTTCTTTAAGTTTTTAAGTGAAGAAGATGAAAAAGATGCGGTAAGTATAGACTCCTTTGTGAAAGTTGGGCAGAAAGAAAAACAAGACAGAGAAGAGTATGCTGACAAAGAAGCAGCAGAGTCAGAGACAAGGTATGCGATTACGAATGGTGCTAAACTCATTGGTGATGTTACCATTAAGAATGTATCTTTCTCATATGTTCCGGAACGGAAGTTGATAGAAGGTTTTAATCTTCACGTAAAACAAGGCCAGCGTGTGGCCATCGTAGGACCTACCGGTTGCGGTAAAACTACTTTGATTAACCTATTGATGCGTTTTTATGATATTAATGCAGGAGATATTATTTTAGACGGCGTACCCATAGATGAGCAAAGCCGACACGACTTGAGGGATTCCTACGGAATGGTGCTTCAGGAAACTTGGTTAAAAAATGGTACAATTCGCGAAAACATTGCTTTCGGTAATCCGGACGCGAGTATGGAAGAGATAGAAGAAGCAGCAAAAAAGGCCCATGCTCACAGCTTTATTACGCGTATGCCTAAAGGGTATGACACAGAAATTCTTGAGGATGGAGGTAATCTGTCAAACGGCCAAAAGCAGCTTTTGTGTATTGCCCGTATTATGTTGATGAACCCGCCCATATTGATTCTTGATGAAGCGACGTCATCCATTGATACCCGAACCGAAATGAAGGTGCAGGATGCTTTTGCAAGACTTATGAAGGGTAAGACCAGTTTTATTGTTGCACACAGACTGTCTACCATTCAGAGTGCGGACGTGATTCTTGTTATGAAGGACGGTAACGTCATTGAGCAGGGAACACATGCGGAGCTTTTAAAAGAAAAAGGCTTCTATTACGAGTTATATCAGAGTCAGTGGGCATAAAAAATATTGTTTAAAAGAGATTATGTGTTGACAGTCTATCAGTAAGGAGGATTGTATGAAGAAATTATTGTACGGAATACTGGCATTTGTGCCGTTAATTGAAGTAATTCTTAGTTTAGTGGCGATGATTGCCGGTATTGTTATGATGGTGATGGCAGCCTTTGGAAGCATGAATATTTCGGCAGCCTTGCCAAGTGTTTTATTGTGGGTAGGTATTGCCGGTATCGTTTTGGGAATCCTATTGTGTATTGTCGGAGCTGTTGTATTTACCATTCACGCGAAAAATAATCCGAATTTGGACAATAATGCCAGAAGCGTATGGATGACTTCTCTTATAGGCTTAGTGTGCTTTTCCTTTCCGGTTTACTGGTGGAAGTGCATCCGTAAGGAAAATTCGTAAACAAATATTATATTTATAAAAGTATTGAATGGAGGTCAATTATGAGTGTACAATTGTCCGATCATTTCACATACGGCAAATTATTCCGCTTCACCCTACCGCCTATTTTTATGATGATTTTTACATCCGTTTACGGCGTGGTGGACGGATTTTTTGTGTCTAATTATGTGGGTAAAACGCCTTTTGCGGCGGTAAATTTAATATATCCTTTTTTAATGCTTCTGGGTGCCTTTGGTTTTATGTTTGGTTCCGGTGGCAGTGCCCTGATTGCCAAAACATTGGGCGAAGGAGATAGGATAAAGGCTAAAAAGCTGTTTTCGCTGTTTATTTATGTAAGCATTATACTGGCCTTAGTTATCATGGGGGTAAGCTTCTTCTGTCTTCGCCCCATAGCAGTGCTTTTGGGTGCGGAAGGTGAGTTGATTGATTATTGTGTTACTTACGGTCAGATTTTATTGGTTGCCTTGCCTTTTTTTATTTTACAATTTGAGTTTCAGACCTTTTTTATTACGGCTGAGAAACCGGGGCTTGGGCTGTTTGTAACCATTTTTTCCGGTGTTACCAATATGGTGTTAGATTATGTTTTTCTTGCGGTTTTTGACTGGGGTCTGCCCGGAGCGGCATGGGCTACCGCCGGAAGTCAGATTGTAGGCGGATTCATATCACTGATATATTTTGCTCTTCCTAATAAAAGTCTGTTGCGCCTAACGGCTACCGGACTTGATATTAAGGCACTGGTAAAAGCTTGCAGCAACGGAGCATCGGAATTTGTAACCAATATATCCATGTCCTTAGTGAGCATGCTCTATAATTTCCAGCTGATGCGTTATGCCGGTGAAAACGGTGTAGCGGCATATGGTGTTTTAATGTACGTCAGTTTTGTTTTTGTAGCGATTTTCTTAGGGTATTCCGTAGGAGTAGCACCGGTAATAAGTTTCCATTTCGGGGCAAAGCATCCTAAGGAACTAAAAAATCTTTTAAAGAAGAGTTGTATTATTATCGCAGGTTTTTCCATAGTCATGTTGATTGCGGGGGAATTGCTGGCAACGCCCCTTTCTAAATTATACGTTGGATATGACCCGGAACTGTTTGATATGACAGAGAGGGCATTCTTTCTTTATTCCTTTTCCTTTTTATTTACCGGAGTAGGAATCTTTGGTTCGGCCTTTTTTACCGCGTTAAATGATGGATTGACGTCAGCAATTATATCATTTTTAAGAACCTTTCTCTTTCAGGTGGCAGCAGTACTTATACTTCCTCTGTTTTTAAATTTGGAAGGTATTTGGTGTGCTGTGATAGTAGCTGAATTGCTGGCAACGGTTGTCACGGTTGTGTTTTTAATGGCAAATAAGAAGAAGTATGGATATTAAAATATTATATTTCCCAAAAATGAAAAAATATTAATTTTGGGAAATAAAAGTGTATAATAATTTCAAGGGATGATTTATATGAATGAAAAGCACAACCAACGGATTTACATCCGGAGATTGTGTTTTTTTTATGATATATTAAATATTTATTGACATTAAAAAATAAAATGCATAACATAAAACTGTTTGATATATGTAGAAAAAATATTCTTTTCCGGAAAAAAGGGAGGAAACCAATTTGTTCAGTATTCTAAAATATTTACGTAAAAGAGAAATGCTTTTTATGTTGGGAACCATATTGGTTACCATCGTACAGGTATTTTTGGAGTTAAAATTGCCGGATTATATGAATGCAATAACCACAACGGTTATCACGCCGGGTAGCCCAATGTCGGAAATCTGGAGAGCCGGAGGAATGATGCTTCTTTGTTCTTTCGGCGGTTTGGTAGCGTCCATTTTTGTAGGGTTTTTCTGTGCTAAGGTAGCAACCGGTTTTTCCATGAGACTGCGCAGTAAGGTGTACGATAAGGTTACCGGATTTTCGATGGAAGAGATTAACGGATTCTCAACTGCAAGCCTTATTACCCGTTCTACAAATGATATTATGCATGTACAGATGTTTTTGGTGATGGGTACGGCAATTATGTTCCGTGCGGTGATTATGGCATCTATGGCCATCGGTAAAATTTACAGTAAAAGCTGGCAGTGGACGCTAAGTACTGCAATTGCAGTGCTTTTGTTACTGCTTTTGATTATATCTTTAATTATTGTGGTACTTCCGAAATTTAAAATTATTCAGACTCTTACTGATAACTTAAACCGTGTTACCCGTGAAAATCTTACCGGTATCCGCGTAGTTCGCGCATATAATGCAGAAGATTTTCAAGAGAGTAAGTTTGAAGAAGCCAATGAGGCTTTAACAAAGACCCACTTATTTACTCAGCGTTCTATGGCCATTATGGGACCGGGAATGTCTATTATTATGAACGGTCTTTCTCTGGCGGTTTACTGGATTGGCGCATATTTGATTAATGAAGCCGGCTCACCGGATGAAAAGATTATGATGTTTTCGGATATGGTGGTATTCTCCTCCTATGCAATGCAGGTGGTAATGTCTTTTATGATGCTTACTATGATTTTTATCATATTGCCAAGAGCCAGCGTATCTGCAAAGCGTATTAAAGAAGTTTTGGACACCGGGACGAAGATTGCGGATGGTGAGGTAGAAGGTTCGGACCGTGACACCCACGAAGTTATTTTCGAAAACGTGTCTTTCCGTTATCCCGATGCATCAGATGCAGTGCTTGAAAACATTTCTTTTACGGCCAAATCCGGCGAAACCGTTGCTTTTATCGGTTCAACCGGTAGCGGTAAGTCTACTTTGATTAATTTAGTGCCCCGTTTTTACGATGTGACCGAGGGTCGTATTCTTGTGGACGGAGTAGATGTACGCGAATACACACAAGAAGCTCTCCGCAATAAAATAGGTCTTGTGCCTCAGCGTGCGGTTTTGTTTGGCGGAACCATACGTTCCAACATTGCTTATGGAGAAAACGGCAAGCAGGAAGAATATAGTGATGAGGAAATCTGGGAAGCATTGCGCATTGCTCAGGCGGAAGATTTTGTATCCAAACTGGATAAAAAGCTGGATGCTGATGTGGCTCAGGGCGGAACTAATTTTTCCGGCGGTCAGAAACAGCGTCTGTCCATTGCCAGAGCAATTTGCCGTAAGCCCGATATTTACATTTTCGATGATTCATTTTCAGCATTGGACTATAAAACAGACCGCGTATTACGTGGTGAGTTAGCTAAAATAACCGATAATGCCATTACCCTTTTGGTAGCCCAACGAATTGGAACGATTCTGGATGCAGATAAAATTGTGGTTTTGGATGACGGTAAAGTTGTGGGCTTAGGCACCCACAAGGAGCTGATGGAAACCTGTGAGGTTTATCAGCAGATTGCCTATTCTCAGCTTTCAAAGGAGGAATTGGCATAATGGCAAATAAAGAATATGAAATGGGTTCTGCAAACAATGGAAGAAAAAGAGGTCCCGGTGCCGGGCGTATAGTAGAGAAACCCAAGGATTTTAGAGGCACTTTTATCAAGTTATTTAAGTATTTAAAGAAGTTTTTACCATTTATGGTGCTGTCACTGCTACTGTCCTTTATCAGCAGTATTTTGGCGGTTGTAGGTCCGGATGTGATTAAGGATTTGACAGCGGTTATTGAGAACGGTATTCTTACCGGAATTGACATGGAAGCGGTCAAAGATGTAGCAATTCTTTTGATCATCATTTATGGTATCAGCGTTGTCTTCCAGTATTTTCAGAGTCTTGTGATGGCGACTATGACCCAGAAAATGTCCAAAAAGATTCGCAAAGACATTTCCGAAAAGATTAATATTATGCCGCTTAAGTATTTTGATTCAACTACTTTCGGTGATGTGCTAAGCCGTGTAACCAATGATGTGGATACCATAGGACACAGCTTAGGCCAAAGTATTACCCAGCTGGTTATGGCAGTTACCATGTTAATCGGTTCCATTATTATGATGTTAATTACTGATGTGACTATGACCATTGCGGCAATTCTTTCGTCTTTGATTGGTTTTGCTTTTATGAGTCTGATTCTTGGCAAGTCCCAGAAGTACTTTGTGGGACAGCAGAAATACTTGGGTATGATTAACGGTCATGTGGAAGAAGTATATGCCGGACACAATGTGTTAAAAGCTTACAACGGCGAGCGTAAGGCCAAGGAAGAGTTTGAAGAAATTAATGCAAAGCTTTGCACCAGCGCATTTAAGGCCCAGTTTTTATCCGGTCTTATGCAGCCTTTTATGGGCTTTGTGGGTAACTTAGGATACGTAGTAGTCTGCGTAACCGGTGCAGTGCTTGTTATGATGGGTAAAATAGATTTCCCTGTTATTGTGGCATTCACCATGTATGTGCGACTTTTTACCCAGCCTTTATCCCAGATTGCCCAGTCTATGAACAGTATGCAGTCCACGGTAGCAGCGTCCGAGCGAATCTTCGAATTCTTGGAAGAACCGCCCATGGAAGATGAAAGCCATAAAACAAAAATGCTTAAGGGCGAAGACATCAAGGGGGAAATTGAATTTAATCACGTAAAATTCGGCTATGACCCGGAGAAGATTATTATCAAAGATTTCTCTGTGAAAATTAAGCCCGGCCAGAAGATTGCCATTGTTGGTCCTACCGGTGCGGGTAAAACCACCATGGTAAACTTATTGATGCGCTTTTATGAGGTAAACAGCGGTTCCATCAGTATTGACGGCACACCGGTTTGTGAGCTGACCCGTGAAAATATCCATGATCTATTCGGTATGGTGCTTCAGGATACCTGGTTGTTCGAGGGAACTATCCGCGATAATATTGTCTACGGCAAGGAAGGCATTACAGATGAGATGTTGGATAAAGTATGTAAGGCAGCAGGTATTTATCATTTTATCCGCACTTTGCCTAAGGGTTATGACACGATTCTAAACGATAAGGTGAATTTGTCAGCCGGCCAAAAGCAGCTTATGACTATTGCAAGAGCCATGGTAGAGAATGCCCCCATGCTTATTTTAGATGAAGCGACCAGTTCTGTTGATACCAGAACGGAAGTGTTGATTCAGGAAGCTATGGACCGCCTGACCAAAGGCAGAACGTCCTTCGTAATTGCCCACCGTCTATCTACCATTCGTAACGCAGATATGATTCTGGTTATGAAGGACGGTGACGTTATTGAAAGCGGTAGCCACAACGAACTGATGAAGCAAGGCGGATTTTATTCTGAATTATATAACAGCCAGTTTGAACAGGCGAGCTAAGAGATTTTATTGGCAGGTGACGGTTCTTCCAAAAGAACCAGCCTGCCATTTTTTTTAAGCTCATACACTGTTATAAGGAATACAGGAGGAAAAAAAACAGACAGAACTGCCAAATATAATGCAGTATCAGCCATTTGACAGACTATAAAAAAGTCATAGTAAGCCCGAATTCGAAAATATATAAATTGAATAATAAACAAAATCAGTGAAATAAAGTGAATGTTTGCATATAAGCATAGAGGACCGTTTTTTGTAAATAACAGGATTCTTCCCAGAATGCATAAAAAAGCTAAGGATGCGTTGCTGATAAAATAATAGAGTACCGCATTTTTACGCTTTTTTATTTTTATTAATCCGAATAGTTTAAATTCTCTGTGGGCAACTATAAAAAAGGGATAGAAATTAAGACCTGGAATATAGCATATCCAAGGTCGTTTATATTCTTTTTTCTTTACAATACTATAAAAAATTTCTCCAACCATTGAAAGAGAAAGAAAAGATAAGATAAATGTAATTATAAAATAAACACGAAATATATAGGCAATATAAATCATAAGAATCCCCTCCATGTAGTTTGATTATAATACATTTTTACTACAGATGCAAAAAGGGATACTTGCATTTTATAAAAAGGGAAGTATAATGTAGAAAAAGATAAGAGGGAGGATTAAAGGATGCCGGAAGCTATTATACATATAGTCATATTTTTTCTTGCTATCAATATACCGCCTTTTTTAATCATCCTAGTCCCTATTCTTTTTACGGAGTTGTTATTAAAAAAAGGTAAAAAAAGTATACTAAAAATAAGTACTATAGCTGCTACACTGTTTGCGGTAATTGCCATAGCATTCAATATTTTATTTCCTACAGCATTTCCTTATGTGGACTGGTGGATTCTTGGAAAAACCCCGACAGAGGTTGATGATGTATATGAAGGAGAGTGGGTTTACTGGCCAACGGCTTATTATCAGAGAGCTCCCCATAGCTGGAGTGGATATTATTATATAGAATGCGGAGACGATAATAGAGTATATACTATGGGTACCATTGATGCCATACCATAGATATAAGTTGACATTTTAGATGGAGAAACAGAAGATGAACTATTTTTTGGAAACGGTAGAAACCATTGAAAGAGGTGTGGGTTTCAAGCATTTTGATGTGACACATATATTCTGGCTGGTTGCTTTTGTGGTTTTTACGGCAGTTTGTACAGTTATTTACAGAAAATTGCCGGAGAATAAAAGAAAAGTGTTTCGGTGGATTTTTGCCGGTTTAATTATAGCGGATGAAATTTTTAAGATGTCCATGTTGTTTGCCCTGGATTTATATACACCTAAGTATTTGCCGTTTCATTTATGCAGTATCAATATTTTCATGATTACCTGGCATGCGATTAAGCCTTTTAAGGCATTGGATAATTATTTGTACGCCATAGCCATTCCTGCGGCGTTATTAGGGCTTTTATTTCCCACCTGGGTCAAGTTGCCCATAGGCAATTTTATGCATATTCATAGTTTTACGATACATATTCTTTTGGCTGCTTATCCAATTGTTGTAACTTTAGGAGGCGATATTAAGCCCGAAATAAAAAGACTGCCCCAAGCATTGCTTATTTTATTATGTCTGGCATTGCCGGTGTTGGGAATTAACTTTTGGTTGGATACCAATTTTATGTTTCTCATGAGTGCTTCACCAGGAAATCCCTTGTATTTTTTTGAAGAGCAATTTGGAAATCATTTGATTGGAATTCCGGTACTATTGCCAATTATTATGGTAATTATGTATTTGCCTGTTCTGATAGTTAAATTTATTAAGATGGGAAAAGAAAAAACCCCTTCTGTTAGGAAAAACTAACAAAAGGGGTTTTACTATTTTCTTTTATGAAAGATAAATATCTGAATCAACGTAGTAGTTGCCAAAACCGTACTCGGGCTCTTTATTCATAATGATAAAGCTAAATACCACAATTACCAAAGGAACAAAGAGTGATACGATAGAAGCCCACATGGCGTGATCCTGCATGTCGTAAGTCATTAATAAGTCATAATGTGCACGCCATCTGATTAGATATGCTACAAAGCTGTTTGCAAGGCTTATTACCATGATAATCAGAGCAACGCCTAAGCAAAGAAGCATGAAAATCAAATAGATGAATATGCTTTCAGAAGATGCAGTTTCCGCTAATGTAGAAAGCAATTCTGTAATGCCGTCCAAAAAGCTGTTTACAATACCTATAACAGTAGCGATAACAGCTACAATCACATAGGCCCAAAAGGCTTTTTTACGATTATTGGTCTTAAACTTATTAAAGATATTAAATTCCCTGTGGGGCAGTGTCATAATAACGTAGTACTGGCCGTAGGGAATAAAAGCAAGCCATGCATGTTTGAAGCCTGCTTTCCTTGCCATAATAAAATAGGGAATAGCGGCTACGATAAAATAAATAAATGAAAAAACAAGTGAAATCGCAGCAATAGCCATAAAAGCGGCTAAGAAAATAAAAACAAACGAGAGTGCGGCATCATTAGGATCAACATAATTTCCGTACATAAGATTCCTCCTTCATAAATTACACATTATAATTGGGTTCTCTGTTCATAATAATGAAAGAAAATACCGTCATAACAAGTGGACAGAAGCAACTAACAATAGAAGCCCACATTGCATGCTCTTCCATTCCGTATGTCATAAGAATATCGTAGTTTACTCTCCACATGAAAATATAAACGGCTACGCTGTATGCTGTTGAAATAATAGGAGAAATAAGTCCTATTATAAGGTTAATTCCGGGAATCACTGCTAAAACAGCCAAAGCAACAGGAACAAGGAAGGATAAAAGATAGTATGTAAATACTTTGTTACGGTCATCTGTTTTAATCCAGTTAAAAATATTAAATTCACGAGCCGGAAGGTTCAACATAATATAATAGCATCCAATAGGGATAAAAGCTAACCATGCATGAGAAAGTCCGGCATTCTTAGCCATTTTGTAGTAAGGGATACCGAAAATAATCTGCAAAGCTAAGGTAAGAATGAGGCAGATGCCTAATACGATTAAAGGTATAAGCATACTTGCACCCATAGTTCCCAACATCATTAATTCATACATACCGCTTGTGTCCATAGATTCCATAATAAAATTCTCCTTTCAAAATAAAAAGTTAGTCTTTCTGATGACACATATAATAGTTTCCAACGCCATATTCGGGCGGATTCTTGCACGAGAAAAGGGTAAAAATCATAAATAACCAAGGAACAAAGAGAGATACAATAGATACCCAAAGGGCGTTACTTTTCTGACCAAAGGTCATTAATAAATCATAATACATACGCCATTTAAACATGTAAATTGCAAATGTCAATACAAATCCACCACAGGAGGCAACCAATGCACCAAGTCCCGGTATAGGGGCCGTAATGGTGGTAACAATACCAAGTGCACCGTAACCAAAAATAACCAGACCTAAGTAAATGAGAGCCATCATGTCACGTTTATTTGACTTAATCCAATTAAAAATGTTAAATTCCCTTGCCGGCAAAATAAAAGTTAAAAAGTCGTTAGTATAAGGAAAAAATGCCATCCAGGCATGCTTATAACCGGCTTTTCTTGCCATCAAAAATAAAGGGACGGATTGTAACAAATAAAATGCTACAGTAATTAAAAATGATACAATGGCACTAATTAATGCAATAAGAGCAGTAATACCGGTAAAACCTAATGTACCTAAGCCAAGAATAGAATAAAGAATACCTTCTGCACTGTCTAAATCCTGGCTGATTTGCGGATTATAGAGAGGATCCATTTTGAATCTCCTTTCTTTTGTAAAATAAGAAATTTTTATTAAAAGATAATATAGCATAAACTATGGTTTTATGCAAGAAAAAGCCCCAAAGTACATTACTCTGAGGCATCTTCATAAGAAGTATACATATCGGTTTCGTCATCATAGATTTCATTATAATAGTAGCCGCCCATACCATAATCAGGGGAACGTCCTACCATAATAAAAGAAAATACGAACATGATAAGCGGGCAGAAGATATTAAGAATAGAGGCCCATATCGCATGTTTTTCTAAATCATAGGTAATCAGTAAATCATAGTTTTTACGCCAATGAAGAATGCTGCGGATTACAAAAATAATACCGGAAAATCCAAAAGAAATAACGCGGCTGATTATAACGATTATGTCATTCATGGTTTCACTGTCAAGGGAAGAGGTATAATTCTCTGAAAAATAGACGCTGGCAAAAAACATAATAACAGTACCAACAACCATAGTAATATAAAAAATTGCTTCCAAGCCAAACCAAATCCAAAAAACCATCTTGCGGTTTCGGGTCTTAAAAATCCCCAGATTATATTCATAATGGGGTATTGTAAAGGCTATGTAATCTCTGCCTGTCGGAAGAAAAGCCAGCCAAGAATGGTCAAATCCGGCATTTTTACCCATAACGTAATAAGGTATATTAACAATAAGATAAATAAAAACCTTAAATAAAAGTTCAAAAATATAATAAAATCCAATACCTAACAGCAATAAAATAAAAATTATTCCGAAATCCATACAGAAGTCTTCCTTTCACTATTTTATTCAAGATGATTTTCTAAGATATAATATCCGTCATATCCATAGTCAGGTTCTCTATTCATAATAATAAAAGAAAAGACAATCATTAGAAGCGGTACAAAAATATTAACAACAGAAACCCACATAGCATGGTTATCAAGTCCGTAGGTTTTCAATAAATCGTAGTTTATACGCCAACAAAGAATCGATAAAACGACTGAGGAAATAAGAAAAAGCAACAAACTGATAAGCACTATTATCACAGAAAGCGGACTTGTATATACAGATGTTGTATATTCATAATCGTTAAGCAATAATGCTGAAAAAGCATTACTTGTAATGTGTGAAAAAATAGTATAACTCAAAGAGATAAGTAGAGTAAGACCTAACCAAATCCAATAAAATATTTTTCTGTTATTTGTTTTGAGAATACCTAAGTTAAAAGAGCGATGAGGTATTGTTACTGCAATATATTTACTAAGCATGGGAATAAAGGCTATCCAAGCATGCTTAAATCCTGCGCGGCGTCCCATGATAAAATACGGGATGGCAAGAACGGCGTTAATAATAACAGATGTTACTAAACAAATAAGAAAAGTTACAATTATAATAAGAACAGCAGACAATGCAAGTGCCATTGTAATTCCCCCTCATAAATAAATGTTAATTTTATATTTCACATAATACAGAAAAAAAATACAAAAGTAAAGTTTACACAAATAAAATAAGCACCAACCCCACGGCTCATATGTCCGCAAAACCAGTGCTTAAGTGCGCGATCAGGGGCTCGAACCCTGGACACCCTGATTAAGAGTCAGGTGCTCTACCAACTGAGCTAATCGCGCATGCGATATTATGTCGACGTGTTTTTGTCACGTGCATTGTTGATTATAGTATAGGATTTTTAACTTTGCAAGTATTTTTTTAAAATTTTTTTAATTTTTTGCAAAAAAGTTGTGAATTGGGCATATATGCGTAAGTTTTTCAAATATTCCGAGGGATTTAACAAGGAAAAAGAGAGGGAAACTTGCTTTTTAAGATAGTATGTTTTATATATAAAAGTAAGAAAAGTAAAAATGAGGAGTGGCCAATGATATTTGAAAGTCATGCACATTTCGATGATGATGCTTTTGATGAGGATAGAGAGAGTCTGATTGGGAGCTTGCAGGAAAACAGAATAGAGTACGTCATCAATGTGGGAGCCAGCATGGAATCTACAGAAAGTACCTATGCGTTGGCGAAGAAATATCCTTTTATTTATGCGGCGGTTGGTGTGCACCCCTCGGACACCTTGCCTTTAACAGAGGCGGATATGGATCGTTTAAAAGAGCTGGCAGCAGATGAAAAGGTGGTAGCCATAGGTGAAATAGGGTTAGATTATTACTGGGACGAGCCGGAGAGAGAAATCCAGAAGAAATGGTTTAAAAGGCAGATTCAGCTTGCAAGAGAAGTTGATTTGCCCATAATTATTCATTCCAGAGAGGCGGCCAAAGATACAATGGATATTCTTCACGAACATGACCAAGGCAATTACAGAGGCGTTATGCATTGCTTCTCATATTCTCCGGAAGTTGCCAAAGAAGTTGTAAAGATGGGTTTTTATATCGGTGTTGGCGGTGTCTGCACTTATAAAAATGCCAAGAAGCTTGTAGAAGTTGTGGAAGAAATTCCGCTGGAGCATATTTTGCTGGAAACGGACTGCCCGTATTTAACCCCGGTGCCCTACCGCGGAAAACGTAATTCCTCGCTATATCTGCCTTACGTGGTGGAAAAGATAGCTGAGATTAAGGGTGTGAGTGCTGAAGAAGTAGAGCGTATAACTTATGAGAATGCGAAGAAATTATTTCTTACCAAGTAACATCAACGCATTATATTTAAAATGATCTTATTAAAAAGGATTTACCTGCAAACTAAAATATCAAAAGGCTGTATTGTGACAATTCCGTCGCATATAGCCAAGATAAATTTGTTTCATAGAGTAAATATTATATGTCAATCCGAATTTATAACGAAAGGAAAATATATGGCATATTTAGGAAATCCCGGCAATACGGCCGCGGTACTGAATAAACACGGGTTTCATTTTCAAAAGAAGTTTGGACAAAACTTTTTGATCGATACCCATATTTTGGAAAAAATTATAGATAGTGCAGAGATTACCAAGGACGACTGTGTTTTGGAGATTGGTCCCGGTATCGGAACCATGACCCAGTATCTGGCAGAACGTGCAAGAGAGGTTATTGCGGTAGAAATTGATAAAGCTTTGATACCTATATTGGCGGATACCTTATCTGAATATGATAACGTAACCGTCATCAATGAGGACGTCTTAAAAGTAGATATTGCAAAGCTTGTAAAAGAGCATAATAATAACCGTCCCATTAAGGTGGTGGCAAATCTTCCATATTATATTACTACACCTATTGTAATGGGACTGCTTGAAAGTCACGTGCCCTTAGACAGCATTACCATTATGGTACAAAAAGAAGTGGCGGAGCGTATGCAGGTGGGTCCCGGCACTAAGGATTACGGTGCCTTGTCTCTTGCGGTGGCATATTACTGTAAGGCAGAAGTTGTGACGGTTGTCTCGCCTAATTGTTTTATCCCTAAGCCCAATGTGGCAAGTGCGGTCATCCGCTTGAAAGTCTATGGCAATCCGCCTGTAAGCGTCAAGGATGAAGCATTTATGTTCCGTATTATCAGAGCATCTTTCCAGCAGCGCCGTAAAACACTGGTGAACGGTCTGACACATGCGGCAGACTTAAATATATCTAAAGAAGCGGTTTTGGAAGCCTTGGGTAAGATGGGCAAGTCTGAGAGCGTGAGGGGCGAAACCTTTACCTTGGAGGAATTTGCAACTCTAAGTGATTTATTAAAATAAAAGGATTAAAAAGAGGACGTAGGTCTGTAATATAATATATACATTCTTTGGGACACTTCCGCTTGGTTGTCTTAACGTAACGGCACGTAGGATTGCAAAGAACGCAATCCAAATGCCGACGAAGACAAACACCCGTCGAATGAAATATATTATATTACGGACCTGCTTTGTTATATATTCCGGAGATTTGTTGTTAAAATTTGCCGCTTGTCACAGAAAGTAAGCCGTCTGTCGCATTGTCGTTGAAAGGTATTTTCTTTATGTTATCATACAGGTAAATATTTTTCATGGAGGTAAATTATGAAGAAAAAAATGTTAGCAATGTTTATAGTTTCAGCTATGATGTTATCAATTGTAGCTTGCGCAGGAGGTAGTGATACTTCGTCTTCAACAGGTTCTACAGGTCAAGAGGCATCCATCAATAATGAATCAGGAGCAGATGTGGATGCAAATGCAGAAATGACGGATGATTCCGCTAATTATGATGAAAACGGAAGACATTTGGCATACTCCAATCCTCAAAGATGGTTAACTGCCAGGGATTTTTCCGGTGAACCGGCTAAAAAGCCTTTAACGGATTTTGATGCGAAATATGAAGATCGCGCTGAGGATCAATATCATGTTTTAGATTTACCCTTAACAATAGATGCGTTTGAATCACAGCTATATTTAAGAGTTCATAACGACGAAACCGATGAATGGGAAAAGTTGAATAAAGAGGCTATTTTAGCAAGTACTTATGTAATTCCGGCCAAGGGTAAAGAATCGTTTTGGTATTACAATAACAGTTCTGTAGAGGCGTCCAATAACGATAACCAGGTTGGTAAAATCGTTTTATATAATAACTCGGAAGAGGATATTACAATTGGACAAAGCTTTGAAAATAAATGGTATTCTTATTCTGTATGGAGCAGTTATTACGGTCAGTTCGGATATGATTACGATGAAATGAAAGCAGTTGCAAATCCGAATAATGAAGATTTAAGCGATGATGGATATTTAATTAATTTTATGACATATATGGTTGATAATGTATTAGGTACACCTTCTAAAGTAATTATGTCTAATAATTTATTCGATTATGCCAGAAAAGAAGAGTTGGCAAAAGCATATTTAGACAGCACACTTAGTTTATATGATGTTACAGATGAAGATAAATTGGCTGTAGATTCCTATACTTTGGTATGGGAATATGAAGATGTGGTATTTACTATAATGTTAACGGACGGTCATGAGATTAGTTGGGAAGAAATTGTTCCGTCTATGGGAGTCAGCACGGATTCTGATTCCGGACAATTTTTTACCATAGAACAATGGGAATATTCAAAGGACGACGTTGCACCTGAGAAACAGGATATTTTGCCCTATATGTATTAATGAAATACAAAGAAATAATATTAAGTTAAGGAGTAGATGTCAAAATCTGCTCCTTTTTCCTTTGTTTAAGCAGATTGTAAAATATATTTTTGGAATTATAAGAAAAGGCATTGACAAAAATAACACAATTTCACAGTGGCTGGTCGATATCAGAGGGTTCGTATACGGCAATTTCTTCGATGCGACAGTTTAAAATACGGCACAAATCATTAATGGTTGTGGTTGTAAGAGGTTTGTTTTTTCGCAGTTTGTCTATGGTAGCACTTGAAAGGTGGTATTTATGAATTAATGTATATGTGGTTTCGGAAGAATTCTGTAAGGTTGTCCAAAACGGCGAATAACTTATCATAATTCATACCTCCTTTTTTGTACTATGAATTTAGGATAAAATATAGTCTTGTACTTGACTATGGTTATTAAAATGACTATAATGTACGTAAGATATTAAGAAGGAGGAAATAAAAATGATAAGAAAAAATATTCTAATAATATTATGCGTGATGTTAGCGGTATTATTAGTAGGATGTGAAAAAGAAGAGGAAATAACATCAGAATTATCTGCATCAGAAGTAGAATCCGAAGTGGTTTCCGAAGAAGTATCAGAACCTATATCCGAAGAGGCTGTTGAAAATACCGAACCGGAAGTAGAGATTGTAAATATTGATACTACCGGTGTTCGTCCCCCTGATGCTTTGTTAGAGTACGTGAAAACTTTAAATAAAACGGTTATCGTAGATTTTGATTTTTCAGAAAGTACAGAGGTTTCAATTATCCCTAACGGAGCAAAGTATGCAATGGAAGAGAATGAATACGACATATATAGCTTAAGTATAATGTCAACAGCGAAAGATATAAGTGAATTTAAAACAAATGTGAATTATATATCTTTTGAAAAGAATCCTCTTATTGATAGTACATGGACAATGTATTTAGAAACAGTTGGTACAGATTTAGAAGTATCATTTACGGCAGTATATGAAGATGGTACAGAAGAAGAATTCATTATCTATGTGACCAGAGGAGAGGAAGTATTATTACCTCAGGAAGTCGAGATTTTAAACTTTGAGAATTACGATGCTTTCATGGAATATTTGAAACCTTTTCATCAAACCATAATTGCAGACTATAATTATGAAAAGATAGAACAAGCAATTATTCCCAATGGTGCAAAATATACATTAAAAGGTAAAAGTGACGTAACGGCCATACTAGCCGGAGAAGTTGACGTGCCGGTAGTATATTACATAGAAGTTATACCTACAGGTCGAACGATAAAGGATATTACACCAAATGTTGATTATATTACTGTAACCGAACCTAGCGAATTCACAAATACTTGTTATATAGACATTGAAATGGTCGGTTCCGATTTAGAAGTGTCATTCACAGTTAATTACGAAGACGGTACATCAGAAGACTTTACAATTTATGTTACAACAGTTGAGTAATTGTTATATTAAAAGACTTGCAATCCCCGTAAATATAAAAGTTTACGGGGAATTTAATTAACAGATAATTATTATAAAATACACCCGTTGTCAAAGATATAAAATATTTTAAAAAATGCCCTTGACATCTCTTTTGAAAAGGAGTATTCTTTATAACAGTTTAACGCGTTGAAGTGTTACGCTTTAAAGCAAATAAGTGAATTTGAGTAAATTATCAACGCAACGATTTTATAAAGAAAATAAGAAAGAAGGGCGGAAAAATGCAGAACAAAGGTAACTTAATTTCTTTTAGACCTGACATTAAGGTAGTAGACTGTACGCTTCGTGACGGCGGTCTGGTAAACAACTTCGGATTCTCAGATGAATTCGTTAAAGCATTGTATCGCGCCAACATAAAAGCCGGTGTCGATTACATGGAATTCGGTTATAAGGCATCTAAGGATATATTTAAGAAGGAAGACTACGGTAAGTGGAAATTCTGCGAGGAAGAAGACATCCGTGCGGTTGTGGGAACCAATGATTTTGATATGAAGATTTCAGTTATGACTGACGTGGGAAGAACCGATTACAAGAATGACATTATTAATAAAAAAGACAGCGTTATTGATTTAGTACGTACTGCAACCTACATTCATCAGATTCCTGCGGCAATCGAAATGATTCAGGATGCTCATGAAAAAGGGTATGAGACTTCCGTTAACATTATGGCTATTTCTAAGGTTCGTGAAGAAGAGTTAGATAACGGTCTTGAAATTCTCGCAGAATGTGATGTGGATTATATTTACTTAGTAGACAGCTTCGGCGCTTTCTACCCGGAGCAGATTCGTCGTCTTACCCACAAGTACATGGAGATTGCGACAAAGCATAATAAGAAAATCGGTGTTCACACCCACAACAACCAGCAGTTGGCATACGCTAATACCATAGAAGCCTTAAGTATCGGTGCCAGCCTTGCAGATGCTACCGTAAGCGGTATGGGTCGTGGTGCAGGAAACTGCTATATGGAATCCCTTTTATCCTTCTTACGTAATCCCCGTTACAATCTTGTACCAATTATGGATTTTGTACAGACTTACATCAAGGAGGAAATCCAAAAGGGGAGTTTATGGGGATATGATATCCCCTACCTTTTAACGGGGATTATGAACTCACACCCTTCTGCAGCCATTAAGTTCATGGGTGAAGGGAGAACCGATTACTCGAGATTTTATCAGGAATTGTTAGATCATATGGAGTAAAAAGAATGGAATATCAGAAGAAGGGACCAAAAAGAATTTATTCTTTTTCGGTCCTTTTTTACATTCTTTTTTTGACATTGTATTAGGGCTGTGGTAAACTTTAAAATAGTAACATGGGTTAATAATGTACATAACCAAATTGCAATTGTAAGAGGTGAATACTTTGGATAAGTATGAATTTAAACTTCGTTCCGAAGAAATTGATAAGTTAATGGAGCAACAGAAGTACGCAGATGCCGTACGTCTGGCAGATACCATAGATTGGCGCAGAGTAAAAAGCGGATCCACTTTAGCTAAAATTGCTGAACTGTATAAGCTTAATAAACGTTTTGAAGAGTGCAGAGATATTTTAGAAATGGCATATGATCGTAATCCGGGCAACAGAAATGTTGTCTATGCGTTATGTGAAATTTCTCTGGAATTCGGAGATATTGTAGAAGCAATTGAGTATTTTAAGGAATATGCGAAGCTTGCACCCAGAGATACAGGGGTATATACCCTTCGCTATCGTATTTATGAGGCTCAGAACGTAGGTTATGAGGATAGAATTGAATTACTTGAGGAATTAAAAAAGAAAGACAGAATAGAAGAATGGGAATATGAGCTTGCATATCTCTATCACCGCGCAGGATTTGCAACCAAGTGTGTGGAAGAGTGTGACGAGCTGATTTTATGGTTTGGTGAAGGCCCTTATGTAATCAAAGCAATGGAACTTAAGATGCTTCATGAACCCTTAACGCCCAGTCAGCAGGAGAAGTATGATAAGCGCAACGAGGAGAAAATCCAGGTTGCTGCCCAGGCTGCAATGGAAAGAAACACCGGTGAGATGGATTTGGATGATGATTTCCGCGTAAAAACCATTGATATGAGTAAGTTTAATACCATGAATCTTCAGGCAGAGCTTGCAGAGAATCTGAAGGAATACATCAACGATGAACCGGAACCTATTCAGTCAGTAGGAATGAATCGTGAAAACCAGCAGGTATATCACAATACCATTCCGGCAGATGCTCAGGAAGTATTCTTTGCGGACCAGACGGCAGACATGCGTTATCAGATTCCTACGCCGGTAAGTGCGGCAGAGGCAACTCCTGAAATGGAGGCATTTAAAGAAAGTTTTTCACAGGAATATGTAGGAATAGAGCCGCCTCAGTCAATGGGACAGCTGATTGAGGACTTAGGAGAAGGAGACACACAGGAAATTCCTTCGATAAAAGAGGCTACAGAACCGAAAGAAGCTGCTGTTATAAATGGAGAAACTGCACGCGTACATACAAGGGACGTGCAGGAAATCCGCTTTGATGATGAAACAGGTGAGTTGCCTGTGTTAGAAGAACAAGCGGTTGCGGAAGTTACACAGGAAAACGTAGCTACACAAAAGACTACGGGGGCCTATGAAAGACTTCTTGCACAGGAGAAAGACGGACAAATCAGTTTGGCTACACTGCCCGAAGAAAAAGTCGTGGAAAAGCAGATTACAGGTCAGTTAAATATTCAGGATATTTTAGCAGACTGGGAAAAGATGAAAAAGGAAAGAGAACAGAAGATGCAGGAGGAAGTACGACAGAAGGTACTTCAGCAGACCGGTCAGATTTTTACACAGTTTGACGCTTCATCTAAAACCGGAATTCTTGCATCCTTGGAAGACCCGTCTATTCTTGATACATTGGAAGCTCCTGTCAGTGAAACGGTTATGAAGGGGCTTGAGAATCATGCTAAACAGGTAATTTTACCATCAACCGGCGATGAAGAAATCATTGTTGAAGAGAGTGTGGAGAAAATTGCAGAAGAAAGCATGGAAGAAATTATGCCGGTTGAAGAGGAACCGATTGTTGAAGCACTTACGGAAGAATTGGTTGAAGCTGCGGCGGAAGAAATTCCTGCAACGGAAGAGACCATTGTTTCTCAATTTACAGGTGAGCTCTCAACTGCGGCAGGTGCCGTATCGGCAGCAGCTGCTACCGAAACTTTGGTTGCGGAAGCGGTTATTGCAGAAGGTATTGCAGTAGAAGCGGTTGTAGCCCAAGCAGAGATGACGGCAGCAGAAATGATGGCTACAGAAGCAACAGCAGAGATAATGAGCGAAGCGGCAGAGGTAATTCCGGATGAACCGGAGGTTTCAAGTTTTGCATCTGCCGGAGAAGGAAACTTCTATGGCTCTGTTACCGAGGCGATTCCCGGTGGTATATGGAAAGAAGTTGATGGTGTTGGCGAAGAAGAATCGGAGGTAACACCGGTACAGGAGGAAGAACCCGTGGAAGAATACAATATGCAGGAACAGGATGATGTAGCTTCAGAGGATGAGCAGGAGGCTGTGGAGCATAAGGACTTAACAGAGGAAGAGAAAGAATTATTCCAGCCGTTCTTGTATTCCAAAAAGATGAAGAAGCAGATTCTGGATACTTTGGAGAAGATTTCACTGGCCGCATATGTTGGTAATGTGGTAATTACTGCAGATTCATCGGAAACAGCATTGAAGCTTGCTAAGCTCATAGTTTCATATATTCGTATGTGTGATGATAATTTCTCAGGTAATGTTGCAAAGATTGATGCTGAGAAATTAAATAAGAAGGATTTAAGCAATGTGTTTGCTAAGCTTGTAAACGGCGCTTTATTGGTTGAAGACGCAGGAAAGCTTTCCAGTCAGACAATGCGTTCACTCCTTCAGGAATTAAATCAGGATTCTACAGGCATTATTGTTATTCTTATGGATAAGAAGCGCGCTATGGATACACTTATGGGAAGGGCGGCAGTTATCGGAGAATTCTTTAATGCAAGAGTGGATATTCTATCCATGAATGTGGATATGTTAGTAAGCTATGGTATTAAGTATGTAAATGAAAAAGGTTACAGCGTGGATGATATGGGGCGTCTGGCATTGTATAAGAGAGTATCTGAAATGCAGGCAGGAAACCACACCGTAACTATTGCCGAAGTAAAAGAAATCATGGAAGACGCAATGCACAGCGCAAATAAAGGCGGACTTTCCAAGATGGCAAGCATCATTATGCGTAAGCGTTATGATGAAAACGACATGATTATTTTAAAAGAAAAAGATTTTGATTAAATTAGGGGGAAAACAAAATGGCAGCAAAGGCAAAGACTACAAAGGTTGCAAACGCTGAAAGCAAAAAGGTAGCGAATACAAAGTCTAAAAAAGAAGTTGTGCAGGGTGAAAGAATTTTTATCTCAGATGCAGACTGTTACTTATTCGGACAGGGTACACACTATGATATTTATAAAAAATTAGGCGCACATCCTTCTGTGGAAGAGGGAGTGGCAGGTATTCACTTCGGTGTATGGGCACCTAATGCAGTAAGTGTACACGTTATCGGTTCTTTTAATGGTTGGAGCGAAACAGCTAATCCTATGGGTGAAGTAGGAGACGGCGGTGTATATGCAGCTTTTATTAAAGAAGCCAAAGTGGGAGATATGTATAAGTATCTCATTGAAACACCGGAAGGAAAGAAGCTTTATAAAGCCGATCCCTTTGGAAATCATGCAGAAATGAGACCCGGCAATGCATCTAAGGTTGCGGACATTACAAAGTTTAAGTGGAGCGACAATACTTGGATGGAAGCCAGAGATGCTAAGAACGTTTTCGAAGAGCCTATGGCAATTTATGAGTGCCATATCGGTTCCTGGATGCGTCATCCCCGCGAGGAAGAGGAAGGTTTCTACAATTACAGAGAGTTTGCTGACAGAATTGTAGAATACCTCAAGGAAATGAAGTATACCCACGTTGAATTAATGGGTATCGCAGAGCATCCTTTTGATGGTTCCTGGGGATATCAGGTAACCGGATACTATGCACCTACTTCAAGATACGGCACACCGGAGGATTTCCAGTATTTGGTTAATCTTCTCCATAAAAATAAAATCGGTGTTATCCTTGACTGGGTACCCGCCCACTTCCCCAGAGATGCCCATGGTTTGGCAGAGTTCGACGGAACCTGTCTTTTTGAGCATCCGGACCCCCGCCTTGGCGAGCATCCTGACTGGGGCACCAAGATTTTTAACTATGGTAAAAATGAAGTGCGTAACTTCCTGATTGCCAATGCATTGTTCTGGATTAAGGAGTTCCACATCGATGGTCTTCGTGTAGATGCGGTTGCATCCATGCTTTATTTGGATTACGGTAAACAGGACGGCCAGTGGGTAGCAAATAAGTACGGCGGAAATCAGAATCTGGACGCAATCGAATTCTTTAAACACTTAAATTCGGTTGTTCGCGGTACATATCCCGGTGTATGTATGATTGCGGAAGAATCTACAGCATGGCCTAAGGTTACCGGAGCACCGGAAGATGACGGTCTTGGATTTACATTTAAGTGGAATATGGGTTGGATGCACGACTTCTGCGAATATATGAAGCTTGATCCTTATTTTAGAAAAGGTAATCACAATAAACTGACCTTTGCCATGAGCTACAACTCAAGCGAAAACTATATTATGCCTTTATCACATGATGAAGTAGTTCACTTAAAGTGCTCTATGGTTAATAAAATGCCCGGCTATCAGGTAGATAAATATGCAAACTTAAGAGTAGGCTATACTTTTATGTTTACTCACGAAGGCAAGAAGCTTCTTTTCATGGGTCAGGAATTCGCTCAGGAAAGAGAGTGGAGCGAAGCAAGAGAACTTGACTGGTACTTGCTTGAGAATCACTTAAACCGCGGTATGCTGGAGTACATGAAAGAATTGCTTTCAATTTACCGTAAATATCCTTCTTTATATCAGATTGATAACAGTTGGGACGGATTTGAATGGATTAATGCAGACGACGGCGACAGAAGTATTTACAGTTATTACCGTAAGGGTAAAGAAAATAAGAACCGCATTCTTGTGGTGCTTAATATGACACCCATGCGTCGTGAGAATTACAGAGTGGGAGTTCCCCAAAAAAAGAAGTACAAATTAATTCTCAACAGTGATGACAAACGTTTCGGTGGTAACGGCGGTGCAATTCCTGCAGAAATTGCCGCACAGACGGGTGAATGTGACGGAAAGCCTTATTATTTAGAGTTTAATTTGCCGGCTTACGGAGCAGCATTGTTTGTATTTTAAGAATATCCGGAGACTGCCGGAAGCAGTTTCGAATATAAAGTATTTAAAATAAAAGAAATCACGACTGTGTTCCGTAAGGGGCACAGTCGTTTAGAATTTTTTACAATTAATGTAAAAGTGGAAAAACAGTGGTTATCCATTGTAAGAGGAGTAAAAGATGAAAATTTCAGAAATCTTCGAACAGAAAAAAACGGTATTTTCTTTTGAGGTATTTCCTCCTAAGAAAACAAGTTCTATTGACAGTATTTATTCCAAGTTAGGTGCTCTTTCAGAGTGTAAGCCTGATTTTATCAGTGTGACCTATGGTGCCGGCGGTGGCGGAGCAAGTGTCCTTACGGCTGATATTTGTAAAGCAATTCAGGAGCAGTATAATATTCCTGCCATGATGCACTTGACCTGCGTAAATTCCAGCAAGGAATCTGTTGAAGAAGTTCTGAAATTAATCAAAGAGTATAGAATTGAGAATATTCTTGCCCTTCGCGGTGATATTGTGCCGGATCTTCCCAGACAGACGGACTTTATGCATGCCAATGAATTAGTGACCTACATAAAAGAACGAGGCGATTTCCATGTATCCGGTGCTTGTTACCCGGAAGGACATCCCGAGTCGGATAATATGATAGATGATATTTTAAATCTGAAAAGAAAGGTAGATGCCGGTGCAGAACACCTGGTATCCCAGCTTTTCTTTGATAATAACATGTTTTATGAATTCCAAGAAAAGGCCCGTCTTGCAGGTATCAACGTGCCTATCGAAGCCGGAATTATGCCTGTTGTAAATAAGGCTCAGATTGAAAGAATGGTTACAACCTGCGGAGCCAGTCTTCCTGCCAAATTTGTTAAAATGATGAACCGCTTCGAGCATTCGCCGGAAGCACTTAGGGATGCCGGAATTGCTTACGCCATTGATCAGGTGGTGGATTTAATGAGTCAGGGTGTGGATGGTGTGCACTTGTATACCATGAATCAGCCTGAGGTTGCAAAGAAGATTAGTGATGCGGTGGCGATGATTCGTAACGCATAAGGTTTGTGCCCCATTTGCTTACGGGTAAAGATATAAAAATAAGCAAAGGGGACATAATAAAAACAGTTGACAAACGACACCTCAACTAGTATAATAACATTTGCGTCGGAAGGCGTAACGTGAAACATACACATATTGGTAAGGTAGTTTCAGGCTAAGGAGAAATACTCAAGAGGCTGAAGAGGCGCCCCTGCTAAGGGTGTAGGTCGGGCAACCGGCGCGAGGGTTCAAATCCCTCTTTCTCCGTTGAAGATTAAGCGAAAGTTCAAATGGACTTTCGCTTTTTGTATATTGTAAAAATACAACGGATCAGTATATAATAAAATAAACAAGAGAATATAAAATTCTGCCACCGGGTAGAGAATGCAGAGGCATTCGTGAGTGTATCATTAGGTCTTAGAAGATATACTTGCGGATGCCTTTTTTGATAAGGGCTAAAAAAAATTGTATAGAGAGTAGAGATAAAAGGAGAAAAGATTTAATGACTTCTGTTACTGAATTACATAGCCATAAGAAAAAGAACCATTATTTTAGAAAGAGGGAAATTGCTCTTTGGTTGGGCTCTGCCGTTGTAATTATTTTGTCTTTCTGTTTTTTTGACAGAAGCAACTATTTGACTTTAATTGCATCCCTAATTGGTGTGACTTCTCTGATATTTTGTGCCAAGGGTAACCCCGTGGGCCAGATATTGATGATTGTTTTTAGTATTTTATACGGAATCATTTCTTATGGTTTTGCTTATTACGGGGAAATGATTACTTATCTTGGAATGACCTTGCCCATGGCAGTTTTTTCGTTGGTTTCCTGGTTGCGTAATCCGTATGAAGATAAGCCTTCTGAGGTAAAAGTAAATCGTATTACCGTAAAAGAGACCATTTTTATGTGCTTGCTTACGGCTGTGGTGACAACGGTGTTTTTTTTCATACTGAAATATTTTAAGACGGCAAATTTAGTGCCCGGTACTATTTCGGTTGCCACCAGTTTTGCAGCAGCATATTTGACTTTTCGAAGAAGCCCCTATTTTGCTTTGGTCTACGGAATGAACGATGTGGTGTTAATCATTTTATGGGTATTGGCAGCCATGGAAGATACCCGATATGTATCAGTGGTTGTATGCTTTATTGCATTTTTGTTTAATGATTTATATGGTTATCTGAATTGGAGAAAAATGGAGAAGAGACAAAAAAAGTAAAAATGTTATATATTTTAGGAATAAAGAGGTAGTAAGTGTATAGAAGAAATAGTATTATGAACTTATCAAAAAACAGATAAGGAGGAACTTACATGAACATAGAGCATTTACTGCTTTGCATTTTCCCGCTTGTTTTATTGGGAATAATGGCAGTGAAAGTAAAATTCGCAGGAAAAGGCCTTTTTCATGAAGATTTTCTATCCTTAGAACAAAGTAAAATTCTTCAGGGAATAACAGCGGTCAGCATTATTTTCCATCATTTATCACAATATATTACAAATTATGGTAATGAGTGGAAAGGGCCCATAACGATATACAGCTCCATGGGTATATTTTTTACGACTATATTTTTCTTCTGTTCCGGTTATGGTCTGGTAATAAGTCATAAGAGAAAGCCGGATTATCTGAAAACCTTTTTTAAGAAGAGAATGCCGTCGGTATTCATTCCTTTTATGCTGTCCAATATTATATATTTCATTTTTGTGGGTATATATTTTGGCCGCATAGGAAGTGTGCTGGAGGGAGTCGCTAACTTTTTTGGTGTTGTTTTGATTAATACCAACACATGGTTTTTGGTAGAAATCATGATTTTATATCTTGCTTTCTATTTTATATTCCGCTTTATTAAAGAGCCGAAGCGCGCAATGACAGTGATGGGGATATTTATTGCTATTCTTATAACAATAAGCCTTCTACTGGGCCATGATAAAAGTGAATACGGCGGACATTGGTTCATGGGTGAATGGTGGTATAATACCACAATCTTCTTTTTAGCAGGTATGCTTACAGCACAGTATTATGAACCGATTTTGGCGTTTTTAAAGAAACGATATAAATGGCTTATGCCGGTATCGGCAGTTATGTTTTTGGCAGCATTTGCGTTTGAAGAATTAATTATAAGAAATTTCGGATATTATCAGGAGTGGGAAGGGCATCCCGGATACGGTGCCAAGGCAATTACTTTACTTTCACAGGTTGTAGTATGCTTTGTATGGCTGATTATGGTACTTCTTATTCTTTTAAAAGTAAAATTTAACAATAAAATACTTATACTTCTTAGTAAAATCAGTCTGGAACTGTACATAATACACGAAATTTTTAAAGTCCATTTTACATTCTCAAAATATGCGAAAAATGACATAAATATTTTTGTGTTAGTATTATTAAGCTCAATTCTTGCAGCAGTTGTTTTGAAGCTGATACATAAGTATTTAATAGAACTATTGGATCAGAGGTTAAAACCCGTTAGTCCGGAAGAAATGACCTTAGAGAGAAAGTTAAAGGAGAAAGCAAGGAAAAAGAGAAATATAAAATTAGGAATATACGGAAGTATCATTATTATAGCGATATCTGTATTGGGAATCCGCGAGCTTTACACCAAACATGTTTTACCTATTAAATATTACAAAGAAGAGATTGCAATGCTGGCAGATGCTAAAATCGGTGATGAAATCCTGTTTGGGACGTTTGATACGGATAGCACGAACTATATGGATGAACGTATAACCTGGTATGTTATCGATAAAAAAGATGATATGGTTCTTTTGATAAGTACCCATGTTTTAGCTCCGAGATATTATCATAATGGTCAGAAAGGAACGACTTGGGCGGATTCTAATCTGAGAAAAATATTAAATGAAGATTTTCTTGAATATGCTTTCAGCAAATATGAGCAGGAATTGATTGTAACAAGCGAAGTAGAAACACAAGATAATGTACAGTTTGGCACAGCCGGCGGTGAAATCACTAATGACAAAATTTTTATTTTATCTGCAGAAGAGGCAGAGTTATATTTATCCGATGAAGGCGGCATAAAAGCAACGAATGCGGCACAAATGGCGGGAGTTAACGTAGATGCCGGAAATGGTATTAATAATAGTGAAAAAGATTTTAACACCTGGTGGTGGTTGCGTACCATGGGCGAAACCGAGAAAAAGGCTGCTGTTGCAGATACGCAAGGGAAAGTAGATTATACAGGACGATATGTTACAACCGGTTCCGGAGGAGTAAGACCTGCTATGTGGGTACGATGTGAATAGTAAATAAAAAGATTTCCGTTTTGGCGGAAATCTTTTTTACTTTTACAGAATACAGAGTTATATGTATTGCATATTCAGAAAATAAGAATTTATACTCCCTTACGACATTGAAAGCATTACATCAATACATTTCTTAGCTTTTTCTCTTATATCATCACTTAAAATAATTTCTTCTCCTGCTTCTCCTGCAAGACAATTATATACATCCACTAAGGTGGTCAAACGCATGTCATGGCATACACACGATTTGGACAGAGCATAAAATTTCTTGTCCGGATGCTCAAATTGTAAATGCTGTACAATGCTGTTATCGGTGCCTATAATAAATTCTTTAGCATCGCTGTTTGCTGCATATTTCATAATGCCTGTAGTGCTTCCGGCGTAGTCGGCAAGGTCTGTGACTTCCTTTTTGCATTCGGGATGGACCAAAAGAGGTGCGCCCGGGTGAGCCGCTCTTGCTCTTAAAACATCCTCCGGAGTAATGCGCATATGTACGGGGCAACCGCCTTTTATAAAATGAAAAGTTTTCTCAGGTACCTGTTTCTCAATCCAAGAACCTAAGTTGCAGTCCGGAATAAAAAGAATTTCCTCGTTAGGCAGATTTTTAACTATATTCAAAGCAGAAGCAGAAGTTACACATACATCACATTCAGTCTTTAATTCTGAAGTAGTGTTGATGTAGGCAACGACAGCTGCCTTCGGATGCTGCTTCTTAATTTCTTTTAATTCTTCTACGGTCAGCTGTTCTGCCATGGGACAGCCTGCGTCGGGATGAGAGAGGATGACTTTCTTATCGGGAGATAAAATCTTGGCAGTCTCAGCCATGAAACGAACACCGCACATAAGCAGTGTCTTCTGAGGAACGGTCTGTGCCTGCTCACTTAAACCAAAGGAATCTCCGATAAAATCTGCTACTTCCAGAATATCCTGAGTTTGATAGGCATGTGCCAAAATGCATACGTCTTTTTCTTCTTTTAATTTAATAATTGCTTCCTGTAATTCTTTCGTATTATACATAAGAGATACCTCCTACTAATTGATGTTATTATACGTTGTATGTAAAAGTGTGTCAAGACATATGTTGACAGGTGACAAGACACATGTTATGATAGCCTCGAAGTAACTTGATACATATATGAATGAAATCAGGTGGAGGACACACATATGAGAAAATGTGATGTTTTGATTGTGGGAACCGGATGTGCAGGTTTATATTGTGCATTGAATCTCCCAAGAGACAAAAAAATAATCATGATTACCAAGGCAAAAGTAGAAGAATGTGATTCTTACCTTGCTCAGGGCGGTATCTGCGTCCAACATGATGAAAATGATTTTGAGCCTTTTATGGAGGATACCTTGAAAGCAGGTCATTACGAGAATACCCGTGAGAGTGTGGAAATCATGATTTCCCATTCCCGAGATACCATCAATGATTTGTTGGACTACGGTGTCAGATTTTGTCGTGATAAAAACGGCGAATTAAAATACACCCGAGAGGGCGGTCACGGAAAACATCGTATCTTACATCACAAGGATATAACCGGTGAGGAAATTACCAGTACGCTTTATGCCCGGGTAAAAGAATTGGATAACGTGGAAATCTATGAGAATACCACAATGGTGGATTTAATTGCCCATGATGGCGAGGCAGGTGTGGACGAAAGAGCTAAGAGGTTCCCGGAAGGAACTTTGGCAGCCAAAGCAGCAGCGAAAGAATTTCTGAAGCATAAAAGCGGTGAGTGTTTCGGCATTGTGATTCGCAAGGAAGACGGTAAGTTAGATGCCATTTATGCGGATGTTACCGTGCTTGCAACCGGTGGTGTGGGCGGATTGTATCGTTATTCTACTAATTTCCGCCATTTAACGGGAGACGGCGTGGCACTGGCATTGCGTCATGGAATATCTACCAGAGACGTGGATTATGTACAGATTCATCCTACCACCTTTTACAGTGAAAATATTGAAGATCGAAGCTTCTTGATTTCCGAATCTGTCAGAGGCGAGGGTGCGAAATTATATAATAAAAATATGGAGCGTTTTGTTAACGAGCTGATTCCCAGAGATAAGCTGACTGCGGCAATCCGTGAGCAGATGGCAAAGGATAATACGGAGCACGTATGGGAAGATATGCGTACCATTCCTATGGACGAGCTGGTTTCTCATTTTCCGAATATTTTAGAGTATTGTAAGGACCATGGCTTTGATGCTACCAAGGAATGTATTCCGGTAGTGCCTGCCCAGCATTATTTTATGGGTGGCGTAAAGGTGGATAAGAACAGCCAGACATCTATGGAGCGTCTCTACGCTATCGGCGAGACCGCTTGCAACGGTGTCCACGGAAAGAATCGTTTGGCAAGTAATTCTCTTTTGGAAAGTCTTGTATTTGGAAAGGTCGCTGCCCGAGACCTTATCAAATATGAACCCTTGGATATGGACGAGGACTTTGAAGAAAGTATGGAAACCAAGGTAAAAACAAAGACAAACAAGGAAGGTCAGGTAGTGGTTACAAGAGAATCTACATATCTTACCCCGGATTACAGTAAATACGAAGATATTGATAAGTGGAACGAAGAGAACCACCAACTTGTTTTAGATGAAATTAACAGGAGGAATTAAAAATGTTTGATCAGGCAACCATGAAATTGAAAGTAGATCCCTTAATTTTAAGCGCGTTAGAGGAGGATATCACCAGCGAAGACGTATCCACCAACAGCGTTATGCAGACTGCAACAATGGGTGAAGTAGACTTAATTTGTAAGGAAGACGGTATTCTTTGCGGAGTGCAGGTATTTTCCCGCGTATTCACGCTTTTAGACGAGAAGACAGAAGTGGAATTGTATGTGGAAGATGGGGAAGCAATTACTAAGGGCCAGTTAATCGGTAAAATTCGCGGCGACATCCGTGTTCTTTTATCTGGTGAGAGAACTGCATTAAACTATTTGCAGAGAATGAGCGGTGTTGCAACTTATACCTCTAAAATGGTGAAAATGTTGGAAGGCACTGGAATTAAACTTCTTGATACCCGTAAAACAACCCCCAACAACCGTATTTTTGAAAAATATTCCGTACGTGTAGGTGGCGGTAACAACCACAGATACAACTTATCCGACGGTGTTCTTTTAAAAGATAACCACATCGGGGCAGCAGGCGGTGTGAAAGAAGCTGTAGCAATGGCAAAGGCTTATGCTCCCTTCGTTCGTAAGATTGAAGTAGAAGTTGAAACTTTTGACCAGGTAAAAGAGGCTGTGGAAGCCGGGGCACACATTATCATGCTTGATAATATGAGCACAGAGCAGTTAAAAGAAGCCATCGACTATATCGATCACAGAGCAGAAGTGGAAGTTTCCGGTAATGTAACCGCAGAAAATATTGCAAGATTAAAAGGATTAGGTGTTGACTATGTATCCAGTGGTGCGTTAACCCATTCTTCACCGATTCTTGACTTATCCTTGAAGAATTTGCATGCAGTGTAAAATGGCGAATTGGTGTAACTGGAGAAAAGAGCGAAAAAATCGCTCGGAAATGAGGAATTATGAACGCAGAAACAAGAAGAAAGGAAATTGTAGAGTGTCTTAAAAAATCCGTGAGTCCTGTTTCCGCATCCCGTCTTGCTGAGCAATATGATGTGAGCAGACAGGTGATTGTGCAGGATATTGCCATTATCCGTGCTACCGGTGTGCCGATTGCTTCTCTGGCCAGAGGTTATGTTATTGATAAGCAGGATGTTTGTAAGAGAGTTTTTAAGGTGCAACATACGGATGAGGATGTTGAGAAAGAACTGAACCTGATTGTGGACTTGGGTGGTATTGTGGATGATGTTTTTGTTTATCACAAGGTTTATGGCTTGGTCCGCGGGGAGATGGGCATCAAGTCCCGCCTGAATGTACAGCAGTTTTTAGACGATATCGCTTCCGGCAAGTCCAGTCTTTTAAAAAATGTCACTTCAGGCTATCATTACCATACCATTCTTGCAGATAGCGAGGAGACCTTGGATTTAATCGAAAAGAATTTAAAAGAAAAAGGATTTTTGGCACCGCTTCAGGAGTACGAGCCTAATGGGGTGCAGTAATTAAATTATAAAAATAAAAGC
The DNA here is from genome assembly GCA_015057025.1 of Lachnospiraceae bacterium. Classification (GTDB taxonomy): domain Bacteria; phylum Bacillota; class Clostridia; order Lachnospirales; family Lachnospiraceae; genus UBA3766. Next base: position 14,941 of record SVFD01000005.1, on the reverse strand, counting down.
AGTTAGATTCCACGGATACCAGTGAATTTAACTGCTTTTTGTTTGGACTAAAAATATTTACGGGATTTCTTTCCGATTGCAGACAGACAAATTAGTTTTACCACAATTTCTCATAACTTCCGTCATCCAACCACATCAAGTAAGCACTGTCTACTTTTGTTTCTCTATCTTCAATATAAACTACCATATAATCTTCGCCCATATATAACTGATAGCAGGAATCGTATTCGCTGTAGGGCAGTGTTCCGATTAGTTCCTTGTATTCGCCATCCGGGTCACAACACCAGGCTTCGAAGGTGTCTTCCCCTTTGATATAAAAGATTTTGCCGTCAAAGATATTGTAGCGCCATACATAGGAGTCAATTGAGGTTTCCTGAATCGGCTCTTCGGCATTGTACACCAGGGTTTCTTTTACAAGAGAACCACAGTAGTTCGTATCACCGCCGTAATAAATGATATTATATACGGAATCCTCAATACTGGCATAGGGCCACTCATTGGAACCAAAACTCAACATAAAAGCAGATTGGTTGTTATAAAGATACCGATTGACAAAAGTCTGATTTGCATACGTATTATAAATTCCGGTGTCATACAGAGTGCCGTCTTCTTTAGAGATAGGACCATTCACCGGATAAGAATAAACGTCTATGTTAAAATCTTCATCGCACCATGCCAACAAAAGTTGGTCGTCTTTAATACCGAAGTCATGAATATCCATGAAACTGTCACATTCATAAAGGACTTCCGTACTTCCGTCTGATACTGATATGCGAATTAGTTTTGCTACACCACCCTTTTCCCACGCTCGTACATATAAGTGTTCATCATAATAGTAAAGACCTACCGGAAAATTTGTTTTTTGCAGAGGATCATTCCACAACATAGTTAAATTACCTTGCTCATCAATTGACCAGATTTCATCGGATTTGGTTGCGTTGTTATATCTGTTGATATATAGTTTGCCATCTCCGTATACTGCTTCACCATGACAATAATTACTAATCTGGTAACCGATGTTTTCATCATATCCTTCCGGCTGGTTTTCCACTAACCGGCGCACTTCATTTACGGAATTATGCTCTTCTTCTAGCATATAAAAAGGAGTCACCATTGAAATAACAATTATAATAGCCATAGCACTGTCAATCAGAACGGGAATCCACTTTCCGGTGCGGCCTTTGCTTTTGTTTTTATAAAAAAAGGTGCCCCACACGCAAACCGCGATACCAAGAAGTAATAAAACGATATAAAAAATAATTACAAAAGCAGAGTCTGTAAATTGGCGATTTATCCACAAAAATTTTACTGCAAGATAATAGATGCCTGCTATAGTATGGATTGCAGTGGCAGCCATAAGAAAACCGTAAGCAGTTGCTTCTTTTTTGATGCGGTTAAAAAGCCAATAAAATCCAAGAGCAACAAGTCCGGTCAAAAAAATCATCATGGTGGCACGGGATATGTAGTAATCCTCTTTTATGGCAAGACCGCTGAAAATGCCGTTGTGTAAGGTATCTATCATAATATTTTCCTTCATGCCGAAATCTAACAGATGTTGAAAAGCAAATAGGAAAAAGATAGCTAAACAGGAAACAGCAATATTTGCATAGCAGATTAATTCTTTAATTTTACTTTTTTCCATGATAAGTCCCCTTGTTATAGAGTTATATATTGTGCATATTTATAATAAAAAATGCAACTTGGCTAATCAAACGTCAGCATACGAATAATAATATCATGAGCAAAGAATGATGTAAATCTATATGAAATAACTCTTTTTATAAGTTTTATAAAAAAACTATTGAAATAAATTTCTAATTAAATTAGCCTTTATTTTAGGACGTCCAAAAACAAATAAAAGGAGCGAAAAAATGGTTAAACAAATTAGACAGGCCATAGCCGCAGAGTACGCAAACACTCTCGGTCTGGTGGTCTACAAAAACGGCGAAATTGTACTGGAGGAATATTTTAATGGAGCAAACCGTGAGGAGTCGGTTCATACTTTCTCCATTGTAAAAAGTATTGTGGCCATTCTTATCGGAATCGCCATTGATAAAGGCTATATTAAGAGTGTAAACCAGAGGGTTTTGGACTTCTTTCCGGATTACCGGTTAAAGAGAAATCAGGAACAGTTAAAAGATGTGAGCATTGAAAACTTCCTGACTATGACGGTGCCTTATAAGTTTAAATCGGAACCCTGGACCAAGGTGTGTACAAGTGAAGACTGGGGGCTGGCGATTTTACCGCAAATCGGTGGAAAACAGGCTATCGGCGAGCAGTTTCATTACTCGACTTTGGGCGTGCATCTTTTATCCGATATAATAAAAGTGGCTACAGGCATGGATATGAAGACTTTTGCCACAAAGTACCTGTTTGAGCCCTTGGGCATCAAAGAAGTGCCCATTGCCAATGTATACGACCGCAAGAGCCAGGAAGAATTTTATAAGGCCCGCAATAATAGAGGATGGGTAAAAGATCCTAACGACAATTATACTGCAGGCTGGGGACTTTCCATGACCACGGATGATTTCGCAAAGATTGGCGTAATGGTATTAAACAAAGGAGAATATAAGGGACAGCGAATTGTTTCGGAAGAATATATCAATGCGATGCTTGCAGAGCACGAGGAAGGCTATGGCTACCTTTGGTGGATTTATCCAAAAGATACCACTATTAAAATCATCCGTAAGGAGTATAATACAGGCAAGTACGATTCTTACTGCGCTAACGGCGTGGGCGGTTCGCTGGTAGCGGTGATTCCGGAGCTTAACGCGGTAATTAGTATGGCGTGCTCGCTGGTGTACAATCCCAAGCCCAGGATGGAGTTGATTAATAATTGGATTATACCGTATTTGGAGAGTTTGAAAGAATAGAATGAAAGAATAATTCGTCGGTTGTGTTTTTTGATGCTTTTTACGTCAAATCTTTCAAAAACTGTCAAACATTCTTGCTTATTTCAAACAAAATTGGAAGAAAATGAATGAAAGTGAAAGAAAATGAAAGATTTAGTGTTGACAAATCTATTTTTTTATGGCATTATACAATCATAAACAATCAAAATCTTTCAAAATCATTCAGACGTGAATGGGAAGATACATAAAATGGAGGCCGGCCATGCTTACAGAAGATCGTTATTCAAGTATTTTAGAAATTGTCAATCGACAGGGAAGTGCAACATTGACAGAATTGTGTATGATGTTGGATACTTCCGAATCCACAATCAGACGCGACTTAATTTATTTAGATGAAAAGGGTGCGTTGATTAAGGTCAGGGGAGGTGCAAGATCCAATACAGACAGCACATTTGCCATGACAGAACGTAACATAGATGAGAAAGAGAAGCTTTTTGCAGAAGAAAAAGAAGCAATTGCAAAATTCGCAGCTTCCCTAATCGAAGACGGCGACTTTATCTATATGGACGCCGGAACAACAACCGAGAAAATGATTCCTTACATACCTAAGGTGGATGCAACCTTTGTGACCAATGGTTTTATCCACGCAAAGAAATTAGCGCTGAAAGGTTTTAAAGTATTTGTTCCTGCAGGGGAAGTAAAAGGAACTACGGAAGCCTTAGTCGGAGCTGCTTGTGTACTTTCCTTAAGTGAATACAATTTTACCAAGAGCTTTCTTGGCGTAAACGGTATCTCTTTTAACGCAGGACTTACTACTCCCGATAAAAGAGAAGCGGAAGTGAAGAAAGCGGCAGTGAAGCACAGTCGCGAAGTGTTCTTCCTTGCGGACCATTCTAAATTTGACAGAATTACAGCAATTACCTTCGCACCTTTGTCAGAAGGTAAAATCATTACAGATAAATTGGAAAACAAGAAATATCAGACGGAGGCATCCGTGAAGGAGGTTTTATAAGATGATATACACAGTTACTTTCAATCCTGCCATTGATTACGTGGTAAGAACCGGAGAAATGACAATCGGTGCAACAAACCGAAGCAACAGCGAAGAAATTTATTTCGGCGGTAAAGGCATCAACGTATCCATGGTGTTAAAAGAATTGGATATGCCTTCCATAGCCCTTGGCTTTGTAGCCGGTTTTACCGGAGTTGCCATTGAAAAAGGAGTGCAGGAAGCAGGGATTGAAACCGACTTTGTACATCTTGAAAAAGGTTTTTCCAGAATCAACGTAAAAATCAAATCTTCACAGGAAACCGAATTAAACGGACAGGGACCTCACATTACAGAGGATGCCATCAAAGCACTTTTTGCCAAATTGGATTGCTTAAAAGACGGCGACACCATTGTTTTGGCAGGAAGCATTCCCAACACACTGCCCGCAGACATCTATGAACAGATTTTGCAGTACTTAAGCGGTAAAAACATCAAAGCAGTTGTGGATGCAACCGGAGAGCTTTTACTCCGTGTTATGAAATTTAAACCCTTCCTTGTTAAGCCTAACAATCATGAGCTTGGCGAGTTATTTAATGTAACCTTACAGACCAATGAAGAAATTGCGCAGTATGCAAGAAAACTTCAGGAAATGGGAGCAAGAAATGTACTGGTCTCAATGGCCGGAGACGGTGCGTTGCTCATTGATGAAAACGGCAAAGAGCATTTTTGCGATGTATGTAAGGGAACCGTAAGAAATTCTGTAGGAGCCGGTGATTCCATGGTGGCCGGATTCCTTGCAGGATCCAAAGACGGTGATTATGAGTTCGCTTTGAAGTTGGGAACGGCAACAGGAGGAGCAACGGCGTTTGCGGACGGCCTTGCAAAGAGAGAAGATATTGACCGACTGCTTGCACAATTGCAGTCATAGATTTTAAGGAGGTATTTTAAATGCGTATTGTTGACTTATTAAAAACAGATAGTATTGCGTTAAACGCAAGCCCTGCAACAAAGACAGAAGCCATTGATATGCTGGTTGATTTGCAGGTTAAGAGTGGGAACATTGCAGATGCAGATGCTTACAAAAAGGGCATTCTTGCACGTGAAGAAATGGGATCCACAGCAGTAGGTGAGGGTATAGCAATTCCTCATGCAAAGAGTGAAGCGGTAAAGGTTCCTTCATTGGCAGCCATGACTGTTCCCGCAGGTGTGGATTACGAAGCACTTGATGAACAGCCTTCTAACCTTTTATTCATGATTGCAGCTCCCAACGATGGTGATGTGCACTTGGAAGTTTTATCCAGATTAATGACAATTCTTATGGACGAAGAATTCCGTGGTAAATTACTTGCAGCAAAGGATGCAAAAGAATTCCTGGATATCATTGATGCAACAGAGAAAGAAAAATATCCCGAAGAGGCTACTGTTGTAGCAGAAGCTAAGTCAGAAGCTGCATTCCGCGTACTTGCCGTAACAGCATGTCCTACAGGTATTGCTCATACATACATGGCAGCAGAGGCACTTGAAAAGGCAGGTAAGAAACTTGGAATTACCGTAAAAGCAGAAACTAACGGTTCCGGCGGTGCTAAGAACGTTCTTACCGCAAAAGAAATCGAAGAATGTGACGGTATCATTGTTGCAGCAGATAAAAGTGTTGAAATGTCACGTTTTGATGGCAAGAAATTAATTGCAACCAAAGTATCTGACGGTATTAAGAAGCCCGAAGAATTAATCAATAAAATCGTATCCGGTGATGCTCCCGTATACAAGCACCAGGGAGCAAAAGCAGATGCATCTTCCAAAGAAACAGAAGGTTTCGGAAGAAAGATTTACAAGCATTTGATGAACGGCGTATCCAATATGTTACCCTTCACTGTAGCAGGCGGTATTTTTATCGCACTTGCATTCTTAATCGATACAATCGCAGGTGCACCCCAGGATGGTAACTTCGGTACTTACACAGCGGCAGCAGCATTCTTTAAGAATGTGGGCGGATTTGCTTTTAACTTCATGGTTCCCGTACTTGCAGCATTCATCGCAAAGAGTATTGCTGACAGACCCGGTTTCTTAGTTGGTCTTGTAGGCGGTTACATGGCAACTTTAGGATGTACTTTCGCAAGCATTGGCGGCGACATTCCTTCCGGTTTCCTTGGCGCATTGTTTGCAGGTTTTGTAGGCGGTTACTTAATGCTTGGTCTTGAAAAGCTTTGTGATAAGATGCCGGATGCATTAAATGGTATCAAGCCTGTATTGATTTATCCCCTCGTAGGCCTTGGCTTAATTGCAGTAGTTATGTGTGCAGTAAATCCTTTTATGGGTATGTTAAACACAGCTCTTGCTGATTTCTTAACTAACATGGGTGGCAGCAGTAAGATTCTTCTTGGTTGTGTATTAGGTGCTATGATGTCAATCGACATGGGTGGCCCCTTCAATAAAGCAGCTTATGTATTCGGTACAGCAGCAATCGCTTCCGGAAACTACGATGTAATGGCAGCAGTTATGGTTGGCGGTATGGTTCCTCCTATCGCAATCGCACTTGCAACAACTTTCTTCAAGAATAAGTTCACAGAAGAAGAAAGAAAGAGCGGTCCTGTTAACTACATTATGGGTCTTTCCTTCATCACAGAAGGTGCAATTCCTTACGCAGCAGCAGATCCTTTAAGAGTTATTCCTTCTTGTATGATTGGTGCAGGAGTGGCAGGTGCTTTATCAATGGCATTCAACTGTACACTTATGGCTCCTCACGGTGGTATCTTTGTATTCGCTGTAGTAGGTAACTGGCCTTTCTATCTTCTTGCATTAGCAGCAGGTTCTATCGTAGGCATGCTTTTACTCGGATTGTTAAAGAAGAAAGTTCAGAAATAAGTTATAAAACTATTCAGAGCCATGTGAATATGGTTCTGAATAGTTGAAATAATACAAATAAAAACGGATAATATTAATATAAAAGAATCTGGCGTGAAATTGCTTTAAAACGGAGGAAAATTATGGTAGCAAAAACAGTAAACGTAATCAATGCCCAGGGAATGCATATGCGTCCCGCGGGTCTTCTTGCTAAGGCGGCAGCAGCTCATAAAGAATGTAACGTAACTTTAAAAGTAAATGATAAAAGTGTAAATGCGAAAGCTGTTATGCAGATTATGTCTGCTTGCATCAAATGCGGCAGCACAGTAGAAATCGTATGTGACGGTGCAGATGAGCAGGCAGTGCTTGATGAAATTGCAGGCATGTTTGAGAGTGGTTTTGGAGAGTAAATTATAAAAGAGATAATGTTAAAATGTGTGGCAGGGTTTTCCTGCCACATGTTGTAAATAGGACTCTGCAAAGAGCGGAGTACCAGTTTGGAGGCGGATTATGAAGAAATATACTGGTAAAGGTGTTTACGGGGCAGTGGCTCTGGGTAAAATTTCAATTTTCAAGCGTCAGGAAGTTTCTGTAAAAAGAGAGCGAATTGAGGATACAGAGGCGCAGAAGCAGCGTGTAGAAGCTGCAAAAGCCCTTGCAACGGAGCAGTTACAGGAAATCTATGATAAGGCTCTAAAAGAAGTGGGCGAGGCAAATGCGCAGATTTTTGAGATTCATATGATGATGTTGGAGGATTTGGATTACAATGACTCTATTTGCAATATTATTGAAACCCAGTCTGTGAATGCGGAGTATGCTGTGGCTGTAACATCTGACAACTTTGCGGAAATGTTTAGTGCTATGGATGATGCATACATGAAGGAACGTGCAGCTGACATCCGGGATATTTCCAACCGTTTGATCCGTAATCTTCAGGCCGGCGGAAGCGACAATGTTTTGGGCGATGATAAGGTGATCATTTGCGCCGACGATTTGGCCCCCAGCGAGACCGTGCTTTTAGATAAAGAAAAGGTATTGGCATTTGTAACCGCACACGGTTCTTCTAATTCGCACACCGCAATTTTGGCCAGAAATATGAATATCCCTGCGATTATTGGCTTGGGCGATGCATTTTTATCGGAGATAAAAGATGGCGACAGCGCAATTGTAGACGGTTTTACCGGAGAAATTTTTATCAGTCCCGATGAGGAAACTATGGTCAGACTGGAGAAGAAGCAGAAGGAAGATGAAGAGAAAAAGAAACTTCTTCAAGAGTTAAAAGGCAAGGAAAACGTTACCTTAGACGGTAAAAAGATTAATATCTATGCTAACATCGGAAGCGTAGACAATATCGGAGCAGTACTTTTAAACGATGCGGGCGGTATCGGACTTTTCAGAAGCGAGTTTTTATATCTGGAAAGCAATGACTATCCTACGGAAGAGCAGCAGTTTGCCGCTTATAAAAAGGTGCTTGAGAGTATGGCGGGCAAAAAGGTTATCATCCGTACTTTGGATATCGGTGCCGACAAGCAGGTGGATTATTTTAACCTTGCAAAGGAAGAAAATCCTGCCCTTGGCTATCGCGCAATCCGTATCTGCTTAACAAGACCGGAAATTTTTAAGACACAGTTACGCGCGTTGTACCGTGCGTCAGCCTATGGTAATTTGGGTATTATGTTCCCCATGATTACAAGTGTTAGCGAACTTGAGAAGATTCTTGCAATTTGTGCGGAAGTAAGAGCCGAACTGGTCAAAGAAAACATCGAAATTTCAGATAACGTGGAATTGGGCATTATGATTGAGACTCCTGCGGCAGCGGTAATCAGCGATTTGCTGGCGCCTATGGTGGACTTCTTCAGCGTGGGAACTAACGATTTGACCCAGTATACATTGGCGGTGGACCGTCAGAATCCCGAAATCGAGGAGTTCTGCGATACCCATCATGAAGCGATTTTACGATTGATTGAATTTTCGGCACAGAGTGCACACAAAGCCGGTGCTTGGATTGGAATTTGCGGCGAATTGGCAGCAGATACCAGCCTGACAGAAAGATTCCTCCGTATGGGAATTGACGAACTTTCCGTATCTCCTACTTTTGTTTTAAAAGTGAGAGAGGCGGTAAGAAGTGTGGATTTATCACAATAAAATTCTCTTGTAATATTTTATAAATTTGTTATAATACAATCATAAAAAGGCAACCGCCACAGAGTGGTTGGCCAAGTTGAAAGTAAAAACCTTCCTGACTCGGGCAAAGTACAGGGAAGGTTTTTTACTTATATAGCATTACTAACAAAATGTAAAAACAAATGTGAGCAATGCCAGAAGAAATATGCCAAAAGTTAACATGTCCTTGAAATCAAAATGATTCCTCATAAGCATCACCTCCTTATCCTATGTAGATAGGAGGCCAACCATCCTGTAACACGATTGCCGGTAGCAAAAATGCTACCGGCTTTATTATATTGAAAAGTTCTTGTTGACAAAAGACATAAGACGTCGACAAATTGTGACAAAAGAAATACGATTTTTTAAATAATATTATAAAAAAGAAGCACTCTTGACAGCTAATCGGAATTAGCCTACAATAAAGCTAATTAGAATTAGCCAACGAGGTAAACATATGAATACAAAACAACGAATCTTAGATGAAGCCTTAACTTTATTTGCGGAGAAAGGCTATGCAAACGTATATGTCGGACAGATTGCCGAAGCGGTAGGAATCAAGGCACCTTCCCTTTATAAGCATTATAAAAGCAAGCAGGATATTTTTAATGCAATTCTTGATGAAATGAAAAGGAGATATGATGCGCAGGCAGGTGCCCTTAATATGAATGGTAATGATGCGGCCGCTGATGCTCAGATGTTTGCCGGAATATCCGAAGACGAATTGGTCAAAATGGGTATCGGCTTGTTTTCCTACTTTTTACACGATGACTATGCAAGGCGTTTTCGTAAAATGTTGACCATTGAGCAGTTCCACAACCCGGAATTATCGCAATTGTATACTCGGCAATATGTGGACGGTCCGCTATCGTATCAGGCGATGATGTTTACAATGCTTACCAGCGGAGGGATTCTTGCCGGAGGCGATGTAAACGTGATGGCAATACAATTTTATGCACCGATTTATATGTTGTTGACGCTTTGCGACCGTCACCCTGAGAGAGAGGCTGAGGCAGTGAAACTTATAGAGCAACATATTCGTCAGTTTAACAGAAATTATCAGGTTTAGGAGGAGGTACAAATGAAAGTAGTACTGATACACGGTCAGAATCATAAGGGTAGTTCTTATCATATCGGAAGAATGATTGCGGATAAAATGCAGGGCACAAACGAAATTACGGAATTCTTTCTGCCGAGGGACTTGAATCATTTTTGTCTGGGTTGCTATAACTGCATTGAAGATGATGCCAAGTGCCCCTTTTATAATGACAAAAGAAAGATTATGGATGCTGTAGAAGCTGCCGACGTGCTGATTTTTACAACGCCAACATACTGTATGCACGCGTCTGCGCCTATGAAGTCTTTTATGGATTTGACTTTTACATATTGGATGGTGCACAGACCCAGGAAATGTATGTTCTCGAAGCGGGCGGTGGTGGTTTCTACCGCTGCCGGAACCGGTATGAAGTCTGCGATGAAAGATATTACAAACACGCTTTTTTACTGGGGTGTGCCGTATGTTAAGTCTTATGGTGTCGCAGCGCAGGCGATGAGCTGGGACGGTGTGAATGAAAAGAAAAAAGTAAAAATCGAGAAGGATACAGCAAAACTCGCTCGGAAACTTTCCGTAGGTAAAAAACCTTCGGTCGGTATAAAAACCCGTTTTATGTTTAAAGTAATGGGCGCAATGCAGTCGGCAGGTATGGGTTCGTCACCTGCGGAAAAAGAGTATTGGGAGCAGAACGGCTGGCTTGGGAAGAAACGTCCTTGGAAGGATTAGCACAAATTTGTTAAAAAAGCATCCTTATGTTATAATGTGGCTAAACACGATATCTTAGAGGTGTTTGGAAGATACATGTAACTTTATTAACCGTATTAGCACTTAAGAGGAAAATACTATGCAGATTAAATGCGATTATTGCGGAAGCATGATTGAGGAACAAAACAGTACCTGCCCGAATTGCGGTGCTGCTTTGGATGGAGTGAACCGTTTCGCAGGCGGGCAGCCACGTACCATAGAAGAGCTGAAGGCGTGGTATGTTGCACATAATTTGCCCCCTGAGGAAGTGACACGCTTTTTTATTGGTAAAAATATTACGGAACCCAAAGCGTTCGGAATCTATCAGGACAGTACGGGTGACTTTGTCGTTTATAAAAATAAAAGTGATGGGCAGCGCGCAATCCGCTATCAGGGTGCGGACGAGGCCTATGCGGTAAATGAACTCTATCAGAAACTGAAGGGTGAGATTGCTGACAGAAAGAGCGAAACCGGCACACAACGGTATAATGAGGCTACAGCTGTGATAACTGAAAAAAAGAAGTCCCGTAAGCGTGGTTTGTTTGTTGGCGTTATAATATTTGCGATGATTTTCCCCATGTTAAATATGGGTGTAGTAATGCTCATATCCAAAATGGCATACGGGATTGATGACCTTGGTCCGTCAAGAGGTTATTATGAGTACGAAGACGATACCTATTATTATCAGGATTCTATATGGTATCAATATGATGCTGCTGATGATGACTGGAGCCTGATGGATAGTGGCGATGTGCCTGAGGCAATTTCTTCGGACTCGCAGGGAGAGTATCAGATTTACAGTCACGACGGTGCCAGATTTGAAGACAGCATTTGGTATACGGAGCCGATTTATACGGATTACGATGACGATTATGATGACGATTGGGACAATGATTACGATTGGGATACCGGCGATTCCTGGGATTATAATGATACTGACTGGGATACAGATTGGTAATTATAGAGACAGATATATTTTAAAAGCAAAGTAGTATGATTTGATAAAGGTGAATTTTATGAGTAAATCCATAACTGATAAAACCAAAAAACTTCTCACTATCATCATTTCCGCAATCATTGCCGTTGCGGTAATGTGTACAGTGGAAAGTATCCTTCAGCCCGGATACGTTTGGAAGTCGGCAGTAAAAATCACTATGTTTTTCGGAAGCGTGGTGTTATTTTACCTTTTATATAGGGATGAGAAGCTTAAAAATCATTTTAAAATTAAAAATAAAAAGGCTTTCGCTGTGAGCAGTGTGATTGCACTACTCACCATCGGTGTAATTATAGGCGCTTGCGCGCTGATTCAAGACTATGTGGACCCTGCGCAGATCAAAGACAGCCTGCTAAATAAGGAAAAGGTAAGCGTAGACAACTTTTTATATGTGGCATTGTACATATCTGCAGTAAATTCCTTTTTGGAGGAGATTTTCTTCCGCGGATTGCTGTTTTTACAGGTCAAAAAATTAGGCTATCGCAAGCTTGCTTACAACTTAAGTGCGTTTTTCTTTGCGGTGTATCACATCGGAATTGTCAGCGGTTGGTTTAACATTTGGGTATTTCTTTTGGTGATTTTCTTATTGTATGTAGCGGGAGTGATTTTGAATTTTGCAGCGGAGAAATGCGACAGTTTTCTTGGTTCTTGGGTGATTCACATTGCAGCAAATATCGGAATTAATGCAATCGGATGTTTTGTGCTGGGCGTATTTTAGATAAAAGGAGATAAAAATGGTCGAAATTCTTTGTATTTTGGTAACTTTGATTTGTTCTGTTATCGGAGTGATTATCGGTTCCGTGAATATGGTAAAAGGTCCTAAGGGAAATCTTGTCAAAGACGAAACTACCGCCAATTGGTTAAAAGAGATTGACGGACCGGAGGAACCTTTGACTGATATTGATTTTAAACGTCTTAAAAGATCTTATAAAAAGTCGCTTACCGCGCGGCCCTTTTATGCGTTGCTCTTCTTGGTTGCCGCAATTATGGCCATGGTTGTAGGCTGGATGACAGAGTTTGAAGCAATACATATTGTGATAAGCGTGTTGATTTTGGTTGTAGCTGCAGCGATTCTTGTGATTAAAAATATCAAGAAGCGTGAGATTTTTGATAAGGAACGACAGAATTTTACAAAGAAGAAGGCAATATTGATTAGTACGGAAAATACCACGATAATTAATACGCCGGAAATCCCACGGTATACCGGTCAACTTACGACTGAATGCCAGACCATGTACCTTGGCGTATGTAACCGGGACGGAAGCCCCAGGATTCATACAATTCCCATTACGGCGAATTTATATGCGATTGCCCTTAAAGTTGAAAAGTATGATGTTATTATGTACAAAGGCAATTTCTCAGCGATGATGGCTTTTAAGACCCAAGAAGAAGCTGAGGAAGAAAAATTGTTTCAGGAGGAGCAAAAATGACAAAAACAAATTTAAAAGCTATTATTTTGCTTACGCTTTTGATGAGTAGCATAGGTTTATCAGGCTGTGGTTTATTGTATAATACAAATGGGAATGCACATTCCGATGATGAATATGTCACCGGCGCATGGAAAGAAGGCAGTTTCTGGTGCGGCGATTATCAGATTAACCTTGTGTGTCCGGAAGCGGGACATCCATCCGGTTCAATGGATTCAGATTGGTCTACAGGATGCAAATTAGAGGATGGAACCAGTGTGAATGTTGATTTTTACTCCAAAGAAGGTTCTTTGGAGGATAGAATAGCAGAAATAGAAAATGAGGGAATAGCAGTTGCAGAAGGTGTGCTTTGGGATAACCCTTGCAGTTTTTATGTAGATGATATTGAGTTGGTTACGGTTGTATTCATGGAAGTGGACTCAAGTAATTATATTCAGGTTGAATTTATATCCTGGGAAAGTGAAGTTGTACCGTTTGAAGATATCCCCGATGAATTTACGTTGGAAATTGAGAGCGGATTTTAAATATAGCGGCAACAGAAACGTCGGATAAATTACATAAGAAATCCCAAGGTTTTACGTGATGAAGACCTTGGGATTTTATTTGTAATTATGCAAAAAGATTTTATGCGATTTAAGTTTAGTACAATGATTCGGATTTTTCGAGATAAGTCAATAGATGAAGCTATGAATATGAAGTTTTTGAAACAATTTGCCGGAGATAAAGTCAATAGTTTAAGACCGATGATTGAGTCCTTGGTAGCCATTGCCCCCTATTTAACCAAGAATACTATTAAAAATGAAGTAGAATGCTGCTATACGTTTGATTTTCCGGAATTAAGTGAAGAAATGCAGAAATGTACATATTTCTTTTATGGAGAGGATGAGAAGGCATATAAAACCTGCTATAAGCATGTTAAGAAAGCGTACCCAAATGCAAATTACCGGGTCGAAAAAGGACAGGGGCACATTACCTACGCTTGTGAATTTACTAATGAATATGTAAAAAAATTAAAAAATATTATCAATAAAAGTTCATTATAAAAGAATAAAATATTTATAAATTAAAGCCTTTACAAAACGTCTTATATTATATATGAAGAAACACAGCAGTTTGGCGATATAAGATGCGATTCATAAATCTTGTGGTGATATTTACTCACTTATACTATTTATAGAAGAAACTCATTCCAATGTCGTTTGTAAATAGTTTCTTCTATATATAATGTATAAAATTTCCATGAATAAATCATACTAAAAACAAAACAAATTGGGCATTGACATTTAAAATGCTTAATGCTACAATCAAATTCCACCGCGGAAAAAGCGGCGAAAAAAAGTTTAAAAAAGTTGTTGACAAGGTCAAAACGGTGTGCTAATATAAATCCGTTGCGACTGCGAAACGCAACAAAGTACCTTGACAAATAAACAGCAATCCAACCCTGAAAATTCTAAAAACACTTTTGAAGTGTGAGAGAAATTCAGAGAAAGAAACCTAAACAAAGTAAAACGGAAAAATTAGCTAGATGTTGATTTTGAACGGACAAATGATTTAAATTTTTTTAGAGAGTTTGATCCTGGCTCAGGATGAACGCTGGCGGCGTGCTTAACACATGCAAGTCGAACGGACTTTTATTGAAACCTAGTGATTTAAAAGTTAGTGGCGGACGGGTGAGTAACGCGTGGGTAACCTGCCGTATGCTGGGGGACAACAGTTAGAAATGACTGCTAATACCGCATAAGCGCACGGAATCGCATGATTCAGTGTGAAAAACTGAGGTGGCATACGATGGACCCGCGTCTGATTAGCTGGTTGGTGAGGTAACGGCTCACCAAGGCGACGATCAGTAGCCGGCCTGAGAGGGTGAACGGCCAC
>SVFD01000009.1 GCA_015057025.1 Lachnospiraceae bacterium | reverse complement strand
GGATAAACGCTGAAGGCATCTAAGCGTGAAGCCCCCCTCAAGATGAGATATCCCAATCAATAAGACCCCTTGAAGACTACGAGGTAGATAGGGCCAAGGTGTAAGTGCAGTAATGCATTCAGCTGATAGTTACTAATAGGTCGAAAGCTTATCCAGGTAAGGAGTAGTGTAAGGAAGAATTAGCTTGGTGGAAAGAAATGTCTGTGTTCGGTTTTGAAGGTATAAATTATCTTAAGGCCCAGTGGCTCAGTTGGTTAGAGCGCCGCCCTGTCACGGCGGAGGTCGTCGGTTCGAGTCCGATCTGGGTCGTTCATAACTTATGGAATCTTAGCTCAGCTGGGAGAGCATCTGCCTTACAAGCAGAGGGTCATAGGTTCGAGCCCTATAGGTTCCACTCGTATCGCAAGATACAAATTTAATATTTATATAATATGGGCGGGTTCCCGAGTGGCCAAAGGGGGCAGACTGTAAATCTGTTAGCAACGCTTTCGATGGTTCGAATCCATCTCCGCCCATTCATTTCTTAAGAGAAATGCTTTTGGTAGGGAAGTATCACTACACAAAGTTCAGGTTTATCCAAACCGTATTAACGCGGGGTAGAGCAGTCTGGAAGCTCGTCGGGCTCATAACCCGGAGGTCGTAGGTTCAAATCCTTCCCCCGCTACTAACTTCTTAGGAAGTAATTGCCCAGATAGCTCAGTTGGTAGAGCAGAGGACTGAAAATCCTCGTGTCGCTGGTTCGATTCCGGCTCTGGGCATTTTTTATTGGAGTTCATAAGAACTCCATTTTTTCTGCTTTATACTGACCGAACGGTCGGTCACAATTTGCACACAAATGTAATATATACTTAGCGTTGCATTTTTATTTAATAAAAACAAATACATAATATAAACGGAGGCAAAGATGTTATCAAAATTTAGTGTAAAGAAACCTTATACTGTTTGGGTAGGTGTTGTCTTGGTATTAGTTTTGGGTGTTGTATCGGTTATGAGAATGACTACCGATTTACTTCCAAATATGAGTTTACCTTATGCATTGGTTATTACAACTGATCCCGGTGCCAGTCCGGAAGAAATTGAAAAAAATATAACCGCTCCTATTGAAGCTGCTATGGCAACAACCTCAAATATTAAGAGTATAAGTTCAGTGTCATCTAACAGCTACTCTATGGTAATTTTAGAGTATGAACAGGATACTAATATGGATTCTGTTGTAATTGAGATGCAACAAAAGTTAGATCAGTTAAAAGGTGCTTGGGCCGATACGGTCAGCGCCCCTATGATTATGCAGCTTGACCCTAATATGCTTCCCATTATGGTCGCTTCTGCGGATATTGAAGGCATGTCCCAGATTGAGATATCTGAATATGTTGAAAATGAATTAAAACCTACATTGGAAAGTGTTGAAGGTGTTGCAACAGTCAGCATGACCGGTTCCGTAGAGGAAAAGTTTATTGTTGTTATTGAAGAAGATAAAGTAAATGCATTAAATGAGAAAGTTCTTGCTGAAATCGATGAGCAGTTTGAAGAGGCGAGAAAAGAATTGGCTGATGCCAAGGCAGAAATTGAAAATGGCCAGGAAGAATTAAAACAAGCTCAAGAAGAATTGGCATCTGAACTTGCAGATGCATCCAATGAAGTTATCAACGGTAAGATTCAGGCGTACATCGGAGGAAGTACTTTAACAGGGACAATTACGGAATTAAATACAACCAAGACCTCCTTGGAAACTGCCATTAAGTCGTTGAATGATACTTATGCCATGGCGATGCAGCTAGAGAATACAATTACTGAAATTGATGCGGTAATGAGTGATCCCAACTATGGAAATATGTCTGAGGCAGAAGTGATTGCATTGTTAGCAACAAAAGGAGTAACGGTTCCTGCGTATGATTCCAGTCTGATGACTTTGAATATGGTTCTTATAGAAATGAAGCAAGGAGCACAGAGCGGATTAGAACAGATTAATGCCGGTCTTGCGCAGGGAGCTTCTGCATATGCTGCTTTGGGTATTACCATTAATACTTATCAGGATATTCCTACAGCAGTTACTTTGTTGACTGAGAATTTAACCAAGTTAAATGCAGGAATTGCGCAGGCACAGACTGCACAGTCGAAAGTAAATGAAGGTCTTGTTACACTTGATGAGGCATATTTGACCTTATCAGAATCACAGTTTTTGGCGGTAATTGAGATGAGTGCGGCATCAGCGCAGTTAAGTGCTGCCATGGTACAGATTGAAGCCGGAGAACAGCAGTTAGAGGATGCAGAAGAATCGGCAAAAGAATCTGCAGATTTAACACAGATTCTTACGGTTGATATGATTAATAACCTGTTTATGGCACAGAATTTTTATATGCCGGCAGGCTATGTTCAGGATGGAGATACCCAGTATCTTGTAAGTGTAGGTGATCAGATTACTTCTCAAGAGGACTTGGAAAATCTCGTGCTTATGGATATGGGAATGGATGACGTTGGTGTCATTTATTTAAAGGACGTAGCAGATGTGCGTCTGGTAAATGATGCTGCAGATTCTTATTCCCGTGTAAACGGTAATCCTGCAATTATGCTTTCTTTTGAAAAACAGACCGGATATTCTACCGGTGAAGTTACCGATAATCTTTTGGACAGATTCGAGAAGTTAGAAGAAGAAAACCCGGATTTAAATATTGCGGTACTTATGGACCAGGGTGTTTATATCGACATGATAGTGAAGTCTGTCGTACAGAACATTTTAGTAGGTGCTGCTTTGGCGATTATTATTTTGATAATCTTCTTAAAAGACATTCGTTCTACCTTTGTTATAGCATGTTCAATTCCCATGAGTGTGGTTTTTGCTTTGGTGTTAATGTATTTTACGGATATTACGTTAAACTTGATTTCTTTATCCGGTTTGGCATTGGGTATTGGTATGCTTGTAGATAACTCAATTGTAGTTATTGAGAATATATATCGATTAAAGAAAGAGGGTATGTCGGCGAAAAAAGCTGCAGTAGAAGGGGCTTCCCAGGTTGCAGGTGCGATTGTGGCATCTACATTGACAACAGTTTGTGTATTTGCACCGATTATTTTTACAGATGGTATTACTAGACAGTTGTTTGTAGATATTGCTTTAACGATTGCATATACTCTGGTAGCAAGTCTAATTGTTGCGCTTACCTTTGTACCGATGATGGCATCCGGTATGTTAAAAAATGCAGTCGAGCCTAAGACTAAATTATACGATAAATTCAGAGATTGGTACGGAAATTGCTTACATTTTATTTTGCGAATTAAGCCGGTGGTATTAATTTTATCATTGATTTTACTTGTGGCATCCACTTGGGCTGCATTTTCCAGAGGTTTTACCTTTATGGATATGGAAATGGAAGCTAATCAGATTTCTATGACGGTTGGACCTAAAGAAGAGCAGGTTCTTACTTTTGATGAGTTAAAAGCATTGGCAGATGAAACAACCTCTGCAATTTCTGATATAGAAGGAATTGAAACAATTGGTGCGATGGCCGGAGGCGGCGGAACCATGAGTATGATGTCAAGCGGTACCGAAAGCGTTACTTACTACATTCTTTTGGATGAAGAAAGTGACAGATCTATGTATGATATTATAGATGAGATAAAAGAAAAGACAGAAAATATAGATGGTCTAATTTCCATCAGTTCAGAATCCTCAGATATGACAGCAATGTTAGGTAGTGGATTAAGTGTTCAGGTAAAAGGACGTGATTTGGACACATTGGAGGAGATTGCAATTGATGTTGCAAGAATTATGGAAGAAACAGAAGGTACAGTTGACGTTCATGACGGGTTGGAAGATGCTACAGCATCATTAACCATTCATGTAGATAAAGAAAAGGCTGCTAAATATCAGATGACAGTAGCTCAGGTTTTCCAGTTGGTATATGCTGAATTAGCTTCTACGTCGGCCTCTACACAGGTGTCTACAAACTTAAAAGACTATGATGTATATCTTATGAGTGAGGAGCAGTCAGAAGTATCAATTAATGATATTAAGAATATTACTTTCCCGTATACAAATAGGGATGGTGAGGAAGAACAGATTAAAATTACGCAGATTGCAACCTTCGAAGAAGGAATTTCCATGAATTCCATTAATCGTTCTGCCCAAACCCGTTATATAAATGTTACAGCAGGAATTGATGCAGAGCATAATGTTACATTGGTTAGTAATGAATTAAAAGATAAATTAGATGAATATCCTTTACCGGAGGGATACAGCCTTGAGATGGCCGGTGAAGATGAGATGATTATGGATGCAATGGAGCAGCTCTTTTTGATGCTTTTACTGGCGATAATTTTTATCTACATGGTAATGGTTGCACAGTTCCAGTCGTTGCTGTCGCCTTTTATCATTATGTTTACAATCCCGTTAGCGTTTACCGGTGGTTTTGGCGCGTTGTTCCTTTGCGGATACGAAGTCAGTGTTATTGCAATGATTGGATTTGTTATGCTTGCAGGTATTATTGTAAATAATGGTATTGTTATGGTTGATTTTATAAATCAGTTGCGTCGTGAGGGCATGGCTAAGAAAGAGGCTATTGTAGAAGCAGGAAAAGCACGTTTGCGACCTATTTTAATGACTGCATTAACAACTATTCTTTCTATGATACCGATGGCTTTAGGTATGGGTGAAGGTTCTGAGATGATGCAGCCTATGGCAATTACCATGACAGGTGGTTTAGTTTATGGTACTATTTTAACTTTGGTTGTTGTACCTTGTATTTATGATATGTTTAATAAGAATAAGAGCATGGTAGAGGAAGAATTATAATTCTTTGTGAAAAACGAGGTGAAAAATGAAAACAGTAAATACCGGTGATTTTCTTTTGAAATTTGAAGGAATTGCTGAAAAAGAAATGCTTATGTACCGTGCTGTTATCGAAATGGTTCAGGAAGATTATGATATCAACAGCATTAAAGTAAGTGATATTACAGGTCGCGCGGGAATTGGAAAAGGTACTGCATACGAATATTTTTCCAGTAAAGAAGAAATTATTGTAAAAGCTTTGCTTTATGACACATATGTACAAATAAAAAACATAGAGCAGATTATGAAAAAAAACATTAGTTTTCAAGAAAAGTATTATTTATTACTAGATTTCTTGGAAGAAAAACTGCCATATACGAAAGGCGTCGGCAGTTTGTTAAAGATGTTTACCGGTACCTATGAGGTAAAAGAAACATTTCGCGGTGAAATAGAGAAGTTTCATTTACAGGAAAACTGCCCCTTAATTTACGTGGAAAAAATGATAGATGATTATATGGAGCAGGGATTCCGAGAAGGTCTATTTTCAGAAGGTGAAGTTGTGGTTCGTAGAAGTGTATTTGCGACACAAGTGACAGGTTACATTTATTGTATTTTAAATCAATATTATGCCGGAGGATTTACAAAAGAAGCGGCACGGGATTTTTCATATAATGGTGTACTTAAATTATTAAACCCGTAAAAGGCATATTTCTTTATGAAACCGACATACTAAAATCAAAGAATTGATTGGAGGTATGTAAAATGAATTCGGATACGGTTGCTTTATTAAAAGAATGTGATGCGGGCTGTAAAATGGGCGTTGAAAGCATGAAGCAGGTGCGTTCTTATGCGGAAGACGGGAAACTGATTGCTGTCATTGACAAATATCTTGAGAGACATGATGACTTTGGTGATAAGTGTCATCGAATGTTAAATCAGGTAAAAGAAACGACACAGGATCCGCCTAAAATGGCCAGTGCCTTTGCTAAAATCAGTACGGATATGAAACTCATGATGGAAAAAGATTCTCATAAAATTGCGGAAATTTTAATTGATGGATGTAACATGGGGGTAAAATCAACTACCGAAAATATGCATAAGTATAACAAAGCAGATGCGGGAAGTATGAATCTTGCAAAAGAACTGGTAGAGATGGAACAAAAAATGTCCCAGGATTTGTTGCAGTTTCTGTAAGAAATAAGTATAATAAGTTTATAAAAATTTTATAAAAAGAGAGTATACTATAAAAAGGTACGAAAGGCCGGAGAGATAATCCGGCTTTTTCGTACAATGATAGTATAGTGCTTTATGCTTTTGTAATAGTAAAAGTGATAGAAAGGTGTAAACTATGGCTAAAGTGAGAATTGTTTCGGACAGTACCTGTGATTTATCACCGGAATTAAAAGAGAAATATGACATTAAAGTCATTCCATTATGTATTGTAATGGATGATAAAAGCTATTTTGATATGGTAGAGGTAACTCCTCTTGAAATTTTTGATTGGGCGGATAAAAACAAAACAACCCCCAAAACAGCGGCAGCATCTATCGAAGATGCAATAAATTTTCTTAAACCCTTTAAAGAAGCCGGAGAAGATGTGATTTATATCGGTATTTCTGAAGATATGAGTACTACTTGTAATGTATTGCGTCTTGCGGCAAGTGAATTGGAATATGACAGAGTGTTCATCATTAACTCCATGAATTTGTCTACCGGTATCGGTCTCCAGGTGTTAAGAGCTGCTGATATGGCAGCGGAAGGTAAGAGTGCTGAAGAAATTGTAGAAGCAATTTCCGATGCACGTACTCTTGTGCGCGCAAGCTTTGTGGTAGATAATCTTACATATCTTGCAAGAGGCGGACGTTGTACTGCAGTAACTGCTTTACTTGCCAATACGTTGCAGTTAAAGCCCCGCATTGAAGTAAAAATGGGTAAAATGGGTGTTGGCCAGAAGTATAGAGGAAAGTATGGCAAAGTTATTTTAAAATACGTAAAAGACATGGAAGAACAACTTCTTCGTGCCGATAAAACCCGCGTGTTCGTAACGCATACTGATATGGACCAGGCAATTGTGGAGGATGTAAAAGAATATCTTAAGAGTTTAAATTACTTTGAAGAGATATATGAGACTGTAGCCGGTGGTGTTATTTCCAGCCACTGCGGTCGCGGAACCTTGGGTGTGCTTTTTTACGATACGCAAGAGAATTAAAACAATATAGTAGCAGATTTCACCGTTTTTCATATCTTATTATGATGATGAAAAACGGTGGTTTTTATGTATAAACGAAAAGAAAATATTTTAATAGATTACTTGGAAGAATTGTTTGAAGAGCCTGAGGCTCAGGCCTATATAAGAGGAAGCAATGAATATTTGGGTATAGATGGAAGAGTGACTTTTTATCAGAGCCCGAAGGGGGTTTTGGTTGGTGTAGAGGTAGTAGGATTGCCGGAAGCGGAGCGCTGTAAAAGCACTTTTTTAGGGTTTCATATTCACGATGGACAATTTTGCAGCGGTAATACGGCAGATGCTTTTGCAGATGCGGGAATGCATTATAATCCGGATTCCTGTCCGCATCCTTCCCATGCAGGAGATTTACCGCCTCTATTGGTAAATAACGGGCAGGTGTTCAGTGTATTTCTTACGGATAAAATAAGAATTCAGGAAATTATAGGAAAGACAATTGTGATTCACTCCCAAGCAGATGATTTTACAACTCAGCCTGCCGGAAATTCCGGCACAAAGATTGCCTGTGGAGAAATTTTGAAATTAAGATAAAAAGAAACACCGTTCGTATGAGCGGTGTTTTGCTTTTCTAACTTTTGAAACCCCTAGACCGTTTCCTTAAAATGTGGTATCATTATATGATGTAACCTAGTCGTATTATGTTCAGTGATAAAACTGCGTTGACAAATACAAAAGAAGGCCTTTAATGTGGGAAAACCCGGATGTTTTGGCAGGAGGGAAAAGTGGAAAGCATACTGGATAAATTATATGCCTTAAATGAATCAGATTTTTACCCCTATCACATGCCCGGACATAAAAGAAACGGAGATTCAATTTTTTCCATAGATATAACAGAAATTGATGGTTTTGATAACATGCATCGCGCTGCAGGAATTATAAAAGATGCGCAAAGAAGAGCTGCAGAGCTTTATGGAGCAAAGGAAAGCTTTTTTCTTGTAAACGGCAGTACCTGTGGCCTCTTATCTGCGATATGTGCATCTTTCCAAAGCGGCGACAAAGTATTGGTGGCAAGAAACTGTCATAAAGCAGTGTATCACGCTTTGGAATTACGAGGTATAAAACCGGTATATATTTATCCGGAAACAGACATTGATTATGACATAAGTGTTGGAATAACTGCGAAACAGGTTGAAGAGGCAATAAATTGTGAACCTAAGGGTATGATTCTTACTTCGCCTACCTATGAAGGTTTAATATCTGAGGTAAAGGAAATAGCAGAGCTTTTACATCGGAAGGATATGATTCTGATTGTGGACGAGGCTCACGGAGCTCATTTTGGATTTCATCCGGCATTCCCGGTAAGTGCAGTGACTCAGGGAGCGGACCTTGTCATTCAGAGTCTTCATAAAACATTACCATCCATGACACAGACGGCGCTTTTGCACCGTTGCTCGGATCGGGTGAGTAAAGGAATGATTCAGAAATATTTGGGAATTTTTCAAACCAGCAGTCCGTCCTATGTATTTATGGCATATATGGATGAATGTATCCGCATTTTGGAAAAGCAGAGCAATGAGCTCTTTCAGGCGTTTTATGAAAAGCTGGAGCACTTTTATAAAAGCTGCGAAAACCTTAAAAATATTAAGGTTTATCAGCCGCGAAGTGTTGTAATTACAAGCTGTAATGAGGCTGAATCTCTTCAAAAACCGGAGAAGCAATATTGCTCGGATCCGGGGAAGGTTGTAATTTCTGCTAATGGATTAACCGGCAAAGAATTATATAATATTTTGCGACAGAGGTTTCATTTACAACCGGAGATGTGTGCGGGAAATTATGTACTTGCCATCATGACAATCTGTGATACGGATGAGGGCTTCACGCGCTTATATGAAGCACTGGAACAGCTGGATAAAGAGAACGAAGCTATTAGCAGTGAGCAGGAAATAACAGTAAGCATAGAAACATCAGATCAAGCTGTTGATAGAGTTAAGGATACGCAAAAGACACTTGTGTCACTGTTGAAAGAGCGTCCGATACGTAAATACTTATCCCGGGAGGCAGAGGCTTTGGAGGGAGAGATATTGGAATTGAAGGAAGCGGCAGGGATGGTAAGTAAAGAATACATTTATCTTTATCCGCCCGGAATTCCTTTTATTGTACCCGGCGAAGTGATCAGTGATAAAGTGGTGAAAGCACTTATAAATTTGAAAAAGCTGGGTTATGAGTTGCAGGGATCGGCAGATGAAACAGGTAAAAGTCTTACGGTAGTGAAAGAATAAAGGAAACATTGTTTGGGGGAACATATGGGAAAAATATTTTATTTAATGGGCAAGAGCTCGACGGGAAAGGATACAATATATAAGCATATTTTATCCGAAAACAAATTTAAATTACGAAAGATTGTACCGTACACTACCCGTCCCATTCGCGAGGGTGAGGAAAACGGCAGAGAATATTTTTTTATTGATGATGCCAAGGTGAGAAAGCTGGCAGATGAAGGCCGAATCATTGAGCTTCGCGCTTACAAAACCTTCCACGGAACATGGAAATACATGACTGTGGATGATGGCCGAATCAATTTGAAAAAGCACAATTATATTATTATCGGAACTCTGGAATCTTATAAAAAAACCGTGGAATATTACGGACAGGACGCAATTGTGCCTATTATGGTTGAGGTTGATAACGGTGTGCGTTTACAGAGAGCCTTAAACAGAGAGCGTAATCAGGTGGAGCCGAAATATCAGGAAATGTGTCGTCGGTTTCTTGCGGATGAAGAAGATTTTCGTCAGGAGTTGATTGATGAAGCAGATATACCCAGAATTTTTGTAAACGAAACTTTGGATGTCTGTATTGCTGAAATTGAGGACTATATTAAAGAGAATTTAGAGCCGATAGAATAAGTAGAGATGTAGGAGAGCGAGAGAACTTTTACATCGCAAAAGTATCAGTGAGGGGGTGTCGGAATGGATATAAAAGTAAATAATATACAGCAGGTTACACAGCCGACACAAACAAATCAGGTACAAAGCGGTGATCAGGGGTTTAAGTTTGCGTTAGCAAGTAATATTGCAGAGCACGAGTTGCAGACCAGACTTACCATGATGCTTGAAGAGATTACCATGCAAGGTAAAAAAGTGGGAAAACGCATGGACATCCGTGAGATGAAGAAGTACAGAATGCTGATTAAGGATTTCATGAACGAAGTCGTCACCCGCTCTCACGAATTCAGCAGAGAGAATTACTTAGACAGACGCGGAAGACACCGTGTTTACGGTATTATCCGCCGTGTAGATGAACTTTTGGACGAGCTTGCACAGGAACTTGTGAAAGACGAGCAGGATAACATTGCAATTTTAAATAAAATCGATGAAATAAGGGGCTTGTTGCTGGATGTATTTACGTAGCGTAAGCGTGCCTTTATTGATTTGTTTATTATATCGACTTTATACAAACCTCAGGAGGTGACAGGAATGGCAGATTTTAGAGATATCGTCGGACAGGAACATTTAAAAGAACAGTTACAAAAGACGTTGAAAGAAGGTAATGTTTCCCATGCCTATCTTTTAAACGGTGAATTGCGTTCCGGGAAAGAGTTTATAGCAAAGATTTTTGCGGCAGCTCTTCAGTGCGAAAGTGATGTGGATTCTCCCTGTCAGAAGTGTCAGTCTTGTATAAAAGCATTTAGCGGAAATCATCCGGATATCATTTTCGTATCCCACGAAAAACCCAATACCATTGGTGTGGAAGATATCCGTAATCAGATTAATGATGATATTATGATTAAGCCCTACCAGGGTCCGTACAAGATTTATATCATGAATGAAGCGGAGAAGATGACGGTACAGGCGCAGAATGCTCTTTTAAAAACTTTGGAAGAGCCCCCTGCTTATGCAGTTATTCTTTTGTTAACGACCTCGGTGGAGGCAATGTTACCTACGATAGTGAGCCGTTGCGTCAACTTATCCATGAAACCGGTGCCGGACGCGGTGTTAAAAGAATTTCTTATGAAAGAAATGCGAGTGCCGGATTATAAAGCTGACATAAGCGTCGCTTTTGCTCGAGGTAACTTGGGTCGGGCTAAAATGATGGTTTCCAATGAAGACTTTGATAAGGTCAGGGATGAAGCGGTTACTCTTTTAAAGTACATTGATGAAATGGAAATCGGAGAAGTGGTAGCTGCTATCCGAAAAATTAGCGAGTATAAGTTTGATATTGATGACTATCTGGATATTATATCCATTTGGTACAGGGATGTACTTTTATTTAAGGCAACCAATGATGTAAACGGCTTGATTTTTAAGAATGAAATACAGTATATTAAAAAGGTGGCGAAAAAGTCATCCTACGAAGGAATTGAGAATATCATCGATGCGCTTCAGAAGGCGAAGGCAAGACTGAAGGCAAATGTAAACTTTGATTTGACCATGGAACTGTTATTGATGGCAATCAAGGAAAACTAGATTTAGAAAGGTATTATATACATGATAAAAGTAATCAGTGTCCGTTTCCGGACAGGAGGAAAGATTTATTTTTTCGATCCTCTGGAATTAGATATTAAAAAAGGGCAGCATGTCATTGTAGAGACTGCAAGAGGTATGGAATATGGTCTTGTAGTGAGCGAAGTACGTGAGGTGGAAGATGAAAGAGTTGTTCAGCCTTTAAAGCCGGTGCTTCGTGTGGCAACCCCTGAAGATGATAAACAAAATGAAGAGAATCTTGCCAAAAAGAAAGAGGCATACGATATCTGCCTTGAAAAAATAAGAAAGCATGAACTTGATATGAAGCTTGTGGATGCAGAGTATACCTTCGATAATAACAAGGTATTATTCTATTTTACCGCAGACGGCAGAATTGATTTCCGCGAGCTTGTAAAAGATTTGGCGGCAGTATTTAAAACCCGTATCGAATTGCGCCAGATTGGTGTCCGTGATGAAATTAAAATCATGGGAGGAATCGGTGTGTGCGGACGTGTTTTATGTTGCCACTCCTATCTCTCCGAATTTGTTCCCGTATCCATTAAAATGGCAAAGGAGCAGAATTTATCCTTGAATCCCACTAAGATTTCCGGTGTATGCGGACGTCTGATGTGTTGTTTAAAGAATGAAGAGGAAATCTACGAAGAATTAAACCGTAAGCTCCCCAACGTGGGCGATACTGTTACCACGGATGATGATTTACAGGGCGAAGTACACAGTGTAAATGTTTTGCGCCAACGAATTAAAGTATTGGTAGAAATGGGAGATGAGAAGGAATTAAAAGAATATCACGTAGACCAGCTCACTTTCAAGAAAAAATATCGCAGTAAGGACAAGTCGGATTTGACTCCTGAAGAATTGGCAGAGCTTGAAAAACTGGAGCGGCAGGATGCGGAAGACGCCCAGAAAGATGGTACAGAGGACAAGCAAAAGAAGCCTTATTATGATAAAAAGAAGCATGATAATCATCATGCTCACGGTGATAACAGAAATACAGAAGCTCAACCTGAAGAAGTAAAGGAGAATCGTGCAAGAGGGGGCGAAAGGAAAGAATATAAGCCTCATTTTGACAGACATAACCGGAATGACAATCAGCAGGAGCAGGAGAACGGCGAAAAAACCGGTCATGAGAAGCAAGGAAAACATTATCGCAACCGCAGAAACCGACACCATCGTCATGACAGAAACGAAGGAAAAAATAACGACAATGACAATTAATTTAAAAGAGAATGAAAGGGTAGACTGCCTGCAACGCAAAGGATACCAAATCATTCAGGACCCGGGAAAATTCTGTTTTGGTATTGATGCAGTGCTTTTATCAGACTTTGCACATGTAAAAGAAGAAGATAAAGCATTAGATATAGGTACAGGGACCGGAATTATTCCGATTCTTATGGAGGCCAGATACGGAGGCGGAACCTTTACCGGCTTGGAGATTCAGGAGGAGAGTGCGGATATGGCGCGAAGAAGCGTGGCACTCAATCATCTTGAAGATAAAATTACAATTGTAACGGGAGATATCAAGGAAGCAGAAGCATACTTTGAAGCTGCTTCCTTTGATGTTATAACCTGTAATCCCCCCTATATGATAGGACAACATGGTCTTACCAATCCGGAAGAGCCCAAGGCAATTGCACGGCATGAAATTAAGTGTACTCTTGAGGATATTATTGAGAGAAGTGCAAGATTATTGGTTTCCGGCGGTAAATTTTACATGGTACATAGACCGTTTCGTTTGGCGGAAATCATGACGTGCATGTCAAAATACAAGATAGAGCCCAAACGTCTGCGTTTGGTATATCCGTATGTGGACAAAGAACCGAATATGGTATTGATTGAAGGCGCAAGAGGCGGAAAGTCCAGAATGACGGTGGAGAAGCCACTGATTGTTTATGAAGCTCCCGGTGTCTATACCAAAGAGATTTTAGAAATATACGGAGAGGATTCCGACAAGATGGAAGAATAAAGATAATGGCAGAGCCATATCTGCAGAAAGGAGAATCCATGACAGGAACATTATATTTGTGTGCTACACCTATAGGAAATTTAGATGATATGACCTTCCGCGTATTGGATACTCTGCGCAGTGTGGACCTGATTGCGGCGGAAGATACCCGAAACAGTATTAAACTTTTAAACCGTTTTGAAATAAAAACACCTATGACAAGTTATCATGAGTACAATAAAGTAGAGAAGGCCGAGAAACTCATTGCCATGATGCAGGAAGGAAAAAATATAGCATTAATTACGGATGCGGGAACTCCGGCAATTTCAGACCCCGGTGAAGTTTTGGTACACATGTGTCATAAAAATGGTGTGCCGGTGACATCCCTGCCCGGTGCATGTGCCTGTATTACAGCGTTGACTTTGTCCGGGCTACCTACCAGGCGTTTTTGTTTTGAAGCATTTTTGCCGGCGGATAAAAATGAGAGAAGAATCATTTTAGAGGATTTAAAAGAAGAAAGCCGAACCATAATTCTTTATGAAGCTCCCCACCATTTAAAAGCCACATTAGCAGAATTGTATGAATTATTGGGAGATAGGGCAATTACTTTATGCAGGGAATTAACCAAGAAGTTTGAAACTGTAATGCCGACAACGATGTCAGATGCAATATCCTTTTATGAGGAAAATGAGCCCAAAGGTGAATATGTTCTTGTAATTGAGGGCAAAAGTTTTGAGACCCGTAAGGAAGAGAAGCAGAAAGAGTGGCAGCAGTTATCCATAGAGGACCATATGGCATTTTATGAGGGTCAGGGTGTGGACCGCAAGGAAGCAATGAAAAAGGTTGCCAAGGACAGAGGCATTACAAAAAGAGATGTTTATCAATATCTGATAGAAAAGTAGTTGACAAAGTACAAGGCAAATAATATACTCATAGCGTAATGAGGGAAAATACATAGCAGAATAGTCCCGAAGTTTCTAAGCAAAGGAGTTACAAACATGTTAGAAAAGATCTCAGAGATTATCGTAGAACAGCTTAATATCACAGGTGTGGAAATTACAGAAGATACATCTTTAAAGGATGACTTAGGTGCAGACTCACTTGATTTATTGGAGTTAGTTATGGCATTCGAATCTGAATACGGTGTGGAAATTCCTCCCGAGGATTTGGAAGGCGTTAATACTGTAGGCGATATCATCGAATACATTTCTAAGAAAGAAGCAGAATAATTATAATGAAAAGAGAAACTCCATCGGTTATGCCGATGGAGTTTTTTGTTTATGTAAAATGTTTCTTTGTCATTTCCTGTGTAAAATTTTTTCTGAAGTTCTGGTCACGGTATACTTTAGGAGTACAACCGGTTTCCTTCTTAAAGATACTTGTAAAATGACTTTGGGACGAGAAGCATAAATGTGAAGATATCTCTTCATAGGAGTATTCCGAAAATTTTAACATATTCTGAGCGGCTTCAATTCTTCTGGAACGGATATAGGCACTGACAGAAGTGCCGGTTTCTTTTTTAAAAAGTTTGGAAAGATAGGTTTCGCTGATGCCTACATTTTCTGCAATAATTTTTACTGTAAGGGGTTTATGAAGGTTGTCGTAAATATAATCAATTACGCGAACGATATTTTTTGAATAAATATTAACCTTCTTCATCTGTTTCATACGTTTGCAGTAATCTACGGCCATGGTATACTGAAGTTTTTTTAAACTTTCTGTAGTAGTACAGTGGTCTGCTTTTTGGATATAATAGTCGCTTAAAGAATATGCCATTTCGTGGTCCATACCGCCTTCAATGCAGAAACGGGCAACCATGGCGGTGGAAATAATAAAATGGTATAAAAGATTTCTGACAATGTTGTCGGAAAGTGAACCTTTACCTTGCAGCGCATCTTGCTGGAATTTATTCATTTCGATTTCTACCGTTTCCAAATCGCCATTTTTAACGGCATCATAAAAGGACATTTCATTTTCAAAAGAACGGTATTCTACTACGTTATCAGGGGTAAGATATAATTTATGATTAATTTTTTTCTCGTTGCGTTTTGTCATTTGCAGACTCCTTTCATAAGGATTAGTTCTATTATAGCAGAGTATGTTTGAAAAACAAGAAAAAAGACATAAATTTTATATGAAAATATATAAATGTAATATTGATTTTATCTCTAAAATTAGGTATGATAAAATTTGTTATTTTATAACTGTTCAGAGTCTAAAAGAAGCAGATTTGCAAACGGAAGCTGAATGGTTATGTTATTTTTAGCAAAGAGTTGAGAAAGCGGAGACATATCATGCACAAAATCGGTTTTGATAATGACAAATACTTAAAATTGCAGTCTGAGCGTATCAAAGAGCGTATTGCAACCTTCGGAGGTAAGTTATATCTGGAGTTCGGAGGTAAGCTTTTCGATGATTTTCATGCATCCAGGGTTTTGCCGGGATTTAAGCCGGACAGTAAAATCAATATGCTGGTGCAGTTAAAGGACCAGGCGGAGATTGTAATTGTTATCAGTGCCGGAGATATTGAGAAGAATAAGGTGCGTTCCGATATCGGTATATCCTATGATATGGACGTTTTGCGTCTGATTGATGCCTTCCGTGGTTACGGTTTGTATGTGGGAAGCGTTGTTTTGACACAGTTTGCTGGACAGTCCAGCGTGGTTGCTTACCAGAAGAAACTGGAATCTTTAGGCTTAAAAGTATACCGCCACTATCATATTGAAGGTTATCCCTCCAATATTCCTCATATTGTAAGTGAGGAAGGGTACGGAAGAAATGAATACATTGAGACAAGCCGTTCCTTGGTGGTGCTTACGGCCCCCGGTCCCGGAAGCGGTAAAATGGCTACCTGCCTTTCTCAGATTTACCACGAGTATAAAAGAGGTATTAAAGCCGGTTATGCTAAGTATGAAACCTTTCCGGTTTGGAATCTGCCTTTAAAGCATCCGGTAAATCTTGCTTATGAGGCGGCAACGGCAGACTTAAATGACGTTAATATGATTGACCCCTTCCATTTGGAAGCCTATGGTGAGACTACCATTAATTATAACCGCGACGTGGAGATTTTCCCTGTGTTAAACGCCATGTTTGAAGAAATTATGGGCGAGTCACCCTATAAGTCTCCTACTGACATGGGTGTCAACATGGCAGGCTATGGTATTATAGATGATGAGGCTGTCAGACGGGCGGCAAAAGAGGAAATCATCCGAAGATATTATAATGCGTTATGTGATAAACGTCAGGGCAATGCGGGTGATGATCAGGTAATGAAGATTGAGCTTTTAATGAAGCAGGCCGGTATTACCGTAGAAGACCGTCCTGTTATCGGCGCCGCAAATGCAAGAGCGGAAGAAACCGGAGCACCGGCAGCGGCTATGCAGTTACCGGATGGTGAAATCATTACCGGTAAAACCAGTGAACTTCTGGGAGCATCTTCGGCTTTGCTTTTAAATGCGTTAAAGAAACTGGCTGGATTAGAAGATGAAGTGCATTTGATTGCGCCTACCATTATCGGACCTATTCAGCAGTTAAAAATAAATCACCTTGGCAATGCAAATCCAAGGCTTCATACGGATGAAGTACTGATTGCCTTATCTATTTGTGCGGCAACGGATGAAAAGGCAAAACGCGCCATGGAGCAGTTGCCTAATCTTCGCGGTTCAGAGGTGCATTCCAGTGTGATTCTTTCCCAAGTAGATAAAAATATGTTCCGTAAGCTTGGTATGAATTTAACCTGTGAGCCGGCATATCAGACTAAGAAACTATATCATAAGTAAAGTAAAAAAGGACCGGGTGGGATATTATCCCAAATGGTCCTGTTATTTTGGCAAAATATATAGAGATCTTCGCATGTTTTAGCATAAAAATACAAATTATGAAAATATAATGAAAAAAATGTGATGAAAAAGTGATAAAACTGTGATAAAATAGCATTCGTAGTGTAAATTTTTTTTTAGAGGAGGAATTTAATTATGCAGTTTGAAATTAAAGGTGCACCGTTTCCCGTTGTAGTTATGAATCTCGCAGGTGGCGAGACAGTTAAGTGCCAGAAGGGTGCTATGTGCTGGATGTCTCCCAACATGCAGATGGAAACAAAGGGCGGCGGAATTGGTAAAATGCTCGGTAAGGCATTTACAGGTGAATCTATGTTTGAAAACAACTACACCGCTCAGGGTGGCGCAGGTATGATTGCATTCGGTTCAGGCGTTCCCGGAAATATCCTTGCAGTTGATGTATCAGGTGGCAAGACTATCATCGCACAGAAGAGATCTTTCCTTGCTTCAGAAATGGGTGTTAATACAGAAGTTCATTTCCAGAAGAAGCTGGGAGCAGGTTTAGTTGGTGGTGAAGGCTTTATCATGCAGAAGTTCTCAGGTCAGGGTTATGTTTTCCTTGAAGTAGACGGAAGCACTATTGAATATGAATTACAGCCCGGTCAGACCATGGTAGTTGATACCGGAAGCCTTGCAGCTATGGAAGCAACCGTTAAGATGGATACAGTGTCTGTTGGCGGCGGTCTTGGAAATAAGGTATTTGGTGGTGAAGGATTCTTCAATACCGTACTTACAGGTCCCGGACGCATCTGGTTACAGACCATGCCCGTATCAAGCCTTGCAAGTGCTTTGATTCCTTACTTACCTACAGGAAGATAAGAGAATACATAGTATGAAATCAGAATGTCATTGGGCAATGCCCAATGGCATTTTTTGTTTTAAGAACGTTCTTTTGGCTTGTACAGAAAATAAGAATGGAGTAAAATAAAAAGACATCCTAATACTTATGAAGAATGAGGTAACGACTTATGGAGAAAAAGGCAAGAAGCAGCATATATAAAACAATACCGGCAATGGCAATTGTACCGATTATGCTTTTTGGACTTTTGGTATTGTTTATCTGTTCTATTCGTTTTAATGGCGTAATGCATGAAAAGGTAGAAGACGAACTCGAAAACATTGCCGCATCCGTGGCTGCCACTTATAATACGGTTTTTCCGGGAGAATATCGTTATATCGAGCAGGAAAATATTGCTTTTTATTATAAAGGTGATGAGGAAATAACCGGAGATTTTACCATTATTGACAGTCTAAAAGAAGCAACCGGTGCGGAAATCACAATCTTTTATAAGGATGTGCGAATGATTACCACCATCAAAGATGCAGAGGGAGAACGTTTAATCGGTAGCGGTGTAAGTACCATTATTTGCCGTGATGTTCTGGATCAGAAAACTGCCCGGTTTTATGATGGTGTGGTAATCGGTGAAAATACATATTGTGCATATTACATGCCTCTTTTAACAGAAAACGGCGGTTGCATTGGTATGATTGCTGTGGCAAAGCCTGCTGAGGTGGTAAAAGACCTGGTATTTAAAGCTGTTTTTCCCATTGCTTTTGTGATTTTAATTGGTATGCTGGCAGCAGGATTTATTTCCTTCCGCTATGCAAAAAAATTGGCAACGGCTATCGGTCATTTGCAAAAAGCCTTAGCAAATGTTGCCAAGGGCGATTTATCAAAGGATCCTCATTACAGTATTATGGAGCGTAATGATGAAATTTCCGATATGGGAAGGTCTGTTGTTTCCATGCAGAAATCCCTTCATGTTTTAATCGAACGAGACGCTTTGACGGAGCTTTATAACCGAAGGTGTGCCAATCAGCGTCTGAAAAAAATGATGAAAAAGGCAGAGAATACCGGAACAAGATTCTGTCTTACCATAGCAGATATTGACTTTTTTAAAAAGGTAAACGACACCTACGGACATGAAGTGGGTGATAAGGTTTTGATTGCGGTTGCTAAGGCGTTAAAAGCATCTATGACAGGTAAAGGCTTTGTTTCCCGCTGGGGCGGAGAGGAATTCTTGATTGTATTTGATGAAACCGAATATGAGACCGGTGTGGACAAACTTAAAATTTTTATGGAGAATGTCCGTAAACTTCAGATTCCGGATGAACGTTTTGAAACGCCGATTCAGGTTACCATGACTTTTGGTATTGTTGCGGGCGGTGCAGAGAATGATATTGACAGTTTGCTGAGAACTGCCGATGAGAGATTATATAAGGGTAAAACCGAAGGAAGAAATCGAATTGTTGGAGAATAAGCATGAATAATAAAAGAGTTAAAAACGGTTTGACGGAAGTTTTATACGAGGATGATGCATACGCAAAAGAGTGCAATGCCAAGGTTTTGGAATGTCGTAAAGTATTACGTAAAACCGGAGAGCAGGAAGATACGGTTTATGGCATTGTTTTGGACAGAACCGTATTTTTTTCCGAGGGAGGCGGACAGCCTGCTGACAAGGGTTGGATAAATGAAACCGAAGTTCTGGATGTGCAGAAAGATGAAAATGTTATTTTGCATTATACAAAAGAACCCTTTGATGCAGGAACGGATGTGGTTGCCAAGCTGGATTTTGCAGTAAGATATGAAAGAATGCAGAATCACTCCGGCGAGCATTTATTCTGCGGTCTGATTCATAAACTGTACGGATACGAAAATGTAGGTTTTCATATGTCAAAAGATTCCGTCACCGTGGATGTAAACGGTGTATTAGGTGCTGAGGATTTTGCCAGACTGGAAAAACTGGCAAATGAAGGTGTGGATGCTGACGCGGAAATAAAAGCGGTTTATCCTGACAGTCCGGAAGAATTAGAATATCGCAGTAAACTGGATTTAACGGAAGATATCCGTGTGGTTATTATTGAAGGATATGATGCTTGTGCCTGTTGTGCGCCCCATGTAAAAAGAACCGGAGAAATCGGTTTAATTAAGGTAATGGATTTTATGAGCCATAGGGGAGGTACCCGTTTTACATTAAAATCGGGAGCCTGGGCAAGAGAAGATTATGGTATGCTTCATGAAGAGATTTGCGATATTATGCGCACTTTTTCAGCTAAAAGGGAAGAGTGCCATGTGGCGGCAGAAAGAGTGAGTGAGCAGTTAAAATCGCAGCAGGAAACCATAACCCTGTTAAAGAAGCAGATTACAGACTTACATATAGATAAATTACATGCCTCTGTTAAGAACAGCGGCACAAGTCGGGTGGAGCTTATTTTTGCTGAAGCATTGGATGAGGTGCAGATGCGTGCGTTGATTAATGAGGGAGTTACCATTGCTTCGGGTATTGTGGCAGGTTTTATGGGTAAAGACGGTGAAGGCTATCGCTACATTATCAGTAAAAATGAGACGGTAATCGAGCCGGATTTGAGATTGCTTGCCAAAGAGATGAATGAGGCCTTAAACGGAAGAGGCGGCGGTTCTATCAAGATGATTCAGGGAAGCGTTTGTGCAAACAGAGCTGATATAGAAGAATATTTATATCGGTTTAAGTAAAGTTAAAGGAAACAGTTATGTATAAAAATAAGGTTTTTCGTATTGTATGTTTAATGATATCGTTGATTTTGACTCTTTTTGTTATAACACTGGAGTCAGTGGACAATTCAGCGTATGAAGCAGATGCCGTTGCTGCAGATGCAATGGAAAGTACAAAGTATGTAAAGGTTGAAGATAAGGCGGATTATATTGCTTTTGAACCTACAGGAGATTTTTATAACAAAGGTATTATTTTTTATCCGGGAGGCAGTGTAGAGGCACAAGCCTATGCGCCGCTTATGCATGCTGTTGCTGAGGAAGGATATCTTTGCATTATTGTAAAAATGCCTCTTAAGTTAGCGGTCTTGGATATGGATAAGGCAGATGAAGTTCGAAAGGATTATCCCAATATTGCAGACTGGTATATGGCGGGTCATTCTTTAGGCGGAGCCATGGCGGCAACTTATGCTCACGAAAACGCATCGCAAATCAACGGTGTTATTCTCCTTGCGGCATATTCTACTGAGGATTTAAAGCAGGATAATCTGGAGGTGTTGAGTGTTTACGGTTCTTCGGATGAGGTTTTAAATATGGAAAACTATGAAGAGTACAGAAGTAATCTTCCCGAAGATGCGAAAGAAATCGAAATCACCGGAGGAAATCACGCGGGCTTTGGTAATTACGGGGAGCAGTCGGGTGATGGTGCTGCCGCACTTTCTCCCAAGGAACAGCAGGAAATTACTTTAGAGGCGATTTGTGAAGTTTTGGAATAAAGAGAGATGTGTTGTAAATGAAAAACAGACAAAAAGGTATATTGTGTATTATCGGCTGTGCCTTTTGCTTTGCATTAATGAATTTATTTGTTAATCTGGCAGGGGATTTACCGGTTATTCAGAAGGCTTTTTTCAGAAATGCCGTAGCATTGGTATTTTCCGGAATTATAGTGTTTCGAAGTACGACCAAAGAAGAAAGAAAAGTAACCAAAGATAATTTTTGGTTGCTCTTTTTGCGTTCTTTTGCCGGCGGTATCGGCTTTGTTTGCAATTTTTACGCCGTAGACCATATGAATATTTCCGACGCTTCTATGTTGAACAAGTTGGCTCCCTTTTTCGTTATTATCTTTTCGGCTATATTCTTAAAAGAAAAAGCAAATTGGTTTCAGTGGCTGGCAGTAGTGCTGGCATTTGTGGGAAGTCTTTTTATCGTAAAACCTACTTTTGGTATGGAAGCCATTCCGGCAGTGGCAGGATTAATCGGAGGCTTAGGCGCAGGGATTGCTTATACATGTGTTCGTAAGCTTGGGCAGAAAGGGACGAAAAGTACTTTTATCGTATTTTTCTTTTCCGGTTTTACCAGTGTGATTCTTGCACCGATTGTACTTTTAAATTATGAACCTATGGAATGGTGGCAGTGGATCTTTCTGCTTCTTACCGGTTTGGCGGCTTCCGGAGGACAGTTTTGCGTTACGGCGGCCTATACTTATGCGCCGGCGAAGGAGATTTCGGTCTATGATTATTCGCAGGTTATTTTTGCGGCAATTCTTGGATTTTTCTTTTTGAATCAGGTGCCGGATGTTTTCAGCATCATCGGCTATGTGATTATTATTGCGGTTGCTCTTGCTATGTACATTAGGCAAAAATAGATTGCACTGCTTAAATATTTGATAAAAATGAAGCTACCACGCATGAATAAGCATTAAAATGTGGTAAGAGTATTATTATTTCTACTTAAAAAGGGTGCAATTATATTTAAAATGCGTTATAATAGGTGTATATAGGTGTTAAAGGGGATAGCACTTACGTATTAGGCAGGGAGGCCATATGAATTATATCTTTCACTATGATATAGCGGCAATTCTCATATGTATTATCGTAGGGGGACTTTTCTTTTCCAAGAAACATTTTCCCAGCAAATCCAATCGATTATTTTTATGTATTGGGGCATTGATTATCACTGCCTCTGTTTTTGATATCATTTCGGTGTATTCATTGAATCATATCGGAACTTTTCCCTTGTGGTTAAACTATATTGTTAATCAGATTTATTTCTTTTCTTTTAACTGTATTTATATTGTTTATCTCATATATTTACTGTTGATTACGGAGCAAAACAAAGACCGGTGCGGTAAAGTCATGAAGGTAGTAAATACCTTTGCTTTGTTGTACATTACTTTAAGTATTGTCTTAACGCCTTGGTTAAAAACAATTTTCTATTTTGAAAACGATCAGTATATGCACGGTCCGTTGCACATTAGTCTTTATATTATTGCGTTTACTATGCTGGGCGGATGCATTTTTACAATTATTACTTCCAAACGAAAAATAAATAATATGCATTTGGTTACTACCTGTGTTATCGCAATTATAGCTATTGCTGCAGTTATTATCCAGTTTGTGTGGAACGATTTACTTTTGGTAAATTTTGTAGCGTCCCTTATGTACTTTATGCTGTTTCATTCTTTGCAGAATCCGGACGAGTATCTGGATAAGGAGCTGGATATTTTTAATATGAAGGCCTTTCTGCAAAAGATTGTTAATTTGCATGATAAAAAGAAAAAATTTACCGTGCTGGCTTTTGAAATGGAGGGATTCCAGTTTGTAGACCAGTTCATGGGTGTGGAGCGCGGAAATGATTTGTTGGCAACTGTAGTAAAGGATTGCAATAAGGGATTAAAAGGTGAGATGTATCATCTGGACGGAACCCGATTTGCATATATTTTCGACCAGAAGAGTAAAGATATTGAAGAACATGCAGAATGGTTAAAGTGGAGATTCGTAACTGCTTTTCATGTAAAACGTGTAGCGGTAAATCTGACCGTTCGCATGTGTACCGTAGATTTTCCGGAGGTAGCTTCTACACGCGAAGAAATGTTGAATGCCATTGATTCTGCCTTAGAGTTTGCGAAGGAAGAGAATTCTTATGATGTAGTTATTGCAACAAAGGAAATGACAGAGAAACATCAAAGAAGCGCGATTATCAGCCATATTTTAAAGAGCGCAGTAAGAAATAAGAGTTTTGAAGTGTATTTCCAACCGATTTATTCTATTGAAGATAAGGCTTTTAGTGCAGCGGAAGCTCTGGTACGTCTGCGCGATGAAGAGCTTGGATTTATTCCGCCTGATGAATTTATTCCCATTGCGGAACAGACCGGTTTGATACTGGAGGTTGGAGATATTGTATTCCACAAGGTATGTGATTTCTTACAGTCAGAAAATGTACAAGATCTGGGTATTCGTTATGTAGAAGTTAATCTGTCAATGGTACAATGTATGCAGGAAGATTTACATAAGCATCTGAAATCCATTATGGATAAATATCAGATTCCCTATAATATGATTGATTTTGAAGTGACGGAGACCTTTTCTACTTCGGATAATCGTATTCTTATGAATAATATGGCGAATCTTATTGACTCCGGTTGTACTTTTGCCGTGGATGATTATGGTACAGGTTTTTCAAATACCGATTATCTGATTGAGTTTCCTTTTGATTTGGTTAAGCTTGATAAAAGTGTAGTTTGGGCAGCGACAGATAATGATAAGGCGATGAAGGTACTTGAGCATACAGCGGCTATGATTAAGAGTCTCGGACTTAAGATTGTAGCAGAGGGTGTGGAAACCTTTGAGCAGGCATTGATGCTTCGCAGTATCGGCTGTGATTTCCTCCAGGGATATTATTTCTCTAAGCCGGTTCCGCCTGTGGAATACGTAGAGTTTATGAAAACTGCGGATAAGTGCATTAAAGAAAAATTGACAGATCGTCTGGCAATGCTTTCTTAAAAAATAATATTTTATATTAAGGCGATGATGACTTCTTTTTATCAAAAGACAGACCACTCTCGTCTTAATTTTTCCGAAAGGATTATATCGATGAGCAGAAAATTTGATACAAAAGTACAGGTTTTAAAATATAAGGTACTTCGCGAAGTAGCTAAAAGGGCATGGGAAGATAATTTAGAGAATGCGGCTTTTGAAATTCCCAAGGTAATTGTTCCGGGAAGAGAGCCGACCATGCGCTGTTGTGTATATAAAGAAAGAGCGGTTCTTGGTGAGAGTGTCAAAATTGCCATGAATACCACTATGGATGGTAAGGGTTATAAAAGAGTAGTTCAGGTTATTGATATTGCCTGTGATGAATGTCCGGTAGGAGGTTATGAGGTTACTAATGCCTGCCGTGGCTGTATAGCACACCGATGCGGAGATGTGTGTCCGAGAGATGCCATTACCTACGATGAAAATCAGAATGCCCATATCGATAAAAGCAAGTGTATTGAATGTGGTAAATGTGCTCAGGTATGTCCTTACAGTGCAATTAAGCATAATGTACGTCCTTGCCAGAATGCCTGCAAGGTAAAGGCCATTACCATGGACGAGAATCAGGCGGCTTTTATAAATGAAGATAAATGTATCTCCTGCGGTGCCTGCGTATACCAGTGCCCCTTCGGTGCCATTACGGATGCTTCCTTCATTCTGGATGCCATTGATTTGATTAAGAACAGTGACAATAACCGGAATTATAAGGTGTATGCTTTGGTAGCGCCCTCCATTGCCAGTCAGTTTAAGTATGCAAAGCTTGGACAGGTGGTAACAGGACTGCGCGAGATGGGCTTCCATAATGTAGTTGAGGTTGCTCTTGGAGCGGATATGGTTGCAGATTCGGAAGCAAAAGAATTGGTGGAGAAGGGATTTCTTACAAGTTCCTGCTGTCCGGCTTTTGTGCAGTACATTAAGACACAGTTTCCGGATATGGTGAAGCATATTTCTCATAACGATTCGCCCATGGTTGCCTTAAGTAAGGTGCTTAAGGATAAGCATCCGGATTGCAAAATTGTATTCATCGGACCGTGCACCGCTAAGAAAACGGAGTTCCAGCAGGAAGACATAAAGCCTTACGTGGATTGCGTTATTACTTTTGAGGAATTACAGGCATTGTTTGACAGTAAAGATATTGATATTACAACCTTAGAAGAAGGACACATGTATTTTGCTTCTTATTTCGGCAGAATATTTGCAAGGAGCGGAGGCTTAACCGAGGCTGTAGAAGAGGCAATTAAGGAGCAGGGAGTAACGGATTTTGAATTGCGTCCTGTGGTTTGCAACGGTATTGCAGAATGTAAAATGGCTCTCTTGAAAGCAAATAAAGGAATTGATATCGGTAATTTTATCGAAGGTATGGCTTGCGTGGGCGGTTGCGTCAATGGAGCCGGCTGTCTTACCCATAGTGAGCGAAATAAACTGGAAGTAGATAAAAGCGGTAATGAAGCCCTTGAGAAATCCATAACCAATGTGCTTAAGATTTTACAGTAGATTATTTATAAATAAATTATAAAACGGAGGTTGCATATGGCAAAAATGAAAGCAGATTTATCAATTAAAAGGAATGCTGATATCAGTCGTAATAAGACGGCGTTAATCTGTATGACAATTACAACGGTATTATTGGCAGCAGCGTATTTTCTTGAGGTATTAAAAGATGCAAGACAACCGGGA
Source organism: Lachnospiraceae bacterium (assembly GCA_015057025.1). Taxonomy (GTDB): domain Bacteria; phylum Bacillota; class Clostridia; order Lachnospirales; family Lachnospiraceae; genus UBA3766. Next base: position 62,525 of record SVFD01000009.1, on the reverse strand, counting down.
GATTATGTAATTCTTGCATGTACATGTCTCGTGCCGCCTGTGATTGCATGGGTCTTATATGGAATTAAAAAGGATAATGCTTTTATCCGCTATGTTTTAGGTCTGGGATTTTTGGTATTTTATACATATCTTTTATTTACATCCACATCAGATTTGGCATTCTGTTATATTGCCATTGTTTTTATAATTCTGACAGTATACGTGGATATCAAATTAAGTGTTATTGTAGGCGTGTATTCATTTTTACTTAATGTAGCGGTATTGATAAAAAAAGGAGTTGTAGGCGGATTTAGTCAGGAACTGATTGCAAATGCAGAAATTGTTGTTGCCTTTGTGATTTTTCTGTGTGTTTTTGGAATTATATCTATCAGCAAAGTTGCAGAAATCGGAAGGGTAACCGCAGCTAAGGCAGATATGCAAAGGGACCAGTCTGAGAAGCTTCTTAAGACAACTTTAGAAGTGGCGAATTTCATTACCGAGCATATTCAGGTGGCAGCAGGAGAGGCAGTCGTTCTTGGTAAAGCAATTGAAGCAACCAAGTATGCTATGGAAGATTTGTCCGGCGGTGCAGGCGATACGGCGGCAGCTATTGCAGAACAGCAGTGCAGTACGGAAGAAATCGACGGCTATATGAAGGGTGTAGGTTCTTCTACCGAAGAAATTGTAACTGAAATCGGTAATACCGAAGAAAGCATCAATGTGGCTGACGGTGTCATGACAGAATTACTTTCCCAGGTAAAAGTATCTGAAGAAAAGGGCGCTTTAGTAGCCAAAGAAATGGGTGAATTAAAAGAATATGCCGACAAGATGGTTACTATTGTTAACTTAATCAGTAAGGTTGCAAGACAGACTTCCATGCTTGCCTTGAATGCCAGTATTGAGGCTGCAAGAGCCGGAGAAGCAGGAAAAGGTTTTGCCGTGGTTGCCGGAGAGATTTCTGATTTGGCATCTCAGACCAATCATGCAACAGATGATATCAATAACCTGATTGCCAATGTGGGAACTTCTTTGGAAGAAGCTTTGGCAGCAGTGGAAGAGTTGCTTGCAAGTAATCAGAGCCAGAATGAATTCGTTGGTCAGACTGCAGAACATTTCCGCGAGATTGAGAACAGTACCCGTAAGATTTCAGAGCAGGTTGTATGTTTGAAGGAGGCGGTAGAGTCTGCTACAGCAGCCAATTCAGCTGTTGTGGAGAGCATTCAGAATGTATCGGCGGTAACTGAAGAAGTAAGTGCCAGTGCAATTGCTACTTTGGAAAGTTGCGATCAGAATCAGGAAAGCATTCAGAAGCTTGCAAAAATTATGGAAAATTTACGCGAAGAGGCTATAAAGTTACAGCAGGAAGGATAATTTCAGATATTTCCAACAGTTGCTACAATATTTTATTTTGTGTATAATAATAAGGCGTGTGCATTTTATCGTGGATAAAAGCAGGCGCCTTGAATTTTTGCGAATGGAGAAATTTATGAAACGAGAACGTTTAGGAAGCCGTTTAGGCTTTATTCTTTTAAGTGCCGGCTGTGCTATCGGTATTGGTAATGTCTGGAAATTCCCTTATATGGTAGGTCAGAACGGCGGCGGTGCCTTTGTTTTGATTTATTTATTTTTTCTGATTGTAATGGGTGTGCCGGCATTGACTGTAGAGTTTTCTTTGGGACGAGCAAGCCAAAAGAGTCCTGTTAAAATTTATAAAGAATTAACTCCCGGTAAAAAGATATGGAATATTCATGGATATCTGGCAATGGCAGGTAATTATATTCTTATGATGTTTTATACCTGTGTAACCGGTTGGATGTTGCAGTATTTTTTTAAGACAGCTGCGGGCGAGTTTGAAGGAGCGGATGCGGTCGGTATATCTGCAATTTTTGATGGTATGCTGGAAAAGCCTGTGCTCATGATTATTTTTACTTTTATTGTAATAATTGTATGTTTTGGTATTAATTCCATCGGAGTGCAGAAAGGTCTGGAGAGAGTGACCAAATATATGATGATTGCCTTGCTTGTTATTATGGTAGCATTGGCAGTTAACAGTATCTTCTTAGACGGTGGTGCGGAAGGTTTGAAGTTTTACCTTGTACCGGATTTTGCTAAAATGCAGGAAGTAGGTATCGGTAAGGTTATTGTTGCGGCAATGACACAAGCATTCTTTACGCTAAGCCTTGGTATCGGTTCCATGGCGATTTTCGGAAGTTATCTGGATAAAGAGCGTAGTTTGATGGGAGAAGCCGTAAACGTAGCGGTTTTGGATACTTTCGTGGCTTTTGTATCAGGCCTTATTATGTTTCCGGCCTGTATGGCATACGGTGTAGATGTTAATGCAGGACCGCCTTTGATTTTTGAGACTCTGCCTAATATTTTTAATCATCTTCCTATGGGACGTCTTTGGGGAAGCCTGTTTTTTGTATTTATGAGTTTTGCGGCACTATCTACCGTACTTGCCGTATTTGAAAATATTATTTCCTGTACCATGGATGTAACAGGTTGGAGCCGTAAGAAAACCTGTATTATCAATGCAATTGCTATGATGGTACTTGTCCTTCCCTGTATCTTTGGTTACAGTATCTGGTCCGGCTTCCATCCTTTAGGAGGAACATCTACAGTGCTGGATTTAGAGGATTTTATCGTAAGTAATATTTTACTGCCGCTTGGTACATTGACTTATGTTGTATATTCTACTGTAAAATATGGTTGGGGCTGGGATAAGTTTATGGAAGAAGCCAATGCCGGCAAGGGACTTAAGGTAAAAAAGTGGATGCGTCCGTATATGACTTTTGTGTTGCCGGTGATGATTTTGGTATTATTTATATTTTCGGTGATTGATGTATTTGTGTAAATATTGAATGCTGAAAATACGATTATAATTTCAATAAGTATAAGGGAAAATAAAATGAAAGCTATTTTATTTGACATGGACAGAACATTACTACCCATGGATGAAGAACTTTTTATTAAAACATATTTTGGCGGTCTTGCACGCAAGTTATGCCCGATAGGTATTGAGAAGGACCCGTTGATTGCGGCTATTTGGAAAGCCACATCAGCTATGATAAAAAACGGCGGAAGTTGCACAAACTATGGAGTGTTTTGGAAAGTATTTGCAGATGAAACCGGACGGGATGCCGCGCCTTTTATCGAGGCATCCGATGATTTTTATACCAAAGAATTTTACGATGTAAAAGCAGTGACAAGTAAGAATCCGTTGGCAGTGGAAGCAGTAAAGATTGCAAGAGAAGCAGCAGATTATGTGGTGCTTGCATCCCAGCCGATATTTCCTATGGCGGCTCAGATTGCCAGAGCATCTTTTGTAGGCTTAAAGTCTGAGGATTTTGACCACATTACGGCGTATGAAACAGAAAGTTATGCGAAGCCCAATCCCAAATATTATGAGGCAATTTGTAAACGTTTGGGTGTGGAGCCTAAGGACTGTCTTATGATTGGAAATGATGAGAAGGAAGATATGTATGCGGCTTCACAAGCCGGATTAAATTGTTACTTGGTAACAGATAATATTAATGCAAGGGAAGATTATCCGTGGGATGGCCCAAGGGGCAGTTTTATGGATATGATTCAAATGTTGAAGAATTTAGAATAATTTGCAGTATTTATTCTGTGCCTGTGTTGGATTGTTTATTTGTATCATTTACGTAATGAGAGAAAGGAGGTATCCCATGAAGATTCAAATGCCTGCAGCAGTAAAAGAGATTATCGCAACGTTACAACAGAATAACTTTGAAGCTTATGCAGTTGGCGGTTGCGTCCGTGACTCAATTCTTGGCAGAAAACCCAATGACTGGGATATTACTACCTCCGCATCCCCTGAGGAAGTCAAAGCCTTATTCCGCCGCACCATAGATACCGGGATTGAGCATGGTACCGTAACCATTATGGTGGATAAGGTTGGCTATGAAGTAACTACCTACCGTATTGACGGTAAGTACGAAGACGGAAGGCATCCGAAGGAAGTGACTTTTACAAGAAATCTTAAAGAAGATCTGCTTCGCAGAGATTTTACCATTAATGCCATGGCGTATAATGATACCGACGGTTTAGTGGATATTTTCGGCGGAATGCAGGATATAGAGAATAAGGTTATTCGTTGTGTGGGAGATCCAAAAGCTCGTTTTACGGAAGATGCATTACGTCTGATGCGCGCCATTCGTTTTGCGGCACAGTTAGGTTATAGCATAGAGGAAAAAACCCGGGAAGCAATGAAGGAAATTGCGGGGAATTTAACCAAAATAAGCGCGGAGCGAATTCAGGTAGAATTGGTGAAAACTTTGGTTTCATCGAATCCTTTTATGTTAAAAGATGCCTATGAATTAGGACTTACGAAATATTTTATGCCGGAATTTGATTTGGCAATGGAGACGTATCAGAATAACCATCATCATATGTATACGGTAGGTGAGCATTCTTTGGTTGCTACAGGGCATATAAGGGCGGATAAGGTATTGCGCCTTACTATGCTGATGCATGATTTTGGCAAGCCCCATTGCATTACTACAGATGAAAAGGGAATTGACCATTACTATGGACATCCTGCCAAGTCAGAAGAAATTGCAAGAGAGATTCTGCATCGTTTAAAATTTGATAACGATACGATTCGTAAGGTATGCATTTTGGTCCGTCACCATGATGAGAGAATTGTATCCGGTGTTAAATATATGCGTCGTGCGGTAGCCCGTATCGGGGAAGATGTTTTTCCTGCATTGTTTGAGGTGCAGGAAGCGGATATTTTTGCCCAGAGCAATTATAAAAAAGAAAGTAAGCTGGAGGCATTAGCGATTAATCGAAGAGATTATGCGGAAATGCTTGCATTAAAACAGTGCGTATCCAAGGCAACACTGGCAGTGACCGGTAAGGATTTGATTGATTGCGGGATGAAGCCCGGTAAGGAAATAGGAGCAGTTTTGGATGCTATGCTGGAGGATGTGATTGAAGAGCCACAGCATAATAGTAAAGAATATCTTTTGAAGAAATTCCTGCCCTTTTTTTAACATACTTTTCTAACGGAAGTCATACAATAACATAGCGAAAGAAACAAATCAACTATTTACCGGAATTGGAATGGTAAGAGGAATTCTTTTGTATGTTGTTAGTATAATTGATTACCGGGGAGGAAAAGAAAATGAATGACAGGGCCGTCAGCATATTGGAAAATTATGATTTTACGGTAGCAAAGACCCGTAAGGCAAGAGGCGCCTTTGTGTGTGAAACAGACCGGGGAATGAAAATCCTGAAAGAATATCAGGCGCCGGTTTCCAAATTGGGGCTGATGGATGTATTATTACGGAATGTAGCAGACAAGTCTGAAATAAATGTGGATACCTTGGTAGCGGACAAAGAAGGAAAGTTTATATCCTACGACAGAGAAGGCATGGGATATGTGGTTAAAGATTATTTTGAAGGTAGAGAATGTTCGCCGAAAGACGTAGAGGATTTAAAGCTTGCCATGTCGTCTTTGGCTCTTCTTCACGAGGGGCTTTTTTATCCGGAAGAGGCAATGCCGGAAGGCTTACATAGGTTCGATTTGGAAGAAGATGTAGCAAGACAGAATAGGGGCCTTAAAAAAATTCGTTCTTTTATAAGAGGGCGGGGCCGTAAAACAGAGTTTGAACTGGCGCTTTTGGATGCATATACCGTCTTTTTGGATAAAGCGGTAAAAGTGGAAGAACGTATAGGGAGCGAGGATTTTTCCGGGCTATATAATGATATTGAAAGTAAAAGGCAGTTTGCTCACGGTGATTTCCAGTATCATAATATTTTATTCGGTAATGAAAAAGCTGCAATTATTAATTTTGAGAAATGTCAGTGGGACAGCAGGGTGAGAGATGTGGCTCTTTTCCTACGTAAAACTTTGGAAAAAGCAGATTGGGATATCACTCTCGGAAGTTTGCTTTTGGAAGAATATGAGCAAGTCAATCCTTTTACAGAGGAAGAAAAGCGACAATTATTTTATCGTCTGGCTTATCCGGAAAAATTTCGGAAGATTGCAAATTTTTATTACAATTCCAATAAAGCATTTTTATCCGGACAGTATATGTCAAAATTACAGAATGTTTTGCGTCTGGAAACTTCCAAAAACAGGTTTTTGCGTAAAGTATTCGACGATGAAATATAAAAGTGTTACAATATAAATAACAATGAGAAATTGTTTTAAAGGATAAAGATGTTGCCTATGGAGGGCCGCAATGAAGAAATACGTAATTTTAATCGGAATGTTTCTGCTTTGCCTTTGTCTGCTTTCCTGCGAAACGGATGAAGTTACCGTACAGGAGGATGAGACAGAGGAGCAGAGTATAAATTATATATATGAAGATACGGCTATTCTGGTTACTATGGATACCGGAGAGAAGAGTATTACGTTCCAAAATGTGGAAACGGGTTTGCGTTATACCTTAACTTATGACGGCGTAACACATTTCAATGATAAGTATGGTACAGCCATGTCGGCACAGCAGGTAAAGTGCGGTGTCGTTGCGGATATTTCTTTTAACAAGGATGAAAAGAAGCTTTTGTCCTTGGATGTATCTTCGGATTATTTTGTGTATTCTGATATTGAGTTTCAGGAATTTACCAAGCAGGACAGCCGTTTTCAGTTCCTTGGCGAGGAATATAAGCTTGATGATTTTCTGGTGATTTCTGATGGAATTATAAATCTGGAAAAAATGGAACTTAGCGCGGGTGATGTAATTTCCGTTTGCGGTAAGGACCATACCATATATAGTATTTATCTTCAAAGCGGTCATGGATATTTACGTCTTGATAACGATGAGTATTTTGTGGGAGGATGGATTGAAGTAGGAAATAAAATTATCCGTTCCGTTACCGAGGACATGCTTCTTACAGTTCCGGAAGGAACCTATGATGTGCTTGTAAGTAATGACGGTATTACCGGTAATAAGACTGTAACCATCGGTCGAAATCAGGAAGTCACACTGGATTTGGGTGATATTGACGTAGAGAAGAAATACGGCAATGTGTTATTTGTCTTAAATCCTTCCGATGCGGAGTTGTTTGTGGACGGGGAGAAGGTAGATACCGGGGCTCCGGTGTCTATGGAATATGGAATACATCAGTTGATTTGTCGGGCAGACGGTTACGATACCATGTCAAGTTATATTAAGGTAGGCGAAGCATCGGCGTCCATTACGCTTACATTGACAAAGAGTGATGGTGCAGATGATGACGAGGAAGACGAAAGTGAGAGTTCTTCTGAGAGCAGTTCAGAAAATTCGTCTCAAAACAGCAGTCAAAACTCTTCTGAGAACAGTAGCCAGAATACATCTGAAAACAGTTCAGAAAGTAATAGCGGAAATTCTTCCGAGAACAGTTCAGATAGTAGCGAGAATTCTTCGGATTCATCTTCCGGAAGCAGTGCAGGAACTACCAGCACCAGTGCTAAGGTTTATATAGACGGGCCGGAAGGAACAGAGATTTATGTGGATGGTAACTATGTGGGTATTGCTCCCATATCTTTTACCAAGCCGGAAGGCAGTGTGGTAGTGACCTTACGTAAAAATGGTTATCAGACCCGCAGTTATACCATTCAGCTTGAGGCTGACGATAAGGATGTGCACTATTCTTTCTCAGATTTGACGGAAATATAATAAGCCGGATGTGTTAGGGGTAAGAGAACATTTAAGACAGCTATTGAGGGTAAAATGGAGATAAAACCAATGATTCATAAAGCTAAATATACCTATGAGGATTTTCTTGAAATTATAAAAGCTCTTCGGGCGCCTGAGGGTTGTCCGTGGGATAGGGAACAGACTCATGATAGTCTGCGCCCTTGTATGTTAGAGGAAGCATACGAATTTATATCTTCCGTAAGAATTTGGGAAGAGACCGGAAGTGCCGATAATATGTGTGAGGAACTTGGAGATTTGCTTTTGCAGATTGTGATGCACAGTGAAATTGCAGATGAAGAAGGTCTGTTTACCATGGAGGATGTGGTAGATGAAATCAGCCGTAAAATGGTACGAAGACACCCCCACGTTTTTGGAACCACCGAGGTAACAGGCGTAGCTGACGTTTTAAACAATTGGGATGATATAAAGAAGAAAGAAAAAGAAGGAAAGACATGGATTGAAACTCCTTTAAAAGAAATTCCCAAGGAACAGCCCGCATTAACCCGGGCATCCAAGGTTCTTAAAAAGGTGAATAAGGTATATGAACCGATTCTTAATTATGATGCTTCATTAGACAGGCTTGGCGAAAGTCTGGAAGCATTAAAAGCCGGAGGCAGTGAAATATCACAGGAAGCTCTTGAAAAAGAAATGGGCAAGATGTTAATGGAGCTCTCTGCCATTGCAGCAGAACGTAAGATTTATTCGGAACAATTATTGATAGATTGTGTCGAAGAAACCATAAAGAAGTATGAGAAATAAAAAAACATGGCAAAACCCCGAAAAATCAAGGTTTTATCCAAGTTTTTCTTGACAAATTACGGAAAAACAACTATAACTAGTATAGTGGTTGTTTACGCGACCAAGTTAACTAAAAACATCCTATAAAAGTAAGAGGAGGAGTTCAATAATGAACAAGACAGAATTAATCGCAGCTATGGCTGATCAGGCAGGATTATCTAAGAAAGATGCAGAAAAGGCTTTAAAGGCTTTCACAGACATCGTAGCAGATGAATTAAAGAAGGGTGAAAAGATCCAGTTAGTTGGTTTCGGTACTTTTGAAGTAGCTGAAAGAGCAGCTAGAGATGGTAGAAATCCTTTAACAGGTAAGGCTATGAAGATTCCCGCTTCTAAGGCTCCTAAGTTCAAAGCTGGTAAGGCTTTAAAGGATATGATCAACGCTTAATTGTAGGCTGAGATATGAAAGAAATTCAAAAGACCGACTTTATGTCGGTCTTTTTCTATAGAAGATGATTACTGATAAGGTCACTTATATCTTATCAAACAGGAGAAAAAAATGAGACTTGATAAATATTTAAAGGTATCCAGATTAATCAAAAGAAGAACCGTGGCAAATGAAGCCTGCGATGCGGGCCGTGTTACGGTAAACGGTAAAGTTGCCAAGGCTTCTCAGGATGTTAAGGTCGGAGATAAGATATCCATTAAATTTGGTGATAAAACCGTGGATGCGGAGATTCTTTCCGTACAGGAAACGGTCCGCAAGGAAGAAGCTAAGGACATGTTTAAGTATCTGTAATTTGTTATAGATGGCAGTAATTATCTTTTGTTTTTAGGGACGCTTTCGCTCTGTTATGTTACGCAACGGTACATAGGATTGCAAGATACGCAATCCAAGTACCGGCGAACATAAAAGCCCTTCAAACAAAATGATAATTACTGCCTTTTTATTTTACAGATATGCGTTTATGGGATGGCTGGTGTATACAATCTGGTATCTTTACCGTCTAAATTACATTCTAGAATATAAATAGGCTGATAAAAGCCTTTGGAATCCACCTCGTAGGCGAGGAAGATATTATTTACGACAATATTTTCGGGTTCAAAAGCGGGCTCAAAACGAAACTTACCTTCCGCAATGCGTTCATATGCCTCTGCCTCGGAAATAATGGGGAATTCTTTGTAGGCAGTACATTTGATGATTCTGTAATCCAAATTTTGGATTACTCCGTCTTCCGTATATCGGCAACCGGCTTTGCCATCATAAACAAAACCGTTTGCAAGAATGCAGTCGGATTCAAAGAGATAGCTACCATTGCCCTGATTGGTAAAAACAGCTTCTTCTGGTATAAAGAAGCCCAGAGCTTCAATACTTTGGCGTATTTCTGCTTCTGTGGCATTTTCAGCGAGAGTAACAGCTTCATCGGAGAAAGAAGCCTCAAAATTAGTGTAGCTGATTTTATTTCCTTCATAATCAATCATAAGACTGATTGTAGTGTCTTCGCTGTCATTCCAATAAAAGACCGTTTCGTCGTAAATATCCGTGCGGCTTTCATCAATTCCGGAATTGAATTGTGCAAAAAACTCCCGGGCATAGATTTCTGTTTCCTCCACACTGACAACAGGGACAAGATAAACATAGGCACTGCCGCTATTTTCATCGAAGACTGTGTTGCAGGTGACGGATTCGGGATTTGCTTTTATAATATAATTACATTTTAAATTACCCAGTTCTTTTACATGATGTATCGTAAAAATTGTAGAAAAAGCAACTACGGAAATTAATAACGGAAGCTGGTATAAAAGCACTGCTGAGATTTTAGCAGGGCTTTTTTTGATGCGCTTATAAATTGCATCTGCCAAACGATAAAAACCGTAGCCGATAAGAACACCCAGTGTATTATTAATTAAGTCGTCTGTTTCAAAAATACCGCGACGAAGTACCAGTTGTGTTGCTTCAATAAACAAGGTAAAAATGATTCCGGCAATTGTAACGGGGCCAATTTTTTGAAAGATTTTAGCCATATAAGGCAGAAGAAAGCCGAAAGGTACCAGCATAAAAATATTCAGAATAATATTGCGCCAGTCTGCATCCTTATATTGGTTCCAGGCTTCAATATAAGAATAAAAAGGTGTCAGACGAAAAACTTCTGTTTCATAAGCATAACGGTTTAAAAGCGTAACACCCAACACAATTACCATGTAACAGAAAAACATAGCATATAGTATAAAGCGGGGTAGGGTTAGAGTTTTACTTCCCTTGAAAAGTTTTTTATAAATGAGGCGGTAGCCGATTAGAAATATGCTGCCGCAGATTAAGGCAAGAATCAAGGCATAAATTAACCAGTTAAGACCCATGGAAATCAAATCGGATATACGCATGCGGATACCTCCTTTTATAAGTTTCACAAATCACATAAGATTATATCAAATTATGTATCTTTTTTGTATCCGGTTTTAATAAAATCCTGTCATATATATAATGGAAAAAGAATATATTTTACAAGACCTAAGTGAAGCAAAAGGAGGTACAATATGGAGGATTTAAATCATGGCGGAAAGACCGGAAGAGCCCACAAGGTCATTTTAATGGGACGAAAGACCTGCGGGTTAAACGGTATTGTAGACGTGCTTGCTTTTGATGTGAATGAAATGATTATGGAGACCGAGCAGGGAATGCTTATGATAAAAGGGAGTGAACTTCATGTGACCCGCTTATCCTTAGAAAAGGGCGAAGTGGATTTGGAAGGAAAGATTGATAGTCTGTCTTATTCCGAAATTACGACTCCCGCAGCAAAGGCAGAAAGCTTTTTTGGTAAGTTGTTCCGATAATGTCAGTGAGTGGAGAAATTTTAGAGGAAATCAGGCTGTTTGCTAATTCTGTGGTGCTCGGGGCAGCGTTGACGTTTGTCTACGACGGCTGCTTGATTTTAAGAAATGTTTTTAAGCACAGTACCTTTTGGATTTCTTTTGAGGATATAATCTTTTGGCTGGCTGCGGCAGTTATTGTGTTTGTTTCGCTACAGGAACAAAATAATGGTGTTTTGCGTTGGTTTATTGTGGCCGGTGCCGGAATGGGAATGTTATTGTATAAGTGTTCTTTGAGCGGATTTTATGTAAAGTTCTTTTCTAAACTGATACTACATATTGTGGTTTACATAAAAAGAGTGGCATATTTTGTATTTAAACCCGCTATATGGCTTGGAAAGTGCCTAAAAACGGGGGTTTCAAAGGTAAATAATGGAATAAAAAAAGTTACCATAATATTAAAAAAGCGGTTGACGGTTTGCATAAAATGGTTTACAATTGCATTATGTAAACACAATGGAGAGAATGGTGATTTACATAATGACAAGGATGTATAATCGGGGGATACGCAGATGGCAGTAAAGCGTAGAAAAGCTGCTTATCAGAAGAAGCGCCAGAACCGCACGGGAGTTGTGTTGGTTGCAACGGTAGTTGCTCTGATGATGGTGGTGGTTGGTGTTCAGACTTTCCAGTTAAAACAGCAGCAGGCAGAATATGAAAAAGAAGAACAATACTATCTTGAACTGATTGCACAGGAAGAGGCAAGAAGTCTTGAAATTGCAGAGTTTGAGAAGTATACACATACAACAGCATATATTGAAGAAGTTGCAAAAGCAAAATTCGGTCTTGTAAAAGACGGTGAAATTCTTTTTATAGCGGAACAATAAATGACATGACAGCCCGGCAGTGTGCCGGGCTTTTTATTTTGCAGAAGCAATATTAAATAAAATCCCTGTTCGGGATGTCGACATTTGGCCATAAATTTTTGGAATAAAAAAACAGTTGCATTTTTTTGAAAAAAGAGTAAACTAAAAACAAACACCTGTTCGATAAATTTTGAGCGGATAAATATAGAGAACGAAGGGAGAATGGTATGAAAGCAGACCGAAGCTATATATGTATTGATTTGAAGACTTTTTATGCTTCGGTGGAATGTGTAGAACGGGGCTTGGATCCTATGACCACTAATTTAATTGTGGCAGATCCGGAACGTTCGCAGAAAACTATTTGCCTTGCAGTTTCACCGTCAATGAAGGCCCAAGGTGTTAGAAATCGTTGTAGGGTTTTTGAAATTCCAAAATATATAGAATATATTATTGCACCGCCCAGAATGAAGCGCTATATTGAGGTGTCAGCCGATATTTATGAGATTTATCTGAACTTTATTTCCAAGGATGATATTCACGTTTATTCCATCGATGAGGTTTTTATGGATGTAACGGATTATTTATCCATGTACCAGATGAGTGCCAGAGAGTTGGGCATTGCCATTATGAAAGAGGTTTTTGATAAAAAAGGTATTATGGCAACTTGTGGCATTGGAACGAATTTATATTTAGCGAAAATTGCTTTAGATATTACGGCAAAGCATTCAAAGGATTGTATTGGTGAATTAGATGAAGAAGCTTATCGAAAAACATTGTGGAATCATAGGCCTCTTACGGATTTTTGGCGCGTGGGACCGGGGATAGCCAAACGCTTGGAGAGATACGGAATTTTTACAATGGAAGGCGTAGCCCATATGGATGAAGATATACTTTATCATGACTTCGGTATAGATGCAGAACTGTTGATTGATCATGCTTGGGGACGGGAACCGGTGACTATGAAAGATATTAAGAATTATAAGAGTCAAAGTCAGTGTCTTACCAGCGGTCAGGTTCTTATGCGGGATTATGAGCATGAAGAGGGAAAATTGATTGTAAAGGAAATGATGGATTTATTATGCCTTGATATGGTAGAAAAGGGATTGGTCACGCAGTCTGTTACTTTACACATGGGATATTCCAATGAATTGCATTTGCCCTCAGCTCACGGAACGATTTCTTTTGCCGCGGGGACAAATTCTGCCCGTTCTATTATTCCTCAGGTTGAGAAGCTTTATGATCGTATTAAACAGCCGAATATACCTATTCGGAGAGTGAATATTTGTTGTAACCGCGTAGTAAAAGAAGGGTATCAACAATATGATTTATTTTTTGATCCGGTGGAAATGGAGAGGGAGCATAAAATGCAACAGGCAGTCATCGGTATTAAAAGAAAGTATGGGAAAAATGCTATTCTTAAAGGAATGAATTTGGAGGAAGGGGCCATGACGCAGGAGCGAAATCTCCAGATTGGTGGTCATAAAAGTGGTGAATAATGTGATGCAGAGATCTAAAATGAGCCGAGAAGAGAGGGCAAAACAGTTTATGCCTTTCGCTGCGCTAAAAGGATATGAGGAAGCCCTTAGGGAGAAAGAAAGAGAAGTTGCCGAACGTGAGGAGGAGAAACAGAGGGGGATACCGGTGGAGGAGTAAGAAAAAGCAGGTTGCGCAGGATATAATAGGGATATATAATAAAGGACAAGTATAATATGCTGTAGCATAGTTAGGATACACACTTACGATAAAAGGAGATACGGATATGAAAAAGGCCGCAACAGTACTTTTTTGGACTTCATTTGGTTTGGATATTTTATATATAATGGTGATACTTGCAGGTTCTTTGATTGGAGGAAGCTTAAATCCCACCGGAAGTACAGATGGAGTGGTTTATATTATAGGCATTATTTATCAGTTAATTCGAGGTGGAGTTCCCTTGGTGGTGAAGCTCATTATGATGCTGATTATTATTTATGGAATGAAAAGTGAACATGAGGGAATTGTGGCTGAAATAATCACTATTATTTTGTTTAGTGGTATTGCAATGCTGTTTAATAACGGATTGCATATGTTGCTTACTAATCTGATGAATAATATAGGATCGGATGCTTTGGTCGGATTTGCGCTGATGAATAACGGAGCAAATTGGGGGTACGTATTTCATAGCATATCTAATACTTTGTTGATTACAGCAACAGCGTTTGCTATCGCATATAAGAAAGTAGAAATGGTAGATATTCGTAGAATTCAGGACGAAGAAGACTTATAAAAAGGTTTGACATCAATCTTAAAATAAGGTATCATATTCAATGGTCATAAAAAATGACCCTTGAATATTAGCGATGCGTGGCTCAGCTTGGTAGAGCGCTGCGTTCGGGACGCAGAGGTCGCAGGTTCAAATCCTGTCGCATCGATGAAAAGAAAGTTCCACCTTCCGGTGGGACTTTTTTCGTTTATTGCTTAATTTTTAATGAAAAAATCCGATATAAATATAGAATAAATTTGCTATTATGAAAGGAGCATAAGAATAAAAATGGATAACATTAAAGAGAAAATTGAAGAAATTGTAGAAAAAATTAAAAAGGACCCTGATTTTAAGGAAGATTTTATGAAGGATCCTGAAAAAGCGATTGAAAAAGCTACCGGTATTGATATACCTGATGGAATGGTTGATAAGGTTATTGATGGAGTTAAGGCAAAAGTTGCCGGAGACAAGCTTTCAGGAGCTATGGATTCCATTAAGAAATTGTTCTAATTACATAAAAGAAGAAAAAACATGTAAAATTTTTAGATTTTACATGTTTTTTTAATAAAAAATAGTATTAAGAGTTATATGAGGTATTACAGAATTTATATGTTCTCTTCATTCATACGATAACCGACGCCCAACTCATTAATAATGTATTGATTATCACCGGGTTTAGAACCCAGTTTCTTGCGGATATTTGCCATATTTACCTGAAGCTTTTTGATGCTGCCGTCGTCAGAGGAACCCCAGATTTCTTTAATAATAGCCGCATAAGTCATTACTTTGCCTGTGTGATAAGATAGTAAGGCAAGGATATTATATTCGGTTTGTGTCAGTTTGATTTCTTCTTCGCCAATAAAAACCATTCGGCGGTCATAATCAATTATTAAATCATATAAACTAAATTTTTCTCCGGGTAAAGAGCCTGCACTCATGCCGGGTCGATTATTGCGTAATGTTGCACGAACCCTGGCGAGAAGTTCACCGGTGCCAAAGGGCTTGGTGATATAGTCGTTGGCGCCTAAATCCAATGCTTCAATTTTATCGCTTTCGCCGGTGCGAGCTGATAAAACAATAATTGGAGTAGCATCGGTTTTGCGAATAAAGCGAATAAATTCTATACCATCTTTATCTGGCAGGCCTAAATCAAGCATAACTAAGTCAGGTGTATGCGAGGCATACATAAGAAGCCCCTGTTCATAAGAGGCGGCAGGCAAAGTCTGATAATCATTTGCATTTAAGATAGTTTCGATAAAATTTCTAATATTATTTTCATCTTCAATAACAAGAATTTTATACTTACTACTCATTCATATCCTCCAATCCCAATGTAAAATAAAAGATAGAGCCACCTTCTTCGCGATTCTTTGCATGTATTTCGCCACCGTGAGCTTTTACGATGGTGGAACAAACAGACAAACCGATCCCCATATTATTACGGCTGCCATCAGCAGGGGCATCAGAGCGGCCGATGTATCCGCTAAAAAGTTTATCTTTTCTGTCAGCGGGAATGCCGCATCCATTATCCAATACAGAAAAAACAGCCTTATTCTCTTTTATTTCTACCTGTAAAATTAATTCCGTCATGCCGATAGCATGGTAAACCGCATTTTCCAAAATGTTTAAAAGAACCTGTTCAATTAAAATGGGGTCCATAGGGATACTGATAAAATCGTCAGGAATTTCAACGACTATTTCCTGTTCCGGGCAACGCTTTTTGAATTTTACCAGAACAGAGTCTATTAATTCTTCTAATACCACAGGGGTTTTGCTGACGCGGACTTTATTACTGTCAATTCGCGTCACGGAAAGAAGATTTTCGACCATATGAATTAACCACTGTGAATCTTTTTGTACATCACCAAGAAGTTTTAAGTTCTGCTCCCGGGATAGAGTTTCATAATTTTCAATTACAGCAGAAGTCGAGCCGTAAATGGAAGTTAGGGGAGTGCGCAAATCGTGGGATACGGCACGTAACAAATTGGCACGCATACGTTCCATTTCACTTTCTGCTTTGATTTTTTCCTGCGCTTTTAGCTGTGTAGTCAAAGCTCCTGTCATTACAGCGACAATCATCATAACTACTGCGGAAAAAATACATTCCGGAGAAATTAAGTCAAAGGCATAATAGGGAAAAGTAAAAGCATAGTTTACAGCTAAAACGCTTAAAAAAGATGCAGTAATACCCCAAAAATAGCCCTGAGTCTTTAACGACACCAAAAAAACACCCAATACAAATATCATGGGAATTAAAGTTCTTGTATCAAAGACAATTTCAATAATTAAGTTAACTGCAAAGAGCAGGATTAGAGTAATTATGGTAAAAATCCCGTCTAAAATCAATTGCTTATGTTTTTTCATGTGCTTATTATATTACAAGCTAAAAGCGGTTACAAGTTAAGAAACAGTAAAAGTAAGGTGCCTTTTACAATAAAGAGGAAAGGTGTTGGGAAAGAAGGAAAGGGATTGCAAGAGGTGATTTCTAACTATATAATGAAAGAGTCAGATATGTATATGTTTGGACGGTGAATAATAGTATGAATCAGGAAGAAAAATTTATTCGGATGACGACAGAACCAATTCCTAAATTGGTGGGTTCATTGGCGGTGCCTACGATTATAAGTATGTTAGTAACTACTTTTTATAATATGGTAGATACTTATTTTGTTGGTAAGATAGATACATCAGCTACTGCAGCAGTGGGGGTTGTGTTTTCTTTAATGGCTTTTATACAAGCGTTTGGTTTCCTTTTCGGCCATGGTGCGGGAAATTTTATGGCACGTAAATTAGGTGAGCAAGATAGAGAGGAAGCATCCCGCATTGCTAATGCAGGTTTCTTTTTTTGCCTGGTTTTTGGTATTGTTTTTATGATAGTAGGCTTGATCTTTGTAGAACCCTTAGCGTATTTATTAGGTTCGACGGATACTATCTTGCCCTATGCCGTAGATTATATGAGAATTATTTTAATTGGTAGCCCATATATGATGGCATCCTTTGTTTTGAATAATCAGATGCGTTATCAAGGCAACGCCATGTATGCAATGATTGGAATTATTGTAGGAGCAATTATTAATATTGCTTTGGACCCGCTGTTGATGTTTACATTTGACATGGGGATTAAGGGGGCAGCATATGCCACAATCATTAGTCAGGGTGTGAGCTTTTTGTTGTTGCTTGGAGCCACGCATTTTGGAGGTAATATTCCCATTACCTTAAAAAAGAATCCATTTGTGTTCCGCCTTTTGCCGGAAATTGTTGCAGGTGGAATGCCGTCTTTGTGTCGTCAGGGAATTGCCAGCATTTCGGTTATGCTTATGAATACTTCTGCAAGGGATATTGCCATGCTTCATGCCGAGCCGGCTTTGGCAGTTGTATATGCGGATGCGGCAATTGCAGGATTATCGATCGTTTCACGTATTACCATGTTTGCCAATTCTGCACTCATTGGTTTTGGACAAGGATTCCAGCCGGTATGCAGTTTTAATTACGGAGCCAAAATATATAAAAGAGTAAAAGAATCGTTCTGGTTTTGCGTAAAAACCTCACTGGTTTTCCTGATTGTGATAGCCGTTGTGGGATATGTTTTTGCCCCGCATCTGGTGGAGATTATGCGTGATGGTGACCCTTTGGTAACGGAAATCGGTACTTTTGCGTTAAGGGCGCAATGTCTGACATTTCCGCTGAATGCGTGGATTGTTATGTGTAACATGCTTTTACAGGCTTGCGGACAATCTTTTACCGCGTCTGTGGTAGCGTCTTGCAGGCAGGGAATCTGCTTTATTCCGCTATTGTATATTCTACCCGCATTTTTTGATTTTACGGGAATCTTGATTGCACAGCCGGTGGCGGATGTTTTTACATTGGTGATTTCCATGGTGTTTGGTTTGTGGTTTCTTCGGAAAATACAGGATACGGGAATAAAAGGAGGAGAATAAGATGGAGCAGACTCAAAATGTAGTAGAATATGAAAAAATAAAGACTTCAAAATTGGCTATAGCAGCGCTGATTTTAGGAATCGGTTCGATTTCCCTTGCAATAGGACTGGGAGGATTTTACTTTGGAATCCCCGGTATTATCGTCAGTATCCTTGCATTTATAAATATTGATAGAAAATTTTTGGAGGGAAAAAAACTTGCTAAGGCCGGTATGATTACTTCTGTTATAGGTTTGATAGGAAGTATTCTTGTCATTGTGCTATTTTCTTTCGGTATGCAGTCTATTCGAAATTCCATTAGCAAAAAGTTTGATGTTCAAATTGCTGAGGCTATGGCATCTGCAACGAAATGGTTGTATGTAGGACCGTATGAAGAGGAATTACCCGATATTATAGGTACCAAAATTATAATTGCAGAAGATGCCGTTGTTCCTGATTGTGTGGAAGAGAGCGTTGCTACGATATGGAGTGACGGTCAGTTTCATAATCCCACTTACACAGGAAACGGAGCATATGCTTATGTAATTGAATTGGGTGAAACGGAATGTAAAGCCATTTATATTACCAATGGTGTTGAGGAATGGGAAGTTTGGCCTTCCGTGGACGAAGAATATAGGTAAGAGGTGAATGTATGATTAAAAACATTGTATTTGATGTAGGAATGGTTTTGGTTGATTTTAAATGGCGTCAGGTTATGGCAGATGTGGGATGCACGTCTGAAGAAATCGAAGTGATTTCTTCAGTCATGGTAAACGGACCCATGTGGAATGAGTTGGACAGAGGCATTATGGAGGAAGAAGATGTCATTGCCGGCATGGTAGCCAAGCTCCCCGGCTTGGAGGATAAAGCATGGGCATTTTGGAAAAATATTCATCTTACCATTGAAGCGTTTCCCTATGCAAAAGACTGGGTAAAGGGCTTGCAGGAGAAAGGATACCACACATACCTTCTCACCAACTATCCCAGAAGCCTTTATAAAAATACCGCAGAGCAGTGCTTTACTTTCCTGCCCTACATAGATGATGTTTTGGTATCTTCTCATGAAAAGATGACCAAACCCGACAAGGAAATCTATGAGCGCCTCCTTGAAAAGTTTGATTTAAAAGCAGAGGAGACCGTTTTTATCGATGACAGAATTGCCAACATCGAAGGTGCCGAAAGCGTAGGCATCACGGGAATTCATTTTACCGATTACAAGGAAGTAAGCGCCAAATTAAATGAAATCATCGGAAGATAAAACAGAAGAATCATACGAACTGCCTTAAAATAAAGTTTTTTTTAAGGCGGTTTTTTATTGGAAAAAGATTTTCTTTTACGGCAAGAGAGGAGTGCTGCGTCGGATACAATTACCGGGAGGGGTTAATTTTTTGTACCTTTTATCCGAAATAAATAGTGACTTTAAATTAAGACTTGAGGTGCGGCATGATTCATTTATATACAAATTCCGCTCAGGAAGATACGCAAGTGAATACAACTTATGCAAGGCCTGTGGAAAACAACGCTTCCCGCGTGATTAAAGCCACAGATTTTGCCATGTCCATTACCGGAAGCAACGGTGGTGTATCTGCGTATGAAGGACAGGGACAGAATTTGCAGGATATTATGAAGAATGCAGGTGCTATGGATGTAACCGCTAATCGCAACTATATGACAGTGATGTCAAATTCGATGTCGGATGAAGATTATGAACAATTGATAAAAGAAGGTTATAAACCGGGGGAGACCTCTATAGAAACAACGGTTACCGTTACGGATGAAATTAAAGCAAAACTTGCACAAAGCGGTGTGATTGTTGAAGGTTATAATGATGATTTATCGGATGAAGTTCTTCAGGAAATTACCGGAAGCGAAAGTGCTGCCAATGCAATAAAAAAGGCTTTTCATGAAGCAGATATTCCCATGACGGCAAAGAATGTACAAAGTGCTGCAGAAGCCTTGCAACTGGCGGGCGAAATTCCGGAAATTACAGACGGTATGTGTGATTATCTGTTACGAAACGGCATTGATCCTACCATTGATCATTTATACAGAGTCAGATTTTCGGGAGCTGAGGTTTCCGAAAACATGGGCGGATATTATTCGGATGACATTGGCGGATATATGACAAAGCAGTCATCTGAGTTTGATTGGAAGTCAATGGAAGTAAGATTATCGCAGACCATAGAGCGTGCAGGTCTTCCTGTGAATGATGAAACACTAAAGAAAGCACAGTGGCTTGTAAAAAGCGGTATTTTATTTAATGAAACCAACATTAAATTTCTTAACGATTTAAAAGGTTTGCAAATGCCTATGGCAGAAGAGGATGTGGCAAAATGTATTGCGAATGCCATAGCCGATGGCAGGGAAGCCAAGGAAGCATACCTAAATAATACATCAAGTAAATTAACCGAAGCGGTGCAGGCATATGAAGATGTACAGTCTTTTAGCTTCGAAGCGGTAAAAGTCGTTGTGGAAGGCGGTAAATCTTTAAATATTAAGGAGTTACGCGTGGCAATGCAGTCTATCCGCATTGAAGGAACTGTTGGTAAAGATGGTGTTAGTCTTTCGGTAGAAGCATCAAGTGCATCTGTGGAAGCAGTAAGCGGTATGAGTAATCTGACAGAGGCCGACGTGGCTGTAAGCAGTGAAAATCCGGATTTGATTAAGGCAATGCGTATACTGGAAGAAACCAGACTTGCAATGACGATAGAGAATAATTACAGGCTTATGAAGCTTGGTTACAATATTGAGACTACAGAGCTTTCACAATTGGTAGAAGATTTAAAGGCTGTAGAAGCACAAAGACAAAACACCTTATTCCCTAAGGATGCAGAAGCAGCGCAGAAAGCAACTCTTTGGCAGGCGACAAACGATAAGCTTGTTACATTGGCTTTTATGCCGGCGGCAACCGTTGGTAAAATTGTACAGACAGAAGGTGTACATACGTTATCCTCCGTTCATGATATGGGCGAGGCTATGCGTCAGGATTATCTAAAAGCCGGAGAGCAGTACGAATTGCTCAGCACAGAAGTTCGCGCAGACTTAGGAGATTCCATTAAGAAGGCTTTTAATAATGTAGACGATATTTTAAAGGATTTAAAATTTGATATCAATGATACCAATCGCAGAGCGGTAAGAATTTTGGGTTATAACAGTATGGAAGTTACGGTTTCCAATATTGAATCCGTAAGAGATGCGGATGCGGGATTACAGCGAATTATGAACAAAATGACACCTGCGTCAACATTGCAGTTAATTCGTGACGGAATCAATCCTTTGGAAACAGATTTAACAACTCTTGAGAATCAGCTGGATGCCTATGAAACAACTATCGAGCAGACAGCGGAGAAATACAGCAAATTCCTTTTTAAACTGGAAAAGAATCACGAGATCACGCCGGAAGAGAGAGAATCCTACATTGGAATCTATCGACTTTTACATCAGATAGAGAAATCTGATGGTGCGCTGGTGGGTAATGTTTTAAGTCAGGGTGCAGAAATGACTTTTAAAAATCTTTTATCTGCTATGCGAAGCGGCAAAAGTACCGGAATGGATTACAGCATTGATGACAGCTTCGGTAATCTGGCCAAAACAGCCGGCTATGAATTCAATATCAGCGACCAGATTCTAAAAGGATTTGAGAGTGCGGTAATCGGTAGTGATGAAGTAAATGCGGAAGTTTTGGCAGAGGATTTGGGTGAGTTAAGAGAAATTCTTACCGGTGACAATTCTGATGCGGTGGAAGAACTGATGCATTATAATCAGGAAGTAACACCCGATAACATACAATCCATGCAAATGCTTTTGAAGGCACCGGATACGTTACAGGGTGCATGGAGTATTTTCCAAAATGTCGCAGAGGACGAATATAGAAGTGGTAAAAGCCGTAAGAATACCGGAGAAGGTTTAAAAGAAGGCGCGTCACAGTTACAGGCAACAGGTAGTGACAGTCCGGTAGCCGAAAGCGAAATCAGTGCTTTGGAAGAAGCGGTATTTGCCCTGCAGGATGCTTTTACGGATCAGGAAAGCGTAACGGAAGCATATGCTAAGCTTCTTAAGCAGACGGAAAGTCTGATAGAAGAGAGTATATTGAATGACGAAATTGGACGCATTGATATTAAGTCCATGACTTCAGCTTACAAACAGCTTTCTTTTACGGGAAATCTGATGAGAGAAGAGAATTATGAAATTCCCGCATATATTAACGGTAAGCTTCAGGGCATCCGCGTAAAAATTGTACATAAGGGAAAAAATGACGGAAATGTCATAGCAACTCTTTCCACAGAAAAATATGGTAATATTGTAGCACAGTTCAGACTCACGGAGGAGAAGGTACAGGGCTACATCGCATGCGACAGCGAAGAGGGCACGGAGGCTCTTAAGGCAGATGGCAGATTTGAAGATAAACTTGCCGAAGCAGGCAAAGAAGCAGGCGATATCAGATATCTTTACAGTGAGAAACTGGACGGAACCTTTTTGTATCGAAGACATGACAAGAGTGTCGAAGACGGTGGTTCAACCAGAGACTTATACGAAACGGCAAAATTATTTATTCTTAGTATGCAGGATACAGAAAGGTAAGGTGACTATATGAGTTTAAGAGTTTCACAGAATATTTCAGCAATTACGGCGCAGAATGCGTTACACAGAACAGATAACAAATTATCACAGTCTTTGGAGAGATTATCTTCCGGTTTAAAGATTAATCATGCAAAAGATAATCCGGCAGGTGTGGCAATTGCCAAGAGAATGAATTCTCAGATTAAAGGCCTTTCCATGGCAGGTGATAATGCCAGTGATGCAATTTCTATCGTAGAAACCGCGGAAGGTGCCATGAACGAGATTCATGCCATGTTACAGCGTATGAGCGAACTTGCAATCGATGCTGCTAATGGTACAAAATCAGATGCGGACAGGGAATTATTGGATGCAGAGGTAAAGCAATTAAAAGAAGAAATTACACGTATTGCCAAAGATACCGAATTTAACGGACGTCCTCTTCTTGACGGCGGTTTTGATTTAAGAGGTTATTCAAGTGATACAAACGTAGCTGTAAAGTATTATTCGGATGAAGTGGAAATGAAAGACTATACAATATCTTCCGTAACCTTAGGTCAGGATGCGGATGGTAATCCCTTGGTTACTGATTTGCAGCTTCTTAAGACCGGAGATAATGCCTTTCCTCAAGATGCACAGTGGGAAGCAGATGGTGATATGGTTACTATCAAAGCAGCAAATGATTTTGAGGTAAAATTAAAGATTACAGGAAGTGCCACTAACGTGAATCTTGATATGACGGGTATCGGTGCAATGCGTATGCAGATTGGTACAGAAGAAGGTCAGGTCCTTGAAATGCGTATTCCTACCATGAGTCTTGAACTTATGGGTATTGAAGATACAACCATCGGAACCCAGGCAGATGCAAAAGAAGCAATTAGCAAAATTGCAGAAGCGATTACTTATGTATCTTCTGCACGTTCCAGATTGGGTGCATACCAGAATCGTTTGGAGTCTACCAATGAAAGCCTTGATGTTACTCACGAAAATATGACAGGAGCATATTCGCGTATTATGGACGTGGATATGGCAAGTGAAATGACGGAATTTACCAATCAGCAGGTACTTTCCCAGGCAGGTACTTCCATGCTTGCGCAAGCAAACGAAAGACCCCAGCAGGTTTTACAGTTATTACAGTAATTAAGGGGGAAGCGGCATGACCAATGAAGCAAAACAGGCATATACCCTGCGCATCTCTCAGGCAAATAAAACCGAATTAGTGGTTATTTTGTATGAAATGTTTTCAGACTACGCCGAAGAAGCGGAAGAAAGCCTAAAAAGGGGCGATAAAAGGGCCCTTAAGGAAAGCCTTGGTAAGGCCAGAGGCTGTGTGAATGAATTGATGGAGTCCTTACACTTAGAGCACGAGATTGCACAGAATCTTTTACAACTTTATCTTTATGTATATCGCGAACTATTAAAGTGTGAAATGGATAAAGATACAGTACATATTACTAATGTGTTAAAAGTAATGCTCCCCTTAAAAGATGCATATGCAACCATCAGTAAAGAAGATGTATCAGAGCCGGTTATGAGCAACGCCCAAACGATAGTTGCAGGACTTACCTATGGCCGCAATGATGTTAATGAGAGTATGGCAGACCAAGGGGTTTCCAGAGGGTTCTACGTATAAGCTGTAGGCATTTCCGGAATAAAAAGTGTTTTTGAAGAGGAAGGAGTTTCTGTCTCTTCGTCAGGAATATTATGGATTTTCTCAGCTTGTAAAAGAAGGTAGCGGTAACGTTTTAACGCGGAGTTTACCTGATAAATATAGCAGTCAATCAAATCAGGATCAGTTGCATTGTCAAAGCCGCAGTAGGCGCTTTCCAGTGCAATCATGGCCTTTTTGATTTCTTCTCGTAAAAGTTCATCATTGTCTGCTTCGCCGGGAGTACATTCATAATCTAACTGACAATATGCAATTTGCATTAAGATACCTCCGTTTTACTTAAAATAAGTTATTTTTTACCAATCTGCCGCCGGTCTAAAGCCGGCGGTCTTTTATTGGTTAATGTCAGTATGAACCTATTACGAAAAAATATACATCATGTCATATTTTTTACAGTTTGTACATAAATTACATTAAATAAAGAATTAAAAGCGAACTAAAAATGATAAATATAAATATTCCGTTGCTCCTTATCAGTATTGTATTTTTATTAATAATTTTATTAGCAGGTCGAAAAAGACCGGATTTTGCGATAAATTTTTTCTTGCGTATCGGTCTTTGCTTTGTGGCAATATATTTTTTAAATAATGCATTCTTGCAAAAGGGAATTTCAGTATGTATTGCTATGAATATTGTCACTTTTTGGGTATGCGGATTCCTTGGATTTCCGGGGCTTTTCATGCTTTATGGAATAGCTTTTTGGAATCTTTTTGTTGGATTTTAACAAAAATAAAAAACCTGAAAAAAACCACTTTACAATTCAAAAAAATGCTCATATAATGCAAAACACAACAGGAGCATCTGACGACTAGTCTTAAATTTAAATCAGGCAGATTTCTCTGCAAATGTTCCAAATTTTAATTTTAAATCAGGAGGGATTCTTATTGTAATTCTGCTTATTCTTTTATTGGTAGCAGTGGTGAAGGATATATCCGAAACACGCATACCAAATCTACTTATTCTGTTCGGTCTGATATCCGGTATTTTTTACCGCGTTCTATGCGAAGGAGAAAGAAATTATTTATATATTCTGGTCGGAGTTTTATTTCCGGTTCTGGTATTCTTCCCGTTATTTCTATTTCGCGCCATGGGAGCAGGAGACATTAAACTGATGGCTGTAACAGGAATGTTTTTTACCATAGGAGAAAATCTCAAGTGCATTATTATTGCTATTTTAATCGGTGGAATAATCGCTTTGATAAAAGTACTTTTCTATAAAGAATTAAGAGAGCGTTTGCACTATATGCTATCTTTTTTTGGAAATGTATTCAGATATGCGGTAGCAGGAAATTTCTATGGTTTGCCTTATGTAGATAAAAAGGATAAAGAAGTAAAACACATCGGAATCAAATTTTCTCTACCCATTCTGTTAAGTGCAATTATTGTAATGGGAGGAAAAATATGAGAAAAAAACAGATTGTCATTTGCGACAGTAATACTGCATATGCCATGCGTTTGCAGGAATATCTTGCAGAGCAAAGAAGTTTACCATGTCCGGTGTACTTTTATACGGATTGGGACAAGTTCTTAATGTATATTCAAAAGCAACCGCCTGCTGTCTGCATTGTGTCAGAAGACTGGTTGGAGGATGAAAGAAAGCGGGCGGAAGTAAAAGAAAAAACACAACAATTGCTGATTTTATGCGAAGAAGAGACAGATACGGGTGAGAATGAAGTTTATCGTTATCAAAGTGCTGACAACTTCGTACGGCAAGTGTGTAAGCTGACAGACTTAACAGAAAGTCGAAATACTACACAAGGTGGTGAAATAAGGACAAAACTGATAGGGATTTATACACCTATCGGACGATGTCTTCAAACCTCCTTCTCTCTGGTTTTGGGGCAGATGTTGGCATCCAAATACCGGGTCTTATATCTTAATTTCGAGGCTTACTCGGGATTCACACAAATGATGCAGAAGAATTTTAATGCTGACATGGCAGACTTGCTGTATTATCTTAAAAATTTGTCACATGATTTTTCACAACAATTTATCAGTATGAAGCAAACAATAAACGGATTGGATTTTATTCCACCGGCATTTTCCTATATGGATATTTCTCAGGTGTTACCGAATGAATGGGAGCATTTTTTGACTACACTCGGAACTTTAGGGGAGTACGACTATATTATTTTGGATTTAACAGATTATGTACAGGGATTGTATCAAATATTACGCTCCTGTTCCCATGTTTATACCATAACGAGAAATGATGGTATGGCGTTAGCTAAGATCGAGCATTATGAAAATGTTTTAAAAGAGCTCTCTTACGAGGATGTGCTGGAAAAAACAAAAAAATGTTCGTTTCCGGTATATCGCCATCTTCCGGTAGCGGCGGAAGATTTGCTCTACTCAGAACTGGCAGAATATGCAAGAAAAATTTTACGAGAGGATTTTGATTTCTAAATGGAGAAAAAAGAAGCTATGAAATCAATCATTTACGGACGGGTAAGAGAAGGCCTGGATTTATCCCGTGAAATGGAAGATGAAGAAATAAGCGAGTTGATTCACAAAGTGATAGCGGCGGAGAGCGAGAATCAATACATAAGCTTCCGCCAAAAAGAGGAAATAGCTAAAGCTGTTTTTGCTTCGGTACGAAAATTGGATATTTTGCAGGAGCTGATTGATGATGATGAAATCACGGAGGTTATGGTAAATGGTCCGGAGAACATATTTGTAGAAAAAAGCGGCCGAATACAAAGAAGTGAGAAAAAATTTGAATCGGAAGAAAAGCTTGAAGATGTAATTCAGCAAATTGTAGCCGGGTGTAATCGCGTGGTAAATGAAAGCAGTCCTATTGCAGATGCACGACTCTCAAACGGCTCGCGAGTCAATATCGTATTAAAACCACTGGCGTTAAACGGACCGATTGTTACCATTCGCCGGTTCCCGGAAACAGCATTAACAATGGAGGATTATATCTCTTTTGGGACTATTACGGAAGAAGCAGCACAATTTCTAAAACAGGCAGTACGCTGTGGCTACAATATTTTTATATCGGGGGGAACCGGCTCCGGCAAAACCACCCTTTTAAATATCCTATCCAATTATATACCTAAGGATAATCGTGTGATTACCATTGAGGATAGCGCAGAACTGCAGATAAAAGGAGTGGAAAATTTGGTTCGTATGGAAACCAGAAATGCAAACCGGGAAGGCTGTGAGGAAATTAATATCCGCGATTTAATTAAGACAGCATTACGAATGAGACCGGATCGAATCATTGTAGGCGAGGTAAGAGGAGCAGAGGCATTTGATATGTTACAGGCATTTAATACCGGTCATGACGGAAGTTTATCCACGGGTCATGCTAATTCAGCACAGGATATGATGATGAGACTGGAAATGATGGTTTTGATGGCAAAAGAACTTCCCTTATCCGCAATTCGAAGACAAATTGCATCCGGAATCGATATTTTAATTCATTTAAGCCGTATGAGAGACCGTAGCAGAAAGGTAGTAGAAATTCTGGAGGTACAAAATATGGTAAACGGAGAAATCGGTTTTAATACTTTATTCGCACTGGAGGAGGCAGAAGACGGTAAAGCATCATTAGTGTCTGTAAATCCTTTGCAGAATAAAGAGAAATGGTTAAAGGAGTAGAGAAATGGAGTATGGCGTATACAAATTCTCGAGAAAAGAGAAAGTTTATATTGTATTGCAGTGGATAGGAATCTGCTGTTTAATTGCTTTCTTTTTCTATCGTTCTGTGTGGGCATTTATCATTTTGATGCCATTTATCATTTTGTATTTTAAGTGGAAAAAAAGGGAAGCTGTCAAAAAGCGAAAGTGGGAGCTTACAATGGCGTTTCGGGAAGCGGTAGTTATTGTGGCAGGAAATCTGCAGGCGGGTAATTCAGTAGAAAATGCTTTTCGCAAAACATATGAGGATTTAGCGAGACTGTATGGGAACCGTGCTGATATTGCAAGAGAGTTTCAAATGATTCAAAGAGGGTTGGACAGCAATATGATTTTGGAAGGATTATTGACTGATTTTGGAAAGAGAAGCAATGTCGGGGATATTGGTGATTTTGCAGATATTTTTGCTGTAGCAAAACGAAGCGGAGGGAATCTTAGGGAGATTATTTCGGATACGGCGGAAGCAATCAGCGAAAAAACAGAAATAAAAAGAGAGCTTCGCATACTGATTAGTGAAAAACAGTTTGAACAAAAAATTATGTGTGTGATTCCTTTCTTTATTCTTGCTTATATTGGATTGACATCACCGGGATATTTCGATTCCTTATATCATAATTTAAGCGGAATTGGCATTATGACCGCCTGCCTTGTCTGTTATGTAGCAGCACTTTTATGGGGAATGAAAATTACGGCAATTGAGTTATAGGAGGAAGATAGATGTCTGCGAGCAGGAAAAAAGGTCTGTTAGTATTAACGGCAGGAATTGTAATAGCAGTATTATCCTTTATTGTTCCATCAAAAGGTGATGTGACGGAGGATGGGAACTATTTGAAGAGAAATGAGTTTGGTGAAGGCGATGCGGAAGTTTCTTTGGTGGTGAGTACACCGGTAGGAGATATTCCTCTTACATATAATGTGAATGAAAGAATCTATACGGAAGAAGAGCTGCTTGTAATGCTGCCGGAATTTACGGCGCATCTCGAGCAGGTTGTGCTGGGAGAAAATGAGTCACGGGAGTCTGTTAATAAAGATTTGGACTTTGCAGATTCCATAGAGGGATATCCTTTTATTATTACATGGTCTTCTGACCGCGGAGAGTTGGTTGGGACACAGGGAAATATAAAAGAGGAGATTCACAAAGAGGAATTGATAATGTTAACGGCAGAATTTAAATACGAGAATTATGTGTATGAACACAGTTTTCCCATTGTTCTGGTACCGCAAGTGTTAACAGCGAAAGAAGAAGAGACAAATAAGTTAAAGGAATCCTTAAAAGCGGCAGATATGCAAAGTAAGACAGAGTCTTACATTACATTACCTTCCGTTATTAACGGGGATAAAGTGCAGTGGAGCAAAAAAAGAGAAAATAAGGGAATCAAAATTGCAGGAATTTGTGTTGCGATTGCAATATTACTATTTTCTTCAGAAGCTATTGAAAAAAAAGAAAGCAGTAAAAAGAGACTTGCAGAAATCAAGGAGGATTATCCGGAGTTTGCATTAAAATGCTCCATGCTGATAGGCGCCGGGATGACAATGCGACAAACATTTGAAAAGATAGCAAAATCGTATGTTGCGAATTCAATGCACAAGAGAGCTCTTTATGAAGAGATAACAGTAGGACTTAGAGAATTGGAAAGCGGAGTACCGGAGAGACAGGTATATGAACGTTTTGGCAGACGATGCGGAATTCGGGAAACCGAGAAATTCGGTAATTTGATGTCAAGAAATTTAAGAAAAGGATCAGAGGGGTTAAAAAATGCTTTACGTCAGGAGGCAAGAGAAGCAATGGATATGCATAAGGAGCAGATTCGGCGAAAGGGAGAAACTGCCGGGACCAAACTATTATTTCCGATGCTGATTTTATTATTGATTGTGATGGTTATCATCATGGTGCCTGCGTTTAGTACTTTTAACATATAGCAATAAAAAGAAAGGAGGAGAAAGTATGAATTTAAAAAAACAGTTATCTGCATTTATGAAGGATGAAAGCGGACTGTCAACCGTTGAAATCATTTTAATTCTTGTTGTATTGATTGCATTGGTTTTGATTTTCAAAGAAGAAATGACAGATATTGTGGAAAGCATTTTTAAAACGATTACCAAGAATATTAATAAGATTTAGCAAGAAAGGGGTGGATTGTCGAATGAAAAAAGGGCAAATAACCATATATTTAGCATTGGTATTTACATTAATATTATCTGTATTTCTGTCAGCTTTTGAAGCGGCAAGAGGGAGCCATCTTAAAATAAAAATGGAAAATGCCGTTCAGACGGCAATCCATTCAACCTTCGGAGAATATCATAAGGTTTTATTTGAGCGATACGGTTTGCTTTTTGTGGATACCTCATATATGTCTCAAACACCGGATTATCATAAGATGGAAGAAAGAATGGGAGAATACCTGGAGTATAATCTTAAGCCGGAAGAAGAACAGAATCTGTTGTTTGCAAGAGATTGGTATGATGTGCAGGATTATAATCTTAGTCTGACCAATATCCGACTTGCTACGGATGATTGGGGAAATGTTATGAAGCAACAGGCTGTGAATTATATGCAAAATTACGTGGGCGGAGATATTATTCAAAATATACAAAGTTGGATAACGGTTGTAGAAAGATACGAAATCAACAGCGAAATGTTTGAAAACTACCAAGAAGAGGTAGCAAAAAAAGCAGAAGAAGCGTGGGAAGAGAATAATTTGTTAGGCACAGAGTGGTGTACTTCCGTGGGACTTCCGACTTTGGATTTTCAATCTGAATATATGGATTCTTTACTTCCGCAAGAGGCGGATTATGAGTTGTTTGGTATTTCCATTAAAGTTTTCAATCCTTTGGAACATGCATCATATAGATGGAAAATACAAGGAACGGAAGCCTTGGAAGAGAAAGAATGGGATATTACGGAAGAATTATTTTTTGGTGAATACATATTACAAAAAATGGGTTATTACCAAAATGTCCGAGAAGGGTCTAAATTAGATTATCAGGTGGAATATATTTTGTTCGGACAGATACAGGATAGTCTTAATTTGGCTTGCATGGCAGAAGCACTCTTTACTTTTCGAGGTGCAGCGAACCTGACTATGTTACTTGCGGATGCGCAAACGCAGGAAACAATTAAAGCGATATCACAACTTGCAGCGTTGGTAGAGATTCCTCCACAGGTTGTAGAAGCCATTATAAATATATGTTGGGCGGCAGCAGAAAGCGCCTATGATGTAAAACAGATTATGGCAGGTGAAAAAATTCCTTTATTGAAAGCACCGAAAGATTTTTCTGTCAGCATAAACGGAATTATGAAAGAAATACCAGAAAAATTGGTAGGAAAGGACGCAGAAACAAATCCTGTTATTACAGAAAATTTTGAACTTGGTTATGAAGATTATTTGCGAATATTTTTATTCTTCTTACCTTCGGTTTTTAAAACGTATCGATGCATGGATATGATGGAAGCTGATATCAGGATGACAAAAGGAAATGAGTACTTTCGAATGGATGCCTGTGCGGATTCCATAAGTGTGGAAGTAGGAATTATCAGCGGATATGATCATTTCTATTCCATGGAGCGTAAATACGCTTATTATTAAAGAAAGGATATAAAGGGGTAGTGAAAGACGTCCTTTTTCCGGGGGCATCTTCTAAAAACAGTTCTATTCTCTCTTATTCTTCGGGTTAGATATAAATCCAAATCTATGCCTAAGAAAAAGGATGTTTTTCACTATCTCTTTTAAAAAAAATGATAATTACACCAAAAGAAAGATATGAGAAAAAAGGGAGCATGACAGTGGAAACAGCACTGGTAATGCCCATGTTTCTTTTTTTACTAATCAATCTGATATCGTTGTTTGAAATGATTTATATACATACTGTATTGGATTCGGCTTTGCATCAAGCGGGAAAGGAAATTTCAACATACGCATATATGACAGAAGCGTACGAAAACGTTTTATTAACAGAAGCATATGTAAAGGCAAGAGTGGTAGAAATTGTCGGAAAAGATATGCTGGATAATTCTGTCATTGCAGGAGGAACAGAAGGAATTATATTATGGCGCTCTGAGGTTGATAAAGATAATGATGTAATTGATTTGGTTATGACATACAGGGTAAGTCCTCGACTTAACTTTTACGATATCAACGATATGGTATTAATAAACCGTTGTTATATTAAGGCATATACAGGATATGAAAGAGATAATGAGGATGAAAACGAAAGAAAATTTTATGTAGCGGATACCGGCGATGTTTATCATGTCAGTCGTTCCTGTACGCATTTGCAATTAAGTATATCTGTTATAGAAGAGTCTGATTTAGAAAATGCAAGAAATGAATACGGGGGCAGGTACAAGCCTTGCGAGGTGTGTTATGAAGGTAATTATGCGACCGGACAGTTGTATATTACAACGCAGGGAGATCGATATCATGCCTCAATCGCATGTACAGGTTTAAAAAGAACAATTTATGTAGTAAAAGAGAGCGAATTGGGAGGTAAGCCGATGTGTTTAAGGTGTATGGAGGAGATAGAATAAAATGTGGGAAATAATACGAATGATTGCCGTGGGTATTTTCCTTCTGATAGAGGGATTTAGAGATTTTAGGAAACGTAAAATTTCTATGTTATCGGTTCTTATTTTTGCAGTTCTTGGAATTGTGTTGGAGATACCGGAAGGTATAACTGTATGGAAAGAAATAACGGCCGGTATTATGGTTGGCGCGGTCGTGTTGGGTTTGGCTAAAATAACTGAAGGGAAGATAGGCGTTGGAGACGGATGGGTATTAATAGTTACAGGATTATTTCTGGGATTTAGAGGTAATTTGTTTCTGTTTATGGCAG
Source organism: Lachnospiraceae bacterium (assembly GCA_015057025.1). Lineage (GTDB taxonomy): Bacteria > Bacillota > Clostridia > Lachnospirales > Lachnospiraceae > UBA3766. The sequence continues at coordinate 29,629 of SVFD01000009.1, read as the reverse complement.
CGCTGTTTGCGTCGGCGGTTGTTTCGATTGTATTGCTTTTGTGTGGTAAAGCCGATAAGAAAACGCAGCTGCCGTTTATAAGTTTTCTTTTTATAGGTTATATGCTGACAATTACAATATAGAAGCAGGAGAAATAAATGAATTATAAAAAATTTTATAAAAGTGGCAGTTTTACTGTAGAAATTTCATTATTAATGCCTTTTATCCTAATGGTAGTACTGTTATTGCTTTTCTGGATGATATATATGTATGACTTAAGTGTTATGCAGAGTGCATTAACAAGAGGAACAAAGCAGGTATTTTATTATGTGGGTGAGAGTAATGCATTAATTGAAAAAGAGTGTGCGCAAGTAATATATTCGGATTTGAAGGATTGTTTGCTTTGTGTAGAAGATTTGGAAGTGTCAATACAAGTATCTGCAATGAGTGTGGAAGGAAAGGTAACGGGTGTGTTTTCCGTTCCGGAGATTTTGTCAGTAAAAGACCATAGCGGAAATAGTATATGGAGTTTGCATACAGAATGGAAGGAGCCAAAGCTTCATACTGCACAGTTGATATTAACAGGGCAGCAGGCAAAGGAGATATATGAGAAAATAACGGAAGATATAAAAGAGGGAGAGGGAGATGTTAGAGAAGAAAACGGAGAATAAAAACGGAAAACGGAAAATTACTAACATGATAGAGAGAGGAGATTTAAAAGAAGATGCAGGTAAGGTATAAAAGGGATATGAATAGAAACTATATGATTCTCGAGTTGGAAAATGAGGCAGATTATCAATTAAAGATGTTATGCGCCAATAAAATAAAAGGATTATTACCTGCTCATACTAATCTTTTTAACGGTAATGAAGAAATATATTATGATATCAGTTCAAGGCAACCGATTAGCAGATTATATGAAAAAAAGGAATTACAGGCAGAAGATATAAAAGCAATTTTGTTTTCTCTTCAAGCAATATTTTCGGAAATAAAAAAATATTTGTTAGACTATCGGAATATTCTTTTTGTACCCGAATTTTGCTATTGTAATCCGGAAAATAAAAAAACGGAATGGGTATTTTTTCCGGAAGAAAACGGACAGAAAGGGTTTATGGAGCTGGCAGAATTTTTCATAGAGAGGGTAGATCATGCTGATAAGGATGCGGTTGATTTGGCTTATCGATTTTTTAAGGGGATCAAAGAAGAAAATTTTGTGTTGGATGAGTTAATTAATGTTAAAAAGGAAGAAAGCGGATGTGAAGCTATAGAGGTACAGGATGTTCAGTCAAAACTTGATTTTCAAGAAGAAGTCTATGTTTACGATGGGATAGAAAATCAGAAAGAAAAAAGTTTTTTTGAGAAGATAAAACAAGTTATATTAGGTAAAGTTGCGCGGCTAAATTCCGGCAATGCGGAAAAAGAATCTCCGGCTTATGGTAATCGGGCGTTTACTTTAGAGAGAGAACATTTTGGTTTTGAAGAAAATCATAATTATAGCGGAGAAACTGTGGTTATGGGCGTGGAACACAAAGTTTTATCCAAAAGACTTAAAAATATAGATAAAAGTATCGGTGACTATATTTCTCTGACGGAGTTACCTTGTGTGTTTGGTAAAATGAAAGATTGTGCAGATGTTGTTTTACAGGATAAAAGTGTTAGTAGGATGCATGCCAGAATATTTCAAAAGGAGGATGATTTGTATCTGGAAGACTTAAATTCTACAAATGGAACATATCTAAATGGTATTGCGTTGGAAAGTAACGAGATTATAAAAATTAAGGTGGGAGATGAGATTGGTTTCGGAAATTTAAGATACATCTACGAATAGTTGATTTTTCTTCACAAAAATCGTATATTTTATATGTACGAGGATAAAGATGATGAAAGAACAACTAAAAGCTTTTCTTACAATGGAGGGATACACGGCCGTTGTATCCAATCTGCCTGAATTTTTGGTATTTTTGAAAAAAGAATATAGACATGTGTGTGCACTTTTTATAATAGAGCTGGAGAATGATTCAACCTTTTCAAAAGAACGTTATCAAGCAGTTTATGACAGTGCCTGTAAACTTCTTGAAAAAAATGGTGTTACTGAAATGCATATTTTAACAGTTATTGTATCTGATAATCAAGAGCATGCATTAGAGGTGTGTAGAGAAGATAAGTATGCCTGGGTAATGAACCGTAATGCGAAAACGCTGGTGATTGAAGATGGAAAGGTAGTGGATTTTTATGGACTTAAGTCTGTGTTTGAGAGATTTTTGCAGGAACCGGGTGCTGCGCAGCAGAAAATAAAAGAGACTGAAGAAAAGATTCTTAAAGAATTAAAAGAGCGGGAAAAAAAACAACTTCGTGAAATATATATTCCTTGGGTTGCATATGGTCTGGTCGCGTTGAATATAGTCGTTTATATTGTATGTACAGCTACGGGCAATTTATTGTATAATATAGGCGAGATGAGCCTAAAGAATACTGTAGGAGACGGACAGTGGTACAGGTTAATTACCAGTATGTTTTTGCACGGTAATTTAGCACATCTTTTCAATAATATGCTGATACTTTATTTATTGGGAAATATGGTGGAGAAGCGACTGGGAAGGTGGCAGTTTCTATTATGCTATTTTGTGTGCGGAATTGTAGCTGGTTTGACTTCCTTGGGAGCTAAATATTTTAGTGGTATTGATGCGTACAGTATAGGAGCAAGCGGTGCAGTTTATGGTATGTTTGGCATTGCGCTGGTAACAGAGTTTACAACCATTAATTGGAGAAGAATAAGTATAAATACCTTGCGCAGAATGTTGTTGGTAATTTTATGTATTATTATTAGTTTGTATGTGGATGCGCGAACTGCAAGTATCGATTACGAAGCCCATGTAGGAGGATTATGTATGGGTGCTATGATTGGTATGGCATGGTATTTTAACCAACTCAGAAAGAGGAGGATGAGAAAGCATGAAAATTAACATTTATTATGGCGGAAGAGGTTTAATCGGAGATCCTACCCTGTATGTTATTAATAAGATGCGTAAGGTACTGGAAGAATTAAATGTTACGGTTGAGAAGTACGATTTGTATGAGAGTAAGAATTCCATTACAACGTTGCCTAATACTTTAAAAGATGCAGATGGAATCATTCTTGCCAGTACTGTGGAATGGTATGGAATCGGTGGCTATATGCAGTCCTTTCTTGATGCCTGCTGGTTGTATGCGGATAAGGAAAAATTGGCACAGATTTACATGTGTCCGGTAGTTATGAGTACGACCTACGGAGAAAGAGACGGAAAACTTACTTTAGCTACCGCATGGGAGATTTTGGGTGGCCGTCCCTGTAGCGGTATTTGCGGATATATTCCTGAAATTTCTATGTTGGAATGTAAGGAAGAATATGACCGTTTGATTGAAAAGAAAGCGGAAAATATGTATAGAACCATTAATCAGAAACTGACAAGTTTTCCGGCAAGCAATCAGGCTGTAAAGCAAAAGGTATCTTATACTCAAAATGTGGCATTTACACCTCAGGAGACGGAGCAGTTATCCATGTATGCTTCTGATGATAATTATGTACAGCGCCAGAAAGAAGATATTAAAGAATTAACCAGCATGTTTAAGGATATGATGGAGAATCGGGAAACAGATGAGAGTCAGGGATTCGTTGAAGATTTTGTGAGTCATTTTAAGGCACAACCCGGTTTTACGGCTATTTTCAGAGTGGTAATTAAAAATTATAAAAAGCCTATGATTATTCGGGTACAGAATGCAAAATTTGAATGCTTTTACGGTACATCTGAATATGCAGATGTTGAACTCCAGACAGAAGAAGCTGTTATAAAAGATATCATTGAAGGAAAGACAACATTTCAGAATGCATTTATGAGCGGTAATATGACCATGAAGGGTGATTTTAAACTTTTACGTAATTTAGATCATATTTTTACGTTTTCACCCAATATTGAAGATGATGGAATGTTTTTATAAAAGAAGGAGAACTGATTATGAAAAAAGATAATTGTATTTTTTGTAAAATTGCAAATGGAGAAATTCCAACCAACTCTATTTACGAAGATGATAGATTTCGTGTTATTTTGGACCTTAGCCCTGCAACAAAGGGACATGCATTGATTCTTCCGAAAGAGCATTTTGCCAATATTTACGAATTGCCTGAAGATTGGGCGGCAGATGTTATGGTTCTTGCAAAAAGAATGGCGATGAAAATGACGGAAAAATTAAATTGCGATGGATTTAATCTGGTTCAAAATAATGGTGAATGTGCAGGGCAGACAGTATTTCATTTTCACTATCACCTGATTCCCCGATACCATGATGACGGTCAGAAAATTCAGTGGAAGCCTACATCGCCTTATGCAGAAGAGTTAGAAGAAATTCGTAAAAATTTAACAAATTAGATTTATAATATGTAAATAGTAAATTACCATATTATGGAGGATATGAAGTATGGAACAGCAGGATAAGGTTGTTCAAAATGAAGTTGGCGAATTAAAGAAGGAAGAGTTAACGCAGGTGGAGAAGCTTAATCAAATGCGTAAAGTATATCGTAATGCTGATTTGGCTTGGAAATGCATCACTGTTTTAGTGATTGTATTAGCATTCATATTTATCTATTTGGTCTATATGAAGTTAATGTTTATTGAAGGACCGATCAGAGTTATATTGTCAATAATTTTTTTAATTGCTATTCCATTCTGCCTTTATATCTTGCCGATGACACTTAAGATGTCAACTAAGTTTAAAGCCTATAATATGGAATATAAGACAAATTTTTTGCAGGAAAAAATTCAGAAGGAATTTCCGAAAACAGATTATACGGCAAAAAATCGAATTTCCATTAAAGAAATCAGCGAGTGTTCCATGATAAAAAAGGCACGTTCTGCCAATGCTAACGATTGTATTTCAGGAACATATAAAGGCATTGATTTTCTGCGTTATGATATGGAGCTTTCTTATAAAAAGAGCCGAAAGGTGTCAGATTGTGTTTTGATTGCATGTAATAATAAGACCGATTTGGACAGTGAAATTCAAATTGTGCAGAAAAGTTTTAATATTGGGAAAAATGCGTATGAAAAGCCGGAAACATATTTAGAATATGTAACAGGTGAAGAAAGTTTTGATAAAAAATTTGCAGTTTATGTTCAGAATCAGGAAGAGGCAGCAAGTTTTATAAATAGAGAACTTATGAAGAAACTCTTAAAATTTTCCGGCGGAGGTCCCTTTGCTGCGTATTTTGACAAAAAGAAAGTATATTTAATTATCAGAAGAAAAAAAGATTCTATGGAAGCGCCTATTTATAAGGCAGTAAAAGAGTCTGTTTGCAGAAGGGAAGCTGAAAAAGAAGTAGAAGTAATTAAAAAGTGGATACAATTGCTTGACGATTGTGTGGTCAGTTAATATTATGACCCGGAGCGTTAATTTTTAAGATTATCCGGGAGAGCAGGATAAATAAATTTACGCAATACGACGGATAAGAACATTTTGGCAATGTCCGGAATGATAAACGGAAGAATACATACTTGTATAACCGGTATCATTTCGGGCATGTTTTTTATATCAGAATAAGCAAAAACAACCCAAAGTGTACCAAAGATATAGCAGAAAATTAGTCCAAGGATCATACCTAATATTCTTGCATAGAGTTTGGTGCCGAAAATGAAAGTAATAAGCCAGTAAATCAAGGAAAGAAAAATAAAGCCGACAATATACCCACCGGTATTGCTTAATAGTATTCCGATACCTCCGCGGAAGCCGGAGAATACAGGAACGCCAACGGCTCCAAGCAGAATATAGAGAAGGACAGAAAAAGTGCCCTTTTTTCCACCTAACAATTCCAACGCGGTAAATACTCCCAGCGTCTGCAAGGTAAAAGGAATTACCAAGGGAATTGTAATATAGGAACAAAGGGCAATAAAAATAGCAAAAAGTGAGCAATACACCATAGAAAGGATACGGTTTGGTCCTAATTCCTTTTTATGGTTCATATGTAGATGCTCCTTTCTGAAATATTATGGTCTGTTTATAACAGCGTCTTCAATCAGGCTGATTACTTTATCAACGGCATTTAATTGAGAACTCTGAGACATGGTTTCAATATATGTCTTCCGGTTGCAATATAGTTCATATACTTTATCTACCAAAGTATTTTCATCCAAGTCATCCTCATTTAATACTAAAGAATAACCTTGAGATTCAAAAGATTTGGCATTCAGAATCTGATCGCCCCGACTGCTGCTTGCAGGGAGAGGAATCAGGAGGTTTGGTTTCTTTAATGCTAGAAGTTCACAAATAGCATTGGCGCCGGCTCTTGAAATAACCACATCTGCCAAGGAAAGTACGTCTTTCAACTCACTTTTTAAATATTCAAACTGAGCATAACCTTTTTGGTTTAATAACAGATTATCCACGCGGTCTGTGCCACAGATATGAACAACCTGAAAATCTTCCAAAAGTCTTGGTAACGCTGCGCGAACTGCTTTGTTAATTGCCACGGAGCCGGAACTTCCCCCAATAACCATTATGACAGGAAGATTTGCATTAAACTTACATAAGTTCATAGCGGCAACTCTATCGCCTTTAGCGAGTTCGGTTCGGATGGGTGAACCTGTTAAAACAGCTTTATCTTCCGGGAGATTTTTAAGGGTTTCCGGGAAATTGCAACAAACCTTTGATGCTACCGGGATGCACAATTTATTCGCTAAACCGGGAGTCATATCAGATTCGTGGATGATGCATGGAATCTTTAAAGAAGCTGCTGCACGTACCACAGGAACACTTACAAAACCGCCCTTAGAGAAAACCACGTCAGGCTTTAACTCTTTTAAAATTTTTTTGGCATCACCATAGCCCTTCATAACACGAAAAGGGTCAGAGAGATTTTTTAAATCAAAGTATCTTCTAAGCTTACCTGTGGCTACACCGTAATAAGGAATATCAAAATCAGTAATCAGCTTTTTCTCTATTCCTTCATGAGAGCCAATGTAGTGAATATCATATCCAAGTTCTTTTAACTTGGGAAGTAGGGCAATATTCGGGGTTACGTGGCCGGCAGTACCGCCACCTGTCAGAACGATGCGTTTCATGAAACGTCCTCCAATATGTGTAATATCTGGTAGTTTTATAATTAGAATATTATCGTCATCAAAAAATGTTATTTATTGATTCAATGCAGCTTCTAAGGCGTTGGCAAGCTGGTCGGGGCAGGATGTACTCTTAAAGCCACAGCGGATTCCGCGTATTTTAGTAATGGCATCATGGGCATTCATGCCTTCAACCAAACGTGCAATGCCTTGCAAATTACCATGACATCCGCCTGTAAATTGAACATGTTTTATAATATCTCCGTCTAATTCGATATCAATTGCCTGAGAACAGACGCCTTTGGGAATATATCGCATAATTTCTCTCCATTCGTGTTATTTTTATATATTAAAAAGGATTATAACAGAAAAAAAGGTCGATTTCCACTGTTTCCATGAAAAATGAAACAGGAATTTGTCGACGAAATTAAGGCGTCTGCAACTTGCTACGAAAAGAGAACTTTTCTATACTGTTACTATTCCCGAAAATAAAAAAATGAAACGGAGGACGGTATGGAATTATTAAAAAATGATATCTTTTTAAAATTAGCAATTTTTTTAATCACCTTAAGCATAATCTGTCAAATCGTGGCAGGGGTGCTATATCAAAGTATGATTCAGGAAACCGATAATATGTCAGCAACCAATAATAAATTATTAAAGCAGTGCAAATTAAAATTTGCTAACTGCTATCAATTGAATTCCGGAGTTGCCAATATTTCGGTTTTTGTGGACAAGTTTATGAATCGCATTAAAATCGGCATTTTGACTTTGCCGGGATTGTCCAATTTCTCAGGACAGATGATATTACTTTCCGTACTTTTATGCGGAATCGGAATATATCGCAGTATTGTTAACGGACGTCATATGATAGAATTATTCCCCTACTACATTGTCAGTCTGTTCGGTTTATATGCATATTTCAGCATTTCTTCTTTTGTAGATATTAAGAATAAAAGAGAAATTCTTAAAACAAATATCATTGATTACCTGGAGAATCACATGGTAAACCGCCTAAAAGTTTTGCCGCGGGAGCGTATTGCGAAAGAAATAATGGAGGCAGAAATGCCGGAACAGGAAACACCTAAATTCGGAAGAAAAGAAAAACAGGAGTTAGAGCAACTCCTGCAAGAATTTTTATCTTGAAAAAAGCCCTTATTTTTGCTACACTTGACAAGGAACTTGACATTTTACAAATGTTTCAATAAATAAAGGATAAAAAGGAGAAAATCACATGAGTAAAAAAGTAGCATTTGATTATTCCAAAGCAGCACCCTTTATCAGTGCAAATGAAATGGAACTGATGAAGAAGCTTACACTTGATGCAAAAGAATTATTGGTTTCTAAAACCGGTGCAGGAAATGATTTCCTTGGTTGGATCAATCTTCCTGTAGACTATGATAAGGAAGAGTTTGCAAGAATTAAGAAGGCAGCAGAGAAGATTCAGAACGATTCAGAAGTTCTCTTGGTTGTTGGTATCGGCGGTTCTTACCTTGGTGCAAGAGCAGCAATCGAATTCTTAAGACACAGCTTTTACAATGTTGTTGATAAGAGCATCCGTAAAACTCCCGAAATTTATTTCGTTGGTAACTCTATCAGCTCTACATACTTAAAGCACTTGATTCAGGTAATCGGTGACAGAGATTTCTCTATCAACATGATTTCTAAGTCAGGTACAACAACAGAACCTGCTATCGCATTCCGTGTATTAAAGAAGATGGCAGAGGAAAAGTATGGTAAGGAAGGCGCAGCAAAGAGAATCTATGCTACAACAGATAAGGCCAGAGGATCATTAAAGGGTCTTGCTACAGAAGAAGGATATGAAACATTCGTTGTGCCCGATGATATCGGTGGCCGTTTCTCAGTTCTTACAGCAGTTGGTTTACTTCCTATCGCAGTAAGCGGTGCGGATATTGACAAGTTAATGGAAGGCGCAGCAAGCGGAAGAGAACGTGCATTAAACAACGCATTCGAAGAAAACGATGCTCTTTTATATGCAGCAGCTCGTAACATCCTTTTAAGAAAAGGAAAACAGATTGAAATCCTTGCTAACTACGAACCCAGCGTACACTTTGTATCTGAGTGGTGGAAGCAGTTATACGGCGAGAGTGAAGGTAAGGATCAGAAGGGTATCTTCCCTGCAAGCGTTGACTTAACAACAGACTTGCACTCAATGGGACAGTTTATCCAGGACGGTTCCAGAAATATCTTCGAAACCATCATCAACATCGAAACTTCCAGAGAAGAAATCATCATTGAGGAAGAACCTGTTGATCTTGACGGTTTGAACTACTTAACAGGTAAGACAGTTGACTTCGTAAACAAGAGCGCTATGAACGGAACAATCCTTGCTCATACAGACGGACAGGTTCCCAACTTCTTGGTAAATGTTCCCGAAGTAAACGAATTCTACTTAGGTGAATTATTCTACTTCTTCGAGTTTGCATGTGGCGTGAGCGGATATATCCTTGGTGTAAATCCTTTCAACCAGCCCGGTGTAGAAAGCTACAAGAAGAACATGTTTGCTCTCCTTGGAAAGCCCGGCTTCGAAGCTCAGAGAGAAGAACTTCTTAAGAGATTATAATGAATTGACATATTCAAAGGAACATCGCTGTAAGAAATTACAGCGATGTTTTTAACTTCATAGGAATTTCCTATGAAGTTAAAATAAAATGCGCAGCTCGCGGAGCGGAATATTGTTGCTTTGCAACACCGCTCGCACGCGAAGAATGTGCAAAGCACATTCTTTGTTCTATAAAAAACAGTAACTGAATTAAAAATGTCAAAAATACTTGCGACAAATGTAAGACTCGTGTAAAATGCAAACATATGAGAAAAAATAATATACGTGCCGAAGCATGTATATGGAAAGTGGTGAATTATGAATTACGCAGAATTAGTAGCATTTATTGTCTACTTGTTACTGGTACTTGCGGTTGGCGTTTACTTCTTTATAAAAGGACGTAAAGCTGACGGTGGTGACAAGGATTATTTCCTTGGAGGAAGAAATATGAACGGATGGGTAGCAGCCCTTTCCGCAGGTGCTTCCGACATGAGTGCATGGGTACTTATGGGTCTTCCCGGTTCCATTTATCTTGCAGGTATGGGACAAGTTTGGATTTCCGTAGGCTTGCTTATCGGTACTATTTGTGCATGGATTTTTGTAGCACCGAGACTTAGAAGATTGTCTATTAAAGCGCAGGATTCCATTACAATTCCTCAGTACCTGACAAACAGATTTCAGTCTAAAAACAAGGCGCTTCAGATTATTTGTGCGGTTATCTTCGTAGTAGTATATTGTGTATATGCGGCGTCTAGTATTTACGCATGCGGTACTTTGTTTAATACCGTATTCGGAATGAAACCCATTTATGCAATGGTTGGTGCGGCTGCAATTATTATCATCTATACATTCCTTGGCGGATTCAATGCAGTATGCTGGACTGACTTTTTCCAGGGTATGCTAATGCTTGCAGCAATTATGATCGCTCCCATTGTTGCAGTATTTGCAATGCAGGCACCGGATTTTGTGCCCGCTTATGAAGTAGTAACCGGAGAGAATTATTATAACTTCTTATCCAGCGGTTCTTTTAACTGGGAAAGTATTTCGGACATTTTAAGCGGTCTTGGTTGGGGACTTGGATACTTCGGTATGCCTCATATTTTAGTTCGTTACATGTCAATCAAGTCTGAAAAAGAAATGAAGAAATCAAGAGCAATCGGTATCGGTTGGACAACTTTGATCCTTATCATGGCATCTGTTGTAGGTATCGTTGGACATCACTACATCGGAAGCGGTTTGGAAGATAAGAGTATCGTATTCATTACTATGGTAAGAAGTGTATTCCCTGCTTTAATTTCAGGTGTGTTGCTTTCAGCAATCCTTGCAGCATCTATGAGTACAGCTGACTCTCAGTTGCTTGCTTCTTCATCAGCATTTGCTTCTGACGTTTATAAGCCTGTATTCCGTAAAAATGCATCCAACAAGGAAATGCTTTGGGCAGGCCGTATCATCGTAATCGTGATTGCGATTGTTGCATTATTAATTGCAATTAATCCTAACTGCGCCGGCATTATGGCATTGGTTGAATGTGCATGGGCAGCGTTTGGTGCAGCTTTCGGCCCTGCGATTATTCTTTCACTTTTCTGGAAGAGATTTACATATAAGGGCGCGATTGCCGGTATTGTTGTGGGCTTCGTGGTAGATGCACTTTGGTATGCATTCTTGTCAGGCCCTACAGGTTTGTACGAGATTATCCCCGGTTTTATCGCAAGCATGATTGCTGCAGTGGTTGTATCTCTTATTGACAAGGCTCCTTCGAAAGAAGTTATGGACTTGTTTGAAGAAGGAATTAAGCCTACCGTAGATGCAGAATAAGAATTCTCCCATAAAAATAAGAATAATCATATATAATTAAAAGTATCATTAAGCCGTCTGTTCTTTCGGGAGCAGACGGTTTTTTATGCCTTAAAATGCAATATTTTTGCAACTTAATCATCTGATTTGCAACATAAACAAAATCATTTTTCAGAACCAAAAATCTTTGATATAGTCCGTTTAGAAGCAGAGAAAAAACTGCAAAGAAAGGAAATTAAATTATGTCAGAGAAAAATAAGACTATGTTAAAAGAAAACAAGTTAAAATCATTTTTCAAAAGTGAAGGGTATCAGTATTTTGAATACGCAATGATGGCCTTTGGAGGATTAGGGTTGGAGGTGCTTTACGCATTCTGGTTGGAGCCCCTTATTTACGGACATCCCATGCAGGAGTTTACGACTGCGGAATGTATCATTCATTGGACCGTTACGATAAGTACCTGGTTGGTGGTTGCTTTTTTCATTATAAAAAGTGCAAGAAAAAATTTAGGATTTCAGCTAAAAGGAACGGACAAGAAGTGGACGCTGATGGGAATCATAGCAAGTATTGTGTTGGTTGGATTGATGATGGTAATCAACTATATCGACGTGGGTGGATTAAAAATTATTTACGAATTTCACAGACTTGGCGCTTTGAAATTTGTATTTCAGCATTTGTATTATTTGGCGGAAGTTATTCTTTTTACCTTAATTATTGTATTTGGACAGCATGCGTTGGAGAAGTTGTTTCGAAAGAAAAACATTCCCTACGGCGGAATTGTAGTGGGACTTACTTGGGGACTTGCACATTGGTTTACCAAGGGAAGTATCTGGATTGGTTTGGAAGGAATCGTATTGGGATTTCTGTTTGGCGCGATTTATCTCTTTTTGGGCAGAGATTTTAAGAAGACTTATCTTGTATTGGCTTTGACCTTTATAATATAATGTACGCGAGCGAAAAACTGAGCGGCGCGAAGCGACATTTGTTTTTACGTCGCGATAATGAGTAACACACGAAATGAGGTACCAACGGTGAAGATTAATATCTATCATGAACCCAATTTAAAAGAGAATCATGTGGATTTGCATTACAATAAAACGGACGAGGAAACCATGGCAGTGAAGCAATATCTGTCATCCTTTCAAGGACTGATTCCGGGGAAAGATGAAGAGACCGAACGTGAGAAAATGCTGATACCGGGAGAGATTCTTTATATTGAAGTTGTGGACCGTAAAACTTATGCGTATCTTAAGGACAGTGTTTGGCGCATTTCCTATGGTTTGCAGCAGTTTATGGAGCAATTCGGCGCTGTGGGTTTTGCAAGGAACAATAAATCTATGCTGGTAAATATTTACCATATCAAAGAATTAAAAGCGCAGATAAATATGCGCGTGAATATAGTAATGGATAACGGCGAAGAAATTGTTTTGAATCGAAGTTATAAAAATGAATTTTATAAATATTTGGAAAAGAGGATGGCGCAATCATGAAAATGATAAAAGAATATTTACTTTCTGTCTGTGTGGTATACACCATTTTGGCCCTTACCAAGGTGTTGATAGAAGGGATTGGCGGAAAAACGGATCCTTATTATATAATGAATTTTGGGATATTATTCGTAATTACCTGCTATGCGGCTTTTATACTGTTTATGCACCGGATTTTTCATAAAGTTCCGTTGCTGTTTGTGATGATAGGGCAGTATGTTCTGGTAATCGGCGGCGTTATGGCGGGCATTTTTATCATGAGCAAATTTATGGAGGTTTCCCCGTCTGCATATCGGGATATGTTTATACAAATCACTTTGCCCTATATTGTGTTTGCCGGAATTTATTATATTGCTTATTTTAGAGAAATTAAAAAAGCAAATGAGATTATCAAAGCAATTAAAGAGATAAGTTAGTTTTTGAACTTGCGCACCTATGATGTGAAACCTATAATGAAAACAGATTAGACTTCCATAAAAAATATACATCCCGTACGTATATTAAGTATCAAAGCACAGAAAGGGCCTAACTATGAAGAAAAAGATTTTATTGCCAATCTTAATAGCTGTTGTTGCAGTTGCACTCATTGCAATTGCTGCGATTACAATATATACGGGAAAATATGGCAAGAATGCGCCGATACTGGAAGTAAAAGAAGATGTTACGGTAATAGAATACAGTACCGTACATATTGATGAATTTATCGTTCGCACTGAGAATGTAAGCAGTGTCAGAATTGTAGACATGAAAATAATGCAAAACGTCAGTACCGGTGCGTCCGGTATCAGTGAGGACGGACAATCTGTATGGATTGGAGATTGGAGCGAAGCCTATATTGTTACTATTGAGGCTACGGGGAACAGCGGTTGGAAAGTAAGAGGTAATGTAAAACTGTATTCTTATCAGGAACCGCCGGTATATGTGTCGGAAGAATAGGAAATAAAAAATGAAGAAACGAATCTTACGAATTGTGTTGATTGCAATAGGTGTTCTGGGTCTAATTTGGTTTTTAACACCTTTTGCAGTGGGAAGAATTATGAATCTTGGCAACGGAACCGGGGCTGTTATTATGGCACTAATAATAGCTTACGGTGCTTTTATGCCCAAAATCAATCAGGCGATTAAGAAATTATACGCCAAAAAGATTGGCAAGGTAATATTAACCGGTATTCTTATTATTGTAGTCGCGGTCATTTCCCTGGCAGGCGTAGAAACCGCTTTTATGATAAAAGCGGCAGCAGCGAAGCCATCCGAAAATGCCACGGTAGTGGTGCTTGGGTGTCGCGCCTACGGCAGCAGACCCAGCATTATGTTGGCGTCAAGACTGGATGCAGCATATGAATATTTGACAGAGCACCCTGATGCGATTTGTATTGTTTCAGGCGGTCAGGGACCGGATGAAAGTATGCCGGAAGCAGAGTGTATGTATCTGTATCTGACGGAGAAAGGGATTGCGCCGGAGAGGATTTATCAGGAGAACCGGTCCACTTCCACTAGAGAGAATCTTCTTTTTTCGCAGGAAATTATTGAGGCAGTAGGTTTAAATCCGGAGATTGCCATTGTGACCAACGAATATCACGAATATCGCGCAGGTATGGTGGCGGATGCGTTGGAAATGGAGTACAGTGCGGTGCCGGCAAGGACACCGTTGTGGTTGTTTCCGACTTACTATATAAGAGAGCTGTATGGCATCATATATGAGTGGGTATTGTAAAAAATATGATTGACAAATGCACACATAAGTGTTTTAATGAATAAAAGTAAAATATCTAAACCGTTGAGGCGGAGATAAAGGTAATTATGCTTTCACAGAGAGCCCGCGATGCTGAGAGTCGGGTAAAAAACAGGTTATCAAATGGACCGCTGAGGGCGCAGTCAAATGTAGGAAACTACAGAGTATTCTGCGACGTGAGGCACACGTTAGTTGCCGGAGATATGATGGTATCTCATTAAGAGCACGAGGAATCGTGAATGCAAGGTGGCACCGCGGATAAGAAATATTCGTCCTTGGCAGAAGTGATATTCTGTCAGGGATTTTTTTATACCTTTAAAGGGCTTTTTGTCGAAACAATCCTTGACCGAAGATACCAAATCGTTTTATAGTAGGAGGTGCGGATATGTTATTGACGAAACGATGGCGTAGCCTGCGAGAACTAAACAATTTTAAAGATGCTTCTACTGAGTTTCGATGGCGCAGATAGAGTTGTGCGAAGAGAAGCAGTTGATGTAAAAAAATAACAAGAATTTAATTTTATAAACAAGAATTTTATCAGATTTAGGAGGACACAATTATGATTTATAACAATATTGATTTCGATACTTATTTTAAACATTATCCCGATGGGGAAGGTTATTACGGAAAGTACGGCGGTGCGTACGTTTCGCCCGAATTAAAGAAGGCAATGGCCGATATCAACGAGGCTTATTTTACAATCTGTAAGTCAAGTAAGTTCATTAGCGAATTGCGTCGTATCCGTAAGGATTTTCAGGGCAGACCTACTCCCATTTCTCATTTGGAAAGGCTGTCTGAAAGTCTTGGAAACGGTGTGCAGTTATACGTAAAGCGTGAGGACTTAAACCACACAGGTGCCCACAAATTAAATCATTGTATGGGTGAAGCGCTTCTTGCGAAATTTATGGGCAAGAAGAAAGTAATCGCAGAGACAGGCGCAGGCCAGCATGGTGTTGCTCTTGCAACCGCAGCTGCATACTTCGGTTTGGAATGTGATATTTATATGGGTGCTGTTGATATTAAGAAGCAGGCTCCCAACGTAGCAAGAATGAAAATCTTGGGTGCAAATGTAGTTGAAGTAACTCATGGTCTTGCAACCTTAAAAGAAGCAGTAGACGCAGCTTTTGATGCATATATTAAGGAATACAAGGATGCGATTTATTGTATCGGTTCTGTTTTAGGACCCCATCCCTTCCCTATGATGGTGCGCGACTTCCAGAGCGTAATCGGTGTGGAAGCAAGAGAACAGTTTTTGCAGATGACAGGTGAATTGCCCGATGCAGTTGTAGCATGTGTAGGTGGCGGTTCCAACGCGATGGGTATTTTCTCAGGCTTCTTAAATGACCCTGTAGATATTTATGGTGTTGAACCCCTTGGCCGCGGAGAAAAGCTTGGCGATCATGCAGCAAGCTTAAAATACGGTACAGAGGGCGTTATGCATGGTTTTAACAGTATCATGTTAAAAGATGAAAACGGCGAGCCTGCACCCGTATATTCAGTTGCCAGTGGTTTGGATTATCCTTCATCAGGCCCTGAGCATGCATTTTTACATGACCTTGGAAGAGTAAAATACGATGTAGTTGACGACGAAGAAACCATCGATGCATTCTTCAAGTTATCCAGAATGGAAGGTATTATCCCCGCTATCGAAAGTTCACATGCAGTGGCTTATGCTATGAAGCTTGCTAAGCAGATGGGCAAGGGTTCTATCCTTATCAATCTTTCAGGTCGTGGTGACAAGGATATGGACTATGTAATTGAGAATTTCGGAATCCGATAAGAAGCGTTTATATGATCCGAAGTTATACGGTATATGTCGCGATAAGCGATGAAAATTAAAAATCATACTGTCGGTTTTGTTACAAAGCAGAACCGGCAGTTTTTCTTTTGTATCTGTTAAAAAATAAAAGGAAAACCGGACACTTTTATTTCCGAATTGTGTTTCTGTAAAATAAAAGTTATAATGAAAACAAGATTTTAAATCATCAGGGAGATAAAATATATGCAGGCAAAAAGCTACCTTATATCTGACACTACCAAGGAAGAAAGAATCGCGTTAATCAAGTCATGGATTCCGGAGGATGAAGTGATGGACGGATGTGACATTGATTTGTGGGATATGTATGCCGATTATATCAACGGAACCAAAGAAATCGCAGAGTGTAATGCAGCTTTCAAGGCCGAATATTATACAGAGTAGGAGTCGCCTATGAACAGTGAAATGAAAGTCAATGTGTCGCCAGTGACGAGACTTGGTGATAAAAGAGTAGCATATGTTTTATTTACAGATAAAAATGCCAGTGCGGAGTTTATCATTCCGGGGGGAGCGTTGATAAACAATAAGGGATTTGATGAAAAAAAGCTTGTGGAAATAAGAGATTATCTGGAATGCGAGCAGGATAATTTATTTCAGGTAGCAAAAGAGTTAAATCCGATGAGAAGTTTTATGAGGGATTGAGAAGGAATTCAAATGATGTTATACTATACGCGAACACAAATAAGCAGACCAAAACGGAGGCTAATATGAGTCAGGTTGCAGCACGTTTAAAAGAAGTACGAGAAGAAAAAAATTTTACAATAGAAGCAGTTGCTGAAAAAACCGGCATTGTGATAGAAGAACTGCAGGCGTTTGAAGAGGGAAGTAAGCTTCCTGATGCGGGAGTTTTGATGCAGCTGTCCAAAGTATATGAGATGTCCATCGACCGCATTTTATATTCCGGTAGTGAAATGCCCAAATATGATGAGAGCAAGGCGGTGTATGCCAACGTGAAGCCTGTGGCAGTTGATGCAGAGGATGCCCAGAAGGAATCTGGTAAACAAGCAGAGAGTGCACCTGCAAAAAAGGCGAGCATCCTTACCCATCTTGTTTTCCCGGTTTTATGCATTATCATTTATATTTTTCTTGGCGTAGCCGGCGGATTCTGGCACCCGGGCTGGATGATTTTCTTGGGGATTCCCCTTTATTATGCTCTGGTTTTTATCACATCCAGAATCGGTAAAAACGTGGACAATGCCGTGAAAGAATACATGGAAGAAGAGGAGAAGAAGCAGTAGTGAAAATTGTTATTAAAAATATTCAGGCTATTTTACCCGATGGAGAGGGTTCAAATAAAATTGAGCAGGCAAGCGTAGTGATCAATCAGGGTGTGATTAAGTCTGTGCTTACAGGTGACAATGCAACAAGCGTTGATACTTCCGGCGCTGATAAAATCATTGACGGCGCCGGCAAACTTTTAATGCCTGGCTTTATCAATTGCCATACTCACTCATACATGGCTTTTATGCGAAATGTGGCAGATGATTTGGCTTTCGGTGACTGGCTGTTTGACACCATTTCACCCATTGAAGATGCCATGACGGATGAGGATGCGTACTGGGGCGCAAACCTTGCCATCCTTGAAATGATGAAGAGCGGTACTACTTGTTTTAATGATATGCAAATGAACATTCACCAGACAACTCGTGCAGTAAAAGAGTCCGGCATGCGTGCAGTGATTTCACGAGGTCTTGTGGGTAGCGGTAATGATGAGGCGGGAGCAATGCGTCTGCGTCAGGCTTATGAAGAGAGAGACGCATCGAAGGATTGTGACAGATTGTCTTTCTTCTTAGGACCACACGCACCTTATACCTGCGATGAAGCTTTCTTAAACATTGTGGCGGAAGAGGCTGCTAAGAATGATATGGGCATTCATATTCATTTATCCGAGAGCCGTACAGAGATTGAAAATTGTATGAAGCAGTATGGATGTACCCCTATTGAACTTGCAAGAAGAAGCGGTATTTTTGACCGGCCTACCATTGCGGCTCATTGTGTACACGTAACAGATGAGGATATTGCTATTTTAAAAGATAAAAAAGTCAGCGTGGTAACCAATCCTGCCAGCAATATGAAGCTTGGCAACGGTTTTGCGCCGGTGCCTAAGATGCTTAATGCAGGCGTAAATGTCTGTCTTGGTACCGACGGTGCGGCAAGCAACAATACCTTGAACATGTTCCATGAATTAAGTCTTTTAACCCTGATTCATAAGGGCGTAGGCGAGACTGCCCAGTGCATCAGCGCCAAGGAAGGTTTTAAGATTGCCACTATCAATGGAGCAAAAGCACTTCGTATGGAAGATTCCATCGGTTCCATTGAGGTTGGCAAGAAAGCAGATTTGGTTATCATGAATACCAATACACCTTCGTTAATGCCCAACAATAACCTGATTGCGGGTCTTGCATATTCTGCGAACGGCTCCGAAGTTGAGACTGTAATTATCGATGGTAAAATTACTATGGAGAACCGTCAGGTGCTCACCATGGATGAAGAGAAGATATATTACGAAATCAACCGTATTATCAGCAGGATGGGCTTGGACAAGAAGGTATATTAAATACAAGGTCAATAAAAGAAGTATGAAATAAGAAAATCCCAAGGCATTTTAACTTGGGATTTTTCTTTGTTCAATTGTAAAATTTTATATTCGTTTTGATAAGATTCTTATATTCGGTTTTTGTTTTTATGAATCTTCTTCATCATTCTCATCAATATCTGAAATAGGCAATGTAAAAATAAATTCACTGCCTTCACCTTCTGTACTGATTACGTTAATATTTTCCCCGTGGGAACGGATGATTTCTCGGGTAATGGACAAGCCTAAACCGGTGCCTTTTTTATCTTTACCGCGGGAGAGGTCCGTTTTATAAAAGCGATCCCAAATCTGGCGGATGCTTTCTTTGGGGATGCCGATGCCGGAGTCCTTGACGCTGACAAGCACTTTGTTGTGCTTCTCAACGGTTTCAATCTTAATGTCAGAGTCCTTGTGACTGAACTTAATGGCATTATCCAAAAGGTTATAAAGAACCTGCTGGATTTTGGTCATATCAGCATGAACATATAATTTATCGCCGGTTAATACCAATTTAAGACTGATGCGTTTTTGGCGACAACTGCCTTCAAAGGTAGCCACGGTTTTACGTATGATTTCGTTGATATCAAAATCGCTTTTATCTAAAATCATACCATCCGTATTCAAGTTATTTAAAGTGAGAAGACTGTTAGTCAGTTTAATCAAACGATCAGACTCATCCCGCACAATGGTTAAGTATTTTTCGTACATTTCCGGTGGAATAGTACCGTCCAACATAGCTTCTGAATAACCTTTGATAGAGGTTAAGGGAGAACGGAAGTCGTGGGATACATTGGCTACCAGTTTCTTTTGGTCATCCTCGCCTCTGGCAAGCTCACTTGCCATGTAGGAAAGGGAAGCGGCTAAGTAGCCGATTTCATCACCACTGTCTACTTGAAATTGATAGTGCAGGTTTCCGGTTGCGTATTGCTCCGTTGCAGTGGTAATCTTACGCAAAGGCATATAAACCATGTTGGTAAAGAAGATTAAGATAATCAGGGATAAAACAAATAAAATAACCAACATAATGTAGGAAATGTTCAAAAGCTGATTTGAAAAATCCTCAATACTTTTCATAGTGGAATGAATTACCACATAACCTTGAACTTTATAATTAATAATAATTGGTGCGGTTACACTTAAAACCTCTTCGTCAAAAGAGTTAAAATAATCACCAACCATGTAATAATTTCCTGCTGTGGCAGCAGGATCGAAGCCACCCACTGTTACAGGGTTGTCTACATCCACCGGAGTAGATGAGTCCAGAATAATGGAGCCTGAGGGACTGATAATCCAAATCGTGGAGGAAAGGTAGGCATCCAACATATCAATTTCTCTTTTTACAATATCCAAAGAGGTTTTACTGTTGTAGAGGTCGGTTGCATAAGTATCCGCAATCAGGGTTGCTTCCGTATACAGTGATTCTGCTTTGTTTTGTACCAGCATATTTTTTGTCATGTTGGATACAAAGGTAGCAACAACTACAAATCCAAAGAAACCAAATATTAAATATGCAAGTAAAAATTTTAAATATAGCGTTTTTTTCATATAAATGTTCCTAAATGTCAAATTCCCTAATGCATGCTAAGTCTTAAAGATAAAATAATCATACCATAAAAGAAATTTCGGTAATTATTTTAATACCTCAAATTTATAGCCAACGCCCCATACGGTATCGATATGCCAAGAAGGGTGGTCGCTTAATTTTTCGCGGAGACGTTTAATATGTACGTCAACGGTTCTGGTATCACCGGCATATTCATAGCCCCAAATCTGATCAAGAAGCTGTTCTCTTGTAAAAACCTGATTAGGAGAAGAAGCCAGGAAATACAGCAATTCCAACTCCTTAGGAGGCATATCAATTGATGCTCCTTTGTAAATGACGGAGTAGTTGGAAAGACTGATTTTTAAGTCGGGATATTCTACCAATTTCTCGCCGGAAGGAGCGGCTTGTGTCTGGGTGGTTACCATTTTATAACGGCGTAAAACAGCTTTTACTCTGGCCACCAATTCCTTGGAATCAAAAGGCTTCTCCATATAATCGTCTGCACCTAATTCAAGACCTAAAACCTTATCAAAAATTTCGCCCTTTGCGGAGAGCATGATGATAGGGGTCTGGTGTTTGGCGCGTACTTCGCGGCATACCTGATAACCGTCAATGCCGGGAAGCATTAAGTCCAAAAGAATTAAGTTGGGGTCAAAACCTTCTACTGCGGTGAGGGCAGACTCGCCATCGTTGACAATCATGGTTTCGAAGCATTCCTTGGTAAGATAAAGAGAGATTAACTCTGCAATATTGTTGTCATCATCTACAATTAAGATTTTCTGTTTTGATACCATAGTTCCTCCTTGGATATATGTTATTTGAATTCTACAATAGTTACACCGGCATCGCCTTCGCCGAATTCTCCCATACGGAAAGATTTCACGTAGCGCACACCCTTAAGATATCTGTGGACACCGTTTCGTAAGGCTCCGGTTCCCTTGCCGTGAACAACTCGCACACTGGTTAAGTGTGAAAGATAAGCATCGTCTAAATATTTATCCAAAGCAGCCAATGCTTCATCAACGGTTTTTCCTAAAAGATTAATTTCCGGAGAGATGGATGCGGATTTCGAGAAGGAGCCGCTGTAGTTGGATTTTCTCACCTTTTCTTTGAACTGTGGATTTTCTTCCACTATGCGCAAGTCTTTGATATTAGCTTTCGTCCGCATAATACCGCATTGGATAAAAAGGTCTCCCTTGGCATCCGGCTTGGAATGAACAGTACCCTTCATGCCCATAGAAATAATTTCTACGTTTTCCCCTAATACCAAATCCTCCGGTTTTAATATTTTGTGATTTTCTTTTTGTTTATTTTCTTTTAAAGAATTATTTTTATCGGAAATTTTATCACGAAGCTTCTGTCTGGTCTGCTCCATTTCCTGAATGGTAGTACCCTTCTGATAAGCTCTGATTGCCTTGTCGGCAGTGTCTTTGGCTTCCTGCAGAATTTCTCTTGCTTCTTCATTTGCTTCCCGTAAAATACGCTCTCGGGATTGCTCCAGTTTTTCCTGTTTCTTGGAAAGCTGGAGTTTTAAGGATTCAATTTCCCGACGATATTCTTCAATTTGAAGTCTTTCATTTTCAATAGTGATACGTGATTGTTCCAAATCACTTAAAAGGTCTTCAAAGCTTTCATCCGCTTCGCTGATTTCTTCTTTGGCCAAGTCAATGATATCATCAGAAAGTCCCAATTTTTTAGAAATGGCAAAGGCATTACTTTTACCGGGAATACCGATTAAAAGGCGGTACGTGGGAGATAAAGTTTCCACGTTAAATTCGCAACAGGCATTCTCGACAAAATTTGTGGATAAGGCAAATACCTTTAACTCACTGTAGTGGGTAGTTGCCATGGTGCGGATTCCTCTATCGTGTAAGTGACGAAGAATGCTGATTGCCAATGCGGCACCCTCCGTAGGATCTGTACCTGCACATAATTCATCAAACAAACATAGGGAATCGGCATCTGCCTGTTCTAAAATCGAGATGATATTGGTCATATGAGCAGAGAAGGTACTTAAACTCTGTTCAATACTCTGCTCATCACCGATGTCTGCAAATATTTCTGTAAAAACACAAAGTTCACTGTTATCTCTTGCAGGAATATGAAGTCCGGACTGCCCCATGGCACATAAAAGCCCGGTAGTTTTTAAGGAAACGGTTTTACCGCCGGTATTCGGTCCGGTTACAATTAATAAATCGTAATCCTGTCCCAAGCGGATATCAATGGGAATGACTTTCTTTTTATCAATAAGAGGGTGGCGGGCCTTAAGTAAATTAAGGCTTTTTTCTTCATGATAAACCGGTCTGGAAGCATTCATTTCCAAAGCCAGTCCGCCTTTGGCAAAAATAAAATCAAGTTTAGTTAAGTTCTGCTGATTTAAGGTGAGTTCAGCAGTGTATTCCGCCGCCTGTGTACTTAAATCTGCCAGAATGACTTCGATTTCTTCCTGCTCCTGAATGCTTAATTCCTGCAGTTTATTATTTAATTCAACCACTGCGGCCGGCTCGATAAAAAAGGTAGAACCGGCTTTGGACTGGTCATGAACCATACCATGAACCATACCCTTGTATTCTGCTTTGACGGGAATACAGTAGCGGTTGTTTCGCATGGTAATGACAGCGTCCTGCAAATAAGTACGGTAGGTAGAATTAACCATGGTGTTTAACTGGCTGTGAATCCGTTCGCCGGTTATAACCATGCTTCTGCGAATGTGTTTTAAAGTGGAAGAAGCGTCGTCGGCAATTTCTTCTTCGGAAAGAATGCATCGGCGAATTTCTTTTGAAAGCTGAACCAAAGGAACAAGTTCTTCAAATAAATCCGTTAAGGAATCCGAAGGCTCGTCCTCACGTTCTTTTTTACCATATTGTTTTACTCTTGCAGCACATTCTGCTAAAGAAGCAATTTTAAGAAGCTCTGAAGCAGAAAGGCTTCCGCCTAGAGTAAGATTCTGAATGGTGCGGAATAATTCGTAGTTACCCTGAAAGGTAATTCGCCCCTTGCGCAGGAGTCTTCCTGTAGCATCTGCTGTTTCTGTTTGTGCCTGATTAATGTCGTTTACGTCTGTCATGGGAACCAGCGCTTCACATTTTTCTTTGCCGAGAGGAGAAGAAGCGTGTTCTACCAGAAGACGGATGATTTTATCATATTCTAAAATACGTAATGCGCGTTCATTCATAGTTAAAAATCCTTTCGCCACTATCATAGCATAGTTTTGCCGAAAATGCTATTTTCTATTGAGGTGAATTTATGTTATACTGTACGCGAGAAGAAAAACAAGCGATGCGCAGCGGCATTTGTTTTTCTTCCGCGATTTGAGCAAATCGTCTGCGTAAGCAGACATAAAGCACGAAGTGCGGAATTTGTGAATTGATGATAGAAAGAGGTTCAACATGAAGGAACATCAAGATAGCGATTATTCTTTTTTACAAGAGAAGATAAAGGAACGTCCGATTAATCGTAAAAAATTAATAAGAACAAGTATAAATACCGCCACGTTTGCCGTAGTGTTTGGTTTGGTTGCATGCGTTACTTTTATTTTGTTGGAACCGGTAATCGGAAACTGGCTGAGCCCTGATAAGGGAGACGATTTGCAGATTGTGACATTCCCGGCCGAGGAAGAAGAAATGCTTCCTGAAGACATGGTGCAGGACGAAGATGAATTAAACCAGAATGAGAATATATCCAGTGCGGTATCAACGGTTGAATTGCAATTATCCGATTATGAAGCTATGTACGATAAATTACATGATGTTGCAAAAGAAGCCGGTAAAAGTATGGTGACGGTGACTGCCATGAGCTCGGATG
This sequence comes from Lachnospiraceae bacterium, assembly GCA_015057025.1. GTDB lineage: Bacteria > Bacillota > Clostridia > Lachnospirales > Lachnospiraceae > UBA3766. The sequence goes on along the minus strand of SVFD01000009.1, from coordinate 5,251 downwards.
TAGACTGGTTTAATAATCCGTTGGAAAGCGAAAACGAAACCACCGGTTTTATAGTGGCAGATAACGGGAAGGAACTTTTGATACTGGCAGACCAGAGATTTATTTCTAAGGCCACCGAAATTATGATTACTTTTACGGATGGCGAGCAAGCGACGGCAACGATAAAAAAGACGGATGCAAACACCGGTCTCACAATTCTTGCAGTGGATATGACGGTTATTTCACAGGAGACAAAGGATGCCATAAAATATATTTCCTTGGGAAGTTCAAGTACAGGAAATCGTGTGGGAGATTTGGTTATCGCGGTTGGCAGCCCTTTGGGGTATAATGATTCTCTGTGTTACGGAAACATTACCTCTATGGGAAATGAAATCAATACCATTGATATGAATTATAAATTGATAACTACAGATATTTACGGTAGCAGTAATGCCAGTGGTGCCATATTAAATACCAAAGGTCAGATTATCGGTATCATTAATCAAAATTATAACAGCGCGGATTTAAAGAATCAGATTTCTGCAATCGGTATTTCAGAACTTCGTAAAACCATTGAGTTGCTTTCTAATGCAGATGATAGTGCATATCTTGGTCTGTATGTTACGGATGTTACCGCCACGGCGCAGACACAATTGTCTGTTCCGAAGGGAGCTTACATCAAGGATATTGATTTGAATTCTCCTGCCATGTTGGTAGGAATGCAAAAGGGCGATGTGGTAACGGCAATCGAAGATGCGGTAGTTACTAATGTATCGGAGTATGTTAATGAATTACGGGAACATGCACCGGGCGAAGAAGTTACAATCACCATTCAGAGAATGAGTGTGGACGGGTATCGTGAGATTGATGTAAAAGTAACGCTTGGGGTCTTGGAATAAATAAAGAGATTGAGTATGATATGCCGATTTTTATGAAAAATTTTTCCGTTCTACGAATATAAAATTTTTATGTGATTTTTAGAAAAGTATGGGAGGAAAGGAAGTGCGGTGTAAGCCGCCAATAAGAAGATGAGATATATTCAGGATTTAAAAGAAGGCGCAGCGGTAAAGGATGTGTATTTGTGCAAACAAAAGAATGCTGCCACCACTAAGAATGGCAAGGAATATTATAACGTGATTTTGCAGGATAAAACCGGGACCATTGATGCCAAGGTTTGGGAGCCTAACAGCTTCGGTATCGCGGAATTTTCTGCTCATGATTATATTTTTGTAAATGGCGATGTAACCTCTTTTAACGGAGCATTGCAGGTAAACATCAAGCAGGTAAGAGTTGCGGAAACAGGCGATTATAATGAGGCGGATTATTTTCCTGTCAGCAGTAAAAATATTGATGAAATGTATGCTGAGCTTCTTTCCATTATCGGGAAGATTGAAAATATGTATTTAAAGAAGCTGTTGGAATCTTTCTTTGTGGAGGATAAAACTTTTATCGAGCGTTTTAAAAAGTCCTCTGCGGCAAAGACCGTGCATCATGGTTTTATCGGTGGATTATTGGAACATACTTTAAGTGTAACGAAGCTGTGTGCATATTTCTGCACCACCTATCCGGTGCTTAAGAAGGATTTGCTTCTGACTGCAGCAATCTGTCATGATATTGGTAAAACGAAGGAACTTTCGGCATTTCCGGATAATGATTATACCGATGAAGGAAATCTTTTGGGTCACATCGTTATGGGCACTGAAATGATTTCAGATAAAATCCGTGCCATCCCCGATTTCCCTACCGTACTTGCAGGGGAGTTAAAACATTGTATTATTGCACATCACGGTAAGTTGGAATTCGGTTCGCCCAAGACACCTGCATTGATGGAAGCTGTAGCATTAAACTATGCAGATGATGCGGATGCGAAGCTTCAGATGTTTACGGAGCTTGTAAATAAAACGGATACATACGACTGGCTTGGATATAATCGTTTACTGGAGAGTAATGTGAGATTAACACGGGGAGAATAATAGTTATTCTTTTAAAACAGATGTATTAAATTCATAATATTACAAGCTGTTTGTATTCGCTACGGACACGCTTTCGCTCGGTTAAGAATCGTAGCGGATACTAAGTTTGCAAATAAATTTCTTTTAATTTGCAAACTTAGTACCGACGTTCTTAAACGGTCCTTAACCGAATTACAAAAGCTTGTTAAAACAGAGAATGTAAGATATCTGTTTAAAAAGAATATTGAGGAATAAAGCATGGATATGTATAAAAAAGGTGACTGCCTCACAGTCACAATCGAGGATTTAGATACTGACGGGCAGGGCATCGGCAAGGCAGATGGGTATACCCTCTTTGTCAAGGATGCCTTGGTTGGTGATGTGGTAAAAGTAAAGATTATGAAGGCAAAGAAAAACTATGCCTTCGCAAGGTTAGAGGAGGTTATTACACCCTCCTCTTATCGTATTGAACCAAAATGTGAGCATCATCGCAGATGCGGCGGTTGTCAGTTGCAGTGTTTATCTTATGAAGCTCAGCTTGCCTTTAAAGAAAAGAAGGTACGTAATAATCTGATGCGGATAGGCGGTTTCCCGGAAGAAAAGATTAGCGAAGTGATGCAACCGATTATCGGTATGGAAGTGCCATTTTATTATCGTAATAAAGCACAGTACCCTATCGGTACCGATAAAAAGACCGGAAAGCCGGTTGCCGGCTTTTATGCCCAGCGAACCCATGACATTATTGCCAATACGGATTGTGCTCTGGGAGTATCTGAGAATAAAATTATCCTTGAAAAAATTCTTGCATGGATGGAAGAGTGCAGGGTATCTGCTTATGATGAAATCACTCATAATGGCTTGGTACGTCATGTCTTAATCCGTAAGGGTTTTGTTAGTGGAGAGTTGATGGTATGTCTCGTGGTAAACGGCAGGGAATTGCCACAGATTGGAAAACTCATTGAATCCTTAAAAGAAGTGCCCGGCATGAAAAGCATTTCTCTCAGCGTTAATCGTGAAAATACTAATGTCATTATGGGCACTACGATTCGTACCCTGTGGGGAAATGATACTATTGAGGATACTTTGGGTGGAATAAAATTTCGGATTTCGCCCCTGTCCTTTTATCAGGTGAATCCTGTGCAGACTGAGAAATTGTATGCCAAGGCTGTAGAATTTGCCGGACTTACCGGGAAGGAGACCGTGTGGGATTTATACTGCGGTATCGGAACAATTTCTCTTTTTATGGCAAAGAATGCAGGGAAGGTATATGGCGTTGAAATTATTCCTGAGGCGATTGAGGACGCCAAAGGAAATGCGGAGCGTAACGGTTTTACCAATACAGAATTTTTTGTGGGTAAGGCAGAAGAAGTGTTGCCGAAGTTTTATGAGAGAGTGAGTCGGGAAGGTGATACGAAGGGAGCGTTATTTGGTGAACAGATAGAAGAAAACGTTTCCGGTAGCGACCGAAGTTTGAGAGATGCTAAACAGGCAACAGATATGCTCCATCCGGACGTGATTGTAGTTGACCCGCCCCGTAAGGGCTGTGACGTACAGTGTTTGGATACCATGCTTAAGATGCAACCGAAGAGGATTGTATATGTAAGTTGTGACAGTGCAACCTTGGCGAGGGATTTAAAGATTCTGTGCGAGGGTGGTTATGAGTTAAAGAAGGCTGTGTGCGTGGATATGTTTGGGCAGACGGGGCATGTGGAGACGGTAGTTCTCTTGTCCCAACAAAAACCAGATGATGTAATCGAGGTTGAAATTGAATTAGATGAGCTGGATTTGACTTCGGCTGAGAGTAAGGCGACTTATGCGGAGATTAAGGATTATGTCCTAAAGGAGCATGGGTTGAAGGTTTCTAATCTGTATATTTCACAAGTGAAAAGAAAGTGTGGAATAGAGGTTGGGGAGAATTATAATCTTCCGAAATCAGAGGATAGCAGACAACCTCAGTGTCCGGAAGAAAAGGAAAAAGCGATTAAGGATGCGCTGGAGCATTTTGGGATGGTTTAGAGAGGTGAGCACATGGCATTAAACTATACAATATATCAGTATGATGGCAGCAGGAATGCAGTTGTTATGACAGATATGGATGGCAAACAACTTGTGATTAACTGTGATAAAGCAGAGGAGCAGGTCGTATTTGATGAGCCGGAGGATGCAGGGATTCTTGCCAGACTTGCGAGGAAAGAGCCAGCAAGTTATGTCAGTTTTGCAATGCGTCCGGGCGGATTGCAGGATTATGTGGATGTGTGGAATGAGTTGAATTAGTATATTCCTTTGTTGACAAAGGAAAGTCGGAGTGTTAGAATGGCTTTATCTTAAGGAGAGAGGTGAAAAGATGAGAAGATAATTTACTTTTGATTACATGAATGTTTATGGAGTATGAGCGATATCGCCCATACTACTTGTCATGTTGCCAAAAGTGGATTATGTTCTCATAACCTCTCTTTTTGTGTGCATAAAAATGATTACAATGTTGGGTGTATTTCCTTCTTTTGATGAACCATATGAGGTTATAGTATGTAATGGAACTGTTTGGCAACGAATGGTTCTTTTTTTTATTGTAACCATGAGAGGAGGAATGTATATGGCACAAATTAGTATAAATAATCTCACCTTTGGATATGAAGGGAGTTTTGATTATGTTTTTGAGAATGTTTCATTTTCGATTGATACAAATTGGAAACTAGGTTTTATTGGTAGAAATGGAAAAGGGAAGACAACTTTTTTAAATTTATTACTTGGAAAATATCAGTTTACAGGTTCCATAAGTGCATCAACGAAGTTTGATTATTTTCCTTATGAAATTGCAGAATACCAAAAGCAAATGCCTGTGGCAGAATTTATGGAAGATTTGAAGCCGGGGTGTGAAATATGGAGAGTAATTTGTGAGTTGGAAGAGCTATCGGAAAGTTCAGAGATTTTGTATAGACCTTATTGTACCTTAAGTCCCGGAGAGCGTACAAAGATATTACTTGCAGTTTTGTTTTCACAGGAAAATGAGTTTTTATTAATTGATGAACCGACGAATCATCTTGACCAAAATGCAAGGGAGTGTGTGAAGGTGTATTTAGCTTCTAAAAAGGGTTTTATACTGGTTTCTCATGACAGAGATTTGTTGGATGCATGCACAGATCATTGTCTGGTATTGAATCGCTGCAGTATCGAAGTACAAAATGGTAATTTTTCGGTCTGGTGGGAGAATAAGCAACGTAAAGATAAATTTGCGATAGCACAAAATGAGAAACACCGAAAGGAGATTCAAAAGTTGAACCATGCGGCAGAACAGGTTGCTAAGTGGGCAGATAAAAATG
>SVFD01000013.1 GCA_015057025.1 Lachnospiraceae bacterium | reverse complement strand
ATTGTCCTCCTGAAATTGTGCGGAATATTCTCTCCCCATTGTAATCAGGATGGGTTCTCTTATACATCTCCTCATAAGAAACCTGCTGTGCTTTCAATTTTTCCTCATTCGCAGCTATAATCTCCATCTGCATCTGATGCATCTCTTCTGCTGTATAGAATCTGGTTCCTAACGGATTGGTATATTTCGCCCACTGCATTTTGTCTGTGTCGATATACATGGAATCCCCTACCGTAATGGAATAATCAGGAACTCCCTTATTTGTTCCGTTTATAAATTCCATAAAGCCTTCCATGTCAATCTCGTCATTCAGAAAATCATTCCAGAAATTTTCATGGGCTGCAAAACGCATATTCCAGTCAGAGGGGAATTGCCCGATAAATTCCATAACTTTGTCATACTGTTCCTTATTTTCAAAAGTAATAGACCACTCATAGCCTTCGGTTTGTCCGGCTTTTCTACAGAAAATGCCTTCTTCGGTATACCATGTAATATAACGGATATCGTCATCATTCGGATCAGCCGTTTCATACACACATGAGGTGGATTCTGTGGTTAACAAAGTGCTTGCATCATTCGTAAACACATCTTCCTTCCTGGCTTCCTCTGCCTCTTTTCTAGCCTGCTCCTCCTTCATCAGTTCCTGAATAGCTTCTTCTACAGAATCAAATTTATCTAGGAACTCCTCCCACTCCTTTTCTGTGAAAGACTGTGAGCCAATCTGATATGAGGCTTCCGTATCCCCATTCTGAATTTTTGCAAAAATCTCATTTATCTTTTCTTCCAGAATTTTTGCATAATCCACCGTTTCCTCTGTATCAACAGTATCTGTACCTGTTAATCCTTCCAGTTTTTCAATGAATGCTCTGTAAAATTCCTTTTCCTGTTCCACATATTTAGCAGCATTTTTCCCCCGTTGGCTTATTGGCATAAGAGGATTTTCCAAGTCATACAGTATCTCTTTTGCTGCCTGTAATGCAGATGCTATGGAACCACCAAATACATCCGTGTAATCTGCCACGCCATTCTGTCTGTTCTCTACCTGATGTATAAAAACTTGTGAAAGGTAATCCATTCTCTCACCTTCGTTGTACCCGGTTTCTTCAGCAGCTTCCATAAATGCCTGTTTTACTTCCTCCGGGGCATTTGGTGCAAATCGTGAAAAATCAATTACAGTATTATCTTTTACTTCATTATTCTCTGTATATGTAGCAAAAAAATCAAATAATGCCTTACAATCCTCTGCCTGATTCTCTATTCCGGCGTCCTTATATACCTGCACCATCTTCTCCATGATGGCTGCCCAATCAAATCTTTCATTCAAAAACACATCTTCACCTGAAAGGCTGCCGCAATATCCGATACTGCTTGCATTTCCTCCATATACTTCCAACTGCTGATGAGAGCCAAAGGTTCCTCCATCTGTAATTCCCATCTTATCGGTGTAACTTAACAATGCGAACATCTCAAGCTGTGTTGCATTATTAGGGTTTACCTTATTCACTTCTACGTTATAGATTACCTTCTTACCACCAAGATTAGAAACTACCTGTACTATGGGATTGTCCGGTGTGGACTTTTCACTGAGCATTGCCCGCATACCATAAGTAACAGACTGACCTTCTTCCGGAACCATAGTAAGTCCTAAAAATTCTCCTTCGTCCTCAGTTTCCGCTATGGACACAGCTCCGGCCTGCTTTGCAGCGTATACTTCTGTTTCATCTGGCACTATGCTTGTCTCATATTCCCCGTTCACATACTGTCCTCTACCCAATCTTATCTGTCCATCACTATCAAAATGAAATGTTTTTTCATTAATGGTGAATGGTCTTGAAGTATCAATTCCAAATGCCTGTAGACCGATTTTGGCATAAGCACTATTATCCTGATTCTTACTATAAAACATGTTCATAGGTATCTGACCATTCGCCACTTTAATCAAATGGCTCAATGCCCCGGCAATGGCCGCACTTTCACTGGCAGCCTGATTGTCCTTGAAATCTCCAAGTGCCTGTACCATATAATCACCTATGGCAAGCCGGAATCCATTACTTAACCGTACAGACATTCCAGACACTAAAGAAATACTGTTTGCCTCAGCATTAAAACCATTATTTGAGGTGTAACTAAAGGCTGTTTCTGCCCCTTGAGACATCCATGCCTTGTGAAACTCCTGATAATCCACAAACTCTGCAAATCCCGGATTTTCTGTTGTTTCATTGGGTGTCAGTTTTCCATTTTCTGTCTGTGAAAAACCTGCACAGTATTTCACACTCGTATTCGTCTGATACGGTGTATAATATCTGTTGCTTACACTACTGCTTACCTGCATAATTCTCCTTTCCGCAGTCCGTCTGTCAGTCGGGACTGCACCACTCTCCGAAAGGACCAAGTGGTATATATTTTTATATAAAAATAGCGTTATGCTCCCATAGATACTGCTCATCCGTGAAATCATAACGCCATCCTTAGCTTATTATTTATATCAACTATTTCTTCTTTGATTTTATAAAAATAATGTTCCGGCTACTTTTCTCATCTAAAGCCTCCCATATAAGCAATCTTCCATGCATCTCTTTCGGAAATCATCTTCTCTACCACATTTTCAGGAACCATCTCGACCCTATCTTTTCTATCTGCATAGGCATTAGCAAGTTCTGCTCTGCCTGCTCCGATACTCTGAAGCTTTGCATAATACTTATCGAATGCCATAGAAAACTTCTCACTCTGCTCCATGATGGCAACTGTTGTATTTACCACGCTTTCATAAGCACGATCCAGATCATCCAGTTCCTCCTGCATTGTTAGGGTACGATAACCATTTTCACTGTTTTCGTCTGCTACATTGATTACTCTTGTACCATTCTCATACCCCTGTACAATCTCCTCATATAACGAGGTATATGCCTCCATGATGTTATCCAGCTTCTCTTCATTTGATAAATATTTCGCACCGCTTGCTTCTTTATCAGCCTCATTCAGACTGTTTACCTTTGCAGATAAGGTAAATTTATAATTCATATCCGGAGAAAGGTTGCCTTCCAATAAGCGTTTTCTCTGAGCCTGAACTTCCTCGAAAGACTGACCGTTTTCGATTCTGTTACGATAATTTCCGTTGTCTTCCTCTGAAATCCTTACCTTCGATGATACCAAACCGTTCCAGTAATTTTGGATACGATTTACTGTATGTGTGGAATTATCCCAAATGTAATCCCTGAAAGATTCGTCCTCACTATCATCAGAAACATAACTTACATATTTATCTTTCAACTGTTCCCAGAAAGCATCTGACAACGGCTCTTCTTTACCAATGGAATCAAACATAGATGCCAGTTTTTTCCGGAAGGCAGCTTTTTCTGCTTCCGTCTTAGAAATTCCACCAGACATTACCGTGTATTTGTATTCGTCCACTTTCTTTTCGCCGGACATATTTAACACACTGGAACCGGGATACTTTCCTGAATGGATTCCATGTACCATCTTACTGAAGCTTTCCATTGGATTTACATATTCTCCAATGATTTCAGTATTATGGGAATGATACTGGTCAATCAATTCGCTAAACTGCTCTTTTTTATCCTCTGAAACATATTTATCTGCAAAATACCGCAATGCACTTGTGGAAGACTCCAGCTCCAGCATAACTTCTCCGGAACTCATAAAATAATTTGCACCATGTCCATAGTAATCACTGAATTCAATACCGGTAGTGTACTGTGACCGGCTTAAATGATCCATACCTGCGGTAATCTGAGCAAGAGTCTTTTCCATTTCCTGTACTTCTTCATCTGTCATATCTGTATAAAAATCATTGTTATACAGATATTCGCTGAAAATCATCCACTGATTGTCTGTATTCTTCCAAAACACATCCGTTTCTTCTCTTCCGGCGGCTATCTTCTTCTGCGTCTCTGCATTTTTCAGATACAGTTCTTCCGCATCCTTTTTCATCTTTTCAAATCCAGCTTCACTGCACAGGAAATCCCTGTCTTCCTGCGAAATGCGTACCCTCACACTCTGGGAATTTCCCCTGTCAATCCCCTGCATTGCTTCTTTTAATTTATTGGTGATTTCTGTCTGCTTATCATCACCTACATTCAGCGTCTTCGGATTAAATAACGCTTCCTGCTGTCTTCTTTCCGCATAGGCTCCCATAAAAATGCTGTTTCCATTTATGTTCATACAAATTCCTCCCTGCTTTTATCAAAACACTTCGCATTAAATACTGTAATCCGTTGCATGATAATTTGCTGCTAACAAAAGATTGGATATCTGCATTTTGAAGTTTGCCGCATCCTGATTTAGTATTTTCGTCAGGGAACCATGTGTATCATTCATGCCATAAGCTATATAAGCCGGACGCATCAGTTCTTTATATTTTTCCATTGCTGCATTTACCGACTTCTCATCGGTTACATCCAAGTCCGTAAACAAATCTGTTATCTCTTTTTTCAATTCTTCATTGGTAGCAGATACAACAACCGCTGTCACACCTTTTACTGAAGGCTCATAATAACGTCCTGTAATACGGCTCAATTCTTCCTTCACTTTGTTGAGGGCTTCTATCTCCCCATCTGTTAATAATCTGGCTGTTCCATAATAATCAGACTGCCCCTCATAGTGTGATTTTACATAATTTCCATCACTCATGGTCTGTTTTTCCAAATCTATTAATGCCTGGTTGTATTCCTGCATTGCTTTGTTTACTACAGCCGCCTGTTCTTCCGACAAATGCTCACTTGCATAAGCCTTTACACTGCTTTCTGCAATGCTCATCTGTGCATAATTTTTGTAATCAATATTGGTATTTTTTCCAACACCACAGCCGATACTGTCAGCCGCTGCTTTCATCACCATCCGGCATTGCTCCAGTTCCTCTTTACTGAAAGTAACGCCACCTATTAAATAATTGCCATCTGTGGATACCTGTGGCATGTTACTCCGAAAGAATACATCCGAAGAATAATTGCAATAGTTTCTATCCAATTCTCCTACATGCTTTAACCCATCTAATGAAACACTGCTTTCATAACTGGCAGCTTCCCTGGATATCTGTACCAAATCCTTGCTTTCACTTTTCAGTTGTTCCCAGTTTTCTTTGATTTTGTCTGTATTCAGCCTATGAGATACCGGCTGAATCGGTGCCCTTACTAATGTTGCCTCAGGTTTGTCCAACGTAAATAAATTGATTGCCATAAATTTGTCCTCCTTGATCTTTTTTTATTAGAAATCCGTTTCTACTATGCTTATCATTAAATCCTTATATCCACCGTCTTACTACTCTGTTTCTCAATACTTTCTCTTGTAATACCATCTAAAACACCATCAGGAATTGGCTTACCAAGTTCCCAATCCGGTGCAACTGACTTTACCGCATCTACAAATGCCTGTCTGTACTGGCGTTCATACTGCCTCAATGTATTTCCGGCTGCCAGTCTGTCCTCTTTTTTCATTTTCCAATATAGATTGGTATAAACATCAGATCTTTTGGTGGTATCTCCATTTAAGACACCATTTTCTCTTAAAAATTCCTTTTTAGTAAGTTCAAACATCTCTTCCCTACTACTTTCGGGGATGGATATTATCCTTTTCTTGCTGGCTTTGTTTTCTTCTGTTACCACAAGTCCTGTTAATCCGGTGGTTGGATCAATGTAATCGCCATCTGCATCATATTGACTCATCAGATTCTTGATGCCTTGCACATTTGCATACATGGCACCATTTCCATTTTTCATCATTACACTAAGAGCTGCTTTGTACTGCTTACTGTTTGTATCAATGCCTGCCGCCCTTAGTCTGGATTGCACGGGACCACTATTTATCTGCGATAACCGGAAACTCCCTATTGTATTTTTGTTTGCCCGACCAAGCATATCCTGGAACAAAAAACTATAATCTGTAATCCGTGACATTCAATCACCTCTTATTCTTCTATAACGAGGAATCCTTCCTCTATCATCATTTCTGCCATTTCCTCAGCAAGCACAACCTCTTTCTGACCTGTATGTAATATATATTCTCCATCCCGAACAGCGATATATGAATTATCACTGTCAACAGAATAGGATATGTCATCCGTTTCTATTTCCTCTATTGGACAGGCATATTGGGATTGCAAAACAAAAGAATACGATGCCATCAGCAAGCATATTGCAATAGCGGTTGCTACTAAATTTCCCCTTACGGATGTACCATTTTTCCTATCTGACACTAACTGAAACCGTTCTATCAGTTTTTCGGAATGTTCTTCAAATAATGGCATAACAGAACTATGGTATTTCTTAAATTCGTCCGCATGACAATTATCTTTAAATTCTGCCAGCATAACTGCAAGATAATTACTTCTGGAAATGGAATCCATTTTTTTGCTTACCTGCCCATCACATCTGATTTCCAGACTTTGCTGCATATCTTTTCTTAACAGATAAACAAGCGGGTTCCACCAATACACTGCACAAATGCTGTTGATGAGAAGTTTGGTCAGCACATCATTATTTTTCAGATGTGTGTGTTCATGGAGAATGATATAATGCAGTTCCTCGTCAGAATATTCCTTTGCCGGAATCAAAATTCTTTTATGAAACACACCTACGCAGCAAGGAATCTGTATGGCAGAGGTTTTCACAATCTCCGGTCTTTTCTCTTTGTCCTTTAAAACAGCCGTTAAAATACTTTCTGTTCTCTCATCCTTTTTAACCGGTATTCTATCCAGCATTTTTGTCAATTTTATGTACCTAATGGTAAGTTTTATAAGAAAGAAAAAGGCACCTGCCATCCATATCAAACCAAACATCTGATATATGTTTATACCTGATACAACTTCATACCGGACCACTTCGTATACCCAGTTATAAAGCTCACCGCCCCAAAGTTCCTTTGTCCAAGGCAGTTCGATAGGTATCAACAGGCGGATGATACAAAAAATATATAATATCAGTACCCCGGAAACACTGCATACATTCAGTAATACCAGCTTTTTTCTTAAAAAATAAAAAATCAGGATAAGAATACTACTCCATAAAATTGTAATCCATACGGAAAATATTGTAATCTGCATGATTACTCCTGTCCTTCCATACGGAGCTTCTCGATAATTTCTTCCAGTTTTGCGATTACTTCCGTATTCTTTTCCTTCTCACTTTTCTTGCTTACACCAATAAAGGCTGCTGTAATATTGGCAAGTGAGCCACTGTCTAAGCCATTTTTCATTAGTATAGATGTGTAGTATTCTTCTTTGGAGATTGCCGGTATCAATTTTCTAGCATAGGTTTTGGCTGACTTTTCCAAACCTGCCACCTGTAAATACCCTGCACTGGATAATGACTGCACTGTTTTAAACAGTGTCACACTGCTCCAACCTTGTTCTTCCAGTCTTTCTGCCATTTCATTCTGTGTAAGAGGTTCATTATATGCCCACAGAAAATTCATCAGTTCTTCTTCTCTTTTGTTCAGTACATCCTGCTTTTTCATTGTAATCCTCCATGAAATAATCATGTTTTCTGTAACGATTATCAAAATATGATATTCTATATATATATTTATCGTACCTTTAATACAATTTGTTAACCTCTACAGATAAAATTTTCAGATTACTTTGCAAGCAGCCTAATGTTTAATTTTCAGCAGGGATAAATTCGGTGGATTCTATCTCCATTTCTTCAGTGTCTGCATCCATATCTTCACAGATGTAAGTATCCTCACTGTAATCAATATCTTGAACAACAGTATTGCCACCAAACCCTACAAATTTTGCATCCTCTACATCGAAATAATCATCCATATTACTGCTAAATCCGGCAGCTTTCCATGCTTGGTCAAATGTAATATCTTCTATATTACTTAAAAAAATAAATGTAGTGTCTTTAACCGCATTGCTCATTCTACCGGTAATCTCTAATCTGTACTGATAGGTATAATCATCAGTTTTCCACGTGCCATCACTCATTTCATAATGCTTAACCATAATAACCGGCTCATCATTTTCAAATGCCTGTTCCGAATCCGTTTTCTCATAAGTCTTTACTACGGATGGCTCCTTTTGCGAGCATCCTGCAAAACAAAACATAGTGCAGACCGCTATTATAATTGACAATACTATCTTTCTCTTTTTCATATACCACTCCTCCAAAAAATGTGTTCTTATTTCTCAGATCGGCCAAATTTCTTCTCTTACAAATCCCGGTTACACCTATCGACTATTTATTGCATCAACTGACTATAAAATCGCAACTGCTTTAAACTCTTTCTCATCACAATCAAAAGCAATACTTCCATCGTATTTTTCTGCCACTGCTTCCACATTCTTCAGTCCGATACCATGTCCGTTTTTAGAATTTGCCTGTACTTTGTTATCTACAATCTGTACCTTTGCAATCACCGGGTTCTTGATACTTAAAATCACTTTCCCATCTTCATAGATAAACTTAAACTGTATGACCGCATCCTTTCCGGCTTTTACTACTCTTTCACACTCTGCTATAGCATTATCCAGCAGATTACCAAGAAGTATCACTATTTCCTCTTCCGTAAGCTGGATTTCATGAACATCCCCGACCTGAAAAATCATAGCAATCTGTTTTTCCTTCGCTGTATGGAATTTGTGATTTAATACTGCATTTACTACCGGGTGATTGGTATTGATAGCCGATAAATCCACCGATATACTTTCCGTCAACTGCTCCATAAGGCTTACCGCCTTATCTGTATTTCCACCTTGCACCAGATTCTGTATGGTCACAATCTGATTTTTATAATCGTGCATTTTTCTTCTCTGTCGCTCGTAAAGGGCATCCATATCGTAATAGGCTTCTATCTGGTTCTTTGCATTTTGATTAGCCAATATGCTTACTCTTAACTGTTCGCCTTTATTCAAAATGTCTTGTAAAAGATAAATCGTAATAAAATTGATTGCCACTAACCCGGTTGTAAGAAAAAGACATACATTTCTTGTCTTTTCATCTCCATTGAATAACTGAAACATTCCAATAACACCTGCGATGGAAAACAGCGGTATACTAATTAACATATACCATTCTTTTCTTTTTAAGGTGCGAAAGTTATTGGGGGATTTCCATATCCTGCGTATACAGAGAACAAGTAACAATTCACACAGTTTTGCCAGCGTTCCAAAAATATAATTATGTTCTTCGCTGTATAAATCTATTGTCTCAAAAAACAATCCACCTATGGATAATACAAAAAACTCAGCCAGCACTATCATCCCATAACACAGTGGAAAATAAAAAATCATCTGTTTGGCAGTTGTCCTAAAATAAACAAATCCCAAAATGAAAAATGCAAGAAATAATGCTACGAATTTCCACCAACTAATTACAACGCCTAATACATGAAATAGCACTGCCACAAAAATATTGGCACCATAAAATAACACAAACCGAAACTTTTCTAATCTCCCTGTATCCTTCTTTTTCAAAAACGTGTCTAATAAATACAGCACACACCATGTATCAATGGCAGTAAGCACGAACGAAAATATCCAATAAATCATTACTCTGCTCCTTTATAAAGTGCAAATGCACGCTTCACTTCCTGATAGCGGGACTTAGGAACCGAGATTTCCTTTCCGGTAATCATCCGAAGTATATAACTGCTTATTTTCTCTATATAACGCATATTTACAAGAAAGCTCTGGTGTACTCTTACAAATCCAACCCCGGCAAGTTCTTCCTCTAGCTCATCCATCTTTTTGTAAATAGTGTAAACCTGCTTTTTTGTATAAAAGACATTTTTATGCTTGGCCGTTTCAATATAAATAATATCATCTGCCTGCAATCTGACCTGTCCCTCTACAAAGGAAAACTCCACATAACAGTCCTTTTTATGCAGTTCCCCAATCAGACTGTCCATACATTCCTTTATGGTATGCTCCAGATCATCCTTTAACAGAAACCGGCTTGCCTTTACCTTATAACCCTCCAGCGAATAACTCATATATGCTGTTACCAACACAATATAAATATCAGAGTACAGCTCCTTGATTTTGATAGCAGTCTTTAGTCCGTCCTGATCCTCCATGTTGATGTCTAAGAACACAATCTGGCAGTTACTAAGTACCTCTTTGTCTTTGCAGAGTTCGATTCCGGAAGCATACTCCATTATATTAAACTGTTCGGTGCTATTCTTTTCATATTCTCTCAACAGATCATTCAGAAAAACTCTGTCCTCCTGACAGTCATCGCAAATAATAATGTTCATGTAATTCCTCATTTCTAATACGAGATTTCATCTTATTTATCGGCAAGTATAATATGTTTTCACACATGCATTGCACAAAATGACTATTTATTGCATGAAGTTACCAATATCGGAAACCTCTGACTAAAACAAAATAATTATGACATACATGCCTCCAAACCAAAATAATATAGTGCCTATTTCATATCTATAATAAATACTGCATTATGCTCCTACCCATATTTATTTTTAACTTTGTCTACCACTCCCTTCTGTGCATTCTCTGCTAATGGCATATGCTGCTTCTTAATCAGTCATTCCATATTACTTAAATATTTCCTAACGACCACTTCTATTTGAACCAATCCTTAAAAAATCACCTACGCTTACCATTTCTGCCATATTCTACTGAATTTGTCTAAAAGATACCCTATTTTACCAACTAACTCTCTTCGTGTAACTTTTGGATTTTCCTTAATTGATTCTTTAATTTGGGTTCTAAGATTGGCATCACTGATGTCAAAACTTTCCACACTATAATTAACCAGAAACTGATACCCTGATATTACCTTTTCAAACCCACTGCCTTTTCTCTCCTTATATGCGAGGCGATTAAACATGTCAACTAATACAGGATTTCTTCTTATGCCTTTCCAAAATTGACAATCATATAAATAACATCTATAATATTTTTATTACATTCGTAAGATTTAAGGAGGAATTTGAAATGAACGATTTACCACAGATTTCTGAAGCTGAATTTGAAGTTATGAAAATCGTATGGAAACATGCGCCGATTAGTACCAATGAAATAACAGATAAATTATTACAAACCACAAGCTGGAGTCCTAAGACGATACAGACTTTAATAAAACGCCTTGTAACAAAAGGCGTTCTGACTTATGAAAAACAGAGCCGAGTGTTTGTTTATACCCCAGTCGTAAAAGAACGCGAATACATCGGCCAGGAAAGCAACTCTTTTCTGAAACGATACTATGACGGGGATATCACTGCCATGCTGTCTGCCTATATAGAAAATGACAGATTGTCTGAAACAGAAATAGAACACTTACGTTCCTTTCTTTCCAAGAGGTCAAAAAAAGGAGGAAATTAACGTGGCTAATTTTATGATACGCTTTTTCATATGCAATGTATTTATCAGCGGTATCATCGGAATTCTTTTAATAGCCAAGCGGATATTCAAAAACATCCTGTCTAGCCGGATGCAGTATAATCTGTGGTTCCTGCTTCTTGGGTTGCTGGCAGTTCCCTTTATACCGTTTCGCCTCATCGGATTTCCACAAATCTTCTCGTGGATTGGTAGCTTAAGAAGCTCTCCTGCTTCCGATACCGCAACCGCTATAGAAGAAACTGTGGGAATTCATCCGACCGGAAATACAGACTGGGTGAATGATTTCGCACTTTCTGTAAATGGCGAGACATCATCCATTGCCGGATACATATTATTAGGGATATGGATTGTGGGTATTGGGGCGATGAGTATATTGGTAATCAAATCCTCGCTCCGCCTACACACTTTGGAGAAATCTGCACTTCCCCTCCAGAACCCGGAGGTACGCAGACTATATCATAGATGTTTAGTGGAAATGGGAATTCACAAAAATATACCTGTTTACAGTACTGCATTTTTGAAATCCCCGATTATTGTGGGGCTTTTGAAACCGTGCATCTATCTGCCAATTCATCTAATCTCTGATTACAACGAATCTGATATGCGTTATATGCTGTTGCACGAACTGCAACACTATAAGCACAAAGATGCTATTACAAGTTATCTAACGAATCTTTCCGGAGTGGTATATTGGTTCAATCCTCTTGTCTGGCATGCACTAAAAGAAATGCGTAATGATAGAGAGGTTGCCTGTGACACTTCCGTTTTGAAAATGCTTGAAGAGGATGCTTACGAAGATTATGGCAATACACTGATTAACTTTGCAGAGAAGGTTTCGCTTACTCCTTTTCCGTTTGTTGCCGGCCTTGGTGGAAACATGGAGCAGATTAAACGAAGAATTATTAACATTGCCTCTTATGAGAAGCCAACATTCATAAAGAGAGTAAAAGGCGTGGCTGCTTTCACATTAACTGCTGTTCTTCTCATAGGATTCGCACCTTTTATTTCTACATACGCAGCAGATGAAAGCCACTACCAATGGGATTCCTCTACTGAGAATGTTTCCTATATAGACCTCTCCACATACTTCGGAGAATACGAAGGCAGCTTTGTTTTATACGATTTAGCAAATGATGCATGGAGCATACACGACAAGGAGCATGCCACCCTGCGAGTTGCACCAAACTCCACTTACAAAATATATGATGCCTTGTTCGGTTTGGAAGAAGGTGTCATTACACCAGAGAACTCCTTTATTGCATGGAATGGAGAAAGCTATCCATTTGAAGCATGGAATGCGGATCAGACCTTACAGTCTGCAATGAATTCCTCCGTGAATTGGTATTTTGAATCTGTAGACGAACAGCTTGGAGCCGCTAACATTTCCAACTATATTCAGGAAATTGGATATGGAAACGAAAATATAAGTGGTGATTTCTCCACCTATTGGATGGAATCTTCCTTGAAAATTTCTCCAATAGAGCAAGTCGAACTTTTAACCCAGCTGCAGAATAACAACTTTGGATTTGCTCCTGAAAACATCAATGCAGTAAAAGATGCCATCTGCCTTTCTTCTTCCGATGCCGGAACATTCTACGGAAAAACCGGAACCGGACGTGTGGATGGCCAGGATGTGAACGGATGGTTTATCGGTTATATCGAAACTGCAGATAATACATACTTTTTTGCTACCAACATTGGTGCAGACAGCGATGCTACCGGAGGCAACGCAACTGAAATAACCATGTCTATCTTGTCAGACATGAATATCTGGAAATAAAGAAATCGGGTAAAGGTCAACTACGCAAACTGACCCTTACCCGATTTCATTTTATTTTTCGCCTGTTACTTCATAATACTTTTCATTTCCGGTTGCTGACCATGATGTTTTACCGCTACTAACCACATCTTTTGTAGACATATTATAAGCAAATATATCAAGAATCTCTGCCTCTGAGATATGCCATGAACCATCTGCGTTTTTCTTACTTCTGTACAAAACATATAATTCACATTTTTCATTTTCCGAAAGTCTGTCATATACAAGAAATTCTATTATTTCCTCATTCTCATTTAAGATAGCTCTGGAATTTCCACTCGCACTATATGATATCATAAAATCACATCCTTCGTCTGCGAAGTATTGTTGGTATATAGTACGATATCCATCATATATTTCATCTGTTTCAATCAATGTCACATAATCACATATTGCAGAAATAGAAATATCATCCTCTTTCATATTTTTCATTAATTCATCTATTAAATCGTGCTGAATGACAAAACCATTATTCTGTGAACTAAATATTCTAATGGTCTTCCGTGGTATCATTCCTTGCGGACCGGCTCCAGTAATATAATTTATAATGACAATTACATCCTTTGAGCCATCTCCATCTATATCTTGAAATCCAACTGCCTCTACGCTGTCAAACATACCTACGCTATCATTCTCGGTACTATTGTTTTCAAAATAAGGCGGGAAATGATACACAATTTGATTGTCCTTTGCCAGCACAAATGAGACATCTTCCCAAAGCGTATCATAAGTCGGTAGATAAGACACAAATCGTACCTCGCCCCAATCATTCAAATCCACCTCAAAGGATTGTTCAGTTATAACCCGGCTTTCATTTAATTCCTCTCCTGATGGATAGTCCACTGCAATATCTGTCAATTGCTGTATTTCTTTCGTACCGTCAAAATATAAAATAACTTGCTCATCAAATTGTTCTTCACCGGATAGGATTACTTCCACATAGTCCTCATGCCATGTCACCTTCCAACAATTACTCGAAATGCTTCCACCGTCATTTCGTAATTCAAAATCTGTTTTGGACACCTTTTCCTTGCCTTCTTTAAGAACCAACTGCCCACTTGCTGAACCAAAAGGCCAGTCCGGTTCTCCGACTGCTTGAAGCGTCAATTCATATTTTCCATCTGGCGAATTGGAGGTATCAATGGTTACCTTCTTATAATTTGTATTATAGGAAAATGAAATCCCCAATATTAAAAAAATCGCACAAATTAAACCTATAAACCCCGAAATAACTTTGCTTTTCTTCATAACAAATATCATCTCCAATCCATTTTAATGTCCACGTATATCCAGTTCTTCCAATAGAGAATTTCCACTTCCCCAAGAATATACAATGTAATAACAGTTGTCCTTTATTTCTTCCGAAAATTGTAGTGTCCCGTGATCAATCACCTCAATGGTCTGCCCTTCCTGAGTTTCCACCAAATATTCCCACTCATTACTTCTGTACCCTGAATAGTAAGCATCCAATTCTTCCCAAGACAAATCACTTCGAATTAAAATTGCTCCGAAATACTGTATTCCATTTCCGTTACCCGTCAGCTTCCCAGCCTGTGACAACGACTCTATCAATTCTGTTTCCTCTGGCAATGGGATTTCACATAATGCCTTTTCCACCTTATAGGCTGTGTGGTTATTTATAAGTGGAATTGAAATCATACCGTCTATCAATACTACCGCTACTAATATTCCAACTAATTTTAATTTCATTATATATCATCCTTTTTTTCTTACTCTTGTATGTTTTTCGATATAATACCACTATTATCAAATCAATCTTTAATGCGGTATTGGTAGTCTGGTATATGCATAATTCCGTCATTTAAGATTTCATTCCCCAAATACTGAAAACTGCCATTCTCTGCAAACCTTACCGTAAGTTCATGGGTTATGACCGCATCATCGCAAATGACCATGTCACAAACCGCCTCAACTGTTAATGTAACTGTTCCATCTTCATTTTCTTTGATGTCGACAACCTCCGGCAGAGAAGTTCCAAAAAAGGTAGGAGCATAATTGAAACACCCAAGTCTTGCCCAAAGATAGGTCTGATTTTCCTCATCAAATACTGCGTACTCTCGTATCTGCTCCGCTGTTATCGGAAGATACTCCATAATCAAACTTTCGAATTCTTCTTTCGGGATACCATTTGGATAATCTTCGGAATTGAACTTTTCTCCATATTTCATTCCATACAGATATTCAAACATTCCGTTATAATCCAATTCACTCATGTTTTCTGTATTCCAGTTGGAACACAAAAGGTTCTGTCCCTGATATCCAAGTCCCAGGACGAGGCGCTCAGACATCTCTCGCTGTTCCTCTGTCATAGGTTTTATTCTGATCAGACAGCTGCCATCCATGATTTCACTGACTTCCGGTGGCTCCGGTACACATAACTCATAGCAAAACCATCCCTTATCTGTATATTTCCACTCTTTTAGTCTTGTATGGGAAATGTATGAAATTCCCGGCTTGTTTTCAGCATTCCAGATTCCTCTGGTACTCACAACATACATATCCGTTCCATCAAAAATAAATTTCATTCTTCCCAGCCCACCATCATTGTGGACTTCATAAATTACTACAGAGCCGCTTTTCCCTTCCATACATTCTTTAAGAAAATCATCAACACTTTCATAATTTTCCATATTAGAGTACTTTACCATTGTTGTAATCGGACATTCTGCAGTTTTTAATTTTTTCTGTATTTCAAGAACCGTTTCATCCTCTAAAACAATATTAGATGCCATCCCTTTATCTGCTGATTTATAAATATCAAGATAAAGTTCCATTAGCTTTTTACAGTCCGACTCAGCTTCTTCCCTTTCCTGTTCATCTAACGGAAGGTCGTACCCCTTTTCCCATTGTACTGAAGCCCCTTCCTCTGCACATTTTATTTCCTCTGTAAAAAATGCATCTTCCTCATCTTCTACAAGAGGTTCACCTGTAATACCTTCTTCTCCACAGGAACACACAAAGCACCCAATCAAAAATACCATAATCAGCAGAATACTTTTTCTTTTTAATGCCATAATATCATCCTTTCTTTCTTGCTATTGGTGGCAGTTCCAATTCTATTTGCTCTATAGAATTGGAAAGATATCTGAAAGTTCCATCTTCAAATGGCTGAACCACAATCTCATTCCTAAATGCAAGGTCAGAATTATAATCCGGCCATACTCCATCTACAATAAGAGTAATCGTTCCGTCCGAGTTTTCTTTGTAATCAACCACTTCTCCAAAAGGCGGATATGGACTGGCATAAATCATTTCATATTCATAACTGTTGTGGTCTGCGTTGTATCTACAATGTTCTCTCAACTGCTCCACAGACACCGGGAAATAGGTAGTCATTATTTTTTCATACTCCTCTGCCGGAATTTCCCACCCCTGTATCTTCAGATTTTCGCCTGTATAAATCCGATAGATATCTTCATACATACAAGGCATCAAAATATCCTCTACATTGCTACTGTTCCAGTTTGTAACAAGCAGATTATAATTCACATAACTTAACCCTGATATGTATTTTTCTGTCAGTTCACGGCAGTCTTCCGGAAGTGGTTCTAATCTCCAATACTGTCTCAAACTTGCATGTGGAATCACATATTCATATGCATAGATAAAATATCCTTTTTCGGTCAGCTTAATTTCAGCCACATTACTTACCGAAGTTCCCTGTATTTCAGGCACCCCGCTTTCCTTCCAACGGATTCCTATATAATAGGTCTGCAGCTTACCTTTCCGATAAATGAAGGTAACTGCTCCAATCAGCCCATCTCTATGTACTTCGTATACAGTAACCATTGAGTCCTGTCCATCCAAGTAATCTGCATAAAATGTTTCAATTGCTTCATGGTTTTGCATGGCAGTATCTTCTTCAACACTTACCAGACCGCTTCTGCCCAATTGCTCCACCACAGCTTTCCTCTGCTCGCTTGTAAATTCGCCAATGCCGGAAGAGTAACTTGGTGCATCTGCAATTACAATACCCTTATAGATTTCTGCGACCGAATCTGCCGCTGACAAAGCCATACTCTGCAATTGTTCCTTTTCCTCATCTGTGATAAGACAATCACTGGCTTGCGGAACAAACCAATATGTTGACTCTGTAGAAGTGTCCGCATCTGCTTCTGTTGCTGCTTCACTGCTTTCCATTTCTATAGGTAGCTCCCATACTTCTTCTGCCACCTTTTGTTCTTCTTCATGTATTTTCCCCCAACAGATTACTCCAACTATTACAAAAATTAACAGCAGTAAAATCGGAAGTCCGAATCTTCTAAGCAACCATCTCACATCTTCCATTATTCTCCTCCGTACAATTCTTCCCATTCTTCTAACGTCAATCGTGGTGTATGCCAAGTTTCTCTGTAGTTGTATTCAGATGGTATAATTCGATTAGATACATATTGTACCCCTCCGTCCTCTAACGGGCGGACCACAACCTCATGAGCATATACCTTGGAATCACCTGCATAAGGAAATACTACATTAGCTGTAAGTGTAATTGTCCCATCATTGTTTTCTGTAAAACCTACTACCTCTGAATATGGATATTCCGGGTACTCTACTTCTTCAAATCCTCTCGGCTTATATTCATAAGTCAAATTCTCCGAATCATAGATGGTTTTTGATTGCAGCGTTTCACTATCAATGTTGAAATATTTCATAATAACACTTTCAAATTCTTCTTTTGGAATCTGATAAACTGCACTGACTGATAAATTGTCATCAGCAACATAGGGAACATACTGACCGTTTACTTTTGGATAGAGAATGTCATACATATCATAGAAATTCAAATCCCCGAAATCATTCTCACTCCAATCCACAATGAACATATTATTCTGTTCAAAGCTGATTGGAAGGAGATATTTCCGACTCAACTCCCTATATGTTTCATCCAATGGCTGTACTCGTAATGCGGTATGCTCCTCTGCCCCACTCAACGTAAGAACATACAATTCTTCTGAAAACCAGACACCGGAAAACATCAGGTAACCTTCTTCTGTATAATTCCAATACTCCGCTTGATAACTTCCTGTTACCTCTCTTTTCATATCTCCGTTTTCATACTTGTAATAGCTTCTGACCACATCCACACTTCCGTCTTTTGAGTGCAAATCGTATTTTACAAAACCACCCAAATAACTGACTTCAAGAATCGTTATTTCTGCTTCTTCCTGTGCATCCACCTTTTCGCAGAATTCCACTACCTTCTCTGGTTCCGTCATGTTAATTTGATTTCTGCTGTCAACAGCCGGATATCCATTTTCTCCAAGGCGATTAACAATGCTTCGAATCATTTCCAAATCAGCTATCTTGTTTTGTTCTGCTGCTTCTTTATAAAGATCCACGCAGATTTCTATAATTTCGTCCGCATTCTCCTGAGAATTTTCTGTTGCATCCTGAACCTCAATGAAAGGATCATCAACCTGTATTTCTTCCGGGGGCGTATCACTGCACCCCGAAATGTTGCAACTCAGAAGTATTTGTATCATGCATAGTCTCATTCCCATGCCTCTCCTTTTTTCTTTCATATAGACCTCCATTCTTTTTCCAATATGGTAATATCCTGATTTTCAATGTACAGCATTTTAATTATTACATCTGTAAGATTTTTGAGCAAAAAAATTTTCTACTACAATACAATATGCCCTCTTAAATATTACACCCGTAAGATTTACAAGTCAAGTTATCTTTATATAAAAAGGCTTCTGCCAGAAGGTATCATACATTTTCGCAAAAGTAATACCTTTTAGCAAAAGCCTATTATTCAGCAAGGTTTCAAACCACCCCACTGTTTCAATATTCCCTTAAACTTTAATTTAATGCTGTATAACGAAAGTATGCAATAGGTTTTCAAAGTGGGGTAAGGGATTTACCCCACCTAGCGCATTACTATGTCAAATTCCCAATAATAGTTGTTTTAGGCAAAAGCAATTATATTATCAACCATTATCTAAACTCATCTCTAATTTTTTCTAACATCTTATTCAAAATTATATGTGTTCCATCAACCGTTTGATATGGTATTACTCTAATATTTCGAGATTTCCAGAAAAAATCTTTCTTAATATTCCCTATATCACTCAAAAAAGCATAATGTGCATTTGACATTCCATCCGTAATAGTAAAAATTTCTTGTAACAATAAATTTATGCTAGAATCCCTAAAGCTAAACCCTACAAATAGTAATGATTTATCCTTAAACAATTGTCTTAGATTTTCTCTATATTTAGGTTTACTAAATATAACATTTCTATAGTCATTATCTGTCAAAATAATAGAGCTTGGATCATCATGTGAACCATGAATTTTAAATATTGGAAATATATCTTCTTCAAAAAAAGAAGCAATTGTTTCTTTATCAAATTTATTTATATCATCCGGTAAAATCACCCTAATATTTTTATGAGTTTTTTCTATAAAATTGTCATAATTAGATGTTATCGCAGCTTTAAAAGGAATTTCTGCAAGAATATTGTGAATTGTTGAAATTTTATTTTTTGTATTTAGCTTTTCCTTTATCAAATCCGCAAATCCTTTTACACCCAATTTTTCTTTACAAAATTCTGCAATAACAGTAAAATCTTGCTGATTTATCAAAAATTCTAATTCTTCTTTTTGGTTTTCATCTAATTGTCCACAAGCATCAACTTGTTCTATCATACTCTTTAACAACTCATACCAACTAGGAAGTCCAGCATCCAAAGAAGTTCCTGCACCTGCAAAAAGAATACATTTTCCCTCTCTTATTCTATTTATCAAATCTTTAGGCATATCAGGTATAAATAATTGAACATTATTATCGACAGGATTTATCCACAATTCCTTTTTTTCTACTTTCTCATGTTTCTCAACATCTACTGGAAATTTTTCAACTATCCTTTCCGATAATTTTACACGAATTTTTCCGTTACATATTGAATTATCTAAAGTATCATCTTCACTCCAAAATCCGCCATCCCTATCAATAAATCTTCTAAAATAGCAACTAGCCATACCCTCTGAAATATCACTACTAACAATATTATATGAATTTATATGATTGCGCGTTTCATAAACCGAACCTGCAGAAATTCTGAATGCTTTACCAAAAATTGACCCTTTTCCAATAATCTCTAACCTATGTTCATGACCATTTAATATAAAATCTGCACGCCTTTCTAACATCTGTTTTACATCATTTGAATCAAACCAATCAAGCCATTCAAAAGGATGATGCATCAACGTAATAACAATTTGAGGATTATCCACCTTATCAAAAGCCTCTCTGACTTGCCTCTCACCCAAAATTATCTTTCCCTTTTCGTTATCATCACCATATGCTAACCATGCTGTATTCAATGCTAATACGGAAACTTGAATACCATCTATCTTTTTATTTAAAGTATAAAATAAAGGGGCTTTTTCAGCTTGTATAGCCCAAGAAAAATTATTTTCTATAAACTGTCGATAATTCATCAACCCCTGTGTGTATATCTCTCTTTCCGCTTCATTCCCAATAATTTCTGATATTGCATCTCTATTATTAAGAAGTTTTTTGGAATTTTTTACAACTGATAATAAATTCGTACGATCTATATCATGATTTCCTGGTACTAAAATAATATTTTCTTTATTTAGATTGGTAACAACTAATAACTTACTTAAAAATTCCTGAACATAATCAAATTCTTTTTTCTGCCCTGAATATGTAATATCTCCCGTGATAAATACGAAGTCCAGTTTAATTTTATTAATTTCTAATTGTTTTCTAATATCCATCAAAAGTTCCTCTAAGACCACTTTTTCATTATACACATCTCTTCCAAGATGTAAGTCAGATAAATGCAACCATGATATCTTGCTCATTACCTTTCCTCCTATGCTATTTATTTCTACATACGTTTTTACTTTCTCCTCTTTGGCGAAAATGTATCCTTTCGCCAAAATGTATATCTCCCATTCCGAAAAGCCTATCCCCTGGGGTAAACATCCGATTATATCATCACTCTACGGAAACAGAAACACACATCTATTTTATTCCCAAAATGGCGAAATTCTTTGATTTATTGGGCTTTTCTTGACAGAAGGCAGACTGTTTCCACGGTACTTTCGTTGTCCCAATCCAATTCGTATATCTCTTTCCCATTGAAAAAGACAGGAAATCTAAACTTTAGACTACGAAGGATTCTTCCATCCGCCTGCTCTTCCTCGTAAATGTTTACATCCGCAAGGAAGCTCTTCATAAAGGTTTTCTTCTCAATATCCGTAAATCTGTCATACAGCTTATCGAAGAATAGTAAAAACTGGTACACATTGTCACCGGATATTTTCTCCTGCCTAATATTATACAATCTGGTCTCCACTTCTTCAATCAAAGTTTCGATTTCTTCTATCTCATCATAGAGCTTATCCAGACGCACCTGCATATCCTCATATTTCTTGTCATAATGCTTGTCCGATACAGATAAATTATCCATCTGATTCGCCAACTTATTCTTGGCACCGATGACCTGCTTTAACCGCTCCTGTAAGCCTGTGTGCTCTTTGTCCAGCTCCTGTGTAT
>SVFD01000012.1 GCA_015057025.1 Lachnospiraceae bacterium | reverse complement strand
ACTTCCATTTCCTTTTTCAAATGTTCGTTTCCGGAATCCACCAAGAAATTTAAGCGGTAATATTCTTTTTCCAAATCGGCAAGCTGTATTTCTTCAGGCTCTCCGCCTGGTTGTTCCATATCATAGATGTGGAAGGTACTGAAATTGCAAGTAACAATCCAACGTGGTCTTTGCGAATAAGGAAGTTCAGCTGAATAACGCTTTGCTTGTTGGAATGGTGTCAGCAAACTTCCATCTGATTGTTTAATTGCTGCTTTCAGGTTCTTTCCTAATGCTTTTTGCTCTATCATAACATGAGTTTTCGGAATCATGGCATCAATAAATGATGTATGGTCGAGATGCACCTGATCCTCAAAACTAATCATTTGTTCCGGATGTTCCACGCCGTATACATCACGAAGAAGTGATAACCAAAACTTTTGGCTCTCACCTTTTTCATATCCTTTATTCTGCCAGTATGCCGCAAACTCTTTTGCTGCTTTTCTTTGTTCTACGTCTCTCATTTTGTTTATGGTCCTCGTTACCTCCGGGACGGGTTTATTTATTTTCGTTAACGCATTTTGTTTTCATAATCCTGCAGGTCATGGAAAATATTGTCGATAAATACCACATCTTCCACAATACGGTACATCATAAAATATCGGTGATTCAAAAAATTAATACGACGATATCCTAATTGATTAAGGCGTGGATTGTCACATAATTTCAAACTTCCTGCCACATATCTTAAACTCTCTTTTGTTGCCTCAAAATCATCTAATACATTCTTTGCCGCCTGCATACTTTGCTTTTCAAAAAGAAGATATTCAATAAAATGCTCTAAATCTTCTTGCGCATCTGCTGTAACTACAATCTTATAATCCATACTTCGCCCTCATGTCATGAATCACTTCATCCGCATCCTTATACATTCCCTGTGCTGCATGGGCGCGTGATGTTTCTAATTTTTCTAACATTTCATGTTCCGTCAATGCTCCATATGGATTAACAGTTGCTTTCTTAATCTCAAAAGGAAAACCGTTAACAGCTAATGCCTGTGTTAAAAACATTCGAATTGCCGTTGTGGTATCCGTACCTAAATCACGAAATAACTCTTCTGACTTTGTTTTTAATTCGTCATCCACTCTTACCTGAATTGTACTTGCCATACTAGCCACCTCCTACTTTTCTTACAATAAGTATAACAAACGAAAAATGCAAAATCAATACATTTGTATTGTTTCTGCATTCATTATCTCTTATTATATGCAATGCAAGATGGTTTATTCGAATTATCCATTTAATACCATTTTCCACGAACAGTTTTCAGGCGTAAATAGCAATATAAACTCCAATTCTCTTCCATTGGCAACTGCCTTACATTTATACTTCCATGTGAGTATTCCTGCATAGTATTGTTTTTCAGAGGTCAGAAGTTGGATATGTTCCACAGGAATAATCTCGCCCTGGTCTGTCTGTAGTTTCATCATTAAGGGACGACTCTCGCCTTTGGACGTAAACCAGCACTTGACAGCCACATCCTGAAACTGTCCTTTTGGTATCGTATGTTCTGTATGCTGAGAATTCGTTCCAATTCCAAATGCCACGTCCTTTTTCTCCTTTCCTACTCTATCTTTAATTTCGAATAATCGACGCTTCTCTTCTCTCTTGATACACCGCCTGACAGATGATCGATGGGCGATTTTACAAAGCAGGCTCTTTTGACGGAGTCAATCCCATATCGTTTTCGAATACTGTCTACCGTACTGTCAAGTTTCTCCAGTTTCTCATAATCGACGTCTATATCAAACATATTAATCTGCCGCATATCATAGCCGTCTCTGATACGGCTTGTGTGTATGCCTAAATGGCGAATCGGTTTTCCGTCCCACAATTCATCAAATAGCTGTGCCGCGTAGGCATGAATTTCTTTTGTAATATTGGTTGCATTTAATAGTGTTCTTTGATGACTGGCATACTCAAAGTCACTGTTCTTAATGCCGACAGCAATAACCTCTGCCTTTACGCCTGCTGCCCGCAAGCGCGTTCCCACAGTTTCTGCTAATGCAAGCAATACTAACTTAGCCACGCTACCTTCCGTCACATCAAAAGGAATGGTCGTGGAATTTCCATACCCTTTGTTCTTCTCCGGGGCAGACTGAACGACACTTACATCTAGCCCATTCGCAAACTGCCATATGACTTCTCCGTGCTTCTTTAAATGATAGCGTAGTATCTCGATATCTGTTTTGGCAAGCTGACCGATGGTGCTAATGCCTAAAGACCTAAGTTTTCGCTCCGTTGCCCTTCCAACAAAGAATAAATCAGCGACTGGAAGTGGCCACATCTTCTGCTCTATTTCGTGATGCCAAAGCGTATGCACTCTGTCCGGCTTTTTAAAATCACTTGCCATCTTCGCCAATAATTTGTTCTCTGATATACCTACATTCACCGTAAACCCTAACTCGTCACGAATATGGTTACGGATTGTATTAGCTGCATCCACCGGACTACCTAAAATGCGCTCTGTCCCCGTCATATCCATATAGCACTCATCAATGGAATACTGTTCTACTGCAGGAGAATACTCATGGAGAATGTCTACAAACGCTTTGGAACACCTCTCATATAATCCGTAATTAGGCGGTACCAGATAAAGGTTTGGGCACTTCTGCCTGGCTTCCATGATGGATTCGCCGGTCTTGATATTATATTTCTTCGATGGTATGGATTTTGCTAATATAATCCCATGCCTCATAGCCATGTCTCCACCCACAGCTGATACCATCGTTCTAAGATCCTGTTTGGCTCCTAAATGGTAAAGCCGATACACCGCTTCCCACGATAAAAAGGCTGAGTTTACATCGATGTGAAAGATTACCCGTTTCATGCCCTTATCAACTCCTCGTGCCGTCATTATATCGAACATTTGTTCTTTTTTCAACAGATATTTATTGGAAATCGACTGTCAAATTTAATTTTGACAGTTCCGGGGTGCCTTTGGTAACAAAAAAGAGAACCGGTTTGGTCCTCTGTCCTGCTACACATTATGTGGTTTTGCTGTGACTATTATCTTTATTGCCTAAACTTCACCCTGTTTCACTTTTTTCGCAGAATAACTCCAGTGATGATAAGGAAGGTAGCCGGCAATAAAAATTCAATCACACGGAAAATGATATAATAGTAAAACGGAAGTGCATACATTTTATACTTCCACGCATCTACGCTCAGTCTTATGATGAATCCTGCTGCCATTCCAATACCTACAATCAATAAAAACCGATAAATCCATACTTTTCCCTTCATATTCTCTTCCTTCCGTTTATGACTGCCTTTCTACACTATCATTTTCACCGTTATCTAGATTTTGACTAGTTATATCTCCGAGTTTTTCTCTTAATAACTGCATTGCCTTTTCTGACGTTTCTTTATTCACTCCATATAGGCGGACTAATGCATATAAATTCGCATTGAGCGAACCGGTAAACCAAAGCTTTTTTTCCGGATCAAAACCGCAATGTGAGTATTTAGCAAAATCCCTTGCCATATAAGGCACATTGAAGTAAATACGCTCGTCTTCTGGCAATGGTGGCAATGGGTCATCAATTTTCTTTGCAATGTATTTTTTGTTATATCTCATTTTCTATCCTCTATTCTTTTCATACGTTCTAATTAGGCAGGCTTTTTCGCTTCTTGTCATATGTTTAATTGCATACTCTCGTCGCATCGCTTCCTCTTTGCTCGGGAATTCCTCATGATATACTAAGGAAACTGGAAGTCTTGCTTTTGTATACTTCGCTCCTCTTCCGTCATTATGATCCTTCAGGCGTTTTTCAAGATTGTTGGTCCAGCCGGTGTAGTAGGTGCCGTCTTTACATTCCAGAATATAAGTATAATTCACTTCGCTCACCTTTGTATCCTACTTATCCTTCCTGTCCTACTCATGGTTTAAACCTCCGTTATATTGAAATTTGTTTCTTAAAAATTGAACCACGGAATATCCTTGTATTTCTCTGGAATTTCATAATCATAAAAATGCATTTCACCTACCAATGTGGATTTTTGGTTTGGAAATATAAAGTCATTCAAGTAGTCTATAAAGTCCTGCGCACCAAACATATAACCAATTTCTCCACTTGGTGTGGTAACACGAAGTTTTTGGGCATTGGGGTCATGTAATATCCAATCGAAACCGAAATCCATACAATATTTTTTTAAGTTATCTGCAACATCATCGGGAACGAGATACATCTTCATTTTACCATCGTGACTGAGTAATATCTTTTTCATACGGACACCCTCCTTTGTTAAATTCTTATTTATTCATCTAACAAAGTCCCATTTTTGAATCTTTCTGAATAGTCAAGAACTGACTCTTTCTCGAGCATAGGCTCGGAACTCACTCCCTGAAAAATAATCTTATCGTCTCGATATGTGAACCAAAAGAAAACTTCAGGCTCCTTTTCAAATTCCACCGA
Source organism: Lachnospiraceae bacterium (assembly GCA_015057025.1). Taxonomy (GTDB): domain Bacteria; phylum Bacillota; class Clostridia; order Lachnospirales; family Lachnospiraceae; genus UBA3766. Next base: position 18,483 of record SVFD01000012.1, on the reverse strand, counting down.
TATTCTCCATTCGTTATAGCTAAGAATACGATTCAAATAAGAGTGTTTTATTTCTACTGCCCTGACATCTTGTGCCGTGTAGCCTCTATTTTCAAGTTCTGTATAAGTGTAGTTCTTAATGAATTTTCGTTGTACCAAAACATTCAGACATAGTGCAACTATAATTGCTAGTAAAACCATCGTGATTCCTATAAATATCTTTTTTCTTTTCATACAGACACCTCCAAATATCATTAGTTCCTATGCCGGATTTTCTTGATATTTATTGTAATATTTTTCGAAACGCCATTTATTAAATATGATAATATTGTACTTTGCCCCTGTTTTCATGCGAAATGTCGCAACTGGAAAGATTATCCACTTCCATGTGATGCCTTCTATCTCACTCATAGGTAAAACCAGATTTTTATATTGTTCGCTCACTGTAAGTTTCTGTGTTTTATAGGTAACTGAATTATTATCAAGATACAACCCACCACCTAAAATACCATTGTGACACAGGCTGCACATAAATACTTTTCTCACGTTATGTCCTCCGTCAATCCTTCCTATCATTCATCTTCTGAAGCTTTTTTTATTTACCAAACCATACTACAAAGGCGACAATGAATATAAATAGTGCCACGCCAATACTAAAGAGAGCATAACCACGCTGCGTCTTCCATTCTTGTATCGATAATATCACAAAATAAACTCCTAATAATGGCATGGTATAGTTAATCGCGCTTTTCATCACTCCCCAAATCTGCAATAAGGCTAAAACAATAATAACAATAGATAAAACAATTCTTACAACTAAAACAACTTTGTTGATAGTAGACATTTCCATCCATTTGCTTTTCATAGGGCGACCTCCTTCTTAAAATAAATTCCTCTAGGTTTTTGAATTTTTATTTATATGATTTATTATCAAAAGCGCACATAGGAATAGACCAATACCAATCACAAAACACAGTATGCCATCCTGGCTTCTACTGATGTATAAAAGAACTGTGGCTACAATTAAAATTAAGAAAACTATAGTCCATTTCCACTTATCCTTTTTCTGCATACAAAAACCCCGTTACACTCTTCCTGTTATTTTATATAATAGTCCTTCTTCCGGTGCATCCGGATTCGCATGATAAATGTCGATTCGATTCTGATCCGGACTTCTATCCGAAAATGCAGGATATAGAAAACCAAATACCGGCTCTGCAGGCTGGTACTCATCTTCCATCGGGCTGATTGTACAGATAATAAAATCGTACACCTCTTCTGACTCCCACATACTCTCTCCGTCTTTTGCTTTTACCGGGATATCATATACTCCATGAAAGACATAAACTGCAAATCTATGATCCACTGGGTAGGCATCTGCCATCTGTTCGTACAGTATTTCCATCAACGCATCGTTTTTAAGTCCACACTGCTGCACTGCCTGCAAAAGCATCCATACGCTGTCCTTCCCCTGCACTCTCTCTGCAAAAGTATATTCTCTTAACTGTTCATTCGTTTTGGAAAACGGAATCGTTTTTGCCAGCTTTAAGTTTCTTGTCTTTTCAGCACCCGGAAGTTTCCCGAAATGAATGTTAAACGTATCCTCTATTTCTCCTGTCTCACTGATATAGGCACCTGCAATCCTATCAAAACAGGTCCTTGTCGGTGTCATTCGTCTTGTCAGTTCCAGCATATCTTCTCTGTTAATCATTTGCTTTCTCCATCATTATCTTTGTGTCTTCTTATATTTTAATATTTTATATATAGATACACAACAATTTTCTGAATATTTAGTTCTCTGCAACTGTCATATTTAATTTTGACAGTTTTGGATTTGTTTTTTCCAATATAAAAGAGAGTCCCAATGACTCTCTTCCCTTCAAAACACAACATATCTTTATATAAATCATATCTGCCGAAATCTTACGCCCAATCTATTGTTGTTCCTCTCTTTTTTTATTTCGTTTCATTAAATATACGATGCCATTCTTTATGCCAAACATAATTCCATACATGATAATATAAATGCACAATTCAAGCCATAGGCTTTCCGACTCAAACACGTTCCCCACCACATAATCTGTAGTGGCAAACACAATAGTGATTAAAACAAGAACCACAACACAATTGATAATTTTATTCTTCATCTCGTGCCCCTCCACTCGTATTCTCCAACTTTGACAAACGTTCCTCTAAGTCTTTAATCTTAGCTTCATTCAATCTATTCGCTTCCGAAATGCCAAACATAAAAACTGATGGGATGAGAGCCGCACCAAGTTCGATTTGTATAGGGTCACCGCTTTCAAACAATTTGTATCCACCAAAAAAATAATCATATAAATAGCAAAAAAGCATAAAATAAACCAACCCAGCCACCTTAATAACATTTTCCCCTTCATAGTGCATCCCCCCATTGCATTGTTACTTCTGAATACATTTTAACCTTTTCTACAAGGGTACACAAGAATCATATTTCCTGCTTTTTAAAAAACGCTACTACAACTGCCCCCGGACCTGCATGCGTACCTATTACACTGCCAATCGTTGTATATTCCAATTGCTCTGTATGTTCTGCCCATATGTGGTTGCTATCTTCAATGAATTTTAGCAACGGTGCATCGGACAGCCCTGAATATCCAAGTAAAACCGGCTTTTCAAAATCCACACCGCCTGCTTTTTCAATTTCATGAACCAGTTGATAATTACCTCGTTTTGAACCACGTGCCTTTCCTACCATCTGAATCACGCCATCCACAGCTGACAGTATCGGTTTGATATTCAATATTTTCCCGGTTAAAGCGATACTCTTAGAGATACGTCCACCTCTCTGTAGGTATTTCAATGTATCTACCAATGCAACAATCACAATCTTTTTCTTTTCTTCCTCTAAACGTTCCGCAATTTCTTTTGCACTGAATCCTTCATCCAATAACTGCAACGCGAATTCCACCAAAATGCCATGGCCGACTGTACCTGTACCACTGTCTATCACATAAAGATTCTCATACTCCCTCGCTGCAACGACCGCACTTTGATAAGTGCCTGACACTCTGGCCGAAACAGTAATTACAACTGCGCTCTCTCCTGCTTCCTTCGCCTTCTCATATTCTTTGACAAACGCATGAGGCGTTCCCTGACTTGTGGTTGGAAGCACATCACTCTCCATCAATTTCTCATAAAATTGCTTATGGTCTATCGTTACACCATCAATATATTCCTCTTCTCCAAAACGCAAGGTCAAAGGAACAATATGTACTCTCTTCTTTATATCCGGCATCAAATCCGCCGTTGAATCCACTATAATTCTTGTTTTCATGATATTCCTCTCTCATCTGATTTTATATACTTCTTATTCATTCTAGTTAGCATCACATGTAGTTTTGGTGTATTGTATCGTAAGGCAAGCGTAGGCAAGATATTTAGGAACAAATTGACTACCGCAACCGGTAATGCGATGGTAAACATGCACACGTTAGGAATGAACAGCATGGGAATAAAACCGATTGGATATGACAGCCTGTGTGTGAGTACACCTTTATTGCACTCCACAATAAATTTTTCTATATACTCCGGGCTGTTTGGATTCACTAGGTTCTTTTTACTGAAACCACCCAGCCCTCCAAGTTCCCACACCTTATCTTTCCATTTCCGCACCTTCAGTTTTTTGTAAAGATTCTTTTCCACTTCAGATACATAATATAAAGGATTTTCTACACTAAATAACTTGTCTGGCATGATTTTGACTACAATTGCAACGAATCCGTCAAGAGCAAATTGCAGTGCAGTACATAGAACAACCAGTATGACCACGTGACTCCAAGGCGCCGTATTGAAAATAATGTTCTCAATAGATATGAGCAACATAGCTGCACTGATTACGCTTAAATATAATTTCATAATTCACCATACACAAGGGGTTTTTCATAAAACTCTTCATAGGTTTTAACCCAAGCCTCATAATTTTCTTTTTTCATTTTCTCTTTCGCTTCACGATAAGGGATATTTTCATCCGGATATATTGCCGGCAAAATATGTAACGTATATTCCTGTACCGGAAACCCATCCGAATCAAGTACATTGCTGTCTCCCATTGTAATAAAAATTGGTACTACGGGCACCTTATTTTTAATAGCAAGAGAAAACGCTCCGTCTTGCATTGGTCTGGGCTTTCGATAATTCCACCACATCGCCTGTTCCGGATAGATCAATATTGTTTCGCCACGTCGTAACAGTTCCGCAAAAGCCTTCATGAATTTTATCATTGTCTTTTTTTGCCCCGACAACGGTAATGTATTACAATGCCTCATGAAAATCCCAAAAGGTTTCGGAGGATTGGTGTAATTCCCTTCGCGGATTACTTTATATAGCATTTTTCCGTTCATGTAATCACGGAGCGCTACCCATACGGCGTAATTGTCTGTAATACTGAAATGATTACAGGTAACGATTTTGCCGCCTCCAATCGCACTAAAATTCTCAATTCCGCGAACTTCTTTTATAATCAGTTGCCTGTCTGCAATCAGCTTATCAAAAAAGTGCGTGGCCAGGACATTTGAAATCCTATTCTTGATTTTATTTATAAGCCTTTCGTTCAGATAATCTATCTTATCCGGCATAAGCGGATAGGTTTCGGGATCATCTTCCACATCCAAGTGCCACAATTCCTTTTTTTCAAACTCAGCAATTCTCCTGAGTACTTCTAATTTGTAAGTTGATTTTTCCATATTGATTACCTCTGTAAAGCAGTTTTGAAAACGTATAGTCTGATGCCACAATCTTCTTCGCATGCGTCAGTATCTCATTGGTAGCTGCTTCTTTTTTTACTTTCTCTTCATCTCCAAACGCAGACTTGTGTTCAAGTATCTGCTGATAAAAACGCGAGTTTCTTGCATATTCCCAAAAGAAGTCACCATCTACAACGTCATCATCTTGCCACGGCTTTTTGTATAGTGCATAATGAACTATACTTTTGGTTCCCTCACAATTCAGTGAAGTAGGAACTTTATTCCACCTATTTGGAAGTGTACATATCTTGTCTTGACAGAGAAAATTCAAATACGCTTGATCGGGATCAAGCAAATCAAAATCATACCTTGTGATAAGTTCAATAAACTGTTCTTCAATACTGTTCTTTCTAAATTCATTTAAGTTTATCACTAAAACTCCCGTGTTCACATATTTGTCTGGATTAAGACCGAGTGCAGTTTTTACATAATCTCTGAATTCCAATGTGTATGGAACATATTGATCACAGACGGCACCCAAAATGTTATTTCCAAGCTCTACATGATATAGTTCCGATATATCACCAAGTACGATAAGATCACAATCGAGATATACTATTTTGTCATACTGTGGAAACAGCGAAGCAATAAAAAGACGATAATATGATGCAATCGAAAAATGATAAACATTTTTGAAATGGGATTTTATATGTTCCACATACTCTGATATGTCAAGAAACTCGATGGAAAAACCTTCCCTCCCATTCATTTTGACCTTAGCAATGTTCTCAGGCTTAAGACCTGTGTTTAAAACAATAATCCTGTATGTATCATTCCTGGAAGCATTGGTAATTAGCGATGCAATCGCTACGTCAAGATAAGGTATGTAATTATCGTCAGTCGAAAAGAAAATCGGTATCTCTCTACTCATTTTCCAACTCTCCTTTTTTTATCTGGTTGTACCATTTGTATTAACAGCTTACAGTATACTCAAGCAGTTCAAACGGGTAAACACAAGCGCAAGAGAACTGTATCTACTTTTCAGTTTCTGCATCGTAGAATTCTATTTCTACTACTCTCCGTTTCGGAGAATCGCGAAAAACGCCCTGTATTCAACATGTGAAAACAGAGCGCTTTAATTATTTGATTGGTTTTGGCTTATTGATAAACGACCAGAGAACAATCACACCCTGACCGGCAACACCTAAGAAATAGATAAGTGAAACGTTAACCTTGAAATATAAGAAGGTAATATGAATTGCCGCAAGAATAGACCACATCAGCATAGATACAATGAAGTAATTGTGTCTGGGATTAAACCAAATAGAGTTAAACACCAACTTTACAATTAGTACAATCGGCAGTGTATATACAAAATAAAGCCATTGGAATGTTACCTCTTTCAGAATCAACGTGGTTATGATAAATGCGAAGACGGCAACAATCCAGCCACACCCTTCCGAAAGATATGAGATGGCACGCCTGTTGTATTTGACTTCCTTCGGTTTCTTCTCAGTAGTAACAACTTCTGCTTGCTCTCCTTTTACAAGATAGTCCAAGGTAACACCGAAAAGTTCAGCAAGCTCAACCAATACCGAGATATCCGGTGTTGATTCTGCCCGCTCCCATTTTGATATCGTCTTGTCGGAATAGTTCAATTTTTCAGCAAGTTCCATCTGTGTCATATTATGATGTATGCGAAGCTCAGTGATATTGTTAGCAAGAATGCTTTTTATGTTTTCCATGTTTCCCCCACTCAGAATTAACTATTTTTTATAAAACGCTACTACAACTGCCCCCGGACCTACATGCGTACCTATTACACTGCCGACAGTTGTATACCTTACCTCGTCCACATTTCCTTCCCAAATATGACGACTGTCTTCTATGTATTTTAACAAAAGTGCATCGGAAAGTCCACTGTACCCAAGCAAGAGTGGCTTTGTAAAATCAATACCTCCTGCTTTGTCAATTTCCTGAACCAAAAGATTGTTCCCCATTTTAGAGCCACGTGCCTTACCAAGCATGCTGATTTCTCCGTCTATAACAGAGAGTACCGGCTTGATATTCAGGACACTGCCCGCAAAGGCCACCGTCTTTGATACGCGACCTCCTTTTTGGAGATATTCAAGGGTATCCACTAGGGCAACAATAATAATCTTCTTCTTTTCTTCTTCTAATCTCTCCGCAATCGTTTTCGCATCCAATCCCTCATCCAAAAATTTTATCGCAAGTTCCGTAAGAATGCCACTACCCATCGCAGCCGTGCCACTATCAACCACATAAATATTTTCATAATCCTCTGCAGCCATCATGGCACTCTGATAGGTGCCTGACAGTTTCGAGGAAATCGTAATTACAACCGCACTCTCTCCTGCTTCCGCTGCTTTCTCATATTCTTTCGCGAACGCGTGCGGTGTTCCCTGACTCGTGGTTGGCAGCACATCGCTCTCTACTAACTTTTCGTAAAATCGCTTGTGGTCTATTGTTACACCATCTAGATATTCTTCCTCTCCAAAGCGTAATGTCAAAGGTACAATATGTACTCTTTCCTTTATTTCCGGCATTAAATCTGCTGTTGAGTCTACTATAATTCTTGTTTTCATAATATTTTTCTTATCCTTTCCTGCTTTCTGTAGACTTGCAAACACGTTCAAGGCTTTCACTGATAATCGCAAGACTTCGATAGAATGCGATTCTTTCCTCTTCTGTTAAGCCGACGCTGATTTCGTCCAACACACCTGCAATCTTGTCCGCAATCTTTTTGCCAACGTGCTTTCCCTTCTCCGTCAGGGAAAGGGGACTTTTATAACGTTTCGCGCTTTTGGATTCGCACACAATAAATCCGTTCTTTTCCAGATAATCCAAAGCACGAGAAACAGCAGCCTTATCCTCTTCGCACCGTTCGCACAGTTCCGTTGCCGTCAACCCATCCGACATATATAGATAATACAGGCAGGAAATATGAGAACTTCTTAGATTATATTCTGCCATCTCCTGATTCTTGATTTTTCGGATATTGCGGCTGATACGGTTAATCAGCACAGTAAATGTTTCAAATCTTTCTTTCATAATAAATCCCTTCCTTACTTGTTGACAAATCAACAAAACGAATTTTACACTATACTTGTTGATTTGTCAACAGGTATACAAAAATAAGAGAGACTTACCCCTAGGTATTTGTCTCTCCTGTAAATCATTGCTCTTTCATATGCTATCTGCTTCCATTTACTTTTTCGATATATTTCAATAAATCAACAAAAGTTCCCTGTGGATAGGAAGAAATATCCTTCTCGTCCTTATTGATTAGACAATCTGTAAGTAGAAATACTTTCATTCCAAGATTTTCTGCAACCATGTCATCATCCACATCATTCCCGACCATGATACACTCTTCCGGTTGCACTTGCATCCGATGTAGTATTTCTTGATAATAAGCCAAGTTCGGTTTGCAGTAATTGATACTCTCATACGTGGTATAGAGTTCAAAATCCTCTGGTTTCAGCCTTGCCCATCCAATTCTCCATTCCGTAGCCCGCGCAGGAAAAATCGGGTTTGTAGCCAATGCGATGCGATACCCCATATCCTTTAATCTGCATACCGTTTCTGCCGCCTCCGGATTATAACCGCACACGGAACTTATTTTATCAAACTCCTGTAAATAGAATTCATCAAAATGTGGCTTGTCTTTCAGTATTTGCTCTCCGTAAACAGTCTTAGCATATTCCCAAAACACCTCTTCATTCGACATTGCTCCTGTGTTTTTTATCATGGCATATGTACCGCGCCAAATGGTATCAATCAACTTGTCCGGATCATAACCGTATCCTGCCATTTTTCTGGCAATTCTCGAAAAATATTCTTTTATGAATACATCCTGGTCCATTGGAACCAATGTGCCATCTAAATCGAATAAAACTGTCGTAATCATCTTTTCTTTCTATACTCCTCTAATTTATAAAGAATTTAATATAAAATCAACCCAACTAACTGCCACATACCGTTAAGCAACGCTTTATTAAGAAGACCGAGTGGCTTGCTAAGAACACCGGTTACTATAAGCAGTATTAAAATCCAGCGCCAATATGGTTGGTAGCGATAATAAAATTCCACAGCCTTTTCCCATAATTCTTCAACCACCTTTGAGCCATCCAGTGGTGGAATCGGAATCAGATTAAATAGCCCAAGTCCGACATTAATGATTGCCGAATAGTAACACAGTTGGTAGACAAACCATCCGATTGTAAAGCCGTATAAGCCATACTTCATCAAAATTCCTTCCACAAAGAGCATTACAAAAGCAAAAATGAAATTAGCCAGTGGCCCGGCAAGAGATACTGCAATAATCCCCTTCTTTTTATTCTTGTAATACCATGGGTTTATAGGTACCGGCTTTGCCCATCCCACACGAAAGAATAACATGCATAAAACACCTACTGGGTCTAAATGCTTTAATGGGTTCAGCGTTAATCTGCCCGCCTGTTTTGCCGTCGGATCTCCAAGTTTATAGGAAATCCAGCCGTGTGCATATTCATGAATGACAATAGCGGGTAAAACGCCCATAGCTGTAAACAACAAAGACTGTAATTGTGATTGCAGATTCAAAAACATTCCCTGGAACAATATAATCTCCCCCTCTTTACTTTGTTGTGCGAATCACTCTCATATTTCTAATGCCATACATCACCAATGACATTAACATAATGCCTACACAGATACCTGTGAAGATATGAGAAAAAATATCCGGGATTGCATACCAAACCAAATGAACAACCATCAACGCATAAATAGACACGGTGGTTGCCTTTCCATGCCAATCTGCACCCATAACTTCTTTTGTTTTATAAATAGTAAGAAGTCCTGTTACACCGGCAAAAATTTCCTTAACAACCATAAGCGCTAGTGGGATCATCATGCAGGGAAATCTCGTTACCAGGCAAAACAGCATTGCCGCCTGCGTTAATTTATCTGCAATCGGATCTAAGATTTTCCCGAAATCACTAATCATGCCACACTTTCTCGCTATCATACCGTCCACAACATCTGTCAAGCCAGATAGTGTCAAAATAAGCGTAGTCCAAAGGTAATCCATTTTTACGCAGTACAGCCACACCATAATTGGTATTAAGCACAGCCTAAAGAACGATAGTAAATTCGGTATAGTAATAATTTTCTTCTGATACTTGTTTTCCATAGTTTCTGACATATTAAGCCTTTCTTCTCTTCTGTTATATTTTCAGATTTTTATTTTACTCTATTAAACAGCGTGCCTTCTCGTACATTATCTCAACTTCTGACAATATTGCGTACATAGTTTATCCGTACATTCTGAACACTTCAAAGAAAGATTTGTCTTCTCCCAAAATCTTTCCGGATATAACATTACACACAATTCCCATACGAGCCATGCGAGAATCGCCATAACCACCAGTGAGGTTGCATAAAAGCCGCCAACAGAGATAAAAGGCGTAAACATCATCAGATGATCCCAGTTAAATATACGGCAGGTCGTACAGCATTTATTTTTCATAATCAAGCGAAACGGACACCATATCAATACACAAATCAAATCACAGACATAGAAAAATACGGTTATCATGAAGATGCCTGTTTTGTCAATGATATTGTTATGGTACAGTATCCCTATCGCTACAATTAAGAGGGTCCACAAAATAAATATTTTATATGCTGCTTTCGTCGTAGTTACAACATAGTCTCTTAATGCTTTATAGTTAATTTTTTCTCTAATCGGTCTGAAACGGTTTGCAAACAGTTTTTGTGAACCCAATGCAATTTTATTCTTTACAGGCACTATCTGCAAAAACATATCCAGCATCCATATCACCCACAAGATGTGTAATACAGAAAAAGAATGGAAAAATTCATAGCCATTCAGTATTTCAAAGCTCTGCGGACTTTGGATGCAAAGGTAAATACATCCAATAAATATGGCAATTCTGCCAATCAGTTTCAAAATGTATTGACGTCTGGTTTTGGATATTGGACGTTTTTCCCTGTTCTTATCTCGAGTAATATCTTTCGGCATTTTAGTCACCTTTTCTACTAACACTAATAGTTTTATTTTACTGGATTCTAAATTTCCGTCAATGAATTTCACGGATTTTTAATAATCTCATAGTCTTTTAATTAATTTCCCCCCGTCATACTGCCATATTTAATTTTGACAGTAAGCAACGTATCAAAAAAAGCACATTGTGACTACACGAACAAGACAATATATGCTATAATAAGAACATGCAAAATATGGGAGGTATAAATACTATGTACGACTTTAAAATTAGCTATTTGGGTGACGATCATATCTCAGATGTACATCATATCGGCATAGACTACAACGGTAATTACTATGGCATTATATTTGGTAAATACGCAAATGGTGGTTTTTGCTGTCTGCCTGGTTGGGGAGTAGGCTGCGAGCTGAGCGATTTCGATGATGTGTTTTGGAATAGTGAATCTCTCTCTAAAGTAATTAATGATGAAGCATTGGCAAATACTATTGTAACTGCAATTAAAGTTTATTCCGAATCAAATCAGTAATATTAATGGCACTCTTGCATTTCTTAGTTTTTATTCTTCTGATAAAACACCATGGAAATGTCTAGGGTGTCATTTTTAATTTTGACAGTTCTGAACTTTTTTCCACCTCTCGTATCGTCGGAGTTATCTGTAGGAAAATCGGAGTGAACGGATTTGACCTGTATCTTATATAAGATTATAATAAAGTGAGAATTTGTATGGAGAAAGGAGATTCATATGCCAATACCTTTTGAAGAACTATCACTGAAGCAATTGCTTCACCATAAACTTGCATACGACTGTATGAATGAAGCCGGCAAGAAACTGCTGCCGAACTGGGATATGATTGCTTTTGAAAAATCCGCATTGGCAGATGAATTGTACTCTTACCCTCTTACAGAAGAACAAATACGCATATTAAAGAACTCCTGTGCTCGTCTAAACACAGAAATGCCATACCTGAAGTATTCTGATGCAGGCACACACTACGGATATGAATTGTTTTCAATGCCACCTGAATATTGGGGAAGTCGCGGGGCACCGCTATACTGGTCATATCTATCCAGAGAATTTACTTTAGACCCACTGCCTATGGATGATGCCAAACTGAAAGACAAATATCTTACCATTGCTGCCTCCTTCGGTATTCCAAGATACAAAGACGAGAAAGTCTATATTGAACGTTTTGCAGCAGGTGGTATGAGTAGTGGTATTATTTGCAGTTCCTTTGTGGATGAACAATTGCAGGTCCTGCGTAAAAGAAACCGCCCATTCATTAACCGTCATAAATACACAACACACGAAATTCAGTACCTAGAAGGTGCTTATGAACGGATCGACTATTTATGTAAAACATCCGGTAGAAAAAAGAATTATCGTCATAATCCGGATTTAGATTTTGAGACACTACTCTTTCTCATGGAAAGTGAATGTACGCTCCGAGAGTTTGAAATGCTCTCTTTAAAATGGGGAATATTCACCGGCACGCTTTTAAAGAATGCACAGACAGCAAAGGAAATCGGCGTTACCTTCAACAGAATACCGCAAATAGAGCGCAATTCCTTCCGCAAGATTATAAAGCATCCTGAAGTACTAATAGAACTTGATGATGCGTTATCATAAGGCTTTCATCATAAATTCTTCATAGACTTTAGAAAGCTTTCCTTTTTTAGACATAGTTTAATCACAGTTGCTATATATAATGATATTATCAAATGAAGACGGCGGCTGGACTTAAGTATTTATTTACGGCTGTTGGGCTTCGCCTAACAATTCCGAGTGAATCGATTACATAAATAATTCCTCCTCTCCCATAAGCAAAGGCTGGCAAATTGTGCCAGCCTTTGCTTTGTTCATTATGTATTCTGATAATTATAAATTTATTTGATTTCAGTACCGCCCCATTCAATCACAGTAAAACCCTTCCGTTCCGGTGCGCTCAGTTCCTGTTCAGGCAGTTCTATATAAGTATCTGCTTCTTGCCAGGTCATAAACACACGAATCAGTGTATCAGGTGCAGGATTAACTTTCAGCTGTGCTACATCCGTGTAAGCATCCGTTTGAAAAGAAATAATGTTATAATGGTTCTGTTCCATCAAAGGCAACCAATAAACGATAAATTCATTTGCTTCACGACGGGTAAGCCCCAGTTTATCAAGAGCAGATTCGAGAAACGCTGCAGTATCTTCACCCTTTACACAAAATCCTTTTGTCAAATCATACTGTGCATAGGTTTCGCCCTCCCAATAAAGATAGTTATAGGTCTGGCCTTTACTATCTGTCAGCGTACCATCAGGAGATGCCACCACCTTCCAGTCATTATCATAAGTAGGATAGGCGCAGGTCAATCTACCATCAAGCGTAAGATTCACAGAGATTTCCATTTCCTCTTCAGGGTAAAGATAGATTACCGGTTTATATGCAACACCCGGTTCCGGCTCCCAATCACTTGCTTCCACCGTCAGCATATCCACCTCTACACGATTCTTTTTGGAATCGTAATAGGTGTTTTCATAGGTACATGTAATTTGATCTCCCACACACCACTCATCTGACAAGGTCCCGTTCAGTTTAATCTCATATGGCATTGGTATGACCGTTTTTGCAAAGAAACAATTCGAATAAATCTTTGTAATAACGATGTGGTCAAAAATGTTATTGTCATACTTCTCTGCAGTTGTTTTATCCAGCCACTGTTCTGTATACTCCATATGTTTAAGATTGTCGGATAACTTCCAACTAACCGCTTTGATTTGCGCCGGATAGGATTCCATGATGAATCCCGTATAGGTGACTTGCACCACGCTACCGACTTCTACATCAATATCAACAAGATCCTTTGTGTTAAAGGATATTTGGTCTGCGCTACGTAACTCATCCTCGCCCTCGACTGGCTCTACCAAAATAGAGGTGTCGCGAATTTCAAGAACAGTCGCCACAAAAGAATGTTCAACTTCTGTTTCCTCAGCAAGCCATAATTCGTCAATGGACTTGAAATTATCCGGAAATAGATATACTTTCGTTTTATCGTATATACTGTCTCCGGTCAATCGATTCCAATCCACAATTTTGTAGGTCAACGCAGTGTACGCCCGCGTACCGCCATCCTTATAAACTCCACTTGGAATCGGTATAACTAGAATAATAAGAAATGCAATTATTACGATTGGTATCCATATTTTCTTTTTCACTGCAGTACCTCCCATCATCTAAAGGTCATTTTTTTACTTTCAGAATTTCTTTCATTATAAATGATTTTGTAGTTGACGACAATATGTAGCAAAGAATCCGATGCACTCAGCCTTTTCTCTGAACACATCGGATTGTTTTTCTGCTATCTATTTTTGATTAATTGGAAAAATAAGCCACGCCTTAAACTGGTCGCAATCCACTTGAATATCAAACTCTCCACCTAATGCATTAGCATAGGTACTAACAATCGCTAACCCAAGTCCATTCCCCTCTGTGTTACGAGCCTGATCTGCTCTCGCAAATCGTTCCAGAATATCCTCTTTCTTAAAATCCATCAAATAGCCTGCCGTATTCGTTATCTCTAGACAGAGTTTGTTTTCTTCCTTCACACATGTTTTAACAAAAACCCTCGTTCCCTTTGCAGAATATTTCAAAGCATTTTCAATCAAATTCTGACAGATGCGATAAAAGTACATGTTATCTGTGATAAGCTCTGAATTTTCCTTTGTATATTGTGTAACAACTTCTAACGTGCTTTCATCAATTTTATCCTTCATATCTGCAAGAATCTGTTCCAGCAAACGATTCACTTCAAATTTTTCCATGTGAAGTTCAATATTCCCGCTACTCGCCTTCGCCAAAGAAAACAGACTGCCTATCATTTCTTTTAATTTTTCTACTCTCTCAGCAATTACATCAACATAATCACGAACCACGTCGCTCAATTCTTCTTTTTTAATCAATTCGAGATATCCGACAACCGAAGTGAGCGGTGTTTTTAAATCATGTGAAACATTGGTAATCAGTTCTACACGGAGTTTATCGCTTCTTGATACCTTTTCTAAACTCTGTTTTTCAATTGCCAGTGCTTCGGCCACACGTTTACTATTAATACCTTCCATCTGTGCCATCACAAGTTCTAGTTTATCTCTCATTAGATATAGCAGGTTCACCTGGAAAACAACGAGTTGAATCAAAAACGCAAAGTAAAAGTAGTCCCATTCCCACATATGCCCAAAAGTATTGCGAATAAAAAAACCCAAAATTTCAAACAGACTGACTGCGATAATAAGAAAGTACTTTTCCCAATTGATACACAAAGTCTTCCATTTTGTGTAAAGTTCGTCTTCCATCGTTTCCCAATCTTTATATTTTCTCTTCCACACCTCGCGAAGTAAGCTTACCACACCATATGCAAATCCTATGTTGCCGAACAAGAAAGAAAAATTTTCCACCCACCAACCATCTGCAATCCTATCTAATGAACTATAAAGCATATATAAGCCTATAGCCATGGAAAAAAGTGCCAAAACCTTTTTCTCTGTATCTGGAATATATTCCATCGCCTTTTTAATTAAATTTTTCCATTTTGTAACCAATTCCCCACACCACCTTTACATATCTTGGATTTTTTGCATCAATTTCTATTTTCTCACGAATATGCCGGATATGTACCATAACCGTATTTTCAACCGCAAAACATGCTTCTTCTCCCCAAACATTTTCATAGATTTGCTCTGCGGAAAAAACCTGCCCCGGATGCTCCATAAAAAATTCTAGTATTTTATACTCTTTCGCCGTCAGACGAACTTCCCGTCCTTCGACCATAACAATGCATTGCTTCTTATCTAGTACAAGCCCACCATTGACGATTTTATCGTCACTTGCTTTCGGGTTTTCGCCTCCCCACACATGATATCTTCGCAAATGCGCTTTTACTCTTGCCATTAGTTCTGTCGGATTATAAGGTTTTTCGATATAATCATCGGCTCCCAAGGTTAGCCCTGAAACTTTGTCACTTTCTTCCGTTTTTGCTGATAAAATTAGGACCGGAATGCGAGATTTCTCACGAAGTTTCATGAGTGCAGATAATCCATTCATCTTAGGCATCATCACGTCTAATAAAATCAAATCAATTTTATGTTCTTCTATCGCTTTTAAGGCTTCCATGCCATCGTATGCCTTTACGACCTCATATCCTTCATGTTTCAGTAATTCACTAATTGAATAAACAATTTCCTTATTATCATCCACCACCAAAATTGTTTGCTTATCCATGTCTTATTCACCACGCTTTCTTTGTTTCTATACTGACTATACTACATATACAATAAAAAAAACTAAGAAATTTCTTAAAAATCTCTTAGTTCTCTTCATTTATAAACGTGCAGCTTTTGCAATATCCATCAATTCACGCTCTGATATAACATCATTCTGATACGGATAGGATTTCGCACATTTTTCAAATAGTGCTTTGATTTGTTCTGCCTTCGCATCATCCTTATCATGTAAAAGCGCAAGTACATACTCTGTCCGTAACACTGACGGAAATTTTTTCATCTGCTTCATAAATTGCTTCTGCTCTTTCGTAAGGATTTCATCAATGATTTCTTTTCTGTTCTCTGAAATCATTTCTATATACATTCTGTCACAGACCATGAGACTTCGGTGCAGACCCACCATGCCACTATCAATATCCATAATATGTTTCATCAGCTTGTCTGCTTCCTGAAAGTCTTGTTGATCCATCAGGCGATTGCAGGCGAATACTCCCATTACAACAACCATACTGTTCTTCATAGCTTCATCAGAAGGGACTGTAAACCACTCATCCGGCATATCTTTTAAACGCATGCCTTTTGCAAGCTGTTCATTCACTTTCATCTGTATCCAGAAAGAACGCATTGCATCATTGTTGCGCGTAAGTGAAAATGCATTGTAACCGTCATTATCCACCGTTCCCAGCCTCATAGGCACACCATTCATAATGGCAATTGCAACACCGATAATTGCACACATTAATAAAATTACTGGCAATAATGGTATGTTCTTAGTGACAATATACAATACAAAAAATACAACTGAAGCAATTACATTCATCAGAGAACCGCCCAGGTTATAAAGCACTAACGGAATCTTTCCATCTTTCATGTCTGGTGGGGACATTAAGCACTGTCCTCCTGTCCCTGCAATTGACAGTCTTCTAAGACGAACTTTTTCGTTTTCTTTAACCCACATAAAACTGAAAATGCGGAACGAACTAAATTTGTATCCGGAAACCAGCCCGAACACCAAATGTCCTGCCTCATGGATAATCAGCTGTATAAATATCGCAACATACATTCCCAAAAACAGGCATGCCAATGAAAATAATTCTACACCTATGAAGGTATCAGGCTGTACGTTTTTGCCCACATATTGAGCCATTAGCACTCCGCACACACCACCAATCAGCATGAAAATTGCCACTGCTATGTACTGCTGCCACTGTATTTTCTTCTTTGCTTCTTTCTTCTTCATTGCTCTTTCCCTTTGCTTGTCTCTAATGATATGAGTACACCTTCTCGTTCTTCGGCTACCTTGTCACCGGCTTTAAACTTCTCCGCTTTCATTGTCTTTTCAGAAACACGAAATTCTTTCTCATTACCATCTTTATCAATGGCATAAATAAACACTTCTGAATAGCCTGCCAGACGTTCAATCTTGCTGATTTCCATCCGGTTCTCCCAAAGTTTTCTATCCTTTTCTTGCCCGAATGCCAAACCAAGGCTCATACCAATCGGGAGTCCCCAGCACATACCTAGCGTCATACTATCTGGAAAAAGAACTTTTCCAAAAGCAAGGCCGATTGCAAGACCAAAACACATGCCAATACCCATATATTCGTTTGCGAATCTCTGAAACTTTGGCTCCTTCATTTCGCTAGTAAAGCTTTGCTTCAGCAATTTCCTATTTGATTTTCTTCTTTCTTTTTCGTCTTTATTCTTCCGCATTTGTTACTCACTCTTTCCAATATCCAAGTGTTTGCAATATGTCAATCACTTCTTCTTTATTTTCCGGTAATGCAGCCGCATAAACCACGGTATCTCTACAACGAGCCTTAACTACGTACATAGAGTCGCTTTCCTTGATATGGATTTCCTGTACCATACCGTCTTGCTTTATTTCTTCACCCTCAGATACAGGAAGTGTCATTCCTGCATAGAGACTCATAGCACTGTCTACCGTATCCATTATACAAAAATCCATTCTTACATTGCCATCATCAAACGATACCGACTCTTTCATCATAGAACCAACTCGCCAATCCTGACGCAATTTTTCTGTAGTATCGGTAGTGATATAGCCCTTCTTTTCTACCACGCTTTGAAACTGTTCCACATCAACAGGGTGTTTCCCTGGGAAAAGCTTGTTAGAAAAGAAAATTACGCCCAAAACAACTGCAAATAGTAAAAGTCTAACAAAGATGTTTTTGCTCCATTTGTTAGAAGCATATTTTATTTTTTTAGGGTCTACATATTCTTCCGGTGGTAATTTTTCCTCTTCTTCCGGCTGCCCTTTTCTTCTTATCTTGCGAAGTAAGACCCATGTACCCGACATAAAATAACCTATTGTTGTAAAAACACTTCCGCAAATAAGGAGTATAATCATATTGTAAATGCTAGGAGATAATATATAGGTAGAATCTTCCGGCGCATTTGGATCATACTTTATTTTTACCTTTTCGCCGAGTGCCATCGGCTCTCCTTGGTTATACAACATGCCTGAATAA